>CAWDVD010000001.1:0-2634515 GCA_963805745.1 uncultured Solirubrobacteraceae bacterium
GAGCTAGGGGGACTCGAACCCCCGACCTCCTGGGTGCGATCCAGGCGCTCTCCCAGCTGAGCTATAGCCCCGTGCGCGCATGCCAGCGGCGATGCGGACGGCCTGAGAAGTGTAGTCGGAGAACGAGTCCGGCCGAGCGCAGTATGGTTTGGCGGCGGCATGGGACTGCTCGACGAAGCCATACGCGAACACCTGGAGCTAAAGCGCCGGAGGGGTGCGGATCCAAGCGCGATAGCTCGCGAGGAGCGGGAGATCCTCGAGCCCGTGGACTTGGAGGAGCACGCCGTGGACGAGCAGGCCGGTCCGGATGGCGACGGCGGCCACGCGGCGCAGGAGGAGGCCCAGGTCGCCGTCGAGATCGCGCCCGCCGGTGCCCTGCCCGTCGACGACCATCCCGATGGACATGAGCAGCTCGCGGATCTCTCGCCAGTGGGGCAGGAGACGGCCGAGCTGGACATGCAGGCGGTGATGGACGAAGACCACGAAGCCGCCGATAGCGCTCCGCCCGCCGGGGCGATCGCGGATGGGCTGGCGCCGGCGGCATACGCCGAGGAGGGGCTTGCGGATGACTCGCTCGACTGGGAGACGCCGAGCGAGCGCGACCACCTGTCCGCGCCAGAGGACGTACCCGGGCAGGAGCGGCTCTCGTTCGAGTAGCCCCAGCCGTCGGTCTGCAACGTGGCGGTGGCCCTTCGAGTCGGTGCCGTTCCCCCTAAACTCGAAGAGCTACGGGGCCATAGCTCAGCTGGGAGAGCGCCTGCTTTGCAAGCAGGAGGTCGCCGGTTCGATCCCGGCTGGCTCCACTGGAGGAAATGCCTGCAAACAGGCCGGTTTTGGGGACGGTTTGGTGCTCGATTGCTACTAAAGCTTCGCGGAAAGTACCGTATGTGAGTACCACATCGGCCCTGATTTTGCGAGAACCATGTCTTCCGGCGAACATACCCGTGCGCGATACTTCCCCGGACTAAGGGAGGGGAGCGATGTCAACCGATGACGAGCGCCAAGGAAAGCGCAGCTTCAACGAGGCCGAGATGGGACTCACCGAGGAGCTGGTCGAGGCGATTGCCGATCAGCTCGGGACCCGGGCGAACCGGGAGTCCGCTAGCGTTGGGGCGCTGAGAGAGCGGAAGGACCTGGAGCCATCTGCTCTGGCGGTTCTCATGACCGTCTTCGGGACACGCGCGGAAAAGGGTCGGCGTGTCCTGATCCCAGATTGGCCGGGAGTTGGGAATGTCGATCTGCTGCTGAGGCGTCCTGACCCCGAGGATGCTCTGGCTTGGATGTGCGAGCTGAAGTGGTGTGGGCCGGGAAACGACGTGCTCTACGAGGCCATCTGGGATTTGTTCAAGATGGCGCTCGGCAAGACCCGCGAGGACCATCCTGCGACCTTTCTAATGACCGGAGCAGAGAAGTCCCTCTGGGCGGGCTCAGCCTTCGCCGACCTCTTCGAGACGAAGAACCATGTGTCGGAGGAGCTTTGTCAGCGCCGCCTGCCGGATCGTCGCGAAACCATCGCCTGGGACGACCTCCTGCGTGGCGGCTATGACAAACACCCAGAACACCTCCCAGCGGAAATCACGACCGAGTCAGTTGGCCGGGCGACAATCGGCGATTGGGAACTACGCGCAGTACGTATCCGGGCCGTCTCCGACGATCTAATTCCCATGACCGGGGGTTGGCCGCGCGGCGTACGGCCAGCCGATGCTCGTCACCCCAGCTCCACACCTAAGTCACCAACGCCAACACCGGCGGCTCCGCCAACGCCTGAGCCTCCTGCGCCCAAGCCGGAGCCGACGCCGCCTGCGCCGCCCGAGCCGGAGCCTGCGCCGCCTCCGCCGGAGCGGGAGCCTCCTGCGCCCAAGCCGGAGCCTGCGCCGCCTGAGCCCGAGCAGGAGCTACCGTCGAGGCAAGCGAAAAAGCCTACGCACCGGCTCTTCGGGCGCCGCAGCGAAGAGGAGCGACAGGCTGAGGTTGGTTATCAACAGATCTTGCGAGCTGTCATCGACGGACACGCTCCGCTGGCGGGGCTCGCTGATCGACTAACCCTCGCCGCCGACGCCACCGGTCTTAAGTCTCGGAAGCTCGCACGCCTGAACCAGGCCGCTTATCGGGCCCTTCTTGAACGAACCCTAGAAGACGACCTCCTCACCGCAGAGGAGGAGGACGAGCTGGGACTCGTTGGCGAGGTGCTTGAAGCCGTAACACCTGACGGCTCCGCATTCCCGCTAGACCTGGCAGGCCGGTTTATGGTCGCGCGGATAAATGACGGTCGCATGCCGATCGAGTCGGAGCCGAAGCTAATCGCTAAGCCCGGCGAGACCGTCTACTTTGAGCTTCGAGCATCGCTCATGAAGGAGGTCATCCATCGGGAATACCGTGGTAGTTCAAGCGGTGTTAGCTTCAAGGTCGCCCCGGGCGTCCGGTATCGGACGTCGGGGTCGAGGGGGAGATCAGTGGTCGTCGGGGCGAGCCTGGAGCCCGCGGACGACGGTGTGCTCTCCCTAACGAGCAGCCGCGTCGTGTTTCAGGGCGACCGGAAAACGGTGGAGTCGCGCCTCGATCGGCTCACAAGCGTAGACGTCTACGCCAACGGGGTCCGGGTCAGCGTCTCGAACCGTCAGACCCCGTCGCTCTATCGCGTAGGGGACGGCACCGTCGTCGCAGCGATTGTCCTCGCCGCAGCGCAGCGCGCGATCTACGGCTGAGTGCCTGTACCGCTACACCACGTCCGTCAGCGCCCGCGGCCCGCACTGCGGTCGGACGTATCGCGATTGAGCGTGCGGGTCAGCCAGCGTGTCGGCGATAGGGCAGAGCAAAGCCGTAGGGGGTCGCGGCTCGGGGCCCAGCCGGGATTGGGGCGCTCCGGGTAAGCCAGCGAGGGTGTCTGGGTACGACTGTTGGCCATCTTCTGGGCGAGGCGTGTAATTCGTCCGGCGTCTTGTCCTACCTCGCCGAGGTCCTCGCGGGCGATGAACCAGGTAGTGCCGTGGCGAGCGCGGGTCGCCTCGACGTAGGCGGTCTCCTTGCTGGTCTGCCAGCCGCCGGTGAGCACGACGGAGCGCTCTACGGTCGCTCCCTGCTGGCGGTAAACGTGCTGTGCGTAGGCGAGCCTCAGCGAGTCGAGGTGCTCGCCGGCGAGTTTGACTCTGCGCTCTGATCCGTCGAGCGTGATGGTCACGCCTCTGTCGTGGACGGCGCTGACCTGTCCGCGGGTGCCGTTCTCGACCCGTGGTTGCCCTCGGGGGCGGTGCTGAGTGGTGAACGCGATCAGGTCGCCTTCACGCAGGCCGTAATGGACGCCGGGCAGCGGGATCTCCTGGTGTCCGAGTTCGCCGCGCTCTGCGCGGAGGTGTTGTGCGCGGGCGTTGAGCCGGTCGATCTCCTGGTTGGAGGCGTCGGCGATCAATGCGACCTCGCGGATATCGCGGCCCTCCGTGAGGGTGGCCCATGTTTGGACGGCTTGCTCTGCTGCTTGGTCGCGGGTGTCGGAGAGGTGTAGCTGGCCGCGTGAGGCGTAGTGCGCCATCGCACGCTCTGGTTCTCCTGCGCGTAGTGCTTGCCATGCGCGCTGGTCGGCGGGGTCCTTGGTGCGGTGGATGTCTGCGAGTTCGGCGGTGGGCGCGTGCTCGACGAGCCGGTCGAACATGCCGCCGGGGCCGATCGAGGGGAGCTGCTTGCCGTCGCCGACCGCGATCAGCTTCGCCCCGGAGCGCTCCACCAGCTCGGTCAGCACGTCGAGGCGCTTGTGGTCGACCATCCCCGCCTCGTCCAGGATTACCGTCGTGTCCCTGCCCACGTGGATGGCCCCCGTGTTCGCGCGGGCGACCAGCGAGTCCAGGGTGAGTGTCTGCCCGGCCAGCGCGGGGCTGTCGGCGCCGAGCCGCTCGGCGGTGGAGCCCGACACGGCGACCCCGATCGTCTCTCGCCCGGCGGCCTGCTCGGCACGGGCGGCGGCGTCGATCACGACTCCCTTGCCGGTTCCGGCAGGGCCGACGAGGACCGCAGCACGCTCAGGACCGGTGAGGAGTTCGAGCGCGTGGTGCTGCTCGGGGCTGAGCCGTCCGCCGATGCGCTCCGCGACCTCACGGGCAGCGTTCTCGCGTGCGACGTCGCCGACGTCTCGGTCCGCGGGTTGGGCGAGCTGTGTGGCGCGGCGCTCGATCGCCTGCTCCTGGGCGCGTACCGCCAGTGTCGTCATCCGTCCGCCCTCCAAGGTCAGCACGCGCCGGTCGCGGACCATCTCCCGCGCGACGGCGAGCGCCTCGTCCGGTGCCAGCTCGCCGGCGGCTTGCTCCAGCACGACTGTGCGCAGGTCGCGCTCTTGGAAGACGGCGTGTTGCTCGGTCAGCTTCGCCTCGACCCGATCCTCGATCGCGCGCTCGGCCTTTGGCCGCTCGGATGCCCCGATCAGCCGCACGGCCTCATCGGGGCCGAATCGGTGATCGCGCCCGGTCTGTGTCCACACTCGTTGTAGGTCCGAGCGTGTGGTCAGCTCCTTGGACCGGCGGTTCTCGAGCGCGAGGTTGCGAAGCTCGCCGCGTTCGGGAGCGCGGCCGTAGCGGGCACGGAAGCGCTCCGCCGCCCTGGCGACCTCACGCGAGCGACCGGAGAACGCCTCGCACAGCTCGCGGGGGACACCGGCGATCTCGAAGTACCGGCCATCCTTGCCGGTGCCATGTTCGATCGTATAGCCCTCCCGCACGAGCTCGTCGGCGAGCGCGGAGCGGTAGAACGCGCCGAGCTCCCGCGCGCTGCGGAAGATCGGCCGCGACGCGACGGCGACAATCCGGTCATCCTGGCGGACCGCGCCGGTGATGACGACGTGGCTGTGCAGCTGCGGGTCTGGGGCCTGGGCGCCCTGGACTCCGCGGGCGGTGGTGTGTCGGTACTCGGTGGCGATCACGTCCTTGGCGTGCTCTTCCACGACCTGGCCGCCGTAGCGTCGTCGCACAACAGGAACCTGCTCTCGCAGGTAGAGGATCGTCTGCTCAACCGCGCTGGCGTGGGCTTGCTCGATCTGCGCGCGCTGCCACGGGTCGCCGAGCGCCCAGACCGTTGAGACGGACTTCGGGGCGCTAAATGTCACGTCGATTCCGCCACCCCGTCCTCCGCCGGCGCCCTCCGGGCGTAGCCATCTGCCGGTGCCTGGGTGGCGGCCCTCCATCAGGGCGATGAAGTCCGCGCCGTCAACCGGCTCGGTGGCCTGAACTCCGAGCCTTTCCAGGGTCTCGGCATCGGCCAGCCAGCGGCCGGGGGCCTGGGCCATCTCGCCGTCGGGGGTCAGGTAGTAGTCGCCGCGCTCGGGCTCAACGGTCTTGCTCTCCAGGTAGCGTGCGTACCCGCCGCCTCGGGACGCACCTATGCTCGCTGCGGTCATCACATGGGTGATGACCCTGAGCGGGCCAAACCGGCCACGAAATTCGCACAGCGCTCGCTGTGCCACGGCACAGCCGTGCATGTTGTCTGTGCTGGAGGGGAGCGGAGCGAAGCGAGGGCGTGTCGGGACGGTCGGTGTCGCAGGTTGGAGGCCGGCGTTGGCGGCGATTACTGCGCTACCGGAGGCGGATCGGGCGCTCTCGAAGCGTCGTTGAAGCAGAAGGAGGGCGGGGTCGTCGCTCCGGCGGGCCGGCGTTCGTGAACTCGTTGGCCGGTTCGCGGGGTTTGGGGTCTTTTACCCAGAGATTCCACACAACCCACACCTTTCCCAGAGTCGATGAACACGATGACCACGTCCATCCCGACCCGTCCTCGGCTGACGCGCGAGGACGTTCTCGACGGCCGCGATGTCGCCGAGCTACTGCATCTGCCGGTCTCGACGGTGCTCGAATACGCGCGGCGCGGGCTGCTCCCCGGACATAAGCTCGGCCGGCGCTGGATCTTCCTGCGCGACGAGATCGAGGCGGCGGTGCGAAGCCGGCCGGAGGACAGGTCGGCGGCGTAAGCCGCCGAGAAGGCCAAACGTTAGAGACCTATCGAGCCCCAACTGTCGGGAGCACCCGGAGACAGCCACCTTAGTCGCCTTCGCACAACGCGAATACGTCGGCGAGTGATCCGAGTCCGCGCCGTAGCTTCATCAGCGTCTCAAAGTGCGGATCGCATAGCCCGCGCTCGATTCGCGAGATATGGGTCCGATGCAAGCCCGACGCGGCGCTGAGGTTCACCTGGGACATGCCTTGCTGTTCGCGGACTGTTCGGAGCGCCGCGCCGAACTTGGCGAGTGCGGCTGTGTCACGCGTCATGGCGCGAGCCTGTAGCCGACGCCCCACACGGACACGACCCATCCGACCGCGCCTGCCGTTGCGAGAGCACGCCGTACGCGGGAGGCGTGCGAGTCTACGGTGCGCGTCGTGCCGTCCGAGCGGTAGCCCCACACGTCGCGCAGGAGTTCGTGGCGTGTCCAGACGCGCTCGGGGTCGGCGGCGAGGAACGCCAGCAGCGCGTACTCGCGCCTGCGCAGCTCGACGCGCACCGGCCCGTACATGACGACGCGCGGGCGCGTGTCGATCGTCAGCTCGTCATAGCGCAGGACACCGGAGCCCGCGAGTTCGCCCAGACGCGGGCTTGCGCCCTGCAATGCACGGTCTACCCGCTCCAGCATGGCGGGGTCGCTGACGATCCGTACATGGTGGCCGTAGACGGCTACGGCCAAGGGCGAGGCTCGCGGGATATTCTCCGGCTGCATTGGAGTTACGGCTCCTTTGCCACGCCCCCGGCCGCGTCAACGGCGCGGGGGCACTTAGTTGCTGGAAGGCCAGCCTACCCCGTTGGCAATGAAAAGGCAACGTGGTAGACCCGACGGGGTGGTGCGTGCGAGGGTGCCGGGATGCCTGCGCCAGATCAACCAGTCGATGCCGCTCTCACGGCCGTACTGCGACGCCTACGCGAAGCGCGCGGGCTCTCGCAGGAAGCGACCGCGCAAGCAGCCGGCGTCTCGCTCAACACCTACTCGCGGATCGAGCTGGCGCAGGCGTCGCCGACGTGGCCGACCGTGCGCGCCATCGCCAAGGCGCTCGACGTGAGCATGGCCGAGCTGGGCGCAGCCGTTGACGCCGAGCGATAGCGCTCATAGCCGCTAACCGTTGAGGCGTCGTTCGATTGCGGCGACCTGTGCCTTGGAGAATCGCCAGCGTCCGCCAGGCGCGTTGCCCCACAGATCGCGGGCGGCTTTGCGGATTGATCGCTGAGCTTTGCCTTTGGAATCGACGGCAGCCTTTGGGCTCCACATCTTGGCGGCGAGTTCTTTCGGCGTCATGGAGAAGTGTTGGCGTTCAGCAGCTCGCCGAGCTCGTCAGCCGTCGAGCTCGGTCACCAGGCGGATACGGGGACAGTCACTGAAGACCGCGTCGTGAGCTACGAGCGCGATGGACCAGCGGATCGCGGTGGCCGCGATCCAGAGGTCAGCGTTGTGGTTGCTCTGGTGGAGCGGGTGACCGATCATCCGACACTGATTGCGAAGCTCGGCGACGGTCTCGATGGTGTCGATGTCGATCGGGAGGATGCGCGCTCGCCCGACGAGCCGTGCGAGTTGTTCCGTGCGAGCAGGACCCCACGTTGCCTTCAGCGCCCCATAGCGCGCCTCGGCGACGGTCTGCGGGGCGAGTGCGATGCGCTGTCCGAAGAGGTGCTTCGCGTACTGGGTGGCGAGCGGTGAACGCTCGCGCAAACGGGCTGTGAAGACGTTCGTGTCGACTAGGACCGTCCCGGTCACCGCTCCAGCGCCGCTGTGAACGTGTCCCATTCCTCTTCTGTCAGGTCGGGGATGTCGAAGTGCTCGCTGGGGTCAAGCGGCGCGACGTCAGCCATCAACTCCTCAAGCGGCAGCGGATGCCAAAACAGCGAGTTCGCTTGCTCGATCAGGTCGTGGTTGGCGGCAGGCTCTGGCATCGTGCTCATCTCCAGCCACACAGTTTACGACGACGTCGGAGATACCCGAGTGGCGGTCGGCTTGTGCGCGAACGCGAGGTTGACCCGCTCGAGATCCGCGGGTCGCGCCTTGGCATGCATGTAGCGCTCGGTGGTCGTGATCCGCGAGTGCCCGAGGAACTCCTGAACAAAGCGCGCGTCGGCGTGCCGGGCGATCAGGCTACCGGCGGCGTGGCGCAGCGCGTGGAAGCGCAGGGGTCGCAGCCCGGCGGCGTCGCGCGCAGCCTTGAACCGGCGCCGCACGGCTGAGGGATCGAGGCGCCGGCCAAGGCGCGAGCAGAAGATGTAGTCCTCGCGTGAGGTGTAGTCGCCGCGCGCCCGCAGACGTTCGAGCGCTTCTGCGGCGGGGTCCGCGAGTGGGAGAAAGCGTGCCTGCCAGCTCTTGGTCGGTCCCTCCACGCCGGCGGACACAGCGCGGTGGACGACCATCCGCCGCGTGTCGAAGTCGACGTCCTCCCAGCGCAGCGCGATCAGCTCGCCGAGGCGCAGGCCGGTGTAGGCGGCGAGACGGAACAGCTCGCCATCCTGTGCGTCCTCGCGTGCGCGCCACGTGATCTCCTCGGCGCTCAGGTTGGCCGGCTGTGCTCCACGGTGTGATCCGTTGGCGGCTACGGAGGCGATCATCTCCACCTCCTCCGGCTCGTAGAAATCGAGCACGCCTGCCGGTGATTCACGGCGCTTGGTCGTGCCGGCCACTGGATTCGACGGCAGGCTGTGGGTATCCACGCGGCACGCGTAGCCAAAGATCGCAGAGAGCACCTGACGGTTCTTGTTGACCGAACGGGGCGACACGCCCTCGGTGTCCAGCTTGCGCAGAAACGTCGACACCTCCCGCGTGGTGATCCTCGCTGCGGGCCGGTCGCCGAACGCGGCCATGAGGACGCCGGGGCTCTTGCCCTTGCCGCGGCGGTGTGGCGCCTCGGGCTCGGCGAGCATGTAGCGGTAGTCGCTCAAGGTGGACGGCTTGGCGCCTCGCTCGTGCTGCAGGTGCTCCAGCCACTCCGCCGCCAGCTCTCGGAATGTGACGCCACGCTCACGGCGCTCGCGCTCGCCCGCCTCGATCGCGCGCTCCTCCCGGTCGTGCTCGGCGATCAACTCAGCCATGCGCACGGTCGCGCGCTTCTCGTCGAAGTAGCCCTCCGGCACTCGCCCGCGCCGCATGACCCACCCGCTGTCGTCCGCCGCCCGCTCGAGCCACGCAGGTCCTATGCGGCGCTTCACCTGTCGTCCTGCGCGCCGCCACTTGGCCTCGTAGGCGGGACTGTCCGTGCGGCCCGCAACTACGAGGGCGCCGGTTGGATCACTGCCACTTTGTTTGCCCTCACCCGTCACTTTCATACAGAGTACCACGTGAGTACCACATGGCTGCGAGTACCGCTTTGAGTACCGCATGGGCCGCTTCGTCAGTCATAACCCCACTTCGCCCGACCCAAACCCCCCGTATCTACTGGCTCCAGCATGACCGCCCCTGCTTTGCAAGCAGGAGGTCACCGGTTCGATCCCGGTTGGCTCCATTCAGACAGTTGTCTACGCCTGCGCACCTAGTGAGGCTGTCGCATCACCATCCGATAGTCATCACGCCCCCGCCCACGTAGCCGCGAGATAGCCTTGGTGCGTGTCTCGTCGCGACGAAGGAGGGTGGCTGCCTGGCGTCCAGGACGCGCCGTCACAGGACTCCACAGGCGAGAGCTCTCCTCCCGTCGTCATGACGCTAGGTGCGATGGAGAAGATGGTGCTCCGCGAGTTCTTCTCCGGTGCCGAAGTGGAGGTTGAACTTTGCGAGAGGGTGTCCACCGGCCTCGGTGTCCTCATCCAGGAGATGGGTTCGGCCCCGATCCGCTCTGACCGAACGCAGACTCCTCGACCCGAGGAGTTCCAGCGGTCCGCCGTATTGTTCATCGCCACACGAACACTCCGCGCTATCCGGGCAAGCCTCGCTGTCCTGAGCGTCGGCTACGAGGTCGAGGCACAGGTCTATGACCGTCTGTTGTTTGAGCTGCGAGGCCGTCTTCGCCAAGTGATGAGAGACTCCTCGGGGAAGACGGCCCAGCGGTGGGTCGAAGGCGAATCTCCCACGAGGGTGAGTCGGCTCGCCTCCAGCGATGATGAGCGCCGGATCTACGCAGTACTGTCCCAAGCCGTTCACGCAGACTCAAACGTAGCGGCACGTCTCCTTGACCCCGAGCGAGGGTCGCTGATGTTTGGGCCGCGACGCACGATCCTGACTCGACTCTCGTTGCTGGGATCCGCGCAGATCGGGAATGAGGTGTTGGAAGTACTGGCAGGATTCGCTGGGAGAATCCCCGCCGCTGCGATTCCCGTCCCACAGGACCTCAAACGAGCGACTGCGGCCTTCGCCCGCGATCTCGAACCCGCCGATGCTACAAGCGGGGTGACAGAATCTCAGGAGCAGCCGCGACGATCCTGACCCACGAGTGGGGCTGCTCCCGTGGCAGGCGGTCACTTGCAGCCAATCACCCGCCCCTGTCGCGGTTACATACGCCGCAGGGCGTTCGGCATCGCTAGTTCGCTTCGTCAAGCGACACCCGCTCGCCGGGAAGTCGCGCGGCGCGGTTCGGCTTGGAGGTCGGTTGGCTCCCTAACCCGACCCAATGCGAACCCCTGGGTACGCAGAAGGTTGGGTCCGTCAAGGTGGGTTCCGTCAATCCTGCGCCCTGAGTACCGTTTCATACTGCATGTCTATTTGGGCTCTAGCAGCTGTGCCGCTTGTGATCGGGATCGCGAGTTCACTCCTGAGCGACGAGATCAAGGGATGGCTTAGGGCCTATCCCGGAAGGGTTATGTAGACCTGCGTTGAATTCTTGGTCGAGGTCGTCATGCCATTCGATCAGGGGGTCTGTATGGGCTACATGGTCAGTCGTGATGATGGTTGGCGGATGCCGGACTGGTTGTGGGAGCGGGTCGAGCCGTTGCTGCCGCCACCGCCGTTTCACCCGTTGGGCACTCACCGCTCAAGGGTGCCCGATCGTGACGCGATGGACGCGATCCTGTTGGTGCTCAGGACTGGGATGCAGTGGAACGCGCTGAACGCGACCGGGGTCTGCTCCTCGAGCTCTGCGCACCGGCGTTTTCAGGAGTGGGAGCAAGCCGGTGTGTTCGCCGAGATCTGGCGTCAAGGGCTGTTGGAGTACGACAAGGTCGTCGGCATCGACTGGGCGTGGCTGGCGGCCGACGGCGCGATGACCAAAGCGCCGCTGGGTGGCCCGAAGACCGGCCCGAATCCCACTGACCGAGCCAAGGGGGGGCGAAGCGTTCGGTTCTCAGCGAGGGAGCGGGGGTCCCGGTCGGGTTGGCGCACGACGGCGCCAACCGCAACGACCAGCCGCTGCTAGAGCCGACTCTCCAAAGCATCCCGATCGAGCGCCCCGAGCCGACGGCAGAGTCTCCGCAGGGGCTGTGCCTGGACCGCGGCTATGACTCACCACCGATGCACGATCTGGCGGTCAAGCACGGGTACACGCCGCACATCCGAGCGCGCGGCGAAGAGATCGAGCTCAAAGCGCATACCCCTGGCTGGCGCGCACGCCGCTGGGTCGTGGAGGCGACTCACTCCTGGCTGAACCGCAACCGCGCCATTCTCATCCGCTGGTCCAAGAAGGACGAGAACCATCTCGCGCTACTCCAGTTCGCCAGCGGCCTCATCGCCTTCAAGAAAGCGCACCTCGCAACCCTCGCCGCCACCCAACCGGGATAGGCCCTTACCCGTACTGCGCGAGACGGAGTGCGGGAGGCTGCTGCCTTGCTGCCGGAGCCTGAAGCCAGCCATCAGGCCAGGGAATGGGAAGCGCGCCTCCATGACTTGGCTGAGGAGCCGATTAGAGCTTACCTGTACGCCAAGCGACTGCGGTTCGTTGCCATTCGCATGTCCCGTGAATCGGCCAGAGCCGCACGCAACAGCAAGCTGTCCGAGCTACGCAGAGCTGTGATCCAGCGCAGCGCCGGACGCTGCGCTGCGTGTTGTAGGAGCTTCGATCCCTTGTGCCTGGAGCTTCATCGCATCGCGCCGGTCGCTCGCGGCGGCGCTACGGCGATCGAGAACTTGCTTCTCCTATGCGCCGAGTGCCACCGCATGCTGCCTCCTGATCAGCCGCCCGCGCTTGTCCTCGCAAGCGGCCGGCCTCCCCGATTTCCCCCGGGGGGCGCCGGCTTGCTCGCTTCTCCTGCCAGCTCGGGCACACGAAGACCTCGACGACCTGGGACACCTACGTTCATCTGTTCGAGGCGCAGCGCCACGCCGCAGACGCCCGCCAGGCCCAAGACGCCGAGTACGGCGTGATGCTGGGAGAGGGAACCGACGCATGAACCGGCGCGGACAGTCCTCTTTGGAAGGCCCAGACCAAGACGACCAGCTCCGCAACGAAGCCGCGACGACCTCGGCCGGTGCCTCCCGGCCTCGGCTCGACAAGCAACTCCGCCAGTCGCCGCAGACTCCGCGGCGGTGTCGATCGGCCCCCTCCTGGGACTCGCCGAGCCAGCGTGCCGACTATCGTTGGCAGCCGTGCACGTCGTCTGGCAACACGATAAGAGTCGAGTCGCATGAAGGCGCTGACCGCGAACAGCTATGGACCGCCCGCCGGCCTGGTCGTTGCTGACGTGCCCGAGCCCGTGCCTGGCCCTGGACATGTGCTAGTGCGTATGGAGGCTGCCGCACTGAATCCGTTTGATCTCAAGCTGATCACCGGAGCGATGCGCGACTCCATACCTGTCGAGTTCCCTTATGTGCCGGGCATGGATGGCGCTGGCATCGTCGCTGGGCTCGGCCAAGGCGTCGCCCGCGTGTCGCCGGGCGATCGGGTATTTGGATTCTTCGGAGAGACGCACGGGACTATGGCCGAGTATGCGGTTATCCCCGACGGCCCTCTCCTGTGCCGGCGCCCCGGTAATCTCGACGCCACGAACGCGGCCGCAATACCAGAGTCTGGTCTTACGGCTTTGTCATTGGTGCGCGCGGCACAGCTTCAGCGTGGTCAGAGCTTGCTCGTGCTCGGCGCTAGCGGAGGCGTTGGCATGTTTGTCGTTCAGCTTGCCGCGGCCGATGGCGCCGCGGTCTTGGCCACCGCTGGCCCGGAAGACGCCGACTACGTACGCGACCTCGGTGCGACCGACGTGCTCGACTACCATCGCTCCGATGTCATCGAAGAAGCCCTGCGTCATCACCCGGACGGAGTGGACGTGGTCATCGATCTCATCAACGCCGGCTTGGCGCTGACCAACAGCTCTCGTGCAGTTGGCTCGGGTGGACGGCTCGTATCGTCGCTGAGGGGACCGGACGCGACAGCGCTAGGTCGCAGCGACATCACCGTCACCTACACAGGGCTCAGCGCTCGCCGAGAGCCAGACCTTGACGAGCTCGGCGCTTCGGTCGCTGCGGGGAGCCTGCGCGTCGAGCTTGGACGCCTATATACGCTCGACGAAGCTCCGCATGCCTTCGTGGATTTTGGCGAGAAGCACACACGCGGGAAGCTCGTCGTCACCGTCTAGCTCGATGCTCGACCTTCTCGCAATGATGCCGCGCAATCACGATGTCATCAGGCCATAACAAGTGTCCTCACGAACCTCAACGGTGAGAGCGGTCTCCCCGCGCGAGACACTCGCCGTAGCCGGCTCCGTATCGTGGCTACGGGCCTATCCGACACCGGGGAGCATCCCGGCGCTGCATACCGCACCGGACGATGGTGAACTGCACGCGACCGATCCTCGTCGTCTGCTTGTTGATGGAGAGCTACTGGACGGAGACGATAACTTCTGGGACGTGCAGGCGTTGCGCCGGGGACACGTCTCGCGCGTCCTGTCTCGCGCAGCAGTTGAGTGTCGCGATCCCGGCAGTGAGGACTGGGTACCCGTCGAGACTCATCTCGTTCTGCATGAGGCTGGACTAGCCTTGATACGCCTGACGTTCGACCCGCGGCGGGCCGAGCATGACATTGAGTTCCCAGACCTCGCTAGATATAGCGACGCAGTGTGGGGAAGCGCTCAGATAACTTGGCGTATCAGCTTGGCAGGAGAGTCATGGCAGATGGACGCAGGCGTTCGTGATCTCATGGATATGGTTATGCTGCCGATGCACGAGTGTTTCTGTGGCCGAACCCCCGATTTGGCTGCGTTTCGTAAATTGACAACATTCGATGAACGGTACACGTGGCTAGAAGGTCGCGTCGCCGCCGGAGAGCTTCTTTCGCCCTATCCAGTCACCTTCGGTACCGCCTACGAGCTGGTCTGGCACAGTCGTGACACCGAGACGCCATCACCGGAGTCGCTCGCCGAACTCGCCTGCGATGTGCCGAAACCTCTGGCCGATACCGCCTTCGGCCGCCCGGCTGATACTGGCTACTCCTACGAATGGTTTATTGGTGAAAATAGATCGGTTCTCGCACTTGTCGGGCCACAGGAGCGTACCCAACTCGGAGCCTTCGATGCGCTTCGCATTCAGACGCTTGAGTACCTTACGCTCCAACGCGCCGCACTACGAACCGTCCAGCGAGGGACGCAACAAGTTATCACCGAGCAGGGGACCACTACTCGGCGCAAGCTTCAGCAGTGGCAGCGACTGGTGTCAGCATTCACCGACGATTATGTGCTGCACGATCGTATCGGCGCCATTCTGGGTCCCGTTCGGAGGTATATGCGAGATGATCCACAATTGCGAGATCCGGGCGAGCTTGAGGAACAGGTCCAAGAGAACCTGAGTACGTTCGGGAATCTCTTGGATGCTGCGGGAGCGAGGGTGGCCATTGTGCTTAGCGGCCTGTTCGGCGTCGTCGCCGCGATCACCCTCGTGCCGCTCGCTCGCGAAATAGAGCTGGCCGTCTTCAAGACGCGAGGAACCGTCGAAACCTTTAGTGCTCAGCATCTAATACTGTCGATCGGACTTGACGTGTGTCTCTTGATTGTCGTAGGGACCATGTCGGCCCTTATTATCAGGCGAGCGAATCTATTGCGGCCCAAGCGATAGTGTCCTCTGGTGCATCACCTGCGCCCGCATCGATCCTAGTCGTTCGGGGCAAGCGCATTGCGCTTGACCGCGGACCGCTCCTCATGGGCGTACTCAACGCCACTCCCGATTCGTTTTCGGACGCTGGCCTGTACCAAACGGTGGCCGAGCGTATCGATCGAGGTCTACGGCTGGTGGACGATGGCGCAGACATCATTGACGTCGGAGGGGAGTCGGCTACGACGGATACGCAAGCGGTGTCGGTGGACGAGGAGATAGCGCGTGTGGTCCCTGTGATCGAAGGACTCGCGATGCGTGCTTCGACGTTGATCTCCGTCGACACGTATAAGCCAGATGTAGCGCGTGCCGCGATCAAGGCGGGTGCGAGCATCGTAAACGACATAAGCGGACTCAGAGATCCGGCGCTTGCCGAAGTTTGCGCGGGCTATGGCGCGGGCTTGGTTGTCATGCACAATCGAGGTGTGCCTAAGCAGCGGCTCCTCAACCCCGAGCTATACACAGGCGTTGTGGAGGACGTTCTTGAGTTCCTGAGCAAACGCACACAGTGCGCAGAAGAGCGGGGAGTCCAACGAGAGAGCCTCATCGTCGATCCTGGCCCTGACTTTTCCAAGACGCCCGCACAAACCATTGAGGTGCTTCGTCATCTCGACGTGCTGACGCAGCTAGGCTATCCGATACTGCTGCCGATTTCACGAAAGGACTTTATTGGCGCCCTGGTTCGCAGGCGTCCGCGCGAGAGACTTGCAGGGACACTTGCGGCCCTCGATCATGGTGTGGCAGGCGGTGCGAATATCTTTCGCATCCACGATGTCGCCGAGGCCCACCAGTTTATCGCTACACGCGGTGCGCTTAGAGCGCAATCGAGCTGAGGGAGGGCGGCGGGCGCTCGTAGCTCAGCGTTGTGAGCTTACGGCGAGTGAGTCAAACGGTGGCCGAGCGATGACGTCAAGGTCGAGCTCGCACGACTCGCCAATCACTTCGTCCCACAAGCTATATGACGATCGCTCTGTATGGGCAAGTCGACCCTCTGATTCGAGACGCTGTACGACGGCCAGCCCCACTTGGTACGACATAGGCTCAAGCTGCTCGAGGCTCTGGTGCGCATTTTGCAGTCGGCCAATATCGACCTCTGCCATACACCGAAGTCCCTTTGAGCGATAGACATCGATCAACAGGCCAATATCTACACCGTAGCCCGTCGAAACGGGGAGCGACGCTAGGAGCTCGCGAGATACTGCGAACTGACCGCTGAGAGGCTGTCGAAAACGGCACAAGTCGGGATAGAAGAGCTCAAGCATTGGCTTGGCCATTTCCTGCGTAACGCGACCAGCCTCGCCAGAGATTCTTCCGCCCTCATCGCGAAATGGGCGTGAGAAGGCCGCCTTGACGAGCTCTACCTCGGGGTTCGCCAAGAGGGCGCCGACCAGTCCAACGACATAGTTGCGCGAGAAGCAATCGAGATCCCCATCAAAGAAGCACAGAACGTCGCTGGTCAGTACCGCCAGCGAGCGCCAGATCGCGTCGCCCTTACCCCTAGCGGGGCCGTACTCGGAGAGAAGCGAAGATTGGTCAAAGACATCGGCTCCGCGGCTCGCGGCTATCGCCGCGGAGCCGTCAGTTGAGCTTCCGTCGAGCACAACAACTCGATCGACAAGACCGTCTGTGCGCATGGCGATCAGCGTGTCGACGATAGGGCCAATTGTCGCGGCCTCGTTCAGCACAGGAACGCATATGGAGACGCTCAAAGTGCGCGCATGAAGCAGACGCTCGGAGAAATCCGTCGCTCGGAACGTCGCTATGAGTTCTGGATCGGCAGAGGACATCTGGCAGGCCCCGTCGTACAAGCCACAGTCATATCACGCATGGGCTCGACAGATTCGCTCAAGTCCCGCATAATGGCCTGTGGGATCACGCCGCTCCGGAGCTTCCGATCTGGGCGAGTCGAAGTCGGGGAGTCGCATCGCTAGCCGCCAGCTGCGCTAGCTTCTCGGACAGTCGTCGTAGCCGCTCCTGGGAACAGCCACCGATGGCTTGGGACACCGATTTGTGCCGATCTCTGCCCGATCGGTCGTGGTTATCCGGCTCTCGCAGCGAGTTCTCCCCGGCTCTGAGCACAAGGTGGGCGACCCACCAGGCAGTGGTCCTCACGATGACGCTCGCAGGCACCGGCCGGCGCGCTCAGTCATCCTTCCTGGCCGGGCCGCGGAGCTCAGTCGGGCCTTCGACCTGGACGTTGACATGAAAGCCCGCAACGGCTAGGCTCGGCCCGTAGTTCGGCTTTGTCGATCCATCCAGAGGAGGGGTCTTAGATGACGGGGCTATGCGGTGAGTCCACCCGCGGGCGTGCGCTCGCCGAGCAACGTCGGCGCCTGTGCGCTGCCATGCTGGGAGCGCTGCTCATCTGGCTGCTCGCCGCCGCGAGCGCGCAGGCGTCGACGACGCCCGAAAACACCGCGCTGCCGGTCGTATCGGGCACGCGCGGCGTAGGTGACGCGCTGACGGCGAGCACGGGCACGTGGTCTGGCACGCTGCCAATCACCTACACCTATCAGTGGGAACGCTGCAACAGCCAAGGCGCCTGCACGGAGATCTCTGGCGCGACCGGGTCGAGCTACATCGAGGCGAGTGGCGACAAGGGCAAGCTCGTGCTCGTGACCGTCGCCGCGACCAACGAAGCCGGCTCGGCGACGGCGACCTCCGTTGGTATGCCTGCCGTCTCGTGGGGACAGAACGACCACGGCCAGCTGGGCGCTATCTACAAGGACCCCTATGAGGAAACCCCGATCGATGTCGAAGCCATGACGACGATCAAGGCGTTCTCCGCGGCCGAAAGCTTCAACCTCGCGCTGCTCAGCAACGGCACGGTGGCCTCCTTCGGCGGTGACTCCAAAGGCCAGCTCGGCGACAACGGCTACAAAGCGAACTGGGAACGCGGAGCGAGCCACACGATGGTGAAAGGCCTGACGGAAGTGACGGCCGTGGCGGCCGCGAACGAGCATGCGCTGGCGCTCACGCGGAACGGCAAGGTGTACGCTTGGGGCGCTAACAACGACGGCATGCTTGGCCGCGGCGTTGGCGGCTTCGAAGGCGAATCCGGTATCGACTCGCGCATTCCCAACGAAGTGCCGGGACTGAGCGAAAAGGTCAAGGCGATCGCCGTCGGGGGGGCCTCGGACTACGCTCTGTTGCAGGGCGGCGAAGTCGAGGCGTGGGGCCAGAACAGCGACGGCGAACTCGGGGTCGCATGGAACCACGAATGCGAGAAGGTGAACAGCTCGGCGAAAGCGTGCAAACCGTTCATCTGCAAGACCGGCGGTGGCAACCAGCTCTGCGAGACGAGCCCGCAACCGGTCGTCTACAGCGAAGGGCATCCGATCACAAACGTCGTGGCGATCGCGGCTGGAAGCGAATCCGCGTATGCGTTGCTCGAAAACGGCCATGTGCTGTCGTGGGGCAGCAACAAACAGGGAGCCCTGGGCCAGCCCAGCGCCGAAATCGGCTCGGGCGCGAAGTTCATCCCGCCTGGCGAAGTGAAGCGCGAAGCGGGGTTGGGCTCAGAACCGCTCGCCCATGTCGCCGAACTCTCCGCAGGCGCGCACCACGTGCTCGCGCTCGTGGAAGGCGGCGCGGTGCTCGGCTGGGGCAGCGGCGAAGAAGGTGCGCTAGGTGTACTGCCGCTGGTGCACCCGACGTGCGGGAGCAAAACGCCGTGCCTGACCCAGGCGACGCCGATCAAAGAACTGGAACACGTCACTGCCGAAACGGTGTCCGCGGGCAAGGAATACAGTCTCGTGCTCAGCGGCGGCCAGGTGTACGCGTTTGGGCGTGACGACCGCGGCGAGCTGGCGAATGGTGTAACTTCGGAAACGGGCGACTCGACGCCGGCGATCTCGACAAAGCTCGACGGGGCGGTGGAGATCTCAGCAGGTCCCACGCACGGGCTTGCGCTCGTGCCGGAACCGCCGGCGCCGCACATCGTGGTCCACCGCGAAACTGGAAAGATCAGGTTCTCGTGGTGGAACGAAGTTGGTTTTGAAGCAAACCATCTCAACTACCACGAATTTGAACGTCCGGGTCTGACCGAACCCGAAGAAGGCGCCGAAGAAGAATGCGGCGGTGAAGGTGAAGGCCTTTACCCCAAAACCTGTCCGTCGATCAAGCACGAACCGGCGAGCTCCGGTAACCTGACGACGACCGAACAGCTGCTGGTCGCAAAGAAGGGCAACTGGCATGGCGTCGAACCGATCACCTACAGCTACCAGTGGCAGCTCTGCACGGAACCGGTGGAAGCGACGTGCACCAACATCGCGGCAGCCGAAAAAGGCACCGAAGAAACGTATAAGCCGACAGAAGCTGATCTGGGCGACTACATTCGCCTGCTGGTCACCGCCGAAGACGTCGAAGCCGGAGAATCGCAGTCGGTGACCGCGGCCTCTGAACTGACGACCAGAGTTCAGAAAGCGAAAGCCAAAGAAACCACCGTCTACTCCGTCAGCATCAAAAAAGAGGAAGAAAAACACGAAATCAGCGGGCACGAACTGACGCTCCCGCAGGCGGGTCACAGCGGCGAACCATCGACGCTCGGCGAAGTGCCCTGGGAATTCAAACTCGGGTTCGAATCAAGGGCCAGGTGGTTCGTGGCGACGCCGGAATAGGGGCGAGCGATGCTCGGTACAGGTCAGCCGGGGCCGAGGCGGACCTCGGCTGGCACGCTGCTCACAGCGCTCGTGCTCGCGGTGTCCGCGCAGCTCGGGCAGATCGCCCCGGTCGCGCAGGCGCGCACGGTCTGGCTGTGCAGGCCCGGCCTCGCCAGCGACCCGTGCGAGGTGTCGCGTACGGCAACGGTGGTCAGCTACGAAGGCGCCATTCGCAGGGAAGCCCCGCAGCCGCAGGTCGGCCACGGGGTGCCTCCGATCGACTGCTTCTACGTATATCCCACGGTGAGCACGCAGCCAGGCCCGAACGCGAACCTCGAGATCGAACCGCAGGAGACGAGGGTCGCCGTAGCGCAGGCATCGCGTTTCTCGCAGGTCTGCAGGGTGTATGCGTCGATGTACCCGCAGGTGACGCTGAATGCGAGCGACAAGCCGGGAGCCGCCTCGCCGCTCGCAGCTTTCAAGGCGTATTTCGGGATCTTGGAGGCATGGCAGGAATACCTGCACAGGTACAACAAGGGTCGCGGATTCGTGCTGATCGGCCACTCCCAGGGGGCGCTCGTGCTGATCCAGCTGATCAAGGAACAGATCGATGCCAACAGGGCGCTCCGCAAGCGGCTCGTCTCCGCGATCCTGCTCGGCGGCAACGTGCTGGTGCCGAAGGGCCGCACCGTCGGGGGGTCCTTCCACCACGTGCCCGCCTGCAGGTCGGCCGCCGAGACGGGGTGCGTGATCGCCTATTCGTCGTTCGCCAAAGAACCGCCCCCGGGTGCGTACTTCGGACGTCCGGGAAGCCCGCTGCTGGAAGCGCACGGCGCGCCGGCTGGCACACAGGTGCTCTGCGTCAACCCCACCCTCCGCACCCAAGACGGCGCCGCCGGTGCACTGTTGCCGTACGCGCCCACGACTTCCTTGCGGGCACAGCCGGTCGCGGGCTCGGCAGCGTCACAGACGGGGACCCCCTGGGTGGAGGAGAAGGATCTCGCCACCGCCCAGTGCGAGCATCGCAACGGTGCCAGCTGGCTCCAGATCAGCACCACCGCAGCAAGCGAAGCCGTGCTCCAGGAACGGACTGCGCTCGGGGAAGTGCCAGCAGAAGCGCTCGGGCCGGATTGGGGCCTTCACGTCGATGACGTCAACGAGGCGCTCGGCAACCTCGTGAGCACCGTCGCCAGCGAGAGCACGGCCTATGTCCGGGCTCCCCCGAGGCGGAGGCGCGCGGCCTGAACGGCGCGAGTCGCCGGTGCGAATTGCGACGGCCCGAAGCCCGACGAGTTGCCTGCGACCTCCATCACGGAGATCGTCCTGCCCACATCATGCGCGCGGAGCGTGTATCTGACCGCCGTGGCGCGACTCCTTGAAGTTCAGGTGCCAGCGCAGCCGCCGAGCCCGCCCCCTTCGCAGAGTTCCGAGCGTTGACACGATCGCAGGCACTGCCTAGGCTTTCCTCCATTCGACGACCGACCGAGGAGCGCGCTGTGTGGGAGAAGGTGACGACCGGTGACGCCGGGTCCTGACGCGGGCCTGCGCGAGAACGTCCCGGCCCTCCAGCGCTGGAAGGCCTCGTCGCTGAGCGAAAGCGAAGCGGCCCGCGTGCGGATGCGCCGGCGCTATCTGTGGTCGGGCTACCGCCCGCAGCCGCTGCCGTCGCACCTCGAGCCGGTCGAGTCGCCGCCGACGGCCAGCGAGAACGAGGACCGCGTCGGAATCTGCTGCTCGGGCGGTGGCATCCGCTCCGCGGCGTTCAACCTCGGGGCGTTGCAGGCACTGCAGGGCCCGCGCGTGCTCCAGCGCGCTGCGTACCTCGCGGCGGTCTCCGGCGGTTCGTACATCGCTGCCGCGTTCGCGATGGTGCGCAAGACGTCGCCCGGCGGCGTTGACGACGACTCGGATGAGGGCTTGATCGAGACGATGCCGCCCTTCGATCGCGGCTCGCCCGAGGAGCAGTACCTGCGCAACCGCTGCGACTACCTCGCCCCCGACGGGATGTCGAAGCTGTATCTGCTCTGGCGCGTCGCGCTGGGGCTCGTCTTCAACGTCGCCTTCCTCGCGCTGCCGCTGATCGGCGCGACGCTCGTGCTCGGCGCGACCGTCTATCAGCGCGCGTTCCCGTCGCTCGTCACGCCGCCGCCCGGCGTCAGGACGGCGTGCACAACTGCGGCGACGGCGACGGTGCCGGCGAGCTTCCATTGCACGACGATCGTGCCGCCGACGTGGAGCTGGGTGGCCCCCGCGGCGCTCGCCGCGCTGAGCATCGCGACGGGGCTCGGCATCATGCTGTTCCGCATCCGCCACGACGCGCGCCGGCGGGCGGCCGAAACATGGACGACACGTCTGCTCCTCGGCGCGGCGCTGCTCGCGCTTCTGACAGTCGCGCTGCCCGAGCTCGTCGCGATCCTGCACCCGAGCCAGGGCACGAGCGGGAGCGCGTCGACGAACACGACGAGCACCCTCGCGAAGTACACCGGCGGCGGCGTCCTCGGCCTGCTCGCCGCGCTCGCCGCGCATCTGCGCTCGCTCGCCGGCAAGGTCGACGAAGACGTCAAGAAAGCGCAGGGCGTCGCGAACAAGTTCAAAGCGCTCACCCCAAAGCTGCAGCGCGCGTTCGCGTACACGGTCGCCGCGGTCGTAGGACCGCTGCTGTTCTACCTCGTGATCGTCTTCGCGATGTCGCTGACGCTCGCCAACGCCGGCACGATCGTCCACCGCGAACGGCTCGCCCTCGCCGGAGTCGGCGCGCTGCTGCTGTCGTGCGCGATCTACGTGCGGCTCGACATCACCGCGCTGTCCCTGCACTACTTCTACAGGCGCCGCCTGTGCAATGCGTTCGCGCTCAGGCGCGTGTTGCCGCTGCCGCGCCCGCCCGCCGAGGCGCCGCTGCGCCTCGCCGCCGATCAGCAGGAGCAAGCGCGCGGCATCGCGGTGGAACGCGACTACGACCGGCCGACGCTGCTGTCCAGTACGAGCATCGGCGGCGGCGAATGGCCGACGCTGCTCGTCTGCGCGGCCGCGAACATCTCCGACCCGGGCGCGACGCCGCCGGGGCGCCACGTCACCAGCTTCACGTTCAGCCCGTACTCCGTCGGCGGTCCGCTCGTCGGCGCGATGGCGACCGACGAGTACGAGAGCGCGTTCGAAACCAACCGCGCGCGCAGGCGCGATCTGACGCTGCCCGCAGCCGTCGCGATGTCGGGCGCCGCGATCGCTCCGTCGATGGGCAAGCAGACGCGCCGCCCGCTCACGTTCCTGCTCGCGCTCGGCAATGTGCGACTCGGCGTGTGGGTGCCGAATCCGCGCTGGGTCGCCGCGACCACGGCGGCCGAGCCCGAGCGCGTCAGCTGGGTCTCACCCTGGCGCGCGCCGCGCGCTTCGTACCTGATTCGCGAGCTGTTCGGTCGCAACCGCGTCGATGACCGTTACCTGTTCGTGACCGATGGCGGGCACTACGAGAACCTCGGCCTGGTCGAGCTGTTGCGGCGCGGCTGCACCGAGATCTACTGCTTCGACGCCAGCGGCGGCGAGAGCTTCTCCGAGCTCGGCGACGCCGTCGCGCTCGCGCGCAGCGAGCTCGGCGTCGAGATCACGATCGACCCGACGCCGCTGATCCCGACGTCGCAGAACGCGTCGGGCACGGAGACGATCAAGGAACCGGACGTCGCCAGCGACATCGCCGTCAAGGGCACGTTCCGCTACCGCGACGGCCCCGACGGAGTCCTGTACTACGCGCGCAACGTGATGACCAGCTCGGCGCCGTGGGACGTGCGCGCGCGGCACATCGAAGACCCGACGTTCCCGCACGACCCCACGACCGACCAGCTCTACACCGACCAGAAGTTCGAGAGCTACCGTGCCCTCGGCGAGCGCGCCGGCGTGCGCACGCTGCAGCTCGCCGGTGTCCCCATACCGACGCGAACGGCTCCTGCCGCTACGGCCCCGTGAACCCTCCCGCATAGCAGGGTCCGCCTTCGCAGTCGTCGATCTGCGGGATCGCCCCTTCGAAGAAGTCCGACACGAGTTTCTGCTCGGTCCCCGGCACGCCTCTGGGTGCCCCGTGGGGGTCTTCGCCGCTCACGTCGGGGACGTTCCCGTACGGGGGCGGTTCGACCCCGACGAAGTGACCCGATCCCACCGGGCTTTCGCGGATCGGCCCGATGTCCCAGTAGTAGATCGCCGAGCCCGTGAAGGGGTAGCGTCGGATGCGGGGGACATCCCACAGCACGCTGGTGTGCGGCCACCGGTCCTTGTAGAGGACCGGCCTGTGGGCTGAGGCGCCGATCGTCCGCGCCTCGACGTCCGACTGGAAGTTGGTCACCTGGTGATCCCCGAACGCGACGTTCATCAGCACCTGGTGAGCCGGCGTGTCGGGAAGCGGGTCGGCGGTCATCCGGTCGGCGTATCCGTCCGGCTCGCCGCGGTCCCACAGCATCTGCATCAGGTCGAGCACCAGGGGACGTGAGGTTTCGTTCGTGTAGGAGGAGTCGAACACCCCGGCGAACGGAACGAAGTCGACCGAGCGAGGGAGCAGGACGGAGTAGTTCATCGCTCCCACTCCCAGTGACGCCCGCGTGAAGTCGGGCGAGACCGCCGTCAGCGCGCCGCCCATGATCCCCCCCTGGCTGTTGCCGTTGTAGAACAGGTGGCTCGTGTTCAGCACCGAGCCGGTGGCCATCGTCCCGTCCTGGTGGAAGGCCGGGTTGGTGGTGAAGCCGGACGGGCTGATCATCGCCCGGCCCAGAAAGAGCTCGTCGAGCATGCCCTGCTGGAGCCGGTCGGGGATCGCCGGGAACGCCGAGACGTTGTGCAACGCCGCTTCCACGACCGGTATGTCCGATTCCGCCATGCCGATCTCGTCGGTGGCGCATTGGACGATCTTGTAGTCCTGCGAGAGGCTGACCTGAGGGCTAGCGTCCACCTCCGAGGCGTTGCCGAGCAGTCCGTGCCCGTACAGCGAGGGCCGGGCCGCTTCAGCCGGCCCGGTGGTCACCGAGAGGGGGATGATGCAGTCGAAGTTCGCCGTCCATGTCCCGTTCTGGATCGGCGCACCTTCGCTGTCGAGTTTCATCGTCCCGCCAGGTCCGCAGTTGGGGAACAGGAAGCAGGGAACTTCGAAGGTGCCCTCGACCTGGCGCGCTATCTGCCCCGGGTTGGGTTCGTTTTCGACGCTCGTGACCTGGAAGCTCGGCGAGACGCCTTCGGGGACCCCGTCGGCCAGGTTGAAGTCCCCGAGCTGGGCGAAGGCGTCGTTGCGCATCGCCAGCATGCGGCTGGTGTTGTTGGCGTCGCTGGCGACCGTGAAGTCCCACGCGAGATACAGTTCGCTGCGCTGGATGCCCGCGCTTTCCAGCAACGAGAAGATTTCTTCGAAGTGCGGACGGCGGGCGTTGATCGCTTCCTGTTCGGAGGGAACGTCGTCTCGGTAGTAACGGAAGCCGGCCGGCGCTTCGAGGTGTTCGTGGGCGTGGTTCGTGAGGTTGCGCAGCGCGACGATGTAGCGGTCGCCTGCGGTGAAGTTGACGGCCGGATGGATCTCCAGCACCGCGTAGGCCGGGTCGCTCGCCTGCGAGTCGATCTCGACCCAGATCGGCCAGCGCGCGCCCGTTCGCGCGTCGATCACGACAACGGGCGCGTCGCTCTTGGCGTACTTGCCGATGTGGTTGATGGGAGCAGCCTTCATCGCGCGCACGTCGGCGGTCGTGTCGATGCCGGGGACCTTCACCAGGATCACCGATCCGGGGCTGAACCCGTCCGAGGCGTTGTACGGTTCGGCTTCGATGTGCGCGCCTTCGACGTTCGCCGGCATCGCTTCGGTCTTGAAGTCCACCCTGCGGCCCGTCGGGCTGCTCGGGTCGGCGACCGTGTAGTAGTCGTCGGGAAACGGCAGCATGCACACCGCGCTGCCCGGATCGGCGATGAACTCGCAGCCTTCGCTGGTTTCGATCGGGGGCAGAGCCTCCTGCGTGGCGTGGCGCGATCCTGAGCGCGCCAGCGCGGCAGTCGCGATCGCGCAGGGCATCGCGACGAGTGCCAGCACGGCCATCGCCAGGGCATTGCGCAGGTGAGTCCTCATCCCATCCTCCCTCTCTCCCGGGCTGCACGAACGCCGTTCGGCAGCACGACCCCGATATCTCCCCCGCTCATATTACGGCAATCCGATCAACCCCCGCCTCGTGCGTTGCGCCCGCTGGTGGCGCCGCGAACGGTCGAGTTCGCGAAACTGGGAACGCTTTCCGCGAGACACTTAATGGGTAGATGCGTCGACCGACACGCACCCCGCAGGGACGGAGCGACAGCGAGCTGGTCCGCGGCGCCCGCCGCGATCCGGCGGCCTTCGAAGAGCTGTTCGAGCGCCATGCGATGCCTCTCCGGCAATGGCTGTTCGCGCAAACCGGGGACGCTGGCGTCGCCCACGATCTGCTCGCGGAGACCTTCGCCCAGGCATGGCGGGGCAGGCGACGCTTCCGGGGCAAGCACGACCGATCTGGTGGCGCATGGCTCTACGGAATCGCGCGCCACCTCGTGCACCAGCACCGCAAGCACGGTCGCATCGAGAGCGCAGGGCGCGAGCGCCTCGCGATGGCCACCGCGAGCAGCCATGACGGCGGGATCGAGGAGATCGCGTTCCGAATCGACGCGCATGGGCTGGCCCCAGCCGTTCGCGACGCCTTCGGAGAGCTGACGTCCGACCAGCAACGCGCGATCGACTACAGGGTCCTCCAGGAGCTGAGCTACGAGGAGGTAGCCGCACGTCTTGACTGCAGCACGATCACAGCCCGCACCCGTGTCTTTCGAGGCCTCCAAACACTACGAGGCGCCATCGCCAAAGGAGCTCAACCATGACCGAGGCAAGTCCCGCCATCCGCGCGCTCAAGGCTGAACTCAGCCAGGCGATCCGTCGTGACCACAGCCGGCGCATGCGACGGCGCAAAGCCCTACGCACCGGCGGCTTCAGCGTGCTGGCGCTGGCTGCGCTCTCCAGCGTGGCGCTCGCTGCCGGAGGCGCCTTCCGAGTGCTCGAAACCGTCACCCCCGTCGGCGAAGTCGAACTCCCCCAGAACGTCACGATCCAAGCCGTCGACAGCTTCCCGGAATTCGTCGGCCGGGCCAGCACCAACGGCTTCGCCACCAGCACCGGCGGCGCGCGCTGGGGGCACTACATCTACCACGTCACCGGCGGAGAAGCCCGAGAAATCGGATGCGGGTTCGCCACCCATCCCACGAACAACATCTACATCACGAGCAGGCGCCCGCTCAGCGAGCAGGAAATAAGGTCGCTGCTCCGGCCCGATGGTGAACTCGAAGGACATGCAAAGGCGCCGCCGTGGGTGACGGGAGAGAGCAACGGCTGCCCCAACCCAGGCATCGCGGGCCAGCCCGGCACTCCCAACGGACCCCTCGTCCCCGGCAAGGCCGCGGTGGCAGTTCCGACCTCCACGACCAACCACATCCTCATACGCACGAAGACAGCCGTCCCCATCGTCCCGCCGGCAAGCAGCGCCCCCACCCCGGCAAGCACCGCCCCCACCCCGGCAAGCAGCGCCCCCACTCCGACAAGCAGCGCCCCCACCCCGGCAAGCAGCGCCCCCACCCCAACGCCCAGCGCGCCGAACCCAAACACGACGAGCACGAGCGCGGCCACCCCATAGCGGGTGGCCGCCCGGGCCTGGAGCCCGCTCACTCCCACGCCTCTCACCCAGCTGGGGAGCCGGCGCCTGTACGCCGGGCGGCGGGAGCGCGCGCGCTCTCGATGTCCCGCGCCGGCTGCGGCCGGCCCAGGAGGAAGCCCTGGGCCATGTGGCAGCCCATCTGCTCGAGCGTGGCCAGCTGGCTGTGCGTCTCGATGCCCTCGGCGACGACCGCCAGTGACAGGGCCTGGCCAACGCCGACGATGGCCTGGAGCAGCTCGCGGCTCTGGTGTCCGTCGCTCAGCGCTGCCACGAAGCTGCGGTCGATCTTGAGGATGTCCATGGGCATGCGCTGTAGCTGTGAGAGCGACGCGTAGCCGGTGCCGAAGTCGTCGATCGCCACGCGCACGCCGAGCGCCTTGATGTCGCGGAGGCGTTCGGAGGCCGCGGGCACGTCGCGCATGAGCGTCGTCTCGGTGATCTCGAGCGTCAGCGACGATGGCTCCAGACCGGACCGCGTGAGCGCCCCGAGCACGTCCTCGGCGAACGCCTTGCGGCCGAGCTGGTACGCGGATACGTTCACGGAGATGCCCAGCGCGAGGCCGCGCGCATTCCAGGCCGCGGCCTGACGGCAGGCCTCCTCGAGCACCCAGCGGCCGATCGGGATGATCAGCCCGGTCTCCTCGGCCAGCGGGATGAAGCTGTCCGGCGCCACGACGCCCCGCTGGGGGTGGCGCCAGCGGATGAGGGCCTCCACGCCGGCCAGCTCCCGGCTCGGCAGGTGGAAGATCGGCTGGTAGAGCAGGAAGAACTGCTCGCTCGCCAGCGCCGCCCCGAGGTCGTTCTCGAGCTCCAGGCGACCTTCCACGTCCGCGTGCATGCCCGCCTCGAACAGCGAGTAGCGGTCCTTGCCGGCCGCCTTGGCGGCGTACAGGGCGAGGTCAGCGTCGCGCAGGAGCTCGTCCGGGGTGGCGTACTGTGCGACCGCGACGCCGATGCTGGCGGTCACCGAGAAGATCCTGCGGCCATCGTCGAGCTCGACCGGCTCGCGCAGAACCTCGATCAGGCGGTCGGCGAGGTCGTCGGGTGTCGCCTCCCCCTCCGTGCATTCGATCAGCGCGACGAACTCGTCTCCACCGAGACGGCCCACGGTGTCCTGCTGGCGCGCCGTGCTCCTGAGCCGCTCCGCGACGACCCTCAGGAACTGATCTCCGGCGGCGTGCCCGAGGCTGTCGTTGACGTGCTTGAAGCCGTCGATGTCGATGAACAGCGCGCTGGCCGCCATGCCCGGCTGGCGTGCCGTGCGCGCGAGCATCTGCTCGGCGCGGTCGAGCACGAGCGCGCGGTTGGGCAGCCCGGTGAGCGTGTCGTGCAGGGCCTGGTGGGAGAGCTCGCGGGTCTTCTGGGAGAGCTCGCCGGTCCGCTCGCGCACCAGCCGGAGCGCTTTCGCGCGCGCGGTTGCCAGGACCAGCACGAGCAGGCCAAGCAGGAGACTCAGCAGGCTCCCGCCGATCATCAGCGCGATCGCCTCGCGGCTGTCGAAGATGCCGCTCGGTGCCTCGGGGCCAAAGCTCTGCACGGTCCAGCCGTTGTGCAGGTCGACGACCGTGCTCTGCGCGTGGGCTGGGACATGTCCGCTGGTGAACGCGACCCGCGAGCCACCGGAGCCGTAGCGGAAGCTCACGGCGAGGTCGGAATGACCCTCCAGCGCTGTCTTCAAGACGACGTTCGGCAGGAGCAGCTCGCCGAGCCAGCCCACGAACGCTCGCCGGCGCGCGGCCACCGTCGAGGGCAATCGTCCCCCGCGGTAGATGGGGGTCTCGACCCCAAGCGTCGTGGTGGCGCCGTCCATCACCGGTTCGTAGCTGGCGAGCCCGGAGTCGCGGGTGGGGAACAGCTTCGGGGCGAGCGCGCAGTAGTCGGCGCCGTCGGGGATGTACATCGCGGTGCTCCTTTCCAGGCCGGCCGCCGCAAAGCAGTAGTAGGGCCGGTGCCCGGGGGGCAGAATCCGAAAGCGTTCCTTCGGGCCCAGCGATTGCGGACCCCGGGGTCGCACGGGCTCGGCGGCGAGGCGCGCTTCGAACGCCTTCACGCGCGACGCCGGCACCAGCGCCACCACGCCGATGTCCTGGAGCTCGGGGTATCGCCGCATCGCCTGCACCGATTCGACCCACCTGTCGAAGTCGGCGGGGGATGCGCTCGGGTTGGCGGCGACGAACGCGCTCACATCGATGACCAAGTCTTCCTCGTGCTGGATCGCCAGCTTGAGCGTAGAAGCGGTCTCGGCCGCGGCCAGGTGGAAGGCCAGCCGTGCTTTGTCGGCGTCCGAGCGCGCCAGCGCGCGCGCACCGAGCACGGACGCGAGCCCGCCCGCGATAGCCACCAGCGCCATGAACGCGGCCCACACGCCCTGGCGCCCATGGACCAGCGACCTCGGGGCCGACCGCAGGGACCTCAGCCCGTGCGCCCGTGTCCTCGACCGCGACGGCGGTCGGGGTGGAGAGCCTGCGGATGGGCTGTGGGTGTCACTTTCAGACACGCGACCTCGTCTTCGGCGCGATCTCGTGATCGCTTGCGGGATGCATGCACGCGTCCAGTCCAGGATCGAGCTGCGCAGGCGGGCACCGGCCCGCTCAGACGGCGTCAGGCCGCGGCTTGACTGCGCGCGCGCGAGTCCACCGCGAGCCCCATCTGCAGCGCGCCGGCCAGCTCGAGCACGGCGTCTCGCGACACCCGGCTGAGGGCGGTCATGCTCGCGAAGCCATGCACGAGGCCGTCGTGGCGGCGCACGGCGACCGGGACGCCGGCGTCGGCGAGCTTGGCGGCGTACGCCTCGCCGTCGTCGCGCAGCGGATCGAAGCCGGCCGTCACGACGTATGCCGGCGCCACGTCGCTGACGTCCGAGGCTCGCAGCGGCGAGGCGCGCACGTCGTCCGCGGGAGCCGCATAGCAGTCCTTGAACCACGCCATGTCCTCCTTCACGAGGAAGAAGCCCTCGCCGAAGAGCTCGGAGGAGCGCGTCTCGAGGTCCGGGTCGGTGACCGGGTAGATCAGAAGCTGGAACGCCGGCGCGGCGACGCTGTCGGCCGCGCACTGCTGCGAGACGACCGCCGCCAGGTTGCCGCCCGCGCTGTCGCCGCCGACGGCCAGCCGGCTGGGATCCACCCCGAGATCGGCGGCGTTGGCGTGCACCCAGGCGAACGCTGCCAGGCAGTCTTCCACCGCGGCCGGGAACGGCGCCTCGGGTGCGAGGCGGTAGTCGATCGCAACGACGGTGGCCTCCGCGTGGACGCACAGCATGCGGCACAGCTCGTCGTGGGTGTCCAGGTCGCCGAACACGAAGCCCCCGCCGTGGAAGAACACGAGCGCGGGGCCGGCGCCCGAATGCCGCGCGCCCACGGTGTCATACCGGCGAGCGGGGATGATCCCGGCCGGTCCGGGGATACCGAGATCGCTCGTCAGCGCCGGCGGTGGCAGCGGGGAGGCGTTGACCCTCGTCATGCGCCTGACCTCGGCGCGGGTGTCCACGGGTCCGAGCGCCGGCCAGTCATCGGGCCCGCTGGCCTCCAACGCCTTGAGCATCAGCTGTATCTGCGGGTCGAGCGTCAGGCCGTCGAGCACGACCGGCTTGCCCGCGAGAGCGCTGGCGAGGCGGGGAGGCAGTCGCGCCATGAGGCGTGAGGCGGTGCGCTCGACGCGGTCACGCGGCGTGAGCTTCTGCTGTGAGGTGGCATGCATGCAGCCAATGGTACGCCGGGTCCTCAGGCGAGCGCCATCCCCGGCTCCACGTCGACCTGCACCAGGCGCGGCCCGGCGTGGCGCAGCGCGCCGATCAGCTCGGCCTTCAGCTCCTCCTGTCCGGAGACCGTGCGGCTGGGAACGCCATAGCTGTGCGCCGTCGCCGCCACGTCGAGGCTCGGCAGGTCCAGGCCGGGCGCACCCTCGACGCTCTCGAGCGTGGAGAACCACTTCAGGATCGAGTACTCGTTGTTCCTCAGCACGAGGAACTTCACCGGAACGTCGTACGCGGCAGCCGTCCAGAGCGCCGTGATCGCGTACTGCGCCGAGCCCTCGCCCAGCACACACACGACCTGGCGCTGCGTCTCGGCCATCTGCACGCCGAGCGACGCGGCGAGGCCGAAGCCGAGGCCGCCGCTGGCGCTGAAGTAGTAGGAGCCGGGCGCCGACAGCCGCAGCTGGTTGCGCAGGGCCGTCGTGCTCGTGGGTGACTCGAGCACGACGATGCCGTCCTCGGGGAAGACTTCGGCGAGTGTCGCGTGGACTGCCGTCGGGGACATCGGGATGCTGGGCTGGGCGGCCTCCGCCGGCTCCCTGGCCGGCGGCGCCTCGCGGTCCGAGGGCTCGGCCAGCGCATCGGCGAGCGCGCGCAGCGTGAGCGCCACGTCGGCGACGATCGCATCGCCCATCGGCGCTCTCGCGGCCTCGTCCGGGTCGCTGGTGATCGCGACGAGCTCGGTGCCCTCGGCTAGCAGCTCGCCGGGTATGTTCGGGTAGTAGGGGAACACGGACGATCCCGCGACGAGCACGAGGTCGTGCTCGGCCAGCGCCAGGCCGATCGGCCCGACCGCCGGAAGCAGCACGCCCTGGAAGGCGGGATGGCTCTCCGGGAACCCGATGCGGTTGCCGCCGGTCGCCGGCGATGCCCAGACGGGCAGGCGCTGACTCTCGACCAGCTCGACCGCCGCGTCCCAGCCGCCCGCCGCGTCGATGTCCGGTCCGGCGACGAACACCGGATTGCGAGCGCTCCTGATCCGCTCGGCGAGCGCGGCGATCTGCTCCGCGTCCGGCTGCGCGCGTCCTCCCACGGTGCGCGAGATCTGCCGCGCGTAGTCGCCGGGCTCGATCTCCACCAGCCAGTCGTCCATCGGGATCGACACGAACGCCGGCCCCGCGGGCGGGAGCGAGGCGTGATGGATCGCCTGCGCGAGCGCGAACGGCACGTCGAGAGCGCGCGGCGGCTCGTGGCTCCACTTCACGTACGGCCGGGGCACCTCGACCGCGTCGCGGTTGGTGAGGTTCGCCTGCATCGTGATGAACGAGCGGATCTGCTGGCCGGCGGTCACGAGCAGCGGCGCCTTGTTCGCCCGCGCGTTGAAGATCGCCCCGACGCCGTTGCCCAGGCCGGGCGCCGTGTGCAGGTTCACGTGCGTGACGTTTCCGCTCGCCTGCGCGAAGCCGTCGGCCATGCCGACGGCCACCGCCTCCTGAAGTCCGAGCACGTAGCGGAAGTCCTCCGGGAGCGGCCCGAGCATCGGCAGCTCGGTCGAGCCCGGGTTGCCGAAGATCGTCGTCATCCCGCGCTCCCTGAACAGATCGAACGCTGCGTCGCGGACCGTCGTCATGCTCCGGCTCTCCCCTCCTCGTAGGCTCGCCCGCGATCCCCGCGGGCGCGAGATGCCCCTATCTTGTCGTTGCCGGCGCCCCGGCGTCGTGCGAGCGCATGTCGGCCCTCTGCTCTCGCGCCTGCGGCCGGTGCCGGCGTCCGCCGCTACCGTACCCACGTGCGCGTGGCCACGTGGAATGTGAACTCGGTCAAGCAGCGGGTGCCGCGGTTGCTGCCGTGGCTGGATCAGCGACAGCCCGACGTCGTGTGCCTGCAGGAGACGAAGCTCGCGGACGACGCGTTCGAGCGGCTGCTCGGCGACGAGCTGACCGCGCGCGGCTATGCGCTGGCAGTCCACGGCGAAACGCAGTGGAACGGCGTGGCGATCCTGTCTCGGGCGGGGCTGGAGGACGTCGCCGCCGGGCTCGCCGGCGCGCCGGGCTTCCCCCACCAGGAGGCGCGCGCGGTGTCCGCGACGTGCGGCGGGATGCGGGTGCACTCGGTGTACGTGCCGAACGGACGGGCGCCGGAGTCCGAGCACTACGAGTACAAGCTCGCCTGGCTGGCCGCGCTGCGGGAGACGGTCAGCGCCGGGCCGCAGGCGCAGATGGTGTGCGGGGACATGAACATCGCACCCGCGGACATCGACGTGTTCGACCCCGACGCGTACGTCGGCCAGACGCACGTCACGCCGCCGGAGCGAGCGGCGCTGGCCGGGCTCCAGGCGCTGGGGCTGAACGACGTGCTGCGCGATCGCTGGCCGACAGAGCGCGTGTTCACCTACTGGGACTACCGGGCGGGAATGTTCCACCGCGATCTCGGGATGCGCATCGATCTGGTGCTGGCCAGCGCCGTCGTCTCCGGCAGGGTTCGAGCGGCGTGGGTCGACCGGCAGGCCCGCAAGGGCAGCGGACCGAGCGATCACGCCCCCGTGATCGTCGACCTGGACGAGGCGCCGGACGGTGAGATCGGCCCGGTCGTGCCGCCGCCCTCCGCTCCGGCCGTCAAGCGGGCCTCCGTCAGACTGCCGCAGTCGCCGTGACCCCGTCAGGCGCCGCCGCCTCTGACCGTGTCAGGCGCTGTCGCCGTGACCCCCGTCAGGCTCCGTCGCGTCCCTGCCAGCCGGCGATCGTGATCGCGATCGCGGCGGCGACGACGGCGGTGGACTCGATGTCGACCCACTCGTCGGTGCCGTGGATCGCGCCCGCGAGCGGTCCGTAGCAGACGCACGGACCGCTGACCGATCGAGCGTCGGTGGTCGCCTGGAGCACCTGCCGCCGGGGCGGCGATCCGCGCAGCAGCTCGTGTGCGCCGCTCAACGTCGCCGCCAGGTCGTGCTCGAGCTCGTCGCAGTAGGCCGGCGCGCGAAAGCCTTCGAAGACGACGTCGACGTCGGGTGCGACCGCGCGCACCGCCCTGGACACGTGGCCCTGCGCCTCCGCCGGCGTGAGCTCCCTGCCGAACCCCAGTCGGATTCGCGCCTGCGCCCGAGCCGGCTCGGACGACGGCCAGACACCTCCGGAGAGGATTCCCACGTTGAGACGGAACGGATGCTCGTGCGCCGCGAAGAACACCTCGTCGCCGGGACGCTCGCCGGACACGCCGGGACGCTCGTTGATCTGCCGCTCCAGCTCGCGCAGCCCGTCGAGCGCTCGCAGGATCGCCCCCGAGCTCGAGGCGCCCGTGCTGAACCCCGGGTGCGCGCCGCCGCTTTGCGCGGTCAGCCGTGCCCAGATCACGCCGACCCCGGCGTGCATCAGCTGCAGGGCGCTCGGCTCGCCGATCAGCGTGCCCTCCCCATCGACGCCGGCGGCCAGGACCGCCTTCATGCCGTTGCCCGTGCACTCCTCCTCGATGACCGAGCTGAACAGCAGATCGCCGGTCGGCTGGCCGCAGACCTCCAGGAACGCCGCAGCGCCGATCGCGTACGCGGCGAGACCCGCCTTCATGTCGCCCGCCCCGCGTCCCCACACCCGCCCGCCGGACACCTCGCCCGCCCACGGGTCGTGTTCCCATTGCGCGGCTGACTCGACGGGGACGACGTCCACGTGGCCGGAAAGGTGCAGCGAGCGTCCGTCTCCGGCCCCGTCGATCCGCCCCACCACGCACGTTCGCCCAGAGTACGCCGACGGCGGATACCCCCACGTGGGATCGCCGTCGTCGCCGGGCGGGTCGATCTCGATCCGCCGCACCTGGAAGCCGAGTCCCGCCAGCCGCTCGGCCATCACACGCTGCGCCCCCTCCTCATCGCCGATCAGCGAGCGCTCGCGCACCAGCGCCCGCGTGAGCTCCACGAGCTCCTCTCGCCGGGCGTCGACGGCCGCGCGCAGGCGCTCGACGAGCCGGTCATCGATGGGCAATGCGCGACCTCCCTCCGTGCGCACCGCGCGCCTACGGCAGGCGCTGCGGGGTCGCCGCCGCCGCGGTGGCGCGCGGGTCGATCAGGATCTTGGCGTGGGATGCCGGCCCGCCCACCCCGCCGAGCGCCGTGAACGCGTCCTCGACGCCGTCGAGCCCCACCGTCCCGGTGATCAGCGCTCGCGGGTCGACGTCGCCCTCGGCGAGCATGTGCAGGGTGTCGCGGAACTCGAGCGGCGTGTAGCCGACCACGAACCTCAGGTCGATCTCCTTGTTGATGGCCATCGCCGGCGTGATCTGATCGACCCCGACGCACACGCCGACCACGACCACGCGGGAGAACAGCGGCGCGCCGTCGATCACGCTGTCGATCACGCCCGGCACCCCGACGCACTCGAAGATCACCGGGTGCTTCGGCGCGGCGCCCAGCGCTTCGCCGAGCCGCCACGCGTGCCACCAGCCGAACGGCAGGCGCTCCAGCTTCTCGCGCGTGCCGACCGCCAGCTCCAGCGCGGAGGGGATGTCCGCGAGCTGCCCGCGCTGCTGCACGGCCGTGTACGGGGACTCGTGCGCGGGGTCGAGCACGACGTCCGCGCCGCAGGCGCTCGCCAGCGCGCGGCGCGCCGGCGAGTAGTCGCTGGCGACGACCGAGCGCACGCCCTTGGCCTTCAGCAGGAGGATCACCGACAGCCCGATCGGTCCGCAGCCGATGACGATCGCGACCGTCCGCTTGCCCACCTCGCCGCGACGTACGGCGTGCCAGGCCACCGCCATCGGCTCCGTCAGCGCCGCGACGTCGGACCCCAGGCCGTTGGGCACGGGCATCATCATCGACTCCTCGACCAGCAGCTGCTCGGCGTAGGCGCCGGGAGCGTGCACCGACAGGCCGACGGTGTCCACGCCGCGGCTCCCGCGCAGGAGCGGCAGCGCGACCACGCGCGTTCCCGCCGGCGAGCTCCTGCGGCAGTGCGGGCCGTGCTCGGCGACCTCGCCGCAGAACTCGTGGCCGAACACGATCTCCTGCTCTGAGCGCGCGAAGCGGTCATAGCCGGCGCGCGCGGCAAGCTCCGCCCATGCGTCGCAGCCGTGGCGCGCGTGCAGGTCAGACCCGCAGATCCCGCAGCGCATCACCTCGATGCGCACCTGCCCGCGCCCCGGCACCGGCTCGGGGCGCTCGACCACCGCGAGCTCCGCGTTGCTGCACACGACCGCCCTCATCGCGCGCGCCGCTGGGGACAGAGGCCGATCACGCGCACATTCTCGCACCGCCCTGCCCGCACGGCGATCGCGGCCGCCAGGAGCGGATCTACGCCGGCTGCGCCAGCCGGCGGTGGCGGCGGTCCGCCTGCGAGGTGGAGGGGAGCGGGGGGACGCGCAGCGGCGATGCTGCGAACGCCAGCTCGGACGCCGGCTTGGGCCTGCCGATGAAGTAGCCCTGACCGACGTCGCAGCCGAGCGCGGACAGGAGCTCGAGCGTGGCCGCGTCCTCGATGCCCTCGGCGACCACCCGCAGTCGCAGCGCATGGCCGAGCGCGGCCGTCGCCCTGACGAGCTCGACGTCCTGGCGCCTCTGCCCGCTCACCAGCTGGGTGATCAGCGTGCGGTCGAGCTTCAGCTCGCCGACCGCCAGGCTGCTCAGATACGCCAGCGAGGTGAAGCCGGCGCCGAAGTCGTCGATCGACACGGACACGCCGAGGTCGCTCAGATCCTGCACGACGTCCTTGCAGCGCTCGAACTCGGTGATGACGCTGGTCTCCGTGATCTCGATCACCAGGCTGCCGGCGGGCTGACCGTGCTGCTCGAGCAGTCCCGCGATCGTGTCGGTGAGGCCCGCGTCGAGCAGATCGGTCGCCGACACGTTGACCGACACGCTGATGTCCCGGCCGGCGGCGCGCCAGGCTGCGCACTGCTCGACGGCCTGTGCGAGCACGAGCCGCGTGACGCTCCCCATCAGCCCGGCCTCCTCAGCCAGCGGGAGGAACTTGATCGGGGGAATCAGCCCCAGCTCCGGGTGCTCCCAGCGGACGAGCGCCTCCGCGCTCGTGATCTGCCCGGTGTGCAGATCGAGCTGCGGCTGATAGTGCAGGACGAGCTCCTTCGCGTCGATCGCCGCGCGCAGCTCCTCGGCGAGGCCCAGGCGGTTGCCGGCCTGGTCGGATCCCTGCTCGTAGCGCGCGTACGGCGCCGCCGCGAGCTTCGCCCGGTACATCGCCGCATCGGCGCACGAGATCAGCCCGGCGCTGTCGCACGCGTCGGCCGGCGCCAGCGCGATGCCGATGTTCGCCCCGAGGTGCGCGCGCACGGCATCGAGCGAGAACGGCTGCTCGACGCTCGCGCTGATCCTCTCCGCGACGGTCGTCGCGTAGTCGATGTCCGCGTCCATCAGCACGGCGCCGAACTCGTCGCCGCCGATGCGCGCGAGGACGTCGCCGGGCGCGAGCGATCGGGCGAGTCGCAGGCCGAGCTGGCGCAGGATGTCATCGCCGGCCGGGTGGCCGAAGGAGTCGTTGATCTTCTTGAAGTGTTCGAGATCGATGAACAGGAATGCCAGGCTCCTGTGCGTCTGCGTGGCCGCCTCCTCGACGAAGAACGCATCCAGCACGTCGAACAGATAGCGCCGGTTGCCCAGCGCGGTGAGGTGATCGGTGACCGACAGGCGCTGGCGCTCCTGCGTCACCGCCCGCAGGGTGCGCACCGACGAGGCCATGCGGATGCCCACCAGCAGCAGCGTCGCCGTGGCCAGCCCGATCGCCACGCCGTCGACCGGCTGCAAGGTGCCCACGAACAGGATCCCCAGCCCGCACACAGCCGCCAGGCCGGGAAGCAGGAAGCCCGTCGGCTTCTGGAACGCGCGCGGATCGGAGCCAACCCGGGGCAGCCACATCGCCCTTGAAATGAGATAGATCGCAGCCGGCCATGCGATTCTCCCGAGCACCACTCCGAGATGCGAGGGGCTGGCCGAGGACTGAAACAGGTTGAACGTATCCCCGACCACGATCACCGAGATTCCGCTCGCAACTACCAACCACGGCCGCCTGTCTCTCCCGGAGAGGACGGTGATGCCGCCGACGACGAGCAGAAGGAGCAGGACGTCGCCGACCGGGTAGGCGAGATTGACCGAGGTCGCCAGCACGGTTTTGCCGGTCAAGCTCGCGACCTCACGGAAGGTGAACGCCGCACACAGCGCCGTCGCGCCCAGTCCCGCGATGATCCCGTCCAGCCAGTTCAGGGTCGCCAGCCGCCGGACCTCCCCTCGCAGATAGAGCGCCAGGGCGACGTACGCGAGCGGGTAGAACGACAGTTGGAAGCCATCGTAGAGCGCGACTTCCGGGGGCGTCGCACCTCCCAGAGTTTCGATCGTTTCAGTGAGGTGCCCGAAGGCCCACGCCATCAGAGCCGCGCCGAGGATGATCGGCACCCACCGCGCCGTTCGCCGCACGAGCCCACTTGCGATGCAGAGGGCGCTGCCGCCGACCTCGAATGCGCTGACGCCCCAGCCATCGACCAGCGTCGAGCTGTTACCGGAGATCAGCCACCCGAGGTAGGTCAGGAGCAGGATGCCCATGGCCAGATACGCGAGCCACAGCTTGGACGTGCGGTCGTAGCCGAGCCAGCGCAGGTTGCGGGAGCCCGTTTGCAGAGCACTGGACCAAGCGGTCGATTCTGACATTATTGGTGTCTTGTCGGGAATCGAAGACATTGGTTGAAGCCGTGTCGGGCATCCTCGACAAGAAGCCGACCGAGCTCGACGCTCTGACCGATCGCGCGTCAGCGCTCGCTCGAGAGCTCGCCGCCACGACCGAGCGTGAGCGTGCCCTGCCGCAGGCGCTCCTCGACGAGCTGCGCGCCACCGGGCTCATGCGCGCCGGCGCACCGGCGGCGCTCGGAGCGCTCGAAGCCCCGCCTGCCACCACGCTGCGCGGCGCCGAGACGATCGCGCGCGGGGACGCGTCGGCGGGCTGGTGCGTCTCGATCGCGGCCACCAGCAGCCTGCTCTCGGCCTATCTCCCCGAGGCGGGCGCCGCCGAGATCTTCGGCGACCCGCACACGATCGCCGCCGGCGTGTGGGCTCCGCGCGGCAGAGCCGCGATCGTCGACGGCGGCGTGCGCGTCTCCGGCCGCTGGTCGTTCTGCAGTGGCATCTCCCATTCGCAGTGGCTGTTCGCCGGATGCGTGCTCGAGGACCCGCCGGCGGGCGCACAGGGTCCCGTCCTGCGCGTCGTCGGGTTTCCGACGGCCGAGCTCGAGATCCTCGACACCTGGCACACGAGCGGCCTGCGCGGGACCGGCAGCCACGACGCGCTCGCCGACGATCTGTTCGTGCCCGATGACCACGTCCTCTCGCTGATGGACGCACGCCCGCGCGTCGACACGCCGCTGTACCGGTTCCCGGTGTTCGGGTTCTTCGCCCTGTCGATCGCAGCCGCGGCGTTGGGCAACGCGCGCGGAGCGATCGACGACCTGGGCGAGCTCGCCGCCGGGAAGACCGCGCAGGGCTCCAGCCGCGTGCTCGCCGAACGCCCCGCCACGCAGGCGGCCGTCGGCGAGGCCGAGGCCGCGCTGCGGGCCGCGCGAGCGCTCTACTACGAGGCCATCGAAGAAGCCTGGGCGGCCGCGCAGCAGGACGGTCCGGTCGAGGTGCCGCTGCGCCTCGGGCTGCGCCTGGCCGCGACCCATGCGGTCAGGACCTCCGCCGAGGTCGCCCGCTCGATGTACGACCTCGGCGGAGGCACCGCCATCTACGAGGACTCGCCGCTGCAGCGACGGTTCCGCGACGCCCACGCCGCGACCGCCCACTTCCAGGTCAACCCGGCGATGTGGGAGCTCACGGGGAAGGTGCTGCTCGGCCTGCCGGCGCGGACAGAGCAGCTGTGAGCGGGACACAGCAGCCGTGAGCGCGGCCGCATCCGGCCGCTCCGGCGAGCTCCAGGTCGTCGCGCCGTACTGGCTGGACCGGCCCGACGAGGAGGTGCTGGACATAGCCGCGGAGGCGCGGCGCAACGGGTTCCACACGATGTGGCTCGGCGAGATGGCGACGTTCGACGCGTTCGCGCTGGCCACCGCCGTCGGGCTGCGCACGCCGGGGCTCGCGCTGAAGATCGGACCGCTCGCCGTTGGCGTGCGCAGCCCGGTAGCGCTCGCGCTCGGGCTGGCCTCGGTCACCGCCCTGACCGGCGCGCGCGCCGATCTCGCGCTCGGGGCCTCGAGCCCGGACATCGTCAGCGGCTGGCACGACCGCCCGTGGGCCGCGCTCGCCCCGCGCGCACGGGAGACCGTCGAGGCGGTCCGCGCGATTCTCGCCGGCGAGCGGGCGGCGTACTCCGGCCAGCATGTGCGTACGCACGGCTTTCGCCTCAAACAGCCCCAGCGCGACGCCAGGATCTCGCTCGCCGCGTTCGGCCCGAGCATGACGCGCGTGGCCGCGGCCGTCGCCGACGAGGTCGTGCTGAACCTCGTCACGCCCGAGCGCGTGGCGCAGGTTCGCGAGATCGTAGACGCCGAGGCGCGCGCTCGCGAGCGGCAACCGCCGGAGATCGCCGTGTGGGTGACAGTCGCGCTGGACCCGGGAGCGCCCACGCTCGCGCAGATGGCGGCCCAGCTCGCCGTCTACCTGCGTCCCCCGGGGTATGGCGAGATGTTCACGCAGCTGGGCTTCGGCTCGCTCGTCGAGCGCGCTCGCGCGGGGGCCAGGCGCGGCGAGCTCGCCGAGGAGATCCCGATCGAGCTGCTGCGCCAGGTCTGCGCGCTCGGCTCCGAGGCTCAGATCCAGGCGCGCCTGGACAGCTACCGGGCGGCCGGGGCGAGCAGCATCGGCGTCGTCCCCGCCACCGCCGAGGACCCCGCCGGACACCGCGTGCTGGGCGCCCTGGGGCCGCGCGGCGCGGACGCGGTCACTGCACCAGCACCGGCCGTTCGAACGACGCCGCTTCGGGGATGACCATTTTCGTTTTCGGTGGCGCTCAGTGGCGCGCCGTCGCGCTCGGCATCTCGATCCACACGAGCAGTGGGCCGGCGCGACGCCGGTTGTCGGGCCTGCGCGGGTAGACACGTCGGTTCGTGGGCACCACGAGCCCGCCGAAGGAGCGATGGTCGAGGCAGTAGTGGGCCGCCTTGGCCCAGCTGCCGATCGGCTCGGCCGTGTAGTCGTGGCGGCGGATCAGCCCGCTGGCGTCGATGTAGAAGACCTGCTCGCGGGAGTGCGTGCGGGCGAACGACCGGGTGGGTCTGTGACGGACCGGCCCGTGCCATCGTAGTTAGGTTGATGAGCGCTCTCGCGTCCCCTCCCGAACAGCCGTCCTCGCGGGCGGGAGCGTCGCCCGGCCGGGGCGCTCTGGACTCCGCCGCGTTCGAAGCGCTGTTCCGGGCGAGCGCGGCCGACGTGCACGGGTATCTGATCTCGCTTCTGGGCGACCGCTCGGCGGCTGAGGACGTGACCGCGCTGGCGTTCGAGCGGCTCTACCGCTCGCGCTCGCGTCTGGATCATCGCCGCGGCACGCCGCGCGCGTGGCTGTTCTCGATCGCGCGCAACGCTGCTCTGGATGAGCTGCGCCAGCGCAGACGCAGGAGCCGCTACGACCTTGGCGAGGATCCGCCGGACGATCGAGTCTCGCCCGACCCGCTCGAGGACGTCGAGCGTCGGGCGAGCGTGGGCGACGCGCTCGCATCGCTGCCGCTGCGCGAGCGCGAGCTGGTGCTGCTGAAGTTCCACGGCCAGCTGTCCAACGGCGAGCTGGCGCGAGCTCTGGGCATCAGCGAGTCCAACGTCGGCACACGCCTTCACCGTGCGCTCACGCGGCTGCGCGAGCACTGCGCGCAGACCGACGGGGAGCGGGTCGCATGAGGATCATTCCCTTCCCAGCCGGTGAGCCGCTGCCCGGCCAGGAGGCGTGGAACGCCGAGCTGGAGGCCGCGCTGCGAGGCGAGCTGCAGGGCCAGGCGGCCGATGGATGGCGCGAGCTGCGCGATGACGTGCGTTCGCTCGCGCCGACCATGACGCCCGCGTTCGAAGCGCGCCTGGCCGAGGAGCTCGAGCGGCGGGGCGCTCTGCATCCTCGCCCCGCCGAGGCCGGCGCGAACGCCGACGTGCCGGCCGCGCGCCCTCGTGCGCTCGCACGCCTTCGCGGGCTCGCGCGCCTTCGCCTCGGTCCGTCCTCGCTCGCGGCGCACCGGCGCCCGGCGCTCGGCGCGGCCGTCGCGGCCGTTGCCGCGCTGCTCGTCGTGGCGCTCATCGCCGGATCGCGGGGGTCGGGGTCGGCAGTCCCGACCGAGGCTCCCGCCGAGAAGGCGCCCGCGCTCGCCGCCGGCCCGGGTGCCAAGTCCGAAGCTCAGGCAAGCCCATCCAAGTCGTCGGGCTCCCCCGCGGTGGCAGGCCACGGCGACGAGGAACCGGCCCCGCCGCTCCTCGCCGCCCCCAGCTCCACCGCAGCGCCCTCGACGCCCGCGCGCGTGCAGCAGCTGGGCGCTTCGGTGACGCTGGGCACGACCCCCGCCAACGTGCAGGCGATATCCGACCAGGTGGCACAGCTGACCGTGCGCGAGGGCGGTTACGTGCAGTCGTCCAACGTGCAGGTCCAGCAGCAGGGCGCCAGCGAAGCCTCGCTCGCGCTCAGGCTGCCGAGCGCACGACTGAGCGCCGCGCTGGCGGCCATCGGCCGGCTGGCTCCGGTACGCGCCGAGAACCAGTCGCTTCAGGACATCACCGGCTCCTACGACGCCGCGCGCCAGCAGCTGAGCGACGCGATCGCCGAACGGCGGGCGCTGCTGCACGCTCTGGCAGCGGCAACCACCGAAGGGCAGATCGACAGCCTTCGCGAACGGCTCGCCCAGGCCAGCGCCGCGATCACCCGAGCGCAGGCGTCGGTCAATGCCGTCTCGCGGCGTGCGAGCACCGCCGAAGTGGAAGTGGCCGTGCTCGGCGACGCGCGCGCCGGAGCCGAAGGTCTCACCCTCCACACAGGCCTGCACGATGCGGGCCGAGTGCTGCTGGTGGCGCTGATCGCGATCCTGATCGCGTCCGCGGTGCTCGTGCCGCTCGCGCTCGTGATCGCAGCGTCCGCAGGCGCGCTCGGCGCGTGGCGCCGGTACCGGCGCGAGCGGGTTCTGGGCACGGCCTGAGCGGCTCGTATGGCCGGTGCGCCCGCGCCTGCGCGTTTCGGCGAACGGGTTGGATGCTACGGTCCGCGGGCCGATGGCCGAGGTCCCGAACGTCCGCCTGAGCCTCTCGAACACGCCCGAGAGCGTCGCGGTCGTGCACCAGGCGCTCGCCGGCGTCGCCGACAGCCTCGGCCTGGACGCGCTGGAGACCAACGACCTCGACACGGCCGTCACCGAGATCTGCAACAACGTCGTGCTGCACGCTTACGAGGGGCAGGAGGGGTCGCTCGAGGTCGAGGTCTACGCCCTGCCGGGAGCGGTCGAGGTCGTGGTGCGCGATCGCGGGATCGGCATCCGCCCGCACGTAGGGGAGCGCACGCAGCCCCACACCGGGCTCGGCCTGCCGATCGTTCATGCGCTCACCCAGCGCCTCGGGTTCCGCAAACTCGCGGGTGGCGGCACGGAGGTTCGCATGCAGTTCGCCGTGACGCCGGCGGTCGCGCTGGAGGCGCTCGCCGAGGATGGGTCGGGGTCGCACATCGTCGGCGAGGGGGAGCTCGCGAGCGCAATCGAGATGGCCCTCGCCCCGAGCGCCGTGGCGCGCGCCGTCCTGCCTCGCGTCCTGGGCACGCTGGCGGAGCGGGCGCGCTTCTGCGGCGAGCGCGTCGGCGACGTCCAGCTCCTCGCCGGCTCGCTCGCGGCGAACGCGCGCGACTCGACCGCCGCCGGCCATCTGTGCGTCGCCGTGAAGCTCGCGCCGCGCAGTCTGGAGCTGCGCGTCGGGCCGTTGCGCCCCGGCTCGGCCGGCAGCCTGCTCGATGCGACCGACGAGGGCCTTGGCGCGGCGATCGAGCGCCTGGCCAGCGACCATCGCGTCGCGCCCTTCGACTCCGCAGAGATGCTCGAGCTGAGCCTCCTCGAACGCGGGTAGCGCGCGTCTCAGGCGCCTGCGGCTACGGCCCGCTTGGAGTTTTCCATTCGCGGGCTCCCTCTTCGGGAGGCGAGTTGGGCGGCACGGTGACCGGATCGGACACCTCGCACCCACCCTGCTCGAGTTCCTCTTTGGTCAGCTTGACCTTGGGAAGCATGGCTCCGTGTTTGTCCGCTTTGGCGAAGTTGAACGCGCTGGTCAGGTCGCCGGTGTTTTCCCGTCGCCATTCGCTCAGGTTGGGCACCTCCGCTCCGAAGCGTTTCTCCAGGAACTGGAGGATGGAGGTGTGGTCGAACGTGTCCGAGCAGAGGTAGCCGCCGCGGGCGAACGGCGACATGACGATCAGCGGCACCCTGAAGCCGAGGCCGATCGGGCCGGTGATTTCGCCGTCGTCGTTGGTCACGTCCGGAACGGTCAGGTACTCGCCCTTCGTGCCCGGTTCCGCGCTGGGCGGAACGACGTGGTCGAAGAACCCGCCGTTCTCGTCCCACGTCAGGAACAGGGCCGTCGAGCCCCACACGTCGTGCGATTTCAGCCTTCGCAGCAGGCTCTCGACCACGAACTCGCCGACCTTCGCTGTCGAGTAGCCGGGGTGCTCGGTCTCGTTCAGGGCGGCGTTGATCCAGCAGACCTGGGGGAGTTCGTCGTTGGCGATGTCGGCGACGAAGTCGTCCGGGTAGACGGGGTCGAACGCTTTGGCCGCGAGTTCGGGATCCGTCTGGTAGTTGCGGAAGAAGGTGAGCACGTTGTCGTAGATGCCGCCGTTGGCTCCGGTGTAGACCTTCCAGCTCACGCCGTTCGCGGACAGCTGCTCGGGCATCGTCGGCCACGTGAAGCGCCCCCTGAATTCTTCGAATTTGGGGGGGCCGAGCGTTTCCACGAGCGGGCCGCCGTTGAGGCCTTCGGGGTCGATCGTCGCCGTCAGGCTGTACAGCCGGTTGGGATGCGTCGGCCCCATCACCGAGCAGTGGTAGTTGTCGCAGATGGTGAAAGCTTCCGCGAGCGCGAAGTAAAACGGGATGTCTTCGCGCTCGTAGTAGGCCATCGTCGCCGGACCCGCTTTTTCCCCGTCGAAGGCGAGATGGGCGCGCACGAACCCGTCCATCGCCCCGCCGTCCCAGCTCTGGTGCTGAGGCACCCACTGGTGCGTGATGTCGGGGAAGCAGCGGTCGCCGAGCGGGACCGCGCCGGAGATGTGGAACGGAAGCAGGACTCCGCCATAGCCTGGCGCCGGATAGCCCGGCTGTTCCCACACGGTTTTCGCGAGCGGATCCGCGAAGCCGCGCACGCCCGGCAGGGTGCCGAAGTAGTGGTCGAACGAGCGGTTCTCCTGAATCAGGACCACCACGTGCTCGATGTCCGACAGGCTGCCCGGACTGCTCTTCGCCAGCGCCTGCTGAACCAGCGGGCTGGCGCCCAGCGCGAGCGCACCTGCCCCTGCCCCCGCCTGCAGCAACTCTCTACGAGTTATGCCCCCTTGCATCTCCTCACCCCTCCCTGCGAAAGTTGGCCGAACCACTTGATCATACAGGACGCTAGCGTGCCAGCTCGGCCATCCATTCGAACGCGGTGAGGGGGTTCAGCGGCTCCCGATCGCCGGAGAGCTCGCTGTAGATGTTGGCGATGTTGACCACCAGCCGCTCGGCGTCGCCCCAGTCGGCCCAGCGCGCCAGCGAGATCGAGCGCGCGGCCTGTAGCGGCGTCATCCCCTGCGCGTGGCTGGCGCGGGCCTCGGCGTAGAGGTATTCGAAGTACGCCTTCAGCTCGCGCACCGCGCCGAGTCCGGCCAGCGGCCCGTGCCCCGGCACGATCACCTCGACGTCCATCGCCAGGATCCGATCGCAGGCGGCGATCCAGTTGGACACGGGCCCCGCCCACGCGATCGGGTGGGCCTCGGCGAACAGGATGTCCCCGGAGAACAGGACGCGCTCGGCCGGCGCGTACACGAGCGTGTCGCCGCGCGTGTGGGCGGGACCGACCTCGATCAGCTGCAGCTCGCGGTCGCCGACGCGCATGCTCAGCTCGCCGGAGAACGTCTGCGCGGGCAGCGCCAGCTCGATCCCCGTGAAGTCGAACGCGGCGAAGCAGTCCAGGAAGAACGCGCCCAGCTCGCCCATCGCCGGGGCCTGCTCCACCAGCGCGGCCATCGCCGCCGGCGGCAGCTCGGGCATCTCCTGCGCCGTACGCTCGGAGGCGACGATCCGCGCGCCCCCGACGAGCTGGTTGCCGTAGCAGTGATCGCCGTTGGCGTGGGTGTTGACCAGCGTGTCGATGCGCGCCGCCGCCGGCACCGCCCGGCGCATGGCCCGCAGCATCTGCTCGGTCAGGACGAGGTCGTAGAGCGTGTCCACGAGCAGCGTGCTCTCGCCGTCGACCACCAGCCCGGCGTTGCTCCATCCCCAGCTCCCGTCGGGCTGCAGATACGCGTACAGGCCGTCTCCGACCTCCTGCAGGCCCTTTGCGTAGCTCATCTCAGAACAGGCCGCCGGCCACCCAGCGCCCGTGGGCGAGTCTCGCGGTCACGATGGCGTTGGAAAGCGACGGCGAGCACCGCCCGAGTCTAAGTCACCGCGGCTCGCCAGCGCGCGGCCGCACTCGGCGCTTCCCGCGCGCTGGGGAGTATCGTCGTGAGTCGGATGACGCTCGATCCAGTCGTCGACGAGCGCGCTGTCACGCACGAGCGCGTGGCCATCGATGCTCCGATGGCCGTGGACGACCGCGCGGCTGTCGCTGCTCCCGCGGCCGCGGACGACCGCGCCGCCGTGACCGACACGATCGATCGCATCGCGAACGTGGTCGCGACGGTCCTGCCGGTCGCGCTGGTGGGCCTGGCCGGATGGCTCACCTGGGGGGGAGCGTTGCGCTGGCCCGACCTGATCGTGCTCGCCGTCACCTACCTGCTCACCGGCCTGGGCATCACGGTCGGCTTCCACCGCCTGTTCACCCATCGCAGCTTCAAGACGAGCCCCGCGCTGCGCGCGCTGCTGGGCGCCCTCGGCTCCGCCGCGGTCGAGGGGCCGGTGATCGAGTGGGTCGCCAACCACCGCAAGCACCACCAGTTCTCCGACCTGCCCGGGGATCCGCACAGCCCCCACGTCGAGCACGGCAACGGCTGGCGCGGCGCGCTGCGCGGCCTGTTCCACGCGCACGTGGGCTGGCTGTTCAACGGCGACCCGATGGCGGATGAGGAGCGCTACGCGAAGGACCTGCTCGCCGATCCGGTCGTGCGCTTCATCGACCGCACGTTCCTGCTGTGGGTGATCGCCGGGCTCGCGTTCCCGTTCGGCCTGGGCGTCGCCCTGACGGGCACGATCGTCGGAGGCCTGACCGGCCTTTTGTGGGGAGGGGCGGTGCGGATGTTCTTCCTGCACCACTCGACCTTCTCGATCAACTCCCTGTGTCACTTCTTCGGCCGCCAGCGGTTCGCCACCGGCGATGAGTCGCGCAACCTGCTGTGGCTGGCGCTGCCGACGCTGGGCGAGGCGTGGCACAACAACCATCATGCCTTCCCGACCTCCGCGCGTCACGGCCTGCGCTGGTGGCAGCTCGATCCGTCCGCGTGGCTGATCGCCGGCCTGGAGCGGGTGGGGCTGGTGTGGGACGTGGTTCGCGTCGCGCCCGAGCGTCAGCTCGCGAAGCTGGCCGTCGCCGACAGGCCATCGCTCCGCCCGTAGGCCCCGCGACCAGCCGGCTTTCCCGGCGCAGCGCCGCCGGCGCCGGCGCTCACTCGACGGGCACGAGGCCGCGGGCGGGATCCAGCCGCCGCGATGAGGCCGTCGTGTGGAACAGCACCTCGGCCGGCCCTCCGAGCAGGCCGCCCAGGTCTTTCATGAACGTGCTCGTGTGCGCCTGGCCGAAGTGCCGCTGCAGCGCGTCGTCGTCGGCCCATTCCTCCACGAAGACGTAGCGGTCGGGCTGCTCGAGGTCGGCGTAGACGCGGTAGCCGCGGCAGCCGTCGTCCTCACGCGATTGACGGCACATCTCGGTGGCGACGGCGATGAAGCGCTCGCGGTGCTCCGCTGGAACCTGGGCACGGCCGGTGACGACGATCATCGACTGGGATCCTATCCGCCCGCTCCCTCCGCCGGCACGCCAAACCTGCGATCCTGGCATGTGCAGCTCAAACGGCCGGCGGTCGGTCCGGCGTGTCAGGCGCGAGGGAGGAGCGAGGCATGTATGACTACGTGATAGTTGGGGCGGGATCGGCGGGCTGCGTGCTCGCGAGTCGCCTGAGCGAGGACCCGGACGTGCAGGTCCTGCTGCTCGAGGCGGGACCCCCGGACACCAACGAAAACATCCACGTACCGCTCGGCTACCTGCAGCTCCCGCGCACGGAGGTCGACTGGGACTACTGCACCGCGCCCGAGCCGCAGTGCAACAACAGGCGCATCCCGCTGCCGCGCGGCAAGGTGCTGGGCGGCTCCTCCTCGATCAACGCGATGGTCTACATCCGCGGCAACCGCCGCGACTACGACGAATGGGGCGTGCCCGGCTGGTCGTCGGCCGATCTGATTCCGTACTTCCTCAAGGCCGAGGACAACGAGCGCGGCGCCTCGCGCTGGCACGGCGCCGGCGGCCCGTTGCCCGTCAGCGAGGGGCGCTCGCGCAACGCGATGGCGAGCGCGTTCGTCGAGGCGGGGGTGCAGGCGGGGCTCGCGCGCAACGACGACTTCAACGGCGACGAGCAGGACGGCGTCGGCCTCTACCAGGTGACGCAACGCGGCGGCATGCGCGCGAGCGCCGCCGTCGCCTACCTGCACCCGGCGATGGAGCGCGAGAACCTCACGGTGATGCCGTACATGCTCGTCCAGCGCGTGCTGTTCGAGGGCAACCGTGCGGTCGGCGTGCAGGCCAGCCAGCTCGGCCAGGTCCAGGAGCTGCGAGCCGAGCGCGAGGTGATCCTGTGCGGCGGCGCCTACAACTCGCCGCAGCTTCTGATGCTGTCGGGAATCGGCCCGGCCGAACACCTGACGATGCGCGAAATCGAGGTGCTGCTCGACCAGCCGGCGGTCGGAGAGAACCTGTCCGACCATGCGGGCGCGTACGCCGTGTGGAGCACGCCCGAGGAGCAGAGCCTGCTGCTGGCGCTGGAGCCGGCGGCGCTTGAAGAGTACGAAGCCACCCAGACCGGCCCGTTCGCCTCCAACTTCGCCGAGTCCGGAGGCTTCGCGCGCGTCGCGCCGGACGCGCCCGCGCCCGACGTCCAGTTCCACGTCGTGCCCGTGCAGCTGATCGACGAGGGCTTCAGCGACCCCGAAGCACACGGCGTGCTGGTTTCGCCGTGCCTGCTCACGCCGCACAGCCGCGGCAACGTGCGCCTGGCCTCGAAAGATCCCAGCGCCAAGCCGATCGTCCACCACGCCTTCTACACGGACGGCGACGACATGCAGCGCATGATCGCCGGCATGCGCCTGACGCTGGAGATCTGCGCCCAGCCCGCGCTCGCGCCCTACTGCGTCGAGCCGTGCATCGGCGCGAGCGGTGACAGCGACGAGGCGCTGCGCGATCTGATCGCGCGCACGACCTACTCCGTGTACCACCCGGTCGGCACCTGCCGCATGGGCACCGACGCGGAGGCTGTGGTCGACGGCGAGCTGCGCGTCAACGGCCTGGAGGGGCTGCGCGTGGTGGACGCCTCGGTGATGCCGGTGGTCCCGCGCGGCAACACCAACGCGCCGGTGATCGCAGTGGCCGAGCGTGCGGCGGACGTGATCCGCCACGGCCGGGCGCTCGCCGAGCCCGCAGAGGCGCTCAGCGCGGCCTGACGTTGAACACGGCCCCGCGCGCGATCCACCACCTCAACTGCGGCACCATGTGCCCGCGCGGCGCGCGCCTGCTCACGGGCGAGGGCGGGCTGCTCGCACCCGCGCGGCTCGTGTGCCACTGCCTGCTGATCGAGGGCGCCGACGGCCTCATCCTGGTGGACACCGGCTTCGGCCTGGACGACGTGCGCAACCCGCGCCAACTCGGACGGCTGTTCACCGCGGTCGTGCGCCCGCGCGTCAACGCCGCCGAGACCGCCATCTCCCAGGTCCGCGAGCTCGGCTTCGACCCGCACGACGTACGACACATCATCACCACCCATCTCGACCTCGATCACGCCGGCGGCCTGCCTGACTTCCCCGACGCCGAGGTGCACCTGCTCGGGCGCGAGCTGGAGGCGTCGAAGCATCCCAGCTGGCGCGAACGCCCGCGCTACGTCGCCGCCCACTGGGCCCACGGTCCCCGCTGGATCCAGCACGACGGCGGCGGCGAGCAGTGGTTCGGGTTCGACGGCGTGCGCGTCCTGCCCGGCAGCGACGCCGAGATCCTGCTGATCCCGCTGATCGGCCACTCGCACGGGCACACCGGCGTCGCGGTCAGGCGCGGGGACGGCTGGCTGCTGCACTGCGGCGACTCCTACTTCAACCGCGGCGAGGTCAGCACACCGCCGCACTGCCCGCCGGGGATCGGCGCGTTCGCTGCCTTCGACCAGGCCGACGGCGCCGCCCGCCACAGCAACGTCGAGCGGCTGCGCGAGCTCGCCGCGCGCCACTCCGACGAGGTGGAGCTGATCTGCTCGCACGACGCCTCCTACCTGGACGGTCGCCAGGCGTAAGCGCCGGACGGGCGCCCGCCCGCTGCCGCCCGGCGCGCCGCTCGGCGCGATCCGCCCGCCGGCGACCACCGGAGGGCGTACCCTATGTCAACCGTGACTGCCGAGGCCAGGATGGCGGGGTCGCCCGTGGCGCCCGTGTGGGGGGAGCTGCGCTACAGCGCCGAGCTCGCGCGCCTGCTGGCCGACGGCGAGCTGCGCGCGCCGCGCTGGCGCGAGGACGCAGCTCCCGTGATGCTGGTCCCGGGGTTCATGGCCGGCGACGCGTCGCTGACGGTGCTGAGGGGTTGGCTGCGCCGCCGCGGCCACCGTGTCGCGATGAGCGGCATGCTCGCCAACGTCGGCTGCGCCGAGCGGATCGTGACCCGCCTGGAGGAGCACCTGGCGGCGTTCGCATCGGACTGCGAGCGCCCCGTCGTGCTGATCGGCCAGAGCCGCGGCGGCACGCTCGCTCGCGCGCTCGCCGTGCGCCACCCCGAGGAGGTCTCCGGGCTGGTGATGCTCGGCTCGCCCGTGTGCGACGGGCTGGCCGTCTCCCCGTCGGTGCTGCGGACGGTCCGCTGGGTCGCCCGTCTCGGCGATCTGGGATTGCCGGGGGTCTTCTCCAGCGACTGCAAAGACGGTGCCTGCTGCGCCGCGTTCAGAGAGGATCTCGCCGCTCCGCTCACGTCCCACATCGAGGCGGTGTCGGTGCACTCGCGCAGCGACGGCATCGTCGACTGGCGGGCGTGCCTGGACCCGCATGCCGAGCCGGTCGAGGTCGACTCGAGCCACTGCGGGATGTCCGTGCACCCGGAGGTCTACCGGGTGCTCGAGCGGGTGCTCGACGGCTCGGCGGAGGCCGCATGGACTGGATGAGCGCGATCGACTCGTCCTTCCTGCACGTGGAGAACGACACCACGCCGATGCACATCGGCGCCGTCAGCATCTTCGAGGGCCCGCCGCCGCCGTTCGAGGATCTCCGCGCGATGGTCGCCGCCAAGCTCGACCTGGTCCCGCGATACCGGCAGAAGGTTCGCTTCGTGCCGCTCGCCGCCGGCCCGCCGGCATGGATCGACGACCCCCATTTCAGTCTCGACTACCACCTCCGCCACACCGCCGTCCCGGCGCCCGGAAGCGAGGAGCAGCTGCGCCAGATGGCCGGTCGTGTGTTCTCCCAGCACCTCGACCGCGACAAGCCGCTGTGGGAGCTGTGGGCGGTCGAGCGCCTTCAGGGCGGGCGCTGGGCGCTGCTGTCGAAGGTCCATCACTGCATGGTCGACGGGGTCGCGGCGACCGACCTGATGTCGGTCATGTTCTCGGACACGACCGTATCCCTGGCGACCCGCGAATGGGCGCCCGCGCCCGAGCCGACCGCGGTGGAGGTCCTGATCCGCGCGATCGGGCGCTACGCCAGCCCCGGCGGGCAGCTGGAGGCCCTGCGGCGGGCGCTGAGCGCGCCGCGTGAATCGCTGCGCTCGCTCGCCGAGGCGGCGCGGGCCGCAGCCGCGGCCTCTCCCAGCATGCGACCGGTCGCCTCGTCCTCGCTGACCGGGCCGATCGGGCCGCACCGCCGCTGGAGCTGGGCCGACGCGCGCCTGTCTGACGTCAAGGCCGTTCGCGCCACGCTCGGCGGCACGGTCAACGACGTCGTGCTCACCCTGATCACCAACGGCTTTCGCGAGCTGCTCGACGCGCGCGGCGAGGACGTGTCCGAGGATCGCGTCATCCGCACGATGGTCCCCGTCTCCGTTCGCCGCAAGGGCGAGCGCGGCGTCTACAACAACCGCGTCTCCGCCGTCTTCGCCGGGCTGCCCGTCGGGCTGGCCGATCCCGCCCGGCGCCTGGAGGCGATCCGCGCGGAGATGGACGGGATCAAGGAGTCCAAGCAGGCGGTCGCCGGCGACGTCCTGAGCTCCATGTCGGGGTTCGCGCCACCGCTGCTGCTCGCGCTCGGGAGCCGTCTCGTGACCGTCTCCCCGCGCCTGAACATGCACACCGCCACGACCAACGTCCCCGGCCCCCAGCAGCCCGTGCAGACGCTCGGCCGGCGCCTGCTGCGCTCCTATCCGTTCGTCCCCGTCGTCGGATCGATCCGCATCGTCGTCGCGATCTTCTCCTACGACGGCGGCCTCTACTTCGGGGTGACCGGCGACTACGACGGCGCCCCCGACATCGACGTGCTGACGGAGGGGATCGGGCGGGGAATGGCCGATCTGCTCGCGCTGGCCGCCCCGCCGCCGCGCGCCCGCCGCAGCCGCGACAAGCCCGCCGCCCGGCGCGCGGCGGCCGGTTGACCGACGGGCAGGGGCGGTCCGCGATGCCCCACGCCGATGACATGCTGAGCGTCGCCGCCGCGCGCGCGGACGAGCTCGCGGCGCCGGGGCTCAGCCCGCGCCCGCGCCGCAGGGTGGCGGTGCTCGCGTGCATGGACACGCGCATCGACCTGTTTCCGATGCTCGGCCTGGAGCGCGGCGACGCGCACATCATCCGCAACGCCGGCGGCCTGGTCACCGACGATGCGCTGCGCTCGCTCAGCGCCTCCCAGCGGCTGCTGGGGACCGAGGAGATCGTCGTGGTGATGCACGACGGCTGCGGCCTGCGCGGCGCCTCCGAGGACGAGTTCGCACAGGCGCTCGCGGCCGACGGCGCGATGCCCACGTGGCGGCTGGGCGCCTTCGACGACGTCGAGGACACCCTCCGCCACAGCCTCGCCCGGCTGCGCTCCAGCCCCGAGCTGCCGGCCCGCAAGCACATCAGGGGCTTCGTGTTCGATCCCGAGACGGGATCGCTGCGCGAGGTGGACCGGTAGGCTGCACCGCCGATGCGAGCAGTCACCTTCCAGGCCCCCGGCGTCGTCAGCGTCGAGGAGCGCCCAGAGCCCGAGCTGATCGCCGCCGACGACGCGATCGTGCGGATCGAGGCGACCGGTGTGTGCGGCTCGGATCTGCACATCTACCACGGGCGCGTGCAGATCGAACCGGGCTTCACGATCGGCCACGAGTACGTCGGCACGGTCGTCGCGGCGGGCGACGCGGTCACGCGCGTGGCGGTCGGCGATCGCGTGCTCGGCTGCTTTCAGACGGCATGCGGAGAATGCTTCTTCTGCCTGCGCGGCCTGTATCAGCGCTGCGAGCACTCGCGCACGTTCGGGCACGGCGCGGCGCTCGGCTCGCTGCAGGGAACGCAGGCGGAGATGGCGCTCGTGCCGCACGCCAACCTCGTCCTGCGCCGCGTCCCCGAGGGCTTGAGCAGCGACGTGGCGCTGTTCGCCGGCGACGTGATGGGGACGGGCTTCCACGCGGTCGATGCGAGCGGGATGCGCCCCGGCGACGTCGTCGCCGTGCTGGGGCTCGGGCCTGTCGGGCTGTGCGCCGTGCAGGCCGCCAAGGCCTGCGGCGCGGCGCGGGTGTTCGCCATCGACACCGTCCCCGAGCGCCTGAGCGTGGCCGAGTCCTTCGGTGCCGAGCCGCTGCACCTGGTCGAGCAGGACGTCCGCGCGGCCGTACGCGCGGCCACCGAAGGCCGTGGCGTCGACGTCAGCATCGACGCCGTCGGCGACCCCAAGGTGCTCGAGAGCGCGATCCGGCTGACGCGCAACTGCGGGAGCATCCAGTGCATCGGCGTGTACGCCGAGCGCGCCGAGGTGCACATGGGCCTGCTGTGGCTGAAGGCGCTGACTCTGCGCGGCGGCCACGCCAACGTCATCGGCCACGTCGACCGCGTGCTCGCGATGCTGTCCGCCGGCGTGCTCGACCCGACCGCGCTGGTGACGCATCACATGAAGCTGGACGACGCGCCCGAGGCCTACGCCGTGTATGACCGGCGGGAGGCCCTCAAGATCGTGCTCACGCCCTGACGGCGTACGCCGGCGACTAGCGAAGCTCCGGCTACCTCACGCAACTTCGATCCGACGCCGATGTCTTAGCTGCGATGGGACGACTCGGACGATTGGCGCTGCTGACGCCGGCGCTGCTCGGGGCCGCCACACTGGCGCATCGAAGTGCTTTCGCTGTTGACGGGCAGGAAGCTGCATCGTCTTCCGACCAGCACAAGCCCACCTGGCGGCGAAGGGAACGGCGAAGCCACCGCCATCGTGGTCAAGAGCGACGGGGCCGTCGCGTGGATCGCTGTCAACGGCTGGCATCCCTATCTTCCGGGTCCAAGCCAGTACGAGGTTTGGGCGGCAGACCGGTCCGGCAGCCGCTTGCTCGCATCGGGATTTGACATCGCCCCCCATTCACTCGGGCTTGCTGGCAGCACCCTCTACTGGACCCAAGGGGGCAAAGCGGTGTCCACGCGGCTGACCTGATCGCCCTGATCGACCCAGTTCAGCGACCGCGCGACGGCCTTCTTCCACTGCGCGTACTCGCGCTCGCGCACGCGCTCGTCCATGGCGGGCTCCCAGCGCCGCTCCGGCGACCAGCGCGCTCTCAGCTCGGCCTGGTCGGGCCAGAAGCCGGTGGCGAGACCGGCGGCGAAGGCGGCGCCAAGCGCGGTGGTCTCGGTCACCTTGGGGCGGATGACTGGCACGCCGAGCACGTCTGCCTGGAACTGCATGAGCAGCTCGTTGGCGGTCATGCCGCCGTCGACGCGCAGCTCGGCGAGCGGAGCCTCGGCGGCGGCGTTGGCCGCGTCGAGGACCTCGCGGGTCTGCCATGCGGTCGCCTCGAGCACCGCCCGGGCGATGTGGCCGGCGCGCGCGTAGGCGGTCAGTCCGACGATCACGCCGCGGGCGTCGTCGCGCCAGTGGGGGGCGAACAGGCCGGAGAAGGCGGGCACGAAGTACACCCCGCCGTTGTCGTCCACGGTGCGGGCCAGCTCCTCGACCTCCGCGGCAGTCCCGATCAGCCCGAGCTGGTCGCGCAGCCACTGCACGGCGGCGCCTGTCACCGCGATCGAGCCCTCGAGCACGTATGTGGTCGGCTGGTGGCCGACCTTGGCGGCGACGCTGGTGAGCAGCGCGTCCGAGCGGACGATCCGCTGGCCGGTGTTGAGCAGCAGGAAGGAGCCGGTGCCGTAGGTGCTCTTGGCCTCGCCGTGCTCGAAGCAGGTCTGACCGAACAGCGCCGCCTGCTGGTCGCCGAGGATGCCGGCGATCGGCCGGCCACGGAGCGCGCTGGCGCTGGCCTCGCCGTAGACCTCGCTGGAGGAGCGGATCTCCGGGAGCATCGCGCGCGGGATGCCCATCAGAGCGAGGCTCGGCTCGTGCCAGTCGAGCGTGTGCAGGTCCATCAGCATCGTGCGGCTGGCGTTGGTCGCGTCGGTCGCGTGCACGCCGCCGGCAGGGCCGCCGGTCAGGTTCCACAGCAGCCAGGTGTCCATGTTCCCGAACGCCAGCTCGCCGCTCTCGGCGCGCTCGCGCGCGCCGCGGACGTTGTCCAGGATCCAGGCGATCTTGGGGCCGGAGAAGTACGTCGACAGCGGCAGCCCGACGCGCTCGCGCAGACGGTCGACGCCCACGTCCCCGGCGAGCTCGCGCACGAGCGCGGCGGTGCGGGTGTCCTGCCAGACGATCGCGTTGTGCACGGGCTCGCCAGTCTGACGGTCCCATACGACGGTCGTCTCGCGCTGGTTGGCGACGCCGATCGCCGCCACGTCGGCGGCCCGCAGATGCGCGCGCGCGAGCGCGCCGTCGATCACCTCGAGCGTGCGCTGCCACACCTCGCGGGCGTCGTGCTCGACCCAGCCGGCGCGCGGGTGGATCTGCTCGTGCTCGCGCTGCTCGAGCGCCCCGATCCGCCCGTCGGCGTCGAACAGGATCACGCGGGTGCTCGTGGTGCCCTGGTCGATCGCCGCCACGTAGCTGGCCACGGCCCCACCCTACGCCAAGCGCCCCGCGGCGGGCGACGCGTCGTCGGAAACGCTCGCGCCCGCGGATACGCACGCGGCGCGCACCCGCTTAGAATAAGGTGCTCGTCAGAACGCACAGTCGCATGGACATACACAGCGCGCGCCCGTAGCTCAGTGGTCAACGGTTCTCTTCGGGGAGCCAAAGAGCAGCGGTCTTTCAAGCCGCAGGCCGAGGGTTCGATTCCCTCCGGGCGCACTGCTTCTCCGACCGCTTCTCCGCTTCGACCGAGCCCTTGGCTTGGGCCCGCGGGAGGGCGTCCGTCCGTCTCCGCCTCGACCTCGGCCTGCACGCGCCGCGGCGGCGACCGCGTGCGGGCCGCCGGACTGGGAATGTCAATCGCTCGACTTTAAGTTGACATCCTGCGTAAAACGTGATTTATATGTCCCAGGCGGGATTCGCTTTCGCCGACATGGAAGGGATCGGAAGACGGGCTTGGGGTCAAGCACGATGCGAGACCAGACGCGGAACGGAGAGATCTGATGGAGATGAGGCTGTTCGTTTGCCACGAGCACAGGATGCTCCGCGCGCTGCACGGGCGCTGGCCGTACCGGCGCTCACACTGCCGCCACGACCTGCACTGGCTGGTGCGGGTGCAGTCGGAAAGTCGCTGGTGCCCGAGCGTGCGCACACACTCCGTGACGGGCTTGCGTGCGTGCACCCGTCGACCCCAGGAGGGGTGAGGAGAGGACCCGGGGGAAAGGCCCCGTCGCTACCGGCCCGAGAGCGATCGGGGGCGGGCCGGTAGGGGCGGGTGTCCGTTGGCGCGGCCGTCGGCGCGCAGCGCGAGCGCGGCGATCGCGTCGATCAGCCCCGGCCAGGCCGCGCGCGGCAGGTCGTGGCCCATGCCCTCGACGGTCATCAGCTCGGCCCCGGGGATGGCGCGCGCGGTCGCCCGCCCGCCGGAGGGCGCCACGAGCGGGTCGGCGGTGCCGTGGACGACGAGGGTGGGAGCGGTGATGCGTCGCAGCTCGGCCGTGCGGTTGCCCGAGGCGATGATGGCGGCGAGCTGACGGCCCGGCCCCTCTGGGTCGTGGTCGCGGTCGTAGCTCGCGGCGATGAGCGCACGCAGGTCCTCGGCATCCCGCGGCAGCCCGGGCGAGCCGATCGCGGCGAACACGCTCTCCATGTGCGCGATGGCGGCCTCGCGCCCGTGCGGGGGGCGGCGCAGGAAGATCGGGTACACGCGCAGCGAGGGCTGCCCGTTGCGCAGGCTGCCGGTGTTGGACATGATCGAGACCAGCGAGCGCACCGCCCGCGGGTGGCGCGCGGCGAGCACCTGGGCGATCATGCCGCCCATCGAGGCCCCGATGACGTGCGCGGGGACGAGGTCCAGCTCGCGCAGCAGCCCGAGGGCGTCGTCGGCCATGTCGCCGAGCGTGTAGCGCGCGGCACGGCTGGAGCGCCGCAGCAGCTGGGGGACGCTCGGCGGTCGGCCGCTGACGTGCGTGGAGCGTCCGATGTCGCGGTTGTCGAAGCGGATCACGTGCAGGCCGCGCGCGGCGAGCTCGCGGCAGAAGTCCTCCTGCCAGGCGATCATCTGGGTGCCAAGCCCCATGATCAGCAGGGCGGTCGGGTTGGAACGCTCGCCGAAGGTCTCGTAACAGAGGGTTATCCCCCGGCCGACGTCGCAAAACTGTTCTGACACGATCCTGCGACTCTAGCGGGACAGATCGCTAGTAGTAGGATCGACTGCGATGTCGGTGACACCCGAATCGAGGACCGGCTCGGACGCTGGCGCGGCCGTGCTCGATGGGGCTGAGGTGCGCAGGCTGTCGATCGACACGATTCGCGGGCTGTCGATGGACGCCGTCCAGAAGGCCAACGCCGGGCACCCGGGCACGGCGATGGCGCTGGCGCCACTCGCGTACACCCTGTTCACGCGCTTCCTGCGGGTGAACCCGCTGGACACGGCCTGGCAGGAGCGCGATCGCTTCGTGCTGAGCGCGGGGCACGCGTGCGTGCTGCAGTACTCGCTGCTGCATCTGTGCGGGTATGACCTCGGCCTGGAGGATCTCGAGCAGTTCCGCCAGTGGCGCTCGCGCACGCCGGGGCATCCCGAGCGCGGGCACACGCCGGGCGTCGAGGTGACGACGGGGCCGCTCGGGCAGGGGTTCGCGAACGCGGTCGGGATGGCGATGGCCGAGCGCTTCCTGGCCGATCGCTTCAACCGCCCTGGACGGGAGCTGGTCGATCACCACACGTACGCGATCTGCTCGGACGGCGACCTGATGGAGGGCGTCAGCCAGGAAGGGGCGTCGATCGCGGGGCACTTCCGGCTGGGCAAGCTGATCGTGTGCTACGACGACAACCGCATCACGATCGACGGCACGACGTCGATCTCCTTCGACGGCGAGAACCACACGGCGCGGCTGGCCGCGGACGGCTGGCACGTCCAGCGGGTGGACGACTCGGAGGACCTCGACGCGCTGGAGGCGGCGATAGCGGCGGCGCGCGCGGAAGCCGAGCGCCCGTCGTTCATATCGATCCGCTCGCACATCGCGTACCCGGCGCCGCATGCTGTCGACACGGCCAAGGCGCACGGAGCGCCACTGGGCGAGGATGAGGTGAGAGCCGCCAAGCAGGTCATGGGCTTCGACCCCGAGCGCAGCTTCTGGGTCGACGAGCGCGTGTACGAGCACATGTCGCTGCGCGAGCGCGGCGCCTCGATCCAGGCGGAGTGGCAGGAGCGCTCCGACGCTTGGCGGGGCGAGTTCCCGGAGATGGCCGAGGACTGGGACAGGGCTTGGGCGGGCTCCCTGCGCGAGGGCTGGCGCGAGGCGCTGCCGAGCTTCGAGGCGGGCGCGCAGATCGCCACGCGCTCGGCCGGCCAGCAGGCGATGGCGGCGTTCTCCGAGTTCGCGCCGACGATGATCGGCGGCGCGGCCGACCTGGTTGAGTCGACCAAGACGTTGTTCGAGGGCGCCGGCGAGTTCTCGAGCGTGCACGCCGGACGCAATATCCCGTTCGGCATCCGCGAGCACGCGATGGGTGCGATCGTCAACGGCGCGGCGGCGCACGGCGGCGTCGTCAAGCCGTACGGCTCGACGTTCCTGATGTTCTCCGACTACATGCGCGGCGCGGTGCGCCTGTCGGCGCTGATGGGCCTGCCGGTGGTGTGGGTGTGGACGCACGACTCGGTCGGCCTCGGCGAGGACGGGCCGACCCACCAGCCGGTCGAGCATTACGCGTCGCTGCGCGCGATCCCCAAGCTGTGGGTGATCCGCCCGGGCGACGCGAACGAGACGGTGGTCGCCTGGCGGGTCGCGCTGGAGCGCGATGACGGACCGGTCGCCCTGCTCCTGTCCCGCCAGAACATCACGGTGCTCGACCGGACCGAGGTTGCCGCTGCGGAGAACTTGCAGCGAGGGGGCTACGTGCTGTGGGACTCTGGCGCCGACGGCCCTCCGGAGATCGTGCTGATCTCGACCGGCGCGGAGGTGGGACTGACGCTCGCGGCGGGGCGGGAGCTCGCCGAGCGGGGCACGCGCGTGCGCGTGGTGTCGATGCCGTGCATGGAGCTGTTCGAAGCCCAGGGACGGGAGTACCGCGACGAGGTGCTCCCACCGGCGGTGAGGGCGCGCCTGGCGGTCGAGCCGGGCGCGAGCATGAGCTGGTGGAAGTGGGTGGGGCTCGACGGCGACGTGCTCGGCTTGGACCGCTTCGGCGCGTCTGCACCGGGCGCGACGGTTCTCAAGGAGTTTGGCTTCACCGTCGAGAACATCCTCGCGCGAGCGCAGAACGTGCTCGAATCGAGCCACTGACAGGAGACGCCATGTCCGCCGACGCAACACCGCCCCTCAAGCGCCTTTCGGGCCTCGGCCAGAGCGTGTGGGTGGACTTCCTCTCGCGCGAGTCGATCCGCGGCGGCCATCTGCGGGAGCTGATCGACGAGTACTCGGTCGTCGGCGCGACGTCGAACCCGACGATCTTCGAGAAGGCGATGTCCACGGGCAGCGCGTACGACGAGCAGCTGCACGCGCTGGCCGATCTGGACCCCACCCATCCCGCGGACCTGGAGCAGAGCTTCTGGGCGCTGGCCGAGCAGGACATCAAGGACGCGTGCGACCTGTTCCGCCCGGTGTGGGAGAGCAGCGGCAGGCGCGACGGGTACGTATCGCTGGAGGTCGATCCGCGACTGGCGTACGAGACGCTGCGGACCTTCCGCGAGGCGATGCACCTGCACGAGACAGTCGAGCGCCCCAACCTGATGGTGAAGATCCCGGCGACCAGGCCGGGGCTGGCGGCGATCGAGGACGTGATCGCGAAGGGTCACTCGATCAACGTGACGCTGATCTTCTCGCTGCGGCGCTACGCGGAGGTCGCGGAGTCATACATACGGGGCATCGAGCGGCTGGTGGCCGAGGGCGGAGACCCGAGCACGGTCGCGTCGGTGGCGAGCTTCTTCGTCTCCAGAATCGACACGGAGGCGGACAGGCGCCTGGACGAGCTGGACTCCGCCGGCACGGGCGGGGCTCCCGACGGGTTGAAGGGCAAGCTCGCGATCGCCAACGCGCGCCTGGCCTACCGCCATTACCTGGAGGCGTTCGGCGGCCCGCGCTGGGAGTACCTGGTGGGCAAGGGCGCCACGTCCCAGCGCGTGCTGTGGGCGTCGACGTCGACCAAGAACCCCGCGTACCCGGACACGCTCTACGTGGACGAGCTGATCGGGCCGGACACGGTCAACACGATGCCCGAGGAGACGATCAAGGCCTACCAGGACCACGGCAGCCCGCAGCCCCGGCTGCAGAGCGGCGTCGAGGACGCGGAGCGGCTGCTGGTGGAGCTGGAGCGCGTGGGCGTCGACTACGACGACGTCACCGCCACGCTGGAGCGCGAGGGCGTCGAGAAATTCTCCGAGTCCTTCGAGCAGCTGCTGCAGGCGTTGCGCGCCAAGCAGGAGTCGCTCGCGCCAGCCTGATTCGGCGGCGGCCCCATCGAGCGCCGGCCCGATCCCGCTGACTCCCCGGCGGATCGCCCGAGCGCCCTACAGGTACGGCATCGGGACGAGCACGCGGATGGTCAACGGCCCCGAGGGGAACGCGTGGGCGTGGACGGTGAACACGAGGAAGCTGCGCCCGTCGTGGTGGAAGGCGCCGCTGGCGGGAACCGTCGCGAGCGCCGGCCCGGGCTGGGGGCCGAGGCTGTCCTTGACGAGCTGGTGGGCGGGGCCCATGTACATGAGCACGTCCAGTCCCGCGAGTCGCCTGGTGAGTCGCAGATAGCCTTCGTCGTCCTGGATGGAGAGCACGAAGCTGCCGATCGTGTGCCCGTCCAGACGCAGCGGGGCGCTGACGGGGGCCAGCACGTAGGGCCCGCCGACGTCGGACAGCAGCTGCCCGCCGGCGGTGACCCGCAGGCGCACGATGTGATGGTTGAGCAGCGCGTCGATCGCCAGGCGGGTGGCCGCCGGTTCGCGGTGGGCGACGGCTTCCAGCAGGGCGGTGTTGCCCTGTACGCGCCGGACCTGCTTGTGCGCGGCGAGGCCGCTCTCGCCGGCGTAGATGAGATCGGCGACACGCTCGAGCGTGTTGACGGTCGTGTCCTGGCTGGTGCGCCCGCAGACGCTTGTGAACGAGCTGGCCGGGAGGAGAACGTACACCCGCACGGCGCCCGACGGGTAGGCTTGGGCGGGGAACGAGGTGTAGTCGTAGAGGACGTTGTCGCGCGTGAGCGCACCCGAGCCCGCGAGCGAGCCGGCGAGCGGCGGCGAGCCCCCGATGCTGCGCTCGCCCGCGCGCAGGACCACGAGGCCCTGGGTGATGCCCCCGGCCTCGATGAGGAAGCCTTTGTCGGACCACACACTGGTGACGTAGCTTGCGATCGGGGCTCCGCTGGCGCCGGTGAGCGTCCCGCGCAGGGGTGTCAGCGCGGCGCCTCCGACGTCGATGAACGTCTGCGTGCCGCGCATCACGAGCAGGTTGGTCAGGTGCCCGGTCGCCAGCAGCGCCCTGGCGGCCGCGCGCGCGGCGGATCTGCTCCCGTCTTCGACGGCTTCGCGCAGCGCTGCCGAGTGCGTGATCATGTATTCGGCGCTCCCGGTCCTTTCGCTGGCGACGCCCTCGTGGTAGACGCGCTGCAGGACGCTGGCGAGCGTGTCGAGCACGGTCACGGGACAGCTCGCGGGCGCGCTCGACGACGCGGGGTCGACAGTGCCGGCCGGGTTGACGCCTGCCATCGATCCGCAGCCGGCGAGCGCGAGCGCGAGCAGCGCGACGATCGTTGCGCGGCCGATCGAGGATCGGCCGGCGAGCGACGGCATGTTCACGTGCGAAACCATCGCCGCAGATCCTAAGCACGCGCTAATTTGCATGGGCAGACCCCTCTCGCTCGAGGCGTGATTTGCGTAGGGGACCCCTCGCGATCAGGGCGTGACTTGCGTGGGGGAGCTCCGTCGTGCTCAGGGCGTGCAGTAACGTCGGGGGCGTGCCGCTCGCAGTGATCACCGGGGCATCCACCGGAATCGGCCGCGCCACGGCGCTGCGGCTGGCGGGCGCGGGCTGGACGGTGCTGGCGGGGGTGCGCGACACGGGCGCGGGCGAGCGTCTGGTCGGGGAGGCGGGCACGGCCGGGCGGCTGGTCCCGCTGTCCCTCGAGGTGACGGACGCGGCGCAGGTTGCCGCGGTGGCTGCACGTGTCGAGCAGGAGGCGGCTCAGGCGGGCGGGTCCGGGCCTGGCGGGCTGGACGCGCTGGTCAACAACGCGGGCATCGGCATCGGCGGCCCTCTGGAGCTGATCTCGCAGGATGACCTGCGCCGGCAGTTCGAGGTCAACGTGTTCGCGCAGGTGGCGGTCACGCAGGCGCTGCTGCCGGCGCTGCGTCGCGCGGGCACCCCCAGGGGCACACCCAGAGGGCGCACGGCAGGCGGGCGGATCGTGTTCGTGTCTTCGATCGGCGGGCGCGTGGCGATGGCGTTCACCGCCCCGTACGCCGCGTCCAAGCACGCGATCGAGGCGTTCGGCGACGCGCTGCGCGTGGAGTTGCACAGCTCGGGCGTGCAGGTCGCGCTGGTCGAGCCGGGCTCGGTGGCGACGCCGATCTGGGACAAGGCGAAGGCGGAAGCGGAGGCCGTGAGCATCCCGCCGGAGCTGGACGAGCAGTACGGACACGTGCAGGCGGCGATGAGCAAGGTGCTCGAGGACACCGCTCGGCGCGGCGTCCCGCCGGAGCAGGTGGCTGAGACGATCGAACGGGCGCTCACCGCCCCGCGCATGAAGGCCCGCTATGTCGTCGGCAGGGACGCGAGGGTGATGCTGCTGGTCAGGCGCCTGCTGCCGGACCTCGTCTTCGACAGGGTCGCACGGCGGGTGCTCGGGGTGTGAGCGGCGCTCACGGCGGCGGCGGGTACACCGCCAGCCAGGCGAACAGGCTGGTGGTGGCGGCCTGCGTCTGCAGCATCCCCGGTTCGGCGTCGATCGCGGGCAGCGTCTCGCCGTTCCAGGAGAGCAGGTACAGGCCTTCGCCGTTGGCCGCGCGCGTCTGCGCGTCGCGGGCGTTGTCGCCGGCGAGTGCGTACAGCGCGGGGTTGCCGTCGAGTGCGTACAGGGCGAGCATCCACTGCAGGTAGACGGCGTCGTATTGGGGGGAGAAGTCGAGCAGGTGGCCGAAGCGCTTGAGCGCGGTGCTCGTCAGCTGTTCCGCGCGTTCGCAGCCGGCGGCCACGCCGGTGAGCTTGCAGAGCAGCGCCTGTGCGTAGATGAGCGGCGCCTCGATGTAGTCGACCGGAGTGGCGCTGACGCTGCTGTCCGCGTAGAGACCTTCGGCGCTGGCGAAGCCGGCGGTGTTGGCCCACGCGATGAACTTCCGAGCCTGTGCCAGCGCCACGGAGGAGCGGTCCTGCTGGTAGATGAGCGTGGCGAGCAGGGTATCCGCGGCGAGCGCCGGTCCGGATTTGAAGGGGTGATCGGTGTTCCACCAGATGCCGCCTCCGTTGGCGTCCCAGCCGGCGGCGGCGATGTAGCGCAGCGCGCGTTCGGCGTCGCGGAGATAGCGCCGCGTGCCGGTGGCGCGGTAGGCCTCGACGAACGCCAGCCCCCACCAGCCGTTGTCGTCGAACCAGGTCTCGGTGTCGCCTTCGCGGTCACCCGGATAGGGGGAGTAGCCGGGGATCGGACGCAGCCCCCGGTTCAGATAGCGCTCGGCCTCCGCCGCGAAGCTGGCGACGGCGCGTCGGTTGGCCGCGCTCGGCTGCGCGATGGCGATGGCGTCCAGCGACTGGAACAGCGGCACGATGTCCCAGATGGTGGCCAGCGGGTAGCGTTCGCGGTCGCTCAGGCGGGCGTCATACCAGCGGCGGCGTGGATCCCACCAGTGCTGCCTCGCCTGGGCGACGCCGGCCTGCGCCAGCGCCAGGTAGCGCTGCTGGGTGGCGCTCAGAGGGGGCGCCTGTGCGGAGGCGCCGGGCGCCGGCGAGGCCGCCTGTGCGGAAGTGCCGGGCGTCGGCGAGGCCGCCCGCGCGGAGCCCGCGACCACGGCCGCGAAGCAGATCGCGGCGGCGAGCGTTGAGAGCAGGAGCGTGGGCGTGCGCATGTGAGTCCTAACCCGACACCTCCCTGATCGGCGCGGCGCCCGCGTAGGATGAGTTGACTGTGTCGGTCGACGACTTCGCCTCTCCCCCGTCCCCGCCCTCCGAACGCGGCGCGTGGCTGCTCGCGTGCACGGTCGGGGCGGTGGGGTTGGCGGTGCTGATCGCGGTGCTCACGGGCGTGGTCGGCCGCACGAGCACCGTGGCGCCTCCGCCGGTGCTGGTCTCGGCCGCGACGCCGCTGCCGGCGCCCGCCCACTCGGCCGGCACCACGCGCGCGCGCGCCAACCCGCGCGCGGCGATCGTCGCGCGGCCGTCACTCGAACAGCAGCGCGTGGATGCCGCGCGCTTCGTCGATGCGACCCAGGTGCACATCTCCAGGCACTGGATGGAAGGCTTCTACCCGATCTACGCGACCGCGCAGAGCACCTTCGGCGTCAACTGGCTGCTGCTGGCCTCGATCCACAGGCAGGAGAGCGCGTTCTCGACGGCGTCCGGCACCTACCACGGCCTGAACTTCGCGCACTGCTGCGGCGGGCCGATGCAGTTCAACGTCACCAACGGGGGGGCGGGCACCCCATCAACGTGGGACCTGGTCAGCGACTCGTACATCTACGGCAAGCGCCCCGCCCACTACGACCACATGACCGCCACGCACCCGTCGATCTACGACGACTTCGACGCGATCATGGCCGCCGCACACCTGCTGTCGGCGGACGGCGCCGAATACGCGCTGGACGAATCGGCGTGGGACGCCGCCTACGACTACTATGGCCACGACGCCACCGGTGTGACGTACGCCGACGAGGTGCTCGCGCGCGCGATCGACTGGTCCCAGCACGGCTTCTGCATCAACTGCGGCGTGGAACCGGCGATGATCGAAGCGGTATATGCCGCCTACGGGGCGCCCGTGCTGGCCGCGCTTGAAGCCGAAGCGCAGGCCGAAGCCAAGCAGAGGGCGAAGGCGGTGGCGGCTACGCGTGCCGTCAGGTCAAGCGCCCCGCGTCGAAACTCGTCCTGAAAAAAAAGTTCTGTAGTCGACGCCGTACTTGGCAAACCCAATCGCTATCTGGATGCCGCGGACGCTTTCGCTCCCTGAGCTGCCAGTAAGCAGGTTGACTATGGGTCTATTCAAGCACTGGTTCCTACGCTATCGTTTGTTCTGTCCGGTGTGTACTGGACGATTGCGCTCAAGCTAGCGGCTACTTTGGCCGATTAAATACTCGAAAAGGTGCGGTGATGGAGAAGCGTTTCTATAATGCTGCGTCGATCGAGCGTATCTTGCAAACGTTTGAGCGCGGCTATTCGATCTCCTCCGCCGAGTTCTTTAAAGAACACGAGGTTGACGGCCCCGAAATAAGGAGCATCCCAGCCTTCCACCGACAGGCATGGGCGGGCTTCTACAGGACATGGCTCCGCCTGAGCGATAGCGGCTTCGCAGCTCGCGTCGAGCGTGAGCTAGAGCTAGCCTGATCACCGCTGGGTGACCGTAGCCCGGGTCATGCTCCGGGTAAAATGTTGGCTCGTGGATGTCTATGAGTACTTCCACTCGCGGGAACGAGAGTGTCGCGAACTCTCCTTGGTGCCCGACACCTGCTTCGAGGACATGTTCGCGGAGGAGGAAGGGTCTGAGGGCGAGCGGGGCATGGTGTTCGGTCGCCTGGTGCTCACGGAGAGCACCTTCCTGAGTGTGTTCGAGTCCGTCGAGGTCGTGGGAAGCGGTGTTCATCGTGAGGCCTATAGCTACTACCTGATCCGAGATGGCTTCGAGGTGTGGGGCTACGACCGCGATCCCTCGCACACCCCAGAGGAGCACATGCACCACGGATCAGACCACGCCCGCGAGGCCACTGGTCGCGTCACGTTCAAGGAGGTCGCCGAAAAAGCGTGGGAGACCACCTCACAGGAGGAGGCCCTAGCAGCCGACAGCGACCCCGCCTCTTTGGAATAGACGGTCAAGTCCGTAGACTCGGAGCCCGAACGCCATCGACCGCCAAGATGAGCGCGGTCAACTCAAGCACGCCGCTCTGTATAGCGGTGGCTATACAGAATTTCCAAAATGGAGTTATCGTGCGCCCGCCCCAAGCTAAGCCGCCCAGAGTTCAGGCGGCGCCCCCGCCTCAGGCGGCGTCGGCCTGCGCGAGCAGCTCGCCGGCCACCCGATCGGTGGCGCCGGCGGTGCCACCGAGCAGTCGCCTGGAGAGCTGCGCGCGGCGGAAGTACAGCGGCGCGTCGTGCTCCCAGGTGGCGCCGATGCCGCCGTGCACGGAGATCATGGTGCGCGCGGCTGAGTCGAGCGCACGTCCGGCGACCGAGCGAGCGGCGCTGGCCGCGAGCGGAAACTCCGCCGGCGATCCGCCGCGGGCCCAGCCGGCGTAGTAGAGCAGCGAGCGTCCGTTGTCGAGCTGGCGCAGCACCTCGGTGAGGGAGTGCTTGACCGCCTGGTAGGAGCCGATCGCGCGGCCGAACGTGTGGCGCTCCTTGGCGTAGGCCACGGAGACGTCGAGCGCGGTCTCGACGCTGCCGATCGACTCGGCGGCGATCAGCGCCTGCGCCAGGTACCAGGCAGCGGCGAGCGACTGCTCGGGCGCGTCGAGGACGACGGCGGGAGCGTCGCTGAGCGTGACGTGCGCGAGCGATCTGGTGGCGTCGTAGCGCCTGACGGCTTCGATCCGCACGCCGGCGGCGTCGGCGGGAATCACGAAGCCGACGGGCTTGGTGCCGTCGAGCAGTGCGACGCCCACCAGCGTGTCCGCCCCTGGCGCGTCGGGGACGAACGCGAAGCTGCCTGTAACCGAAACCTGCGCACCCCCGGGACCGTCGTCGCTGCGCGCTGAGGCGCTCGGCAGCGGCGCGCGCGCGAGCCCGCTCGCCGGGTCGGCGCTCCAACTGTCGTCGACGTCGCCGGGCGGCTGCGAGGGCAGATAGGCCGCGCGCCGCTCCCCCGTGGCGAGGGCCGGCAGCAGCTCGGCGGCGCTCGGGGCGTCGCCGAGGATGGCGGTGGCGGGCAGGTGGCCGAACAATGGGATGCCCGCGAGCACGCGCCCGCACTCGCCGAGCACGAGCATCGCGTCGAAGACGTCCAGCCCGGCCCCGCCATGGGCTTCGTCGATCAGCAGCCCCGGCCAGCCGGCCTCCCTGGCGGTCGGCCACAGGTCTGGCATGGCGCCGTCGTCGCCGTCGAGCGCGTCGCGGGCGGCTTCGAGCGTCTTGAAGCGCGAAAGCGCGCCGCGGGCGGCCTCGCGCAGGAACACCTGCTCGTCGGACAGTGCGAGGTTCATGCGGGCGCTCCTTCCTTGGAGCGCAGCTCCGAGAACGGAATGCCCTTGTCCAGTCGCGGCGCGGGGGGCAGCCCGAGGACGCGCTCGCCGACGGTGTTCCTGAGGATCTCCTCGGTCCCGCCGGCGGACTTCAGGCCGGGGAGGAACGAGATCATGTAGGCCCATTCGCTGTCCTCGGACAGCGCGTCGGGGCCGACGACGTCGGCGATCAGGTCGCCGGCCTTGATCGCGCCGCTGACGATCGTGACCTTCGCGAGACCGGCCTCCGGCCCGGGGATCTGGCCTTTCTGCAGCGCTGTCAGCGTCCGGTAGCCGGTGAACCTGACGGCCAGCAGCTCGCTGGCGATCTCGCCGAGCTGGTGGCGCACCTCGGGGTCGCGACGCGCGTGCTGATCGGCGGCGAGGGCGGCGGCGAAGCGGGTCGAGTTGTAGCCCATCCCCTCGCCGCCGAGGCCGATGGTCACGCGCTCGAACATCAGCGTCGTCAGGGCCGTGCCCCAGCCGTTGCCGACGCCCCCGACGACGGCGCCCTCGTCGAGCGCGACGTCGTCGAAGAAGACCTCGTTGAACTCGGCCTCGCCGGAGATCTGGCGCAGGCCGCGCACGGTGACGCCCTCGGCGCCTATCGGCACGATGAACATCGTCAGGCCCTTGTGCTTGGGCACGTCGGCGTCCGTTCGCGCGAGCAGCAGGCCGTAGGAGGCGAACTGGGCGTTGGTCGTCCACACCTTCTGGCCGCTCAGCCGCCAGCTGCCGTCGTCCTGCTGGCGCGCGCGCGCCTGCACGGCCGCGAGATCCGAGCCGGCGGCCGGCTCGGAGAACAGCTGGCACCAGACCTCGTCGCCGTGGAGCATCGGCCCCAGGTAGCGCGACTTCTGCTCCTCCGAGCCGTGGGCGATGATCGTCGGGCCGAGCATGCCGACGCCGATCGCGTCGAGGATGCCGGGAACTTTCGCCCGCGCGATCTCCTGGCCGCAGATCACCTGCTCGATCGGGCCGAGCCCCTGGCCGCCGTACTCCTTCGGCCAGGTGACGCCCGCGAGGCCGCCCTCGGCGAGCTTGCCCTGCCAGACGCGGCGCGCGGCGATGATCTCGTCCTCGTCCTGGATCGCGCCGGGGCCTTGCAGGATTGGGGCTTCGCTCTTGTGCTGGTCCAGCCAACTGCGCACCTGGGCGCGATAGGCGGCCTGCTCGGGTGTGTCGTCGAGATCCACTTCGCCTCCTTTGGTTGACTGACCAGTCAATCGCTTCTGGAAACGGTACTCCACCGCGGGCGAGCGCGTCGCACGCCCGCGCGGCGCCGCTCAGGCCCCTGGCGGGAACGGCGCCTCGGGCACGACCGGCTGGTGGTAGACGTCCTCGAACCCCAGGTCCAGCAGCTCGCGATCCTGGGTGCCGGGGTCTTCGGAGTGCAGCACGATCGCGCCGAGGCGCACGCCGTGGCGCTCGGCGGTGGCCACCAGGCAGCGCCCGGCGGCTTCGGTCTGGCCGGTCTTCATGCCGGTGACGCCGGGGTAGCCGTAGATGAGCAGGGGGTTGTTGTTGTCGAGGTAGAGCTTGCCGCCGGGGATCGGGAAGGGCAGGATGGCTTCGTAGGTTCCGACGATCTTGGCGATGCGCGCCTGTTCCATGTCGACGTGGGCGAGCACCGCGAGGTCGGCGACGCACGAGAAGTTGCCCCTGTCGTAGTAGCCGGACGGGGAGGAGTAGCGCGTGCAGCCCAGCCCGAGCTTGGCGGCCTGTTCGTTCATGCGCACGACGAACTTGTTGACGGTGCCGGCGACGTGCTGGGCGAGCGCGACGGCGGCGTCGTTGCCGGACGGCAGCAGCAGGCCGTAGAGCAGGCTCTCCAGCCGCACGTGCCTGCCGAGCGGCAGCACGCCGACCTTCGACCCGGGCATGTCGACGGCCTGCCTGGTGATCAGCACGGGCGCGTCCGCCGGCGCCGACCGGACGGCTATCAGCGCGGTCATCATCTTGGTCAGGCTGGCGATGGGCAGGCGCACGAACGGGTTGCGCGCCCACAGGACCCGGCCGGTGGTGAGGTTGAACAGCAGCCCGGCGCGCGGCGGATCGCTGAAGGGGATCTGCACGGGGTCGTCCTGGGGCGGCGCGGAGATCCCGGTGAGCGCCAGCGCGGGCTTGGCGAGCGCGAAGCCGGCGGGCGAGAGCACCGGCCTCGACGGCGGGCTGCGCCTGGAGTGGGCGGCGCCGCGGGTGGAGCCGTGGTGGCGCTCGCTCGAGCCGCTGGCGAACCCCATCTCGACGAGCAGGACTGCGAGCGCAGCCAGGGCGAGCGTGCCGAGCGCCGCCAGTCTGCGCCGGCGCCTGCGCCTGGCTGCCAGCGCTCGCCGCTTGCGGCTGTGGCCGGGGGTGAGGAAGGGCGAGGAGCTCATCCCCGGGGAGGATTGCGCAGCGCCCCGACGATGCCGACGGCGAGCAGCACGATGACGAACACGGACACCACGCTCGCGAGCGAGATCCCCCCCTGTTCGCCGATCGAGTGGAGGGTGAGGAAGGCGAAGCCGGCGATGAACACGAGCGCGACCAGCAGCACCAGCAGGCGGGTCATGTCGTGACTCTCACGCGAGGGATCATGGGCTCCATCTAGTACACCGGCAGCGGCCGTTCGGCCCCGCCGCGCAGGACGAACAGCCGGATGACGAGCAGGCCGAAGACGAAGCCGCCGATGTGCGCGAAGTAGGCGATGCCTTCCGCGCTCGATCCACCCGCCCCGGCCAGACCTGCCAGGTCGAAGTAGAGCTGCTCGAGGAACCAGAAGCCGAGCAGGAACACAGCGGGCACCTCGATGAGCGTGAAGAAGAACACGACGAACACCAGGGACAGGATGCGCGCGCGGGGATACAGCAGGATGTAGCCGCCGAGCACGGCGGCGATCGCGCCGGAGGCGCCGAGCGTGGGAACGGTCGAGCCCGCGTCGACGGCCGTCTGGGCGCCCAGCGCGACCAGCCCGCCGAGCAGGTAGAAGGCGAGGAAGCGCACGCGTCCCATGGCGTCCTCGACGGTGGGGCCGAAGATCGCCAGGAAGATCATGTTGCCGAAGATGTGCAGGAAGCTGCCGTGCAGGAACATCGAGGTGAGCGCGCTCGCCAGCCTGCGGCCGTGGTCAAGATCGCGAGGGATCGCGCCGTAGTGCAGGGCGACGCTGTAGGTGGGACCGCCGAAGAAGCTGCCGCCGTGGCGGATCTCGAGCAGGTAGACGATCGCGTTGATCGCGACCAGCGCGACTGTGATGGTCGGAAACCGCGCGAGCGGGATGTTGTCTTTGAGCGGGAAGATCGAGCGAGCCTATCCGGCGGGCGGGCGGGGCTCCCGGTTAGAGTCGGGGTATGAGCACGAGGATCGCGGCGGCTCTATTTCTGGCCCTGATATCCGCGATCCTCACCAACCTGGCGTATTCGCGCGAGCACGACGCGGCGGCCAAGTTGCCCGTGCTCTCCCTGCGCCGTCCGGTCCACTCTCTGCTGCTGCTCGTCGGCGACCGTAGCTGGATGACGGGCTTTCTGCTCGAGAGCGGCGGCTTCGGTCTGTACGCGGCCGCGCTCGCGCTCGCGTCGTTGGCGCTCGTGCAGAGCATCGGCGCGGGCGGCATCGGTGTCCTCGCCTACCTCTCGGCGCGCACTGCGGGCCGCGCGCTGAGCGGACGCGAGCTGTGCGGGGTTCTCGCTTCCGTGCTCGGCCTGGTGGCTCTCGCGGTATCGCTGGCAGGCAGCAGCGGACAGGGAGACAGTGGCTCGACCGGAGCGATCCTGCTGTGGCTCGGCGCCACCGGCTTCGTGGTCGCAGCCGTGCTGCATTTCGGGCCGACCCTCGTCGGACGCGCCACCGCCAGTGGCATCGCCGGCGGACTGATGTTCTCGATTGGCGACATTTCCACCAAGCTGGCGACCGAAGGTGGCGCGCGGCTCGCGTTCCTGTTCACGCTGGTGCTCGGCTACACCCTCGGGACCGGCCTGCTCCAGGCCGGCTACCAGACGGGCGGTGCGCTGACCGTCGCCGGCGTGGCGACGTTGCTCACAAACGCGCTGCCCATCGCCGCCGGCACGGTTCTGCTCGGGGAGCCCGTGCCGTCCGGCGTTCTGGGCGTCGTGCGCGTGCTGGCGTTCGCCGCGGTCATCCTCGGCTCCGTGTTGCTGTCGCGCCCGCACCCGACCGCCGGCCGGAGTGCCGTCAGCCCAGCGCCTTCGCCGGCGGCTGAACGCCAGTAGCGGCCGAGCGGGGTCCACTCGCCGCCAGCGGTCCGACACCTGAGTCGGTCAGCGCCCCGACCCCGAGGCAGCCAGCGCCCCAACTCCTGAATCGGCCAGCGGACCGGTCCCCGCGAGCGCCTGCGACACGTGCTGGTCGGCGTGGTAGGAGGAGCGCACGAGCGGGCCGGCGGCGACGTGGTGGAAGCCGAGCCGATAGGCGGCGCGCTCGAGCGCGGCGAACTCGTCGGGGTGCCAATACCGGACGACCGGGAGGTGGCGCTCGGACGGGCGCAGGTACTGCCCGACTGTGAGCACCTGCACGCCGTGCTGGCGCAGGGCGGCGAACGTGTCGACCATCTCCTGGTGGGTCTCGCCGAGCCCCACCATCAGCCCGGACTTGGTCACCACCTGTCCCTCGCCGAGCTCGCGCGCGAGGCGCAGCACGCGGCACGAGCGCTTGAACTCGGAGCCGCGGCGGGCGATCGGATACAGGCGGGGGACGACCTCGACGTTGTGGTTGAACACGTCGGGTCGCTCGGCGACGACCTTCGCGAGCGGCATCTCCTGGCCCTGGAAGTCCGGTGTGAGCACCTCGATCTGGCAGCCGGGCGCCTGGCGACGGACCTGGCGGATGACGCCGACGAACGCGGAGGCGCCCTTGTCGGGCAGGTCGTCGCGGTCGACGGAGGTGATGACCGCGTGGCGCAGCCCCATGCGCGCGATCGAGCGGGCTACGCGCGCCGGCTCGAGCGGGTCGTTCCAAGTGGGCTTGCCGCTCCTGACGTTGCAGAAGCCGCAGCGGCGGGTGCAGGTGTCGCCGAGGATCATGAACGTGGCGGTGCCGCGCTCCCAGCACTCGCCGACGTTCGGGCAGGCGGCCTCCTGACAGACCGTGTGCAGGCTCTCCGAGCGGATCAGCTCGCTCAGCTGGCGATAGCGCTGGCCCCCCGGCGCGGGCACCTTCAGCCACGGTGGCTTGCGCTCGCGCAGCGGCCGCACGTCAGGGCCGAGCACGCGCAGCACGTCCATGCCCCCGGGGTTGGCGCGCGAGCGGGTGGAGCGGGTGGCGCTCACGCGGGCACCGCCTGGAGCGGTGCGGATCTGTCGAGGGGCGCTGGCTGGTCTTGATCGATAGGGGCTCGCCCCGTGGCGAGCCCTGCGGCGTTCGCGGTGTCGATGCCGAGGCGCCATGGCGAGACCAGGCGCTGGCGCCGGCCGTGCGCCTGAGCGAAGTGGAAGGCCACGCGCCGGCGCACGCAGGCAAGGCCCGTGGAGCCCTCCGGAGCGAGCTCGCGCGCGAGCGAGGTCATCGCCACGTCGGGGAGCCCGCAGGCGACGATCCAGGAGAACGGCTCGAGATCCAGGTCGACGTTGACGGCGAAGCCGTGGGTGCTGACGCCGCGCGAGACGTGCACGCCGATCGAGGCGATCTTGCGCTCGCCTGCCTGCCTGCCTGCGCCCTTCAGGGTGTGCCCTTCAGGGTGTGCCCCCAACGGGGGTGTGCCCTGCGGGGTAGCGACCCACACGCCTGTGTAGTCGATGCCCTCCTGACGACGCGAGCGCGCGTGCACGCCTTCCTCGGCGAGCGCGGCGATGATCGCCTCTTCCATCGTGCGCAGATAGCGGTGCACGTCGTCGACGGCCATGATCGGATAGCCGACGAGCTGGCCGGGGCCGTGGTAGGTGAGCCGCCCGCCGCGATCGGTGGCGAGGACGTCGATGCCTTTGGCGCGGTAGAAGTCCTCGCCGAACGGCAGGTCCCCGGCACCGGAGCGTCGTCCGCGCGTGTACACGGGCGGGTGCTCGAGCAGCAGCAGCGTGTCCGGCAGCTCTCCGGCCTGGCGGCGGATGCGGATGCGCTCCTGGATGGCCAGCCCCTCGCCGTAGGGCACCACGCCCAGATGGCACACCCACAGCTCGTGCGAGGATCGATCGGCGACTGTCATCTCGTGTCCCCAGCCTAGCGCCGGGAAGACGCGAGGAGGACCTATCGCGCCTCTCCGGTGCCGGGCTGGGTGGTCAGCTCAGCGAACGGCACGATCGGGCGCTGCCGCCAGCCTGGCGACAGCGCCAAGACCCGCGGCAGCCCCACCCGTCTTCTCAGTATGTCCTGATCTCGAGCGGTTCGCCGTACTTGTCCAGCTCGTCGCCGCTCACGCCGGTCTGTTCGGTGGCTTTCGAGAGCCCGACGATCCTTGTCGTGGTCAGCGTGTCCGTTGCGGCGCCTTCGAACGCTTCCGGCAGCTGCAAGCCTTCCTTCTGCTTGAAGGCGACCAGCGTTCCCTTGCTCATCTTGTTGAGATCGCTGGCGGCGCCGCCGCTCAAGATGCCGCGCCTGACCGTCCCGATGACCGAGCCTTCGATCGTATCGATGCTTTCCACTTCGGTCATCTCCCCTCCGCATGTGAATGCGAAGAGCAGGCCTTTCAGCACCCATCCGGGCGTGGGCTTCGCCCCGCCCGTGATCACCCCGAGTTCTCCTTCGACCGTATTCGGGTCTTCTATCTGATCTGGTTTCGTCGGGTTGGTCTGGCACCCGGAAGTGCCGTTCCCGCAGTCGAAGAGGACGGCGCTCGAGAACTTCTCCGTTTTCGGTCCCGTGTATTCGCCGCCTTCGAGGGCCGCGCTCTCACATTCGACCCGATCCCCACCTACCGTTTCAAACGCCACTTCTTCAATGAATTCGGCAGTGAACGTGTCGTCGGCACCGGGACCCGCCGCCCATTCATATTTGCCTTTGTCCGCGGCGCTCGGCTTCGTGCAGGTCGCGTTTTTATATGCCCCGTGGTAGGAAGCTTTTTTGCCTTCCTGCACCTTTTCGACCGGCAGGCATCTACCGAGTTCCGGGAGCGCCGCCGACGCGCTCGACACCGCGATCGCACTCACTGCGCAAGCGGCGAGAAGGCATCCTCCTACCGACTTGACGTTTCGCATCTGCCCTCTCCTCATTCTCCCTCCGGAGGTTCGTATGGTCATGATCGCCCCTCGGTCATCTGAATCTGAGGGAGCCCTGCCATCAGCTTCATGATCCGCCTACCCGCAGGGGCGCTGTAACCACTTGTACCCCGAAGTGTCTCGTTCTCAAACGTCAAGCGGTGCCGGGTGCTCGCTCGACGGGTCTGGCGGAGCGGCGGGTCAGGATCGTGGGGAGACCTGCGAGGGCGGCGATGGCGAGGACCGAGCGTGGCTCGTACGCGGCGCGCCACAGGCCGCCGTGGGCGGCGGCGTCGCTGAACAGCCGCTCGGGTTCGCCGCCGGGCGCGGGTGGTTGGTGCAGATCGTGTACGAGCAGGGCGGCCATGATCACGCGAGTGGTCTCGGGTGCGAGGATCTCGATGCCGAAGCGGTGGGCGCCGGCGTAGGCGGCGGCGAGGATGCGGTTTTTCGTCACCGAGCGGGTCCATGTGGCGGGCGCCACGTTGAAGGACACCCGGTGTCCCGTCGAGTTGGCGAGCACGCCTCGCCAGCGCTGCACCCGCTTGGCGATGGCGTAGTTGGGTCCCTGCTGCTTGACCAGGGCGTCGGCGACAGGGACCCCTCGGCGGTACGCCGGCACGAACAGGCGCCCGCCTGACAGCGCCCGCGCCGGAGCCTGGAGGAGCTTTCGCGGCAGGCCGCGTTCGGCGTACGCGGCGCGCGCTCTCGCGATCGTCTCCTCGGGCACGAGGAACGCGTCGGTGGGTGTGGCGAGAAACGAGAGTGCGCTCGCGGGTCTGTGGGTGAGGAGATCCGTCGCCAGGGCGTCGAAGGCGCCGCTCAGGAGGACGTGTGTGCCTCCGTCGGCGTACGCGTACATGCCGAGCACGAGCTCGTCCTCGTCGGCCTCACGCTGAAGCCATGCGCGGGTCTCGGGAAGCATGCGAAGCACATCCACGCCCTGCGAGCCGTCGGCTGCGACCGGGATGCGGATCGTTCCGGCTCCACGTCGCGCGGCGTCTCCGATGTGCCGCTGGATATCGGGGTGCGGGAGGTCGAGCGCCAGCACCTCGGCGCCCCACGAGCACAGCGGCTGCAGCGGCCCGATCTCAGCGCCGGCTCCGACCAGCGCGACCTTGCGCCCTGACAGGGCCAGCCAGTCCGGGTTCTCCATCACGCGACGCACGGCGTCGGCGAATGACGACTCCACGGTTCCGGCGTCGACCCACCGGTCGAGCTGCTGCGACAGCTCCCTGCCGTGCAGCTCGCGCCCGCGGTAGGGGACGCGAAGGGTGCTGAGCGGCTGCGCCGTGCCGTGAACCTGGCCCGTCCCGAGCTTGAGCGAGGGCTCGATCGCGTCGAGCGCACCGTCGAGGCTCACGAGCTCCCCGCCGTGCTCCAGCACGAGTCGTGAGCGCATCGACTCGAGGCCCGCGCGAGCGATCGCGAGCGATGGCTCGCGGGTGGCGGAGGCGACGGTCAGCTCGCGCACGAGCCCCATGTAGTCGCTGCGCCAGTCGCCGCACGTGCGGATGCGCTCCTCGAGGACAGGATCGACCGCGCCGGCAGCGTCGGCGAGCAGTGCGCGGCCGGTCGCGGTGCTCGAGCGGCGACCATCGAGGAGCGGGAACGACACCCCGCCCACCTCGGCGGGGTGATCCTCGCTCGGCCCGCTCGCGGACGCGGCTCGGACCGGAGCATAGTTCTCCATCGCCATCGAATACTGACCGTAGTGGACAAGTCAGGTACGTTCTTGGCCAGTGCACCGCAATATTCATCGGCCGTTTCATCCCGACAGCACAGATACCTGGCTTGGCCACGAGGCCGTCGCCGCCATCCGCGACCAGCTGCCGGCGCTCGCCGAGGAGATCATCCATGCGATCCAGCGCGAGGTGCCCGGTTACTCTCGCCCGCTCAGCGGCGATTTCGGACAAGGGGTCCGTTCGGGCACCGAGCTCGCCCTGCGCCGCTTCATCGGGTCCGGGGGGGACGATTCGCCTGCCGTCTACAGGAGTCTCGGCTACGGCGAGCACCGGGCCGGGCGCAGCCTGGACGCACTGCAGTCGGCTTATCGCGTGGGCGCGAGGGTCGCCTGGCGGCGCATGAGCCAGGCCGCGGATGCCGCGGGAGCCAGCGCCGATGCGCAGCGCAGGCTGGCCGAGGCGATGTTCGCGTACATCGACCAGCTCGCCGCAGAGTCCATCGAGGGCTATGCCGAAGCTCAGCTGGCGGAAGCCGGCGATCTGCAGCGCCGCCGGGCAGCGCTGTTCGCCACGCTGCTCAGCACTCCACCCCCGGATGCCGCGACGCTCGCAGCGGCAGCCGCACAGGCACGGTGGACCACCCCGCGCACCCTCGCGTGTGTGGTGGTCGCCGGCAGCGACCTCGCCGCGAGCACCGCGCGCCGCCTGAGCGGAGACACGCTGACCGGTCAGATTGGCGAGGAGGCGTGCGTCGTCGTCCCGAACCCCGCCCGTCTGGAGCAGGAGGCGCGCTCTGTGGCAGAGCGGTTGGGCACGGTCATCGGCCTCGGTCCGTCCGTCCCAGCTCGAGACGTCCGTGTGTCACTGCGGTGGGCCGGCCTCGCCCGAGAGCTCGCCGTGCAGGACGCGGAGTTGGTCGTGGCGGAGCGGCGTCTGGCCGACATCGCCCTGCGCGAAACCCCCGAGGTGGTCGCGGCGCTGCGCGAGCGAGCGCTCGCTCCACTCCACGACGAGAGCGAGCGAAGCCGCATGCGGCTCGAGGCCACCCTGCTGGCCTGGCTGCGCCACCGCGGCTCCCAACGCGCGATCGCAACCGAGCTCGCGGTCCACCCGCAGACCGTCCGCTACAGGCTGCGCCGGCTTCGAGAGCTCTTCGGAGCGACCCTCGAGGACCCCGACCGGCGCTTCGAGCTCGAGGTCGCGCTTCGCGAGCAGGTGCTCAGCGGCCCGCCAGCGCGTGGGTGAAGGTGAGGGCGTTCACCGTGCCGAGGCCGCTGGCCATGTCGTAGCCCGGAACGGCTTCATAGCCGGGGATCGTGAACAGCAGATCGCCTTCTTCGTTGAAGTCGCTGAACGTGTTGTTGCCCTTGGTGATGTCCACGATCCCGTTGTCGGGCGTGTGCTCGAGCTGGTACATGCGCGGGTTGATCAGTCCCAGCGAGTGACCCGCGATCTGATCGGCGATCGCGACCACGCCGGCGAACAGCGGCGTGGCGACGCTGGTGCCTCCCCAGAAGCTGAACGTGCCCGGCGGCGGTTCGTCGGGGACCGTCGTGGGGTAGGAGGTGTAGATGAGCACGCCGCCGTTGACGGCCGCGCTCATGCTGATGTCCGGCGTCGCGCGATGCACGCCCGCTCCCGTGTTGACCAGGAACTGGTAGGCGGGTCGCAGGAACACGTGCGACGGCCCGCCGCCGCCGGCGGCGGTGCTGGTCCCCAGGACTTCGTTCCAGACGTTGTCGGGGGCGGTGCGTTGGCCGGCGGCGTTCAGGTGCAGCTGTGTACCGCCGACCGAGGTCACCAGCGGGTCCGAGGACGGCCAGGAGTTCGCCTGGTAGGTCAGGAATTCTTCTTCGACGTTGACTCCCGCGACGCCTTCGTCGCCGGAGGCGCCGAGCACCGTGACGTTGTTCGCGGCCGCGTTCTCGAAGGCCGAGCGCAGCGACAGCAGCGACCCGACGCTCGGGAACGACTGCTCGGTGGCGCCGAAGCTCTGCGATATCACCTGGCCGAGGTGGTGGTCGATGACGTAGTTCTCGGCCTCGACGATCTGCGGGAAGCCCTGCACCCCCTCCGTCTCCGATTCGGGCGTCTCCACCAGCAGGATGCTCGCCTTCGGGGCGATCGCGTGCGACCACTCGACATCGATGGACGTCTCGCCCGCCCACCCGGACATTTCTTCGTTCGCCGGTTCCCACGGCGGCACCGCGCCAGCGGGCTGGATCACCTGCAGCGAGGGCGGGTTGGGCAGGTGAAAGGCGGCGTCGAAGTGACGCAGATCCTGCTGGATCGTGGGCGAGCCGAACGAGTCGACGATCACGATCGTCTGTCCCTGTCCTTCGTTGCCCTGGGCCCACAGCGCCGGCAGGTCGTAGGCCCTCTCGATCTGGTAGGGCTGATAGCAGGCAAACCCGTATTCGGCTTCGCATTCGGCCGTCGTGGGAGGCTTCGCGCGCAGCAGCGCCACGTGCGGCGCCCTGTGTGTCATCGGGTAGGCGCCCGAGACGGCCGTGCCAAAGCCGCACGCCAGCGCCATCGCCGTCACAACCGTCGCGCTCACCCTGCCAGATAGCCTCATGCCAGTCTCCTCATCCTTGGACCGCACCGAGCGGGCCGGCCGCTGCCGACCGCCGCATCCATCGTACTCCTATCCGCTCACAGCGTGAGCGCCGCGGGGGCCTCCAGCAGCTCGCGGATTCGTGCCAGGAACCACGCCGCTTCGGCGCCGTACAGGATGCGGTGGTCGCACGCGAGGATCAGCGTCATCGTGTTGCGCGCCATCACCTCGCCCTCGTGCACCACCGCGCGCGGCGCCAGTGCTCCGACCGACAGGATGCCCGCCTGCGGCGGGTTGATGATCGCCGTGAAGCTCTTGACGCCGTACATGCCGAGGTTGGACACCGTGAACGTGCCGCCGCCGAGCTCCGGCGGGGTGATCGTGGCGGCGCGCACGCGCTCGGCCAGCGCGCGCGTCTCGCGGGCGATCTCGCCGACGGACTTCTCGTCCGCGTCGAACACCGTCGGCACCACCAGCGCGCCCTCCGCCGCCACCGCCACGCCCACGTTCACGCGCGAGTACACCTGCACGCGCCCGTCGCGGTAGCTGCCGTTGGCGTGTGGGTGCTCGCGCAGCGCCAGCGCGCTCGCCTTCACCACCATGTCGTTGTACGTCGGCACGTCGTGGGCGTTCACGCCCGGCTCGCCCGCGCCGGCGGGAGCAGACAGCAGCTTCAGCTGGCTGCGCAGCTTCACGCACTCCTCCATGTCGACGTCGATCTGCAGCGTGAAGTCCGGGATCGTCGCCTTCGACTCCGCCATGCGACGCGCCACCGTCTGCTGCGTGCGCGACAGCTCCACCGTCGTCGTCTCGCCCTTCGCCGTCATCACGCCCTCGAGGGCCGCCGACGGGCCCGCCGCAGCGACCGCCGGCGCCGCTCCGGAGTCCGCCACGGCGCCCGCGGCAGACGACGCGCCACCGGAAGCAGTCGACGGGCCGCCCGCGAGCGCGGATGCGCCCGCGGCGCCGGCGGCAGGCGCCAGCACGTCGGCCTTTACGATCCGCCCGCCAGGGCCGCTTCCGGTCACGCCGTGCAGGTCGATGCCGCTCTCGCCCGCTATGCGCCTGGCCAGCGGGGAGGCCTTGACGCGCCCGCCGCCGCCGGCTCCCGCCGTCGAGAGCTCCGACGAAGCCGTCACCGCGTGGGAACCGCTCGCCGCCGGCTCCTCACCCACCGCGCGCACGCCGGCCGGCCCCCCAGAGGCCGGCCCCTCATCGGTGGCTGCCGGCATCCCGCCGCCCGCCGAGTCCGCGCCACCGGCCGAGCTCGCGCGCCCCGCCGAGCTCGCCTCCCCGCCCGCCGCCGCGCCCACGCGCGCGATCACCTCGCCGACCGCCAGCGTGCTGCCCTCCGCGGCGACGATCTCGAGGACGCCCGCCTGGTCTGACTCGTAGGTCATCGTCGCCTTGTCCGTCTCGATCTCCACCAGCTCCTCGCCGCGCGCCACCTGCTCGCCGTCGCCCTTCAGCCAGCGCAGGATCGTCCCCTCCTCCATCGTGTCCGACAGGCGGGGCATGACCAGATCCGCCATCAGGCCGCTCCCGGGGCTCCCGACGGGGCGGTCGCGGGCGCGCGGCCCAGGTTCGCGAGCACCGCTTCCACGATCTGGCGCTCGTGCGGGTAGGCGATGTCCTCCAGCGGCTTGGAGTACGGCATCGGCACGTCCGCTCCCGTCACGCGCTGCACCGGCGCGTCGAGGTCGTCGAAGGCCTGTTCGCCGATCAGCGCCGCCAGGTTCGCGCCCACGCCGCCGTGCGGCCAGCCCTCCTCCACGATCACGCAGTGGTTGGTCTTGCGCACTGACGCCAGGATCGTGTCCAGGTCCAGCGGGCGCAGCGTGCGCGGGTCGATCACCTCTGCGTGCACGTCGTGCTCGTCCGCCAGCGTCCGCGCCGCGCGCTCGGCCGTCAGCGCCATCCGCGAGACGCCCACCACCGTCACGTCCGAGCCCTCGCGCGCGATCCGCGCCTGGCCGAAGTGGACCAGGTGCTCCGCGTCATCCGGCACCTCGTCGCGCACGCCGTACAGCGACTCGTGCTCGATGAAGATCACCGGGTTCTCGTCGCGGATGGCCGTCTTCAGCAGACCCTTCGCGTCCGCCGCCGTCGCCGGCACCGCCACCAGCAGGCCCGGGATGTGCAGGAACAGCGACTCCAGGCAGTGCGAGTGCGTCGGCCCGAGCTGGTGGCCCGCGCCCTGGGGCATGCGCACGACCATCGGCACCCGCGCTTGGCCGCCGAACATGTAGTGGATGTGCGCCGCGTGGTTGACGATCTGGTCGAACGCCAGCAGCGCGAAGTTGATCGTCATCAGCTCCACCACCGGGCGCAGGCCCGTCATCGCCGCGCCCACGCCCACGCCCACGATCGTGTTCTCCGAGATCGGCGTGTCGCGCACGCGGCGCTCGCCGAACTCCTCCAGCAGGCCGTCCGTCACCTTGAACGCGCCGCCGAACACGCCGATGTCCTCGCCCATCAGGATCACGCGCTCGTCGCGTGCCAGCTCCTCGCGCAGGGCCGCGTTCAGCGCCTCGCGGTAGCGCATCTCGGCCATCAGGCGCTCGCCTCCGGGCTGCCGCCCGTCTCGGGGTCGACCGTCCGCGCGGTCTCGCCGCCGTCCTCGCCGGCCGCCAGCGCCTCGGTCAGCTGCTGCGGGATCTCGCCCACGCCGCTACCCGGCGGCGACTCCGACGGAGGCGCCTGCGGGATCGTCGTCGCCAGCGAGTAGGAGCCGCGCACCTCGCGGTCGAGCACGTACACGTCCTCGTACAGCGACTCGCGCGCCGGGAACGGCGAGGACTCCGCGAACTCCACCGCCGCGTCCACGCGCGCGATCGCCCGCTCGTCGATCCGCTCGCGCTCGTCCCCGTCGATCACGCCTTCCGCCACCAGCAGCCGCGCGAACGCCGGCAGCGGGTCGCGCTCGCGCCAGCGCGCGACCTCCTCCTTCGTGCGGTACTGCTCCGGGTCGGCCATCGAGTGGCCGCGGAAGCGGTACGTCACCGCCTCCACCAGCACCGGGCGGCGATCCTCGCGCACGCGCCGCACCGCCTCCGCCACCACCGCGTGCGTGTCCAGCACGTCCATGCCGTCGCAGCGCATGCCCGGCACGCCGAGGCTCTCGCCCTTGCGCCGCAGGTCGGTCACCGCCGAGTGCCGCCGCAGCGAGGTGCCCATGCCGAACTGGTTGTTCGTCACCATGAACACCACCGGCAGCTTCCACAGCGCCGCGATGTTCAGCGTCTCGCCAAACGTGCCCTGGTTGGACGCGCCGTCGCCGAACGTGCACAGCGTCACCTCGTCCGTGCCCGTGTAGTCGCTCGCCAGCGCGATGCCAGCCGCGATCGGCAGGTTGCCGCCCACGATCCCGTATCCGCCCATGAAGCGGCGGGCGAGGTCGAACATGTGCATCGAGCCTCCGCGCCCGTGCGAGCAGCCGTCCACGCGGCCGAACAGCTCCGCCATCACGTTCTCCGGCGGCGTGCCGCGCACGAGCGCATGGCCGTGCGAGCGGTATGTCGAGATCAGGTAGTCGTCCTCGCGCAGCGCCCGCGCGCTGCCCACGATCGTCGCCTCCTCGCCGATCGACAGGTGCAGGAAGCCGCCGACCTTCGCCCGCGCGTACATCTCGCCCGCCCGCTCCTCGAAGCGGCGGATCAGCGTCATCGTCTCCAGCCACTCGCGCGCGCTGTCCGGCTCGGGCAGGCTCGGCTCGGGCGGGCTCGGCTCGGGCGGGCTCGACATCAGTGCTCCACCGTACTCCAGCGCGCCATGAACTCCTCGTCCTCGAGCTGCGCCATGTCCGCGCGCAGCGCCCGCGCGAGCTTCGACGCCGCCTGCGGGGGCCGGTCCCAGAACAGCACCACCTCCCCGCTGTCGATCTCCACCACCTCGATGTGGTCCACGCGCGTCGTGTCCGCCAGCAGCGCCGGCGCCAGACCGCCGCGCGTGACGATCAGGTGGTAGGCGTGGGTGGCCTTCATGTCATGTGCGCCGCCGCGCGCTCGAGCGCGTCCTCGCCCAGGAACACGTCCTCGCCGACCACGACCGCCGGTACGTCCGTGACGCCCGCGCGCGCGGCCGCCGCGGTGGTGTCCGCGAGCTGCCTGGAGACCGAGCCCAGCTCCGCGCCGCGGAGGACCGCCGTCGGGTGCATCTCGCACGCCGCCGCCGCTATCAGCACGTAGTCCCCGTCCTCCAGCGAGTGTCCGCCCGCGAACGCCTGGCGGAAGGCCGCCTGCGCGAACGGGACCGCGCGGCCGATCGACGCCGCGTACGTGGCCACGCGCATCGCCATCGTGCTGTCGAACGGGAACGGCTCGGGCCAGCGCACGGGCTGCAGCCCGAGCTCTCGGGCGCGGCGCTCCACCTCCGACCGCGACACGCTCTGACGCCCGCCCGCGAGCACCGGGCGCCATTCGGCGGGGCCGGGGAGCACGTGCAGGATGCGCTCGGCGGCCAGGTACGCCAGCGGGCTGGCGAGGTCGAAGTAGAAGGCGGCCGGGGTGGGCACTTCGCCGAGGTTAGTGATAGCCGCCTCAGCCGTGGATCAGCCAGCCGTCGGCCGCGCGCCCGGCTTCCATCACTGCCTCCGACAGCGTCGGGTGCCCGTGGATGATGCGCGCGAGCTCCGGGAAGCCGCCCTCGAGCGCGCGCACGTTGACCAGCTCCTGGATCAGCTCGGTCGCGCGCGAGCCGACGATGTGCCCGCCCAGCAGCTCGCCGTAGCGGCTCTCGCCGACCACCTTCACCAGCCCCGTGCGGTCGCCGTACACGGTGCCCCCGCCGACCGCCCCGTAGGGCACCTTGCCGACGACCACGTCGTAGCCCTGCTCGCGCGCCTGCGCCTCGGTCAGGCCGAACGAGCCGACGTTGGGCGCGCAGAAGGTCGCGCGCGGGATGTCCGCGTAGGAGATCGGGTGGGTCTGGCGGCCGGCGATGTCCTCGGCCGCTACGATCCCCTCGTCGGAGGCCTTGTGCGCGAGCGCCGGGCCGGGGACGAGGTCGCCGATCGCGTACACCCCCGCCCGCGTGGTGCGCAGCGCGCCGTCCACCCGCACGAGGCCGCGGTCGTCCAGCTCGACGTCCGCCGCCGCCAGGCCCAGCCCCTCGACGTCCGCCCCGCGCCCGGCGGCTATCACCAGGTAGTCGACCTCGGCCGACTCCGAGCCGTAGGAGAAGCTCACGCTCGCCTCGTTCGCGCTCACGTCCTCCACCGGGGTGCCGGTGTGCACGCCGATGCCGTCCCGCTTCAGCCCGCGCTCGACCAGGCGCGAGATGTCCGCGTCCTCGGTCGGGAGCACGCGATCGAGCGCCTCCAGCAGCAGCACCTCGCTGCCCAGGCGGGCGAACGCCGACGCTATCTCCGCGCCCGACGCCCCCGCGCCGACGACAGCCAGGCGGGTGGGGACCTCCGGCAGCGCCCACGCCTCCTCGGTGCCGATCACGCGACCCCCGAACTGGACGCCGGGGATCGGCCGCGGGACCGAGCCCGTTGCGAGGATCACGCCGCCGGCGCTCAGCGCCAGCGGCTCGGCGTCGTACACGTCAGCCAGCACGTGGCCGTCCGCGGTCAGCTTCGCCTCGCCGTCGATCACGTCGATGCCGTCTTTCTTGAACAGCATCCCCACGCCTGACGTGAGCGTGTCGACGACCTTCGCGCGGCGCGCCTGCACCGCCGCGTAATCGACCTCCACGCCGCTCACCTTCAGGCCGAACTCCTCCGCGTCGCGTATCTCCGACAGCAGGTCGGCCGAGCGCAGGACCGCCTTCGCGGGGATGCACGCGTAGTTCAGGCAGCGCCCGCCCAGCTTGTCGCGCTCGACCACCGCCGTCTTCTTGCCGAGCTGGGCCGCGCGGATCGCCGCCACGTAACCCCCCGGTCCGGCGCCGATCACGATGCAGTCGTAGGTGCTCTCGGCCATCCCGGCTGAGCCTATCGAAGCGGTGGGGATGCGGCCGACCGGCTATTCCGGGGTCTGGCCGCCCTGGCGTTCGCCGGCCTGGATGCGGCCCATGATGCGTATCAGCTTCCAGAACAGCCAGCCCCCGAGGCCGATCGCGACCAGGCACCCGGCGGCCGCCACGAGCGTCGACGCGACGACGAGCGCGAGCGACGCGACCGTGATCTGGAAGGTGAGCAGCGCCTCGAAGCCGAGCACCGCCAGGTAGCGGCGGCGGTACATGCCGAGCGCCAGCAGCCCCAGGATGCTCGCCAGGAAGATCGCTCCGGGGAGCGAGCCGCCGTGGCTGGCGAGGTCGTGGACGGTCAGCCCGCCGACCAGCACGCCCGTCGCCAGCAGCGCGCTGACGGCGACGGCGATGAGCAGCGCAGGCGGGCGCTCGTTCGGGGCGAGCGGCCGCAGGGTGGCGCGGAGCTGCTCGTCGCGTGTCTCGCCGCGATCGCTTCCCGGCCGGCCCGTGCGCTGGCCGCTGTCGGCCATCGAGCCTCAGCGCTCCACAGGTCGGGCGTCGAGCAGGCGGCGCAGCGCCCGGGCCGCCCGCTCAGGGTCCTCCGCGCCGGCGATCGCGCGCAGCACGCACGCCCGCGTCGCGCCCGCCTCCAGCGCCTGCGCGAGGTTGTCCGCGTCCAGGCCGCCGATCGCGAAGAACGGCACCGGGGAGTGGGCCGCCGCGTAGCGGATCAGCTCCAGCCCCACCGCCTGCCTGCCGGGCTTGGTGGGGGTCTCGTGAATCGGGCCCACGCCGATGTAGTCCACGAGGCCCGCGTCGGTCGCGTCGATCTGCTCCGGCGAATGGGTGGACAGGCCGATCAGCAGCTCGGGGCCGACGAGCTCGCGAACCTCGCTCACGGGCATGTCGTCCTGTCCCACGTGGACTCCGTCGGCGCCCGCCTCGCGCGCCACCCACGGACGGTCGTTGACGATCAGCAGCGCTCCCAGCTGCTCGCACAGCGCCCGCGCGGCGCTAGCGACCGATACCAGCTCATCGTCGGGCAGGTGCTTCTCGCGCAGCTGCACGACGTCCACGCCCCCGGCGATCGCTCCTCGCAGCAGCCCCGGAAGCTCGCTGCCGTCCGGGTCCGCGCCGCACACCAGGTACAGGCGGGCGGCGGCAAGGCGGGCGCGGCGGGCGGAGCCGGGGTCGGGAGTTGACACGGCTCAGAGTCTGGCAGGGCTACGCTGTCGTCAGTGTCAACACATGGATGTTGGTTTACGGGATCTGCGAGATCAGACTGGCCGAGTGATCGATGCGGTCAGAGCTGGCGAGCGTGTGACCCTTACGGTGCACTGAGAGCCGGTCGCGGACATCGTGCCCCACGAGGTCCGTTTCTGCATCGCGTAAAGCTCGTGGAGAAAGTGCTGCGCGACAGCATGACGGGCCATCGTGACTGCACACATTCCTGCGAACGATGCGCTGAAACGTCGAACCTAAATGAAGACTGGGGTAGAAGACCAAACTGGGGAGTGGCGTCCGGGCGAGAGGCCCTGCCGTGAGAGATCCTGGGCCTACGCGGGACGGTCGCCGTTGCCAGCGGGCGCCTCGACCTGACGCACGGCCTCGTCGCCACCGACCGCTCGCACGACCATCGGCGAGCCACCGAGGCGGGCGAGATCCATCGCCAAGTTGACGTCGAACTCCCCGTTCGGCTGCGCGAACTTGAGGACGACCGTTCCCTCTGGAAGCTCGTTGTTCTCGCTCGTCGACTTGCTGGCCACATCCATAACTATAGCTTTGCACCAGCCTCGGTCAGGATCCTGGCGCAGCCGCCAGTGTAGTTCTTGACCGGCCACTTCTGGGCCTGCTCACGGATGCACTCAAAGCCCTCAGTACCGACGTAGTCGAGGATCAACATGCCGAGCAGCCTCGCCTTGCCATCGGTCGAGAACAGCCGAATCGCCACGACCCCGGTGTACTCCTGCGTGCTTTTGAGCTCGGCGGCGCTCAATCCGAAGCGCACACTCTCCGGCAGCCGGTCAAACGCCTCCGCGCCGAGCTCGAGCTTTGCGATCAGCGGACGTAGGTCGGAGAACAAGTCTTCGTTCGTAGCCCACCCCCACCCGGCCACACCCTTGCCCTTGTGCCACCGGACCCCGAGCGCAGGCCGCTCATACGGCAGGTAGAAGCGAGCGACCTCGTCGAACGTGTCATCGTCGCGGCATATCCAGACGCACGCCGCAAGCGCGGTGACGGACACCTTCGCGCACGCGTGCGCGATTGCGCCGACGATCTGCTGGCACAGCAGATCGAGGGACCGCCTGGCGAACTCGCTCTGCGAAAGGCGCGACTGCTACGGCAGTGGGCTGGTCACGCGACCTGGCACTTCATGAACGTCATCGCGCAGGTCTATCAACCAGGTCAGGAATTCACGTTCGATGATCTCAGCGCCACCTTCAGCGTGGAGAAGGAGACCGTCAAGTCTTGGCATCGCAGCGCATCCAAGATCATGAACAAGGTCAACGCCGAACTAGGGACAGAGCCACGCTTTCTGGACGCCTGGTGGGACGGCGAACGCCAGCACTACGGAATGCCGGAGGTCATGCGTGATGCCATCATCGAGACCAGCGAGTAGGCCGCTTGATCCGCGTCGCGCCCGCCTGACGGACGGTCCGGGCTACGTCCGGCCGGTGCCGATCCACAAGCCAGCGCCAGCAGTCTTTGGACCCACCCATGCGCCAACACCCCGGTCCCTTCATCGGGAACCGGGCGTTTCGACCTTCGTCAAGATGGTGGAGAGGACCGTACGTTGCGCAAACCCCGTCGTCGTCTGCGCTCCGTGTCTGTCTTTGGCGTAGATGCCGCGCAGCAGACGCCAGATCAGGCGGCGACGGTTCCGGCCGTGTGATGCGGCGTCGGCAGGGCCCCGCCTCTCCCCCGAAGATCTTCCGCGTATACGGCGAGCGCCTCCTCAATGCGCTCGCCGACCTCTGAGCGCGTCGCGCCCAGCGCCACAACGCCGGGTAGGTCCGGGAGGTACGCACCCCAAGCCCCATCGTCGGCCTGCTCGTAGATCACCACGTAGTCGCTCATCGCAGATGCTCCAAACCGCTTGCTCGCCTAATGCTACCCAGCGTGCCGACAGGCACCGTGTCCCTGTCCTTGCCGGCAACGACGATACGCGCCTCGTGGTCGGCATGCGCCCAAACCTCGTGGGAGCCCGCTTGACGCACGACACGCCAACCCGCATCTTTGAGCGCCTTCCTCACGTCCTTGTACTTTTTCGGCATGAACATGACCGTAGCCATCGACTGCGATGGAACTCACGATCGGCAACGCCGGCCCGGCCTCGCCCATGAGCCGGCATCCGCAAGCCGAGGCCCGCAGATAGTTGTCAGTGGAGAGGGCCGTACGTTGCGCAAACCCCGTGGTCGTGCGGGCGGAGTCGCTGAGCGTGGCGTAGCCGGGATGAGGCGATCAGATGGAGTCGCTCTTGCGCCGGTTGCAGTCAGCGCATAGGAGCTGGAGGTTCTGAAGCGTCGTCGCGCCACCGTGGGCGACGGGCAGGATGTGGTCGTACTGGAGGTTGAAGGCGCCGCCGCACTCTACGCAGTGGCCGCCGTCTCGCTCGTAGACGGCGCGGCGCAGCTCGTCCGGGATGGGAGCGCGTGTGGGACGGCCATCCTCCTCGGCCCGCATCAGGCTTCGCGCCGATTGCAGCTTTTGCTCCAGGCGGCGCTTGCGCTGCAAGACGAGGGCCTTGACGTCCTCGGCGTCCAAGCCGTCATCGTCCCAGTAGAAGCCGTCCGAGAACTGCCAGAGGTTCCGACGCCCATCACGGCACAGATGCACGGGCTCCGTTGCTTGCGTTTGCTGAGCGGCTCCGACCTGAGCCTTCGACCAACGCAGCTCCATGACTTTGCGTCCAGACTGGATCGCGTAGCGTCGACCCGAAAGCATCCGGGTCAGCGTCCACGGCAGCTTGACCAACTGCGCTTTGTTGTCCGAGCGGAGCATCCCGGAACCGTATCGGCATGTTGATCGCCTCCTTTGAGCCTGCGACGGACCGCCGAACTTCACGTGGTCCCCCCAACGGTGACGGGGGACGGCGAGTACTCTTTTCTGCCGTCATGAACGTCCCCAACCCACCACTTACCCACGAGGTTCTGGAGCGCGCACGCGCGTACGTGCGCGTCGATCAGCGGATCGTCGCGGCGCTGCCCGAGTTGGGCGAGGCGATCCGCTCGTTCGAGCCGGTCCCGGGTCCTGCCGGGGAGAGCGTCGCCGAATGGTTGGCCGAGCGCGCCCTGAACGAACCGCAGGAGGCGACCGTCCGAGTGCGGCTCAGCCACGGCAAGGTCACGGGGGTATATGCGCTGTGCGCCGCGCAGATCGCGCTCAGCCGCGAGGGACGCGCACAGCTCGGCGGCGTGCACTACCGCACCCAACCGGCGATCCTGCTCGCGCAATTCGCGCGCACCGCAGACACGCCTGGCATCGGCGACGAGATGCTGCGTCATGCCGACACCAGCGCGCGCCGCGCGCTGCTCTACGTCGGTGCGACCGCCCTCGTGGTTGACCCGTTCGACCAAGACACCGCCGTGATGTGGCAGCAGCGCTTCGGCTTTCAAGATTCCGAGCAGCCGGTGCCGGGCAACCCTCGGCTACGCCGGCAATGGCTCATCCTTCAGCAGTAGTCGGCGCCTTCGGCTTCCAACTCGGCCATCAACTGGTCGGCGCTCTCGTGAAACGCGCGCACGCGAGGATCGCGGCGCGAGCGCTCCAGATCCCGCTCGTCAATCACGATCACCGCTTGGTCGAGCACGTCGTGCAGCTTGTCCTTGTCGAGTGCTGTAGCCACGACCTCAGCGTACCGCAACACGACCGCGAAGTAGGCCTGGAGACGCGGCACGTAGAACGGACCTCGCCGCACGGGCGTCGGGGCGAACTCCTATTCGTTGGAGCTGAAGGGGCCAACGTAGTAGTGCCCGTGTTCGTGCGTGACCGTTGCTGTTATCTCCTCGTTGTGGTACGGCCCCGAGCGTATCCACAACCAGCTACACACGAACGTCGAGCCGCCTGTCCGTCGGCATTTTGTGCCGAACGACGAGACCTCATTCAACGGGTATCGACCTTCTGCGTGGGCCGCGCTGACGAAGGCCTTCTTGGCCTGTCCCAGCGGGCTTGTTTCCTGCCTGCGTTCTTCGGCCCTTTCCTTCTTTTCTTCCGCTTCTCTCTTGGGCCGTTCTTTGCGGCGCCGCGCAGCTTCGTGCTCTCGCTTGAGCTTTTCACGCTTGCGGGTCGATGTGCACCAGGCAGCCGAGACGCTGCCAAACTGTCCGCTGCTCGTGATCGTCGGCCCGACCAGGCCGTGTGAGGTGACGACAAAGCTACCTGTGACACCGGGCGCGTCACACGACCAAGCTATCTGCACAACTTCTTCGGAGTTCGGCTCGTCAACATCTTCGACTTCTCCGGGGTGATCGACTTCCCATGAAGTGGATACCAGCGCTCTTGAGCCTTCGCTTATCGTGGCAGCGTCTTTCAGTGTCTTGGCCCCGAGCCCTTCTGCAAGTTCGTGTGGTAGTAGGGCGACCGATTCTTCGAGGGTGATGCACTTCTCCGCGCCCGTCGTCGTCACGCTTATCGTCGTATAGCCGGGATGACTCCATGTATGTCCAGGGTGCGCTACGGCAGTCGCCTGGACCGTTGCTGCTTCGAGCGCTTCGCTGTGCCCTACCGGACAAGAAGCCGACGCGGACGTGACGCTGGCGAACATCGTGACGACCATCGTCGCCACGAGGGCCAGGGACTTCATGTGGGCCACGCCGCGATAGCCGTGCGCAGAGGCGGGTATCGTCGTCCTTGAGCGCCGCACGATGGCGCAAGGGTAGCGCAGCACACACCGTCGAGACGGCAGCTCGATGGAGCGCTGTAGAGTGCCCCCGGGTGGCGCACGGATATCGCCTTCGCGTAGAGGATCAGGCTGGCGCAGCCTACATTCTGCGGCGTGTTGGCGCTCTGGCCGAGATCGAGCAGGCGGTTATCGCGCATTGCGCGGAGCACGCGCCTCAACCTCCGTACAGACCACAGGAGATCAAGAAGCGGTTGGCCCCGAGCTGGAGGCCAGAGGTGCGGGTGCCGCCCTTCGGGCCGCAGTACGACAATCTGCCGATCAACGACCGCTACGACCTGTGGAAGTCGTTCGAGCTTGACGGCGGCGCGCGGATCGGCGTGGCGATCGAGATGGAGCGATGGGAGGTCTGGACCGACCTGCTCAAGTTCCGGCGCGGAATCCAGCGCCATCAGATCGCCGTTGGCGTGATCCTGCACGACAATCCCGCAAACCTGTACTACGTCTACCATCATCTGCGGCTCATCTCCGAGCCACTTTTTAGCGCGCTACCGGTCGTGTTCGCCGCGCCGGAAGGCGAGGGACTGGAGACGGCTGCGCCTCCAAGCAATCGCCGCTTCGCTCCCTACCGGATGCCCAACGATCCGGTTGCCTGACCGTTGCAGCCTTTAAAGATTTCCTAAACCTTTGCCGTAGGCTGACCCATTTTGGCGGTCAAAAGCACTTTTAACTATTGGAGGGAGTTTCTTCCGAGCTTCCCCCTTGCAGGGTCTTCCGCCGGCACCAAACACTCTGAGCCAAGACACTCGTCGCCCGCGCAGGCGGGCGTCAAAATCTGCGCACAACAACTACCGCCGCGGCGTTCATGTAAGAGCGCCGCAGTTGGTCGCGCTCTCATCTGAGCAGGAGCACGAAGCGACGGCGCTGCTCGCCGGGCTGCTGCGTGACGCGGCCCACAGGGATGGAGGCGGCGTTTGCGGCAGCGCTTTGGGCAGCGTTTGCCCCGACGCTTTCGACGGCGCGACCCCGCCGGCTGGGAGGCCCGAAAAGCCGCACGGGAGCAGGAGATCGGACCAGTGAGCAAGCCCCGACAAATAAGGACGAGTGATCGTTCCGAGAGATCAAGAGCCGCACAGCGGCGTGGGATGCGAGTGAGCGCCGATCGCGTGTTCGATCTTGCGCGGCATTTGACATGGCGTGACCGGGAGATCGCCACATGCCTGTATGACCATCAGGTGCTCGCCACCGGCCAGCTTGAGCTGCTGTTCTTCTCCTCGCGTCGTCGTTGCCAGGACCGGCTGCTGTTCCTCTACCGGGAACGTGTGATCGACCGCTTCTACCCGCACGGCCCGTTCGGCTCGGGTAAGCCGCAGGCGCACTGGCTGCTCGATGACGCCGGCGCGATCCTCGTCGCCTCAAGCCTCGGCGTGGAGCCCAAGCGGCTGGGCTGGCAGCGCCGCGAGGACTGGGCCTCGCACACGCAGCTCGCGCATCGCCTGGGAGCAAACCAGTTCGTGTGCGATCTGATCGCCGCAACCCTGCCCGATCCTCACATGGGCGTGACCGCCTGGGACTCGACCCGCCGCGCCACCGAGCGTCTTGGCAGCAACGGGCCTGTCGAGCTTGTGCGGCCAGACGCGGGCCTCATCCTCGACGTTCCCACCGGCGCGATCGAGTGCTTCCTTGAGTGGGACCGTGCCACCGAGACACAGCAGCGCCTTGAGGACAAGATCGAGCGCTACAAGCTCGCCGAGGCTCGCCTGCACGACCAAACGCAGATGTGCAACGTCCTGTTCGTCGTACCAGGACCGGGCAGGATCGACACGCTACGCCGGGCGTATGCCGCGCTTGAGCCCAAGCGAGAACGCCACCGTCAGGACAGCTCTCTGGTCAACCTCGACGGGCGCTGGCCGATACTCGCCACAACCACGACCGCGCTGCGCGACGCAGGGCCACTGAGCAGAGTCTGGGAGTCGATCACCGACCCCACTCAGCCGCCGGTCGCGCTCAGCGAGCTGCCCATCAGCCATGCCCTGGGACCGGCCGACATGGCGTGCGCGCTCGGGCGCCGCTGGCATCACGAGCAGCCCGGCTTCTGGGATCGGCTCTCTCCGCTGCACCGCCGCCCGGAAGACCCCGGCAGCGGCGAGCATGAGGGCTTGAAGCCTGACGACGGATCTGATCTGATCGACCAGCCCCACAGCCACGACGACTACGAGCGGGAGGCCATCCCATGACGCGCATCTGCCTCTACACCCGCATCTCCACCGACGAGGAGAACCAGCCAACCTCGCTCGCCTCCCAGCACGAACGGCTGGAGGCATTCTGCAAGGTGCAAGAAGACTGGCGAATCGTCGCCCGCCACGACGACCGCTCGACCGGCACGAAGCTCGACCGGCCCGGCCTGCAAGCCGCGCTCGACCTCGCCCGCCAAGGCCGCATCGACCAGCTACTCGTCTACAGGATCGACCGGCTATCAAGAAAGGTGCGCCAACTCTCCGGCATCGCCGAGGAACTGGACAAGCTCGGCGTGATCCTGCGCTCAGCGACAGAGCCATTCGACACCGGCTCACCGGCAGGCCGGATGATGCTGCAAATGCTCGGCGTGTTCGCCGAGTTCGAGTACGCCACCATCGTCGATCGCATCACCGCCGGTATCGAACGCCGCGCCAAGGAAGGCCGCTGGTACAGCGGACGCCCACCCTTCGGATACACGCTCCACGACGGCCAACTCGCACCAGACCCGATCACCTCGCCGACCGTCAAGCGCATCTACCAGCTCTACACGCAGGACCGGCTCGGCACAATCGCAATCGCCCAGCAGCTCGGCGCCAAGCACGCACCGGCGCCGAGCGCCGGCTGGGGCCACCCAGCCGTCCACCGCGTCCTCACCAACCCGACCTACCTCGGACGCATCCGCTGGCGCAACCAGGACTTCCAGTCCACGCACGAGCCATTGATCGACCAAGCCACCTTCGACCACGCCCAGGCGATCCTCGCCGAGCGCGGCAGCGACGCATCCCGCCGCCGCGGCAACCGCTCGGACTTCCTACTCTCCGGCGTGATCCGCTGCGGCCACTGCGGACGCGCCTACATCGGCATGTCAGCACACGGCAAAGGCGGCACCTACCACTACTACGCCTGCACCGCCCGCCAGAAGTACGGACCCAAAGCCTGCCAAGGTGAGCGCGTCCCGCGCGAGAAGCTCGAGACCGCCGTCCTGCACCAACTCACCGGCATCTACCGCGACGGCCCGCTCATCCACGACGCCCTCGGTGCCGCCCAAGAGCAAGCGCAGCGCGAGCGACCAGCGCTCGATGAGCAACGTCGGGCGATCACCACCGAGATCACCCGTGTCGAACGCTCGGCCGAGCGCTACTTCGAGGCCTTCGAGCAGGGCCAGCTCTCCCCCGAGCGCTGCGAACAGCGCGTCTCGCGCTTGAACGCCCGCCTCGAAGACCTCCGCGCTCAACAGTCCGAGCTTGCCGACAACGGCGCCGACGAGGCCGCACACGCGCCCACAGCAGCCGACCTGGCAGCGACCGCCAGTCAACTCGAATCCGTCATCGCAGACGGCGAGCCCGAGAAGACCAAGGCGCTCCTGCGCATCCTCATCGCCGAGCTGCGCGTCAACAGCAAGACCGACATCCAGCCCACCTACCGCATCATCACGCCCGACCGCACCCACAAGGCCGGGGTTTGCGCAACGTCAGGAAAAGTGGAGACGGTGGGAATCGAACCCGCGCTCTGTTCCGTGCGGGTCTGCGGTGCCTACCCGGCTGACGCCGCATCCGGCCTGAGGAACGCCCCCCGGCGGCGCATCTCGACCAGGCGTCTCGCGTCCGGGTAGCCGCTGTTCAGCAGCAGCTTCGCCTCTCGCTCGACGTCGTAGGCGATCCGCACGAGCTGCGGCTGGCCGTCTTCCAGGAGCAGATAGCTGGCGCGCGGATCGCCGTCCCAGGGCATGCCCACGCTGCCGCTGTTCGCGACCGTCATCTGGGTCAGCGCGCGCGTGTACGGACGATGGATGTGGCCGTAGATCGCGGTGGCCGCGCCGAGCGGACCGTAGGTCTCCGACAGCTCCTTGTCCTCGGCGTCCGCCGTCGGTGCGCGCCACAACTCGCCCGGGGCCGCGTGCACCAGCACAAGGTCCTCCAAGCGATGCTCGGTCGGAAGCTCCCGCAGCCACATGACTCGCTCCTGACCGAGCAACGCCAGGGTGGCCGGTGCGTACTCCTCGAAGATCAAGCTCAACAGCGCTCCCAGCTTTGGGGCGAGCGCTTCCTGGCGTGCTCGCTCCTGGGGCCGCCAGAGGACCTCGTCGGTGTTGCCCACGACGCCCGGCCAGCCCAGCTCGCGCACCCGGTCGATGACCTCCGCCGGTTGCGCCCCCATCAGCGCGAGGTCGCCGCCGTGCAGCACGAGGTCGGGTGCCCTCCTGCGAATGTCGGCCAGCACCGCATCGAACGCGGTCAGGTTGCCGTGGACATCAGAGACGATCGCGATCCGCACAGCTCGCCCCTTCCAGTCGTCGTCTCAATCCTCGCAGCGGACGCACCGGGTCAGCTCGGGGGCGAGTTGATCGCGCCGATCGGGCGCTCGCCATCGAGCGCTTGGAGGATGCTCTCGGCCGCCTGTGCCTCGATGGCCCGCCGGACGTCCGCCACCGCCGACCCGAGATGAGGGGTGAAGGCGCTGCGGGGGTGCTCGAGCAGCGCTCGCGGTATCGCGGCAGGTGCCCCCGCAAGCGAGCGGTCCTCCGCGGCGAAGACGTCGGCCGCGTAGCCGGCGAGCCGCCCCGAGCCGAGCGCCGCCGCGACCGCCTCCTCGTCGACCGTAGAGCCGCGTCCCACGTTCACCAGCACCGCGCCGGGAGGCATCAGAGCGAGTCGGTCGGCGTCGATCAGCCCGTTAGTCGCAGGGGTGAGCGGGGCAGCCATCACCACGACCATGCTCTCACGCAGCAGCTCCTCGAGCGGCAGCGAGACGAGTCCTCCGTTGGTCTCGGGCACTCCCGGATCCGTGTAGAGAAGGCGGCAGCCGAAGCCCAGCAGGCGGCGCGCGATCGCCTGTCCGAGCGAGCCCATGCCGACGATCCCCACGGCCGTCCCCTCCAGGCCGATCCCGTGAAAGCCAGGGCGCCAGCCGGCCTGCTTCCCGTCACGGATCGCCGCATTGCCTTCGCGGATGCGGCGAGTCACCGAGATCAGGAGGCCCACGGCGAGCTCTGCTGTGGGTGCCGAGAGGAGGTCCCGCACGACCGTCACCCAAACGCCGTGTGCGGTACAGGCGTCCACGTCGACGTTGTCCGCTCCCTTGAACGCCCCCGCTACGATTCGCAGCTCTGGGCAGGCATCCAGCAGCCGGGCGTCGACCCGATCCGGCATGAACACAAGCAGGGCGCTGGCCTCGGCTGCTCGCACGGCGAGCGCCCGCGGCGACGGCGGTCGGCCGCACACGAGCGTCTCACAGCGGCTGCGCAGCAGCCCCATCGTGTCCGCGTGCACGGGGTGCGTCACGACCGTCAGGGGGCGGCTCCGCGCCATTTCGGGCCAGGGTATCGTGAGTTCTGGTGGTTTCGCCATGAACTCAGGGGCGCACGCGATCCCCGGCTTCTACCGCCTCGCCACACTCGAGGTTGACTGAAGGCCGGCCCCACCCGCCGTCCGAGCACCCCTGCGCTGCTCCTCCAACCGCCGCGCCTGGCGGCAGCGGTCGGGCAGCTCCGCCAGCAGCCGTGCCCCCTCCGCGCGATCCCGGTCGCGCATGACGGCGTGAACCCTGCGCCCGGCGGTGTCGAGATGGATGCTGGACAGGCGCAGACGGCGCTGGATGGGACCCTCGACCAGGCGGATGCTCTGCACCTTGGCCAGGGGCACCCAGTCGGTGACTCGCCGTAGCCGGCCGCTGGTGGTCACCGCGTAGCGGTCGTTGGCTCCCCACGACAGGTATCGGAAGCGCAGGGGGGACTTCCAGCGGGCGCGAGCCGGTGGCGCGAGTCGCTCCTCGGGCAGGTCCGGGAAGACCCTGGCCACGAGGAAGGCGGCCTGCGCTCGGCTGCCCACCGGGAGCAGCGCGCGAGCGGCCTTGGACTGATTGCGGTCCTGGCGGCCCTTGGACTTCTGGCTGGCGACGTCCACCTCCAGCCGGCACCAGCCGCACAGCCTCCATGCCAGCGGCTCAACCATGCGGATCGCCTGGATCCGTCCCCGCGGGATCGTCTCCGCCGAGGTTTCCACCAGGCCCGAGCGCAGGCGCAGCCCGTCGGCGGCGTCGGCCACCGTCAGGCGGTAGTCGCCGTTGAAGCGGCGGAACAGGCCGATCGCCAGCCCGATCAGGCCCACCGCGCCGGCGCTGATCGCGGCCGCGGCCGCGCCCGGCGCGACGATCGCGAGCACGACGAGCGCCGCGACCGCCAGCTCGAGCACCAGGCCGGTCCCGCTGAGCAGGATCGACGCGAACAGCCGCGCGGGCGGGACGGTCACGAGCGCCTGCTCGGGCGGCGCCGGCGTTGTCTCGGCCACGCCGTGGCTCAGGGCCAGCAGACGGGCGCGCAGCGTCTCGGCCTCCGCGTTCGTCAGATACGCCAGGCGGCCGGCCTTGGCGCCGCCGCCGGCAAGCCGGATCCGCAGCTCGGCCAGGCCGAAGACGCGGGCAAAGCCGGGGCGGACGGTGTCGATCGCCTGGATCCGGCTCAGCGGAAAGCGCTCCGAGGTCCGCCGGATCAGGCCGCTGTCCACCCGCAGGACCCCTTCCTCCACCCGCCACCTCGTGACCAGCCACGAGATCACCCCGAGCACGAACACCACCACGAGGATCGCGACGTGGGCGAGGTTGTCGCCTCCGGATCCTCGCTGGCCGCCGAGTCCCGGGACGAGCAGGAGCGCGACGATGACGATCGCGCCCCGCCCGGTCCTGACCGCCGGCGAGAGCGGATGCAGCCGCTGCCAGTCGCCGCCCAGCCCAGCGATCGCGTGGCGCTCCGGCGAGGAGAGATCGGCGGGCGCTCCGGGACCGCCCGGCTCGTCGGGGCGGCCAAGCTCGCTGGGACCGCCGGGCTCGTCGGCCCGGTCCGGCTCGCTCACAGTCCCATCGCCTGAGTCTCGCCCAGCGAGGTCAGCTGGTCGCGCAGGCGGGCCGCCTCCAGGGTCGGCAGCCCGGGGATACGCGCGTCGCTCGCGGCCGCCGCCGTGTGCATCTGCACGGTGGCCAGCCCGAACGCTCGCTCGAACGGGCCGGCGGTCACCTCGACGTACTGCATCCGTCCGTACGGAATGACCGACATCCGCCGGAACATCACACCTCGTCTGACCAGCAGGTCGTCCGCACGCTCGGCGTAGCCCCACGCCCGCACCCGCCGCCCGGCCACGACGTCGGCAATCGATCCCGCGACCAACACGCCGACGACGGCCACCAGCGCGGCGACCGCGGCGCCGAGGGCGATGGCGACGCCGCCGGCCACGATCAGCGCAACGAACGTGCTCCCCGCCACCTCATAGCGCCGCAGCACTCGCAGCCGGGGCGAGGGCGCGTTCCAGTCGAGTGCGCGCTCGTTGGCATCCTCGTCGACCACCGTTCTCACGACGATACTGCGCCACCGGGGGTACGCCGTGCTCTTTGGCGTGCGGCCGCCGATGTATCCTTGGGGCCATCTCAGGCGAAGTCGCGCGACCGAGGAGGACCCGCACGCGTACGCGCTCGCGGCCGGTCGGGCTGGGTCTTGCCTTGCTCGTGTGGCTCGCGGCGGGGTCATCGCAGGCGGCGGCCTCCACGGCAGGCCAGCTGTACGCCTTTGGCTACAACTACGAAGGGCAGCTGGGCAACGCGACCAACACCGGCACCACCACGCCAAACCCCACGCCCACGTTGGTGACGCTGCCGGGCGCCATCGGCACGGTCACCCAGATGGCCGTGGGCGCCTAGCACAGCCTCGCGGTGACCTCGAGCGGCCAGCTGTACGCGTTCGGCAGCAACTACTACGGGCAGCTGGGGATCACGACCCACAGCGGCGAAGGCACACCGAACCCCACGCCCGCGCTGGTTACGCTGCCGGGTGCCACCGGCCCGGTGACCCAGGTCGCCGCCGGTGCCAACTTCAGCCTCGTTGTGATCCACTAGCAGCGCCCAAATATCGACGAGCTAATCGGCTCCGGTCGGTGGTAGTCTGCGAAGACCATCCTTTGAGGCTCGGCCGTCGCCGACCGCCAGGTTGCTCGAGGGCTGAGAGGAGCCGGCCATGCAGGTGAGCGAGCGCCGAGCCGCGACGAGCGAGTCGCGGGCGGGCAGCGCCGCGGATCCGAGCCTGCTCGCGACGGACGCCGCGCACCTGACTCCCACCGCGGCCTGGTCCAGGCGCGTGCGCCGCGTCGGCGGGCTCATCCAGGCGGCGTTCGCCGCCTTCTGGCTGGTGCGCGGGAGCGTGGTGATCGGCGGCCGCGTGGCGGACGTGCTCATCGCGGTGTTCGGCGTGTGCGTGTTCGGCGTGTTCTCCTACGCCATCAGGGCCACCGCCGGTACCGCCCCCCGGCCGCGGAGCCCGGAGGGCAGGCGGATCGAGCGTGACGTGACCCTCGCCACGGTCATCGAGCTCGTCGCGGCGTTCGTCCTGCCAGTCATCGTCAGCGCTGCCGGGCACTCCGACTGGGTCCTGCCGTCGATCGCGATCACGATCGGGCCGCTGCTGCTGTATCTCGACAACCGCGTCCATCTCCCCCGCTATCGACCGGTCGGATGGTCGCTGACCGTCGGACCGGTGATCCTCGTCGCCACGATGTCAGGCACGCCCCTGATCGCCACCACGGGCATCGCCGCCGGCGTGCTGCTCCTCGGCACTGCCGCCGCCGGCTTCCACGACCTCGCCGGAGTGCGGCGCCGCGCGGAGCAGGCCAGGGCCAGTGGCCTCGCCAAGCCCGGCGATCTCGCCGTCTCCCCGAGCGCAGCGGCGCAGCTGTGAGCGACGATCGACTGCACGTGGTGTTCGGGGCAGGGCAGGTCGGGCGTGCCCTCAGCGCCCGCCTCGCCGAGCTCGGCCTGGCGGTACGCGTCATATCGCGGCACCGGCCGGCGGCGCTGGTGGACGGAGTCGACTGGCGGGCGGCCGACGCGAGCGACGCCGACGCCGCCACCGACGCGGCCAAGGGCGCCGCGGTCGTCTACCAGTGCCTGAACGCGCCATACACGAATTGGCCGGAGCTGTTCCCGCCGCTGCAGCGAGGCGTGCTCAGCGCAGCCGAAAGCAACGACGCGCTCATGGTGAGCCTGGAGAACGTGTACGGCTATGGCCCGACAGGAGGCAGGCCGTTGACCGAGGATCTCCCGCTGGTTGCCACGACCGTCAAGGGCCGAACCCGCACCGGGATGACCCAGGAGCTGCTGGCCGCCGCGGCCGCCGGTCGTGTCCGCATCGCCATCGGGCGGGCATCGGACTTCTTCGGCCCCGGCGTCATCGAGACGACGCTCGGCGAGCGCGTCTTCGCCAGCGCCCTGGCCGGCAAGCGCGCCGACTTCCTGGGCGACCCCGACCTGCCCCACACCTACAGCTACGTCCCGGACGTCGCCGCGGGCCTGGCCACCCTCGGCACCGACGAGCGCGCGGTCGACGGAGCGTGGCACCTGCCGGGCCCGGAGACGGTCACGACACGGCAGCTCCTCGAGCTCGTGGCCGCCGAGGTCGGACACCCGGTCGCCGTCCGCTCCGTGCCCAAGCTCGCCCTGCGCGCCCTCGGACTGTTCAACCCGATGATTCGGGCGCTGGCAGAGATGGCCTATGAGTTCGAAGAGCCCTTCGTGCTCGACACCTCCAAGTACCAGTCCACATTCGGCAGCGCCGGCACGCCGCTCACGACCGCCATCGCCTCGACCGTAGCCTGGTATCGAGGTCGGAGCGCCACGCCCAACCCGCCACAGGAAGGACCGATCTCATGGCCCCCACCGACACCGACCTCACCGCCAGCGCAGACGCCGTCGACAGCCCCCGCGGCGACAACGGCGCCGGGTTTCGAGCCATCTCCAACCCCGCCACCGGGGAGCGGATCCAGTTCACAGCCGTCCCCCACGGCGGCGACGAGGACATAGTCCGCTTCGACTGGCGCAGCATGCCCGGTGGCGCGATCACCGAGCACTTCCATCCTCACCAGGAGGAGCGCTTCATCATCATCGCTGGCGAGGCCCACTTCACCCTCGACGGCGAGTCACGCGTGGTCGGAGCGGGTGAGACGATCGTCGTGCCGGTCGGCGTCCGTCACTCCGAGGCAAACCGCGGATCGGTCGAGATCGAGGGCGTGGTCGAGCTCCGCCCGGCACTGCACAGCAGGGAGATGCACGAGGCCTTCGCCGGGCTGGCGGCCGACGGCAAGACAACGCCCCGAGGCGCTCCGAAGAACCCGCTGCAGCTCGGCGCCACCCTGTGGCACTTCCGCCACGAGAGTCGCGTGACCTCACCGCCCGTCTGGGTGCAGAATCTCGTGTTCCCGCCGCTGTGGGCGCTGGCGAAGGTGTTTGGCGTGCGCCCGTACTACGAGCACTGGGACAGCCGGATCGGGGGAGCCGGCTGACGCGACCCGCGCGCGGGCGTCGCGCGCCGCTCAGCTGCTCGCGTACCAGGTGTCGGCGAAGCCCTCGCCGCCCGGGTCGAGCGGGCCGGGCGCCGCCAGCAGCGTCGAGCCGTCCATCTCGATCGGCTGGAAGGAGAACGCCGAGATCGGCCCGCTGGTCGTGCCGTCGCTGGCGCTCGCGCCGGTGAAGCTCGCGCTGGCGAAGTCGGCGAGCTCGCTCAGCGAGTAGCCGACCTCGGGCCGCTCCACGATCCACTCCGCCGAGGAGCGCCAGGGGGCCGCCCAGGGGATTTCGATGCTGTAGCTCCAGCCCCTGGTCGTGTCGGCGATCGCGAGCGTCCACACGGAGTCCGCGACGCTCACCGACGCGGTCATGGCATCGCCGGGCGAGACGGGGTAGCTCGAGCTCGACAGCGCCACTTCGGCGCCTTCGTCGACGGCTTCGTCGCCGTACATCTCATACCAGGCGTTGTAGTGGGGCGTGCCCGAAAGGCAGGCCGCCAGGGTCCCGTCCTGCTCGACGGTGTCGCTCGCGTAGCCGTCGATGCCGATCCACTGCGAGGTGTAGGTGTTCGTTTCCGCGGGACAGGTGACGCTCGGCACCGTCCAACTCCCGCTCACGCTGCTGAACGTGCCGCCGGTGGCCGCGTAGCCCGACCAGTTTTCCGACTGCACCGCGATGGTCAGCGTCGCGGCGTTCGTGGTGGCTCTCCCGCCCGAGTTGGCGAACACCGCACGGTACTGGTAGCCGTTCTGGGTGGAGCTTGCGATGAAGGAGTAGCTCGTCGAGGTCGCGCTGGTGATTTCTCTCCAGGAGCCGCCCCCGTCGCTGGAGAATTCCCAGCGCACGCTCGGTGTCGGGCTGCCGGAAGCGGTGGCGGTGAACGTCGCCGATGCGCCTTCGGCCACCATCTGACTGGCCGGCTGGGTCGTGATCTGTGGCGCTTCCCCGCTCGGTGGCGCGGTGACCGTGAGTGTCGCGGCGTTCGTGGTGGCGCTACCGGCCGAGTTGCTGAAAACCGCGCGGTACTGGTAGCCGTTCTGGGTGGAGCCTGCGGTGAAGGAGCAGCTCGTCGAGGTGGCGCCGGCGATCTCGCTCCAGGAGCCGCCGCCGTCGCTGGAGACTTCCCATTGCACGCTCGGTGTCGGGCTGCCGGATGCGGCGGCGGTGAACGTCGCGGTCGTGCCGCTCTGTGCGCTCTCGTTCACCGGCTGGGTCGTGACCTGCGGCGCACTCCCGTTCGCCGGCTGGGCTGGGGGCTGCGCTTCGCCGCCACCGCCACCGCCGCCGGGCTGGGTCGTGGGCGCTGGCGCACCGCCACCCGAGGGCGTGGTCACCGTCAGCGTTGCCAGCTTCGTCGTCGCCTTGCCGGCCGAGCTCTTGAACACCGCGCGGTACTCGTAGCCGTTCTCGCTCGAGCTGGCGGTGAACGCGTAGGTCACGCCGTGGGCGCCGGTGACGTTCCTCCAGATCAGGCCGCGGTCTGCGGAGCGCTGCCACTGTGCCCTCGGCGCCGGAGTGCCCGCGGCGGTCGCGGTGAAGCTCGCGACCTGCCCGCTGGCGACGGACTCGCTGCGGGGCTGGGTGGTGATCGTGGGAGACTTGGCGGCGCCCTTGCGCCGCCGCCGGGTCGGTCGCGCTCGCTCGTGCGCTCGCCGGATGAGGATCATCGGCCCCCCGCTCCCGCCGCCGGCGCCGGCGCTCAGCGGCGCGCGCCCCGGAAGCGCTGGGAACGACGCCTGGCGGGCGGCAGCGCGCCCACCGGCAGGGGCGCCGGTGTCATCGGCAACCCGCGCGGCCATCACGGCCATACCCGTCCCGAGCAGCGTCAGGCCGGCGAGGGCGCCGACCAGTGTGGGGGAGCGTCTCTCGGTCACACTACGTTTTCGACGCTGCGCCGGCTGGTCTTGAGCCGATCGGCCACGGGCTCGGCCAGCGTCCGACCGGGTACGCTGCGGTCGTGAGGACCGCACCTCTGAGCGCCGTGCCCGGCCGCCGGCTCGCGGCGCTGGCGTGCGTCGCCGCCGTGGCGGCGTGCTGGGCCGGCTCGGCCGCTGACGCCACCCCGTGGCACCTCGTCTCGACGTTTGGCCGCCACGGAGTCGCCGGGCTGCCATTCAAAGAGCTACAGGGCAGCGGCTCGCCGTACGGGCCTGGTCCGGGGGACGAGGGTCTGCTGCTGGCGCCCGGCCCGCAGGGATCGCTGTTCGTGGGCGGCTATGCGAACAGCAAAAAGGGAGCGTTCCTGGTCGCGCGCATATCCGCACGCGGAAGGCTCGTGAGCGCCTTCGGCAGCGGCGGAGTGACCGTCGTCCCGGCGATCTACTCGACCCCGCAGCATCCACCGCGGATGTTCGCGCTGGGCGCCGGCAAGCTGCTGATCGTCGGCTTTGACAGAGCGGGGCAGCTGACGGTCGTCCGCCTGAGCGCGCGCGGGCAGGCCGATCGCGGCTTCGGCCACGACGGCGTGGTCCAGTACAAGCTGCCGGACAGCAGCGCTCCAACGGTCATCACGGCGGCCGCCGTCGAGCCCGACGGGGACATCCTCGCCGTCTACCAGCACGAAGCCACGGTGCCGGTCACCGAAACTGCGATTGCCGAAGGTCTCGGCGAGGGGGCGATCCACCTGGTCCGCCTGCTGCCCTCCGGCGCGCTCGACGGCTCCTTTGGCCACGGCGGATTCCTCACGGCGTCTGGCCAGACACCCTCCCTGGTGGGCTATGCGGGCAGCGGCGTCGGCTGGGCCTGCGTCGAGACGATCGCCCCCGACGGCTCGCTCCTGCTCGGCTACGAACAGGCGGGCGTCCCGAACGGCGACGGGAAGGAGTTCCCAGCCGTGCAGCAGCTCGACCCGACTGGCGCCGACGCGCCCTCCTTCGGGTTCCAGGGAGCCGTCTACCTGCCGTTCACGCCAGACGTAAACTCGGAGCTCTGCGACGCGGTATTCGCGCTGCCGGGCGGCGGGGTGGAGGCCGGCTTCGGCGGGGACGGCCCGAACAGCACGGGAGTCGACCTGTTCCGCTTCGGCCCGTCGGGTGCCCTCGAACCCGCGTTTGGCGGGTCCGGTCACGTCGCGCTCGCCACCCACGTCGCCGCGCTCGCGCTCGGCGGCGAAGGGGAGACCTTCGCCCTCGGCACGTCGGGCAGCGAGCTCGTGGTCGATGGGGTGCTGGCCAGCGGCGCGTTCGACCCCGCGCTCGGGGGTGGGAAGGGCGAGCGCTTCGCCGCGAATCTCTCCGAGCCACGAGATACGGTCGAAGCGCTGCCGGGCAGCGAAGGCATGAGCGTCCGCGTCGGCGAAGAGCTCGTGCGGCTCAGCCGCTGAGCCGCGGGTCGACACGCGCAGGCTCACTGCTGGATGTTCGTGCTTGTCCTGATCGGAGTGCCGGTCATCGAGGTGTTCGTCTTCGTCGAGGTCGGGCGCGCGATCGGCTGGCTGCTGGCGGTCGTCCTGCTGCTCGGGACCTCGGTGCTCGGCACACGGCTCCTGCGCGTCCAGGGGCGCTCGGCGATCGAACGCGTCTCACTGGCGGTGTCCGAGCATCGCGCACCCGCCCGTGCCGCGCTCGACGGCGCGCTCGGATTTCTCGGGGCCGCGCTGCTGGTGGTTCCCGGATTCGTCACCGATGCTCTCGGCGCGCTGCTCATGCTTCCACCCAGCCGCACGTTGGCGCGTCGCTGGATATCACGCCATTACGCCGGTCGCGCGGTGGGCTTTCTCGCAACTGCCGGACGCTTCGCCTCACGCGAGCGCGGTGCGCGTCCGGCTGACGTCGAGTCGACGGCGATCGACGACGATGCCGATCAGCTCGGGGGCGGGGCCTTGCGGTAGGGTCCCGCGGATGATTCTCTCGAGGAGGGCGCCCTTCATGGCAAGGGCCGCAACGGCCGCCGTGTGTCTGGCGTTCGCCACGCTCGCTGTGACTGCGCAGACCGCCGCGCTCGCCGCCAGCGTGATCCACTTCCAGCCCGAGGGTCTGCCCGCCATGAAGGCCCAGTTGGCCCATCACGAAGTGCACGCGCTGACCTTCCATCCGGGTACGGGCACGGGCCCGGGCCACATCCACGTCTCGATGAACGACGGCCGGCACATGACCGTCCCCTACGCGACCTCCGAACAGGCGCAGCTGGTGGCGTTGGCTGGCACGGACCGCACGCCCGTCGCGATCGCTGTGACCAAACCGAAGGCCACGGCGCCCGTCCACCACAAACTGCGCTACATCGCAGCTGGCATCCTGGTGGTGGTGATAGTCGTGATCGCGGCCGTGCTGCTGGTCGATCGCCGCCGCAAGCTCGGCGAAGCCGGCGGGGGTCCGGCCGCCGAGAGCGCGCCCGTGCCGTCGTCTCCGGGCGACACGACGTAGAGCGCAAGCCGACCGGCCGCTCGCGCTCCTCTGAGAAACTGCCGGCGTGGGAAATGTCCTCGTCCGTCACGCACGAGCAGCGGATCTCGACGCGCTCCTGTCGCTGTACGAGGAGCTCGCGGACAGCAGCATCACGGCTGCGCCATCCGATCGCGGGAGCTCCGAGCCGCTGCTCGCGCAGATCCTGGTCGATCCGGCGCGGCACCTGATCGTCGCGACCGTCGACGGTCGGGTGCTCGGCACGGCCGACCTGCTCGTTGTTCCGAATCTGACCCACCACGCCAAGCCGTGGGCGATCGTGGAGAACGTGATCGTGGGAGAAGCCGTTCGCCGCACGGGAGTCGGGAAAGCGTTGATGGAGCACCTGATCGAACTGGCCCGCGCCGCCGGTTGCTACAAGCTCCAGCTGCTCTCCGGCAAGCAGCGCCGAGAGGCGCACGAGTTCTACCGCCGCCTCGGCCTCGATGCTGTCGCCGAGGGCTTCAAGATCTACCTCGACCGATGACCGCGACGCTGATCACGGGGGCCAACAAGGGCCTTGGTTATGAGGCGGCCAGGCGGTTGCTGGGCGAGGGGCACGATGTGTGGATGTCCTGGGAGCCCCTACGCGGAGTTCGTCTCACTCGGCTATCCCTCGTCCAAGGCTGCCCTCAACATGCTCACCGTCAAGTGGGCCAGGGCCCATCCCCGCTGGCGGATCAACGCGGCCGACCCGGGCTACACGGCGACCGACCTCAACGCTCGTCGCGGAACCCAGACGGTGCACGAAGGCACGGACGCGATCGTCACGCTCGCATGCCTTGGCCCCGACGGACCGACCGGCAGCTTCTTCGGCCGGTCCGGCCCCGAGCCCTGGTAGCGATTCGCGCACGCCTGGCGCTCATCGAGCACCTCTGTCCTGGTCGGGATCTTCGCTCGGAGCCGCCCCGATCCGCTCGTACACATGCCAATGCCACGCTTCGCGCAGCGCCACGATCGCGGCCGGCTCCTGCTCATGCCATCCCCGATGCAGGACCACAGCGGCGAACATGGCCTCGACGACGATGTTCGGATGCTCCCTGACGGCGAGGGTGATCACCGTGAACAGGTCGACGGGCTGTGTCAGCTCGTAGAGCTTGTCGAGCCCGCTCTGACCAGCGTCGAGAATCTGCACCAGGTCGGCCCCGGCGGTTGCCGCCCGAACGTCCGCGAGCGCTACCAGCGCATCACGATCCGCCGGTGAGAGCGCGTCGATCGCGGCGTCGCGCTCCTCCTCCGACATCGACGCGAATTCGTGGAGGAACCTCAGCAGCCAGTCCTCGTGGTCAGCCTCCATCACGCTCTCTTCGGGTCGAGGCTTCCGCGCCGCTCATAAGCTCGACGGCTCTCGCGCGTCGTTCCAAGTATTGTGTCATGCCCGGCTGCCGCTCCGGCCCGCCCAGTGTCAAGCGAGGTGAGCAGATGGATCCCGTCGTGCATTTCGAGCTCCCGGCCGAGGACCGCGAGCGGATGGCCGCCTTCTACGCGGCGGCCTTCGGCTGGCGGACAGAACCGCTTGGCCCGGAGATGGGCAGCTACACGGTGGTCACCACGACGGAGACGGCTGGGGGCAGACCGACGACCCCCGGCGCGATCAACGGCGGCTTCTTCCTGAGGACGAGCGATCCCGCGTCGCACTCGCCGTCTGTGGTGATAGCCGTGGAGGACGTCAATGCCTCGCTGCGCGCCGTCGAGCGGGCTGGCGGCACTGTCGCCGGTCCGCCCCAGGAGATCCCGGGCGTCGGCCTGTATGGAAGCTTCCACGACTCGGAGGGCAACCGCATGGGCGTGCTCCAGCCGCTTCCACCTGCCTCTGCGCAGGCCGGCTGACCCGCGCCGCGCGCTGCGCCGCTGCAGCGCGGCGGCATTAGGATGGTGCCCAGGCACCGGCACCGATCGGACAGGCGAGGATTCGTGCATCCATTGCAGTGGCTCGGCCGGCGTGACCCCGACCTTGCCGCCGTGCGCCGTGCCGGGCGGGCGGCGATCGTGATGCCGGCGATGTTCGCGTTGGGCGAGAAGGCGATCGCAAACCCCGTGTTGGCGACGTTCGCTGCGTTTGGCTCGTTCGCGATGCTGCTGCTGGTCGACTTCGGCGGCCCCGTCGGGGACCGCCTGCGCGCCCAGGCTGCGCTCGCGCTCGTGGGCTGCGCGCTCGTGTGCCTTGGCACGTTGGTCTCACAGAGCGTCTGGCTGGCGGCCGTGACGACGGCGGTCGTTGGCTTCGCGGTGATCTTCGCCGGGGTCGTCAGCTCGGTGCTGGCGGGAGCCACCACTTCGCTGCTGCTGGCCTTCATCCTGCCGGTGACATTGGCGGGGCCGCTGTCGTCGCTGCCGGATCGGCTGGCGGGCTGGGCGATGGCCGGCGCCGCCTCGATGATCGCGGTGGGCCTGCTGTGGCCGACGCCGGCACGCAGTCGACTGCGTTCGGCGGCCACCGCCGCCTGCGGGGCATTGGCGGCACGACTGCGCTCGGAGGTCTCCCATCTGCTCGGCGACGAGGACGAGCAGGCCGCTGGCGACCACGCCGACGCGGTCGCGCGAGCGAACGACGCGGTCGCCGCGCTCCACCGTGGATTTCTCGCCACGCCCTACCGGCCGACCAGCTTGAGCACGGCGGCGAGGACGATCGTGCGCCTGGTGGACGAGCTGAACTGGCTGAACACGATCGTCGCCCAGTCCGCACAACCTCTGGACGGTGCGCCGGTCAACCCTGGAGCCTGCGCGGTGAAGGTGGCTGCGGCTGCGGTGCTCGAGCGGGGGGCGGAGCTGCTCGAGGTGACCGGCGGGAATTGCGATGCTCTGCATGCGGCCCTGGGCGAGCTGACCGACGCGATGAGCGCGATGGAGGAGAACGCCACGGCTGATCTGCCGGCCACGCGCGTGGCGTCCGCCTCCACGCCGGACGCGGTTGACGAACAGGTGAACGAGTTCATCAGCTCGCTCGATCCGAGCTTTCGCGCACAGGAGCTGGGCTTTGCGGTCTCGCTGATCGCGAGCAACATCGACCTGACGGCGGCGGCCGAGCGACGCAGCTGGCTGGAGCGGCTGCTCGGTCGCCAGCCCGAAGGCGTGGGCGGCGCGCTGTCGTCGGCGCACGAACGCGCGACGGCGCATGTCGATCGACACTCCGTGTGGCTGCACAACAGCGTGCGCGGCGCCGTCGGGCTGGGTCTGGCCGTGTTCGTCGCGAACCGGACCGGCGTGCAGCACTCGTTCTGGGTGGTCCTCGGCGCATTGTCGGTGCTGCGATCCAACGCTCTGAACACGGGACAGAACGCGGTCCGCGCGCTGCTTGGCACCGTGGCCGGGTTCGTCATCGGCGCGGCGATGCTGGAGGTGATCGGCACCAACACCACGCTGCTGTGGTTTCTGCTGCCGCTGGCGATCCTGCTCGCGGGAGTCGCGCCCGCTGCGCCCGCCGCGATCTCGTTCGCCGCGGGCCAGGCCGCGTTCACGCTCACGCTGGTGTTCCTGTTCAACATCATCCAGCCAGCCGGATGGCGGGTCGGCCTGCTGCGGGTCGAGGACATCGCCATCGGGTGCGCGGTGAGCCTGGCCGTCGGACTGCTGTTCTGGCCACGCGGCGCGGGGGCGGCGCTGCGCCGGGCGTTGGCGGAGGCGTACACCGACAGCGCGGACTACCTCGCCAGCGCCGTCGACTTCGGAATGCGCCGCTGCGACCGCGGCGCTTCCTCTCGGGCAGCCCCGACCGACGACGCCGCTCGCGCTGCCGCTGCCGCCCGCCGCCTGGACGACACGTTTCGCGGCTACCTGGCCGAGCGTGGCGCCAAGCCGGTGCCGCTCGCCGAGGTGACGAGCCTCGTCACCGGCGTCGCCGGTCTGCGTCTCGCAGCAGAAGCGATTCTGGATCTTTGGCAGCGCGAGGACGGCTCCGCCGCCGGGGATCGAGCGGCCGCCCGCCACGAGCTTCTGAAGTCGAGCGAGCTCGTGAAGGCCTGGTTCGAGGACCTCGCCGCCAGCCTCGTGGACGGAGGAGAGCCGCGCGAGCCGCTCCCGCACGACAGGGTCGCCGACGGGCGACTGCTGGAAGCGGTGCGTCGCGACCTGCGCGGCGAGGATGGCGAGGCGAGTGCGACCGCGGTTCGAATGATCTGGACGGGCGACCATCTGGATGCGGCCCGCCGGCTGCAGCAGGTCATCGTCGGGCCCGCGCGCATCGCGACCGAGCGGTGAGCGCCGTCTCAGCCGACGGTGATCGCGCCGGCGAGCCGCGCCGTCGAGTCGGGATCGTGCGAGGGCAGGTAGATCGTCGGGTGCTGGGCGCAGTGGGCGAGGATCGCTTCCATCGTCGCGAGGTGCACCCTCGGGTCCGGTGCTATGGCGTCCACTCGCAGCGACTGCAGCTGCTCGAGCGAGTCGGTTGCATCGCCGGCGAGCATCACGTGGCGGCCGGAATCGTCGACGCAGATCACGGACACGTGGCCGGGAGTGTGCCCGGGCGTGTCGACGGCGACTATGCGTCCGTCGTCGCTGAGCGCACGGCTGCGTTCGAACGCTCCGAAGGGGCCGCCGTCGAGCGCGAACGCCTCGGGGGCGAACCCCGGAGGCAGCGGCTGGCGCAGGACGCGACGCATCACGCTCGGGAACGGTGAGGCGAGGAAGCGCAGCTCCACCTCGTTGCTCAGCACCCGCGCGCGCACGTGCACCAGCCCGTCGATGTGGTCGCCGTGGGCGTGGGTGAGCACCACCTCCGAGACGTCCTCGAGCCGCAGGCCGGCCGCGGCCATGGTGGCCGGAAGCTCATGCTCGGGCGTCACTTCCATGCGCGCGAACGGCACGTTGCGCGCGGCGGCGGTCTCGCCGGTGTCTATCAGCCGCAGGACTCCCTCGTGCTCGATCGCCCAGCAGTGGATCGGCAGCGGGTCCGCCCAGGCGCCGGGCATGAACAGATCCAGCTGCCGGCGTGCGCCGTGGCTGGGGAACAGGAAGCTGCGCTTGACGCGCACGGTGCCGGTCTGAAGCGCATGGATCTTCATGTTGGAGTTCCGAAACTAGCGCGTTTCGATAAGTCCGGCCGCGCGAAACGAATATGGTTCGCGCATGGATCCCGAGGGAAGGGTAATCGTGGTCACCGGGGCGGCGGGCGGCATCGGCGGCGCGCTCGTGCGCGCGCTCGTCGAGCGGGGCGCGCGGAGCGTCGTGGCCGCCGACCTCGACGCCAGCGGCGTGGAGCGACTGAGCGAGGAGCTGGGCGCGGCGCGGCTGCTGCCGCGTGCTCTCGACGTGACCGACGAGCAGGCGACGCGTGCGCTGGTCGAGGAGGTCGAGGACAGCGTCGGCTCGATCGACGTCTGGTTCGCCAACGCCGGACTGGCCACGGGCAGCGGCCCGGAGGCGCCGGATGAGGATTGGGAGCGCCAGTGGCGTGTCAACGTGATGTCGCACGTGTATGCCGCGCGGGCACTGCTGCCGGGGTGGACCGAGCGCGGCGACGGGCACCTCGTGACGACCGCGTCGATGGCCGGCATCCTCACCGCCGCCGGCGACGCGGCGTACTCGGCGACCAAGCACGCGGCGGTCGGGTTCGCCGAGTGGCTGGCGTTCACCTACGCGGGACGCGGAGTGCGCGTGTCGTGCATCTGCCCGGGCGCGGTCGACACGGCGATGCTCCGGGCGGGGGCGGGAGGCGACGCGGCGAAGGCGAGCGCGGTGATTGGCGGCGGCGATGTGCTCGCGCCCGAGCAGGCCGCGCAGCGCATCCTCGAGGGTCTCCAGCAGGACCTCTTCCTGATCCTCACCCACCCCGAGATGCACCAGTTCGTGGTCGGCAAGGCAGAGGACCCCCAGCGTTGGATCCGCGGCATGACCAAGCTGTGGTCGCGCGCGCAGGCGCTGCTCGGATAGCCGCGTCGCGGGCCGCTGGGTCTTGCGCAGTCGTGCGCCCGGACCCCCAGGTCGCCAACGCGTAGCGCGATCCGCTCAGATCACCGAGCTGCGGTCGGCACGCAGCCGAGGCCAAGCACACCGGCGGCCGCGCGCGCCGCCAGCAGCTCATCGTGCGGCGCCTGTCCGGCGAGCCCGATGACCGTGCCCTCCAAGGCTCCGATGAACGCGAGCGCGACGGCTCTGGCGGGCGGGCCGGCTGGGATCGTTCCAGCTCTGCGCCCCGCGCTTATGAGGCGGGTGCAGCGCTTGAGGAGACCTTCGGAAACCCGCTCGAAGTGGCGCCCGACGGCGTGATCCTGATCGCCGAACTCGAGTCTCAGGGCCATCGCCACCCGGGCGACGTCCCGCCGGCAGAAGATGGCGTGACCGCGGGCCAGGCCGATCAGTGCGAGAACTGGATCGGGCTCCTGCTCGATCGAGCGGCCGACCTCCTGCCTCCACGTCTCATCGACCCAGTCGATCACGGCCAGGGCCAGATCCTCCTTGTCCCTGAACTGGTGGTAGAGCGCGCCGCGGGTGTAGCCGGCCTCGCTCGCGACCCGCTCGAGGATGAGGTTGCCGTAGCCGTAGCGAGACAGCCCTCTCGCGGCCGACTCGAGCAGGGCGCTGCGCGTGCGTGCGCTCCGGTCGGCCTGCGTCCGGCGGCGGCCGCCGATGGCTCCCGTCGCGTTTGACCCGCGGCCGGCCTGCGGTGCTCGTACATGCATGCATGTATGTTATCTTGTCCGGGCACGGAGCCCTGCGACGCCGAGACACCCGAGACTGAACATGAGGCTTTCCAACAGCGAGCACGAATCTCACGCCTGGCGGATCGGCGAGGTCGCACCGGACTTCAGGCTCGAGGATGTGTGGGCGCTGCCGGCGCAAGGCGGCGTCGAGGACTTCGCGACCTTGCTTGAGGTGATGGCCTCCCTCGATCCGGCTGACGCGGACTCCCGTGCGACGCGCGCCCTGTTCAGTATTCGCTGGCGCGTCGGCGGATGGCTCGGGTGGGATGACGCACCGCGCCCGCTCGCCATACCGGACGACACCAAGACGACGCTGAGCGCGCGGCTCTCGGAGGACCTGCGCAACACCGCGTCGGGCCTGGATCTCCGTTCGACGAGCTTCACCCCTCTCTATCGCACAGACGTGGAGTGGGCGGCTGAGCTTTCGAACCGAACTGTTCACGCCGTGATGCACCTGGCCTGGGTCGAGAAGGGCGAAGGCCTCTATCAGGGACAGATGGGGGTGTACGTCAAGCCGCGGGGAAGGTTGGGGGCGGCATACATGGCGGTGATCGCTCCGTTCCGACATCGAATCGTTTACCCGGCCCTGATGCGCGAGATCGAACGGGCGTGGAACGCGCGAATGGCGGACCGGCGGGACGGGTGCATCTCAGTGCTGATGGGCACTGCGTCGACGGACGTGCGACGAACGTAACAAATCGCTAGCCGACACTCTGGCCGGCTGCCCATATCCCCGCACGCTCCCCCGAAGGACGATGCTCGGGATGGCTCTGAGACCCATATCGCCAAGCGAACTGGCTGAAACGCCGACGCTGTTCAGCAGCTTTATGGGGTACGTGGACAGGCGCTACAAGACGTTCGGCCAGCTGCTGGCGATATATCGTCAGCGCAGCAGGACGCTCCAGCCGGCGGAGGACCGGGCGAACGACCTGCGAGTCGATCGCTTCATGCGTGACATGGCAGGCAACAGGTGGACGTCTGACCTGGTGCTGCGGATAGGCGTGTTCGGCGGCAACGTGCTGGTGATCGACGGTATCCATCGCGGCATGGCATATCTGGCGTGCGTGGACGCGGGGATCAGCCCGGACATGCTTCCCGCCCTGCACATCGACTGCTGACGACCGTCTGAAGGCACCGCGACGGCGGGCGGACACGGCTAGATTCGGCTGGTGAGCTTCACTGCTGCGGCTGACGCGTACGACCGCTTCATGGGCAGGTACTCGGTGCTGCTCGGCCCGCGGCTCGCCGACTTCGCGGCAGTTGCCACCGGTCAGCGAGTGCTCGATGTCGGCTGCGGCCCGGGCGCTCTCACCGCCGAGCTGGTGATGAGGCTCGGAGCGGACTTCGTTGCGGCCGTCGATCCCTCCGAGGCGTTCGTCGCGGCGGCTCGGGACCGCCACCCGGGGGTCGACGTGCGACTTGCGTCCGCGGAGCAGCTGCCATTCGCGGACCGGACGTTCGACGGAGCGCTCGCGCAACTCGTCGTTCACTTCATGGCGGACCCCGTCTCGGGACTCGGCGAGATGGCGCGTGTCACTCGGCTGGGCGGCGTCGTGGCCGCGTGCGTGTGGGATCACGCTGGCGGTCAGGGCCCGCTGAGCCTGTTCTGGGACGCGGCCCGCGAGCTCGATCCCGAGGTCGAGGACGAGTCGCGGCTGGCCGGCGCCCGTGCGGGTGACCTTGCGCGGCTGTTCCGCGCGGTCGGGCTGCGCGAGATCGACGAGACCGCTCTCTCGGCTGCCGTCGAACACCCGAGCTTCGAGGCTTGGTGGGAGCCGTTCACGCTCGGCGTGGGCCCGGCTGGCGCCTACGCGGCCGGTCTCGACGCGACGCGGCAGACGCAGCTGCGCGAACGCTGCCGCGAGCTCCTGCCGGTGGCACCGTTTGTGCTGCCGGCGCGTGCCTGGGCAGCACGAGGTCTCCGCTAGCCGGGCTGCGGGCTGCGCGCTGGCGCTTCCGGCTCCCCCGCGGTGTCGCTGTGCGCGGGCGGCGGGCTAGCATCATCGTCATGCCCGACAGCCATCAACTCGACGTGGCGATCGTCGGCGGCGGCATCATCGGCCTGGCGATCGCGTGGCGCGCGCGACAGCGGGGGATGTCGGTGACGGTGCTGGAGCGCGACGCGACGGGGAGCGGGACCTCGCACGTGGCCGCCGGCATGCTGGCGCCGGTCGCGGAGGTGGAGTTCGGCGAGACCGGCCGGCGCGTGCTGGAGCTGGGCTTGCGCTCGGCGCGGATGTGGCCGGCGTTCGCGTCGGAGCTCGAGACGTCGACGGGGACGTCGGTGGGCCTGATGCGGACGGGCACGCTGCTGGCGGCACGCGACGAGGACGACGCGCGCGAGCTCGAGCGCCAGCTCGACTTCCGCCGATCGCTCGGGCTCGCCGTGACGCGCCTGCGCCCGAGCGAGGCCCGCGAGCGCGAGCCGGCGCTGGCTCCGACCGTGCGACTCGCCCTGGAGGCTCCCGACGACCACTCGGTCGATCCCCGGCTGGTGGTGATGGCGCTGAGGCGGGCGTGCGGCTCGGCGGGGGTGGAGCTGCGCGAGCACGCGCGGGTGGAGCGTGTGGATGTGGATGGCGCGGGCGTCGAGGGCGGGCGTGGGCGCGTCACGGGCGTGACGCTCGAGGACGGCGAGAGCGTGGCCGCCGAGCGGGTGGTGCTGGCGGCGGGCCCGTGGAGCGGGCGGATCGGGGGCCTGCCGCCGAGCGCGCGCGTGCCCGTGCGTCCGGTCAGGGGCCAGATCCTGCGCCTGCGCGACCCCGCGGGACCGGGGCTGCTGCGGCGCGTGCTGCGCTACGACGGCGGCTATGTGGTCCCGCGCGAGGACGGCGGCTACGTGCTGGGCGCGACGGTGGAGGAGCGTGGCTTCGCGCTGGCGCCGACCGCTGGCGGCGTGTACGAGCTGCTGCGCGACGCCCACGAGCTCGTGCCGGGCATCAGCGAGCTGGAGATCGAGGAGCTGTCGGTGGGCCTGCGGCCGGGCACCCCGGACAACGCGCCGGCGATCGGCGCGGGGGCGTTTGAGGGCCTGGTGTGGGCGACCGGCCACTACCGCAACGGCATCCTGCTCGCGCCGCTGACGGCGGAGCTGGTCGCGGGCGTGCTCGCCGGCGACCAAGCGCAGGGGGCGGCTGACGAGGAGCTGCTGTCGGCGTGCGCCCCCGAGCGCTTCACGGCGACGCCCGAGCGCCCCTTGCGCCGGGTGGGCGATGCCTCGGTGGGTAGCGCGGCGTGATCGTCCTCAACGGGCAGAGCGCGGACGTGTCCGCGGGCGAGACGGTGGCGGCGGTGCTCGCCCGCCTGGGTCTTGACACGGACGCGCGCGGTGTGGCGGTGGCGGTCGACGGCGAGGTCGTGCCGCGCGACGCGTGGGAGTCGTTCGCGCTGGACGAGGACGCGCGCGTGGAGGTGCTGACGGCGATGCAGGGAGGATGATGCGGGCGTGGACGACACGGTGAGCCCTCAGCTGGCCGCCGCCGGCGGCGCCCCGCGGGACGGCGCCCGGCAGGACGGCGCCTCCCACGTGGGCGCGGCACCGGCCGGCGACGTGTTGACCATCGCGGGCCAGACGATGCGTTCGCGGCTGCTGCTGGGCACGGGCGGCTTCCCGTCGCTGGAGCTGCTGGCGCAGGCGATCGCGGCCAGCGGCTGTGAGCTGGTGACGGTGGCGCTGCGCCGGGCGGGGGTGGGTGGGGATCTCGGACATCGCGGGTCGCTGATCGACGTGCTGTCGGACGCGGGCGTGCGGCTGCTGCCGAACACGGCCGGCTGCCACACGGCGCGCGACGCGGTCATCACCGCGCGCATGGCGCGCGAGGCGTTCGCCACCGACTGGATCAAGCTGGAGGTGATCGGCGACGAGGACACGCTGCTGCCGGACGCGCCGGAGCTGCTGAGCGCCGCGGAGGCGCTCGTGGACGAGGGCTTCGTGGTGCTCCCGTACACGACCGACGACCCCGTGCTCGCCCGCCGCCTGGCGGACCTCGGCTGCGCGGCGGTGATGCCGCTCGGCTCGCCGATCGGCAGCGGCATGGGCATCCGCAACCCGTACAACATCGCCCTCATCCGCGAGGCGGTGGAGGTGCCGGTGGTGCTCGACGCGGGCATCGGCACGGCCTCGGACGCGGCGCTGGCGATGGAGCTGGGCTGCGACGCGGTGATGGCCGCGTCGGCGATCGCGCGGGCGCGGGACCCGGTGTCGATGGCCGGGGCGATGCGCGCGGCGGTGGAAGCCGGCCGCCTGGCGCGCGGGGCGGGGCGGATCCCGCGTCGCCTGTACGCGACGCCGTCCACGCCTGGGGAGGGGCTCCCGGACTTCGGCCAGGGGGCCTCGCAGGTCATCTGAGCACTCGGCTAGCCCGACGAGCGCTCAGGTCACCCGACGACTTCGATCGTGCCGTTCATGGTGGCCGGCTGGAGCGTGTTCTCGTAGTGGATCACCCCGGGCTTGTCCACGGTGATCTCGAACGTGCCGCCTTCGCCGAAGTTCTTGGACGCGAACCTCTGCGGACCGCCCTCGCTGGTGACGTTGTGCACGACCGAGTCGTAGTTGGTCCACTTGATCGTGCTGCCGACCTTCACCCTGACACTGTCGGGGGCGATCGCGATGTTGCGGTAGGCGATCTGCACGAGCCCGCTGAGCACGGGCGCGGACGGAGACGGGACGGCGTACTTGGGCGTCGTGTCGACCTTCAGCCCGGCGCTCGGAGAGGGGGACGTCGTCGCGGTCGTCGTCGCGGCGGTCCCGGTTGTCGCGGCCTGCGCGGATGTCGCGGTCGTGGCCGTCGCGGCGGAGCCGCTGGTCGAGTTGCTCGACGATCCGCAGCCCGTGACGAGCACAAGTGCGCAGCAGGCGATCACGGCGGCGACGGACGGTTTCATCGGTGGCGATCCTTTCTCGACGAGTTCATGTAGCCGGACGATCGCACACTGCCGCCCCGCCGGTCACCGGTCGTCCCTGACATCCGAGACGCGTGGACGCCTACTCCAGCGCAGCGTCCATCTTGCGTCGGGTCGCATCGTGCTCGGCGGCCCGCGCGAAGCTGACCACCCGTCCGACGAGCGCGTTGTAGCGGCTGTGAGCACCACCGCCGTGCTCGGCGATCAGCTCGTAAAGGCGATGCGAAGGATGCTCCTGTGCGCTCGCGGGCACGGCAAAACCCAACGCGCGCAGTCGAGGCGCGGCCATGGACACCAGCAGCGACGCCTCGCTCTCGCGCCCGGCTGCGAGATCGACAAGACCCGCACTCACAAGCTCGTGGCCGGGAAAGCTGGCATGGACATCGTTCATGCCCCAATAGTAGGTCGGCGTCCTCCGCGTGGAGCGCGTGCTCGGTCCGGGAGCCGGAGCGCATAGCGCCTACACTGGCCGATTCGATGACCCCACGCCACTTCCTCACCGGGGCTGAGCTGAGCGCGACCGAGCTGGACGCGCTGCTGGACCGCGCGCTGGAGCTCAAGCGCGCGCCGCTGTCCTCTCGGGCGCTGGCCGGCCGCAGCGTGGCGCTGATCTTCGAGAAGCCGTCGACGCGCACGCGCGTGTCGTTCGAGGTGGGGATCGACGAGCTGGGCGGCCACGCGGTGGTGCTGCGCTCGGACGAGCTCCAGCTCTCGCGCGGGGAGGCGCCGCGCGACACGGCGCTGGTGCTGTCCAGGCACGTGGCGGCGGTGGGCTTGCGCACGGGAGCGGACGCGATCCTGGAGGAGCTGGCGGCCTACAGCACGGTCCCGGTCGTGAACATGCTCAGCGCCGGCCACCATCCGTGCCAGGCGCTGGCCGATCTGCTGACCCTGCGCGAGGCGTGCGGCCGGTTGGAGGGCGTGCGCGTGGCGTACGTCGGCGACGGCAACAACGTGGCGCGCTCGCTGGCGCTGCTGGGAGCGCTGGCGGGGATGCACGTGGCGGTGGCCTCGCCGGCAGGCTACGCGTTGGAGGACGATCTCGTCCTGCCGGCCGGCGCGACCGGAACGGTGACGCGCCACGCGGACCCGCGGGAGGCGGTGAAGGACGCGTGCGCGGTGTACACGGACGTGTGGGTGAGCATGGGCGACGAGAGCACCGCGCGGGAGCGCCGCAGTGCGTTGGCCGACTACAGGGTGGACGACGCGCTGCTGGACGCGGCGGCGCCGGGCGCGTTCGCCATGCACGACCTGCCCGCACACCCCGGCGAGGAGATCACGGCGGAGGTGCTGTACGGCTCCCGCCAGCACATCTGGGACCAGGCGGAGAACCGGCGCCACGCCCAGAAGGCGCTGCTGGAGCTGCTCGTCGCGCCGGCAGGATCGCCGGCCTCAACCTGAGACGCGGGGATGTGTGTATGAGTTTCTATGAAAGGTGTGCGTTCGTAGTTACATCACCGGCGATGCGTGAATACCTTTGCGCACCAAACACGCGACGATGAACAACGACACGACGGCGCCCCCGCCGGCCGCCGCACCTCCGCCGGCCCCCGCACCACCACCAGCCCCCCGCCCGCAGCGGGGCGATGAGCTGGAGCTGACGATCGACGCGCTGGCGTTTGGCGGCGAGGGCGTGGCGCGGCTGGGTACCCCGTTCGGGGCACAGGCGGGCGGGTATGTGGTGTTCGTCGCTGGCGCGATACCGGGCGACCGGGTGCGCGCGATCGTGCACAAGCGCAAGCGCAGCTACGCGCACGCGCGCACGCTGGAGGTGCTGGAGCCGAGCCCCGAGCGGATCGCGCCGGCGGCGGACCATCCGGGCGTGCCGTGGCAGGTGATCCCGTACGAGCGCCAGCTGGAGATCAAGCGGGAGCAGGTGGACGAGGCGCTGCGGCGGATCGGACGGCTGGAGGACTTCGAGTTGGAGGAGATCGTGCCGGCGCTCGAGCAGTGGCGCTACCGCAACAAGCTCGAGTACTCCTTCGGAGAGGCCGGCGATCCCGCCTCTCCGGAGCTGGTGTGCGGCTTCCACGCTCCCGCAGGCGGCAACCGGGTGACGCCGATCGAGGACTGCCTGCTGGCGTCCGCGCGCGGGAACATCGCGCGCGTGGCCGCGCTGCGCTGGTGTCGCGCGCAGGGGCTGAGCGCGTGGGACCGCGGTCGCGCGGCGGGCGCCGAGCGCGGCCCGCGGTCGGAGCGCGGGGCCCGGACGGAGCACGGCGCCCAGACCGAGCGCGGCCCGCGCACTGGTCGCGACGAGCGGACGAGACCGGCGGCCGATGGCCGCGTGCGCCTGCGCAACCTGGTCGTGCGCGAAGGCCGCCGCACGGGCATGCTGCAGATCCGGATCGTGACCACCGACGGGGAGCTGGACGCCGGCGGGCTCGCGGCGGCGCTCAGCGAGGAGCTCGGCGAGAGCCTGTCGGGGGTGCTGTGGACGCGCTCGCGCAGCCTCGCGGAGACCACCGCCGGTGGCGAGACAGAGCTGGTGTGGGGCGATGCGGAGCTGCCCGAGCGCCTGGGCGAGCTCGACCTGCTGATCTCCTCGGAGGCGTTCTTCCAGACGAACACGGAGATGGCGGAGCTGCTGTACGGCGTGGTCGCCGAGTATGCGGGGCTGGAGGGCTGGGAGCGGGTGTACGACCTTTACTCGGGGATCGGCACGATCGCGCTGTCGCTCGCCCCACGGGCGGGAGAGCTGTGGGGGATCGAGCTGGTCGAGCAGGCCGTCGCCGACGCGATCGCGGGTGCGCGGCGCAACGAGATCACGAACGTCCACTTCTTCGCTGGCGACACGCGCACGGCGCTGCCCGAGCTCGTCGAGCGGGCCGGTCGCCCGGATGTGCTCGTCGTGGACCCTCCCCGCGCGGGCCTGTCCAAGAAGGTCGTGCATCGCATCATCGACGCCTCGCCCAGGCGCATCGTGTACGTCTCCTGCAACCCCACCACGCTCGCCCCCAATGCCGCCGAACTGGTTGCCGCCGGGTGGGTCCTGCGCAGGGTCCGCCCGGTGGACATGTTCCCCCAGACTCACCACATCGAGTGCGTCGCCGTGTTCGAGCGCGCGTAGCCGGCGGCGCTGCCCTCAAAGGACGACACGCGTGTCGGCCTTTTCGTCCAATCTCCCGACGGCCGGTGAAGCGATCGCGGGGCGAGGTCGAAATCTGGTGGCGAAGGCAATCCCAAACCGAAAAAGGCAAACCCGTCGCGAGGCGGGGACGCAAAGCTAGAGGTCTCAATCGGAGATAGCTCGGCTGCCGCCGAAAGTACGGAGGTTTCCCGTGTCCCCCGATCGCCACCTCGCCACCCCAGCCGGGATGCCGCGTCGCGTGTCGCGGGCGCTCGCATGCGTGATCGCCGGCCTGACCCTCACCGGCGTCTCGGCTGCCCTGCCCGTCGCTGCGGCGCAGGCGGCCATCGTGGCTCCGTGCCCCAGCACGACCCTCGTGCAGCCGTTCCTGAAATGGGGCGACGACGGGTACTACTCGCTCGTGAGCGGCGGCAGCTTCGAAGGCTCGATGACCGGATGGACTCTCTCAGGTGGCGCCAAGGTCGCCGCCGGTGGCGAGCCGTCCCCCGCCGGTGGCTCGCTCGGCTTGGACTCCCTCAAGCTCCCTGTGGGCGCTGCGGCTCAGTCGCCGATGACGTGCGTGGAACCGAGCGACCGCACGTTCAGGTTCTTCGCGCGCAGCGAAGGCTCGACGGCGACGATCGTCGCCTCGGTGGTCTATGAAACGTTGCTGGGCAACAGCACGGTCGTGGCCAAGCAGGTTGTCCTCAGAGGCAGCTGGGAACCCTCGCCGATCATTCACACGGGCGCGGCGAAGACGATCGCGATAAAGGGCGGGTTTGCCCACCTCTCGCTTTGCTTCACCACGACCAGCGGCACCGCGCGAGTCGACGACGTCTACCTCGACCCCCGCATGCGCTAGCCCGACGTCCCGGGCCGCCCGCCCCCGTCGCCTGGCCGCGGCGGACCGAGGGCGGGCGTCGCCCGGCGTGCCCCGCCGCCCGGCGGTGGCGGGGCGAGGGTAGGCTTCGCGGGTGCGCGCAGCGACCATCCGCGAGGCAGAGATCGTGATCGAGGAGCACCCCGACCCGGTGCCCGGCGCGGGAGAGGTGCTGGTGAAGGTTCGCGCGGCGGGGTTGAACGGCGCGGACATGATGCAGCGACGCGGCCTGTATCCGGCGCCGCCGGGCTCGCCGCAGGACATTCCCGGGATGGAGCTCGCGGGCGAGGTGGCGGCGTTGGGAGACGGGGCGCGGCGCTTCGCGGCGGGCGAGCGCGTGATGGCGATCGTCGGCGGGGGCGGCCAGGCGGAGCTGGCGACGGTCCACGAGCGCCAGCTGATGCCGGTCCCGGACGCGCTGGACTGGCCGGCCGCGGGCGGGCTGCCGGAGGTGTTCATCACGGCGCACGACGCACTGTTCACCCAGGCCGAGCTGCGCTGCGGCGAGCGCCTGCTCGTGCACGGCGGCGCCGGCGGCGTGGGCACCGCCGCGATCCAGCTCGCCCGGGCGGTCGGCGCGCGGGTGACCGCCACCGTGCGCAGCGAGGCGTCGCGCGATCAGGTCGCGCTGCTGGGGGCCGAGGCGATCGCGCCGGAGGGCTTCGCCGAGCACGGGCCGTTCGACGTGATCCTCGAGCTGGTCGGCGCGCCGAACCTGGCCGAGAACCTCCAGGGGCTCGCCACCGGCGGGCGCATCGCGGTGATCGGCGTCTCGGCGGGGGCCAAGGCGGAGCTGAACCTGCTGGCGTTGATGGGCAAGCGCGCTCGCATCCATGGCTCCACCCTGCGCGCGCGGTCGCTGGAGGAGAAAGCGCTCGCCGCGCGCCGTCTCGAGCACGAGGCGCTGCCGCTGTTCGACTCCGGCGCGCTGCGCGTGGCGATCGCCGAGACCTTCCCCCTGGGGGAGGCGGCGGCCGCGTACGAGCGCTTCGCAGCCGGCGGCAAGCTCGGCAAGATCGTGCTCACGATGTGACCGTGCAGGTCAGGGCTCAAGCGCCCGCGCCCAACCGTCGATAGCGATCACCGGACGACCGACAGGTCATCCGGGTAGAGGGCGACCCCCGGGGGGCTAGTTCATTCTCCGGCCTCCCGGGTCGCCCTGATACTCCGGGCGCACCGCGCCCTGGCCCCGGACATGTCCGCTACGCGTGCGATTCTCATCGAGATGAGCGGTGGGGGGTCCGTACCGTCGACAGTGCGACCTGTCGCGTGCGTTGCGATCGTGGTCCTGTGCCTTGTGGCGGCCGTCGGCCTCGCGCGGGCGAGCGACGCCTCGGCGGCCGAAACGGTGGTCGACTTCGACACCCTGACGGCGGGCGCAAGCGTCACGAATCAGTACGAAGCACAGGGGCTCGAGCTGGGGTTCGCCGGAGAATTCGGCCGGAGCTCGCCGGAGAAGGAAAGCGAAGGCAACTGCGGCGCCCCCACCGTCGAAGCGGAAGGGGGCGCGATCAAAGCCGCCTCTCCGCCCAACTACGCGATCCTGCCCACGTGCCCCCATGCGGGACCCGACACCTTCGAAGGGACCTACGGAGCCCTGCTCGGGCATCCCCGCAGCGCGATCTCGGTCGAAGTCAGCGATCTCGTGTCCACTCCGCCGGTGGAAGTCCAGCTGATCGCCTACGACGGCGAAGGCCACGAAGTCGCGAGCGCCCACGGTGATGCCGAAAGCGGCGTGTGGCGGCGAATCGCCGTTCCGAGCGGCGAAGCGAACATCAGCTACTTCACGATTCGCACAGCGACCGAAGTCGCGCCGGGGAAAATCGGGATCGACAACCTCGGCTTCGCAACGCCGAGCGAACCGCCGCCGGGGGGCACCACCACGACGACCACCACGCCCCCGTCGCCGCCGCCGACCGCGTCGGTCTCGCTGCTGACCCCCAACCCGGGTCCCGGCCAGGAGCTGACGATCAGCGGCGCGGGCTCGCAGGCGGGCAGCGGGCACATCATCTCCTACGACTGGGACCTGAACGGCGACGGCAAAGTGGACACGAGCACGGGCACCAATCCGATCGTCCACCTGATCCTCGCGCCGGGGGCGCACACGATCGGGCTGACGGTCACCAACTCCAACGGAGAAAGCTCGACGTCCAAATTCGGCCTGACGCTGCCCTCGGTCAACTCGGTGATCCACCCGCCGGACGGCGGCGAAGGTCCCTGCGAACCGACGCTCGAAGTGGGCGACGCGCAGATCATCGCCGAATGCATCCAGAAGCTCGCGGGCGGCGGCTACGCCATCGCCACCAAGCAGCTCGCCGTCAACGGCATGGCGTTCGAGCCGCAGGGCGGCGGCGTAGGCGTCTTCAAGATCCGGACGGTCAAGGACTACGCGATCGACGGCACGCAGACGCTGCTGTCGGGCGCGCCGGTGAACATCGAGCTGCTGAACACCCCGATCGGGGACGTCGTGCTCGGCGGCAGGGACCTGGAAACCGAACCGATCCAGCTCGCGATCACGACCGCGCTCAACCACCTGTCGGTTCCGGTGCTCAACCACGGCCTGCACGGACCGCGGGCGCACAGGAGCAGCGAAGCCACGTCCAAGACGCTGCTGATGGCGATCGGCGTCGGACACGAATGCACTGGCAAGGAAAGCAAGAAGGCCGGCTGCTGCCCGCCCGCCCACGAAAACACCGCGTGCGCGACCCTGCCCGGGAGCTTCCCGCTCGTCGGCCAGGTCGACGTCTACCTGACGAACAAAGGCCAGGCGCTGATCGACGTGCAGGTGGGTCTCGAACTGAAGGGGATCTTCGAAGCGATGGGAGCGCTGGAGATCGAGGCGGACCCGCAGACGGGCATCAACCTCAACTCGCTCAAGTTCACGATCCCCGAAGCGGGGCTCGAGGGGATCTTCACGGTCAAGCAGGCATCCTTCGTCTACTACTTCCCGAGCGCCCCGGAAGAATCCAAGCGCGACACCTGGCAGGCAAAGGGTGAAATCGTGTTCGGGCCGCTCGGCGAACCGGCGCTCGAAGCGGAACTGGCGTTCAAGAAAGGCCAGTTCCACTCGGCGTCGCTGGTGTTCGTCGCGCCGCCCCCGGGCATCCCGATCTACCCGGCGATCTTCCTGAACAAGCTCGGCGGCTCGGTCGGGGTCGAACCGTTCTCCTTCGGCGGCGTCCTCGGCGCCAAAATCGCCCAGACGCTGGAGCTGACACTGTCGTTCAAGTACCGCGAAGCGACCGCCGAAGAACTCGGCTTCTTCGGCGGGCAGGGCCAGCTCGAACTCGGCGAAGACAAGATCGCCACGCTTGCGGCCGACGTGTACTCCGACGGCTACGTCGACGCCCAGCTCAACATCGATCTGCACATCCCGTTCACCGGAGAAAACCCGATCGTGAAGGTGGGCGGCACGATCGGCTTCTGGGACGAACCAGCCAGCGGGCTGTGGCAGGCGGAAGGGAACGTCTACATCAAGCTGTGGGAAATCAGCGCGGAAGTGGCCGGACTGGTCAACAACGAATACATCGCGGGATGCCTGGCGGCGGACGGCTTCGGGGTCCAGGGCCGCTACAAGTTCTCCGACAGCAGCGTCAACGGCGGCCTGTTCGGCTTCAGCAACTGCTCCGACCAGCTCAAGCAGTACAAGGAGAAGCCGCTGGTCAAGCACTCCGGCGGCTTCGTCGGCGGGGAAACGCTGCGCGTCCCGGCGTCGGCAACGGACCGCGGCGGGGCCGTACGGCTCGCGTTCGGGGCGGGCCCGGGAGCGAGCGCGTTGACCGCGGCCGCGGGTGAAGCCGACACGTTCACCCTGCCCTCGGGGCAATTCGCTCAGGCGCTTCGGCTGACCTCGAGCTCGGGAACCCCCGTGGTCACGCTCACCTCGCCGGGGGGCAGACGTACACGACGCCGGCCGCGCCGGGGCACATCGCCACCTCGGCCGAACAGTTCATCGCCGCGGTGGCCCCCGATCAGGATCAGGTGCTGATCATGCTCAAGCATCCGCAGGGTGGCACCTGGACCGTGCAGACCGCGCCGGAGTCGCCACCGCTGGAAAAGCTCGAAGTCGCCGGTGACACCCCCCCGGCGACGGTCAAGGTGAAGGTCAGACACGGACGCGGGAGCCGCTTCTCGCTCGCCTACGAGATCGGCAACTACGTGCCCGGCACGGGCGTCAGGTTCGTCGAACGAGGCCGCGACAGCACCCACGTGCTCGGCACGGTCAAGCGGGCCGCCGGCACCCTCCAGTTCACGCCCCAGGACGCGCTGTCGCGGGCGCGCAGGATCGTCGCCTATCTGCTGAACGCCGAAGGAGCCCCGGCGCGGGAGCTGGCCGTCGGCAAGTACACGGCTCCGGGTGCTGTCAGGCCCGGGCGACCCGGGCGCGTGCGGATCGTGCGCAAGGGATCGACGGCGCTCGTCAGCTGGGGAGCCGCGGCGCGCGCCCGCGGCTACAGGCTGACGGTCCGCGGCAGCGATGGACGCCTGCAGACCCTGTCGACGACAGCGGCCCACCGCAGCGTGCTGCTGGAGAACGTGCTGCCGTTCGAGACCTTCACGGTGACCGTGACCGCCAGGGGAGGGCCGAACCTGCTGCCCGGGCCGCCGGCCACGGGGAAGCTCGCTGCGCTCAAGATCCGCACGACACCGCCGCCGAAGAAGACGCGCGGCAGGCGACACCGCTGAGGCTCGTGCTCAGTACGGCGGTTGCGCCGCGTACCACTCCCCCAGCACGCGGAAGGCCGCCCAGAACGCGCGCTTGGCGTCCTGCTCGTCGAGCGAGTCGTCGATGCTGGGCACGTACAGCGCGTCGATCATCGGGGTCAGCTGCTGGACCACACCCATGGTGTCGTGCAGCGTGCGCGCCAGCGGGATGTCCATGTCGCCGAGCGCGGCCAGCGCCTCGGCGCCCATCACGACCACGATCTTCGGCTGCACGATCGCGATCTCCTCGACCACCCGCGAGACGCACGCGAAGTCCGCCAGCGAGGCGTCGCTCAACGGGCACTTGACGCACAGCGTGCCGTACACCGCCAGCGGGTCGATCGACAGCCGCTTGAGCGACTTCATCAGCGCGCCGCCCGCGCGCCCGTAGAAGGCGACGCCCTCCTCGATCTCGGAGGGCAGGGCGGAGTGCTTGAGCAGCATGATGTCCGCCTGCGGGTGTCCGGACCCGAGCACCGGCATGAGGTTCCCGCGCGGGCAGTGCGGGCACGCCTGCAGCTCGCGTGTGAGGGTGTTCAGCTCGCGGATGGCGCGCTCGAGATACTTCTCGCGGATCTCGTCATCGGTCACGGGCATTGCCCCCGAGGGATTTGACGAGGCGTCGTCTTGTCCTTGACTGTGCATCAGTACTTGCGCTTTCGACTACCTCCGCCCGCCGCCGCCGTGAGCCCGGTTCAGCCGCTTCAGGCGCCGCGCCTTGCTCGCCCGCCGCGCCGATCGGGGCGTTGCGCGCGTCTGCAGGAACTTCAGCGCCTGCACGTACAGCAGCGAGGAGGGGCGCGTGAGGATCTCCGCGTCGCGCAGCGACTGCAGGAACTCCGCCGGCCCGTCGAAGTCGCGCATCCGTATGCGCACCGAGCCCAGGCCCTGGGCGACGTGCGAGTCAGAGCCCGCCCCCGCGGGAATCCGGTACTTGGAGGCGAAGCGGGCCGCCTCCTCGTTGAACGCGCTGATCGCCACGCGCGGGTTGAACACCTCGATCGCGTCGACGTCGTCGAGGATCTTCAGCAGGTTCTCGTAGTCGGGCACCGAGTGCATGCGGTCGAACGGATGGGGCACGTACACGAGGCCGCCCTGGCGCTTGATCTCGGCGACCGTGTCCTTCAGGCTCAACCCTCGTGGGATCTTCTCCTCGAGGAACAGCCCGATCACCTCGCCCTCGCCGGCCGTCTTGACCTCCTCGGCGACGATCACCTTCAGATTCGATCCCCACCCGCCCCGGGGACCGAATCTGGCCGCCTGCGCCCTGGCCTCCAGTGCGCCGGAGATCTCGTTGTGGTCGGTCACCGCTATCGCCCCCAGCCCCTGCTCGCGGGCGCTCGCCAGCAGCACCTCCACGGGCGTGGCGCAGTCGTAGGAGTGGTCGGTGTGCATGTGCAGGTCCACCTCGATCAGCGCCCGCCGCGCCAGCAGCCGCCCAAGCGCCGGGTCCCCGTCCGCCGAGTGCCGCCGCGCGGCCAGGCCGCTGTAGATCGCTTCGAGCTCGCTCACCGCGTCCTCACCGTCGCTCAGCAGGCGGTAGTCTCCCGGGAAGTAGCGGCTCATCAGCTCGGCCGTCGCCGGCAGGCTGGCCGTGCGCGCGTCCAGGCGCCCGAAGAAGCTCTCCACGAAGCGGCGGGCGACGAGCGTCGAGAGCAGCCGCTCGGTCGAGGAGTGGAAGGAGCCGACGTTGAGCGCGCGCGAGTGGCGCAGCGCCGCGTTGGAGGTGCTCGGCGCGAACGGCTCGTGCACGTGGACGAAGTCGAGCGTCACCGTGCTCAACAGTTCCTCGACCGTCCGCGCGACGTCGATCGGCAGCGCCGCGGTCCGCCGGCGAGTGTTGCCGGCCCGACCCGGCCCCTGGAAATCGAGCACCTCGCCCACCGCGATCACCCGCGGCGCTCCCCGATCGGTTCCATCGAGCAGCGACGAGGCCCCGCCCGACCCATTCCTGGCGGCGCGCAGCGCCTTGCGCGAGGCGCGCACGCGCTCCTGTGAGCGCGACGGGGCGAGCACCAGCACGCGGTGTCCCCGTCGCGAGAGCTCCGTCGCGACCCGCTCCACGTGGGCGTTGACCTCGTTGTCCTCCGCCTCCCACGGGTACGGCGTCACGTGGGCTATTGAGAACCGGTCGGCCATCGCGGCCATTATCCCGTGCGCTGCGCCGCCTTTCGAGGCTGGGCGGCCCTTCGAGCTTTCGACCCGGGCTGTCCGGCGTACCTCGCGATGAACGCCTCCGTGTCCGTGCGCGCCTGCTCGTCGGGGCGCTGGTTGTGGGGCGACTTCATCAGGTAGGAGGACGGCCCGTCCAGCTGTCCGCCGAGGCCGTGGTTGAGCGCCAGCTTGCAGCAGCGCACGGCGTCGATCACGATTCCCGCCGAGTTGGGCGAGTCCCACACCTCGAGCTTCAGCTCCAGGTTCAGCGGTACGTCGCCGAACGCCTGTCCCTCGACGCGGATGTGCGCCCACTTGCGGTCGGTCAGCCACGGCACGTAGTCGGACGGGCCGACGTGGATGTCGCTGGCCGGCAGCTCGTGGTCCATGATCGAGGTGACAGCGTTGGTCTTGGAGATCTTCTTGGACTCCAGCCGCTCGCGCTCGAGCATGTTGTAGAAGTCCATGTTGCCGCCGACGTTCAGCTGCGAGGTGCGCTCGATCTCCACGCCGCGCTCCGCGAACAGGCGCGCCAGCGTGCGGTGCACGATCGTCGCGCCGACCTGGGACTTGATGTCGTCGCCGACGATCGGCAGGCCGGCCTCTTTGAAGCGCCTGTCCCAGTAGTCCTCGCGGGCGATGAACACGGGGATGCAGTTGACGAAGCCGCAGCCGGCCTCGAGCACCTGCTCGACGTACCACTTGGTCGCCTGCTCGGAGCCGACCGGCAGGTAGGACACGACCACGTCCGTGTGGGTGTCCCTGAGGATCTTCACGATGTCGGCGGTCTCGCCCGGGGCCTTGGTGATCTTCTCCTTCAGGTACTTGCCGAGGCCGTCGTGGGTCATGCCGCGGTGGACCGGCACGCCGAGCTTCTTGGGCACCGCATGCCGTCCGTTGGCGAACTTGATGGTGTTGTTCTGCCCCGCCCAGATCGCCTGGCCGAGGTCCTTGCCCACCTTGGCGGCGTCGATGTCGAAGGCGGCGGTGAACTCGATGTCGCGCACGTGGTAGCCGCCGAGATCGACGTGCATCAGGCCGGGGACCCGCTGATCGGGGTCGGCGTCGCGGTAGTAGTGGATGCCCTGGACGAACGCCGAGGCGCAGTTGCCGACGCCCACGATCGCGACGCGCACCTTCTCCGACTGGTAGCGCGCGGCGCCGTTGCTGGAGGCCGCGCCGTTGCTGGCCTGCCTGCCCCCCGGCATCGAGGGTGCCCCTTTACGGGGTGCGGCGTGACCGTTGCTGAGATTGCTGTGTGTGCTCACTGGGAGAGATTCCTTCCAAAGGGCCGGTGGCCCGGTCGAGGGAGCCGGGAAGGCTCCCATGCTTCTCGAGGGGTACGGCTGGACGCCGGACCGAGCAGACTCCGGTAACTACTCCGTCGCGGGCGCGAGGTCACACCGACAGCTCGCGGCGGACGTGCCAGATGCGCTGTGCGACGGTGATCACGCTGAGCGCAGCCAGCACGTACACGGCCGGCTGCAGCAGCTCGAAGTTGCCGAGCGAGGCGCCCCTGGCGAAGATCAGGCCGATCGACAGGATCACCACGCGTACGGGGCGCGTGGCGATGCCCACCTTGCACTCCACGCCCAGCGCCTCCGCGCGGGCGCGCGTGTAGCTGACCATCAGCGACGCCAGCACCGCGACCACCACCGCGGCCGCCGCCACACGGTTGTCGTGCAGCGCGAAGTACCCCGCCACGGCCGTCAGCACGATCCCCTCCTCGATGCGGTCGAGCGTCGAGTCCAGGAACGCTCCGAACGGCGTGCCCTTGCCGGACATGCGCGAGTAGCGCCCGTCGAGCGTGTCCATGATCGAGCCGACGACGAACGCGACCCCGCCGAGGAAGAACAGCCGCTCCCACACGAGGGCCGCGGCGAGCACGTTCAGCACGAAGCCCGTCAGCGAGATCGCGTTGGGGGTCAGGCGCGACTCGATCAGCCGGTTGCGCACGAGCTCGCGCCGTTCGCCGGCCCCGATCGGGGCGCGCGCGCGGCGGGCCGCCGAGCGGTCGAAGGCGCGCCTGGTGCGACGGGACGGGGCGTGTTGTCTGGGCGGCGCCATCCTCGCTGAAGCTCTAAGGGCTCGCCGTCAGCCGGGCGGAGGGGACGGTCGAGAAGCGCCACGCCTGCGGTCGCGCGCGCGCCAGCCAGCGCGCGCCGTACGCGGAGGCGCCCGCGGTCAGCGCGCCGAGGACCGCGTCGAAGATGAAGTGGTTGGCGGTCACCACGATCACGAACGCCATCAGGAACGGGTACAGCAGCCACAGCACGCGCAGCACCCGCCAGCGCACCAGGCGCGCGAGCGGCCAGCCGATCATCAGGGCGAACGCGACGTGCATCGAGGGCACGGCGGCATACGGGTTGACCAGCGCGCTCATCGCCGCGCTCGTGTGTCCGACGTGCACGCCGGCGTAGTCGGCGACGCTGTCGATGAAGCCCCATTCCGGCAGGAAGCGCGGAGGCGCCGTCGGGAACACCGCGTAGCCGACCAGCGCGATCGCCATCGCGATCATGAACATGTTGCGCACGAAGTAGAAGCTGCGGTTGTGGCGCACGTACAGGTACACGAGCGCCGCCACCGTGACGGTCGTCTGCGCGTTCACGTACAGCCAGCTGGAGGCGACCATCACGAAGTGGCTGCCCGACGCCCACGCCTGGATCGAGGGCTCGACGAACACGTGCAGATCGCGCTCGAGCGAGATCAGGTCGCGCGCGTGTGCGAACGCGGCGTTGGCGTCCCCCTCGACCAGCCCACGTACGAGCCTGTACGCCAGGTACGCGGCGCCGAACAGGGATACCTGTCGCAACGCGTCCAGCCAGCCGTGCGGCAGGAGGCGCGCCTGCAGGAAACGAGCGCGGGCGACCATCCCGAGGAAGCCTAGACGATGCTCAGTTGCAGCGAGGACCGTGGCTGAACACGCGCGCGAGCGAGAAGCTGATGACCACGTGCAGGCTACCCGCGCGGCGCGCCTGCACGTCGGTCCAGTCGCCCGGCGCGCGCGCCACGCATCCGCTCCCGCTCGCCAGCGCCCAGTAGGGGGTGAAGTGCACGCGCACGGTGTAGCTGCCGGGGCGAGGCGCGTACAGGGTCAACGAGTCCGTGCCCACGCTGCTCAGGACGCCCGGCGGACTGGCGAGCGGGGTGGCGTCGAGCACCGCGAACAGACGCCAGTGCTTCGAGTGCCAGATTTCGTGCAGGTATGAGAGCCCGCTTCCCGTGTGCCCGCTGGCGTCGCCTGTACCGGCGCCGGGCGCGCCGGCGCCTGAGCCGGTCACCAGGCGCGCCTCGGACTTCGCCGAGTAGTCCAGCGGGGCGTCCGGGAGCGCGACGTAGGAGATGGCGTTCCCGGACAGCCATGACCTGTAGCTCGCGGCGGTCGGCGACGTGGATTCGTCGTAGAAGATCCCGTTGCGGTAGACGTCGAGCTGGCGCTCCCAGCCGCGGGCGATCATCACGCGGGCGGCCACCCAGCGCGCCTCCCAGTGGTCGGCGGTCGCGACCACCTCGATGCGCGCCGGGCGCGCGCCGTAGCCGACGCCGAGGGCGCGCAGCTCGCCGAGCAGGGGCGTGTAGTAGGCGGCGCCGACGGACGGGTCCGACACCGCCGCCGCGAAGTCGGCCACCGGCGCGTTGGCCTGCCAGTAGAACAGGAACGGCGCGAGCACGATCAGCATCCGCCGGCGCCCGCGCGAGGCGCAGGCCAGCGCGCACGTGGCGACCGGTCCTGCCACCAGCGCGCCCAGCCGGTCGGCGTTCCCACCCACCGCTGTCGGCAGCAGGTAGGAGCCCGTCAGCGCGACCGCGTACAGCAGCGTGCCGATCCGCAGCACGCGCAGCGCGCCCCCCAGCACGCGCTGGCCGGCAAGCGATCGCTGCGGCGGGATCAGCGCGGCCAGCGCGAGCACCCCCGCCAGCTCCGGGTAGAAGGCGGAGGCGACGAACGGCTGCGTGCCGCCTTCGGGGAACGCCAGCGCGAGCAGCGCGATCGGGGCCAGCGCGGCGAGCGCGAGCGCGGCCGGCCACGCGCGCGCGCGGCCGGCCAGCGCCCACGCGAGGAACGCCAGCGCGAGGAACGCGCCCGCGACGGGGCTGGCCAGCGGGGTGAGCACGCTGAGCGCGAGCGCGCTCCCCAGCCGGCCGCGCTGGGCCAGCAGCGCCGCCGCCAGGCCGACGGCCAGGCCGAGGTCGAACGGGACGCGGCTGGAGAGCAGCGCGATCGACGCGCCGATCGCGAGCCACGCCGCCGCGATGCGCGTGGCTCGCGCGGGAAAGCGCCCGGCGATCAACGACGCGAACAGCGCGGTGGCGAGGACCATCGAGATCGCCGCCAGCGGCTGCGGCCCGATCAGCGCGCCCAGCGGTGGGGCGAGCAGCGAGTAGGCGAGCAGGTGGTGGCCGCCGTACCAGGAGTTGTCCCACAGCGTGAATCCCACCCGCGAGAACAGGCTGCTGCGGTAGCTGGCCGCGGCCAGGTCGGGGCTGGGGGGCGCGGCGATCAGGTAGACGACGGCGAGCGCTGCGGTGATCGCCCAGGCGGGGACGCGGCTCGCCCAGTCGGGGACGCGGCCGGCCCGGGCCGGGGCCCGGCCGGCGAGGCCGCCCGGGCGGCCGGCGAGCGCGCTCACCCGGCGCTCAGGAAGTCCACCACGCGGTCGATGACCTGCGGGCGGTCGAGCCATGGCCAGTGCCCCGCGTCGGGAAGCTCGACCAGCTCCGCGTGGGGCAGCGCGCTCGCGTACTCGCCGGCGAAGCGGGCGGGGATGTAGGGGTCCTTCATGCCCCACACGACCAGCGCGGGCATCTCCAGCTCTCCCAGCCGCGCGCCGGCTGCCGCCAGCACCTCGGGGGGCGAGCTGCGGTACAGGCGCAGGATCGCGCGCTGCGTGCCCTCGTCGAAGTGCTCGAGCACGCTGTCCAGCCACGCGCCGGGCATCGGTCCGGGCGTCGCGTTGGACTCCCTCGAGAGGAGCCGCAGGATCGGCCGGAAGGTCGTCCCCATGGCGAGCTCGCCCAGGCCGAATGTCCGCCACACGCGCGCCGTGCGGTGCCAGCGATACCCCGGCAGGAAGGGCACAGCGTTGACGATCACCAGCCGCTCGACGCGCTCGGGCAGTCGCTGGGCGAACGCGAGCCCGACGGCGCCCCAGTCGTGCACCACGAGCTGCACCCGCTGCACGCCGTTCTCGTCCAGGAAGCGCTCGACGAAGCGGTCGTACTCGTCGATCGTGTACCGCAGGTTGCCGGGCTTGCCCGAGCGCCCGAAGCCCGGCAGGTCGACCGCCAGCCCGCCGCTGCGCTCGAGGAACCCGGTGTCGTACATCGGAGGCTCCAGCCACTCGTCATCGGCGCGCCTGCGCCTCCACCATCGCCGCCACCGTGGCCGGGTCGCGCGGTGCTCGCGAGGCGCCACCCATTCGTCCGAGTTGCTGGGCACGCCGTGCAGGTACAGCGGCACGGCGGACCCCTCGGCGCCGGCGGGCGCGGGCGCGCTGCGCCAGAACACCAGCAGCCGGCCGTGCGCCGCGGGCGGGAAGTCGATCTCGCCGCTGTGGTCGCTCACCTCGGGCACCGGGCGAGGATATAGCGAGGTTGCGGCTACCGGTCGGGGCCGAGCCGCAGCTCGTCGCTGCCGAACTCGACGTCGAGCGGCTCGATCACGATGCCACGCTCGCCGGACTCCACGCGCCCGGCGACGATCGCCGTCAGGCCCTTCCCGGCGGCTGACTCGACGACCTGAGCACCGGACCCCTTCTCACAGTAGATCGCGAAGCCGTGGCCCATGTTGAAGGTCGAGTACGCGATTGTGGGCGTCATGCCGGCCTGCTCGACCAGAAAGCCCAGAACCTCGGGCACGGGGAGCAGCCGCGTGATGCGATAGGTCAGCTCGTGCGTCGGGCGCATCAGCTTGAGGAATCCATGGCCGGTCAGATGGCTCATGTACGTCACGGGCAGCCCAGCGTCGAGAATCGAATCGACAAGCTCCGTGTATATGTGCGAGGGCCGCAGGAGCGCCTCTCCGAAGAGAGCTCCGCTCTGGAGCGCGGTCGCGTAGCCCGCCTCGAGTTCTCCGGCGATCAGTCGCGCGAGCGACGAGCCGTTTGCGTGCAGCCCGCTGCTCTCCACGAGCACTATCTCGTCGCCCTCGGAGAGGTGCTGTCCGAGGATCGGCTCGCGGTCGTCCGCGATCACGCCGACCGCGCTGCCTGCAAGCTCGATCTCGTCACCGTTGACGAGTTCCGGCAGCGATGGCGACTCGCCGCCTCCCCAGGTGCAACGGGCGTCGACGCATGCGTTGAACCAGCCCTCGATCAGGCGCTCGTACCACTCGTCGTGGTTGAACCAGTCCGGCTTGCCGGTCGCGAAGTAGGCGTTGACGACGAGCGGGTGAGCGCCGACGCAGCAGAGGTCGTTGAGGATGGCGGCCACGGTGTCGTAGGCGACCGCATCGAAGTGGTTGCGACCTTCTTCTGCGACCGCACGGGCGATGATCGACTTGGTCCCGAGGCCCTCGAGCACGAGCGCGAGCGTCTGATCGCCCGTCTGAAACACGAACGCGGACTCTCCTCGGGAGGCCTCGTTCACCTTGCCTCCTCGCCTTTCCATGTGCGCGGAGGTCGCGAGCGCGGCCTTGACGGCCAGACGCTTGCCAGCGTCCAGAACCTCGTAATCGACGCCCGCTTGACGGTATGTGTGACCGTCCGGCTTCCGCGTGCTGCTCATCCGGGGAGTCTAACCGCCGGGGCAGCGGGGCTACGCGCCCGCCCGGCGGATACCGTGACGCGGTGAGCCCGCCCGCCCGACGCCGCCCGCAGCGCAAGCCGGTCGCGCGCTGGACGCCACCCACGCGCGCGCGGGTCGTGCGGATCCGCGAACGCCTGCGCGCGGTGTACGGCGTTCCGCTGATGCGCCCGCACGGCGATCCGATCGCGGAGCTCGTGCTGACGGTGCTGTCGCAGTCGACCAACGACCGCAACCGGGACGTGGCCTACCTGCGGCTGCGCGAGCGGTTCGGGGCGTGGGAGCAGGTGCGCGACGCGCCCGTGGCGGAGGTCGAGGAGGCGATCCGCCCCGGCGGGATCTCGAAGGTCAAGTCCGCCCGCATCCAGGCGATCCTGCGCGCGATCTCGGACGATCCTCGGGATCAGCCACACGAGCCGTCCCTCGCGTGGCTCCCCCGCGTGCCGATCGAGCAGGCGCGCGACTACCTCGTGTCGCTGCCGGGCGTAGGGCGCAAGACGGCCGCGTGCGTGCTGCTGTTCTCCTACGGCCTGCGCGACGTGCCGGTGGACACGCACGTCTCGCGCGTGGGGACGCGCCTGGGCCTGCTGCGGGCGGGGGCGCCGTTCGAGCAGCTGCACGACCAGATGCTCGCGCTGACCCCACCGGGCCAGGAGCTCGAGCTGCACGTCAACCTGCTGCGCCACGGCCGGCGCACGTGCCACGCCCGCTGGCCGGCCTGCGAGGAGTGCGCGCTTGCGCGCATGTGCCCGAGCCGCAAGACATTCGCCCGTTGAGCACCAGCCGATCGTCAATCGCCTTGCGACCTGGTTTACGGCGACGACGAACTCGAGCCGGTAGTTGGTCTGACATCCCCCGCGATATGTGGACATCATTGACAGGCGCGGGCAGATATGAGAGGGTCGGTGCGTGCCGCCGGGGCCCTCCCCGTATCGATGGGCATCCCCCCTCGCGGCAGCGATCAGCTGCATGGCGCTCTTGCTGTGCGCGCCGGCGGCCCACGCGAGCCTCACCAAGACGATCAACTTCGAATCGCCGGTGCTCCCGGAAGGCGCCCCGGTCGTGATCACGAGCCAGTACTCGGCCGAAGGCCTCGCATTCATCTCTCCCTTCGACAGCCCGGTCCACTATCCGAGCGGGTCTGGGGAAGAACCGTTTGCGCGGGCCGAGCTCGAACGCGATCCGGAGCGCGCCTACGACAGTTCCCAGCTGATCGTCGCCTACGAACACGAAGGCATCGAGGGCCCGGATGAATGCGCCAAAGCCTGGTCTGATCTCGCGGGCAGGCTGACGCAGAGCGGACTCGAAGGCAGCGAAAAGATCTCGGTCTATGTCGGGGCAGGGCCGAACTACTACGACAAAGCGGGCGGCGGGAAAATCCTCCTCGACGCCTACAACGGCCACGGCGAATTGCTGGGCTCCGACGAGAAGGAAGCCGGCACGGCGGCAGACACGCACCTGGAAGTCACCGACAACCTCGGCGGAATAGACTTCTTCTACGTGATCGCACCCGACGGGGGGAGATGCGACACTACACCCACCCTCGAGCTTGACGACGTGAGCTTCACCGTTGAATCAGCGCTGCCGGAGGAACTGCTGCTCGAACCCGAACCTGGCCACGAAAGCCTCAGTGGATCGCAGGGTGGCAGTGCGAGCCTGCCGATCCGCGTGTTCCGGGAGAACGGAGCCGAAGAACCGATCGAACTCCACGTCTCAGGGCTTCCGAAGGGCGTCACGGTCAGCGGCGGGGCGACGATCCCCTCCGGCCAGGACTTCACGACACTGAAGGTCGCGATAGCCGAAGACGCCGCCACGGGCGAAGTGCCGATCACGATCACCGCGACCAGCAACGGCCTGGCCGCAGAGCCCGCGCCCATCCATACGGCCCTCTCGGTCTCATCGCCGCTGTCTGTCTACCTGAACTCCGATTCCCACCTCACGACCGCCATCACGCCGTGCGGCCAGTCGGGCGCAGCCGTGACGGTCGGGTTCGGGCCAGGGGTGACAGGCGACGCCAACCTGACCCTGAGCGCGAGCGGGGACACCAGCGGCCTCTCCTATTCGCTGGCGGAAACGACCGTTGCGGCCAGATCGGGCGAACCAGGCGGACCCGTGGCCCTCGAGTTGTCCGAGCCCGAATCGAGCGGCAGCGGCATGGCCGAAATCACTGTCACAGCCAGGGACGGTGGCTTCCGGTCGAGCACCGCGACGCTCGTCGTCGACCGGGAAACCGGCACCATCACGTCCGTATCTGCCGCGCCCGGCGCGAACCCGTTCCATCTTCCCGAAGCCCCTCAGCTGCTGCACAGCGGAACGCAGGTGACGATCAACGGAACCGGATTGTGCCCCGGATCGACGGTGGAATTTGGCAACGAACGGGCTCTCGTGGAACCGTCGTCCACCGGTCCGGACGGCAGCTCGCTCGTAGCCTCGATCCCGACCTACGCCACGACCGGGACGGTCATAGTCCAGACGCCAAGCGGCGCCCTGCGCTCGCCGCAGCAACTGCAGATCGACAACTTTCGCGACGTGTGGGGATGGCCGTGGCAGAATCTCAACAGCCCCAAGTATTTGACCTTCGGCCTGATCGAAGAGCTGTTTGGACCGGAAGAAACCACCTTTTTCGGTACCAGCTGGCCGAACGTCAACGCGCGCGTGTTCAAAGCCTACGCATCGGAACTGCTCCTCAAAGGCTCGTGCTTCGGCATGTCGGCGTTGATTCAGTACATCTCCGAGTACAGCGACAGCCCGGTGGGGCTCAACTACGAAGAATTCCTGCCTGACATACCACGCACGGGCCTGGAGCCGTTCGACTTCGAAGCACATACGGGTGCCTCGCCGCCGCTCGAAGAAATCGTCTCGCTATTTCACTTCGATCAGGATTCAGCGCAGGTCATCGAGTATGAAGTCGAAGAACACGAATCCAGCCATCCACCTCTGTATGCGATCGAACAGCTCCGGCAGGCGCTGCAGCAGTCGGCTGAGTACCGGGACCTGAACTTCGACTTCATCACCCTGGAAAATCAGGGGCCCCATGGCGGAGGGCACGCCGTCGTCCCGTACAACCTCGAACCCGACGGCTCAGGCGGCTACTACATAGACGTATACAATCCGGATACGCCGTATTACCCGGAAAGTGCCAACAACCGGGCACCATACAAGGGCGAAGAACAGCGGCACGCGCTCGAAGAAAGCCGCATCCACGTCAACTCGCAGGGCGAATGGACCTTCCAGGACGGCTTCAAAACGCTGTGGCACGGAGAATCGCACAGCTTGGTCGTAGTTCCCTGGAACAAGCTGCCCGTGCCCGACGCGGTCCAGATTCCCGAACCAGCGGAACATCCTGAAAGGCCCCAGATACCGGGGATCAGCACCCTGCTCAACGTGCTCGGGAAATGGATCGGCGTCTCCTCCTCCGGACCAACCGCGACCATCACCCAGGTCACGGACGCATCCGGGCACACGCTGGTGGCTGCTGACGGCGCAGCGAACCTGAACGCGGCCACGCGCATTCCCCACGCCCAGCTGCACTTCCCGGCAACCGAAGGCGACACGATCGCCCAGCCGTCGGCGTGGCTTCCGACGACGGGCTCCTACAAGGTCACGGAGACCGGCAAGGCCACGGGTACGTACACACAGACCGTGCTGAGCTCGCACATCGACGCGGTCGTTCAGTCCCAGGCACGCCCCGGCGTATCGGACTACGTCGGCGTGACTCCGGCAACCGACACGGTCAGCTTCACCGCGGGCTCGACAAAGCCGCTGGACGTGGAGATGGTCTCCAGCGCCGGTCACCGCGTCACGCACTCCGTGGAGCTCACGACGACGAGCGTGAGGGGCGCGACCCAGAGCCTGGGGTTCAGCGGATCCACCCTCCTGTACAGCCACAAGGGTCCGGGCACGACAATCGACCTGCAGCTCTCGACGGCTTCGCCCGACGAGGCGCCAGTGGCGCTCTCGACGGGACCGATCTCCGTCAGGGCGGGGCAGAGCGTCAGGATCTCGCCCACCAACTGGGCAAGCCTCGGAGCAGTCCGCGTCACCGTGCAGGGCGACGGCTCGAGCCGGACGCTGCTCGTGCGCAACACGAAGTCGCCTTCGCCGGTCAAGGCCCTCTCTCTGAGCGTGCGCAAGCTTCCCGGCCTGCTGGAGGCGCTGACCATCAAGGGCCGGGTCGGGGCGCTGCCGGGCGGCGCGCAGCTGAAGTTCCTCTGGACGGTCGAGCAGCGCTCGCGAGTGATCGCACACCACGTCGTGTCGCTGAGCGGCCGGCAGCTACTGCCGGGGACGCGAAGCGAGAGCTTCACGTTCGATGCTCCCTCGGCGGGCCGTTATGTCTTCGTAGGGCGCGCAGATCTGCTCGTGGCGCACGGCATCATCGAGCGGGGGAGCACCACCAGCAGGTCACGGAAAGTGCAGATCGGCTAATGCGTGGCGACCGCCGATGCCGATGCCGAAACAGAATCCCTTGACCCGCCTCTTGCGAGTCTCCAGAGGACGCGCCGCTCTGAGGAGCCTCAACCGCGCGGCAGCACCGCGAACGCGATCACCGCGTACTGCAGCGCCGCGGCGACGAGCACCAGGGCGTGGAAGACCTCGTGGTAGCCGAACACCTTCGGCCAGGGGTTCGGGCGGCCGCTCGCGTACACGATCGCCCCGACCACGTACAGCAGGCCGCCGCTCGCCAGCCCGGCCACGCCGAGCCAGCCGATCGCCGCCGGCAGCTCGCCGAAGACCGCGGCGGTGACCAGGCCGAGCGCGACGTACACGCCCGCGAACAGCCACTTGGGCGCGTCGATCCACAGCAGCTTGAACACGACGCCGCCGAGCGCACCGGCCCACAGCACGATCAGGATCGTGTTTGCCAGCGATCCCTTCAGTGCGAGCAGCGCGACCGGCGTGTAGGTGCCGGCGATGAGCACGAAGATCATCGAATGGTCCAGCCGCCGCATCCAGCGCCGCGCGCGCGGACGCCAGGTGACACGGTGATACAGCGCGCTCGTGCCCAGCAGGCCCGACACGGCCACGGCATAGATCGTGGCGGCCAGGCGGGCCCTCCCATCGGATGCGGCCAGGATCAGCGCGACGCCGCAGAAGATCGACACGAAGAACCCGTACTCGTGCAGCACGCCGCGCAGCCGAGGCTTGATGGGAGCCCACCCACCCCCCGACGGGACCATGTTCATTCCTAGACGGTAGCGCCCTCCCACGCGGCGGGAGGCGCCGGGGCGCCGGGGGTGGCGCTCTCAGCGTGGAGCGGAGGCTGTGTCGGCCGACGCCGGGGCGGCGGCGCCCTGCACCGATGCCGCCGCGGCGCTCTGCACAGAGGTGGTGGCGCCCTGCAACTTCGCACGCGCGCGCTCGGGCGTGACCGTCACCACGTCCCACGCCAGCCCGACGCGCGCCATCGCGAGGATCAACCAGCCGGAGGGGTCGAACTCGTACCAGCGCAGGCCGTGGAAGGCGGACTGGGGGAAGGCGTGATGGTTGTGGTGCCAGGCCTCGCCGAGCGAGGGCAGGGCCAGCCAGAAGACGTTGGTCGACTGGTCGTCGGTGTCGAAGCGGCGGCTGCCGAAGAAGTGGCAGATGGAGTTGATGCTCCAGGTGATGTGGTGCACGAGGAAGATCCGCACCAGGCCGGCCCACAGCAGCGCGCTGAGGCCGCCGGCGACGAGCGAGCCGCCGCTCAGCGCGAAGCCCAGCAGGAACGGCAGCGCGAGACTGCCCAGGGCGATCAGGGGAAAGCTCTTGTTGATGCGCCGCATGACCGGGTCTTCGACCAGGTCGCGCGCGAACCGTTTCGAGGACGCCTGGCCGTGAGTCTGAAACAGCCAGCCGACGTGCGCGTGCCACAGGCCCGCGACCATCCCGCGCAGGCCGGCGCCGTGCCCGGCGTGGGGGCTGTGGGGGTCGCCCTCTTCGTCGGTGAACGTGTGGTGCTTGCGGTGGTCGGCGACCCAGTCGATCACGGGACCCTGCAACGACATCGACCCGAGGATCGCCAGCGTGTAGCGCAGCCACGGGCGCGTCTCGAACGCGCGGTGGGTGAGCAGGCGGTGGAAGCCGACCGTGACGCCGAGCGCCGTGAGCAGGTACATGACGGCGAAGATCGCCACCTCGCGCGGGCCGAGGAAGTGGTTCCACAGGAGCGCCGCCGCCGCGATCACCCCGAGGAATGGGATCACCACCGCGGCGATGTTGACATTGCGCTCCAGGCGGGTCACGTAACCATCAATACTCGCCGCCGCGCAAGAGGTTACGAGCACCCGCCGCAGGGGCGCGCCTGCCGGTCTGCCGCGAGGCTCCGGGTCGTGCGCGGGCTGCGGGCGACGCCCGGGTGGGGTCTGCGCCGACGCCGGGGGTCTGCGCGGCCCGCCTCTCGCCCCACTTGAAGCCTGGCAGAAAATCTGCCACACTCTCACTAAGATTTGTCAAGCGTATTAGAAGGAGCATTATTCCATGGCCAAGACCATAGGCATCGACCTCGGCACGACGAACTCGTGCATGGCCGTGCTGGAGGGTGGCGAGCCGACGGTGATCGAGAACGCCGAGGGCGGTCGCACGACGCCGTCGGTCGTAGCGTTCACCGCGTCGGGCGAGCGCCTCGTCGGCACCGTCGCCAAGCGCCAGGCCGTCACCAACCCGCAGAACACCGTCTTCTCGATCAAGCGCTTCATGGGCCGCAAGGAGGCCGAGGTGCGCGAGGAGGAGTCGATCGTCCCGTACAAGGTCGTGTCCGGCCCCAACGGCGACGCCCGCGTGGAAGCCGGAGGCGAGCAGCACTCCCCGCCGGAGATCTCCGCGATGATCCTGCAGAAGCTCAAGTCCGACGCCGAGGCATACCTGGGCGAGCGCGTCGACTCGGCGGTCATCACCGTCCCCGCGTACTTCAACGACGACCAGCGTCAGGCCACCAAGGACGCCGGCAAGATCGCCGGGCTGGACGTCAAGCGCATCATCAACGAGCCCACCGCCGCGTCGCTGGCGTACGGCCTGGACAAGGAGTCCGATCAGACGATCCTCGTGTTCGACCTCGGCGGCGGCACGTTCGACGTGTCCGTGCTGGAGATCGGCGACGGCGTGTTCGAGGTCAAGTCCACCGCCGGCGACAACCACCTCGGCGGCGACAACTTCGACAAGGCGATCGTCGACTGGCTGGTGTCCGAGTTCAAGAAGTCCCAGGGCATCGACCTCAGTGCGGACCCGATGGCGTTGCAGCGTCTGTACGAGGCCGCCGAGAAGGCCAAGATCGAGCTGTCGACCACCCAGGAGACGCAGATCAACCTGCCGTTCATCACAGCCGACGCGTCCGGACCCAAGCACCTCGACACGCGCCTGACCCGCGCGAAGCTCTCCGAGCTGACCTCCGTGCTGCTCGACCGCGTCGTCGCCCCCGTGCGCCAGGCGCTGGACGACGCCAAGGGCAAGGGCGTCAAGGAGATCGACCACGTGGTGCTGGTGGGCGGTATGACGCGCATGCCGGCGGTCCAGGAGAAGGTCAAGGACCTGACCGGCAAGGAGCCCCACCGCGGGGTCAACCCCGACGAGGTGGTGGCGGTTGGAGCCGCCATCCAGGCGGGCGTGCTCGCCGGCGACGTCAAGGACGTGCTGCTGCTGGACGTCACTCCGCTGACCCTCGGCATCGAGACCAAGGGTGGCGTGATGACCAAGCTGATCGAGCGCAACACGACGATCCCGACCCGCAAGGGCGAGGTCTTCTCGACCGCCGAGGACAACCAGCCGTCGGTGGAGATCCACGTGCTGCAGGGCGAGCGCGAGATGGCTCAGTACAACAAGTCGCTGGGCAAGTTCCAGCTCACCGGCATCCCGCCGGCGCCGCGCGGCATCCCGCAGATCGAGGTCGCGTTCGACATCGACGCCAACGGCATCCTCAACGTCTCCGCCAAGGACCTCGGCACGGGCAAGGAGCAGAAGATCGAGATCAAGGCCGGCTCCGGGCTGTCGGAGGAGGAAATCAAGAACATGGTCTCCGACGCCGAGTCCCACGCGGAGGAGGACCGCCGCGCACGGGAGCTCGCGGAGGCGCGAAACAACGCCGAGAACGCCGCCTACCAGGCCGAGCGCCAGCTGGTGGACCTGGGCGACCAGGTGGACGCGGACTCCAAGTCCCGCATCGAAGAGGCCATCAAGGAGGTTCGCGAGGTGCTCGAGTCCGAGGACCCGGCGACGATCAACGACAAGGCGGAGGCGCTGCAGACGGCCTTCCACGCGGTCTCCGAGGCGATGTACCAGCGCGCGCAGGAGCAGGCGGCGGCGTCCGGCAACGGCGCTTCGGCGGACGGCGACTCATCGTCTTCGGACGAGGAGGACGTCGTGGACGCCGAGGTCGTCGACGAGCCGAAGGCGTAAGGGCGCACCTGATGACGGAGATCAAGATCACTCGCGAGGACGGCCAGCCTGAGTCCGAGCGCTCTGGTGTTGGCGCTGCCGAGTCCTCGTCGCGCGCTTTCGCGCACGCCGAGGACTCGTCCGCGCCCAGCACGGGCCCGGAGACCCAAGGGCACGGCGACCAGGCGCGTGGGGACGGCTCCGCCACAGGCACGCCTCGCTCGGGAGCAGCTGGGCCGGGCGCGGCCTCCGACGGCTCGCGTGCGAGCGTTGATAGGGCGGGAGCGACTTCGGCGGGCGTACCCCCTTCGGGGGCACAGGCGAGAGCGCTCGACGAAGACGCGCACGCCCAGACCACGGCCGACGGCGACGAGGCGGCGGAGATCGAGGGCGATCTCGACGAGCTCGTGAAGACGGCCGCGCAGCGCGACGAGTACCTGGCGCTTGCGCAGCGCACGCAGGCGGACTTCGAGAACTACCGCAAGCGGGTCGCGCGCGAGGCGGCGGCGGCGCAGGAGCGCGGGGTTTGCGGGCTGGCGAAGGAGCTGCTGCCGGCGCTGGACAGTCTCGACCGCGCGCTGGAGGCGGCGGCCCAGGACGATCCGCTGCTGCAGGGGGTTCGTCTGGTTCGCTCGGAGCTGGCGGCGGCGCTCGCGCGTGCGGGCATCGAGTCCTTCTCGCCCGTGGGCGAGCCGTTCGATCCGGCGGTGCACGAGGCGGTGGCGACCGCCGAGCAGCAGCCCGGGGGCGCGCAGAGCGGGACCGTGGTGGAGGTCTATCAGCCCGGCTACCGCCGCGGATCGAGCATCATCCGCCCGGCGCGCGTGGTCGTGGCCGCTTAGGACGGGGCAGCGGATGGCAACGCGACCCGACTACTACAAGACGCTCGGGGTCGACAAGAAAGCGACCGCCGAGGAGATCAAGAAGGCCTACCGCAAGCTCGCGCGCCAGTACCACCCCGACCGCAACCCCGGCGACAAGCAGGCGGAGGCGCGCTTCAAGGAGATCTCGCAGGCGCACGACGTGCTGGGCGACCCGGAGAAGCGCAAGCAGTACGACAGCGGCTCCGGGCCGTTCGTGACCGGAGCGGGCCCCGGTGGCGGCTTCGGGGGCTTTGGCAACTTCGACTTCGACGCGTCCTCGATGGGGGACATCCTGTCGAACCTGTTCGGCGGCTCGACCAGCGGGCGGCGCGTGCGCACGAAACCGCGCGCGGAAAAGGGCACCGACCTGGAGGCGCAGGTGTCGATCACCTTCGACCAGGCGGTCTCCGGCGCACAGGTCCCGCTGCAGGTGCCGATGCACGCCACGTGTCCGACCTGCCACGGCACGGGCGCGAAGCCGGGCACGGCGCCGTCGGTGTGCCCCCGCTGCGAGGGGCGCGGGATCGAGACGCAGGGACAGGGGATGTTCTCGATATCGCAGCCGTGCTCGCGCTGCGGCGGCACGGGCACGGTGATCGAGGATCCGTGCCCGACCTGCCAGGGCGCGGGAGCGGTGCGCACGGTCAAGCGCCTGCGCGTGAACATCCCGGCGGGCGTGCGCGACGGCAGTCGCATCCGCCTGGCGGGCAAGGGCGAGCCGGGTCGCAACGGGGGACCCCCGGGCGACCTGTACCTGATCACCAACGTGGCGCCGTCGTCGTTGTTCACCCGCAAGGGGGACAACCTGGAGGTCGAGGTGCCCCTGAGCATCCCCGAGGCGCTGCGCGGCGCGGAGGTGCAGGTGCCGACGCTGAGCGGGACCAAGACGCTGCGCGTGCGTCCGGGGACGGCGCACGGGACCGTGCAGCGCCTGCGCGGCGAGGGGCCGCCGAAGCTGGGCGGGCGCGCGGGATCCCAAGAAAAAGGCGACATCCACTATCGCTTCGTGATCGACGTGCCGCAGAATCTGAGCAAGGAGCAGGAGAGCGCGATCGAGCAGCTGTCGAAGACGCTCGACGGCGACCCGCGCGCGGGCCTGTTCGAGAACGGTGCGGCGCCTGCCGGCGCCGCGCATGACAACGCGAGCGCGGAGGAGGACACGGCGAAGGCGGGTGATGGCTGATGGCCAGGATCCCCGACGACGCGGGCGTGTTCATGATCTCGGTGGCGGCGCAGCTGGCGCGGATGCACCCGCAGACGCTGCGCATGTACGAGGCGCGCGGGCTGATCGAACCCCAGCGCTCGCCGAAGGGCACGCGGCTGTACTCGCAGGAGGACGTCGAGCGGCTGAGGCGCATCCAGGAGATGACGGCGGAGCTCGGCCTGAACCTCGCTGGCGTCGAGCGCGTGCTCAGCCTGGAGCGGGAGATCGAGAGCATGCACGCTCGCATCGAGGAGATCGAGCTGGAGGCGCTGAAGGCGCAGGTGCGCCTGGCGAACGAGCTGGAGGAGGTGCGCCGCTCGTTCCGTGCTGAGCTGACGGTGCCCTACCGCGGCGGCCTTGCGCTGGTGCGCGCGGCGGACGCCCGCTCGCCGTTCCGCTCTCAGCGAGGAGCGCCGACCAGCCCTCAGCGGGGAGCGCCGACGAGCCCCTCCAAGAGGAGCGGCGATGACGCCGCCTGACGGAGCCGCGACGCCCGGCATGCACGGCGCCCAGGGCGCCCCGGGCGAGGAGGAGCAGAGCCCGCTGCAGCGCTTCGGGCGCGACCTGACGGAGATGGCCGAGCAGGGTCGCCTGGACCCGGTGATCGGGCGCGACGAGGAGATCCGCCGCGTGATCCAGGTGCTGAGCAGGCGCACGAAGAACAACCCGGTGCTGATCGGCGAGCCGGGCGTGGGCAAGACGGCGATCGTCGAGGGCCTTGCGCGGCGGATCGTCTCGGGCGACGTGCCGGAGTCGCTGCGCGAGCGGCGCGTGATCGCGCTGGACATGGGCGCGCTGGTGGCGGGCGCGGCCTACCGCGGCGAGTTCGAGGAGCGGCTGAAGGGTGTGCTGAAGGAGGTCTCGGACGCGCAGGGCGCGATCATCCTGTTTCTGGACGAGCTGCACACGATCGTGGGCGCGGGCGCGGCGCAGGGCTCGGTGGACGCGTCGAACCTGCTCAAGCCGATGCTCGCGCGCGGGGAGCTGCGCGCGGTGGGCGCGACGACGCTTGACGAGTACCGCAAGTACATCGAGAAGGACGCTGCGCTGGAGCGGCGCTTCCAGCCGGTGATGGTGGGCGAGCCGTCGGTGGCGGACACGATCGCGATCCTGCGAGGGCTGAAGGAGCGCTACGAGGTCCACCACAAAGTGCGGATCCAGGACAGCGCGCTGATCGCCGCGGCGACGCTGTCCCAGCGCTACATCGCCGACCGCTTCCTGCCGGACAAGGCGATCGACCTGATCGACGAGGCGGCGTCGAAGATCCGCATCGAGATCGACTCGCTGCCGACGGAGATCGACGAGGTGGACCGCCGCGTGATGCAGCTGGAGATCGAGCTGACGTCGCTGCGCAAGGAGAAGGACGCGGCGTCGAAGGAGCGCCGCGAGGCGATCGCGCGCGAGCTGGCGGAGCTGAAGGAGCGCTCGCAGACGATGAAGGCGCAGTGGCAGAAGGAGAAGGACGCGATCAAGGGAGTGTCCGAACTGAAGGAGCGCCTGGAGCAGGCGAACAGCGAGATGGAGCGGGCGGAACGCGAAGCGAACCTGCAGCGTGCGGCGGAGTTGCGCTACGGCGAGATCCCGGAGATCGAAAAAGAGTTGGCCGCCCTTGAGGGCGCACGACCGGCGGACGGGGACGCTCCGGTGTTCTTGAAAGAGGAGGTCGACGCGGACGACGTGGCGGAGGTGGTCGCCCGCTGGACGGGCATCCCGGTGAGCCGTCTGCTGGAGGGCGAAACGGAGAAGCTGATCCACATGGAGGAGCGCCTGCACGAACGGGTGGTCGGCCAGGACGAGGCGATCGAGGCGGTGGCGACGGCGCTGCGGCGCTCGCGCGCGGGCCTGCAGGACCCCGACCGTCCGATCGGCTCGTTCCTGTTCCTCGGCCCGACGGGCGTGGGCAAGACCGAGCTGGCGCGCGCGCTGGCGGAGTTCATGTTCGACTCGCAGGACGCGATGATCCGCATCGACATGTCCGAGTACATGGAGAAACACTCGGTGTCGCGCCTGGTGGGCGCGCCGCCGGGCTACGTCGGCTACGAGGAGGGCGGCCAGCTGACGGAGGCGGTGCGCCGCCGGCCGTACTCGGTGGTGCTGCTGGACGAGATCGAGAAGGCCCACACGGACGTGTTCAACACGCTGCTGCAGGTGATGGACGACGGTCGTCTGACGGACGGCCAGGGGCGGACGGTCGACTTCAAGAACACGGTGCTGATCATGACCTCCAACCTGCCCGTGGGCGGTGCGGGCACCGGGCCGGCGCGCGACGCGGAGCTGCGCACGTCGCTGCTGGAGCACTTCAAGCCGGAGTTCATCAACCGCCTGGACGACATCGTGCGCTTCGAGTCGCTCACGCGCCAGCAGATCTCGGAGATCGTCGACCTGCAGGTGGCGCGCGTGATCGAGCGCGTGGCCGAGCGCGGCGTGCAGGTGACGCTCAGCGACAAGGCGCGCGAGCTGATCGGAAATCTGGGCTATGACCCCACGTACGGTGCCCGCCCGCTGCGGCGCGTGATCCAGAAGCAGCTGACCGACCGCCTGGCGCTGGCGCTGCTGGCCGGCGAGATTCGCGCGGGCGACTCTGTGAAGGTGGACACGCGCGAAGGCGAGCTGGCGCTGGAGAAGGTCGGGGCGACGGGGACCGAGACAGCGGTCCCCGCCTAGCGGCGCCGTTCCCGCCGGAGCATCTCCGCGGCAGCCGCAGAGCGGTCCGGCCTCCCTGCGAGGATGCTCGCGACTCGCGGTTGGGGGGCTCATCCAGGCTGCCCGATGCGAGCAGTCAAAAGAACGCGCCGCCAAGTCAACGGCGCTCCAACGATATGAGGAGACATCCATGACCTCAACTGTCATCAACCGGCGCACTGCGGCCGTGCTCGTGTCGGCGGGAGCGCTGCTGCTCACCGCGCTCGCGGCCGCTCCGCAGGCCGACGCGCAGACACTCTATGCCTGTGTAGGCAAGGGCGGCTCAGCCCACATCTTCGCGAAGAAGCCAAAGTGCAAAAAGCACGAAACGAAACTTTCGTGGAACGTGGCAGGCACCAATGGCGCGGCCGGCAAAGAAGGCGCGGCTGGGAAAGAAGGGAAAGAAGGGAAAGAAGGAGCGGCGGGCAAAAATGGAGCAGTCGCCGGCTTCGGTGCGGTTCAGAATGGGGAGTTGGACCTCGCGGGCGACGAATCGCTCCAACCCGTCCCAGGTCTCTCCAAGACGCTGCCGGCGGGATCGTTCATCGTGTCGGCGAACATCGATATCGAAGGTTACTCCGAAACTGCAGGCGCCGAGGAGGGGGCTTACTGCGAATTGGTTGACACTCCAAGCAGCGGCCCAGCGACTGGCCAGTTTGCCGACTGGGCATCAGCCATTTCCGTGCCGTTTTTTGCCGGATATTACGACGAGGCAGAGCTTGCGCTCCACCTTGCTGTGAGCACCGGGACGAGCCCGAGCACAGTCCGGCTTGAATGCGCCGAGTTTGAGGAAGAAGGCGGCACCAACTATGCCATTTATCCATACGAGGGCGCACTAGTGGCCGTGCAGACGAGCGGTAACAGCTAAAGCCATCGGCATTGCGCGGCACAGGGGGCTGGCGAGTGCCAGCCCCCTGTGCCTGCCGTGGCGAGCCGGTCTTCGGTGGGGATGCGCACAACTGAGCCTGCGGCCGGGCGGCCGATCCGGTAGAACGACGCTGAGCGCGACGCGCCGCGGACCCAGCCAACCCACGCGAGGAGCCCCCATGCCCACGTACATCATGCTCACGACCCTCACCCCGGAGGGCGTGCAGACGGTCAAGAACAACCCGCAGCGGATTCTGGAGGTCAACAAGGAGGTCGAACAGCTCGGCGCGACCGTCAAGGCGCAGTGGGCGACGCTCGGCCACGTCGACTTCATCTCCGTGGTCGAGGCGCCCGACGACGGCGCGATGGCGCGCGTGTCGCTGGAGCTGGGCTCGCGCGGCACCGCCCGCTACGAGACGCTGTCGGCGATTCCCATCGATGACTTCATCGCGTCGCTGTAACCTGGCCGACATCGCTCCCAAGCACACAGAGGATCCCTCCGCGCAGGAGGGTCGACCGACCGGCGCTCCGGGCATCTCGTTGGTGCCTGAGCCGATGGAGGAGTCCGAAGTCCAGGCGCAGCTCGACGACATCGACGTCGACGCCCCGCGCGTGGGCATCGTGATGGGCTCCAAGAGCGACATGGAGATGATGGAGCGGGCCGCGCGCGAGCTGGAGGAGCGGGGGATCATGCACGAGGTCCGTGTCATGTCCGCCCACCGCGAACCCGACGTCGTGGCCGAATACGCCAAGAACGCGCGCATGCGCGGGCTGCGCGTGATCATCGCCGGCGCCGGCATCTCCGCGGCGCTTCCCGGCGCCGTCGCCGCCCACACCGAGCTGCCGGTGATCGGCGTGCCGCTGTCGGGGCGCCTCACGGCCGCCGGCGGCCTCGACGCGATCCTGTCGATCGTGCAGATGCCACCGGGCGTGCCCGTCGCGTGCGTGGGCCTTGACAACCCGCGCAACGCCGCCATCCTCGCGGCGCAGATCCTCGGCGCGTGAGGACGGTGCTGGCGATCGCTCGGCGCGTGAGGATGCCGCCGCCGGCGATGACCGGGCGCGTGGGTACGGCGCCGCCCGCCGGCGGCGATAATCCACAGACGTGATCGCCCGCTACACCCGCCCGGAGCTCGGCGCCCTGTGGACCGACGAGGCGCGCATGGACGCCTGGCGGCAGGTCGAGCTGGCGGCGTGCGAGGAGCTGCCCGCCCTGCTCGGCCGGGAGGGTCCTACCGAGGCCGAGCTGCATGCGCTCCGTGGAGCCGGCTTCACGGTCGACGAGGTGGCCGAGCGCGAGCTCATGACCGAGCACGACGTCGCAGCGTTCGTGGACGTGCTGGCCGCGTCCGTCGGCGAGGCCGGGCGCTGGATCCACTTCGGGTTGACCGCCTCTGACGTGCTCGACACGGCGCTGGCGCTGCAGCTGCGCGCGGCCGGCGAGGTGATCGTGGCCGGCGCGCGCTCACTCGTGGCGGCGCTCGCGGCACGCGCGCGCGAGCACGCGGGCACGCTGACCGTCGGGCGCACACACGGCATGCACGCTGAGCCGACGAGCTTGGGGATCAAGCTCGCGGGCTTCGCGTTCGAGGCCCATCGCAACGCCGTTCGCCTCGAGCGCGCGTTCGCCCAGGTGGCCGTCGGGGCGGTGTCGGGCGCCGTGGGCACCTACGCGGCGACCAGCCCCGAGTTCGAGGCGCGCGTCCTGCACCGCCTCGGGCTGGAGCGCGAGGACGTCTCCACGCAGGTAGTGCCCCGCGACCGCCACGCCGAGCTGCTGGGCGCGATCGCCCTCGCGGGCGCCGGCCTCGAGCGCTTCGCCACCGAGATCCGCCACCTCCAGCGCACGGAGGTGAGGGAGGTCCAGGAGCCGTTTCGCGCCGGCCAGAAGGGCTCCTCGTCGATGCCGCACAAGCGCAACCCCATCAAGAGCGAGCAGATCGCCGGCCTCGCGCGCGTCCTGCGCGGCAACGCGCAGGCGGCCCTGGAGAACGTGGTGTTGTGGCACGAGCGCGACATCTCCCACTCCTCCGTCGAGCGCGTGATCCTGCCCGACTCCACGATCCTGCTCGACTATCTCCAGCACCGCACGATCGCGCTCGTGCGGAACATGACCGTCGACGTCGAGCGGATGCGCGCCAACCTCGAGCTGACCCACGGCGCCCTGTTCTCCCAGCGGGTGCTGCTGGCGCTCGTCGAGGCCGGCTCCTCCCGCGACGAGGCCTATCGCGTCGTCCAGGAGCTGGCCCAGCGCGCGTGGGACGACGGCGTCCCGCTGCGCGAGCTGCTCCTCGCCGATGAGCGGGCGCGCGAGCTGGACCTCGACGCGATCTTCGACTACTCGCACTACCTCCGCCACGCCGACGAGATCCTCGCGCGGCTCGATCGGATCGCCTGAGTCCACTCGCTGGTAGCATCGCGCCACGTGACCGCCACGCTCGCTGACCTGCCCCTCATCGCCAGCGGGAAGGTGCGCGAGATGTACGACCTGGGCGCCAGCGACGGCGTCCCGGATGCTCCGCCGGCCCTGCTGATGGTCGCCAGCGACCGCATCTCCACCTACGACGCCGTCCACCCGACGCCCATCCCGGACAAGGGCAAGGTCCTGACCGGGCTGTCGGTGTTCTGGTTCGCCAGGACCGCCGGGATCGTCGCCAACCACCTGATCTCGGCGACCGACGGGGTGCCCGAGGAGGCGCGCGGGCGCGCGCTGGTCGTGCGCAGGCTGAAGATGCTCCCGGTCGAGTGCGTCGTGCGCGGCTACATCACCGGCTCCGGGTGGAAGGACTACCAGGCCAGCGGCTCGGTGTCGGGGATCGCGCTGCCGCGCGGCCTGCGCGAGTCCGAGCGCCTGCCCGAGCCGATCTTCACGCCGAGCACCAAGGCGGACGAGGGCCACGACGAGGCGATCGACTTCGAGGGAGCGGTCGCCCTGGTGGGCGATCGCGGGCTGATGGAGCGCGTCCGCGACGCCTCGATCGAGCTGTACTCCTTCGCAGCCGAGCACGCCCGCGCGAACGGGGTGATCCTCGCCGACACCAAGTTCGAGTTCGGCATCGACGACAGCGGACGCGCCGGAGGCGGAGGGACGTTGGTCCTGGGCGACGAGGTCCTGACGCCGGACTCCTCCCGCTACTGGCCGGCCGACGGCTACGAGGTCGGCCGCGGGCAGCCGAGCTTCGACAAGCAGTACGTGCGCGACTGGGCTGCCGGCAGCGGCTGGGACAAGAAGCCACCCGCGCCGGCCATCCCGGAGGACGTCGTCGCGGGCACGCGCGCACGCTACGTCGAGGCGTACGAGCGCATCACCGGCGAGCCGTTCGACGCTTGGCTGGAGCGGACAGGCGCGTGAGAGCACGCGTCCTGATCCGACCGAAGGCGGGCATCCTCGACCCCCAGGGCGTGGCCGTCGAGCGCGCGCTGCCGGCGCTCGGGTTCGCGGGCGTCTCAGGCGTCCATGTCGGCCGCCTGATCGAGCTCGACGTCGAGGAGCCGGACCAGCTTCAGCCAATGTGCGAGAAGCTGCTCGCGAACCCGCTGGTCGAGGACTATGAGGTCCAGCTCCTCGACGGCAGCGGCTGACGCGACGTGAAGTTCGGCGTCCTTCAGTTCCCCGGCTCCTGCGACGAGGTCGACGCGCTGCAAGCGGCGCGGCGGGTGGGCGACGCGCAGTTGATCTGGCACGCGCAGCGCGACCTTCGTGGCTCCGACGCGATCGTCGTTCCCGGCGGCTTCTCATACGGCGACTACCTGCGCGCGGGCGCGATCGCGCGCTTCTCGCCGGCGATGGAGTCCGTGATCGCGTTCGCGCGCGACGGTGGGCTGGTGCTGGGGATCTGCAACGGCTTCCAGGTGCTGTGCGAGGCGCGCCTGCTGCCCGGGGCGCTGCTTCCCAACGCCAACCTGCGCTTCACCTTCAGGCAGCTCGAGCTCGACGTCGTGCGGACCGACACCCCGTTCACATGCGCGTGCGGATCAAATGGGGGTGCGCGGACATCGAACCGTCTGAGCATCCCCGCCAAGCACGCCTGGGGGCGCTACTACGCAGACGCGGACACACTCGCGGCGATGGACGACGCCGGCCAGGTCGTCCTGCGCTACGCGCCCGGCCACAACTTCAACGGCTCGCTGCACGACATCGCCGGCGTGCGCAACGGGGCCGGCAACGTGTTCGGCCTGATGCCCCACCCCGAGCACGCCGTCGACGAGCTGATCGGCGGCTCGGCCGATGGGCTCAAGATCTTCGAGTCGATGCGGCTGGCCGTCGAGGGTGTGTCGTGAGTGTGACCTGGGGCTCGGTGGTTAACGCTTCAGAGTTCTGTATAACGATGGTTATACAGAACTCTCGACGAGACATACAACCCCCGCCGCGTCACACGCACGGCACGCGCGGTCACACGCACGGCACATCCCGTCGCACGCACGGCTCGTTCGATCGCGCTCACGGCACACCCGATCGCGCTCACGGCACAAGCCAGCGCCGTGTCTGAGCGCACGAGCCTGCCCGCCGTCGAGGATGCGCTCGCGCTGGGGCTCACACGCGAGGAGTACGAGCTCGTGTGCGCCAAGCAGGGTCGCGCGCCCAACCAGGTGGAGCTGGCCATGTACTCGCTGCTGTGGAGTGAGCACTGCGCCTACAAGCACTCCAAGAAGCTCCTGCGCACGCTGCCCACCGACGGCGAGCACGTGGTCATGGGCCCGGGCGAGAACGCCGGCGCCGTCGACGTCGGCGGTGGGCTGGTGTGCGCGTTCAAGGTCGAGTCGCACAACCACCCCAGCGCCGTCGAGCCCTTCCAGGGAGCCGCCACCGGCGTCGGCGGCATCCTGCGCGACATCTTCGCCATCGGCGCGCGTCCCATCGCCGTGCTCGACTCGCTGCGCTTCGGGGAGCCCGGCCGCGCACTCGGCCGCGACCGGGGCGCAACCGGCGACGCCGGCGGCGACCGGGGCGCACCCGGCGGCGACCGGGGCGCAACCGGCGACGCCGGCGACCGCGACGCACCAGGAACGCGGGCGCGCTACCTGCTCGACGGCGCCGTCTCCGGGATCGGCCACTACGGCAACTCGATCGGCGTGCCCACCGTCGGCGGCGAGGTCTACTTCGAGGCGCCCTACGAGCACAACTGCCTCGTCAACGCCATGGCCCTCGGCCTGGCGCCGCGCGAGCGGCTCGTGCGCAGCGCCGCCGCCGGCCGGGGCAACGTCCTGGTCCTGTTCGGCGCGTCCACCGGTCGCGACGGCATCGGCGGGGCGTCCGTGCTGGCCTCCGCCGAGCTCGGCCCCGCCGGCGACGACCGCGACGGACACGACGGGGACGGCGGCGGCGACCTCGATGCCAAGCGCCCCACCGTCCAGGTCGGCGACCCGTTCGAGGAGGAGAAGCTGCTGGAGTGCTCGCTCGAGCTGCTGGAGCGGGGGCTGATCGTCTCGTTGCAGGATCTCGGCGCCGCCGGCCTGACCTCCTCCGCCGCCGAGATGGCCTCCAAGGGCGGCGTAGGGATCGATCTCGACGTCGCCGACGTGCCGCTGCGCGAGCCCGACATGGAGCCGTTCGAGGTGATGGTCAGCGAGTCCCAGGAGCGGATGCTGTGCGTCGTCGAGCCCGCCAACCTGGACGCCGTCATTGCCCTCTGCCAGAAGTGGGAGGTGGGCGGCGCCGCCATCGGCGCCGTCAACGACACGCGGCGGATGCGCATCCTCGACAGCGGGCGGCTCGTCGGCGACATGCCCGTCGCCGCGCTCGTGGACGACTGCCCGCTGTATGACCTGCAGCCGCGCAAGCCCGCGCAGCCGATCTACGCGCCGCCGGCCGCCACCGCCGGGCTGACGCTCGACGCAGCGCCCCGGGAGATCCTCCTCGCCCTCCTCTCCTCTCCCAACCTGTCCTCGCGCCGGCCGCTGTTCGAGCAGTACGACTCGATCGTGCAGTCGCGCACCGTGCGCCGCCCCGAGCAGGCCGACGCCGCCGTGCTCGCGCTCCCCGACGGCGGCGCCCTCGCCGTCAGCATCGACGGCAACGGCCGCCGCGTCGCCGCCGACCCCTACACCGGCACCGTCGCCGCCGTTCTCGAGTGCGCCGCCAACCTCGCCTGCGTCGGCGCCGAGCCGCTCGGCACCACCAACAACCTCAACTTCGGCAACCCCGAGAAGGCCCACATCGCCTGGCAGCTGACCGAGTCCGTGCGCGGCCTCGGCGACGCCTGCCGCGCCCTGCGCGCCCCCATCGTCGGCGGTAACGTGTCCCTCTACAACGAGGGCGCCACCGGCCCGATCTACCCCACGCCCGTCATCGGCATGGTCGGCCGCCTGCCCGACGCGCGCCGCGCCGGACGGCTCGGCTTCCAGCGCGCCGGCCATCACATCGCGCTCGTCGGGCCGCTGCGCGCCTCGCTCGCCGCCAGCGAGCTCGCCAAGCTGCTCGGCCAGCCGCTCCCCGACGGGCTCCCCGCGATCGACATCCAGGCCGTCGTCGCCGCCCACCGCATCGTGCGCGACGCAATGCGCGCGGGCCTGCTCGCGAGCGCCCACGACGTCGCCGAGGGAGGGCTCGCCGTCGCGCTCGCCGAGTGCTGCCTCGCCGGCCACATGGGCGCCGAGGTCGAGCTGGGGGAGGAGCTGTGGGAGGCGACCACGCTCACCGCCACCCTGTTCGGCGAGGGCTCCGGCGCCTTCGTCGTCAGCGGCGAGGCCGATGCCCTGCGCACGCTTGGCGAGCGTGGCGGGCTGGGTGAGCGCGGTGGGCCGGGCGAGCCCGTTCAGGTGCGCACCATCGGCAGGGTCGGCGACGACGTGCTCAGCATCGTCGAGGCGGGTGCGACCGCCGGAACGATGCTCACGCTCACGCTCAGCGAGCTCGCCGACGCCCACGCCGGGCTCGTCGAGCTGTTCCCCTGAGAGAAGCTCTTTGGAGGGAAGCGCTCTCCTGAGGGAGGCTCTCCGGAGAGCAGCTCCGGGGGGAGAGCTCTCCCGAAAAAAGTTCTGTAACACCTTGGTATTCACTGGTGGCCGTGCAACGAGTCCTGCGCGGGCCATGTGAAGTGCTGAGCTGAGCCAGCAGCAGTCAAGGGTTTGCCGGTCTGATCCGATGCTCGTTCGGACATGTCGTCTCCGCCGGTCTCCACCTCCTCACGGGTGCCCGCCCCCCCGCGCACGTCCTCGCCCGCTCCCGGGCCGTCGCGCTCCGGCGGGCGGTGGATCGATCACTGGCTTGAAACGCTCAGCGACATCGAGGCTCTGCGCGCCGCGCATCCGATGATGGACGCCGTCATCGAGGAGATCGACGGCCGCATGATCCGCGTCGGCGAGCAGTGGCTGGCCGACTTCGCCTCCTGCAACTACCTCGGCTTCGACCTCGACCCCGAGATCATCGCCGCGATACCCGCGTTCCTGGAGGAATGGGGCACGCATCCCAGCTGGTCGCGGCTGCTCGGCAGCCCGGTGCTGTACGAGCGGATCGAGGCGCGGTTGACCGAGCTGCTCGGCTGCGAGGACTCGCTCGTGCTGCCAACGATCACGCACATCCACAACTCCGTCATTCCCGTGCTGGCCGCCTCCGGGACGATCTTCCTGGACGCGCGCGCACACAAGACCATCTACGACGGCTGTCAGGTCGCGCGCTCGCGCGGCGCCGCCGTCCGACGCTTCCGCTTCGAGGACCCCGACCACCTGGACGAGCTGCTCGCCGCCGAGCGCGACAGCGCCCGGCTGGTGTGCATGGACGGGGTCAACAGCATGACCGGCAACGCCCCCGACCTGCGGGCGTTCGCCGAGGTCGCCCGCCGCCACGGCGCCCTGCTGTACGTCGACGACGCCCACGGCTTCGGCGTCATCGGCGAGCGCTCGCCCGCCGAGCCGTGTCCGTACGGCCTGCGGGGCAACTCCATCGTGCGCCACTTCGGCGAGAGCTACGACGACGTCATCCTCGTCGGCGGGTTCTCGAAGGCCTACTCCTCGCTGCTCGCGTTCATCGCCTGCCCGACCGAGGTCAAGAACCTGCTGAAGGTGGCCGCGCCGCCCTACCTGTACTCGGGGCCCTCGCCGATCGCCTCGCTGGCCACCGTGCTCGCCGGCTTCGACGTGAACGAGCGCCGGGGCGAGCAGCTGCGCGGCGTCCTGCACCGGCACAGCGTCCGTGTCCTGGACGCGCTGGCGGAGCTCGACGTTCACACCCCCAACCATTCGCAGACGCCCATCATCGAGGTTCCGCTGCGCCACCACGAGCGCATCGACGAGGTGGGGCGGCTGCTGTTCGCGCGCGGCGTGTACGTCACGCTCGCCGCCTACCCGCTCGTTCCCAAGGCCGAGGTCGGCTTCCGGGTGCAGCTCACCGCCGCCAACACCGACGCCGAGGTCGACGTCCTCATCAGCGCCCTCACCGAGCTCGCCGAGCTGGGCGAGCTCCAATCCGCATCCGCCGCGCCGATGCCGTCGCCGACGGCGGAGACGGTGTGATGGGCGCCCGCGCGCTCCGGCGCCCGCCGCTGTGGATGGCCTACCTCGCCTTCGGCGCGGTCGGCATGTGCCTGTATCTGCTGAACACCCCGTTGAAAGGCAACGAGGCGCTGTTCAACACGCTCGGCATGACGAGCTGGATCGCCGTGGTCGTGGGGATCCGCCGCAACAAGCCCGGCTACGCGCTGCCCTGGTGGCTGTTCGCGTTCGGGTTCCTCCTGTACTGGATGGGCGACTTCTACACCTACAGCTACCGCGCGTACATCCTTCACGCCGAAGTCCCGTTCCCCTCGATCGGCGACGCGATCTACCTGACCGTGTATCCCGCGCAGATGCTCGGGCTGCTGCTGCTCGTGCGCCGGCGCAACCCGCAGCGCAACCGCAACACCCTGATCGACGCCGCGATCCTGACGCTCGGGCTGTCGGTGCTGTCGTGGATCCTGCAGATCGCGCCCTACATCCACGAAAGCTCGATGGGCCTGCTGCCCAAGCTCGTGTCCGTCGCCTACCCGATGGGGGACATCATCCTGCTCGCCGCCGCGATCCGCCTCGTGCTCGACGGCGGCCGGCGTCAGCCGGCCTTCTACCTGATGGGCGCCAGCATCGTCTCGCTGCTGGCGACCGACTTCGTCTACGGCGTCATGACGCTCAACGGCACCTTCCACCACCAGCTGCTGCTCGACCTCGGCTGGTTCTCCTATCAGCTGCTGTGGGGTGCCGCCGCGCTGCACCCCTCGATGGCCGCCATGGACGAGCCGGTCGCCGATCGCGAGGCCAAGGATCGCGAGGCCAAGCTGACGCCGCTGCGCCTGAGCCTGCTCACCGGCGCGTCGCTGATCGCGCCCGTGTGCATCTTCATCAGGGAGCTGCGCCGCGGCGACCTCGACCTGATGGTCACCGTCTCCGCGTCTGTCGTGCTGTTCGGCCTGGTCGTGATGCGCATGGTCGACCTCGTGCGCCAGCAGGAGCGCTCCGCCGCGCGCGAGCGGCTGCTCGGCCGCTTCGGCGCCGCGCTCGTGGCGTGCGCGACGCGCGAGGAGATGCAGCAGTCCGCGCTCGAGGTGATCGTTCCGTTGCTGGAGGGTCCCGGGGTGGGAGTGCTGTGCCTGCTCGAGGACGGCACGCTCGAGGCGGTCGCGCGCAACGACGACCTGCGCTGGCCCGCGCGCGCGCTTCCCGAGCCGGTCGGCTCGAAACTGCTTGCGCTCGCGCTCACCGGCGAGAGCTCCCGGCAGGGCGTCACCCTCGAGCCCGCGCTGCTGGGCGCCATGGAGCTGCCGCGGGAGTTCTCCAGCGGGCTCGTGTTGCCGCTGCCCGTGCGCGGCGGGGTCCTCGGGCTGCTGGTGCTCGCGTGCCCCAAGGAAGCCTCGCGGCAGGCGCGCGGCGCCCTGGAGGCGCTGGCCACCCAGCTCGCGCTCGCGCTCGAGGGCGTGCGGCTGACCGAGGAGGTCCACGCGCAGCGCAGCGAGGCCCGCTTCGCCTCGCTCGTGCAGAACTCCAGCGACCTGATCACCGTCGTCGGCGCCGACGCCACGATCACCTATCAGAGCCCCTCCTCCGAGCACATCCTCGGCTACTCGCCCGACGAGCTGCTCGGCACCCGCTTCGACCGCCTCGTGGCCGCCGAGGACGCCGGCCGCCTGCTGCGCCTGCTCGCCGACGGATCGCCCTACGCGCGCCGCGACGGGCAGGTCATCGAGTGCACGCTGCGCCACCGCGACGGCGACATGCGCCAGTTCGAGATCCTGCACACCAACCTGCTCGACGACGAGCACGTGCGCGGCATCGTCCTCAACGCCCGCGACATCAGCGAGCGCAAGGTCTTCGAGGAGCAGCTCGCCCACCAGGCCTTCCACGACCCCGTCACCAACCTGGCCAACCGGGCGCTGTTCGTGGAGCGCGTGCGCCACGCGATCGGCCGCGCGCGGCGGGAGGAGCGCCAGCTCGGGGTCATGTTCCTCGACATCGACGACTTCAAGACCATCAACGACAGCCTCGGCCATGGCGCCGGCGACGCGGCGCTGATCGACGTGGCCATGCGCCTGTCCAACAGCATCCGCTCCAGCGACACCGCAGCGCGCTTCGGCGGCGACGAGTTCGTCGTGCTGCTGGAGGATCTCGACAGCACCGACACCGCCACCGAGGTCGCCGAGCGGGTGCTCGAGGACCTGCGCCAGCCGCTGATGGTCGCCGGCAAGGAGCTGGTGGTGCGCGGCTCCATCGGCATCTCGATCCTCGAGGGATCCTCGACCGTCGGCGCCGACGAGCTGATCCGCGACGCCGACGCCGCCATGTACATCGCCAAGCGCGACGGCAAGGGCGGCTTCCGGCTGTTCGAGCCGGAGATGCACGCCGGCGTGCTCGCCCGCCTGGAGCTGCGCGCCGACCTCCAGCGGGCGCTCGAAAGCGGCCAGTTCGAGCTGCACTACCAGCCGATCATCCGCCTGGCCGACGGCCACGTCGCCGGGATGGAGGCGCTGCTGCGCTGGCACCACCCCGAGCGCGGGCTCGTCCTTCCCGGGGACTTCATCCCGTTTGCCGAGGAGACCGGGCTGATCGTCCCGATCGGCCGCTGGGTCCTGCGCGAGGCATGCCAGCAGGCGGTCGCCGTGCAAGCGCTGTGGACCGACGAACCTCCGCTGTACATGTGCGTCAACCTCTCCGTCAGGCAGTTGCAGCACAGCGACGTGATCTCCGACGTCCGGGACGCGCTCCACGACTCCGGTCTGGACCCGAGCCTGCTGATGCTCGAGATCACCGAGTCGATGTTGATCGAGGACCCGGAGGTCGCGGTCGTGAAGCTCCAGGAACTGCGCTCGCTGGGCGTGCGCATCGCCATGGACGACTTCGGCACCGGCTACTCGTCACTCAGCTACCTCAGCCGCTTCCCCGTCGACGTCATCAAGATGGACCGCTCCTTCCTCGGGCCCGAGTCCACGCGCGAGGCCGCCGACCTGTCAAGCGCCGTCGTCGCGCTCGGCAGCTCGCTCGCCCTGGACGTCGTCGCCGAGGGCATCGAATTCGACGAGCAGCTCGACCGCCTGCGCGATCTCGGCTGCGAGCTCGGTCAGGGCTTCCACTTCGCGCACCCGATGGAGTCGGCCCACCTGATCGACTACCTGTCAGGGAGGCCGGAGCGCGACGGGGCGCAGTCCGCAGAGCCGATCGCGCGGGTGCCGGCCCCACCGGCCGCGCCGGTGCCGGCCCCGCCCGATGGCGCGTAGCGGCGTCCTGTCCAACCGCGACTTCCGGCTGCTGTTCGCCGGCCGCTGCGTGTCGCTGCTCGGAGACGGAGCGTTCCTCGTGGCGATGGCGTGGGAGGCGTACACGCTCTCGAACGCGCCCACCGCGCTGTCGCTGCTCGGGATCGCGATGACCGTGCCGCTGATCGCGCTGCTGCTGTTCGGAGGCGTCGTCAGCGACCGCTACGGCCGCCGTCAGGTGATGCTGTGCGCGGATCTCGTGCGCGCGGCGCTGCTCACGCTGCTCGGGACGATGGCCGCGGCCGGGACGCTGCGGCTGTGGCAGATGATGGTGATCGTCGCCTTCTACGGCGCCGCCCAGGCCTTCTTCGACCCGGCCAGCGACGCGATCCTGCCCCAGCTCGTGCCGCGCTCGCGGCTGGCCGAAGCCAACGCCCTGGAGCAGGTCTTTCGCCCCCTCGCGCTGCGTCTGGCCGGGCCCGCCGTCGGCGGAGTGCTCGTCGGCGTGCTCGGCTCGGGCGCCGCCTTCATCGCCGACGGCGCGACGTTCGTGGTCTCCGCGGCGTGTCTGTGGTCGATGTCCGCGCGCGCGTCCGTGTCACCGCTGGGCGCGGGCAGGCAGCTCGCGCGTGCCACCCGTGGCCAGGCGCGCGAGGGCTGGTCCTACGTGCGCCGCCACGTCTGGCTGTGGGGCACGTTCGCCAGCGCCGGCGTCGCCTACCTGCTGTTCATGGGCCCCGCCGAGGTGCTGCTGCCGTTCATGGTCAAGCACGAGCTGCGCGGCAGCGGCGAGCAGCTCGGCCTCGTGCTCGGCGCCGGCGGGATGGGCTCGGTGGCCGCCGGCCTGGTGATGATGCGCAGCGGGCTCCCTTCGCGCAGCATCACCTTCATCTACGTCGTCTGGACGCTCGGCACGCTCGCGGTCGCCGGCTACGGTCTCGCGAGCGCCATGTGGGAGCTGATGCTCGCCAGTGTCGCCTTCAACCTGCTGGAGACCGCCGGCACGATCGTGTGGGCGACCATGAAGCAGCGCCACGTGCCCGGCGAGATGCTCGGGCGCGTCTCGAGCCTCGACTGGCTGATCTCGATCGGGCTGCTGCCCGTGTCCTTCGCCCTGACCGCCCCGCTCAGCGCCGCGTTCGGCGTTCGTGCCACGCTGATCAGCGCCGGCGTGGCGGGCGCCGTCGCGACGCTCGGCGGGCTGCTGCTGCCGGGAATGCGGGCGGTGGACCGCACGATGGCGCGGACCGCGCGCGGAGGGATCTCGCCGCCCGCCCCCGCCCCCGGAGCAGGCGCGTCCGCGGCGCAAGCCTCGTGAGCCACCCTGCTAGCTTGTGTTCACGATGCGTGAGGGACCGCGCGACGAGTGCGGAGTGTTCGGAATGTACGCGCCCGGTCACGAGGTGTCCCGGCTGTCGTACTTCGCGCTGTACGCGCTCCAGCATCGCGGGCAGGAGTCCGCGGGCATCGCCGCGGCCGACCGCGGCGGGCACATCATCACGCGCCGCGAGCTCGGCCTGGTCAACCAGGTGTTCACCGAGAACGACCTGCGCACGCTCGCCGGCGAGCTGGCGATCGGGCACGTGCGCTACTCGACCACCGGGTCCAACGCCTGGGAGAACTCCCAGCCGGTGCAGCGCTCCGAGGGCACCAACGGCTCGCGCCGTGAGGTCGCGCTCGCCCACAACGGCAACCTGATCAACGCGCTGGAGCTGCACGAGGAGCTGCTCGAGCGCGGCGTCACGTTCAGCTCCACCTCCGACTCGGAGATCATCGCCGCGATGATCGCCACGCACCCCGCCGAGCAGGTGGAGGACGCGATCGCCGACGTGCTGCCGCGCCTGCGCGGGGCGTTCTCGATCGTCGCCATGACCAAGGACCGCGTCGTCGCCTTCCGCGACCCGCACGGGCTGCGCCCGCTGTCCATCGGCGTGCTCGAATCCGGTCCAGAGCATGTCGACGGCGTGGCCGGCACGGCCGATGGCTCCGGCGGGAATCGCTACTGCGTCGCCAGCGAGTCCTGCGCGTTCGACATCATCGGCGCCAAATTCCTGCGCGACGTCGAGCCCGGCGAGCTGGTGACGCTCGGCGCCGACGGGCTGCAGAGTCGCATGGTCGTGGCGAACGGCAGGCGCGCGCTGTGCGTGTTCGAGTACATCTACTTCGCCCGTCCGGACTCGCGCATGAACGACCAGGTGCTGCAGGTGGCGCGCGGGCGCATGGGCGAGATCCTGTGGCGGGAGGCGCCCGTGGACGCCGACCTGGTGATCGCGGTCCCCGACTCCGGCAATCCGGCCGCCCGCGGCCTCGCGCGCGCCGCCGGCCTGCCCCAGGACGACGGCTTCGTCAAGAATCGCTACGTCGCGCGCACGTTCATCCAGCCAGGACAGGAGCTGCGCAAGCACGGGCTGCGGCTCAAGTTCAACCCGCTGCCGGAGGTGATCTCGGGCAAGCGGCTGGTGGTCGTCGACGACTCGATCGTGCGCGGCAACACCACGCGCCAGATAGTGCAGATGCTGCGCGACGCCGGAGCCGCCGAGATCCACATGCGCATCTCCGCGCCGCCGATCAAGCACCCCTGCCACTACGGCATCGACATGTCCACGCGCGAGGAGATGATCGCCCACGGGCGCACCACCGAGCAGGTCGCCGCCGAGCTCGGCTGCGACTCGCTGCACTACCTCTCGCTCGAGGGCGTCTACGAGGCGATCCGCGCCGGGGCGGGTGGGCGTCAATCGCACTGCGACGCGTGCTTCACCGGCGAGTACCCGCTCGCCGGCAGCGACGGCGCGGCGGGCAAGTACTCGCTGGAGGAGGAGTCGCTAGTCGAGGTGATCCTCGCGCGCCCCTGACGCGTCGTTGTAGCGGTTGTTGTACGGACGGCGGAGGATCAGATCGCCCGCGCGCCCCGCGCGGAGCGCGTAGCCGAGCGTTGCGACGATGACGAAGGTGACGATGATGGAAAGCATGGGCCTGCCCCCTGTGATCGCGGTACGAGGCCCTCTCCCCCTGCCCTCCATTGAAGGCCAGCGCGCGGGCTTGCTGTGTGAGGTTGGTCACAGCTATCGTGCGCCGCGCGTGAGCGAGCGACTTCCCATTGCCGTGCTGGTGTCCGGAACGGGCACCAACCTGCAGGCGCTGCTGGACACGGTGCACGGCCGCGAGGCCGAGGTGGTGGCGGTGGCCTCGAGCGTCGCCGCCGCGCCCGCGCTGGAGCGCGCCGAGGCGAGCGGGGTCCCCACGGCGGTGTTCGCTCGCGCCGCCTACGCCGATCGCGGCGCGCGCGACGAAGCCCTGGCGGGCTGGCTGGCCGAGCGCGGCGCGCGCCTGGTCGTGCTGGCGGGCTACATGGAGCTGCTCGGCGAGCGATTCCTCTCGCGCTTCCCGGGCGCGGTCGTCAACGTGCACCCGTCGCTGCTGCCCGCGTTCCCCGGGCTGGGGGCGATCGAGCAGGCGCTGGCGTACGGCGTGCAGGTCTTCGGCGTGACCGTTCACTTCGTCGACGCCGGCGTCGACTCCGGGCCGGTGATCCTGCAGCGCGCGGTCGAGCTGCCGGACGCGCGCGAGCCGGGCGACGTGCTTGCGGCGCTGCGCCCGCTCGAGCACGAGCTGCTGCCGCGCGCCGTGGCGCTGTTCGCACGCGGCGCGCTGCGCGCCGACCCCGAGAACCCGCGCAGGACGCTCGTGGACCAGGGGGCGATCCGTCCTGGCGAGGCGATCCGGGCGGGTGAGGGATAGGCTCCCGGCAATGGCTCCCGAAGGCGACGTCATGACCGACCAAGCGTCCGGGGTGGCGCGCGCGGCGCCGGGCGAGGTGCGCGTGCGCAGGGCGCTGCTGTCGGTGTCCGACAAGCACGGGATCGTCGAGCTCGCCCACGGCCTGGCGGAGCTGGGCGTGGAGATCGTCTCCACCGGCGGCACCTCGCGCGAGCTGGCGGGCGCGGGGATAGCGGTGCGCGCGATCGAGGACTTCACGGGCTTTCCGGAGATCATGGACGGGCGCGTCAAGACGCTGCACCCGCGGCTGTACGCGGGCCTGCTGGCGCGGCGCGACGAGGACGAGCACCTGCGCGCGGCCGCCGAGCAGGAGATCGAGCAGGTGGACCTCGTGTGCGTCAACCTGTACCCGTTCGAGCAGACGGTCGCGCGCGGCGACGCCTCCGAGCAGGAGGTGATCGAGAACATCGACATCGGCGGCCCGACCATGATCCGCGCGGCCGCCAAGAACAGCGCGTTCGCGGCGGTCGTGGTGGACCCGGGCGACTACGAGGGCGTGCTGGCCGAGCTGCGCGAGTCCGCCGGCAGGCTGTCGCTGCGGACGCGCAAGGAGCTCGCCGCCAAGGCGTTCGCGTGCACCGCCCGCTACGACGCGGCGATCTCGACGTGGTTCGCCTCGCACACGGGCGACGGCTTTCCCGCGAGCCGGCGCGAGTCCTACGAGAAGGTCAGCGACCTGCGCTACGGCGAGAACCCCCACCAGCAGGCCGCGTTCTACGCGCGCGTGGGCTCGCCCACGCACCTGCTCGCCGGAGTGGAGCAGCTGCACGGCAAGGAGCTGTCGTTCAACAACCTGCTCGACCTCAGCTCCGCGCGCGAGCTGGTGGAGGAGTTCACCCGTTCGGGCACCCCCCGTGCCGGGGGGCAGGCAGGCGACTCGCCGGCGTGCGCGATCGTCAAGCACAACAACCCGTGCGGCTGCGCCGTCGCCGCGAGCGCCCGGGAGGCCTACGAACGCGCCTTCGCGTGCGATCCGCAGAGCGCATACGGCGGCGTGATAGCCGTCAACCGGCCCATCGACGGCGCCTTCGCCGAGGAGCTCGGCAGGCAGTTCATCGAGGTGCTGCTCGCCCCCGGCTACGACGCCGCCGCCCTGGAGGCGCTGCAGGTGAAGAAGAACGTGCGCCTGCTGGAGCTGCACGACTGGCCACCGCCACCGCGCGAGCCCGAAGCCAAGCCGGTGATCGGCGGCCAGCTGGTGCAGACCCACGACGCCGTCGCCGAGACGCGAGAGCAGATGCGCGTGACGAGCGCGAGGCAGCCAAGCGAGGCGGAGTGGCAGGCGATGCTGTTCGCCTGGACCGTCTGCCGCCACGTGCGCTCCAACGCGATCGTCATCGCCGCCGGCGACGGCGCCTCCGCCTGCGCCACCATCGGCATCGGCGCCGGCCAGATGAGCCGGGTGGACGCCGTGCGCATAGCCGTCGAGAAGGCCCAAGCCTTCCAACCCGACCTCCTGGCCGGAGCCGTCCTAGCCTCGGACGCCTTCTTCCCGTTCGCCGACGGCCCGCAGCTGGCGCTGGAAGCCGGCGTCAGCGCGGTCATCCAGCCCGGAGGCTCAGTGCGAGACGAGGAGGTCGTGGCCGCCGTGGACGCCGCGGGCGCCGCAATGGTAGCCACAGGCGTGCGCCACTTCCGCCACTGAGCAGCGCAGCGGCGCTGGCTGGGGTGGCGGCGCCCCTGGGCGCCCTCGGCCCCGCTCTCGATGCTGTGCAGCCGGCGCATGCGCCGGCTGTCGGCGGGCGCATGCGCCCGCCGCGGGGCCGCACATGTGCGGCCCCGGACCAGGCCGCATGCGGCCTGGTCGTCAGGATTTGAGAAAGATCCAGATCGCGGGTGTACGATCGCGGGATGTGTCGAAACATCCGCACCCTCCACAACTTCGAGCCGCCCGCCAGCGACGATGAGATACGAGCCTCGGCGCTGCAGTACGTGCGCAAGATCAGCGGCTTCACCAAGCCTTCCCAGGCCAACACCGAGGCGTTCGAGCGCGCGGTGGACGCTGTGACGGAGATCTCCGCGCGCCTGCTCGACGAGCTCGTCACCAACGCGCCGCCCAAGGACCGCGAGGTCGAGGCCGCCAAGGCCCGTGCTCGCGCCGCCCAGCGGTACGTCGCGTAGGGAACCTGCGCACGGCAGGCCGCACGTCAGGCTGTCGTTCGCGCGCGGTATCGCGATTTCGAAGTCTGTATAGCGATCGTTATACAGAACTTTGTTTTGGTGACGGAGATGTGTGCGCCACGGCTGGTCTTGTCGCGCTACCGCTGGCCTTGCCGCGCCACCGCTGGTTTCGTCGCGCCACGCCAGGTCTTGTCGCGCCGCGGCTTGGACTTGACACCCACGCTGTTACGATATATCGTGTAACTACTTTGATAGCTCACGATAGGAAATAGACATGTTTGGAAATGCGATTTATTCAACAGGCGCAAAGCCCGGCTGCAGGTCGGCCCGGCATGGCGGCGAGCACGAGCGCGGCCGCGGTGGCCGTGGCGAGCGATACGGCGCACGGGGCGAGTTCGGCGGCGGCCCGTTCGGCGGCGGCCCGTTCGGGTTCTCGCCGGGTGGTGGCGGCGGCCCGCGCGGCCGTGGCCGCAGGGCCCGTCGCGGTGACATCCGCACGGCGGCGCTGCTGCTGCTGGCGGAGGAGCCGCGCAACGGCTACCAGATCATGCAGGAGGTGCAGGAGCGAAGCGGCGGCATGTGGAGCCCGAGCCCGGGCTCGGTCTACCCGGCGCTGCAGCAGCTGGAAGACGAGGGTCTGATCCGCACGGAGGAGCGCGACGGGCGCAAGCAGTTCGCGATCACCGACGAGGGGCGTGCGCTGCTGGCCGAGCGCGGAGCAGACAGGCCGGCCCCGTGGGAGCAGACCGGCGGTGGCCCCCGCGAGTCCTACCAGCTCATGGGCAAGCTCATGCGCGAGGTCGCGTCGGCGTTCCTGCAGGTGATGCGGACCGGAAGCCAGGGCCAGATCGCCAAGGCTGCGGATGTGCTCGCGGGAACCCGCCGCGATCTGTACCGCATCCTCGCGGACGGCGACACCGGCGTCGCCGGTGACGCCGGTGAGGACACGGACACCGGCGCGGATGCCGGTACCGTAGACGAGGACAGGTGACCGAGACCGCGACAGCCACAGCAGCCAGCTCCTCCGCCTCGGCGTCCACGTCGGCCATCTCGGTCGACGGCTTGGTCAAGCACTACGGCGAGGTCGAGGCGGTGCGGGGCATCGACTTCGAGGTCTCCGCGCGGGAGGTGTTCGGCTTCCTGGGCCCGAACGGCGCGGGCAAGTCGACGACGATCAACATGCTGTGCACGCTCGTGCGCCCCAGCGGCGGCTCGGCGCTGGTGGCCGGCCACGACGTGGTGAGCGAACGCGACGACGTCAGGCGCAACATCGGCCTGGTCTTCCAGGAGACGACGCTCGACGGATACCTCACGGCAGAGCAGAACCTGCGCCTGCACGCCGAGCTGTACGGGGTGCCGCGCGAGCTGGTGCGCGAGCGCATGCGCCAGGTGATGGAGATGGTCGGGCTGTGGGAGCGGCGCGGGAGCCTCGTCAACACGTTCTCGGGCGGCATGAAGCGTCGCCTGGAGATCGCGCGCGGCCTGCTGCACTCGCCGCGGGTGCTGTTCCTGGACGAGCCGACCGTCGGTCTGGATCCGCAGACGCGCAGCTCGATCTGGCGCTACATCCGCGAGCTGAAGGCGCGCGAGGACATCACGATCTTCATGACCACCCACTACATGGACGAGGCGGAGTACTGCGACCGCATCGCGATCATGGATCAGGGTCGCATCATCGTGCTGGACACCCCGCAGGCGCTGAAGGCGAAAGTGGGCAAGGACCGCGTGCAGATCGAGACGGACGACGATCAGGTGGCGATCGCGGCCCTGCTCGAGCGCTTCGGGATCGAGGCGACGGTGGCCGAGGGTGCGGTTACGTTCGGCGTGGCCGACGGCGAGCAGTTCGTCCCGCGCCTGTTCGCCGAGCTCGGACAGCCGATCCGCTCGGTGAGCGTGGCGCGCCCGTCGCTGGACGACGTGTTCATGTCCCACACAGGGACGACGATCCGCGACGCCGAGTCCACGAGCACCGACCGCATGCGCAACAGTGCGAAAATGATGCGCTGATGGCAACCGAGACGACCGCATTGCCGGTCGGCGCGTCGGCGCCGGACGGGAGCCCGTCCACCCAGGTGGACGGGCCGCACGAGATCGCGCGCGTGCGCGTGCCCGCGCGCAGCGCGCGCAGCGAGCTGCGCGCGGTCAAGGTCGTGTGGAAGCGCGAGCTGATCCGCTTCAGCCGCGACCGGCTGCGCATCCTGACGTCGCTGATGCAGCCGTTCCTGTTCCTGTTCGTGCTCGGCACGGGCCTCTCGCGCCTGGCGTCGGCGGGCACGCACGGCGTGAACCTGCGCACGTTCGTGTATCCCGGGGTGCTGTGCATCGCGGTGATGTTCACGGCGATGTTCTCCGCGGCGTCGCTCGTGTGGGACCGCGAGTTCGGCTTCCTGCGCGAGATGATGGTGGCACCCGTGCGGCGCAGCTCGCTGGTGCTCGGCAAGTGCCTTGGCGGCGCGACGGTGGCTGGCTTCCAGGGCGTGATCGTGCTGTGCCTCGCCGGCCTGGTCGGCGTCCCGTATGCCCCCGGCCTGCTCGCTGAGGTGTTCGCGCTGCAGCTGCTGCTCGCGTTCGCGATCACCGCGTTCGGCGTGATGTGCGCGGCGCGCATCACGCAGATGCAGTCGTTCATGGCGCTGATGCAGATGGCGATCATGCCGATGTACTTCCTGTCGGGCGCGCTGTTCCCGGTGGCGGGCCTGCCGCGGTGGCTGGAGCTCCTCAACCGCGTCGACCCGCTGACCTACGCCGTGGACCCGATGCGCCGCGCGGTGTTCTCCCATCTGCACATCAGCGCGGCGGCGCGCCACGCGCTCGACCCGGGGGTGACGTGGTGGGGCTGGCACGTGCCCGGCCTGGCCGAGGCGGGGGTGGTCGCGCTGCTCGGCCTGGTGATGCTGGCGATCGCGATCGTGGAGTTCAGCCACGCGGAGTGAGCGTGGTAGGGTCGGCGCACGATGACAGCGCTCGACCCGCCGCAGGTCCCCGCACTGGAGCTGGCAGCGGCGCTGCGACGCCGGGAGCTGTCCGCCGCGGAGCTGCTCGACGCGTGCCTGGCGGCGGTCGACGAGCTGGACCCGCAGCTGAATGCGGTCATCTGGCGCAACGACGAGGAAGCCAGGGCGGCGGCCGCGGAGGCCGATCGCCGGCTGGCGGGCGGCGATGGCTCTGACGAGCCCGCACGGGCGCCGTTTCTGGGCGTGCCGCTTCCGATCAAGGACCTGACGCCGGTGGCCGGATGGCCGGTGAGCTACGGCTCGCGCGGTGCTCCCGCGGGTGTGAGCGAGGAGAGCGAGCTGGTCGTCGACGCGTTCGTGCGCGCGGGGTTCGTGCTGTGCGGGCGCACGAACACGCCGGAGTTCGGGGTGATGACGGTCGCGGAGAACAGCCGCTACGGGATCACCCGCAACCCGTGGGACCCGACGCGCTCGCCCGGGGGATCGAGCGGCGGCGCGGCGGCGGCGGTGGCCGGCGGGATGTTCCCGATCGCCCACGCCAACGACGGCGGCGGCTCGATTCGCATTCCCGCGTCCTACTGCGGGCTGGTCGGCTTCAAGCCCAGCCGCGGCCGCGTCCCCCGCCTGGCGCAGAGCTGGCTCGGCGCGGTGGTGGAGGGCGTGGTGGCGCGCACGGTGGCGGACTCGGCGGCGGTGCTCGACGCGATCGCCGGCACGGATCCGCTGGCCTGGTACAACGCCCCGGCGCCGGCTCGTCCGTTCGCGCGGGAGCTCGACGCGCCACCCGGCCGGCTGCGGATCGGGCTGATGGCGCAGGCGCCGCTGGGCATACCGACGGACGAGTCGTGCACGGCGGGCGCGCGCGCGGCGGCTGCGGCGCTGGAGGAGCTCGGCCATGCGGTGGAGGAGGTCGAGGTGCCGACGATCTCCGAAGAGATGGTGCCGCCGTTCATCGTCCTCACCCAGGCCGGGCTGGCCGACTACGAGGGCGTCGACTGGTCGGCGGTGGAGCCGCACATCGCTCACCAGCGGCGCGCGAGCGGCGAGCTGGGCGCGTACGACTACGTGCTGGCGGCGCGCACGCTCGAGCTGCTCAGCCGCCGCGAGCTCGTGCGCTGGGGGCGCGACTTCGACGTGCTGCTGACGCCGACGTCGGCGATCCTGCCCCCGCAGGCGGGCGCGATCATGGCGGCCCAGCACGCGGCCCCCGATCAGCCGGTGCTGGACGTGGTGGCGAGCGTGTCGTTCACGGCGTTCGGCAACGTCACCGGCCTGCCGGCGGTCAGCCTGCCGCTGCACTGGAGCGAGGAGGGGCTGCCGGTGGGCGTGCAGCTCGTCGCGGGGCCGTGGCAGGACGCCAGCCTGATCGCACTGGCGGCGCAGCTCGAGCGGGCGCGGCCGTGGAGCGACCGGCGCCCGCAGCTCGCGCACACCGCCTCCTAGAGCTTGGCTGCCAGCCTCCGGGGAGGCCGTGAGATGCGTGGAGGAGCGTGGGATGGGCGGGCGTTTCGGCTGCTGTTCGCCGGGCAGGCGGTGTCGGCGCTCGGCGATCGGCTGGTGCCGGTGGCGCTCGCGTTCGCGGTGCTCGACCTGACCGGCTCGGTCAGCGATCTCGGCATCGTGATGGCCGCGCAGACCGCTCCGCTGGTGGCGTTCGTGCTGCTCGGCGGGGTGTGGGCCGACCGCCTGCCGCGCCAGCGGGTGATGCTGGCCTCAGACGGCGTGCGCAGCGTGGCGCAGGGCGTGAGCGCGGCGCTGCTGTTGAGCGGTGACGCGCACGTGTGGCAGCTGGCCGGGCTGCAGGGCGTGTACGGCGCCGCGGAGGGGTTCTTCGGACCGGCTGCCAGCGCGATCGTGCCGCAGATCGTCGAGGAGGAGGAGGATCTCCAGCAGGCCAACGCGCTGCTCGGCCTGAGCAACACGGCCGCGTTGACCCTCGGCCCGGCGCTCGCGGGAGTGATCGTGGCGACGATCGGTCCGGGCTGGGGCCTGGCGATCGACGCGGCGACGTTCGTCGTGAGCGCGGCGTTCCTCAGCCCGATGCGGGTCGCCCCGCTGCTGGACGCGGCGCGGATGAGGAGCACGCTGTCGGAGCTGCGCGCCGGTTGGCAGGCGTTCCGATCGCGCACGTGGCTGTGGGTGAGCGTCCTGTACTTCACGCTGTTCCTGGCCCTCGCGTACAGCCCCCTGCAGGTGCTCGGCCCGCAGGTGGCGCGCACGTCGCTCGGCGGCCCGGGCGCGTGGGCGGCGATCAGCACGGCGCTCGGCATCGGGGCGGCGGCGGGCGGGGCGCTGGGGCTGCGCTGGCGCCCGCGCCATCCGCTGCGCGCCGCGTTCATCGCGTTCCTGATCGCCGGCCCGGCGCTGTTCGCGCTGATCGCCGCGCACGCGCTGCTCCCGCTGATCCTCGCCACGGCGCTCGTGGACGGGGCGTCGGGCACGCTGTTCAACGCGTTCTGGTTCACGGCGATGCAACGCGCGGTGCCCGCGGCGGAGCTGTCGCGCGTGAGCTCCTGGGACTACCTCGGCGCACTCGCGCTGCAGCCCCTCGGCCTCGCCGCCAGCGGACCGCTGGCGGCGAGCATCGGCGTCTCCACGACGCTGTACGGCGCAGGCGCGATCGCCCTGATTCTCACGCTCGCGGTGCTCGCCGTGCCGGCCGTCCGAAATTACACTCGTGAGGCTGCGGGAGATCGCTAGAGTCCAGCCGTGAGAACAGCCGTGAGACCAGCCGGCTCGATGACCGGCGACCCGACGGACGCGGGCGTGCGGCGGTGAGCGAGGGCTCGGTGATCCGCCGCGTCGGCGATCTCGCCGGGGCGGTGCGCCACTACCGGCGACTGACGTCGGCGGACACGCCGCGGGAGGAGCTGCTCGCTCTCCAGCAGCGCAGCCTGGTGGCGAGCGCGCGCCACGCGGCGGCCGCGTCACCGCTCTATCGCGAGCTGTACGCCGGCATCGAGCTGGCCGACGACCTGGATGTTCGCGCTCTGCCGGTGGTGAGCAAGGACATGCTGATGGAGCGCTTTGACGAATGGGTCACGGATCCGCGATTGCGCCGCTCGGAGGTGGAGGCCCATCTCGAGCGGTTGCGCGGCGACGAGCTCTACCTCGGCGCATATCGCTGCCTGTCCACGGGCGGCACGACCGGAAGCAAGGGCATCTTCGTGTACGACCGCGACGAGTGGCGCCAGTGCCTGACCGCGCTGCTGCGCTGGGGCGAGCTGATCGGCGACCGCCCCAGACTGGGGCGCCGGCCGCGCATCGCGGTGGTCGGAGCGGCGAGCGCCCTGCACATGATGGCGCGCTTCGGTATGAGCATCGACCTGCACCTCGCGGCCGTGCGCGGGCTCGATGCCCGCACGCCGCTTCCCGAGCTGGTCGCCGCGCTCAACGAGCACCGCCCCGAGCGACTCGGCGCGTACCCGTCGCTGGCCTCGCTGCTCGCCGTGGAACAGCTCGAAGGGCGTCTGCGCATCGCCCCGCGTGTGGTCACCACGACGAGCGAGGTCCGCACGGAGGAGATGACCGCCAACATCCGGGCCGCCTGGGGGGTGGACCCGTTCGACCTGTACGGCACTACGGAGAGCATCTTCGCCGGCGACTGCGAGCACCACGGGGGGATGCACGTGTTCGAGGACCTCGCGCTGGTGGACGTCGTCGACGAGGACGGCGAGGCTGTGCCCGAGGGCGTCGCGGGGGCGAAGCTGCTCGTCACCAGCTTCATCAAGCGCACCCAGCCGCTGCTGCGCTACGAGCTCTCGGACATGGCCACGCGCACCACCGCCCCCTGCCCGTGCGGGCGGCCCTTCGCGCGGATGGTGTCGGTGGAGGGGCGCAGCGACGAGGTTCTGCGCATGGAGGGAGCCGGCGGGCGGACCGTCGCCGTGCACCCGCTCACGCTGAGGAGCCCGATGAGCGCGCTCCCCGGGCTGCGCCAGTACAAGATGATCCTCGACGACGACGGCCTGCACGTGCTGCTCGTGCTCAGGGACGCGGTCGCTGGGGAGGAGATCTGCCGGCGCGTCGACGCGACATTGCGTTCGGTGCTGCTCGCTGCCGGCGTGGCCAGCCCCCGGCTCGAGGTCGCGGTCGTGGCCGAGCTGCCGCGCGAGCAGGCGCACAGCGGGAAGTTCAAGGTGGTCGAGTCTCGCGTCGGCTCGAGCGCAGCCGAACTAGAGTCGCCGGCACCGGTGACGAGGTGAGCCGCCTCGGACTGACGATCGCGTCGCTGGCCGTGGCATGGACGGCGTCGATCACCGGACAGGCGTACGCGCAGACGCCGGTTCCCTGCCGGCCGAGCCCGGGCACGATCACGATCGCCCACAGCAGGCAGGCGCGGCTGTTCGAAGACGAACGCGCGGACGGCTACTACGCGTGCCTTTACAGCGACGGGCACGCTCGCTATCTGTCGGACAACGAGCACTGGCAATACGGGCTGGTGCGCTTCGCGGGACCGTATGTCGCGTTCGTGCAGAGCGCCGAAAGCGTGGAAAGCGACATCGGGGTGGTGAACCTGCGCACGGGCCACGCGCACTACTACGAGGAACTGGTGCCCCCGATCGAAGCCATGATCTGCCCGCAGGTGGACTCGCTGGTGCTGAAGTCGGACGGGGCGGTGGCGTGGATCGCGACGAACTTCCTCAGCGAAATCTGCGGCCCCGAACATCCGAGCGCGACGATCGAAGTTCGCGTGCACGACCGCTACGGGCTGCACGTTCTGGACAGCGGGCCCGGGATCGTGCCGACGTCGCTGCGCCTGTCGGGCTCGCTGCTGGAGTGGGTGGACGCCGGACAGGTGCGCTCGGTGACGCTGCACTGAGGGCGGGCGAGGCTGTTCCATCTGATTCGCCATGATCCGCTCGTGACCAAGTTGAGCGTGGCACGATCGCAGGGAAGGCGTCGAGGAGCGGGAGGCATATTGAGATGACGGAGATGCGATCGGTCAAGGTCGGGTGTACGGCTGTGTGCGGAGCCGTTGTGGTCATCGGGATCGGCTGGCTGGCTGGGCCGGCGGCTGCTCCCGCGCTGATACCGGCGCGCTCGCAAGCCGCGTTGATCCAGCAGGGCGGAAAGCTGACGTTTCGCGGTGCGAGCAACATCGAAAGCGGCGGCGGCGACGGCAGCATCAGCCCGGCAGCGAGTTCGGCGACAGCGTTGCTGTGTCCTCCGATGGCAGCATGGCGCTGATCGGCGGCGAAGGCTACAACCACGACGCGGGCGCGGCGTGGGTGTTCACACGCTCGGGCTCCTCCTGAACCCAGCACGGCTCCAAGCTGACCGGCCGCGGCGAGCGCAGCGCGGAAGACGGCGGCCAGTGGGGAGGACCCGAGGGCACCGCATTCGGCGGCAACGTAGCGCTGTCCTCGAATGGCGACACAGCGGTGATCGGCGGCGACGATGGCCCCGGTGGCGAGCCCTTCGGCCCCCAGGGAGCCGGCGGCGGGCCCGACTTCCCCAGCGGCCCCGGCGCGGCGTGGGTGTTCACAGCTGCCAAGAGCAAGCCAGCGAGCTGACGCTCGAAACTCATCTCGGGACCAGCCCTGCCGGGCTTTTCGATCCGGCCAGAATTTGGTCCCAAGTTGGTCCCCGACTTGGTCCCGAGATCGATAAGCCGATGCCGATCATGTGAGCCGCTTCGTTGCGGCTTGGTGCTCGGGGATCAGCCGATGCTGCGCAGAAAGGCTTGCGCGGCGCGCTGGACGGCCAGCTCGGCGCCACGCTGGGTGTCCTGCTCGCCGGTCTTGACCAGCTCGCGCGCTGCTGCTTCGCTCGCCTCGTCGGTCAGGAGCCGCTGGGCAGCGCGCACCGCGCGCCCGCGCATCGGTGATGGGTCACGGAGTTCCTCGGTGATCTCGTCCATCAGTCGCTCGAGCAGCGTCGCCGCGTCGCTGAAGTCGCGGTCGACCGGTTCACCACCGGGACGGGTGCGGCCGAACGCGGCCTCCTTGAGGCCGACCAGCGCTGCTGCGCTCGCAGCCCAGAAGCGAAGAATGTCGGGCGTGTCATCGAAGGCGACCGCGACGCGATGACGATCGAGCTCCGCGAGGATGTTGTTGACCGGCAGCCCCTTGGCTGCGCCCTTGGGGAAGGGGTGGAACGGGCGAAGCAGCTGCACCTTCAGCTCGCCCTTGACCCACGTGAACGAGCGCTCGTGGGGGATATCGCTCGGTGTGAGCCCGCTGGCCTCCAGTTGACCCACGACACGATCCACCGCAGTGCTGTCAACGCCGGCATCGATGTCGCGGGTGGGGGTCAGCGCGACGTCGCGGCCGTCGAGAGCGACCTGGATCGCCACCGCCCCGATGATCACGACATCGTCTCGGACGGGCTCAAGAACGGCCGCGGCCTCGCGCATCAGCTCACTCGGGCGCACGAGCTTCACCAGCCCATGACCTCGCGGATCGCGTCGGCGGCCTCGAGCGCCCGCTCGCCAGCGAGCCGGCAGTCGAGGTAGAGCTGCACAGGGTCGGCGATCTTCACGCCGTCGTGCTCTGAGGCGAGCTGCAGCACGAACGGGTCGGGTGCCACTTGAACCGTCACGCGCCCGGGGCCCGGGCGTGCCGGCTCGGCCAGGAGTCGCTCGCTCCAACCGGCTACGTCCTCGCGTCGCAACCAGACGAGCATGTCGGCGGGTTCCACGACACGTCTGACGGTGGCGGCGCCGGTGAGTCCGCCGACCGCGTACGGGGCTGCGTTTAGGTCATTCGCCGCCTCGCGCCAGCGGCTCATCGCGCTGGGGGCATCGCGCGCCCCGATGTCCCACGTCTGACGGCTTGCCCTCCGGGGCCATGCCGAGCGCTCCAGCGCCTCCAGGAGTCCAGCTGTGTTGCGTGCTCGCAAGCGACGCACGCGCGTGTCTTTGGGGTCGGCGATCAGCTCAACGAGTCCTTCGCTGGCCAATGCTCGTGCCGTGCGCGACACCGTCGCCTCGCTCAACTCGACTTGGCGAGCGATGGTGCTGAGCGATGGCGACTCGTCTTTGTGGAGCAGCAGCCAGCGCGGTATGCGGCTCGCACGCGGCGCAAACGGGGAAGAGGCTTTCGCGGGCGGCACCACGGTGGAGCGCCGGGCGGGGCGCTCGACATAGACCGGCGGGGCGAACAGGAACCACTCGCCGTCCTCGCCTGCGTATGAGACTTGCCGATCGCGCAGCAGCGTCTTGGCCTCGGGGGAGGCGGTTCGGAATACGACAAGCTGCGGGTTCTCGGTGTCTGAGGCGTAGGAGAGCGCCCTCCGCGCCTCGGCTGTGTCGAGCGCGTCGATGCGCCTGACGCGGAAGCTGACGAACACCTGGTCGGGGGTCCGCAGGGTGGCCCGGCGCGCGCCGATTTCAAGGGTCGGACGCTGCGTGAGAATGACGCTTTCTTGCATGAGCTACATTATTACAGCGGAATGCAAGGATGCTGGAAATGCAAGGAAATCTGCCGAGGTACGACATTGCGCGTGCACGACGGGAATATTCTGCTGTCGGCCGTCGCCGGCAGGCATCAACGATCAGGGGGGTAATGAGTCAGAAGGAGGAGCCGCCCCTGGAGGGCCGTCGAAGCCTCACAGTGTCCCCCTCGCAGTGGGCTTGGAACGCCCGTTACGAGCCTTCGAGTGCGACAATCGATCCCATGAGAACCCAAAGCCCGACAATCCCGACCGCTGACAGCGTGCTGGCGAGGGTCGAGTTGGCCGCCGACATCGGGTGCTGGCGGGCGGGGACCTCGGGCACGCTGGTGGAGACGTTCCCACGCGAGGGGTTCGTCGAGATCGTCGATCACGATGGACGCACGCTCGACATCGTGACGGTGCCCTACTCGGAGCTTCGCCTGCACGACTCTGACACTTCCTGATGCCCCGTGCGAGACTCGAACTCGCCCCACCGGATTAAAAGTCCGGCGCTCTACCAGATGAGCTAACGGGGCCTGCGGGCGACAGTCTGGCAGACGGGCTGCCGCCGGTCCGGACAGCGATGCTCGCGAGGGGCTGCGCGGGTGGCTACGGCTCGTCGGCGGCGGCCACGCGCAGAAGCTCCTCGATCGACGTGAGCTTGACCCGTGGCCTGTTCGCGGCCTCGCCGAGCGCCCGCTCGTGCCGGTCGATCGCCTCCCAGCCCGCGTACGTGACCAGATCGGGCTGGCGGGAGCGCAGCAGCGCCTCGACTGACGCGGCATCCGGTGTGCTCGGGAGGTGCGCGGAGCTGCGCTCGGGCGAGGATGCCTCGCCACCGCTCAGCGGGGAGAGGTCGGCGAGTATCGCGTCGACCGTCTCGTGCGCGTCGCGCTTGTTCGTGCCGATGACCCCTGAGGGACCGCGCTTGATCCAGCCGACGACGTACTCGCCGGGAAGCGGCGCGCCGCTTCCCGGGTCGAGGACACGGCCGGCCTGGTTCGGGATTACGCCGGAGCGCTCGTCGAAGGGAACGCCCGGGAGCGAAATGCCGCGGTAGCCGATCGCGCGGAACGCCAGGCCTGCCGTGATCGTCTCCCGCTCGTCCGTGGGCTGGGCGCGCAGGCCGCCTCCCGGCGCCGGGACGAGCTCGTTGCGGACCAGCTCGACGGAGCCCAGGCGACCGTGCTCGTCGGGCAGGAACGCTGTCGGCGAGAGCAGGAAGCGCAGGACGATGCGCTTGCGGTGGCCCGCCGGGGGCCGGGCCGCGTAGGAGCGCAGGATCTCGACGTTGCGCCGCAGGGTGATGTCGGCCTCGATGACGTTACCCGCCGGCCCGACGGCGGCCAGCGCGCGTTCGAGCTCGTCAGGATCGACGATCACGTCCGCGTCGGCGAGCTCGCCGAGCTCGAGCAGCTCGGGGTTCGTGAACGCCGCCTGCGCCGGCCCGCGCCGGCCGACGATGACCACCTCGCTGACCTGGCTGGCGGCGAGCACGTCCAGGGCGTGGTCGGCGATGTCCGTCGGCGCCAGCTCGGCCGGCGCCAGCACGAGCATGCGGGCGACGTCAAGCGCGACGTTGCCGTTGCCGATGACCACCGCGCGCTCGACCGACAGCAGGTCGAACTCGAGCTCTGTCTGGTCCGGGTGGCCGTTGTACCAGCCGACGAAATCGGTGGCCGCGTGCGAGCCGGGGAGGTCTTCGCCGGGGATGCCGAGCGGGCGGTCCGACGGCGAGCCGGTCGCGTACACGATCGCGTGGTAGTGGGCCAGCAGGTCCTCGCGGGAGACGTGCTCGCCGAACGTCACGTTGCCGAAGTAGCGGAAGCGGGGATGCTTGGCGGTCTTCTCGTACACGCGCGTGACCGACTTGATCTTGGGGTGGTCGGGCGCGACACCCGAGCGGACCAGCCCCCACGGGGTGGGAAGCCGCTCGAGCATGTCCACGTCGAAGCGTCCGTCGGAGTCCTTCAGCAGGTGCCCGGCCGCGTAGAACCCGGCGGGGCCCGAGCCGACGACTGCGATGCGGATGGGGGGCTCGTCGGTCATCGGCCGGGCTTGAGGTCGGGTGTGGGCTGCGGATGGAGAAGAGGATGGGCGCGGCCCGACTCGAACGGGCGACCCCCTCGGTGTAAGCGAGGTGCTCTAGCCAACTGAGCTACGCGCCCTCGTGAGGCTCATAAGGCTAGCGGGAGTCGGCTCGCGCGCCTGCGAAGCTTGTGCTCATGGGAAAGCCCGGCAAGCTCGCCGCCGGCTTGGCGGGCGCGATCGTCCTGGTGCTGGCCCTCGCCCAGGTGATCCTGCCGCGGCTGGCTGTCAGCAGGATCACCTCGCGGGTGGGCCGTTACGGACACGTGGACAGCGTCAGCGTGAGCGCGTGGCCGGCTGTGGAGCTGCTGTGGGGGAGCGTCGGCTCGGTGCGGGTGCGTGCCAGGAGCCTCGCGCTGAGCCCCGCGCAGGCGGCGAAGCTGCTGTGGGAAGCGCACGGGACGGCCAGCATGGACGTCAGCGCGGAAAGCGTGCAGCTGGGCTCGCTGCGGCTGAGCGACGCGAGCCTGCGCAAGCGCGGCAGCGCGTTGAGCGCGCAGGCGCTGACCAGCGAAGCGGACGTCAAGGCCGCCCTGCCGGCGGGGTTCGACGTGCGCCTGCTGCGCAGCGAACGCGGCGCGGTCGAAGTGCAGGCGACCGGAGGGCTGTTCGGAGTGGACGCGTCCGTGGACGCCGTGGCGGGCGCGAGCGAAGGCAAGCTGGTGGCGCACCCGCTGGGGTTCCTGCTGGAAGCGCTGCACCTGACGCTGTTCTCCGACCCGCACGTGTACGTGGAGGGGGTCGGCGCGAGCGTGCACAGCGAACAGCCGCTCAGCTACCGGCTGACGATGAGCGCGCGCCTGCGCTGAGGCGCCTCGGTGGGCCCTCCGCGTCAGGCCGCCGCCTGCAGATCGGCGGCATCCGTCCTCGTCCTGGGTCCGACCACCGTGGGCAGTCCCTCCCTGGGGCTGATCGTCGGCATCTGGCGGATGCTCAGCCGGAAGCTGTCAGGCAGGGACAGGGTGCAGCGGGAAAGGATGAGCGTGGCGATCGTGCGCACCTCCAGCTGGCCGAAGCGCATGCCTATGCACGTACGCGATCCTCCGCCGAAGGGGACGTACGCGCCCTTGGGCAGCGCGGCCGCGGCCCCGGGCGCGAAGCGCTCCGGCCGGAACTCCTCCGGCTCGTCGAACACGTCCGGGAGATGGTGGGAGGCCCACGAGCAGTAGTTGACGAACGCGCGCTCGGGGACCGTGTGGCCTTCGAACTCGAACGGCTCGATCGCGCGCCGCGGCCCGATCCACGCCGGCGGGTACTTGCGCAGCGTCTCGTCGAGGACCATCTCCAGCTCGATCAGCTCGCCGGACATCAGCTGGGCGCTCGTCGGCTGCCCGTCGGCGAACTGGGCGTCCTGCTCGGCCACCAGGCGGGCGACGACGTCGGGGTGGCGGGCCAGCTCGTAGAACATGAACGACACCGTCGACGTGGTCGTGTCGTGGCCGGCGAACAGGAGGGTCATGACCTCGTCGCGGATCTGCAGGTCGCTCAGCGTGTTGCCGTCCTCGTCCTGCGCGTCCAGCAGCAGGCTGAGGATGTCCTGCCCGCGCGCTCCGCTGGCGCGGCGGCCGGTGATCTCCGAGTAGATCAGCGTGTCGAGCTTGCGCGCCGCCCGCTGGAGGCGGGCCCACGGCGAGCGCGGGCCGCGGAGGATGCGCAGGAAGTACTCGCTCGAGTAGAACGACAGCGCCTCCTCGAACAGGCCCGCCGCGTCGATCGAGCGGGCCTGCGCGCCGTCCGGATCGACGCCGAACAGCGCGCGCATCGCCACGCGCACGGCCAGGCGCCGCGTCCACGCGTACAGGTCGATGCTCGCGCCGGGCGTGAACTCGTCCAGCGCGCGCGTCGTCTCCTGCACGATCGCCTCCACCGACGCGGCGACGTGCTCGCGGTGGAACGCCGGCAGCATGATCATGCGCGAGCGTCGGTGGAAGTCGCCGTCGATCGTCAGCAGGCCGTCGCCCATCAGGCCGATCAGGTCGCGGAAGTGGGACTCGCGCCACAGGAAGTTCGAGGCGTGGGAGACCGTGACGTAGTGGTTGGCCGCCGGGCCCAGCATGAACACCACGTTGCCGTGGAACACCCGCAGCGTGAAGATCGGGCCGAAGCGCTCGTACGCCTCCAGCAGCAGCGGCAGCGGCTCGTCGGCGAAGCGGCGCGTGCGGGCCAGCGAGAAGCGGGTTTCCCCCGGCGGGAACGGGACGGTCGCCGAGCGCTCGTCGCGCAGGTCGCTCAGGAGCACAGACAGCGGCTTCGAGTTCAGCAGGGGGGGAGGACCGACGAGCGCCACTCACGCAAGCCTAGCCGATGGGCTGGCCGGCTGGCCAGTTTTCTTCGGTTCGAGGGCGACGGCCGCGCCTTGGCATACTGAGGGGGCACGGAACGTCGCCCCGGGCGTTCCGAGCATCGCGGGGGCGTAGCTCAGCAGGTTAGAGCGCTGCCCTGTCACGGCAGAGGTCGCGGGTTCGAGTCCCGTCGCTCCCGCTTTTGTCACCTCGCCGCTCCCGCTGGCTTTTGGGTGCGTAGGGCCTCCCTCCGACGCGGCGGTGAAGTAGCTGGTGAAGGCGTGGTTGGGTTTGACGGCGACGGGCTGAACGCGAAGGGCGCCCGCCGCGAAGCGACGGTGCAGTCGCCGGGCATGGGCGGGTTCGTTGTTGTGCAGGTGGCTGAAGATGTCGCCGATCGCAGTGAAGTCGGTCATCAGACCGTCGTACAGCGCGGAGGCTGCGTTGCAATGACGGGTTGAGTCCGCAACGCTCCTTCGGCGCTAAGGCCGGGGCGGGTGCTCGTAACACCCGTCTCGGCCGCTTGGTTTTGGGTCGCTCGCGATCAGAGCAGAGCGTCCGGCGGAAGCGCCGAAGAAGCGCGAAGCGGACGGAGCCGGTGTGCGTCCGGCCCCGTCCGCGATCTGCTCCTACCGGGCTTCGCTGCTGGATTGCGGCGCTCGCTCGGTTCCAGGCTCGCTATCCGTCTGGGATGACGGACTCGCTTGCTTGGCGAGGAGCAGAAGCTCTAGTGGCGTGCCCTTGGCGTTCGTGCCGATTGGGCCAAGCGGAGGACGCAAGCGGTATCTCATGTCCTTAGTCCAACCTGTGTCTGAAAGTGCCGTTTCGCGCCATACATAGCGCTGCTCAATGAGGTCAGCGCGCCGCAGTTCGCGCAAACCGCGTTCGATGGTCGACGCTCCAAGGCCATACCAGGTCGGCCCGCGATCAAAGGGCAGAGGGAACCAGTCTGGGTTGCTGCACGCGATCAAGGCCAGCGCAAGCCCTGGGAGCTTGAGCTTCGCGCCGTGGCCATCCAGCCAGAAGGCGTATGGAACCTTCAGGTAGCGGTCCCCTGTTGTCTTGGGGTGGCTGTAGGGATCATCACGTCCGTCCTCGCGCAGTGGCGTAGCGACTACTTGGCGTCCGACCCGGCGTGTGACGACAAGCTTGGCGTCAACGAGTGCCTTCCAATTACGGCCGACAGTACGGCGGCCAGATTCGTCCTCTGCGAGCCCAAGTAGGCGTGCCCACACGCGGGCGCTCAGGCCTACGTCGTAGTTCAGCGCATTGCCATCAGGCCGCCCAGCGGCACGCGCATGTAGCAATAGAAGCTGCTCGAGAGCGCTCGGCACGCCACGCCGGACGATGAGGGCGAGGGGTCCAGGCAGAGGGTTATCATCATGGTCACGTAGCTGCACAAAACTCTTGCGGATCGGGACGAAGTCTCGACGCGAGGAGCCGAGGAGCTCTCGGAGCGCGTTGATCTGCGGTGGGGGGACCGGGGTCTTGAGTACTGGGAGATCGTGGCATACGAGATAGCGTTCGGTGACGAATGGCGGCGGGGGCGGCCTGCCGTTTCAGAAGGCGCCATGCGAGTGCTCGATGTGAGTCCACTATGAGATCAAGTGGAAGACCGATGCGAGGTCTGAAGCCGACGGCGCCGACGCATCCGGTAGCAAGGACATTCTGCTCATGTGTCGCTGGCCACGCTAAGCCCGACCACCCGCCAGCCGACGCGATCTCGCTGCCGCCCGCCGTCGTAGCTGACCATCGCTACGCTTGAAGCATGAGTAGGGCCGACGCAGCCAACGAATGGGACTTGATCGTGCCAGGTGATGACGCTGAGCTGGCGGCCGAGTTTCGCCGCCACGGCGTGAAGCCTGGGCAGCGACTCCACGTCGCGGTTGTCGATCGCAACGGATCGGATACCGTCGCTGAGCAAGAGCTGCCGTCGTTCTTCGCGAGCTTCGATGGACCCGGCGATCTGGCTGAACGCTCCGGCGAGATTCTGCGCTCGGAGTTCCCCGGCGCCTGATGATCCTGGTTGACACCGGCCCGCTGGTCGCCGCCGCCAACCGCAACGACACGCATCACCGCGCATCCACGGAAGCGCTCGCAGCGGCCCCGCCGCCTCGGCTCGTGCCGGGCATGGTGATCGCTGAGGTTGGCTACCTGCTGGCGCGCGACGCTGGCTCCTCGGTCGAGGCTGAGTTCCTGCGATCGTTCAAGACCGGGTTCCTCGACGTCGTGAGCCCCACCGCTGACGACCTTGCCCGCGCCGCCGACCTGGTCGAGCAGTACGCCGACTTGCCGCTCGGCACGACCGACGCCTGCATCGTCGCTCTGGCCGAGCGCCTCAACATCACCGAGCTGGTGACGCTGGACCAACGCCACTTCAACGTCGTGCGGCCACGCCATGTCGAGGCGCTGACGCTCACCCCCTGACCGGCGCTGCCGCGGGTTTGGCGTGTCCCGCTGCACTGCTGTGCATTGCACGTAAACGAACAGATGTTCTGTCGAAGCTGCGGCTAGACTCGTGGGAGATGGACTACTCGTACTACGACCTGGGGCAGCGTAAGCGGGGGGCGACGGTCGAGGTGTCGTTGACAGCGGCCGCGAATGTCTTTCTCGTTGATAACGCGAACTATTCTTCGTTTAAGGCCGGGAGGAACTTCCGCTACTTCGGCGGCCTTGCTAAACAGACGCCCGTTCCGCTCACGATACCTAGCGATGGCCATTGGTGGGTCGTGATCCATTTGTGGGGGCTGAACGTGCCGAGTGTGCGTCATAGCATTCGGTTGTTGCCGAGTGCGATGCCCGAGATGCGAATCAGGCGACAGCCGAGCCTGCAGTCGATGATCCGCAACGTAGTTGACGCTGAACCGGAGACCTCGCCGCCTAGCTCAGAGGAGTACGACGTCTTCATCTCGCACGCGACGGAGGACAAGGAGGGCATCGTCCGCGCGCTCGTTGACGCACTTAAAGAGCGTGGCGTTGGCGTCTGGTACGACGAGTTCGAGCTTCGGATCGGCGACAGCCTGAGGCGTAAGATCGATCAGGGTCTGGCTCACAGCCGCTTTGGCCTTGTCATACTCTCGCATCCGTTCTTCGCCAAGAACTGGCCACAATATGAGCTCGACGGCCTGGTCGCGCTTGAGATGGCTGGCCACCAGCGCATCCTGCCGGTCTGGCACGAAATCACAAAGGACGAGGTTCTTGGCTACAGCGCCTCGCTCGCAGACAAGGTCGCGTTGAGCACGGCCACCTACACAGTTCAGGAGATCGCCGAGGAGATCGCCAGCGTCGTTGTTGTGCCCCAGCCTGGCTAGCAGGTACTCGACTTCGACACGGCTATGTGGTTGGCACCATCCTGGTGCTGGTGGCTGGCTGGAAAATCGCGTGGTGGTCGCTGGGTTGCCTACAGCCGAATCTCGATCCCCGAGGCGACAACCGCGCGTTGGACCCCCGTCGCCCCCGCTCTTTACGCATCGGCTGACGGCGCATCTCCTGCACTCGGTCGAACGGTGGCTCCTCGACGAGTCCCGCACCGCTCCGCACGATCGGAGTCGCGTCCGGCTAGGCTCTGGCGGGCCATGTCGCTGCTTGAGCGCGATTCGTCTTTGGGGGAGCTCGGCGAGCTGCTCGGCAGTGCACTCGAGGGTCGTGGCTCGGTTGTTCTGATCGGTGGCGAGGCCGGTGTGGGCAAGACGGCGCTGGTGGAGGGGTTCTGCGCGGCGGATCGGCGTGCCGCTCGCGTGATCCGTGGCGCCTGCGATGCGCTCTTGACTCCGCGGCCGCTGGGCCCGCTGTTTGACTTCGCACGCGAGCTCGGCGGCGACCTCAGCAAGCTGCTCGCAGACGACGCTTCGCGCGAGCTTCTATTCGGCGCGCTGCTTGAGGAGCTGAGCGCCGTCAGAGGAACGGTTGCGGTGATTGAGGATGTGCACTGGGCGGACGAGGCGACACTCGATCTGCTGCGTTACCTTGCGCGCCGGGTCCGTGCCACTGGCTCGCTGGTGCTGGTGACTCACCGCACCGACGAGGTTCTCGCTCAGGAGCCTTTGCGGCTGCTGTTCGGGGATATCGCGACGAGTCCCGATGTGCGCCGGCTGCGTGTGGCGCCGTTGTCGCGTGCCGCGGTGAAGGAGCTCGCGGATGGCACGAACATCGATGCAGAGGCTCTTTTCCACGCCACCGCCGGAAATCCGTTCTTCGTCACCGAGGCGCTCGCGGTCGATGCGGTCGGCGTCCCAGCCTCGGTGCGCGACGCGGTGCTGGCGCGCGCGGCGCGTCTGTCGACCGCAGCGCATGAGACGCTGTCAGCCGCGGCGATTGTTCCCCAGCGGGTCGAGGACTGGCTCCTGGAGGCGCTCGTGCGGGATGGCGGGGTAGGTGTGGATGAGTGCCTGCGAGCGGGGCTGCTGGTCCGCGAGAGGACCGGGCTCGCGTTTCGACACGAGCTGGCGCGCGTGGTGGTGGGGGAAGCAACTCCTGCGGCGCGCGCGCGAGAGCTTCACGAGCTGGCGCTCGCGGCGTTGAGCGCCCGCGCTGAGACGCGCGAGAACCACGCCCGGCTGGCCGACCACGCTGAGGCCGCAGGGGACGCTGCGGCTGTGCTGCGGCACGCGCCGGCGGCCGCGCATGAGGCGGCGCGGGTCCTCGCCCATCGCGAGGCCGCGGCCCAATGGGCGCGAGCGCTGCGCTTCGCCGAGGGGCTCCCGGCGGAGCGACTCGCGCCGATGCTCGAGGCGCGCTCCTACGAGTGTCATCTGACCGACCAGCTGCAGGAGGCCGTGCGCGCACGTGAGCGTGCGCTGGAGCTGTGGCGGACGATCGGCGACGTGGTGCGCGAGGGCGACTGCATGCGGTGGCTGTCGCGGCTGGTGTGGGAAACCGGGGACCGCGTGCGCTCAGATCGCTGCGCCGTCGAAGCGGTCGCTCTGCTCGAGCCGCTACCGCCGGGGCGAGAGTTGGCGATGGCCTACAGCAACCGTGCGGCGCTCGCGATGCTGGCCGCGCAGACCGCCGAGACGGTCGCGTGGGGCGAGCGGGCGATCGACCTCGCCGAGCGCCTCGGCGACCGCGAGACCCTCGCGAATGCGCTCAACAACGTGGGCACAGCGCAGCTGCTGAACGGCGCGGAGGAGGGTCGCGCGGCGCTCGAGCGCAGCCTCGCGATATCGCTCGAGAGCGGAGCGGAGGATCACGTTGTGCGCGCGCTCACGAACCTCGCGGCGAGCGCAGCGATGACGAAGGACCCGGCCCGCGCCGAAGGCTACCTCGACCAGGCCCTGAGTTACTGCGCCGAGCGTGATCTCGACGCCTCGGAACTGCACGTGATCGGCTGGCTCGCGCTCACACGTCTTGACAGCGGACACTGGCGCGAGGCGACCGACGCCGCCGAGGAGGTTTTGCGCCGAGCCCTCGCCAATCCGATACCGCGCGTGGACGCGCTCACAGCGCTCGGCCGGGTCCGGGCTAGACGCGGCGATCCCGAGGTTCAGGCGCCGCTCGACGAGGCACTCGCGCTCGCCGCGCCGACCGGCGAGCAGCGGCTGGCGCGGGTCGCGGCCGCCCGCGCCGAGGCGGCCTGGCTGACGCGAACCGGTGACGTCGCTGTCGAGACAGACCGGGCCAGGAGCGTCGCCCGAGAGATCGGCAACCCCTGGGAGATCGGCGAGCTCGCGTGTTGGCGATGGCGGGCCGGGATCGACGAGCAGATCCCAACCCGCGTGGCGGAGCCGTATGCGCTGCAGATGACCGGCGAGTGGGAGCGCGCGGCACAGCTGTGGACACTTCGCTCTTGCCCCTACGAGGCTGCCTTGGCGCTCGCCGACGCAGATGACGAGAACGCGCTGCGCCAAGCGTTGGCTGAGCTGCAGCGTATGGGTGCCACTCCGGCGGCCGCGATCGTCGCCCGCCGGCTACGCGAGCGAGGAGCGCGCGGCGTGCGGCGAGGGCCACGGCCGCGCACGCAACAGAATCCCGCCGGCTTGACCGCGCGCGAGCTCGAGGTGGTGGCGCAGCTCGCTGAGGGTCTGCCCAACGCGGCGATCGCCGAGCGCCTGGTGGTATCCAAGAAGACCGTCGATCACCACGTCTCGGCGATCCTGCGCAAGCTCGGCGTCCGCACGCGCGGAGAGGCCGCCGCGGAGGCGTCGCGGCTGGGGCTGAGCGGCCCCCGTCCCCCCACGAGCCCGAAAAGCTGATCGGCCCAAGATAGGTACAGGCGGCTCCCAACATAGGGAGTCCTCCCGATGCGCACGGAGCAACGCGCTCGTAGGTTCATGGCATGCACATTCCACAGCCAACGAGGAGGAGTCACATGCCCCGTTACATGGTCCAGCGCACGTTCCCCGACGGGCTGCACATCCCGATCGCGAATGGCGGCGCGGACGTTTGCCGCACCGTCGTTCAGCGAAACGCCGAGGACGGCGTCACCTGGGTGCACTCCTACGTGAGCGAGGACAAGCGCACGACCTTCTGCATCTACGACGCGCCCAACCCTGAGGCGATCCGCAAGACCGCCGCTTCCAACGAGCTGCCGGTCGACCAGATCACCCAGGTGCGAGTGCTCGACCCGTACTTCTACGCCTAACCACCGAGCAGCGACGCATCACCACCAGGCAGAGCCGCAAGACAGGGCGATGAGAACCAAGCCGATCGCCCATCAGACCAAACAGAAATCGCCAGACAAGGAGACAAGACATGACACTCAAGCACGCGACATTCATCAAGCCCCTGGCGCTCGTCCTTGCCGGCGGCGCAGTGGCAGCTCCCGCCGCGTCGGCGCGCATCGACTCGAACGTGCCATTGCATCTGCCGCCATCCACGACCAGGCTGGTTGCATCACCGCCTCAGACCGTCACGGTCGTCAAGTCCAGCGGCTTCGACTGGGCCGATGCGGGAATCGGCGCCGGGGCCGTCGTGGTTCTCACCGTGGCGGGACTCGGCGCCACGCTGACCGTCACTCGTCGCAGACAGCCTCAGTCGGCCTCCTCGAGGGTGACGGCCTCCGCCATCTGAGCTATCGGATGTACGCCGGGCGCCGCGCGACGCTCTCGCCGCGGCGCTCCGGCCCGGCGTGCGTTCTAGCTACGGACGATGACGAAGCTCAGCGTCAGGGGCTTTGAGCGCCCGGCGGCGTCGCTGGCCGCCAGGACCGCGTGGTAGGGGCCCGCGGACAGCGCGCGGTGGCCGATGCGTCCGCTGAAGGCGACGCTGTCGGCTCCCTCGGCCTCGCTCGCGCGCGTCAGCGTGCCGAGGGTGAGCGTACGCGTACAGCGCTTGGCACGCGCTCGCCTGAGCTTGGCGCTCGGCGCCAGGCAGCTGTGGCCGTGGCGCAATCCGGGCGCTGAGCGCGTGATCGCTATCTGAAGCCTCGCGGCGGCAGACAGGGTGAAACGGACACTCGTCCCGATCGGGGCCTTCGCGGCCGAGATCGCGGTGGCCTGTCTTCCGACGCGAAAGCGCCTGTTCGTGAGCCTTGCGGCGGTGATCGCGGGCGCTGCCGGCTTCGCATTGGAGACCGACGGGGGACTGGCGCCCGGTGCGGGCGCCGCCGGCGAGGGATTCGTGTAGAGCATCGCGTAGCCGGCAAGGTCGACGGCTACGCACATCGACGGTGACGCGCACGACACCGACTCGAGATCCCTGTTGGGGTCGATCTTGACCGGTGCGCTCCACGCGCCGGCGCTGTAGGTGAGCGCGTACCCGTCCTCGTCCACCGCCACGCACATCGAGACCACGCATGAGATCGACTCGAGATCCCCGTTGGGGTCGATCTTGACCGGCACGCCCCAGGCGCCGTCACTGTACGTGACCGCATTCCCTTCGTCATCGACCGCGAGGCACAGTGACGCCGACAGGCACGAGACCGAGGACGGCTCGGCGTTGTTCTCGACGCGCCCGGCCGCGCTCCACGTGGCGCCGTCGAATGTCGCGGAACCGCCCTCGCCGGAGACCGCCATGCAGAAGGACGAGGAGGGACAGGACGCCGCGTCGAGCTCGCCGAGCGGTTCGACCAGGCTCGGCGTGCTCCAGGCGCTGCCGTTGAAGGTAACGGCGTAGCCCTCCCAGTCGACCGCTGCGCACAGCCCGGGCGAGAAGCACGACACCGCGGTCAGGTCGTCGCTCGAGTCGATGTCGGCCGGTGCGCTCCACGTGACGCCGTTATAGGTTGCGCCGTATCCGACCCCGTCCACGCTCACGCAGAACGACAGGACGCAAGACACACCCTGGATCTCCCTGTGGGGGTCGATCTGACTCGGCGCGCCCCAGCTCGCGCCGTTGTAACTCGCGGCCCGTCCGTCGCGATCGACGGCGGTGCACAGCGAGCTGGAAGAGCACGACACCGACTCGAGTCCATCGCCGCCGAGCTCATCCGGGGCAGACCAGCTGTCCGCGCTGTAGGTGAACGCATAACCGCGCCCGTCCACTCCTGCGCAGAAGGCTGATTCGTTGCACGACACCGAGTTAACGGTGCCACCGGCGTCAATGCTCGCCGGCAGGCTCCACGTGCCGCTGCTGTAACTCAGCGCGTTCCCACCCCAGTCGGTCGCCACGCATGAGGAGTCCGACCAGCACGAGACGGAGGCGAACCCGTCGAGGTTGTCTGCCTTGACCGGCCCACTCCATGTGCCGCTGTTGTCGGTGAACACGTCGCCTTCGGTCCCATCCACCGCCACGCAGAAGGAGGCGGTGGCGCATGACACTTGCCTGAGGTACACGCCGCTGTCCACGGTGGTCGCCGTGCTCCAACTGCCACTGCTGTAGGTGAACGCGCGGCCCGAGTTGTCCACGGCGAGGCAGGAGAACGCGCTGCAGGACACGGAATCGAGCGCATGGCCGGCATCGACGTCGACCGGCGTGCTCCACGCGCTGCCGTCGTAGGTCAACGCGTAGCCGTCCTCGTCGACGGCAGCGCACAGCGTGGAGGCATGGCACGAGACCGACATGGGCAGCCGGTCAGAATCCGCCTGGACAGGCGCGCTCCAGCTGCTCCCGTTGTAGATCGAAGCGGTGCCCGACGCGCCCACCGCGGCGCAGAACGAAGCCGAAGAACATGACACCGCGCTCAGACCACCCGGGTCGATGAGCGTGGGCGCGCCCCAAACGCCGTCGCTGAGCGTCCAGGCATAGCCGTCTTCGTCGACCGCAGCGCAGAACGAAGACGGGGTGCAGGCCACCGAGGTGGCCTGGAACGCAGGGTCGACCAAGACGGGCGCCGACCACCCTTCCGACGCGAGCGCCGCCGGCGCGCCGGCAAGGCACATCACACCGGCGGTGGCGATGGCCACGCCCAGCCTTCTCAATCTGTCGCACACCGTCGCGCGCTCCTCGTCAGCGGCGCACGACAGTGAAGCGCAACCTGTGGACCGCCGATGTCCCAGCCGCGTTCGCCGCGGTGATCGCTACCACGTAGTGGCCGGGCTTCAGCCCCCGCGTGGGGGACAGCTGCCCGTCGAAGAAGACGCTGTTGGCTCCGCCGTGGCCCGCGAGAGACAGGCCGCCTGCGGACTCCGTGCGCGTGCAGCTGCCGTGCCTCGCGTTCGCTTTGGTCTGCGCGACGCAACGATGGTTGAGCTCGCGGCCACTGAGCTGGCGAGTGAAGAGAAGCGTGACCGACGCCTGCTCGTTGAGGAGAAAGGACAAGGTCGTGCCCACAGGTGCCCTCTTGCTGCTGATCGTGGCTGGCCTGTTGCCCTCACGCCAGACCGCGTGCGTCTGGGCGAGGTCGGAGAGGAGCGGCGGAATCGTGCTCGGTGCCGGGGGCGGAGAAGTAGGCGTGCTCGCGGTCGTGCTTGGTGGCGTAGTGGTCGTCGCAGGTGCGGCCAGGACTTCGGCGCTGAGCAGCAGGCGGACGGCCGATTTGCCTTCGGGCGTACGCGTCGATTCTTCTTTGATCGCTGGTTCGAAGTAGTGCGTCGATGCGCTGCCACTCGACGTTTCGAACATGATTGCGCTCGATTCGTTGTCCAACGCGAGCACATCACCCGTCGCCACCGGCAGTGAGACGGCGAAGGTGTTGATGCCCGTGGCGCTCAGTGTCTCGGGGGGGCTCGTCGCGACGGCGGTGAACTGTTCGCTTGATCCCGGCCGTAGGACACGGAGCTCAACCTGCCCGCCCGTGCTGCCCGCGTTGACGGAGAAGCTCGTCACTGTCCCGACGAACGGCACTTTCAGTTCCGGATCGGAGGCGCCCCCGTAGGGCACGTAGGTGCAATCGAGCCCGGAGGAGCAGATGTTCGCTTCCGATCTTCCGCTCGCGTTGCCGAGCGTGACGGTCTGTGGCGAGGACCCGCTCGCCACCGATACAGCGAGCACCGCACCACCTGATGCCACCGCCAGCAGCGCGGCGAACCTGCGTGCCTTCGCCCCCATGGCGCAAAGCATAGCCGCTACCGCGGTCCGTGCCCCCTCGCAGCGTTGTGGATGGCGCTCGCATTCTCGCCCTTGAGCTTGCTCGCCCCGCCCGTATTGCAGCGTTGTTGGGAGGGTTGATCTCGCGACGGCTCCCCGTTAGGGTTGGCTCGTGGAGGGCTCGAGGCCAGGGCGAGCTGCACATGGCTGACCGAACGATTTCGTGTCGCTCGCTGGTGACTCCAGCGCTCCCCGCGGCCCTTATCGCGATCGTCATGTGGCCGGCAGCCGCGGCCGCGAGTCCGAGTCCTGGATACCGGATCGAACAGCGCTCGGGCGTAACGCGGTCGGTGATCACGCTCTCCTCCGCGGGCGCCCGCTACGAACTGCTGCAGCCGCCGCGGCACGGCGGGCGCGCTCGCAGCAAGCACGCGACGGTTCTGGTGGCGACGATCATCCAGTACGCGCACGCCCGGGAGCTGCTGCTGGATCCTGCGCAGCGACTGTTCCAGGAAGTGTCGCTCACCGGCGCCGTTGCCAGCTATGAATGGGAAACCTCGCTGTTGAGCCACGCCGGCCCCACGGATGGTGTAGGTGTAGCCGCGTTCATGGCCTCCACCAAACCCAGCCCCCCCAAGGCCCTACGGCTGCCCCGCGCCCATGTCAAGTCGCTTGCGAACACGATTCGAGTCGGGCCGGTCACCGCGCGCGCATACCTGCTGCGGCAGGGCACGGTGCGCGAGCGGATCTGGTACTCCACGGCCCTTCCGCTGCCCCCGGCGCAGATCAGGTCCGTGCTCGCACGCGCTCTGCGGGGGGCCTCTGCGGGGGCGACGGGGGCACTGGCGGGCGAGGCCGATGAGATTCCGCTGCGGATCGAAACGGCCAGCGGGCGACACTGGCGGGTTGTCCTGGCCACCACCCACCTGAAGTCCGTGTCGGTCCCAGCGCGCGAGCTCGCGGCGCCGCGTGGCTACCAACGCACCACGCAGCTGGACCCGCAGGCTAACATCGCGGCACACGCCGCAGACGTGCCGGCCAACCCGATCCGCTGTGCGTTCGTCGTCACCTGCCTCGCGGGCGAACTGCTCTCGCCGATAGCGGCCCAGCCCGCGGTGTGGGCCGACTACTGGGGCCCCCACTTCGCGGACCATCTAGAAGTGGTGTCGGCGATCAACCACGGCCTCGACGAAATCACCGGCGACGAATTCGCATCTCCGGCTTCGAGCGCGTTCTGGGGACCGCTCGCCCAGTATGGCGTCGGACGGGGCAAGCTGCTCGGCTACGAAATCGTGAAGAGCAGCCCTGGGCGGGAAGTCGGCGCTAACGGGATCCTCGAAGTCGTGTGGTTCGTGCTCTCGCACCGATGGGGAACGAATGCGCCCAAGTACTGGTGGCGATTCTGGGGGGAAAGTCCGATCTTTGCGATCTTCGTGGATGAAGAAGAAGTGAACGGAAGCGGCTGGGGCGGCTACCACGCGTTCGCGCCGACGGAAGGGCTCTTCTTCTACTGGCTCGCGCATCCGGCGATGCCGTTCTTCGTCATCAGGGTCCCCAAGCAGGCGCTCGAAGGCGATAAATATCAGGGCGAATATGCGTTCCACCAAACGGTGGACGTCGCGACTGAGCGCGCATCACACGAGTACGTGGAGGCGGCAACGGACCCGTATCCGTTCACAGCCTGGGCTGACCCGCTGAAGGAGCCCGTCTGGGAAGACGGCGAGCTCGCCGACATCTGCGAGGAGGGCAAGATCTCCCCCTGGGGCAAAGAGACCCGTATCAACGAACCGGGTGTCGCCGGGGGTGTCGCCGTAGACGCATTCTGGTCAAACGAAGCCCAGGCATGCGTACCGGAACCGCGACCGCAGCTGCGGATCACGGCCCCGGCCGCCAACAGCAGCGTCTTCTGGCGCTCGCCCGCGACGTTCGTCGCCGAAGCCAAGGACCTCTGGGAAGGCTCGCCGGTGCCCGAAACGGGCGTGAACGCCGTCCATTGGGTCGATGAAGGGCATGGCCCGATCGGCGAAGGAGCGATCCTCACGACGAGCAGCCTCAGCCCCGGCGTGCACCACATCTTCGCCGAAGAGACCGACGACCAAGAAGGCTTCAGGAAGACCCCGCCGGTCACGGTCACCGTGATCGCGCGGCCGCCGTCGGTCCATATCGAACAGCCGGAAAGCGGCTCGACGTTCCCCGAAAACCACCTGATCGCATTCCGCGGAAGCGCGATCGACCCCGCCCAGGGCAACATCGGCGCGACGGCGACCTGGTCGGTCGACGGCGTCAAGGTCGGCACCGGTGCCTCGCTGCTGCTCTACCGCATCGGCAAAGAAGGCGAACAGGAAGTCACCCTGACCGCGACCAACGAAGCCGGCCTCAGCGCCAGCGCGTCGATCCACTTGAAACTGGGTCCACCGGTCGACGAAGCGACCGTCAACATCACCAGCCCCCCGGCCGGCTCTGATTACATGAACCCCGAAGAACCGATCAACTTCACGGCGCAGGGCGAAGGCTACGGCGGCGAAGAGCTGTCGGCCTCCGCATACAGGTGGACGGACGTCCCCGAAGGATCCCCCGAACACTTCCTCGGGGAAGGGCCGTCGATCACGACCGCGCTCGGCGGCCCCGCATGCGAAATCGTGCACCACCATGTGACCGTCACGGTCAAGGACGGCACAGGGCACGAAGCCCACGAAACGATCGAGGTCACAGTCGGCGACATCTGCTGAGGCGCGCTCGCCGATCGCAGCACGGCGCACCACACGGTTACCCAGAGGATCAGGAGGCGAGGCGATGGGATTCATAATGGCAGCGGCGTCACCGAGGCAGCACGAGATGCGCGCAATCGCGCTGGCGGTCGGCATCTTGCTGGCAATTGCGGCCGGCGGGTGCGGTGGGTCGAGCTCATCTACGACGAGCTCGAGCGCGAGTGCTCCTGCGACGGTGTCATCCTCCACTTCAGCCCCGACCCAGACAGCCAGCGCGACCCCCTCTACGGGCGCCAAGGCTGCGGCGGGTGGGACGACTGCGGCCGGCACGAAGCTCGCGCTTGGCACCCCGGCGATCGTGGACTACGAGCCCGGTGGGCCGCCAAAGCCGACGTATCGTCTCCAGCTGACCGTGCTCGGCATCAAGAAGGGCTCTCAGACAGAACTCGACGGCGTGGAACTCGAAAAGGCCGAGCAAAGTCAGACCCCCTACTACGTCACGTTGCGAATCCAAAACGTCGGCTCGGGTGACGCGGGCGCCGAAGAAAACCAGCCGGCGGCCAGCTTCCAGGCCACCGATGACCGTGGACAGCAGGGTCAGGAACTGACCGTCCTCGGCAACTTCCGGCCGTGTCCGACAGTCACCCAGCCGACGCACTTCACGCACGGCGTCACCTATCAGACCTGCGTGATCTACATGGTCGGAGGCAACGGCTCGATCGTCTCGGAGGACTGGACTGGGAACGGTGCTGATGCCTACGCGGAAAACCCGATCGTGTGGAAGGCCGGCTGAGCGAGCAGCTGAGCTGTCAAAGGGTCGTCGAGTGGCTATCGCGGAGCCGAGGCCGGCTGGCCATTCTTTGCGCTCCATAGAACACTCGTTTCGGTGATCGCGATGGAGTCGAGATCGAGGGCTTCCTGCGGCGCCTTAGCCAGGAACAGCTGGCGCGGCGGACCTAGCGAGTGCGGTTTGACGGACAGTAGGCAGACCTCCCATTCCCTTGGTTCGCCGCCTTCGCCAAGTACGGCGACCGTTCCGTCGGTCGCGATCGCGTAGTTGAGGTCCCAGTCTGGAACCCTCGGCAGGCCTGGTTCTTCTTCGGATTCGTTCGCCAAGCCTTCGGACGCGTTGATCAATCCGGTTCTCACACGGCCGATTCCAAGGTCTATCCAGCCGACCTCCGTCTCCGATCCGCTCTGAATACCTTCAGACCGGGCTACAAAGCCGAGCCGGTCCCCGAACACCCTGAAGCCGGATATCGTTTCTCTCGTATACGGCTCGCCCTGACTGAAGATGAGGGGTGTTCGCGAGCCCGGGCGGCAGACATAGAAAGTCTTGTATGAAGAGTTGGGCTCGCCGCTGCCAGGCCTGAACTGGCGCACCACCACAAACGCTCGAGTTCCGCCTTGGCGAAACACGGTTCTTCCAGACCGACAATTCGTCCGCGCACCGCGCACGGGGGATGCCTGCACGTCGCTCGGCAAGCCGAGCGCGACGAACAGCGCGATGCAGGCCATCAGCTTGGCTGGCGATCGTTCCCCAAGGCGCATCTTCGCCAAGCTCGAGCGCTATTTGAGGATCGTGAAGCTGAGCTGCTTGGCGGCCGAGCGCTGTCCGGCGGCGTTGGTTGCCGTGATCACGAGCGTGTAGATCCCCGGCCGGAGCTTCTTGGAGTGCGAGATGCGCCCTTGGAAGGAGACCTTGTTCGTGCCGTCGTGGCCCGCGAACGTGAGGAGGCCCTGGGTCACGGTGCGCTTGCAGGCGCGCTTGTGGCGGTTCTTCTTTGTCTGCGCGACGCATTTGCCGTTGACCTTGCGCCCGCCCACCCGCTGAGTGAAGGCGAATCTCACGCTCGCCAGCTCGTTGAGCGTGAAGGAGAACGTCGTGCCGAGCGGCGGAAGCTTGCGCTTGCGCGAGAAGCTGGCCAGTCGCGTGCCCTCCCGCCAGCGGCGGTTGGACTGCGAGGCGTTTGCGAGGACCGGCGGCGTCGTGAGGACTTTGAGCAGGGCCGGACACGGCAGGGTCGGACCCACGAGCTGGTACTCAAACGCGCCCATGTCGGCAATCGCCGGTCCCAGTCCGCTGCAGCTAAGGCGCGTCGCGGTGATTCGCGGGGCGCCAGCCAGGTCGGTGCTCAGCACAGCGGGGACCAGCGCGTTTGAGCCGGCGTCGATCGTCGGGCTTGCGAGTGTCTCTTCGCCCAGTCCATTGAGCAGCGGGTTCATGCAAATCACGCCTGCGCCGCCGACCGACGGGCCGCCGGGTTCGTTGCACACGTCGGAGTAGGCGAACGTGCTGCCCCCGCCGAAGCCGTAGATCTGCGGCGTGGGGGCGTTGCCGTAGATGATCGAGTTCTCGATCGCGAGCTTGTCGGTGGGCGATCCCCAGAGACCGCCGCCCTCGCTGCCTTCGCCGGCTGCGACGCTGTTGTCCACAACGGTCGAGTCCTGGAGCGTGATGCTGCTCCCCGGGCATTCGCCGCCCTTGCAGTAGGTGGTGGGGTAGCCGCTGTAGACCGCTCCGCCCCAGCCGCCGGGAGCGACCGAGTTGGACGAGAAGATCGTCCGCGCCGATGAACACCCCCGGTTGAGCGGGTACTTCGCCCTCCTTTTCGGCGCCGAGAACGCCGAGCCCGCCGCCCTCTGGGGGACGAGATGGGAGGCCGTCGTCGACGGTCACCTGATTGCCTTCGAAGCGGTCGGCGACGCTGTGGACAGTGTCGCCGAAGACCCACTCGCCGGCGCCGCCGGCAGGCAAGCCCGTCTCGCCTTCCTCCTCGGTCGCCTCGATGAAGTTGCCGGAGAAGAGGTTGTGCGCCTGTGCGACTTCGAACCCGCTGTCGTCATAGTGGTGCACGAGCGCCAGCCCGCCTCCGGTGCGAGGTTCGCCCGTGTCGCCGACGACCGCGTTGCCGATGAAGCTGTTGCCTTCGAGCGTCAGCCGCTGGCCGTGCGCGAGTTCGACGAGCGCGGCGCCCCCGCTGGAGCCGGCCACATTGCCCGCGCCGGGCGCGCTGCCGCCGAATGTGTTTCCCGAGATCGTCACCGGATTGGTCGTGCTGCTCGGGGAGATGAAGGCCACCTCGAGTGCGCCACCGAAGCCGTCGTTGTCCTTCGTCGCGGAGTTCGCCACGAACGTGTTGCCCGTGAGCTCGAGCGGTGCCGCGCTGTCGAAGAACACCGCGCCTCCCGAGTAGGCACTGTTTCCGGCGCCGACGGCTCCGAAGGTGTTGTCGTGGATCACCGTGGGCTGGGTGGTCGTGGCGGTTTCGCTGTAGATGTCCACTGCCGCCCCCTCATCGGCGGAGTTGTCGGTGAACGTATCGTCGCTGATCGTCACTGCCTCGGCAGGGTCGGTGATGAAGATTGCGCTTTCGCCTTCACCTTCCATGCCGCTGAAGGTGAGGCCGGTGAGCGTGAACGAGACGCCGCCGCTCTCCGCCTTGACGATCGGCGTGCTCGTGCTCCCGGATTTCGGCTCGAGCGTGGTGCCCGGGGTGCTGCCCTCGAGCGTGAACGGCGCAGGGTTCGTCACGGTCAGGTTGACTTCGCATGGGCCGGCCGGAAGTTGCAGGACCTCGCCAGCCGTCGCTGCGTCGATGGCGGTCTGCAGCGCCGCCTGTTCACAGGCGACCGGTGTGGCCGCCGCGGCGAGCGGCGCAGCGGCGAGCACGACGGCGCCAGAAACCGCTACGGCAGCCGCCAAGGACAGACACCCAACCCGAGTCACCAGGCGCACTCGGAGCACAATATCGGTCCACCTGACCGGGCGTCTTGCGCGGCTTGGATGGGTCGAGTCTCGGCGCCCGCCGAGGGCTACTCCGCAGGAGCGTTGTATTCGTCGTCGGTCACGTGTTCGCCCCAGGCCGCGGCGTTGCCTTCCTCATCGACCTCCACCATCGCCAGGTGGGTCATGAAGCGGTTGGGAGCGGCGCCGTGCCAGTGGTGCTCGTCGGGCTCGAAGAACACCCGGTCGCCGGGTCGGATGACCTCGATCGGGCCGCCGCGACGCTGGCAGAGGCCGATCCCTTCGGTGACGTAGATCGTCTGGCCGTTGGGGTGGGTGTGCCACGCCGTCCGGGCGCCGGGGGTGAAGTGGACGCTGCTCGCCGATAGGCGCGAGCGCTCCGAGGGCGCGGCGGCGGTGTCTATGTAGACGGCGCCGGTGAACCAGTCGCTCGGCCCGGTTGCGGTGTCTGTGGAGTTCTTGGTGATCTGCATGTCTCTCCGTGGGGTTGCGTTGATGGGGTCGCTGGCGCTTGTCAACGGGCCAGGCGGCCGTGGCTTGCCGGAGGCACTGGGTGATGAAGAGCCAGAAGCCCATCATCGCCCACGGAACCTCAGAACAGGCCGATGGTCCGTCCCTCGGAGTCGATGTCGATGTTCAGCGCCGCCGGCAGCGTGCCGAGCCCCGGCATCTGCTGGATGTCGCCGCACAGCGGCACGAGCCAGCCGGCGCCGGTGTACGCGCGCACATCACGAACCTGCAGGGTGAAGCCCTCGGGGGCGCCGAGCAGTGTCGGGTCGCCCGACAGCGACAGCGGCGTCTTGGCCATGCAGACCGGCAGCGTGCCGAGGCCGGCAGCTTCGAACTCGCGGATCCGCGCCTGCGCCGCGGGCGCCAGGAGCACGTCCGCGGCCCTGTACACGCGCGTGGCGACAGCGTCGATCTTCGCCGCGATCGAGTCGGTGCTCGCGTAGATGAAGTCGAACTCGTTCGGCTGCTCGCACGCGTCCACGACCGCCTCCGCGAGCGCTCCCGCCCCGGCGCCGCCGCGTTCGAATCCTTCGTTTATCTCCGCCGCGAACGCGCCGAAGTCGAGCGCGCGCTGCTTGACGATCGCGAGCTCCTCGTCGCTGTCGCCAGGACGACGGTTGACCGCGACCACGCAGGGCACACCGAACTCGTGCACGATCTCGAGGTGGCGGCGCAGGTTCGCCGCGCCCGCCTCGATCGCCGCGATGCCCTCGTCGAGCTCGACGCCGGGACCGTCCTGCATCCCGCCGTGGTGCTTGAGCGCGCGCACGGTGGCGACCAGCACGACCGCGCTCGGCCGCAGCCCGCCGACGCGACAGACGATGTCGAAGAACTTCTCCATCCCCATGTCGGAGCCGAAGCCCGACTCGGTGACCAGGTAATCGCCCAGCTTCAGCCCGACCAGGTCGGCGACGAGCGAGGAATTGCCGTGCGCGATGTTCGCGAACGGCCCCGCGTGCATCAGGCACGGCTGGCCCTCGAGCGTCTGGATCAGGTTCGGTTTCAGCGCCTGCTTGAGCAGCACCGTCATCGCCCCGGCCGCGCCGAGGTCCTCGGCGGTGACCGCCGCGCCGTCGTGGGAGTACGCGACCGTGATCGCGCCGAGCCGGCGGCGCAGGTCGTGCAGATCGCGCGCCACCGCGAGGATCGCCATCACCTCAGACGCCGCCGTGATGTCGTAGCCGCTCTCGCGCGGGTATCCGTTGGCCCGGCCGCCGAGGCCGATCGCGATCTGACGCAACGCGCGGTCGTTGATGTCGACGGCGCGTCGCCAGCCGATTCGCAGCGCGTCGATGTCGTGTGGATTGCCGTGCAGGATCGACGCGTCGAGCATCGCGGCGAGCAGGTTGTTGGCCGCGCCGATCGCATGGATGTCGCCCGTGAAGTGGAGGTTCACGTCCTCCATCGGCACGACCTGACTCAGCCCGCCACCCGCACCGCCGCCCTTGATCCCGAACACGGGGCCCAGCGATGGCTCGCGCAGGCACAGCACGGGAGCCTTGCCGATCGCGCCGAGCCCCTGCGTGAGCCCGATCGCGGTCGTCGTCTTGCCCTCGCCACCCTTCGTCGGCGTCATCCCCGAGACGCACACGAGCTTGCCGTCGGCCACGCCGGCGAGTCGCTCGATCGCCGACAGCGAGACCTTCGCCTTGTCGCGCCCGTAGGGCTCGAACTCGTCCGGCTCGAGCCCGCACCGCCGGGCGATCTCCTCGATTGGCGCCGCCTCTGCCTCCTGGGCGATCTCCAGGCTGCTCTTCATCTCGTCACTGGGCCGCGAAGCGCCGGGCTTCGCCGGCGGCCGTGGGGCGGCGAGCCCGTTCGACGGCCGCGAGGCGCCGCGCTTCTTCGGCGGCCGCGCGCCGCTGTGCCTGCTCGAGGGAGCGTCCGGCGAACAGCAGGCCGGTGTCCAGGTGTTCGCTGACTTTTTGCAGGCTGTGTCCACCGGGATATATGGCGCTTTCGGCCCGCGCGCCCGCCGCGCGCAGCTCGGCGGCGAATTCAGGGTCCTCGGCTGGAACGGCCACCGGGTCCGCCGCGGCTCCGTACAGGAAGGCGTGCAGGCCGAGTCGTGAGATGACCGGCCGATCGGCGCGCAGCGCGCCTCCCAGGTTGTTGAAGAAGCCCAGCCAGCTCTCCACGACCGCGAAGCGGAGCGGGTTGGCAAGCGCCACGTTCATGGCGCCGAAGCCGCCCATCGAGCTGCCCGCGATCGCGCGTGCGGCGCGCGTGGGGATCGTCCTGAGCATCCGGTCGACCAGTTCCTGGACTTCGATCACGTACGTGGCGCTGTGCCGTCTGCCAAGGTTTCGCCAGTTGTCGAGACCGGGTCGGTCCTGGATCATCACGGCGATCATCGGGGGAATCGCTCGATCGGCGATCAGGCGATCGAGGCTTTCCTGTATGCCGATTTCCAGGAAGGCGGTCGCGTGCCCGTCGCGGCCGTGCAGCAGATACAGCACCGGGTAGCGGCGCGTCGTGCTCGCGTAGCCCGCCGGCAGGTACACGAAGAACGATCCTTCACCGTCGAGCGAGGACGAGGTGAAGCCTGCCCACTCGATCGCGCTGCCGGCCGTGTCGGTGCTGATCGGCTTGAGCGCCGGCAGCGGCGGCAGCCGTTCGGGCGGGCGGGCGACCGTCGCGACTTCGGCGGCGCTGCTCGCGGGCGCGCTGGCAGCGACGCTGGTCAGGCGTTCGATCGCCGTCGGATCTCCCAGCGTCACGACCCATGCGGCGGCGAGCGCGCTGAGCAGGGCCGCGATGCCCAGCCGCCGCGGGCGCGAGCGCTCGGCGTGCCACGACGGCGGGACGGTCGCGGCGGCCATCGCCGGCTCGAGCCGGGGAGGAAGGGCGGGAACCCAGGACGGGGGCAGGAAATCGGCCGGTCGCCCCCGGCCTGGCCAGCTCCAGTCGCCCAGGCCTTCGAGCCACAGCTGCGTTCGCGTAGGTCTCGCCACGGACATCCCGCAGATTGAACGGAAGCGGGCGGGCGAAAGCCAACCCGTGCATGAAGCCGCCCAATCGGATCAGGCCGCCCAGGCGGGTCAGCCGCCCAGGCTGCGGATCAGCCCGCCGCGGCGAACGCCGCGTCGGCGACCGCCTGCGCGGCCGGCCCGTAGGGGGGCGCGAAAGCCTCGATCAGGTCGCCCTCGCCGCGGACGAACACGGCGCGCAGGTTGGAGAACTCGCGGAAGCCCTCGATGCCGTGGTGGCGGCCCGAGCCGCTCTGGCCGATGCCGCCGAACGGCAGCGAGGCTAGCGCGCCGTGGACGGCCGCGCAGTTCACGCACGCGCCGCCGGAGGTCGTGCGGCGCAGCACGTCGTCGGCGAGCGCTTCGTCCTTCGCGAACACGTACAGCGCCAGCGGGCGCTCGCCCGCGTTGACGTGGCCGATCGCCTCGTCGAGCGAGTCGTAGGGCTTGACTGCCAGGATCGGCCCGAAGATCTCCTCCTGCATCAGCGCGAGATCGTCCGGCGGGTCGATCACGAGCGAGATCGGCAGCTGACGCGTGGCCGGGTCGAAGTCTCCCGCCTCCTCCAGGGGCCGCACGTCGCAGCCGCTCGCGCGCGCTTCCTCGAGCAGCCGCTGCATCCGCTCCGCGTGGCGGGCAGAGATGATCCCGGTGCAGCTGTCGGACTCGCAGTAGCCGCCCAGCGACTCGCGCGCGTAGGCCGCCGCCAGGTCCGCGAAGTCCTCCAGCCGCGCGCGCGGCACCAGGCAGTAGTCGACCGAGATGCACATCTGCCCGTTCTTGATCGCCTTCGTCGCGAGCACCTGCTTGACCGATTCCGCGTCGACGCTGTCCTCGGCCAGGATCGCCGGGCACTTGCCGCCCAGCTCGAGCGTCACCGGCACGAGCTGCTCCGCCGCGGCCTTCGCGATCTCGCGCCCGATCGCCGGGCTCCCCGTGTACAGCAGGTGGTCCCAGCGAACGCGCGTGAACGCGCGCGCGAGCTCCAGGCCGCCGACGACCACGTCGACGCGATCGCGGTCGAACGTCGCGTGAACCATCTCGCGCAGGAGCTCCGCGCAGGCGGGCGTGTACTCCGAGGGCTTGATCACCACACGATTGCCCGCGGCCAGCATCTCGATGAGCGGACCGACGGACAGGTCGAACGGGAAGTTCCAGGGGACGATGTTGCCGACGACGCCCTTGGGCTGCGGCTGCACGAACGCGCGCCCGGACCCGTACAGCGCCGGATCCGCCGGTCGCGGTTCGCTCGCCATCCAGCCGCCGAGCTGTTCGGCTGCATACACGGCACGGCCGACCGGGCCGAGCACCTCGATCAGATCGGCGGCCAGCGGTGGGTGTACGCCGAAGTCGCTGCTCATCGCCTCCTGGATCTGCGTGCGGTGGCTCATCAACATTCCGGCAAGCGCCCCGAGCAGTCCCTGGCGCTCCTCCAGCGAGGGGAACGGGTCGGCCAGGAATGCGGCGCGCTGGCGCGCGAGCATCTCCTGTAGCTCGGCGATCGCGGCGTCGTCGTCGAACGTCTTCGCGGTGCGGGTTTCGGTGCTCGCCATCCTCTCCTCCTCGTCGCTCAGGTCGTGCGGACGATCAGCACCGAGCAGGGCGCGTGGTGGGAGACCTTGTTGGGCACCGACCCCAGCAGGAAGCGCTTGGCGCCGGTCATGCCCTTGTTGCCGACGATCACCAGGTCCGCGTTCTGCTCCTCGGCGACGTCGAGGATCGCGTCAGCTGGGTCTCCCTGGCGTGCGTGCGTGGTCACGCTCACGCCGGCCTCGCGTGCGATGTCCGCCGCGTCCGAAAGCGACGCCTCGACCTCCTGGCGTGGGCTGATCGCCCACTGCACGTCGTCCGGGGCGTCTCGCCTCTCGGTGCGCAGGCGCTGCTCGGACACGGGCGCGTACGCGCTCACGAGCTCCAGCTTCGCGCCCAGCGCCCCGGCCATGTCCACGGCCTGGCGCACCGCCTGAGTGGCGCTGTCGGAGCCGTCTGTACCGACGACGATCGAGCTGAACATGATCCCCCTTCTCCAGGTTCAAGGCCAGCTCTCGCGCCGGCCGAACTTGGATCATATCGGCGGCACCAGAAGCCCGGGCCGCCGGTGACACGTGCCTGCGGGCAGCACGCCGCGCTTTCCGGCTATGCTGAATCTCGGAGGGCATACATCGTGAGGTTCGCCCACAGCGGCGGGCAGCACTGCCTGACTTCCGAGAGTCACCAAACTCAGGAGGCATGCATGCCCGACACACTCGTTCTCATCGACAAGACCGACCGATCTGCCCTCGACGGGATAACCGAACGGTTCGATCCGATCGCCTGCCTCGATCACCGTGTCCGCCACCGTGGCAAGTCCGATGAACCGGCTGAGTCAGGCTGCTACATCCAGATCCAAGGGCCCGATCGAACGCTGCTCATCCCGCTCGGCGCCGAGGTCACCCACATCGGCCGCGGCCTTGGCGCCGACCTCCATCTCGACGATGTCTCCGTGTCGCGGCGCCACGCCGTCCTCGTCCCGCGGCTCTCTGGCCACCGGATGCTCGACGACCGCAGCTTCAACGGCACGTTCGTCAACGGCCGGCGGATCGAGCAGGTCGATCTGCGCCATGGCGACGTGATCGCGCTCGGCCGGGTCGTGCTGCGATATCTGGAGGTCTAGCGCCGCCGCCGCTCGCTGTATAGCCATCGCTATACAGAGTTTTTTCGGGAGACACGTTCGCGCGTGCTCGTCAGCGGTAGCCACGGACGGCCGAGCGCTTGCTCGATGCAGATGCTCCGTCTATCGGGTCGGCGGCGCGAGCATGAACAACTCGATCTCCATATCGGGGCCGACGTGCTGGTTGGAGATGAACGCGAGGACGTCGCGGCCGGAGAGCTGCTCCACCTGGTCGATGAACTTGCGCTGCATGGCGTTCTGGAAGGCGCTGCGGGTTTCCTGAACGACGGTGGAGCGCTGCAGCTCGATCATCGTCTTCTCAACGTCGGTGTACACGCCGCCGAGTACGCACGCGAGGAGGTCGTCGCCGAGCATCTGGGTCTTGGCGCGCACCGGCGTGCGGTGGTAGTAGCGCTGATGCAACACCACCATCGCTTCGGTCACGGCGAACAGCAGCTCGTCGCCTCGCAGCGGAGCACGGACGGTTGACATGCTGGCCTGCTCTCTCGTCCTCCGGTTGGGTGCGCGCGTGAGGCGAAGGGCGACGACCCGACGAGCGATGACATTCACAGTAGCGCGACTCGGGCGACGCCACGTAGGCTGACCACATCTGCGCTCGATTGGCGCTATTCTCGGTGGCGGAGGGCATCAATGAGGTCGGCCCCAGTGGGGACCGGCGGCAGGACCTGACTTCCGGCGTTGCTCACTCAGGCCGCAAAAAGGTTCGTATGCCCCAAGCCTCAGTCGTATCCGACTCAACAGCGCAGAGCAGCCATGCTGCCTCCTCGCCGTTTCTCTGCACGTGGCGGGCCGGTTATCGTGCGGCCTGGATCCACGTGGCGGGCAGGCTGGATCTCGCGACCTTGCCGCAGCTTCGGCAGGCGTTGCGAGAGGCTGTGCTTCACGACCGTCTGGTCGTGCTCGACCTGCGCGACCTCACCTTCATCGACAGCTCCGCCGTTCATGTCATCCTCGCCGCCGCCGGTAGAGCCGGGCGGGAAGGACGCCGGCTGATGCTCGCGCGCGGCCCTTCCCAGGTCGATCGCATGTTCACGCTGACCGGCGCCTGCGACCAGGTGATGATCTTCGACCTCGACCCAGCCGAGCCTGCAGCTGGCCTGCTGGATGTCGCCTGAAGGCGCCACCGCGCATGAGCGCCACTTTCCAATGAGACAACCCCGAGCTCACCTGGCTGATCTCCGCGGCTCACACGACCAAGGACATCCAAACGAAAGGCTCCCCATGGACCTGCTCCTGCTCCTGATCATCGTCTTGATCGTTCTCAGCGTCGCCGGCGGCGCCTTCGTCAGCCCGCTGGTGTTTCTCCTTCTCATCGCGGTCCTGGTACTGTTCGCGGGTCCCTATCGTGGCCGGCGACGCCGCGTCTGAAGGAGTGGACGCCGTGGACGAGCATCAGGAAGAAGCCGAGTGGAATCTCGCTGAATGGCAGGGAAAGCTGCTGGTCGATCTCAACGGCGAGAAGATCGGCAAGCTTCAGGAGGTCTACGTCGACGTCGAGACCGACGTTCCGCAGTTCGCCACCGTCAAGGAGGGGTTCATCGACCGCCACCTCACCTTCGTGCCGCTCGGCGGGATCAAGATCGGACCCGACGAGCTGCAGGTGGCGGTAACCAGGGAGCAGGTGATGGCCGCGCCCAACATCGAGCAGCACGGCGAGGAGCTCTCCCAGGCCGACGAGTCTGCTCTCTACCACCACTACGAGCTCAACTACACCGCACCGGACACCGATAGCGGACGCCGGCTCGCTCGCCGCTAGGTCGCGACTCGACGCGCTTGCAGAGCCAGCCGGCTCGCGGCCCTCCTATAATGCTTGCCAGCAAGCAATTAAAAGGAGTGACGGCGATCAGATGGCGGCACCAGGCGTCAAGGCCCCGAGCGGCAAGGTTCCCAGCGTCAAGCCACGCGCAAAGCCCGACCCCGAGCTCTCACCGGGGGAGTCGGCTGCGCGGCTGCGCGCCGTGATCGGCAGGCTGTCCCGCCGCCTGCGCCCGACGGTGGCCGGCTCCGGGCTGACCCCGTCCCAGATCTCGGTGCTGTTCACGGTCGTCCGGCGCAGCCCGATCGGGCTCTCCGAGCTGGCTGAGATCGAGGGCCTGAACCCGACGATGCTCTCGCGGATCACCGCCCAGCTGTGCGACTCGGGCCTGATCCTTCGCTCGGCCGATCCCGGTGACCGGCGTTCGGCGTTCGTCGGAGCGACGCCCGCCGGGCGGCGAATCCGCGAGCGCATCCATCGCGAGCGCACGCGCGCGCTGGGCGCCCACGTCGGGGAGCTCGCCGAGGACCAGCGCCAGGCGCTGTGGGCCGCCCTGCCGGTCCTCGAGGAGCTCGCCGAACGGCTTCCCGGCGGGCGTCGGTGACGCGCCTGAAGGACGTCGGGCGCGTCACCTTCGCGGCGCTCGCCATCCCCAACTACCGCCGCTACATCGCCGGTCAGTCGGTGTCGCTGATCGGCACCTGGATGCAGATGGCGGCGCAGTCGTGGCTGGTGCTGACGCTCACCCACTCGGCCACCACGCTCGGGGTGATCGTGGGCCTGCAGACGCTGCCCGTGCTGCTGCTCGGACCCTACGGCGGCGTGATCGCCGACCGCGTCGACAAGCGCCGGCTGATGGTCGCCCTGCAGATCGCGATGGGCGTGCAGGCGCTCGTGCTCGGCGTGCTCACCGTGACGGGCGCCGTGCGCCTGTGGGAGATCGGCGCGCTGGCGGTGCTCCTGGGCCTCAACAACGCGTTCGAGAACCCCGCGCGCCAGGCGTTCATGCTCGAGATGGTCGGCGCCGAGGACCTGCGCAACGCCGTCAGCCTCAACTCCGTGCTCGTCAACGTCGCGCGCGTCGTCGGCCCGGCGCTCGCCGGCGTGCTGATTGCCACGGTCGGCGAGGGCGTGTGCTTCCTCGTCAACGCCGCCAGCTTCGTCGCCGTTGTGAGCTCGCTGAGCACGCTCGATCGCTCGGCCATCTTCCCCAGCCCGCCGAGCGGCCGCGAGCCGGGACAGCTGCGCGAGGGCCTGCGCTACGTCAGGCGCACCCCGCAGCTGGGCGTGCCGCTGTTGATGATGGCCCTCGCCGGCGCTCTCGCATACGAGTTCCAGGTCACCCTGCCCGTCATGGCGCGCCAGGGCCTGCACGTGGGAGCCACCGGCTACGGGTTCATGGTTGCCGCGATGGGCGTCGGCGCGATCGTCGGGGGGCTGTTCGTGGCCACGAAGGGGAGGACCGGCCTGCCGACGCTGGTGATGGCCGCCACCGCGTTCGGCGTGCTGCTGCTGTTCGCCGCCGTCGCGCCCAGCCTCCCCGTCGAGGTCTTCGCGCTGGCGCTGGCCGGCGGGGCGAGCATCTCGTTCATGGCGACCGGCAACTCGACCCTGCAGCTGAACGCCGAGCCGAGCATGCGCGGCCGCGTGATGTCGCTGTGGTTCGTCGCCTTCCAGGGCTCCACGCCGATCGGAGGTCCGCTCGTCGGCTGGGTCATGGCAGAGGCTGGCGCGCGCGCCGGACTGGGCGTCGGGGGAGTGAGCTGTCTCGCGGTCGCCCTGCTGGGCCTGCTGGCGCTGCGCCGTCTCACTCCTGGCTCTGTGCGCGCCACGTTCGCGGCGGACGCCAGGTAGCCAAGATGGACGCCCGCGACACGGTGGATGCGCGCGAGATCCCCATTCGCTGGGCGAGCGGTCCCGAGGACGTCAACGGCGCGCTCGCTGTGAGAGAGCAGGTGTTCTGCCGCGAGCAGGGTGTGCCACGCGCGGAGGAGGTCGACGGTCGCGACGAGCACGCGCTGCACCTCGTCGCGCTCGAGCCCGACGGCCGGCGGGTGATCGGCACGCTGCGGCTGCTGCTGGACGCGGAACGCGCGAAAGTCGGCCGGGTGGCCGTCGAACGCGACTGGCGCGGTCGCGGCATCGCCTCGCGCATGCTCGGGATCGCCCTGGCCGCGGCGCGGGAGCGGGGATGCGGCCAGGCGCGCCTGGCCTCGCAGCTGGAGGCCACCGGCCTCTACCGGCGGGCGGGCTTCACGGTCGAATCCGAGCCGTTCGAGGAAGCCGGCATCGAGCACGTTTGGATGGGGCGGAGCCTGACCCCGGTGTCCAACAACCTGACCGAGCTGATCCAAGAGCCTGACCCCGAATGATCCAACCGACGGCCGAGCGACTATCCGTCGCCAGTGAGCACTGCCACGGTGGATTCGCCTCGCCCCGAGGGCGCCTTCTGGCGGGAGACGCTGGCTCCCTATGCCCGCCCGCGCCTCGGCCGCAGCATGCTCGACCTGGCGACCGCGGTGGTGCCCTACCTGGCGCTGTCGGTCGCCATGTACCTGGCGCTGGGCGTCTCCTACCTGCTGGTCCTGGTGATCGCGATTCCCGCCTCCGGCTTCCTGGTGCGCACGTTCATCCTCTTCCACGACTGCTCGCACGGCTCGTTCCTGGCGTCCAGGCGCGCGAACATGTGGCTGGGCACGGCGCTGGGCCTGATGGTCTACTCCCCGTTCCTGCGCTGGCGCCACGATCACGCGATCCACCACGCCACATCCGGAGACCTGGACAGGCGCGGCGGCGGCGACGTCCGCACGCTGACCGTCGCCGAATACCTCGCGCTGCCCCCGCGCGGGCGCCTGGGCTACCGCATGTTTCGCAATCCGCTGGTGATGTTCGGCGCCGGTCCGATCGTCGCGCTGCTGGTGGGGCCGCGGCTGGTGTCGCGCTCGGCGCGCCCGCGCATGCGCCGCAGCGTGATCGGCACGAACATCGCCCTGGCGGCGCTCGTCGGGGGGCTGTGCTGGCTGATCGGCTGGCGCGACTACCTGCTCGTGCAGGCGCCCACGGTGCTGCTGGCCGGCTCGGCCGGCATCTGGCTGTTCTACGTCCAGCACCAGTTCGAGGATGCCTACTGGGAGAGCGCCGAGGGCTGGAGCTACGCGGACGCGGCGCTGCGAGGCAGCTCGCACCTGAAGCTGCCGAAGGTGCTCCAGTTCTTCTCCGGCAACATCGGCCTGCACCACGTCCACCATCTGAGCGCTCGCATCCCCAACTACAACCTGCAGCGGGCGCACGACGAGAACCCGATCTTCCACGACGTGCCGACCCTCTCGCTGCGCGACGGCCTGCGCGCGGTGCGCTTCAAGCTGTATGACGAGGACCGCGGCCGGCTGGTCACTTTCGCGGAGGCCCGCGAGCCCCAGCGCGCGTTCTCGCCCTGATTTCTCGGCGTCGGACCGTGTGCGGGTCGGCCGGCGCGCTAAACTGGATGGATGCTCACTCAGGCAGATCGAGCGGCGGAGAAGCGCCGTGTGAAGCTGGAGGACGTCCAGCGCCAGCTCAAGGACGGCTCGCTCACGATCCGCAAGATGAGCGCCGAGGAGCGCAAGCGCTTTCCGCCGAAACCGGCTGACGCACGGCGCAAGTCCCGCTCCGCTCGCTCCGCCTAGGCGGGGGCGTCGGCGCGGTCGAGCGCGTCGAGCTGCGGCGCCAGATACCTGGCGGCGATCTTGACGGGCGGAGACCATGTGGGCGTGTCGCTGATCTCCGAGCTGAAGCCGTGGCCGCCGGTGATGCGCGCGGTCAGGTAGCGCGGCGCGTCGGCGGTGAGCAGGATGCCGTGGATCACCGGTTGAAACGGCTCGGGGGTCACGGGGGCGCCGGCCACGGCGGCGATCGATTCCGCCGCCGCGTCGGCCTGCTGGGCGGCGATGCCGCCGTACTTGACCGCGAAGTCGGTCGCGTCGCCGGCCGCGTACACGTGCTCCACGTCGAGCACCCGCCCGTGGACGTCCACGCGCAGGAAGCCGTGTTCGCTGAGCGGGATGCCGCGCACGCTCGGCCCGTACAGCTCGGGCAGGGCGACCACGCGGTTGACCTGCAGATGACGGTCGCCGGGGTTGATCACGATCTCCCCGGAGTGCGGCACCTCGGCGTAGGCCGAGGTGATCGTGTCGATGCGCGCCTGCTCCAGCAGCTCGGCGACCGCACTGCTCGCCTTGTGGCCGAAGATGGCCAGCGGGCTGTCCTCCGGTGTGACGATCGTGGTGGCGAGCTCGACGTTCATGTCGTACGCGCGCCCGGCGGTCATCAGCGCGAGCTCGTACAGCGGCAGCGGCCAGGCCATGCGCCCCGGCGACACGAACGCGAGGCTCTTGACGTAGCCGCCCTCGACGTCCTGGATCAGGCCGTGGAGGGTCGCGTCCAGCTTGCGGTCGTCGATCGTGAGCGCGTGCGTGTAGCGCGTGCGGATGCGGGCGCCGAGCGCCAGCACGAGCGCGTCGTACTCGAGCTCCGCGTCGGAGGCGGTGTGGGCGATGCGCTTCGCCGGGTCGACCCAAGCGAGCTCGTCGGCAACCAGCTCCGCGCCCGCGTCGCGCACGATCGGCGCGAGCGGATAGCGGCTGGCCTGTGGGTAGGAGAACGGCTCGCGGACGGTCATCGGCCGGTACACGAACTCGGGGTTCGGCGCGAGCACCGTGATCGCGGTCAGATCCGCGGCGAGCGCTCGCAGCGCGAGCAGCGTCTCGAGCGCGGCCACGCCGCCGCCGGCGACGATCACGCGGAGCTTCGGTGGGGAGCCGTGGTTGGTCATCGGCCGCAAGCTACCTGGTTCCGAGCAGGCCGTGTCGCAGCGCGAGCGAGCGGCGCAGGGTCTCCAAGCGGCTGGCCACCGGCGGGCTGACGAACTGCTCGCCGCACACGGCCGCGCGAATCGCCCGCGGCAGCTCGCTGTCGGCGAGGTCCTTGCTCACGTAGCCGGTCACTCCGGCCGCGAGCGCGCGCTGCGCGAGCACGGGGCTCTCCTCCATCGTCAACGCCACGATCCGAGTGTCCGGTGCGCGCTCGCGCAACCGGCCGATCGCCTCTACGCTCGACCCCTCCGCCATGCCCAGGTCGAGCACGAGCACGTGTGGCTGGCGGCTGTGCACCTGGCTGTCGACGGACGCGAGATCGCAGGCCTCCGCGATCACCTCCACGTCGTCCTCGTCTTCGAGCAGCTGGCGCAGGCCGCGGAGCATGGCGGCGTGGTCGTCGGCCAGGAGCACGCGAATGGGTGGCGCATCGGCGGCCGATGTGAGATCGCCTGGACTCCGCGCCAAGTGCAGGTGTGACTGCATACCGTGGACGCTACGGGCCCGGCGGTGGCGTCATCTACCGTAGATACCTCGGTTTGACTGTGGCAAAGCACTGATTCTTCGCGCGCCTACGGCCGTTCCACGGCCACATGCGGGAAAACCCGGATGCTTACGCCACATGCCGCCAGGGTGAAGATGCTCAGGCCGGGGCGGGAGCCGGCTCGCGCTCGTTCAGCGGGACCCCGGCGGCGGCGTAGGCGTCGGGCGCGTCGAGCGTCTCGGCCTTGAGCAGCGCCTGCGCGAGGCTCTCGAGCTGGTCGCGATGGTCTTCGAGCAGCCGCGTGACCTCGTGGTGGGCGGTTTCGACGAGCCCGCGCACCTCCTCGTCGACCACGCGCTGGGTCTCCTGGGAGGTCTCGCTGACGCCTGGCAGGAACATCCCCTGGCCCTCCTCGGGCAGGACGGCGATCGGGCCGATCGCCTCGCTCATGCCCCAGCGCCCGACCATCTGGCGCGCGATCATCGTCAGCTGCTGGATGTCGGACTCGGCGCCCGTGGTGATCTTCCCGTAGACGACCTCCTCGGCCACGCGTCCGCCGAGCGCCACGCGGATCTTCGCCTGCAGCTCTTCCAGCGAGTAGGACACGCGGTCGGAGTCGGGCGTCGACAGGGTCACCCCGAGGGCCATCCCGCGCGGGATGATCGAGACCTTGCGCACGGGATCGGCGCCGGGCGTGAGCATCCCCACGAGCGCGTGGCCGGACTCGTGATAGGCGGTGCGCTCGCGGTCGGCGGGCTCCAGGAGCAGGCCGCGCGGGGAGCCGAGCATGATCTTCTCCAGCGAGTCGGTGAGGTCTGACATCTTCACCTTCTTGTGCTGGCGGCGAGCGCCCAGCAGGGCGGCCTCGTTGGCGAGGTTGGCGATGTCCGCCCCGACCATGCCGGGCATGCTGGCGGCCAGGGCCTCGAGGTCGACGTCGTCGTCGAGCGGGATCGAGCGGGTGTGGACCTTGAGGATTTCCACGCGCCCTTTGCGGTCGGGGGCCTGCACGGTCACGCGACGGTCGAAGCGCCCGGCCCGCAGCAGCGCCGGGTCCAGGACGTCCGGGCGGTTGGTCGCCGCGAGCACGATCACGGCCTGCGAGGATTCGAAGCCGTCGATCTCCGTCAGGATCTGGTCGAGCGTCTGCTCGCGCTCGTCGTTGGCGCCGGTCACGGACACCGAGCCCTGGCGCGAGCGTCCGATCGCGTCGAGCTCGTCGATGAAGATGATCGCGGGCGCAGCCTCCTTGGCCTTGGCGAACAGGTCGCGCACGCGCGCCGCGCCGACGCCGACGATCGCCTCGATGAACTCCGAGGCGGAGATCGAGAAGAACGCGGCGTGCGCCTCGCCGGCGACCGCGCGGGCCAGCAGCGTCTTGCCGGTGCCGGGCGCGCCGGAGAGCAGCACGCCGTGGGGCATGCGCCCGCCGAGGCTCCCGTAGCGGTCGGGATTTCGCAGGAAGTCCACGATCTCCGACAGTTCCGCCTTGGCCTCGTCGATCCCGGCGACGTCGTTGAACGTCACGCGGATCTTCTCCGGGTCCACGCGCCGCGCCTGCGAGCTCCCGAACCTGCCGAGCGCGCCCATGCCCCCGGCGCTCTTGGCCGCGCGTTTGTAGATCAGCACGAACAGGCCGACGATCAGCAGCGTCGGGCCGAAGCCGAGCAGGATCTCCTCCAGCAGCGACTCGCTGGTGGTCGTCGATTCGGCCTTGATCTCCACGCCCTTTTCCTGCAGCAGCGCCGACAGCTGGGCTCCGTTCCAGAAGCTCGGCACCTGGGTGGCGAACAGCTTCGTGGGCGTCGCCTTCTTGTCGCTCGCCGGGTAGCGCTGCTTGGTTTTGAACTTGCCCTGGATCGTGTCGCCCTTGGAGGAGATCGAGCTGACGACGCCGCCCTTGACCTGTGCCAGGAAGTACGGGCTGAACGGCACCGTCACCCGTTCTTCGCCGCTGGAGGGCTCGAAGAAGATGACGGACAGCCAGTTGAGTGCGATCAGCGCCAGAACGAAGTACCAGAAGCCGCGCATGCGGTGCGGCGGCCGGCCCGTCTGAGCATGTTCGGGCATGCCGCGGCCATCGGGCGCCGGCGCCACCTGCCAGCCGCGCTTGTCGCGCGGAAGCGGAGGATGGGCTTCGGAGCGATCGCCGCTCGGGCTGCCGGTCTGCGTTGCGGCTTGCTCTGGCACCGCGTCAATGTTAGGGCGTTGGCGCTGCTCGGAACCTCCCGTCGTTGACCGCGAAGCCCAGCCGCCTCGGTCGGCGCGTACAGGCCTTCAGGATCAGGCGCCGTGAGCACCACCAGCGCTGAGCTCCCGGCGGTGAGGCTTGCCTGCATCTATCGACCCAGGATCTCCTGTGCACTCACTTCGACGTCATTGAACTTCGCCCAGACCAAAAGTCGCGTCACCTCATGCCGCCTTGCGCGAGACTTGAGCAGCCGCCTACCCGCCGATGTCAGCTTCACGCTCACCGTCCCGGGCTCGGTGAGTTCGAATCCTTGTTCGCCAACTGCGACTACGGTCGCTGAGGACGCTTGCGCCCCTTGCTTGTGGGCTGAGGGTGGCGGCGCGAGCCATTCGAACGTGATGGTGCCATGCTCCAGGGGCTCGAAGGGCACCGCAAACGCATGCTTGCCTCGGAGGAACGTGACCTGAGCTGTTCTTATTGCAAGAGCGAGCTGCTCGCTCAGCGATGATTCGATCGCCGTGATGGATGGCAACGGCCCAAGCGGCGCCTCGCCCGGTGAGGCGGTCGGGTCCACCGTGCCTATCAGCGGTCGTTCGCCCGGCACGTCGAACCCGTCGAACACAAGTTCATTCCCGACGACTGCAAGGTTCTGCAAACTCACGTACGTGGCAAATGGAACCGGATACTCGACCACTTCTCCAGACATAGAGATCCTACCGATCGAGTCGTCCCCAGAATCAACGAAGTACATGTACTCGCCTTCGGGCCCTGCGACAATGCTGGCCGGCTCAGGGCGTCCCCACTCGAACGGAGAAGCGGCCTCGTCTGGGACGGGGAATTCCTGAACTTCGCCCGTAGAGGTCATGCGACCGATGCGCGAGTGGTTCGCATCCGTATACCAAAGCGCTCCGTCCGGCCCGACAGCGATACTTTCTGGCTTGCCGGCAATGCCAAGTGGGCTTACGCCGTTCGGTACGACACTCGAGTATTCAACAACCGTTCCATCTGCGGTAATTTGGCCGATTGCGCCGTTTCCGTCGGTGAACCACATGGAGTCGTTCGGCCCAGAGACAAGTTGCAGCGCATCCTGCAGACCCTTCGTCGGCAACGGGTATTCCGTTAGTTCGCCAGAAGGTCCGAGTCTATCGACCCCCACGTTGGACACCCACATCGCCCCAAAACCCGCCGCGATTCCAGTCGGAGTGGTTCCCGGGCTGTACTGGTAGCGCGCTACGAGCGCGCCCGGCGTCACATCCTGAATTGTAGCCACACCCGAGGCGTAATCCAGAACCCACGGATTCCCATCCGGCCCGCGGACGATGGCGTAGGCGGGCGCGCCAGTTGGCCCTGGCGTCAATGTCACGGACGGACCGACCGTTGCTTCACCGTACGCGCTGGCGCCGGCAGTGCCTCCGAGCAGCACCCGATTGGGCGATATGCCCATCAGCGCATTCGCATTCGCCACTGTGGGGGGACACAGTCTCGCGCCGCATCGATATTCAGGTAGGAAATGAGTGGTTATGGACAAGGCGCCAGACGACGGGGCAACGCTGGCTAGCGCGACCGAAGCCGCGGCCGCTGCCGCAAACATTGTCCGCACACGCCTCGGCAATCTCTACCCACCTTGAATTCGGAGTAGCAAGCTGACCGCTCATTGAGTCCGTTTTACGCAGCATGATCTAGGTCTTGCGGTGGAGCCTAACAAGGCAATAGATGAATGATCTACCCATGTTTACGACTCTGGAGTCATACGGATTAGCGGAATAAGCGAAAATGTCACAGCCTTTCCCATCATAATCGGTGAGGTATCGGCTGTCCGCGTCCGCGGTGGACTTACGTGGCGCCAGCACTGGCCGAAATCGGTCTTAGCCCATGGCGGAGCCTCGGCAGTAAGTGCGGATCAGCGAGCCGCGCACTCCAAATGGGGTAGCGTCCGAATTTGAGAGGTACTGATCTGCTGCTCGGCTTGCTGAGGCTTTTGCCGGTCCGATCTGTTGTCTCAACGGCGGGGATCGGGAGTAGCTACTTACCGATCGATCGAATGTCAGAGAGCAGCGCGAGTCGAAGCTGGACGAGCACCTCAGGCGGAGCGACGAGTATTGTGCCCACGTCTCGGGCTCCGAGTGCGGCCATGCTCAGGACGCCTGCCAAAGCGACGAGCGTTCAACACCACGAAACGGTCGGCTCATCTGGTCGGGTAGTCGTCGTGCTCGCGGGTCTGTTGCAGCTGGCGTGTGGCGGCCTGCACGCTCGCCTCGGCTGCCTGTGCGCGCGCGAGCGCTTCGTGGCGTTCGATCTTCATGTTGCGGTTGTGCTCCCTGGCCTTGGCGAGCTCGTCCTCGGCGAGCCTGCGTGTCTGTTCGATCAGCTTGATCTCCCGGCGAACGAGGGGGCGGCTGAGTTCGAACTCGCGCGCCAGCTCCGCGAGCAGGACCGGCTCGGGCTCGCCGTCGAGCTCCAGCAGCAGCGGATGCTCGCACGGGTCGCTGCCGGCGCCCAGCCCCGGCCACCAGACCCGCACGGCGCCGGGCGGCAGCGCGAGCGCCCGCCCCAGCACCTGCTCGAGGCGATCCAGCAGCTGCTCGGCGGGGATGTAGTAGATCCGCGGGCCCGCTCCCACGAGCGAGCGGACATCGCCGGGCGCGAGCACGGGCTCACCCGTCTCCAGCGACCGCGTGAGCGCCACCGCCGGGTGCTCCCGCTCGCCCGAGAGCAGGTGCGCCTGCATGCCGCGCACGCCAGGCTGATCGCGCACCACGATCGCGTCGAGCTCCTCACAGCTCGCCGGCGCCACAAGCTCGCCGGCCGGTGCTTGCGTCCGCGGCGCGAGCCCAGGGCTCCTGCTCAGCAGCGCGCCGCGTCCATCGCCACACTCGCTGTCAACCCACATCTGCCAGCCGGTATCGCCGTGTGCGCGGGTCCTGCTCCACCAGCCCGACAGCGAGGAGCGTGGCGAGGTAGCGGTGTGTGGTGCTGGGGCTCATGCCAAGCATCTTCGCGGCCTCCGCGACACGCAGGTAGCTACCGTCCGCGGGAAAGGACGCCAGCATCAACAGACCGGCCAGCAGCGAGCGCGACAGCCGCGAGTTCTCCAACAGCTTCGGGGCGGTGTCGAGCACCGCCCGCACGTCCCCAAGCCCAGCCAGCAGCACGGTGATGCTGCCGCCGTCCACGGCCGCACGCACGACCTGATCGACCTGTGCCGCCGACAGCTCGATGCGGACCGGCCCTCCACCCAGCTTGCGCCTGCCAGCCGGCGCCGGGCGTCTCGAAGGACGCCCGGCGTCGGCCATCACTGGCGAGATAGTCACGACAACCACCACCCACCGTGCACGCCATGTGCTTCATCACGCGCTTTCCTACCGGCTGGCGGTGGCCGAAAGTGGGTCATGACCACCCGTGATCTTGACGGGCGTCTCCCCGCTTGTTTGGCGACGCGTCGCCAAATATTCCGATGGCGCGGCCTCTTCCTTCTGAACGGCATGCCTTGGATGCCCTTCGACATCGCCTTGCGTTGGCGACGCCTCGCTAGTCATTCCCCTCGAGCGCCGCCCTGCTGGAGCCGCCGACCAGTGTCGATCGTCGTCCCATACCGATCCGGCGCGTGCGCTGCCTGAGCAGGACGCGGGACCCACTCTCTGGAGTCACGATCACGCTTCGCCAGCGCGGAGGCTCGATGCGCGCGCCGGCGGCACACACCGTTCTGCTTTCCAGCGCGGTGCGTAGCACCGTCTTGATCTCGAGGGTCGCAAGGTGCAGGCCCGGGCAGCGCTTGCGACCTCCGCCCCACGGTAGCCAGTGATGGCTCGCCGGGGCCATCGTCAGAAAGCGCTCCGGTCGAAACTCGTGAGGCTGGGCATAAATCTTCGGGTCGTGCTGCACCAGGTAAATGCAGGCCAGCAGCTGTGCGCGCGCTGGGTAACTCCAGTCGCCGATCTCGATCGGTCGTGCCACCGTGCGAGGTATCGCGGTGAGGAACACGGGACGGTGGCGCAGCACCTCTCGCACTGTGGCAGTGAGGTACTCTTCGCTGCTGCCACGGTCGACCTCCTTCACGAGCCGCTCGAGCGCGCGGGGATGATGTGCCAGCAGCTGAAACGCCCACGCCAACTCGGCTGCGGTTGTCTCGTGTCCCGCCAGGACGATCGACATGAGATTGTCCCGCACCTGCTGGTTCGACATCGCCGCACCGTCGCTGTCGCGGACGGCGAGGAGTCTCGCAAGCACGTCGCTTGCTCCAGACGGCGAAGCGCCGCGCCGCTCCTCGATGAGCGTGTAAACCAGCTCGTCGACGGCGGCCCGTTCACGCAGGAAGCGCTGCCAGATCGGCCGACCGGGGCCGTGACGCAGATGGGGCTCGGACAGCGTCAGACTGGCCGTCACCGCGAGCATCGCCAGCAGTCGATCGCCCAGTGTGAGCATACGAGCAGGCGTGGCCGTGGCAGACGCGCCGAAGACGTTGTGGAGAATCAGCTGCAGCGTCAAGGCACGCAGACGTGGATGCAGTGCGAAGCACACGTCGCGGGGCCATGTCTCGATCTCGCGTCTTGCCATTTCGGCCACGAAGTCGGTGTGCTGCTGCACGGCCTTGGCGTGAAATGCCGGCAGTATCACCCTGCGGGTCGCCAGGTGCTCGTCTTCCTCGCACAGCATGAACGAGCTGCTTCCCACCAACGGCCTGATTGTCTCGGCGCCCTCACCCGGATGAAGCACGTCTGCCGGAGCCGCGAACACCGCCTTGATGTCGGCGGGATCGGAGAGAAAGACGAGCGGAGGATGGCTGGTGGCATGCAGCGTGAAGCGTCTGCCGTAGCGCTCACGACATCGCTCAAGATACGAGAAGGGCCACTTCCAGAAGAGGAACGTCTGGAGTGGCGCTGGCAGCGGCAAGCTCGGCGGCAGTCGCGCGACTGCTCGCGCGCCCTTCTCTCCCGCTTCACCATGCAGCATGCGCCACGCGCGCAGCTGTGGCACGAGCAGCTGGCTGACAGAGCCGCCTGCTTCCAGGAGCTGACGAGTCCGAGCGCGCATCTCCTCGGTGCGGGCGTCGTTCTTCGAGAGGTACATGGCGACCATCGCCGCGACCACGACCGCGTGGCGCTGGCCCTCTGGCAGGGCGCGCGCCTCGCAGACGGCGCGACGTACGACTTCGCAAACGCGAGCGACCGCGGTTGCCTCGTCGCGGTAATACGCGATGTAGCTGTGCTCCCCGGTCCTGCGATCCTCGGCCTGGTCGACGTAGCTGTCGAGCATCGCGATGGCGAGTGAAACCCACGGGAAGTAAGCTGCCTGCGTACGCGCCACGGCCGCGACGTCCAGATCCGGATCGCACGCGAGGGCCAGCAGCGGATGCGGCAGGTATGCGCTCGCCGCTGCGGTGAGCTCAAACCACCGCAGGGGATCTTCGTCTGGGAACTCGGCCTCGGCCCATCGTTTCAGTGCAAGTTCGCGCCGCTCGTCAACGGGGTCGTGGTTGACGGCCTGCACAGCGCACCGCGCGACTCCGCGGAGCACGAGCGGACGCACCAGCGGATATGAGGGGAGCGTGCCGCAGCTCTCCTGACAACTCCTCACGAGTGCGCGCAGGTAGCCGCCGTCGCCGTTGCTGGAATGACATCCGTAGTATTCCGACGTCGGCGCGGCAGGATCGAGCGCGTCGATGAGGGCACGATGCAGACCGTCAGGCTCGTCCGGGCTCGCGCAACGCTCGCTGACGTTGTCCAGATAGTCCCAGATAGTCTGATAGGCGACAAGCAGGCGCAGCAGTCGCAGGTTCCTTGTGCGGGGTAGCGTCGAGAACAGCGCGGCGCCGTGAGCGTGGTCGCGCTTGTTCGTGATGGAGTCGAGCGCGTCCTTACGCAGGGCCGCGTCGGGAATCGCCCACGCCCGTCGGTACCAGCCGCGGATCTCCCGAGATACGTGCCTCTGGCTCCACGCGAGCTCGCGGGTGACAATCGCGAGGAGCGCCGAACCCTGCTTCATATGGGGAAGTGTCTGGCCCGAGCCGCCGAGAACGGGATCCGAGAACGGGATGGTTCCTGAGCCTAGAAGATCCGCCTTGAGGTCATACGCCGTCCTGCCGTCATTGGACCGATGTTCTATACGTATCCCGGCACGCTGGCGGCTCGGTAGCCGGGCACAGCGATGATTGCCACTGCGACCGCGCTGACGAGCGCGAAGCTGGCGATCGCGACGAATGCGCCAGCGGAGAAGATGACGGGGAAGCCCGTGACCGTCGCGAGCGCGTGGCTGATGAGCAGCTGGCCGTAGACCCCGAACGCGGCACCGATCGAGCAGCCGGCGCCGAGCAGCATGCCGCTCTCGAGGAGCAGTGCGCGCCACAGCACGCCGGTCTCATATCCCTCGACCTTCATGCGGGCGAGTCGAGGGCGCCGCTGCCAGATCATCGTTCCCATCGCGATCGACATCGCGAGCACCGTGGCTATGAGAACAAGCGTCGCGATCTGAGTCAGGCGAGAGAGCCCCTGACGGCTGGCCGTTTCCTGGAGCGCCTGGCGCTGGCGTGCGGTCTGCACCACCAGGGCCGATCTTGCTCCCAGCGCGCGGTGAACTTCCCGGCTGCCCTGCTGCGGGGTGACTCCTGGCCGCAGAAGGATCGAGTAAGCACTGGGGTTGGGACTGCCCCACGCGCGCACGTAGTCTGCGGGGTTGAGGATGATCGCGCCGGGCGGCCATCCGAGATTGGTGATGAGCCCTGCAACCCGCAGCGTCACCGGCTGCGCGGCGGGCAGGGTGAAGTACTCGCCGACGCTCAGGTGGTGTTCGGCGGCGATCGCTTGCGAGAGCACGGCCCACCCTCCCGCGTGAAGCCGTGTGAGTGCCAGTGTGAGGTTCCCGGTAAGCAACTGGCTCGGGGGTATCGGACTGGTGACGCCGGGCGGCGGTGCGAGGACCCATGTGCGGCGGTCCCCGTAGTTCATGAAGGTCGCGCGATACAGGCCGACTGCTGCGACGTCGGGCAGGCGTGCCAGTGTCGTCTCGGCCTTGCCCGTGAACGGCGCCGTTGCGAGCAGGTTCTGCGGGCCGGGCGGCGCCACCCATACATCGCTGACAGCGGTCACTTCATGGAACAGGCGGTCAAGACCGCGCTGAAGGTTGGCGTGGGCGCCCTGGATCGCAACGCTGCCAAATACGGCGATCGCGCCGGTGGCCGCGATGGCCACCGATCGTGTCCTCGCCGCGGGAGCACGCAGCTCGCTCACGGCGATGCGGGTCGCGACGGTCTCGAGCGGACCCCGAAGACGCGAGCAGGCCGCCACGAACGCGTTGAGCATGAGGGGCAGGAGCAGCAGCAGGGCGATGACGAGGATCACGCTGCCGAGCACCGCTGACTGGGGCGCGGCCAGGAGGATGATCGTGGTCGCGGCTAGACAGAACACCCCGCCGGCGAGGGCGCCGATGGTCCACCAGCTGCGATTGGCACGCTCGCGACGCACGGATGCCGCGCGCGAGCCCGACCAAAGCTCTCGCAGCGGCATCAGCACACCGACGCTTGCTGCCAGCAGCGCGGCTGCAGCGGCGATCGCGACGCTCTGCCAACTCACTATTCGCTGCGAGCCGAGCGGGAACGCGAAAGAGAGATAGCCGGGATTTGACCGAAACACGGCGATCGAGAGCACATCGCCCACGGCCAGCCCGAGCGCGGCTGCCAGAGCGCCCAGCACCAGCGCGTCGAACAGCAGCGCCTCGGCAGTCCCGAGTCGGGTCGCGCCGTCGGACCGCAAGCCCCGGATGAGACGCTGGCGCAGGCTCAGCGTCAGCAGCATGGCGTTGATGGCGAACATGAATCCCACGAGCGCGCTGATGCCCGAGAAGAGGCTCTCGCCCTGATTCGCCGGGGCAGCCGCGATCTGGAAGAGCCTCGCGTCGTAGTCTGCCGGCTCGAGATTCAGCCGCCACGCTGCCGCTATCCGCCCCAGACCGGCCTTCACCCGACGTTCCGCTCCGGGCGCCGCCTGCACGAACAGGCGAGAGATCTGCCCCCGCATTTCGGTCAGCCTCTGCGCATAGGCAAGAGGCGCGACTGCCACCGGACTGTGCACCAATGCACCGATGGCGGCTGCGCGCAGTTCGGTGCCCACGAGCACGCGCGCGTCCTTGGCGCCGATTTGCAGGGTGATCGAGTGCAGGGATTCCGTGCCGATCGCCTGCGCAATCGGCGCGGGCAGCGCAATCGCGGACAACCTCGCCAGCTGCGCGTTGCTGAAGCGCCGCAGCACCGGGCTGCCGCGCAGCGCAGAGCGCGGTTCGGTGCCGATCAGCTCGACGCCGCGCTGGCCAGACGGGCCGACCGCATTTGCGCTGGCTTCGAGCACCGGCAGGACCGCGCGAACGCCTCGGACAGCTCGCACGTCGGCGATCAGTCCCTGGTCGAAGGTTTGCGGCCCGCGCGCTTCGAGCTGGAACTGCATGTTCCCAACGATCTCACTCGTGAGTTCGCGCACCGAGCCGTTGACGCTCGCGCTCGCGACCTGAGACGCGAACAGCAGGGCGACACCCACGGCTATTCCCCCAAGCGCGAAAAGCTCCTGGACGAGAACGATTCGCGCCTTCAGTCGGACTCGGTAGAGATGGATGACGCTCGTCAGTCTCATCGTCACGAGCTGCTTTGCAGCTGGCCGCCTGCCGCAGGCAGCTCATCGGGCGCGTAATCGGCGATCCGCCCATCGTGCAGCACGCACACCCGGTCCGCGAATGACGCTGCCTGCGGATCGTGGGTGGCAAGCACGACCGCCGCTCCGTTTTCCCGGCAGACCTCGCGCAACAGCCCCAGCACTTCGCGACTCCTCTGCGTGTCGAGGTTGCCCGTTGGCTCATCCGCGAGCACGAGCCTTGGCTTGGTCGAGAGAGCGCGCGCGATCATGACGCGCTGGCGCTCCCCCATCGAGAGCTGATCCGGGCGGTTGCGCAGACGCCCACCCAGCCCCAGTCGCACGAGCAGCGCCTGCATGCGGCGCTCGGCCTCGCGCGGTTTTTCGATCAGCCACAGCTTCATTGCCGCGTTCTGCACCACGTTCGCTCCTGGCAGCAGATCGAAGGATTGATCCACGAAGCCCAGGTCGAGCAGTCGGTATCGCGCACGCTCCGCGTCAGTGAGGGTCGTGATGTCTCGTCCGCCGACGATCACCGCGCCACGATCGGGATGCAGCAGACCGGCGATCAGCAGCAGCAGGGTCGTCTTCCCCGAGCCGCTCGGGCCGTACAGCGTCACCAGCTCCCCCGCGGCTACCGAAAGCGACACGCCATCGACGGCGCGCACGCGCTCGCCATCGCCGACGGAATAGTGCTTGACGAGCCCGGATACCTCCAGCACTAGGAGGACCCGCTGCGACTTGCGCCGCGGCCCGTGGCTGCGCTCAACGGGAAGTCGATGACGGTGTTGTGCTTGGGTGGCGGGGAGGGCAGGAGCAGCTCGCCGCCGGCGAGCGTCCCGATCCGCGTGGACCATCCGGTGGCGTCGGCGTCGGAGACGCACATCAGCACGCCGAAGCTCCTCTCCTTGGCCAGAGCCGCCAGCATCCGCGCGATCTCGTCGGTCTCATCGATCCCGAGAGAGACCGTCAGGTCGTCCACGAGCAGCAGGCTTGGCTCACGAACGATTCCGTGGGCCACAGCGACCAGCGCCCGCTCCCAATCGGCCAGGCTCTCCCACGACTGCTCCGCGCAGTCCCGAGCCCCCACCCTCTCGAGCGCCGCCATCGCCCGCGCCTGTGCCTCCCCCGGCCTCCCAGAGGAAATCGACAACGGCAGCGCGACGTTCTCCAGCACCGGCACGTCCAGCGCTGGCGCCGTGGCTGCCACAAACCCGATCTCCCGGCGCAAAAGCCGCGAGCGGCGCCTGTCCGAGGAGGCCCACACATCCCCGCCGTCGAAACGGACGACCCCCCGATCGGGCCTCACCATCCCCGCCGCGACCCGAAGCAGCGTCGTCTTGCCCTGCGCGCGCTGAGCCAACACCGACACGACCTCCCCCGCCACCACCTCTAGCGACACATCCGCCAGCACTCGCACCAAATGCCGCCGACCCCGCGGAAAGCTCAAACACACACCCTCCAACGCCAACACGGACATCACCGGGTCGAGGGACGCTCAGCTTCGTAGAGCGCTCGCTCCTTTTCAAGGGACATGCGCACGCTCTGCAGCCACTTGATCCTCCCACCCCACCAGGCGACATCCCCGGACCTCACCATGAGGCCCATGCGGTGCCTCCAATCTCGCGTAACGCTGCCCTGCTGCTCGTCCTGCATTCGCCACTGCAGACCCTGGAGCTTGACCATGCAGCTCTTCTCAGCCTCGCGGACCACCGCGATCATCGCTGGGAGGTCTGCCGGTTCGCAGAGCGCGATCTTGGCGTGCAGCTCCTCTCTGACCGGCGGCGTGGAAGCGGCGCTCCTCATCCAGCGACGGAAATGCTCGACGCCGGCCGGCGTCGGGAGGTACGTGCGTGAGCGGTGATCCGGAGCGATCCGGATAAATCCGTTATCTGCGAGCCGCTTCATCGCGTTCGAGGCCGTGCCGCGGCCGAACTGGGCAGAGCCGAAGCGCTCCTTCAGGCGTTGCTCCAGCTCGTAGCTCGTTCCAGGCCGCTCGATCAGCAGGCCCAGGACGACCTCATTCCCGCCCATTTCAAATCTCTGCACTGTCCTCGCCATGGGGGAGGCATCGTATTAGACTGCGCGTGCCGGTACTGAATCGTTCGGACGGCTGGCACCATCCGCAGTGGTTCTAGCCCGCGCGGAAGTCGATGACGGTGTTGTGCTTGGGTGGCGGGGAGGGCAGGAGCAGCTCGCCGCCGGCGAGCGTCCCGATCCGCGTGGACCATCCGGTGGCGTCGGCGTCGGAGACGCACATCAGCACGCCGAAGCTCCTCTCCTTGGCCAGAGCCGCCAGCATCCGCGCGATCTCGTCGGTCTCATCGATCCCGAGAGAGACCGTCAGGTCGTCCACGAGCAGCAGGCTTGGCTCACGAACGATTCCGTGGGCCACAGCGACCAGCGCCCGCTCCCAATCGGCCAGGCTCTCCCACGACTGCTCCGCGCAGTCCCGAGCCCCCACCCTCTCGAGCGCCGCCATCGCCCGCGCCTGTGCCTCCCCCGGCCTCCCAGAGGAAATCGACAACGGCAGCGCGACGTTCTCCAGCACCGGCACGTCCAGCGCTGGCGCCGTGGCTGCCACAAACCCGATCTCCCGGCGCAAAAGCCGCGAGCGGCGCCTGTCCGAGGAGGCCCACACATCCCCGCCGTCGAAACGGACGACCCCCCGATCGGGCCTCACCATCCCCGCCGCGACCCGAAGCAGCGTCGTCTTGCCCTGCGCGCGCTGAGCCAACACCGACACGACCTCCCCCGCCACCACCTCCAGCGACACATCCGCCAGCACTCGCACCAAATGCCGCCGACCCCGCGGAAAGCTCAAACACACACCCTCCAACGCCAACACGGACATCAGTGCTGATCCTTTCAGACCGGCCGGGGAGGAGGCCGGGCAACCCGCTGGTCGTATTGTTCTGACCAGCAGATTCTAAGTGTGGCTGAGATACGGACCGCGGCGACTTGTCGCGCCAAGGCGCAATGGCGGTCAGGCCAGTGCGCTTGGAACCTCGTCTTTGAGCGTCTGCCTGATCTGCTCGCGCAGCTCGGGCGTGTCCTGGTGCCCGTGTGCGGTCACCGCGTGCACGACGGCGGCATCGAGAACGTGCTCGTCGCTCCCGGCCATCGCCAGATCGCAGTGGTTCTCACTGGGCATCTCACGGCAGTCGATGTACTTGCGAGACATGGCTTCTCCGTTCATGGTTGTCGTTTGAGTTCGAGGCGCGCCCGCGCCCGCATGCTGGCGGGCGTGAAGCGACGATTTGTCATGCTGGCGGCGTCGTTGACGGGCTTGCCTTGGCGTAGTTGCTGGCGCCGTACCAGTCGATGACCACCACCGGCTCCTCGCCGACCACCCACGCGTCATGGCCGCTGGGCAACGACGTCACGTCGCCGGCCTCGGCGATCATCTCGGTGCCGTCGTCCATGCGGATCGCGAGCTGCCCGCTGAGGTGGTACTGGAAGTGGGGCGCCTGGCAGCTGTCGGTCTGCGCGATCGGCTTGACGTCGGTCGACCAGCGCCAGCCGGGCGCGAACGTGAGTCGCCCGACCTCGCCTCCCCCGATCGAGAGGATCTGGGCCTGCCCGTTGGGAAACTCGCGGGTCTCGTCGGGTGCCTGGAAGCTCTTGTGCTCGGTGTCCTGCATCTCGACTCCTTTTGCTTTTGCGGTGTCGATCCGCTAATCTACCTACTACTAGGTAAGAAGTCAACCGCGACTGCAAGGATGCCCGGATGGCCGCGCAAGCACACAGCACCAGCTCGACTCCAGCGCTGCGCGACGGCAAGCGCCAGGCGACGGACACACGCACGCGGATCCTCGACGTCGCCGAACGGCTCGTCCAGGTCCGCGGCTTCAACGGCTTCAGCTACGCCGACATCGCGGCCGAGCTGGGGATCACGAAGCCCAGCCTCCACTACCACTTCCCGAGCAAGGCGGCGCTCGGCGAGGCGCTGATCGCCCGCTACAGCGAGCGCTTCGCCGCCGCGCTCGCCGAGATCGACGGGCAGGCGCTCGACGCACCGGGCAAGCTCCTCGCCTACGCCGGCCTCTACACGGCTGTGCTGCGCGCGGACCGGATGTGTCTCTGTGGCATGCTCGCGGCCGAGTTCCAGACGCTGGCCACGCCGATTCGCGACGCCGTGGTCGGCTTCCTCGACGACAACGAGATCTGGCTCGAACGCGTACTCCAGCAAGGTGAACGGGACCGAAGCCTGCGATTCAAGGGATCGGCCAGAGAGACGGCGAGAAGCATACTCAGCGGACTCGAGGGCGCGATGCTCGTGGCTCGATCCTACGGCGAGATCGAGCGCTTCGAGGCCGGCGCGAGTCAGCTGCTCGCGAGCCTCGCCGGCACGGAGCGCCAGCCGGCGTAGTCATTGCCAGCTGTTCAGCGCCCAGGCGGCGAGCACCGCACCATCGCGACCACGATCCGTTCGGCCTCGTTGCGCGGTAGCTCCATGTCCTGGCGCAGCAGCTTCCACACGAGCAGGTCGGTCGCCACCACGATCGCGCTCAGGCGCCGTTGCCGCGCGCGCCCCCGCAGGCCGCGCAGGAGCGGCGCGAACGTCCTTGCGACCCACTCCCGGTGGTAGGCGCGGCCGGCGTCGGTCATCTGGCGAATGGCCGGGAGCCGCTCCTCCTGGGAGAGCATCCGCAGGACCGCCGTGCCGTGGGCCTCGTAGTGATCGAAGAGATTGTCGATCGCCTCGGGCACGCGTCCGATGGGTGCAGCGTCGCGTCCTGCGATCACCTGCTGGCCCCACCACAGGTACGCGGCGGTCAGCAACTGGTCCTTGGAGCCGAAGGAGGTGTGCAGGGTCTGCACGGTGACGCCGGCGTCGGCGGCGATCTCGCGCAGGCGAACGTCCTCGTAGGGATGGCTGGCGAAGTGTCGCCATGCCGCGTCCAGCAGGCGCTCCCGGGTCGCGGCGGCGGCGTCGGCGCGCGCGGTCATGCGATATGCGCGTTTCCGTGGAGAGGGGGCAGGCATATTTATTTGATATGAAGTAAAGTCAAATATTAGCGTGCGGGTCTTCCAGGCACTGATGGCATTTGCCGGCAACGCGCCGCCACAGCTTGCCGTCACGCGCCAGCTCGTGGAGCGTGGCCACGAGGTGCGGGTCCTTGCGCACCGCGCGGCCCGGGAGCGGATCGAAAGCACCGGCGCGGAGTTCGTAGAGTTCCAGCGAGCGCATCCGGACTTCGACATCTCTCGGCGCGAGACCGACTCGCTGCGCGACTGGGAGGCACGCACCCACTTCGGCGCGGGGATGCGCGCACTCAAAAACGGCCTGTTCGCGTTCGTGGTCAACGTGAGCCGCGAGTGCGCCGAGCTGCTGGAGCAGCGACCTGCCGACGTCGTCGTATTCGACTGGATGCTGAGCGGCGCGGCGGTCGCCGCCGAGGGCGCGCGCGTGCCGGCGGTGGCACTCGTGCACTGTCCCTACCCGCTGCCGCTCGAGGGCGTGCCGCCGCTGTTCAGCGGCATGGCGCCCATCGACGGGCCGCTGGGCGCCATACGCGACGCTCTCATGAACCGAATCGTCACCCGCGTCCTGCGGACCGGCGTGCCGGTGCTCAACAAGGCACGCGCCGAGCAAGGGCTCGCGCCGCTGCACGATTGGGCGCAACAGCTCCTCGGGGCACGGGAGATCTGCGTGATGACGGCCCCCGAGCTCGACTTCTCGAGCCGCGGGGTACTACCCCCAAACGTGCGCTACGTCGGCCCCGCGTTCGAGCCCTACCCGCGCGAGTGGGACTCGCCGTGGCCGGACACGAACAGCGACCCGCTGGTGGTGGTCAGCTTCAGCACCAGCTACATGAACCAGCTGGCGCTCGCCCAGCGCGTCCTCGACGCCCTCGCTGGGCTTCCGGTCCGGGCGCTCCTCACCGCCGGACCGGCGCTGGATACGCAGGCGCTGCGCATTCCGGCGAACGCGCGCGCCGTCGACTTCGTCCCACACCGAGCCGTGCTCCCGCACGCGGCGCTGATGGTCACGCACGCCGGCTGGCAGACGGTCAACGCCGCGCTCGCGGACGGCGTGCCGCTCGTGTGCATCCCCGACGGCCGCGACCAGCCCGACAACGCCGCCCGCGTCCTCGCCTGCGGCGCGGGCGTGCGGGTCCGCAGGAGCGCCTCGCCGGCCAAGCTCCGAAGGGTGATCGCCGCGGCACTCGGGGACCCGACGCTCAGGCGCGGCGCGAGCGCGATGGCCCAGGCGCTCGCCCGCAGCGATGGCGCGCCGACGGTCGCGGACATGGTGGAGCTGCTCGCCCTCAGCGCCTCAGTAGCGCCCTGACCTGCCGCGCGATCTCCGCGCTGCGTAGAAGCCCGCAATCGCCGGGGTGGCTACCCCGGACCTCGCCCCGGCGGCCTCCGCCGTAGGATCGTTGGCAACGACCCAAGGAGATATGAGATGTTCGAGAACGTGCTCGTGGGAGTGGACGGCAGGGCCAATGGACGAGACGCGGCCGCGCTCGCCGCGCGGCTGACCGACCCTGCCGGGAAGCTGACGCTCGCCCACGTGCGCGCCGGCGAGCTGCAGCAGATCCATGCTGCCACCCCCGGCCCTCCGGACGAGGAGCACGAAGCCTCGATGGAACTGCTGGAGGGGGAGCGCACCGCCGCCGGCGTCGACGCCGAGCTGATCAGCGTCGCCGCCGCGAGCCCGGGCGCGGGCCTGCACCGGCAGGCCGAGGAGCAGGGCGCCGACCTGCTGGTCGTCGGCTCGTGCAGCCGCGGCGCGTTCGGCCGCGCGATGCTCGGCGACGACACGCGCGCGGCGCTCAACGGCGCACCCTGCGCGGTCGCCATCGCCGCCCGCGGCTACACGGCGCGGGCGGGCAATCCGATCGCCAAGGTCGGCGTCGCCTACAACGGCTCGCCCGAGAGCGAGGCTGCGCTGGCGAAGGCGAAGGAGGTGGCCGCGCCGGCGCGGGCCGCCGTCGAGGCCCTGGAAGTCGTCTCGATACCGAGCTACGCGTTCACGGGTCTGGTGGCGCCGGCCATCGGCGACACCATCGACGTGATGATCGCCGAGGCGAACGAGCGCATGGGCCGGCTGCCCGACGTCGAGGGGCGCGCCGTCTACGGGCTTGCGGGCGAGGAGCTGGCCGCGTTCGGCGAGGAAGTGGACATCCTGGTGGTCGGCTCTCGCAGCTACGGCCCGGTGCGCCGGCTCGTGCTGGGGAGCACCTCCGACTACCTCGAGCGCCACGCGCGCTGCTCGCTGCTCGTGCTGCCCCGCGCGTCCTAGCGCCAGCCGCTACCTTCATGGGCGTGAGCGAGCCGGACACGACGGCGGGCGACGGCGGCGACGAGGAGGACGCCGCCGAGCTCATCCGCATCGTTCTCGCGGACGACCACGCGGTCGTGCGCGCCGGCCTGCGGTTGCTGCTCGACAGCGAGAGCGACTTCGAGGTGGTGGCCGAGGCCAGCGACGTCGAGAGCGCGAGGCGCTACGTGCGCGGGCACCATCCGCGGGTGCTCGTGCTCGACCTGAACATGCCCGGAGGCTCGAGCCTCGAGGCGATCCCCGTGCTGCGGGAGGAGTTCCCGGAGACGCAGATAGTCGTGCTGACGATGCAGCAGGAGCCGGCGTTCGCCCGCGAGGCGCTCGGCGCGGGGGCGCTCGGCTACGTGCTCAAGGAGGCGGCGGACGACGAGCTCGTCGAGGCGGTGCACCGCGCGGCGGCCGGTGAGAGCTACCTCAACCCGAGGCTCGGCGCGCGCATCGCATCCGAGCCGCCGCCGGGGGCGCCGGACGACCTGTCCGAGCGCGAGCTCGACGTCCTGCGGCTGATCGCGCTCGGGCACACCAACGCCGAGATCGCCGAACAGCTGTACCTGTCCGTGCGCACGGTCGAGACCCACCGCTCGCACATCCAGCAGAAGCTGCGGCTGTCCAGCCGCGCGGAGCTGGTCGGCTACGCGCTGGAGCGCGGCCTGATCGCGCGGTAGGTCAGGGGCTGGGGCCGCCGACCGCGCCGCCGCTCTGGGCCGCGGGTGGGGGCGGCGGACTCGTCGCCCGGTAGTGCTCGCGCCAGATCAGCCTGTAGATGGGGATCTTGCGCGGAAGGTCGCGCACGCCGGGGATCAGGGGCACGCAGATGAACGCGGCGCTGAGGACGAGCATGACGAGCAGCACGAGCAGGTCGCCGTTCGGTGATTCCTTGAACGGTTCGACCTGGTACCAGAACGTGTACAGCCACAGCCACACCTGGCCGGGGTAGCTGCCGGTCTCGTTCATCATGCCCCATTCGTCCCCGCCCAGGTGCTGTTCTTCGGCGCGCTTTTCGAGCAGGCCGCCGTCGGCCATGAACAGCAACGGCTCGGTGTAGTCGGTCTGGAAGAACTGGCTGCTGGTCAGCAGGCTGCCGTCCAGCCCGCCGCTCTTGGCGAGGCTGAGCTCCGCGCTCATCATCGTCGGCACTGGGCCGGCACCGCTCGCCTGGACGCTCACCATGCCCGTGTTGGGGTCGACCGACACGGTCTTGGGCAGCGGCTTGCCTTCTTCTTCCGCCGCCGCATATTCTTCCAGCGGCTTGGCGTACGCTTCGCCCCACGCCTTCTGCGTCCTTTCGGGCGCCGCCTGGTATTCGGCCAGCGCGCTGTCCAGCGCCGGGTCGTCGGGGACCGTCCTCAGCGGGCCGATCACATAGTCCTCGGCCGTGTCGATCGGGTGGCTGACGCCGAGCCAGCGCTGCGGGTGCACGAACAGGAAGTGCTGCACGCTTTCGGAGTTGTGGTTGTAGGGCGGGCCGTATTGGGCGGTCGCGCTCGTGCCGTCGAGCTCCTTGGCCGCGGTGGTCACGAAGTTGACCGGCAGCTGCTTCGACCACTGCGCGATCGTGCTGGGCTTCTCATCGGGCGAGGAGAACAGGATCGCCAGCACGATGGCCAGCAGCGCGACCACGCCGACCGCGATGCACGCCTCCTTGACGAGGTCATACGGCTGGTAGCCGCCTGTCCAGGGCTTGGTGTCGTCCTTCGCGCGCAGCAGGCTCACGAGCCGGCTCCCGCGGGGGCGGCCGGGGGCGCCGGGGCGTCACCCGCGGGCCTGCTCACGCCGCGCGCCTCCAGCTCGAACGGCGGGACGACGCCATGGCGGCGCACGAGCAGGACGTGGCCCGCCACCAGCGCCACAACGGCGACGGGGAGCAGAAGCACGTGGTAGCTGTACATCTGGCCGAAGTTGGTGACGTTGAAGAACGCGCCCACGCCGACCGAGTTGATCGCGTCCTTGGCCTGCGTGGAGATCCACTGCGCGTCGAAGTTCTGCTGGGAGACGTAGCCGGTCAGCGCGCAGGGCACGGCCACCAGGAAGGTGATCGCGCCCGTGACCCACACGCGCGTGCGTCCGCCTCGCCACGCGGCCATCCAGTACTTGCCCCACAGGTGCACGACCATCGCGAAGAAGAACAGCTCCACCCCCCACAGGTGGACGCTGTTGAAGAAGTGCCCGACGCTCGTGTAGTGCCACCAGGCGGGTCCCTTGAGGGCGAGGATCATGCCGGAGGCGATGATCACGACCAGCGAGGCGATGCTGGCGACCCCGAAGACGTAGATCCACGAGGCCACGTACGTCGGCTGTCCGTCGGGCAGCAGCTTCTCGGGCGGGAGCGCCTCGACGGCCTTTTCGCGGACCTTGACGGTCCAGGAGCTCTCGGGCGCGCCGCTCACCGGGTGCCTCCTCGGGAGGCCGCGCGGCGCGCTGCGCCGGGGAACGGCAGCAGGATCGCGGCGAAGAAGACGACCAACATCACCCCGACGACGATCACGTTCGCCAGCGGCAGGCTGATGAAGTGCCAGTGCACGACGTGCGCCGGGTGATTGAGATTGAAGACCGCGCCGAGCACGGCCACGCCCAGGTGGCTCAAGACCTGCCTCCTCCGCTTCCCGTGCGTGCCATCTTGGAAACCCTACGGGTGAGCCCCCATCCCGTCCATCCGTATTTCTCCGCGGTCGATGTGCGGCAGAGTGCTCCTCGCTCAGGGCCGGCGCTAGGCTGCAAGCGAGTGCGCCCCGCCCCCACAGCGCCCCTGGCCGCCGGCTCCCTGATCGCCGGCTACGCGGTCGTGGTCGCCACCGGCTCGCGCCCGCTCGGCGGGGTCGCGCTGGCGATCGGCGGCCTCTGGTGCATCTGGATCTGGAGGCGGCGCCACGGCGGGCGAACGGCGGCGACGCTCGCGGGCGTGGGCTTCGCCGCGCTGGTGCTCTCGCACGTGCTCGCGCTGGCGGTGGGGGCATGGCCGGCGGTGCTGATCGTCGCGGCAGCCACCGCCGCGGCGACGTGGGCGCTCGCCGACACGCAAGCGCCCGCCCGCCCGCCCGTTCCCACTCCCGATCCCGCGCACGCTCCCGAGCCCGAGCCCGAGCCCGGGTCCGCGCGCACACTGGCGCTCCGCCCGCCCGCGCGCTAGATTTCGCGCCATGGCACACGCCGCCGTCTCCTCACCGGGGGCCGCTATCGCCGGCGGCCCTCCCGCCACGCTCGAGCGCCCCGACTTCCAGATCGTGCCGCGCGCGGGACTGCCGATCGTCGCGGTGATCCTCGGCCTGCTGATCGCCGGCATCGCCGCCAACAAACTGTGGCCGCTGATCTTCCTGCACGTTGTCGGCGGCGCCGCGTGGACGGTGATCGACCTGTTCCTGGGATTCGTCCTCGGTCCGATCATGGGTCAGATGTCGGTCCCGGCGCGGGTCGAGTTCACCACGCGGCTGATGCCCAAGATGGTGCTGATCATGCCCACCGCGGTGACGGTCACGCTCGCCGCCGGCTGGCAGCTGTCCACCCACCTGGGGACCAACCTGACGGTCAACCCGCTGCACGGCTGGGTGGTCGCGAGCTTCATCGTGGTCGGCGTGATGGCGGTGATCGCCCTCGGCCTGCTCGAGCCGGCGAACATCGCCGTGCTGACGGAGTTGAAGAAGCCCCAGCCGAACCCGGCGGTGATCGAGCGGCTGATGAAACGGTTCATCTACACCGCCGGCGCCACCGGGCTGATGCAGATCGCGACGCTCGTGATCATGACCAAGCTCACCGCCGGATGAGCGAGCGCGACCGGGTCGACGCCGCCCGCCTGCCACCGGTGACGGCGTTCGGCATGCTCTCGCTCGGGCTGGTGCTGGTCGCGGGCATCTACCTGTCGGCGCATCTCCCCGAACACGTCCCCCTGGGCCCGGCCGTCTCGCTGCTGGCCGCCTCCGCGCTGGTGCTCGCCGGCAACCTGATCGCGCTCAGCCGCGTCGAGGGGTTCGCGTGGGGACGCTTCTTCTCGGTCGCCAGATGGGCGCTGTTGGCGTACTCGGTCATCGCCGCGATGATCGAGTACGTGTTCCTGCGCAACCACATCAGCGGCGGCCCGCTGGTCGTGATGACGCTGTCGCTGATCGTGTTCGCCGTGAACGTGCCCGTGCTGATCGCGTTCACGGTCGCCCGCTACGACTGATCAGCTGCGCTTGAAGCGCGCGGCCTCCTCGGAGCCGCCGGTGGCGTCGCCGGCGCTGTAGGAGTGCGCTCCCGCGCCGGCCAGCCTGCCGCCGTCGACGATCAGGTACTCCTCACGGATCGGGCGCCCGTCGAGGAAGCACTCGAGGATCTCGCGTGCGCCGGCGGCGTAGCGCGCCTGCGCGGACAGGCTCGTGCCGGAGGTGTGCGGGGTCATGCCGTGATGGGGCATCGTCCGCCAGGGGTGCTCGCGCGGCGGCGGCTGGGGGAACCACACGTCGCCGGCGTAGCCCGCCAGCTGGCCGCTCTCGCATGCGGCGGCGACCGCGTCGCGGTCGCAGATCTTGCCGCGGGCGGTGTTGATCAGGTAGGCGCCGCGCTTCATCTTCGACAGCAGCCGCGCGTCGAACATGTTCTCGGTCTCCGGGTGCAGGGGCGCATTGATGGTGACGACGTCGCAGACGGCCACCATCGACTCGACCTCGGGGTGGAAGGTGAGGCCGAGCTCCTCCTCCACCTCCGCGGGCAGGCGGTGGCGGTCGGTGTAGTGCAGGCCGACCTCGAACGGCTTCAGGCGCCGCAGCACCGCCGAGCCGATGCGCCCGGCGGCGACCGTGCCCACCTGCATGCCCTCCAGGTCATACGAGCGCGACACGCAGTCGGCGATGTTCCAGCCGCCGTCGATCACCCACTGGTAGGACGGGATGTAGTTGCGCACGAGCGCCAGGATCATCATCACCACGTGCTCGGAAACGCTGATGCTGTTGGAGTAGGTCACCTCGGCGACCGTCAGGCCGTGCTCGATGGCCGCCTGCAGGTCGACGTGGTCTGAGCCGATGCCCGCGGTCAGCGCGAGCTTCAGCTTCGGCGCCTTGGCGATCCGCTCGGCGGTCAGGTACGCGGGCCAGAACGGCTGGGAGATGACGACCTCCGCGTCCGGGAGCTCGCGCTCGAACACCGAGTCCGCGCCGTCCTTGTCGGAGGTCACGACCAGCTCGTGGCCGGCGCCCTCCAGGAACTCGCGCAGCCCCAGCTCGCCCGAGACGCATCCCACCAGCTCGCCCGGCGTGAAGCCCAGGCCCGCGGGTGTGGGCGTGCTCTGGCCATCGTGATAGCGCTCGATCCTCGGGACGCCATCGCGCGCATACGCCGGCGGGTAGCCGTCGACCGGATCGTCGTAGAGCACACACAGAACCTTCGCCATGGCCCGATTCCTCCCTCGATGTTTACCCGTCCGGGCCTGACACGGCTCCGAACGCGATCACGCGGATTATGAGCCAGCGCGCGACGCGCTGTATGGTCGATGAAGGTGCACGCCGACGATCCCTACCCGCCGATGGCAGAACAGGTTCGCCACCCGATCTTCGCGCGTGTGTACGAGCGGCTGGCACGGATCGCCGAAGGCCGCGGCGGCGCCGAGCACCGCCGCGCGCTGCTGCGCGAATGTCGCGGGCGGGTGATCGAGATCGGCGCCGGCAGCGGCGCCAACTTCGCGCACTACCCGGCGACGGTCAGCGAGGTGATCGCCGTCGAGCCCGAGTCGCGCCTGCGCGAGCACGCGCGGGAGGCAGCCGCCCGCGCGCCGGTCCCGGTGTCCGTCCACGACGGGCACGCCGGGAGCCTGCCCTGCGAGACGGGCGGCTTCGACGTCGGCGTCGCCTCGCTCGTGCTGTGCACCGTCCCCGACCAGCAGCGCGCGCTCGCCGAGCTGTTTCGCGCCATCCGCCCGGGCGGGGAGCTGCGCTTCTACGAGCACGTCCGCGCCGTGCGCCCGGGCGAGCTCCGCATCCAGCGCATCGCCGACGCGACCTTCTGGCCTCGGATCGCCGGCGGCTGCCATCTCGCGCGCGACACCCGCGCGGGGATCGAGCAGGCCGGGTTCGAGATCGAGCGCTGCGAGCGCTTCGCGTTCAGCCCGGCTCCGTACCTGCCGCCGGCCCCGCACATCCTGGGCGTCGCGCGGCGGCCATGAGCGCCGAGCCGGGCCGCCCGCGCGGCGCGCACATGACCCGCAGGCTCCCGCTCGTACATAATCCCCGGCGATGAGAGCCGTCCAGATCGTCGAGGAGTCCGGTCCCGGCAGTGCGCTCGCGCTGGTCGACCTGCCCGAGCCCGAGCCCTCGCACATGCTCACGCCCGGGGCCGGCGTCGTGGTGGAGGTGCACGCCGCCGGCGTGGCGTTCCCCGAGCTGCTGCAGACGCGCGGCCAGTACCAGATGAAACCGCCGCTCCCGTTCGTGCCCGGCGCCGAGGTCGCCGGCATCGTGCGCAGCGCGCCCGAGGGAGCGGCCGCCAAGCCGGGCGATCGCGTGGCCGCGCTGTGCATGCTCGGCGGCTTCGCCGAGACGGCGGTGGCGCCCGAGTACTTCACGTTCGTGCTGCCCGACGACTTCGACTGGGCGCAAGGGGCCGGGCTGATCTTCAACTACCACACCGCCTACTTCTCGCTCGTCCTGCGCGGACGCCTGCGGGAGGGCGAGACGGTGCTCGTTCACGGTGCCGCCGGCGGTGTCGGGACGGCCGCTCTGCAGGTCGCCAAGGGGACGGGCGCGCGGACGATCGCGCTCGTGTCGAGCGCCGCCAAGGCAGACGTCGCCGCGCAGGCCGGAGCGGACGAGGTCGTGCTCCTGGGCGAGGGCTGGAAGGACGAGGTCGTGGAGCTCTCCGGCGGCGGCGTGGACCTGGTGCTCGACCCGGTCGGCGGGGACCGCTTCACCGACAGCCTGCGCTCGCTGCGCGAGGGCGGGCGCCTGGTCGTCGTGGGCTTCACCGGCGGCTCGATCCCCGAGGTGCGCGTCAACCGCCTGCTGCTGAAGAACACGGAGGTCGTGGGAGCCGGTTGGGGCGCCTACGTGATGGGCAAGCCCGACCTCAACCGCGAGATCGGGGCCGCGGTCGGCCGCATGGTGCAGGAGGGCTTCATCCGGCCGATCGTCGGCGAGCGCTTTCCGCTGGAGCGCGCCGCGGAGGCGCTGAAGAGCCTCGACGAGCGCCGCGCGACCGGCAAGATCGTGCTGGACGTGCGCGCCGACTGACACAGATCGCGAGCGGCGACTGCGGCTGTCCCCACGGTCCACTGGGGGGACAGCCACCGCCGGGCCGGTGGCCGGCCGCATCGACAATGGCGCGCGCTCGGCTCAACATGAAGGAGGCCATGAGCGCCACTGCGCAACGGCTCTCCGACGGGACCCTCGCCGAGCGACAGCCTGCCGACGGTCGACAGGACGCGCCGACGGCCACCCTCCCGACAGCGCCGGGAGCCGTCGATGGCCCGACGCCGGAGGAGATCCAGGAGCCGGTCCTCGAGAACCTCGACCGGGCGGTCACCGGGCTGATCACGGGCGTCCCGCCGCTGCTGCTGGTGCTCGCCGGCTGGCAGCTGTGGAACCGCGAGCTGCGCTGGCGCGACGTCGCGATCTTCCTGGTCATGTACATCCCGACGGGGCTGGGCGTCACCGTCGGCTTCCACCGGCTGCTCACGCATCGCAGCTTCAAGACCTCGGCGCCCATGCGCGGGCTGCTGGCGGTGCTGGGCACGATGTCCGTCGAGGGCCCGGTGATCTCGTGGGTGGCCGACCACCGCAAGCACCACGCTTACTCCGACCGCTTCGGCGATCCGCACAGCCCGCACGTCGATCACGGCGGCGGCACCCTGAAGGGCACAGGCTGGCGCGGGGCGCTGCGTGGTCTGGCCCACGCGCACGTGGGCTGGCTGTTCGACCACACCCAGCGCGGCTCGCGCGAACGCTTCGCGCCCGATCTGCTGGCCGACCCGGTGGTCGCGTTCGTGGACAGGACGTTCGTGCTGTGGTCGCTGGTGGGGCTGGCGATCCCCTTCGGTCTGGGCGTGCTCATCGGCGGCACGGTGGACGCGGGGCTCGAGGGCATGCTGTGGGGCGGGGCGGTGCGCATCCTGGTGCTCCACCACGTCACCTACAGCATCAACTCGCTGTGTCACTTCTTCGGACGGCGGCGGTTCGCGACCGGGGATCAATCGCGCAACCTGCTGTGGCTGGCGCCGTTCTCCTTCGGGGAGGCGTGGCACAACAACCACCACGCCTTCCCCACCTCGGCGTTCCACGGGATGGGCCGCGGCGAGCTCGACATCTCAGGTCTGGTCATCTCCGGCCTGGAGCGCGTCGGCCTGGTGTGGGACGTTCAGCGGATCGGCGCGGCCAGGCAGGCGGCCAAGGCGGTCTGAGCGGTCTGAGCGAGGACTCGACCTCCCCGGGATCTTGCTGTCCCGGGGAGGTCGGGGAACTCGTCTGTCTGCGTGTGGCTGGCGTGCTAGGCGACCGCACCCGGCTGCGGCGCATGCGGGACCGGCCGTGCGCTTGCCTTCTCACGCCCCTCCGCCGCGAAGCTCAGCCACCAGTTCAGCATCGGCAGCAGGAACAGGATGCCTCCGAGCACCAGGAGCAGGATTCCGGCGAGGATCGCGATGCTGCCGATCTGCGCCCAGCCCCACGCTTGGAGCAGCAGGCCCCTCAGCGTCTCTCCCATGAACAGGGTCGTACGCTCCCCTGCGAGCTTTTCGTTCTTCATGCCGCCGGCGATCCATTCGCCGCTCACCACGGAGTAGGTCTTGCCGCCCGCGATCTTGCTCATGTCAGGGGCGATCTGGTCTTCGGCGTAGATTTTCGCCTGGCTGCCGGTGAGCACCTGCTGACCTTCGTACTTCTTCAGGTCCGCGTACTCCGCCGGCTTGGGGAAGGTGATCTTCTGCGGACCCAGCTGGTTGTGAACCACTTCGTGGTCGTAGCTGCCGCCGACGATCGACACGATGCCGAGCAGGATCATCCCGGCGGCCGCCCCCGCCGCGATCGGCGTCAGGCTCGTTATCTTGCTTAGAAATGTACGCATGTTTCCTCCTGTGAGAGTTCCCTTGTCTGCTCACAGGTTCGCCGCTGGCGCCCGGCAGGACATCCGCTGCCGGCCGTAGCGCCGGTGCGGGAAAACCCCGATCCACCGTTCGGTGAACCGCCGCGGATTGGGGGCGTAGCGACGCTCGGCACGGGCGGCGCGGTGAGACGAGGCCGGGTGGCCGTGCGACGTGGCCCGGTACGGACGGCGCCGTGAGACGATAGTGGCGATGGGCCAACGCGTTCGGCTTCCGGTGGACCTCTCCCTCGCGCAGGGCGCGAGCCCGCGGCGATGGATGCCGGCGCTCGCCGCCGGGCTGTCGATCGGTGAATACGCGCGTTCGCTGGTGCGCCGTCTGGCGCTCCTCACCGCCGTTCTGCTGGCCGCGATCTGGGCGCTTGGCGGGCAGGGTTACTTCTGGCCGGCGTGGGCGTGGCTCGGGCTGGGCGACCTCGTGCTGCTCGACTTCACCGCCGGGTGGGCGTGGCGGCATCCCCCGGGGGCGGTCCGCCGCGTGGCGTGCGTGTGGGCGCTGGTCGGCGTCGCGGCCGTGATCCTCGTGTTCACGTGGCTGCTGACGTGGCTGCTCGCCGGCGTGAACAGCTTCTGGCCGGCGTGGGCGCTGCTCGGCCTGGCGACGGCCGGCAGCGCTTACTCGCTGATGGCGCTGCACGACCGCGTGCTCGTCGCCTACGGACGCCGCGCCCTGCGCGCCAGGATCGACACGCTCACCCGCACGCGCCGCCAGGCGGTGGACGCCCAGGCGGCGGAGCTGCGGCGGATCGAGCGCGACCTGCACGACGGCGCGCAGGCGCGCCTGGTCGCACTGACGCTCCAGCTGGGGCGGGCCGAGCTGCGCGTCCACGACCAGCCGGAGATCCGCGGCCTGATCCTCGACGCCCAGCGCGAGGCCCACCACGCGATCGCCGAGCTGCGCGACCTCGCGCGGGGCATCGTGCCGCCGCTGCTCGCCGACCGCGGGCTGGTGGCCGCGGTGGAATCGCTCGCCGCCCGCTACGGCCTGGGAACCTCGATCGACGCGGACACCCATCGCGGGCTCGCTCCCGCCGTCGAGAGCGCCGCGTACTTCGTGATCGCCGAGGCGCTGACCAACACCGCCAAGCACGCCCGCGCGCGGCGCAGCTGGGTCCTGCTGAGAGACGAGCACCGGGCGCTGGCGGTGGTGGTCGGCGACGACGGCCGCGGTGGAGCCGACCCCCACGGGTCGGGGCTGGCCGGACTTCGCGCCCGTGTGGAGGCGCTCGACGGCAGCCTGCGCGTGGACAGCTCCGACGGCCACGGGACGGTGCTGGAGGCCAGGCTTCCATGCGGGTAGTGATCGCCGAGGACCTCGCGCTGCTGCGGGAGGGGCTGGTGGCGCTGCTGCGCGAGAACCACATCGACGTCGTGGCCCAGGTGCAGGACGGACCGGCGCTGCTGCGGGCGATCGCCGGCCACAAGCCGGACCTCGCGATCGTCGACGTGCGCCTGCCCCCCACCTACAGCGACGAGGGTCTGCTGGCGGCGATCGAGGCGCGCCGCCGCCAGCCGGCGCTGGGCGTGCTCGTCCTGTCCCAGTACGTCGAGACCGCCTACGCGAGCGAGCTGATCGGCGGCGACGGCGCCGGGATCGGCTATCTGCTCAAGGAGCGGGTCGGCGACGTGCGGGCTTTCCTGGACGCCCTTCAGAGCGTGGCCGCGGGGGGCACGGTGCTCGACCGCCAGGTCGTCGCCGAGCTGCTCGCTCCCCGCAACGGCGCGACGGAGGCGCTGTCCGGGCTGACCGCGCGCGAGCGCGACGTGCTGGCGCTGATGGCCGAGGGGCGGTCCAACGCCGCGATCGCCGAGAGCCTCACCGTCACGCCGGGCGCGGTCGAGAAGCACATCACCAACATCTTCGCCAAGCTCGATCTCCCCGCCTGCGACGACGATCACCGGCGCGTGCTGGCGGTGCTCGCCTACCTGCGCGTCGCGCGATGACCGCGCGCGGGATCGGTGTCCGACCTGATAGAAACCGGTGAATGGCCGCTGAGCTGCTGGCGCGGGTGCGCGCCGAGATCGACGCCCGGCTGGCCGAGCTTCGCCCGGTGGTCGCCGAGTATGAGCGGCTGCTGGGCGCCGCCGGCCTGCTCGACGCCGAAGCCGCCGGGGCGGGTGCCCGCTCCTCCGCCTCGCCTGCGCTCGCAGCCGAGACGCCGGCTGCCGGACCTCGACCGGCGGCCAATCCTCGACCGGCGGCCAAACCTGCGCCAGCAGCCAAACCCAGGCCGGCGGCCAAACCACGGCGCGCGGCGAAACCCCGGGCGCCAGCCAAACCGCGGCAGGCTCCGGGAGGCGCCGCCCAGCAGGCGATAGTCGCGGCGCTGGAGCACGGCTCGCACACGCTCGGCGAGCTGGTGCTCGTCACCGCGATGTCCGGCCCCGAGATCCGGGAGAGCCTGAAACGGCTGCAGCGCGCCGGGACGGTCACGCGCGCCAGGCGCGAAGGCAGGGCGGCATACGCGCTGTCGAGCACCGTGTAGGCGGCCTACGCGTCGTCGCGCACGGCGCAGGCGGCCGCTTCGACCGGCCCGATGAACGGCGTGAGCGCGAAGTACGTCAACTGGGGCGCCGCGCCGGGAAGCTCGGTGACGCAGTTGTTCTCTATGTAGTGATGCAGCACCTGCCAGATCGCTCCCGCGGTGGCCTCGGCGGCGACCGCCGGCACGACACGGCTCGAGGCAAGCGCGTATCCGGGGACGAAGTAGGCGGCGAAGGCTTGCAGCGTGGCGTTGCGGATCTCGATCGCCTCGGGGCAGGCCGCGAACGTGTCGACGAGGCTCAGGTGGGCGTGGGCCGGCTCGGAGGCGAGGTAGTCGAGCAGCGCAGCCAGGCCTGCGCCCGCGGCGCGGGGCCAGGCGGAGTGAGCTTGGTAGGCCGTGACGGCGACCTGCAGCGCCTGGTGCATGCCGATCTTCTGTGCGCCCAGGAACGCCTCGTGCTTGGAGGCGTAGATGTCGTAGAAGGTCTGATGGGAGACGTTCGCGCGGCGGGCGATCTCCGGGATCGTGAGGGCGGCCAGCCCTTTCTCGGCGACGATCGCGGCAGTGGCGTCGACGATCCGCTCGCGCTGGCTTTTGACGATGAACTGGCGTGGCATCTCGCTGCGCCCGCTCGGCAACCGACCCTCCGCCCGGCGCGCCCGCTCGGAGGCGGGGGCGGTGCTCCCGCCTCTGGAGCGCCCGCGCGTGACCACAGGCGCGTCCAGGCCGGCGGGCAGGCGCCGCGGGTAGCAGGCGGCCCACGCCGCCAGTTGGTCCACGAGTCCCGGCAGCTCGCTCGCGCGACCCTCGCGCAGGCGCGCGGCGGTCACCTCGCGGATTCCCCCGAGGATCGCCTTGACGGTCAGGTCCGCCGGGTTTGGAGCCGGGCCGCCGTCCCGGCTTGCGTGGATGCTCCGCTCGAGCTCCTCGAGCACGCGCCTGCGCCGCTCCAGCACCCTCGCGCCGGCGCCGAAGGCGCCCAGCACGAACAGCGACGTCGCCTCCGGCTCGGTCCTCGCCAGCTCGGCGAACGCACGCATCGCCGCGTGCAGACGCTCGTCCCGGGAGTGGTCGGCGCTGTATGCGCGCATGATCGTGCCGGCGGTCCGTCCGGCGATCTCCTCGTAGGTGCTGAGGAACAGGTCTTCCTTGTCGGCGTAGAGGCTGTAGAAGGTCGGCTGGGAGACGTGCGCGAGCTTGGTCAGGTCGACGATGCGCACGCCCGGATAGCCCTTGTGGACGATGAGCTCGATCAGCGCCTTCTGCAGCCGGTTGCGCTGGTCGCGCTTGACCAGCTCCGGATCGAGCCCGTGCGTGCCCGTGGGCAGCGGGCGGTAGCGCTCGGCGCGTTTGTCGCGCTCGCCCCGCTTGTCGCGCTCGACCGGCCTGTCGCGCCCGCTCCGCTTCTCGCGCGCCGGCGGACCTCCCTTGCGTTTGGCCGGTGCGGGCGAGTCCGCCTTCGGCGGCCTATGTCTGACATTGCGAGCCGCCATCCAGAGCAACCCTCCACTTGACTCTAGGAAAGTCGACATTATCAAACTGTGCATACAGTTTAATCCCAACTATTGGGACGCAGGGCGCATTTCGTCTCAAAAGGTCAACACGCCCGGGCGCGTGAGCGGGCGCGCGTTCGGGTGCGGCGAGGTGGCTTGTCAGCCGGCGATCGTGCGCGACGTGCCGAGCACTTCGCCCGACGCGCCGAGCGCCTGCACCGCCACGTACCCCTCCGCGACGGGCGTGGCGATCGCCGTCTCGAACCCGTCGCGCGTCGCGCTGGCCACGGGCGTGAGCTGCTGGGCGCTCGGTCCTGCGAGCACGCGCCAGCTGGCCGTCCTGGTGTCGCCGTTCCAGCTGGCATACACGGTCATCTGGCCGCCTGCCGTCGCGGCGGCGATCGCGGGCGGTTCGCTGGGCGAGCCCGTCCACTGGAAGCGGAAGGTCCGGTAGGACTCGTACGAGCCGTGCCAGTGGGCGTCGTACAGGAGCTGGCCGCTGGCGCTGAATTCGGAGAAGTACGGCTCCGCTCCCCAGCCGATGAACACGTTGCCGTCTTCGAGCGACTGGATGCTTCCCTGGCTGCCCGACAGCAGCGGGGGGGTGGTGTGCGTGTATTCGCTGACGAGCGTGTCGGTCTTCGTCTTGGGGTCGAGCGCCAGCACGAGCCCGCGCGACTGGGATTGGACCTTCGGGACGCCGCCGTTGTCGAACACGCTGATCGTTCCGTTGGCGAGCACGTGGGCGTCGTGCTGGTAGGCGGTGGCGGCCCCGGCGGAGACCTTGAAGGTCGAGTTCCTGCCGCCGATCCGCGAGAGGACCTGGCCGGTGAGCGTGTCCAGTTCGTACAGCGCGGAGGTGTTGCGGCCCGAGATCAGGGTGGTCCTGTTTGCCAGCTGGTCGATCGAGTTGAGGTGGAAGTAGTCGAACGGCCAGACGGTGTTCGCGGTCATGGCCGAGCTGTAGGATTCGCTCAGCCCGATGTGGTCGACGCTCGTCCATTCCCGGCGCACGAGCCCCGTCTTGAGGTCGATTTCCTGGAACAGGCTGTCGGTCACCGCGCCGTCGCTGGGTCCGCCCAGCGAGGACAGGTTGCAGTCGATCGGCTCGAACACGGTCAGGAGCGCGGTTCCCTGCGGGGTGATGTGGAATTCGTGCAGGTCGGCTGAGTAGCCGTTGCCGGCGTGCACACGGCCGATCTGCTGGTAAGAGCTGTTGTCGATGATCTCTTCGCCCTGGCCGAATCCCTGCGGCGGGATGCGGCCCTGCCACCAGGTCAGCACCGGCTGGCCGTCGAGCTGCTGCACCTGCAGGTCGGTGGATTCGGTTCCCTTCGGCAGCGGGTGGAACCACACGAGGTTGCCGGATTCTTCGAAGATCATCGGCCCGCTCGGGCCGGGCCCGTTGTAGGGCGCGGCGAACAGGTCGCCGGGCGCCGGCTGGGAGGATGGGTGGGTGACGACCAGCACCGGCGGCTCCAGTTCGGGGCGCGTGCGGAAGTGCTGCATCTCGTCGTAGTCGAGCGGCACGCTGGAGGCCGCCGCGGAGTAGTCCACGGGGTTCGCCCTGGCCACCACGAACCCGTACGCGAACGGCTGCTCGGCCGAGCCGACCCTGACCTTGCCGCGCACGGTCACCCTCTCGCCCGGGCTGAAGGGCCTGGAGGGCACGAAGCTGGCGCCGTCCCCCTGCGAGTACGCGAGCAGGCGACCGGCGTGCGAGCCGGTCTGCGATCCGCTCACGCGGACGTCGCCGAGGGCGCTCGGCGGCGCTCCGAGCAGGCTGATCTGCGTCTGCGGCGAGGCGTCGTAGGAGTCCGGCAGCGGAGACACCGCGACGCCGGTTCCGGGCAGCACGGCCGAGCGGTTGAGCGTGGTGGGGGTGCAGCGAGGCCCGCTCGGGCCGTTGTACGCGGCCTGCTCGGCGGAGATCCGCCGGGAGGCGAACGCCAGCGCGGTGATGCTGGACAGGACCACCGCCAGCGCCCCGCAGAGCAGGGCTTTACGCAGCCGCATGGTGTCTGTCGTGGTTGATCGGAACGCTCCTCGAAGTGGGCGCCGTCGCTGGGCGCGCGAAGATCCTAGGTCCTAGATACGACGGCGCGCTAAGAAGTTGCGAAGAGCGGGCTCGCGCCTCGTGGCACCGAGCGCGGCCCGTGGCACCGAGCGCGCACCGAGCGCGGAGGGTGTCGGTCGTGTATTTGGTCATCGGGCCACACACGCATCATGCGGTGCGTTCGACCGGCGGGGGGCGCCGACCGACCCGATGACCAGAACCCCAGAATAAAGGTCTGATATTAATACCATATAAGAAAACGCCGTCGTCTGGCCCGCCGGTGCCGTCGTCTGGCGCGCCAATGCTACACGCGCGCCAACACTGTATAACTATTGCTATACAGAAGTCGCGCGAGGTGAACGTCAGAACACGGGCGTCTCGGCGTAGTCGCCGAACACCTGCTGCAGCGACTGCACGATCTCGCCCTCGCTCGCGTGCGCGCGGGCGCAGGCCAGCAGGGGCTCCATCAGGTTGCGATCCTCGTGGGCGGCGTCCTCGCGCAGCGCCGCCAGCGTGCGCTCGACGGCGGCGCCGTCGCGCGCGGCGCGCGCGCTCTCCAGGCGGCCGATCTGCTTGCGCTCCAGCGCGGGGTCCACGCGCAATGTGGGGATCGGCTGCTCGTCGGCGGCCACGTGGCTGTTGACGCCGACGACGATCCGTTCGTGCGCGTCGATCTCTTGCTGCAACGCGAACGCGGCATCGGCTATCTCGCGCTGGGGGTAGTTGACCTTGACCGCCTGAACCATCCCACCCAGGTCGTCGATCTTCTTAAAATATTCGTACGCGCGTGCCTCCATCTCGTCGGTGAGGGACTCCACGAAGTAGGAGCCCCCGAGGGGGTCGACGGTGTTGGTGACGCCGGTCTCGTGCGCGAGCACCTGCTGCGTGCGCAGGGCGATCGTGACGGCCTCCTCGGTGGGCAGCGCGAGCGCCTCGTCGTAGGAGTTGGTGTGCAGCGACTGCGTGCCGCCGAGCACCGCCGCGAGCGCCTCGACGGTCGTGCGCACGATGTTGTTGAGCGGCTGCTGCGCCGTCAGCGACACGCCGGCGGTCTGTGCGTGGAAGCGCATCTGCCACGAGCGCGGGTCCCTGGCGCCGAAGGTCTCGCGCATCTCACGCGCCCAGATGCGCCGCGCGGCGCGGTACTTGGCGATCTCCTCGAAGAAGTCGATCTGCGCGTTGAAGAAGAACGACAGGCGCGGGGCGAAGTCGTCGACGTCCAGGCCGCGCGCGACCGCCTGCTGGACATACGTGAGACCGTCCTTGAGCGTGAACGCGAGCTCCTGCTGGGCGGTGGAGCCGGCCTCGCGGATGTGGTAGCCGGAGATCGAGATCGGGTGCCAGCGGGGCATGCGCCGCGTGCACCACTCGATCATGTCGCCGCACAGGCGCATCGCCGGGTCGATCGGGAAGCACCACTCCTTCTGGGCGATGTACTCCTTGAGGATGTCCGCCTGGATCGTCCCCGACAGCTGCTCCGGGGGGACGGGCCCGACGGCCGAGGTCGTCCCGCCGGCGCCGTCGGGGCTCCCGGCCGACTCGGCGGCGGCGACGTAGAACGCGAGCATGATCGCGGCGGGGGCGTTGATGGTCATCGACACGGACACCGCGCCGAGGTCGATGCCGGAGAACAGCGTCTGCATGTCGTCGAGCGTGTCCACCGCCACGCCCTCGCGGCCCACCTCTCCCAGCGAGCGCGCGTGGTCGGAGTCGTGGCCCATCAGCGAGGGCATGTCGAACGCGGTCGACAGGCCCGTCTGTCCGTGCTCGAGCAGGTAGTGGAAGCGCTCGTTGGTCTCCTCGCTGGTCCCGAAGCCGGCGAACTGGCGCATCGTCCACAGCCGCCCGCGGTACATCGTCGGGTGGATGCCGCGCGTGAACGGGTACTCGCCCGGGCGCCCGATCGGGTCCTCGGGGCCGCCCGCGCCGGCGCCCGGAGAGAGGTCGGCGGCGGTGTACAGCTCGCGCACGGGCTCGTCGGAGAGGGTGCGGAAGGAGCCGGGCTCGCTTGGTCCTGGCGTAGGCGCGCTCGCATGCGCCGGCTCGCCGGCCTGCGCCGGTTCTTGCGGTTGCGCGCGAGGCTTGGGGCTGACTGCCATGACCAGCCCATGCTACTTGGTGTCCGCGCGCGTCTTTTGAGTAGATCGGCTGGGTTTCGTCCCTCAGCGCGGGCCGATGGGCGGCGGGATGCCGAGCTGCTTGCAGATCTTGCGGGCGAGCGGCCAGCCGATCTCGCGGTGACGTGGGACGGCGGTGGAGCGCTCTGGGTCGAAGCCCCAGTAGCTGTGGCGGCCACCCTCGCGCAGCACGCTGGCGCCGTGCTCTCGTAGATGACGCTCGAGGTCGCGGCGCTTCACGCGGCGATCGTCAGCTGCAGCGGCTCGCTGTCGGAAGCGGGCTCGGTGAGCGCGTGCTCGCCAAAGCGCAGCTCGAGGATGCCACGCAGCGCGTCGATCACGTTCTCGCGTGCCTCCTCACGGGTGTGGCCCTGGCTGTGGGCGCCAGGAACCTCGGGGATGGACGCGACGATCCAGCCGTCTTCGCCGTCCTCGTAGACGATCGTCAAGCGCAGCGTCTCGCTCATGTGCAACACGGTAGTGCACCAGCAAAATGCTACTTATAGATCTGTAGACTGTCAAGTAGCAGATTGGAAGCGTATCCCAACGTGGAAGGCGATCTTCAGCGGACTGTTGGCCACAACCTGAGGGCTCATCGCGAGGCTCTCGGCCTGAGCCAGGAGGCCTTCGCGGACGTGCTCGGCGTCCACCGCACCTACATGGGCGGCGTCGAGCGTGGCGAGCGCAACCTCACTCTCAAGAGCCTGGAGCGCCTGGCGGGTCGTATCGGCGTAGACCCGCTTGCGATGCTGGAGCGGGAGCGCGAGGTTCACCACCCTCGCCCTCAGTGATGTCCAGCGATGGCCGTGCGATCGTGAGCGAGCTCAGCCGCGTGCTCGGCGTCGAGCACGTGCTCGACGCGCCGGCGCCGCAGTCCCCGTACAACCGCGACAGCTCCAACCGCAGGGGCGTGGAGGGCCGCGCGCAGGCGGTGGCGCTGCCGGGCAGCGCGCAGGAGGTGGCGGCGGTGGTGGCGTGGTGCTACGAGCACGACGTGCCGGTGGTGCCGCGCGGTGGGGGCACGGGCCTGCTGGGCGGCGCGGTGGCGACGCACGGCGGCGTGGTGTGCTCGCTGGAGCGGCTGCGCCGGGTGCGCGAGCTCGAGCCGGGGCTGTGGCGGATGCTGCCGGAGGCGGGGGTGAGCACGCGCGACGTGCAGCGCCTGGCGCGCGAGAACGGGCTGTTCTTCGGCCCGGACCCGGGCGCGTCGGAGCAGTCGCAGATCGGCGGCAACGTGGCGACGAACGCGGGCGGCCCGCACGCGCTGAAGTACGGCGTGACGGGGGCGTGGGTGGCGGGCGTGGAGGCGGTGCTGGCGCCGGGCGAGCTGGTGCGGGTGGGCGGCTGGGCGGGCAAGGACGTGGGGGGGTATGACGTGAAGAGCCTGCTGATCGGCTCGGAGGGCACGCTGGGGGTGATCACGGCGGTGCGCCTGCGCCTGCTGCCGGCGCCGGAGGCTGCGATCCCGCTGGTGGTGTTCCTGTCCACCCGCGCGCAGGGCTGCGCGGCGATCGGCGAGGTGTTCGCGGCGGGGCTGCGTCCGTCGGTGCTCGACTTCGTGGACGGCGAGACGCTGGCGATCCTGGCGCCTGCGTATTCAGATGCCCACCCACCCGGGGTGCCCGCGGGCGCGGGCTTCGCGCTGATCTGCGAGGTGGACGGCTCGCGCGCGGAGGCGCAGGCCCAGCGCGAGGCGCTGCTGGAGGCGATTGGGGGCCAGCCGGCGGGGGCGCTGGCGGTGCACGAGCCGGCGGACGCGCGGGCGCTGTGGCGCTGGCGCGACGGCGCGAACCCGGCGGTGACGGCGGTGCGCGGGGGGAAGGTGAGCGAGGACGTGGTGTTCCCGGTGGATCGGCTGCTGGAGGGACTGGAGCGCTTCGAGGCGATCGCGTCGGCGCACGGGCTGCGCTCGTGCGCGTGGGGGCACGGGGGCGAGGGCAACGTGCACGCGACGGTGCTGGTGGACCGGGAGAGCGAGGCGGAGCTGGACGCGGCGGAGGCGGTGGGCGAGGAGCTGTTCGCGCTGGTGGTGGAGCTGGGCGGCTCGATCGCGGGCGAGCACGGCGTGGGCTGGCTCAAGCGCGGGCGTCTGGAGTCCCAGTGGGACGCGAGGGCGCTGGAGCTGCACGAGCAGATCAAGCGCGCGTTCGACCCGAAGGGCCTTCTCAACCCGGGAACGAAGCTGGCGCGGTACCCTGCCGGCTCGCCTGGCACATGGCCGGGCACGTCCACTTGAAAGGAACGAGACATGAACAAGACGCAACTGATCGAGGCGATCGCGGCGGACAGCGGCCTGACGAAGGCGGATTCGACGCGCGCGGTGGAGTCGCTGCTGGACACGGTGACGAGGACGCTGAAAAAAGGCGACGAGGTGAGCATCACCGGCTTCGGCAAGTTCTCGGTGGTCAAACGTGCGGCCCGCCAGGGCGTCAACCCGCGCACGGGCGAGAGGGTGAAGATCAAGGCGTCGAAGGCCCCCAAGTTCTCCGCTGGCGCGGCGTTGAAGCACGCGATCCATCCCAAGAAATAGAGCCCGCCGACCGAGCCCGCAACCGAGCCTCGACCGGAGCCCGTGGACGGCCATGGCGCTTGTCAGTGAGCTGGAGCTCCCGACGTTCGACTACACCGATCCGTCGCTGCGCGGGGAGGACTTCCATGCGGCGATGGCGAGCTTGCGTACCGCCTCTGGGGGCGCCCCCCCTGTGGCGGGGCAGGCAGGCGGGCAGGGCTGGCTGGCGCAGGGGCCGTACGGGTACATGGTGCTCGACCGAGAGTCGGCGGAGTTCTTCCTGCGCACGCGCTCGGCGACGTTCCCGGGGATGAAGATCGCGGAGATCTTCGAGGTGAGCGAGGGGCCGCTGTACGAGCAGATGCAGCGCAACATCCTGCACGTGAACGGCCCCGACCACTCGCGCCTGCGCAGCCTGGTCAACCCGGCGCTGTCGCCGCGCGCGGTGGAGCGCTACCGGCCGGCGATGCGGGCGTTTTTGGAGGAACTGCTGGAGCAGGCGACGGCGTCGTCGGCGGACGGGATCGTGCGGTGCGAGTTCGTGGGGGCGTTCGCGAAGCCGTACCCGTCGCTGACGATCGCGACGGTGATGGGCGCGCCGCTGGCGGACGCGCCGAAGCTGCACCACTGGTCGAACTGGATCCAGCGGCAGTTCGACGCGGGGAGCATGGCGAGCGAGCGCGATCGGATCGAGCGGGCGGTGGAGGAGTTCTACGAGTACGCGGACGGGCTGCTGAAGGCGCGCAGGCAGGACCCGGGCGACGACCTCGTGTCACGGCTGATCGAGGCGGCGGACCCGGCGCACGTGCCGGAGCGGCTGTCGGACGTGGAGTGCATCAACCTGGTGTTCAACGTGCTGGCGGGCGGGGTGGACACGACGCAGAGCCAGCTGGCGCACGCGGTGAGGCTGCTGGCGGAGCACCCGGAGCAGTGGGCGCTGCTGGTGGAGGACCCGTCGCTGGCGCAGGCGGCGGTGGACGAGGCGCTGCGGTTCGAGCCGATCACGCCGTTCACGGCGCGGATGACGACGGAGGAGCTGGTGTTCCGCGACGTGACGTTCCCGGAGGGGACGATCGTGATGGTGTGCGCGTTCACGGGCAACCGCGACCTGGCGGAGGACGAGCGCGGGCCGGGAGGACCCGACAGCTTCGACATCACGGCGTCGCGCGGCCGCGCGCGCGAGCTGACGTTCGGCGCGGGCGTGCACTACTGCGTGGGCGCCAATCTGGCGCGCCTGGAGATGCAGGAGGCGCTGTCGTTCCTGGCGCAGCGCGCGCACGGCCTGGAGCTGGACGGCGAGCCGGTGTTCGAGAGCATCACGGGCATCTACGGCCTGGCGGAGCTGCCGATCAGGTTCGCCGTGTGAGGTAGCCGGCGAGGGGCGCCGGCGAGGGACGAGGGCGAGGCGCTGCCGGCGGGGCGCGCTGGCGAGCCTTTTTTGGGGAGACACGTCCGCTGGTCCCCGCCCCAGCGCTGCCGGCGCCGGTCACGACAGCTGCTGGCATTGCGAGCGCCCGAAAGGTGGAACAATTTGGAGGGGGGCCGAGGCGGCCCTGCGAGCGACATGAGGTTGGGATGGTGGCTGTGTTCGAAAGGACGTCGAAGCGGCCGCGACGCGCGGTCTGGCTGTTGGCGGCCGCGATCGCTGTCACGGCTGCCCTGGCGATCGCCGCGAGCGCGTGCGCGGGTGAGTACCACGTGTACTCGTGTCGTACGCCATCCGGCGAAAGCGCCCCGGCGGATGGCTGGAGCGGGTCTGTGACGGGCACGGCGACGGTCGCGGAAGATACGTGCTCGCAGCCGGGAGGCGCGTTGATCGCGGGGCTGCGTGCTGACACGCCGCGGACCGCCAACGCGGACGCCGCGACGTGGGCGTTCACGGCGCCGCCGGACACGACGCTCGCGGGCGCGACGCTGTGGCGCGCGGGAGACGCGGACGGTGGCTCGGCGGTCAACGCCTTCTACGAGTTCTGGTTTGCCGGGCCCGACAATCTCAACGAACCCGCGAGTGCATTTGGTCTGTGTGTTGGAGGCTCCACGTGCCCCACGGGCCTCGGAAACATGAGCCAGCCCCTAGCTGCCGAAAACCGTCTCGTCGTGCCTGGTTCCCATTTGGGGCCGCACCTGTACATGAACGCCTCATGCGCGGGTGAATCAGAATTTCAATGCAAAGAAGGCGAGCATGACCCAAACGGCTACGCGGCGGTGGTGTACCTGTACGCGGCGGACCTGACGCTCGAACAGAGCGTGGGCCCGAGCGCGTGGAACATTAGCGGCGAACTGGCGAGCGCGCCGACGGTGGCGGGCACGAGCGATGTGATTTTCAGCGCGAGCGATCCGGGCTCGGGCGTGTACGAGGCGGTGTTCAGCGTGGACGGCCAGGTGGTGCAGAGCACGGTTGTGAACGAAGACGGCGGGCGGTGCAGGAGCGTGGGCCAGACGACGGACGGGCTGCCGGCGTTCCTTTACGCCCAGCCGTGCCCTGCGTCGGTGAGCGCTGACGTGGGGTTCGAGACGACGCGCGTGAGCAACGGCGAGCACCATCTGGTGGTGAGCGTGATCGACGCGGCGGGGAACGCGGCGACGGTGCTGGACAGGAACATCACGGTCGACAACCCGTCGCCGCCGGGCGGTCCGAACGGAACGAACCCGTCGGCGCAGGCGACGCTGACGGTGGGCTGGGCCGCCACCGGCGGCGATCGCCTGACGAGCCGCTACGGTCGCGCGCAGACGATCGTGGGCAGGCTGACGGGTCCGGGCGGGGTGGGGATCGACGCGGCGCAGATAGACGTGCTGGCGACACCGGACTACGCGGGCGCGAGGGAGGCGGCGATGGCGAGCTCGCGCACGGGGGCGAACGGACGCTTCAGCATGCGCCTGCCCGCCGGCGTGTCCTCGCGGACGCTGCGCTTCGAGTACAGCGACGAGATGAACTCGCCGCCGGTGGTGACGAAGACGCTGACACTGAACGTGCGCGCGGGCGTGACGCTGCGCATCAGGCCGCGCACCGCGAGCGTGGGGCGCAGCATCCACTTCTCAGGGCGCCTGCGGGGCGGACCGATCCCCGGCGGCGGCAAGCTGCTGGTGCTGGAGGCGCGCTCGCCGGGCGGCGCGTGGCTGGAGTTCGACGTGATCCGCAGCGACGCGCGCGGTCGCTACCACGCGAGCTACATGTTCAAGTTCCCGGGGCCGGCTCATTACCAGTTCCGCGTGCTGTGCGAAGCGGAGGCCGACTACCCGTACGCGACGGGGGCGTCGAATGTGGTGGGGGTGTGGGAGCGGTGACGGGACGGCGCGCTCTTATCGCCAGTTTTCCATATGACATGTAATCGGGCATATTTGCTCTATGTCTGCCTGAGACGGCACGAGCGCGGCGACGAGACACGGCGTCCACCGGGTGATCGTCGAGCCGATCGTCTTGCATGTCCGCCAGGTAGGCTAGGACTCCAGGTCAATCTCACGGCGCGGCTTGGAGCAGTGATCCGTATGGTGGCGTCGGCGAGGCCCGCAGACGCCTCAAGACGTGTTTCTGACTGTGTCGCACGATCCCGATCTGCATCTGCGCCCGCTGACATTCGGGCGCCGGTGATTGGCCGGGCAAGTGTCGAGCCCACCAGGCTGACCTACACCCCGAGGCGACCGACCTACGCCCGTGATGGGGGAGATGCAGGAGGCCGGCGAGGATCTCACAGATCCCTTCGCCTGGCCGGCCTCCCGTAGAGCTATTTGATCGAGCAGTACAGCGTTAGCCGTCTGATCCGTGGGTGTTGCCGGTGGACATTGATCGCCGTCGCTTCGCAGAAGCGCGGCGGTCCCAGCGGTTCGGCATCGAGGAGAGCGACGACGGTGTACAGCCCAGGCCGCAGCTGGGCGCTGAGCCGCCCATTCGAGGATTCAGCGACCGTCCGAGCGGGCGTACCACGGGTCACAGTGACCATGGCGTTCAAACTCGACGGAGGAGCCCCATGTGGGCCACCGATTCCCAGCACTGTAATTATGAGTAGTAGTGTTTTCATGTTTCCATATCTCCGGTACACGTATCGTAGACGCCCAGATGGTATGTCCTGTTAACGGGGATGATTCCGATAATGCTGACCGGCCGTGCCTCGGATCGCGAGATGTGTTTCTGACTGATGTCTGAGACGGTGAGGCGTGGCTGGTCAGCGTGGGCTCCTCGAACGTGGCGTGCGTGAGCGCTGACGTGGTGCCGCCGCCGCGAGTCGTGTGCTCAAGGTGCCGCACTTAGTGCTACCCTTCTCGTATGCCGACGAAGAAGCACCGCTACACGATCACGAGTGACGAGAAGGTCGAGCTCGCGCTCCGGCGAAGTCGGCGCAGCTTCCCGCCCGGAACTTCGGATTCAAAGATCCTCGCTGCGCTCGTCAGCAAGGGCGAGGAGGCGCTCGAGCAGGGGAGCCAAGCGGAAGAAGACTATGAGCAGCGCCGGCGAGCGGCCGCCAAGCGCCTGGCCGACCGTTTCCGGCGGTCTGAGGGCCTCGACTATGCGGCACTCCGCGAGGCCTCCGCGCAGTGGCAGCGCGGGTGAGCTCGGCGTTCAAAGGCAGGAAGCTCGTGGTCGACAACTCCGCGTTTCAGCGCGGCGGCAACGAGATCGTGCGTGCCGACTGGCTTCGGGCGCTTGAGGAAGGGCACCTCTACCGATCGCCGATCCTGGAGTTCGAGGTCCTGTACAGCGCGCGCAACGCCCGCGAGCACGCGGAGCTGAGAGAGGAGCTCGAGGCACTCAGACCGCTGGAGCTGTCGGAGGCCGTGGTTGGCGCTGCGCTTGAAGCACAGGCCAAGCTCGCGCGACACGCGGCCGGCTTTCACCGCCTCCCACACCAGGACTACCTCGTCGCAGCGATCGCCGCCGCGCACGAGGCCGGCGTGCTGCACTACGACGCCGACTTCGATCGCATCGCCGAGCATTCCTCGCTGGCCTTCGAGAGCGTCTGGATCGCTTCCGCCGGCACGCTCGACAATGAGGCAGCCGACCCGCTCCGGCCGCACAGAAGGGCCATCAACCACAGCCTCGCCCAGTTCAGCGGCGAGCGTGCCAGAGAAGTCCTCGACAATGTTCTCGGCCTGCTCGAGGACGAACTCCGCGCGGACGGCCTCCAGCCGCCTGCGCATCGATGAAGCATCGATGCCGTCGGACATGGACCTCGGCCTAACGCCCAGACGGATGTCCAGCTAAACGGGATCGTGTACGGGCGTTCGCCCATCCGGAGCGGCCTGCAAGCGTTCGGTTCGGGCTTTCGGCGACCATGTGGCGGTGATCTCGCCCGGCTCGTCCACCGCCACGGTCCCAGGACACGACCCTGTGCGTATGGTGTTGCCGGGTCGTGTGGGTGTCAATGCGGTGTTTTTGGAGCCGCGTCATGGGGGGATGGATACGTTTGTGCGGGCGTTGGTGCCGGAGCTTGTGCGGTTGGCGCCGGGGGTCGAGTTCTGTGTGTTTTGCAGCCCGGGGGGTCGTGAGTATCTGGAGGGTGTGGGTTGGGGTGTGGGGGGCTCGGGTTTGGGGGGCCGGGTGCGGCTGGTGAGCCACCCGTTGTTGGGGCGGCGGGGGTTGAAGGCGGTGAGCGAGTTGACGTTGCTGGGTGTGTTGGCGGGTAGGCGTGTGGATCTGCTGCACAGCCTCGCGATGACCGCGCCGCTTTACACGCGGGCGGTGAATGTGGTGATGGTGCCGGATGTGACGTGGATCGTGGCGGCGAGCCCTGGGGATCGCTGGACCGCGCGCCTGTGGCGGCTGCTGGTGCCGCCGGTGGCGCGCCGCGCCGACCGGGTCACGGTGTTCTCCAGGGTCGGGGCGGCGCAGGTGAGCGAGTATCTGGGGGTCCCCGGCGAGCGCATCGACGTGGTGCCGTTGGCGGCGGGCGTGAACGAGCAGGCGGCGCCGACACCGGCCGGCGAGCTGCGTGGGCGTCTTGGCCTGGGGGAGGGGCCGGTGGTGTTGACGGTGTCCGCGAAGCGGGTGCACAAGAACCTGGAGCGGCTGGTCCGCGCGGTCGCACCGCTGGTGGAGCGCTGGCCGGATGTGGTGCTCGTGATGCCGGGCAACCCCACGCCGTATGAGGGTGTGCTGCGCGAGCTCGCCCGCGAGTTGGGGATCGCCGGCAACGTGGTGTTCCCGGCCTACGTGGATGTGGCTGACCTGGAGGGGCTGTATGCGCTCGCGAGCTGTTTCGTGCTCGCGTCGATCGACGAGGGGTTCGGCATCCCGATCCTGGAGGCGATGCGCCGCAGTGTGCCCGTGGCGTGCTCGCGCGCCTCGGTGCTGCCCGAGGTCGCAGGCGGCGCGGCGCGCTACTTCGACCCCTACAGCGTGCCAGAGATCACCGACGCGCTCGCCCAGCTCCTCGGCGACCGCCGGCTCGCAGCGGACCTCGCCGCCCGCGGGCGCGAGCGCGAGCACGAGTTCACGTGGGAGAAGACCGCACAGGCCACACTCGCCAGCTACGCACGCGCCTGGCAGGAGCGACGCTGAGCGCCACCGAGCCACCGTTCGGAGAGACCTCCGTCGAGGTGCTCGACGTGCTGGACAGCACCGAGGCGGGCGGACGCATCGTCCGCGGCGGCGCCCTGCGCTTCGGCACCTACGCGCTGATGGTGATTCTGTCGGTGCTCGCGGCGGCGCTGCTCACCCGTCATCTGGGCGTCGTGCGCTTCGGTCAGTACACCACCGTGATCTCGCTCGTCGCGGTCGTCTCCGCGATCACCGATGCCGGCATGTCAGCGATCGGCGCCCGCGAGTTCGCCGTGCGCAAGGGTGCCGAGCGCGACGCGCTGATGCGCGATCTGCTCGGCCTGCGGATGATCCTGACGACGATCGGGCTGCTGCTGGTCACCGCCTTTGCCCTCGCCGCCGGATACGGGACCCCGCTGCTCGTGGGAGCGGTGCTTGCGAGCCTCGGCACGATCGCGTTGGTGGTGCAGCACACCCACACGATCCCGCTCGCCGCTGCGCTGCGTCTGGGCACGTTGTCCGCGCTCGAACTCGCTCGTCAGGTGCTGACGGTGGTCGCGATCGTGGCGCTGGTGGCGCTCGGCGCCGGTGTGCTGCCGCTGCTCGCCGTCGTGCTCGCTGTCAACCTGGCCCTCATACCCCCCACGGCCGCGCTCGCGCGCCACCAGATCTCGTTGCGCATGGGGCTGCACCCGCGCCGCTGGCTCGCCCTGCTGAGGCTCACCGTGTCGTTCTCGCTCGCCAGCGCGGTCGGCACGCTGTACATGTTCACCGCGCAGATCCTCACCAGCCTGGTGTCCAGCTCCCACCAGAGCGGGTTGTTCGCGGCGTCGTTTCGGATCTTCATCGTGGTCAGCGTGGTGCCTGGCATGCTGGTCGGTGGAGCGCTGCCGCTGCTGGCGCGCGCCGCGCGCGACGATCGCGAGCGCCTGGCGTATGCGATCACGCGGATATTCGAGGTCTCGCTGATCCTCGGGGTGGCCGCGGCCGTGGCCACGCTCGGCGGCGCGCAGTTCATGATCCACGTCGTCGCCGGCGCGGAATACGCGGCCTCCGCCGAGGTTCTCAGGATCCAGGGGATCGCGCTGGTGGCAACGTTCGCTCTCGCCTGCTGGAGCTACGCCCTGCTGTCACTGAAACGCTACGGGGGCGTGCTCCTGGCCAACCTGGCGGCGTTCCTGGTGAGCTGCGCGTTGACCATCCTGCTGGCGAGCAGCCACGGCGCCACGGGCGCTGCCGTCGCCACCCTCTGCGGGGAGAGCGTGCTCGCGCTCGGCTTGCTGGCGGCGCTCGTGCACAGCCATCCCGAGCTGCGCCCCCGCCCCGGAATCGTGCTCAAGGTCTCGATCGCGGCCGCGCCGGCGGTCGTTCTCGCGCTGCTGTCGGGGGTGCCCTCGTTGCTGCGGGCACTGCTCGCGCTTGCCGCGTACGGCCTGCTGATCGTGCTCACGCGGGCGGTGCCGGAGGAGGTGCTCGAGCTGCTGCCGGCACGCCTGCGCCGCGCGAGCTGAGCGACTCCGCGCCCGCTGCGTGCTCGTCCAATCGGGCGCGATAGCCTGCCCGGCGGTGCCCTCCGTCCTGATCGTGCGCGGCCATCTGTCGAATCCTTGGGAGCTGCGGACCTGGCTGGAGCTGCCGGACCGCTACGAGGTTTCCTACCTGCGCACCGGCTCCAGCCGCTTCACGCCGCCCGAAGGGCTGCGCGCGGTGCCGGCGCGCGCGCTGCGCGACCTGCTTCCCCGTGGCCCGCTCGGCGAGCTGTCGGTCACGGTGTTGGGCGACCGCTACCTGTCGGCCGAAGCCGCCTTCGCCGACGCGGACATCGTGCACGGCGCCGAGCTGAGCTTCTGGTTTGCGGCCGAGGCCGCGCGGCGGCGGCGTCGGCACGGATTCCGCCTCGTGCAGACCGTATGGGAGACGCTGCCGCTGCTGGCCGCCTACCGCAACCGCCGCGCACTGCGCTTTCGCGAGCAGGTGCTCGCCGAGACCGACCATTTTCTGCCCGCCACCGAGCGCGCCGCGCTCGCGCTGCAGCTGGAGGGCGTCGCTTCCGAGCGAATCACGGTGTGCCCCCCCGGGATCGACACCGCCCGTTTCGCCACGCCGCCCACCCACCAGGCGCCCGCGGGGCACACGATCGTCTCGCCCGGCCGGCTCGTGTGGGAGAAGGGCCACCAGGACGTGCTGCGCGCGCTCGCGCTGCTGCACCGCGGCATCGTTCGCACACCCGCCGGGGAGACCGTCCGTCCGCGTCTGGTCATACTCGGCTCGGGTCCCGAGGAGTCGCGCGTTCGCGCGTACGCCGCGGATCTCGGATTGAGCGATGCGGTGACGATCCGCAGCGTCGCCTACGAGCAGATGCCGGCGGTGTTCGCGCAGGCGTCGGCGATGGTGCTCGCCAGCCAGGGTGCGGCGATGGCTGCCCTGCATCCGTTCGACATTCCCCACGCCTTCTGGGAGGAGCAGTTCGGGATGGTCCTCGCCGAGGCGATGGCGGCCGGACTGTCGATTATCAGCACGACCAGTGGCGCCATCCCAGAGGTCGTGCACGGAGCCCCCGTGGAGCTGGTCGCTCCGGGCGATTGGCCGGCCATCGCCCGTGCGCTGGCCGCCGGGCCGCTGAGCCGTCCCGCCGGCGCCCGGGTCGCCTACCCGGCGGAGATCGTGCGCCGCTATTCGACGACCGCCGCGGCCGAGCGTCTGGCCGCCGTCTACGACCGGTTGCTCGCCGCCTGAAGCAGCTCGGACGCCGGCCGCCGCATGGAGCCCGCTCAGCGGCGCGCGTACACGCTCCTGCGCAACGCGAACGAGTCGCGCATCCCGATCTCCGGATCGACCGCGTCGGCGAGCGCGCTCCGATGCGCCAGACCTCTCGCCGAGCGCCAGCCGTCGAGTCGCCCGGACACCGCCGCCAGATCACGCGAGACGAGCGTGTCGCCCACCACGATCGCCGCCTCGGTGGTGAGCGTGCGCAGCGCCGGATGGCCTCGCAGCAGCCCATAGCGGCGGAGCAGATAGCCGCGCGCGAAGCCGGCATGGCGTCGCTGCGAGGCCGTGCGATGGCCGTGCGTGGACGAGCCGAGGTGCATCCCCACCGCGTCGGGCGCCACGGCGGCGCTCCACCCGGCGCTGCGCAGGCGCAGTGCCAGATCGAGATCCTCGGCGTAGGCGAAGATCGCCTCGTCGAGCCCGCCGACCTGCTGCCACGCGCTACGCCGGTACGCGCCCGCGGCGCCCGCCGGCCCGGCGAGCAGTGGCCGCGGATCGCCGGCCCGCGCGAGCGGCAGCCCCGACAACCGCGGAAAGCCCGCGAGCGTGCGGTCGGCGCACAGCCCGACGCTGTCGATCAGCTGTTCGTCCGGCTGCACGAGCAGGCACGCGACCGAGCCCACCCGCGGCTCGGCCTCCAACGGCGCCACCATGCGCTCGAGCCAGTCGGGACGGCAGTACACGTCGTTGTTGAGCAGCACGACCACCTCGCCGTCGCCCGCGTCCGCGCCGCGGTTGCACGCGGCGGCAAAGCTCAGGCAGCTCTGCGAGCGGATCAACCGGACCGCCGGCCAGTCACCGCGGACGCGGTCGGCGGTCTCGCCGTCCCCGCCGTTGTCGGAGACGATCACCGTGTGCGCGCGGGTCTGTCGCGCGAGGTGGGTCAGGCAGCTCTCCGTCAGCTCGTAGCGCCCCGAGGTGGGGATCACGATGTCGATTGTCAGCGGCAGGGCGGACCCATCCTAGCCCCTGGCTCGCGGATAACCTTGCACGCCCGTGGCTCCCGCCAAGCCCACTCACGTCGGCCTCAACCTCATCTTCCTGGTGCCCGGCGAGACCGGCGGCATGGAGGTCGTGGCGCGGGAGCTGGTTCCTCAGCTCGTCGCGGCCGCGCCGGACACGCGCTTCACCGCGTTCGTCAACCGCGAGGCGGCCGCCGCCGGCGACGGGCCGTGGGGCGAGCTGCTGCCGGCTGTGACCGTGCCGGTCAACGCGCGCGACCGCGTGCAGTGGGTGCTGGGCGAGCAGGCGCTGCTGCCGCTCCTGGCTGCCCGCGCGGGCGTCGAGCTCGTGCACAGCATGGCCAGCACGGCGCCCGTCTGGGGGCGCTTTCGCCGGGTGGTCACCGTGCACGACCTGATCTACGCCCGCTTCCCCGATGCGCACGCGGGCCTGCGCGACAGGGGGATGCGCGTGCTCGTGCCGGGCGCCGCCCGCCGCTCGGATCGGGTGATCGCCGACTCGCACAGCACGCGCGAGGACCTGGTGGCGCTGCTGGGCCTCGACCCTGCGCGCATCGACGTCGTGCCGCTCGGCCTGGGGACGGTGCGGCGCGAGGAGCCGCCGCCCGAGCGCGACGTGCGCGCGCGGTTTCAGCTGGGCGAGCGCGACGTGGTGCTCAGCCTGTCCGCGAAGCGGCCTCACAAGAACCTGCTGGCGCTGATCGGCGCGCTCGCGCGGATCGCCCCCGAGCATCGCCCGCTGCTCGTGCTCCCCGGCTATCCGACCGCGCACGAGTCCGAGCTGCGCGCGCGCGCCGTCGCGCTCGGGGTCGCCGAGGACGTACGCTTTCCCGCGTGGGTGTCGAGCGCGGAGCTGGAGGGCCTGTGGTCGATCGCGCGGGCCTTCGTCTTCCCATCGCTGTACGAGGGCTTCGGCCTGCCGGTGCTCGAGGCGATGGCGCGGGGGGTTCCCGTGGCGTGCTCGAACGCCTCCTCGCTGCCCGAGGTGGCCGGCGACGCCGCGCTGCTGTTCGATCCGAACGACGAGTCGGCGATCGCCGAGGCGCTGCGACGGCTGCTCGACGACGAGCAGTTGCGGGAGCGTCTGCGGACGCAAGGAGCCGCCCAGGCACAGCGATTCACGTGGGAGCGCACCGCGCGGCTGACGCTCGAGAGCTACGCACGAGCGATGCAACGGCGACAGCGTCCGTGAACGGCGCCGAGAGGCGTACACCTGATTTGGTATATTACGGCCCATGAGCCCCGGTATGCTGATCCGCTCGACGCGCGAGCGCCACGGTCTCACCCAGGCGCAACTCGCCCTGCGCGCGGGCACCTCGCAAAACGCGGTCAGTCGGATGGAGCGTGATGAGATCTCCCCCTCGGTGGACACGATTCAGCGCCTGCTCGCCGCGATGGGCGAGCGGCTGGAGTTGAACGTTCGACGGATCGACGGCGGCTTCGACACGGATCACCTGGCGGACTCGATGGCACAGACGATGGACGAGCGGCTCGAACGCTCGCTCGCGTGGAATCGCTTCGCTGGACGATTGGCCGGTGTCGCGCGCTCGCACGAGCGATGAGCCCACGGCGACATCCGCAGCGGCCGCCCGAGCCAAACGGCACGCCCGATGACGCGCCCACCGATCCCATCGAGGTCTTCCGCGCGCTCAACAGCCACGGCGTCGACTACCTGATCATCGGCGGCGTCGCCGTACAGGCGTACGGGCACGTCCGCACGACACAGGACGTCGACGTGATCGTCGCGCCCGATGCTCGCAACCTCGAACGTCTCGCCGCGGCTCTCGAGCAACTGGGCGCCCGATTGAAGGGGGTGGATGCGCACCTGCTCGGCATCGATCCGACCGATGCGACGCATCTCCGCGAAGGCGCCAACTTCGGGCTCGCCACCAGCGCCGGTGGCCTCGACGTGTGGACCGACGCGGCCGCGCTGAAGGGCGCGCGATCGTGGGTGGAGATGCGCGGGCGGGCCATCACCGCGAAGGTCGGCGAGCAGCCGCTGCGCTTCGTCCACCGCGACGATCTGATCCGAATGAAGCTGGCCGCTGGGCGTGAGCGGGATCTCCAGGACGTCGCTGCTCTGACCAGTCAGGAGGGCGCGCCACCGACGGCATAGCTCTCCAGCACCTCTCGCAGGGACGACTCCAGCGACAGCGCCTGCGCGTTCTCGGCGAACCAGCCCGCCGTGCTCTCGCGCAGCGCCACGCCGGCCTCGTGGACGCGGACGATCGCGTCGGCGACCGCCCGCGGATCGGAGCTGTGGGCGATCGTGCCGTTGACGCCCTCGTCGATCAGCTCGGTCGCCGCGTTGTCCTCGCCGGCCAGCACGACGCTCGGCGTGGCCCGTGCCGCCGCCTCGACCACGACCAGGCCGTAGCCCTCGCGACGTGAGGTCAGCAGCATGCACATCGCCCCGCGCATCTCCGTGTCGACCGTCTCGGTCTCGGTGAAGCCGCGCGCCGTCACCACGCCCTGCAGCCCGTGCTCGACGATCGCCGCGTCGAGCGCCGCGCGCTCGGGCCCTTCGCCCAGGAACACTCCGCGCAGCCCCTCGATCCGCTCGGCGGCCAGCGCCGTCGCGGCCACCGCCAGCGTGACCTGCTTCTCGGGGATCAGGCGCCCGGCGAACAGCACGACGGGCTCTGTCGGGCCCGGCGCCGCCGGCTCGGCGCTCCCGGCGTACAGCCCGCGCAGCACCGTCACCGGGCCGTTCAGCCGCTCCTCGCGCAGGCGCCGAGCATGCAGCTCGGAGAAGCAGAACGCCCGCTGGCGCACGCGCGCGCACGCGCGCTGGATGAGCTCGCCGACGCGTCCGCCGGCGGCGCCGAGGTAGTCGCGCCAGTACGAGCGGCTCCACACCTCGAACCAGTCGACCACCAGCCCGAAGCCCATCGGCCGTCGCAGCGGCGCCGCGGCGAGCAGCGAGAAGTACGGGAAGGCGCACGTGTGGACGACGTCGTAGCGGCGGCCGTGGCGCAGCAGGTGCACGAACACGCCCAACCCGAAAACCAGCGGCGGCACGATCCGGCGGCGCCCGCCGGCCGTGTACAGCGCCAGGTGCGGGCCGGCGGTCACGACGCGCACGCGCTCGTCGATCTGCGCGCTCTCGCCGCGCTCCCACTGGCGCAGCGTCAGGTAGGTGACCTCGTGACCCTCTGCGCACAGGCGCTCGGCGAGGTCGCGGTACCAGCGCTCGGCGCCCCCGACCGTATGGGGGTACAGGCAGTCGTACACGAGGCACACGCGCATGCCGCTAGCATTCCATCTCGCTGGCGCCGTCACCTCCGTGCGCCACTTTCCGCCCTCTCAGGCGTTATAAAGGCAACGCTGGCCGCACGCCACCCCGATCAGGGCCGCAACGACCTTCAGCCGATGAGCACAATCGCCCCGACAAGCGCACCTCCCGCGGCGCCCGACTCTCAGGATGCCGGCCTGCCGCTGGTGTCGGTCGTGATCCCGTGCCTGAACGAGGCCGAGAACATCGTCTCCTGCGTGACAGCCGCGCTGGAAGCGATCGTGCGCATGGGCGTGCCCGGCGAGGTCGTGGTCGCGGACAACAACTCCGAGGACGACTCCGCCCGCCTGGCCGAGCAGGCGGGCGCGCGCGTGGTGGTCGAACGCAGGCGCGGCTACGGCAGCGCCTACCTGGCGGGCTTCGAGGCGTCCCGGGGCCGCTACATCGTGATGGCGGACGCCGACCTGACATACGACTTCGACGAGATCCCCCGCTTCGTGGAGGCGCTGGAAGAGGGCGCCGAGATGGTGATCGGCGACCGCATGGACAACATCCAGCCGGGCGCCATGCCGTGGCTGCACCGCTACGTCGGCAACCCGATCCTCACCGGTCTGCTCAACCTGTTCTTCAGCACCGGCATCAGCGATGCCCACTGCGGCATGCGCGCGCTGCGCCGGGAGGTGCTGCCGCGCCTGGATCTGCGCACGACCGGCATGGAGTTCGCCTCCGAGATGGTCATCAGGGCCTCGAAGGAGAACCTGAGGATCGCCGAGTTCCCGATCGAATACCACCCGCGTGGTGGCGAGAGCAAGCTGTCGAGCTTCCGCGACGGCTGGCGGCACCTGCGCTTCCTGCTCGTGCACAGCCCCAACCACCTGTTCATCGTTCCCGGCGCCGTGCTCGCGGGCGTGGGCAGCCTGATCGTCGCGTTCGTGGGCGTGGGCCTGGATTTCTTCGGGCGCGCGTGGGGGGTGCACGCGCTGATCGGCGGCGCGCTGCTGATGATCGTCGGGACACAGGTGCTCGCGTTGGGACTGTGCGCGCACGCCTATGGCACGTACTTCATGGGCGAGCAGGACCCCTGGTTCGACCGTATGCGCTCGCGCTTCCGCCTCGAGCACGGCCTGCTCCTGGGAGGCGCGTTCATGCTCGTCGGCGTCGTCACCGGCGCGGTGATCCTGGCCACGTGGATCGCGCACGGGTTCGGCTCGCTCGCCGACGAACACCTCGCGGTGATCGCCGCCTCGCTGTTGATCGTGGGCATCCAGATCTTCTTTTCGTCTTTCCTCCTGTCGATTCTCGGTCTGCGCCGCCGCTAGGGTGCGGCCACTGCGCCGGATTCCGGCGGTCGTGTTCGCCGGCGACTCGCGCGTGTGGCGGGCGGCGCTCGTCGCGGCGGTCGCGTTCGGCCTGCTGATCGCCTTCTACTGCCTGCGCCCCCGCGACTACTACACGGGCACCGACAACGTCGAGGCCGACAGCTACATCGCCGAAACGACCGCCGGCGAGCCCGTGTGCGTGCCGGGCCTGCGGATACCGGCTGGCACGGCGCGCATCCGCCTGCAGCTGATCTCGCCCGCCCGCCTGCGCCCTGCCCTGGCGATGGCGCTCACCGTCCAGGGCGCCGCGCGCACGATCGACTCTCGCCTCGGCCCCGAAGCCGTCGGCTCCAGTCGCATCAGCACCCCCATTTTCTCGATCCCGGCGGTCTCGGCCGGCCACGGGGAATCGGCCGCTTCGCTGTGCGTGAGCGCCGCGGGCGTCGTCAACTGGGGCGGCACGCCGCTGCCGGCGCCTCCGACGCCGTCCCCGCCGACCGCCGGGGGGCACCCGCTCGCGGGGCGCATCGCCGTCTGGTATCTCCCCCGGGCGGGCGCCCAGAGCAGCTACCTGGCGCGCGCCGGCGAGATCCTCAGCCGGGCGTCGCTGTTCCGCCCCGGACTGGTGGGGCCGTGGCTGTATGTCCTGATCCTGCTGGTCATCCTGCCCGGGCTCGCGCTGGCGTCCGTGCGCTGCCTCGCGCTGGCCGTCGCGGGCGGGCGCGAATCGGCGCCCGCCGTGGCGGGCGCGCGGGCGGGGACCGGGCGGCGGGGTACGGCGGCCTGGCTGTTCGCGATCGCCGCCGTCAACTTCGCCTGCTGGGCGCTGATCACGCCGCCGTTGCAGGCGCCCGACGAGGTCGATCACTTCGCCTACACCCAATCGCTCGTCCAGCGCGGGGAAGCGCCCTCGCGCAACCCCGCCTCGCCGCTGGCGCGCTGGTCGAGCGCCGAGGCGCTCGTCATGGAAGACATGAGCTTCCTCACCGACCACCAGGTCGGCGACTCGCGCCCGCCGTGGAGCGCCCGCCAGCAGGCTCGCTACCGCGCGCAGGCGGCCAGCCTGCACCCGAGCTCCTCTGACGGCGGCGGCAACGAGACGGCCGCCTCCCACGGCCCGATCTACTACGCGGCGCTCGCGCCCGCGTACATGCTCGCGTCCAGCTCGCCCCTTGACCAGCTGACGCTGATGCGCCTGACCTCGGCGTTGATAGGCGCGCTGACGGTGCTGTTCACGTTCTTGCTCGCCCGCGAGCTCGCCCCCGGGCGCCCGTGGCTGGCGGTCCTCGCCGCGCTGCTCGTCTGCTACCAGCCGATGTACGGGTTCATCTCCGGCGCCGTCAACAACGACGTCGGCGTCAACGCCGGCGCGGCGGCGCTGGAGCTGTTGCTGATCCGCATGCTGCGGCGCGGGATCACGATCCCGTGGGGGGCGCTCACCGGGGCGCTGCTGATCGCACTGCCGCTGATCAAGGGCACCGGGCTCTCGCTCTACCCGGTGGCCGCGCTGGTGTTCGCGGTCACGCTGTGGCGCCACCACAGTCGCACAGAGCTGCGCGCGTGGGCCGCGCTGGCGCTCGGCGCGGTCGTCCTGGCGGAGCTCTCCGCCCGCGTGCTGAACGTGCTGCTGCCCGCCGCCGGCCCGGGCGGCTCGGGGGCGATCAGCTCCAACGCGAGCGCCGCCGGCGAAGCGCTTCACCACATCCCCAGCTTCCTCGCCTACCTGTGGCAGGCGCTGCTGCCGAGGCTGCCGTTCATGCCACGCTACTTCCCGCGCCCGCCCGGCTTCGTGCTGAGCCACGATCCCGGCTTCGTGATCTTCGTCGAACGCGGCTGGGCGGCCTTCGGCTGGTACGACGTGTTCTTCCCGCACTGGGTGTACATCGTGATCTTCCTCGCGATGGTGCTCACCGTTGCGCTCGCCGTATGGGCGGCTCGGCGCGAGTGGAGCTGGCTGCGGCGCCATCTGCTGGAGGCCCTCGTCCTGATCGCGATGCCGGTCGTCGTCGTCGTCGGCTTCGAGGCCGCCTACTACACCCCGTCCCCCAGGCCGGTGATCGCCGAATTCGGGCGCTATGCGTTTCCGGCGATCGGTCCGCTCGCGGCGCTCGTCGTCGGAGCGCTCCACGCCTTCGGGCGCCGGCGCATGCTCGGAGTCGGCGTCGGGCTGCTGGCTGCGATGATCGCCTTCAGCTATGCCTCCCAGCTGCTCACGCTGACGTCCTTCTATGCCTGACGTGAGCGTCGCCATCCCCGTGCGCGACGGCGGCCAGCGGTTCGCCGGCGTGCTGGCGGCGCTGGCGGCTCAGACGATCGAGCACGAGCTGCTGGTGTGCGACTCGGGCTCGAACGACGAGTCGGTGCGCCTGGCGCGCGAGCACGGGGCGCGCGTGCTGGAGATCGCTCCCGAGCGCTTCAGCCACGGTGGCACGCGCAACCTGCTGATGGCAGAGGCCACGGGCGCGCGAGTCGCCCTGCTCACCCAGGACTCGCAGCCGGCCGACGAGCGCTGGCTCGAGCATCTGCTCGCGGGCTTCGAGCTGGCCCGGGACGTGGCGATCGTGTGCGGGCCCTACCGTCCGCGCGCGGATGCCGCCACGCCGGTGCGCCTCGAGCTCGCGCGCTGGTTCGCTTCGCTGTCCCCGGACGCAAGCCCGCGTGTGGAGCGGCTGGGGGAGGCGGAGCGGTCGCTGCCGGCGATCGGGCTGGTCGGCCGGCGGGGCTTCTTCACCGACGCCAACGCCTGTCTGGCGCGCGCCGCGTGGCAGCGTGTGCCGTTTCGCGAGGTTCCCTACGCCGAGGACAGGGTGCTGGCGATCGACATGCTGCGCGCGGGCTACGCCAAGGCGTTCGTGCCGCGGGCCGCGGTCGTCCACTCCCACTCCTACACGAGCGCCGAGCAGCTGCGCCGCTGCTTCGACGAGTGGCGCGGGTTGCGCGAGGTGTACGGCTGGCGCGAGCCTGCCTCCCCCGCTCACCTCATCGCCCAGCTGCGCGGAGAGCTGGGACGCGCGCGCGAGGAGCTGATCGGCCAGGGCGTGCCGCGCGCGGACCGGCGCGCGGCGCTCGCGGCGGTCGCCCGCCATCATGTCGTCTCGCGCGTCGGTGCGTTGCTCGGCTCGCGCGCAGACCGGCTGCCCGCGACGCTCACGCGCACGCTCTCGCTGGACCGCCGCGCGGGCTTCGCGCCGCTCGACCTGGACGCCACGCCGGGAACGCCGCCCACCGACCCATCCATCGATCGATGAAAGACAAGAGATGAGCGACAGCCCGATCGAGGGGCGCCCGCAGGGCGCCTTCGCGAACCTGCGGCGGCGGATCCAGCTGACCTACCGGTACTTCGGGCTGCGCACGCTGCTGTTCCGGGCGATCACGCTGCCGCTGCGCTTCACGCCGCTGCAGCGCCGCATGCGCCTGCGCACGCACGCACGCGACCAGGAACTGCGCAGCGCCGTCGCCTGGTATCGCGAGCACGGCCGGCCCGTGGACGTGGTCGTCCCCAGCTACCGCGACGCCGAGCGCGTGCGCGCGCTCGTGCGCAGCATCTCCAAGACGCTCGCGCCGGGGATGGCCCGCGTGATCGTCGCCGACGACTGCAGCGGCCCCGAGCACGTGGCCGCGCTGCGGGCGATCGAGGGGATCGACGTGCTGGTCGCGGGCGAGCGCAACCAGGGCTTCGCCGCGAACGTCAACCGCGGCCTGCGCGCGAGCGATCCCGAGCGCGACGTGGTCGTGCTGAACTCCGACGTCGAGGCGCTGCCGAGCTGGCTGGAGTGCCTGCAGTACGCCGCCTACCGCCACGAGGACGTCGGCATCGTCGGCGCGCAGCTGCAGTATCCGGACGGGCGCATCCAGTTCGGCGGGACGGTGCGCAACCGCGACGCGCCCGAGTGGTTCGACCACCGCTATCGCTTCAAGCCGTCCGACTGGGGTCCCGCCGGGCGGGCCAGCCCCGCGCTCGCGGTCACGGGCGCGTGCATGTACGTGCGCCGGGCGCTGATCGAGCGCGTCGGCCTGCTCGACGAGCGCTACGCGATGGCCTACGAGGACGTCGACTGGTGCCTGCGCGGGTGGCAGGCGGGCCTCGGCACGCTGTATTTCCCCGCCGCCCGCCTCGTGCACCACGAGTCGGTCACCCGCGGCACGCAGCTGGGCGAGCGCGAGCGCGAGTCACAGCGGCTGTTCTGGGAGCGCTGGTCGGACTTCTTCGACGCGCGCTCGGTGGCCGCCGCTCCGCCCGCGGGCAACGGCGGCGGCGGGCCGGGCGCGGGCGCCGGCGCTCGCGACGGGCGCCTGCGGATCGCCTACGCGACCGAGGGCACGGGCGTGGGCGGCGGGCACCGCGACATCTTCGAGCACCTCAACCGCCTGTCCGCGCGCGGGCACGACGTGTCGCTGTACACGCTCGATGACCCGCCCGACTGGTTCGGGCTGCGTGTGCCCGTGCACAGCTTCGCCGACTACGACGAGCTCGCGCGAGCGCTGTCCGAGCTCGAGGCGATCAAGGTGGCGACCTGGTGGATGACCGCCGCGCCGGTGTGGCGCGCGAGCGTCGCGCGCGGCATCCCCGTGTACTTCGTGCAGGACATCGAGACCTCCTACTACCCAGACCACGAGCACGCCCGCCACGCCGTGCTCGACTCCTACCGCCCGGAGTTCCGCTATATGACGATCTCCTCGTGGAACCGCGAGCGCCTGCGCGAGCTCGGCCTCGACGCCGAGCTGATCCCGCCTGGCATCGACCTCGACACGTTCCGCCCGCGCGCGGAGGTGGCGCGCCGCGAGGACATGGTGCTGGCCCTCGGCCGCGCCAACCCGCTGAAGAACCTGCCGCTGACGCTCGCCGCCTGGAGGGCGCTGAACGGGCGCTCGGGGATCGGCGCGTCACCGGAGCTGTGCCTGTTCGGGGTCGAGCCCGAGCTGGCGCAGGGGAGCGGGATCGCCGCCGGCGAGGGCGTGCGCTACGTCGACGCTCCCGACGACGCGCACGTGGCGGAGATGTTCAACCAGGCAACCGTGTTCGTGCAGACCTCCGTGCACGAGGGCTTCGCGCTGCCGCCGCTGGAGGCGATGGCCTGCGGCGCGGCGGTCGTGTGCACCGACGCGCACGGCAACCGCGACTTCTGCCTCGACGGTGTCAACTGCCTGATGCCCGGCGCGAGCACGGGCGCTGTCAGCGCGGCGATCGCGCGGCTGCTCGCCGACCCCGAGCTGCGCGCGCGGCTGGGGCGCGCGGGCATCGAGACGGCCCAGGAGTACGCGTGGGAGCGGCGCATCGACGCGCTGGAGGGGTTCTTTCAGCGGGTGGCCGTGTCGGGGCGGATGGCGCTCGGGGGCGAGCTTCCGGCGCTGTCATCGCCCGCCGTCAGCGGCTAGGATCGCTGGGGCGGCCGATCGAAGTGTCCAAGTCCCCGTCACCATCCCTGTCACGCGACGCCGTCACGCCCGAGCGCTACACGCTGGTTGTCGTTGCCTGGAATGCCGGCTTCTTCTCCCACGTCAACCGCGTCGTCAACCATCTGCACCACACACTCGGGCGTGACGGCTGTGCGGCCATGCGCGTCGACTGGCGCGTCGATGAGAACACGCCGCTGTTCGTCTACGGAACCGAGCAGGACGGCGAGCTGTGGCAGCGGTTCTTCGAGCCGCTCGATTTCCCTGACGCCCCAGCCGAGGAGTGGGCCAGCCACGAATACGCCGAGCTGGCGATGACGGGGCTGCACGCCTACCGCATGTACAAGCGCGGCTCGCGCTGGCGGGCGGGGTACGGTCGCGCATTCGCCGAGCACGTGCACGTGCGCGAGGAGCTGTGCCGGCGGGCGGAGGAGTTGTGGCGTGACGGCGCCGGCGGCCCCCGCAACGTGGGCGTGCACTACCGCCACCCGGAACACAGCCACGAGTGCCCGCGCGACATACCGGTGATGGACGCGTTCATCGCGCGCACGAGGGCGATCCTCGAGCGAGAGCAGTCTGCGTCGGTGGTGCTCGCCACAGACGTGCTCGAGGCCGTCGACGGCTTCCGCGACGCCTTCGGCGAGCGGTTGCTGGTGCAGCCCGACGTCGCGCGCGCTCCCGCCGGCGCCACGCAGTATGCGTGGGATGCGCCGAGAGGTGTGAGCATGGGCGAGCAGGCGCTGATCGACGCGCTGCTGCTGGCCCGCTGCGACGTGCTGGTGCACACCACGAGCAACCTGGCGACCGCCGTGGGCTACATGAACCCGCGGCTGCGGATGGTCTACTGCGAGTCGCCTCTCACGGGTATCGTTGAAACCGTGCGCGCCAGGCTCAGCCGCCCTGCAGCGACCCTGGCGGGCGTCTCCCGGCGGACTCCCGAGGAGGCGGCGCGAGCGCCCCTGCCCGGTCGATGAATGGGTGCGTGACCCCCTCGCTGCCGATGCGGCGCTCATGCGGTCGCGGGACCTCGCCATGACGATCGGCTTTCGCGAGAGCGTGCTCGAGCCGGGGACCGCGGCGGTCAAAGGCGCGCCGCTCATCGGCGTGATCCCGGGCGAGGGCGTAGGTCCCGAGGTGATAGACGCCGCGCTCACGGTCCTGCGCGGTCTCCAGGACGCCGGCGCCAAGCCGGTGGAGGTCGAGCATGGCGGCGTGGTTGGATTGGCGGCCGTGCAGGCACACGGGTCGGCGCTGCCAGAGGAGGCGCTCGGCTTCTGCGCGAGCGTGATCGAGCGGGGAGGAGGCGTGCTCAACGGGGCCGGCGGCGGGCGCTACGTGTATGAGCTGCGCAGGCGGCTCGAGCTGTTCTTGAAGATCAGCCCGATTCAGGCGTGCAACGGCCTCGCGCAGGCATCGCCGCTGCGAGCCGAGGGGCTCGCGGACGTGGACCTGCTGGTCGTGCGCGAGAACCTCGGCGGCGCCTACCAGGGCCGCTCCGAGCGCCTGACGCGCGGCCCCTGGCGCGAGGTCCGCCACGAGCTGCGCTACGGCGAGCGCGAGCTGCGTCGCTTCCTGCGCGCCGCCGCGCGCCTGGCGAGCGCGCGCTCGGGACGGCTGACGGTGGTGGTGAAGGACGCCGGGCTCGACGCGTTCAGCGAGCTGTGGCGCGAGTGCGCCGAGGACGCCGCGCGTGAGCACGACGTGCGCTGCACGGCCGTCGATGTCGATCTCATGGTCTACCGGCTGCTCGAGCGTCCGGCCGCGTTCGACGTGATCGCCGCGTCAAACCTGTTCGGCGACGTGCTCAGTGATCTCGCGGCCGCGCTCGTCGGCTCGCGCGGCATGTCCTTCGGCGCAAGCTTCACCCCACGGGGGGGAGGCGTCTATCAGACCAACCACGGGGCCGCGTACGACATCGCCGGCGAGGACCGCGCCAACCCCGTCGGCCAGGTGCTGTCGCTGGCAATGCTGCTGCGCGAGTCGCTCGGGATGGCGCAGGAGGCGCGCGCGTGCGAAGCGGGCATCCGTCGCGTGTGGGAGCAGGGCTACCGGACCGCCGACGTGGCTGGCGGCGGCGACACCGTCGTCGGCACCGCCGAGCTCGCCTCGCGGATCGCCGTTGCCGCCGGCGCGGAGCTGGCGGCGGCGCTCGAGAGGGTGTGAGCGTGGGGTGAGCCGATGACGCGGCTGCTCCTGCTCGTGGATCTCCAGCGCGACTATCTCGCGCTGCCGGAGCTCGAGCCCGCGGCGGGCGCAACCGTCGCCCGCGCACAGGTGCTACTGGAAGGCTTCCGCGCTCGCGGGCTACCCGTGATCCACGTGTGGACGGCGGTTTCGCGCGAGCACGACCATCGCATGCTCCACTGGAGGCGCAAAGGGCTCTGGCGCTGCGAGGAGGGCAGCGCGGGCCAGCGCCCGGCGGCGGGCCTGGAGCCGCGCGAGGGCGAGGCGATCGTGCGCAAGGCCGGGTTCGACTGCTTCGCCAGCGGCGAGCTCGACCGGCTGTTGGTGGAGCTTGGCGTCGAGCGCCTGGCGATCGCGGGCGTGCATCTGCACGCGTGCGTGCGCGAGGCTGCGCTGGGTGCGCTCGAACGCCCTGAAATCAGGGAGATCTGGGTGGCCGAAGACGCGGTCACGAGCGACGATCCGGTGCATGCCGCGGCCACGCGCAGCTACCTCGAGCGCCGCGCCGTCCGCTTCCTGGCGGTCACCCCGCTGCTCGCTGCGGTGGAGGCGCCCACTCGCGGCGAAGCGCCAGAAGCCGACGAAGCCGACGAGGCTGGCGAACGCGTCCGTGCGGCGGCGCTGGGCTGTCGGGCGGCTGCCGCCGGGTGGAGCGAGCTCCGGCCGGCCGCTCGCGCGGACGTGCTCGAGCGGGCGGCCGATCTGCTCGAGCCGCAGGCCGACGGCCTCGCCGAGGCGATGGCGCTGCAGATCGGCAAGCCGGTCCGCTACGGGGTGCTGGAGGTCGTGCGCGCGGCGCAGATGCTGCGCGCGATCGCCCGCCGCGCCGTTGCGAGCGCGGAGATCGAGCCGAGCGCGCACGCCGAGCTGCGCAGGCGCCCGCTCGGCGTCGTCGCGGTCATCACACCGTGGAACAACCCGGTGTACATCCCGCTCGGCAAGCTCGCCGCGGCGCTCGCCTACGGCAACGCAGTCCTGTGGAAGCCGGCGCCCGCCGCGCACGCGATCTCCGAGCGGGTCGCCGCGACGCTCCACAGCGCCGGCCTGCCGGCAGGCCTGCTCGGCCTCGTCGCGGGAGCCAGGGGCGAGGCGCAGCTGGCGATGTCCGATCCGGCGGTGGACGGCGTCAGCATGACCGGCTCCATGCTCGCCGGGTTCGCGGCTCAGGAGGCATGCGCCCGGCGGCGCATTCCCCTTCAGGCCGAGCTCGGCGGCAACAATGCCGCCCTGGTCTGGGCCGACGCGGACATCGAGCACGCCGCCAGGGAGATCGCGGAGGGCGCCTTCGCGCTCGCCGGGCAGCGTTGCACGGCCAATCGGCGGGTCGTCGTCGAGCACACTCGCCACGCCGAGCTGCTGGAGGCGCTCGAGCGCGAGGCCGCCGCCATGCCGTGGGGCGACCCGCGCGACGCCGCGACGCGGGTCGGACCGATGCTGGGCGTCGAGCAGCGCGACCGCCTGGCCGAGCTCCTCGCCCGCACCGGGCTGGCGGGCATCGTGCCGCATGGGCGCACCGCCGTCGAGGGGCTCGACGCGGCCTGGTACCCGCCGACGATCGTCTGCTGCGATGACCCGGCGAACGAGCTCGTGCAGCGCGAGACGTTCGGCCCCGTGCTCGTCGTGCAGCGCGCCCGGGACTGGCCCGAGGCGCTCGCGCTGGTCAACGGGGTCTCCCAGGGCTTGGCGGCGGCGCTGTTCAGCCGCTCACCGGAGCTCGCGGCGCGTTTCCTGGAGGAGGCCGACGCGGGCATCGTCAAGCTCAACCGCTCGACCGCCGACGCGGAGGTCGACGTGCCGTTCGGAGGCTGGAAGGCCTCGGCGGTCGGCCCGCCCGAGCACGGCAGCTTCGACGTGGACTTCCACACGCGACCGCAGACCGTGTACCGGTGAGCTGGCGCGTTGCCGACACGGCGCGGTCCATCCCCGAGCTCTTCGAGGCGCAGGCGCTGCGCAATCCCGCGCGGATGGCGATCGGCGGCACCGCGTGGCGTCCGACGTTCGCCGAGCTCGACGGCGCGGCCAACCGGCTCGCCCACGCGCTGCTCGAACGCGGCGCCACGGCGCACACGCGCGTCGCGCTGCTCATGCGCCACGACGCGCCGCTGATCGCCTCCGTCCTCGCCGCGCTGAAGACCGGAGCCACTGTCGTGGTGCTGAACGCGACCGACCCGCCAGCCCGTCTCGAGCAGCTGCGCGCCGACACCACGCCCGCGCTCATCGTCACCGACTCCGGGCACCGTTCGCTTGCGCTGCGCGCGGGCTTCGCGCGGGATGCGATCGTCGGCGTGGCGGAGCGGCCCGACGGCGCTCCGCATCCCGCCCCGGGGATCGGAGTGGCCCCCGACGATCTCGCGCTGCTGCTGTGCACCTCCGGCTCGACCGGCCGCCCGGTGGCGGTCGCGCAGACCCACCGAAACGTCCTGCACAACGTGCTGCGGCACACCAACGGCCTGGGCGTGTGCGGCGACGATCGCATCGTGCTGCTCGCCTCGCCGAGCGGAGGACAGGGCGCCGGGACGGTGTGGACGGCGCTGCTGAACGGTGCGACGCTGTGCCCGTTCCCCGTGATCGAGCGCGGCCTGACGGGGCTCGCCCGGTGGCTGGACGACAACGGGGTCACGGTGTTCGTCGCCTCGGCTTCGCTGTTCCGCCATTTCGTGGCCACCCTCGACGGCGCGTGCCTGCCGGGGATCAGGCTCGTAAGGCTCGGCTCCGAGCAGGCTCTGCGCAGTGACTTCGAGGCCTGGCGCGAGCACTTCTCACCGCGGTGCAGCTTCGCCAACACCTACTCGTCCTCGGAGACCGGCGCTATCGCGCAGCACCTGATGGGCGCCGACGCCGAGCCCGCAGCCGGGCGTCTGCCCGCGGGCCGCGCGGCTCAGGACACCGAGATCCTCGTGCTCGGCGAGGACGGTGCCGAGCTGGCGCCCGGGCGCACCGGTGGGATCGTCGTGCGCAGCCGCTACATCTCGCCGGGATATCTGGGCGAGGAGGCGCTCATGGCGCGCCGCTTCGGCACGGGGGAGGACGGCGTCAGGTGGTTCCGCACGGGCGACTACGGCTGCCGCGGCGAGGATGGCCTGCTGACGGTGCTGGGGCGCAGCGACAACCTGGTGAAGATCCGCGGCAACCGCGTCTCGCTGTCGGAGGTCGAGACGACGCTGAGCATGGGCGCCGGCGTCGCGGGCGCCGCGGTGTGCGCGAGCGTGTCGCCGCGCGGCGACACGCGGCTGACGGCCTACGTGGTCCCCGCGCCGGTCCTCGCTGCGACGCCGACCGGCCTGCGCCGCGAGCTGCGGACGAAGCTCCCCGACCACGCCGTGCCGAGCGCTTTCGTCTTCCTCGAGCAGCTCCCGCTGACGGCCCACGGCAAGGTCGACCGCGAACGCCTCGCGCAGCTGGAGGCCACGGCACCCGCGCCGCCCGCCGCGAGCGCGCCGGAGGGCGCAACCGCGGAGCTCCCGGCCAGTGAGACCGAGGAGATCGTCGCGGCTCTCTGGTCGCGTGTGCTCGAACGCGATCACGTCGGGCGCGAGGAGGACTTCTTCGACCTCGGCGGCGACTCGCTCGCCGCCGCCGAGATCGCGGTCGGCGTGCAGCAGGCGCTGGGTGTCGAGATCGGCCTGCGCGCCTTCGCGACAGAGCCTACCGTCGCGGCGTTGGCGCACACGGCGGAGCGCATGCGCATGGCAGGGGCGACGGACGAGTCGGAGCGACCGCTCGAGCGCGCCGCGAAAGCCGGGCCGCCACCGGCTTCGTTCGCGCAAGAGCGCATCTGGAGGCTGTGCGAGACGCCGCAGGCGGCGGATGGCTACACCGTCGCCGCAGCCCTCCAGATCCGCGGGCCGCTCGACGTGCGGATGCTGCGACTCGGCATCGATCACCTCATCCGCCGTCACGACCAGCTGCGCACGACGTTCGCCGAGCGCGAGGGCAGGCTCGTGCAGGTCGTCCATCCAGCCGCGCCTGTCGAGATGCCGCTGCTGGACGTGAGCGCCGCCGCGGACCCGGCGACGCAGGCCGGCGCGTTGCTGCGGGAGGCCGCGAGCACGGCTTTCGATCTGGAGCGCGGGCCGCTCGTGTGCTTCCAGCTGGTACGGCTTTCACCCGAAGAGCACGAGCTGCACCGGATCAACCATCACATCATCTCCGACGGATGGTCGTGGAGGGTGTTCCTGCAGGAGCTCGCGGCGCTGTACGAGGCTCGCCACGGCGGCCGGCCTCCCGCGCTCGCCGAGAAGCCGCCGCTGCAGTACGGCGACTTCGCCGCCTGGCAGCGTCGCCGCATGGAGCCCGGCTCGCCGCGCCGGCGAGCGCTGCTGGCGTGGTGGCGTGAGATCGCGAACGGGGGCGAGGTAACCGCGCCGCCCTTCGCCCACGGCTCGCCGGTGGACGGCGTGCCGCCCAGCGAGGGCACGATCTCGTGGGGTCTGCCGCCTCAGATCAGCAGCGGACTCGGGCGCCTCGGGCGCGAGGCCGGCGCCACCTACTACATGGTGCGCCTCGCGGGCTTCGCTGCGCTGCTGGCCGCCGAAAGCGGTGAGCCGGAGCTCCTGCTGGGCACGTACATGACGACCCGCGGGCAGCCGGGGACACGGTCGATGTTCGGGTGCTTCACCCACCTGGCGCCGCTGAGGCTGTGCTGCGCCGGCGAGCTCACCGTCGCCGAATGGCTCGCCCGCGTGCGCGTCGCTGTGCTCGACGCCAACGAGCACGCCGAGCTCCCGTACGAGCGCGCCGCGGAGGAGTTGCACCGCGAGGGTGTCACGCTGCCGGGCATCCAGACCCTGTTCGCGCCCACCGAACGGCAGCCGGCGATGCGCTTCGCCGGGCTCGAAGTCGCCTCCCCCGAGCACTCGATCGAGCACTACATGCCTTCCGGGTTCAGCTTCCTCGTCGACCGCGACAGGGAGATCGACGGGTGTCGCGTCGACTTCGACGCCCGGATCTACGACCCGGTGCGCGTGGGTGCGTTCGTCGAGCGCTACCAGCGGCTGGCCGCCGAGCTGTGCGGTGGCGCCGGCAGGTCCCTGCGCGAGCTTCTGGATCGCAGCGCCCGCACCGTATGAGCCCCGGGCGCCTCTCGGCACCGCTTCGCCCAGCCGGCCGCCGCGTCTTCGAGGAGCACACGCTGGTGCTGACAGCCGCCGATGCGGGGTTCTTCTCGCACGTCAACCGCGTGGTCAACCACCTGCACCACTCCTTGGGATGCGAAGGCTGCGCGGCCGTGCGGGTCGAGTGGCACGCGAGCCAGGACATCCCGATGTTCGACTACGGCACCGCACAGGACGGCGAGCTGTGGCAACGCTTCTTCGAGCCGCTCGCGTTTGCGAACGCGCCGCGCGAGGAGCGGACCACCTGGAGGTATGCCGACCTGTCGATGACCGGGCTGCACGCGTACCGCATGTACAAGCGGGGCTCGGGCTGGCGCAACGCCTACGGGCGCGCGTTCGCCGAGCACGTCCACGTGCGCGAGCAGCTGCGCCGGCGGGCGCGCGAGCTGTCGCAGGAGCGCGCTGCCGCGCGCCGGTGGGTCGGCGTGCACTACCGGCACGCCGGGCACGACCACGAGTGCCCTCGTCCGCAACCGTCGAGCGATGCCTTCATCGAGCGAGCTCGGAGCCTGCTCGAGGGAGAGGGTCTCGCCTGCGTCGTTCTTGCCACCGACGTCCACGAGGTCGTCGAGGACTTTCGTGCCGCGTTCGGGGAGCGGCTGCTGGTGCAGCCCGACGTCGTGCGCGCTCACGCAGCCGATCATCACCACGACCGCGGGGTGCCGCCGAGCGTCGCGCTCGGCGAGCAGGCGCTGATCGACGCGCTGCTGCTCGCGCGCTGCGATGTGATGCTGCACACGGTGAGCAACCTCGCCACCGCCGTCGGCTACATGAACCCCCGGTTGCGGATGGTCTACTGCGAGCCGCGACTCGTGGGGGCGGGCGCTGCCCTGCGCGCCCGCCTGAGCCCGCGCCGCCGCGCGACGGATGCGGGCATATCGCGGCGCGCACCCGCCGCGGGAGCCGTGTGAGCCGCGACGCTCGGCCGGACAGGCGGCAGCGCTGGGCCCGGTACGCCGAGAAGGCCGTCGCCAACCCCTTCGTCGCCTGCACCGCGGTCGCCGCGTTGCAGCTGCGTGTGATCTGGAACATCTGGAAGTACGCCGACCTGACCGGCGGCGACACCTCCTACTACTTCCTCGACGCCGCGTCGTGGGCGCACGGCCTGCACGAGAACGTCGTGTACTACCCGCTGTACGACGCGTTCTGGGGCACGATCCTCGCGCTCGTGCACAGCGTGTACGCGGCGACGATCATCCAACGTGTCGCGATCGTCTTCGCCGTCACGCTGCTGGTGCTCGCGCTCATGCGCTCGCTGCTGGGTCCCGCGCTTGGCCTGCTGATCGCCGCCTGGTGGGCGGTCGTGCCCGCCAACTACGACGTCCTCTACGAGGTCCACCTGTTCGGCGCGGTGCCGATCCTGCTCGCCGTGCTGGTGGTCGCCAGGGCGCCGCGGCGGACGGGACTGGGGATCGCCGTCGCGATCCTGCTCGCGAGCGCCGTGCTCGTGCGCACCGAGCTGATCGCCGCGGCCGCGATCCTCGCCGTGGCGGTCGCCATATACGAGGCGCGTGAGCTGCGCGGGGGCAGGCGGGCGGCCAGATCCTCCTACCTGCGCGCCTATGTCGTGCCGCTCACGGTTGCCTGCCTGCTGATCGGCGGCGCCTACGCGCGCTCCTACGTCAAAGGCAATGAGGCATGGGGGCTCTTGCGGGCGAAGGAGGAGTCGAGCTTCTGCAACGACTACGCGGCGAGCTACCAGCAGCGCCATCCGACCCGCTTCGCCGGCAACCCGTTCACGGAATGCTCGCCGCTGATGCTCCAGACCTTCGGACGGCCGATGCCGACCCTGCTTCAAGGGGTCGCCGCGAACCCGCGGGCGGTGGCGGGGTTCGCGGCCTGGAACGCGCAGCTGCTTCCGGGCGGGCTGCAGGTGTCGGTGCTCGGCGCCACGGCGTTCGAAAACGCTCCCGGCTTCGGTCCCGCCGTCACCGAGCGCAGCACCTATGCGCTGCTGCTGTCGGTGGCGCTGGCGCTGATGGCCATAGCCGGCCTCACCGTCGCCGCCCGCGAGGGGAAGCTGTCGCTGCGCCGAGCGCCGCCGCGGACGCTGTGGATTCTCATCACGCTCGCGTCGATCGCGCTGGCCACCCTGCTCGTCGTCCTGACGACGCGCCCGTGGGCCGAGTACATGTACGGCCTCACGATCTGCGTGCTGGCGCTGATCGGCGCGACGATCTCAGCTCTGCTGTCCCGCTTCGGCGGGGTGCGCATCCTCGCCCCGGCCGCACTTGCCACGGTGCTCGCGCTGATCGTCGTGCTCCCCTCGATCTACGGTCCGGGACCACGGCCCATCTACGAAGGCGTCCAGCACCTGCAGGTGGTGCGACAGCGCCTGCAACGTTCCGGAAGCGTGCTCGTAGCCGAATACGAACCAAACGAGCTGTGCAACTACCTGGCGTACTCCCACCAGCGCGTGTGCGCCCCCATCTACTGGCCGGCGCTGCGGGCGCAGGTCACAGCGCGAACCTCCGCGGGGCAGGTGCTCGACCGAGTCCACGCGACGGCGCTGTACGCCGACGCGGCCATGCTCGCCGAACCGATCATCGCCGGGCTGGTGGCGGATCCGAGCGCGCAGGGCTGGCGGCAGCTCGCGCGGGGAGATGGCCCGGGCGGCTCCTGGCGCGTGCTGGTCCCGACCGGCAGACCGACCTAGATCCGGCCCGGCAGAGCCGGCGCCGGCGCGCTGCTGCGGTACCAGTCGACCGTCGCTCGCAGGCCCTCCTCGAGCTGGGTGCTGGCGCGAAAGCCGAAGCGCTCCCAAGCGGCGCTCGTGTCCAGGCGGCGACGCGGTTGACCATCCGGGCGGGCGTCATCCCAGAGGATCTCACCGGTGAAGCCCATCAGCGAGGCCAGCAGCGCCGCCAGCTCGCGGATCGTGATCTCACGTCCGGCGCCGACGTTCACGGGCTCGGGATCGTCATAGCGCTCGCTGGCCAGGACGATCGCGCGCGCGCAGTCCTCGACGTTGAGGAACTCACGCGATGCCTGGCCGGTGCCCCAGCAGGTGATGTGGTCGAGGCCCGCCGCGAGCGCCCTTTGCAGGCGGTCGATCAGCGCCGGGATCACGTGGCTGGAGGACGGCGCGAAGTTGTCGCCGGGACCGTAGAGATTGGCCGGCATCAGATAGATCCCGCGCAGGCCGTACTGCTGGCGGTATGCCTGGAGCATCACCAGGAGAGCCTTCTTGGCGATGCCGTACGGCGCGTTTGTCTCCTCTGGGTATCCGTCCCAGAGCGAGCGCTCGCGGAACGGCACCGGCGTCTCGCGCGGGTAGGAGCAGACCGTCCCGACCTGGACGAACTTTCCGATCTGCTCCTGCCGAGACGCCTCGATCAGATTCAGGCCCATGGCCATGTTCGCGTAGAAGAAGCGCCCGGGGTTCGACTGGTTGGCGCCGATTCCGCCGACCTCGGCTGCGAGGTGGATCACCACCTCGGGTCGCAGCCCCTTGAGCAGCCGCGACACCGCCGCGCTGTCCGTCAGATCGCACTCGGCGCGTCGCACGACCAGCACCTCGGCCCCCTGTTCGCGCAGCCGGCGGCAGACGGGCCTGCCCAGGAAGCCCGTGCCCCCCGTTACGAGCACTCGTCGCCCGCTCAACTCCATCGACGCAATATACGGGGATGTTCCCTGGGAGAGGACGAGGACCCTACGATGTGGCGCAAATGAGACGGGACGAACAGACGCACGTGGCCGGGATCGTCGCCGACTGCGCCCAGCGACTGCAGGAGGGTCTCGCCCGGCTGGGCGCGAAAGAGCCGTCGCCGGCCGGTGACGGGCGGACGGGCGGGGATGACCCCGTCGGGGTGCAGGACCCCTACGCTTCCCTCGAGGCCGTCGCCAGGCGCCTGCTCGACGTCGACCACGCGCTGCGTGAGGACGTCGCGCGCCGGCAGCGGCGCTCGCCGAGCACGCGGCTGCGGCAGTGGACGAGCCCGCGGTTGGGAACCCTGCGCCACCACCCGCCGGTGTTGCTGCGCGTGCCCAGCCGCTATCTGCGCACCGACCCGCCACGGGACGCTCCCCTGATCTCGATCGTGACTCCCTCCTACGAACAGGGCCGTTACCTCGAGCGCACCATCTACAGCGTGCTCAGCCAGAGCTACCCGCGGCTCGAGTACGTCGTGCAGGACGGAGGCTCCAGCGACGAGACGCGCGCGGTGCTCGAGCGCTTCGGAGGGTCTGTGACGCATTGGACGAGCGAACCCGACGAGGGTCAGGCCGACGCGATCAACCGTGGTTTCGCGCGGACCGAAGGCGAGATAATGGCCTACCTGAACTCCGACGACCTGCTGCTGCCCGGATCGCTCGCCTATGTCGCCCGATACTTCGCCGAGCATCCGCGCGTGGACGTGGTCTACGGCCACCGCATCCTGATCGACGAGCACGACCGCCAGGTCGGCGCGTGGGTGCTCCCGCGCCACGACGGCAGGACGCTGACGGTTGCCGACTACATTCCCCAGGAGACGATGTTCTGGAGGCGGGAGGCATGGGAGCGGGCGGGCGCCCGGATCGACACGAGTCTCACCTTCGCAATCGACTGGGACCTGCTGCTGCGCCTGCGCGAGGCGGACGCCCGCATGGTGCGACTACCTCGCTATCTCGGCGCCTTTCGTGTCCATGCCGAGCAGAAGACCGCGCGCGAGCAGCTCGCGTGCCGCTCGGAGTCAGAGCTGCTGCAGCGGCGCGTGCTCGGGCGCGCGATGAGCGACGAGGAGGTCTCCGCCCGCGTCCAGGCCTACCTGCGCCGCCACGTCCTGCACCACACCTTCCAGCGGCTGGTGGAGCGGCTGCCGCTATCGCGCGTGCCCGTGCGCACGGTGCCGCGCGCCGGCGGGATCGAGGAGGCGACGGTCTCGCCGTTCGACCTGCGCTGAGCGCCGCGCCTACAGATCCTCGGCGATGTGCGGCGCCTCGCGGTTGAAGTACCAGAAGCCGAGCACGAGAATCGCCGCGACGATCGCCAGCGGCTCCAGCACCGCCGCCCAGCTGCCGAGCGCGTACCCGGCGCTGGGTGCCGCGTGGTTGATCATCGCGTGGCGGAACTGCTGGAAGACCGTCACGAGCGGGTTGAGCAGATAGATGCGGTAGAGGATGTGGTAGAGCTCGACGTGCCTGAAGGTGATGTGCTTGACGCCGTCGATGCTCACCACGTGGCGCTGGCCGTAGGCGAGTGCTTCGTGGACCTTTTCCACGGGGATGATCACCGGCGAGGAGTAGAAGAGAATCTGGGCGAACACTTCCCAGATCGGCTGGATGTCGCGGAAGCGCACGAACAGCGCCGAGAGCAGCATCGCCATGCCGGCCGCCAGCACGGCCACCATCGCGACTATCAGGGGCAGCTCGAGCCAGCTGAGCATCGGCCGCGCGCCCGAGATCAGCGCGAAGATCATCACCACGACCAGGTTCAGCCCCAGGTTGAACAGAGCGAGGAGCACCACCGAGATCGGGATGGCCAGCCGCGGAAACTGGATCTTGCGCACGAGGCTCTCTCGTTCGATGACGCTGCGCACCGCGCCGGCGGTCGATTCGTTGAAGAACGTGAACAGCACGATCGAGCCGAGCAGCTGCGCGCCGTAGAAGTGGCCGGCGGCGCCGACGGCCTTGTCGACTTTGAAGATCTTCACGAAGAACACGTACAGCACCCCGAACAGCAGCAGCGGCCGCATCACCTGCCACACGTAGCCGAGTACCGAGCCGAAGAACTTCAGTTTGAATTCGCTGCGCGCGATGTTGTACGCGAGCTGCCAGAAGCGCGGCCAGCTGTCGCTGAGCGCGCGCGGGCCGCGGATGGGCTGCCCCATGGGCTCGGAGGGAAGCGGTGCGTTCCCGAAGGAGTCGGTGACGCCCGTCGCGCTCACCGGTGCTCTCCGGCCGGCTGGACCTCCCCTGGCGGGGCCACGCCCCAGCGGGTCACGTCGGTCTCGACCGGGATCTCGACCATGCCACCGCTCGCGGTCAGGCCGGAGACGACGAACGACAGGCCGCCGGCGTAGCGGTCGATGACGTCAAGACCTTCGCCGCGATGGGTGATCGTCAGGATCGGGTGGTAGCGCCCGGGGGCGAGCATGTTGTGGAAGGAGAACGCGAACGCCGCCTGCTCGCCCTCCCGGAAGCTCCCGGTCTGCTCCTGATCCTTCGCCGTGGTGGCCACGACGACCGGCTGGCGCTGCTCGTTCAGCAGCGTCATGCTCACGGCCGGATCGACCACGTCGGCGTTGAACGTCACCAGCACCTTCAACGTCAGCGGCTCGGACTGCGGGGCCACCGCGCGGTGCTCGGCGCGGTTGTCCCCCAGCCACACGTCGGTCACGCGCGCTGCGCCGTCGCCCATGCGGGTGCTGCCCACATCGGCGTCCTCATAGCCGGCGGCGCGCCCGAAGGCGACCTCCAGGTAGCGGTCGGCCACGTCCTGCGGGTCGCCGATGCACACCGTCTCGCCGCGCTCGAGCAGCATCGCGCGGTGGCAGAAGCGCGTGACGGCGCTCATGTCGTGCGTGACGAACACGATCGTGCGGCCTTCGTCGCGCATCCGGTTGAAGACGTCGAAGCACTTCTGCTGGAAGGCCGCGTCGCCGACGGCGAGCACCTCGTCGATCAGCAGGACCTCGGCGTCCACCTGGATCGCCACCGAGAAGGCCAGGCGCACGTGCATCCCCGAGGAGTAGTTCTTGAGCTTGAGGTCCTGGAACTCCTCGAGTTCGGCGAACTCGATCACGCGCTTGAAGCGAGACCGCGCCTCGCGCGGGGAGAGGCCCAGCATGATGCCGTTCAGCGCGACGTTCTCGTAGGCGGCCAGGTCGGGGTTGAAGCCGACCCCGAGCTCGATGAACGTGGACATCCGACCGTTGCACCAGATCCGTCCCTCGTCGGTGCGGTAGATGCCGGCCAGGCACTTCAGCAGCGTGCTCTTGCCGCTGCCGTTGCGCCCGACGATGCCGAAGAACTCCCCCGGCCTGACGGAGAAGGAGATGTCTCTCAACGCGTACAGCTCTTCGTGGCGCGAGCGGCGCAGCGGGTGAAGCGCCCGCTCCTTGAGCGTATGGCTGCGCTCCTCGGGGATCTTGAAGCGCTTGTGAACGCCCTGGGCGGCAATCGCGGGGCGTGCGTGAACGGCTGTCTCCTCGGGAGGCACGGTGACTGGAGGGTATAGCGGGAGGGCGCTGGGACCGGGGGCAGCCGCTTTCAGCGCGCCCGGCGAGAACGGCCGCCGAGGACGCGACCGAGCGCCCGCGCGAGCAGGAACGCGCGCGACAGCGCGCCGAACAGCGGCCGGCTCAGCGCGGGACGGGCGCTGAGCGCGAGCAGCGCGCGCTGCAGGCCGTCGGGCAGCGCTCCGCGCGGGCCGATCAGGCTCAGCCCGGAGCCGACCTCGGCGTTGAGCTCCTCGTACATGCGCCGGGCGTGCTCGCGCTCGCGCACGAGCCTGGCCGCTTCCAGCTCGTGCTCGACGCTCAGCCGACCTTCGCGCGCCACCGCGTCGCGGCTGAGCGTCGCGGCGTCGCGCACGGGCGCCAGCGCGGCCTCCCTGTATATGTCCACCAGCGCGCTGGCCGCCGCCGCCCACGTGAGCCCGTGGGTCGCCGCCACCAGCGCGTTCACGTGGTCGGCGCGGGCGCTCGGGTCGGTGAGCAGCGCATGCGCCCCCGCCGCGCTCTCCGCCGGGTCCCAGGGGACGATCGCCGCCGTCCCCGCGGGCGCCTCCTCCGCCAGCGAGGATTGGGGCGCGAACACGCACGGGACGCCGCTGAGAGCGGACTCGAACGGCACCAGGCCGAAGCCCTCGTACACCGACGGGTACACGACCGCGCCGGCGTGGGCGATCAGCCACGCCTTCTCCCGCTCGCTGACCGGGCCAAGCTCCACCACGGCGTCGCGCAGCTCGGGATGCTCCTGGCGGAAGGCCCGCTCGAGCTCCAGCGAGGATCCCACCGGGATGTGCGTCCCGGCGAGCACCAGGCTGCCCTGCCAGTCGTGCTCCTCCCGCAGCGACGCCAGCAGGCGCAGCGCGAACACCCTGTTCTTGTGGCGGAAGTCCGTGCCCAGGCACAGCAGGAAGCCGTCGGCGAGCGACTCCCCGCCGCCGTCCTCCAGCGTCGCCGGGCGCTGCGGCTCGCCCGCGGCGCGGTGATCCAGGCCGGGTGCCACGACCCTGATGCGCTGCTCGTCGACGAGCGCGTCGGAGAGCAGCTCGCGCCTGGTGTGATCGGAGAACACGATCACCCGCTCGGCCGCCGACAGGCCGTGGCGGCTCGCGCGACGGTAGTCCTGCCACCCGCCGGCGTCGGCGAAGTAGCCGGGGTTGCGGTAGGCGATCAGGTCGAGCTGGCTGAGCACGAAGCGCTCGCCGAGCGCCAGCGCCAGCGCGACGTCGCCCGGCGAGAACGTCTGCTGCGGGCGGTGGAAGACGGTGCTCCTCGGCGTGGCCTGGTCGAGCTCCTCGGCCGCCAGGACCTCCGTCGCCGGCAACCCGCGCAGCAGCGCCAGCGTCTCCCCGTCGATCCGATCTTCCCGCACGAGCACGCGCAGCCGCAGCTGCCCGGTGTGCGCGAGCGCCAGGATCAGCTCGAGGATGTGGACCTGCGTGCCGGTGATCGCGCCGTCGAGGGCGCGCGCGTCGAGCGTCACCCACAGGGCGCGGCGCGGTCCCCGCGCGGCCTCCAGGGCGAGCACAAGGACGCCCGTGTCGCCGAGCGGCGGGCGCTCTGACAGGTACGGATAGCGTTCGACGAGGATCGCCGGCAGCTCCTCGGCGCGCACCGCGTACGGTCCCTCGGTCTGCTCGCCACCCGTCGGCGCCAACCGCCCCACGACGACGTCGTCGGCTGCGACGTGGGCCAGGCCCGAGAGCAGGCAGCGCTGCGCGAAGTCGACCTCCAGCGCCCAGCGCAGCTCGATCCCCTCGTCGAGCGGGCCGACGAGCTCCAGCGCCTCCCGGCGCACGTACACGCACGGCCCCACCGCCCGGCTCAGGCGCGGGCGCAGTGCGCGCGTGTGCTCGGCCAGGCTGCCCGCCAGCTGCGCGAGGTCCGCTTGCGGGCCGCCTTCCTCGGACAGCGCGAGCTCGCCGCCGGCGTCGGCCAGCGCGCTGGCGGTGGCCGTGTTCGAGTCCCCGCGCGCGGCGTCGCGCATGCGCTCGAGCCAGCCCGGCGTGAGCAGGCACGGCTCGCTCAGCAGGGCCACGTCCGCCGGCCAGAGCAGCGTCAGGGCACGATCCACGGCCGCGGTCATCGCGCCGGCCTCGGCGTAGCTCAGCCACAGCCGACGCTCGCCCGCGACCCGACCGTCCAGCAGCCGGCCCAGCTCACCATCCCACTCGAGCGGGGCCGTCAGGGCCGCCACGATCGGCAGCTGCACCGGGGTGTTGGCGAGCAGCGACTCGACGCAACGACAGGCGTCCGCGCCGGCGTCGTGGAGCGCCACCACGACACAGCAATCGGGCCTGGCAAGCTCGGGCCGGCGGGCCTCGGTTATCTCCTCGGGCCTCATCGGGATCGCGGCTGGCGCAGCGGGACTCGGTACCAGAGGCGCCGCAGCGGGGCGCTCCAGCGCACCAGGCGGCTGGCGCGCAGCGATGCAAGCGCCTCGTCCGTGGCGGCCAGCTCGGCCTGGTGTGCCGCCAGCTGCTGCTCGAGCGCAGCCGTCCGGGATCGTGCCCGCGCAAGCGCCTCGCGGTCGCTGTCGAGCTCCAGGAACGCGCTCAGAGCCCTGGCGAGGAAAGATCGCGTCGGCGGTCCGTCGGGGCGGTCCACTCCGGGCGGCGAGTCCAGCGAGACCCTCATGAAGCTCTCGAGGCGCCGATCGAGCACGATGCTGCCCTGCGCAAGTCCGCAGTCGAGGGCGGCATCGTCCAGCAGCGCATCGTCGTAATACTGGCGCAGAGCGCCCTCCCGGTAGATGGTGAGGAGCTTCAGCTGGTCCCGACCGACCTCGGGAGAGCGATGCTCGAGCTTCTCATAGCCGGTCCCGGCCTGGACCACCTTGCGCTCGAACTGCTCGTAGCTGCGCATCGGGAAGTGAAAGACCTCGAGCAGCTCGCCGGCCGGCGCCGGGCTCAGCTCGGCGCCGGATATCGAGTGATTCCCCGGCGCGACGAGGACGTCCGCGTGAGCGCGGTGAGCCACCTTGGGCTCGAGCGGGCCGCCATTCGCGTTGAGCGACCGCGCGTCGCGGTGGAGAAGACGGGAATGGAAGGGGCCGTCGCGGTCGGGCCGGGGCAGGAAGTTGCGCCGCTGCACCTCGATCTGGCCGTAGCCCGCCGGGATCGAAGCGAACACGTCTCGCAGGCTGCCCGACAGTGGCCACCAGAACTCGTCGGCGTCGTTGTTGATCACCCAGTCGGCCGCGTGACGCGAGAGCGCCAGCCGCGCCATGCGCGTCACGCGAACGCTCTGATGGTGCCCCTCGCCGTCGTCGTGCAGCACTTCGGCCACGCCCGTCCGCTCGTAGGGCCGCAGGAGCTCGACGGTCCCGTCGGAGGAGCCGTGATCGGTCACGATCACGAAGTCCACTCCCTGAGCGAGGTGATAGTCGAGGTTCGCCTCGATGATGTCGGCCTCGTTGCGCACGAGCAGCGTCATCACCAGCTTCATGCGCGACTACGGCTCATGCGGCGCTCGCGACCCCCAGGAGCCGCGGGAAGCGCGCCTGCATCAGCGCCCACGTTGCCGGTGCGCCGGTCTCGGCGCGCGGCGTGGAGCTCGCCGTCCGCCGACGCCAGCCAAGCACCTGGGGCACGTGCACCCCCCGATCGCCGGCCTCCGCGCATTGGCACCACAGGTGGAAATCCTCCCACCCCGCCAGACGCGGGTCGGTGGCGTAGCCGCCGAGCTCCAGCAGCCGCTCGCGGCGAATCAGCGCCATCGCGTCGACCCGCTCACCGCGCTTCAGCCGCTCCGGCTCCCACGGGAGCGAGCTGAGCAGCTCCACCGGCCCGTCCCCGTCGAAGACCGCGACCATCGGATAGGCGAAGGTGGCCTGCCGATCCGCGTCGAGCGCCGTCACGAGGCGCTGCAGTGCAGAGGGGTAGATCCCGCCGTCCGCGTCGAGGATGAACACGTACTCGCCACGCGCACGCTCTGCGAGTGCGTTGCGGGAGTCGGCGAGTGCGTTGCGTGAGTCGGCGAGGGCATTGCGTGAGTCGGCGAGGCCGCGGCTCGCCGGCCGGCGCAGCAACGCCGCCGGCAGCGACGGGTGACCGTCGAGGAAGCGCCTGACCGCCGCGGCGGACCGCCCGTCTGGAGCCTCGTCGAGTACGAGCGCCTCGAGCTCACAGCGGAGGGACGCGGCGACGCCGGCGAGCGCCTCGACCGCGTCGCGCTCGCGACCATGGACGGTCACGACCACGCTCACCCGCGGCGTGGCCGGTGCGTAGGCGGGTGTCTGGGCGCGGATCTCCATACTGGGGCGGCGGGCTGTCGCGACCCGATGGGAGATGTCCCGCAACAGACGACGCGGCGCGCGCGCTCCGATCGACGTCGCTTCCGCCGTGTTTCCGGGTGCCCCGGCCGGCTCGGGTGCCCCGGGCGGCTCGGCCGGCTGAGCCGGCGCCGCGCCGGACACGAAGGCCGGGTCCCGCGTGTCGAGCGGTTGCAGCGGCAGCCGCGCGGCGAGTGCCGCCAGCTGGTCGACAGCATGGCCCATCGGCAGCTCCTCGCGCACGAAGTCGTAGGCTCCTCTGCGCAGCCGCGCCAGCTCCTCGGGGTCGTCGAGGAGACGGTCGACGACGAGTGCGATGCGCTCGGCGCTCGCCGCCACGAAGTGCTCGCCCGCAACCAGCGGCTCGGAGTCGAGGCAGGGCTCTGAGACCACCACGCACCCGTTGCAGATCGCCTCCAGGAAGCGCATCCACTCCAGGGCGGCCGAGGTGGTGCGGTGGAGGTTGAGCAGCACCCGCGCCGAGCGCAGCCGCTCGTACTTCTCGGCGCCGCTCAGGTAGTCCGGCCGCGGGCGTCGCCTTGGCTCCAACGGGGGAACCAGGAACTGGCACTCGCGTCTCCACAGGTGCCGGCCGCAGCCACCAAGCAGCGGATCGCGCCGCGCGTCGGCGGCGCCGAGGTAGAGCACGTCGATCTGGCGCTCGGCAGCCGGATCTCCCAGCCAGCTGTCCCACAGTGGGGTGTAGCCCAGCTGCAGGTGCTCGCAGGGGATCCCCAGTCCTCGCAGCTCGGCCGCGCTCGCGCGGTTGATCGACATCGCGGCGGCGAACTGCCGAACGAGCTGGTGGGTCGCCTCGAACCACTCCGTGCCGGGGTTCTCCGTGCACAGCGCGATCGTTCGTGCCCGCTGCTCCGGGTCGGGGAACCCCCGTGGGTTGCCCCAGGCGGCGAACTCGTGCGGGATCACCACGTAGACGTCCCCGTCGTGAAGTGGGGGGAACTCGTCGCAGGCGAAGTCGACCGCGTGGCCCGCCGCAGCGCTCGCCGCGGATACGGCCGAGAGCAGCTCGGTCATGAAGGGGCTGCCCCGGCTGGTGCTCACGAAGCAGAAGCGCATCTCGCCTCGGCAAGGTCGCTCGCCATCGCCCTCGAGTCGCTCAGCCTCGCCGTCGAGCGCAGTTCGCTGCGCAGCTGCTCGAGCATGCCAGCCGGCATCCCGCGCTCGCGAGCCTCCGCGGACTCCGTCAGGCGGGCGAGGACGTCGAATCGCGAGCCGCCGTTCTCCAGCTCGTGCATCGCCGCGGCTCCGTACTCGGGGTCGGGCGTGCGTCCGAGCGTCCACTGGTAGGCAGCGTGGATGAACGCGCGATCCGGGAGGGCCCATGCTCGGCGCAGCTGGACGGGCGCCCACGCCGCGAGCCGCCGCCGGAACCGAGCGAGCGTGTCCGGCTGCACACCGCGCTCGCGTGCCTCCGCGGAGCCGAGCACGTCCTCGAGCAGGTGGTGGCGGGAGTGTCCGGCGGCGATGTGCGCATGCCACACGGCGCAGGTGTGCCGATCGGGCTCGCGGCCGAACGCAGCGCGAAAGACCACATCGGCGAAACGCGCCGCGGGAGCCTCCCACGCGCCCACCATCGCCGCGACGGGGTCGAACGGATAGCTGGAGCGGTCGAGCAGATCGGCCGCGGCCTGGCGAGCCGATGCCGGGTCGATCTCGGCGATGCTCTCCAGCTCGTCGGCGAGCTCGTCCATCTGCACGCCTTCGCCGCTCTGGTGGGCCTCGCTGGCGCTCGGAAGCAGCCGCGTCAGCGTCGGGAAGCGGCGGTCGAGCGAGCAGATGAGGCTCTCGCGGCCCGCCAGCGGAGCCACGACCATGTCGAGCGGCACGAGTCGATGCAGGCGCACCACCTCGTGGTAGTAGGCGGCGGCGGCGTAGAGATCGAGCTCGACCGGCCCGTCCGCCAGGGCCGCCAGAGCGCGGTCCTGCACCTCCACGTCGTGAGTCCAGACCGCCCCGTCGAACTCGACGACGCTCCGACCGCCGGCTCTCCTGAGCAGATGCACCTCGTGGCCCTGTGCCGCGAAGTTGCGCGCCAGCTCGTCCGTCGCCGGTGCCTCGCCGTCTGCGTCTCGCGCCGCCGCCCCAGCCGGCGAGAGCAGGCAGAGGCGCAGCGGCCGCTCGACGCGCGTCAGCCGCGGGTAGGGCCGGAAGCCGCCCGGACGGGGCGCGGGCAGGACGTGGCGGCCCGTGTTCCTCGCCAGCGCGCATTCCCGTCCTGACTCCAGCCCCTGCTCGAGGCGCCTCATGAAGCGCTCGAGTTCTGTGGCGGAGAAGCGTCCGGCCGCTCGGGCGTCGAGCGCGACCTGGCGGAGCTCCTGCGCGAAGGCGAGCACCGATCGCTCAGCTTCCGTCGTGGAGGGGCCGTGGCGGAAGGCGAAGTAGGTGCGTCCCTCCACGATCGCGAACGGATCGTAGATGAGCCCGTCGGCGCGGCGCACAGGGCTCTCGAGGCAGCGATGGTGGACGGCCGCGCCGCCCAGCGGAACGAGCTGTGCGCCCGCGTCGATCATCCGCAGGCAGATGTCCACGTCGTCGTACAGATACACGAGCTGCTCGTCGAAGCCGCCGATCGCGACCAGCGTCTCGCGGCGGAAGCTCATGTTGGTTCCCTGCAGATAGAGCAACGGATCGGCCCCCGGGAGGGTTTCGTGCGCAAAGGGCAGACGGCCGTCGAAGCTCGGGCGCCCGAGCCTGTCGCAGAGCGCGTACTCGTACTGCAGCCCCATCCCGGTCCTGTCGACCACGATGCCTCCCGCTCCTGCCACGCGCTCGTCCTCGTAGGCGGCTGCCAGCTCGGCCAGCCAGCGTGGCTCCGGCACCGCGTCGTCGTCGAGGAACGCCACGACCTCGCCGCTCGCCGTCGCGATCCCGAGGTTGCGCGATCGCGCGAGGTTCGCCTCCAGGCAGCTCACTCGCCGCACCCAGTGATGCTGCTCGCTGGCGAGGTGTCCCCAGCCGATCTCCGAGGGCCCCTCGACGACGATCACCTCGAAGTCGGCGTGGCGCTGGAAGCGCAGCGCCGCGAGCGTCAGGCGCAGGCTGTTCGCACGGTGAAGCGTGCTGATGACGACGCTGATCTTCACGATTTCCTCAACGTGTTCCGCATGCTAGATGACGCCGTGCCGGATCCGCCCCACGTCACACGTGTGCAAGAGGGGCGTGGCGCAGTATGCCTCAACCGTCTTTCCACGCGAAGAACCCGGGCTTCCTCGTGCCGTCCGTTTCGATCAGGCCCCCGTAGCTGAGGGGCGGTTCGTCGTAGAGGTGGATCCAGCCGACCGCGTAGACGCTCGGAAGCTCGTCGGCGACCTGCAGCCCTGCCGTGATCCACTGGGCCTGTGCTTCGGGCGTCAGGTAGTAGTCGAACTCCTCGTCGGGCGCCGTCGGGATCGTCCACTCCGAGAGGAACAGCTTCGGATCGGGATTGCCGGGGCGCCTGAGGTAGCGATCGACCAGGGCGGAGAGCCGTCCCAGGTCGGAGAAGTCGATCTCCTGTTCGGGCGAGGGCGGGTTGGCGAGGCTCGGTTTACGCAGGAAGGTGAAGGGGTTCTGGCCGTACATGTCGAGCCTCGGCGGCCTGCCGTCGGGCAGGCGCAGGTTTTCGATCCACTGCTGGGTGGAGATGTCGCCGGTGGTGTAGGTCATCCCGCCGATCACGATGTTGGTGCGACTGACGCTCTTCAGCGCGCCGTAGGCGGCGTCGAGGATGCGCGCATAGATGTGGGGCGCCAAACGTTGAGCGGCGTCCAGCTTGGCGAAGGGCTTCGCGGGAACGAGGGGCTCGAAGTCGGGTCCGCGAGACGGCTCGCCCCAGATCATCCACAGGTGCACCGAGGGGTAGCGCCGGCTTGCTGCGATCGCGAAGTTCGCGTAGTCCTGTGGGTGCAGCGGCACCCAGTTCCAGGGCCTGCCGCCGTTGGCCCACGCCGGCGCGCCGATGATCTGCAGGGCTACGTCGATGTGGTAGCGCTCGGCTTCGGCCACGGCTGTGGTGACCTCAGCCGGCCACACGTAGGCCGGGTCGTCGGGGTTGCGAGGGCTGCGTGGTCGCCGCGGCGCAATCTGGCTCCAGTGCAGGTCGTCCTCGTAGATCTTCACCCCGAGTTCTCGATATGTCGGGAACAGCGATATCCCATCGTGGGTCGCGGGACCCCACATCGCCTTGAGCGGAGGAGGTGCAGCACTCGCCGCCGGCGTGGTCGCCTCGGCCAGCGCCAGCACGAGACAGAGGGCGAGGAGGAGCCGGCATCGGGCCAGTCTCCCGAATCTGCGATTCTGCGGAGTGGCCTCGCGCATCTCGGTGGACCCTACCTCTCGGTCCTCGGGTGTGGTGCCGTCTCCTGCCCACGATGAGCCTCAACCGACCATGTCCAGTGTGCGCTGCTTCCGCGGCACGCCCGATCTGGCACGAGAGCGGATATCGCTACGTTCTGTGCGCGCGCTGCACTGCGGTCTTCTCCGATATCTCCGAGGATGCGTACGTACGTCTGCGGCACAACGTGTGGGACGAGGAGCAGCCGAGCGAGCACGCGACGTGGTTCTATCGCGACATGAGGGCCGCGGTTCACGAGGACTTTCTCGCCTACCTCGACGCTCGTCGCCCACCGGGTCGGCTGCTCGACGTCGGCTGCGGATTGGGCGTGTTCATGCAGCGTGCCCGCGACCATGGCTGGGAGGTCAACGGTTGTGACACCTCCGCGAGCTGGGTCGCCCAGGCGCGTGACCTGCTCGGAGCTCCCGAGACAGTGGTGCATGCCGACGTGCTGGAGCTCGAGGCTCCTGCGGGGGGCTACGACCTGATCACCCTCTGGGACGTCATCGAGCACATCTACCGGCCGTTGGACGTACTCGCACACGTGCGCACGCTGCTGGCGCCGCGGGGCCAGGTCTTCATCCGCACGCCCAACATCGTCTACGTGTGGTCGATCTACGGCCTCAGACGGCTGCTGCTTGGACACGCCGTCGAGCTCGGGCCGCTCAACCACGTCGTGTACTTTCAGCGGGCGACGATGGGTCGTGCGCTGGCGTGTGCTGGCCTCGCTCCCCGTGTGTGGCGCGTCTTTCGGCCACCGCAGGTGCCCCTGGGCAACAGCACAGCTTCTGTGCGGCTGAAGAACGCGTATGCGCGGATCGCCCGCGCCAGCGCGGACGTCTCGGGTGGCCGCGTGGTCGTCGCCTCGGATCTGGACGTGTTCGCGGAGGCCGCTCGCTGAGCCGACCGTCGTGAGCACGTTCACCGTTGATCGGCTTCCGCGCGCGACCGCGTGGCGCTTTGCGTTCCTCGTCTCGCAGGGCGGCATGAGCCTGCTGCTGTTCTCCGTTCTGGCGCACGTGCTGTCCGCCAGCGAGTTCGCGCCCACCGCCATCGCGCAGGGTGTTCTCGTGATCGCCCAGGCCGTGAGCGATTTCGGGCTCTCGCCGGCCGCTGTCATCGCGCTTCCCTCGCTCCTCGCCAAGCGTCCACAGGACAGGCCCGACCTGATGCGCGGAGCGTCCGCGATCTTCATGGTGGGCGCGGGGGGCGCTGTCGTGCTCGTTCTGCTCGCTGTCGCCGTCATCTCTCCCGCGGCACGCCTGCCCGTCGCCCTCATCGCTCCCGCCTCGGCGATGGCGGTGCTCGTCGCCGGGTCGGACGGCCTGCTGCGCGCGGTCGGGGAGTTCCGCCGCCCGGTGCTGCTGGTTTCGTTGAGCCGAGCGGGGGCGTTTGTGGGTGTTCTCGCCGCCGCTCGAACGGGCAGCGCGTCGTGGACGTGCGCTGGCATTTCACTCGGCACCGTGCTCGCGTCGTTGCCCGCGATGGCGCTTCTGATACGTCGCTATCGCGGGGGAACGAGGGCGCTGAGCAGAGAGTTCGTGAGGACGGCGCTGCCACTCGGCTTCGGTGACCTCTTCATGGTGGCGGGCGGGCGCATGAACACGATCCTGCTGAGCGCGATCTCCGGGACCGTCGCCGGGGCCGGCTTCGAGGGCACATGGCGGCTGTATCAGCTCTCCCAGTACGTCGTCGGTGGGCTGGCCACCGGCGCGGCGCCGTTCATGGCGCACGCATTGGGCGCTGGCCGCCACCGCGACCTGGCGCGCATCCTGCGACGCGTCGGGACGCTCACGATCCTGAGCGGGCTGGCGCTCGGCGCGGGGACCTACTTCGCGCGCGGACCCGTCAGCGACTTCCTGTTCGGCCCGCTCGGCCATCAGGTCGCCGGGGCAATCGGGCCCCTCGCCGCTCTGACGCCAATCTCCTTCGCCGGGTTCCTGGCTACGATCGTCCTTGCGTCCTCGGCCGGGGATCGCTGGGCCATCGTCGCGGCCAGTGCTCTCGGCGCCGCCATCAACCTGATTCTGGTGATCGTTCTCGCCCCCACCCACGGATTGCGAGGTGCAACACTCGCGTGTGCGATCGGCCTGGGCGTGACGCAGATCGGGCTCCTGCTCCAGCTCGGCCGGCTCATGCGCCGCCTGCGCGAGGCAAGGTCGTGAACGCCGCTGAGAGCCGCCTCTCGTGGTAGCTCGCTGCCTCCTCTCGCTCGTCGCCGCCTGCGCGCTGGCGCTCGTTCTGACGCCGCTCGTCATCCGCGTTGCCCACGCGCGGGACCTTCTCGATCATCCCGTCGGATGGAAGACCCACACCAACCCGACGCCGCAGCTCGGAGGGACGGCCATCGTGTGGGCGATCGTCCCGGCCCTCCTGATACTCGGAGTCGATCGCCTGCGTGCGCTGTTCGTGGCGCTCCTGCTCCTGGCTCTGTGGATTCTCGGCACGATCGACGACAGGCATCAGCTATCTGCCCGTCTACGCGTGTTCGCCGTTGCTCTTGCCGGCGCCGCGCTGTGGATGGACCGGCTCGGTTGGAATCTGGGCGCCCCCGGGGCGCTCAATCTCCTGTTGACCATGCTGTGGGCGGTGGGCGTCGTCAACGCGATCAACCTGCTCGATCTCATGGACGGCGTCGCAGGGAGTGTCGTGGTCGCCATAACCATCGCCGCGGGGGCCCTCGCACTCCACCATCATCAGGACACGATTGGCGTCGTCGCCTTCGCGACCGCCGGAGCCGTGATCGGGTTTCTGCGCTACAACCTGGCCCGACCGGCGAGGATATTCCTCGGCGACGGTGGCAGCATGCCCCTGGGGTTCCTCTGCGCGGTTGTGACATTGGGTGCGCTCAGGACCACGAGCGATGGCTCGGCGCTCTGCGTGGGGCTCCTGCTCGTGGGCTTCCCGCTATTGGACATGGGCTTTCGCATCGTGCTGCGGCTGCGCCGGGGCATATCGTTGATGACCGGTGGCCCCGACAGCCTCGTCAATCGTGCGAGGGAACGGACATCCGGCCCACTCACCGTCGCCCTGACCGCCGGCATGGTGCAGCTTGCGCTCAGCGGCGTGGCGGTCGTCGCTTGCGAAGCCGGGCGGGCGACCGTGCTCGTGTCCTTCTTCGCAGCGGTCGCGGTAGGGATATTGTGCGCGAGTGCGCTCCAACGCTCCTCGCCAAGGCCGGCGAACCCCTACCCTGAGACGGTCGGCAGCTCCTCGGGCGCCAATGAGCCCTAGATCGCATGCCACGGGCCGCTTTGGCGGTCCTCGACTCGTGTCGGGCATGCAGCTTCTGGCGCTCACCCTGTGCCTGCTCGCCAGCGTTGCCGTCGTGAGCTGCGGATCGAGCGTCAGTCGCTCCCAGACGACCGTCTCCGCCGTGGTGGACGGGCCGCCGAACATCGTCAGCCCGAGTGAAATCGCCCACGCCGGCATGTCATCACCGCAGGGTGTGGTGCTGCGTTGGTTTCAGGCTGTCCAATATCGCGACTACTCGACTGTCCTGGAACTGACTGCTTCCCGCGCGCGCCGGGCGGCCGGGACGACCGCACTACGCAACGCCGTCAGCACCGTCGGTTCCGCGCTCGGCAAGCCATCGATCAGCGGCGTCATCGCCCATGGGCCGGCCGCGGTCAGTGTCCATGTGGTCGTCCTGGCATTCTCGCCGCGTGTCGCGAGGCCCACGAGCGAAGCCCCCATCACGCTCGCGCTCGTCAAGGCTGGTTCGGGCTGGCAGGTGAACGACTTGAGCTATCTGCTGGAAAGCGCGAGTGCGATCAGCGCCGCGAAGCGCGGGGCTCCTTGAACGATCCAGGGCCGCCGAGCCGCGACGGCCGCATGTCTGATGAACCACGCCCATCGGGCGGCTGTGTCCGTGGCGCAGGCAGGATCGGTTTCGCGGCGGTGGTGGCGACCGCGGCCTGCTGCGCGGCGGTGCTGATCAGCACGCCCATCGATATCTCCTCGGCGGGCCAGTCCATCCTCACCACGCGGGTGGCCACTCGTGGACCGCTGAGCCTGGACATGAGTACGCCCGCATCGGCGCTCATGTCGTGGTTCAAGGCGGTACAGGCCTCTGATGTGCCGGCTGTCCTCAGGCTCACCACTACGCGGGCACAGTTGCGTGTGGGCCGCAAGGCGCTTGGGGCTGCCGTGGACGTCGTGGGAGGAGCGCTTGGACCGCCTTCCATCGTTCAGGTGGAAGCAGGCGCCAGGCGGGCCAGGGTGCGGCTGCTGGTCCTCGGATATGCCGCAGGTGATCCGCAACCGGTGAGCGAGGTTCCGCTGCTGGTCGCACTCGTTCGAGGGCCAGGTGGCTGGCAGGTCGATGATGTGAGTTATCTCATGCGCAGCGCCCGCGCCATGCGATCAGTCGCGCACACCGGCGGTTGACGTGAGGGTGGGACTGGACGCTCGCCTGGTCGCCACCGGCCTCGGAATCTCCCAGGTCGTCACAAACATCGCCCGTCACGTCTCCGAGGACGTCGAGATCGTTTGGTTTGGCGACCCCGCTCTCGCACCGCGAGAGCCCTCTGATGTTGTTCGCGCGGATCGTTGGCCCTACCCGGCGCTGGACGGAGCTGTGGGCCGTCGTTGGGCCGGTCGAAGTGGGGTCGACCTCGTTCACTTCGCAGGTAACACCGGCTGGCGTAGGCGGGCCGAGGTGCCGTTCGTGCTCACGGTGCACGATCTTCTATACGCTGACACCGGCCTGCAAGGCCGAAGCCTTCGCCAGATCATCGGACACCGATACGCGCGGTGGAATGTGATTGCCGCGCTTCGGGTTGCCGACGCCGTGGCCTCGCCCAGCCGGGCCGCGGCCGAAGAAGTCACCCACCGAGCGGGCCGGACCCCGGACGTGATCGCAAATGGGGTCGATGCCGAGCTGCTGGAGGTGGGGGGAGCTCGGCGCGGCCGCCGTCGCGAGAACCCCCAGGATCGGTACGCGGTGGCGTTTGCGGCACGCGACCCCCGCAAGGGGGTCAGCTTGGCGGTCGAAGGCTGGCGCTCCGCTGCGGGACTGCCCTCACGCTTGGTGCTGCTCGCGGGAGGTGGGCTACCCGTGAACGTCGCCACGGAGATCGAACACGATCGCGCGCAGGGAAGGATCGAGCTGAAGCCCTATCTGTCGCGCCGCCGCCTCATCGAGGTTCTGGCCGGCGCAGACGTGCTCATCTACCCGAGCGAGTCAGAGGGCTTCGGACTGCCTGTCCTCGAGGCGATGGCAGTCGGCGTTCCGGTGATCACCGGCCTCAATCCAGCGGTGCGCGAGCTGGCGGGTTGCGCTGCTCTCAGCATCGACCCGCTGGAGCCAGTGACGTCGATCGCGCAGTACCTGCTTCGGCTTGACCGTGACCAAGCTCTTCGAGCGCGTATGGTCGACGCCGGCCTGCGTCGGGCGCAGCAATTCTCATGGCAGGCGACGGCGCGCGCGTATGAAACCCTGTATCGCCAAGTCTTGGAGAGTCGTGGGTGACGACGCGCAGTGACTGCGCGTCGTCGAGCCGATCACCCGATGGTCGCCTCTGCGCGAGTCTCGTCGATCCTCTGGGCAGGACGTTCAGAGGTACGGACCACGACCCAGAGAAGCAGCAGCGCCAGCCCAGAAAATGCGACCGCTGGCCCCGATGCGGCGCGCAGGCATACCGGAACGTCTACAGCCAGGGCGAGCAGGGCGAGCAAGGTGCTGCAGCGAAAGGCCCTGCGCTGGGCGAGCTGACGATCGAGCTCGGCGACGACACCCCCGACCAAGAAAAAGGCAAGCACGACACCCGGCAGGCTGAATTGAAGATAGCTCACGAGTTGCAGGGGCTGCGCGTAGGAATATGAAGGCGACGGGTAGAAGGCCGCCTTGATCGCGGGTGCCGTCGATACGTTGGGCCGCCAGGAATATGGGATTGGCTGCAACAGGAGCCTGAGGAGCTCCTTGCCATATTCAGGTTCAGCGTAGGCGGGGACTGTGACGCGGCCGAGTGCGATGAGCCGCACGCCGTCGGCATAGTTGTTCGCGTACGCAGTGGCCAGTTCGTGCACGGCGGCCGTGCGCAGGTAATGACCAAACGTCGTGTGAACGCCGGGGTGGAGGCTTTGGTAGTTGGAGTACCGCTTGACTGCTCCAAACCCGAAGATCACGACCACGATCGTCACAAGCAGGCCTGGCGCCAAATGGCGCAGCGCTGGGCGCTGGCGCACGAGCGCATAGAACAGGCCGAGCTCCACCAGTGCAATCGCGATCAACGTGCGCGCCCCCAGCAGGGCGACAAGACCGATGGCGAGCGCGAGCGCGACTCGATGGCGCGTACTCAGGCCTCGACCGGAGGCCCATCGCGCGCACACGACGGCCTGCGCCGCGAAAAGCAACGCAAGCGCAAGGATCTCGAAGTACGTCTTCCCACGGGACAGGCTGCCCTCCCGATCGAGGTTCTTCAGGTAGTAGACGACGCCACCGCTCGAATGGAAGAAGATCGCCAGCGCCAACAGTCCCGCGAGACACCAGATCGCGAGAGCTCCTCTCCGGAGGTTCGGTGGCACGACCCTGACGTACGCCGGTCCGGGCTCGGGCGGCGATCGAGGTGAAAGGGCGAGGCCCCCGATCAGGCAGAGCAGGCTCAGCTCGACGATCGCCATGGCCTGTGTTGGGCGTCCAACGTCGAGAAGCCCGGGCGAGATCGCGTATATCCAGGACGACGCGAGAAACGTCAGCGTCCAGGCCGCCGCGACGATCATGCCCACGGTCGCCCACTGTCGGGTCCTCGACCATGTCAGGCGTCCGAGCCAGATGACGCTGAGCGTCTGGCTCACCACGAGGGCGAACATCGTCGGCCGTTCGGCGCCGAACAGGGCGGTGGCGGTAGCGGTGACTCCACTCAGCATTACGAGCCCTGGGATCAGGAGATCCAAAGGCGCAGTCAAGCGGATTGGCTGCTTCAATCGCCGCTCACCCGCTGTAGGGGAGCGGCGTCTGCTTGGCGGCTTCGTGCAGGATCGCCTCGAGTCTCTCCCCGGCCGCCTGCGAGGTCAACGTCCGGGCTACTCTCCGCGCCGCGGCGGCCTGGTCGCGCCGAGCTGGTTCGTCCTCCAGAAGACGCAGCACCTCACGGGCGAACTCGTCGGGATCCTCGGCGACGACCGCCGGGAGTCCGTAGCAGTCGACCGCCCATCTCGTGGCAACGATCGCCGCCCCGTTGGCGGCGGCCTCGAGGGTTTTGAACGGCGAGCCGGCCCCGGCGATCGGGGCGATCGCCACCTTGGCCCGGCGCAGGTAGGAGTGCAGGTCGGGGACGTCCGAGGCGGCACTCACGTCGCGCGAAGCCACGCGGGAGGCGCTGCGCCCGACGATCCAGGTGCTCGTCTGGGGTCGCTCGCGCAGCATGCGGGGGACGATCTCGCCGACCAGCGCCGCGGCAGCCTCGCGATTGGGGGGGTAGTCCATGTCGCCGGTAAAGATGACATCGATGTCGCGCTCGTGTCCGGGAGGGTCGTCGTGGATGGGGTGCGCATAGCACGCCGGCAAAACGTGGGTTCGCGGCCCCGGTGGGAGCATGGCCACGACCTCGCGGGAGGTGCCGAGCTGCGCGACGAGGAACCCGGCCAGCCGAATCTGCCAGGCGCGCATGCGCCAGGCCTCGAAACGAGCAGCGAGGCGAACGGGCAGCGGCTCGGGGCCGCGCGCCCGGCTTGCCATGTTGAAGCTCAATGCGTCGACGTGGTCGAGCACGGTCGGCACCGACAGAGGCCCCCGCGATGAGCGCGAGGTGATGATGAGTGCGACATCGCTCTCACTCGCCACCCGTTGCGCCAGATGCCATGTCCTCGTCGGCATCATCCATCCCACCTGGGCGGGTTGCCCGTGTACCACGGCGCCGAGCGCCGAAAGCGCGCGCTCGACGCGGCCCGCGCCGCGGACCCTGACCCGGGCGAGACGCTCCACGGCCGCGGCGAGATCCCGCGAGGGCGCTCTGCGGGCGCTCACGAGCGTGACGTCGTGATGCGCGGCGAGGGATTTGAGATGGGAGAAGAGGATGCCCTGATCCCCTTTTGAGCCCAAGGCGGGGTAACGCGAGGAGATCACCGCGATCCGCACGAACCAGAGGGTAGCCATTCATGGCAAGCTCGCACCGGCAAATGGACGGCGACACCGCTCAAGGACCTTCGCCCGCTTCCGCGCCGGCATTGCTCGTCCTCGTGACCCTCGGCCTGGGCGCGGGCCTCAGCCCGTTCTTCTTCAGCTACTACGGCGCGAGCGTCTGGGTGCCGATCGGACTGGCGCTCACGCTGACGTGCGCGATCGCCGTGGTCGCCAGTCCCGCGCGCCCCTCTGGTCCGGGCGGCCTTGCTCTGGCCGGCGTGCTGGGCCTGGGTGTTTGGTCGCTGGCCTCGATCGCCTGGTCGGAATCGGTCGAGAACGCGTTCGTGAGCGCCAATCGCTGGTTGGTCTACGGCGCCCTCTTCCTGTTGATGCTCGTGCTGCTGCGCAGCAGCCGCCACGGTGTCGCTCTGCTCGGCGCCGTGGGACTCGGCACCGTGGCGGTCGCGCTGTCCGTGGTCCTCCGCATGCTCGGAGAGAGTCCGGGGAGCCTGTTCCTCGAAGGTCGACTCAACTCGCCGCTCGGCTACATCAACGGCGAGGGGTGCCTGTTCGTGATGGGCTTCTGGCTGTGTCTGGCTGTCGGAGAGGCCAGGAGAGCGCTGCTGGCTGGGCCGGCCGCGGGTCTTGCGGCGGTGATGGCGTGCCTGGCGCTCCTGTCTCAGTCCCGCGGCACGGCGCTTGCGATGCTGGCTTCGCTGGTGATCGTCCTGGCGATCGCTCCAGGGCGCGTGCGCCGCGGGTACCTGCTGCTCGTGGTGGCCGGCGGAGCGGCGCTCGCGGCACCGGACCTGCTGCACGTCTATGACCGCCATGCTGGCAGCGCTCTACCTGTCGGGGTGGCGCACGCCGCGGGGCGCTCGACCGTACTTGCCGGCGTGGGTGTGGGGGTCTTGTGGGCGCTGCTCACCGGCAGCTGGGCGCGTGCGCTCCCTGCCCCGGCGGTGAGAGCACGGGCCCGCAGGATCGGATCGTGGCTGCTGGTGGTCCCCGTCGCTCTGGCGGTGGCGGTGGCGGGTGCCTCGGCAGGACGAATCGAGCACGACGTCAGCCGCCAGTGGCATGCCTTCACCCATCTGGCCCCACCTCCGGTCAGCGCAAGCGCAGCATCCTCGGCAAGCGAGTCGCGCCTGCTCTCGGGCGTCGGCAATCGATACGACTACTGGCGCATCGCTTGGCGCGTGTGGCAGGCGCATCCCATGCTGGGCGTGGGGGCGGGCAACTATCCACGCTCTTACTACGAACAGCGCGCCACAACCGAGGACATCGAGCAACCGCACTCCATCGAGCTGCAGGCGCTCTCGGAGCTGGGTCTTGTTGGGGCGCTCCTGCTCCTCTGCTTCGTAGGCGGTGTCGGGTGGGGCGCGTTCCGGATGCGTGGGCGGGCGATCGAGCTGGAACTGCCGCGCGCACTCCTCGTGGCTGGCCTTGGGGCGTTCGCTGCCTGGCTGGCCCAGACGAGCGTGGACTGGATGCACCTCCTACCGGGTCTGACGGCGTTTGCGTTGGCCGCTGCCTCCGTGGTGGTCTCGCGACGGACTCAGCCCGTCCGTGTTGACGCGAGCGGCCACGCCTCCTGGCTCACACATGCGCTCACGGGGACGCGCGCGCGGGCGCTCGGCGCCGCGGCTGTGATCGTGATCCTGATCGTCACCGGCGCGAGCCTCAGCCGGCAGGGCCTTGCGGATCTCTACCGCTCGCGTGCCCAGAGCGAGCTCGCGGGGCACCCTGCGCAGGCGCTCGCCGACGCTGATCGCTCGCTCGACATCGACTCGGACTCGGCCCAGAGCTACTACATCAAGGCCGCCGCGCTCGCTCGCTTCGATCAGGCCGCGCCCGCGACCTCAGCACTCGACGCTGCCCTGGCGCGCGAACCGCGCAACTTCGTGACCTGGGCGCTGCTCGGAGACCTAGCCGTGCGCGAGCGGATGTTCGCGCACGCGAAGCGGGATTACGACCGCGCCCACCAGCTAAATCCAAAAGATGAAACACTTCGTGCACTCGCACTCGACCCACGCACAGCCTTCCGGTAGTCGAACCGTTATCTTCATGGCTGTGCGCGCAGCAGCCTCACTTGGCGGAGTCCTCGCCGTGACCTTGATGGCGCTCTCACCGACCGCGGCACAGGCCGACACGGGCCTGGAACCCGGCGTTCACGTCGACCCCGGCTCGCCCGCCGCCAAGGAGTACGTGATCCCTCTGAGCCAGGCCAGGCAGATAGGCGCCGAAGGATCGAGCGACAGCTCGTCAACGCCCCTCTTCGGTGCCGGCATCGGGCCGCGGGGACCGGGGGGATCGTCGCATTCGCATGCGGGCGCAGGCAGGACGTCCGCCGCCGCCAGCGCTTCGGGATCGGGATCCGCGTCGAGACTGAGCTTGACGAGTGTCGTGGGTCGGGAATCGCTTCCCGCCTCGGTGCTTGCCTCGAGCTCCCGGGCCTCCGGGGACAGCGGGTCGCTGCTTGCGCTCCTGGCCGGAGGCGTTGCCATCGTGATCCTCGGCGGCCTCGGTGCAGCGATGCTCAGGCGTGCCCGCCACCTCACCGCACCCGGCACGATCGGCAAGCGCTAGATGCGGTTCCTGATCACCGGCGGAGCCGGGTTCATCGGCTCTCATCTCAGCGATCTGCTGATCGAGCACGACCACTCGGTGCACGTGCTCGACGACCTCTCGACCGGCGGCATGGAGAACATCCGCCACCTGAAGGGCGATCCTCGCTTCCAGTACACGATCGGCTCCGCCGACAGCCACGCGGTGGTCGCCGAGCTCGTCGACGAGTCCGACATCGTCGTGCACCTGGCCGCCGCCGTCGGGGTCGAGCTCGTCGTCGACAGCCCCGTGCGGGCGATCGAGACGAACGTCCACTGCACCGAGGTCGTGCTGGCGCACGCCAACAAGAAGAAGAAGCCGGTCCTGATAGCCTCCACCAGCGAGGTCTACGGCAAGAGCCAGGCGATTCCGTTCAAAGAGGACGGCGACATGCAGATGGGGGCCGCCGACAAGGGACGCTGGGCCTACGCCTGCTCGAAGGCCATCGACGAGTTTCTCGCGATGGCCTACTGGCGCGAGCGGGCGCTGCCGACGATCGTCGTGCGCCTGTTCAACACCGTCGGCCCGCGGCAGACCGGGCGCTACGGCATGGTCGTCCCGAGGCTCGTGGGCCAGGCGCTCGCCGGCGATCCGTTGACCGTCTACGGCGACGGCCGTCAGACCCGCTGCTTCTGCCACGTCGCCGACGTCGTCCAGGCCCTGTTCAGGCTGATGACCGAGGAGAGCGCCTACGGAAACGTGTTCAACGTCGGCGCGACCACCGAGATCTCGGTTCTGGATCTGGCCCAGCGGATCCTCGAAGTGACGGGCTCTGGCTCGGACATCTCCCTGACCTCATACGACGATGCCTACGGCGAGGGCTTCGAGGACATGTACCGCCGCGTGCCCGACATCGCGAAGGTGCAGGGGCTCATCGGCTGGCACCCGAGCCGCTCCCTGGAGAACATCGTCCGGGACGTGGCAGCGCATCAGCGCCACCTGGCGAGGAGTGGGACCCCGGTCATGCGCCTGGCCGTTTGACCTCGGCTGCGGCCGCCCACGCGGGTCTCAGGCGATAATGGCCGCCAGCCCCGCGCCAATGACCGCCGACGATGAGAGAACACAGGCAATGCGCCCTGCCCAGCCATCGCTGCGCTCCCGCCTGCGATTGCGGGCGCTCGCACGCGCGGTCCTGCGGCGGGTCGCGCCCGCGTATGCCCGTGCTCGCGCCCGTCGAGCCGACGCGGCCGCCAGGCTCGGGCGCGTGGAGTGGGAGCTCGAACGCATCGGCGAGCGCCACGGCGAGCAGATAGAGCGCCTCGAGGATCTCGCCCGCGAGCTCGTCCTGACCGCCGAGGCGCTGCGTCGCAGCGTGGGCGACGTCGATTCGGTGACAGCGTCCACGCGCCGCGAGCTCGGCCTGGTGGAAGCGGAGCTCAACGCCCTGCCGTATCTCGCGGACAGTCCGTTCGAGACGATGGAGTCGCCGGTGGGAGCGGTCCTCGGCTATCGCTCGGCCGCGTCGCTGCGCGGCGGCGGCTCCGGCTATGTCGACTTCGAGGAGCTCTTTCGCGGCCCTGCCGAGCGCGTCGCCGACTCCCAGCGCCCGTACCTGACGCTGGTGCGCGAGCACCAGCCGGTGCTCGACATCGGCTGCGGCCGGGGGGAGTTCCTCGCGATGCTCGCGGGCGAGGGCATCTCCGCCCACGGCGTCGACAGCGACGCGGGAATGGTCGAGCGCTGCCGTGCGCTCGGCGTCGAGGCGACGCTAGCCGAGGCGAACGGGTACCTGGAAGGCCTGGCGGACGGGACCGTGGGCACGGTCTTCTCCGCCCAGCTGATCGAGCATCTGCCCTACGCGGAGCTCCAGCGAATGCTCGAGCTCTCGCGTCTCAAGCTGCGGGCAGGCGGCCTGTTCATCGCAGAGACGGTCAACCCGCACCGTGTCTCGTCGCTGAAGACCTTCTGGGTCGATCTCACCCATCAGCATCCGATCTTCCCCGAGGTCGCGCTCGCGCTCACCGCGATCGCCGGCTTCGAGTCCGCGTACGTGTTCGCGCCCACGTTCGACAGCTTCGAGCGCGCCCGCTTCCACGCGCCCGCCTACGCCGTCGTGGCGACGGCGCCGCCGGCGCACGGGGGCGAGGGCTGATGCGCGTCCTCACACTGGCGACGCCCGCGACCATGGCGCAGGCGCGAGCGCTGGCGCGGTCGCTGCGACGCCATCAGCCCGACTGGCCGCTGGAGGTGGTGCTGGTGGCAGGCGATGAGGTCCTCTCGGCGGCGCGGGGTGAGGAGGAGGAGCCGGTGCGCTCGGCCTCGCTGGAGCTCGACCTCGACGTCGAGACGCTGCTCGCGCGCTATCAGCAGGAGGACCTCGCCAGCATGCTCGTGCCGCGCCTGCTGCGCCGCTGGGCCGAGCGGACGGGAGAGCCGGTGCTGCACCTCCCGAGCACGGCCTGGGTGCTGGGGTCGCTGCAGCCGATCGAGGATGCGCTCTCGACGCGCAGCGTCCTGCTCGTGCCGAGAATGACCGCCGACGTGCCCAGCGACGGCCTCGAACCGTCGTGCGCGCAGATGGAGCAGGTGGGCCGGATCGAGGAGACGATCATGGGCGTGGACGGCACGCCCGGCGCGGAGGGCTTCCTGGTCTGGTGGGGCCAGCACGTGGAGCAGACGCTCGGATCGCTCGACGCGCGCCGCAACGGCTCGCGGCCGGAGGATCGTCCGTGGCTGGCGCGCTTCCTGGAGCTTGCGCCGGCGCGCTTTGCGACGGCCGTCCTGGAGGACCACGGCTGCAACCTCAACATGTGGAACCTGCATCTGCGCACGCTGCAGAGCACCCCCGACGGCGTGCTCGTCGACGGAAGCTGGCCGCTTCGCTTCCTCAACCTGCCGGGCTTCGACCCCCGCCGGCCGTATCGCCTGAACGCGATGGCCAGCAGGGCGCGGGTCAGCCGCTCACCGGTTCTGCACGAGCTGTGCGAGCGCTACGCCGGCGAGCTGCTGGCGGCCGGCTGGCAGGACTCCGATCGCCGCCAGGATGTGGGCCGGCGCCTCGCCGACGGGCTCGTCTACGACGACTCCCTGCGGGCCGTGTACGCCTCGGCGCTCACGCTCGGCGAGCACATCGAGGACCTGTTCAGCGAGGAGGGCACGCGTGCGTTCGTGGCGTGGCTGGAGGGGCCGGCCCCCCGGGGCAGCGCATACGGCGTCAATCGCTACGTGTTCCATCGGGTGGCGCGCGAGCGCCCGGACGTGCTGCGGGCCTATCCAGACGTCGACGGCGCGGACGGCCCCGGCTACGTCGCCTGGTGCTGGGCGTTCGGGCGTGACGAGCTGGCCATTCCCGACCGCTTCATGCCGCCCCGCCCGGGGCAGGCTGTGCCCGCGGCGCCACGGGTGGCCGCCTCGCCGCCGCCCGTCGCGCCCCAGACCGCTGCGCCCCAGACCGCTGCGCCCCAGCCCGGCGCGCCCGAGCCCACGCCGCCGGCGCCCGTCGCGCAAGCCCCGGCGTACACGCGACCGGCTCTGACCGGAGACGGCCCGGCGGTCCGGCTGACCGGCTATCTCGGCCACACCCTCGGGCTCGGCGCGGCCGCCCGAGGCTATGTTCAGGCGCTCGACGCTGCCGGTGTCCCGGTGACGACGGCGAGCGTTCCGCTGCACCATCTGGCGCTGCCGGTGGAGCTTGTCGCGGAGTACGGACGGCACGGATTCGAGGACCTGATCCAGCAGGGAGCCCACGGCTTCGAGATCGTCGCCGTGAATGCCGACGAGCTCCCGGACCTGGTCGCACGCCTGGGCGAGGACTATTTCGAGGGGCCGCGCATCGGCATCTGGGGTTGGGAGACCAACGCGATCCCACATCGCTGGCAGCGCGCGTTCTCGCTGGTCGACGAGATCTGGGTGTACTCGCGCTTCATGGCCGAGAACATCGGCGCGGTCGCGCCGGTGCCGGTGTTCGCGCTGCCGCCGCCGGTCCAGGCTCCCGCCGAGCCGGCCGCTGCGCTGCGCCTGGGGGTGCCCGACGGGTTCCTGTTCCTGTTCGTGTTCGACTACCTGAGCACCATTCAGCGCAAGAACCCCGTGGGGTTGATCGAGGCCTTCAAGCTCGCGTTCGCGCCGGGCGAGGGCCCGCGGCTGCTGATCAAGACGATCAACGCTCCGCTGCGCCCGCTCGCCGAGGAGGAGCTGCTGTGGGCCGCGCACGGGCGCTCGGACATCCACGTGATCGACCGCTCGCTCAGCGGCGAGGCGATGGACGGCCTGATGGCGGCGTGCGACTGCTACGTCTCCGTGCACCGGGCCGAGGGCTTCGGGCTGACGATGGCCGAAGCGATGGCGATAGGCAAGCCCGTGATCGGGACCGGGTATTCGGGAAACGTAGACTTCATGGATGGTGAGAACAGCTACCTGGTCGATTACACGATCGGCCGGGTGGGGCCGGAATGCGAGATCTACCCACCGGAGGGCGAGTGGGCCGAACCGAGCATCGAGCACGCGGCCGAGTTGATGCGCAGCGTGCGCAGCGAGCCGGCGGCGGCGATGGCCAAGGGCGAGAGAGCGAGGGCCGACGTCTCGCGCCTGCTGTCCGCGGCGGTCACCGGGCGCAGGATGCGTGAGCGTCTCGAACGTCTCGGCGAGCGCTCTCGCCCAGGCACGAAGCGCGTGGCCTCGACGACATGATCGGCGTCTTCCTGCTGGCGTGGGTCGTGTTCCCGGCCCTGATGCTCGTGCTGTCCGGCGGCGCCGGGCTGGTTGCCAGGCGCGTCGCGGGCCCGACGGCGGTTCCGGCGCTGCTCGTGGTGCCGGTGGGGCTGGCGGTGCTCGTCGTCCTGTGTGGACTGCTCTGCTACTTCGCTCCCACCGCGCCGCTGGCCGGGCCGGCGTGTGCGCTCGTGGGCGTGCTGGGCCTGGTGCTGGGACGCGGGCCGCTGCGCCGCGTGATCGCGCGCCGGGCGAGGGGAGCCGATCTATGGGCGGTGGCCGCCGCGGTCGGCGCGTGGGCGATCGTCGCCGCGCCGGTCGTGCTCTCGGGCAAGCCCGGATTCACCGGATACGGCCACATCGTCGACATCTCCTACGAGCTCGATCTCGCCGTCCACTTCGCCCACAGCGGTCGCAGCTTCCCCTCGCTGGCGAGCTCCGCCTACCAGGAGGACCTCATCAAGTACGTCTCCACCGGCTACCCGGGCGGAGGGCCGTGGACGCTGGGCGCGCTGTCCAACCTGACGCCCGTCGACCTGTCGTGGCTGTACCAGCCGTTCCTGGCGTTCGTGTGCGCGATGGGTGCGCTGTCGCTGTACGCGCTCCTGGGTCGCCTGATCGAGCCGCGCGGGTGGCGCGCGCTCGGCGCGTTCGTGGCGGCGCAGCCCAACATCCTGATGGCGTACACCTACGCGGGCGGCATCAAGGAGCTGTGTACCAGCTGCTTCCTGCTGCTGAGCGCCGCGCTGATCGCGCAGGTGCTGCCGCGCGTGCGCCCGGGCCGTGCGCTGCTGGCGATACCGGTCGCCCTGTCGGCGAGCTTCGCGTCGCTGTCGCTGACGACCGTGCCGTGGATCGGTGTGCTCAGCGCCGGCGTGCTCCTGACCGTGCTGGCATTCCAGCGCGAGCGGGTCCTGGTGCTGGCCGCGTCCGCGCAGATCGCCGTGGTGGCGTTCGTGCTGTCGCTGCCGACGCTCGTCGCCGGGCTCAAACTGCTGCCGCTGGCCACGGGTCCCGGGCTGCTGGAACTCGGCAACCTCTCGACTCCGGTTCCCGCGATAACGGCCGCCGGCGTCTGGATCGGCGGCGACTACCGCTACCCCCAGGATGCGCATCGCCTGCCGAGCGACGTGCTGGCGGTCGTGGTGCTGGTCCTCGCCGCCTGCGGGCTGGTGTACGCGTTCCGGCGCAGGGCGTGGAGCGTGGCGTGGCTGGGGATCGCGGGGCTCGTGGCGCTCTACTTCGTCGCGCACCGCTATGGCCCGTGGATCCAGTTCAAGGCCGATTGCGTGACCTCGCCGATCGCGTTGCTGCTGGCGTTCGCCGGCATCGGGGCACTGATGCGGATCGGCGGCCGGGTGGCCTTCGGGGCGTTGCCCGCGCTGGTGCTCGCCGCCGGCGTGCTGGCGGGCAACGCCCTGCTCTACCACGACACCACGCTGGCCCCCTACGAGCGCCTGCACGACCTCGAACACATCGGCAAGCGCTTCGCCGGACAGGGTCCGACGCTCACCCCGGACTTCGAGGAGTACGCCGAGTACTACCTGCGCGACGACGACCAGGACAGCATGGTCAACGGCCCCCGGCTCGAACTGAGGCCGGGGGTCAACCGTGAAGTCGAACCCGGCGGCACGTGGGCCTACGACCTCGACGAGTACCCGCTCAAGTTCGTCGAGTCGTTCCGCACGATCGTAATGCGGCGCAACCCGCTGGCCAGCCGGCCGCCCAGCAACTACCGCCTGGCCTACCTCTCCTCCTACTACGAGGTCTGGCAGCGCGTGCGGCCCGCGCAGACGGTGTACACGCTCGTGCCGCTCTCGGACAGGGCGGGAGCCGACAACGCGGCGGCGTGCGCCAGCGTGACGGCGGCGGCGCGCAGGGTCGGGCCGACCGCGCAGATCGCATACATGCCGGCGCCCAGCGGCTACGTGCAGCTGGACGACAGCAACCTCACGCTCAGCGGCGGGTTCGCACCGTCGGGCGGAGTGATCGAGGCCACCGGCGCCGGGCGTGCCGTTCGCCGCCAGCCGATCCCGGTGGCGGGACGCTACGACTTCTTCATCGAGGGCTCGTTCGGCCGGCCGGTGGACGTCAACGTCGACGGGCACCACGTGGGCGCCGCCGCCTACCAGATCAGCTATCCCGCGGCGTGGATCCAGATCGCCACGCGCTGGCTGTCCGCCGGGGTGCACCACATCGAAATCACGCGCGGCGGGATCAGCCTGCACGCCGGCAACGGCGACGGCGTGGACCCCTTCAACAGGACGATCGGGCCACTGGTGATCATCCCCTCCCGAACGTCTGTGCCGGCGGTGCGCTACAGCAGCGTGCGCGACCTTCGCCAGCTGTGCACGTCCTCGCAGGCGGTGCGCTGGATCGAGGTCTTGCGCCCGGCGTGAGCTCGGGCGACGCCGCGTTGGATGTCAGTTCCCGGCCAGCCAGCTCAGCGTCCAGTGATGCACCGCATAGGCATCGGGAAACGTCTCGTGACGGCGCTCGAGTTCGTCCCAGAGATAGGGATAGAACAGGCGCGCCGCGAAGATGGCGACATCCCCCTCCTGCTCGATGATGAGACTGACGAAACGCGGCCCGTTGGCGTCAGGAGAGTGGACGCCGGTCCCCAGCGTGCGTCGCGCCAGCCTGGCAGCGCGCGCGAAGACCGGGTGGCCGGCGACCGAGCCGAGGATTGCGCTCCCCACGCCCCCTGGAACCTCCAACGCGGCGAAGGCGTCGATGCCACGCAGCAATGGCGTCAGCGGCCGTCGACACTCGACATCCGTGTCGACGTACACGCCCCCATGGCGATTCAGCACCTCGTAGCGCACCAGGTTCGACAGCTCCGAGTGGCTACGGGCGCGCTCGCGTTCGGGCACGCCGATGCCGAGCGCCGGCAGGTCCTCGTCGGTCCACAGCCGCATCTCCCAGTCCGGATGGTGCTGCGCGAAGGTTGTGCCGAAGCGCTCGTGCTCCTGCGGTATCGGCCTCCCGCCGAGCCACACCCGGTGGATCGTGCGCGGGATGCGCACTCCTCGCCAACGCCGCAACCGGGGAGGCGCTGTCTCGCACAGCCGCGCCCCGGTTGGAGGTAGGTCCTGCGGGTGCTCCACCCGAACAGGGACACGACAGGCACAGTCAAACCAGCGCACGTGCTCGTGGACGACGTCGACCTCGAGCACGTAGTCGCCGATGCTCGCCGGCGCATCGACATGCAGGGGCGCGACGAGGCTTTCGCCGGGAGCGACGACTCGAGGGAATGCCGAGCGCGGTCCGTCCGGGGTATGGATGCTCTCGTCTGGGTTCAGCCAGCGGTAGGAGAGCCGGATCGGTGGTGTTTCCTCGAGCCGTGCGGGCCAGCGCTCGCTGCCCTCGTTGTGCACGTGGAAGAGGACATGCCGGCGCTCGGAAGGAGTCAGCGTGAGGCTCGGCTCATGCAACTCGATGCGCGCGTGGTAGGCATCCGCGAAGACGGTGCGTCCCTCCCATAGGCGGTCCATCTCCGCCAACGACACGAGCGGAACGTTCTCGACGGACACCGGCACCGGTCGGGCGGACCCGTCGAGCGCCCGCGCGATCGCCGCCCGGTCCTCCTCTGGAACCGGGCGCAGCTCGAGCGAGTCACGCAGCTCCGGAAGGTAGAAGGCCTCATTGAGTCGCCCACCGCCCGCGGCGACCAGACGGGACTGGGAGGCCTCATAGCAGATGGCCTTGTCCCGGCGCTGCTGATCGCTGCTCGTAAGCAGGTCCAGGTGGTAAAGCGGCTGGAGGAGGTACTCCCTCGGCGTGACAGGCTCGGGGTCGGTGTGGTGTTGCCCGCGGATACGCAGCGTGCCGTCGTTGCGCGTGAGCCGGTTGACACGGTCTTCGGACCACGGCGCGCTCGCGAGGACCTGCTCGGCGTCGGGATACAGCCACGTCCGCGGAATCCAGTACTGCTGGACGCGGCGGGAGGCCAGCAGCTCGGGCAGCGCCCGGATGAGCGCTTGGCTCGGAACCTCGTCGCCGTCGAGCCGGAGGATCCATTCTCCGCTGCACTGCGCGCACAGCCAGGCCAGGTGGCGCTCAGGCAGGACGTACTCGATCCTGAACAGCCTGCTCGCGAGAGCGCCGTAGCCGCCCAACGTCTCCTCGTCGACGCTTGCGTCGGCGGCGATGACGATCTCATCGGCGAGGTGCCGCAGAGGCTCGATTATGGCCGCCACTCGTGCGGGGGGATCTGCCGTAACCAGGCAAACGGAAAGCGAGGACACGCGGCGACATTATGTCGGCCGAGGTCGAGAGGAAACGGCTACGGTTCGTGACGGTGGCATCCTCCTTGACTGACGGGGTCGGCCGGATCGGCGTGACCGGCGCCGCGGGCTTCATCGGCTCGCACCTCGTTGAGCGGCTCATCGCGGTCGGCCACGAGGTCGTGGGGATCGACTGCTGCACCCCCAACTACTCGCGCGAGCGCAAGGAACGAAACCTCTCCCGGCTTGCTGGCGAGCCACGTTTTCGGCTGGTCGAGGACGACATCTGCGCGCCCTCGATTGTCCGTGCCCTGCACGGGTGCCAGGCGGTGATGCACCTGGCGGCGCTTCCGGGGGTGCGCACGCCCGACCGGGAGGGGCTCTGGCAGACGAACGTCAGAGGCACGAGCCGGTTGCTCGACGCCATGAGGGAGGCGGGCGTGCCGCGCGTGATCCTCGCCTCCTCGTCCTCGATCTACGGTGACTCTTACGGTCCCGTGCGTGAGGACGAGCCGCCGGCTCCGAGTTCGTTCTACGGACACACCAAGCTGGCCGCCGAGCTGATCTGCAGGCGCTCAGACCTGGAGGCGGTGGTGCTCAGGTATTTCACGGTGTACGGGCCACGCCAGCGACCCGATATGGCCTTTGCGGCGTTCATCGGTGCAGCTCTGGACGGCGGTGTCGCCGACCTGATCGAGGGAGGCGAGCATGTGCGCCATTTCACATTCGTGGGAGATGCGGTCGACGCGACGCTGCGTGCGCTGCGCGCTCCGGCAGGTGCCGTCTGCAACGTGGCGGGGCCGGAGCCTGCGACGGTTGCAAGCAGCCTGCGGCTGATCGAAGGAGAGCTCGGCAGAGCCGTTCCCGTTCGTCGGCTGCCAGCCCACGAGGGTGAGGCGCTGAGCACCCACGCGGACATCTCGCGAGCTCAGCGAGACCTCGGATGGCAGCCGCGCGTTGCGCTTGCAGAGGGCCTGCGCCGCCAGATCGACCACGCGCTCAGCGAGCGCCGAACCCCGGTCGAGTGTGTGCTCGCCCCTGGGCGCACTCAGCCAGTCGGCTCTCACCATTAGACTGCCGTGGCCGATGCCAGGAGACGTGATCATCAACGTTCCCGATGTCGTCCACGAGACGATCGACGGCGAGACGATCCTGATCCACCTCGGCACGGGCGCCTACTACAGCCTCGACGGAGTGGGTGCCGAGATCTGGCAACTGGTGGTCGAGGGCGCCTCGTGCGACGAGCGCGTGGCGCGCATCGCCGAGCGCTACGACGCCGACCCCGCGCTGGTGCGCCGGACGGTGGAGGCGCTTGTGGACGAGCTGGTCGGAGAGAGCCTGCTCACCACCGCCGAGACGGAGCTCGCGCCGCCCGACGGTCGCGATGGTGCGGGTGCGCTGGACGGCGACGCTCAGGAGGAGGGCGGCGCTCGGCAGGACGGCGGCGCTCGGCAGGACGGCGGCGCTCGGCAGGAGGGCGGCGCTCTGGAGGAGGGCGACGCACAGCCGCCGGCGACCGCGCCGTTCGCGGCGCCTGTGCTGCACAAGTACACGGACATGCAGGAGTTCATGCTCGTCGACCCCCTCCACGACGTCGAGGCAGATGCCGGCTGGCCGCATGTCAAGGCGGGCTGAGGAACCGCTCGCGGGGTTCTTCGGCAAGGCCGCTCGCGAGCACGCCCGTGCGATTGCGGGCGCCGGCGAGGTCGACCGCGTGCTCTGCGTGGGGGATCGTCGTGTGCGGCTTCGCTTCGCCGGGTCGTCTCTGGCCGACGCGCTGACCGACGCGCTCAGGGCGCGCCTGGTCGAGGACGCGGGTCCGGTCCATGCGACGATCGGCCTGTGGCAGGAGCGCGGCCTGCCGGGGGCCTCGTGCCCGGTGCCCTGGCACGAGGTCGATGTCGGCGCCCGCGGGCTCCTGCGCGGGCGTGACGGCGCCGAGGTGATCGCGGTGCACGACGCCGGCTCGGGGGCGCTGACGCTCGTCGATCGCGCTGCGTGCGAGCTGCTGCACCGCGTGCCCGACGCCGCGACGCTGCCCTGGTGGGAGCGCGCCGCGCCGCTGCGCCCGGCGCTGTTCTGGGCTCTGAGCGGGGCTGGGCGCCACCTCGTTCACGCGGGAGCGGTCGGCGACGGGCGGCGCGGCGGGGTGCTGCTCGCCGGCGCCGGCGGCTCCGGCAAGACGACCGTCGCGCTTGCGGCGCTGACCGCGGGCATGGCGTACGTGGCAGACGACTACCTGCTGCTGCACTCCCATCCCGAGCCGGTCGCGTGGAACATGTACGGGACGGCCAAGCTCGACGCGAGCCAGTTGGCGCGCTTCCCGCGACTGGCTGGCGGCCTCAGCATCTCGGCCGATCCGCAGGAGGACGAGAAGTCGGTGCTCGACGTGCGGGCTCTGTTTCCGGGCGAGCCGGCGTGCTCGCTGGCGATCCGCGCGGTGGTCGTGCCCCGCATCCGCGGTGGACGCGCGCGGCTGCGCAGGGCCAGCCCTGGCGAGGCGCTGCTGGCGCTGGCTCCGAGCACGACCTTCCAGATGCCCTTCGACGACGGCCAAGTCGTCGGCTCGCTCGCCGCGCTCGCGCGTCGGGTGCCGGCGTTCGCCCTGGACGTGGGAGACGACCCCGACGAGCTGGCACAGGCGATCGATCGCGTGCTCGACGCGGTCGGCGGCGGTGAGGAGGCGGAGCTCGCGCCGGCCTCGGGAGCGCTCGCCCCGTGAGCAAGCGGCGAGCGCTTCGAGCCGTCTCGGGGGCTACTCGGTGAGCGAGCGCCCACCGACGAACCCACCGACGCAAGGCGAAGGGCCCCTGGTCTCGGTCGTCGTGCCGGCCTACCAGGCGGAGGCGTTCCTGGGCGAGGCGCTGGAGTCCGCGCTCGGCCAGGACTACGACCGCGTGGAGATCGTCGTGGTTGACGACGGCTCCACCGATCGCACCGCCGGGATCGCGGCGGCGCACGGAGTGAGGGTCATCCGCCAGCGCAACGGCGGTCCGGCGGCGGCGCGCAACGCCGGACTGGCCGTCGCGCGGGGCGAGCTGCTGACGATCCTCGACGCGGACGACGTGTGGCCACGCCATCGCCTCTCCAGACAGGTCGAGCACATGCGCGAGCATCCGCACGACGGTCTGGTGGTGGGCCTCACGGAGGCGTTCGTCACGCCCGGCCAGCCGCGTCCCGCTCACTATCCCCGCCTCCCCCAACCCTTTCCGGGGCATCCCTCGACGATGCTCGTCCGGCGCGGGATCTTCGAGCTCGTGGGGCCGTTCGACGAGTCGCTGCGCCTGAGCGAGGACCTGGACTGGATCGCCCGCGCCGGCGACGCCGGGGTGCGGTTCGGACGGCTCGACTGCACGCTCCTGCGCTATCGGATTCACGCCGATAACACATCGCGAAACCCGCACGCCAACGAAGTCGCGACGATGCGGGCGCTGCGCGCGTCGGTCCGGCGCAAGCGGAGTGGCGGTGGCTGAGCACCCTGCGAAGCCGCTGGTGTCGGTGGTGGTGCCGGTGTTCGGCGGCGAGCGTTACGTGGGCGAAGCCATCGACAGCGTCGCCGCCCAGACGTACACGCGTGTCGAGACGATCGTCGTCGACGATGGCTCGCCCGACCGCAGCGCCGAGATCGCCTCGGCGCGACCGGGGGTGCGCGTGCTGCGCGAGCCCCACCGGGGGGTGGCGGCGGCGCGCAACGTCGGGATCGCGGCGGCGCGAGGCGAGCTGATCGCGTTCATGGACCAGGACGACCTGTGGCAGCCTTCCAAGCTCGCCCTTCAGGTTGCCCTGCTGGACGAGCGCCGGGAGCTGGACATCGCACTGTGCGGCATCGAAATGGTGCTCTTGGCGGACACGCCGCGCCCCCGGTGGCTGATGTGGGCGGCGGATCGCCAACCCGGCTATGTGCCGAGCGCCTGGCTGGTGCGTCGCGAGGCCTTCGAGAGGGTCGGACGGTTCGACACCAGCTATGCGAGCGTCTGCGACGCGGACTGGCTGGCGCGCGCGAAGGACATGGGGCTGGCCAGCGGGATGCTCCCGCAGACGCTGGTGTGCTGGCGTATCCACGACACCAACGGCTCCTACGACCAGGCGACGATGCGCCGCGAGACGTTCAGGATGCTCCGTGCCACGGCCGCCCGCCAGCGCGCGGCCGGGGGCACGGGAGACGCGCCTGGAGGGCGCGAAGCGGATCGCGCGGAGGCGGGCGAGCGGTGAGCGCCGACGAACGTTCTGAGGTCGGCGTGGCGATTCCCGCCTTCAACGCCGAGCGCTGGCTGGCGCAGACCCTCGACAGCGTCCTCACGCAGACGCGCCCGCCGGACGACGTGCTCGTGCTCGACGATGGCTCCACCGACGGCACGGTGGCGGTGGCGGAGGCCTTCGGAGCGCCGGTGCGCGTGGCGCGCCAGCGCAACGCGGGCATCGGGGCGGCGCGCAACCGCGCGCTGGAGCTGGTTCGCGGGACGATCGTCGCGTTCCTGGACTCCGACGACATGCTGACCCGTTCGAGCCTGGCTGTCCGCCTCGACGCGTTGCGGCGCCTTCCGCATGTGGACATCGTGTGGGGGCACGTCCGACGCTTCGAGCGCATGCTCGACGGAGCTCCCGTCGCGTTCGACGAGCCGATGCCCTCGCACACCGCCGGCTCGATCCTCGCGCGCCGAAGCGCCCTCGAGCGCGTCGGGCCGTTCGCGGTCGAGGTGCGTGCCGCCGAGGGTCTGGACTGGCTGCTGCGGGCGCGCGAGCTCGGGCTGTGTGAGCTGACGCTGGAGGAGCAGGTGCTGTGGCGCCGGGTGCATGGCGAGAACGCATCACTGCGCTATCGCGACTCGATCGGGGAGTGGGCGCACGTGCTGAAGGCCTCGCTCGACCGGCGCCGGGCCGCCGAGCGGCGGCGGCCGGGGGACTCCGAAGGGGCACGCGGCGACCGGAGGGCGGGGCGATGAACGAGGCGCCGGCGGCAGCCCCCTCCGCGCCGGCGCCGGCGACGCCCTGGGGCGCGGTTCCGCGCCAACACGACGTGTGGCCCTCCCCGGCTCAGGAGCTGCTGCTGCGCGCGGCGCTGATGCCCGACGAGCGGGCGCTGGAGGCGTGGCGGCGGGTGCGCTCGCAGATCGACGTCGACGCGCTCGACGGAGCGACGCTGGCGCTGCTGCCGGCGCTGCGCAAGAACCTGTTGAGCCTGGGCGTGGACGACGAGCTGCTGAGCCTGTTCAAGGGCGTGCACCGCTACAGCTGGGCGCGCACGCAGCTGCTGCTCGCCCCGATGATCCCGATCGTGCAGGCGCTCGAGGCCTCGGGGATACCCACCCTCCTGCTGAAGGGCGCCGCGTTCGTGGCGGACACGCGCCTGGACGCGGGCATGCGCCCGATGAACGACATCGACGTGCTCGTCCCGACCGAGCGCACGCGCGCGGCGATCGACGTCATGCTGGAGATGGGACTCGTGCCGGTCGGCGAAGTGCCCGCCTGGTACGTCGCCGAGTATGCCCCGCGATTCGTCCCCAGCCACGGCTTCCGCGACGCGCTGGATCGCCAGCTGGACCTGCACTGGCACGTTTTGCACGCCTCGTGTCAGCCGCACGCGGACGAGGACTTCTGGGCCGCGGCCGAGCCGATCGAGCTGCTCGGCGTCGGCACGCGGGCGCTGTGCCCTGCCGACGAGCTGCTGCTGGTGATCCTGCACGGCCTGCGCTGGAACGCGATCCCCACCTACCGCTGGGTGGTGGACGCGGCGCTGCTGTGCACCGGCGCGATCGGCCCGATCGACTACGACCGCCTGGTCGAGCAGGCACGCAAGCGCCGTGTCACGGTTGCGCTGCGGGCGGGGCTGGAATACCTGCGGCGAGTGGCCGACGCGTCCGTTCCCGAGCAGAGCATCCGGGCGCTCGGTTCGCTGCGCCCGCTTGTGTTCGAGCGCGCGGAGCTGCGCGCGCAGACGACACAGCCACGACAGCGCAGCGCGATCCAGCGGCAGATCGTCTACCACCAGCAGCAGCTCCGGCGCGAGCTACCGCTGGGCGCCCGGCCGACGCTCGCCGGGCATCTGCGGCTCGCGCGCAGGCGCATGGGCATCGAGCGCGTGCGCGATCTGCGCCACGCGTTCTCGGGCGGTCCGCCCGGGCCCTCCAGACCCCCCTCGGAGATGGCGGCGGCGGTGGGGCGCGGGGTGGGCGGGACGTCACTGCGACCGATCGTGTTCGGTGAGCCTCTCGACTTCGCCGACGCCGAGATCGCGAGGGCATGCACGGCGTATGGGACCTGGCGCGCGGAGGGGGAGGGATGCTGGATCGCGGGGCGCCAGGCGCGGCTGGAGCTGGCGCTGAGCGAGCCGGTGCGCGGATCGCTGGTGCTCGAGCTCTCGGCCGACGGATTGCTCGTCCCGGGGCGCCCGCGCCAGCGGCTGGGGGTGTCGGTGAACGGCCGGCGTGTAACCGAGCTGGTGATCGACCGGCGGGCGAACCTGCGCGGCGAGCCGGTGATCCTGCCGCGCGAGGCGGTCGCGGGCCGCGGCGGCCTGGATCTCGTGCTGGACACGCCCGATGCGACCTCGCCCACGCGACTCGGCCTCGATGACGACGATCGTCGCGTCGGCGTGTTCCTGCGCCGCCTGCTCGTGCGCGCGCCGAGCGAGTACGAGATCGGCAGCGCGTTGACACTCGGCGAGGGCTCGGGCGACGACAGCGTTCTGTTCGGGGATTGGGGCGATCCCGAGCCGCTGGGGCGTTGGACGGTCGGCCCTGTGGCACGGCTGCTGACGCGGTTTCAGGGACCTGCGCCGCCGCTGCAGCTGGAGTTCGACGCGATCCCGTTCCTGGGAGCGTCGGGGCGCAGGCTGCAGGTCGAGGTGCTCCTCAACGGACGCCGCGTCAAGTCGCTGAGCTACGACGGCGCCAACGCTGGGCCGTCGGTGGCACAGGCGCCGCTGCCGGCGGCCGTCGTGGGCGATCACGGAGACATCCTGCTCGAGTGGCGGATCCGCGCTCCACGCTCCCCGCATTCGCTGGGGGTCTCAGAGGATCGACGCGCGTTGGGCCTGTTCGTGCGGCGGGTCGCGCTGCTCGAGCGCTCCGATGCCCACGCGAGCACGTTCATACGCTGATTGACGGCGTATTTGCTCAAAGGTGCGGGCGAATACTCCGATCAGGAAGCGTGATGAACTTCGTTACGTGTATCCGCACGCCCCGCTCGGCCATTCGGCCGCTGTCCAAGCTGCTGCTGGGCTTCGGCGTGCTGCTCGCCGGCCTCCTGCCGGCTGCGTTGGCGCCGGCGAGCGCGAGCGCCGCGATTCAGGTCGTCGGCAGCCCGTTGTCGGTGCCGGCGACGCTGAACACGGCTGAAAGCCTCACTTACGAGGGCACGAACACGTTGGTGCCGGTCAGCCCGGAAGCTCCGTCGGGGGTCTTCCACACGTTCCACTTCGGGGCGGACACGGTCCTCTGGAACGTCGCGCTGGCAGGTCGCGGAGCGGGTATGCCCGCGACCGGGCAGGCTGTCAAGGTGAGCCTGGAGGGTTGCGCCCGGCCCGCTCGCGGCGGACCCGCGCCGCTGACCCAGATCCACTTCCAGGACATCTCTCCCCTTGCGGGCGGCGGCGCCAAGGTCAATCTGACCTCGGGCGGATTTGAAATTCCGGTTTGCGGAGCGAGCGGCGCGAGCGGCTCGACGGTCACGACCTACGAACCGGTCAACCTGTGCGTGAGTCGCGGCGACTACGTGGCGTTCAACGACGAGGGCGGCTACGTGGAAAACGTCTACCGCGCCGGAGTCCCCTACGAGGTGCTGGGCTCGGTGCAGGGATCGACGGCGGACTCGTTCATGCGCAACGACGGCACCGGCGACGGAGCCATCATGTCGGCGTCCGAAACGGCTGCGATGGAAGGCTTCGCGTCCAACCCGAACGAGGAACTGATGATGCAGGTGACGCTCGGCACGGGACCGAACGCCACGCACATCTGCCCCGGGGGCACGGCCGGCCTGCCGCCGCCGTTGCCGGCGATCCGGGTCGGTCCCCAGACCGACGGCATCAACCGCTCGCGGGTGGTCCAGGTCGCGGTCTACTGCCGGCTCACGCCGGAGTGCAGGGGCGAGGTCACGCTGAGCATGGACGGCAGGCAGGTGAGCGTAGGCCAGCACGGCTTCAGCGTCCCGGGTGGCACCACGAGCCATGTTCCGATTCGCCTCGCGGCGAGGCTGATGGGGCCGATCCGCGAGCACGGTGTCGTGACCACGCTGACGGCGGTGGTGGGCGGCAAGACGTTCAACCAGACGATCGACGTGAAGATCTTCTAGCCCTCGCCGGCCGCCCAATCCCAACAGCGCAGCTCGCGCGCCGGGCGCTCGGCGGCCACGGCAGCGGCCGCGCTGGGCCCCAGGTCGAGCTCGGCGACCCACAGCATGCGCCGGTCGACGCCGGCGTGTGCGCGACCGATGCCGACGCCGAGGCACTTGAGCTCGGCCTCGTGGCGGACCCACGCGCGCAGGAACTCACGCTGACGGGCGGCGGGATCGAGGCGCTCGAGACGCCGTGCGACAGCCGCGCCGAAGACGCGCGCGGCGATCGCGACCTCGTCGCTGGGCTGGCGTGCGGCCTCGACGTCGACGCCGACGGCGTCGGCGTCGCTGAAGGAGTACAGCGCGAGCTGGCCTGAGTGCGACATGTTGAAGGACAGCCGGGGGGAGCGCGCGCACGAGAGCGGCGGCGTCGCGGGCGGTTCGCTGTCGTGCTCGACGAGCGCGGGCTTGCCGTGCGCGCCGGTGGCGAACCGCAGCGAGCTGGGGTCCTGGCGCAGGTAGCGTCCGAGCAGCGCTCGGAGCACCCCCCGCGAGCGCGTCCAGAGCTGGCGATCGCGCTCGTCGAGGAAACGCTCGGCCCGCGCGCGCTCCTCGCTGCAGAGCAGCTCGCCGAGGTCCCCGCCCACGGCTGTGAGGTCGGCTCGCCACACGTGGACGGCGCCGTCGGCAAGCAGCGGGTGAAGCGGACCTGGCGCCCATGCGTCCTGTGCGGTCACGTGCATCGCGGAGACGCTCTCAGCCGAAGAAGACGACCTTGTCGCGGTCCACCTCGGCGATGAAGAAGGATCTGATCTCACGACGCTGTGCGAGCCACGCTGGGGTGTGGACGTGGACGGAGAACGACCACGTCAGAGCGTCCAGGCCGAGCTCGCGGGCGGCGTCGTCGAGCATCCTGCGCACGAGCATCCGACCGTCCCAGGAGGCGTCGTCCACGAGCACGAGCACGTCCACGTCGGACTCCGCTGACGGTCGCTCGCCGCGTGCGCGCGAGCCGAAAAGCCATACCGCGTGAACCTGCCCGTTCAGACGCGCGCGCAGCTCGTCGACGAACCGCTCGACCAGCGCCCGCTCGTCGGTGGACAGCGATGTTTCGGCCAGCGCGGTCATGACGTCAATCTAACGCCCCCGGCGCGCGTCCCGGCCGCGGATGACTACCCTCTGGCGCGTATGCGCGCCCTCTCGGTCCATCTCCCCGGCCTGGCGGTGATCCAGCCGACGGTCCACGCAGACGAGCGGGGCTTCCTGTGCGAGACGTACAGACGCGAGTGGCACGCGGAGGCGGGGATCCCGGAGGATCAGCTGTTCGTCCAGGACAACCACTCGCGCTCGACGCGCGGGGTCGTGCGGGGCATGCACTTCCAGATCGGCGAGGGCGTGGCGAAGCTGGTGCGCTGTGCGCGCGGGCGCATCGTGGACGTGGCGGTGGACCTCCGCAGGGGCTCGCCGACGTACGGGCGCTGGGAGGCGGTGGAACTGGACGAGGAGAGCATGCGCGAGCTGTACGTGCCGGTGGGCTTCGCGCACGGCTTCTGCGTGGTGAGCGAGGTGGCGGACGTGCTGTACAAGCAGAGCGCGTACTACGACCCGGAGCTCGAGCGGGGGATCGCGTGGGACGACCCGGAGATCGGCATCGCGTGGCCGCTGCGGGTGGAGGAGCTGAGTGTGTCCGAGCGCGACGCGGCGGCGCCGCGGCTGAGTGAGATCGCGGACGAACTGCCGTTCGAATGGCATCCTTGAGGCAGATGCACGCCCGTCTGGAGAGCCTGCGCGAGCGCACGAACGGCTACACGGTGACGCCGGAGCAGTACGCGCGCTTCGCGTACGTGGCGCTTGGCGCGCTGACGCTGATCGTGCTGACGGGAGCGGCGGTGCGGCTGACGGGGTCGGGCCTGGGCTGCCCGACGTGGCCGAAGTGCTACGGCAACGTGTACCCGCCGCTGAGGACGCACGCGCTGATCGAGTTCTCCAACCGGCTGATCACGGTGCCGGTGTGCATCGCGGCGGGCGCGGCGTGGCTGGCGGCGGTCCGCCGCCGTCCTCGCCGGCGCGACCTGGTGTGGCTGGGTGCGCTGCTGCCGGCGGGCGTGGTCGCGCAGGCGGTGCTCGGTGGGCTGACGGTCAAAGGCGAGCTCGACTACGGCTGGGTGATGGGCCACTTCGCGCTATCGATGTTGATCCTGGTCGCGGCGGTGGTGCTCGTGTGGCGGGCGTCGAACGACCCACGGGAGTCTCGGTCCGGTCGGCGCGCGGCCACTGCGGAAGGCGCGGATGGCGCGGACGTCGCGCGGCAGGCGACGCCGAACGGGGCGCGGGGCACGGCGCTGGACGGCGAGCGCGCGCTGGGTGTGGCGACGGACCGTACGATCGTGCGCTGGCTGCGCTGGCTGCTGGCGCTGGCCGCGCTGACGATCTTCGCGGGGACGGCGGCGACGGCGGCGGGCCCGCACGCGGGCGGCGCGCCGGGCCAGAGGATCAACCGCCTGAGCTTCGACGGGCGCGGCACGATGGACTTCGTGATCCATCGCCACGCGGAGATCGCGCTGGTGTTCAGCCTGGTGGCGGTGCTGGTGTGGTGGCTGGCGCGCCGTCGCGAGGTGGGGCCGGTGGTGCAGCGGCCGCTGACGCTGCTGTGCGTGCTGCTGGCGCTGCAGGGGGCGGTCGGGCTGGATCAGTACGAGACGCACCTGCCGACTGAGCTGGTGTGGGTGCACGTGGCGCTGGCGTGCGGCGTGTGGCTGAGCCTGTTGTGGGCGGCGTGCGCGGCGGGTGCGCTGGCGCCGTTCAGGGCCAGGAGGACTGTCGAACGGCCGGCGGAAGGCCAGTTGAGGACGGTCGCGCCGCTTAAGTTCCCCGGAAATTAGGGCTTCTTGACGGTGCGGGCACGGTGTTTGCGCACGTGGTCGTCCTCACCACCGGTTAGCCTGCTGTCAGCAACGACACTCGAGAAGGGAGTGGCATGACCAAGAACGAGCTGGCCGAGCAGGTCGCGGGACGCACTGGACTGGCCGCCAGCCAGGCACGGCAGGTGGTAGAGGCGGCGATCGAGGTGGTCTCCGACGAGCTGGCCGCCGGAGGTGAGGTCGCGCTTGCCGGCTTCGGCAAGTTCAGCGTCAGCCACCGGGCAGCCCGCCAGGGACGCAACCCGTCGACGGGACAGACGATCCAGATCGGCGCGTCCAAGGCGGCGAAGTTCTCCGCTGCGAGCGCGCTGAAGAAGCGTCTCAACGGCTGACACGCTGCGGGTCGCAGGGATCGCCGACTCTGCGGAGGCCGGCGATCCCTGCGGGTCGGCCGTGGTGGGGCGACCCCGATCTGAGAAAGATCGCGGCTGGAACGGCCGAGACGCGGGCGGCGCGGGCCGTGCAACCTAGACTTTAGCCTGGGCGAGATTTTCTCGACAAATCGACGACGGTGGTCTATATTCCGCCGATCGCGCGCACGGAAGACGCGCACAAGTCGCGAGTCCGCCGACTCGATGGCGCGGCCCGCGGAGCACAACTGACCCCTGGGGGAAGCTGCTATGACGGCAATATCGAAGGTTGTACGTAGGGCGTTCATCGCGAGAGCTGACGCGACGGCGGCTGGAAGGCCCCGCCGTTCGGCGCTGGCGGTGCTCGTGATGCTTCTCGTGGGTGTTCTGTTGTGGTGTGTCGCGGCGACCGCGGCGCAGGCGGAATCGCTGAGTCCCTATCTGAGCGTGTCTGGCGAACATCTCGCGCTCTCGTTGGATGCGCTGGGGGATAACACCCCGGAAGGTGGGCCCATCAGGGTCGAAAAGAGCAGCGCTGGGGAGACTGTGCGTGCGGCGTACCTGTTCGCGGCTAGCACTGGTGCGTCGGAGTATGTCCCCCAGAATGGTGATGTGACGCTCAATGGCGAAGCGGTCGAATGGGAAGCGGCGCACACGATCAGCAGTGACATCGGCTCTTATAACGCGATCGCGAACGTGACGTCGATCGTGGCGCCTGTCGTGAACAGCGCTCCGGCGGGGATCACGGACTTCACGGTCGCGGAGGGCGAGGAGACATTCAACTACGACGGGGAGATCCTGGCCGTCATCCTGGAAGACCCGGCTGTCAACGAAGCCCGCAGCCTGACGCTGCTCTATGGCGCCCAGAACCCGCTCGGCGACACCTTCCATGTGGGGCTGGCTGAACCGATCAACCTGTCCAACCCGAGCTTCGAGCTGAACCTCAGCCTGGGGATCTCCTTTGGCTACCAGCCGGCGGGTCAGTACAGCATCATCGAAGTCAACAAAAAACTGATGAGCTCCTCGGCCGGCGGTCAGGACGACTGCATCGAAAAGTACTCCCCCACGCCCGATTACCCTGCGTGTGGCAACGGCGAGCTGATCACGGTCGGCGGCATCGGCGACTCGCTCGAAGATCCACCGAACCCGGAAGCGACAGACCTCACGTGTGAAAACGCCGCGCACGAACCGGCGCCTCGCTGCGACGACGAGCTCTACAGCCTGCTGCCGTTCGTCAGCGACGGTGAAAGCGCGATCTCGTTCTCCACGGACAACCCGTCCGACAACGACAACATCTTCTTCGGGGCGCTGGAAGTCCATGGAGGAGCTGCGGTGATCGGCGAAGGAATCACGCTGTCGCCGGCATCGGGCACGAACAAGGTCGGGGAATCGCACACGGTGACGGCGTCCGTGCAGAACGCACAGGGCGAAGCCATCGAAGGCGCGGAGGTGCATTTCGACGTTACGTCCGGGCCGAACGAAGGCACGACCGGCGAAGCGTCGACGAGCTCGTCGGGCAAGGCACAGTTCACATACAGCTCGAGCAAGCCGGGCACCGACCACATCGTCGGCTCCTTCACAAACGCCAACGCGGACAAGTTCGAATCCAACGCGGTGTCGGAGACTTGGGAAGGAGCTACGGCCGCGGCAGCGCCTGCGGCAGTGCTCGCCTTCAAGGCCGTCGAAACCCCGAAGGCGTGCGCCAGCAAGCGCGACATCAGGATCCACATCCAGAACGTCAAGCAACTGGGGCTCGTCTCGGCCGTGGTGGAGATCAACGGCAAGGACAAGCAGACGTTGAGGGGAAAGCACCTGACCACGGCCGTCAACCTCGTCGGGCTGCCCAAGGGCACCTTCACGGTGGAGATCGTCGCTCACCGGCGCGACGGGCGGACGGTGAGGGGCGAGCGCGTCTACCACACGTGCGTGAGCAAACTGCCCGGGCACAAGCACCTGCTTCTCTAGCACGACACACCTGCAGTCGGGCCGGGCCGGGCCACGTCTCTCACCCCCTGTGGGGGTGCGGGCGTGGCCCGCCCGCCTCGATCCTGACAGCGAGGCGGCTGGGGCCCCCGGACGGGCGATCCTTGGCAATCCTTACGACCGGGTAACCCGTCGTTTAGGCGCGGGGGAGAGGCTTCGTGTCGACCCCTCCTCGAAAGCTGGTGTTGCCGCATGAGCACTGCAGAGTCCGTCACCGAAGCTTCCCCGCGCGAGCGCTATGACTCGCTGGCGCGCTTCTACAACGCCGATGAGCGTCGTGCTCGCTCGCGCGAGCTCGACGTGGGGCTGTGGTGGCGCGAGGACGTCGACGGCCCGCTGCACCGCGCGGCGTGGGTCAGCGACACGGGTGAGCTGTACCTCGTGCGCCTGGGGCCGGCGGACGGCGGCGGCGGGCGGGTTGAGGTGCTGGCGAGAGTCGAGGACCGCGAGCGGCTGGAGAGCGTGCTGGAAGGCTGGCGCGAACGGTGCGGCGAGCCGCGTTCGCTGACTTGGCTGCGCGTGCGCGCGGTCAGGCTCCGCGCGAGCGGGGATGGCGCACGAGCCCGTCCTCGGGAACCGGCTCCCAGGGCGCGGCCGAGTCGACGAACTGCCGGTGGTGCGGTCGTATGCCCGGATCGCGATCGAGCGTTCCCAGTCGCACCGCGACCTCCTGATCTGCGAACGGGTCGCCGCTGAACAGCGCCGAGCCGCAGGTGCCGCAGAACAGCTTGGGCACGCCAGTGGGTGGCTTGAAGGAGCGCAGCTGCTCCTCGCCGCTCAGCAGCCGGAAGCCGTCCTGCGGCACGCGGCCGTTGGCGGAGGAGCCGGTGCCGGTGCGCCGCTGGCAGTGCGTGCAGTGGCAGTAGCCGGCCGACAGGAACGGGGCTGTGATCTCGAACCGCACGGCTCCGCACAGGCAGCCCCCCTGCAACGGCGCGCCGGGCGAGGGGACGTCCGGCGAGGGGACGTCCGGCGGGAGAAGGCTGTCGGCGGTGGGGGCGATCACGACACCATAGCCAGCGTGTGGCGCCGGGCGCGAGCCGCGCGGTGGGCGCCTGCCCGCGCAGTGCGCATGGGCGGTGGGCACGCGCGCGGGGAGGATCGATCCGTGCGGTGGGCACGCGCGCGGGGATGATCGATAGGATGCCGCCAAGCATGACCGGCGCTCCGCAGGACCACCGCCCAACCACCCGACCTGGCGCTCGAGGGAGGGTCGGATGACCTCCTATCCGGGCTGGGGCTCGTGGAGCTTCCAGCCGGTCGTGATCATCGCGCTGCTGGCAGCGGCTGTGGCGTACGCGCGCGTGTACCGCCGCGCCGCCGCGCGCTCGTCGACGTCGGCGCCCAACGCCGGCCACTGGGTGCCGTACACGGCCGGCCTGCTGACGATTGCGGTGGCGCTGCTCTCGCCGCTTGACCCGATCGGCGACAGGTACCTGCTGTCGGCGCACATGTTCCAGCACGTGCTGCTGTCGGACATCGCGCCGGCGCTGCTCGTGCTCGGCCTGCGCTCGCCGGTGCTGCCCCTGGGCCTGTCCCGCGAGGCGTTGCTGGCGGTGGCGCCGGGCGGCAAATCCGGTCGCGTGCTGGCGCGGCTGACCTCGCCGTGGCTGGCGGTTCCGCTGTGGGCGCTGGCCACGTGGGTGTGGGCGATCCCGAGCGTGTTCGACTTCGCGGCCCAGCACTCGGCGGTGCACGCGCTCGAGCACGCGACGCTGTTCTACACGGGCCTGGCGATGTGGTGGCTGATCATCGACCCGCTTCCCCGTGCGCGCCTGCGCCCCAACGGCCAGCGGCTCGCGCTGCTGGGCTTCACGCGCCTGGCCAGCGCGTGCGTGTGCCTGCCGTTGACGTGGCTGTCGAGCACCGAGTACCCCCTCTACGCGAGCGCCCCCCGCGCGTTCGGCCTGTCGGCGATCAACGACCAGCACCTCGCCGGCGCGAGCATGTGCTTCATCGAGGCGCTCGTCTTCGGCATCGCCTTCGCGGCGGTGTTCATCAGCATCCTCGGCCGCGACGACTCGCGGATGACGCTGGGCGAATACGCGGCCGCTGGTTCGCCCGGCGAGCGCCTGATCACCTGATCGGGCCCTGACGGGTCTTCAGGCCCTGTGGGTCTTGCGGCCCTGGTGAGTCTTCCGGCTCACGCCTGGAACAGTTCTTGCAGGTACAGGCATTCTCCGCGCTGCCACTGCTCGTCGAGAGCCGGCTCGCAGGCGGAGTAGGCGGGCAGCGTCGTCGGGCCGGCGGATGCCGAGCCTGCCGTTGTCGCCCCCGCCGATGCCGAGCCCGCGGTCGCGGTCAGGCTCGCCCCCAGCGTCTGCTCGGGGCCAAAGACGACGCCTGCCGCGGAGCGTGCCAGCAGCGGGCCGTTCGGGCCTGTCTGTGCGTAGAGCGCGGTGTCGTCCTGCTGTGAATCACACGCGGGCGGTTCGTCGTATCGCCAGGCCAGCTCGTAGTAGAAGACGTGCGTGGGCTGGAATTCGGGGATGAGATCGTGCACCAGAAACCGGGCCTGTTCATCCTGCGACTCTTCGCCGTAGGTTCGTCCGGCCTCGCAGTAGTAGGCGCCGATCTCCGTGAACCAGATTCGGTCCGCTGCTGGATCTGGAAGAGCTTCGCGAAAGCGGGTCACCGTTTCATCGGTCATGTACTTGACCGCGTGGTAAGGGTGAATGCCCCAGTTGCCGGGATCGCGAGGCTGGAGGCCACGCTCGTAGGCGTCCTCGTATTCGACCATGTTCGGTTCTGAATCGAGGAAATCACCGGCGATCGCCGTGCAGCCATGGGCTTCGCAGAATGCGTACGCGGCGTTCAACAGATGAGCTGCGACGTCCGGAGCGAGATATGAGCTGTAGTGAGAGTTGTTCGGCTCGTTCCAAGCCTCCACCGCCTTGATGGCGGGGAAGGAGCGGAACAGCGCCTCCAGTTCCGCGGCGTATTCCTCCGTCGCCTGCGGAGCGGCACAGCCACCGCAGTTGTAGTTCTCCAGAGCCAGCTCCGGTGTCAGCTGAAGCTCGATCGCGGCGTCATACCAACTCCGCAGGCTGGCGAGTTCGCCAGGGTAGCCCGCCCCCCTCATCACATCCCACTGCACGACGTAGCGCGCGAGCTTGATCTGGGAGGGGGGACTGCCGAGCGATGAAGCGTCGAAGAACAGGTTCTGGTCGGAGATCCCGTCCACGTACCCGGTTGCCGCCCAGGCGGGCGTGCTGAGACAGGCCAGACTCAGACAGAGCCCGGCCAGCCAGCCGACCACACGCGTGGAGCCTCTGCTGTCGCTCCTCAGCCGCAGCCGGTGTTGTTGCCACACGAAGAACACGTGTAGCAGGACCCGGTCCGCTGCATCATGCCTCCGCACTGGCTGCACGCCGGCCCGAGGTCGAGCCCGTGCAGCCGCGCGGGGATGACCGGTGGGGAGTCCGTGAGCGAGGCGACGGCGGGCGTGCCGTGACCGCCGTCCACGGCTGAGGCCTGGGGGGAGGCGTCCGGTGACCCGTTGCCGCCGTTGCTCCCGTTGCCACCGTTGCTTCCGTTGCCCGGACTGGCGGTGTCGGAGGAGACGACCGACTGTGCCGCCTCCTGGGCTGCCTTGCGCGCTCGGACCTGCGGCGTGAGGATGCCGAGGTCCTCCTGGGCGTCGACGTCCAGGAAGCGGGAGGCCAGCCAGCGCATGATGTAGTCGGGCATCGACTTGGCGAACGGGATCTCCGGGTTGCCGGTGATCCCCTCGGGCTCGAAGCGCATGTAGCTGAACTTGCGCACGAGCGTCTCCAACGGCACCCCGTACTGCAGCGCGATCGAGATGGCGGTGGCGAACGAGTTCATCATGCCGCGCAGCGTCGAGCCCTCCTTGCCGATGTCGGTGAGGAAGATCTCCCCGACCGAGCCGTCCTCGTACATGCCCGCGGTGATGTAGCCCTCGTGTCCGCCGATCGAGAACTTGTGGGTGATGGAGTTGCGCTCGCGCGGCATCCGCTTGCGCCGCGGCCCGGCCTCGGCCAGCGCCTTGCCCACGGCCGCCTCGACGAGCGCGTCCACGTCGGCCGGCTCCCGCACGCCCTGCCTGTGCTCGTCAGAGTGCTGCGCGTCCGTGCGCAGCGCCTGGGCGGTCTTGGACCCGTCGCGGTAGATCGCGAGCGCCTTGATCCCAAGGTGCCAGGCCTGCGTGTAGGCGTCGGCGATGTCCTCGACCGTTGCCTCCTGAGGCATGTTGACCGTCTTCGAGATCGCGCCCGAGATGAACGGCTGCACCGCCCCCATCATCTTCAGGTGGCCCATGTGCGAGATCGCGCGCTCGCCCACCGCCACGTCGAACACCGCCAGGTGCTCCTCGTTCAGGCCGGGCGCGCCGATGATCGTGCCGTGCTCGGCCAGGTGGGCCTCGATCTGCTCGACCTGCTGCTCGGAGTAGCCGAGCGTCTGCAGGGCCAGCGGCACTGTTTTGTTGACGATGGTCATCTGCCCGCCGCCGACGAGCTCCTTGAACTTGACCAGCGAGAAGTCAGGCTCCACGCCGGTGGTGTCGCAGTCCATCAGGAAGGAGATCGTGCCGGTCGGCGCGAGCACGGTCGCCTGGGCGTTGCGGTAGCCCGAGCGCTCGCCGAGCTCCACCGCCTCGTCCCACGAGCGCCGCGCGGCCGCGAGCAGCTCGCCGTCCAGGCAGGCCTCGTCGGGGATCGCGTAGGAGGATTCGCGGTGCATGCGCATGACGCCGTTGTGTGGCTCGCGGTTCTCCGCGTAGCGCTCGTACGGGCTGAGCGCGCCGGCCACCTCGGCGGAGCGGCGATAGCCCCTGCCGGTCATCAGCGCGGTGATCGCCGCCGCCGTGCCCCGTCCGTGGTCGGAGTCGTAGGGCATGCCGTTGCTCATGAGGTAGGCGCCGAGGTTGGCGTAGCCGAGGCCGAGCTGGCGGAACGCGCGCGCGTTGGTCGCGATCTCCTCGGTCGGGTAGCTGGACGGCCCGACGATGATCTCCTGGGCGAGCAGCATGATGTCGACGGTGTGCTCGAAGGAGGCGACGTCGAGCGTCCCATCCGGGCGGCGGAACTTCATCAGGTTCAGCGACGCGAGGTTGCACGCGGAGTCGTCCACGTGCATGTACTCGCTGCACGGGTTGGAGGCGTTGATGCGCCCGCTGTTGGGCGAGGTGTGCCAGCTGTTGATCGTGGTGTCGTACTGCACGCCCGGGTCCGCGCAGCGCCAGGCGGCCTCGGCGATCTCACGCATCAGCTCGCGCGCCGGGATCGGCTCGCCGACCGGCTCGCCGGTGGCGCGGGCCGTCAGGCGCCAGTCGCCGTCGTCCTCCACGGCCTTCATGAACTCGTCGGTGATGCGCACCGAGTTGTTGGCGTTCTGGTATTGGATCGAGAAGAACCCGTCGCCGTCGATCGACATGTCGAAGCCGGCGTCGCGCAGTGCCGCGGCCTTGTCCTCCTCCTTGGCCTTGCACCAGATGAACTCGCGAATGTCCGGGTGGTCGATGTCGAGGACGACCATCTTGGCGGCGCGGCGGGTCTTGCCCCCCGACTTGATCGTGCCCGCCCAGGAGTCGGCGCCGCGCATGAACGAAACCGGGCCTGAGGCGGTGCCGCCCTTGGCCAGCGGCTCCATCGAGCCGCGGATTTTGGACAGGTTGATGCCCGACCCCGATCCGCCCCGGAAGATGTTCCCCTCCTTGGTGTTCCACGCGAGGATCGACTCCATCGTGTCCTCGACGGACAGGATGAAGCAGTTGTGCACCGCGACGTTGTTGGTCAGGAACTCATTCGATTCGGTCTGAATGTCATAGACGTTCATCTCGCCAAGGCACTCGACTGAGACGATCTCCTCCTCGCGCAGATCGGGGCAGCGCTTTGGGTTGCGGAGGTCAAGCGACCGCAACAGCTTCTCCTGCTTCTCGTGTCCGACGAAGCCGATCAGCTCGGCGAACCGTGCGCGCTCGGAGCCGATCGAGATCGCGACCTCGTGGAGGTCATGGCGATCGCTGCGCTTCTCGCGCTTGTGAGCGCGGCGGGAGTAGATTCCAAGTCCTCCCAAGAGCAGCTGAACGTCCTCAGTCCAGCTCTCGCCGATCACCGCGAACGCGACGCGCGCGTTCTCATAGTCGCCGTTCCGGCGTACCGATACATAACCATCCGCCTGGAAGAGGCTCCGCAGATAAGCCGCGATCTCGTCGTGAGACGACGTGAAGAGTCGCTGGGGGACACGCATCTCCGTGCCCCGCGCGAGCAGACCCCAACGCTCGACGAACTCGCGAAGGACCTCTCCGTACAGGCGGATACGGCGCACGCGGGTCTTCTGCGTGTCCGCCTCGCGCACCTTGCGATGCACATCGGGGAAGGCGACGTCCAGGTTCTCGATGACCCAGTCGAACTCATCGTCGGTAGCGACCTGGAACTCGATCGTCAGCGAGCGGTTGGTCCCGCTCGCGTACTGGCCCACAAATCCGTCGGCCTGCAGCCAACCGGCAAGCGCAGCCTCGGCAACGGCGACGCGATCGGTCTCATCGAGAAGCTCGAACGCCGCGTCGATACCGCCAGCACCGACCGCGACCCGCACGGGATCCGCGACTTTGGAGCGATGCGGGTGCAGGTGCATGCGCATCCCCGTCCGGAGCTGATCTACGCGCAGCCATTGCGGCTGCGAGCGCCGCTCTGCAACCGCCTTGACGACATGGTCGGCTGTGGCTTCGATGAAGCTGCCGTTGCGCAGCGTGACGCGCCAGACGGGCTTACGGCCATTGTCCTTGACAGCCACCACGCGAGTCGTCCCCGCGGAGTCGTAGACCTGACGGCCCACCTGCTCGTTCTCGACGATCTCGCCGATCGGGATCATTCCCTCGGGCGTCGACACAAGCGCGTGGTGGGGCAGGCACGCTGAGCACTGCGGGCTCTCCTCGAAGCCGACGTTGAACCACACCGGCGAGTTGAACGCGGCCATCTGGTGCAGCAGGATGTGGGTCAGCTCGTGGTTGAAGGCCCTGGCGTCGTCTTCGCTGGCGAAGTAGCCGCCCGCGCGTCCCCAGCCGGTGATCGTGCCGGCGACGCGGCTGATCATCTCCTTGACCGAGCTCTCGCGTTCGGGCGCGCCGACCTGCCCGCGGAAGTACTTCTGGGCGACGATGTTGGTCGCGTTCTGGGACCAGCTCTTGGGGAACTCGACGTTGCGCTGCTCGAACGCGACGCGGTCGCCGTGGCCGATGCGCGCGTCGCGCAGCTCCCACTCGACGGTGTCGAACGGGTGCGTCCCGGGCGTCGTGAACAATCGTTGGATCGACAGCGCCGTGCCGGACTGGACAACTTCTGCTACTGAGCTCTGCGGGGCGCCATCCATCTAACTGGTCTCCTCGTCTTGGGCCGCAACCGCCCCAAATTTGCGGCGAAAACACGGTGTTTTTGGGGGTAACACCGGATCATCCGCCTCCGATCGGACAGATCACTTTGGCCTGCTCAGAGCGGCAAAACGCTCCCCTTAAGGATAGCGTCCCGACCGGCCCGAGCCGAGGTTTCCGGCGTCGGAAAGAGCGGCCTTCGACCCCCGATGGCAGGCGCCGCGAGCGCTACCGGCCGAGCCGAACCCAGTCGCCGAATTCGGCCCACGTGGCGGACGCGCGGAAGCCCGCCTCCGCGATGGAGTGACGCAGCGACAACGTCCAGCGCGGCTCGAAGGCGAGCATCCGGGCGATGCCCCACACGAGGCAGGCGAGGACCAGGAGCGCGGCCACCACGGCGGCCGCGATGGCCGTGCCGGAGAGCTTGCCGGTCGAGGTCGAGTGAGCGTGCGCAAGCGCGAGCGTTGACCAGTGAGCCATGGCGCTGCCCATGCTAGTGAGGCGGTGCCGCGCCCAACGACAGATCGTCGAGCGCCGCCAGCGCGTCGCGCAGCACCTGCGCGGGCTCCCGCTCGGCGTCGATCACGCGGATCCGCTCGGGCTCGGCGCGCGCGAGCTCGTCGTAGGCGGAGGCGATCGCGGCGAAGAAGTCCTCGCTCTCGCGCTCCAGGCGGTCGGGCTCGAGCGCGCGCTCGCGCTGGCGGGCGCGTCCGACGGCGGGGGAGATTCGCAGCAGCAGTGTGCGGTCGGGGGCGAGCGAGCCGGTGGCGAACAGGTTGACGGCGCGCACCTCCTCGACTCCGAGCGAGCGCCCGGCGCCCTGATAGGCGAGCGAGGAGTCGACGAAGCGGTCGAGCAGCACGACCGCGCCGTCGCCGAGCAGCGGCTGAATGCGCTCCTCGACGAGCTGCGCGCGGGCGGCGGCGTACAGCAGCGCCTCGGTGCGCGGGAGGACCGCCAGCGCCGGATCCTTGACGAGCGCGCGGATGCGCTCGGAGACCGCGACGCCCCCGGGCTCGCGCAGGAGCTCCACCCGCGAGCCGCGCGCCGCCAGCTCGCGGTGCAGCGTGTCCGCGAGCGTCGACTTGCCCGCGCCGTCGAGCCCCTCGATCGTGATCAGCGTGCCGTCGGCCACGCGCGGGACGGTACACGCGCGAACCGCGCGTCGTGGGGCCGATGCCGACCATGTTCTTCCCGTCGCCCCCATCTCGCAAAAAAACTCTGTCTAACCATGGTCATACAGAACTTTCTCGCGAGATAGCCGCCGCGCGCCCGACCCGCTCTAGGATGACCGCCAGATGCCCCCGCCGGCCCCGTCCGCCGATCTCCAAGCCCGCGACGACGCCAGCGGCGCGGCGGCCGGGCTGCCCCCGGGCGGCGCAGCCGAGCTGCTGCCGGGCATCGACGCGCACCCGCACGCACGCGCGGTGCTGCTGCCGGCGCTGGCGCCCGGTGCGAGGCCGTCGCACGCGTACCTGTTCCACGGCCCGGCGGGAACGGGCAAGCGCACCGTGGCGCGCGCGTTCGCGGCTGCGCTGCTGGCCGATGGCGCGCGCGCCCCGGACACGGTGCTCGAGCGGGTGCAGCGCGACTGCCATCCGGACCTGACGTGGGTGACGCCTTCGGGCGCTGCGGAGATGCTGGTTGCGGACATCGAGGAGCCGGTGGTGGCGGCGGCGACGCGCACGCCGTTCGAGTCCGCGCGGCGCGTGTTCGTGATCGAGGGCGCCGAGACGATGAACGATCAGGCGGCCAACCGCATGCTCAAGACCCTGGAGGAACCGCCCGCGTTCACGCACGTGCTGCTGCTGGCCGATCGCCGCGAGGACGTGCTGGCGACGATCGCCTCGCGCTGTCAGCACGTGCGCTTCGACCCGCTTGCGCCGGCTTTGATGGCGCGGCGCCTGGAGGGCGCGGGGGGCCTGGAGGGCGCGGACGGCGAGCGCGCGCTGGCGTGCGCGCGCCTGGCGCTGGGCGACGCCGGCCTGGCGGCGCGGCTGGCGAGCGAGGAGGGCGAGGCGCTGCGGGCGCGGGCGGAGGAGTTCGTGCACTCGGCGCTGGCCGGCTCGACGGCGGTGCGGCCATGGCTGGGGCTGCTGGAGGCGGCGAAGGCGGCGGGTGCGGCCGCCGGCGAGCGGGCGCAGGAGCGGATGGAGCGCGAGCTCGAGCTCGTGCCGAGCAAGGAGCGCAAGCGCTACGAACGCGAAGGCGCGGACGCGCGGCGCCGGGGCGAGCGGCGCGTGCGCACGCGCACCCTCGATCTGGCGCTGCGTGTGGCGGAGCTGTGGCTGCGCGACCTGCTGTGCGTGCGCGAAGGCGCGCCGGAGCTCGTGTACGCGGTGGACCGGCGCGCGGAGCTCGAGCGCGACGCGGAGCTCGAGCGCGACGCGGGCGGGCGCGAACGGCGGGGTTTGCGGGGCGGGCGGGATCCTCTCGCCCTGCGGCGGGGCATCGAGCTGGTGGGGGACACGCGGTTGAGCCTGTCGCTGAACGTCTCCGAGGAGCTCGCGCTGGAGGCGCTCGCGTACCGGCTGGAAGGCGTGTTGGCCGGCGCGGCGCCGGTGGACTGACCGGGCCATCCCGGCCGCCGGAGGCGGCTCCTGAAAATAAAAATGCTTTCAGGCGATCGGCCCGAGGTTGGGCTCGAGCCCGAAGGTGTCGAACGCCATGAACTGCGAGAACTGGCGGTTGTCGGGCCCGTGGAAGTCGGCCGAGCCGGTGGTGAGCAGGCCGAGCTCGGCGCAGCGCGCGGCGAGCAGCTCGGTGTTCTCGCGCGTGTGCGTGATGTAGAACGCCTCGACGCCGTCGATGCCGAGCGTGTGGAAGCGGTCGATGCTGGAGAGCACTTCGTCGGGGTCGGAGATGTCCCAGAACGGGTGCGCCCACACGGCCACGCCGCCGGCCTGGTGGATGGCGTCGACGGCCTGCGCGACGGTGGGCGTCTGTCGCAGGCGGAAGGCCGGCTTGCCCTCGATCAGGTAGCCGCGGATGAGCGAGCCGACGTCGTCGATGTGCTCGTCGCGCAGGCGCTCGGCGTTGGCCGGTGCGCCGAGCACGGCGGCCGCGAGATGGGGACGCCCGATCGGTTTGCCGTCGGCGATGCGCGCGTCGATCTCCGCTTCGTCCAGGTCGAAGCCGACCTCGCGCAGGGCGTCGCGCATGCGCAGCGTGCGGTGCTCGCGGTCGGCGAGGAACTCGGCGAGCCTGGCGGTGAGCACGGGGCCGGTGTGGTCGATGTCGTAGCCGAGGATGTGCAGTTCGCGGGCGACCTCCGACCCCTCGCCTGCCTGTGCCCCAGAGGGTATGCCCGTCAGGGTATCGACGGCGGAGATCTCGACGGCGGGGACGACGCGCACGCCCAGGCGCTGGCCGGCGGCGATCGCCTCGGAGACGCCGCTGACGGTGTCGTGGTCGGACAGCGCGAGCAGCTGCACGCCGGCGTCGGCCGCCCGCTGCACGACCTCGGCGGCGGGGAGGGCGCCGTCGGAGTGGGTGGAGTGCGACTGCAGATCGAAGCGAAGTGCCACGGCGGGCAGCGTACGGGATCGCTTCAGAAGCTGACGTACCGATCGCAGATCGGCCAGCGCGCGGGCGCTTCGCACGGCACGCCCGTGAGCGCGGCCACACGGCGGGCGACGGCGCTGCGCAGCCTGCGCACGGCGACGTGGTAGCGGCGGGCCTGCTCACACAGGATGCGATCGCGCTGCGCGCTCGAGCTGTCGAGCTGCGCACGCGCGGCGTCGGTGTCGGCCGCGCGTACGGACGCGTCGATCCACAGGACCTCGAGGTAGGCGAGCGCGGCGCCCACCTCGTCCTCGGGGATCAGGTCGCGGTGCTCCAGCTGGCGCACGATCGGCACGACCTCCGAGAACAGCCACAGTTGCTCGGCGTGGGCGCGCAGGATCAGGCAGATGTCGGGAGGATGAGAGGTGGTTGGAGCGTCGGTCATGGTGTGCCATTCAGCCTCTGTTTTGGGCTTCGGCGGGCCGATATCGCTGCTTTAGAGCCAGGGCCGCCCTCTCCACGCTTCGCCATGCCCTTCGTGCGTTTCGGGCGCGTTTCGGGGGCGCTCAAGGACGATGCGAGCTTGGGCCGATGTATGTACGGGACACCCACCCTCCCAAGCCGACCGGAAAGAGAGATGCTGGTAGTCGACACCGACCCGACCCGCCGCACGGCTGGGCAGTATGCGCGGGCTACCGTGAGGCGTCTGCGCATGCGCACGCTGGTGACGCTGGGAGCGCTGGCGGTGGCGACGGCGCTGCTGGGACGGACGTTCGGGCTGCACGACAAGCGCTTCCTGGCCTCAGAGGTGGCGCTGCTGGCGAGCATGTTCGTGATCTCGCGCTACGTGCTGCCGCTGGTGGAGCGCCGCGATCGCGGGGCCGTGGGCGAGGAGCAGGTCGGGGGCCTGCTGGAGGAGATGTCCAGCCACGGATGGCTGGTGATCCACGACGCGAGCCTGGGCAGGGGGAACGTGGATCACATCCTGATCGGGCCGCCGGGCGTGTTCACGATCGAGACGAAGAGCCATCCGGGGCCGGTGCGGGTGGCGCGCGTGCACGGCGCGACGCTGAGCCAGGCGCAGGCGCAGAGGAGGGCGATCGAGCGGGTGACGGGTGTGGAGGTGGAGCCGATGATCGTGTTCAGCCGCGCGTGGGTGGACAGGCCGCTGGCGCGCAGGAAGGGCGTGCGCCTGGTGCCCGCGCGGATGCTCGTTCGCTACCTGCGCAGGCTCCCGGCGAGACTGTCGCGCCAGGAGATCGAGCGGGCGCGCGGGCTCGTCGCGAAGGCGCTGCTCGAACACACCGCCGATGTCCGCCCGACAGGCGGGCGCTGGCATCGGGTCCGCTCACACCGCCAGCCGGTGGTGCGCGGGCGCGGCGGGCGCTAGGTTTTGTTGTCGAGCATGGCGATCTCACCCTTCAGCGCGCGCCCGGCCTCTCCGGAGGGTGAGCGCCGGCGGGCGCGCCTGGCGCTCGTGATCGCGACGGTGGGGATCGTGGCGACGTTGGTGGCGTACGCGGTCTCCCCGGGGGTCAGACACGCGGTCAGCCATGCGGAGCACAGCGTCAAACACGCGGTGGGCCGCGTGTTCGACCACCATCACGCGGCTGCTACGCACGCAAAGCATCCGCTGCACCTGGTCCAACCCCTGCGCCCGGCGCACCCGAAGCTGCGGGCGAAGCCGCGCCAGTAGCGAGTAGCGTGTAACGCGTGGCGAGCGCGACGACCAGACAGCCGACGATCGCGCTGCAGCGGACGGCGGATGCGCCCGGATTGCCACCGGGACCGAGGATGCCGGCGAGCGTGCAGACGCTGGTGTTCGCGCTGGCGCCGACGTGGCTGATGGATCGCTGCGCGCGCACGCTGGGGGAGGCGTTCACGCTGACGTTCTGGCCGAGCGGGCTGCAGCTGGCGATGTTCAGCGACCCGGAGGCGGTCAAGACGGTGTTCACGGCGCCGCCGGAGCTGGCGCCGTCGTCGGCGAGGTTCTCGCCGATCGCGCCGGTGCTGGGCCACAGCTCGGTGATTGTGCTGACGGGACCGGAGCACATGCGCCAGCGCAAGCTGCTGCTGCCGCCGTTTCACGGCGAGCGGATGCGCGAGTACGAGGACGTGATGGTGGAGGCGACCGAGCGGGACATGGCGAGCTGGCCGCTGGGGAGGCCGATGCGGCTGCTGGCGCACACGCGGCTGATCACGCTGGAGGTGATCCTGCGGGCGGTGTTCGGCGTGGAGTCCGAACGGATGGAGCCGTTGAAGGTGGCGATCGGCGCGCTGTTCGCGCCGGTGGGCACGCTGGCGGTGCTGCGGGTCGCGCTGAGGCGCCCCGACGGGGAGCGCCCCACCGGCGCGATCGGGCGGGCGCTGGACCGCCTGGACACGGTGATCTACACGGAGATCGAGCGCAGGCGGAGGCAGAGCGACCTGGAGCAGCGCACGGACATCCTGTCGCTGCTGCTGCAGGCGCGCGACGAGGATACCCCCGATGGGGGCACAGGCGGCCAGGCGATGACCGACGAGGAGCTGCGCGACGAGCTCGTGACGCTGCTGCTGGCGGGGCACGAGACGACGGCGACGTCGGTGGCGTGGGCGCTGGAGCGGCTGGTGCGCCATCCGGACAAGCTGCGGCGGCTGACGGCGGAGATCGACGCGGCGCGCGACGGCGGCGGCGACGAGTACATGACGGCGGTGGTCAACGAGACGCTGCGCGTGAGGCCGGTGGTGCCGTTCGTGGCGAGGATGCTCACGCAGGAGCTGGAGGTGGGGGGCTATCGCCTGCCGAAGGGCACGAGGGCGGTGCCGTGCATCTACCTGACCAACCGCAGCCCGCGCGTGTACGAGGACCCGGAGGCGTTCCGGCCGGAGCGGTTCCTGGATGCTGTGCCGGAGACGTTCTCGTGGATCCCGTTCGGCGGCGGCATCCGCCGTTGCATCGGCGCGTCGTTCGCGCTGCTGGAGATGAAGGTGATCCTGAGGACGATGCTCAGCGAGCTGGCGCCGCGGGCGCCGGACGGGCGCAGGTGGCGCGAAGGCGAGTGGATCCGCAGGCGGGCGATCACGCTGGTGCCGGCCGCCGGCGGCCAGCTGGTGTGGGAGCGGCGGAGCTGAAGCGCCGGGCGCGGCGTCCCAGCCGGGGCGACGGGTAGCTTCTCGAGGATGCACGCGATGACGGCGACGCTGGCGCGGAGAGACACGGATGAGCGCGTCTGCGGTGGGCCGACGCCGGAGGAGCTGCTGGCGCGGTTCGGCCTGGAGGAGTTCAGGCCGGGCCAGCGCGAGGCGGTGCAGGCGGCGCTGGACGGGCGCGACAGCCTGGTGGTGATGCCGACGGGCGGCGGCAAGTCGCTGTGCTACCAGCTGCCGGCGCTGGCGAGTGATCTGCAGCCGGCCGACGCGGCCCGGGCGGGTGGGGATCTCGTCGTGGTGGTGAGCCCGCTGATCGCGCTGATGGCGGACCAGTGGCGCAGGCTGCAGGCGGCGGGCGTGAGCGCTGCGATGCTGGCGTCGGGGATGGAGGAGGGCCACAACGCGCAGGCGCTGCGGGAGATCGAGGCGGGGGCTACACAGCTGGTGCTGGCGGCGCCGGAGCGGTTCGCGTCGGGCGCGTTTCGCGCGGCGCTGGCGCGCAGGCGGGTGGGGCTGTTCGTGGTCGACGAGGCGCACTGCGTGGCGGAGTGGGGCCACGACTTCAGGCCGGACTACCTGCGCCTGCACGACGCGATCGCCTCGCTCGGCCGCCCGCCGGTGATGGCGGCGACGGCGACAGCGACGCCGCGGGTGGCGCAGGAGATCGCGGAGCGGCTGGGGCTGCGCGATTGGGTGTCGATCCGCTCGGGCTTCGACAGGCCGAACGTGGCGTTCGACGTGGTGAGCCTGGAGGGCAAGGGAGCTGTGGCGCGCAAGCGGGCGGCGCTGATGCACGTGCTGCGCGATCGGAATGCTCGCCCGGCGATCGTGTACTGCGGGACGCGCAAGGACACGGAGGGCGTGGCAGAGGCGATCGCGCGCGAGCGGATCGCGACGGTGACCTACCACGCGGGCATGACCCCCGAGGCGCGCAGGGAGAGCCAGGCGGCGTTCATGGAGGGGCGGGCGGAGGTGGTGGTGGCGACGAACGCGTTTGGCATGGGCGTGGACAAGGCGGACGTGCGCACGGTGGCGCACTGGGCGCTGCCGACGAGCCTGGAGGCGTACTACCAGGAGGCGGGCAGGGGCGGGCGCGACGGGGAGCCGGCGCGGGCGCTGCTGCTGGCGTCGCGGATGGACCTGGGGAGGCTGATCAGGTTCATCAAGGAGCGGGAGATGACGGTGACGGATGTGAAGCGCTACGTGGCGAGCCTGCGCGGTGGCGCGGAGGACGGGGTGTTGACGATCGGCCACGGCGAGCTGGGCGAGCGCCAGCGGGTGCTGCTGTCGGTCGCGGAGCGGGCGGGGGCGGTGGAGCTGAGCCCGGGCGGGCGGGATGGCCTGCTGGTGCGCCTGACGGGCCAGGGCAGCCCGCGCAGGGCGCAGATGGCGATCCAGGCGGCGCGCAATCGCGGCTGGGAGTCGTACAGGTCGATCGAGCGTTTCAGCGCGGACGGGCAGACGTGCCGCAGGCGCCAGATACTGGATCACTTCGGCGACCGGGCGCAGGGTGCGCCGACGGGGAGGTGCTGCGACGTGTGCGACCGCGATGTGGCGCTGGAGCAGGCGCTGCGCGCGACGCCTGTAAGCGCGCGGCGCGTGCGCAATGGTAGTGCTGGAGCTGGTGGCGACAGTGGCGGGCGCGGCGGCGCGCGGGCGCAGGACGCGGGACAGCCGGAGGACACCCTGACGGCTACAGGCGAGCGGGAGTTCGAGACGCTGAGGGCGTGGCGGATGGGGCGGGCGGAGGGCAAGCCTGCGTACACGGTGGCGGCAGACGCGGCGCTGCGGGAGCTGCTGCGCAGGCGCCCGGCGAGCGCGGGAGAGCTGATCGAGGTGAGGGGGATCGGACCGGCGTTCTGCGAGAGGCACGGGGAGTCGCTGCTGGCGGCGCTTTCGGAGCTGGGCGGGCTTGAGCGGGTGGCGGACGAGCGGACGGGGCGGGGAGCTGAGCCTCAGGCGGCGCTAGCATCAGGAGCCGCGCCGACGTAGCTCAGCTGGTAGAGCACTTCACTCGTAATGAATTGCCCGTCCCCCCGCTTCTTGCCACGGGGAGCCCGCAAGCGCACAGAAATCTGGCTTGTTTGCAGAGCATTTGGCGATCAGGCGCGGAACTCGTCACCGGCCATGAGCTGCCCCTTTGGGACATTGGAGACCCCGAGTTTGCGGTACGGGCGCTGGTATGGAGTCGTAGCCGGCGCGTGGCCCGCAGCAGCCGTTTCGGCGGCGCCTGGCGGGCTGGGTCAGCCCTTTGGCCGACGATGAGCCGTGTACGCCGAGGCGGTCCCCAACACGCCGGGCACGCTCAGAACCGGCCAATGCTCACCGAGCACAGCGAAGACCGGCTCGGGAATCAGCGATTCGCCCAGATGAATTGCTCGGGCGATCAGTCACGCGGCGCCGCGTCGTCTTCGATCAGCCGCCCTCGTCGGCATCTGACGTCTTTGTTGTCTAACGGGCGGTCTTAAGGGGGGTCAGTATGGGGGTCGGAGCAATGGACTCTCTATAGGACAGTCTGAAGCTCGCTTTCACAAAGGTGGCACCCGACATCGAACGGCGCGGAATCCGATAGATTCGTTGGTGCAATGTCGAGCAAACATCCAATCGCAACACGCGCGGAAACCATCTCGGCAATTCTAGAGGGCTCGGAGCGCCCTGGGCGCGTGCCGCTTCGCGGTTCCTTCCTCCAGCAGGGCCAGCGTGGTACCCACGCTACTCCCGGCCCGATGGCCGAGATCGTGCGCAGGGGGCGCGATCGAACGCTGGAGCAGTATCTGCTCGCGGTCACGTGGGCTACTGGCAAGCCCTACGACGTTACACGCGACTCGCGCATTTGGGGCCGCGCACTTGGACTACCTGACACGCCCGCAGGGCGCGCAACGGTATCTAGGAGTTGGTCGCTACTGCGAGACCTCAAACTCGTCCGCGTTAGGCGCAAGAAACGCCTCGCCTCGATCACGCTGCTGCGCGAGGACGGATCGGGCGCACCGTATACGCACCCGTCGCAAGAGATCAGCCCAAGCTACCTCCAACTCCCCTTTGAGTATTGGAAGGAAGGTTTCCACGAACGACTGTCGCTTGCGGGCAAGGCAATGCTGCTGATCGCGCTCTCGCTACCCGACCACTTTCCCCTCCCGACAGTGCGCGCCCCGGATTGGTATGGCATCAGCGACAGCACAGCTACCCGCGGGTTCCGCGAACTGCGCGACCTCGGAGTGCTGGCCGTTGACCGCATCGAGAAGACTGCCCCGCTCGCCCCGAAGGGCTACACGCTCGTGAACTTCTACACGCTGCAAGCACCCTTCGGCCCGAAGGCGACGCTGCCCTACCTGAACCGCTGATGACGAGCAAGAACAAGAACAAACAACCCAAGGTCGGTGCGTCGCCGCCTGCCCGAAGACAGCCGATAGCAGGGGCGAAACCGAGCGGCCGGAAACGTCCAGTGCCTGGGGCTCACGTCGAGCCCGACGGCAATGCCTGCCTCGTGTTCGGACTACGGCTTATCGACCACGATGGCCCGTTCGCATGGTCGGGACTCTCCCCAGCCGAGGTTGAAAAGATCAGGAACCGCTGCCGCGACTGGGAAAGCATGAGGCTGGGCGAGCTTTCTAATGTCAGCGGCAACAAGCCGATTCCGGCTGGGAGCTTTAGCGCAGACGCCAAAAAGCGCTGGAAGGAGATCGAACTCGATGACTACGACGGCCTGTGGGAGCTACGCCTCGGCGGCAAGCCGCGAGTGTGGGGCGTACTCAAGCACAACATTTTCTACCTCGTTTGGTGGGACCCGGAGCACCAAGTCTGCCCAGCCAACCTGCGCCACACCTAGACCAACGAGGCGTAGTACTCAGCCATCGCGGCCTTCGTGATCTCATTGCTCCCGCGTTCGCCCGGAGACAGACCCTCCCGTGCATCCTTCCACGGAGCCTCACGGTGGGTCAGCTCGCTCAGCCAGAACGCGTCCTTGTCGCCGTAGAACCCGAGTACTGCATCGACTGAGGCGCGCTCTTTCGCCGACAGGCGATCAGCGCTGCCAGCTGACCAGTTGCTGACCTTGAAGTTGCCCCGATGTTCTTTGTACAAGGCCGGGGTCACCGGGCCATTCGCCCAAGCCTCAATTCTCTCGGCGAACAACGCCTTGTCCGCCCATACCAAATGCCAAGCCTGGGAGTAGTACGCGAGCTTCTCAAGCTTCATCGCGGACATCGAGCCGCGCTTCTCCAGAATGTATGCAGCGACATCGTGAGCAGTAGCCATGCGAAACACCTTTAGGTCCGGGTTGCACGCCCTAGTTTAGGGCTCTCTGGCTTTGGTCGTAGCCGCTCAACGCCAGAGAGCCTAAACTCGCTATCGGACGGATCACGCCTTAGCTGGACGTGTTTCTGGGGGACACGTCCGCACAGCGCCTCATGATGATCCCACGCATGGCAGTTGTGGTACGCTAACAACATGGCCCACACTGAGAGGCGCATCACCGTCGGCGACCGTGGACGACTTGTCTTGCCATCCACTGTGCGCCGTGAGCTGGACCTGAAACCCGGTACTCACATGCTGCTGAGCACCGAGGACGACGGCTCGCTGCGACTACGCCCATATCGCGCCGTGGCCGAGCAGAGCCGCGGACTGCTCCGTCGGCTCCCCGGAGGGTCGATGGTTGACGAACTGCTCGCCGAGCGCCGCGCAGAAGCCGAGCGCGAGGACACCGAGTAGTTGGCGCCCGTACTCGACGCCTCGGCGCTTCTCGCGCACCTTCGAGACGAGCCCGGCGCCGACGTTGTAGCCGAGGCAATCGCCAGCGGCGCGGTGATCTCGACCGTCAATCTTGCCGAGGTATTCAGCCGCGTCGCCGATCGGGGAGGCGACCCGGCGAAGCTCGCGGCCGAACTAACCCAAAGCGGACTACTCGATGGCGCGATCACCGTCGAGCCGTTCACGGCTGCCGACGCGATCGACGCGGGACGCCTACGACCGTTGACCCGCGATGCAGGGCTCTCACTCGGCGACCGGGCGTGCCTAGCGCTGGCGCGACGGCTCGACGCTCCAGCTCTCACAGCCGACACCGATTGGCAAGGGGCAGCTCACGGTGTCGAGCTGCGCCCTATCCGCTGAGCACTTGATCCCCGCCAGCCTGCGCGCGCACGACAGGTGCTGCACCGGGCGCTGCGATGACATAGCCCGCACCATGCCGGGCCGTCGGCCCCGGCTCGAACCTCCTGGCGCGCGAGTCGCGGCGGCAGGCCACCCGTTCTAAGCCTCTCGAAGCCCTCGCCGCGGCTCCGCGTTTGCTCAACCTCCCACGAGCGCGCATTCTGCGCCTAAAATTAGGTTGCACGAAGGGAGGGTAGCCCGGCTTTCTCATGGATGAGCTGTTTGCAAGAGCAGGCGTACCGTGCGGATCGCTATTCCGCCGCCGAAGGCGCACGGCGGGAGTGATGCGCTCCCCGTGGCAGCGAAACCTCGCATGGTCGCCGCAGGAGGCCGCGGAGGAGCTTCATCGGCGCCGTACCGAGCTGATCGGGCAGTTGCGCCGTCGCAGCGAGTCGAGGGGCGTTCCCCTGCTCGCGCAGGCCGAGATAGTGGACGACGCAATCACGGCCGTCGTTATGTCTCCGCGCGCCGTCGTGAACGAGCACCACCTGATCGGAGCGTTCTGGCTCGCAGTCGATCACCGTTGCCGGCGTTATCGCGAAGGCCGACACTTTGCCCGGCTCGGCTCGCGGGTGAGGGTTGAGTTTGACGCGGCGACGGCTCAAGCGACGGGCAGCGTCAATCCGTTCGATCGCTTGGAGCTGCGAGACCGCTTCGCGCGTGCCGCCGATCTAATGGCCGACCTCAGCCAGCGTGAGCGCGAGGTTGTGGCCGTGATGGCTACCTATGGTGTTGGCGCGATCCCTGCTGCGCGCCTGCTGCACCTTCAGCTTGGAGAGGTTCGATCGGCCGCACGGAGCGCTTCGGCGAAGCTCGATCGTGTCGCGGCCATCGCCGCGGCGGGGCGCATGTGCGAGTTTCGACTGCGGGCAATCCAGGCCGACGCGGCGGGCGCTGCAACGGATCACGACGCCCGCTTGGCTCGCGCGCACGTTCGAGCATGTGTCCCGTGCGGGAGGGTCTATCGGCAGCTTCGCAAGGAAATGCGCGGGCGCGAGTGGCAGCGTGCCGCCTCTGCTGCCTTCCTTCCGTTGCCAGGAGTCTCACTTACGCATGTGGGAGGGCTCGGCAAGGTTGCGATTTGGCTAGAACAGCGGTTGAGCTTCGTTCCCCGCGGAAGCGGGGAGCGTGCGACGGAGGTTCTTGGCAGCGCAGGGATGGTCAAGGTGGCCGCGGCGAGCACGGCACTCGTGGTAGCGGGGAGCACCCTTGGAACGCACCTTGTTCACGAAATCACCGCTCCAGCACCGCGGCACCGCCACCACGCCACCGTACACCGTAGTCGCGCGGTGACTGCTGTTGTCGGCGCAACCGCCTCCGTTTCGACCACTGCAAGCGCGCGTGCCTCGACGGCTGCGCCACCGACGCCTACAGCCCATGCGCCGCGGCGCCCAAAGCCCCCGAGCAAGAGCCTTGGCTATCTCGCCGTCGGCGGATCGTCACGCGCAAGCTCCACAGCCCCGGCCGAATCCAGCGGGGAACCTCGCGCGACGGTCGCATCCGTGAATGACGAATCCCCTGGCGGGTCGTCCACCGAACCGGCTTCGCAACCGACTCAGAGCGGTGGCGGGACGAGTCTCAACTACCTTGGCAAATGATGGGCCTAAGCGATGCCCGGACGTACACACCGTCCGGCGCCGGTCACTGGCTTCGTGTGCTCACGCTCGTCGTGCTGCTCGGTCTTGCCGCTCCCTCTGCCCGGCCCGTCCCTGCAATGGCCGGAACATACGACGTTTACTCATGTGAGCAGCCCAACTACACAGCAGCGCCGATCGACGGGTGGACGGCCACGACGAACAATCCCAACGTCGAGGCCGAAAACGAATGCGGAGAGGGCGGGTTTATGTGGGCCGCGGTCCTTGGCGATCGGGACACGCCCGTCGGCGCCGAAGCCGCGTGGTCATTTGTTCCGCCCCGCGGGACGGCTATCCATGAAGCGATCCTGTACCGATTCTTTAACAATGGCGACAACGAGGATACGGGCGGCGGCTTCACCTACGAGAATCTAAAGGCGCCCTACCGCTTTTCCGCGCCATTTGAAAGATGCGGCGAGAGTGCGGCTTACCACTATGAATGCTCGGGAACTGGTCTCTTTATGGGTCGAACTGCTCCGAACACCGAAGTTAAGGTGCCGGCCAAAGACCTAATGCCGGAACAGGGCGGCGGACCTGCTCCCGGCATTTACGTGATCGCCGGATGCTTTGGAACTCAGTCCATCGAAGGGGAACATTGCAACGGCGGGACGGAGGGTCCGATCGCATACGCAGGGTTGTCGGGAGCAACGATAACGCTCGAAGATGACAGTGCTCCGACTGTCACCGCCGTCGGCGGGACGCTCACGAGCGGCACCGAGCTAGAAGGCGAGCAAAACCTCGCTATCACCGGCAGCGATTCCGGTTCGGGTCTCTATCAAGCGATTCTTGCGATAGACGGTAAGCCAACGGCCACGACAACCGTCGATAACAACAACGGCCATTGTGAAAGCATGGGGCCGGCGCCCGACGGGAGGCCAGCCTTTCTTTACACCGTACCGTGCGCGCTGGAAGTAAACGATCAGTACGTGTTTTTCAACATGGCAGGTATACCCGACGGTCCCCACACTCTTTCCGTAGTCGTCACCGACGCGGCGGGAAACGCGACGACCGTCCTCAGTCGTCAGGTGATCGTCGGTCGGGGCGCCTGCAATGGGAGCTGCGACGATCAGGCGAAACTCACGGTCAGCGATCCCAAGTTGCTCAAGCCGCTAACGCGGCCCTACTCGCGCTCGGGACTAAAGCTTTCGGGCAGCCTTCGTGAGCCGTCGGGCGTTCCGGTCGGAGGGGCAAGCCTCGAAGTGATGCAGCAGCCATCGTACACAGGTGCGTCGATGCGTCGGATCGCCACCACGACCACCAACGCACAGGGTCAGTGGACCGTGAACGTTCCGCACGGCCCGTCTCGCGTGCTACTCGTGGCTTGGCGCTCTCACGCCTTGGACGGAAACTTCGCATCGGTGCTGGAATATCACGAGCGCGTACTTGCCGATATCCAACTGACGGCGCCCCGGAAGGTGCGCGCAGGCGTGCCGTTCACGTTTCACGGGAAGCTGATCGGCGGGTATGTTCCACGGGAAGGCGATATCGTCCAAGTCGAAATCCGGTATCTAGGGCGATGGAGGACGATCGAAACCGTGCGCTCAAACCGGAGGGGAGGATTCGCTTACGGATACACCTTCTCGCAAGGCATCGGAGGCACATATCTGTTCCGAGCCTCGATCCGCAGTTCGAGCAATTATCCCTACCTGGCACGGGCGAGCCAGCCCGTTCGTGTGAAGGTGCGATGAGCGTGACTTGGCGGCATCCGCCACTTGAAGTGCTGCACGACCTGGCGCGCAGGCGGGGCCGACTGCGGCGGGGCGCTGTTCTGCTCGTTCTGATCATCTCACTCGCAGGCGCAGCGCCGGCCGTCGAGCCGGCCCCCGCTCTCGCCGGAAGCTATGACGTGTACTCCTGCACGCAGCCCAACGGCGCGGCGGCTCCGATCGACGGTTGGAGCCCATTCACTAATAGCGCTCTAATGGTCGCAGAAGATACGTGCTCGCAGGCGGACGGCTACATGATCGCCGGCATGATCGGTTACACGGAAGTTCCTGCGGGCGCGGAAGCCGGATGGACGTTTGCCCCTCCTGCCGGGACGAAGATCAAGGAAGCGAGCATTAATTGGTATTACAACAATAGTGACTGGCAGGACACTGGCTACGCCACTGCGTTCGAGTCCATAGAGGCCCCGTACCGCGGGTCGTATCCTCCCATTGCGACGTGCGTACACTCAGCGCCATGCTGTTGCAACGGGTATCACAGCCGCGTATCGCCCGAAAGCGCCGTGAAAGTGCCCGAATCAGCGCTCGAACCGGCCAAAGGATTTCCAGAAGCCAGCGTTACGATGATCGCCGGCTGCGAGACGACGCTGCCTGGCGGATACCACTGTGACGGCGCGTCGCTCAAGTACGCCGCCGTGGCATTGATGAGCATGGCTACGATCACGCTCGAAGATAACAGTCCGCCAACAGTGTCGATAGTCGGAGGCAGTCTCACATCTGGCAACGAGCTAGAAGGGACACAAACGCTCGCGCTCACTGCGAGCGACAAGGGGTCGGGGATATATCAAGCGATACTCGAAGTCGATGGTAAGCAAGTGCAGGCCACGACGATCGACAACAACGGCGGACGTTGCGAAAATGTCGGGCAGACCACAGATGGGCGGCCAGCGTTTCTTTACGTTGTCCCGTGCGCGCTGGAAATCAACGATCAGTACGTGAGCTTCAATCTTGCGGGGATACCGGACGGGCCGCACACACTGGCTGTAGTGGTTACGGATGCCGCTGGTAATCGGACGACTGCGTTCTCCCGACAGGTGATCGTCGGCCGCGGCGCGTGCAACGGGAGCTGCAACGATCAGGCGAAGCTCGCCGTCAATCATCCAGAGCAGCTAAAGGCGATTACCGCGCAGTACGCTCGGTCGGCCATGAAGCTCTCGGGAACGCTCCGCGAACCTTCGGGCACTCCCGTTGCCGGCGCCGTTCTCGAACTCTTGCAGCAGCCTTCGTACACGAGCGCCCCAATGCGAGCGATTCGCACGACGACGACTAACGCCGCGGGCGACTGGACGATCAATGTGCCAAAGGGACCGTCGCGTGTCCTGCTCGTGGGATGGCGCTCTCACACACTGGACTCTGGCTATGCATCGCAGCTCGAATATCACGAGCGAGTGTTTGCCGACATAACGCTAAGGGCGCCGTGGCGCGTCAGGGCAGGCGTGCCCTTCGCGTTTCGAGGCGCGCTCGGCGGCGGCTATATCCCGCCCGAACGATGCACAATCCAGATGGAGATTTACTTTCTCGGGCGCTGGCGCACGATTGAAACTCTGCGCACAGGGTCAGGCGGGCGCTTCGCGTATGGATACACATTCAGCCCCGAAGCTGGCGGGCGCCGGTCCTACATATTCCGCGCGGTCATCCAGTACAGCCACGCATATCCGTTTCTTGCCGCGTCAAGCCGCGCGGTCAGAGTAGCGGTGCGTTACTGAATCACGCAGTTGGCGGCCAAGCGACACCCTCAGCCGGGGCGAGCGGCCATTCGAGGTCAAAGGTAACTACTCGCCGCTCCATCAGGACGCCCTTTGGCGCCCATTGCTCAAGAATGGGCGGGGCGAGTCGGACGCCGTTCGGGTACTCATCGTGTCCCAACACGTCGTCTAGCCAAGCGACGATTGCTTGGGCAAGCGCATCGTCCGCCGTGCTGATGGTGCTGCTGTAGCCGATGAGTGCCGGCGTGCCGAGTAGCTTGCGTGGCTGGCGCTTCTGCGGCGCAAGACCCATGCCTGCCGTGAGCTGGACACGTCCGACAGGAACCGGCCAAAGATTCACTATGCGTTCGTCGGGCGCAAGACGCTTCGGCCACGATCCGGTCAAGCCGGCTTTCCGGGTCCAGTGTTCGAGAATCTGAGGCCAATCGCGACTGCCAGAAATCTGAGCGAGTAGTTGCACGTCTGTCCGCACGCCCGCGGTGGTCTCCCAACGCCGGTTCGCGCGGTCGAGTGCTTTGCGGAGGGCGCGGACCTCTTGGCCCTGCCTACGTGGCCCGCGGAGTCTCATGGTCGCGCTTCGACGCGGCTGCCGGCATCTGCGGGAGGCAAGTAGCTCAAGCGCGCATTTGTAGCACGACCAGCCGGGGAGGCCGGGCGTCCGGTGTTGAGAAATTGGCTTGCATCGGCCGCGGGTAGCCCGGCTTACGGGGCATGAACGCCTCGCCTTCTGTGCGCGTCCTTGATCCCCTCGCTGGCGATGACTTGGCCGAGCGCGACGAGCTGGCGCCAGAGGCACCGCGGAAGGAGCGCGTCGCCCCCGACGTGATGGGACTCCAAGGACTAGAGGCCGTCGTTCGACTGCGCACGGGCGGCTTCATTGCGGCGATCGAGTCAGTCCCGAGCGATGCCGCCGACGAGGGGAGCGTCATCGAGCAGGAGCCCCCAGCCGGCACCGCGCTCGACCGCGAAGGCGTCGTGACCTTGCGCCTGGCCGTCGCCCGCGAGCTGCCTGTTGCGCCTCCCGACATTGACCCGGCATCCGAAAGCGAGCCGTCGGCGTCAGAGGACGACACCGACAGATGGTTCGCCGAGCTTGCCAAACTCGGGCGAGAGCGACCGATCGAGCAGGCGCCCGAACGGCGGCGGCGGAAGCCTCGGCCCACGCGCCAACGTGCCGACGAACCTTCGGCCGAGCTGCACCCCGGCGCGTTCCCTGCTCCTGGTGGCGCAGTTCTCGCGCACCCGCGGATCGTTGGCGCGACAGGTCTACTCCCGAAGGCAATCGCTCATTTCCCCTGGCGGCGGGGAGCAGGCGTCGCGGGCATCGTTATCTGCACAGTCGTCACCACTCGTGTCGTCGGGAGTGATCGGCTGGACCCGTCCGCATTGGAACGGCGTCTAGCAGCCTCGGGGCGACAGGCGGCCCTCCACGACGCTGCCGCCCTCGCACGAGTCTCCGTGACGCCGCAGGCGGAGGACACCGCCGCGCCGCCCATCCCGAAACCGCGTAGGGCCGAGCGGCCACACCGGACGTCCACTCATTCACACCGCACGGCCAAGGGTCGCAGAAGCGCCCACATCGCCAGCGTGCCGGCGCCCGCATCCCCGCCTGCCACGGCGGCGCCCTCGGTTGCTGCCACGGCGCCTGGCAGTCCCGCGCCCGCGCCGTCTCCGCAGCGGACTGACACTCAGTTCGCCTATCTCGGCCAATGAGACTGCAAATGACCCACACACGCAAAGCGAAGTCAAAGGAGAAGCAAATGTTGTCTCGTCTATCGACATTTATTCCGAGATTGGCGCTCCACCGGAGGGAACGGGGCGCCGTTCTGCGTACCGCGGCCCGCGGAGTCGCCCTCACGGCGTTCGCGCTCAGCGCCGTGACACTTACTGTCCTGGCAGGCCACACAGACCTTCTACACCGGATGCCGATATTTCAGGGCGCCCAGTCGATTGAAGGCGTGACCGAATTTCTGGACAGTCTCAAGGGCTACCTCATCTCGATCGTGCTCGCTGGTTTCACGGTCGCGGGAATCGCCGTCGGCGCCGCGAAGCTCACCGGGCACTCGCGCGCGAACGACATGATTTTCAACGTGGGTGTAGGCGTCGCAATCTTCGCCGCCCTACCGACGATCGTCGCCTAGCAGTCAGATGTTGCGTCGGCGCGCTCTGCTTATCCTCGCGGTCGCACTCGGCGCCGCCGTCGCGCTGCTCGCGCTCGTGCCCGCGGCGCAAGCAAGCGGAGTGCTCGGGAGCGGCATTGGTCCGAACCTTGGCCCGGACCTGAACCCCTTGCCGTCGGTTGGTGAACTACTGAACTCAGTCGTTAACGGTCTTTTCGGCGCTCTGCTTTCAGCGCTCACCCCGAGCTTTCTTAAGCACGCCGACATTCACGCGCTCGAATGGCTTGTCGCGCTGCCGAACGTGGCCGATCAGTCAGTTTGGCCGACGGTCGCCAAGCTAGAGGAACACATGATGTGGGTAGCGGGCGCGCTGCTCCCCACGACTCTAATCATCGCCACCGCGCGCGATACGGCACTTAGCCTTAGCTTTCGGGCAAGCCCGAGCGGCGCCCTTCTGCGCGTGGTCGGAGCCGTTTTCTGGCTGGCGATGTACCGCTTCTCATTTCGCTTCGGCGTCGCCTTTGTCAACACCTTGACACACACGATGCTGTCGTGGCCCATTGTGGAACAGGGGCTAAACAGGACTGTGCTCGTGATGTTCGGCGGCGCGGCTGTGTTCGGAGCTGGTGGCGCGTTTCTCGGTTTGCTCGGTTTGGTTGCGCTCGTCTTTGCCATTTGCCTGTTTTCGCTTAAGGTCTTGATCCTCAGCGTCTTGGCGATCCTGTACGTCTCGGGGCCGCTATTCATCGCGCTTACTCCACTCCCCACGATCGGCTATCTGGCTCGGGCTTGGCTTCTCGCTCTTGTAGGCGTCTGCTTGATCCCCGTTGGATGGTGCGTCGTTTTCAGCACGGCCGGCGCGATCAGCCTCGACGTGACGAATCTTGGCGGCGGCGCCCATATCGGGAGTCGCGTCGTCGGAGCGTTTGCAGCGCTCGTCACTTTCTTTATTGCGTTCCGCTGGCCGATGATGGTGCTCGGGACTGTCCGCAACGCATTCGGCGGACTCGGCGTCCGGCTTGGCGGAATGTCCGGCGGTGGCTCAGGTGGCGCGACTAACGGTGCCCTCGCGGCGAAGGCTCAGGGGGCGCGCACTCGCCTTCAGGCGGCCATGCTTGCCGGGGGGCGAGGCATCGGACTCGCGGCAGGCCAGATGGGAGCCCCGCGCGGCGGGCTTGCCGGGGTGGCCGGGCGGCGTGCTCGGCCGCCTCTCGCGGCAGCGGCAGCATCAGGAGCCATAGCCGTCGGGCCGCCCCGTGTACGCCCCCGACCAACGCCTACAGGTGAGCGCATCGCCAAGGCCGGGGACACCCTCCGCGACACGCCTGGCCGGATGCGGGACGCTTGGCGGTCGGCGGCCGTGCCCGCCACGCCTGCATCGGCGGGATCAGGCAATGGCGACGCCCCGCGCCCGTCACGCTCCGGTCCCAGCCGAGCGCGGCGCAACCAGGCTCCCGCCCCGGCTAGTGGTGGCGCGAAGGGATCGCAGAACGCAGGCGACGCCCCCGCGCGCGCGGCGAGCTCGTCCCAAGCTGGCAGTCCCGGTCCCGGCACCGAGCGACGCTCGGCAAAACGCCCCCCCGTGGCCCCCGCGTCCCAACCGGCGCAGGCGCGGCCGACGCAGCCTCGGGATTCGCGCGGCGGCGCCCGCACGAGCGCAAGAGCCCAGGCAAGCGCGCCCGCGCATCCTCGCGCACAGGGCGATTCCGGTACAGCGCCCCGGCGGCCCGCACGAGCGACGCCAAGTCAGCCAGCAAGACCGACCCACCGTCAGCCAGCCACGCCCCGGCCCAACCCTCGCCCGCGGAAGCGTCGGAAGCCGTGAGTCACCGCACCTATCGTCACGTTGACACGCCAGTTCCGTATCTCGGCTTGACGTGGCGACAATGGCTGCTGATCGTGGCCTGCGCGGCGATAGCGGTCGCAGTAATCAATTTCCTTCACCCGCCCACGCCGATCGCCCTATGGTTCGGTACGGTCCTCCTGACCGGCCCCGTCGCGGTTAGCTACTTCACCACGGGCGCGACGGTCAGTTTCGGCCGGCTCCTGCTGGATCACGCGCGTTGGATTCTGGCGCCGCGCGAGCTGCCGCCTGCGCGCGAGGTCGAGTACATCCGTGCGCGCGGATTCATGGTCTCGATCCCGCCCAGGCGCACGCTCCGTCCCCGCTGGCGACGAACAGCCCGCGCCGACCGCCCCCGGCCATCAGCCGGCGACCTACTGCCACTAGAGGCTCTAAGTGTGGACGGGCTTGGCGTCCTGTCGTCCGGCGCGCTTGTCAGATGGATAGAGGTCTCTCCCGTTAACCCTCTCATCCACGACGCGGACGGCGCCGATGCAATCTCGCGTGCCTTCACTTCCATCGCCGCCCGGCTGCCCGATGAGCGCCAAAGCCTTGAGCTACTAGCGCAGGCCACACCACTGCCGATCAACAAGATTCTCTCGGCCGAGCGCGACGCCTGCGAATCCGCGGCGCTCGCGGCTCGCGCGAACGGATGGGAAAGCTTGGGCGTTGCAATCGAGCGGTTGGGCGTCGCGCAAGAGCATTCACTACGGACTCAGAGCGAGGCACTTGCAGCGCTCGATCTACGGTATTTCGTCGTTGTTCCGTGGATGCCCGCGCGCGACCGCCGTGGCGGCGTCAAAGCGTTCTCGAGGACGGGGCCACTCACTCTCTCGCCCGCTGCGTTCGATCGGGCGACGCGGGAGATTGACCGCCACGCTGAGGGCGTTCGCACCGACCTTGAGAGTATCGGACTCACAGCGCGTCTTTTGAATGGTGACGAGGCTGCGCACCTACTTTGGGCGCGGTTCGCCCCTGGACAGGCCGACAGAGGCGAGCTACCTGGCTTGCGGCTCGCCCTCCCCGATTCGCTTGGTTCCCTTACATCGGCCCCACACGCTGCCGCACACGCCGCGCAGCTTCGCCGCGCGCTGTGTCCCGATCGCATCGACTTGACCGACCGCTCGTGCATGAGGATCGGTACGCACGTCGAGCAGACCCGTTACGTCGGCTCGCTCCCCGAGCAGACCTGGCTCGGATGGCTCCTGTACCTAATGTCCGGTCATTGCCCGTTCACTGTGGCCGTTCACCTGCACGCCACGGATCGCACCCGCGAGCGCTTGTTTCACAAGCGCCGCTATCGACGGATTTTCGGAAACAACCGTGGCACAGAGATGAAGGGCCGCCCGCTCGATCCTGACCAGCAGGCGCAAGAGGCCGAGGCGGCAGAGCTAAACGCCGAGCTTGCGCTGACCGGAGCGGGTGTTTACCGGCTCGGTTGTTATCTCTCGGTGCGCGAACCCAATGGCGACGCTGACGCCGTGGGCGAAATCCTCGACACGATCGGGCGCGAACTCGCGTCGGCCAACGAGGCACACCTGCATCCAGGCATAGCGGCGCAGCGCGACGTGCAGTCCTCAACCCTTCCCCTTGGCGTGGACGTGGCCGCGCGCACGCGCAAGTACGTGTCAGTCAACGTCGGTGACACGACTCCTTTGGTCGGCACGCGCTGCGGTTCACCAACCGGCATCCCAATCGGATACTCGTCAGTCGGCCGGACGCTTGAGCGGCTCGATCTTTTCGACCCGGCCCACAGTAATCACATGCTCGTGATAACCGGCGAGAGCGGCTATGGCAAGACCATGATCGCCAACAAACTCTATTGCAGCGGCCTGGCGCGTGGGGATCACGGCGCCGTGATCGAGCGCGGCGGCCATTACGAGTTTCTAGCCTCACTAATCCCTGGTGCCGCAAACGTGAGTCTCGGTGCCGGCGCAGACGCTATCTGCCCGTGGGATACGCCGGACGCTGCGTCGCTCGGGAGCGAAAAGATTGACTACCTGATCGCGTTGCACGCGACGCTCATCGGTACAGGGCGGCGGGACGAGTACGGACTCACAGCGCTTGAGGAGAATCTACTCGGTCGGGCAATTCGAGAAGTGTACGAGCGTTGCGTCGCTACCCGCGAGCGCCCCCGCGAGCTGCTATTGCAGGAAACCTTGACCGCACGGGCCGCCGCGGACGCCGAAGTTGGGGCAGGGCAGATGGCCGATGCGCTTCGGGATCTCGCGGCCCGCCTTCACAACTTCTGTGGCGACGGTCCCTACGCCTATTTGGCGGATAAGGCGACGAGCGTCCCGGCCGACGCTCCCCTAGTCGTGTTTGACACGCGGCGCATTCCGGCTCACTTCGCTGGCGCTGCCATGTTCGAGATTGTCGAGCACGTCGCCGAGCGGGTCGCTCGAAATGTGCAACGACACCTTGAACTCGACGGTCGGGGCCAAGTGGGGCGGCGAGCGCCACGCTATTACCTCACGCTAGAGGAGGTCTGGAAGCTGCTCGAACACGAGGCGACTGCCAGATGGGTGAACGAGCTGCCGCGCCGTTCCCGCCACGAGAACTTGGCACTCATCGGGGTCAGCCAGCAGTTGTCCGACTTTAACAATGCGTGGGGCAGAGCATTCATCGACAACTCGGCACGCAAGCTGACGTTTCACCAAGCGCCTCGCCAAATCGAGTTTATGAGAGGCGAGCTTGGTCTCACGGCCGATGAGGTCCAGGCCATCGGGCAACTCAAGACCGTAAAGCGTGACTACTCGACCGCGTACTTTGACAACGGGCCGAGAGGTCGAGGCACTATTACGTCGCGCTACTCCGACGTGGAGTATTGGATTTGCACACACGAGCCTGAGTTTGACGAGCCTATCCGGCGGCAAGCTCTACGCGATGCGCGCGATGACCCGTGGCGAGCGCTGCGCTTGCTCGCGGACCCGGAATGGCACAGCCAGCAGGTGAACGCTGCATGAGCGCGCCAGCCGTAGCCGCCAGAGTCATCCTTACTGACCCACGTGCTCGCAAATGGGCGGCCTGGCTCGCCGCGATCGGCGCAGCGCTCGTCGCACTCCCGATCGTAGTTCTCATCGCCGTCGTGACGACCGTCTCGGGATCGGGGCCAGCAACCGCTGTCGGCACCGCGGACGGCATACCTGCGGTCTATGCGCCGATGTATGAGGACGCCGCGAACGCCTATGACGTAAACCCGTTTGTTCTCGCGGCACTTCATAAGACGGAGAGTGACTACGGCCTCGATCCCTCGGCGTTCACCCCGAACGCGGCCGGTGCGATCGGGCCGATGCAGTTCCTACCGGAAACGTGGCGGGCCTACAGCAACGGATATCGCGTGATCGCGGCCGATCGACCGGCAACGTATCCGCACATCTGCGCGCCACACGGCTGCATTACGGATGACTTCGACGCTATCGCGGCAGCAGCCGAGTACCTTCACCAACTCGGCGCCGACCGCGGACTCGACCAGCGGACCTTGAACGCCCTCATCCGGTACAAGGGAACGCCGCCAGCGTCGATTCCCTCCGCGCGGGAAGTGTTCGCGCTGGCTCAGGAACTCGAAGCAGCGAACGTGACCACCGCGGGCACGCTCGCGCAGCCTCCGTCGGGGCCGCTGCTCGGTCGCATTGTCGCCGTGGCAAATGAGATTGCGGGAGCGCGCATTCCATATTGCTATGGGGGCGGTCACGTTACCCCCGCTCGGCCTACTCACGGCGAATACTGCCACGACGCCGCGAATCACTTTATCTCCGGGGGAGCGTATGACGGGCTCGACTGTTCGAGCGCCGTCTCGATGCTCCTACAGCAGTCAGGCGTCAACACGCCGACGCTGGACTCCACCGGCTTTATGTCGTTTGGCGCGCCGGGGCCGAGCAGCGCCTTCACTGTTTGGGCGAACGAAGTGCATGTGTTCGTCACCATCGAGGGACGCGATTGGGGGACCAGCGACGCGAATCCTTACGGTGGCCCCGGTTGGGCGCCGCAGACGACGGTCGGCTTCGCCCCTCGGCACCTGGCGGGACTATGAGAACGCGTGCTGCATTGCTCGTCGCCCTCCTGGCGCTTGCCCTGGCGGGTTGTGGTCTCCGTGATCCTTACTCGCAGACCGTATCCGAGCCCACGAGTCGCCCGCCTGCGGTTGCGATGCCAACGCCGGCAACGTCGGACACGCAGGCCGCCGTCATTGCACGCTTTGCGGCTGCATGGGTCAATTGGACTTACGCAACCCTCGCCACCGAGCGACGCGCACTCCTGATGCTTGCTGCCGGTGGCCTTGCCGCCGAGCTGCGCCAAGAAGCAGAGCGCACCGCCGCGACCCGACTAATCGAGGTCAGCGGCGCGTACAGCCGGGGACGTTACGTCGGGACGATAGCTGCTGCGTCCGGTCTCACAGTGGTCGTTACATACGAGGAAGCGGCGCCCGACGGCGGTCAGCCGCAGGCGGCCTATCAGGTTTACCTCGCGCGTACCAAGCGCACAACAAGTGGATGGAGGATCACCCAATGGCAACCTGCGATCGACGGCTAACAGACGCGGAGCGGGAGTGGAGAGGCGCCGGGGCGACCCGCTGGCGCCTGCGGACAACGATTTGTCACAGTTATGGTCTGCTGTGGGTAGGCACGGCCCTGGCCGCCGGCCTAGCCATCCCGGTCGCCGGCGAGCTGCGGCATTTGTTGGCTTACCGCATCGCGCCTGCCTCACCTGGGAACCTGGGTATGGCCGTCTTTATCGCCTCGAATAACATGCGCGAGGCCGCGATTCCTATTCTCTTGGCGGCGCTCAGGTTGACGACTCGTTGGTGTTCGATTCTCGTGGGGGATGTGTTGGTCTCCGCGACGCTCGCGGTTAACGTGGCGCTCGGCGGCCTTGCGCTTGGCGCCTACGGATTTGGCCTGCTTCGTTACCTCCCTCAGTGGCCGATTGAGTGGGCGGGGCTCGCCGTTGGCCTGGCGGCCTGGCGCCGGGCGCGAGCGGGCAAGGGCGATCCGTGTGAGCTGGTCCTGCTCGGCCTGGTGTCAGCGACGCTCCTATGCTGCGCGGCGCTCATCGAGACCTACTCAGTGCCGCAGGCGTGAAGCGCCATGTCGTATTTCGGTAAACGATACGTCGGCCCCCTCATGCTCATCGTCGGCGGCTTCGCCGGGCTCTTGCTGTGGCTGAGAAGTGCAGCGCCGGGCCCCGTGCGCCACGCCGCGGGCTCGGCCGTTACTTCGAGGTCGGGAGGCGCGGTCCTTGCTCAGTGCGCCGACGCGCTGTTGTTCACCCTGCACGCGCTCGCATATATCGTGGCCGGGCTCTGCGTCGTCTGCGTGGCACTTACTGCGAGTCGGCTGCGAGCGCGCCGGCAGCGGTCGTTGTCCGGTCGCGTGGTGTGCTCGGAACTACGATTGGGCCGCGATGACCAAGCATCACCATACGAGGTCAGCAAGGTCTTTGATGGAATCGCGGGTGCGCTCAGGCCGTCGATAGTGCGCCGGCCCCTCACTGGCCCCCCTTCGCTCGCACTCAAGATTGTCAGCGAGGGCGGCGGCTTCCAATCGGTGAGGTTTCTTGTCCAAACGGAACCGATCTATCACGCGGCCATCGCTGCGCGGCTCCGCGCAACCTACCCTGACACCCGACTTATTCCCGTGACCCTCGACCATGCCGACCCGCTCCGCATCGCTAACGTGGCGTCGCCGTTGGCCGCGCTCAGGGCGCGCTTGCGCGGCGAGCGAGCATCAGGTGTTCCCGTCGAGGTCGTCCGCGTGAAGAAGGCGCGACGCTGGATGTGGGCGCTCGCAACGACCAAGGATTACGAGCATTCACTTACCGAGAGCATAGTGTCAGTTATGCACGGCCTTTCCGAGCCCTGCACTCTTGAGCTGCTTCTCACACCGGCACCAACCGTCCTTGAGCGATACGCCGGGCACGCGCTGCGGCGCCGCGAGAGGCGATTTATGGCAGACGGGGCATTTGGCCCTACGGAGCCGGGCGTTGACAGCGTTGTGGCCCAAAAGCACCTTCGCGGTGCCGTCGAGGGCGTGGGGCGCGCGTGGTGGTGGTTTGACCTTCGACTGCTCGTCCAGCGCGGACACGAGCCATACGCCCGGCAGCTTGCAGGCGTCATGCAGGAGGCTCGCGGAGAGAACTATCTGCGGGCGCGCACGATGCGCGCGCGCCGCAGGCTCTACGCCTGGCGCTCAGCGCGTGGACTGCCTCCCTTTTACCCTGCCCTGTGGAGCGGCGCCGTGTCCAGCGCCGAGGTCGCCTCTCTGTGGCACCTGCCGACGTTGCGGCTCAAGGGCGTCCCGCTAGAGCGCATCTCCGCGCGCGAGATAGCCGCGACGAGCGCGATTAGCCGCGATCCTGCACATGCGCTCATGCGCGATGAGCACGGCCCTGTCGGGATTCACCCCCAGGATCGGCGCAAGGGTTGGATGCTACTCGGCACCGCAGGGGCCGGCAAGACCGCCGCGCTCGCGCCGCACGTTAAGGCAGTAGGCGACGACGATAGTCGGGCACTGATCGTCATTGATCCAAAGGAGGATTTCGCGCGCCTCTGTCTCGGCTTGGTGCCGACGCGCCGGACGCTCCACTATCTCGACCTTGGCGCTCCCCGTTACGGACTCAACATCCTGACCGCCGGCCATCTATCCCCCGAGATCCGCGCCGACATATTCATATCGGTGATCCGCGAGCTTGCCGGCGAGTCCTCCGTCGGGTCGCGTTCCGACCTTTTCCTACGCGCGGCAATCCAGGCAGTCACGATCGTTGAGACGGTGCCAGCGCTACAGCACGTTTGGGCCATGCTCGACCCGTTCGACAACAGCTACAGGGAGTGGATCACTCGCGAGCTTCGCTACCACCATGAGATCGACTTTGTTCGCGAATACTGGGAGCACACGTTCCCGCGCATGGTCAAGGAGAACCCCCGATTTGTCACTGAGGCAATTTCCGCGCCGTCCAACAAGATCGCGCGCTTTCTTACGTCGCCAAGCCTCAATCTCTTGATGACACATCCCATCCAGCTCGACCTTGAGGAAATTATCCGGCACCGGCACATCCTGATCGTGAACGGAAGTAAGGGCGCGATTGGCGAGGACAACGCCAACCTCTTTTGCTCGATGCTGATTCTCTTGATGCAGCGCACACTACATCAGATTCAGCGCCTCGACGCTCACGAGCGCGTCCAGGCCGCGCTCGTTATTGACGAGGCGCACAATGTCTTTATCCCGTCGTTCGCCACATTGCTCGCGGAGGGGCGTTCGGGGGGGATCGAGGTTGCCGCGGCGTTCCAATACACGGCGCAGATTACCGACGAAAGGGTGAAGGCCGGGGTCCGAAGCCTTCTGCAAAACGTGTCGATCTTCCGCCAGCGCGACTTTCACGACGCCCGCGCCGCGGCGGCACTTGCGATGGAAGTGTTCCAAGACAACATCAAAGGCGACGTAGAGGACCAACGCCGCATCCGTATTGATCCAATGGATATCGTGCAGCAGCCGGACTACCGCGCCGTAAATCTTTGGTTCGCTCAGGGCGTCCCACAGCCGGCCGCCACGGCCGAAACGATGCCGATGGAGTCGCTAGTTGACGAACCCGCCGCGATCGAGGCCCGCCAATACCACGAACGCGAGCAGCAGCGCCGCGGCGATCATCCTCACGATCATGGACGCTATATCCAGACCCCGTTTGTCCATTCGGTGAAGGCCCCAATCCAGGCCCGCTATCGCACGGTTCACGTTGACCTACCGGCATGGCCGGATTGCCCTCCGGTGGATCAGATCGCGCGCGTGGCCGTCATCTTGACTCCCGTCCACGGCGAACCGATCGCCTACGTTGCGAACCCGAGCGACGACACGCGGCGCCGCTACACCATGCAAGTTCCGACAAGCCCCGGTGCGCCCGGCTGGATGGTCCCCGGCATATATCGGGCGGAGGTATTGACATGGGTTGTCGGGGACGCCGAACCGTCCCGCTGGACCCCTCGCGTCGCCGACAAGGCGAACGGCGAGCGCGAGCTGACGGTCGAGCTTTCCGACGAGCCAGTCCGGCTCGCTCAGGCGGCGGCGTAAGGTGAGCGTCGCACGTCGCATGATGGCCGCGGGCGATGGTCTCAGCGCCGGGACGGTTCAGTGGGGCCACCGAGCGCACCCGCCCGCTCTCGCCTTGACGCCACGCGATCTCCGCCTCTTGGCTGTCACTCTCGATGTGAACTTCCTTTCGGCTAGTCAGCTCTTGGCGCTCGGTTGGGGTCAATCGGGCGAGCGGGCAGGACAACGACGACTTACCCGCCTTCACGACGCCGGCTATTTCGACCGCTTCCGTCCGGTGCGCGCGATTGGCAGCGCTGAGTGGAACTACCGAGTAACCGCTTCCGGCTGGTCGGCGTTGGTGCAGCACGGCGTAATTGAGCCTGACCGCCGATACACCCCGACTGCGCTCAGCAGCATCAGCTACACGGAACACGATCTACAGCTCGCGGCGCTCGTTCTGCGCATCGCCCATGACGTGCGGCCGACGGAGCACGGACCCCTCATCGACCGTATGCCGTTTCTGTGGCAGGGACCGAACAGCGCACGGATCGACCCTGACGACCTAGCTCCCCCCGGTTCTCCTGCCTCGCCAGCCGTGAAGCTCCATCTCGAAAGCAGCCGGCGAGGCTACTTGGAGCCTGATGCCACCTTGACGGCCGAAACGGACGCCGGGAATTGGGCCGTGCTGGTCGAGTATGACCGCACAGAACGTCCCCACAAGCAAATCGACCGCTTCCGGCGATACGACCGTTGGTTGCTCGATGGATGGACTCATGGGCGCTTCTCGGCCCACGCTACGCCGCCATCCGTTCTTTTCCTGACGGCACGCGAGCGACCATTGCGCCGGCTCGTCGAAACCGCCGATCAGACCTTCACCGCATGGTATGGCCGGGAGCACGCCGGCCCGCGGGAGGGCACGCACCCGGCCCGTCAGCGGACGGTCTTTACGAGCCGCGACCGCATACTCGATGACGATTGGACGATGCTGCGAACCCCGAGCTTGCCTCCCGAGTGTCGAGAGGAGCCGCGCTGCATCCCGCGCACCGTCGAGTACCGCCTTCCGTCGCTGTTTGCGGACGCAGACTGAGTAGATCGCCGCGTTCAAGGCTGACACACAACGGTAGCGATCCGGTGCCGTGGACGTGTCAGGCGGCGCGCGGTACCCCACGTCGTCAAGTAGATTCCGACGCGAAGTGTCTGTCGAGCCGCCCATAACCGCGAAGAAGCTGCACGATGCCGAGGCCGCCTACAAACGTGCCTCCAAGCGCCACGAGGATGCCCGAGCCGCGCGGAATGCCCTCGTGCGGCGCGCAGCCGACGAAGGTTGGAGCTACCAAGCAATCTCGGAAGCGATTGGCCTGAGCCGGTCACGGGTCGGTCAGATAGCCGGCCAAGGCGGCACGCCCAAACGGCGCGGACGGCCCCGAGCATGACCCCCGCGCCCCAATAGGACTCGGCCGCCGGCCCGACTCATGGGAGTGCAGGTGCCGGGGCCGTCGCATCGCGCGCAGCCTAAGCTCGGCCCGCGCGGGCACGTTGATCGCCCATAAAGAGCGGTTTCGCGCCAAGAAATGTCTAGGGGACTTGAAATTGTCTAGGGGTCTTGGCAAGATGGCGACGACGCCATGCCGACCTCGACCATGAGACAGGCCCGAATGCTCGTCCTCTACGGCGAGGACCACCTAGACGGGCTCGCCGCCGAGCTGTCCCTGGACGGCTACGAGGTACATCGCGCGACCGACCCTTCGGCGATCCTCGATCAGCCCGCCGATCTAGTCATTTTCGGAAGCACGCCGAGCCGGGCGGCAGCGCTCGATGCGCTCCGCCGACTCAGCACGCGGACGAGCTTGCCGGCGCTTTGGATGTCGGGCGCCGCCGCTGGCAGTCGCCAAGCCCAGCTAGCCGACGTGCTTCGAGCCTTCGAGGCCGGCGCCGATGACGTGCTCCGTGCCCCTTTCGCTTATGCCGAGCTGCTGGCCCGCGTTCGAGCGCTCCTGCGCCGAGACGCCTCCGAGACGCAGATCATCGAGTACGAGGGCCTTCGCATCGACACCTTCGCCTTCGACGTCACGATCGACGGCACGCCTGTGCCCTCCTTGCGCAACCTTGAGTACGCGCTGCTCGTGCATCTTGCGCAACAGCCCTTGCACTACTACACGAGGGACGAGCTGCTGAGGGAAGTGTGGCGCTCCCCGTCCGGCCTAACGACACGAACAGTGGACTCGCACGCTTCCCGGCTTCGATGCAAGCTCGCGCAGGCCGGCGGTGACGGGCTCGTGAACGTAAGGCGTCACGTCGGCTACCGTCTCGCTTGAGGGGCCGAGGGGCACGCGTGTCGTGCCTCTCAGAACCCCGCTCGCCGTAGTAGACGGCTTGGCTTCATGTGCAGCCCGGCCGCCAGCTTGAGCATCGTGTCCAGCGTGACGTTGAACTCGCCGCGCTCGACCGCGCCGACGTAGGAGCGATCGAGGCCGGCATGTCTGGCGAATGCTTCCTGGCCTACTTCGCGCTCACGCCGAGCCTCGCGAATCGCTAAACCGAGCGCCTGACAAGCTGCCGACTTTCTAGAAGGCATCGCTGTCGCCCCCGTGTATCTCGCTGCGCTCCCCACGGCGCACTTCGGCTCGAAAGGTGGAGGGCGATACCCCGTAGCGGCGGCGGAACATGCCAGCGAAGTGAGCCGGCGCTCGGTAGCCCACCCGCCGCGCCACGTCTGGAATCGGCGCCGTGTCGTGGGAGAGCAAGACCGCGGCAGCGGTCATCCGACAAGCCGTCACGTCATCGTGAAACGAGCCCTCCCCAAACTCAGCGTAGGCACGCTGTAGCTGGCGTGGAGAAGTCGCAACCGCCTTGGCGACTACCTCGATGTTCAGCGGCGTTGCGTATCGGCGCTGGATGACGAGACGTGCCCCCAAGTACACCAGATGACGTTCTCGCAGCGTATTCGCTCGCATCGTTTCGTCGCGCCCGAGCATCCGCCGTTGCTCCCGACGGGCACGCGCGGCGGGCGGTGCGCCTACAAAGCGGAAGTGCAGGCGCAAGAGCTGTCGTATCCGCTCTCGATGGAGGTCGAAGATTGCCGCCAGCTCGTCCAACGTCATCCCCTTGACGATTCGCAGGCGCAATATCTCGCGCTCCCTCGCCGTCTGGAGGTGTCGGCCGCGCCTAGAGAACGGCGTCAGACCATGACGGTGCAACTCGCAGACAAGCTCGAACAGCTCCACCCCGTTGCGGAACTCTGGCCGCTCGATCAGCTCAGGGAGCGGTTGCCGTGCGAGCTGTTCAACGTCGTGGATATCGGCAGCCTCAAGGCACGCGCGAGCGGACGGGCTTAGAGCAAGCTCGGAGAAACGCATGGCTCTCTCGCGGAGTCAGAGCGTCAAGAGCTGCGCAAAGCGCCGCGCCGGTTCAGAGGCGACCACAAGACCGCCTCGCCGATCGGCTAGCCCGGCCGCTGCGAGGCGTTCAAGGGCTTCGACGGCGGCTTCCTCGTCCGCGCTAAGCGTCGGTTCCGAAAGAGGCGCCCCGTCCTCGCTCAGCAGCGTCTCGAGGACGCTCTGATCGCGGCGGCCCTCGATCAGCGCCAAGTCCACATCTGCCGGCTGCATGACTTCGAGGAAGCGCACGGCCGCAAGCGAGGGCGTCACGAGGTCGTTCCAGCGGTGGACGAGTCTCGCTGCGCGGAGGCGTTTGAGGGCCACGGATACGTCGCCGGGGACGCTGATCTCGCAGGCGATCTCGTATTCCGCCAGCGGTCGCTTGTGAACGAGTAGGTGGTCAACGAGCACCACGCGATCGAGGCGCGTAGGTTCTTCCAATCCCTCTGAGATACGTTGCTTGTGCATGGGAAGGGGTCTCTCCTTCTTGTGCAGGGGCCTCGGGCGGGTAGCCGCCCGTCCGAGGTCCGCGGCTATTTGAGTTGTCGAAGTGCAGATATACAGCCGGCGCAGCGGCGATTCGAGGCAGACCGCGCAGACGGCACGGCGCTGATACCGACGCGCCACCGTCGCGTGACGCCAAGGCACGTCTAGGGCACATTCGCCTCGCTCTCCGTCGATCCGCGACGGCTCGGTTATCCCGTGGGCCTTGTTCGGTTGGGTGTTCGGCTATAAGCCGAACACCCAACCGAACACCTGCTGCCCGCTCGCTCCCGCAGTTTGGGGGCTCTGCACCTGTCGAGGAAGGGGGTCTCCGCCTTTCCACTTCGTTCCAACCCGGAGACCCCCTTCCTCGACCCAACACATCACAGATGTATTGGGGCTCGGGCCATGTGCAGAGCGGTGGGCGGGAGCGAGCGGGCAGCAGGTGGTAGGGGTCGAGACGAACAGTCGAGGACCACTGATGGAAGGAGCCGCAGCAGGATTGTGGGATTGGGTAGGTGTGGGGGTCTTGGGGATTGGGTTGGGTTGGTGTAGGGACGGATGACGGAACGGGCTCGGGCTCCGCTCAAGCGGACGATGGTGAAAGGCGTGCGTTGTCTTGAGGCGCCTTGAACGGCAGCGATAGGGGTGCGTGTTGGTGGTACGTCCTTCATGCTTGTGGGGTCGCTTGGTTAGGCGATCCACTCACCGTGGAGGGGAGCGTCGCTCCCGACGGGAGCCTCGCAGGCGATAGCCCACGCAGCGGCCGGGCACTGCCTCGCGGCGCAGTTCGTCGGCGGCGGGACTCTCGTGCAGCTCGGCGGTGGCCGGCGCTCGCCCTGCGGGCTCGCGGTCGCGCGTGGTGCCCGCGCAGCTCGGCGGTGGCCGGCCGCGCGTCCAGCTCGCGCGCGGCGCTCGCGCAGCTCGTTTGCCTGAGTCTCGGTTAGCCCGGCTTAGGAGTGTCGCCCGGCGGGGCTTTGTCGCCCGCCTGGCGGACCTGGGATATGGCGCCTTCTCTACACACCACGCTCCCGCGAGTCGATTCACCTATCCGGCGTGCTGAATGCCGGGTTGTCGGCTCGTCCTGGCTGGTGCGTGGTTGGGGCGCCTCGTCCTCACTCCCGATTTTGGCCGGCGCCGCCTTGCCGCTGCAACCCCGCAGGAGGGTTCCCTTCGCCCTACGGGCTCAGTTCCGCGTGGCGGTCGCCGGCCGGATCGGGACTCGTCAGTCGCACCAACCACTCAACACACAGGAGCCGAACAACATGGCATTTCCTACTCCCACTAACTCCGCGACTCTCGTTGGCAGAGTTACCCGTGATCCCGAGCTGCGCACAGCTTCGACCAGCTCAGGCGACCGCCCGGTCCTCACGCTCGGTCTTGCCGTCCGCAAGACGGCAAAGTCGGACTCCGACCCGACGGCCGACTTCTTCGACGTGACGGTATGGGGACCGCGCGCCGAAACCTGCGCGAAGCATCTACGCAAGGGACGCCTGGTAGGCGTCCTCGCACGTCTCGAACCTACGTCGTAGGACGGCCCCGACGGCTCTAAGCGTCGAGGCATAAAGATCGTCGCTATCGAGGTCGAGTTCTTGGACGCCCCGCCGCGAGACGAACACGACGCAGGCTCGATGGAGGCCGCACCGACGGCAGTGTAGGCGCTCTTGCCGGGCCGCGGGCCCGCCCCAACAGGGGCGAGCACGCGGCCCGTTGCTTTGCCCGTTCCTTCGGCACTCGCAGCGCGACCGGCGCTCGTGGAAGTTAGCCGGCGACGGTTCGCCGGGAGAGTCACTAGCAGGGCGCTCCCCCGCTGTAAAGCAATTTCAAGTCCCCGCCTACGGCGGGGCACTACAGATACTCGTGAAATTGCTTGACAGCTCCTCCCCGCCCTGCTTACGGCAGCACTCATGTTTGGGCATCCGCCCAAATGGCTCAGGAGAGCCCACGACCCTCTGGAGGAAACTATGAATTGCCAAGTTGGACAGGCAGGGCAAGGTTTGATCGTCTCAGTGTTCCGTAACTGCCAGGGTGACTACTCGCGCGGTGGCCTGACTGCCCATCACCAGGCCCTGACCGTCGTCAACATCGGAGGACCGTTCGGCCCCCGTGACGAACGGCCGGCGGTCATGCTGATCGAGGGACCGGGCAGGGGGCCGAATCCAGTCCTTGTCCCGGCCGTCACGGACGACGCTGGCGAGTGGACACCGGCCCCCGGCTGGTGGATGTTTGGCGGCAGCTACGCGAGCGGGGATTCTCGTTTCTGCGAAGCGGTGGCTCGACTCGGCGGCACGCCGGGCATGGCCGCGAAGGTTCACGATCGGATCGAGGCGCCGGACGTAAAGGTTTCTACGACGGGCAGCGATGGCGCCCCGGTCGTCATCGGCATTGTGCGCCGTCGTGGCATGACGTGGTTTGCACTCGACCGGCTCGGCGAGCAGTTGTCACAGCACACGTCCGAGGACGACGCAGCGCAGGCGATCGAGGTGGCGGCGGGGGTGCAGAAATGACCCGCCGCGAACGCATGGAGCGCAGGTTGGACAAGCGGACAGAATGGGCCGAGAAACGCGACGCATCGGCACGCGCTACGTTCGACCAGGCGCACACGATGGCCGACGCGATCCCGTTCGGTCAGCCGATCATCGCCGGGCATCACAGCGAGAGACGCGACCGCAACTACCGAGCCCGGATCGACGCGACGATGGGCCGCGGCGTGACTGACGCACGGATGGCCGAGCACCACGCCAACCGAGCGCAAGGGATCGCCCGTCAGCTCGATACGTCTGTGTTCTCCGACGATGAGGACGCCATCGAGCGACTACGGGAGCGCATCGCCGAGCGCGAAGCGCGACGGGACCGGATCAAGGCATTTAACGCCTCCTGCCGCAAGGGCACGCCCAATCTCTCACTCCTGACGGAGCGCGAGCGCGACGAGCTGGCCGGCACACGCCGCGTTGCCGCTTACCAGCTCAGCAAGGGCGGCGGCTTCCCGAACTACGCCCTAACGAACCTGGGCGCCTCGATCCGCAAGGACAAGGAGCGCATCGCCGACATTGAACTAAGCGCGAAGCGGACAGCCGACGCCAAGGACAACGGTGGGGCGGCCGTGCAGGTGATAGGCGACTACTGCACGATCACGTTCGCTGAGAAGCCCGAGGGTGAAATAATTAACGCGCTCAAGGCTGCCGGGTTTCACTGGGGTGCCGGATCGTGGCATGGCCGCACCGTAAGTCTGAGCGAGGTCGTATGTGAAACTCAGGAGCTTGGCGACGTGCTTGGAGTCCGTCCGCTCTAGGAGTACAATTCGGTACAACATCTAGCGCCCCGGCGGTGCAGACACACCGCCGGGGCAGCACGAGAAGAATTGAGGTCTTCCCATGCAAGGACAGGTTAGCGTCCCGGTGCCTGTGGAGTGCCGGCAGCCGGGCAGGCATATCGCCCCAACGACGAGACTGGAAGGCGCGCGCCGAAGGGCGCAAGAAGCGCGTCGCGCCAGCTCCGATTCGCTTGCGTGCGACGGTGCTAGGTCGGCTTTCCTCGCAAGAGGATCACTTGACCGACGCGCTTGTGAACAACCACATTCCAACGGCCGCCGAGGAACTACTTACCCCGGCGGAAGCGGCGACGCTGGCGCGCTGCTCGCTGCGGACTCTCAGGAGGGCGTATGCGTCGGGCGGTCTAGCGGCGTACAGGTCGCCCGGTGGCCGAAGCATTCGGCTGTTGCGTCACGAGGTCATCGCGTTCTTTCTTGCGGAGCCGGCAGTCGGGGCGCCTTTGCGTCGCGGCCCATCGCGGGCGAGAGCTGCGCCCAAGGCGGTGAGCGGGGCGGCCGATCCACTCAGCGTCACGCGCATCAGGGCACACCGAGCATGAAGGTAGGGCAGTCGATATGAAGCGTCCGTGGAACAAGCAGCCGAGGCGAACAGCCGCCAATGAGCTGCGATACATCATTGGATTCCGCGATCACAACGGCAGGGAACGGTCTAGGTCGTTCACCACTACGAAAGGCCGAGATCGGTGGGTGACCCGGTACGAAGAAGCGGAGAGGGAGAATCGACTCGGCGAGTTTTTGGAAGGTGTCGATCCATCCCCGCACGAGTTGACGCTTGAGGGGCTACTTGTCTCTTGGTTCGCGCTCGATGCTGACCCGGAGCTTCCCGGCGGCCTGGCAGAAGCTACGTTCCACAGCTTTCGATCCGTAGCAAGCAGACACATTCTCGGAGTGATCCGCGACAAGCGCGGCAAGCCCGTGGGAGCCGCGCCGTATGCGATCGGCGGAATGCCGGCCAAGGATTTCGAGACACCCGGCCCGATCCGCAGGTGGCTAGACGGGATGCGAGCGGCCGGGGTTGGAGAGGCCACGGAGAAGCGCGCGTGGTCTGTGCTCTCGTCGGCGCTCTCGTGGGCCGTCGAGAGGGACGACTTTCCATTGGAAGCCAACGGCTGCAAGCGGCTTGATCGCCGACGCACGCAGCGCCGCTCGTCGCGCAGAGTCCGAGGCATCGGTGCCGGGTCTGGCCGCAAGCAGGATGATCTAGCGAGTTGGGCGCTTTCGCCCGTTGCCGTCGAGCTGGTGCGCGCGAACATGCTCGCCGCCGCGAGCGGGCAATCTCTCCTGGCGCTCCGCAACGCCACCTATGTTTCGATGCAGGCTCAGCTCGGTTGCCGCAATCAGGAGGTATGGCCGGTGCGCTGGCGGGCTGTGCAGGACGAATACACCGAAATTGATGAAGTCCTCTCCTACAAGCAGCTTGACGAAGGCAAGACCGTCGGCTCGCATCGGAACGTCCCGCACTCTCGGATGCTGCTTGCGGACCTTCGAGCCTGGCGAGCAGCGCTCGCGCGGGAGGGATACCCGACCGGCCCCGACGACTTCATTTTCCCTGGCAACGTGTCGGGCACGTGGCACGGGCATCCTCTCGGGCACATGACCGGCGGACAGGCGAAGAAGTGGGGCGGCCGATACTTCAAGCCCGCCGCGGAATCCGTGCAGCGGGAGCAGCAGGACAGACACCCGATCGGGAAGGCGACCCCGTACAGTCTGCGCCGTGGCGCGATCTCGCTCCGCATTCGCGCGGGCGAGGATCGGCAGATCATTGCGCAGGAGTGCGGTACGAGTGTGGCCGTCATCGACCGTCATTACAGCTTTGCTCTGGATGACCTACGCCGTGACGGGCCGCGCGATGCGGACGTTGAGCGCGAGGAAGCAAGACGCGCGGTCTTCGGAACTCAGTTGCTCGCCGCCTAAGCCAGCTAAGCGGTTGACCGAAGCCGACGCGGGGACTCGAACCCCGGACCCCCACTTTACGAGAGTGGTGCTCTACCAACTGAGCTACGTCGGCGCGGGCAAAGTAGAGCCTGCCGCGCCACGGATCGTAGCGCGGGGGTGCGGTTCGCGCAGCTCGGCGGCGGGGCGGGGCGGGGGCGTTGGCAGCTCGCGTGGGGCGCTCGGGCAGGCGGCGGCGGCGGGGGCCGGGGCGCTGGCAGCTCGGCCGCCGGGTGCGGCTCGGGTGCGAGCGTCGGTCCGCCGCTGGCCTTACGCTCGTCCGAGCGCCGGTTGGCGTCTCAGTGATGGCAATGGCCCCACCGCTGCCGGCCGCTGGCCCGCCCCGTCCTCCACAGCCGGCCGCCGCGGCGTGGCCCGGAGAGTGGCATAGGCTGCGCGGATGGCTAGCTCGGTCGGCCGTTGGCTTCGTACGAATCGCAGGGGAATCAACCGTCAGGCTCGATCCTGCCAGGCCATCGGCGGTGGCCTGGTGATCGCAGCCGGCCTTCTATTCAGCGCGCTCGCGGTTGCCGTTGGCAGCGGTCATCACGTTAGTTCGAGCGGGCTACGCGATGGCGGCATCGTCGGTGGCTTTGGGCTCCTATTGGGCGGCGCCGGGTGGGCAGCGGAGCGCGCCACCCACCGGGAGCTTGTTTCGGAAGCTCACGCAGAAGCGCTGCGTCGGAGTGCTGAGAAGCTGCTCACTACGGCCGGCGCGGGTGAGGCCGCCACCTACGGCTTCGGCTACAAGACGCGTGAGGCATTTCATGCTCATTACAAGACGACGGCGGCTTTGCTGGATGAATCCGACGCCGCACTGACGGCCGATGCCAAGGCTCGATCGGCACTGCATGAGCGCCTGGTTAGCGAGGCGCGCGCGGTGGAGTGGAACCGGAACGAGGGGCGTTGGAAGAACGCGGACTGGAGTGGTCGGATCTATACATGGCTGCTCGGGGGCGCGCACGATGGAAAGTGGACGTCCATCTCCGAGATGGTTTCCCCTCACGAACGCCCGTCGGTTGTCATGCGGGAGGATGGGGAGTCAGACGAGGACTACGAAGCTCGCGCAGATCGAAACATCGCACGAATGGGAGCGCTGGCGCTGGCGGCTAAAGACTGGCCGGAGACGACTTCCATTGCCGATACACACACTCGCATGGTGGCCTTTGAGCACGATCAGCAGCAAACGATGATCGAAGCTCTCATCCATATCCGCGAGCAGGGGCGCATACCCGAAGCTACGGGCTGTCCGGCCTGCAAGGACGAACCACTGTGATACTTGACGCCCGGACGTGGTGCTCTACGCCTGCGCCTTGCGGTAGGGGTGCTGGTGAGCTTCACTCACCCGCCGAAACCCCCCTTGTGGCGTGCGATCCAGCGCAACGGGGCATACCCTCGCAACGTCGGCGCGGGCGAGGTAGAGCCTGCCGCGCCACGGATCGTAGCGCGGGGGCGCAGCGGTGCATCATTCGCATCCGGGGCACCCTATGGCAACCACGATCTTTGGTCTGAGCTGCGCTCTCTTTACGGCCTCCAGAAGCTCCGTCCGTGGGAAGGCCAGAAACGGCTCACGCGCCGACAGAATCTCCTGCGCCTCGGGCCACGCCTGGGCGTCGATCAGCAGGGAACGTACCGACGCCAGCGAACTCTCAACCTCGGCGTTGAAGCCATCCTCCGATAGATCGTCGGCCATGTGGAGGAGGGTTATCTCAAGAACCTTCCCGCCTGCTCCTTCGACAAGCCCGTATCGGACCGGATTATCGGTCCACGCCTTTCCCCATAGCGGATCTGGCCCGTCAAGAGCAGGGGGAATCTCGTCGGCAAGCGCCTTGCTCAGGGCTCGTTTACTCGTGATCGCTGTAAGCCCTGTAGCAAGCGCGCCCAGCTCGTAAGGCAGCTCAAGCTCAAGCTGCAAAAGCTCGTGGAGGAATCGATCCCTGAGCTTCACCGGCGCGAGGCTGTTTCGCGCTACTACGCCGCTCCACTCCGCAAGCCTGACGTCTAGGTCGCCGAAGTGTGCGGCAAACATCTCGCGATCGAGGGGTTCACGCTCCGGTCTGTGGTGTTCGTGTTCAAGCGCTGCGCGATCCCCTCCAAGCATGGCGCGTAGTGCGTCTTCGTGGTTGGCCTCAACGAATGGGCCGGTGGCCACGTTGGGTACCCGAGCTGCGAGCGTTTCGGCCTTCTCGACGGCATCCTGCGCAGCCTCGCGTGCCCGCCGCACGGGCGCATTGAGCAACTGGACTCCGAACGTGGTTAGGCCAACGACCCCGATCGCCGCTAGCGGGACAAGGAAGACCCCAATCAAGGTTGCAACCCTCAGCCGTTCTCCGACGACGAAGCCCAGCCCGTAGGTGACGACCAGCACGGCGGCCGTGACAACAAGGTGGCGACCAACGGCGGCACGTGTCTCGCCCCAGGCGCGTCCGACCACGCGTCGGTAGTACAAGGACACAGAGGTTTCGGCGTCGTCCTCCATACGAGCGATCTGTCGAGCTTTCGCCATCCGCGCAGCCTATGCCCACATAGCCGTACGATGCGAGCCGTGAAGGAACCCGCACTCGTCGCGATCATAGGCGTCGGTGGCGTGATGGTGGGTGGCATCGCCAGCGGCGGTGTCCAGTCATACCTAGCGCGCGCTGACCGCAAACGGGACGCGCGAAGCGGCGCGCGGCTACTGTATATGCAGCTACACGACGCACAAGCCGCCGTCAACGACCTACGGCCACGTCGGGACTGGGGCCAGATGATCACGGACTGGGACGCGTACGGGACTGCCTGGGATCGGCACAGCGAAAAGCTCGCGAACTCGACCAATACGATCCGCTTCCATGTCGTCTCATCGGCCTTTGGGTGCATCGCGAGTCTCGCGCGCTCGAAGGAACGGGATACGAGCCAGCCGTCGCCAACGTCTGGCGAACCCCCGAGGTTTGGTCCTGCCGATGACCTCCTTGCCCTCTACGAAGCCAACATCGAGGCAGCAAAGAGGATCACCCTCACAGCCTCGTTCCGCTGGTGGGAGTACCGGGCGCGGAGAAATGCTCTCGCTGGCTAGCGCCCAGGAGTAGGTCCGCCTCCAGTCTTCGTATTCCCAGGGAAAGCGACTGCTCGCGTGCTCGGTTGGGAAGTGCGTGACACTTGGCGCCGCGCCACGCACGTCGTCGCGTGGTGGATAGGCTGTCGCCCCGATGTTAGGCTCTGCGGCACCGCTTGATGAGCGCATCTACGCGCGCTCCCCGTGCCAGCATTGACGGGTGCATCGAGTCCCCGAGTCCAGCACGGATCTCACGCTCGTCTTGCTGGCTGGTTGCCTTGCGGTATGGCCGCTGGTACGGACTCTCGTCGCGGGCCTGAAACGCCGTATTGACGGGCGATCTCGCGTCCAGGGTCATACCCTCGTAATGACGCAGGCGTGCCGACTTAGCTCAGTTGGTAGAGCACCACTCTCGTAAAGTGGGGGTCCCGGGTTCGAGTCCCGGAGTCGGCTTGGAGGTTCCCGAGGTCCGTCGGGTAAGTCACGTCAAGGAACTAGCGGAACCCATTTCGCCGCTAGAGCACGTGACCGGATGCCGGCGGGTTCGTAGCGCCCTGCGACCGTGCGCTGCTTCTCGGCGAGGCCCCCGTGCGCAGTGATGCGCCTGGGATACGGCCTCGCCGAGAAGCGTGTTGGGGGATGGCCCTCTCCGATCGTGCGGGTTCTCAGGCCACGCTCGCTCCTGTCGTTTCGATCGGGGTACTTCGTGGATCGGCGACGGCTGCCGGTGCCACTGCGCGCGCGTGCTGTGCGATCGGGAGTAGCGCACAGGCGAGCAGCACGAACAGTGGACCTGCGTTGAAGTCGGTCGCGCCTTCGCTCCAGAATGGTCCGCCGAGGTCCTGCCCATACAGCCAGTAGGCGAGCGAGAGGACGATCCCTATCGCGAGCGCCGGCCAGCGCAGCGGCGTCCATACCCCGACCGCAACCGCGAGCGAGACGACCGCGAGGACGATCGCGATCGTGCTGCCGTGTCCGACGGTGTGCTTCGCCAGCGAGTCTTGGATTTTGGCGAGCCAGTGTGGTGATGCTTCGGCCATTTCGGTGATCATTCCGTGCGTTGCTTCCTTCGCGCGGTTGACGTTGGCGAGCCACAGGCCAGCCGAGATCACCCACAGCCCCGACCAGAAGTACAGTCCGCCGCGGTCGCCGAGCGGCCCGAGGCTCGTCGGTGAGCGGCCCTCCTGCTTCTCTGTGGGCCACACGAGCAGGCCGATGATCGCGTAGAGGATCACTGCTCCGGGGGCGCCCATCAGCGGCGCGGGGAGCGTGTTCGAGGTCAAGCCACCGAAGCCCTCGCCGAACCACCAGACGAAGATCGCCCATCCGAAGGAGACAGTGAGCGCTGGCTTGACGAGTCGCTTGCTGGAGATCAGCGCGAGCCCGATCGCGATCTGGATCTCCCCGGACAGCGAGTTCCACAGGGTCAGGTCACGGCCGTAGAAGTCATCGAACGTTCGCATCGGGTCGCCGATGAACGACGGCTGGCCGTGCATCGCTGGTTCAAAGACTTCCGTGACGATGCTGTGGGTGAACATGAAGCTCTTGAACTGGAACAGCCCGTCGAGCAGCCACACCAGCCCGAGCGCAATCTGGATACCTCTTGGGGTCACGAACGGACGGCCACCGAGCCGGGCGCTACGAGCCGGGGCACTCATGACATCACCAGCTGCATCGCGGCGAACATGTAGGCCATGCCGAGGGTCATCGCGGCCATCGAGAACCGCAGGTCTTTGAAGCAGATCAACGGCTCAGCGACACTCGCTGCCAGCGCGCCCTCTGGGGTCACCGAGACGGCGCCGCCAAGGATTGTCCGTTCATCCAAGTCGCGCATCCGGTTTGTGCCCCAGAGCACGGCCTGTATCGCGAAGTAGGCGACCAGCAGCCATGTGATCGGTGCTTGGAAGCCGGCCGGTGACCACATGTATGCCATCGCGCCGAGGTCGAACGCGATCAGCAGCCACAGCAGGTTCGTGCCGCGTCCCGCGAAGGTCTGCACCAGCATCCACAGCACGATCGCGATCGCGCCGTTGGCGAACGCCAGCGACCAGAACCCCGTGGGGACGTTGAAGTAGTCGATCGACGCTGGCGCGAACATGAACGCCATCCCGATCGCCATCGCCACGTGGCCGGAGTGCCACCAGCGACGCTGCCCCTCGCTTTGCAGGACGTGCCGCGCGTGGGTGGCGATGATCACGAAGAACACGAGAGTCCAGAGCACCGCGAGCCAGTTGGGAAGGATGTTCGTCGCGTGGCTGCCCATGCTCATCGAGACGCCTCCCATCGCCATCGAGTGCATCCCGCCCACGTGCGACGCGGCCGTGGACCCCATGTGCGCCATGCTCGGCGTACTCGAACTCGACGATGAGCTACCGCCCATCGCCATCGAACTTGATCCTTCCGCTGCGGCGACATTGGCGAACCGCAGTGCGGCGGCCAGCACCCCGACCGCCAGCGCAAGCGTTCGCTTGCCGCACGTATTGAGTGTTGCAACCATCGTGTCGTCCTCCTTGGCTGTTCACGTTCGCGTGGTATTCCGCGCGAACATGGGGGAGCGCCCCTGACGGGCGCGGGCTTTGTGCAGCGCAGCTGCGGCGAGCTTTCGCGTGCGCCGAGGCGCGACCCCAATCCTCTTAGCCACGTCGGCCGGCGTATCGCCGGCCGGTGCCCGTCAGATCAGGGCGCCAATAGGAGGCGCGCGGCCCGCGCCAGCTAGCGCGAGCACGGCAACACGAGCACCAAGCGAACGCGGCGCACGAGGCGTACAAACCCGCCGGGCGGCACGCACAGTCGCGACCCGGCCAGACAAACGGCGGATGACGCGCTCACCGGGATAGCGTCCGAACAGCAACGCCAACACCAGCAGTCCGGCGGGCGCTAGCTCAAGCGCGACGCTCGTGCCAGCGACAGCAACGACCACAATCGCCAAGGCCACGATCGCAAACAGCCGAAGCGCGAGGTGCGCACGCGCACGATGAGCAGCCATGACGGCAACATACAGACGCCCAGGCCACAAGTCCAGGCCACTACGGCACCCGCCAGGAACGGACCGCCCCAGGGCTCGCGGGCCGGGCTCACACGTCCGGCTTGCGTAGCCTCAGCGTGCCGCTAGCAGCGGGGCGTCGTGGGCGTTTTCGTTTGGCTGGAAGCTCGCCGAGTAGACCGTCAGCCGGTCGCCGTAGCCGGTGATTCCGTAGACGACGCCTGGTCAGCATCGAAAATACCTACCAAGACCTCACGAACCTCGGCGCGATCTTCAACGTGCCCGCTCGCGCCAACGCGCTCGTCAGCCAGAGGAAGGCGCAGATAGCCGCCGTGCGCGCGAAGGTCGCAAGTCTCCCGCGCGTGTCTGTGTTCGACTACGACAGCGGCATGTGTTCGACTACGACAGCGGCACGTCCGCACCATTCACGGCGCCGGGGCTCGCCACGCCAACGGCCTTGATCGAACTCGCTGGGGGCAGCAACATCTTCGCCGCGCTCAAGCAAAGCTGGACATCCGTCTCTTGGGAGCAAGTCATCGCCCGCAAGCCGCAGTGCATCATCATCAACGACTATGGCACCCCGATCTGGCGGCAAAAGGAGCAGTTCCTAAAGACCGACGCCGCCTCGCGCAGCCTCCCCGCCGTGCGCAATGGCTGCATCATCCACCTTGCCTACGATCAGGTTACGCCCAGCCCCCGCAACGCCGAAGCCGTGCTGGCAATAGCGCGGCTGCTGCACCCAGCCGCGTTTGGGTTGCCGAGCACGAAAGCCGGCGGGTAGGTCGCTAGCGGCAGAGATGCCCATGTTGAGCAGTCAGCCTGCGCGGCCGGTGCTGTCAGTCCGGCCCGGCCGCGAGATCGCCGACGGTCAGCGATCATATGCTCGGCCACGCGGAAGGACACGCACGACTGTGATGGTGAGCTGCCGGTCGTTGCGCTCGAATCGCACGCGCCAGTCACCGACTCGCAGCCGGTACTCGTGCGAGCCTTGAAGTCGCTTGACATCGCCTGTCAGTTCTGCACCGTGCGCCAGCCGAGCGATAGCACGCAGGATGCGCTCGCGGGCTGGCGGGTCGATCCTGCGGAGATCCTTGCGAGCGCGGTCGTCAACGACGACACGCCAGTAGGGCTCGCTCACAGATCGCCGTCGAACTCGGCGATCACGCTCTCAATCGGCACGGGCTGAATGCCCCGCTCGCGGTCGGCGTGAGCTTCAGCGACTGCTCGGCACTCTCCCTCAGTCTCAGGCTCGTCATCGAGCGGCGCGTGATCAAGCATCCAGGCAACCGGATCACCGGAGGACTCGGCGAGAGTGCGAAGCGCCGCTTGTGCTTCCTCGTCGCTCATCGTCTCGACCGCAGTATGTAGCCGCTCCTTGACAGTCATGGCCTAAACGTAGCATCGACGCTGCGAAGTGGCGAGCCGATCTGGCGCTCGTCACGCAGGCCACGCAGGCGGCTCCACGGCCTCAGCTCCTGCAGCGTCGGTGTGCGGTACGGCTGCTGGTACAGCTTGCCGGGCCGCGCCGAAACCAGCACGGCGCCTGGCCTTATTGGGCTCGGGGCCTACCCTCGTAATGAAGGGGTCCGGGGTTCGAGTCCCCGCGTCGGCTTCGAGACGCATCACAAGGGACGAGGTGCGCGCTGCTTCGGCTTAAGCGTTGGACAGACGTCGTCCGCTCGGGTGCTGGAGTGCGAGTTGACCGGACTTTGCATTTGTGGGCCACTTGACCGCTCCCTGGCGGTACGTCGCCCAGCCATCGTCGGATGCCGCTAGTGGCCCTTGAGATTAGGTTGGACTCGTAATGGCATGTCAGGCGGCGATGCGTTGGCGGGCTTCGACTGCGGTGAGGCGACGGTCGCGGTGATCGCCGTTGCGGTAGGTGATGTGGCGTGCGAGGGCGTGGGCGAAGGCGTCCCAGTCGAGGTAGTCGGCGTTGCTCACGACGAACTGGCTGATCACGGAGAAGTGGCACTCGACGGGGTTCAGATAGCTGGCGTAGGTTGGGTGGCCCGACCCCTTAGGTTCGGTCCGCCTCGTGTGAGAGTCCTTCTGCCCATGCAAAATGGGCGAGAGGAGGACCGATCGCGTGAAGCGCAGACGACACACGCCGGAGCAGATCGTCAGGAAGCTCAGGGAGGCCGACCGGCTGATGGCCGAGGGCATGGAGGTGCCGGAGGTCGCCAAGGCGCTGGAGATCTCCGAGCAGACCTATCACCGCTGGCGCGCGCAGTACGGTGCGATGCAGGCGGACGACGTGAAGCGGCTGAAGGAGCTCGAGCGCGAGAACGCGCAGCTGAAGCGGCTGGTCGCCGACAAGGAGCTGGAGAACCTCGCGCTGCGGGAGATCTCGAAGGGAAACTGGTGAGCCCGTCGCGTCGTAGAGCCGCGGTCCTGATGCTCCAGGACCGCTTGGGGCTCTCGGAGCGGCGGGCGTGCCGATACGTAGGGCAGCACCGCTCCACTCAGCGCCGCGAGCCGTGCGTCGCCGCTGACGATGGGGCGTTGCGCAGCGAGCTGCGGAAGATCTCTAGAGAGCGACCGCGTTGGGGCTACCGGCGCGCGCACGCCACGCTGCGCGGCGAGGGCTGGGAGGTCAACCGCAAGCGCGTGCAGCGTCTGTGGCGCGAGGAGGGGCTGAGGGTGACGCTTAGGAGACGAAAGCGACAGCGTCTCGGGGTCTCGACGGTCCCGACGAAGCGGCTGACCGCTGAACAGCCCGATCACGTGTGGGCGATCGACTTCCAGTTCGACCAGACCGCTGACGGCAGGATCTTGAAGCTGCTGCACGTCGTCGACGAGTTCACCCGCGAGGCGCTCGCTGTCGAGTGCCGCCGACGGATCGACGCCGACACCGCCGTCGCCGTTCTTGATCGCCTTGTCCTCACGAGGGGCAGCTCGCCACGGTTCATCCGCTGCGATAACGGCCCGGAGTTCACCGCCAACGCGCTGCGGGACTGGTGCCGCTTCTCCCACGCCGGCAGCGCCTACATCGAGCCCGGCTCGCCATGGCAGAACGCCTACGTCGAGTCATTCGGTTCACGCATCCGCGACGAGTTGCTCGCCGTCGAGATCTTCTCCTGCCTCGCCGAGGCGAAGATCATGGTCGAGGACTGGCGCCAGGATTACAACGAGCACCGGCCACACTCAGCGCTCGGCATGCAGCCGCCCGCAAGGTTCGCCCGGGGATGGAGGGCCCGACAAGACACGCTCGCCGCCTCGCTTCGTTCGCCCTCCGGGCTCGCTCCGCGAGACGGCGACACCCCTAACCTGCAACACGACAACAACCACCGACTCTCACAACAGGTGGACCCATGAACGGGGTCCGGCCATGGGGTCGCGACGAGCTCGATCCGGTTGGCGGCGGCGTAGGCACGGATGTCGGGCGTCCAGTTGGCCGACAAGTTGTCCTGGATCCAGTAGATCCGCATGCGCGCCGGGTAGCTTCCGCGGATCTGTCTCATGAACGCGCGGTTGTCGCTGCCGCGACGGCGCGGCCTGAGCCTCACGCGCAGCCGGTCCGCGTGCACGTCGAAAGCGCCGAAGACGTAGCGGGTGCCGGCGCGGCGGTTGTAGTCGGCCCGCTGGCGCTCAGGGCGGCCCTTGGGCGCCCAGCCCGCTCCGGCTGTCGGGCGGAGGCTGACCGGCCCCATCTGATCGAATGCGATCACCGCCGCCCCGGGCGGCGGGGACTCGCACAGCGCAAGCACGCGTGCCGCCTTTGCCTCGTAGTCAGGATCGGGGCTCGCCTTCCAGGTGCGTGTGCGTTGGAAGGACAGGTTCGCCTCGGCGAGCAACGCACCGAGGTGGCGTGGGGAGATCTCAACGATCCCCTCCTGCGCGAGATAGACCGACAGCCGCGGCAGCGACCAGCGCGTCAGCGCTACCCCCTGGTGATCGGGACGGGCACCGGCCACGCTGACGATCCGCTTGCGCTGATCAGTCGTGATCCGGCGGGGACGCCCGCCCCCGTAGCGAGGGCGCAGGCTGTCCATCCCCCGATCGTTGAACTCGTGGATGACCTTGCGCACCCACGAGGGGTCGGTGCGCCACATCTGCGCGATCTGCGACGCCGACATCTTCACATTCGACGCCAACAGAGCAGCCGCGCGCTGGCGCGTGCACTGATGCTTAGCGCGCTTGGACAAACGCTTCAGCCGCACCGCCTCCTCATGCAACAGAGGCCTGACAAACACTTCCGGGGGACGCATCACTACCTCCACGGTCGAGATGCATCCAGATTCGCCATCCACGGCGCGTTTCCGGTCCAACGTTTCCTCAAAGGCCACTAGGTCCTCTCCGGTATAGGGCTCGTCGGATATCGGGCCGGAGTGTTCAGCGATCGTATGCGCGGCCACGCGGTAGGACACGCACGACTGTGATCGTGAGTTGCTGGTCGTCGCGCTCGAATCGCACGCGCCAGTCACCAACTCGTAGCCGGTACTCGCGAGAGTCCTGAAGCCGCTTGACATCGCCGGTCAGCTCTGCGCCCTGCGCCAGCCGTGCGATGGCGCGCAGGATGCGCTCTCGGGTCGGCGGGTCTAGCCTGCGGAGATCCTTGCGAGCGCGGTCGTCAACGACGACACGCCAGTACGGCTGGCTCACAGATCGCCGTCGAACTCGGCAATCACGCTCTCAAGTGGCACAGGCTGAATGCCCCGCTCACGGTCGGCGTGAGCCTCAGCAACCGCGCGGTGCTCTTCCTCGGTCTCAGGCTCGTCATCGAGCGGCGCGTGATCGAGCATCCAGGCAACCGGGTCGCCGGAGGACTCGGCGAGCGTGCGAAGCGCGGCTTGCGCTTCCTCGTCGCTCATCGTCTCGACCGCAGTATGTAGCCGCTCCTTCACAGTCATGGGCTAAAAGTAGCATCGACGCCGCGAAGTGACGAGTCGATCCAGTGCTCGCCACGCAGGCCACGCAGGCAGCCCCACAGCCTCGGCCGCGCATCGTCGGTGTCGCGATACGGCTGCTGGTATGGCTCGCCGGACCCGACCGAAATCGGCTTGGCGCCTGGTCTTAGTGTGCCCTGGACATACCCTCGTAATGACGCAGGCGTGCCGACTTAGCTCAGTTGGTAGAGCACCACTCTCGTAAAGTGGGGGTCCTGGGTTCGAGTCCGGGAGTCGGCTTGGAGAGGTGTATTGGCTCTTGCTCGCCCAAGCCCCTCTACCCGCTTCGCGGACCTGGACTCATAGATGGACGGTGGCGGTCAGGTGGCGGAGGACTTCGATCCGCTGTCGAAGACTGGTGCCTTGTCCGACGACCAGCCAAGCGTTTCCTGAGCGCTTGGCGGTGAGCGTGCCACCCTCGGTGAAGAAGCCGGGAGCGCCAGGTAGGGGGTGGAAGCCTGGCATTTCACCGGCGCGCTCAGACGGATCGGCCGCGTTGAGCATCACGAGCGCACGGACGGGCTCTTTGCCGAGTCGGTATTCGGTTTCGGCACAGGGCAGGAAGGCTTCCCCGATGAGCTTGCCGCGGAATGGGCGGATGTCTATCGCGACCTGCCCAGCGCGCGCGATCAGGCCAGGCAGACCTTTGACGGCCAACTGGCAGGGGCTGCTGGGAGCGTGCGGAGAGACTGGCCCGTCAGACCTGACGAGCCGCATTGGGTGCCCCCAGACAAGGACCCGCGCTTCTGGTTCGTGGATCTTCCGAGCTTCGGGCAGCTTCTGCCCCTGCGCGTTGAACGCAACGAGCACAACGCCGTCGCGGCGCACAGCTTTCTCCATCGCTGGCGGCAGTGATTCGGTCTTCGACGTTTCGATCCGAGCGGCCCGCAGCCCATAGGGAAGCCCTGGCAAAGCGACCGGAGACACCTTGCGCATACCGTTGACCAGGATGGATGCGACTTCCGGCAGCGTCACCACGATCGAGATCGAGCGCCCGCCATGACCGAAGCCGTAGCCCCCTGCGAACGGCCCGGGCGCTGTCGGAACGCCTCCGCACGCGCTCCCTCCCGTACGTCCGTCTTCTTCGACGGCCTCGCAATCGGCAGCGACTCCCACGATGGTCGCCGGATAAAGCCGCACGTTGAAGCTCGGATCCTGAACGTCGCTCCTCAGAACGGCGCGCGCGCCACCAGGCCGACCACGCCTGCTCGTGGCATGGGAGGACCCGCTGCTCACCAGAAGCGCCAGCGCGGCGATCAGCGCAGCGACGATGAACACAGATGCGCCGTACACGCGGCGTCGAAGCTGACGACGCCGAGCTTCCTCGATCACGCCGTCGTCGGGCTGAGGCGGTGCTGGTGCGGTTACGGCCATGACGCGACCTCCAAGCTGAGCGAGTTGACGCTAGTATACATGGCACCATGTTCGAGCACGTCGATTCCAGTGACCAGACCTCGCTGCATGACCAGGTAGCAGCCCAGATACGTAGGTCCATCGCTGAAGGCGATGCTGGCCCCGGCGACCGCCTGCCCCCAGCAAAGGACTTGGCGGCCGTGATGGGCGTCAACACGAACACCGTCCTCAAGGCGCTTCGTGCTCTCCGGGACGAGGGGCTGCTCGAGTTCCGTAGAGGAATCGGCGTGCGGGTCAGCGGCACCGCCGAGCAGGGCGCGGTCATCGCGCGCATTCGAGAGCTTCTGGTGTTCGCGCGCATGCAGGGCTATCAGCCTGCTGAGGTGATCGCGATCATCAAGGGGCTGCGGTGACCTTCGCGGCGGCGGGCGCGATCACCGCGTCCCACGCGGGCAGCTCAGGCGTCAGCGTCCGACGACGCGCGCAACTCGGCCGCGGTGATCGTCTCTCCCCGCCTGTAGGCCGCCCAACCCTTGGCGGACGCGTCACTTCGCCGGGGCCGGCGAGCTTGTGTGGGTCGCTACACAATCGTGGTACACTCTCAACATGGCCCACACTGATAGGCGCATCACTGTCGGCGAGCGCGGGCGAGTTGTTCTGCCATCAACTGTACGCCGTGAGCTGGACCTGAAACCCGGTACTCACATGCTGCTGAGCACCGAGGACGACGGCTCGTTGCGGCTACGCCCATATCGCGCCGTGGCCGAGCAGAGTCGCGGACTGCTCCGTCGTCTCCCCGGAGGGTCGATGGTTGACGAACTGCTCGCCGAGCGGCGCGCAGAAGCCGACCGCGAGGACACCGAGTAGTTGGCGCCCGTACTCGACGCCTCGGCGCTTCTCGCGCATCTTCGAGACGAGCCCGGCGCCGACGTTGTGGCCGAGGCAATCGCCAGCGGTGCGGTGATCTCGACCGTCAATCTTGCCGAGGTATTCAGCCGCGTCGCCGATCGGGGAGAGGACCCGGCGAAGCTTGCGGCTGAACTCACCCAAAGCGGACTACTCGATGGGGCGATCACCGTCGAGCCGTTCACGGCAGCTGACGCCATCGACGCCGGACGCCTACGACCGTTGACCCGCGATGCAGGGCTCTCGCTCGGCGACCGGGCGTGCCTAGCACTGGCGCGACGGCTGGACGCTCCAGCTCTGACAGCCGACACCGATTGGCAAGGGGTCCCGCCAGTAGCTCACGGTGTCGAGCTGCGCCCTATCCGCTGAGCACTTGCTCGCCGGCAGCGCCGCACGCAGAGCGCGGAGGACGACTTCAGCACGTCCCGCCAAGATTCGCGGCCACGTCGTGTCCGTATACGTAGACGCTGTATGGTCCGTATGACGCTCCGGCCAGAGGCGCGCCGAATTGGGGCGGATTGTTTGCGAAAGGCGACCCCGACTGTGTGATGATGAAGCTACGCGTGCCGGCCTTCGGTCGATACCACGTGTTTATTTCGCTAAGCGCGCCGGGAAAGACCGTCCCATTGCACACGAATATCGGATAGACCTTGAGCGCAGCCCGTGTCTGCCACGTGGCGACGGGCGCGATTTCATAGGTCGAATATCCGTGGTCCGCACGCTCTGCTCGCACGAAATTGAGCATCTCGTACGCCTCGCTCCGCGAGGGGCCGCCTCCGACAAGCGGGCCTTCGATCAGGTGGTTGGTGGCGATCAGAATGGCGAACAGCGTCACCGCGCCCGCGAGGAGAGCGCGCTGGAGAACGCGTCGACCGGCAAGGACTGGCAGCAGGGCAGCGCTCCCCGCGTAGACTCCCGGTAGGTAACGATCGGCTCCTTCAATCCCTACGCTCGTGAGGACGTAAGCTGCGAGTGACAGGACGATCACACCTATCCAAAAGGCGATGTAGATGTCCTGTGGGTTCGTCATGCTGCTGCTTCGCCGGTCAAGCGACTTCGCGTAGCGCCACGCGAGTCCCAGCACGGCGAGCAGGCCCACGATCGCGAGCACGCCGACGGCAAAGGCCAGCAGCGAGGTCCCGGCCGCCGGCCGACCGAAGAATTCACCCCCGCCGAGCTGGGCGACCGACACGATGGTGGTTTGGAGTTTCGCGAAGATCGAGGCGGACCCGAGAAAGGTGATGGGGAAGAAAGACGCGACCACGTGTTCGGAGCGCATGAGGGCGTCGAGCAGCTGCGCGCCCACGATCGAGGCGACGCACACCGCCACGCAGAAGACCGCCAACTGCCTTTGCGCGTAACCGGGGTGGCGCCACCAGGCCACGCAGCCCGCGACCGCGAGGCTCGGCAAGAAGGCGAACTCGAACAGTGGATCGGTCGCTCCGACGGCGCTGAGGACCGTGAGCGCGATGCCCACGCCCGCTAGCAGTGGCCATGACAGCCGTCCCCGGACCGCCCGCTCCGCCAGGAACACTATCGCTGCGGCGACGAGCGCCCCGTGCGCGACGGCATAACCGTGCGCGTCCGAGGCAAACAGGATTATGCGCATCCCGTCGCCCAGCGCGACCATCACGGTCGTGGTCAGGAGCGCCGCGAACGCGCCGAGCACGCGCCACGCCGCCCACGCCATGAGCGCTATCCCCAGGAAGGCGATCACGAACGGGATCCCCTCCCATATCTGCCAGTGGTGGGGAAGCCCTGCGGTCGCCTTTTCAAGCCACCACGCCTCGTAGTAGGGGTGGCTGCCCAAGACGACCACGCGCCCCGGTCCGGCGCTCCCGCTGAGGGCCGTCAGTACCTCCGAGAACGCGATGTCCGGGATGCGGTAGAGGCCGTCAATGAAGCCCTGAAGCTGCGCAAGCAGGACGATGACGTTCAGCCCAGCCGCACCGGCCAGCAGCCGTACAGGCCACCGACCTGCAGCAACGGTGCGCCGGCGACTGGCGGGTAGCTCCTCCTCCGTAGCAATCGCCACGGGAGAATCATTCCATAACGCTGTAACCGGTGCTCGAATCGGCCCGCCGGGCGCCGCCCGGGAGCTCGCCGAGGCCGGAGCTGCGAGGACGAGCAGCGAGCGTCTCGCGCTTGCGACGACGCCCTTACGCTTTGCTCGGCGGAAGCGAGCGTGATCGCGCCAAAGGCGACCTCGGGGGCCTCGAGACAGACTGAGGAGCCGAGCGAGCAAGCCGAGCGAGCGACCGCTCGGCGCCGTTACGGGAAGGAATCAGGCGGCTGCGGACAATGAGGTCGTAGTGGAGATCCTTTCGACCACACCGGCACCGCCGTCTGACGCGGCGGTCATCGCCCTTTCGCGTGACGATTCGCAGGCGTTCTCGACGATCGTGGATCGCCATTTCGCCACCATCCATCGGTATCTCGCTCGCCGCATCGGCAGCGACCGAGCCGATGATCTGGCCGCGCAGGCGTTCGCGATCGCGTTCAGGCGCCGCCGCGACTTCGACGAGGACGCCGTCAATGCGCGCCCGTGGCTGTTCGGGATCGCCACGAACGTCCTGCGCAACGATCTGCGCTCGGAGCGCAGGATGCTTGCCGCGATCGCTCGCTTGGACAGGGGCGCCGACAGCGGTTTCGCGGACGAGGTCGAGCGCACCCTCGCCCGTGCGGACGCGGCGAGTGAGATCGCGCGCATCGCAGGTGCGATCACAGCTCTCGATCCCGATCAGCGCGACGTCCTGCTGCTGCACGCCTGGGGCGAGCTGTCTCAGAGCGAGATCGCCGCCTCGCTCGGCGTCCCCGTCGGAACCGTGTACTCGCGCCTGTCGCGCGCTCGGGCGAGCCTGCAACGTGCATTGAGCGACTTCCCAGCCTCTGAGCCCCGCCAAGCGAAGGAGATGCAGCCATGACAGACGACGAGCCGGTTCGCAGCTTCCGCTCTGAGGTCCCGCCCCCGGGCGAGGCGGCGTGGGCGGCGGTGCGCGGCGCGGTGGCGCACGAGATCGCCGCCGAGCGCAAGGGCCGCGCCGGCGACGGGAGGATGACGCGCTGGCGCTCGCCACGCCTGCTCGCCGTCGGGTTGGCTGCCCTTGCACTCACCGGTGCCGCGGCCTACGGGGCGACGAGCCTGATCGGCGTCGGCTCGCCCGCGCCCAATCCCCCGTCTGCGTTCACGCCGTCCAACATCGAGCTGCTTGGCCTGCGCGTCGCCGATCCCGGGGGCGGACCGCCGTGGGGGCTCCGCCTGGCCCTCTCGCCAGCCGTCGTCGGCTCAAGAGCCGACATCGCCTCGAGCCCGGACGTTGCGATCCAGATCGGGCGCATCCGCGATGGCCAGATGGGCTTCATCGGCCAGGACAACGTCTTCCGCGACGACCATCTCTTCCACGCTGCCGGGCCGAACAGCGCTCTGATCACGCCCGCGAACTATCCGATCGCGGGCACCCCCCATAAGCCGGATCTGCAATCCGTCTATCACTTCGCCCTGACCCTCCCGGGCGTCGCAAGCGCGTACGAGGGATGCAGCAGCATCAAGGTGCCGTCTCACACCCCGCTCCTGGGCAAGCGCGTGATCGAGCGCAGAGAGCGGGGGCTCGAGCACCTGCTGGCGGTCCTGCACGCCGACGGTGCCGCCGCACGCCGCGACGCCAAGCGGTTCGGTGGCAGCGTTGCCAGGCTGCGCTTGCTCGTCGTCGAAAACCTCAAAGACCTGCATCAACAGAGGGCCGGGCTGGTCGCCGAGCGCACGTTCGCCACATGTCCCGGCGCGGATCTGCGCACGATCATCTTCGGCTTCTCCGGTCCCGCCACCACCTCGGTCGCCATCAGCGGCCTGGGGATCCATCAGACCGAGTACCTGCACTCCAGCGACGACGGCTTCTACCTGTTCGTGCTCTCCACTCACTGGAGCTACGCGAGCAGCTACCACGCCACCGTCACCTGCACTGACGGACGTACGATCAGGGGGTTGGCCGCTCCCGGAACGCCAGACCCGCCGTACTGCGCGGCCGCGTGACACACGGCCCGCCGCGCTCGCCGACGTCGTGGGCGCCCTCCGCCGAGCGCTCGCCGGCTACGCCGCGGCTGGGGCCCCGAGCGGGAAGCGCACGCCGGTCAGTTCCTCCGACACGTCCCACAGGCGGCGCGCCACGTCGGCGTCCTTCGCCGCGCCCGTGCGCCCCACGAGCTTCGGCGCGCCGCGCTGCTCCATGAAGCCGCCCGGCCCTGCGAAGCTGTCGCCCGGGACGTCCGCCACCGCCGCGTACAGCGTCGGCAGAGCGCCGTCCTGCTCGCCCTGGGCGAGCACGCGGTTGCCGACGGCGCCGAGCAGGTCGAACACGCGGTTGCCGCTGTGGAACTGCAGGTTGGTCGCCGCGTAGCCGGGATGCGCGGCTGTGGCCAGCACGCCCGAGCCGGCGGCCGTCAGGCGGCGCTGCAGCTCTGACGTGAACAGCAGGTTCGCGAGCTTGGACTGCCCGTACGCGCGCCACGCCCTGTACGGCCTGCGCTCCCAGTTGAGGTCGTCGAAGTCGATGCTGCCCACGCGGTGCGCGCCCGAGGACACCGTCACCACGCGCCCGCGCACGTGCTCGAGCAGCAGGTTGGTCAGCGCGAAGTGGCCGAGGTGGTTGGTGCCGAACTGCAGCTCGAAGCCGTCCGCCGTACGGCTCAGCGGCGGCACCATCACGCCCGCGTTGTTGATCAGCAGGTCGATGTCGCCCTCCCAGCCCGCCGCGAACTCGCGCACGGAGGCCAGGCTCGCGAGGTCGAGCCGGCGGACCTCTGTCTCGCCGGGCATGCTCGCCGCCGCCTGCTCGCCCTTGCCGGTGGAGCGCACCGCCAGGATCACGCGGGCGCCCGCGCCGGCCAGCGCGCTGGCAGCCGCGCGGCCGATGCCGCTGTTGGCGCCGGTCACGATCACGCCGCGGCCGGTCATGTCAGGGATGCTCCTGGTGTCAAAAGTAGTCATGAGCAACAATGTAGAGCGCATCGCCGCGCTGTCGCCTGACCGTGCCTGACCTGGTCACGGTCACGAAATCCCCGTCCGAGCGTAGGTACTGGCATGCAGCCCGACGAGCAGCAGCGCAGCGACGCCGAGCTGCTTGCCGTCACGGACGTGGATCCGGAGGCGTTCGGGGTCTTCTACGTGCGCTACGAGCGCCCGATCCTCGGCTACCTGTTCGGGCGGGTTCGCGACCCCGAGGTGGCCTCGGATCTCGCCGCGGAGGTGTTCGCGGCCGCGTTGGAGTCGGCCGCATCCTTCGATCCTGCCCGGGGCGGCTCCGCCAGCGCCAGCGGTTGGCTGTTCACGATCGCTCACAACACGCTCGTCAGCAGCCTCAGGCGCGGTCGCGTCGCCGAGGCCGCGCGCCGGCGGCTGGGCATGCGCGAACCGCTCGCGCTCGACGATCTCGACATCGAGCGGGTGCACGCCCTCGGCAGCGAGCCCCAGTCCTGGAGCGATCTCCTGGAGGAGCTCCCGTCCGCCGAGCGCGAGGCGATCGTCGCGCGCGTGCTCGAGGAGCGCGACTACGCGGATGTCGCGCGGGAGCTCGGCTGCTCGACGCTCGTCGCGCGCAAGCGCGTCAGCCGCGGTCTCGCGCGCCTGCGCAACGCACTCGGAGCAACCGCGCCACAGCCATGAGCACATCGACCAACGGAGAAGAGATGCCCGTCCTCCCACAGCTGCAACGCCTGCTCGTGGCAACAGCCCGCGAGCGAAGCCAGATGCACCTGACGGCAGCCGGAGCCGCCGAGCCGAGCGCCCGGGCCGGCGCCGGCGCTCCCAGCGGCGGCCTGCCTGCCCGGCCGCGACCGCTCGTGCTCGTCGCGCTGCTGATCGTCCTCGCCCTGCTCCTCGCCGCCGCCGGGGCCGCCGGCGTGCTCCTGATCAGCGAAGGCAGCCCGCTGCCCGCGCCGCACGCCGCCGACCTGGCGCCGTGGGAACATCCGGTCCCCGGAAGCGTGCGGCTGGCCGGCCTCGACGCGCCCGACCCCGAAGGTGGGCCCGCGTGGGACATCCGCCTGTTCAGGAGCAGCACCGGGGAGACGTGCACCGCCGTCGGGCAGATCTTCAACGGCAAGTTCGGAATCGTCGGGCTCGACCACGTGTTCCGGGCCCTGCCGCTCGACGGTGTCGACGCCTGCGGCGTGCCCGGCATCGCCGGCCCCGTGCTCGCCGGCGCGCGCGTGTTCGCCGGGCGCACGCCCGCCGAAGCGCGGACGGTCGTCAACGGCGTCGCCGGCGCCGGCGCCCGCTCGGTGACCGCCTACGGTCCCGAAGGGGCGCGCCGTCTGGCGCTCGGCCCGCAGGGAAGCTTCATCACCGTCTACCGCGGGCTGCTCGAGGAAGTGCGTCCGCGGATAGTCGTCGTCGACCGCGCCGGCCGATCGCAGACGATCGCGTTCGCCAGCTCCTACGCGTTCGAAACGAGCGACCCCGACGGCGGCCCGCCGTGGAAGGTCAGCGGCGGCGCCGCCATCGGCATGCCGGGCGCCACCGGCGATGAGAACTGCGCGCAGGCCTCGCAGGAGACCGGCCCGGGGAGCACGCCCACCATAGACACCGCCGGCACGCCGGAGGTGTGCGGAGAGCTCGGCACGCAGCCGCTGTTCGTGCTGTTCCGGCGCTTCAACCCCGGCGACGGGGAAGGCAGCGGAAACCCGTGGGGCAACCACCCATCGCGGACGCTCGTCTACGGTGGCGCCTCGCTGCGGGTGCGCAGCCTCGTCCTGCTCGGTGCGGGGCCGCCGCGGCGGGTGGCCATCGATCCGCGCGGCGGCGCCTTTCTCGCCGTGCTCGACGGGCATGTGAACCCGCGCGCGCTGACGCTGATCGCGACGCTTCGTGACCGGCGCACCGTCCGCTACACCCGCTCCACGGTCCTCTACGAAGAAGCGACCGGCAGGCGCATGCGCGAAGCACCCGTCGAGCCATACCGCGCCGTCACCCACCCGGGAGCCGTGTTCGCGCCGCTGGAGGACCCGATCGCGCGCACCGTCACCGAGACCCAGCGGGCCGCCGACCCCGCCGGCGGCCCTCCCTGGGCGCTGCGCAGCTGGCAGGGACACGCCGACCCGCGGGCGCGCTTCGGCGCCCGCGAGCATCCCACCCTGTTCTACTGCTGGCAGGCCGGCGTCATCGAAGGCGCTGCGCTCGTCGAGCCTTATCCCGGCGGAGCACCGCTGCCGCTGGCTGTCTCCAACGACGCCCCGGGCGAACGCGGCACCAGCTGCAGGGGAGCCGAAGCGCCGACCCCGGAAAGCCTCGTCCCCGAAGTGCAGACCTATGCCGAGGATGCCAGCGCGTATGCGCCGCTCCCCGCGCGAACCGTCGTCACGGGCGTGATCGTGCCCCCGGCGAGCGCCGCCGTGCTGCTCGGAGCCGGGTCACCCCGACCGATCGCCACGGACGCCAACCACGCGTACCTGATCGTCCTTCCCGGCTCCTACTGGACCGCGCCGCTTCGCGTCAGCGCACGCCTGCCCGGCGGACGCACCGTCACCTCGCCCGTCCTCTCCAACCAGCCGATCCTGCGCCCGCAGGTCCGTGCTCCGGACCCCGACGGCTCGGCGCCCTGGGGCTACACGCAGACGGCGCTATGCCCCCACGCGTGGTCGATCTCGCAGATCGGACGCGTCGTCGGCGACCGCATCACCAGGATCGATCCAAGCACGGGTCAGATGGCTGCCGGCCCGCAGCAGTCATCGACCGGCTCGCCGTGCGGCAGCCAGAACGCCCGCGCCCAGCAGCGCTTCGAACCCTACGGCGCAGCGAGCGCCGGTCCGCTCGGGATCACCGTGCTGCAGTCCGAGCCCGAAGGGGACCGCCCGCCCACGCAGGCCGAAATCGAACGGCGCACCCTGCCCGGCGTGACCGTCATCGCCGGCAGGGCCGCCGCGGACGTCACCTCGGTCACGCTCACCACACCCGCCGACGTGCGCACCGTCCAGCCCGTCGGTCCCAGCCATGTGTTCCTGGTCGTCTACGACGGCGTCTTCTATCGCGGCACGTCCACCGCCACCGCGCGACTCAGCGACGGCAAGACCGTCACCGAGCCGATTCGGGGGGCGTCATACAACCCCGGAAACGGACCCGAGCTCCGGCCGGGATCTCTCGCCGCCCAGCTGCGCGAGGACCAGCGCACGCTCGAGCGGATGCGCGCCCAGGTTGCCGCAGTCGAGCACGCCGGCCCCCGCGAGCGCGCCAAGCTGCTCGACGGCGAGCCCCTGCCGATGCTGCTGAAAGGCCTGAGCGGGATCCGCTTCATCGTCGCGGACGAGGAGGCGCGCATCGCCTACCTGCACACCCATCCGGGGATCCTGCCGCCCGAATAGAGCGCCGATCGGGAAAGCGCCGAGCGGTGCTATGGACAGGCGCGTCCGCGCGCGCGATACTCGTGTGGTGTCCGTGCCCGGTCGCTCACGTCAGCGTCTTGCAGGGGTCCTGAGCTCGGCCTTCGCAGAGGGTCTGCTGAGCGAGCAGACGCACTCCTACCGGCTCGGCCTGCTGTTCGGCCCGCAACTGATCGACCAGCAGCGGCTGGTCGGCGATCTCACGCTTCGCACGGGACGCCCGCGGCCGGCCGCGGTAGCGCGGGATGCCTGGGCTGCGCTGGTCGCCAGCGTGCGCGCGGCGACCCGCCGCGGCGGATCCTCGCCGGCGCCGCTGCTGCTCGCGCTGGACCGGGCCGCCGGCGAGCGGCTGCTGGTCGGGCGCCATCCGGCATGCGACGTCGTGCTCAGCGATCCCAGCGTCTCGCGCCGGCATGCGCAGCTCACGTTCCGCGACGGCGTATGGGTGCTCCAGGACCTCGCCTCGACCAACGGGACCGCCGTCAACGGCGCGCGCGTCGGGCGCACCGCGCTGCATGCCGGGGACATCGTCACGCTGGGCGGTCAGTCGATCCAGATCGACTGACGCGGTCACAAACGCGCACCCTCGATCGTTATCAATAGCGTGGCGCGTTCCGGTGGCGCATTGAGCGATGGAGAGCTGCTGGAGCGCACGTGCGCGGGTGACAGGCAGGCGTTCGGTGTGCTCTACGAGCGCCGCCACGAGCTCGTGCTCGCGTATCTGCTCAAGCGCACCCGTGATCCCGAGGTGGCGATGGACCTGATGGCCGAGACGTTCGCGGCGGCGCTCATCGCTCTCGCCGAGAGTCCGCCCGCGATCTCCGGTTCGGCTGCTCCGTGGTTGTTGACGATCGCCCGCAACGCGATGATCGACAGCTACCGGCGCGGCAGGGTCGAGAGCGTCGCGCGCCGGCGACTTGCCTTCGAGCCCGTGCACATCGGCGACAGCGATGTCGAGCGGGTCCTGCAACTCGCCGCCGAGACCGATCTGCTGGTTCGTCTCGCCGACGAGCTGCCGCCCGAGCAGTTCGACGCGTTGCGCGCTCGCGTCCTCGACGAGCGCGGCTATCAGGAGATCGCACAGCAGCTCGAGTGCTCTGCCGCTGTTGTGCGCAAGCGGGTCAGCCGCGCGATCTCAACCCTGCGACAGGCCAAGGGGGCAAGCGTCCTATGAGCGACTTCCACGACGACTGCAAGCGCCAGCTGCTGACGGCCGCCGAGACGCTGTTCAGCCCGCCGGCCGCGAGCCCGGCGCGGCGGGCGCCCGGGACGCGGCGGGTCCCGCTGATCGCCGCGATCGTGCTCGGTGCGCTGCTGCTCGCGGCGGCCGCCTTCGCGGCCACTCAGATCATCGGCGTGGGCGCTCCCGTGAGCGCCTCTCATCGACAGCAGCGGCCGTCCAGGTCGACCGGCGTCGGTGTCCCCGTGTCCGGTGTCGGAGGCAGGCCCGCGTCAGCCCGGCTGCTGGCGATCTCCGTCCCCGACCCCGCCGGTGGCCTTCCCTGGGGGATGCGGATCGTGCGCACCACGCGGGGGCTGGTGTGCGTGCAGGTGGGGCGGCTGCTCGATGGGCGTCTCGGGGTCCTCGGCCAGGACGGAGAGTTCGACGACGACGGGCTCTTCCACGAACTGCCGGCAGATGTGCTGGACCCGGACACGTGCAGCCAGCCCGCCGACTACGACCTTTACACCTCCGAAGGGCTGCCCGCCGCAGGCGCCCTGCCGGGACCGGTGAGGTCGTGCCTGTATCCCGGCGCGCCGCGACTGCGGCCGTCGGACCCGCAGCCGTGTCCCGCCGGCGACGAGCGCATGATCGCCTTCGGGGTTCTCGGGCCCCATGCCGTGAGCGTCTCCTACCGGCTGCGGGGCGCCGTGCGCACGGTCGCGACCACGGGCAGCCTCGGCGCCTACCTCGTCGTTCTTCGCCAACCGCCGATACGTCTTTCGGCGCTGGAGCTCGGCCCGCTGCGGCGCCGCATTACGCCGGCGATGGCGCTCGAGCGCTTCCCGAGCCTGGGGTCCTCCTCGAGTCTGCTCGGCCGCTTCCCGATCGAACCCCAGTCCTCGGTGGTCTCGACGCTCACATTCCGCTTCGCTCGCCGCGTCTGCCGGACCGGAGCCGAAGCGGGCGCCCGCGGGCTCCCGCCGTGCACGAGCTCCATCGCCCGCACGCCCAGGTTCCTGCCGTTCATCCCGCCCGGGCTGCACGCACCGATCGCCGTGGAGGCCCGCAAGGTGGCGGGAGGCTATGACCTCGAGCTCGCGTTCACCGCGCCGGCCGCCGTGTTCGACGCGAGCACGGCATACGGGGTCCAGATCACAAGGCCGGACGAGCCCGCGTGCGGGCGTGGAGGCGTGAGCGGGCAGTCGATCGAGCGAGACGTCGCCCGCGGTCACAGCGTCCACGCCACCGAGTTCGTCGCGCAGCCGCCCGGGTGCCACGGTGTGCTTCATGGCCGCGTCGTCTTCGGGCGACAGCCGGACGCGTTCACCGGTCCCGTCGGCGGCGAGACGATCGGGCGATTCTCGCTCGAGCTTCCGTAGTCATCTCCCGCACGCCGGGGCCGGACCGCGGTAGAGACCCATCGACATGCCGAGCGCTTGAAATGGAGCGCCGTCGTGCGTGCCGTCCATCCGGCGGGCCGTCAGCAGGAGGGTGTCACCTGGCGGGATCTCGCTCGGGTGGATGACCATTCGTATCCCGCCGAGTCCCGGCCGCAGTTTCTCGGGTTCGACGGGGAGCCCGGATTTGGGGCGCAGGTGCCAGCGGGCCCGGATGAAGTGGCCCGCGACGGTGCAGCCGGGTTCGACCCTGGCGACCCGCGCCCTGACGCCGAGCCTGGCCAGCTGCGCGTTGACGGGGCTGATCCCGACGAGCTCGTTGATCGTGAGCGTGACCGTGCCGTTCGCGTGTACGACCAGTGCGTAGGCCGGTGGACTGTTGCTTGCCGTGATGGTCAGCGCGGCGGCGACGATCGCCCCGGTCACCGCGACGGCACCTGCCGCCAGCGGGGCCCGCCATGCGCGGCGACTCCTGTTGCTCGGCCGCGGGCCCAGGTGCACGAGCTCTGCCCCGTGCTCGCTCACGAGCTCTGACCACAGGGCGTCCTCGAAGTCAGTCATCTGCGCTGCTCTCCTTTCTCAGCTTGCCTCGCGCCCTGAACAGCCGGACGCGCAACGCACCCGGCGACACCCCGAGCGCCGCCGCCGCTTCCTTCGGCGAGAGGCCCGCTATGTCGACGAGCTCCACCGCCTCACGATCCAGCTCGGAGAGCCCGGCGAGCGCCTCGAGCAGCTGGCGGCCGGGCCGCTCGGCGTCGATCCGATCGGCGAGCTGCTCGGTCGCGTCCTCACCGAGCAGCTGCCGGCCGCTGTCGCGCCGGTCCGCGTCCTGCCGGCGCGTCGTGCGCTGGCAGTGTTTGGCGTACACGTGCCGCGCGATCGCGAACAGCCACGCGCGCTCGCTGCCCCTGGCCGGCGGAGCGCTGCCAAACGAGCCGATCGCCTCGACGAACGTGTCCGCCGTGAGATCGGCAACCGCCTGGGGATCGCGACTGCGTCGAGCGAAGAACGCCGTGACCGCAGACACGTGAGCGCGATACAGGATCTCGAATTCGGCCAGGCGCCCCACCGGATCGGTACGCACGGTCAGGGCTGGCGTCTCGCCCGTCAGGGACCTCACGACCGATAGGTGGCGTCCGCCGCCGGCATCGTTACATCATGGGACGCGGATGGCGACGCGGCCGACGAGCACGTACACCGTGCCCGGGCCTTCGAGCAACGCCGGTCCGGTGGAGTACTGGAGGACCGCTTTGACGTCGGTGATGCCGCGTGGGAGCGGGCCGGTGCGACGCGTGATCTCCTGCCCGGCAGCGAGGTTCGCTTCGGTTCGAGCCTCCCTGTTGTCCCACGGTGGCGCCCCGGGCTTGTGCCATTCGATCGCGTACTCGTCGCGCTCGCTGTTGACCGCCACGCGGGACGCGAAGCTGAGGATCGCTTCGTAGCGTCCTCGGCGGTTGCGCAGCAGATGGACGTGTATCGGCGTCGCGACCTGCGCCTGCGTCGGCGGCTTGGCGACCGGCATGTATCCCACGGGGACCTTCAGCGTGGGCGTGCACGCGCTCGCGCCCCCGATCCAGCTGCGCGCGGTGAGGTGGCACGTGGCCCCGTTGGAGTAGTGGATTTCCGTGATCGGGCCGTCGACGGGGACGACGTCGGTGGTTCCGGGGCCGGCCGTGTTGTACCGCTGGTCCGCGGGGGCGTCGGTCACGATCAGATACGCGCCCTCCGGTCCGGAGGTGGCCACCGTCTTGTGAGCGCCGTCGCTGGTGTAGGTGATGCTCTTGGCGTACGGGCCCAGCAGGCCGTAGAACAGGTCGCGCTCATCCGCCTGCGGGCAGATCTTTCCTCGGACGCTCTTCTTTTCGAACGGCGTTGCCACCGAGGGCACGCACGTTTCGCGCCCCGACCAGGCGTTCGCGAGCTCGTCGCCCTTGCTGACGTTGTCGAAGATGCGCCCGTTGGCATCCAGCGCCGAGCACGTCAGCACGGACGCGCTGCGCACCGGCAGTTCGTGGAAGCGCCCGTCGTCGTGGAACGCGCCGTCCTGCCCGAGCGCGCCGATCCGCCCGTCGAGGAGACGCCCGACCTGGATGCAGCCGACGCCGCGGGTCGTGCTGAAGATGCGCAGTCCCCACGGCGGGCCGCCGGCGGGGTCCGCGGTCGCGATCGGGAGCACCCTCGCGGTCCCGAGCGTCAGCGCGCCGAAACCGGCGCTGGGGGTGTTGAACCCTTCGATCGTCTTTGCCGGCGCGCCGAGCTTCAGCAGCCCGCCGCCGAACGCGGCTCCCCCCAGCAGCAGCGCGGCCGCGACGGCGATCAGCGGCGTGCGACGCCAGCCAAGCCACCGTCGCCCGCGGGAGCGCGCGAGCGGGGGTGACGCTCCCCCCATGCCCTCGGCGACGGACCGCCACACGTGTGTCCGCACGTCCTCGTCCAGGGGCAGATCCCGCGCCGGGTCTGCCGCGGCGAGCCTGGTCATGAGATCGTGCTGGCTGGCAGTCATGGCAGTGACCTCGCTTCCGGGGTGATCTCGACGGCATCGCTCTCACCGTCGGTGAGAGCACGTTCGAGCTTGCGTCGCGCGCGGTGCATGCGAACCGTGAACGCTCCCGTGCTGCAGCCCATCACGCTGGCCGCCACGTGGTGCGCGAGCCCGTCCCACGCGACGAGCATCAGCGCTTCGCGGTCGCGCTCCGGCAGCCTCGCCAGTGCGGCGGCGAGGCCCGGGTCCTCCTCCAGTCGCGGCCAATCGGCCTGGTGCCTGCTCTCGGTGCTCAGGCGCTGGTGCAGCGCATCGCGGCGGGTGCTTCCGCGCAGGTGGTTGGCCGCCGTGCGGCGGGCGATCCCGAGGAGCCACGGGAGCGGCTCGCCCCTGAGCTCTCCGTAGCGCCGCCACCCTGCCAGAAACGCCTCCGAGACCACGTCCTGCACCGCGTCGGGCGGTACGCGGCGGGCCGTGTAGCGGTAGACGGCCCCGTAGCAGTCCTGGAACACGCGCTCGAACTGCTCACGAGAGTCGCTCACACGACCGTATTGTCCGCCAGGGCGCGCGACATTACAGCGCTTGCCGTCGCGCGGACGTGCGCGGCTCAGCCGGTAGGCTCCGGCAGGTGCTCGAATTGATCGTCGGCCTGGTCGGGTTCGTCGTGTTGCTGGGACTCGGCTTCTCGGTGATGCGCGCCGCCGGTGGACGCTAGAGACAGCGAGCGCCGCGCCGCGCTCACCTACCTGACCGCGTGGCCGGCGGCGTTGACCGCGTCCCAATCGCCGCCGAATGCGCTCACGCCGACGTAGTCGGTTTCACCGGGACCGCTGTCGCCGCTGTAGAGGTACAGCGGGTGCCCGGCGTAGGTGACCTGGCTGGCGCCGCCCGGCAGCTTGGTCGTGGACAGCAGCGAGGCCTTGACGCCCGAGCCCGCGGTGGGCTTGCCGCTCGTCTCGAGCGCGGGCCACGTCCGCGAGCATCCGCTCACGCTCACGCAGCTGTCCCTGTCGCCTCGGTCCCTGGTGAACTCGTACAGCGTGAAGCCGGAGGACGCGACGAGGATCTCTCCGAGGCTCGTGTGGCGCAGCTCGACCTTGGCTGCTCGGCTGGAATGGGCGGTCGCGATGCCGGTGCTCGCGCTGGCGATCGCCGAGGCGCTCGCGGCGCACGCGAGGACGGCGACCAGGACGGTGGATGTTCTTTTCATGGGATTCTCCAAGCTATCGGGTGCCGAGGCGTGGGGGACGCCTCGGGAGGAGGGGTGTTGGCCATCGATAGACAGAGACCCCGGCGCTCGCGCAACCTTCCCGAGCGTGCCGCCGTCAGCGACGCGCTCGGCCGATCAGCTCTCCGAGCGAGCGTCGCTGTCGGCCCTCGCCGTCCATGTTCTCGGGCGCGAGCCACGTCTCGAATCCCGCGCGCACGGCGGGCCACTGCTCGTCGGTGATCGCATACCAGGCGGTGTCGCGGTTGCGGCCCTTGACCACCTGGTGCTTGCGGAAGACGCCCTCGAAGGCGAAGCCGAAGCGCTCGGCGGCTCGCCGCGAGGCCCCGTTGAGGGCGTTGCACTTCCACTCGACGCGACGGTAGCCGAGGTCGTCGAACGCGTGGCGCATCAGCAGGTAGATCGCCTCGGTCGCGCCGGTCGTGCGCTGCAGCGGCGCGCCGAGCCAGATGTGGCCGATCTCGACGGTGCCGAACTCGGGTGCGATCCGCAGGTAGGCGGCGAGACCGAGGGGACGCTCGTCGGGGAGGCGGACGAGCGTGAAGTAGACAGAGTCGCGTGCGGTTTCAGCCCACGTCAGCATCTCGCGCAGGCGATCCGCGCTCGCGTACGGGCCATCCGGCAGATACGTCCAGATCGACGGGTCGCCGTCGGGTGCGTGGGAGATGGAGAACAGCGGTCCCGCGTCGCGGGCGGCGTCCACCGGGCGAACCAGCACGTGCGCGCCGCGCAGGGACACGCGTCCCGGTCGCTGGACCGGAGTCCAGTCCAGCTCTTCGCCGAGCGGAAGGTCGATGGGCATGGCCCCAACCTACTGCGGAGCACGACCGGCGAGCGATGGGTTGACTTTCAGGTCACTCGCAGTGGTTGTGCTGTCTGGTCAACGCACATGTCGTGGCGCCGCTCTGATAGGGTCGAGCCAACGGCCGTCAACCCGTCGTGAGGGACGCGGGGGGCAGAGGGAGGCCGATCTATTGTGTCCGGCTGATGTTCGGCCGGCCAGGAGGAGGGGTGGTAGGGATGTTCAAAGGGACCGCAGCGGTCGATCGCTTCGCCGTGCGCAGGCTGCTCGTGTTGTCGGGCGTGATCCTCGGACTGCTGGCGCCGGCCACGGCCAGCGCCACGATCACATCGGTCTTCGGGACCGTGACCTGCACGACCCAGGGCCCGGGTGCGAGCGAAGGGCAGCGCTGGTGCGGCAACTCGGCCGGCACCACGGTCCCGACCTGGGACGGCACCCCGATCGACGTCTCCGTCGGCTTCCCACCCGCCACGGGCTCGGACACCAACTATCCGGTCGTCGGCATCTACCACCCATGGGATGGCAGCAAGATCCTGCCGTCGAGCGCACAGGCGCAGCGGTGGCTGAAACTGGGGTATGCGGTCTTCAGCATGAGCGACCGCGGCTGGGGCGACTCGTGCAAGAGCTCCGAAAAAGCCAAAGCCGGGTGTGAACACGGATGGGTCCACCTGGACAGCAGGCGCTATGAAGTGCGCGACGCCCAGTACCTGCTGGGCCTGCTCGCCGAAGAAGGCGTGATCAACCCGCAGGAGATCGGCGCCACCGGTGAGAGCTATGGCGCCGGGATGTCGGCGAACCTCGGCTCGCTGAAGGACCGCGTCGAACTTCTCAACGGCGAACTGATCCCCTGGGTCAGCCCGGGGGGCAAACCGATGAAAATCGCGGCGACCGCGCCCGAATGGGCGTGGACGGACTTCGCCCAGGCGCTGCAGCCGAACGGCAGCAACCTCGACTACGTCGCCGAAGCCCCGTACTCGGGCATGCTCGGCAATCACGAATACGGCATCCAGAAGCGCAACTGGAACGAAAGCCTCTACCTCGGCGGCGAGCTGATCGGTGGGGCCTACTACGAGGCCAAGCCCGAGGAACCCGAAGCGGCCATCACCGAATGGTATGAATTCAACAACACCGGCGGCCCGTACAACGGCCTGCCGCTGGCGCTCGAGCAGGAAAAACAGCTGCCCAATCACGGCGCCTACTACACGAACCTGTCCGAGCCACCGGCACCGGCGCTGATGGAGAACGGCTGGAACGACGACCTGTTCCCCGTCGACCAGGCGGTCGACTACTACAACAAGGTCCGGGCCAGTTATCCGAACCAGCCGATCCAGCTGTTCGGCATGGACTTCGGCCACAACCCGCGCTCGGCATCGTCGCCCTCCGCGAGCGAGGTCGCCGCGCTCAACACCGCTCAGAACGAATGGTTCGAATACTACGTGAGGGGCCAGGGCTCAGAACCGGCGAACGCCCACGGCGGCGTGACCGCGATCACGAGCGCCTGCACGGGCGAATCCACGACGACCGGGCAGACGTACAAAGCGGCCGACTGGGCCGGCCTGTCACCGGGTGAAATCAACCTGCAGGGCGCCGCCGAACAGACGATCGTCGCTCCCGGCACCGCCCCGAAAACGGCGTTCACCTCGGGCACGGTGTGCACGACGGAAGCCGCCGGCGAAAACGCCTCGGCGGCGACCTACAAGCTTGCTCCGGCGCCCAGCGAAGGCTTCACGATCGCCGGCTCGACGACCGTGATCGGCGAATTCTCGACGCCGATCAAGAACGACCAGGTCATCGCGCGGCTGATGGACGTCGAACCGGGCGGCAAACAGAGGCTGATCGGCCGCGCCATCTACCGCCCGATCAACCCCGAAGGCGGCTTCACCAAGCAGGTCTTCCAGCTGCACCCGCAGGCGTGGAAGGTCGAAAGCGGGCACGTCCTGAAGCTCCAGCTGCTGATTCAGGACTCGACCTACGCGCGCAGCTCCTCGAGCGCGACCACGAGCGCGGCGTCGATCTCGGTCAGGAACCTCGAACTGCGGGTGCCGACGATCGAAGCCCCCGGCAGCGACGGTGGGCTCGTCGAAACGCCGCGGGCGAAGTACCTGCCGCCGGGCTACACGCTCGCGCGCAACGTGACCCCGGCCGCGCCGGGCGTGCCGCATGTATCGAGCGGCGCCAACCCGAACGCGAACGGCGTCTTCACGCTGGCATGGGCGCCCTCCGAAGCGGCGGTGGCTCTCACCTACACGCTCCAGCACAAGAACGCGAGCGGCGGCTGGGAAACGGTCGCGAGCGGCCTGACGAGCCCCGAATACGTGTTCACCTCCGGCAGCCCGGAGGCCGAAGGGACGTGGACCTACCGAGTGAGCGCGAGCAACGAAGGCCCCGCGAGCGAATACTCGGCAGCCTCGGCTGAAGTCAAGGTCGACGAGACCCCGCCGTACGCGCCGACGGCGACAGCCTCTCGGGAACCGGACTACGCGGGTGGCGGCGGCTGGTACAGGGAAAGCGTCACCGTGTCGTTCACCGCCAACGGCGACCCGAACCTGTCTGACGGCAGCGCGGGAAGCGGCGTGAACCTTGCGACGCTGTCCGCTGCGGAAACGTTCGACACCAGCGGCTCGCACACGGCCTGCGGGACGGTGGCGGACAACGTCGGCAACGTCTCGGCTCCGGGCTGTCTCGCCGTGCAGGTGGACGCGACCCCGCCGAGCCTTGAAATCACCTGCCCGGCGACGGCGCTGGTGGGAAGCTCGGCGCACGCGACGTTCACCGCCTCCGACGGCTATTCCGGTCTCGCCAGCGAACCCGCCGGTACGGTCGCGATCGAAACGGGCACCGCCGGTGAAAAGACCGTGAGCACGACGGCCGTGTCGAACGTCGGCCTGGAAACGACGAAGTCGTGCACGACCGACGTGGGATATTCGACTCCCGGCGCGCCGCAACTGACCGTCGGCGTGAGCCCGAACAAAGACGGGCTTTTCACGCTCGAATGGACGGGCGCCAACCCGCTGCAGTACTTCGGTCTCACCTACACCCTGCAGCACCACAACGCGGCGAGTGAAGAATGGTCGACGGTGGCCAGCGGGATCGAAGCGCTGAGCTACCAGTTCACCGGCGCCGGCGAGGAAGAAGGAACGTGGGTCTACCGTGTGCAGGGGTCGGACCCCACGCATGACCAAACGACCGAATGGTCAGCCACCTCGGCGCCCGTCGTGGTCGACAAGACCCCGCCGCTCGCGCCTACGGCGTCCGCCTCCCGCGCCCCCGACTACAACGGCGGGGTTGGTGACGAATGGTACAAGGACAGCGTCACCGTGTCGTTCGCCTCGAACGGCGACCCGAGGCTGTCCGACGGCAGCCTGGGAAGCGGCGTCGACGAAGCGACGCTGTCCAAACCGCAGGCGTTCAGCGAAAGCGGCTCACACACGGCGTGCGGAACGGTCGCGGACAACGTCGGCAACGTCTCGGCAGCGGGCTGCCTGACGGTGCGGGTCGACGCGACACCGCCGAGCCTCGAAGTCAAATGCCCGGCGATGGTGGCGATCGGCTCGAGCGCGAATGCGACGGTCACCGCCTCCGACGGGTATTCGGGGCTGAGGACCGACCCCGAAGGCTCGGTGCCGATCAACACGAGCAGAGCGGGAGATCAGACGACCACCGAGACGGCGGTCTCGAACGTCGGTCTGGAAACGACGAAGTCGTGCACGACCCATGTCGGCTATTACGTGGTCGTCACCGGGCCAGTCGACAGACTCATCGTCAGGGCCGGCGAAGCGGTCGAGCTGACCTCGACGGCGAAAGCCGACGGGCCGGTGACGGTCAAGCCCGGCGGTGCGCTCGACGTCGAGGGGGCGACGCTCTCGGGTGCGCTCAAGAGCACCGGGGCGGCGCTGCTGCGTGTCTGCGGAGCCAGCATCGCGGGCGCCGTCAAAGCGAAAGACGGCAGCGGCTCGGTGGTGATCGGAGAAGGCACGGCCGAATGCGCTGCCAACTCCATCTCCGGAGCGACCACCATCAGCGGCAACACGGCGGGCGTGCTGGTCGACGGGAACGTGTTCGGCTCGTCGCTCAAGGTGACCGGCAACGCCGGCGGAGCGACCGTGACCAACAACAAAGTGACGGGCGCGCTCACGGTCACCGGCAACACGGGGACGGTCGTGGACAAACCCAACGAAGTCAAAGGAAAATCTAAACTACAATGACTCCATGTCCAGCTTCGCGACGGTGAACCTGCTTGAAGTCGACGACTCGGTGGGCGAGCGCGCGCCCGGGATCGAAGGCCGGTTCGCCCGCAAGCACCTGGACTCGCGCGACCTCGGGGTCAGCCACTTCCGCTACGCGGCGAACCTGCGCAGCCCGTTCGCCCACAGTCACGGTGAGCAGGAGGAGGCCTACGTCGTCGTCGCCGGCTCGGGGAGGGTGCTCCTCGACGGCGAGCTCCTCGAGCTTCGCCAGTGGGACGTCGTGCGCGTGGCGCCCGAGGTCGTGCGTGCCTTCGAGGCGGGCCCCGACGGAATGGACCTCATCGCCGTCGGCGGTCCCAAGCCCGAGGACGGGGACGGCGTCATGGGCGTCGCCGCGTGGCCCGACGCGGAGTAGCCGCTGCGCTCCCGTTCCGCACGCCGCCGGCCGCCGCGCTGGTAGCATCGCCGGATGCTCATCTCGACGATGAACGATCTCCCTGGCTATGAGATCGAGGAGGTCTTTGGCGAGGTGTTCGGGCTGACGGTCCGCTCGCGCAACTTCGGCTCTCAGGTCGGCGCGGGCCTGAAGTCGCTGGTCGGCGGCGAGCTGAAGGGCATGACGAAGATGCTCGCGTCCGGCCGCCAGGACGCGACCGAGCGGTTGGTGGCGGAGGCGGAGGCCAAGGGCGCGAACGCGATCCTCGCCTTCCGCTTCGACACCTCCGAGCTCGGTTCGACCTGGACGGAGATCTGCGCGTACGGAACCGCGGTCCGGGCGCGACAGGCCTGACCGCGAGCGCCCGCCCGCTGGGTCGGGTCGATTACGCGCGCACGCCGTCGGCGGCCTCGGCCGTGACGCCCGCCTGTGCCGCGACGCCCGCCTCACCGACGACGCTCGCCTCACCGGTGAGGATGTCCCTCCGCGACGCCGCCGGCTGTGTCTTGGGCACGAGCACGCCCGCGATGAGGCAGACGACGAGGAACCCGGTGGCCATCAGGAACGTCTCGGTGAAGCCGGTGACGGCTGGGTGGCCGTGGATCGTGTGCGCGGCGATGAACGTCGCGGAGAGCTGTCCGCCGAGCGCGCCGCCGAGCGTTCGCATGACGGTGTTCATGCCGCTCGCGACACCCGTCTGGTGGCTGGAGACGGCCTGTACGATCAGGTTGCCGAGTGCGGCGAACGCGAGTCCCATCCCGACTCCGAGCAGCGCGGCGGCGATCAGCAGGTCGTAGGGGTGGCGGTGGTCGACGGCGAGCAGCGTGAAGGACAGGGTCGTGAACGCCGTGCCCACGAGCAGCGCGCTGCGCGAGCCGAAGCGGGCGGAGATCCGCCCCGCATAGACGCCCAGGATCGTCATGCCCACGGCCGAGGGCAGCAGGTACAGACCGGAGACCACCACCGAGGCGCCGAACCCGAAGCCGGTGCTCTTGGGCAGCTGCGCGAACTGCGGAAAGACGATGAACGACGCGTACATGCCGGCCCCCAGCAGGAACGCGGTCAGGTTGGTCGTCCACACGCCGCGTATGCGCATCATCGTCATGTCGATCAGCGGGGTGGCGCTGCGCACCTCGACTGCGATCCAGGCGATCGAGAAGACGACGCCGAGGAGGATCAGGCCGAGCGTCTTGGTCGATCCCCAGCCCCACGTCGTCGTCTCGGAGACCGCGATCAGGATTGTGGAGATGCCGATGGTCATGAGCGCGGCCGCGAGCCAGTTGATGCGCCCGGGCACTCGCACGGGCGACTCGGGGATGAACCGCCACGTCGCGACCGCCGCGAGGATCGTCGCCACCAGCGGGATCCAGAACAGCCAGTGATAGTCGAGGTGCTCGACGATCACGCCCGAGAGCACGATGCCGATGCCGGCGCCCACGCCGAGGATCGCCGACAGCAGCCCGATGCTCCCGGCGACCTTCTCGTGCGGGAACTCGTCGCGGACGATTCCGAACGCGAGCGGGAAGATCCCGCCGGCGGCTCCCTGGACGAAGCGCGCGAACACGATCACCGCCAGGGAGCTCGACACGGCGGCCAGGAGCGTGCCCGCGGCGAGGATCGCGAGCGTCCACAGGAGCAGCCGCTCCTTGCCGTACATGTCCCCGAGGCGGCCGAGGATCGCGGTGCCGACCGAGGCGGCGAGCAGGTAGGACGTGAGCAGCCAGGTGATCCCGGTCACGCTCGTGTGCAGCGCGTGCTGCATCGTCGGCAGCGCCGGCACCACCGCCGAGCTCAGCATCGCGTACGCCAGCCCGGCGAGTGCGAGCACGGCGAGGATCAGATTCGGATGCGTGCGGTCTGTGGTCGTCGAGGTCATGCGGCCCGACGCTCACTCTAGATGCGCCGGCGCGCTGAGGCGGACTTCCCGCCGCACCCCGCGTGTCGCTAGGGCTGGGCGGTCACTGGTTCTGGGCCCACAGGCTTCCCCACGCCGCGCACAGGAGCTCGCACAGCAGGAGGTCGCGCTGCTCTTCGTTGCTCTGGTCGATGTCGTCCACGACGCGCATCACGAGCGCGGTGGCGGACACCGAGTCGAGCGGCCAGGGGTTCGGTTCCATCACCTGCAGAACCCGAGCCGCCAGGCCGCCGTTTCGCCGCCCGTTCGGTTCCCTACGTCCAAAGTTGACGAGGCGGCTTGGCCTTTGTGGAGCACGCAGCGCGTGCGCTACTGGCGCGGGCTGACCGCGAACCAGTCCTCGCTGAGCCCCGGCGTCAGCTCACAGACGTCCACCACGATGTCCAGCACCGCGCGCCGGCCGATCTCCTCGCGCACGTCGCGTTCCATCGCCACCGGCGCGTCCTCTCCCCATGTCGCGGTGATCTCCGCGCCGACCTTGGCGAACCGCGCGCCGCCACGGCTGGGGCCGAGCGCCTGCGAGAGCAGCTCGAGGGCGTCGGCACGCGCCGTGAAGCCCGAATGAAGCGTGATCCTGAACTGCACCCGTCAACCCTACTCAGGTGGGGGCGAGGATGCGATAGATCGTGCCGGTGGCCCAGTCGCCGACGAGCAGCGAGCCGTCGGGCGAGAGCGCGATCGCGAGCGGGTTGTGGATGCCGGTGAGGAACGGCGTCACCGAGCTCTCATAGCCGGAGGCGGTGCGCTGAAGGGCGACGCGCTGCACCTTCCCCAGATTCCACTCGGGGACGATCGCCGACGTTCCGACGCTCGCGCCGAGCTGGCCGGTCACGATCGCGACGCCCCCGACGGCGGCGTGCTTGTCGAGCACGGCTGTCGGCGCTGGCACGCCGGCGCAGGCAGAGCGGCCCTGCCCGTAGCAGTCCGGGAAGCGCCAGTCCTGTCCTTCCTTGACGAGCGCAAGCCAGTCGCCCGGGGTCCGCACGCCGAGGTTGTCCTGCTGGTTCATCGTCACGAACAGGTCGCTGGTGCCGGGGAACCAGGCGAGCCCGAACGGCGCCCGGATGCGACTGGCGTACAGGCGCAGGCCGCTGCCGTTGGGGCGGAACGTGACGATCGACCCCGAGTACCTGGAGGTGGGGGTGCAGTGGTCGCACGTGGCGGTGATGCCCATCACGAAACGGCCGTCCCTGGCCATCACCAGCAGGTTGTTCTCGCCGTGCGCGACAGGGCCGGTGAGGATCTGCGTGTGTTCTGTGAAGCGCGTCCCGTTGAAGCCGCCGTAGGCGTCGACGCGTCCGACGGAGGCGACGTACAGCCTGCCCCGGTACCACGCGAGACCGAGCGGGTCGTCCAGGCCGGACACCACCTTCAGCGCGCGCGCGCCGGGCCCCGCGATCATGTAAACGCCGTCCTCGGTGTGGGCTTCCAGGCCGGCTGCCGTCAGCCACAGCCGTCCCTGCGGGTCGAACGCGAACGCCGCCGTGCTGGGCGGCCCCTTGCCGTAGACGGTGGCCTTCAGCCCGGCGGGGCCCTTCAGGCCAGCGCCGATCGCCACCAGCGCGGATGCCTGGCCGCTCCCGCCGGCCGAGACGCTTTTGCCGGCCGAGGCGCTCTTGCCGGTCGAGCCGCAGCCCGCGAGCGCCACGCAGCCGAGCGCGCCGCAGACGAGCGCCGGCGCCAGCGCGAGCGTCAGCGGACGAGCGCTGCGCCCGAGGCTCAGGCTTGCGGGGTCGCGCAAGCCCCGGCTACTGGTAGGTCGCGCCCGCGCCGGGACCGGCGTAGCCGGCGGTGGAGCCCGAGCTGGGCGGGGGGCCGCTGTAGGCGCCTCCGCTCGAGCCGGAGCCCATGTTCGGGCAGTGGCCCTTCGGCGGCGTGCCGGGCTTCTGCGCGGGTGCCGGAGTGGTCGACGGCGTCGTCGACGGGGTGGTCGTCGAGCTCGTGGGGGCGGCGGCGGCGCCGGCGATGCCGATCGCCGCACCGCCGACGGCGAGGGCGCCTCCGACGATCGTGGCTCTGAGCATCTTGGAGATGTGCATGGGGTAGAGCCTCCAGTGGTGGGTGCGGGGGGATGCTGCCCAAGCATTATGCGCGCGAAGGCTAAGCGCAGGCGCAGGCTGTGCGTAGGAGTTGTGTAAGAGCGCTACGCTGGGGCCGGTCCACGGTCCCTGCCCGTTGGGACGATGGAGGAGAGAGCTGTGAGCCTGCGGAGATCTGTGCTGTCCGGCGTCGGCCAGTTGTTCCTGACTTGCCCGCTGCGGGCGTCCGCCGCGCTGGCGCTGGCGGCGCTTGCGCTCCTCGGCTTCTCCGCGTCCGCCCTGGCGCTGGCCAACCCGCAGGAAATGCTGATCTACATGCCCTACGGGCTCGTCCATTCCGTGCATCCGGCCTCGGAAGTCGACGAATACGTGGCGGAGGTGGCCTCGTATGACATCGGCCAGGTGGTGTTCGCGATGCCGAAGTTCAAGTCGACGGGAATCCTGAAGGTGCCCAAGCACAACAGGGAGATGCTGGGCGTGTGGGGGAGTCAGATGGCGAGCTACGACGCCGAACACGGAGCCGACCTCACGCTGACTGCGGTGTTCAACGGGAAGGTCGAGACCAAGGGCAAGGGCCTGGACCTCGAAGAACCGACGACGCGCGCGAACATCGTCTCGGCAGTCGAATCCTCGCTCGGGCTCGGTATCTCCGGCGTGCAGCTCGATCTCGAGCCCTACCCGGTGACCCCGGGCTTAGTGTCACTGCTGGAAGAGCTCGACGCGACGTTCGCGCGGGTGGGGTTCGACGGGCGCTTCTCGATCACGGCCCCGGCGACGATCGCGGACTGGACGCCTTCGTACATGCAGCACGTCTCGAGCCTCGTCACGCAGATCGACCCTCTTTACTACGACAGCGAAAGCAAGAGCGTCCCCGTATACGAAAGCTGGGTCCAGAGCAGCCTGGCGTACTACACGCTCAACGTATCGCCGGCGACGAGGATCGTGCCGGTGCTCCCCTCCTACTCGGCCGATCGCTGGCATCTTCCGAGCGTGGAGAACATCACGACGGCGACCGCCGCGCTGTCGAGCGCGCTGGGCGCCGGCAGCCGCGTCGACGGAGCGGGGATCTGGTCGGGCTGGGGGTTCCTGATGAACGAGGAAGGCGCGTACGAAGGCGGCGCCGATCGTGCGACGTGGCAGTCGAGCACGGTCTACCTTCCCTTCTCGCCCTGAGGCGGCCAGCGGCTCGAAGCCAATAGGCTGTAGGGCGTGCGCGCCCACCACGTCCACGTCGAGCACGACTTCGCCAAGCCGCCGGAGCGCATCTTCGCCCACCTGGCCGAGCACGAGAACCTGGCGGAGGTCTTCGACTCCAAGGTCACGCGCCTGCGCGACGGCGAGGGCGGCGAGCGCAACGGCGTCGGATCTGTGCGCGAGCTGCGGATCGGGCCGCTGCCGCCGTTCGAGGAGACGGTCACCGAGTTCGTCCCGTCCGAGCGGATCGTCTACCGCATCACCAAGGGCAGCCCGCTGCGGGGCCACGTCGGCGTGATGACCTTCGCGCCGCAGTCCGGCGGCACGCGCTTCGTGTATGACATCCGCATCGCCTCGCCGATCCCCGGCGTGGCGCCGATCGTGCGCGCGGCGCTCACCCGTTCGATCACGCGAGCTCTGCCCAAGGTCGAGCGCGAAGCCTGAACCGCTCAGGCGCGCAGCCGCTCAGGCGGGCGGAGAGCGCGCTCCCCAAGGCACGTCCCCAAGGCACGCTCCCCAAGGCATCCTCGTGTGCGCCTATCGTGCTGAACTCGTGACCCACGCTCCGTTCTCCGCCACCCTGGCCCACGAAGAGGCCGTGCTGCGCTTCCCCTACGACGAGCGCCTGCGCCAGCTGCTGCGCGCGATCCCGGGCCGCCGCTGGGATCCGGTCGAACGGACGTGGTGCGTTCCGCTGGGTCCGGATCAGGCGGAGGCGCTCGCGCGCCTGCTGGCCGGCCTGCCGGGCGGCGCGGACGTGAGTGAGGCCCTGGCCCGCGCGATCGCCCGCCGCCGGGCGCGCCGGAGCTTGCAGGAGTGCTTGATCGACCTGGCACGACCGGATGAGGACTGGTGGCTGAGCTTTGCCACAGACGCTGCGCCAGAGTCAGTGGGGGCGTTGCTCGAGCACCCCGGCGCGTACAACGTGCCGGCGATCGGGCGCGCGCTGGTTCCGCTGGACGAGCGCGCGGCGACGCTCGTGCGCACGCTCGCGCAGGACACGGGCAGGGTGCGTGTGAGCGAGGCCGCGCAGCGGGCGCTGGCTGGTGTCGCCGCGCGCGAGGAGCGCGAGGAGGGGCGCTCTGCCTCCCGCTACGACGTCGAGTTCCGCCGCGACCGCCGCGGCGAGCACTGGCTGCTGGTGGCGGCTGGGCGCGCGCCGCTGGCCCGCGCGCTGGCGGCACGGGCGGGGCTGCGCGCGCTGGAGGGCCCGGCGGGGACGCTGGGCCTGGCGGCGGTCGAGCACGACGCGGAAGCTCTGGTGGCGCTGCTCGAGCACATCGAGGACGCGAGCATCGACCCGCGTGTGGTGGCCTGGCTGGCGCGCGCGACCACGTGGCGGGGAAACGTCGAGGTGGGAGGCCCGCCCGCCCCGGGCGAGGCGCCGGTGTTCGTGCTGCTCGGCGACGACAGGCGCCTGCCGCCTCCGCTGCGCGATCGAGCCGCGGGCGCGTCGGGCGGCGGGGCGACGGTCCCGCTCACGCTCGAGTCCTGGCGCCTGATGGGGGGACTGGACGCGTGGATCAGCCCCGCGGCACGACGCTGCATCGCGGCGCTGGAGGATGGCCGTCCGGCGCCGCCGGCGGTGCTGGAGCGCTCGAGCGTGCACGAGGACCCGGCGTTCGTGCTGGCGCCCGGGCACGACGCGAGCCTGGTGGCGCGGTTCGCGACGCTGACGGGCGCCCTCGCGCCGGCGCCCCGGCGCGGTGGGACCCGCGAGCACGCCCAGCTTGCGGCCATCCACGCGGACCCCTTCTGCGTGCCGCAGCTGGACGAGTTCCTGGCCGGCGGCGAGGTTTGGATCGACCCGGACGCGCTGGCGCTGTTGCAGGAGATCCGCGAGCAGCACGCGCGCGCCGCCGGGCTGGTGGCGCTGTCGGCGGCCACCGACGCGCCGCTGCGCGTCGACGGCCTGGGCGGCGAGCTCAAGCCGTTCCAGCGCGCCGGCGTCAGCTACCTGCTGGCCCGCCGGCGCGCGTTCCTCGCCGACGAGCAGGGTCTGGGCAAGACGATCGAGGCGCTCGCGGCGGTCGAGGCCGCCGGCGCGTACCCGGCCGTGGTCGTGTGCCCGGCGAGCCTCAAGCTCAACTGGCTGCGCGAGCTCGAGCGCTGGCTGCCGCAGCGTAGCGCCCGCGCGCTGACGGGCAACGGCACAGGCGCCGGCGCGCCGTCGGGCGCGGGCACCCGCAACGGCGACGGTCGCGCTCCGGCCGCCGTCCCGGCCCCGGCCGCCGTCCCGGCTGCGGCCCCGGACATAACGGTCGTCAACTACGACATCGTGGCGGCGCGCCTGCACGAGCTGCGCGCGCTGCGCCCGCGCGCGCTCGTGCTGGACGAGTCCCACTACTGCAAGAACGCGGCCGCCAAGCGCACCCAGGCAGTGCAGCGGCTGTCGGCGGCGGTGCCGGGCGACGGCCTGGTGCTCGCGTTGAGCGGCACGCCGGTGACCAACAGGCCGGCAGAGCTGATCTCCCAGCTGCGCATCCTCGGGCGCCTGGAGGACTTCGGCTCGGGCGTGCGCTTCGGCCAGCGCTTCCGCGGCCCGGATGCGCACCTGCGCCTGCACTGGCACCTGCGCGCGCGCTGCTTCGTGCGCCGGCTGAAGGCCGACGTGCTGCCGCAGCTGCCGGCGAAGACGCGCGCGATCGTGCCGGTGGAGCTGGACAACGAGGCCGAGTACCGGCTGGCGGAGAGCGACCTGGTGGCGTGGCTGCGCAGTCAGCCGCTGGACCTGCGCGAGCTCGACGCGAAGGTCGCTGCCGCCCTGCGCGCCGAGCGGCTGGTGCGGCTGGAGGCGCTCAAGCTGCTGGCCGCGCGCGGCAAGCTGCACGCGGCGCTCGCGTGGATTCACGACTTCTGCTCCTCCGGCGAGCCGCTGGTCGTGTTCGCCCACCATCGCGAGATCCAGCGGGCGGTGCTCGCCCGCTTCCCCACGGCCCTGCACATCCTCGGCGAGGACACCGCCGCATCCAGGGACGCCGCGTTGCAGGCCTTCCAGGCGCCGGACGCCACCGAGGCCAACCGGCTGATCGTGTGCTCGCTGGAGGTCGCCGGCCACGGCATCACGCTGACGCGCTCCTCGAACGTGGCGTTCCTCGAGCTCGCGTGGACGCCCGCCAAGCACGACCAGGCCGAGGATCGCTGCCACCGCATCGGCCAGCAGGACGCCGTCAACGCCTCCTACCTGCTTGCCGCCGGCACGGTCGACGAGACGATCTCGACGCTGCTCGAGCGCAAGCGCGCGGTCATCGGGGCGGTCACCGACGGCCGCGAGGAGGACGAGGAGGGGGTCGTCGACGCGCTCGTGCGCGAGCTGCGAGGCGCCCCCTACCGGCACCTGCAGGCGGTCGCATGACGCCGCCCACGGGTCCGGCACGTGCAGGCCGGTCCTGACGCCGGCTACGGGTCCGGCACCTGCAGGCGGTCGCCTGACGCCGGCTACGGGTTCAGCACGAGCGCGTTCATGATGTCTCCCCAGTGTTCAACCGCTCTGGCTTCGCCTTCGGAGAGAGCTTCTTCGAGCGCGTCCGCGCGGCGGGCCAGCGCCCTGGCCTGCGCACTCTCATAGCGAGCGAGCTGCGCGGGCACGTACCCGAGCCCGACCCACGCGGGCATGAACTTGCCGACGAACGCGACCGTGCTCGCCGGCAGTGTCTGGAATCCGCTGGCGGCCCATGCTTTCACGTCGCCGCACAGATCGGGAACGGCGAGGCTCAACAGCGTCTTCAGCTTGCCCGCGTAAGCACGCACGGCGCCCGTCAGCCCGCGGCTGCTCCAGCTCAGGCCGCTGATCGCCCGGACGAACGTTTTGATCGCGACCAGGTCGGGCTGCGCCGCGGAGGTGACCATCGCGCCGATCACCTCGTCGCTCATCTGCGTGGATTCGGGGTCCTGCGGCGAGCTCGCTCCCGCCAGCGGACATTCGCGCTGGACCTGCGCAAGGATGTGCAGGGGCGCCGCTTCGGAGGTCGCGAGGTGGGAGTCGGCCACCCGCACGAGCGCGTAGTCGGCCTGGAGGTAGGACTGCGCGGCGGTGACGTTGGAGGCCGCCAGCGCGGTGCTCGGCACGCATGCGAGCGCCGCGGCGATCGCGAGGAGAAGCGGCGAGGATCTCTTGCCCATCGATCAGAGCGTACGCCACTTGCGCGCGCGCGACGCCACGAAGGACTCGGCACTCGCGCGCGAGCGACGCGCCACGAAGAACTTCCTAAGGATGCGGCGAATCCGCGCACCCGTGCGCGCCAGGTTCGGGTTCCTGGGTATTGTCTGGCCCCGAACGGTCTTCTCCGTCAGGACCCGGGGGGTCGAGGGCGACGGCGGAGCGTGGCTCGACGTCGAGCCACCGGTTGCGACCGTCGCCGCTGTGCCCAGCCGTCGGGCCATCCATGCGTACATGAGAAGGAACGGATACATCGTCCTGCTGACAGCGGCCGTCGCGTGCGTGGCGGTGGCCGTCGTGCTCGCCACGGGCGCGCTGTCCGGCTCCCACAGCGCGGGGACCAGCGGCAGCTCGCCCGCGTGCCTGCCGGCGACGCTCGAACACAGCGCGAGCGCGTCCGGCACGGGCGTCGACGTCTCGCCTGAGCCGGGAACCGGCACGGCCAACCCGCACACGCAGATCAGCTTCCTCGGCGCGAACGCCGCGAGCATCCACGAGGTCTCGGTCGTCGGCTCGGAGTCCGGCTACCACCACGGGCACCTGTACGGCTACTCCCAGGGCGACGGCGGCAGCTTCGTCCCCGCCAAGCCGTTCGACCCCGGCGAGCGCGTGGCCGTACGGGCGGTGATCGGCGGGGGCAGGGGCGCCAGGCGAATCGCGTTCGACTTTCGCGTCGACACGCCGTATCCGACGGCCGGCGCCGCGGAGTTCCCCAATCCGCAGGCCGCGCCCGCCGACTACCAGAGCTTCGACACCCTGCCCGGCGTCCACGCCCCGATCATGAGCGTCACCGTGCCCGACCGCGATCCCGCGGCGGGCGACGTCCTCACGACCAACGGGCCCGGTCCGGGACAGTACGGGCCGCTGATCTACACGCCGCAGGGCCAGCTCGTGTGGTTTGACAGGCTGCCGGCGGGCGAAACGGCTGAGGACCTGAACGAGCAGACATACGAAGGCCGGCGCGACCTGACGTGGTGGAGGGGGCGGGTGCTCTCGCTGGGCTTCGGCCAGGGCGAAGACCTGGTCATGAACTCGAACTACCAGACGGTCGCCAGGGTGCGAGGCGGCAACGGCCTGAAGGCGGACCTGCACGAGTTCCAGATCGCCCCCCACGACATCGCCTACACGACCGCGTACAACCCGATCCGCTGCAACCTCTCGTCGGTGAAAGGAGCGCGCGACGGGACGATCACCGACACCGCCATCCAGGAGATCGACATGAAGACGGGCCTCGTGCGCTGGGAATGGCACAGCCTCGACCACATCGGCGCCGAGGAGTCCGAGACCGAAGCGCCGAGCACTGCCGAACCGTGGGACTGGTTTCACCTCAACTCGATCGACCCCGAGCCCGATGGGGACATCTTCATCTCGGCGCGCAGCACCTGGGCCGGCTATCAGCTGGAAGGCGGCACCGGCAAGGTCCTCTGGCGCCTCGGCGGCCTCAAGAGCTCGTTCAAGATGGGGCCGGGCACGGAGACGGCGTGGCAGCACGACGGCCGCGTCCTGCCCGACGGAGAGATCACCCTGTTCGACGACGGCTCGAACCCGCCGATCCACCAGCAGTCGCGAGCCGTGCGGATAGCGCTCGACTTCAAGACCCGCGAAGCGCGCCTCGCCATCGCCTACACCCACCCCGACCCGCCGCTGCTCGCCTCCAGCCAGGGCAACATGCAGACGCTGGCGAACGGGGACACAGTGGTGGGCTACGGCGGGGTGCCCGAGATCACCGAGTACGCGCCGGACGGCTCGCTGCTGTTCGACGCCCACCAGCCGTACGACATGGCCTTCTACCGCGCCTTTCGCTACCCCTGGAGCGGGCGCCCGCTGAGCCCGCCGGCGGTGCTCGCCAGCCTGAACGACACCAGCGAAGAGACGATCGTGCACGTGAGCTGGAACGGCGCGACCGAAGTGTCCGCCTGGCGCGTCCTCACGGGCAAGCACACGGGGTCGCTGACGGTGCGGGCCACGATCCTGGCCGGCGGCTTCGAAAGCTCGATCACCCTGCCCGGGAAGTACGCCCGTGTGGCGGTGCAGGCGCTCGACGCGGCCGGCCACGTGCTCGCCACCTCGCGGACGGTGCAGGCGATCAGCTACTCCGCCTCGCTCCCGAGCGCCTCGAGGGCGGGATGAGCGAGATCCTCTGCGGACCGTCGCCGCGACGGCTCAGTACTTCGGGTGAGGGTTGTGCAGCTTGTGCGTGGTCGTCGTCGTGCTCGTCGTCGACTTGGTTGAGGAGCTCCCCCCTTTACCGCCGCATCCGGCCACTGCCGCAGCGCTCGCCAGGACGGCCAGCAGCGTTAGCATGGCGGTCAGTGGCGTTCTTCTCATGGGCCGGGCTCCAATTCTCGCTCGATGCCTCCGGCGCTCACCCTACCAAGCGCCCGTGGCGCTCGGTCGCGGTGGTGAGGGCGTCATGAGCGTCGAGGTGACGGCGGGCCCGGACGCGATCGAGGCACCCCCGGCCGAGGGCGGGCTGGGCTCGCGCTCGAGCTGGCTGCTGATCGTCTGCTGCGTGGCCCAGTTCATGGTCATCCTCGACCTGAGCATCGTCAACGTCGCGCTGCCCTCGATCCAGTCGAGCCTGGGGTTCCTGGCGCCCGAACTGCAGTGGATCGTCGACGCCTACGCGATCACGTTCGCGGGCTTCCTGATGCTCGGCGGCCGCGCCGCCGATCACTTCGGGCAGCGCCGCATGTTCGTGTTGGCGCTGCTCCTGTTCGGGCTAGCCTCGCTGGCCGGTGGCCTCGCGCCGGATCGCACGCTGCTGGTCGCCGCGCGCGCCGTGCAGGGCATCGGCGGCGCGCTGATGGCGGCGTGCTCGCTGGCCGTCATCACCTCGTCGTTCGCGCCCGGTCCGCAGCTCCATCGCGCGATCGGCGCGTGGGCGGCGATGAACGGCCTCGGCGGAGCCGCGGGGATGCTGTTCGGAGGCATCATCACGCAGGAGCTCAGCTGGCGCTGGGTGCTGTTGATCAACCCCCCGATCGGGATCGCCGGCGCGCTCGTGGCCTATGCGGTCGTGAGCGAGCGCCGCGCGGCGCCGGGGCGCAGCTTCGACCTCGCCGGCGCGCTGACGCTGACGATCGGGCAGATGGTGCTGGTCTTCGGGATCGTCGAAGCGGGCCTGGCCGGCCTGGGCACGTTCGCCGCGCTCGGCCCGATCGTCGGCGGCCTGATCCTGCTCGTCGCGTTCGGTGTGATCGAGGCCCGCGTGGCCACCGAACCGCTGATTCCCTTCAAGGAGCTGACCCGGCCGCTGCGGATCGCCAACAACATCGTCCTGCTGTTCAGCGCGTCGCTGTTCCCGCTGTGGTTCGTCAGCTCCCTGTACCTGCAGCAGGTGCTGTACCTCTCGCCTTTCCACACCGGCCTGATCTTCCTGCCGATGACGCTGATGATCATGCTCGTCGCCTCGCGCGCCGGCAAACTCGTGAGCAGCTTCGGCGTGCGCCCGGTTCTCGGCGGCGGGCTGATCATGCTGACCGCGGGAATGCTGCTGCTCGCGAAAGTCGGTTCCAGCGGCAGCCCGATCGTCTACATCATGCTCCCCGGGCTGCTGACGGCGGCGGGGATCGCGATGTCGATCGTCCCCTCGACGATCGCCGCCACCCAGAGCGCCAAGGAGGGGCAGGCGGGGCTCGCGTCCGGTCTCGTCAACACTTCGCGCCAGGTGGGCGGCGGGCTCGGGCTGGCGATCCTGGTCACGCTCGCGACCTCGCGCAGCAGCCATCTCATCGGAACCGGCCACGGGGTGGCGCAGTCGCTGACCGACGGCTTCCGCCTCGCCTACCTGATCGGCGCCGGCCTGGCTGGCGCGGCGGCGCTCGTCACGTTCACATCGCTGCCCAAGCCCGAGGGCCTGCCGCTGGGACCGGCGAGAGGTCTCGCTGTCGCGATCGCCGTCGTCGTCGCGGGCTTCGTCGCGGTCGACTTCGCGTTCGCCGGCTCACACGGCGCTCCCGTGGGCGCGTACACCACACGGGGCGCCTACAGCTTCGTCACCGCGCCGTCGCTGCACCCGCCGAAGCTGCACAAGGGCGCTGCGACCGTCGCCGGCAAGCTGGCGCCCGGCTACATCCTCACCACCAACTTCTACAACCTCAGCTATCCCCCGCTGATCGGGCAGAGCGGGCCCCTGATCCTCGACAGCAACCTCCAGCCGGTCTGGTTCCAGCCCGTGCCGGAAAAGCTCGTCGCCTCCAACCTCAGCCTGCAGACCTACGAAGGCAAGCCGGCGCTCGCCTGGTGGCAGGGGGTCGTAACGAGCACCGGCGCGACGGAAAGCGGCGAAGACGTGGTGGTCAACCAGCACTACCAGACGGTCGCGAGGCTCAGGGGCCAGGACGGCTGGAAGATCACCCTGCACGCGATGGTGATCGACGGAGACGACGCCTGGGTGACCGCCAACAAGAACATCGCCAAGAATCTCTCCGACTACGGCGGCGCCTACAACGGCGCGCTAATCGACTCCGCGGTGCAGGAGTACGACCTCAAGACCGGCAAGCTCCTGCGCAGCTGGGACGCGCTCGAGCACATCCCGCTCGGCGACTCCTACTCCACCGTGCCGACCAACGGGTTCCCCTGGGACGCCTACCACGTCAACGCGATAGATCTCGTTGGCGCAGGAACCTTCCTCGTCTCCATGCGCAACACGTGGGCCGCCTACCTCGTCGACATCGACACCGGCAACATCGAGTGGACCCTCGGCGGCAGGCACTCGAGCTTCAAGTTCGCGGCGGGCGCCGCCTTCCAGTGGCAGCACGACGTGGCGCTCGGGGTGGGCGGGCACAACGGTCTTACGGTCACCATGTTCGACGATCACTGCTGCCAGCTCACCGGCGGAGGCACGTCGGTCCCGGCGACCGGGCCCTCCCGCGGGCTCGTGCTCGAGCTGGACCAGAGCACGCACGTCGCGACGCTCGAGGCTCAGTACGGAAACCGCGAAGGGTTCACGTCCGAATACATGGGCGACACCGAGCCGCTGGCGAACGGCAACACGTTCGTCGGCTGGGGATCGGCGCCATATTTCACCGAGTACAGCGCCGCGGGCAAGCCGCTGCTGGAAGCCGAATTCCCGGGGAGCGACCTCAGCTACCGATCGATGGTGGAGCAGTGGGTCGGCCTGCCGCTCTCACTGCCCGCCGGCGCCGCTCGCCGGGCGGATGGCAGGACCACGGTGTACGCGAGCTGGAACGGCGCCACCCAGGTCGTCTCCTGGAGGGTCCTGGCCGGCGCCGGCGCCAGTCGGCTGGCCGTCGTGAGCACCACCGCCAGGTCCGGTTTCGAGACCGCGATCCCCGTGGCGTCGGGCTACACGAGCTTCGAGGTGCAGGCGCTCGATGCGGGCGGCCGGGTGATCGGAACTTCGCGGCCATTCGCGGGTTCGACCCAATGATGCTCCGCGCGAAGGTGCTGCCAGCGGCGCTGGCGACGTGCGTCGGCCTGGCCGCGTGCGGTGGCGCCTCCCCGGTGAGCCCCGCGCTGCTCGACACCTCGGCGAGCGCCGCGTCGGCCGGTCCGGTCGCCGTCTCGCCCGAGCCCGGCACCCCGGATGCCTCCCCGAGCACGCAGATCAGCTTCCTCGGGCCCGCCGGCACCCACGTGTCCGACGTCCGCGTCGTCGGCTCGCGCAGCGGCGCGCACGCTGGTTCGCTGCGCGCGTACTCGACCGGCACCGGCGAAAGCTTCCTGCCGGCGCACCCGTTCGTCGCGGGCGAGCGCGTCAAGGTCAGCGCCACGGTCACCGTGGGCGCCACGCCGTATGCGGCCAGCACCAGCTTCACGGTTGCCCACCAGGCGCCGGTCAGCCAGAAAGAGTTCCCGCTCAACCCGGGCAACTCCAGCGAAGTGCAGCACTACAGCTCCGCGCCCACGCTGACGCCCTCGACGGTCCGCATCACCACGCCCGCCAGGAGCGGGGCGGCGCCCGGGGATCTGTTCCTGGCCCCCTACCAGGGCAAGGGCTCGCCCGGGCTGATGATCGCCGAACAGAACGGCGGGCTGGTGTGGTTTCACCCGCTGCCCGCGGGCGAGTCCGCGACGAGCCTCAAACTCCAGCGCTATCAGGGCAGGACCGTGCTGACGTGGTGGCAGGGGCGGATCCTGGAAGTCGGCTTCGGCCAGGGCGAAGACGTGATCTACAACACCTCCTACCAGCGGGTGGCGGGCGTGAGGGCGGGCAACGGCTATTTCGCGGACCTGCACGAATTCCGCATCACGCCCGAAGGCACCGCCTGGATCGACGTGTTCGACCCGATCTACATGAACCTGTCGAGCGCCGGTGGCCGCTCCGACGGGGTGATAACCGACTCGGTGATCGAGGAGGTCGACATCAAGACCGGCCTGGTCATGTGGCAGTGGCACGCGCTCGGGCACATCCCGATCGGCGAATCGCACAACCCGGCGCCCAAGTACTCCTATCCCTGGGACTACGTCCACATCAACTCGATCTCGCCCGGTCCGGTCGGCCAGGCGGGCGCGGCGGGCGCCAGTCCGCCGAGCGAAGTGCTGCTGTCCTCGCGCAACACGTGGACGCTGTATGACGTGGACATCGACAGCGGAGCCGTGCGCTGGCGCCTGGGTGGCGAACACTCGAGCTTCAAGCTCGGTCCCGGCACGCGCACCTACTGGCAGCACGACGCCGAATGGCAGCCGGGCGGGCTGATCTCGGTGTTCGACAACGGCTCGGACCCGCCCAAGGAGAAGCAGTCGCGCGGCCTGATTCTCGACCCCGACATCGGTTCGCGCACGGTCACGCTGGTCAAGCAGTTCGTCAACCCGACCAAGACGCTGCTCGCGTCCAGCCAGGGCGACATGCTCAGCCTGCCGGGCGGCGATTGGTTGATGGGCTACGGCGGGCTGCCGAACTTCACCGAGTACAGCGCCTCCGGCCAGATCCTGCTCGACGGCACGCTCGGCAAGAACGTGCAGGACTTCAGGACCTACCTGTTCCCCTGGAGCGCGCAGCCGCCCGGCGCGCCGTCGGTCCTCGCCGCGCCGGGCTCCGGTGCGACGATGACCGTGTCGGTGAGCTGGAACGGGGCGACCGAAGTCGCCTCCTGGCAGGTGCTCGCGGGAGCCTCGCCGGGCGCGCTCGCCCCCGTGGCCAGCGCCGCCAGGGCGGGCTTTCAGACCACGATCTCCGCGCCCACCGCCGGCCCGTACGCGGCGGTGCAGGCGCTCGACGCCGCCGGCACCGTCATCGGCAGCTCGGCGACGGTCAAGGACTAGTGCCCCGCCAGGCCGGCTGCTCGCCAGTGCGCGTGCTGCTCGCCGGACTGACCTCGCTGGCGCTGCTCGCCGGACTCACGGGGCTGGCACTCTCCTCGGCGCACTCCGCCGGCGGCCGGAAGCCCGTCTCGCCGAGCTGCGTGCCGCCGAGGCTGAACGTATCGGCGGCGCTGGCCGGCGAACGCGTGACCGTGTCTCCCGGGCCGGAAACGAGGGATGCTTCCGCCACGACGCAGATCAGCATGCTCGGGGTCCCGGCGAACGAGCTGTCTGACATAACCGTCAGGGGCTCGCGCACCGGCCTGCACCCAGGGCGCCTGCTCGCCTACTCACAGGGCGACGGCGCGAGCTTCCTGCCCCAACGCCCTTTCGCTGAAGGCGAGCTCGTGAGCGTCCACGCCGAGCTCACGCAATCCGGACACGTGAGCGGCTTCGCCTGGAGCTTCACCGTGGCCGTGCGCGACCATCCCGGCTCGTCCAGCGCCGCGGTCGTGGGCGTCGCCAAAAACCCGAGCGCGACGGGCTCGGCTCCGGCGGACTACCGGAGCTTTCACTCGCGGCCGGGATTGCGCCCACCGGATGTGACGGTCTCGTCGCGGCAGCGCACGGCAACCGGCGACCTCCTCCTCGCACCGTATGCAGGCGTGGGCCAGTACGGGCCGATGGTCCTCGACCCGCACGGCGAACTCATCTGGTTCAAGGCGCTCTCGCCGCCGGGCACCCGCGCCGGCAACCTGCGCGTGCAGTCCTACGAAGGCAAACCGGTGCTGACCTGGTGGCAGGACCCGCTGATCGCGGACGGCAGCCGCACCGCCGGCGACGTGATCGCGAACAGCGCCTACCAGACGATCGCCGTGGTTCGCGCCGGCAACGGGTATCAGCCGGACCTGCATGAATTCCAGATCACCCCCCAGGGCAGCGCCCTGATCACCGTGTACGACGCGATCGACTGCGACCTGGCGCCGTACGGCGGCCCGCGCGACGGTGCGGTCGCGGACACGCTGATGCAGGAGATCGACCTGAGGACGGGGCTGGTGATGTACGAGTGGCACAGCCTCGACCACGTCCCGCTCGCGAGCTCCTACTCCTCGCCTGCGCCTACGAGCCGAGCCGACCCGTTCGACTACTTCCACATCAACTCCGTGGACGTCGAGCAGGACGGCGACCTGCTGGTCGACTCGCGCAACACGTGGGCCGCGTACGACGTCGATCCGAGGACCGGTCAGGTGCGCTGGGAGCTGGGCGGCAGGCACAGCAGCTTCAAGATGGGCACGGGCACGGCCACGGCGTGGCAGCACGACGCGATCCAGCTGCCGCAAGGGCCGATCACCTTCTTCGACAACGGCGCCTCGCCGCGGGTCCAGCCGCAGTCGCGCGCGATCGAGGTCGCGCTCGACATGCACGACATGACGGCGACGCTGCTGCGCAGCTATGGACACGAGAGCCCGCTGGTGGCGGACAGCCAGGGCAACCTGCAGGTCACCCCGGAAGGCGACTGGATCGTCGGCTGGGGCCAGGCGGGCTATGTCTCTGAGCTCGCGCCCTCCGGCCAGGTGCTCTTCGACGCGCATCTGCCCCCGGACTGGGAGTCATACCGGGCGTTCGTGGCGCCCTGGAGCGGGCGCCCGACGCAGCCGCCGGCGATCGCCGCGGTGGGCTCGGCCGCGGCGCATCCCGCGATCACGGTGTACGCCAGCTGGAACGGGGCCACCGAAGTCGCCGCCTGGCGCGTGCTCGCGGGAGCGACGCCGCAGACGCTGACGGCGGCGCTCGGCAGCGCCGCCAAGACGGGCTTCGAGACGGCGATCCCGCTGGCGGCGGCGGCCGGCAGCTACGTGGCGGTCCAGGCGCTCGACTCCGCGGGCGCGGTCATCGGCGTCTCGCCGGCTGTCAAGGTTCCAGGTTCGGCCTGAGCGGCGAGCCCAGCGGGCCTTCCTGCGGCACCTGTGCTTCCCGTTCGGAGCGGCGTTTGCGGCGGGCGGCGGCGGTCGTGGCGTCGTGCCTGGCCGTCGAGAAGTAGTCGGCGAAGCCGCGGGCGTGGGCGGCGCCCAGGCGGGGCGGCAGCGGCGCCCGCAGTTCGTTCGCGACCGCGAGCTCCAGCTGCGCGCGCATCTGCGCCTCCAGCGGGCTTTCGCCGGCGCCGTTGTGCAGCTCCAGCCGCCCGCTGTGGCTGCTGTAGTCGTACAGCTCGGCTTCCTCTCCCCGCGACAGCGGCGTTATGCCCGTTTCGGGCCAGTTGGAGTAGACCGCGTACTTGGCGCGCGGCGTGCGCAGCGCGACGATGTGCAGCGGCGCGTCGGCCGCGTACGGTTCGATCGCGAACTCGGTCACCGTCTCGTCGGTGGCGTGCAGCACGTAGTCGCGGCCCGGCGCCGCCGGGTCGGCGAGGATGCCCGCCAGGTCGAGCCGGCCGGCGAGGTGCGCGTAGTGCGGGTCGCTGCGCCATTCGCTGGAGCCGGTGGCGATCGTCAGCAGCAGCGGGGCGACGTCGACGCTCGAGGTCAGCTGGGTGCGCGGCAGTTCCGGTTCGCTGGTGAGCACGCCCCGGGGGTCCTTGACGAGCAGCGGCACGCGGATGCCCTCTTCGTAGGCGCTCGCGCCCTTGCCCCGCAGGCCGTGCGAGGCGCCGTACTCGCCGTGGTCTGAGGTGAACAGGACCACCGTGTTCGCGGCCACCTCCGGCCGGCTTTCCAGGGCGTTCAGGACGTGGCCGATGTGACGGTCCACCTGGAGCTGGAGCTTGACGTACAGGTCGAGGAACGACAGCCATTTTTCGTCCGCTTCGGGGCCGGTGAACGGCACGGGCCCGAACGACGCCGCGGCGGTGTCCTGGAAGGAGCGTTGCAGCAGCGGCTTGCGGCGCTCGTACAGCAGCTCGGGCGTCTCGTAGTTCGGCGGCAGCCGCTGAACGACGGGCCTGGCTGTGGTCTCGGGCGCGACGCGGTCGGTCCACTTGTACCACCAGGCGATGTCGTGCGGGTTGACGAGCGAGACGGTCGTGCACCACGGCTCCGCGCCGCCCTCCTCGGCGTACCAGTCGGAGAACCGGGCCGCGATGCGCGGGTCCACGCGCCAGCCCTGGCCGGGGGCGCCGTCCGGGGACGGGAACACGCCGCCGTCGAATCCGTAGCGCTCGAGCGCCTGTTCGCCGGTGAACGGCGTCCAGTGGTTGTCGCCGTGGGTGAGGTGCCACTTGCCGAGCCAGCGCGTGCGATAGCCGTGCTCGCGCAGCATCGTCCCCCAGGTGGGGAACCCGGGGTCCAGGGTGCTCCCGCCGGTGATCATGCAGCCGGTCTGATGCGTGTACAGGCCGGTCAGCAGCGTCGAGCGCGCGGGGGTGCAGTCGTTCGAGGCGGTGTAGTGCCTGGCGAACGACACCGCCCCCTGGCTCAGGCGCTGGAGGTTGGGCGGCAGGCCGAGGCCGGCCGGGTCGGGCGAGAACCACTGGGGGAAGCGCAGCTGGTCGACGACGATCACGAGGATGTTGGGCTTGCGCTGCCTGGTGGCGGGCGTCGCGAGCGCGACGGCCGGGGCGGGGGTGGCGCTGGGTGGCGGGCTGGAGTGGCTGGTCGTGTCCGCCAGCGCACGGATCGCCAGCCCGCCCGCGAGGGCTCCGCCGGCGATCAGCCCACCCTTGAGGAACGTGCGGCGGTCGACGTTCGTATGCTGCTTCGGGTCGATGCCGTCCATGCGCGCTCTCATCCTAGGGCCTGCGGTGGCGCTGGGTCTCGGGTTCTCCGCGCAGACCGCTGCCGCTGCCCAAGCCGGCCCGGCGTGCGCTCCGGCGACGCTCGACAACTCGGCGCTGCAGGACGGATCGGTGACCGTCTCGCCGCTGGCGGGCAGTCGCGACGCCTCCCCGCAGACGCAGATCAGCTTCCTCGGCGTGCCCGCGAGCCAGCTGAGCGCCCTCAGCGTGCTCGGCTCGCGGACGGGCGTCCACAGCGGGCGCCTGGTCGCCTACTCCCAGGGCGACGGCGCGAGCTTCCTGCCCTCGCGACCGTTCGCGGAAGGCGAGCGCGTCACGGTGCGCGCGCGTCTGCGCACAGGTCGCTCCGTGCGAACGCTGCTCGACGTGTTCGCGATCGCGCACGAGGATCGGATCACGACGACGCCGGCAGCCACCTACCCCGGGAGCGCCACGGAAGCGCAGAGCTTCCGCTCGCGCCCGGAACTGCACCCGCCCGTGGTCACGGTGGCCGCCGCGTCTGCCGCGGTGGCTCCCGGAGACGAGTTCCTGGCGCCGTACGCGGGGCCCGGCCAGGCGGGACCGATGATCCTCGAACCGAACGGGGGGCTGCTGTGGTTCGACCCGCTGCCCGCCAACACCTCCGCGACCAACCTGCAGGTCCAGGAGTACGCGGGCAAACCGGTGCTGACGTGGTGGCAGGGAGACGTCAGCGTGCACGGGTTCGGGCTGGGCGAAGACGTGATCGCCGACAGCGCGTACACGGACATCGCGCATGTGCGCGCCGGCAACGGGCTCGAGGCCGACCTGCACGAGTTCCAGCTCACCCCCCAGGGCACAGCCCTGATCACCGCGTACGAGCCGATCCTGTGCGACCTCTCCGCGGTCGGCGGCGCCGCATCCGGGGGGGTCACGGACGGCGTCTTCCAGGAGATCGACGTCAGGACCGGCCTGGTGATGTACGAATGGACGAGCGTCGACCATGTCGGGCTCGGCGAATCCTACGAACACGCCAGCCGCTCGTCCACGGCCGAGCCGTTCGACTTCTTCCATCTCAACTCGATCGAGCTCGACCGCGACGGCAGCCTGCTGATCTCGGGCCGCAACACGTGGACGGTCTACGAGCTCGACCCTCGCAGCGGCCAGATCGTGTGGCGCCTCGGCGGCAGGCACAGCAGCTTCAAGATGGGCGCCGGCACGGGCACCGCCTGGCAGCACGACCCGATCGAACTCCCGGACGGCTCGATCAGCATGTTCGACAACGGCGCCTCGCCGGAGGTGCACGACCAGTCGCGCGCGATCGTCGTGAGCCTCGACCCGCAGAGCGCCACGGCGACGCTCGTCGACCGCTTCACGCACTCGCCGCCGCTGGTCGTGGAAAGCGAGGGCAACGTGCAGGCGCTCGCCAACGGCGACTGGTTCGTCGGCTGGGGGCAGGAACCGTACTTCTCCGAGCTGGGGGCCGAGGGCGAAGTCCTGTTCGAAGCGCACCTGCCCGTGCACGAGCGCTCCTATCGCGACTTTCGCTTCGAATGGACGGGCACGCCGGCGCAGCCGCCGGCGTTCGCGTTCGAGCCCGGCGGCGCGCCCGCCGTGGGGACCGTGTACGCCAGCTGGAACGGCGCGACGCTGGTGTCGTCGTGGAGGCTCCTCGCCGGACCGAGCGCGTCCGGCCTGCAGGCGGTCGCCCAGGTGGCTCGCGGCGGCTTCGAGACGGCCATTCCCGTGCCCGCGGGAACCGTCGGCCCGTACCTGGCCGTGCAGGCGCTGGACGCCGCCGGGCAGGTGCTGGGCGCCTCGGCGGCCGTGTCAGAGTCCGCGCTCGGCTGACGCCGGCGAGGCCCGCTCAGCGCCGGCGAGGCCCGCTCATTCGTAGGTGAACTGATCGCCGGGCGGGTTGCTCGGGCTCTTCGGCTTGCCGACGGTGGCGGTCACGGTGACGGTCCCGGCCTTCTTGGCCGCGGGCGTCGTGAGCGTGCAGGTGGTGTTGGAGGTGCAGTTGACTTCGGTAGCCTTCTTGGACCCGAACTTGAACGCCGTCGCGGCGGTGCCCAGCGCGAACCCGGCGCCGGTGATCGTGACGCTTTCGCCGCCGTCCGTGGAGCCGCGGTCCGGTGTGACGCCTTCGACCGCGGGCGTGTACTCGAACACGTCGTGCTTGGCGGCCGCGCTGGTTCCGCCGGGCGTGGTGACGGTCACTTCCACCGTCCCCGCTCCGGCCGGCGATTCGGCGACGATCGACGTGGACGAGTGGACGGTGAAGCTCTTGGCTTTGGCAGCGCCGAACCGGACGGAGGTGACTTCGGTGAAGTTGGTTCCGGTGATGGTCACGGGCGTCCCGCCAACGCCCGGGCCCTTCTTGGCGGAGAGCTTGCTGACGGTCGGCGGCGCCAGATAGGTGAAGCGATCGGCGGGCACCGGCGGGCTCGTGCCCGCCGGGTCGGACACGGTGATGTTGACGGTTCCGAGCGCGCCCGCGGGCGAGACGGCGGTGATGGAGGTCGGGGAGTGCACCGTGAACCTCGTCGCGCTGCTCGCGCCGAAGCGGACTGCTGTGACCCCTTCGAAGTTGGCGCCGGTGATCGTCACGGTCGTTCCACCCGCCTCCGCGCCGGTGGGCGGACTGACGCTGGACACGCTCGGGATCGGTTCGCTGTACACGAGATCGTGATATCCGCCGGCCTCGATGCCGGCGACCTCGCCAAGGCCGGTCACGGCCACCGGGACGTCGCTCGGTTCGCCGGCGCTGCCGTCGCCGAGCTCCCCATATCTGTCTTCGCCCCACGCCATCAGCGTGCCGCCGTCGAGCAGCGCCAGGCTGTGCTCGCCGCCGGCGGCGATCGCCGCCACCCCCGAGAGCCCGCTCACTGCCGTGGCCGCTTCGTCGCTGCGGGCGATGCTGCCGTCGCCGAGCTGCCCGTATTTGTCTTCGCCCCATGCCATGACCGTGCCGCCGCTGAGCAGCGCCAGGCTGTGGTTCGCGCCGGCCGTGATCGCCGTCACGCCGCTCAGGCCTTCCACGGGCACGGGCACGTCGCTGATGTCTTCTACTTCTCCTTCCCGTTCTTCTTCTTCCTTCCTCCGGACTTCTTCCGCGACGGCGGCGCTGCCGAGCTGCCCGTATTCGTTGTCGCCCCACGCCATGACCGTGCCGTTGCTCAGCAGCGCCAGCGCGTGTTCGCCGCCAGCCGCTATCGCTGTCACGCCGGTCAGGTCTTTGACGTTGACCGGCACGTCGCTGTTGATCGTCCTGTCGTTGCCGAGTTGCCCGTGTTCGCCCGCGCCCCACGCCACGACCGTGCCGCCGCTCAGCAGCGCCAGGCTGTATTCGCCACCGGCGGCTATGGCGGTGACCCCCGTCAGTCCTTTGACGGCGACGGGCGCGTCGGCTTCGCTGGTGTTGCCGTCGCCGAGCTGCCCGGCTTCGTTTTCGCCCCAGGCCATGACCGTGCCGTCGCTGAGCAGCGCCAGGCTGTGGTTTCCGCCCGCCGCGATCGCCGTGACGCCTGTCAACCCTTCCACGGCCACCGGGACGTTGCTGTCCCCGATTTCGGCTTCGCCGACGCCGAGCTGGCCGAACGTGTTCCCGCCCCACGCCATCACGGTGCCGTTGCTGAGCAGCGCCAGGCTGTGGTGGTCGCCTGCCGCGACGGCGGTGACGAAGTCCAGACCGCTGACCGGGACGGGCACGTCGCTCTGATCGAAGTTGCCGTCGCCGAGCTGCCCGAGCGAGTTCTCGCCCCAGTCGACCGCGCGATAGTGGTGGACCGCGACCGTCAGCGTGGCCGCTTCGCTGATCGCCGTTCCGCCGGCGTTGGTGAACACGGCACGGTATTCGTCGCCGCTTTCCGAGGTCTGTGCGTCGGCGATCGTGAGCTGGTCTTCGTCGGCGCCCGCGACCGTGCTCCACGTGCTGCCGCCGTCGCTCGAGACTTCCCACTGAACGGTCGGCGTGGGGAAGCCGGAGGCGGCCGCTTCGAAGGTCGCGCTGTGGCCCACTTCGACGGTGATCCCGGCAGGCTGCTCGGTGACGGCCGGGAGCGTGTGGACGCCCAGGGTCGCCGCTTCGCTGGTCGCGCTGCCGGCGGCGTTGGTGAACACCGCGCGGTACCGGTAGCCGTTCTCGGAGGTTTTCGTGTCCGCGATGGTCAGCAGGTCGGCGCTGGCCCCCGCGACCGTGCTCCACGTGCTGCCGCCGTCACTCGAGACTTCCCACTGCACGGTCGGCGCGGGGAAGCCGGAGGCGCTCGCTTCGAAGCTCGCGCTTTCGCCGGCTTCGACCCCTACGCTGACCGGCTGCTTGGTGATCGCCGGACGCCTGTGGACCGTCAGGGTGACCGCGTCGCTGGTCGCGTGGCCCGCCGGGTTGGTGAACACGGCGCGGTACTGGTAGCCGTTTTCGGAGGTTCTCGCGTCGGTGACGGTCAGCTGTTCCGCGGTGCCATGCGCGATCCCCGTCCAGGTGCCGCCTCCGTCGGTCGAGACTTCCCACTGCACGGTGGGGGCCGGGAAGCCCGACGCGCTCGCTTCGAAGACGGCGTTCTGGCCTTCTTCGACGGTGGTGCTGATCGGTTGCTCGGTCACGGCCGGCGCGATGCGCACCGTCAACGTGGCCGCTCCGCTCGTCGCGCTGCCGAGCGAGTTGGTGAACGTGGCGCGGTACTCGTTGCCGTTTTCGGAGGTGCTGGTGTCGGCGATCGTGAGCGTGTCCGTGGTGGCGCCTTCGATCGGGCTCCAGACGCCGCCGGCGTCGGTGGAGACTTCCCACTGCACGGTCGGCGTCGGGGTCCCGGACGCGCCCGATTCGAACGTCGCGCTCTGCCCGGCTTCGACGGTCGCGTTTTTCGGCGTCTTGTCCACTTTCGGCGCTTTGTCTTCGCTGCCCGCGGGCCTCGCCCCGCGAGCCACACGGGCGGAGGCGGAGGCGCTCAGCAGCGCGGACGCGAGCAGGACGGACGCGACCAGGACGAACGCGAGCGCAGCGGGCCGCAGCCGGCGAACGCCGCCGAGCGCCCACCTCGCCCCGGGGCGCGCGGCGCTCCCGCGGTCCGCGCCGCTAGCAGACTCGGCTCGCCTGGTCGTCCCTGCCATCGATCTCTCCCCGTGTCGCCCCGTTGACGGTGAGCGTGCTTTTCACGTCCTCTCGCCAGCGCGGGCTCGTGCGCCCGCGTGACCCTCATCCGCTGTCCGAGACTACCAGCGCGGTCGAAGGCGGTCAAGATCGTGCTGCGCTCAGCCGGTGGCGAGCCGCCCGGACGGATCGCTCATGCGGGGCTGTCGAGCACGAACGCCAGGTCGTCGATGTAGCAGTAGGACCAGTCCTCGCCGGGCTCGACGGAGGTGATGATCGGATGCTCGCTGGAGCGGGCGTGCGCCGAGGCGTGGCGGTTCGGCGAAGAGTCGCAGCAGGCGACGTGGCCGCACGTGCGACACACGCGCAGATGCACCCACGAGCCCCCGATCGCCAGGCAGTCCACGCATCCGTCCACCTGCTCCGGGCGCTTGACGTGTACCTGCTCGAGATGCCCACAGACGGTCATCGGCGCTCCTCTCTGGTTGTCGGGCGTGCTGGCTGGTGCTCGGGCGAACATTAGCCGCAGCCCACGCGCGGCAGGCCGGATGTGGCATGGCCGATGCGAAGGGGATCGCGGTACGTCGCATCTGGGACGCGACACGGATCTGTAGGGTCGCGGGGAGATCTGACAAGCGGGCGCGCCGGCGGGCGCGAGTCGGAGGTGGACGATGCGGGCTGGAAGACTCGGGAGAGAGCTGGCGCTGGCGTTGGCGGCGTGCGCGCTGGCCGCGTGCGCGTTGGCGGCGGGGGCGGGCGGAGCGCTCGCGCAGGCGGCCTCGTGGCACCTGGTGTCATCGTTCGGCAGGGGGGGCGTGGCGGGACTTCCGGTGCGCGAGCGCCGGCACGAACAGCCGAACCAGGGGGCGCCTTCGCCTCCGGAAAGGTATCGCTCGCTGCTCGCGCCAGGTCCGCAGGGCTCGGTGTTCGTGGGCGGCTACGCGCAGAGCAAGCCGGGTGCGTTCCTGCTCGCGCGAATGTCCGCGTCGGGCAAGCTGGTGGAGGGCTTCGGGCATGGCGGACTGCTGACCGTCCCGGCGATCTACTGGTTTCATCAGGACCCGCCGCGGCTGCTCGCGCTTGCCGGCGGGAGCGTGCTGATCGTGGGGCTGGATCGGGCGGACCAGCTGGTGGCGGTGCGCGTGAGCTCGTCGGGCAGGCCCGATCGCGGATTCGGCGAGGACGGCGTGGCGCGGTACACGCTGGCCCACGCGCGCCACTTCACGATCGTGACGGCGGCTGCGGTCGAGCCGGACGGCGACATCCTGGCGGTCTACCAGAAGGAACTGCCACAGCCGAGCAACGGGCCGAGGGTCCCCGAAGGTCAGGGGAACGGCACGATCGAGTACGTTCGGCTGCTGCCTTCGGGGGCATTGGACGGGTCATTCGGCACGGGTGGGTTCCTGGCCGCGACAGGCGAAAAAGTGGGGCTCCTGGAAGGAGAATCGGGGACGGTTGGAGCATGCGCTGAAACGCTCGCGGCGAGCGGGACGCTGCTGGTCGCCTATGAAGACTTCGCGCTGGAAGAGCTCGACCCGGCGGGCGCGGTGGTGACGAGCTTCGGCAACAACCCCACGGAGCAGCCGGGGGGGCTGGTGACGCCGTTTGAGACGAAGAACGATTACAACTTCTGCAACGGGCTGTTCGCGCTGCCGGGTGGCTCGGTCGAGGGCGTCTCCGGCGTGGAGATCAGGCGCCTGACGCCTGGCGGCATGCCGGAAGGCGCGTTCGGCACGGCGGGGTCCGCGAGAATCGACGTCCCGACGGAAGCCGCGGCGGTGGCGTCGGATGGCGAGACGTTCGCGGCCGGCCAGTCCGACCACGCGCTGGTGCTGAGCGGCATCCTGGCCGACGGCCAGCCGGACCCCGCGCTGGGCGGCGTCAACGGCAGGCGATTCGCCGTGCAGTTGCCGCGCGCGGCGGGCACGGTTCCGGGAGACGAAGAAAAGCCGACGTGGGAAGTGCTGCCGGGAGCCGGCGGCGTGACGGTTCGCGTGGGTGAAGAGATCGTGCGGGTGGGGGACTGAGCGGATGCGTGCTCGGGCGTGGCGGCGTCGTGTGGGGCGCCCGTCAGCAGCCGTGTGACGGGACGGAGAGGGCGGGATTCGAACCCGCGATGGAACTTGATGCCCATACTCGCTTAGCAGGCGAGTGCCTTCAGCCACTCGGCCACCTCTCCCTGGGATCGGGATGCCAGTGTAGAGCCTGCCGGGGAGGCCGACCGAGCGCGCAGCATCATGCGAAGCCCGCGGGAAGGTGGACCGGCGCGGATTTGGCGCGAAAGCCCTCTGGGGTGAGGTGGTAGTCCGGCAGCGTCGCCGAAGCCGCCGGTGACCGGCGACATGGTTCGGGGAGGCACGCGATGACTACGGCGAGGTGATCGCGACCTCAACGACCGCGACCCTCACGGGAAGTAGCCGGGGTCAGCGGTCGTTCCAGCCGGCACCGGTCGCCGCGTACTCCGCGACCCGCGCTTGCATCAGCGCCTTCAGCAGCTCGGTCGGCAGCACGCGACTGTAAGGGAGCTTGATGAAGCCCTCACCGGCCTCGTATCCGGCGGCCTCAACCGCGGCCTTCTGGGTGGCGAAGAACGGTGGTGGGAATCGCAGCGAGCAGTGGTTCTTGAAGTTCTGAAGCATCCACAGGCTCGTCTTCTCGCCGCGGACGTACACCGGCAGATTCCACTTCAGTACCTCTCGCGCCTCCGGGTCGGCATCGCGGCTCAGCTCCCTGAGTGCTTCGAGGTGCGACCGCTGGACGTCGTTGAGTTGCGCGAAGAAGTCATCGACGCTGGACCGCTTGGGCATCGGCATGGCGTCAGCCTACCCGCCGGCGGATCGCGCTGCTGGCCGAGGTTGGTCGAGGGTTTCACCGCGTATCGGACGGCGGTCTGACGGGTTCTACGCTCTCGTCGTTGCCGTCATCGGCGCTAGGGATGGAGGCAGGAGCCGGTTTCTGCCCGGCGCGCGCGTGCCACCAGGAACTTCCTCGTGTGCGTATGAGAAACGCCTCGAGGCGGTTCCGCCTGCCCCACAGCTTCGCTTCGATGCTATCCAGCTGCCGCCGCCGCTCGCGCGTGAGCTCCAGCTGGCGTTCGACGTGCTCGAGCGCCTCCGCAGCGAGCTCTCCCTGCGCCTCTGGGTCCACGGCCTGTTCGAATCGCTTGCGCACGAGGTGGAGCGCGTCCTCGGCCTCGAGCATGCCACGGGCTGTCTCCTCTGCCGGGCCGAGCACGTCCCTCAGCTGCGGGGTCGTCTCTCCGAGGGCCGCTTCAGCTGCGCCTTCGTCCGCAGGCGCCGCCGGCGCGGGGTGAGGCTCTGTCTCACGCGCTTGCATGGACGGGCTCCTGATCTGTTGCCGGTTGATCCTGCGAGAGCGTGGCGGAAGACTGCAGTCCTCGCTCGGGATCGGCGTGCACGATCAGCACGGGAACGGGGCTGTGGTGCAGCACGTAGTGACTCACACTGCCGAGCAGCACTGAGCGCACCGCGCCGCGTCCGCGGGAGCCCATGACAACGAGATCGTGCGCGCCGGTCTTGATCTGGTGGATGAGCGCGTGCCTCACCGGCTCGCTGCTCAGCACAGTGCTGAGCGACACTCGATCGGGGACCATCTTGGCGGCCGCCCGCAGGATCGTCTCGGTCTCAGTCTCGGCGTCGCGCGCGAGCTCTGCGGCCACTGCACCGCCTGCCCCGATGTAGGCGCCGGCGGGAGGCGTCACGACGGCACTGAAGAGCGTCAATCGGCTGTGCTCTGAGTCGGCCAGATCGATCGCCTGGGTGAGCGCCCGATCTGAGTCCGGTGAGCCGTCGATCGCGACGAGGATGTTGCGAAACATGGTGTGCTCCTTTCTCGATGTGGAGCTTGTTGCGTCTTCCTTGATATCTATAGCAAAGAACTATATAGTTTGCAATATGACTAAGATGAGTATGCCCTCACAGGCAGAGCGGACAGAGCGAATCGATTACGTCGCCGGCAATCTGCTCTCACGCGCGGCCCTGCTGGTGCGACTGCTCGTCAAGCAGGTTCGCAACACCGAGATCTCGCGCACCGAAGGAGAGGTCCTCGTCATCTTGAGCGGCGCCCCGCGAAGGATCACCGAGCTCGCCGAGCTCGAGGGGATCGCGCAGCCCACGATGACATTGCTCATCAAGCGCCTGCAGGAGCGGGGCTGGGTGACCCGCGAAGGGCTGCCAGAGGACGGGCGCGTGGTAATGGTCAGCCTCACGAAGGCGGGAAGCGCGGCGGCGCAGGCGTTTCGCGCCCAGTTCCTCGCCGCTTTGAGGGTCGACCTGCAGGAGCTGTCAAACCAACAGCTCGAAGAGCTGTCAGCCGCGACGGAGACCCTCAGCTCGTTCGTCGACGACCTGCAGCAGCGAACCGCAAGATGACCCAACTCGACCGGCGGAGTTGAGAGCCATGGTCAGCCAATGCTGTTCAGCTCGGTGAGCTCGTTCTCGGAGAGGGCGAGCGCAGCGTCTTTGATGTTCTCGCGCAGGTGCGCGACCGATGAGGTGCCGGGGATCAGCAGGATGTTCGGCGAGCGTTGCAGCAGCCACGCCAGCGCGACGGCCATCGGTGTGGCCTCCAGACGGGCGGCGACCGCCTCCAGTACGCCGGATTGCAGCGGGGAGAAGCCGCCGAGCGGGAAGTAGGGCACGTAGGCGATGCCCTGTGCGGCAGAGGAGTCGATCAGTTCGTCGTCGGCCCGGTTGGCGATGTTGTAGAAGTTCTGCACGCACACGATCGGCGCGATCGACTGGGCCTCCGCGACCTGCTCGGCCGAGACGGTGCTGACGCCGAGATGCTTGACCAGGCCCTCCTGCTGCAGCTGCGCGAGGGCGCCGAACGGCTCAGCGAGCGAGCCGGGCTCGGGGCTGTCGAACCCGCCGACGCGCAGGTTGACGACGTCGAGCGCGTCGAGGCCGAGTCGGTCCAGGTTGTCGTGCACGGCCTGGCGCAGCTGCTCGGGAGACCGCGCATGGGGCCAGCCGCCCTCGGCGTCTCGCAACGCTCCGACCTTGGTGACGATATGCAGCTCGTCCGGGTAGGGGTGCAGGGCTTCCTTGATGATCTGGTTCGTGACGTGCGGGCCGTAGTAGTCGCTGGTGTCGATGTGCGTGATGCCCAGCTCCACCGCCTCGCGCAGCACGGCGATCGCGGCGTCACGGTCCTTCGGCGGCCCGAACACGCCGGGCCCGGCGAGCTGCATCGCGCCGTAGCCCATGCGGGTGACTGTTAGACCCTCGGCCATGGTGAACATGCCGCCGGGAAGTGTCTGCGCTGCCATCGGCGATCCTCGTTTCAGCCTGGCTCGAACTCAGCTCGGATCTTCCGCGACATCGATTCTGCGGCGCTGTGCGAGGCCGTAAGAGGAGGTCAGTGGCGGAAATGCTCCCATGACGACTCGCTCCTCGGTCGCCGCCTGCTCTGCTGCCTCTCCACTGCTCATCTCTGCACCTCCGTAGGCGTTTCGGGAGTCGATACGAAGCTGCTGTTCACCCGCGCTCGCCGCATGGCCTCAGGAAACCACACCCGGCTGAGCGGCGACACGGGCCAGGCGCTGGTGTACGAACTGGACGACGGCAGCGCCCTCGCCGACCGCGGTCGCGCAGCGCTTGATCGAGCCCGCGCGCACGTCGCCGGCTGCGTAGACGCCCGCCACGCTCGTCTCGAGCAGGCCCTCGGCGCCGGCGTCCGCGCCGGTCAGGATGAAACCGTCGCCGTCGCGCGCGAGCACGTCACCGAGCCACTCGGTGCAGGGCTTGGCGCCGAGGAACAGGAACACGAACGAGAACGGCAACTGCTCGCCGTCGGTGAGCGTGACCGCTTGCAGTCGCCCGTGCTCTCCTTGCAGCCCGACGATCTCAGAGCGATCGCGCACGGCGACCCCGTAGCGGTCGAGCTCGTCGATCAGATACTGCGACATCGTCTCCCGCAGATCTCCACGGCGGTGCAGAAGCGTGACGAGCGCGCCCCCGCGCGCTAGCCAGACGGCAGCTTGAGCGGCGGAGTTGCCCCCTCCGACGACCGCCACACGCTGTGCGGTGCACAGCTGCCCCTCCGGCGGCCCGGCGGCGTAGAACACGCTCACCCCCTCGTACGCCTCGAGTCCCGCCACGGGCAGCCGCCGGTATTCGGCGCCCGTGGTCAGCAGCACCGCGCGTGCAGCGATCTCGTTGCCGTCCTCGAGCTTCACGAGATGGTGCGCGATCCCGGGGTGGAGCGCCTGGGCGCGGTAGGGGGAGGCCAGGCGGGCGCCGAACTTGCGCGCCTGGGTGGCGGCCCGGCCGATCAGTTCGCTGCCACTGATCCCGGCGGGGAAGCCCAGGTAGTTCTCGATCCTGCGCGAGGTGCCCGCCTGACCGCCGATGCCGCTGCTCTCCACGATCAGCGTATCCAACCCCTCCGAAGCGCCGTAAACGGCCGCGCCCATTCCCGCGGGACCACCTCCGACGATCAGAAGATCGACCTCCTCGCGCTGGGCGAGCTCCCTGCCGATGCCAAGCGCCCGCGAGAGCTCGCCATTACTCGGGTTCACAAGCTCCACCCCGCCAGGCAGACGCACCAGCGGCATCGCGGACACAGAGGGCTCCGCTGCCCGGCCAGCACCGTCGGTCGTCTCGGCGGGATCGACCCAGGTGTGGGGAAGCCGCTGGGCTCGCGCGAACTCGAGCAGCCGGCGCGTGTCGGGCAAGTCGCGCGAGCCGATGACCTCCGGCCCGATGCCTTGGCGGCGCTGAAGCAGCTCACGGCGCTCCACCAGGGCGCCGAGGATCAGATCCGAGAGCGAGGGATCGTCGAACAGCAGCACTCGCAGGTCCTCACGCGGAAGCGCGATATAGCGCAGCTGCCGCGTCACGACCGCGGTGACGAACACCGACTGCCCGCTGAGCAGGTTGACCTCCCCGAGGAAGCCCGACGCGCCATGACGCACGATCTCATGCCCCGCGCCATCCAAGACCGCCACCTCGCCCTCGAGGATCGCGATGAACGGGTAGGTCGCGTCACCGATCTCGTACAGCTTCTCGCCCACCTCGGCCGTGAGCTCCTCGCCGCGCTCGGCGAGCAGCGCGAGCTGAGTGCTCGAAAGCACCCGCGATGGAACCGCGGCCGACTCGTCGGCGTCAAGCGTCATACGAGGGACAAGCGTAGCCAGATCGGCCAGGTGGGTGAGTCATCTCGCGACGCTGCCTCCAGCTCGCGGGCCGCGGGGCGAGGTGCCCCGCGTAGCGAAGCCCGATCGCTGCCCGGCGGCTGGACGATCGCCTGAGCCATACGCTGCGGCGGCTGGGGGATCGACTAGCCTCTTTCCTCGGTCGCGCTGGGAAGGGTGGCAGAGCGGTTGAATGCACCGGTCTTGAAATCCGCGGGCCAGATTTTCGGAGCCTGTTTGTGGCGTGCAGATTTTCGGCTTGCTTGAGCCGTTTTCCGCATGGTTGCGCGGGATTCGGCGCAGACCGCGGTGGCCGCGGTCGATGACCTATTGCCGCCTGAAACCGCCTGAAACCGCACGAGGCGCGGTCGGACTGGCGCGAGTTTGGCGCGAGCGGGGCCGGGTTGGTTGAGGGTTTGTAGTTGGCCCACGTCGGCACGAAAGCCTGTGTTCAGGGGTTCGGTGACGGCCCCGCCGAAGCTCGCTTATGGTGAACAGCGAGCGCAGGTCAAGGGCCCCTCGGCGGCGAGGCTTCCCCGGCCGCCGGCCTCGCGGTCGATCACGCACAACCGCGGAGATGTCGGCCTCTCGTGCGTGCAGCTCGCGGCACGACTCGATGACCAGCCCACCGGAGGTCACGACATCCTCGATCACAGCGACCCGGCGAGCCGCGATCTCACCGCCCTCGGCGAGGCGACAGGTCCCGTAAGCCGGACGAAGCAGACGATGCCGCACCGCTCGCGGGCCTCCTCGTGTTCGAGGGCGAGGTACGTCTCGAACCAGCGGGGCGGCGTGGTCGCTGGGCTCCGGCTGCTCATTGCCACTCGACGCCGAGTACTTCGGTTAGGCGCCGGACCTGATCGCGCTTGGCACACACGGTGGCACAGAGACGATCGAGCTCGGAGCCCCTTGGCCCTGGAGGGCGCCGACCGAGTTGACCGACAGGGTTGAGGGGTCGGTTTCGCGCGAACGGGGCGATGCTTGCCTGCAGCTGTTGCATCTTTTCGATGAATCCAGCCGGCCTGCTCGTCGAGCCTCTTCAGGTCTTCGTTGTATTCGCGCTCAGCGTCGTGGAGTAGCCCGGCCAGCCGGTCGGGGTTCGGGTTGATCGCCGCTACGAGCTCGGCGTGGGTCATCGCTGGTGTTGCTGCCGCTGCTGTCGCCATCTTGCGCTCCTTCGCTCGGGGGGTCGTGCTCATCGGGACACACGTGTAGCTCGACCCGCTGGGGAAGTCAACCGGTGCTTGAAAGGCTCAGGTCTACCCGTCTCGGCGTAGGCGGTAGCGTCCCGGCCCCACGCGCTCGAAGATCGTCGTTTCGGTCGCGAGTTTCGCGCCGATTGTCGCCCAAGGCGTCTTTCCGAGGCTGGTGTATAGGAAGTCGCGGGTGTAGATCTCCGCCAGCTCTCCGCGAAGGTCGCCGGGATCGGCGGGCGCACAGAATGGGCAGCTCATCGCCGCAGCGCCTCCTGTTCGTCGGCGTACTCTTCGCCGCGGTTGGAGCAGTCGAGCAGCCACTTGTACTCGTGGTCTGAGGCGATGCCGTCATGGAGAACCTTGCCGGTCTCGATTTCCTTGATGCGCCATACCTCGTTGCCGCTCGCGTCGCGGTAGAGCTCGCCCTCGGCGAGGTCGGCGGGCTGATCGGCGTTGGTGTCGGTGGATGTCATTTCGCTGGCTTCCTTTTTGCTCGCCGACTCCGGCGTTCTGCCGGGCCGGCGTGCTTGTCGATTTCGGGCCTGGGGACACGTCTAGCTCGACCCGCCCAAGGAAGTCAAGTCCCGTTCGAGCGGGTTCGCTGGCCGTTGGCGGCCCGCGCATCAATCAGGGCTCGCGCGGAGGCTCGGCGCGGGAGCCGCGAGAACTTTGCGGAGGACTTGACTTCCTTGGGCGGTCGAGCTACCACGTCCACCCGCAAACGCCCAGAAAGGGCTCTGATAAAGGAGAATCACGATGAGCAAGACCACGAAAACAGCCGCTAAGCCCTCAGCTGAGCAGGCCGTCAAGAAGGCCGTCAAGGACCACCCAGGCGCGACGGCAGAGGGCATCGCGAGCGCCGCCGGCATCGGCCGGTCGACCGCGAGCAAGGCGCTCGCCCGGCTACGGGAGGCCGGCCAGGTCACTCGCTTCCAGGGCGGACGCGACGGCAACCGCCGGCTCCCCGACCGCTTCGCCCTCGCCGGGACCGAGCTGCCGGCGGCCCGCACGGCCAGCGGGTCAGCGACCAAGCCGACCAGCACGAAGCCGGCGGGCGCCGCGGCCAAGGCGAAGGCGGCCGGGGACGAGAAGCCGAACGCTGGCCAGCCAGGCGCCAAGCCGGCGGCCGATGAGCGCCTGAAACCGGGCCAGCTCGACGGGCTCGTTCTCGCCTACCTCAAGGAGAACGCCGACACCGCACCTCACGCGCCGACTGCCGTAGCGAAGGCGCTCGAGCGCTCCTCCGGCGCGGTCGGCAACTGCCTGGTCCGGCTGACCGAGGCCAAGAAAGTGCGGCAGGTCAGCGACAAGCCCCGCCGCTACAGCCTCGCGGCCTGAATCCATGCAAAACGGGCGACCCGTGCGTGTCTCCTCGCACCGCAGCAACAGGCCGAGGGGACACGCATCGCCGATCCGAACAGAGCCGTCTCGGGCTCGGCAAGCGCCAGGCACTCCCCCCAAAGCTCTACCTACCTGGTTAGCCGCGTCGTCGCACGGACGGTCATGGCCGGGGGCCGACTCGTCCCTCAGTGCAAGCCAGGATGATCGAGGACTCGCGCTCGGTGCTTGATCAGGCTGTGGTTCCGCCATCGATCATGGCCCCAGCCGAACGGTTCGGGTGGCGGCCAGGTTCCGGCCGGTCGGGCTCTCTGTCTGCGTGGCCATCAGCAGCGCTTCGCCGTCCCAATCGAAGGACAGTGGCACCAGATGCGGCGCAGCCTCCGCCGAGGCGCTGGCCACCCAGACATCGACGTCGCGGCGGAGCCGAAGCTCAGTGTCGCGGCGGCGCTCAGCCCTGGAGCGGGGGTCGGCACCCATCAGTCTTCGGGAAGAGTAGCGACGTCAACGCTTGGTCTTCTGTACTACCCCATTCCTGAAACGGCTAAGTAAGCGGGCGTCTCGTGCGTCGCAGCCCGGCCGAGTGCTTCCGCCCCAGGCCCGACCATCCGGCTTACCGAGGCTCGGACGATTCCGTCCCGTCCGACGTCGACGTCGTCGGCTACCAGCCGACCAAGGAGCGCCGCAGCCGGGTCGTCGTCGTGAGCTGCAAGTCCTGGCAATGTGGGGCAAGATGCTTGAGCGGCTGACGACCACGCCGGCGCCGAGCCGAGATCGGCCGCCTCGCCCAGCTCCTCAAGGCGGCAGGCCTGACCGCGGAGGCCGTGGTCGCGCGACTCGCGCGAGCCCGAAACGGTCAGGCCAGCTTCGCAGGCTCCATTGGCGCTGCCTCGAACGTCGTGGCTCGCCCAATAGCTTCCCCAGAGAGGCGCTGCCCGGCCAACAGCAGGCGCACTAGAGGCTCGTTTTTGCCGGTCGCGGTCACATCCCGATCGCCAGGCGTCCTCGCTGCGGGAGCCGGGAGCGCTACATGGGAGGCTCGTGCCGGCCGTTAGAGACACGCAGAGCCTCGGTCACAGGATTCTGTTTAGACAAACAGTCCCGATCTGGTAGCGCTATTGTTCGCCGCGCGGCTCCGCGGCCAAGCAGTCGTCTTGGGGGCGGCATGCCTGAACCAGATCTCCGTTTCGTCCATGGTTTCCGATACTCGATACGCGATTCTTGGCTTGCTGGCGATAGAGCCGAGCCATGGCTATGAGCTCGCCACCCGCTTTCGTGCGCTGTTCGGGCCGGGATGGGAGATCAACAGGGGGCAGGTCTACGACATGCTCGACACGCTCAGGGAGGCGGGCTGGGCGGAGTGCGTGCCCGCTCGGCGAGGTGGGCGCGAGCTGAAGATCCACCAGATCACGCAGGCGGGCGACCGGGCATTGACCGAGTGGCATGCTAGGCCGTGCCCCGCAGCGCACTCCCAGAGAGAGACGCTCTACCTCAAGCTGGCGCTCGCTAGGCCGCAGGACGCGCCGCACCTGCTTGAATGTCTTGCGCTGCAGGAGCAAGCCTGTGTGGATCTCTTGCGCCGCTACACTGAGAACGCCTCCGGCATGCCGGAGGAGGCTGGCGAGTGGGAGGTCCTTGCGCGCGCCGCGATCGACGAGGCCGCGACTATTCGGCTGCACGGAGAGCTTGATTGGCTGTCGAAGGTGCGCAAGCGTATTGAGCGCTTCTTGGAGTGCCCGCATGGCGCGACAGGGATCACGAGTGATCAAAGCCGCAGGCATAGTGGTTCGGCTGCTTGACAACGCACGCGCCACATGGCCACGCGGCCTTTTCTTTAGGGCAATTGCCCTCGCTGCGCTCACGGCGTGCTGCGTGATCCTGAGTCATGCGCCTGCTGACGCGAGAAACCCGGGGCATGCACGTGCCGCGCGTGCGCTCAGCGGCAACGATAACGCCACTTTGCATCTCGTACACGCCGATGGCTCGACGCTGTATGAGGAGGGGCAGGCCAGCGGTTCGCTTCCCGGCGCCGTGCGCGCATGGCTCCATATCGGTGCGACCTTTACTGGTCCCTTCGTGTTCTACACGCGCTCTGGGGCAATCATGGGCCATGGCTCGGGAGAGCCGCATGAGGGTCGCTACCCGTACGAAAGCTTCTCCGGCACCGCAGAAATCACCGGCGGCACCAGCCGCTATACGCACGTACACGGCCGCCTCGGCTTTTTCGGTGTCTTTAACCGCAATGGCGATGCAGTCCAGTTGCAGACGCGGGGTACTTTGGCTTATTGAGCAGTTTCGCGCGGCATGGCCTTTCTCCGCGGGCCATGACATTTTTTGTTCGGTCGGGGGGTATCGTAGGTGGGCGATGGTGCTTGAGTTGGAGAGCGTGGGCAAGGTCTTCGCGCGAGGTAAGCGCCTGGTCGTGGCGCTTGATCGCGTGTCGCTGGCCTGTGACCGCGGCGACTGCGTCGCTGTCTATGGGACGAGCCGGTCTGGGAAGTCCACGCTGCTGCGCCTCGCCGCCGGCGTGGAGACGCCCACGTCTGGGGCGGTGCGCTACGACGGGCAGGACCTACAGGGTCTCGGCGAGCGTGAGCGCTCGAGCCTGCTTCGCTCGGAGGTCGCCTGGCTGCCGGCCTCGCTCGATTTTCAGCCGGGGTTGAGTGTCCTCGAGCAGGTCGCGCTCTCGGGCTACTTCGCTCTGTCGCGCGACCACGCGCGCTCGAAGCGGGCGGCTCGCGACGCGCTATCGACGGCAGGGATCGAGCACTGCGCGGAGGCAAAGCCTTCCGATCTCTCGGACGGCGAGCTTCGCCTGACGGGGATCGCGCAGGCGATCGTCAAGCAGCCACGTCTGTTGTTGGCCGATGAGCCGGCGACGAACCTCGATCCAATGGAGCGTGACCGCGTGCTCGACCTGCTGCGCGCGTGTGCGCAAGAGCACGGTGCGACGGTGCTGTTCAGCGCCACCCACGCCGACGAGACGCTGCGCTCCACGTGGTTTGTGCGGCTCGATTCCGGGCGCCTGACCGTCCCCTCCGAGCCGCCGCCGCGCGGCGAGGTCATCGACCTTTCTTCCCGCAAGGCGGCGAGCGACCGACCACATGCTTGAGCTTGAAGGGGTGTGCAAGGCCTACCGCACCCCGGGCGAGACAGTAGTCGCGGTGCACGATGTCTGGCTCATCGTCTCACCAGGAGAGGTCGTGGCGGTAATGGGCCCGAGCGGGTCCGGGAAGAGCACGCTATTGCTCCTGATCGGGGCGTTGCTGCGTCCAGATGCGGGCAGCATCCGCTTTCGGGGTCGTGAGCTGGGCTCGATGTCCGAGCGCGAGGGCGCTCGCTACCGCCGCTCGGATGTCGGGTTCGTATATCAGGACTACAACCTCTTTCCCGGCATGAGCGCCGCCGATAACGTCGCCCTGCCGTTGCGCATGAACCGTGTCGGCTGGCGTGAGGCCCACGAGCAGGCGAGCGCTCTGCTCGATCGCATGGAGCTGGCACATCGCGCCAGCTTCCTTCCCTCGCGTCTGTCCGGGGGAGAGCGCCAGCGTGTGGCCGTGGCGCGCGCTCTAGCGGTCAAGCCGAGCCTCGTGCTCGCGGATGAGCCCACGGGCAACCTCGACACGGCGCGCGGCGAGGAGGTCCTATCCGCGCTTCGCGAGCTCGCGCGCAGCCAGGGTACCGCCGTGATCTTGGTGACCCATGACGCGCGTGCGATCGACTACGCGGATCGCGTGTGTGACCTCAAGGACGGCGGCCTGCACGAGCGCACCGGCGACAAGCCACATACGATCGGCTAGCTCGTGAGCTTTCTGAGGATGCTCTGCCGCCTGTACTGGTGGCGGCTGCGCACCCAGCCGGTCCAAGAGGCGCTCGCAGTCGCCGGCATCGCGGCGGGGGTGGCACTCATCTTCGCCGTGGAGATCGCTAACAACTCTGTGCCGGCGTCAGTGCGCGACCTCGTGCATGGCATCGCGGGCCCGGCAAGCCTCGAAGTCGCGGCCCGTACGCCCGAAGGCTTCGATGAACGGCTCGTGTCCAAGGTCGGGGAAGTTCCGGGAGTCTTCGGTGCCTCCGGCATTCTCGATGCGCGCGTAACCGTGATCGGCCCCCGCGGTCAGCGCGCTTTGACCCTATTCGGAGCCGAAGCCGGCATATCGGCGATCGGCGGACCGCTCGCGCGCAAGTTCCCGAGGCGGGCGCTTGAACGCGGCACCCCCGCAGGCCTGCAAGTCTCTGGGCTCGTTGGGCGGCTACACAGTTCGCACGTGGACACGATCGCCCTTCCCGAAGGCGCCGCACACGCGCTTGGCGCCTCCCCTGGCCAGCTGCTGTTGGTTGACGTGGGTGGGCGCCAGGTCGTCGTGCTGTGCGGCGGCGTGTTGAGCGCCCATCAGTTCGGAGCCGCCGCGGAAAGTCCGGTCGCGATCGCGCTGCTGCCCGCGGCGCAAAGTATCACCGGGCTCGCGCACCACCTAACTCGCATCCTGGTTTTGCCCGAGCGAGGCCAGGAAGCGACAGTCAGGAGAGCTTTGACCACGCTGGTTGGGAGGACGCTCAACGTTCGCTCCAGCGACAGCGAAGTGACTCTGCTCGAACAGGCAACGCACTCTTCCAACCAGTTCGCCGCGGCGTTCACCGCCTTGAGCGTGGTCGTGGGACTGCTGTTTGCCTATAACGCGATGCTGCTCACGCTAGCTGCGCGGCGGCGGTGGATCTCGCGCCTGCGGGACATGGGGGCATATCGCCACGAGCTTATCTCGCTGGTCGCGTTCGAAGTCCTTGTTCTGGCCCTCGCAGCGTCGGCGGTGGGGCTGGCGCTTGGCGACCTGCTATCGGGGGCCGTCTTCGGGGGGGTGCCGCGCTACCTGGTGGCGGGTTTCCCGATCGGCGCTGAGCGTGTGATCACGCCGGTCGCGCTGATCGTCTCCGTCGGTGGAGGTGTGCTGGCGACGGTCGTCGCGGCCGCGGGGCCGGCGATCGGCGTACTGCGAGGGCGACCATTGGAACAGGCGAGCGAACCCGGGCAAGAGTCGCTGTCTCTTGGGCGGTTCTCGGGGCCCGTGGGGCTCGCCGTAGGGGTCGCGGCGATCATCGTCACAGTTGCGGTTGTCCTGTTCGTTCCCGGCAGTGGGCTGGTTGCCATTGGTGCTCTGGCGGTGGGTCTCGGCTTCGTGCTCGCGCCAGCGGTGCCGTGGCTACTCGAGCGTAGCGAGCGCCTTGCGACCCGTCTTGGCAGCATCCCGGGTTACATCGCCACAGTCGAGCTGCGGGCCACGCCGACGCGCGCTACTGCCCTCGCGGCGACCAGTGCGATTGCCGTCTATGCAATAGTCGCGTTGGGGGGCGCGGCCGACGATATCCGTCGCGGGGCTGCGAACGCGAGTCAGAACATTGCTGGTGATGCTGCCGTACTGGTGGCGCCTGCGCCTTTTGAAGACGAGCCGTTCCCTGTTGAGTCGTTCCCGGCGGCGCCAACTATTGCACGACTTCAATCTATAAGCGCGGTTTCACACGTTAACGCGCTGAGGGGTGCGTTTCTCGACGTGGGACGGCGGCGCCTTCTCGTGCTTGCTATGCCACGAGGCGATCCCGCGCCAGTTTTTCCCTCACAGATCGTTCAAGGTTCGACAGCGCAGGCCGCGATGCTCAACGAGGGTGGCTGGGCTGCGCTCTCAGCAACCGTCGCGAGCGAATGGCATCTGCATCTTGGCGCTACGTTTGTACTGCCTACTCCGTCTGGATACGCACGGTTTCGATTGGCCACGACAATTACTAATTTTGGTTGGCCTCTCGGAGCGCTGATCATGAGCGAGTCTGATTACGCACGGTTGTGGCATACCGAAAGCGCGACATTCCTACGTGTTACGTTTCAGAAAGGCATTACGGAAGACCAGGGCCTTCGCCATGTGCAGGCCGCCCTGTCTGGCACCGGATTGACCGCCGGCACTACGCGAGAAGCCGAGGCCGTTATCCGATCTGTCACGAATCAGGGATTGTCGCAGCTTAGCGAGATCTCGGCGTTGGTGCTTGCGGCAGCCATTCTTGCCGTGATCGCCACCATGGCGGGATCGATCTTGCAGAGGCGCCCGCGTCTGGCCAATCTGAAGCGGCTTGGTGCGCACCGGGCAGAGCTAGTGCGTACGATTTACTTGGAGACCGGGGTGGTCGTCGTTATCGGCTGCCTGATCGGTGCGGTCTTCGGGCTGTGCGGGCAGCCGCTGGCCACTGAGTATGTGCAGCAGAGCACAGGGTTCCCGGAGATCTTCTCACCCGCTGTTTGGCTGAGTGTGCGCACGCTTGCTGAGGCAGTGGTTCTCGCGATGCTGGCAGTAGGACTGCTTGGTTACGTTGTGACCCGCCGCTCGGTTGTCTGGGGGGCGTGAGAATGGGGGCAGTGGAGCAGCCCGATTTGGAGCCTGGACTGCGGACTGATGGTCTTGCGGATCTATGGGATTACGCGATGGGGAGCCCGAGTAAGCAGACCCGCTCCAAGGTGCTGCTGGCCGCCGAGGTCGCTGCTCAAGGTGGGAGCGGCAAGTCCGACCCTCGCAGCGCTATTGCCGTACAAGCAGTAGAAACGTTTCATCTCGCGAGCCTGGCGCACGACGACGTGGTCGATGCCGGCGAGCTTAGGCGCGGCGTCGCGAGCCTGCTGGCGTGCTTCGGGGCTCCCATGGCCGCGGGCGCTGGCGGTGTCTTCTTTGGTCGCGCGTGGAACCTGTTCGCTCGCTGCGGTGACGAGGCCGTAGTCCTCGCTTCGGAGACCGCTATGCGGATGTGCGACGGACAGATGCAGGAGTTGCGCGCTCTACACGATCTCGGCCGAACTTCGGCGGAATACTTCGAGGCGATCAAAGGGAAGACAGCCGGCTTGTTCTGGCTGACGGCGAACCTCGGAGGTCTTCTCGGCGGAGCGGACCCAGCCGTAATGGATGCCTTGGCACTTTACGGCGAAACCCTCGGAGTCGCGTATCAGATCATCGACGATGTTCTAGATCTCACCGGAGATCAACGGGGTATGGGAAAGCCTCACGGCAATGACCTGAAGAACGGCAACTACACGCTACCAGTGATATATGCACTTGAAGAGTGCCCTGAGCTGGCGGAGCTTCTGCAGGAAGAAGCACCCGTCGAAACTGTGATTGGCCCAATACGCGATTCGCATGCGATCGGGCGCGCCAGCGCTGAGGCACGAGGCTGGATCGATAAGACCAGGGATGCAGTGCACTGGTTGCCAGCAGCTCGCGGACTGCTTGAGATCGCGAACACGGAGATCGGGGCGCTAGACGACTCGCGGGTATGACACCGCACTACCTGTCCTTGATGAGGCCGATATCGCTGTTGTCGGTGGGGGCCCCGGCGGTGCAATAGCCGCATTCACGCTGGCGTCTAAGGGTCACGACGTCGTGCTCATCGACAAGCAGTCATTTCCCCGGGAGAAGGCGTGTGGCGACGGCCTGACGTCCTCGGCCGTGTCCTTTCTGCGACAGCTTGGGCTAGACGGGGTTCTCACTGATATGAATCAGATCGAAGATACGCGCTTGGTCGTGGACTGGCAACCGCGGGAGACCAAGCGCGGTTCGTGGCGCGCCTCCCCAGGTTGCCGACAAAGTGGCTGTCTTCCTCGGCGAACGCTCGATGACGCCCTTGTTGGCTGTGCGAGGACCGCCGGCGCACGCTTTGTGCAGGGCACGGTGACCGAGCCGATTCTCAGTGAGGGCAGCGTAGTCGGCGTGGAGCTTCGTCACGACGGCCTACGAACGAGCGTCTTGGCTCATCACCTCATCGCTGCTGACGGCGCAACTTCGCGGCTACGCCGCCAAATGAGCCCTTCTTCCGGCCCGCAGGTCGCATCCTCATACGCAGTGCGCAGATATGTGATGACCCAGGAGCCGCTTGAGCATATTTTTGACATCTATGTGCCGGTGCCGGATTCGCTCGTCGGCTACGGATGGGTGTTCCCAATCTCCGAGCATGTCGCGAACATCGGCATCGGATACGTGACCGCTCGGGGTCTGATGCGCCCTCGTCCCATCACCGATCTGCTCGACTCATTCCTGGCCTCGCTCCAGCGACATCGTAGCTCTGAGCTCGGATCGCTTGAGCCCCTCGGGCCGGCGCACGGTGCCCCGTTGGGCGTAGGCTTCTCGGCTAATCGCTGCGCGGCGGGTGGGATTATCTTCGTCGGGGACGCCGCGCGCACAACTGACCCGATCACCGGCGAGGGTATAGACCAGGCGATGCGCAGTGCCCATGCCGCCGCTCTTGCGCTTCATCGCGCGATCAGGCGCGGGAGGAAGCCGGTTGGGGTCGGACGGTCGATCGCGCGCTCTAACCCACGGCTGGGTCAGGACAGCGCAACGATCGCTCGCCTCGGACACCAGCTGCTGAAGCGGCGTCACTCTGAGCAGGCCGATTCACCCGACCTGCTTAACGAACCGACGCCTATCTTCTCTGCCGCACGGTCGATGATCACCGCTGAGGTCGACTACCCGACGATGAGCGCCACCCCGGCCGGCGAGCTCGCCTCGCGGCTCGGGTTCGCGCAGCTTCTGCACGCGCTCGATAACCGCGTTCGCGACGCGGTACGCAGCGAGTTCATTCTGTGCTCGGAGTTGCCCCACCGTGAGGTCTGCTCGGGAATCGGTCCGCTGGGGGCGCTCATGCTCTTTGCTAGCCAGATTGCCTGCGGCACAACGGCGAGCGATCGGTCGTTGGATGCGGCCCTGACTGTCGAGCTGTTGCAGGTATTTACGACGCTGCTAGGCAGGGTGACGGTGGCAAGTGGCGATCAGGCCAAGGCCAACAATGCGCTGGCGGTGATGATCGGCGACTACGTCGTGTCGCGAGCAGTCGGCGCCTTGGCGAGCCAGGGAGCCGTGTTCAGCGCAATGCTTGCCGAGGCAATCGAAGCGAGCGGCGAGGCGGTTGCTTTGCTTGCGCGTGATCGGTCATCACAGGTGGCGTGTACAGTGCAGCGGCATATCGAGTGGGCGCGTTTCGCGACCGGGACCGGCTTCTCGCTCGCAGCGCGTATGGGGGCTCGTCTATCTGGCGCCAGCCAAGCGGTCGAGAATGCCCTTTGCGCTGCAGGCGAGAGCCTGGGGATAGCGGTGCAGATCTGCGAGGATATCCTCATCTTGAGAAGACAGGATCCGGTCATGGGTGGTGCGCCATGGCGGGTACTCAAGGAAGGCCGTTTTGGGTTGCCGGTTCTCCTTGCCGCGGAGGAAGAGCAACGCATAGCATCGTTGCTAGTCCGCGCGAATGCACGTGCAGAGTGGGAGCGTGTGATTGACATGATAATGAGTGGAGAAGGCTTGGCGCGCGCCGGCAAAATGTGTCGAGAATATGCCGACAACGCTAAGAAGATTGCAGTCAAGATCGCAGGAGACGGAACCCCGCTTGAGGCACTCTGTGACCTACCCTCGCGCTGTCTCGCACCGTTGTCTTCGCCGTTGCCTGCTGAGTCCGACATGCGAGTCTCGCCAACTGCACCGCCAGCCTCGGACGGCGTTGCTGTTCGCAACGCCTCTTGAAGCTACCACAGCTGCTACCGCCTTTATGGTGGTGCGTGCGATGGTAGTCACCCGCTGTGGGTGACTCGGCCCCGGGAGTCGGGTGGACCGATGCACGACCCACCGTAATATATAATTGTCAGACCCCGGTTCTTTGCGCTTTGTCCCAATACAGGGTAATAGATAGCCCTATCGGTAGCCTTTACCGATAGGGCTAGATATTGACAAGCCCGATAGCGGGTACTAGCGTCGGGTTACTGCGACGAGACGAGCTAGATGCTGGGGAGAACTAGGACTGCGAGGAGGCATCGCGGCCGGGCTTGGCCTGGCTGCGATGAGCACGGCCACGCGTTGCCCGGAGACCGGCCCCGCAGGAGCCGACACATGACTTCGTGGCTACTTGGTGGCGCACATTCGCAAGCAGCGGGATGCTCCCTCGCATCCCGACGAGCTTCTTTGGACGGGCAATGTCGCACGACGAATAAGGAGGACTCGCGGAGATGCCTAACAACCAATCACGCACTTCGGGGCGCCCCGCATCGGTTGACAGACACTGGTCGAGTAGGGAGCCGGTTTGCATCGAGCTGTCGCGGGCTCAGGTGGACCAGGTGGTGCGCACCGCCGCGGACGGTGGCAGCATGTCCGTGCTGCTGGTCGGGCTCGGTGACGTGCGGGCGGTGCTTGCGGCCGCCCCGACGCTGCTGGAGAACTCGCGGCTGTCGCGCTCGCTGCTGGCCGGTCTGTTGCTGCTCGCTTCCTTTCCCACGGACGGGAGCTACCTGCGCGTCACGGAGGCCGGTCAGATGCTTGGCATGAGCCCCAGCACCACCCACCGCTACCTCGCCACGCTCCTTTCTGTTGGGCTGGTGGAGCAGGACCCACGCACACGCCGATACCGGTTGGCAGATGCGGATTGAGAGCGGAGGTGGCGGTGGACGTGAAGCACTGCTCGGCGCATGCTCTGGGTTCGCGCCGGGGATGCAAATGCCAGCCGGTGAGAGGACGGGCTCGTTGAGCGCCGAGGATGTCGATCCGATCGTGGTGCGCAGCAAGCCGGGTTTGCGGAGCATGCAGGCATACCTGCTCTCGGGCGATAGAACGCACCCGGCGGTGGCGCTCACGCAGTCGCTGAGCACGGGCGCACCGGTGCTTGCACCCAGCGATATCCGAGCGCTCGTGGGACCCGACCCGCGGATCTACTACATCCCCGCCGAGCGCCTGCTGGATCGCCTCGAACAGGGGCTGGGGCGGGCGCTCGCGCTGCCGCCCGGCGCCGTGCGGGTCTGGTGGCCGGGGCTGAGCGCCGACAGCGACCCATGCGAGCATCCGCTGCTGCTGGAGCTCGACGGCGAGCCCGAGTCGGTCCTGCTCGCGGAGCTCGCGCGCGAGTTCGAACTCAGCCGCCCCCTCGTCCGCCGGGAGATCAAGCTGATCGAACAGACACGCAGGCTCGCCGAGGACGAGCTCGCCAAGGCCAGGGAGCAGAACCGCAACATGAAGATCGAACGCCACGAGGCGCTCGCACGCGCGCAGGCAGCCGAAGCGAGCCTCGCGGCCGCCACACGCCAGCTGCAACAGACCCGCGAGGACGACGAGCGCGGGACGAGATGAGGCCGTCCAAGTGATCGCCTGGATGCAAGCACAGGAGATTGGTTAGATGCCGGTCGACGGCGCTCACCACTCGTGGCTCCGGCAGCTCGCGCTCGGCCCCGACATACCCGAGAGGGAGGCCATCCTGCGCGCGTTCGGTGAGCATCTCCGGTCGCTGCGGGTGACAGCCGGTCTCACCCAAGAAAAGTTGGGCGCGCGCTGTTTCCTGACCCACGGTCGGATGTCTGATCTTGAACACGGGCAAACCGAGCCACGGCTGACCGTGGTGCTGATGCTCGCGCACGGACTCGGCGTGCCGCCGGGTGAGCTGATCGCCGGGTTGGCGGCGCCCAGCCGGCAGGCTGGCAGAGCGCAAATACTCGCTGTGCTAGCGCGGCAGCCCGCTATTAGCCCGGACGGGCTTGTCGAGGCGTTGGGACTGCCCTACTGGTACGTGCTCGAGAATATGCGCTCTCTCGAGTCCTTTGGCGAAATCGTCCACGACCCTGCCGGCTGGCAGCCGGTGTCGACGCAGGCACCGAGCGGCGAGAGACGATGAGCGCCACGGCGAGGACCCCGGACCTCATCGCTTCGTGCGAGGTGATCGTCGAGCTGCGCTTGGCCATGGGCGCCTGGCTCGCCACGGGTTGAGCTGCGTGGCGGCGAGCAAGAGGGTATGGAGCGATAGCTTGACCAGCCGGCTGATTGAGCTGCGCAAGGACGGCATCGACAACGACGAGATCGCCGCGACACTCGGCGTGACAAAAAGCGCGCTGGAGGCCCAGATCCAGGCGCTGATCGCCAGGGGCGCCATCCCTTCACGCACGGGTCTTCTCTGCTCCCACCCAGACTCCTACGTGCAGGGGCGAGAACGCACGGCTGCAAGCATCGCCAGAGACCTCGAACGCCTCTATGACGAAGGGCGCTCCCACGAGGAGATGGCGACTGCGCTGGAACTCACCAAGCATCAGGTCCACAACCAGCTTCATGCGCTGTTCGCCGCCGGCCTGCCCAAGCAGCCACGGACGCTCACCGACGAGCAGGTTCGGGCGATCCACAACGCCTATCTGGCTGGCGGGTCGATCGACAAGCTCGCGCAAGAGATCGGCTTCACCGGCTCCGCCGTGCGGATACGCATGAAAAAACTCGACTTGAAAAAACTCGACCTGTCTGTAGGCGGAGGGATCGGCCAGCGCGCCTGATGCCTTGTCACGGGAGAGTTCTGGGCGTGCCAACGGCCGCGCGCCTTCGAGGCTCGTCGAGGTCTGCATGGCGCGCTGGTTGCGTCGCTGGATGTTCAGGGCCGTGGGCCTCAGCGTCGCGACCTAACCCTGTGTGTAGCGTCGGACGGGTCTTGCAACAGCGACTCGGGCGCCGGCGGGCGCGTGCCTGAGAGCGTGATCACGGTCGTGGTTGGCGGCTTTGAGCCGCTGATGGGCTATGGCGTGGCGCATGTGCTGCGCGCGGACCCCTGCTTTGAGGTGCTCGCCAGCGATCTCCAAGACGCCACACTGGAGGACGCGGTCGCGCGAAAGCTACCGCGGGTCGCGGTCTTGGGCGAGGGAGTCGAGTACGCCTTGTTGGACCGCTTGAAGTCGCGTCGGACGGCTCCCGCTGTTCTCGTTCTCCTCGCGCAGGAGCGGCGCCTGCCGTGGACTGCGCCGCTCGCCGCGGGCGCTACATGCCTCGCCTCTAGCATCTCGACCGAGGAGCTCATCGCAGCCGTGCACCTCGCCGCGCAGCGTCGACGCACCTCTCCATCGGGCAACGGCCACCCCGCCAAGCGAGTCCTTCCCGGGGAGACGGACCTCACTGACCGACAGATCGAGGTCCTCGGGTACCTCAGAACGGACCTGAAGCACGCCGAGATCGCACACGAGATGAACCTTGCCGAGGCGACTGTCAAGACGTACTCGGCACAGATTCGACGCAAGTTGGGCGTGAGAAGCAGGCGCGAGCTGTGAGCGGTATGGCAGTTACCGTCCGGTCCGGCGTCAAAAAGGATGAGACAGTAGGTTCCTCTGCTGGACCCTGTTTTCAGCACCCTAACTCATCCTTTTTGGGGTAGACAAGTCGCAAGCGTTCTGCTAGGGAGTGCTGCGCACGTTGCCCGCGCAGTCCTTGAGTATGCGGTCAATCTGGCGATGCCGAGACAAGTGCATCCCAGGGTGGTGTCGTATTTTCACTCATCCGCTTCGGCTAATGCTTAGACACGAGTATCCCATTGTGGGGGTCATGTTTTCATACGCCCCAGTTCATCCTTTTTGGGGTAGACAAGTGGGTAGAGCCGCTATAGCGTCCGGGCCGCTTGTTTCTGTGAATCGGCTTGGACTGGGAGGTCTGGGCACTCTCCTACTGGAGGCGAGACATGAGGCTTGGTCTGCAACGGGTTGCGATGTGCTTGCTGTGCTGTGCAGGGCTGGGGTGCTGGATGGTCGCTGCCACGGAAGCGTCATCTGGGTCCAGCGTCGGTGCTCCTGCGGCACCGCTTGCGCCGCCGCCACTGCCCATCTCGCTGGCGTCTCCGTTTCCGAGGGTTGCGGCCGTTACGGCTGAGCAGTTGAGTATGGATGCTGCGTCGCGTACTGCTTTCCGGGGTCTGCGTCGGGAAGCCGCGGTGTCGCTGGCGAAGCGCGACTTCCATGTCGATGAGCCGGAGTGGACGCCGCCCGCGCTTGAAGCTGGCGCCAAGCTCGAGCGGTATCTGGGCAAGGACGCGCTGGCCGAGAAGCTGGCAGGTGGGGGCCACGCGGTGCTCAGCTCGACGATCCCGCTGCGGGTCAATGATGGGTCGGGGCTGGCACCGGTTTCGTTGACGTTGCGTGATGAGGGCGAAGCGTACGTCCCGGCGAATCCGCTTACACCGGTCGCGATCTCCAGCCACGCCTCGGGTGGCATCGCGCTCCCGAACGGACTGAGCGTGGCTCCTCTTTCGACGGCTGGTGCAGAAGCACCGGTGGTCGTGGGCAACCGGGTGCTCTACGCCAATGCGTCGCGCGACACTGATCTGATGGAGGAACCACGGCCGAGCGGCGCGGCGATCGCATGGCAGTTGCGCTCCCAGGAAAGCCCGCAGGATCAGGCCGTGGCGTTTCGTCTGGCGCCCGGCGAGGCGTTGCGGTGGAGCGAGTCGCTGCCGGGGGCTGTGGAAGTCGTGGAAGGGGCTAAGACCTTGATCGTGGTGCCTCCGGCGCTTGCCGAGGGCGCGGATGGCTCGTCGGTTCCGACATCGTATTCGATCAGCGGTAACGTGCTGAGTACGCACGTCGACCTGAGCGGGAGCGTGGATTTCCCGGTGCTCGTCGATCCAGAATTCAATCTCTTCTATGGCCACTGGGGAGCGTCGGGGGAAGCGCATGTCTGGAGCGGCTGGCACTCCTATGAGACCGCGAGTGGCTTTGGGGTCGAAGAAAACAAAAGCTGGATCAAGATCGGCACTAACCCAGGCGCGGCGATCGGCTCCTACGGCGAGCTGTACATCGACGCTCCGGGGCCACAGGGAAAATCCGGCTCAGCAGGAATTACTCGCGTTGATCTGACCGGGGTGCAGCATGGCACCGCGGGCCAGTCGCGTCTTGTCGCGCGCATTAGCGGCAGTAACGGCTCCGAACCGATCTGGAGCTACGACGGGTATGAATGGAAAGACTCGAGGCCGCAGCCCTTGCTGGAAGAAGGGACCCTCACCAATCAGCCTATCGCGTTCTGCGCGATGCAGGGCGGCAAGGAAGGCCATGACGGCAGCACACCTCCCGAATCACCGCTTTGCGACGAGGAACTCAACCAGGGCACCGCCTTCGCACTCTTCGATGAAATCCTCACGACACAGACCGCCTACAACTGGGTGCTGATGGAAGGTGCACAGGTCACCTACCGTGAACCGGCGGGACCGAACAGCGTGGTCCTCAATCATCCTGGCTATGAAGAAGGGCAGTGGCTGAAAACAGGCCCGACGAACTGGACGGTCACTGCCGAAGACGAAGGGCTGGGGATCAAGGAACTCCGGGTGGCGATACCCGCGGGTCATCCACCGACCGCGTGGCAGTCGATGTCGTGCACAAGCACGAACGGCATTGAAGGTGCTGGATTCTCTGGCTGCCCGAACAGCGTCACCTCCGAACCACTGAACCTAAGCAAAGTGGAAGAAAATGGCGAACTCTCGGTCCAGCCGATAGCAGAAAGCCCCGCGAAATGGGTCAACCAAGAACCAAAGAATCGGGTGTCGCTGTTCCTCGATAAAGAACCGCCAGTGATTTCGCTATTAGAAGGCTCGCTGGCCGAAGCGAGCGGCGGTGTGATCGGCAGTGGTAACTACGTACTGAATTTCCGCGCCGAAAACGGATCGTCACAGAACGGCTCCACTGTACGGGACGGTGTGTATTCGCTGGAAGTCAAGGTCGACGGGAAGCTCGCGGACACGGTCACGACAACCTGTCCCAAACCGAAGGGCCGGCCGTCGGGGGGCTGCTACGCCCTGGTTGGCAGCTGGACGATGAACGGTCAGGCCTACGGCGCCGGCACGCACACGATCACCGTCGTCGCAAAGGACTGGCTCGGCAACGAAGCCTCCAAATCCTTCAACGTGACGGTCAACGAAGCCGCGTACGAGCCACTTGGCCCAGGAGCGGTGAACCTCGAGACGGGCGACTTCAAGCTGAGTGCGACGGACTTCTCGATCTCCGGTGGCGATGCGTCCTTGTCGCTCACCCGGACCTATGACTCGCGCAAGCTCATGCAGGGCTCGTCGGGACCCCTCGGCCCGCAGTGGCTGTTGAGCCTCCCTGACACGCCAGCGGATGGGAGCTGGCAGAGCCTGAGCCCGCTCGCCAACGGGAGCGGTATCGCGGTCTACGGAGCGAACGGCAACGAGATCGTCTTCACGTCCAACGGGAAAGGCGGCTATAGCTCGCCCGCGGGGTACCAGGCCGATACGCTGAGCGAGCCCTCAACGAACCCGGTCGAATATCAGATCACCGATGCTCAGGGCGACTACACGCGGTTCAAGCAGCCCGAAGCTGGTGCGCCGTTCGTGCCGAGCAAAGTAGCGCAGGCGACGGCCCTGGGGACAGGCGGCCTCGGCGTGGACAAAGTGAGCTATTCGTTCGCGACCAAAGAAGGCATCACCGAGCCGACGCAGGTGCTGGCGCCTGAACCCTCGGAAGGCGCGTGCACAGCCAAACTGGTGCAGGGCTGTCGTGCGCTGACGTTCAGCTACGCGACGAGCACGAAAGCGGAAGGCGGTGGCTCAATCGGCGAAGCCCCGAGCGAATGGGGCGAATACAAGGGCCGTCTGTCGACGGTGTATTTCACGGCGTGGGAACGCGTGAAAGGCGAAATGTCCGAACCGATCGCGGTCGCGCACTACCTCTGGGACAAGCAGGGTCGGCTGCGTGCGGAGTGGGACCCGCGCCTCTCCACGCCCCTGAAGACGTTATACGGCTGGGACTCCGAAGATCATGTGACGGCGGTCAGCCCGCCGGGCCACGAGCCGTGGCTGCTGCACTACGGCACGGACGCTTCGGACTCGAGTACCGGGAGGCTGCTGTCGGTGAGCCGCTTCAACGCGCAAACCAGCCTGTGGAAAGGCGAAGCGCTGGAAAACACGGCGGTCCCGACGCTGTCGAGCTCAAGCCCGGTCGTGGGAACCTCGCTGAGCGTGAGCAACGGCACGTGGAGCACCACCACGGTCGCCTTCGGCTATCAGTGGGAGCGCTGCAACGCCGAAGGGGGCGAATGCGCGGCGATCGCCGGGGCGACCAACCAGAGCTACACGCCGCTCGTGGCTGACGCCGGACATAAGCTGTTTGCGCAGGTCACGGCCACCAACGCGTCAGGCTCGGTGAGCGCGGTGAGCGTGGACAGCGAAGTGATAGCTCCTGAGGCGCCCGTGTTCTCGACGTCATTCGGATCGGCTGGAACCGGTGCGGGGCAGTTCAAGCAGCCTTACGCAATCGCGATTGCTCCCACTGGCAACCTCTGGGTCGCCGATACGAGAAACGAACGCCTGCAACTGCTCTCGCCCACGGGGACGCTGATCCAAGCGCAAGGCTTCGGGGTCAGCAACGGAGAAGACAAGTCCGAGTACTGCACGAGCACATGTCAGGCCGGCATCGCCGGCTCCAAACAAGGCCAGTTCTATATCCCCGAGGGCATCGCGGTCAATCAGGAAGGCGAAGTGTACGTCGCCGACACCGGGAACTCCAGGATTCAAGACTTCTCGGCGTCGGGCGCCTTTGAAACCGAATGGGGCAAGACCGGCTCCGAAGACGGCGAGTTCAAAGTTCCTACTGGGGTCGCAATCGGCTCGCCCAACAGCCCCGAGTGGGTCGTAGACAGCAAAAACAACCGCATCGAGGAGTTCGGCCACCGCGGCGGCTTCAGCACGGTGTTTGGGGAAAAAGGCACAAAAGCTGGCCAGTTCGAAACACCCATAGGAGTCGCGCTCGCGGGCGGCCACGTGTATGTCACCGACTCCGGGAACAACAGGGTGCAGGAGTTCACGACGACAGGCGGATGGATACGTGAATTCGGCAACACCGGCAGCGAAGCGGAAAAGCTCAGCGATCCCACCGCGATCGCGACGGACCCAGCCAACGGAGACCTATACGTCAGTAGCACGCACGAAAGCCGTATCAAGGCTTACACACCAGAAGGGAAATATCTCGACGAGTTCGGGCACCCCGGGGGTGAAGGCGAAGACCTCGACGAACCGTTAGGCCTCGCCATCAGCGCGACGGGCACGATCTACGTCGCAGATACCTTCAACAGTCGGATTGACGTCTGGACCCCGGGCGGCCCCACACAGGAGCCGGTACAGCCCCCGCCGAACCCCGGCACCACCGCGGTTAGCACGATCGACTACCAGGTGCCAGTGTCAGGGACCGGAGCCCCGCACGCCCTTGGTGCCAAAGAAGACGAAGCGTGGGCACAGACGAAAGACGTGCCTGCCGAAGCGACCGCGATCTTCCCGCCCACCGAACCCCAGGGCTGGCCCGCCGGCGAATACAAACGCGCGAGCATCTTCTACATGGACAGCGCCAACCGCACCGTCAACACAGCGAGCCCGAGCGGAGCCATATCGACGATCGAATACAACAAGACCAGCAACAACGTGGAACGCACCCTCACGCCGGATAACCGCGAACGGGCGCTCAAAGAAGGCAGCAAATCCGCGGAAGTCGCGCAGCTCCTCTCCACGCAGAGCACCTACAACCCCGAAGGCACCGAGCTCACGAGCACGCTCGGACCACAGCACACCGTCAGGTTCGCAAGCGGTGCGGAAAAGATGGCGCGCAGGCACACCCAGTTCTTCTATGAAGAAGGAGCTCCGTCCGGCGGCCCCTACGATCTCGTGACCAAGACGGTCGAAGGAGCCGAGGTCACCGGCGCGGAAGAAGAAGTGCGGACCGTGAAGACCTCCTACAGCGGCCAGGAAAACCTCGGCTGGAAGCTGCGCGCACCCACATCTACCGAAACCAGCACGGGCACCCAGACGCTGCTCTCAAAGACCAGCTATGAAGCGAGCACCGGGGAGGTCACGGAAACCCAGACGCCCGCCGCCGCGGGCGGGACCTCGACAGTCCCGCCAGTGCATGCCGCGCAGTTCGGCTCAAAAGGCACAGAAGCGGGTCAGCTCGAGGAGCCTGACTACGATGCGATCGATGCCCATGGCGACGTGTGGGTTGTCGAGTACAAAAACGACAGGCTATCCGAGTTCTCGTCATCTGGAGCGTTCATCGAGACCGTAGGTTGGGGGGTGGGCAGCAAAAAAGAAAGCAAATTAGAAGTCTGTACGAGCAGCTGCAAAGCGGGTACGGCCGGCACGGGGAACGGGCAGTTCTACGCGCCCGCGGGCATCGCGATCGCCGGCGGCGACATCTATGTCGTCGACTCAGGCAACGATCGCATCGAGGAGTTCAACGAAAAAAACGAATACGTCACCAAGTGGGGCACCGAAGGGACCGGCGCGAACCAGTTCAAAATTCCCCTAGCGATCGCCATCAGCCCGAGCGGAGATGTATGGGTGGGAGACTCCACCAACCGGCGCCTGCAGGAGTTCTCCTCCTCCGGCACCTTCATCGAGGCCCTCGGCTGGGGGGTAGGCAGCAAAGGCGAAAGCAAGCTTGAAGTCTGTACCAGCAGCTGCAAAGCCGGTCTCAAAGGCTCGGGCAACGGAGAGTTCGCAAGCGTCTGGGGAATGACGTTCGACGGCAGCAACCTGTACGTAGCGGACACCGGCAACGACCGCATCGAGGAGTTCAACGAAAAAAACGAATACGTCAGCCAGTTCGGGTCAAGCGGCGCCGGCAGCGGATACTTGGAAGCTCCGATCGGGATCGCCGTCAGCCCCACCACCGGTATCCTGTACGTCACCGACACGGGCAACAACCGCGTCGAGGAGTTCACCGCGTCCGGCACCTATCTCACGCAGTTCGGTTCGCCCGGAAGCGGGACCGCCCAACTCGACTTCCCCGAGGGCGTCGCCGTCACCTCATCCGGCGATATCTACATAGCCGACGACCTCAACAGCCGCATCCAGGAGTGGGAACCGGGCAACCTCGGCGGGCACGACACCCAGACGATCTACTACACCACGGAACCCAACTCCACCTACCCCAACTGCGGCAAACACCCCGAATGGGCCGGACTGCCCTGCCAGGCCCAGCCCGCCACGCAACCCGAAGCCGGTATCCCGCCGAACCTTCCAGTAACCACCTACACCTACAACATCTGGTTCGAGCCGGCCACTACAACCGATACGGTCGGCTTGACCTATCGCACCACGAAAATCGAATACGACGCGGCCGGGCGGCCCGTTACAACTGCTATCAGCGCCAGCAGCAAAAGCGTCGACAAGGAAGTGCCGCCGGTCACCGACGAATACAACACCGAAACCGGGGCGCTCGCCAAGCAGAGCGACACCAGCGAAGGCAAAGCCGAGAGCATCACAATCGAAGAAAACAGACTCGGCCAGCCAACGTCCTACACCGACGCCGAAGGGACCGTCACCAAATTAGAATATGAAACCGAAAAGGAATACCGTCTGACACAGGTCGTCAACGGGGAAGGCACCCCGGCCGCGAGCACCCAAACTTTCGGCTATGAAACCATAACCGGCGAACTCGCCTCCGTCAAAGACTCCGCCGCCGGCACCTTCACCGCCACCCGGGACGTAGAAGGCAACATCACGACCGTTGGCTACCCCAACGGAATGAACGCGAACTACGCCTACAACCAGGTCGATGAACCCATCACTCTGGAATACCTCAAGACGACGCACTGCAGCAGCAACTGCAGCTGGTACAACGACACCGTTGCCCCGTCGATTCGTGGCCAATGGCTAACCCAAACCAGCACCTTCTCCAAAGAGAACTATCGCTATGACGAAGTAGAACGCCTCGACGAAGTACAGGAAACGCCGACCGGCAAGGGCTGCACAGCCCGGCTCTACGGCCTGGAAGAAGACGGCAATCGCACGAGCCTCACCACCCGCGAATCGAGCACCGAAAAATGCCCGACCGAAGGCGGCGGCACCCAACACAACACCTTCGACACCTCCGACCAACTCGACGAAACCGGCGTCAGCTACGAAGCCTTCGGCAACATCACGGGCCTGCCCGCCGAAGACGCAGGCGGCACCGCACTTACGAGCAGCTTCTACATCAACAACATGCTCGCCACCCAAGAACAGAACGGCGAGAAGCTCAGCTACAACCGCGACCCCAACGGGCGCATCCTCGAAACCATCGCCACGGGCACGACCAAATCGACCGTGAAATCCCACTACGCCGGCCCCGGAGACTCCCCCGCATGGACCATCACCAGCACCGGCAGCTGGACGCGCTACATCACCGGCATCGACGGCGCTCTCGCCATCCAAACCAACGGCAGCACGCCGATGCTCCAGCTGGTCAACCTCCACGGCGACGTCGTGGGAGAAGCCTCGATCAGCGAAACTGAATCTAAACTCATCCCCACCAACGAAACAACCGAGTACGGCGTTCCGCGCACCACCGTCTCCGCGAAGTACTCCTGGCTCGGCGCCGACCAAGTACCCACCGAACTACCAACCGGCATCATCAACATGGGCGCCAGAACCTACATCCCCCAACTTGGACGCTTCGAGCAACCCGACCCCCAACCAGGCGGCTCGATCAACGCATACGCCTACACCGACGACGACCCCGTCAACCAAGCCGACCCAAGCGGCGAATGGACCTACAACTACGAAAACGCCGAAGCCGGAGCGGCCCCCGAAGGACTCCCAGGCATGTATTCAGCGCCCGGCGCCATCCATCCACCACCAGCCAACCTCCAAGCCCAAGCGGAATTCGCCGCAGACCCACCATGGGACGCAGTGCTTACATTCACCATCACGCTGGGCGGCGGTGGCTCCAAGGCCTATGCCGCTAAGTCGATCGGGGCGCGCCTAAAGAAAGGCTTTGAAGTGTTCGGGCGCATCGTTGGCGACACGATTGAAAGTGCTGCGCAGGCAGTCAGGACTAGGGCGACCCAACTGTGGGATGCTGTCACCTCGCCGATTTTTGCAAGTGTATTTGCTTGCGTCGAGGGCGCTGACGAATTGGCTGGTGCGCTCGAAGCCGAGAATTGGGAAGAGTTCCCCGAGTTTACGGCCACGGTGTCGCTGGTTGGATGTAAGCTCGGCATGCAGGGCGAAGAATTCGGGGGGACGGCAAAAACTACCCACTTCTGAGGTGGCGTGGAGGACGGTCATCGCGTGCAGTCTGGACCGCTACGCCGTTGTTGCGAGCGAATCGCCGAGATATGGCGGCTGCCCGCGTACCCGCTTCGCCAGTCGGTGTATCCGGGATGTAACGAGGGCCGGGAGGATGTCGGATGTGGCGTTAGCTGGCTAACCCGGGTGGCGTTCTGGCTGTTGATTGTGGCCGACGCGCATGCGGCGTTTGAACTGTGGCAACTAGCCTTCGGCCACCACGCCTTCGACCGAATAGCAGCGTTTTGGGAGGGTTGCGGGCTAGTGGTTGTGATCGATGTTACTTTGCTCTGGCTCACGATCAGGGTCGGCCGACGACTGCGGTCCTGTATCGCTAAGAGCGTCGCACCGCGGTTATAGTCCACCCCCACTCGGCGTCTCGTGCACTAGGCGGATTCAGGTGGTCGTCGCAACGCTCGATAAGGAGTGGTTGCGATGGGCAGACCGCGAGGGTGGGGTTCGGCGATGACGGGGCGGCCGGTGATGCGTTCGCCGGGACGTCCGACGGCGGGGCGACGGGAGGAGCGTGTCGTGTTCTGGCTGGCGGTTGCGGACGGCGCGTCGAGCAGCGAGGCCGCGGTGTTGGCTGGGGTGTCGGAGGCGGTTGGTGTCCGCTGGTTTCGGGACGGTGGGGGATGCCTACTGTCACTTTGGCCTTGCTGTCGGGGCGATACCTGTCGTTCGCTGAGAGGGAGGAGATTGCGTTGTTGCGCGCCCAGAAGCTCGGGGTGCGGGAGATCGCCAGAAGGGTCGATAGATCTCCGTCAACGATCTCGCGGGAGCTGAGGCGCAACGCGGCGACTCGCAGTGGGTCGCTGACTTATCGGGCCTCGACCGCGCAGTGGCACGCTGATCGACGCGCCCGGCGGCCGAAGCCCGTGAAGCTCGTGGTCAACCGGGAGCTGCATCGCTATGTGCAGGACCGGCTGGCCGGTGCCGTGAAACGCCCCGGCGGCGCCACGGTCACCGGGCCAGCGGTGGCGGCATGGAGCGGACGTCGTCACGGACGCCGCCAGGATCGGCGGTGGGCGCAGTCTTGGAGCCCGGAGCAGATATCGGGCCGGCTCCGCTTGGACTTCCCCGATGATGAGTCGATGCGGATCTCCCACGAGGCGATCTACCAGTCGCTCTACGTGCAGGGCCGCGGAGCGCTCAAGCGAGAGCTGACCGCCTGTTTGCGAACCGGTCGGGCGCTGCGGGTTCCCAGGGCTCGCGCGCAGCGCGGCAAGAGCTTCGTGACCGACGAGATCATGATCAGCGAGCGGCCCGCCGAGGCCGATGACCGTGGCGTCCCTGGGCACTGGGAGGGTGATCTCATCCTCGGCCTCGACCGCTCGGCGATCGGGACGCTGGTCGAGCGATCGAGCCGGTTCACCATGCTTCTGCATCTCCCGCCACCCGTCGACCGCCGCGAGCCGAGCACCAAGGACGGCCCGCCGGTATCGGGGCACGGCGCAGAGGCTGTCCGCGACGCGATCACGGAGGCGATCACGACGCTGCCGGAGCAGCTACGCCGCTCACTGACCTGGGACCAGGGCGCGGAGATGGCACAACACACGCAGCTGCGAATCGACACGGGCTTGCAGGTGTACTTCTGTGCCCCGCAGAGCCCGTGGCAGCGCGGCAGCAACGAGAACACCAACGGGCTGTTGCGCCAGTATTTCCCGAGAGGGACTGACCTGGCCCGCTATAGCGCCGACGACCTCGCGGCGGTCGCCACGACACTCAACGCCCGGCCCCGCAAGACCCTCGGGTGGCGAACCCCCGCCGAGGTGCTGAACGAGCACCTCGCGTCGGCAGCATGAGGGGGATCCCAACGACGCGCACGCGGCTATCGCCGCTCCGGTCCGCCCTCCGGGCGGACCTCCACGACGACAGCCGCGTCACCCTCACTCACACGCCCCTACGCCCGCAGTCTCGCTGGGACAGAGACCCGTATCTCCCGCGAAGAGGTAGCGGCAACGGCTGAGGCAAGTCGTAAGTAGTGGTGTAACGCCAGCTCGGTCGCCGGGGCTTGTGGCTCAGGCGGCGTTGAGCTCGATCGCCTCGTTTTGGTTTGATCCCTGTCTCGGTGTCCTGCTCCCCCACAGAACCGCGCCGGCGGCAGTTCGCTGCGCCTCGGCTCCGCGAACAGCCACCGCTCACCCGGTCAGCCCTGGGGCCATGATCAGAAGTGAGTGGACAATGACGTCATGGTAGCCATCGGTCTCCATCAGCTCCCGAGCGACCAACGCGACCGCCTCACGAACAAGATCGCGTCGCCCGCAAAGACCTTGGCGACGACATCAGCAGTAGTCATTCCTTTGCCCTTCGGCCATCGTGGTGCCGCTTGTCAATCGGCTCTTTGGTAGGAACCGACGAGCTTGGACGCCGCGGTGGCCGGAACTAGCTCCGGCCGACCCGCCACTCGTTACACCACGTCTACCGTACGACCAGACTCATTTGCGTCTGCGTAGAATGCGCATAATGAGCGGATAAGGCCCACGGCCCCATCGAGTCCAGGCCACTCGCGAAACCACCAGCCCCACGAGAACGATGAGGAGGACGAAAAAGACTACGTTGACCGCGCTGCCTTGTGTGCAACCGTTTTCGCTGCCACAGCCCGCGACAGCAAGTAGATGGCTCATCAACAAAGCATCTCATACCGACGGAGCGTGGACCCCCGTTGTCTGTTCGATTCGCTGTTTCGCGGTTTCGAGTGGTCCAGCTTCTCTGTTGAGCGTCTCTGTAAGGGCGCTTAGGTGGCGGGCCAAGGCTTTCTCGCTTCGGTTCTCGTAGCGTGCAAGCAGATGCGTAACGAGCCCCTCGGGACTCCGGCGCAGCAGTCCTTGGTATGCTTCCCGTCGACGGACGAGTTCTTCGGTGCCGGGATCAAGCTTTGTGTATTCGCTATGCGCCCATGCTTCCATGTCGTCGCACAGCGCGGGGACGTTGCCGGTGAAAGCATCGGCGTAGTGCCGGACTTGTGCATGCAAGAGCCTGGTAAGTGTGCGGTTGGTCCAATGGGTTCGCGTTACGGTGCTGACGAGCGTCGTGAGCGCCTGCTGCTCAGGTCGCACCCAAGCCCCGAGCACCGTGAAGTTCAGCTCTTCATCGAGGTCGCGTAGTTGTTTCGCCGCCCGGGTGTAGCTGGCAGGCGCCGGAGCATCGACGAGCACGTCAGGGCAATCGGCTTCGACTTCGCTGGCGGCGGCGTCAACTGCGATAGTCGACGCGGGGACGCTAATCGCCCTCTCCCACACGTACCAGGCCTCGAGGTAGCTATGTGTAGCCGCGACGTTCGGTGATGCCGAGAAGCCGGCGACAGGTCCCGCCGCCCCCATGGCCAGGGCAATGGTGGCGAGGAGTACGCAAACGCACGCAGGTCGACCCATCGAGTGGCTACGCCGCGGCGAACGCGTTCCAGCAGTCACCTGCTTAATATAGCGCTAGCAGCTGAGGAATCACGAGACCGATATCTTCTCCTGGGCACGCACCTTCGCCATCTGTGGCACACGAGGCAGCGGCGAGTCGATGGCTGCGTGTAGGTGCGTGAGGATGTCCTGGCGCTCTTGGCGTCCGTCGCCTCCTTCGACGAGCAGCCATCCGAGGTGGATTCGTCGCGCAAGTACCTTCCTGTCTTCGTTCTCTTCGATGAACATGCCCGGGTGTCCCGGGAGGGGATGTGCTCGGGGTAGCGCTACTGGTTCGCTGAGGGCGGGTCGTGCCGCGTCGAGCAGCACCGCGACGATCAGGGGCCGCTGTCGAGCTTGTAGTGCGCTTCGGCGCAGGGCAGCAAGCCGCGGTCGAACGGTATCTACTACTGAAGCGCGATCAGGGTCGTGCTCTGGCGGGTGCTCGCAGGCGCTGGGCGACGCGGATCGTGAGCCAGATCAGACCCGCGTTGAGCAGGACCACGACCACGAACGCTCCCCAGAAGGCCGCGCCGCCGCGGTGGCTGTGATCGAAGATCAAGCTCCAGACTTCGCCCACGCCCCACAAGTCCGCGGCCAGCAAGAGCACAAAAGCCAGGACCAGCGAGGAACGGCGCACTCAGGGAGAGTACCGCGCGCTCAAGACTACCCGCGGCGCGTGGTAGTTGGCTAGCTTGAACGGTAGTAACGTCTGAGGGGTTGGTAACAATCTCTACCCGACTGCTGGACCGACGGGCGAGGAGTCCCGCGAGTCCCCGCGCCGCGCGGAAAGCAGCCCGGAAGGCTGCTCGTGAGCGCGCCGTGTGACGTCACCGACGGGAGCGCGTTGAGCGCGATCGCGTGCGGGTCGCTCTTGCGCAGTTGCGTGGCCTGCTTGCCCGCGCGGGGCACAAACGCCGGTCAAACTGACTCCCACTCCCGGCGCGTGGATTTCGCCCCGCCGGGGTGGCCACTATGGGCTCCCGCCTCCCCTGTTCATGGCCAGCGTGGCCAGCCACGACCAACCAGATAGCACGCGGGCCCGCGCCCGCCCCTTGACCGCCGCCTGAAGGCGGCTCTCATTTCGCCCCTGGAGCCGTGCCGCCTCCACGGCCTACGGGCCTGCTCGATGGACTGCCGGCTTGCGCCCGCAGCCATCGCGGCTACCACTGCGCGGCGGCGTCGCAGCCCTTCGGCCTGCGCGCGATCCGACAGCTTGCCTAGCGGCTGCGCACGCCGACTCGGGCGCGCGGTGCACAGCACCGACAAAGGACAGACCACGATGCGTCTGTACATGCACTAGCCATGAGCGAGCTATCTAGCGGGGCCCCGGCAGGCACCGAGTGATGCTGATCCTGCGGCTCGACGCGCGGCCGGTACGGCCGGCACGGGGAACGGGCAGTTCTACGCGCCCGCGGGCATCGCGATCGCCGGCGGCGACATCTATGTCGTCGACTCAGGCAACGATCGCATCGAGGAGTTCAACGAAAAAAACGAATACGTCACCAAGTGGGGCACCGAAGGGACCGGCGCGAACCAGTTCAAAATTCCCCTAGCGATCGCCATCAGCCCGAGCGGAGATGTATGGGTGGGAGACTCCACCAACCGGCGCCTGCAGGAGTTCTCCTCCTCCGGCACCTTCATCGAGGCCCTCGGCTGGGGGGTAGGCAGCAAAGGCGAAAGCAAGCTTGAAGTCTGTACCAGCAGCTGCAAAGCCGGTCTCAAAGGCTCGGGCAACGGAGAGTTCGCAAGCGTCTGGGGAATGACGTTCGACGGCAGCAACCTGTACGTAGCGGACACCGGCAACGACCGCATCGAGGAGTTCAACGAAAAAAACGAATACGTCAGCCAGTTCGGGTCAAGCTGGTCGCGGTCAAAAAGGCAAGCTAGCAGGTCGCGGTAGCCGATAACTCGTCTGAACTGCCGCTCAGCGGCGGCCGTGCGCTATAGCCAGTTCCGACCTGCTCGCAACTGTAGCCTCCGCGAGCCACGAGTGGAGCTGCGCTCTTGCGCATCCGCCTCGTCAAGCATCAGCCACAAGCGCGATCACCCTGGCATTGCGGCACGGGAGATCGCCCTGCCCGGCGTGGCCGACCTGCCGTGGGAGGCAATCAGCGACTTCCGCGAGCATCCGGGTAGCTAGCAAGCTCGGGGGAACGGTGCGCCACGCCGAAGAACGAGTCGCCGGGGAGGAGGTCTCCGATCCGGCCGAGTTCACGACGCGAGTGGGCCAAGAGACGACCGCCGACTTGTTTGCCGCGATGCTTGAGATGAAAGGGAGCCTGCCCAAGAAGCTCGCCAGAAGGGGATCAACCGCGGCGGTCTCGGTCCTACCCACGGTTGGCACGTTCGCCTCGGTGCTCTCGACCGGCGAGACCGTTGCCGAGCCCGTGAAAGGTGGCCGGACGTGGCATGCGGCGTTGATCAAGCTGCGGGACACGGCCGGCGACTACGCGGATAGACGATCGCCGCGCAGGGTCCCATTACCGCCGCGGCTGCTCAGCGGGCCACTCGTCGAGCATGGGGCGCGTGAAGCGGATGTGCCGCCCGACCCGATGGCACGGCGACTCACGCACGGCGGCCGTTTCGTGGCTACCGCTGCCCGAACCCCCTTCGTGCCCGATGCGAAAGCCACGCGCCTCCACAGCTGGACCCAGCTTCGCCTTCCTACGTCTCGCGGCTGATTGAGTACCGCGCCGAGTTCAGCTGGAACCTACGCTGCATATTGGAAACTACGACTGGAAACTGCGCTTCATATTGGAAAGTAGCCTGGGCGGCGACAACAGGGAAGCTGATGCTAGGTCGTGTGGATGTTCACGATGTTGCTGTAGCCGCGGGTGTAGGGGAAGCTCGCCTGCCCGAGGGGGACTTCTGCCAAGAATGGGAAGCGTCCGACGGCGCCTTGGAACTGGTAAAGGGCTTTGAAGTAGCCGTTGCGGTTAGTACGCGGTTTGCGGAGCGGCTCCCAGTGTCCGCGGTAGTGTACGAGCAGCTCGACCAGCGTGCCCTGAGGTGGGATTGGTCCCTGCACCCTTCCGCTGAGCCGGATCGTGCCGGTGGGGCTGGTGGTGTGCTGGGTGATGTTGAGTTGCACGCCTGCCTTGACGTTCTCGCGCATGTGGGCGCTGGCGGCGTACGTGCTGTCGGTTGAGAGTGCGCGGTAGGCGACTACGATGGTCCGTGATGGCCCGGCGGGGATGGGGATCGTGAATGTCCCTGCCGAGCTGGTGGTGGCGTGGCGGATGAGCGTGAGCGTACTGGCACCTTGGATCTGCTGGAGCACTTCGAGGGTGGCGTCTGCGATCGGCTGTGATTGGCTGGTGGTGAGCCGGCCGGTGAGCGTGAAGGCGCGTTTGGCGTAGGAGCGGGTGAGCGCGGTGAGGCCGTTGAGCTGTAGGGTCGCGCTCTCGCTGGCGGGTGTCCCGTTTGGCGTGGGCGCGGTGGCACCTGCGCCGGGCGGCGATCCGGTGGTGGCGCCGGTGCTGTTGGCGGGTGTGTTCTCTGTGGTGATGGTGCCGTTCCAGCCGATCGTGGTGTCCCCGGCTGCGTCTTCGACGATCAGCTTGACGGTGTGGGTGCCGTCGGTGAGCTGGGCGGTGTTCAGGGTCAGGCTTGTGCTGAGGGATGGGGCGCAGGGGTCGGGGTGCGCGAAGGAGCGTGTACCGTCGTTGGTTTGCCCGAGGTTCTCACACCAGCCGTTGTTGGAGTCGAGCAGGCTCGCGGGCTGCGGCTCGCCGTCGATCACGAGGTACGCCGCGTAGACGCCGGGGCCGGTGTCAGCGGCATCGAAGGAGACTTCGCTTTCCCCTGTTTGCGGGGAGCCGGACACAAGCGCGCCAGCGAGGTCGCTGACGGTCGGGATGGTGCTGTCGTTGAGCACGATCCTCGCCGCGGTGATCTCCAGACGCGAGATTTTGGTGTTCGCGGGGCAGTCCCCGCTCGCGTCGTCGCAGGAAGCGTTCGTCGCGATCCAACTGACCGGCGCGGGCGGGGTGCGCGTGATCACGGTTGGGCCCCAGCTACCCCCGCCGAGGTTGCGGTAGTCATAGACCGGGTCTGACTCATCAGAGGCGTCGACGAACGCCTGGCCGTCGCCGCCGCCGTCCGCTGGTAGCGCGTAGCTGCCGGCGATGTGCAGTTCGTAGCTCGCGATGCTCGCCCACGCCGGCGCATCGAAGTTCCACTGTATCCCGTCCTCCCCGTAGCCGGATGGGTTGGACCCGAGTACGAGTTCCAGCCCGCCCGCGCCTTCGTTCGCGCACGTGTCCACCGCGGTCATGAAGGCGACCCCCAGGCGTTCGATCGTCCAGCCGTCGTGGCCGACAGCTTCCCCCGCGGGGCCGTGGCAGGAGAACACGGTCATCTGGTCGGCGTAGCCGACGCTGGGCTGCAGTGCGGCGGCCAGGCCGAGCAGCGCCATGAGCGCCACTAGCAGCAGCACACCGCGGGCTAGGTGCGTGCGGTTGGGGTGGCGGTGCTCGGCGCGAGTGTCGGTGTGGGTGCTCATCCTTGCCTCTTTTCCTTCCGTGGTTCGTTCGTGTGGGTGGGTCTTTGCTTCTCGCGTCTGGTTGTTATTGACCGCGAGCGGCGTGGATCTGCATGCGAGTTTTGGTTTTGGCGCTCATGGGCTGAACGGGCCGCCGCTGTGGGTAGCCGGCTGCGTCGGGGGCTGCGGTGCAGGCGCGGGTGTGGGTGTGGGCGTGTTGGTGGGCACGCCGAGATAGGCAAACCCGCCGGGTTCGCGACGCGCCGGGGCGCTGGACTTGGATCGGGTGTGAGCGACGAGCACGACGTGGCCGGGGCTGCGCGGGTGCGCGTGCGGGCGGCTGCGGGCGGCGTGTCCGGGGAGCGCGGGGATCGTGAACGCGGGCTCGGCGAGATCGACCGCCCGAGTCTGCGGGTGCGTCGGGGTCGCTTGCGCGGCCGGCTGATCGTGGGGGTGTGTGCGCTGGTGCTCGAGCGCGCGCGTTGCGGTGATGGCGCCACCCGCGAGCACGGCGAGCGTCGCGATGCCGGCGGCGAGCTTCGCACTAGCGCCGGTGCCCGCGAGTATCGCCGCCGCGCGTTCGCGCGCGCCGTCGGGCGCGGCCGACGCCCACCCAGGCTGGACGCGCAGGCTCAGCGTCCGTGCGTGCATGCCGGCCCGGGTTAGCCAGCTGAGCCGGCCGGCAAGCACCGGCGGCAGCAGCGCGGCGGCCTGTTTCTGGAAGGTGCGCCACAGCCGCTGGGCGTTGGTCTTGTGCTCGGCGCGGCAGTGCGCGCACGCCTGCAGGTGCGCGGCGGCGAGCTGGACGAGCTGCTCGCTGCTCGCCTGTCCGTCTAGCAGCGCTTTGATCGTCGCGGCGCGGTAGCCGCATAGCCGGCCGCTGTCGTGCAGCAGCTGGAAGCGCTCGCGCTTTCGCTCACAGGAGGCGACGGTGTTGCGCGCCACGGGCACCGGCATCTTGAGAATCCTGGCGATGCGGTTGTACCCGAATCCCTCGGTGAGCAGCCAGAACACTTCCCGCTCGCAAGGGTTCAGCTCGGCCAGGAACTCGGTGATCAGGAGCCGGTCCTGGCGGGCGAGCGCAAGCTGCTCGGGGCCGCTGTCGGCGCTGCGTGCCGTTGCGAGGGCGTGGATGGCGGGGGCGCTGGCGGCGAGGATCTCCTGGCGGCGACGTTCGTCGCGGTAGAGGTTCAGCGCGCGCTGCTTGATGCCGCGGCGTAGCGCGTCGCAGAGGTGCTTCTCGTCGCTGTAGGGGCGGTGCAGCAGCGCGAGGGTGGTCTCCTGGTAGAGATCCTCAAGCTCTGGGAGGCTGAGGCCGCGGCACTCCACGAACCCTCGGGCGATCCGCAGCTCGCGGTGCCGGTGCTGCTCGAGGATCGCTGCGACTTGCTCGAGCGCAAGCGGGCGTCCGCTGCCCGCGCTAAGCGTACCCGCTGCCGCGGGCCGCTTGCCCTGTGATCCCCCTAGTCGAACATCCATGTCGATCTCCCCCTAGGGTCAGCCGTGACCCTCAACAGATGTTCTAGGGAATCAGACGAGTTCTAAAGCCCGCAACTGCTGCAACTGCTCGTGCAGAGCGCGAGGTCGCTTCGGCTAGCGGCGGCGGCTCACGGTGAGAACGGGCCGCCCTGTGCCTGCCCCTCACCTTCCGCTTGTCGCGCGGGTGCCGCCGGGGGCGCGGCGCTGGCTGATGGGAGGGTTGCGGGCGTCTGTGGGAGAGCCGGCGGGCTGCTTGTGATGCTGGCTCGGGTGGGCGGAGTCTGCGCGGCGGGCACCGTCGCTCGCCGTAGGGGTCGGCGATGGCGCTCGGTGTGAGCGCGCGCGGGTGCGGTGCACGGCTTGGCTCTCGTTGGCGGCGTTGGGGTGTGAAGATGCTCTGGCGGGCTGGTGATCGCGAGCGCTAGCGCGACCGCGATGCATGCCGCGAGCGCCGCGGCGGCGGGCGCCGCCATCCGGGCCAGCCCGCCATATCGTCTTGCTGGTCCGGGGTCGGCGGCGTGGCTGGCGTGGTGCCTTGACGAGGCTCGCCGCATGCGTGGTAGCTCGATGATGGTGGGCTCGTGTGCGCTCGGCTTGCGGGCTGAGGACTGCTCGTACTCGATGCCCTCCCAGCCCTGCCGCTCGGTGGTGTCGGCGGGCGGCGTGCGCTCGTGTGGGGGGTCGTGGTTGTCAGGGTCGTGGTTTTCGCTCATCTAGGTTATTGACCGCGAGAGCGTGAAAACTGCAAACGTATTTCGGTTGCCGGGTCTGCCGGGCTGTGTGTGTGAAGTCGTGTGTAGTTTCGTGGCTGTCGCGGTCAATAACACGTATGTGCGAGCGTGCGCAATGGTCGATTGAGACGCGCTGCCCTGTGGGGACTTGCGAGTCGCCGGTCTACGGGGTTGGTCGTTAGGGGTGTCAATGGCTCGTTCTTGGTCAGAGCCGGTGGTTGATCTGGTGAGGGGTCGCCTCGCGCTGCTCGCGGACCCGACCCGTATCCAGCTTCTCGCGCTGCTCGAAGAGCAGGAGACTACGGTTCAGGCATTGGCCGACAGGATGCCGAGCACGCCGCAGAACATCTCTCGGCACATGTGCATCTTGTACCGTGCGGGTATCGTCGCGCGCCGCCGCGAGGGCGCGTCGGTCTACTACTCGCTCGTGGACTATTCGGCCTGCCGGCTGCTAGATCAGGCGCTGGCCAGTATCAGCGGCCAGATCGACGAGCTCGCGGACCTCGTGAAGCTCGCCGCGTAGCAGCCCTCGCAGCGCCCGCCTCGCCCGCCTGACGGTCTCGCGGGTCACTTTCTGCTGCCGGCGGTTGGCGCCTGGGTGTTCGGTCGCGGTGTTTGCATTATGAAAGTGATCGCTTTCACGTTTGATGTACGTGAGCGCTTTCACGTGATTTGCGCTTGTGGTGTTCTGGCGGAGTGGCAGTTACCTTCGTCGCATGAGTGTTTTCCGTAGGGTTAATTCACAGCAAACCCAGCCGGGTGTCGGTGGCCCAGCGGCTAAGGGGAGTGCTGATCGCCTGGCGCGTTTCGTGGGTCGCCTGCTGTTGTGGGGGTGTGTGCTGCTGCTGCTGATTCGCGGCATCGCCTCCTATCTCAGCGACGGCTCGCCTACAGCGACAGCAGGGCGCGGAGCTGGAGTGAGCGTCACGCACCCCGCCGGCTCCGTGGCGTCTCACGCGGAAGGGAAGTGATCGGCATGTCACGCAAACGAACGATCTGGATCGTCTGCTGGCTGGCGGCGTGGGTGCTGGTGTTCTCCCCCGTGGACGCGTTTGCGTCGGGTGACGATGTCGGCGCGAACGTCGCGAACCTTCTGAAGGGTTACGCGAGTGATTTGTACGGCGGGATCGTGGCCGTCATCAGCCTCGTGTTTCTCCTGAACCGCCGTTACAGCGAGCTGGCGGTATTCCTGTTCGCCGCGATCGTGGTCGCGTGGATGGTGTTCGCGCCCGACGAGATCGCGAAGGCTGCTGAAGCTATCGGCAAGCAGATCTTCGGCTGAGGGCTGTGCGCGGTGAGTGATGTCTCGCAGCCGATCCGCTCCTACCAGCGGATCTTCCGGCCCGACCGTCGGATCTACCAGATCGACGGGCGGCGGCTGCCCGTCCCGGGCGGGGTGCCGCTGCAGTGGCTTCTGTGGGCGCTTGGCGCGCTCGTGGCGATCCTGGTCGTGAGCCAGCGCTCGATCGCGTTCGCGCTGGTACTCGCTGGGGTCTGCGGGCTGCTCGGCGCGAGCTCGCAGGGTTTTCGCGGCGCTGTGTTCGCGGGCGCCGCCGCATTCCTGGCGACGCTGGCGGCAGGAGTGCTGTTGGGGTGGCTTGCCTGGCCGCTGCGGCTGATCGCGGCGCCCGCGCTGGCCGCGACGCTCGCCGGGCACTCCTCGCCTGACGGGCGCCCGGCTCACCGCTACCTGACGTCTTGGCTTGCGGTTCGGCTGCGCCCGGCACGCCAGTCGCTTGACCGTCCGGTCGCGGCCGATGGCGTCGTGGATGTGTGGGCGCCGAGGGTGTGGGTCGCGCCGGATGAGCACTCGCCGCTGCTTCACCACGGGCGCGTGCGTGGCCCGGCCAGGCTCGTGTTCGCCAAGCCGGTTGTCGTGGTCCCTGGCCGGGGGCGGTATGTGGTGCGCCCCACACAGGGGCACCGCATGCGCCCGGGCGAGCGCGAGGCGGAAGTCATCGAGCTCGGGGACGGGCAGCTGCTGGAGGTGCGCCCGTGAGCTTCGCGCTGCGATACGCGCACGGCAACGTGCTGCTCGGCCGTGGTGGGCAGGCCGCCGGGCTTTACCGGCTGGGCATGAGCTCCTACCCGTATCTACCGACGGGTGAGAAGTGGGCGCTGCAGCGTCGCCTGCAACGCCTCGCGCACACGATCGCCGCCGACTTTTCGTTGTGGCGCGTCAACCGCGCCTACCCCGCCGGGCGCTACGTGGCGCACACCGCCGGGCTGCTGGACGAGCGCCACCAGGACCCGCAGGTGTGGCAGGCGTTTCTGGAGGGCCACCGCCAGCGGCTGTGTGACCTCGGCTCCCACGTCCCCGAGGTCTACCTGGCGGTGTCGCTGGCCGCGTCCACCCCGGCCGGGGTCGGCTCGGAGCTCGTGCGTGGCGTTGATCGCGTCCGCCGGCGTGTGGAGGAGCTCGCCGGCATCGGCGAGGGCTGCCCTATCTCCGCTGGCGAGCTCGCGGAGCTCGCCGCACGCGAGCAGCGCGTGTATGAGCGCCTGAACGGTGTGATCGCGACGCGCCGCGCAAGGACGGTGGAGCTTCAGTGGCTGCTGCGCCGCGGTGCGTGCCGTGGTCTGGGCGAGCCCGAGCTGGACGGGCACTGGGCACCGGACGCCCTGGTCGTCTCGGCGCCGGGCGGCGGAGTGGCGTTCGAGCCGCTCGGGCGTGAGCTGGCGCGGTGTGCGAACGCGGCGATCACCGAGCAGCAGCAGACGCTCATCGTGGATGGGGAGCAGGGCCGCTGCTGGCAGGCGATGCTCGCGCTCGGCGCGCTCGCGGACGCACCCGAGTTCCCAGGAGCGAGCGCGGAGGTGCTGTTCGCGCCGCTTGAGGCTGTCGGCTTCCCCGTTGACGCGGCCGTGCATGCCCGCTGGCTGGGTAACCGCCAGGCGCTGGCGCAGGTGCGCAAGCGGATCGCCGATGTCGAGCACGCCTACCACGAGCAGCTGCAGGGAGCGGCGCATGGCCCGAGCGTGCTCGCGGGTGAGGACCGTGTGCTCGCCCGCGAGTACGAGGCGCAGCTGCAGGCCGGCGGGCACCCCCCGATGCTGTACGCCTCGATCGGCCTCGCCCTTGGTGCGCCGAGCGAGCAGGAGCTCGAGCGGCGCGTCGCCGTCCTGAAAGAGCAGTACGGCGACATCGCTCTGCACCGCCCCGCGGGGCTTCAGCGGGAGATGTTCTTCGGGCATCTCCCGCGGCCGGATGGGTGGCTCTAGATGCGCGACTACACCCAGCAGCTCACGGTCGAGCAGTTCGGTGGCATGGTCGCGACCGCCACCCGCACGGTCGGCTCGGGCAGGGGTCCCTACCTCGGCTACACCCCGACCGGGGCGCCGCTGCCGGTGCGCTTTGACGCGACACAGGCCCCGAGAGAGGACCGCGCCTCGGGGGTGCTTTTGATCGGCACGCTCGGGTCGGGCAAGACGGTCGCGGCGCAGGCGGTCGAGTACGCCGCCGAGCGCAGAGGGAGCCTGGTGGTGGACTTCGACCCGAAGCCCGACCACGGGCTGCACAAGCTCCCCGAGCTCCAGGGCAGGGTGGGTGTGCTGGAGCTTTCCGGTGACCCGGCGCAGCAGGGCAAGCTCGACCCGCTCGCGATCGGCCTCGAGGAGCTGCGCGAGGAGCTCGCCTGCTCCTACCTGCTGGAGCTGCTCCCCGGCCCAACGGGGGCGTGGGAGAACGCGGTCAGCCTCGCCGTCAAGGACACCGTCCACGAGGGCTCTAGGAGCCTGCTGCGCGTCGTCGAGCTGCTGCTCGCCAGCGAGCGTGCGCCCGCGCGGGAAGCCGGGGAGGCACTGGAGGTGATCCGCGACTTCGGCCTGGCTCGTCTCGGGTTCGGCGACGGGCATAGCACCACCGCGCATGCGGCGAGCCCGGTCACGACGATCCGCATGCCCGGCCTCTGCCTGCCCGAACCATCGGCCGCACGCGACACCTACACGCGGGCCGAGCGGGTGTCCGTCGCCACGCTCTCACTCGTCGCAGCCTACGCGCTGCAGCTGATCTCAAGCGACCGCTCGCGCCACAAGGTCGTCGGGCTTGACGAGATCTGGTTCCTGCTCGCCTCACCACAGGGACGCCAGATCATCAACCGCCTCGTCCGTCTCGGCCGGGCGTTCAACGCGACGCTGCTGCTCGGCACCCACCGCATCGGCGACCTCGGCGAGCTCTCAGACCTGATCGGTGTGGTGTTCGTGTTCGGCCAGGACTCCGACGCGTCCGCCGCCGCCGCGCTGCGGTTCATCGGCCTACAGCCCACACGCGAGCTGACCGCCCTGGTCCGCGAATTCAGGGCGGGGCGCTGTTTGATGCGCGATCTGCACGGCAGGGTCGGGGAGATTCAGGTCGACCTCGTCTACCCACACCTGCTCGCGGCGTTCCAGACCACCCCCGGCCAGCCAGGGAGCGGGGCATGAAGACCATCCTCGTCCTGTGGCGGGGCACCCGCCGCCGGAGGCTGCTCGCGCTCCTGATCGCTTTCACGGTCGCGCTGGTGCTGCTTGCTGTCACCCCTGCGCTGGCTGGGGATGTTTACGGCAACATCGGCCCGGCGCCGCAGCTGCCGGCCGGGGGGCTGGTGGGCCGCTACCCGCTGTCTAACTACTCCCTGGACCAGTACTTCCCCGCGATCAGCGTCGGGTTCACCAGCGGGGTGGATGCCTCGGGGGTCGCGCCGATGATCGCGTTCTTCGCTGCGCAGGTCATCTGGCTACTGACGGCGTTCCTCGCAAACGCGGTGATCACGCTGTTTGGGTTCGCGTTCAACCTTGACCTGCTCAACGGCAGCGGCAGTCCCGGCTCGGGGGCGCTTGCCCCGGTATCGGCTGCGATTCACAACCTCTACACCGGCACGTTCGGTGCGCCGTGGCTGATCGCGGCGGTCGTGCTCGCGGGCTGCTGGGCGATGTGGAAGGCGCTGGTGCAGCGCCGCTACACCGAGACCGCGGGGGCGCTCGCCGTCTCGCTGCTCTACTGCGTGCTGGCGATCGGGATCGTCACCGCACCCGAACGCACGATCGGGCCGGCGAGCCAGCTCTCAAACCAGCTCTCCACCGCGCTGCTGTCCCTCACCAGCCAAGGCAGCATCGGTAGCGAACAGCAGGCCAAGACCGCGGCGAGTAACCAGCTGTTCTCGCTGCTGGTGCTGAACCCGTGGACGGTCCTCGAGTTCGGCGGGATCGAGCACTGCACCAGGACCATCGCCGGGAAGACCCGGTCGGTCGTGGTCCGCCCCCTGAGCGCGAACTCCGCACAGGAAACCCTGCTCGCCTCCCAGCTTGAAAGCGGGACAGAAATTCATGCGGAAGGCAAGACGTGCATCAACGACCGCAACAAGTACGCGCCGCACTTCCTCGCCTACGACTTCCAGTCACCTGGGCGCAACGACGAGCACGAAGCGCTCGAACACGGCTCAGATGAAGACCTCCCCGAATCAGACCCCGCCAAGCAGGACGGCAGCTACCCCCTCGGCCCGGCCGATGAGCCCGCGGCTGCAGCGATGGGAAAGGGCGGGCAGTACCAGCGGCTGCTGCTGGCGATCGTCATCGCCGCCGGGGAGCTCGGCGCGTTCTGCCTGCTCGGGGCGCTCGCGCTCGGGGTGATCCTCGCGCAGATCCTGCTGCTGGCGCTGCTGTGTTTCGCGCCGGTCGCGCTGCTGCTCGCGATCTTTCCCGGCCGCGGACACGACTTCTTCCAGGCGTGGATAGGCAAGCTCGCTGGCTACCTGGCGCGGAAGGTCATCTACAGCCTGATCCTCGCGGTGCTGCTCGCCGTCTGCCAAGCGGTCGACGACGCGACCTCGAACCTCGGGTGGCTGTTGGCGTTTGTGCTGCAGGCCGCGTTTTTGTGGACGGTCTTTCTGCAGCGCAACCGCCTCGCCTCGGATCTTCTCGCTGCCACGGCCGGCCCGCAGGCGGGCCGGGATGGGGCCAGCCGCTTGCAGACCCTCTACTACACCACCCGCCTCGCGCGGATGGCAGGACTGCACCGGCAAAGCCCGCCCGTGACGGCAACCCGGCGGGGAGGCGCCCCGAACCCCAGCGCCTCCCCGCCGCCAACACCCGACCCGGCCCCAGAGACCCCCCAGGCCCCGGAGGAGGAGCCCGCATGAGTTGGCGCATCGAACAAGCAGACGCACTGAGCCTCCTGCGGGAGCTACCCGAGAACTGGGCGCAGACGTGTGTGACGAGCCCGCCCTACTGGGGGCTGCGCGACTACGGCCTGCCACCCGCCGCATGGGGCGGTGAGCCCCGCTGTCACCATACGTGGGGGCAGGCGCAGCGCGGTCGGCGCGCTGACATGCTGCCCGCAGGCGAGAGCCGTTCACAGGCGCGTCTTGGTGCCGACGCCCGCCAGGGCCGCGCGGGGCTGCACGGCGGCCGGTTCTGCCAGCGCTGTGAGGCGTGGCGGGGCTGCCTCGGGCTCGAGCCGACCCCCGAGCTCTACGTGGAGCATTTGCTCGCGGTGCTCGGCGAGGTTCACCGGGTCCTGCGCGATGACGGGACGTTGTGGCTGAACCTCGGCGACTCCTACAGCAGGGGCGCAAGCAGCTGCCCGGCTCTGGGCCGCGAGCGGCATGGTGGTGCGCTGGCTCAGCGCACCACCCCACCCATTGCACTGAAGGCGAAGGACCTGGTTGGGATCCCGTGGCGGGTCGCGTTCGCGCTGCGCCAGCAGGGGTGGTGGCTGCGCTCTGACGTGGTGTGGGTCAAGCCGAACCCGATGCCCGAGAACGTGCGCGACCGTCCCACCCGCGCGCACGAGTACCTGTTCCTGCTCACAAAGCAGCCCCGCTATTTCTACGACGCCGACGCTGTCCGCGAACCCGATAGCGGGCGCTGCTCAGGCAAGGGGTATGCCCGGCCGGGGCGTCTGAGCTACCGCGACCGCAGGGGCGAGCGCGGCCAGCACGAACAGTGGCGCGGCGGAGCAGGACGCCAGCGTCGCTCCTGGTGGATGCTCTCCGCGCGCGGCTATCCCGGCGCGCAGGCCGTCTTTCCCGAGAAGCTCGCGGAACCTTGCATCCTCGCGGGAAGCGCACCCACAGCGTGCGGCATCTGCGGCGCACCATGGCAGCGACAGCCATCGCCCACGGGTGAGGGTGAGTGGCGGCCAGGCTGCAGCCACAAGGACGCCAGCGGGCGCTGCCTGGTCCTCGACCCGTTCTGCGGGTCGGGGACCACGGGCGCAGTCGCTCACCGTCTCGGCCGTGACTTTCTCGGGATAGAGCTCGGACGCCAAGCCGCCGACCTCGCGCGGCGCAGACTGGGCGCCGTCGCGCAGGAGCCGCAGCAGTGAGCGTCGGAGCGTGGGTTTGCCGCAAGCGCGACCGGCCGATCGCCGAGGGGGAGCGCCGCACGGCGATGGCCGCCGTCGTCGCACTGCTCACCGCCACCGCGCTCCTGTCGGCGCTCGCCCGCCCCGGCGTCCAGCCACCGCGAAGCCCCAACCGCGCAGCATCCAGCACGCCGAGGAGCGCGTCGGCCGTCCAGATGCCAGCGTCGCAGGCCGGCAGCGCGCCGCTGGCACCGGTGCTCGCGCGGGCAGCCGGGCTGTTCCTCGCCGGCTACCTGGGCTACCTCTACGGGCACGCCCCGGCGAGCGAGATCAAGGGCGCCACCACTGCGCTTCTCGGTTCGCTGGAGGCCCACCCGCCGCGCGTGCCGCCCGGTATGCGCTCGCGCCGGGCGCATCTGCTCTCGATGCACGCCACACCGGCGGCCTCGGGGCTGGCAGGGGTGAGCGCCCTGGTGAACGACGGCGGCGCGGTCGACTATCCGATCGGGCTGCTCCTCGAACGTCAGGGTGGCCGGCTGCTCGTCAGCGGACTGGACGGCGAGTGATGCGCGAGCGATCCGGTCAGCGGCGCGGCGTGCTGTGGATATGGCTCCTGGGCGGCGTCGGGGCGGGCGGCCTGGCGTTGATGGCCGCGTTCGGGGTGACGGTCGCGGTCCTCGGAGCGAGCTTCACAGGCTGTCAGCCGGGCGACGAACCGGCCCTCGCATCCAGCGGCCCCGCCCCGTCGGCCTACGCGCTTGCGAGCATCCCACCGGAACGCCTGCGGCTGTATGAGCAGGCGGGTGTGAGGTTTGACATCGACTGGTCATTCCTGGCGTCGATCGGGGCGCAGGAGTGTGGCAACGGCGAGTGTGCCGGCACCAACAGCTCGGGGTGCGCGGGGCCGATGCAGATCGCCTACGTCCGTGCCAGCGCGTGCAGCCCCGGCGACGGACCGACGCTTTGGGAACGCTACGCCGTCAACGCGCACCCCGGCCAGCCGCTGTCGGTCGATGACCCGGCGGATGCGATATACACCGCCGCCAGGATTCTCCGGCAGGACATGGGCGCCCCGCCGACCGGCGGCACCTACGCTGCATATCGCCAGGCGGCGTGCAACTACTACGGCGCGTGCGCCGACTCGACAGTCGCCTACGCCGAAGAGGTGATGGCCCGCGCCGTGCAGTTCGGCTTCACCGGCGCAGGAGCACCAGCCGCGAGCAGCCCGCCGTTGGCGCAGCCCGTATCGACTGGCGGGTGCGAAGCGAGTGTGTTCCTGCCCGAAGCCGGCGCGGGCTCGCAGATCGTGAAGGTCGCCGAGAGCCAGCTCGGCCAGGGCGAAGAACCGTCCGGCTCTGACTGCACGATCTACGGCCCCTGCGAGGAGTGGTGCTCGCTGTTCGCCTCGTGGGTATGGCAGCACGCCGGGGTGGCGCTCCCCGGCTCGACTGCGGTCTATGCCTACTCCGGTGCGCTCTATGACTGGGCCGCCAAACATGGCGGACGCGTGCTGGGAGCGTCGGCGAGGCCCTCGCCCGGCGATGCCGTCTTCTACGGCACGGGGCCTAGCGAGAGCGTGCACGTCGGGATCGTCGTGCGCGTCCTACCCGAAGGACGCATCGTGACCGTCGAGGGCAACTACGACGGCCACGTCAGCCGTGTAGGGCCGTTCGAACCGGCCCATCCGGTCGGGGAGCGCGCCGGTATCTACGGCTACGCCCAGCCACCCACAGCCAACCCGCCGAGAGCATGACCAGGCGGATGGACATGCGTGCTCCTATCAAACGTGCGCGGGCACGCCCGCGCCCTATCGAGAAAGGAATCTCGATGCCACAGCCAGGGAAGACGACAGCCTCCCGCGCCCGCCGACGCGGCCACGGGCAGCCGGGGAGGATCCTCGACCTGTTCGCGGGCGCCGGCGGCTGGGAGCAGGCGCTCGCGATGCTCGGCCTGCACGCGCTCGGGATCGAGACCGACCCGCACGCCTGCGCGACCGCGAGGGCGGCCGGGCACGAGCGCCTGCAGGCCGACGTCGCCGAGCTGGACCCGCGCGAGCTCGGGCCGGTGTGGGGGCTGGTCGGCTCCCCACCGTGCCAGGCGTACTCCTCGGCGGGGAAGGGTCTTGGGCGGGCGGACAAGCCGCTGCTCATCGCCTGCGCGCACGAGCTCGCCGCCGGCAACGACAGCCGCCGCGCGTGGCGTGAGGGCTGCCGCGACGCACGCTCGCTGCTCACCGTCGAGCCGCTGCGCTACATCCTCACGCTGCGGCCCCGCTGGGTTGCGCTGGAGCAGGTCCCCGCGGTCCTCGAGCTATGGAGCGTGTTCGCCGGGCTGCTCTCAACACACGGCTATCAGAGCGCTGTCGGGGTCTTGAGCGCGGAGCGCTACGGTGTGCCGCAGACGCGCAGGCGCGCGTTCCTGATCGCCTCCCTCGACGGGCCGGTCACACTGCCCGCGCCAACGCACCGCTCCTATAACCCTCGCCGCAGTGAGATCCCGGCCGAGGAGCTGGCGCTGCAGCCGTGGGTCAGCATGGCCGAGGCCCTCGGCTGGGGCATGAGCGCCCGCCCCGGCCTCACGGTCGTCGCGGGGAACAAGCGCGGAGGCTCCGGCGCGATCCAACGACTCGCTCACGAGCGCGACCGCGGCGCGTGGGTAGAGATACGCCGCGGCGGCGAGCGCATCCGCGAGGGGTTTGACCCAGCGAGCGCGCCCGGACAAGCCGTCACCGCACGCGTCGATCGCTGGCAAGCACACGGCGTCCCCCCCAGTGCGAGCGACCACGCTGCCGGGCCAACGGAGGGTGCGCCGTGGCCAGCCGGCCGGCCCGCGCCGACGCTCGTCACGACACGCCGCTCCAAGCACGGCGCGCTGGTGGGGCGCCAGCTCGCACCCGGGGAGGGGTGCGAGCGCGGCGGCTGGGCGTGGCGCAACGGCAACCAGCCCAACTCAGCCGTCCGCCATGCCGCGGCGCCAGCGCCGACCGTGCTCTTCGGGCATCGCGCGAACAGGGTCGAGTGGGTGCCGTGTAGCGACGAGGCGCGCCAGCGCGGAGCGCGACCCCGCCCGACTCACAGTCCGGCGGCGGCGGCGCTCGCCAAGGGAGTCCCGACATGGGTCGGCGAGCGTCCCGCGACGACGGTCGCGTGCGACCCACGAGTCTGCCAGCCTGGCAGCAAGAGAGATGCCCGGCGACCCCACGCCCCACGACGCTGCCAGGGCGCCGTCCGGGTCAGCGTCTGCCAAGCAGCGGTGCTCCAGGGCTTCCCCGCCGACTACCCCTGGCGAGGCCCCAGAACACGGCAGTTCGAGCAGGTAGGCAACGCCGTCCCGCCGCCGCTCGCCCGGCGGGTGCTCGAGCAGGCGATCCAGCACAGCCGCCAGGCGAAGCGCACGCCGAGCGCAAGGAGGCCGGGATGAGCGGGCGCTCACGCGAGCGCTCGCCTCATCGCGTAGCAGATCCTGACGAGCTGGTAGCCCGCGCTCGCGTCGAGCATCGGCCGGTCGCGGTGTGGTGCCTGTTCTCCGGCGGCAACGACTCGACGGTGCTCGCGCATCGCTGCCGCGAGCACTACCAGGGCCTTGCGTGGATCGACACCGGGACGGCCGTGCCCGGTGTCGCGGAGTTCGTCCACGAGTACGCCGCGTGGATCGGCAAGCCGCTGCGTGTCCTTGACGCCGGGGACGCCTTCCGGGTGATGGTCCTCGGGGACCTCGTGTGGTGGGCACGGTTCATCGCCGCGCACGACCGCGACCCGAGCGTGTCAATCCCATCGTTCATCGCCCGCGACCAGCGCATTCACGGCAGGGCCTCCGGCGGCGAGCTCGGCCAGCTCCCGCACGGGTTCCCCGGCCCGGGCGCGCACGGCCGCGCGTATAACCGGCTGAAGGAACGCCAGATCATGGCGCTGCTCAGGGACAGCAAGCACGGGCACCCCCGCAGCGCGCGGGTGCTGTTCCTCTCGGGAATCAGGCGGGCCGAGTCGCGCCGCCGCGCCAAGCGAGAGCCGATCAACCGGCTGGCGCGCACCTCCGCGGTGTTCGCGAACCCGCTGATCGACTGGACCGGGGCGGACATGCTCCGCTACCGCTCCGTGCACGGCATACCCGAGTCACCGGCCGCCGCGCTTCTGCACCGCTCCGGGGAGTGCAACTGCGGCGCGTTCGCTAAAGCCCGGGAGGAGCGTGCGATGCTCAGTGCGCTCTACCCCGAGTTCTTCGCCGGGATCGAAGCGCTCGAGCGCCAGGCGCAGGCGGCCGGGGTGCGCTGGTGCCGGTGGGGCGGCTATGACATCCACGGCAGCCGCGCGGGTGCGGTCTCGAGGGAGCGGCCTGGCCTGCTCTGCGAATCGTGCGAGAGCCGCCAGCACACCACTGCGACTCAGAGCGCGGGGCGGCGGTGCACGGCCGGCGAGCGAGGGAGAACGCGATGAGCGCCGAGCGTCGTCTCCAGGTTCGTCCGCGGGCGCGTTTGCGGGCTCGTCTCCAGGCGCGTTTGCGGTCGTGTGCCGAGTCGCCGGACACGGCGGGTTTGCGTAGCAGCGGTGCGGGTTTTCCGGGGGGCGGGCTGTGCGACAAGTCTATGTCCGGAAGTAGCTCGCTGTGAGCCCTCAGCCCTCTCAGGACGCTAGACCCCTCCTCGTTGCGGTGGCTGTGGTCGCGCTCGCTGTGCTGGTGGGTGACGCTGGATCGCCGCTGGTGCCGCTCGCCCGGGCCGGTGCGCTGGTGCTGCGTCCGCTGCTGCTCGTCCCGGTGGCGCTGGTGTCGCTCGGTCTGCTCGCGGGTCGTGTCGTCGCTACTCGTCGATCGCTTGCCTCCCGCGCGCGGCTGGTCGTGCTCGCGCCTGACTCGTTCGACCCGTCGCTTGAGGCTGTGCTGCGCTGCGCGGCGCAGCTCTCGCGCGTGCGCCGGCTCGTCGGCGGCTGGCTCGATCCGCGCGCGCGAGCGGTGCGGGTGCTGCTCGACACCGACCCGGAGGGCCGGATGCGCTACTCGCTCAGCGTGCCCGAGCGTGCCCTACCGGCGGTGCGCTCCGCGCTCGGGGTCTTCGACCGGGTGCAGACGCAGATCATCGAGACCTGGCCTGAGCCGGACAGCAAGCCCAAGCCGGCCGAGGCCGAGCCCGCCACCAGTCCCGGGTCAGCAAGCGGGGATGCGCCGGTCGAGCCGGAGAGGAAGGTGGAGGTGGTGCGGGCGGAGTTGCGGTTGGCGCGGGCGAGCAGCGAGCCGCTTGCGCATCTGCCGTTGAGTCCTGATCCGCTGCAGGGCTTCGCGCGTGTGCTCGCGGCGCTTGACCGGGGGCGTGGTGAGCAGGCCGAGATCGCGATCGATCTTCTGCCGGCGGTCCCGGCGGCTCGCCGTCGGCTGCGACGCCGGCTGCTGCGTGAGGCTCGCCGCCGCGACGAGCGGGCCGGCGTCCGCGAGCAGGCCGGGGTGTTTGGGGGGCGGCGTGCCGGTCGCCGACAGCCGACGGAAACGGTGGCGGAGCGAGCCGTCCGTGAGGAGGTCGCAGCGAAGCTGCTGCAGGCCGAGCCGCTGTTTGGCCTCCAGATCCTGATCCGCTGCTCGAGCCCGCAGAAGGCCAGGGCAGTCGCCTGCATGCAGGGGCTGCTCGGCTGCTTCGATGCTCTCGCGGCTGCGAACTCCCTGCGCGTCGTCGGCGTCCGCCTCCTCGGGCTGGCGTTCGCCGGCTCAGACGTTCCCGGCCGGCGCGAGTGGTTTGACCAGCGGATCCGAACCGGGCTGTTTCACCCCACACGCCGGGGGCTGGTCAGCGCCCGCGAGATGGCTGGGTTCCTGAAGCCGCCGAGCGTTCACTGTGCGGCCCCGGACGTGCTTAGGCTCGGCCCGGCGCTCTACCCCGCACCGAAGACCCTCCCGGCCTTCGACGGGCAGGCCGACCTTGTGCCGCTCGGCAGCGTCGACGGGGAGAGCGGCCCGCGACGCGTCGGGCTGCGTGTTGAGGACTCGTTCTTCACCTACACCGCCGGCAGGAGCCGGTGGGGGAAGACCGAGCTCGCGCTCACGCAGTTCCTGCACCTCGTCCGCTCAGGCCACGGCGGCCTGTTTCTGGACCCCCACCAGGACGCGATCACCCGCATCAAGAGCTGCCTCGCCGACCAGGGGTTGGCTGAGCGGGTGATCGAGCTTGACCTCGTCGGCCCGCGCTCACGCGACGGGCAGCCAGGCTGGAACCTGCTCGCCGCCCGCGGGCTCGATTCCGAGGCCAGCGAGCGGCGGGTCGAGGCGATCGTCGACTCCTTCGCCTCGGCGCTGCAGTGGGGGGAGCGCAACAACCGCGCGCTCACCCTGACGACGCAGGCGACCGCGGCGCTGGTAGAGCTCGCAAGCGTGCTGCCCGAGGGGCTGCAGCCGACGATCTTTCAGATCCCGAGCATCCTCGGCAACCCCGAGTGGCTCGCCGCCGCGCTGCCGCACCTCTCCCCGGCGCGGCAGCAGTTCTTCACCGAGCGCTTCCCAAGGCTGAGCGAGGAGGCGATCACTCCGGTCACGAACCTGATCGACAGGCTGCGCTCCTCCACACAGCTCGCGGCGCTGCTCGGCGCGCAGAGCTCCAGCTATGACATCGCCAGGGCGATGAACGAGCGGCGGATCGTGCTCGCCTGCCCCGGCGCCGGGGGCGCACGCGACCGCCTCGTCGCGAACCTGCTCGTGTTCGACCTGTTGCACGCCGCGAAGGGCCGCGCGCACATCGACCCCTCCCAGCGGGTGCCCTTCTATGTCTTCCTCGATGAGATCCAGGTGTTCGACGGCGCGAGCTCGGGGAACCTCGCCGGCCTGCTGGAGCAGACCGCGAAGTACGGGATCCGCGGGTTCCTGCTCAACCAGAACCCCGAGCGGCTCACCCGGGAGACGCTGAACGCGCTCACGACCAACCGCTCGCATCTGATCACGACCGCGCTGAACGCGCACGCCGCCGGGCTGATCGCGCGCGAGTGGGGCGGCGACCCGCCCGCCAGCGCGATCACCTCACTACCGCGCAGAACCTTCATCGCCCAGGTCACCCACCAAGGGCAGCTGACCCACCCGTTCCTGTTCGCCAACGAATCGGTGCAGGAGCACTTCGGCGACGCGTTCAAACCCAACGCGATCGGCGATATCCAGCCCACCATCGATCAGGCATCCGGCAGGGCTGAGGCGGCCGAGACGATCAGCGCGCTCGACACCCTCGACGAGCGCATCAAGAAACACCTCAAAGGCGACGAGCAGAAATACAAGGACACGTCCGCGACGCCTGCCCGGAGCGCTGAGGCGCCGTGGCATGCGCCCGCCCCGACCAGCGTCCACCACCGGCGCAGTCATTCATCGACACCCACGGCCAGCACAAGAGCGACGGGCGCTGCGAGGACTCTGACCCGCACGCCGCTCGACCGTGACGGTCAAGGGGGTGGAGCGGCGTGAGCCCGCGGGAGAAGAACGACCGGCCGCTGCCACCCATCGCGCCCGCGGTCCTGTCGAGCCTCTACCAGCACCGGCTGCTGAGCACCGTGCAGGTTCACGCGCTGCACACGCCCGAGTCCGGTTTTGGCTGGACGCGGCGCGTCCTTCGCCTGCTCTTTGACAGGGGGCTCGTTGAGCGTGTGCAGGCGCCGGGCACGCTCTCGCACTGGTATCTCACCGAGGCGGGCGCCGACGCGGTCGAGACAGCGGGGCCGCGCGCCGAGACGCGCAGGCGCATACCCACCCGCGCGCAGGCCGAAGGCCCGCTGCGCGCGCACACGATCGCGGTCAACCAGGTCGGCGTCGCGTTCGTGAACGCCGCGCGTACGCGCGGGGATGAGTGCGGCCCGGACTCCTGGCGGCACGAGATCGCGCACCCGATCTCCCCGTGGCGGGGCCGCAGACCCGCCGAGCTCGTGATCGCCGACGCGCTGCTGAGCTACCTGCAGGTCAAGCAGGACGGGGCGATCACCCTGCACCAGCGCTGGATCGAGCTCGACCGCGGAACCGCCCGCCCAGCCGAGCAGCTCGCCAGCAAGATCACCCGCTACACAAGGCTCCGCTACTACCAGCCGCCCGGCACGCCCGGCGAGGAGCCCGAGCCGCTGTGGCGCGGCACCTACCGCGCCTTCCCGCATCTGCTGATCGTCCTCGCCGACCAGCCGCGCGAGAGCATGCGCCAGCGCATCTACCGCACCCTCGCGCTGCACGACTCCGACCCCGCCAAGGATCAGCTCGGTCCGATCCCCGTGTCCTTCGTGCTGCTGGATGACCTCACCCAGCACGGCCCGTTTGCGCCGATCTTCATCTCCGCCGAGCAGCCCGAGCAGCCCGTCGACTGGCTCGGCCCACCACAACCACAAGAGGAGTAAGCGATGGCTCCCGCGCGAAGGACCAACAGCCGGACCCGGAGCGGCGGGTCAACGCCGCGAGCACGGCCGGCTCGCCAGTCCCGAGCCTGCGGTGCTGGGGGCTGGGTCGGGGCCGGCACAGCTGATCTGCCGCTCGCGGTATGGCCGTGCGCTCAGCGCACGGGCCAGTGGCAGCGCCACGGCCGCTACACCCCCGAGTCGACCCGCCACCCCGCGAAGATGCTGCCGGAGATCGCGCGCCGCGCGATCGACTTCTACAGCGAGCCCGGGCAGACCGTGCTCGACCCGATGTGCGGCATCGCCACCACACTCGTTGAGGCAATCCACCAGGACCGCCGCGCGCTCGGCCTCGAGCTAGACCAGCGTTGGGCGGCGCTCGCCACCGCCAACGTCGAGCACGCCCGCGCCCAGGGCGCGGGCGGCCACGCGCTCGTGCTGAAAGGTGACGCGCGGCGTCTCGGGCGGGGAGTGCTCGATCAGCACGCCGGCAAGGTCTCGCTGATCCTGACCTCCCCGCCCTACGGCGACGCGACGCTCGGGGACCCGCGCGGCGGCAAGGGCATGGCCGTCGCCCGCTCCCGCGAAGGCCGCCGGCTGACGGCCACCGACCGCGCCTACGCCGCCACAAGAACGAAGACATGCCGCTACGGCGACAGCCGCCCGTGCCTCGCGCGGCTGCGCTACGGCACCCTCTCAGAAGCCACCGCTGAGAACGCCGGCCAGTCGGGCGAGAGCTATCTCTGCGCGATGGCGAGCATCTACGGCGCGTGTGCGCGGATGCTCGCACCAGGCGGATTCCTGGCTGTAGTCACGAAGAACCTCCGCGCACAGGGCGCGCTGCGCAACCTCGCGGGCGACACGGTCGCGCTCTGCCAGCACGCCGGCCTTGACTACTGGCAGCACGTGATCGCGCTGCTCGCCGGGATCGGCATCCGCGAAGGCGAGCTGCGCGCACGCCCGTCCTTCTGGCAGCTAATGCACGCCCGCAACGCGCTCGCGGCCGGGCAGCACACCCAGCTCGTCTGCCACGAGGACGTCCTCATCTTCCGCAAGGCCGAGCAACCCCGCAAAGCCACCAAGGAGAGGTGAACATGCCACAGCCCAAATCCACGCGACGGGGCTGGCAGATCAAGCACGCCGACTGCCTCAACGCGCTCCCGACGCTCGACCCGGCGAGCGTCGATGCCGTCATCACAGACCCACCCTACGGTGTCAACCACAACAACATGCGCTGGGACAGGCCCAGCACCCTCGACCCGACCCGCGTGCGCGGTCGGCGTGCTCCCCGCGCCGACCCGGCCGCCGCGTTTCAGAGCTTCAGCGCACGCTGGAGCATAGAGTGCCTGCGGGTCCTGAAGCCCGGCGGGCACCTCGCCGCGTTCGCCGCGCCGCGCACCTTCCACCTGCTGGCGCGCGGGCTCGAAGAAGTCGGGTTCGAACTCCGCGACGTGCTCATGTGGGTCCAAGGCCAGGGATACCCCGCGACCCGCGTCCTGCCAGGCGGGCTCGGCACCGGGCTGAAGCCCGCCTGGGAGCCGATCATGCTCGCCCGCCGCCCGCTCGATGCCAGCATCGAGCACAACCTCGCCAAGCACGGCACCGGCGCGTTGAACATCGACGCCTGCCGCGTTGAGCTCACCGCACAGGACTGCCCCGGCGAAGGCCGCACACACGGCCGTCGCATCACCGCGAGCAAGCGTGGCCGCTGGCCCGCCAACCTGCTGCTCTCCCACGGGCGATCCTGCACCGACAGCCGCTGCGAACACGACTGCCCGATCGTGCTGCTCGGCGAGCGCCACCGCTTCTTCTATGCCGCCAAGGCACCGCGGCGCGAGCGCGACGCCGGCTGCGAGCAGCTACCTCGCCGCGTCGTGCAGACCTACAAGATCGGCGCGCACAACGTCCAGCTATGCAAGGAGAACCCGGTCGCGAACATCCACCCGACCGTCAAGCCGATCGAGCTGATGCGCTGGCTCGTAAGGCTCCTCACACCACCCGGCGGGCTCGTGCTCGACCCATTCACCGGCTCGGGCAGCACCGGCGCAGCCGCCATGCGCGAGGGCGCGCGGTTCCTCGGGATCGAGCGCGAAGAGACCTACCTGCCGATTGCCCGCGCCCGGATCGCACACTGGGCAGGCCAGGCGCCCACCCCGGCGGCGAAGCGCAGGTAGGGCACGGTGCCGCGCGAGCCCGACGAGCCGATCCTGGTCTCCAAAGAGCACGCCGCAAGGCTGCTGTCGATCTCCGTGGACACCTTCGAACGAGCCGTCATGGCGGACGTGCGCACGGTACGGATCGGGCGGCGAGTGCTGTTCGCGATCGCCGATCTTCGGGCGTGGGTCAACGAGCATTCGGCCGTGCCGCTCGTCTCAGAAATGCCGGCTCACGCGGCCCAAACCCCCCGAGGCCGACCGCTTGAAAGGCGCTCGCTTTCGCGGCGAGATCGAGCTATCGTTGACCGGACAACTACCAAACGGGGCGACGCGGGATTGCGACCCGCGCCGCGCCCTTAGCACCTTGGAGGTTCCCCAAGATGCCCGCTCAGATTACCGAGCGCCAAAAGCGGCGCCAAACCGTCACCGACACCGCCCAAGAGGCGGCGGTGTCGGCAGAGATCCTGCAGTTCCCCTCGGGTCAGGCTGAAGACCCCGACCCCGCTACAGCACTCGCTCGGATCGTCCAGTCGTTCTCGAAGGAGCAGTCGTTCGTCCTCGGCCGCGAGGTCGGCGTCTTGAGCGCCGCCATCGCACGGGAAGTCGCCGCCGCCGATGCCCAGGACAACCCCGAGGGGATGAGGCCCCGCCACTCCGAGGGGTGCGCGACGAAGCGCAACGGTAGCGCGTGTGACTGCGACCCGCCGTGGGAGGCATGGGTCTGGTCAACCTACGACAAAAGGAAGATCAGAAAGACGCTGCCCACTAGGCAGGCCGCTACCAAGTGGCGCCGCAAGCACCTCGGGCTTGCTGAGAGCGGACAGCTACGAGCCCCGACGAAGATCACGCTCGCCGAGACGGCCTACGCATGGCTCGAAATGGCGCGCAACGGAGAAATCCTCAACCGCTCCGGCAGACGGTACAAGCCGAGCGTGCTACGGACGATGGAGGGCGACTACCGACTGCGGCTCATCCCCGAGTTGGGGATGCACTTCATGAGCGATATCGAGCGCCCCGACCTGCAGTCCCGCGTGACGCTCTGGCAATCCGAGTACAGCGCCAGCAAGGTCCACGCCTGCGTCAATGCGGCGCGAGTGCTGTGGCGTGACTTCGATCTCGTTACGGGCACGCACAACTCGCTGCTGACCAACCCGACGAAGGGCCTTCGGCTTCCCGCCGTGCCGCTCACTCGCGACCGGATCGCGACCTCCGATGAAGCCCACCGGCTCATCGCGGCGCTGGACGAAGCAGAGCAGGCGCTGTGGGGATGCGCAATGTACACCGGCCTGCGCCTCGGCGAGCTACGCGCGCTCCGAGTCGAAAATATCGACCTCGCGCGCAAGCGCATCAAGATCGCCGCCGGCTGGGATCAGTACGAGGGCGAAATCGACCCCAAGACTGAAAAGGGGAAACGCACCACCGTCGTCATCGGGCTTCTCGAAGAACTACTTGTCAGACACCTCGAGTGCACCGGCCGCACCGGACGCGACCTCGTGTTCGGCCGAGCACCTGACGACCCATTCTGCCCAGGCACCGTTCACAACCACGCCAAGAAAGCATGGAGGGAAGCCCGGCAACGCGAGGACGAAGAGAGCGTAATCGCCGAGAGCGAACGCATCCGTGCTATCGGCCTCCACGACTGTCGACACACTGCTGTCTCACATATGCTCGACGCCGGCATCACGATCGACAAGGTCAGCAAGTTCATGGGCCACGCCTCGATCACAGTCACCATCGACCGCTACGGACACCTGCTCCCCGGCGGCGAGGCCGAGGCCGCAGAGTTGCTCAACGAGTACCACGCACGCCGTCGCCGCCGCTAAAGCCGCTCGTACGCGGCGGCGGCGCCCACGGTACGTTCGGCGCGGCGCCTGCTCAGCCCACGGCGGGGCTCGGCCTTCCGCGGCGCATCAGGCTCCCGGCAATCAAACTCGCACCCTTGCTGCACGCGCAGTACGGTTCCGCGCATGTGGGCCGCAACCGCATGGGAGGACGCCGATTGGGAAGTTCCCGCTCGGGGCTCTTTCCCGGATATCACAAGTCTGATAACCCAGGCACTGAGCGCCAGGCAGGCGGCCAACCCGTTGGCCGAGGTTTCGCGCGGCAGTGGTTTTTCAACGAGCGCGACTTCGACCTATTGCAGAGAGAGCTAGCGAAAGCGGACAGGAGTGCGGCCCGCGACATCGCGGTTGCGGCACTCGGCGGCATTGCAGCGGCGCTGGCCAAGGCCGGGCTAGGCTTGTAGCCCCGGCCCGGCACTGCCGCCGCCAACGCGAGTCGAGCGCCCGGCATGATCAACGGCAGGCTGGCGTAGGCTCTACGGGTTCATCAGCGAACATAGGCCAGGAAGGGTGGCAGAGCGGTTGAATGCAGCGGCCTTGAAAGCCGCCAGGCGGGCAATCCGCCTCGGGGGTTCGAATCCCCCCCCTTCCGTCTCGCGCCCCAACCCTCAACCTAGTTTTGGCGAGGACTGGCGCGAGTTGTGGCGCGAGCAGCCAGTTTTTGGCTCAACCATGCGGTTTTGCGTTAGTCTTGAAAACCGGCAGGCGGGTAACCCTCGTCTCGGGAGTTCGAATCTCCCCCCTTCCGTCCACCTCCCTTCCGTCCCTGCCAGCTCCGGCGTGCGTAGCGTGATCCGGCCGCGGACGGCCTCACGCCCGCTCCGGCGGGCCGGCCCCCGTTTCACGGCACCGGCAGTCCCGGCAGCCCGGGGTCGGGCGCTCCGAGCTTGGTGACGTCGGGCGCCTTGTAGACCTCGCCCGGGCAGCCGCCCAGCGCGAGCACGCGCATGCCGTCGGCGCCCGGCCAGATCTTGCGCCTGGGCTCGGGTCCGACGCGGGTCATGGTGTCCGGGTCGATGGCGTGGCGCTCGCCGTCGATCTCGATCTCGCCGGAGCCGCGCAGGACGACGAAGACCTCCTCCTGCCCGCTCTCGGCGTGGTCGTGCTCGGGGTACTGCTCGGCGTTGGGCGGCAGGTCGATGACCTGCATCCCGAAGGACTCGACCCCGAGCTGGGCGCGGGCTCGCTTGAAGGAGCCGAACACGACCGCCTCCATGCTGTCGATGGGGGTGATGGTGAAGTCCGACATGTCGCCTCCTGTTGCTTGGGTTACCGGTGGCCGGCATTGGCGACCGGCTGGCAATTAATAGCACGAACGTTCGTGCGCTAGAGTGGTGGCGTGGCTGCGGCGGATCGCGTGGACAGGAAGGCGGCCGCGACCAGGTCTGCGATCCTCGCGCGCGCGGTCGATGTTGCGTCGGCGGAGGGTCTGGAGGGGTTGACGATCGGCAGGCTGGCTGGCGAGCTGCGGATGAGCAAGAGCGGCCTGTTCGCCCACTTCGGCTCCAAGGAGGAGTTGCAGCTGGCGACGATCGACGCGGCCGCGCGGCGCTTCTTCGGCGAGGTGGTGGGGCCGGCCCAGCAGGCGCGGGAGGGCAGCGCACGACTGCGGGCGTACTGCGAGCGCTATGTCGATTATCTCGAGCGCGGGGTGTTCGCTGGCGGCTGCTTCTGGGCGGCGGCGGCGGCGGAGTTCGACGATCGCCCGGGGCCCGTACGCGACCTCGTCCGTGCGGGAGTGGCCAACTGGCTGGGCGAGCTCGAGCGACAGGCGGCGCTGGCCGGCGTCGACGGCGCGGCCGATCTCGCGTTCGAGATCTACTCGCTCGGCCTGGGCGCCAACGCGTGCTCGCGGCTGCTGGCGGACGCTCGCGCCTTCGACAGGGCGCGCGCCGCGATCGAGCAGCGCCTGCGGGCTACGTCGCCCTGAGCATCGTCCGTTCGGCGGCCAGCTCCCGAGTAGCATGGCCGTTCGTGTAACGATGCTCTCGAAAGGGAACCATGGGTATCACAGACAGGCTCAAGGATCTGAAGACGAAGGCCGTGGACGCGACTGTCGAGCGCAGCGACAAGATCCACGAGGCGGTCGAGAAGGCCGCGACCACCGCGGACGAGCGGACGGGCGGCAAGTATCGCGAGCGCATCCAGCAGGCCGGCGCGAAGGCCGACAGTCTGGTCGACTCTCTGAAGGGGAGCGCGCAGCCGGCGGGCGCTGAGGAGGCAGCGCAGGACGCGGCCGAGGGTGAGAGCGCGGCCGAGGGTGAGGGCATGCCGACCGAGTGACCCCGCGAGAGCGCCCATGCGGCGATCCCGCGAACAGGCTGTACCCTTGGAGTCATGTGGGGAGGGGCTCGCGCAAGGGAGGGTCGGCGGACGGGGCACGGGCGTGCGCTCGTGGCGGTGGCGCTGCTCGTGGCGGCGCTGCTCGCCGGCGCTGTGGGGCCGGGGGTGGCCTCGACTGCGCTGGCGGCGCGCGCTCGGTCGGCCTTCCGCGCGCACCGCGTGTGTGGCGTCCCGCCTGCGGACAGGGCGGCGTGCCTGGGCGTGAAGCTGGTGCCGGCGTGGCTGACGCGGGCGGACCTCCGCGCGAAAGCCGCCAGGCGGGTGCGGGAGGCGGCTGCGGGGGCGAGGCCGGCGGTGACGTACAAAGAACCGTTCCCCGGCTACCTGACCCCTGAAAGCCTGCACGCGGCCTACTCGCTGCCCGCGGAAACGCAGTCCTCCTCGTTGCAGACGATCGCGGTCATCGACGCGTTCGACGATCCGACGGCGGAAGCGGACCTGGGCGTGTACGACAGGGAGTTCGGCCTGCCCGAATGCACGACGGCGAACGGCTGCTTCCGCAAGATCAACCAGGAAGGCAAGACCAGCCCGCTGCCGCGCAAGAACGGCGGATGGGCGAGCGAGATGTCGATCGACGTGCAGATGGCTCACGCCATCTGCCAGAGCTGCCGCGTGCTGCTGGTGGAGGCCAGCAGCGAAGAATTCAGCGACCTGGGCGCGGCGGTGAACGCGGCTGTGAACGCGGGCGCGACCGAGGTCAGCAACTCCTACGGCGGCGCCGAGCAGCCCAGGCAGGCGAGCGTGTTCTCGGAATACAACAGCCGCTACTACGATCACCCGGGCGTGGTCGTCACGGCCAGCTCCGGCGACTGCGGCTATCTCAACGAAACGTGCCCCGAAGAAGGCCGCTACGCGGAATTCCCGGCGGACTCGCCGGACGTGGTGGCGGTGGGCGGGACGACGCTCACCGACGGCGACGGAACCTGGAGCAGCACGGTCTGGGAAGAAGAAGAAGGCGGCGGCGGCAGCGGCTGCAGCCTGATCTTCGCGGCACCGCTGTGGCAGAGCGACGTGGCGGACTTCTCGGCGACGGGGTGCGGCGAGGGCCGGTCGGTGTCGGACGTTGCGGCGATCGCCGATCCGAACAGCGGGGTGGACGTTTACGACAGCACTCCCGAAGACGACTACCCCACCGGCTGGGGCGTGTGGGGAGGCACGTCGGTGTCCTCGCCGATCGTCGCCGCCGAGTTCGCCCTGGCGGGCGGCTCGCACGCGGTGGCGTATCCGGCGGCGACGTTGTACTCCCACCTCGGCGAAGGCGGCGCGCTGTACGACGTTGTCTCGGGGAGCAACGGCTCGTGCGCGGCGGGCGACATCGAGTGTCGCGCGGCGGTCGGCTACGACGGCCCGTCGGGCGTCGGCAGTCCGATGGGCCTGGCGGCGTTCTCGATCGCCGGAGCCCCGGCGAGCGGCGCCCGGCCGACGATCGCGGGCGTAGCCGAACAGGGTCAGACGCTGACGGCGACCGCAGGCGAATGGACCGGCAGTCCGACCTCCACGAGCGAGCAGTGGGAGGATTGCAACGCGTCCGGCTCGGGCTGCGCGGCGATCGCGGGCGCGACCGGGCAGACCTACACGCTGACGGCGGGCGACGTCGGCGCGACGATCCGCGTTCAGGAAAGCGCGAGCAACGCGGCCGGCGGCGGGGCGCCGGCAGACTCGACGCAGACGGCGACGGTGACGTCGGACACGCCGGCGCTCGCGAGCTTCACACCGACGTCGGGGATCACCGGCAGCACGGTGACGATCGAAGGCACGGATCTGGGCGGGGTCGGCGAGGTCGAGTTCGGCGCTCTGACGGCGAGCTTCAAGGTGCTGTCGGCAACGCGGATCGAAGCGACGGTGCCCAACGGGGCGCGACAGGCGGAGATCACGCTGACGGCGCCGGGGGGCAGTGTGACGAGCAGGTCGAAGTTCAAGCCGACCCTGTCGGTGACGGCGTTCTCGCCGCAGAGCCGCGCCCCGGGCAAGCCGGTGACGATCAAGGGGGTGGGCTTCGACAGCGGCTCGACGGTGAGCTTCGACGGTGAGCCGGCGAGCGTCACGTACGTGTCGTCGAAGAAGCTGAAGGCGACGGTGCCCGCGGGAGCGCAGGCTGGAGCGATCGCGGTGACCAACACGTCGGCGCCGGTCGGCACGGTCTACAGCGCGGGCAGCTTCACGCCCTGATCACCGCTCCGCGCGCCGGTAGCGTAACGTTCCTCAGCCGGTAGGTCGGGAGCGGCGCGAGACACGCACACGCGGAAAGGAGCTCACATGGGGCGCATCTTGCTTGACGATACGGAGATCGAGGTCTCCGAGGACGTGGAGGAGATCCTGAATCGGGTCGTCAAATCGCGAGACGGCGTGCGCCACGGCAGTGGCAGGATCGTCGCGCCTCCGGGCTGGGTGACGCTGAGCGCGCCGGACACCGGCGAGATCTACGTCCAGGTAGCGCGGATCGGGTACGTCCACGAGTAGCCGCGGCGTGCTGGGGCATGCCGAGCCGTGCTACGGCGCGCCGGCTGCGTGGGGCGTGTCGGCGCTGCGTGGGCGTGCTACGGCGCGTCGGCTGCGGCGACGGCGAACACGATGTGCCGGCGAGCGAGGCTCAGGTAGGCGTGCAGCTCGATCGGGCCGCCCTCGAGCGGCGCGACGGTGGCGTCGGTGAGCGTGATGAAGTCTCGCTCGGAGGCGTTGAGCACGTCGGAGACGCGGCTGCGGTAGCCGTCGCGCGCGAGCGTGAGCACGCCCTCGATCCGGTGGCGCTCGGTCTCGATCCTGATCCGCTCCCGGCGGTGGTCCATGCCGGGAGCATCGCCCTCCGCTGACGGCCCCTCGACGCTCATGCGCTCACGCTCATGCGGTCATTATCGCGCGCGTGCGGCGTCGGTCCGGTTGGCAGTGGCCCTCCGGCACTCCTCCCGCGCGAACTCTGTCCGACCATGGCTATACAGACTTTTAAAGAGAACACCGATGGTGCGCCGGTCGACCGTCGCGTCGCTGACCGCGTCAAGCGGCGGTCGGTCCCCATCGCCGGCCGGCGACGGTGACTACTGGACGATGCCCTCGGGCGTGCGCGTGCCATCGGGAGTGCGCGTGCCCTCGGGTGCACGCGCGGGCAGCCCGGCGCGCGCGGCGGGCACGGCGATGACCCGCCCGCTGGCGCTCGGGTGGTTGCGCTCCTCGCGCACGATGTACAGCGGGCGGTGCTTGACCTCGTCGTAGATGCGCCCGACGTACTCGCCGATGACGCCGAGCGCGATCAGCTGGATGCCCCCGAGCAGCAGGATGGCGATGGTGATGGAGCTGAATCCGGGGAGGTAGGAGCCGGCGATGCGCAGGCCGATGACGACGGGGATGGCGACGAAGGCGACGCCGGCGGACAGCAGCCCGGCGTAGGTGGCGACCTGCAGGGGCAGGTGCGAGAAGGAGGCGATGGCGTCGAGTGAGAAGCGCAGCATCTTGCGCAGCGTGTACTTGGTCTCGCCGGCGTGGCGGGCGTCGCGCTGGTAGGAGACGGCGGTCTGGGTGAACCCGACCCAGACGGTCATGCCGCGCAGGAAGCGCGAGCGCTCGGTCATGGCGAGCAGCGCGCCCAGCGCGCGGCGGTCGAGCAGGCGGAAGTCGCCGGAGTTCGGCTCGAGGTCGACCTGGGCGAGCTTGTCGAACAGCTTGTAGAACCACGAGGCGGTGGCGAGCTTGAAGGCGGTCTCGCCCTCGCGCTGCTTGCGCACGGCGTAGACGACGTCGGCGCCCTGGCTCCACTGGGCGATCATCTCGGGGATCAGCTCCGGCGGGTCCTGCAGGTCGGCGTCGATCATGGCGACGACGTCGCCGACGGCGTGCTCCAGGCCGGCGGTGAGCGCGGCCTGGTGGCCGAAGTTGCGCGACAGGTGCACGACGCGCACGCGCGGGTCGGTGGCGGCCATGGAGTCGAGCAGCTCGGGCGTGCGATCGGAGCTGCCGTCGTTGACGAGGACCAGCTCGAACTCGTAGTCGGCGACGGCGGCGCTGGCGCGAGCGACGAACTCCTCGATGAGCTCCTGCTCGTCGAAGACGGGCGCCACGACGCTGAGCAGGGCGGGGGTGCGAAGTGGTGTATCGGACATGAGCTTGTGTTGCGGCCGACGCTAGGAGAGTGGCGGTCTCGCGTGCATGTTCGACGCACGCCCTGAGCGAGCGCTCAAATTATCGTTCATCCTGTGTATGGATGCCTTCGGAGCAAAGTGACACGCGAGAATCGCCCACCAGCGTAGCGCGACGATCAGGCGGCCTGCGTGCGCGCGGCCGCGGCGTGAGCGCGCCGGTGCTCGTCCAGTTCGTGAAGTTCGGCATCGTCGGCGTGTCCAACACGCTGCTGACGCTGGCTGTGTACACGGTGCTGCTGAAGGTGTTCGGCGTGTGGTACCTGGCGGCGTCGGCGATCGGGTTCGTGGTGGGCGCCACGAACGGCTTCCTGCTGAACCGCCGCTGGACGTTCCGTGAGCACGTCGGCGACGCGCTCACGCCGGTGCGCTGGGGCGTGGTGCAGACGTGCGGCCTGGGCGTCAACGAGGCTCTGCTGTACGTGTTCGTGCACAACGCGCAGCTGGACAAGCTGCTCGCGCAGGTGTGCGCGACGGCGGTGGTGACGGTGAGCACGTTCTTCGTCAACCGCGCGTGGACGTTCCGCGTGCACGCGCCGGTGGCGGCCGAGGCGCCGCCTCTTTAGCGGCGGGCACCGTCGGCGAAGCCGGTGGTCAACGGAACACCGCTAGGAGCGAGAGCCCGGCTGGTATGCGCCCGCCGCGGGCGATCAGCGCGGCCTCTAGCGCGAGCGGGCGCTCGAGCAGCCAGTTGACGGGCGCGGGCGGCACCCACAGATCGAGGCTCGACTCGGTGGTCTTGGCCCTGTTGACGCGATCGAGCACGCGCAGGAGGATGGCCGCTGGCAGCAGCAGCGAGTTGAAGTAGGTGGTGCGCAGCTGGCGCCAGCCGGCCTGCTCGGCGACGCGCTGCAGCGAGCGGCGGGTGTAGCGGCGATGGTGGTGGTTGATCTCGTCGTGGCCGCTCCACAGCCACTGGTAGGCGGGCACGGTGATCAGCAGCGCGCCGCCGGGAACGACGGTGCGGCGCAGCTCGCGCAGGGCGGCGAGGTCGTCCTGGAGGTGCTCGATGACGTCCAGGCTGACGGCCAGGTCGAAGCTGTCCTCGGCGAACGGCATCTCCAGCACGGAGCCCGAGATCACCTCGCCCACGTCGCGCTCGCGCGCCAGCGCGACGCTCGTGCCGGACAGCTCGACGGCGGTGACGGTGCCGAAGCGGGCGAGCTCGACCATGTTGCGCCCGCTGCCACAGCCGGCGTCGAGGATGCGCGCGGGCGCGGGCAGCTCGAGCCCGGAGATCACACCGGCGAGCACCGTTCGCCGCCCCCGATACCACCAGTGTCGATCCTCCACCTGGTGCGTCTGGAGCTCGTAGTCGCGGTCCATCCGGGAGCATCCTTCCCTAAAGGCGGGTCCGAGCGCGGTGCGGGGTCCGAGCGCCGTGCGGGGTCCGAGCGCGGTGCGCCGTTCGGCGGATGCGGCTCACGGACTCGAGGCGCCGCCGCGCACCGAGTACTCGATCTTGCCGGCTTCCCCCTGCCAGACCGCCACCGCGCGGTCGCTTGCCGGGTCGAGCGCGACGGTGGCGTTGCTGACGGGGCCGGGCGGCGCGACCTGCTCGCCTTCGCCGAAGAACGTCCGCCCCGGATAGCCCTCGGTGCCGCGCGCGGCGAAGATCGCCTGACGCGCCATGTCCGGCGCGCCGGCGGCGGTGGGCAGCGGCTCGGTCCACATGAGGAGCGCGTCGTCGTCCGGGCCGGCAGTCAGGTCGTCGAGCAGCGCGTCCCCGCCGGCCGCGGCGATCGTGCTGACGGCCTGCATCCCGTTGAGGTCGACCGGGGCCGTGCGCACGACCCAGTGGCCCGCGGTGGAGCCCGCCCACGCGAGCATCACGCTCTCGGAGCTCAGGCGCACCAGGCTGGGCGATCCGGCGGGGGTGGGCAGGCCGTCGGGGTCGTCGAAGCGCTCGAGCAGTTGGGGGGCGCGGAAGCGCACGCCGATGGCAGAGCGGTCGATGTAGACGCTGGTCTGCGTTCCGCGCTGCTCGGCCCACGCGACGATCGCGCGCTCGTCGTCGCTGAGCACGGCTGCGATCCGCGTGTGCGAGCCGACGGACGCGAGCCGCTGGATCGGATGCTCGGCGCCCTTGGCGGGCAGGTCGCGCGCGTAGATCGCTCCCCCGTGGGCCCACACGGCCAGCGCGTCGCTGCGGTAGTCCATCGCGACTGTGACCGCCTGCACGGGCCCAGCTCCGGCGGCGCTTGCGGACACGCTGCGAACGAAATCATTCGAGAAGAACCGCTCGACGTGCACGCGCAGCTCATCCGCGCTGCCGCGGCCGGCGGGCGGGGAGGCGAGCGCGACGTCGCCCAGGTAGGCGGTGGTGAGCGCCATCGGCGCGGCCGAGCCTTCGCCGGGCTGGAGCGCCGAGAACGGCCCGCCGGCCGCTCCCTGGACCAGCAGCCCGTCCTGCGGCGCTCCCGGCGAGGAGCCTGCGATCAGGATCTGCCCGTGGGGCGCGCCGCTGGCGGCCAGCGACCCGCGCGGAGCGAGCGGTCGGCCGGCGGCGGTGCGCGGCACGGCCGCCGCGCCGGGCACGTCGCCGCGGCCGATCGCGGCCACGCGTGCGCCTTCGCCGCCGGGGCACGCGGACGACGCGCTCCACACGATCGCGCCGCGGCCGGTCGCGTGGTTCGGGCTGTCGCTCGGGAACACCACCCGCGCGGCCGAGCCGGCGGGGCACGCGCCGAGGGCGGCGGGCGGCGACCACCGCGTGGCGGTGAGCCGCGAGCCCACGACGTCCGCGCTGTCCGCCGTGTCCACCGTGCGCGGAGCGCGCGTCCGCAGTCCGGCGAGCGCGCCCGCGGTGAGCACGACCGTGGCGGCGAGCACGGCCATGGCGGCGAGCTTGGGCGCGAGCCTGGACACGATGATGGCCGGCGGCGGGGAGACGCCTCCCGGCTTCAGGAGGCGAGCGCCGCGCGCAGGAAGCTCACGGTGCGCTCCCACGAGCTGTGGGCGAGCTCCGCGTCGTAGGTCCCCAGGCGGTTGGTGTCGTTGAAGAACGCGTGCCCGGCACCGTCGTAGTGGTGGAAGGTGACATCCACGCCGGCGTCGCGCAGCTCCGACTCGAGCTTGTCGGCGTCCGCCTGCGGGATGAATTCGTCGGCCGTTCCGAAGTGGCCGAGCACCGGGCCTTTGATGCCGCTGAAGTCGGGCTTGCCGTGGGGCATCACGTAGTAGTAGCTGACGGCCGCGGCGATGTTCGGGCAGGTGGCGGCTGCCCACACGGCCAGCCCGCCGCCGAGGCAGAAGCCGACGGCGCCCACGCCCGGACCCTCGAAGCCGGGCTGGGAGGCGAGGAAGTCGGCCGCGCCGCACATGTCCTGCTCGGCCTGATCCATCGACAGCGCCATCATCTTCTGCTGAGCCTCGCTGGGCTGGTCGGTCGTCTCTCCCCGATACAGGTCCGGGGCGAGGGCGTAGAAGCCCTCGGCTGCGAAGCGGTCGCAGATCGTGCGGATGTGCTCGTCCACGCCCCACCACTCCTGCAGGACGATGATCGCCGGACCGTGATCCTCGGCGGGCGCGGCCAGGTAGCCGGGGGCTGTGCCGGCGCCGGGAGAGGTGGTCGGGAACTGGATGTCGGGCATGAACGGCTCCTTGGGTCCGTGAAGGTATCGGTGCCCCGCCTGGACCGCGAGTCCGTGCTCGCGGAAGACGGCGGCCGGCGGCCGGGCGGCCGCGAAATACTCTCACGCCAGCCCGGGTATGGTGTCTGCCGCAGGTGCACGGGTGTCGGCCGCGGGTGCACGGCCGCCCCTCCGGGGACTACGAAAGGCAACGCCATGGACGCCGTCAACCATCAGATCCGACTGGCCGCACGCCCGGTCGGCCTTCCCAAGCCGAGCGACTGGAGCCACACCGAGGAGCCGGTGGCTGAGCCGGGGGACGGCGAGGTGCTGGTCAGAAACGCGTACATCTCGCTTGACCCGGCGATGCGCGGCTGGATGAACGAGGGGCGCTCCTACATCCCGCCGGTGGGCATCGGCGAGGTGATGCGGGCGTTCGCGGCGGGCGAGGTGGTGGCTTCAAACGACCCCGACGTGGCGGTTGGCGAGCACGTCGGCGGGCTGCTCGGCGTGCAGGAGTACGCGGTCGCGAATGGCAAAGGCGTCTTCAAGGCCGACATCAGCCTCGCCCCGCTGCCGGTGTATCTCGGCGCGCTGGGCATGCCCGGCGTAACCGCCTACTTCGGCCTGCTCGACATCGGCCGCCCCGAGGAGGGCAACACGGTCGTCGTCTCGGGCGCGGCCGGCGCGGTCGGCGGGCTGGTCGGACAGATCGCAAAGCTGAAGGGCTGCCGCGTGGTGGGCATCGCGGGCGGGCCCGTGAAGTGCGCGCACCTGCTGGAGGACCTTGGCTTCGACGCGGTGATCGACTACAAGGAGCAGGACCTCGACGGTGCCCTGGCCGAGCACTGCCCGAAGGGGATAGACATCTACTTCGACAACGTCGGCGGGGACATCCTCGACGCTGCCCTCTTGCACCTCGCGCGCCACGCCCGGGTGGTCATCTGCGGGGCGATCAGCCAGTACAACAACACGAGCGCCCTGCGCGGCCCGTCCAACTACCTCTCGCTGCTGGTCAACCACGCGAGCATGACCGGCTTCGTCATGTCGGACTACCTCGACCGCTACGGCGAGGCCGTGCGCGAGATGGCGGGCTGGCTCGCCTCGGGCGAGCTGGTCTCGCGCGAGGACGTCGCGGAGGGGCTGGAGAACTTTCCGGACACGCTGCTGCGGCTGTTCCGGGGGGAGAACACGGGCAAGCTGGTGCTCAGGTTGTAGGCAGCGTGATCGTGAGGTTGCTGACTTCGACGCTAAAGACGCCGTTGCTGGCCCGGTAGTAGGGCGCGTCGCGGCCGAGCAGTTCGAGCTTGACGGTGTCTGCGGCCGGGAATTCATAGCCGTTGCCGTGCAGCTGGAAGGTGATCGCGCCGGTCTGGTCTTCGCCCAGGCGGTAGATGCCGCGGCTGATCAGCCGCTGTTCACCGCTCGGCAGGACATCCCACAGGCGCGCGGCGATCTCGCCGAACGGGCCCACGGTGTTCACGTCCGCCGTCACCGTCGGCAGCCCCATCAGCGTGAACCCGGAGCTGGTCGTCATATAGGTCGCGGTGTCCGGTTCGACTTCGGCTTTCGCTTCCTTGCACACGTTGCCTCCTTCTTCGAGCTCGTCCTCCTTGATCGGGTCGAATTCGGCGGCGATCACGGGATTGCCGCCGGCCGAGGTGAAGGTCTGAGCGGCGGCCGAGCCGAACGTGAGCGTGTGGGGATGGAGCTTGGCCCACGTCTTGGCGGTGTAGGGGCCGCCGCCGGGGGCGCTCTTGGGGCAGGTCTGGGTGTAGGCCGTCACGCTTCCGGACTTGGGCGGCTTGCCTTCGTGGTCCAGCTCCGCGGCGAAGAACGCGGCACCCTCTTCGTCGAACGCGTGGTCGGTGTTTTCCTTGTTGGACGCGGGGGCGTGTCCCAGGTCCCCGAACATCAGCGCGGCATAGCCTTTGATCGCGCGGACCTGGTTGTAGGCGCGCAGCGACTGTTCGACCGGGAACAGGTCATCGGTCCAGCCGCTCTCGAGCAGCAGCGGGGCGGGCTTGCCGGACAGCGGAATGCCGTACGCAGAGTGGTAGGTGTAGATCTGCCGAGCGATTTCTTCGTCCTTGGGCGTCGCCGGCTCGCCGGCGTTGACGTCGGCGAACCATTCCGTGAGGTTCGCTTCGGGGTCCTCTCCCGGCGGGGCGTAGTAGCCGTTCTCGGCGAGCCCGTCGGCGTACAGACCGGTGACGTAGCTCTGGATCTCGACGCCGAGCGGTTCGTAGCTCTGCCCGAACGGCGCGACTTCCGTATCCAGGAAGCGCCCGTTGGGCTCCAGCGCGTTGACCAGGTCAGACCACGGCCAGCGCGGGAAGGCCGCCTTGATTTCCATCCTCTTGCCGTCGGGGCTCGTCCACGGGGCGAATTCGCCGTCGGGCAGGCGGACGCGGTTCTTCAGATACGCGAGCTCCATGCTCTGCCCGCCGCCGTATGAGATTCCGGTGACGCCGATGCTGCGGGGCTTGACGATGCCTTCGTCGACCAGCAGGCCGAGCAGGTACTGCGTGTCGCGTGCCTCGTAGCGCTGGTCGGCGAGGCGCAGCCAACCTTCTTCGCAGCCTGGCGTGTCCGTGCGCGATTCCAGCGTGCCGCACGAGTTGCCCCAGCCGCGCGCGCTGTAGTTGACGACGGCGTAGCCGTGCTCGGCGTAGTAGACGTTGTTGTAGTCGTAGGTTTCGTTGCCGTCGCCCGCGGGCGTGCTCGACTCGAACTCGGTCTTGCTGCCGCCCCAGCCGTGCAGCATCACGATCGCCGGGAACGGCCCGGTGCCGGCCGCGGGCAGCGTCACGTCGACGTCCAGCGGTACGCTGTCGAAGGACGGCACCCGCTGGGCGAGCGTTTCCGTCGGGCAGAAGCGCACGCCGTCTTGCGCTTTGCAGGCGTGGCCGAACGGGGCCGGTTCGGGCTTGGTCCTGGCCGACGCCAACGCCGGCCCGGCGAGCAGCGCGGCGATTGTCGCGACCAGGCTGCCCGCTGTCCGCGAGCTGCGACCCATCCTCATCGTTCCTCCCCTTTCTCCGCCTTCCCCGGTCTCATCTGCCGACTTCATACCCCCCGGCCCGCGATGTTGAAACCCGGAGTGGTCCCGGCGCGGCGTCGACCGCGCCGGGACCGTGTGGCCTCAGGCCACGACCGCGTCGCGGCGGCGAGCCGCGAGTCGCTCCTCGGCGTAGCGCCGGCCGCGCTCGGGGTCGCCGGTGGCGAGCGTGGCGATGTCGGCGAGCGTTGCTATCCGGCCGAAGCCGCCCCAGGTGCCGTCGGGGACCTCCGGCGTGAACACCCACACGCGCCCGGGGTCGCGCTCGTGGGCTCCGTGCTCGGCGTCGAGCACGGCTTCGGTGATGTCGTGGACCATCGCCTGGCGGCGGTCGGCGTCGTACTGGCCCTCGGGGACGGAGGCGACGAAGCGATAGCGCGGAGCGCCGGCGGGCGAGCCTGCGACGTAGACGGCGTCGGGGCGGTGGACGAACAGCCAGGCGATCGATCGCACCTGGGGGTTGGCGGGATCGGCGCCCTCGTTGGTGATGAGCAGGTCGGTGAGGTCGGCGAGCAGCTGCTCCTCGGCTGCGGGCGACAGGGCGCCGGCGGGGATGTAGGCGTCGAGCATGGGCATGGGTGAGACCTCCTTGCGGCCGCTGGCCGCGGTGTAGGGGTTCGTGCAGTCACTCTCTTGACAGGAGTGACTTCGGTGGGCGCGACCATACACGACTCACTCTGCTTATGCAAGCGATACACTGGCGGAATGAAGCGCACCTCGCTCGGCGACCACCCGTGCTCGATCGCGAGGACGCTGGACGTGGCGGGCGAGTGGTGGACGCCGCTGATCCTGCGCGACGTGGCGTACGGCGTGAGGCGCTTCGGCGAGATCCAGGAGGACCTGGGGATCTCGGCGAACGTCCTGTCCGATCGCCTCGACGGGCTCGTCGCGGAGGGCATTCTCGAGCGGCGCGTCTACCGTGAGCGCCCGCAGCGCCACGAGTACCGCCTGACGGAGAAGGGCTCCGAGCTGATCCCGCCGCTGCTCGCGCTGATGCAGTGGGGCGACCGCTGGAAGTGGCCGGACGGCCGCGGCCCGGTGCGCGTGGTGCACGAGGACTGCGGCCACGAGGTGCGCGTGGAGGTGCGCTGCGCCGACTGCGAGCGCGAGGTCGACCCGAGCGAGCTGCGCGCGAAGCCGCGCGGCGGCGTGGTGCGGGCGCCCGGCGAGCACGAACCGGGAAGCGTCTCCGGACGGCGCCTGCTGTCGGAGCGGGCGGGCGTGTCGCTCGAGCCCTAGCTCGTGGTGGCGGGATTGAGCGCCGCCCAGCCTCGAAGGAGGCTCGGATGTCCACCGAGGCTGGCATTGCCGCTGGTTGTCCGCAGCGCGCGTTTGGTCGCCGTCGCTGCGTCGCCCTTGGGCAGAAGCGATAGGCCCCGGGCACGATAGTGCCCAAGGGTTACTCAGAGGTGATCATTCCTGCGGCGGAGCGAGCGGCTAGGACGAGTTCAGTCCGCCGGGCGAAGTCGGCAACGAATACAAGGGCTCATGCCGCCTCCGGCCCGTGCTCGAACACCACGGACTCGTGCGCAAGCCTTTGCCCGGATGGATCCATTGCTATCGACTCCCCTTGTCCTCCGCCGCCGGAACCGGGCCCAGCAGGTCCCGCGGGTCCATCGGGTTCATCGGGTTCAGCCGGTTCAGCCGGTTCAGCCGGTCAGCCTGGAGCGTCGGCGGGCACGTCGGGCACTGCGCGATTCACGGTACCCGAAGGGAACCCCATCGTGTCGCTCCAGTACGCGTCGCCTGTCGGCACCGGGACGACGGCCGGAACAAGCCCCAGCGCAGTTGCGACGGCCACCCCGAGCGTACGCACAAAGCTGGAAAATATCTCGCTCAAAATGGTGAAATCTGGTGCAAAGAAACCGCGCAGCGTCGTACTGGAGTTGTGGGAAGACGTTCACGGCGTCGAAAAAGAAGGCGAAGTGCCCTGCGAACTTACGCCTCCATCGAAGGAAAGCTGCACGTTCGCAGGACCGATCGTCCTCGAAGCGGGAGCAACCTTCGCTCTGGGCATATTTACAACCGGCATAGATGAACCCCCCAACCCCCCCGCGGGTTGGGAACCGTACGAACTGACCGTCGGCTACACGACTACCACCGTCGGCTAGAGCACTGAACGCACCGGACCGTCTCGCGGGGAGCCGCAATGCTTCCCGCGAGACGCTCGGTGCCCACACCCCAACGCTTCGGGCTGCCATTCACTTCCGCGTTGGCGGCCAAAGCAGGCGCGCCGACGCCGCCCGGTCGCGCTACCGCCTGGGACGACGAGCAGGAGTCCGAAAGCCGCGACCGCCGACCACTGCTCTCGCGTGATGTCGGTCGTAGGATGATCGAGCTGGGATCGGGGGGGGCTGTATCACTCCGTCCGAGGACGACAGATAGCTGTAGAACCCTGAACGGCGACCAGCACGCGGGTCCGCTGGTAGAGCCCTCCTGCGCGGCATGCGTTCGTGTAGCCGTGGAGCCTGCTCCGCGACCGCGACACCGGTGGCGGGACGACCCTCATCGCAGTGCTGTCCTGAAGGCGTCGAGCGCCCGCTCGATCTGGGGGCGGTCGACGTCCAGGTGCGTGACGGCCCTGACGCGCCGCGCGTCCAGGGCGATCACATCGACCTTCCCCGCCACACGCTCGACCAGCGCCGGCGCATCCTCGACGGTGAAGATCACGATGTTCGTCTCGACCGCGGCGGGGTCGAGCTCGACCCCGGGCATCTCGGCGAGGCCCTCGCCCAGCAGGCGTGCGTTGTCGTGGTCGACGGCCAGCCGGTCGACGTTGTGGTCGAGCGCATAGAGGCAGCCGGCTGCGAGAATGCCCGACTGGCGGAGCGCTCCGCCGAGCATCTGCTTGTAGCGCCAGGCCTCCCTGATCAGCTCGGCCGACCCTGCGAGGACGGCGCCCACAGGTGCGCCCAGCCCCTTGGAGAAGTCGATCCAGGCGGTGTCGAAGCCTGCCGCATAGCGCCTTGCGGATACGCCGGAGGCGACCACCGCGTTCATCAGCCGGGCACCGTCCATGTGGGTGCGCAGGCCGTGGGCGCGGGCGACCGCCAAGACCTCCTCGATCCTCTCTGCCGACCACACGCGGCCGCCTCCCATGTTGGTTGTCTGCTCGACCGAGACGACCCTCGAGCGGGCCGCATAGCGGTCGCCCGGTGCGCTCAGCTCCCGCTCGAGCTGGGCGGCGGTGAAGATGCCGTGCTCGCCGTCCAGCGTGTGGATCATCGCCCCCGATAGCGCCGCCGGACCGCCCGCCTCTGCGATCACCGGGTGGGCTGTGCGGTCGAGCAGCAGCGCATCGCCGCCCGGGCGGATGTGCAGGCGCAGCGCGATCTCGTTGCACATCGTCCCGCTGGGCAGGAACACCGCCGCCTCATGGCCCAGCAGCTCGGCGACCCGCCGCTCCAGCTCCGTGGTGGTCGGGTCCAGGCCACGCTGCTCGTCGCCGACCTCGGCGGCCGCGATCTCGGCCCGCATCTGCGCGCTGGGGCGCGTTTGGGTGTCGCTGTGGAGGTTGACAGTCACCCTCGCGGAGGCTATCCGGTGGCGCGGTGCAGGTGTCTCCGGAGCGTGGCTGCTGTCGCGCGCTCGATCTGACCGTGCCGCATCGACCCGAGCTGGCACCGCGGGCTCCGGTGCGAGAGCGCCGAGAGGAGGCCTACCGGCCACGCGACGCACCTCAAGGCGTCCCCCGTGGTGGGGTGGCCGAGCTAGCGGCGGACCTTTCACCAGCGCGCATCGACGCTCGAGCGTCTCCCGAGCGAGGGCGGGGACCCCCCTGCGGGGCTGTCGCGCTGTGCGCAACATGGCGCTGAGCCCGGCCGCGCCTCGGGCGCGCCACGCGCGATCTTTAACGGATCTGTGACGTCATGGGGGCGATCAGCGTATAGGTGGACAATGAGGTGTCCGAACGCGCTCCCTGGCGTTGTGCTCTGTGCTGCTGTGTTCGCGGCCTGCGGGCGCCCGGGCCCCTTCCCGGGGGAGGGCCCCAACGGTTGTGTGAGGTCCCCTGCGACATTCTCGCCCGGCATCGCACCGGAGAGCGGCGCCACGCTCACAGTCAAGGTGGGCGCGTTCGTCTACGTGGAGTTGGTCGTGGCCGAGAAGTACCTCTCCTGGCCCACGGGCACGAAGCCGCCCCCGCGCGTCTTCCCCTGGGCTGCCGCTCGCTCGTCGGCCCCCAGCGTGCTGCGGCGCGTAGCGCTCTGTCCGAGCGGCGGGGCCTACACGCTGCCCGTCGTGGTGTACGCCTTCCGCGCGCTGACCCCGGGCACGGCCACGCTCACAGCTCCCGTCGCGCAAGCCTGGAAGCGCGTCAAGCCGGCACGACGTCGCGGCTTGCATCCTTATCGCGCGACTGTGGTCGTGGCGAGCTGAGCGTTAGCTGGCACGGCGGCGAACTAAAGCTTCTCTGCGTGGGGTGTCTTCATTCGATCGGGGCATGGATCTAGACTCAATGCGCCCAATGGAACCGCCGATCCTGATCGACGTCTGGACGGTCGACCCGTCGCAGCGGGTTGAGCTGGCCCGAAGGATCTCCGACGGAGTGCGAAACGTGATCGTCGGCCACCGAGGTTTCGTGTCTGCCCAGCTTTACGAAAGCACCAATGGCGACGCGATGATGGTGATGGTGCGCATGCGAACGATCAAGGAGCGCCAAGAACTCTCGGATTCGCCTGAGGCTCACAGCCTGGTGCGCGAACTTCGAGCGATCGCGCGTTCCCACATGCGGCTCTTCCGGCTTGTCGAGAACTTTGGCGAGTCGGACGAGCCCCGCTGATCGGCGGCTCGAGCCGGAGCGCGGATCGCGGAGCAAGCTCCGTCCCGCCCGCACGGTGGGCGAACGAGCGTCGGGGTCAGCGCTCTCCGGCGTAGTAGTCCACCGCGCCGTCGGCCCGGTGCAGGATGACCTGGTCGTCGGGGTTTCCGGGCCAGACCCCGATCTTGTCGCTGTCGGGGTACACGGCCACCGAAGGCTCGCGCGCGCTGGAGAACATCATCAGCCGCGTGCTCACGTGACCGGGGTTGCTGACCTTGTGCGCCCCTGAGGGCCCGGCGGGGAACTGGACGATGTCGCCGCGCTCGAGCGTCTCCTGACCGTCTGGCGTGCGCACGAGCACGGCGCCGTCGAGCACCGCCAACCACTCCTCCTCGTACTCGTAGTGGTAGGGGCACAGGCTCTGACCGGCGGGGATCTCGAAGACCTTCACGGCGAGCGACCGAGCGCCGATCGCCCTGGTGACGTGGACGCTGCCCGAGCGATAGCCGTCGGGGTCGTCGGGGTCGTACTCGCAGTCGTCGTTGAGGGCGTTGACTCGGCGCACCTGTCGATCTTCGCACGTCGAGCGCACGCGCCGAGCGCGACCGCGCGCTCTGCCTGCGGCCGCGCACGCTATGCCCGCGGGGCGCGCGGCGCCGGCTACAGCTCGAGCACGGTCCCCTCGATCGCCACGCTGACGCTGGGGGAGGAGCCGCCGCCGAGCCGTCGCGCGAGCCCGTCGAGCGCGTCGTCGGTGCGGTCGAGCCGGTGGTGGAAGAGCACGACCGCGCGCGCGCCGGCGTGCTTGCCGAGCTCGACGCCGTAGTCGGCGACGGAGTGCCCGAAGCTTGCTTCCGCGGCGAGCTCCTCGGGGAACAGCTGCGAGTCGTGCACGAGCACGTCGGCGTCGCGGGCGAGCTCGATTGCCGTGGCGTGGTACTCGCCGAAGCCGTCCGCGCCGGGGCCGAGCGTGGTGGGGCAGTGGTCGGGCATGTAGGCGAGCGTGGAGTGCCCGTCGCTGATGCGGTAGCCGAACGTCCGGCCGCCCTTGTGCGGGATCTCCCGCGCGAGCACGGTGAAGCCCTCGATGCGGTGCTCGCCGGGCACGATCGTCGCGAACGTCCACTCGCCGCGCAGTTGGGTGGGCCCGATGGGGAAGTACGGAGGGGACATCAGACCGGCGAGGACGGTGGTGGCGTCGTCGCCGTTCTCCTGCTCGGGCAGCAGGACGCTGACGAGCGACCCGGCTCGATCTCCGGCGGCGAAGAAGGGCAGGCCGAAGACGTGATCCCAGTGCAGGTGGCTGAGCAGGATGGTGCCGGCGAACGGCTCGCCCTCAAGCAGGCCGGTGACGCTCAGCAGCCCCGCGCCGGCGTCGAGGATCAGGGACGGCGCGCCGCCGCCGTCGTGGGTGAGCGCCAGGCACGAGGTGTGACCCCCGTAGCGGACGAATTCGATGCCCGGCGCGGGGGTCGATCCCCGCACGCCGCAGAAACGGATCTGCAAGCGGTCAGCTCCGGTCCGGCCGGGTTCGGCGGTGGTCCTTGGAGAGCTCCTGCAGCGCTCCTCGATCGAGACTCGCGGCCTCGACGACGGCCACCCTGCACGGCGTGACCGCGACGAGCGACGATGTCCGCTGGCCGCCCTCCAGGTGCGCGCGCTCGCCGAGCAGCGCGCCGGGGCCGTACTCGGCCAGCCGCACGCCGTCCTCCTCCACGCGCAGCACGCCGTCGAGCACCAGGAAGACCTCGGAGCCGCTGTCGCCCTGCCTGACCAGGGCGGTGCCGGCCTTCACCCGCCGGAAGCTCGGCTTGGCGCGGCCCTGCATGATCTGCGCGGACAGCGAGCGCTCGAGCGCGGTCTCGACGGCGGTGACGAGCGCCTTGGAGTCGGTGTCCCCCCACGGGGTGTGCCGGCCGAAGGACTTGCGGTACCAGTCCTTGAAGTCGGCCAGCCCGGACTTGTGGCTGAGGCGCCCGCCGGCGTCGTAGATCCAGTGCCGCGGAAAGCGACTGTGGCCGATCATCGTGCCCTGCGCCGACCCGTCGGCGTGGATGGTGAGCGACAGCGTCGTCCACACGAGCGGGGCCTGCCACTGCACGAACGGCGCGCGGCGCACCCTGCGCGGGGCGGGAATGCCGGTGCGCCCGCCGGCGGTCTGCGTGAAGCGCACCCAGCGGCTGCCCTGCTCGGGCTTGCCGACGATGTCGGGCAGCCCGACGGCTTCGAACGTGCGCGCCACCGGACCGAGCCTGACGGTCGTGCTGCCCATGAGCCCGCCGCCGCCGTGCCCGAAGTCGGCGATGGCGCCGGAGTCGTCGACCTCGACCCATCCGCGCAGGAGGTTGGCGAAGCGAAAGCGATCGGCGTCGCGCAGCGCGTTCAGATCGTCGATGACTTCCGGCGGCGGCTCGTCGTAGTGGGTCATGCCGGCATCGAAGGCCAGCCGCTGGGCGCCCTCGATCGCCTCCGACGGGATCCACGACAGCGAGGTGACGGAGCTCTCGTGGCGCATGCGAGGGGCATTATGTGCCAACGGCGCCCTGCTGTCCACCGTCGTCAACCTATGCTTCGCGCCATGAGCTACGACGCGCTGGTCGTCGGGTCAGGTCCGAACGGCCTGTCGGCGGCGATCACCATGGCCCGGTCGGGCTGGCGCGTGCTGGTGCTCGAGGCGGCCGAGCGCGCGGGCGGCGCGGTGGCGACCGACGAGCTGACGCTCCCGGGGTTCCTGCACGACACGTTCTCCGCTGTCTACCCCTCGGGGGCGGCCTCGCCGGTGTTCGCGGGCATGCCGCTGGAGCGCCACGGCCTGCGTTGGGTGCACCCGCGGGCGTGCCTGGCCCACCCGCTCCCGGACGGCACGGCCGCGGCCCTGTACCGCGACGTCGACCGCACGGTGGCGAGCCTGGAGGACATCCACGCGGGCGACGGCGAGCGCTGGCGCGCGTTCGCGTCGCCGTTCGTCGAGCATTTCGACGCGCTGCGCCACACGATGCTGGGCGGCTTTCCGCCGGTGCGCGGCACCGTGCGCCTGGCCGCGGGCCTCGGCCCGCGCGGGGTGCTCGACTTCACGCGGCTGCTGCTGATGCCCGCGCGGGCGCTCGGCGAGGAGCTGTTCGAGGACGACGGCACGCGCGCGTGGCTGTACGGCGCGGCGATGCACTCGGACGTGCCGCCGGTGGGCGGGGGAAGCGCGATCGCGGCCGTCTACCTGAACCTGCTCGGTCACGGGGCGGGCTGGCCGAGTCCGGAGGGCGGAGCCGGCCGGCTGGCGGACGCGCTGATCGCGCACCTGCGCGAGCTGGGAGGCGAGGTGCGCACGGGCGCGAACGTGACGAGGATCGCGACGGAGCGCGGCCGGCTGGTGGGTGTGGAGCTCGATGGCGGCGAGCGTGTTGGCTCGCGTGTGGTTGTCGCGGACGTGATGCCCAGCGCGCTGGCGGCGCTCGCCGGCGACGCGCTGCCAGCGCGCTACGCGAGCGCGCTGCGGCGCTACCGCGTGGGCCCGTCGACGCTCAAGCTCGACTGGGCGCTCGACGGCCCGATCCCGTGGACGGCGCCGCAGGCTCGCGAAGCGGGCACGGTGCACCTCGGCGGCTCGGCGCCGGAGGTGCTGCGCACGACGGCCATGCGCGAGGGCCTGCCCGAGCACCCGTTCATGCTGCTCGGGCAGCAGTCGCTCGCGGACCCATCGCGCGCGCCGGCGGGCAAGCACACCGCGTGGGCGTACACGCACGGCCCCCAGTCGCTGGACTGGGAGGCCGAGCGCGACCGCCATGTGGAGCGCATGGAGGCCCAGGTCGAGCGCTTCGCGCCGGGCTTTCGCGATCTGATCCTCGCCCGCCACGTGCTCGGCCCGGCGGACCTGCAGGCCCGCAACGCGAACCTCCTCGGCGGCGACGTCGGCGGCGGCAGCTACACGCTCGACCAGGTCGTCTTTCGCCCGGTCCCGTCGCTGGCTCCCTACCGCACGCCCGTGCGCGGCCTGTACCTGGGCAGCGCGGCGACGTTCCCGGGCGGCGCGGTGCACGGCGTGCCGGGTCACGCGGCCGCGCGCCTGGCGCTGACCGAGGCGCGCGTCAGGCGCCTGGTGCCGGGGCTCGGGCGGTGAGTAGGATCGGGTCACTGTGAGAGCGGCGGTCCTGCACGAGTACGGCGTTCCGAGCGCGGACGAGTTCGCCGAGCCCGCGGCTGGTCCGGATCAGGCGGTGGTGGACGTGCTGGCCGCCGGCCTGAACCCGGTTGACGTGGCGATCTGCGCGGGGCGCTTCTACGCGGGCAAGCCGCCGCTGCCGTCGGTGACCGGGCGCGAGGGCGTGGGCATGCTGGACGGCGAGCGCGTGTACTTCGACGCGCCGGTCGTCCCGTTCGGCTCGATGGCGGAGCGCGCGCTGGTCGATCCGCGCTCCACGTATCCGGTGCCGGACGGGGTGCCGGACGGCGTGGCGGTGGCGCTCGGCATATCCGGGCTGGCGGCGTGGCTGGCGCTGACCTGGCGCGCTGAGCTGAAGCAGGGCGAGCACGTGCTGGTGCTGGCCGCCAGCGGCGTGCTGGGGCAGATCGCGGTGCAGGCGGCCAAGCTGTTGGGCGCGGCCCGCGTGGTGGCGGCGGCGCGCTCGCGGGAGGGCCTGGAGCGCTGCATGGCGCTGGGGGCGGACGCGAGCGTTCGCCTGGACGAGCCCGCCGACCTGCCGGCGGCCCTCGCGGAGGCCGCCGACGGCCGCATCGACGTGGTCGTGGACCCGCTGTGGGGTGAGCCGCTGGTGGCGGCGCTGAACGCGGCGAGCTTCGGTGCGCGGATCGTGCAGCTGGGCGCGGGCGCGGGCGCGGACGCGATGGTCCCGTCGGCGGCGATCCGCGGCAAGATGCTGGTGATCATGGGACACACCAACTTCGCCGCCCCGCCGGAGGTCAAGCGGGAGGCGTACCGGCGGCTGGCCGAGGCTGCGGCGGCGGGCGAGGTGAAGGTCGAGGTCGATCCGCTGGCGCTCGCCCAGGTGGGCGAGGCGTGGCGCCGTCTGGCGGCCGGCTCGCACCGCAAGATCGTGCTCGTGCCCTAGACGGGGTCGGCGATCGTCCACACGGGAACCGCGGCGACGCGCCCGCGGACCTCGAGCTCGCCGACCAGCACGAGACTGTCGGGCGGACGCTTCATGTGTTCGCGGGTGGCGTCGGCGATGAACAGCATGTGCCCACTGCCCTTGGTCATGCCCTCCAGGCGTGAGGCGGTGTTGGTGGTGTCGCCCAGCGCGGTGTATTCGACGCGCTGTTCGGAGCCGATGTTGCCGGCCATCACCGGGCCGCTGTTGAGCCCGACGCCCATGGCGAACTTGTGATCGTGGCCGTGTTGGGCGATCCACGCGTTGAACGCGTCCAGGCGCGAGCCGATCATCTCGGTGGCGGCGGCCAAAGCACGGTCGGCGTGGTCGGACTGCTCGAGTGGCGCTCCGAACACGGCCATGATGCCGTCGCCCATGTAGGAGATGAGGGTGCCGCCGGCGGCGAGGATCGCTTCGGTCATCTCGTTGAGGTAGCAGTTGACCACCTCGATCACGCGCGTGGCGGGCAGCTGCTCGGAGAAGCTGGTGAAGCCGCGCAGGTCGGAGAACAGCACCGTGCAGTCGCGCTCGACGGCGCCGAGCCGCAGGTTGTCGCCGGCGGTGGCCACCACCTGGTCGACCAGCTCGGCGGGCACGAAGCGCGCGAACAGGTTGCGCACGCGCTCACGTTCTATGGCTTCGCTCATGTACAGGACTGCGAGCGTCCCGAGCGTGCCGGCGGCGAGCGCGAACAGCGGATACACGAAGTCCACGATCCAGCCACCGTCGAATGCGATCTGCGTGGCCACCGTGAACACGACGGCCGCGGCCAGCGCGTCGAGCATGGCGCGCACGCGATGCACCTGCAGGCTGCTGAGCGGCGCGATCACCCCGAGCAGCACGATCACCAGCACGCTCAGCCAGCCGGGAATGTCTCGGAGCGGCACTCCCCGCAGCAGCGTGGAGGTCGCGTTGGCCCACACTTCGGGCCCGGACATGGTGGACCCGTTGGTCGTGGCGGTGGCGTGAACGTCTTGCAGGATCGGGGCTGAGGCGCCGACGATCACGATCTTGTTGTGAAACAGGCTTGGATCGGGCTTGCCGGTGAGGACGTCGTAGAACGATGTGTGAGCGAACGTTTCGGGACCTCCGACGAAGTCGATCGGCAACGCCCCGTCGCTGAACAGCGAGGCGGGAACGCCGTGCCCGGTGGCTGTTTCGTAGGTGGCCACCGGGAAGCTCTTGAGGCCGTTCTTGGCGTACGGGAAGCGCCTGACCTCGCCGTCGGTGTCAAGCGTCAGTTCCGCGCTCGCCGCCCTGGCGCCCAGTTCGCTGAGCACGTGATTTCCGCCGAGCACCCTGGTTTCACCGTCGGCGGCCACTTCGGTGGTCGCGAGGACGACTTTCCCGTGCGCGCGTTCGATCGCTTCGGCCAGGTCCTGGTCGTCGGTTGGGTCCGTGGGCTGGGTGAACTGGATGTCCACCGCGATCGCCTTGGCGCCTGCTTCGCGCAGACGGTCGATCACGTGTGCCTCGTACCGCCGTGGAAATGGGAACTCGGAGTATTTTCCGTGCCGCTTGAGTTCAACGAGTGTGCTGTTGTCGATGTTCACGAGCACGATGTTCGACGGCGCGCGTTCGTGGCCGCGGATTGAGAAACGAGCGTCGATCGTCTGCAGTTCGGTGCGCCTGAGCAGGTGCGTGGCGTAACCGAGAACGCCGAGGCCGGCGGCCAGCACGGCGACGGCGATCAGCAGGGTCGTCTTGCGCCGCTGCCATCCAACTCGCCCCATGTCGGTGTTCTCCTCTCGATCATGCGCGGTCGGGCAGGCCATGATGCTAGCGCCAGGATGGCCGAATGGGAGAGCTCACGGCGCTCGGGACACGGGCCGATCATTGACTTCGGCTCGTGTGAGGTCTATCTTGGCTTGCCACGGAGACGTCAGTTGTCGGCTGCCGGATGGGCAGTTGCCTGTTCGCGGTGGCCGGCGCGTCGAAATCACAGGTAACGGTGGAGGTCGAAGGTTGTCCGGGCCTGCCAGGGGGCCGCTGCAAACAGCGACGGATTGCTCGGTCAGCGGGCCGAGAAGGCTGCCGGCCGCAGCTGCCATGCCGTGGCGCGCGCTGATGGCGGCGGCGCTCGTGTCGGTGCTGGTCGGGGCGGCGCTTGCGTGGCGCCTGGACGGTGAACGCTCTCCGAGTGTGACAGCGGCCCTCGCGGGCCGCTCGGCAAGTGCTCTCGCGGGCGGCTCCGGCGTGGTTGCGCGCGCGCCATCGGTCCTTCCGCCCGCGGCGCTGGGGCCGGTGTCGGCGGCGCTGGGCACATCCGATCCCGCATACCGGGTCAGCTCCTCGGGTGGCGGGTTGACAGCGAAGAACCCAGCGCAGAACCTGGAGCTGCGCTTCGACCGCTCGGGCGTGCAGCTGAGCTCGCGGGGCCTTCGGCTCGGCTTGAGCCTGCGCTCCGCGGGCTACGGGACCTCGCTGCGAGGTGTCGCTGGCGCGACGCCGCGCGTGAGCGCCAATCGGGTCGTGTACGCGCGGACGGGCCTCGAGGAATGGTACGCGAACGGGCCACTGGGCCTCGAGCAGGGCTTCACGTTGCCACGAGCTCCGTCCGGTTCCGCGAGCGGGACGCTGACGCTCGCGATGACGCTGTCAGGAGACGTTCGCGCGTCCGTCGATCGTGCGGGGCAGAGCATCACGCTGCGGGGCGCCGGCGGAGCGTCGCTGCGCTACGGCGCGCTGATTGTGACTGACGCGCGGGGGCACGCCCTGCACAGCTGGCTCGCGCTCGACGGGCGAACGGTCCTGCTCCGAGTAGACACACACGGCGCGCGCTACCCGCTGCGGATCGATCCGCTGATCCAGCAGTTCCCGAAGCTCGCGGGGGGTCCCGGGAGCGAAGGGGCTCTGTTCGGCTTCAGCGTGTCGCTGTCCGCCGATGGCGACACGGCGGTGGTCGGGGGCAGGGAGAGCCGCGGCACCGCGTGGGTGTTCACGCGCTCGGGCTCGACCTGGGGACAGCAGGGCCCGCCGCTGACCATCGAAGAAGAAGACCCCAGCGAACGGTGTGATGCAGAACCGGGCGAATGCGGCTTTGGCCGCAGTGTCGCGGTGTCAGCCGACGGCAGGACCGCGCTGATCGGCGCCCCGGACGACAATGGCGGCCGCGGCGCGGTGTTCGTGTTCGCGCCGAACGAACGCGGCGAATGGACCCAGCAGGGCAAGAAGCTTGAAGTGGAACATGAAGAAGAGCTCGGCGACGGCGCGTTCGGCCGGAGCGTCGCCCTGTCGGCGGACGGTGAAACGGCGCTGATCGGGGCGAACGCCGCTCGCGCCGACCAGGGGGCGGCGTGGGTGTTCGTCCGCTCGGGCAGCACGTGGACGCAGCAGAGCACGAAGCTCACGAACGGCGAAGAACACGCGGGCATCGCCTATTTCGGCCGAAGCGTGGCGCTGTCCGCGGACGGCAGCACGGCGCTGGTGGGCGCTCCGAACGAGAACGGGAGCCGCGGGGCGGCTTGGGTGTTCACGCGCTCGGGCACGACCTGGGAACAGCCGGGCGTGAAGCTCACGGGAGGCGAACAGGAGATCGGCGAAGGACGCTTCGGCTCCGGCGTGGCGCTGTCGGCGTTCGGGAACACAGCGCTGATCGGCGCCCGCTCGGACAGCGGCGGCGTGGGAGCCGCGTGGGTGTTCACGCGCACGGGCACGACCTGGGAACAGCCGGGCACAGAGCTCAAGGGCGGCGAAGAGAGCGGCGAAGGGGAATTCGGCTCCAGCGTCGCGCTCTCCACGGACGGCGAGGTGGCGCTGGTCGGTGGTCCGCGCGACGGCGCTCACGTGGGGGCCGCGTGGCTGTTCACTCGCGCCGGCACGACCTGGGAACAGCAGGGCGCGAAGCTCGCTGGAGTGGAAGAAGGGGAAAAAGACTGGTTCGGCGCCGCGGTGGCGCTGTCTTCCGAAGGGGGCACGGCCCTGATCGGTGGCCCGTTCGACGAAGCCAAGTCGGGTGCGGCGTGGGCGTTCGCTAACACCGTGGTGCCACCCCCGACGGTGTCCGCCATCAGCCCGGAATTCGGTTCGAGCGCGGGCGGCACGCCGGTGAGGATCGTGGGAAGCGGGTTTGTGAGCGGCGCGACGGTCGAGATCGGCGGTGCGGCGGCGCAGGCGGTGGACGTGCTGTCTGAAACGGAGCTGACGGCGGTCACCTCCGAACATGAAGTTGGCCCGGCTGAAGTGGTGGTGAAGGACGCGAACGGCGAATCGACGGGCGCGATTACCTACGAATATGTTCCGCCGCCGACGGTGGCGAGCATCAGTCCGGGATTCGGTTCGAGCGCGGGTGGCACGTCGGTGAGGATCGTGGGGAGTGGGTTCAGGGAAGGCCCGAACGAAACGGAAGTGGTGATCGGCGGTGTGGCGGCGAGCGCGGTGGACGTGGTCCCCGACACGGGAGGCACGGAACTGACGGCTGTTACGCCCGCGCATGAAGTGGGTGTGGTGGGGGTGGTGGTGAAGGACGGGAACGGTGTGTCGACGGGCACAACCACCTACGAATATGTCCTGCCGCCGGCGGTGTCGAGCATCACGCCGGGATTCGGCTCGAGCGCTGGTGGCACGCCGGTGACGATCAGGGGGAGCGGTTTCGTGGAAGGGCCGGGCGCGACGGCGGTGGAGATCGGTGGCAGCGTGGCGAGCAAGGTGGACGTGATCTCGACGGAAGAACTGACGGCGGTGACCTCCGGGCATGAAGTTGGCCCGGCTGAAGTGGTGGTGAGCGACGCGAACGGCGGATCGACGGGCGGGCCGACGTATGAATACGTTCCGCCGCCGGCGGTGGCGAGCATCACGCCGGAATTCGGCTCGAGCGCTGGTGGCACGCCGGTGACGATCAGGGGGAGCGGTTTCGTGGAAGGGCCGGGCGCGACGGCGGTGGAGATCGGTGGCAGCGTGGCGAGCAAGGTGGACGTGATCTCGACGGAAGAACTGACGGCGGTGACCTCCGGGCATGAAGTTGGCCCGGCTGAAGTGGTGGTGAGCGACGCGAACGGCGGATCGACGGGCGGGCCGACGTATGAATACGTTCCGCCGCCGGCGGTGTCGAGCATCTCCCCGGAATCCGGCTCCGACGAAGGTGGCACGCCGGTGACGATCAAGGGGAGCGGGTTCGTGAAGGGCGTGGGCGCGACGGCGGTGGAGATCGGTGGCAGCGTGGCGAGCAAGGTGGACGTGATCTCGACGGAAGAACTGACGGCGGTGACCCCCGCACATGAAGCTGGCGCGGCGAAGGTGGCGGTGAGCGACGCGAACGGCGTGTCGACGGGTGGACCGACGTACACGTACGAACTCCCGCCGATCGTGCTGATCGTGCCCCTCGGCGGCGGCGGCGGCGGCGGCGGCGGAGGCGGAGGAGGAGGAGGAGGCAATCCGAACGCCAACTCAGGCGTTCTGTCCAATCAGGTGGTCGTGGCGCCCCCGGTGTTCGGGGCGACGGGCAACCTGACGCCGGTTTTGGGCAAGATCCTCGTGAAATTTCCCGGATCCAAAAAGTTCGTGGTGCTCACGGGTATCACCCAGGTGCCGTTCGGGACGATCGTGAACGCGACCCACGGCAGGGTGACGCTGACGACGGTGGGTCCGCACGGGAGCCTCCAGACGATCACGTTCTACGCGGGCGAGTTCCAGATCACGCAGGGTCGCCATGGCGTCGTGCTGGCGAGGCTCGTGGGCGGCGACTTCGTGACCTGCCCGACGGTGCGGGAGCGCGCGCACATGGCGCGGACGAGCTCCAAGCACGCGTCGGGCAAGCACGTGGTGCGCAAACTGTGGGCTGAAGGTCACGGCAGCTACTCGACCAAGGGCAGCTACGCCAGTGGAGCGGTTCTGGGCACTCGCTGGCTGACGGAGGATCTGTGCGACGGCACGGTGATCTTCGTGGCGACCGACAGCGTGGAGGTGACCAACCTCATCACCCACCGCAAGTTCCTCGTGAAGGCCGGCCACAGGTATTTCGCCAAGGCGCCGTAGCCGCACAGGACGCGGTAGTCGGGCAGCGCGCGGTAGTCGCGCGGGGCGCCGGTCAAGCCCGAGCTGAGCCGCAGCCGGTGATGCCGCCGTCGAGCGGGATGACGGCTCCGGTCATGTACGCGCCGGCGCGCGAGGCGAGAACAGGGTGAGGCCGGCGACGTCGTCCGGGCGCCCGATCCGCCCGAGCGGCACTTCCTGCTCGACGGCTGAGCGCAGCTCGGGTTCTGGAGCGCCCAGGCCATCATCTTGCTCTCGAACGGCCCGGGTGCGATCGCGTTGACGGTGATGTGCTCGGAGGCGAGGCGCTTGGCGAGGTGACGTGTGAGCATGTGCACGGCGGCCTTGGCTGTTGTTGCATTTGGTTGCACCGCAGATAACCGTCCGCCACTCGGGGCCGGTATCGTCTCTCGGGTGGATAGAGCGGTGATCGTCAACCTGGCCGACGCGCCCGCCCGCAGCCACCCGCGCAGGGCCACGCAGATCGATTGGGAGCCGGAGGACGCACCCTGGCCAGACACCGGCGTCAACGTCCAGGTCATGCAGCCCGGGCAACCGAACTGCCGGTATCACTCCGAGGCTGTGCAGGAGGATTTCCTAGTGCTTCACGGTGAGTGCATCGCAGTCATCGAAGGGGAGGAGCACCCGCTGAGGCAATGGGATGTCTTCCACTGTCCCGCAGGGGTGGCACATGTGTTTGTCGGTGCTGGCGACGGTCCATGCGCTGTCCTAATGATCGGCTCGCGCCGGGTGGACGAGTGCCATTACCCGGTCAACGAGCTGGCCGCGAACTACGACGCCTCCGTGTCGCGCACGACCGATGTGCCGGACGAGGCTTACGCGGACATGGAGCCCGAGGCTTGGGAGCCCGCCGCCAGCCCGTGGCCGCTAGGCGACTAGCGCGAGCTTCACGCGCTTGTCATCGTGCGATGTTCGCACACGATGTCTGGCGGTGGCCGGATCTCCTAGCCGCAGCCGGTTATCCCGCCGTCGAGTGGGATCACCGTGCCAGTCACGTACGCGCCCGCTCGCGACGCGAGGAACAGGGTCAGGCCCGCCACGTCGTCTGGTTCTCCGACGCGTCCCAACGGCACCCCTTGCTCGATCGCCGCCCGCGTCTCGGGGTTATCGAGCACCCAGGCCATCATTTTGCTCTCGAATGGCCCTGGCGCGATCGCGTTGACCGTGATGTGCTCGCTCGCCAAGCGCTTGGCCAGGTGGCGGGTCAGCATGTGGACCGCTGCCTTGGCTGTTGTTGCATTTCGATAAAATCCGTCCGATGATCCCCGCCGTCCTCTACGCAGCCAAGAGCACGAAGGACAAGAAGGGCTCGATCCCCGACCAACTCAAGGACGGACGCGCCGAGGCAAAGGGACGCAAGATGCCGGTGGCGGCCGAGTTCCACGACGAGGACAAATCCGCCTACCACGGGAACCGAGGCGACGGGCTGCTCAAAGCGATGGCCGAATGCGAGCGGCTTGCGCCGTGCGCGCTGATCGTCCAACGCTCCGACCGCCTCGCACGCGGCGACGTCGTGAAAGCGCAACACCTGTCGGAGGTGGTGGTGTGGGCGATCAAGCACGACGTGACGCTGATCAGCGTCCTCGATCCTGCCGCCTTCCCCGACACCACCGATCCGAACATGAAGCTGATCCTCGGTGGCATCGCGGGCATGAGCGGCAACCAGGAAAGCGCCAAGCGGAGCGAGTCCGTGAAGAAGGGGATCGCCCGCACCGTCGAGCGTGGAGAGTGGCGAGGTAGCGCCCCGCCCGAAGGCTTCGTGATCAAGAAGGACGACGGCGGCACCACGCGGTGGATCGAGAAGCACCCCGAGGACGGCGAGAAGTTCGAGCTGATCTGGCGACTGGATCTCGAAGGTCGGTCAGCACGGGCAATCTCGCTGGAGCTTGACCGGCGCGGCTGGATGACACGCCCGTCACGCAGGAACCTGGAGCCACAGCGATTCAGCGTCACGCGGGTCAGGCGCATCCTCAACAGCCCCACCCAGGCGGGCCAGCAGGTGCTGCACGGCGAGGTCCACAACGCAGAATGGGAGGGCTACATCGACCCCGAGGCGTTCTGGCGTCGCAAAGCCGAGCGCGGTGGGCGCGCGCCCAAGCACGGCGGCGGGCGTCCGCCGAGGCACCCGAGGCTGCTGGCTGGCATTGCCCGGTGCGGCCTGTGCGGCGCTCCGGTTCAGGCGGCGTCGGGCACGCGACCGCGCAAGGACGGCACACGTCGGCGGCTGTACGTCTGTAGCAGCCATCGCTACCACCACAAAGACAGCCCGAACTGGTGCCCTGCGCGCCCGTGGGAGGCAGAGGCCGTCGATGCCACGATGCTCTCCCGCATCGAGTGGATGCTCGAAGACGACGACGCTCTCAGGGCGCAGCTCGAAAGCGGCCAGCGCGCGGAGCGCGAGAAGCTGGAGCGGATCGCTGCGGAGGCTGCCGAAGCGGCGCAGGACGCCGAGCGCGCCGCCAAGCGGGCGACGCAGGAATTCGCGGACGCCACCGACGATGACGAACGGGATTTGCTCAAGGACGCCGCGATGGTCAAGCGTGCCGATGCCAAGCGCGAGCGCGCGCGTGCGGACGCCGCGCTCGACGCGCTGAACGACGAGGCAGCCCCCGACCCCAAAGCAGCGGCCCGTTCGCTGCGGGAACGGATCGCGGAGGCGGGCGACGACGTTCGTCTGCTCAACGCAGCGCTGCGGGAAGGCTACGAAGCCCTCGCCTTGTTCCACGAGGACGGCGGGGTCCGCATCATCCCTGCGCTACTCGCGGACGAGTTGGAGTGGTTGCTCTCCGAACCGACCGCCGACGGGACCTTCGTCTAACTGGAGGCAGCAAGCATCCGGCGGTGCTTGTCGTCGAGATGGTGCCCCTGTAGAGGTGCGGTAGGCTGTGCCGCATGAAGACAGTTGTCGTCGTAGGCGCTATTGCAGTCGCCGTCCTGGCACCGGCGACTGCGAAGGCGAACAACACGGGAGTCGCCCGCCAGCGGATGACGAAGCGCCTGTTCGCTGAACGCCGCAGCGAAGTGTCCTACAAAGACGCCGGCGACCCTGCAAGTGGGCTGGTCTACCTCGAAGAAGTGGAAACCCGAGAAGGCAGGTACTCGTCGTGGCGACCCGCCAAGCTCGCTGTGTCGTGCCGTGACAACCGCTGCAGCGGGCAACTCGTCGTGGACAACGAAGATGGAGGCCCCGTCCGGGAAAACGGTCCTGTCGGCGAAACCTACGTCGCCCTCGAAGATCACGGCACGTTCCGCGGTCCGAAGGGCACATACCACGAAACTGGATGGGAGCCGCCGTCGTGACCCCCCGACACGCGCTCTCTGCGCCGATGATCGCCGTCTAGCAGCTATTCGATCACGCTCGCGCCAGGATCACGCGAGAGGGCGCGAGAGCACGGCCTGACGATCGCCAACGGCCTGCCGGTCGGCAGCGTTTGCGGGATCGCCCCGGCTGTGCCATAGTTTTGGCTGGGTCGGGACGAACACCACGGGTCCGATCAACTCCAGAGTCCGGCTTGTCTGCGGGCGGGGGCGACAAGCCCTCAATCCGACACATAGAGCGGCATCCCTAATCAACTCCCGAAGTGGGAGGCGGATGCCGTCGATCTGCTTCGGGCTGAACGGAAGGACGCAAGATGGAAGCTGTGCACATTCGGCCGAAACTCGAAGCGGTCGATGACATGCTGATGCAGACCCTCGACAGCGCGCAAGCGCTGGATGAGAGCACAAACCCAGCAGTGGTCGCACAAGCGATGCGCGACGCCGCGCTCGCGGAAGCGGTCGCGGGCAAGGCGAAGCAGGTCGCGGACCTGCTGCGCGAGTCCGTGACACCGCCGGTTGTCGGCTGACGTACGCGGGCGGTCGGGCTCCGGCTCGGCCGCCCACACTTTCACCACAAGGAGATGACGTTGACATCCGAAGTTCCCGGCGGGATACAGTTCTACTGCGATGGATTGATCGTTGAGCGCAGGCCCGGATCAATGACAAGGGTCAGTTCGTCGGCCGCCCGACTGTGTTCCTTCCGGGACCATCATTCAGAGGCGCCGCCCACCAGTCGGGGCGGCGCCTCATTCATGTGTGAAGCGGGCACCGGGATACCGTCGAATCGAATGATGACTTCGTACCCTCACAAGGAGCACGACCAGTGGCACATGAACACGATGAAGAACTGACGCCCGATGAGGCGTTCGAGAAGCTACAGGCGACGTTCACCGACCTGAGCAAGATAGATACGTCGAGCCCTCGTCCGTGGGTGGATGGGATGACGGGATTCATGCGTCCGGGCAGCCGCGCGCTGTGGTTCGGAGCGAAGGGTGAGGGTAAGTCGATGGCTGCGCTCGTAGCAAGCGTGGACGTGGTAGCAGCCGGTGGAAGCGTCACCTACATCGACATGGAGAACGGTCGCCTTCGCACAGCCGAGCGACTCGACTCGATCCTCAATGATCGGCCCGCTGACCTGCGCGAGCAGGTGAAGATGGAACTCAGCTATGCGGATCGCTTCGACTTCGCCATGCTCAAGGACCCCGTGGTGATGGATGAGGCGCGCAGCAGGTTCGGCGCGGGGACCGACCTGCTTGTGATCGACTCGCTGCCGCGCATCCTCGGCAGGCTGGGACTGAACGAGTCGGAACCCGCGCACGTACAGCAGTTCGTAACAACGTACATCGACCCCCTGGTAGGTGCAGGGGCGGCTGTGCTCGCGCTGGACAACACCGGTCACAGCGCGACCGGCAGGCCCCGCGGCGCATCCTCGAAGGAGGATCTGTTTGAACTCGCGTACCGGGTCACGGGAGGGCAGACGTGCTCGCCTACGAAGCTCGGCACGATCCGGCTGCACCGGACGCGGCACCGTGACGGCGACGAGTTCGTGGACCTGTCGCTGGCGGCGGGCGCTGGCACCTACGGGTCCATCGTCGCTGACGACGGCCCGGCGAAGCTGTTGCAAAGCGTCGTCGGCGTGATGACGCCGGAGAGGCAGTCCAAGAACGCGATCTATCTGGCGGCAAAAGATCGTGGGGTCAAGATCAGGAAGACGACCATCTTCAAGCTGCTACCCGAGTGGGCACAGGACCCAGACTCAGGAATCATCGAACACGACGACGGTCAATTCGGCCTGGAGCCTTGATGGTCCCGCGTCAACCGTCTGGTCCGTCCGTTGCCAACCCTCTCAGGGGGTTGGCCGAACGGGAACAAGCGCGCAGCACAGGTTGTTCCGGCGGACGGGAACAAGTAGATGCTCGACAAAGCCTCGCTTTGATTGCTTTGCTGATGCGCTTGTTCCGACGGTCTGGAACAAGCAGCTTGTTCCGGGCACTGGAACAAGCAGAGAGCGGCAGGCGAGCGAGAGCACGCACATGACGATGACCTGCTGCACGGGGAGGGCGGGGACTATGGGCGCCGCAGTTCGCGAGCGCCTATGGAGGCCAAAGAAGTTCCATAAGTAACGGGTAACAGAAAGCAGCCCCGAAGGGGCTGGCCGTTACTCGCCGTTACCGGGAGGGAGGAAGCATGGCACTATCGAACGCGGAGCGACAGCGGAAGTTCAAGCAGCGGCGACGGGAAGCCGAGGAGGATGCGCTGCGTAGGCAGTGGAAGCGCGAGGACAAGGTCGCCTCCGCAGCGACGAAGGCATCGACAAAGGTGACGGCTCAGCGCATCGCGATCCGATCGGGCGTCGAGCCGATCGAAGCAAGCAGGAACTTCCGCAACCGCGAGGGCAACCTGCACGACCTCCGCGAGATTCTGACGATGGACACGTGGGACACAGCGCTCGAAGACGAGCGCCAGGAGCGTGCCGAAGCGGAAGGTACTTGGCCCGAAGGGTGAATCCGTCACAGTGAAAGTGTGACACGGGATAAAATCTTGCCAAAGGCAAGAGACCCAGGAGGGACAACGAATGGCAACGCAGCGTAACCCAGAAGGTAAGTCCGAAGCCGGGCCGGGTGCCCGAGTCGGCACGAAATTGACCGACAAGCGCGCAAGAACAGTCGGCACAAGTAATCGCACGGCGATCCCCATGAAGTCGGCGGTCACGACGCGCGGACGCTCAGTCACCATGACCGGCGTCGGCACCGAGGACAAGAACCCACCGGAGTCAGGGCGCGCACGCCAGGACGCCGCTCGCGGCACCGTCCACGGCCAGCCGCGGTCGGGGTACAACGCCGGCGACAACATCAGTCGATGACGTTCCCCATCGAGTCGTTCCAAGACCGCGCGGCCAGGCGGAGGGCACCCAAGGCGCTCAGGGAGGGCCAGGACGCGCTCAACGACATGATCCGCCGAGGTCGCCCGACGCTGGAAGAGCGCGACGGAGTGCGCGTGATGCAGGGCTTCGAGCAGCGGGAGCAGGAGTTCGAGCAGCGCCAGGCCGAGCTCGACGCGCGGGAGCCGAGTCCCCCGCCGAACGCGGCACGCGCTGCTGGCATCGACCAGGGCTCACGGGGCGGCGGGCACACACCGGGAGCGCACGCGCCCGCGCCGAAGGACGGGAGCGGCGCTCTGCGTCAGGCGCTCCGCGAAGCCAGGGAAGCGAGGGGAGAGTGATGCGCACGGACCTTGTAGGCGGGGAGGACATCCTCGCCAAAGTGGAGTCGCTGCAAGAGCAGTGGGAGGGCGCACGCGCGGCACGCGAGGATGCGGCACAGGCGCTGAAGGCAGCGCGTGCTGCTGACTTGGCGGCGGGGGCTGAGGCGTTGCGTGCCGGGTCGAAGACCCCGGCCCCCACGGAGCCGGACGCGCAGAAGGCGCTGACCGACGCGGAGAGGCACTTCGAGGTCGTCGCCCTGGCGCTGACCGGGGAGCGGGAGGCGCTGAACGCCGACCTCGCATCGCGCAGCGACGAGATACGTGCATCGCTCGCCAAGGCCGAGGACGACGCCGACGAGGCGATCCTGTCCGCGCTCACGCAGGTCGAGGATCTTCTGCACGAGCGCGCCGAGATCAAAGCGCACGTCCACTGGCTCGATGACACGTCCCGGCAGGTCGGCCGGTACAACGTCCAGGGCCTCGACGCCCTCGCAGGGCTGAGGGCGCAGCTAGGCGACGAACCGGGCAACGCGACGAGCAGACGCCAGGCGCAGCTCGACCACGAGGCGCGCATCGAGGCGTGGAACGCGCTCACCCAGCGGGCCAGGGCGACGGTCCCGTCATCGCAGCTCGTCCCGGTCGAAGACGTCGATAACCCGTCCGGCAAGTCGTACCCCGCGCTGGACGCGGCCATCGAACGTGAGTACGAACGGATGATCGAGGCAGGCGAAACGCCTCCCGCCCCGGTGGTGGTCCGATGGATCAAAAAGCTAGGCACCGGAGCGAAGCCGAAGGGCAAGGGCACCGGATGGGCGAAGGACCCGAGCCCGGAACTGACGCACATGCCACCCGACGAGGACAGCGCGGAGTCCCGCTCCCGCGACATCAACAGGACGGAGAACACAGATGGCAACTAAGAACCTCGTCACACTCGACGGCATCAAGCCGAGCGGGGTGGACAAGCTCCACGACCTGACGGGACCTCCATACACGGGCGGCGGCAGGCGTCCCGCGAAAAGATCGAAGCCAGCGGCGAAAAGACCCGCAGCGAAGTCGAAGACGACGGCGCAGCGCATCGCCGACCTTGAGGCGCGCGTCGATGAGCTTGAGGCTTACGAGGCGCGCGACGAGTACGGCCAGCAGATCTACCCACCGGACGCGAACAGCGCATGGGCCGATTCGGGCGAGGCATTCGAGCGCGCCCGTGCGGCGTGGGCCTTGCGGAACGGGAAGGAACTGCGCAGGCGACAGGTAGCGAAGGGGCAGCCGCCCCGATGAGCTTTCACTTGCCGGATTCGCCACCGGCATCACGGCGCGGTTTCCTGTTCCCGCGCTACGGCGGCACGGTCCTTTCCTGGGTCCACCGTGCCGCCTCATCTTCCGCCGCTCTCGCGTTCGGCGGAAAGGGCAGCGCAGCGGGAACACACGGCCCGCTGCGCTGTCACCTTCTTCCAGCCAGGTAATCCTCCCCGCTCAGCATCGAGAGCCGCATCTCAGATGATCCGTCGCTTCGCGTGAAGGAATAGCCGTCCGGGGCTCCCGTCGCCGCGAGATTCACATATTACAGAAACTCGAACGCCCGTTGAGATTGGTGACGAATCCCCCTGACTCGGTTGACAAGTGTGATGCCGCTGTCGATTATCGAATCAGCACCACAGTACAAATCCGAGAAAGGAACCACAATGTCAAACGCAGTCGTCACCAAGCAGGGCCAGCCGTCAGCACCCGGCGAGGTCGTTGACACAAGCGCCGCGAAGGTGGTCCCGACCTCCTCCGAGGTCAGGACCGAGGCCGCGAACCGCGAGGTCGCCGCACAGGGCAAGGCGTCACGTGAGAAGATCGGCGCGCTCGCCAAGGGGATGACGCACCCGGTCCGCGCGAAGGCTGAGGCCGTCGCCAAAGTCACGGGGAAGAAAGCACCGAAGGCGAAAGCCGCGAAGAAAGCCCCGAAGCGCAGCACCAACGGCAGCGGGCCGTTGCGGTTGACGGATTCGTGGACGGGGAAGGGCGGCAAAGAGGTCGAGGTCGGGTCGGTGGTGAAGGCTCCCGGCATCGCGTCGCTGACGATCGTCGGTCGTTGGACGAAGCACCGCAAAGATGGGCTGATCCCGTTCGTCACCGGCACGACGCCTGATGGGACGCGCAAGAACGTCGCGGCGGCCGACTGCACGATCGTCAAGGCTCCAAAGAAGTGACATCGGCCAACAGCCGCGAAACTGGCTCCCGAAATGGGAGCCTTTTTCGCGCCCTTTCGCGGCTAGTCAATCGGTAGCTGTCGGATTGACAACGCCCGCATAGGGATCGTCGCTCGCACGACGAGAGCACCGGCTCAGAATAGAGGAAGTAACAAGACCCGTGCGCCCTCGATTCAATTGTCGGTTGGTGTGAAAATCGACCGGGGAGGCTGTCACAGTGAAGCTACCGAAGATCGTGCGGGATGCGATGAAGGGCGCAGGGCTGACCGAGAGTGAATTGGTGAAGATGAGCGGCGATGAACTCATCGCTCGCATCGGAGAGGAGGCGACCTACGAGTTCGCGGTCGTGCGGGGGAAGGAAGGTCTAGGGTTCACCGGCCGTAAAGGTGACGCGGACCTGTGGGACCGCAATGTGGAGGTCGTGCGCCTGCGGCTGCTGGAGAAGCAGTCGTATACCGAAATCGGACACGCGCTGAAGATCTCGCGCAGCCGCGTCGATCAGATCCTCTCATGGCTCTACGGCATCGACAGGGCCGGGCGAGCGATGTCGGTGCGCGTGCCGGCTGCGGCCGTGCCCGTGATGAGGGATGCGCTGCTGCACCTGTTCACATGGCGCGCGGAAGAACTGCTGACCGCGCTGAAAGCACGCGGACGACCGAACCTGCCGCGTGCGCTCGACGCGCTCGACCAGGCGCGAAGCCTCGTGAATCAGGTGGGTGCCTCCGCACACGACCCGGAGACGCCCATCGAACTGTGGATCGGTCACAAACGGCGTTCGCTGGTGTTGAAGGCGCTGCGCGACTACCTGGCGACCGAGCGCGACATGATGGAAGCCACGGGGGACGAGACGGAGCGCGAGCGCGCGACGATGCGCGCGACCACCTGCGAACTGCTGCTCGGGGCGATGCCCTGATGCCGTCGAAGAAATCAGCCGCCAACCGCAAGCTCGCCAGGGCCATCCGGTCCAGGCGCGAGCAGCGGGGCTACACGCAGGAGTCGGCCGCCCGGCACATCGGGATCGACCGCTCCTACTACGGCGCGATCGAGCGCGGCGAGTTCAACGTGACGCTCGACACCTTGGTGAAGATCGGCGATGGCCTCGGCGCGAGCGTCGCGGAGCTATGCGGGCGGGCCGATGTCTAGCGGTGCAACCAAATGGAACAACAGCCTTGCTGGCGCTGTAGCTGTAGTTCTCGAGCGAGGGCGTGCGCAGCCCGTCGATGGAGCCGATGTTGATGACCCGCGCGGGGTCCTCCGCACTGGCGGCGGCGCGCAACTCGGGCAGCAGCGCGACGGTGAGGTGAAAGACGCCCTCGACGTTGGTGCTCAGGATCTTCTCCCAGCCGGCCACGGGGAACTCCTCGAGCGGAGCGCCCCAGACGGCGCCGGCGTTGTTGACGAGGATGTCCAGCGAGGGGAATCTCTCCCGGGTCGCGGCGGCGAGTGCGTGCGCTCCGTCGGGCGTGGAGATGTCGGCGGCGATCGCGTGGCAGTCGCCCAGCGCGGCGAGCTCGTGCGCGGCAGCTTGGACGTTGGCGCTCTTGCGTGAGGACACGATCACGTGCGCGCCGGCCCGCACGAGGCCATCGGCGATCATCCGGCCGATGCCGCGAGAGCCACCGGTGACGAGCGCGGTCTTGCCGGTGACGTCGAACAGGTCGCTCATGAGCTGCTGGGGCTCGCGTGTCGCTAGTCGTCGAAGCTCGCGGAACGCTTCTCGAGGAACGCGCCGGCGGCCTCGGGGACGCCCTTGCTGAACGTCGCCATGATCTGCTGACGGTCCTCGAACTCGACGGCTGCCTGCTGGGAGGGGATCTCCAGCGCGCTCCACATTCCACGCTTGGTCAGGCGCACGCCCCAGGGCGCGAGCGCGGCGATCTGCTCGGCGGCGTTGACGGCGCGCTCGAGCAGCTTGTCCTCGTCGACGACGTCGGCGAGGAGGCCGATGCGCAGCGCCTCCTCGGCGTCGAACCTGCGCCCGGTGAGCATCAGCTCGTGCGCGCGCGAGGCGCCGATCAGGCGGGGCAGCAGCCAGCTGGTGCCCATGTCGCAGTTGGACAGGCCGATGTTGATGAACGCGGCGCGGAACACGGCCTTGGCGCTGGCGTAGCGGATGTCGCAGCCGAGGCTGAGCGCGAGCCCGAGGCCGGCGGCGGGGCCGTTGACGGCGGCGATCACGGGCTGCGGCAGGGCGCGCAGGCCGAGCACGAGCTTGGACATGTGCTCCTGGTTGTCGAGGCGATCGCGGGGCAGATCGCTTTCGTTGCTTGCGGGCGCGGCGCCGTAGCCACGGAGGTCCACGCCGGCGCAGAAGCCGCGTCCGGCCCCGGTCAGGATCACGGCGCGGCAGGAACGCTCCAGGGTGATCCTGCGCAGCTGCTCGTGCATCGCCTCGCACAGCTCGGCGGTCATCGCGTTGAGCTGATCGGGGCGGTTGAGCGCGAGCTGCACGACGTGCGGGGCGGGTTGCTCGACGAGCACCAGGGATGTCATCGCGGGGGCATCCTATGTCTTGGGCTCAGGAGGGGCGTGCAGCGTCGCTGAGGCCGTCGATGGGAGTGTGTGTGAGACTGCCGCGCGTGCTTTGGAAGCGGCCGAGGGTGGCGGTGGTGGGCCATGTGGAGTGGGTGCAGTTCGCGCGCGTGCCCCACGTGCCGTGTGCGGGCGAGGTGGTTCACGCGCACGACCCTTTCGAGGAGCCTGCGGGTGGGGGCGCGGTGGCGGCGGTGCAGCTGGCGCGCCTGTCGGGCGAGGCGCTGCTGCTGACGGCGCTGGGCGAGGACGAGCACGGCCGGCGGTCGGTGTCGCGGCTGAACGAGCTGGACGTCGATGTCCGCGCGTCGTTGCTCGATTGCCCCACCCGCCGGGCCGTGACCCTGGTGGATGACGCGGGCGAGCGCACGATCACTACGTTCGGGCCACGGCTGGAGCCGCTGGGAGGCGACCATCGGGTCGTGTGGGACGCGCTGGAGGAGATCGATGCGGTGTACTTCACGGCGGGGGACGAGGCTGCGCTGCGCGCCGCGCGCGAGGCGGCGCGCGTGCTCGTCGCAAGCCCGCGCGCCGGCGACGCCCTCGGCCACGGCGTGCGTGTGGACGCGCTGGTGCTGAGCGGCGATGACGAGATCGAGCTGCGCGCGGCCACGCCGGCGCTCGAGGAGGCTGAGCTGGTGGTGTGGACGGAGGGCGAGCGCGGGGGGCGCTACCGGACTCGCGGCGGTGAGGCCGGCAGGTGGGCCGCCGCTGAGCCGCCCGGCGCGCTGGTCGACTCCTACGGCTGCGGCGACTCGTTCGCGGCGGGCCTCACGTACGCCCTCGGCGCCGGTGTCGGCCTCGACGACGCGCTCGCGCTGGCCGCGCGCTGTGGCGCCACGTGCCTGACCGGGCACGGGCCGTACGAGCGCCAGCTGAGCGCCCGAGAGCTTGCGCGGCGATGACCGCTGGCGGCAGCTGACCTATGATGCCGGCGGCGAGCATGGACTTCGAGCAGATCACCACCGAGGTGGCCGACAGCGTGCTGACGATCACGTTGAACCGCCCCGAGCGGCTCAACGCGTGGACGGCGCGGATGGGCCTGGAGTTGCGGACGGCGTTCGACGAGGCGGACGCCGACGACGAGGTTCGCGCGATCATCGTCACGGGAGCCGGTCGCGGCTTCTGCGCGGGCGCGGACCTGGCGGGCGGCGGCGACACGTTCGACTACCGCAAGCGCGAGAGCGCTGGACCGCCGCGCGACAACGGCGGCGAGTTCACGCTGCGGATCTTCGAGTCGACCAAGCCGGTGATAGCGGCGATCAACGGGCCGGCGGTGGGAGTGGGGGCGACGATGACGCTGCCGATGGACGTGCGCCTGGCGGCTGAGGACGCGCGCATGGGCTTCGTGTTCGCGCGCCGCGGCATCATCCCGGAGGCGTGCTCGAGCTGGTTCCTGCCACGCGTGGTGGGCATCAGCCGCGCGATGGAGTGGGTGGCCACCGGCCGCGTGTTCTCCGCGCAGGAGGCGCTGGAGGGCGGGCTCGTGCGCAGCGTGCACCCGAAGGAGGAGCTGCTCGACGCGGCGCGCGCGCTCGCGCGCGAGATCGCCGAGAACACCGCGCCGGTGTCGGTGGCGCTCGCGCGGCGGCTGATGTGGACGATGCTCGGCGCCGAGCATCCGATGCTCGCCCACCGCGCGGACTCGCGCGGCATGGTCGCCCGCGGACAGTCCGCGGACGCGGTCGAGGGCGTCACCGCGTTTCTGGAGAAGCGCCCGGCGCACTTCCCCGACCGCGTCAGCGACGGCCTGCCCGACGTGATGCCCGGGTGGAGCGCGCCGGGGTTCGAGTAGCTACTTCGGCAGCTCCTGCACCAGCGACAGCACCGGCGCGAACAGGTCGCCGCGCTCAGCCACGCGCTCGAGCACCTCTCCGGCGTCGAACCCGAGACCGGCGGGATCCTCGGAGTCGCGGGCCGCGCGAACCTCGTCCCAATCCAGCGGTGTGGATACGGTGGGGCGCTCGGTTGCGCGCAGCGAGTACGCGCACACGGTCGTCTTCCTGGCATCGTTCTGGCTCCAGTCGATCAGCACCTTGCCCGTGCGGCGTGCCTTGGTCATGCGCGAGACCACCAGGTCGGGTTCGGCGCTCTCCAGCAGCTCCGCGACCGCCTTGGCGAACGGCTTCGTGCGCTCGTAGGTGACGCGCTCGTCGTTGAGTGGCAGGTACACCTGCAGCCCCTTGGAGCCGGATGTCTTGGCGAAGCTCTGCAGGCCGAGATGCTCGAACATCCCCTGCAGCTGCAGCCCCACGTGGCAGCACTCGACGATGCTTGCCGGTGCGCCAGGGTCGAGGTCGAACACGATCGCCGTGGGGCACTCGATCGCGCCCGCTCGGGCGAGCGGGACGTGCAGCTCGATCGCCGCCAGGTTCGCCAGCCACACGAGCGTCGGCAGGTCGTTCGCGAGCGTGTAGTCGATCGGCTTGCCTGCCTGCCTGTGCCCTTCAGGGTGCGCCCCCGAAGGGGGTGTGCCCTTCAGGGTGCTGGCGGTTGCCACCGTCGCCGTGCGCACCCACTCGGGGCGATGCGCCGGCGCCTGCTTCTGGAAGAACGACTTCGCATGCACGCCGTCCGGCCAGCGAGTGACCGTCAGCGGCCGGTCCGCCAGGTGGGCGAGCAGCACCGGCGCGATCTGCGAGTAGTACGCGATCACGTCGCCCTTCGTGAAGCCCGTCTGCGGGTACAGCACCTTGTCCAGGTTCGACAGCTTCAGCTCGCGTCCGTCGACCGTCGTCTCAGCCGCCGTCGCTGCCGCCGCGGCGCCGCGCCGACGTATCGACAGCGCGCCCAGCGCCTCGCCGGGCTGCTCATCGGCGGCAGCGCCGGGCGGCCGATCCTCGAGCGCGTCGAAGGCGGCGTCCTCACGCACCACCTGCTCCGCCGGCTTGTCCTCGCGCACGCCCACGTACACCGGGTGGCGCAGGCTGCCGGCGCTCGTCCATGCCGTGAACTCCACCTCGACCACCACCAGCGGCTCGCAGAAGATCGCCTCGCGCGGCGGTCGCTCGCCGGTTGTGAACGGCGAGCTCTCGCGCTCGAGCGGGGCGAGCATCGCCGACAGGCGGCGCAGATCCTCCTCGCTGAAGCCGCTGCCCACGCGCCCCGCGTAGCGCAGCGCGCCGTTCACGTCGTGCACCCCCAGCAGCAGCGCGCCGATGCTCTGCCTGCGCTTTCCCTTTCCCGCCATCCACCCGCCCACAACCAGCTCCTGGCGCGCGACCGTCTTGACCTTCACCCAGTCGCGTGTGCGCACGCCCGGCTGATACGTCGAGTCCAAGCGCTTTGCCACCACACCCTCCAGCCGCTGCTCGGCCGCTGCCGCCAGCAGCGCCTTCCCTTCGCCGACCACGTGCTCGGGCGTCTGCCAGCTCTCGCCGTTCAGTGCCAGCGTGGCCAGGCGCGCGCGCCGCTCGCCGTAGGGCGCGCGCATCAGCGAGTGCCCGTCCAGCCACAGCAGATCGAAGATCACGTACGTCACGGGCGTGCTCTGCGCGAGCTTGCGCGCCCGCGTGCGCGACGCCGTGTGCATGCGCCGCTGCAGCGCCGCGAAGCTGGGGCGCCCGGCCTCGTCGAACGCCACGATCTCCCCGTCGAGCACCGCGCTGTGCGAGCCCAGCGCCGCGTTCATGCCGAACAGCTCCGGGTAGCTGTCTGTGATGTCGTTGAGGTTGCGGCTCTCCACGCGCAGCTCGCCCGGCTGCGAGTACGCGATCGCGCGCACGCCGTCCCACTTGACCTCGAAGGCCCAGCCGGAGTCGTCGTCCGGCAGCGAGGCCGAGCGCGCGAGCATCGGTGCGATCCGTGCGGGCATGGGCTCGCGGTCGGGGTCCGCCGGCGGGTCCATGCGGTGGATCAGCCAGTTCTTCGGCTGCTCCTCCCTGTCGATCGGGAACAGCGCGTAGCGGGCGTCGACGCGCTCGCCGTGCAGCGCCACCTCGACCTTGCGCGGCTCCCACTTCAGGCACTCGTACGTGCCGCGATCCCAGATCGTGATCGAGCCCGCGCCGTACTGACCCTTCGGGATCTCCGCCTCGAAGTCCAGGTACTCCAGCGGATGGTCCTCCACCGCCACCGCCAAGCGGTTCTCGCCGGGTGCCTCGGGCAACCCCTTCGGGACCGCCCACGACGCCAGCGCGCCATCGCGCTCCAAGCGCAGATCCCAGTGCAGGCGCGTCGCGTGGTGCTCGTGGATCACGAACCGTGGCGCGTCGCTCGCGGCCGCCGCCCCGCCCGCGCGGGGCTCCGGCGTTGCTGCGAAGTCGCGTTTGGCGCCGTAGCGCTTCAGGCGAGCCGTCCGTTCAGTGTCGCTCTCAGACTTCCGTATAGCCATGGTTATACAGAGTTCGCAAGAGCAAACATCAACCGGCGCACGAGGCGATCCTCTGGGGTGCGCGAGGCGATCCCCCCGGGCGAACGCGGCGCGCGGCCGGGCTCCACACCTACCGCTTGGTGGCCGGCTTCTTCGCTGCGGCTTTCGCCGCAGGCTTCGTCGCGGCGACCGCCTGCTTGGCCGCCGGCTTCTTGGCCGCCGCCTTCTTGGCGGCTTTGCGCGGTTTGGCGCCGCCGGCATCGGCACCGGCACCCGCGCCTTCGCGCGCGCGCACCGCGTCCAGGCTTGCCTTCAGCGCGCTCATCAGGTCCGGCGCCGGCGCGGCCACCTCCTCGGGCGCCGGCTGCACGGCGATCGCCTTGCCCTGCGCCTTGCGCTCGATCAGCGCGAGCACCTGCTGGCGGTAGGTGTCGTGGAAGCTGTCAGGGTTGAAGTCGCCGGCGAGCGAGTCGACGAGCTGCTTGGCGATGTCGAGCTCGCGCTTGGTCGTCTTGACGTCTGCCGCCTCCGCGACCTCGTCCAGGCGCTCCGCCGGCAGGACTTCGTCGGCGAACAGCATCGTGGCCATCCCCAGCACATTGCCCAGCGGGCGGACCGCGACGAGCTGCTCCTTGGAGCGGATGACCACGCGCGCGATCGCCACCTTGCCGGTCTCGCGCATCGCTTCCAGCAGCAGCCGGTATGGCTTGGAGCCGCCCGGGCCGGGCGCCAGGTAATACGGGTGGTCGTAGAAGACAGGATCGATCTGTGAGAGATCTACGAACTCCTCTATCTCAATTGTTTTTGTCTTCTGCGGCTCGAGTGCCTCCAGCTCGCCCGGCTCGATCACCACATAGCGGTCGGGTGCCAGCTCGTAGCCCTTGACGATGTCCGCGTACGGGACCTCCTCGCCGGTCGACGGGTCGACGCGCTTCTGCGCCACGCGCACGCCGCTCTTGGCGGAGAGCTGGTGAAAGCGCACCGTCTTGCGGTCCACGGCGCTGTACAGCTTCACCGGGACGGTCACCAGCCCAAAGCCGATCGTGCCAGTCCACATCGCGCGGGGCATGGCTTTAGTAGTACCACCTCGGCGCATTCCCAGCCAGCGCTGCAAACCGCCTGCCGGCCGGCCCCCCGCCGGCACACTCCGTCCGCTCCCGTCTACCCCGGCGGGTCCTTGCTCAGCGGCGGCGGTGGCGACTCGTTCCCCGCGAGCCCCGCCGTGCGCTGCGCCCACCAGCTGAGCGGCACGATCGCGTACGCGTGCTCGCGGGACTCGTAGTCGAGCTCGGTCGCCAGCGTGACCACCGCCAGGATCTGGTCGTGCAGCCACTCGTCGCTGCCGAGCTGCTCGGCGTGCTCGCTGGCGACGCTGCTGCGGGTGAGCGCGCGCTCGCGCGCGCTCTGGCCGTCCGGCGGCTCGTTGTACGCGAGCACGTCGCTCAACCACACCAGGCGCGCGGCCAGCTCCGCGTGACGATCGAGCACCTGCGCGTACGGTCTCGCGCCGACCATCACGGGAGCCCATTTGGCGATCACGTCCGACGCGTGGCTTCCGAGGGCGGCGCTCGCCGCCTGCAGCCGTGCACGGCGCTGCTCGTCTCCCAGCAGCTCGTCGGCCGCCCGCGCGAGACGCGCGGTGTCCAGCGCGACTTCCTTGGCGTCGATCACGGACTGCACCGAGCCGCTCTGCACGTGGGTGACTTCGAGCACGTCGAGCATCCCCGTCCACGTCGCCCGTGCGCTCTGGATCAGCGCGAACAGGACCGTCTGGGCGAGCAGGTTCCAGCGGCGCCGGTCGCGCCGGTCGACCACCTGGTTGATCACGGCCACGGTCACGCCCACCACGAGCAGGTTGGCCACCAGCGAGGTCAGCATTCCATGTCGCTCCCAGAAGGAGCCGACGAGGAAGTCCGAAATGCCCGCGGCGAGGATCAGCGCGAGCCCAACCGTGGCCGCCAGGATCAGGCGTCGGTCTTTGATCATTTGCTCAGGTTATGGGCTAGGAGCCCGGGAGCCCAGCCGCGCGGAGTAGATCGACGGCGCTCCGAACAGCCGAGTGAGCACGGTCGCCTCGACGATCGCCAGCAGGACCGGCACCATCAGCGAGTCCGCGTGGTGGGTGAGCTCGAGCAGCAGCACGACCGCGGCGAGCGGTCCCTGCATCGAGGCGCCGAGCACGGCGGCTCCGCCGATGATCGCGTAGCTGCCGAGCGGGGCGCCGGGCCAGAGCTGCGTCCATGCCTCGCCGAGCAGGCCTCCCAGAAGCACGCCGAAGGTGAGCGTCGGGGTGAACAGCCCCCCCGGCGCGCCGCTGCCGAGACACGCGGCGGTGGCGATCGGCTTGAGCACGAGCAGGATCGCGAGCAGCGCCACGCTGAGGCGCCCGACGAGCGCGAGCTGCACCACGTCCCTGCCGTTGCCCAGCAGCTGCGGGTAGGCGATCGCGACGGCGCCTAGCGAGGTGAAGACCACGATCGGAGCTGCGAGGCCCAGCCATCCGGTCGGCTTGATCGCGTGCGCGCGTGCGATCAAGCGGATGTATGCGATGGCCGCCAGGCCGGCGATCGGGCCGACGAGGAGCGCCCACACGACCAGCGAGGCGTGGATGTGGTAGGTCGGGATCGTGTAGGTCGGTCGGCTCGGCAGCGCGATCCAGGCGACGGCGGTCGCGATCAGCGACGTCGCCAGCGCGGGCAGCACCAGCGGCAGCGTCAGCGTCCCGAGCAGGACCTCCAGCGCGAACAGCGCGCCGCCGAGCGGCACGTTGTAGACGGCCGCCAGACCGGCGCCGGCTCCGCAGGCGACCAGCAGGCGCCGCTGCCAGTCGGGCAGCCGCGCCCACTCGCTGAGCGCGCTCGCGAACGCGGCGCCGGCCTGCTGCGGCGCCGCCTCCCGCCCGAGCGAGGCGCCCAGCGCGACGATCAGGATGGAGTGCACCCCGCGGGCGATGCTCGCGCGAAACGGCACGCGCGCGTCACGCAGCCAGATCGCGTCGGATACCTCGCCCGCACCGCGGTTGGCAAGCAGCATCGCGCCCGCTCCCGCAACGACGCCGCCGATCAGCAGGACGAGCACGCGCCGCGTCGAGGAGGTGTGCTGCACCCCGCTCAGGAAGTCCCCCGAATGGTATGACCAGGCGAGGTGCTGCACCGCGCGCAGCAGCTCCATCAGCGCTGCGCCTCCCAGGCCGGCCGCCAACCCGATGAGGACAACCAGCAGCCAGAACCGCGCCCCGTAGGAGGCGACGATCCCCCGGCCGGGCACGTTCGGTTGGGGCGTCGCTCGGACCACTCGAGCACCAGTCTGACGGCAGCTCCAGCTGACGCGGAGAACGGCCTGTTACTGCACCCGGGCGCTGAGGTTTACGCCGGCAGAGCTCGACCAGGCCCGTTCAGGCTTTGGCTGCAGTCCCGGGGGCCGGCGCCGCCGGGGCGGTGGCGCCGTTGCCGGCCTCACGGGCCTCGCGCATCATCTCGATCGCGCGGCGGGCGCCCTGAGAGAGGAGCATCGCGCTTTCAGCGACTTCGCGATTGACCTCCGGCGTGGTCTCGACTAGGCGACCTTTACGGACCGTGTGTGCACGGTCAAGCTTTGGAAAGCCGTTTTCCATTCTTTCAGCCTAGCTCATGTTCCCGGTGCGTTCGAGCGTTCGATAAGTTCGGCCAGAAGTCGCGTAAAGGGCTCGGTGCTCCCCTCCTTGGACAAGAGGGCAGGTGTCAGCGCATCGTCGTGGGCCAGCATATCGGCGTCCTCCTCAAACTCGACGTTCGACAGCCCCAACGACCACAACACAGCCGAGAGGGCGACGAAGCTCACCCGATGGTTGCCGTCCACGAATGGATGGACTCGCAGGATGCCCGCATATAGAGCCGCCGCCGCCCGCGTCCGGTCGAGGATGCTCAGCGTGTCCACGTCGTTGAAGGTGTCAATGCGACTGTTGAACGATGCGCATACGGCGGCGAGTTCCTGACGGATCGTCTGGGGTGCGGCCCCCTCGAGTTGTCTCATCCCGCCGTCCGGCATCAACACGCCGAAGAACGCCAGCTCTTTGCGGAAGTGCCCGCCGTCGTGGGGGAAATGGCGGCCGAAGATGGCTCCGTGCCACCAGCGGATGCGCTCGGGGTCCAGCCGTAGCGGCTTGCGCCAGAACGCCCGCTGTGCATCGTCCAGAACACGGGCAAGCTCGTCCGCGAGGGCTTGCCACGTGGCCTCGGGTGAGAGGCCGCGCGCCTGCTGGAAGCGCGACTCTTCGCGGTCACGGTAGCCGGGGTGCTCAGTTGCGTCCATCCGTCGAGGATGCCAACCGATGCGGACCCCTGATGCGTTCGGAGTGGAAGCTCGTTCGTGGTCTCAGATGACCCTGGTCAGGACGGAAGATTGGCTATGGCGTGGCAAGCTTCACCCATGGCCGCGAGCCTCCTACCCGACTACTCCACGCAGGCGCAGACGTATGACCGCACGCGCGCGGCCAGCCCGTCGGTGCTCGCTCCGCTGCGACTCGCGCTGTCCGGCGCGCCCGGTCGGCGCTTGGCGGACGTCGGCGGCGGGACGGGCAACTACGCTGCGGCGCTGCAGCGCGAGGGCTGGGAGGCGGTCGTGATCGACCGCTCGCCTGAGATGCTCGCCCGCGCGCGCGAGAAGGGGCTCGAGACGATCTGCGCGGACGCGCAGCGACTTCCGCTCGCCGGCGCGAGCTTCGACGCGGCGATGCTCGTGTCGATGCTGCACCACGTCGAGGATCCGGCGGCCGCGCTGGGCGAGGCGTGCCGGATCCTGCGCCCGGGCGGGCGCCTGGCGGTGATGCTGTTCACGCGCGAGGACGTGGAGGACCTGTGGCTGCTCGAGCTGTTTCCCAGCTCGCGATCGTGGATGCAGGCAACCCACCCGCCCCTCGCGCAGCTGGTCGAGCTGCTTCCCGGCGCCCAGCGTCATCCGCTCGTCTTCGAGGACCTCGACGACGCCTCCGTCGCCGCGCTAGCTGCGCATCCCGACAAGGTGCTCGACGAGCGCTGGCGCAACCAGACGAGCTACTTCGAGCGCCTGGGCCGCGACCACCCGCAGGAGCTGCGCGAGGGGCTGGAGCGCCTGCGCGAGCAGGTCGCCGCCGGTCGGGCGCCGTCGCGCGCGGGCAGGGCGTCCGTGCTGGAGTGGAGGAAGGACCGAATCGTCCGGCCAGCCTGACGTCGTGCCATACTGGCCAGCCAGCCAGTACTATCGGCTGAGCATCCCGGACGGACGATCACGGAGGTTGCAAATGGCGACGGTTGGGCGTGATATCGAGAAGGTGGAACTCACGGAGCGCGAGCTCTGGCTCGACGGCCCGCCGCTCGAGCTGTTCAAGCAGATGCGCGGTCAGTGTCCGATCCACTGGACGGAGAGCTTCGAAGAGTTCCCCGAGGAGGCGGGCTTCTGGTCGGTGACCACCGCGGATGACATCCACACGGTCAGTCGCGACTGGAGCACCTACTCCTCAGAACGCGGAGGCGTGCTCGTGGCGGCGGCCGGCTTTCCGCTCGAGCTCGCCCAGGCGATGTTCATCGGGATGGACCCGCCCAAGCACGACCGCCTGAAGGCGCTGTTCCAGTCGGGCTTCACGCCCAGGCGGATCGCCGCCCACGAGGACTCGATCCGGGCGATCGCCGTCAAGGTCCTCGACCGGCTGGAGGGTCGCGACAGCTGCGACCTGGTCGTGGACGTCGCCCAGCCGATCGTCTCGCGCGTGATCGGCAGCTTCATGGGCATCCCCGAGGAGGACGACGCGATCTGGGCGAGGCTGATGAACGCGACGCTCGGAGCCGCCGACCCGGACCTCAACCCGGACGGCTTCGAGGGCGCGCTGGAGAAAGACGTCCCGGAGATCTTCGAGCGTTGCCGGCGTCTGATCGCAGAGCGCCAGGAGAACCCGACGGACGATCTGACGAGCGTGCTCGTGCACGCGGAGGTCGACGGCGAGAAGCTCGAGGAACACGAGATCGTGATGGGCTTCTTCCTGCTGGTCGCCGCGGGCAACGACAGCACCAAGGCGACGTTCTGCTCGGCCATGCGCGCGCTGATGGAAGACCGCGAGCAGATGCAGCTGCTCGTGGACGACCCGTCGTTGATCCCCAGCGCGGTGGAGGAGTCGCTGCGGATGTTCCCCGCGTTCGCGCACTTCCGGCGCACGGCCATGTGCGACACCGAGCTTCACGGGCAGAAGATCCGCGAGGGCGAGAAGGTGGTGATGTGGTACGTCTCCTCGAACCGTGACGAGACGCGCTACGAGGACGCCGATCGCTTCGATGTGCGGCGCAACCCCGAGCACCAGGCCTTCGGGGCTGGTGGGCGGCACTTCTGCCTCGGGACGGCGCTGGCTCGCCTGGAGCTGAAGGTCATGCTCGAGGAGACGATCAAGCGCTATCCCGGGATCGAGCTGGCGGGCGCGCCGGCCGCGGTGGAATCGCTGTTCATCAACCAGCTCAAGGCGCTCCCGGTACGTCTGTGAACGACTTCAGCAGCGCGATCATCGCGGCGCTGCAGCCCAGGCGCTGAAGCGACCCGCGCGCCCGGCGCGGTAACGGCTGGCCGTGGTGACGGCTGGCCGCGGTGTTAGGTTGTGGCGATGCCCGGCGAGCAGCTCGCGCACGAGGAGGCGCCCGCTGTCGGAGCGCTCGCTCGACGCAGCCGGCACATCTTTGCGCTCGAGTTCGGCTCCAAGGCCCAGTTCGACGACCCGAGCCTGGAAGGGCGAAGGCTCTTCTCCGAGCTGCTCGGCACGTTCATGCTGGTGACCGTCGCTGCGGGCGGCGGGATCCTCCATGGCGAGGGCCAGATCAGCCTGGCCGCGGCCGTGGTGGCGCCCGGGTTGATGGTCATGGCGATCATCCTGTTCATGGGCGCGGTCTCAGGCGCCCACCTGAACCCGGCCGTCTCGCTGGCGTTCGCGCTGCGTCGAGACTTCCCCTGGAAACGCGTCCCCGGCTACGTCATCGCCCAGCTCCTCGGCGCCACGCTGGCGTGTCTGTTCCTGGATGCCGTGTTCGGAGACGTCCACCATCTCGGCGCCACCCTGCCCGGCTCGGGGTACGCGAACTGGCAGGCACTGCTGATGGAGATCTTCCTCACCGCGACGCTGGTCAGCGTCATCCTGGGGACCGCCTCGAGCGCCCAGAACGTCGGCCGGGTCGCCGCGTTGGGCGTCGGCGGCTACATCGCGCTGGCCGGCCTGTGGGCCGCGCCAGTCAGCGGCACCTCGATGAACCCCGCCCGCTCATTCGGCCCGGCGCTGGTCAGCGGGGACTTCAGCAGCTACTGGGTGTACGTGCTCGGCCCGATCGCCGGCGCACTGATCGCCGTCGGCTGCGCGTACGTCCTGCGTGGAGGGGGCGGGGATCCGATGGCCTACATCGCCGGGTCGGGCGCGCTGGACGCGGCCGAGCTGCGCGAGCGCGAAGGTCTCGCGAGCGCCCGCCAGCGCCCGCCAGAGTAGCGCCAGCGCCCGGCGGGGGAGAGGCAGCGCCCGGCGGGGGAGATCGATCGATAACGCGCGGCTGGGCGGCGGTACACTCAGGGTGAGATGGACAGTGGCAGCTCCGTATCGAGGCCATGATCGCTCTGGGTCTAGCCTTGGTCGGTGCGGCGTTGGCGCTGGCTCTGGCTGAGGCGCACCTGTCGAGCGGGGGATTGGTCGGGGCGTTCGCGATCGCCGCTGTGATCGGCGGTGTGACGCTGCTGCTGCTCGGCGCCGGCGCCGGGGCGGCGGTGGTGCTGGTGGTCGTGCTGTGCGTGGCCGTGGCGGCCATATCGATGCTGCTGCTCGCCAGGCGTCGGATCCTGCGACATCTGCGAGCGCGCCCACGCACCGGCCGGGAGGCCCTGGTCGGCCATGTCGGCGTGGTCCGCTCGATCGCGGGCCCCGAGGCGCAGGTCTTCCTCGACGGCTCGCTGTGGCGCGCCGAGCCGAGTCCTGTTCACCACGACAGCGAGCTGCACGACGGCGACCGCGTGGTCGTCGAACGCGTCAACGGTTTGACCTTGTGCGTGCGCAAGGCCGAGGAATGGGAGCTGAACCCATGATCGTCACGATCCTTCTCATCGTCATAGGCGCGCTCCTGATGCTCGGGTTGGTCGTGGCCGCGGCGTCAGTGCGCGTCCTGCGCGAGTACGAGCGCGGGGTGGTCTTCCGGCTGGGGCGCCTGGTCGAGCAGAAGGGGCCGGGCGTGGCGCTGCTCGTTCCGTTCGCCGATCGGATGGTGCGTGTCAGCCTGCGCACGGTCACGCAGCAGATACCGCCCCAGGAGGTGATCACCCGCGACAACGTGCCGGCGCGCGTGACCGCCGTCACCTACTTCCACGTGGTCGATCCCAACCGCTCCGTCGTCGAGGTTGAGGACGTGCTCGCGGCGACGTCGCAGATCGCACAGACGACGCTGCGCTCGGTGCTGGGCAAGGCGGAGCTCGACACGCTGCTGGCCGAGCGCGAGCGGCTCAACGAGGATCTGCAGAAGATCATCGACGACCAGACCGAGCCGTGGGGCATCAAGGTGACAGCGGTGGAGATCAAGGACGTGGAGATCCCGGAGGACATGCAGCACGCGATCGCGCGGCAGGCGGAGGCCGAGCGCGAGCGCCGGGCGAAGATCATCAACGCCGAGGGCGAGGCCCAGGCCGCGGCCAAGCTCGGCGAGGCGGCCGACGTGATCAGTCGCAATCCGGTGACGATCCAGCTGCGCTATCTGCAGACGCTGCTGGAGATCGGCAACGGGCAGAACTCGACGATCGTCTTCCCGCTGCCGATCGACCTGATCGGACCGCTGATGAACGCGGTCAACGGGCACGGCGCCGACGCCGCGCCCCCGCCCCCGCCACCGCCACCGCCCAAGGCCGTGGTCGCCCGCGATGGCGAGGCCGCGATCGCCCAGGATGGCCCAGCCGACGAGGGTGTCAGCTTGTCTTGACAGACTAGGCGGCTGTCAGTGTGCGACTCGCACGGCAGTCGACGCGGCGTGATGTGCTTGGATTTGCGGATGCGCGGGCGGAGCCCAACCCTGTCGCGGCGGACCCTCGGGCATTGGTCGATGGCGGCAGTCGCCTGCTCGGCGCTGCTGACAGCGGGCTGCGGGAGCAGCACCACCAACACGGCCGCCGCGCCGACCAAGGCCCAATACATCGCAAGGGCGGACGCGATCTGCCACGCCGAGGTCTCGAAGAAGATCAAGGAGTTTGCCGCGGGGACGAGCCGCACCAACGACCTGGGCCGGGACACGAAGGCCGCCGAAGAAGCCAACGCCAGCCTTCGTGCTCTCCCGCAGCCGTCGGGCAGCGAGAGCGTCCTCGCTGAATGGCTCAAGCTGCGCGAACGCGTCACCGCCATCAGCCACGGCAGACCGGCTAGCGCCGCGGAAGACCAGGAAGCGATCGCCAAGGCGTACAGCATCGCCAGGGCGTACGGTCTTCGCTCGTGCGCGGAATCGCCCGCGGAACGCGTGCTCGGTCGACTGGACGCGCACCAGCGGTAGGGTGGGCGATTGCTCGCGGGGCTCGGTGAGCGACGGCTCCTTCGCTGACCCGATCGCGTCGCGCGGGCCGGTTGAGGAGCGCGCCGCAGGAGCCGATACAGCGACCGTGACTTCACGAGGCAGCGTGGACACTCGGGTCCGACGGCTCGCCCCCTGGCCCAAGCCGACCGATCGCTCCCGAGGGTGGACGGTGCGTTACGCGATCGGAGCATACGTGGCGGCGCTCGTCATCCTGGTCGTGCTCGAGATCGTGCTGCTGGTTGCGGGGGTCGGACTGGGCTTCGGCGACGGCGCGCTGCTGTTCGAGCTCGTGTTCCTCTCGACGCTCGTGCCGCTGTGGCGGAGCGGACGACTCGGCATCCGCGATCTCGGTCTGCGTCCGGTGCCGGGAGCCCGCTCGACGGGCCTGGTTTTCCTGGGCCTGATCGCCTATGGCTGGTTCTCGCTGTTGTGGAGCTCCGCGCTGCACCTGCCGCACACCGCCAGCAACTTCACGGGCATCTCGCATCACAGCCTGGGCGCGATCGTGCTGGCGGGCTTCGTCGCGTCCGTCGGCGCGCCCGTGGCGGAGGAGGTGTTCTTCCGCGGGTTTCTCTACCGCAGTCTGCGCAACCGGCTTTCGATCGCGCCCGCATGCCTGCTGGCAGCCACGATGTTTGGGCTGCTGCACACGCAATACCCGCTCGCGGTGAGGCCGATCCTCGTCTTCTTCGGCATCATCACCTGCCTGCTGTACGAGCGCACCGGCTCCTTGCTCCCCGGGATCGCGCTGCACTGCATCGTGGACGCCGGCGGCTTCGAGAGCGCTCTCACCGGAAACGAGCTGATCGTCGCATCGCTGTTCGTGCTGCTCGCGCTCGTGCTGCTCGCACGGCCACCGCTGAGGGGTCTGGCGCGTCTGCTGACGGGAAGACCGGTGTTTCGGGACTTCGGCGCAGAGGGGGACGGCACGAGCTCTGCGGCGCCCGGTCAGGGCGGCGACGGTCAGCCCCAGAACCGTGTGACGCCCCCGGAGAGCGGCGACGGTCGGCCCGAGAGCTCTGGAGCGCCCGGGCAGGGCGGCGGCGGTCAGCCTCACAACCCGTTCGCCCTCACCGACGACGGGCGCTGGCGGCCGAGCGAGCGAGCGAGGATGTCGACCCTCCTGGCGTGCCTTGCTCTCGCGATCGTGGCGCTTCTGGACATCCGCACCAGTGTGTTCTCCACGGGCTCCACGGGCACGAGCGCGTTCGCGGCCGTACAGACGCCGGGCCTCCTGCCGAACAGCGGATGCGAACGCGCGGCCAGCGAGCCCCTCGCGCGCGTCGATCTGTCCGGGGTGCTCGAGTTGCGCGCGGACATCACGCCGGTGATGGATCGCCTGCCCGGGCGCACCTATGGAACGGGCACGGTCACGCCACAGGACATGTGGAGCGACGAACCCCCGCAACCGCTCGCGCAGGCCCGCCTGGCTGCCGGGGTGTGGCCCGCGAGCTATGAGATACGCCGGTTCGCCTCCGACGGCGATGACATCGTCGCCGACGTCCTCGCGCTCACGACAGCGACGCAGGCCGACCGGTTCCTCGCGGCCGCGTCCAACGCCAGCTGCCGTCGAGATGGAAGCTCCTCACGCGCTCCCGATCCGCCGCGGACACGCGATCTGATCTGGACGAATCCCGACGGCTTCACACAGCAGGACGCCTTTCTGGCACGTGGCGACCTCGTCTACCGTGTGGCTGACGTGCGCAGCCCGCGCGGCGTATCCCAAGCCGCCGAGGAGCGCGAAGCGCTCGCGACCGTCAACCACCTGGCATGCTCGCTCGCGTACGCCGGCTGCGGCCGAGCGCACGTCTACAGCTTGTTCGCCTTGGCGTGGCTGAGAAGCAGCGACAGCAGTCGCTCCTCCGTCGCCGACGGCACAGGCCGTGAGAAGCCGGTCGCCTCCAGTTCGACTTCGGCTGGACCGGTGACAAACGAGAAGATGTCATGGTAGATGTAAAGGCGGATCCGCTTTCCGCGAAGGAGGGGTTCGGCGATCGTGCGCAGATAGCTCTCACGGACCCCCGGCAGCGGATTGGGCACGGTTGCGAGTATGGGCCGGCCATGCTGAAGCCCTCCGGCACGCTGTCTGCTGAGCCGTCTGCTTGATGCGTCGCTGAAGCGCAGGACGCAGGCGCGCCCCCGGGAGCTGAAGTATGCGGCGGTGTCGCGAGCTGCAAGACCTGGAGTCGGCCACACTTCGACGCTGGATTCGACCAGCTGAGCCTGCGCCGCGCGACCGCTGGAAAATGTCGGCGAGTGAAACTTCGCGACCCGGCGAACGGGGCTCACTCCGTCGAAGCAACGGGCGAGCGCGAGGGCGGAACGCGTTGGTGCGGGGGCTTCGCCTCCCGGTTCCTCGGTGGTCATTCCAGGCACATCGCCGGCAGTCAGATTGACGGCGTTGGCGTACGCGGCAGCTTGGGCCGTGGTTACAGGCGCCACCGTCTGTGGGGTCGCGCGGGCCGCGGAAGCTCCGCCGCTGCCACCACATCCGGTGGGCAGGCTGCCAGCCGATACCAGGGCGCAGCAGGTGATGGCGGGTCGACGCAACTGCCTGATCATGCGATCAACATCGACCGCACACGTCGGTGGCTGAGCTCTGGGATGCGCGCGCAAGGGCGCGACCCCGGTTGCTAGGCGGCTGTTGGCAGCCTCGAGGACTCCCATGCGGAGAGTCCGCCGACGAGGTCGGCGACCTTCGCGAAGCCTTCACGTGTGAGCAGGCTCGCGGCGATTGCGGAGCGATAACCGCTCGCGCAGTAGACGACGATCGAACGTCCCTGGGAGAGCCACTCGTTACGCTCCGCCAACCGCGCCAGCGGGGCGTTGACAGCGCCCTCGACGTGCTTCTGCTCCCACTCGTTGGGAGAGCGGACATCGACGACGAGTGGCGGCTCCGGGTCGCGGAGCTGCTCCGCCAGCGACGCTGCCGTCACCCGCTCGGTCCGCTCGACGAGCTCGGGGCGGGCGTCGAGCGCCTGCATGCCGCCGCTGAGGTAGCCCACCACGCTGTCCAAGCCGATGCGCCCCAGTCGGGTCGCAGCCTCCAGCTCTCTGCCCGGCTCGGCGACGATGACGATCGGCCGCGCGCGGTCGAGGATCGTTCCGCACCAGGTCGCGTAGGACCCGCCCAGGCCCACGTTCAGGCTGCCGCGCAGGTGAGCGCCCTCGAAGTCGGCGGCCTCCCGCGTGTCGAGCACCTGGCCGCCCGCCTGCCACACAGCCAGCGCATCGACGAGCGACAGCGGTTGCAACTCGCGATCGAGCGTCTCCTCGAGAGTGGGTCGCTCCTTTGTGTTGAGCACGGCGTCGTAGGTGAAGTAGGACGGCGCGTCCGGTTGGTCGGCGGTGACGATCCCGACGAACTGCTGCCTGGACATCGGCTTCAGCGCGTAGTTGTAGAGCCGCTGCACACCGATCGTCGATACGGTGTCGGTGCTCAGGTTCTTGCCACACAGGGAGCCGGCGCCGTGTGCCGGATATACGAGCGTGTCGTCTGGCAGCGCCAGCAGCTTCTCCCGCAGGGAGTCGTACAACATGCTCCCAAGCTGCTCGGCGCTCCAGCCAAGTGATGCCCGCAGATCCGGCCGGCCCACGTCGCCGATGAACAGCGTGTCGCCGGTGAGCACGGCGTACGGCTCTCGCTCGTCACGGTTCAGGTCGTACACGACGATCGAGATCGACTCCGGAGAATGCCCCGGCGTCTCGAGGACCTCTAGCTTCACCCGCCCCAGCCGAAGCGTCTCGCGGTCGCCCATCGGCGTGAACGCGTACTCGGCGCGCGCCTGCGCACCGAGGTAGATCGTCGCGTCCTCGTGGTCGCGCAACTCGAGATGGCCAGCCACGAAATCCGCGTGGAAATGCGTGAGGAACACGTGGCGAATACGGCATCCCAGCTCGGCCGCGCGCTCGAGATAGCAGTCGATGTCGCGCTGGGGGTCGACGACTGCCGCCTCGCCGCTGTCCTCGTCGGCGATCAGGTAGGAGGCGTGCGCGAGGCACGCCAGGTAATAGCGCTCCAAGATCATGCCGTCCGGACTCCCTTCACGTCCGCGTATGGGAGGTCGAGCTTAGCGCGCGACCGGGCGCCGGCCACGCCACACGGCGGGCGCATGCCGGCATCGGCAGCCGGGAGCCCGGCGAAGGCAGCCTGTCATATACTCGCCGCGACCTCGATCGTCCGAGGGCCGAACTTCAACACCTGAGGAGATTCCCCATGAGGAAGCTGGTCGCCGCAATCGGCGTGCCCGCGCTCACCATACTGGCGCTCGCCGGTTGCGGGAGCAGCAGCAGTTCCACGACGACAACCTCGATAGCGGTCACGGTGCACAGCGGCGCCGACCCGGCGATCGTCGCGCAGGTACCCGCCGCGATCAAAGCCAAAGGGACGCTGCTGGTCGCAACTGAAGCGCAGTACGCCCCCAACGAGTTCATCGCCTCAGACGGGCACACGATCATCGGCATGGACCCCGACCTGATGAAAGCGCTTGGCGCGGTGATGGGGTTGAAAGTCCAGATGATCAACTCGAACTTCGAAACGATCATCCCGGGCCTCGCCGATGGCAGGTATGACGTCGGTGCGTCCTCGTTCACTGACACCAAGGAACGCGAGAAGACGGTCGACTTCGTGGACTACTACAACGCGGGGATCTCGTTTTACGCCAAGAGCACGGTCAACCCCGGCGTCAACGAACTGGCCGATCTGTGCGGCAAGACGGTTGCGGTCGAGAAGGGCACGGTCGAGCAGGAAGAAGCGGAAGCACAGGACAAGAAGTGCCCCAAGGAAGGCAAGCCGTCGGTGACGGTGCTGATCTACCCCGGCCAGGACGATGTCAACCTCGCGGTCTCGAGCGGGCGCGCGGCGGTGGGGATGGCCGACTCGCCGGTCGTCGCCTACCAGATCAAGGAGTCAGACGGCGAGTTCAAGCTGGTTGGGAAAAGCTACATGTTCGCGCCGTACGGGCTGGCGCTCCCCAAGACCAGCGGCATGGCGACGCCGGTGCTCGCCGCGCTGAAGGTGCTGATCGCGAACGGCACGTATCTGAAGATCATGGACAAGTGGGGCCTGCAGGGTGGGGCGATCACCACGCCGACGATCAACGGTGCGAAGAGCTGAGTAGGTAGCTGGTGTCCTCACCCGAGGTCACCAGCCCGACCGGGCGGCCCGATGACATAGTGGCCGTCCCGGTCCGGCGCACCGGCCGCTGGATCGCGGCGGCGATCGTCCTCGTTATCGCGGTGTCGCTTGTCCGCTCGGTCGTCACCAGCCCAGGCTTCCAGTGGGGCGTGGTCGGCGAATACCTGTTCGACCATCGCATCCTCGCAGGTCTGGTGGTGACGATCGAGCTGACGGTCATCTCGATGGCGATCGGGGTCGTCCTGGGTGTGGTCCTCGCCGTGATGCGGCTGTCGCCGAATCCGCTGCTCTCGCGTGCGAGCTGGCTGTACATCTTCTTCTTCCGCGGCACGCCCGTGCTCGTGCAGCTGCTGTTCTGGTACAACATCGCCGCCCTGTACCCGCAGATCGCGCTCGGGATCCCGTTCGGGCCGGCGTTCGTGCACCCGGACGCGAACACGCTGATCACGGCGTTCAGGGCGGCTGTGCTCGGGCTGGGCCTGAACGAGGGCGCCTACATGGCCGAGATCGTGAGAGCCGGGATCATCTCGGTCGACCAAGGCCAGACCGACGCCGCGCAGTCGCTCGGGATGACCCGCGTGCAGACGCTGCGGCGGATCGTGCTGCCGCAGGCCATGCGCGTGATCATCCCGCCGACGGGCAACGAGACGATCTCGATGCTGAAGACGACGTCGCTGGCGAGCGTGATCACGGTCACCGAGCTTCTGTACGCCGCGCAGCTGATCTACTCCTCGAACTTCAAGATCATCCCGCTGCTGATCGTGGCGAGCATCTGGTATCTCGTGTGCACGAGCGTGCTGTACGTCGGTCAGCACTACCTCGAGCGCTACTACGGCCGTGGCGCCGCGCGCGAGCTCTCACCTACAGCGCTGCAGCGCTGGCGCGGTTCGCTGCTCTCGGCCGGCCACCACGAGGGATTCGCGCGGTGAGCCAGCCGATGGTCAACGCCGAAGGCGTGCACAAGCGCTTCGGCCGCCAGGAGGTGCTGAAGGGCATCACGCTCCAGGTCCAGCCAGGCGAGGTGATGTGCCTGCTCGGCCCGTCCGGCTCGGGCAAGTCGACGTTTCTGCGCTGCATCAACCACCTGGAGAAGATCAACGCGGGGCGGCTGTCGGTCGACGGCGAGCTCGTCGGCTATCGCCAGGTCGGCGAGAAGCTGCACGAGCTGCGCGAATCGGAAGTCGCCCGCAAGCGCGCGCAGATCGGCATGGTCTTCCAGCATTTCAACCTGTTTCCGCACATGACCGCGCTGGAGAACCTCACGTGCGCGCCGATCCGCGTCAAGGGAGTCGCGCGCGAGCAGGCGCGCTCGCGCGCCGGCGAGCTGCTCGCGCGCGTCGAGCTCGCGGACAAGCTGGACGCTTACCCGGCGCAGCTGTCGGGCGGACAGCAGCAGCGGGTGGCGATCGCGCGTGCGCTGGCGATGGACCCGAAGCTGATGCTGTTCGACGAGCCCACCTCGGCACTCGACCCGGAGCTGGTCGGCGAGGTGCTGAAGGTGATGCAGCAGCTCGCGCACGACGGCATGACGATGATCGTCGTCACGCACGAGATGGGCTTCGCGCGCGAGGTGGCAGACACGGTCGTGTTCATGGACGGCGGCGTCGTCGTCGAGTCCGGCAGGCCGCTCGAGGTGCTGGCGAACCCGAGCCACGAGCGCACGAAGGCGTTTCTGTCGAAGGTGCTGTAGGGCCGGGTCGCTCAGGTCCTCGGGGGTCGCTCGCTCAGGCCCGCGCGGCGTCGCTCGCCTGCGCGGTCGCGGGCTCGAGCTCCTTGCTCATCAGAGCCACGACCTTCTCGGCTCCGTGCTCCAGGCGACCGATCTCGCGGTATCCGCGCGCGCCGTGAAAGGCGAGCGAGGCGTCGTTGGCCGGGCGCACGTTCACGTCGCACACCATCCGCTCGAACGACGCGGCCGTGTCCTCCATGGCGTCGTAGAGCCGCGTCGCGATGCCGCGTCGCCGTTGCCCGTCGGCGACGACGACCCGGTCGAGGTACAGAAACCGCTCGAAGCGATCGCTGAACCAGCGATAGTTGCGGCTGTCGTAGGCGGTGCCGGGCGCCATCGCCAGGGCGAACGCCACGACCTCGCCCGCGCTCTCTACCACCAGGCTGCGGTGCGAGAAGGACAGGATCGCCTGCAGCCGCCGCTCGTCGAGCTCGCTCAGCTCGCGTACCGACGCGCCGTTCAGCGCCAGCAGCTTCGGCCAGTCGGTGCGTATCACCTCCCGCATGCTCATGGTCGATGCAGCTTGGCAGGGTCATGCTCGATCTTCGCGCTGGTCCGGCGCTTCGCCGGATCCTTGTTGTGAAAGGTCCTACGGACCGCCGGTGCCCTGGGGCGGGAACAGCCGGGGTTCGCCTGGACCGCCGGGCCCGCCGGGGAAGCCGGCGTGGGCGGCCTGGAGCCGTCCCTCCCACACCGCTTTGGCGCCGAGATCGCCGGTCCTGAAGACCATGTAGCCGGCGCCGATCGACAGCAGCACGAGCGCGACGCGCAGCGCCGTGAACATCGACCTGGGTGCGAGCAGGCGATCCACGATGCCCAGCCCGGTTGGCATGCCGCCGGAGATGCGCTGCGCGGCGAAGGTGACGATCAGCGTCGCGGTGAAAACCACGTAGATGATGGCGAGGATGTGCGCGGCGTGCGAATGTTCGGAGATCAGTTTGGCTGCCTGTCCCTGCAGATGCAGTGCCGCGCGCAGTGCGGCACCTGCCTGCATGGTCAGGAATATCGAGCTCATCGCGACGATCGACACCACGGCCAGCGCGATCCCATAGCGCGAGAGCCAATCCCGCTTGAACACGAACACGAGTGCCGCCACGACCGTCGTCGGGATCAGGACAACCGGCACGTGGACGAACAGCGGATGCGCGGGCAGGCCGCTGTAGATGGTGGTGATGCGGATCGGCAGCGTGAGGAAGCCGAGGAACGCGAGGAGCGTGAGGACGAACTCTGCGCGCCGCCAGTCGACCCCAGTCCGGCCTCCTGCCGTGGTGCTCGCGGTGCTCATTCGCGCGGGAAGCTATGAGCGGCAGGTAAGTCACCCTTAAATCTAAGGCTCTTCTCATCGATCCAGCGGGCAGCGAGAGTGGTCGGTCATCCGAGCATCCCCCGGCGGCGCATGGCGTCGAGGATCTCGGCCGCCACGTCCTCCGCGACCCGCTGCTCGGTGTCGATGACCAGGTCGATACCTGGCAGGCGGGGGGTCGAGAATGCGAGCTGCCGGGCGCGGGCGATGAGCGGGGGCTTGCCCGGCCAGCGGTCCGGCTCGCGAGCGTCGATTCGCGCGGCGACGGTCTCGGAGGACGCGCTGAGGCAGACGACGAGAAGCAGCTCGGCCGCGGTCGCGTTCCTGACGGCAGCGAGGTCCTCGGCGGTCTCGACGGTCGCCGAGATCAGGAACCTTCGGCGGCCCGCCTCGCGCTGGAGCGAGAGGACCGCGCCGAGCTGAGGCACCCAGCTGCTCGCGGGCAGCAGGGGCCGCCCGAGGGACAGCTGCTCCGCCTCGATCGCCCCGTGCTCGAGGGCTTCGATGTCGTGGAGCGTCGCCAGGGCCTCGAGCACCGAGGACTTGCCGGCGCCGGGTGCACCGATGAGAACGAGTGCGGCGACCACATGTGCAGTATCCCCACCACGGCGACGCAAGAGCGCTGCAGCGCCGTGGGTCTGCTCAGGCTGAATGTGGGCATCTTCGAGCACGCGTTTGAGCATGTTGCAGTAGCCAGCGAACTGGCGCTTGAGGGCGAGGCGGAGGATGGGCTGGGCGAGCCGCATCGCTCCGCTCGTCTGTCCGTGCGCGGCGAACCGGACCTGCGTGCCCAGCTCGGTGGGTTCGAACGTGATCCGGGCGTGGATCGGGAGTGCTCCTTCGAGCATCCGTAGCGCGAACATGCGGTCGGGCTCGTACTCGGAGACCTCAACCAAGCAATGCCAGTCGCTTGCCGCCGGGGGCTCGATGTACCTCGCGCAGCCTCGAGCCAAGGCCGAGCGGCCCATCGCCCTCTGACACTACCGAGACCGTATTTGTCTGCCAGCTCGCGAGCTTGGTTGGGTCGGTGACGTAGGTGAACACCTCACCCGCCGGACGGGCGATCTCGGTCTGGACCGTGAACTGGATCATCGGGCCTGCCCTTCTCGCAGGATCTCCCACCAGGTCTCACGCAAAGCCATCATCTGTGGGCGGGACTTGTTCGTGATGTCCAGGTCGCGAGTGGCGCCCGAGAAGCCGCGCAGCTGCAGCGCCACGCCACCCACCAGCACGAATTGAACCCTGGCGCCAGCCAGGGTTCGCAGCAGCTCGCGATGGCGATCGTCGATCTCGATCACGCTGATGCCAAGTGCTCTTTGCGCGCCTTACGCGACGAGCGGCGTCCGGATGCCAGCACGGCGCGCAGCCCGGCCTGGTACAGGGCGTCTTTGGGCCAGGGCGAGTGCTCGACCAGGTCGAGTAGATCCTCGACCAAGGCGAGCGAACACGACCGGCATCCTCCCGGTTGAGCGCGACAGGGTAAGCGCGATCCCGCAGCGCAGCTATGTCCTCGATCCCGGCGGCCTGAGAGCGGACCGTTAGCTGGCCTCGGCCAGCCCGCCAGCGCTCGCGCCGCTCGCCGCTGTGCGGTGCCTGCTCGACACCATCAGGCCACGCATCAGCGCGCAGCAGCCACTCGGTCAGCTCCTCGCGCTGCTCCGCGGGCACGAGCAGGTCACTCGGGCTCCCCGCCGGCCGTACTCGACAACCACTGAGGCGGGGTCCAGTCCCCCTCTGGGTCGGTGGTTTGCCCCACCTCGATCAGATGACCGTCGGGATCGCGGATGTAGCAACGGATCTCGTACTGGTGCTGCTTTGGCGGCGTCAGGAATTGAGCACCACGGGCGCTCCATTCGGCGTACACGGCCTCGATGTCTTTGACCCGGATATTGAGGAAGCTGCTGACCCGGTCGGGCTCGGGTGGCGTCTCCAGGGTCACCGCCGGCTTGTCGTCGGTCGGGCCTCCCCCGCCATTGATGATGATCCAGCTGTTGGACAGTGCGACATAGGTTGGCTCCCCGGAGAAGACCACCCTGCCGCCGAGCACTTCCGTGTAGAAGCGGCGGGAACGCTCTACATCATCTGAAACGATGAAATGAGCCAAGACCAGCTCGTCGTCGATGGTGCTCATGCTTACCTCCGTCTCTGGAATTCGCCGCTACGGTCACGCGTTGCACCGCGCATCGCGCCTGTGCGTGCCCCTGGTCCGATCCCCGGTCGCTGCTCGGGCGCCGTCACCGCCTTTCTGTTCTGAGTAGCGCAGTCGGGTGTCGCTGCAAGACTGTATCCTCACGGTCAGTGTCCTGCGCTTTGGCCGCCGTCGATGTGCAGGATCTCGCCGGTCACGAAAGGCGCCGACTCGAGATAGAGGACTCCAGCGACCACGTCTTCGATCTCGCCGACTCGGCCGATGGGGTGCAACGCGCCCATCCCCGCGTAGGAGCTCTCGTCGTGTAGCGGCGTTTTGATGACGCCGAGCGAAACGGCATTTACCCGTAGGCCGCGTGAGGCGTACTCGATCGCGAGCGACCGGGTGACCGCGACCAGGCCGCCCTTGGTCAGCGTTTGCAGCGCGGCCGGTCTGCTGCTGTCCGGCTGCTCGACGAGTGACGTTGAGACATTGACCACGTGCCCACGACCCTGGTCGAGCATCTGTTTGATCGCGCGGGTCGTCATGTGAAAGAAGCCGGCGACGTTGACGGCGATCAGCGCGTTGAAGTCCTTGAGGGTGTAGTCCGTGAAGGGCTTGCCGATGTAGATTCCCGCGTTGTTGACGAGGGTGTCTATGCGGCCGAAGTGCTCGACCGCCGCCTGCACGATGCGCTGCGCCGTGTCAGGGTCGGCGATGTCGCCCTCGACGGTCACGACGCCGGGGTCCGCCGAAGTCCCGATCGATCGAGCAGCCGCGATCACCGCATACCCTCGCTCACGGTAAGCCCTCGCGAGACCTGCGCCGATGCCCTGCGAGGCGCCGGTGATGATTGCGACCCGCTCCTCGTCGTGCTCAGGCGGCGGGATCACTCGACGAGGTAGGTGTCATAGATCACGCCTTTGGGCTGACGGGCGCCGACGCTGACGAATATGCCCTCGTTCAGCCAGTCGAGCTGAGGGGCCGCCGTCTCGATCTGGGTAGAGGTGCGGAACGTGTACTCGCTCGCGTCGACCTCCTCACCGCGCCCGAGCCGGGCGAGCACCTCGGCGCTACCGTGGCGGACTCCCCTCGACTGCACGTAGAGCAGATCGCCGCCGTCGGTTTGCAGCGTGTAGCGGATGTCCGCGAATGAAGTGCCATCCGGCAAAACGATCTGCCAGTCTGCGCTGGCGCCCGGGAGCAGCTTGCCGCTGATCTCCGGACCGGTGAACGTCCCGCCGGTCTGGGGCACGATCCGCCGGTGGCCCTGCGCGACCTCACCGAAATCCAGCGGCTCACCGAGGGTCACCTCTAGGCGGTAGACCTTCCTCAGGCGGGGATCCGGAAGCTGACCGCTCATCGCCGCTCATGTTTGCATCCGCCGGCCGGTTGCGATTTCTGGCGTGGATCCAGCGTCGTGCGGATGCCTGGCGACGCGGCCGCCGAGCGTGTTCGCTCGCGAGCGCTTCGGACTCGCCACGCGCCGCCCGGGAGAGCCTTGACATCCGCTCGGATGGGGTGGAGAGTATGCGCCACCCGACGGGAGCGTCCTCGGTCGAAGAACGGCTCTGGAGCGACCAGGACAGGGGAGCTCGTGCCGATAGCCCTTTTGCAGCGCACTCACAGCCTCGGCCTCCTCGCCGTCGCCGCCCCGCGCTGTGCGGTGCGGCGAGAACACGGTGCCGCGTTGCGGTGCCGTCAACCGATGGAGGCGATATGAGCAGTGTGGAGATGAGCAGCGAAAGCGCGGCCGGCACCCCGCCGGTGAACGCCGGGGAGTTCAGGCTCGAGGTCGTGGTCTTGCCGGTCTCGGACGTCGACCGGGCGAAGGAGTTCTACGGAGGCCTCGGCTGGAGGCTCGACGCCGACGTTGCGCGCGGCATTAGCCTCCGTTTGGTTCAGTTCACGCCTCCGGGCTCCACGTGCTCGATCCAATTTGGCACGAACATCGCGTCTGGCGCGCCCGGCTCGGCCCAGGGCCTGTACCTGGCCGTCCCCGACATCGAAGCTGCGCGTGAGGAGCTGCTCGCCCACGGCGTGGAGGTGAGCGAGGTGTTCCACGAGGGGACGCCGGGTGCTCGCTTCCACGAGGCCGGGCGTGAGTCCGGGCCGGCGCCCGACCGCGGCACCTACGGCTCGTTCGCGACCTTCAGCGATCCGGATGGCAACGGCTGGCTGCTCCAGGAGATCACCACGCGTCTGCCGGGTCGCTGAGAGGAGAGGCTGATGGCCACGACATACGAGTCTGTGGAAGATCTCGCGGACGCGCTCAGGCGGGCGTCCGCGGCGCACGGCGAGCACGAGGAGCGAACCGGCCAGGCGGACCCGAACTGGCCGGACTGGCTCTACATGGTGCGCGAGCGCGCCGGTGAGGAGCTGCCGACATGAGCAGCGACTATGACGTGATCGTGCTCGGTGGCGGCTCGCCGGGCGAGCACTGTGCGAGCGCGCTGGCGGAGGGCGGTCTGCGGGTGGCGGTCGTGGAGCGCGAGCTCGTGGGAGGGGAGTGCTCCTACTGGGCTTGCATTCCCTCGAAGACGCTGCTGCGGCCGGGCGAGGCGGTCCATGGGGCGCGCGAGGCCGCCGCGACCGCGGAAGTGGATGTCGAGGCGGCGCTCGCCTGGCGTGACCTCATGGTCTCCGAATACTCCGACGTCGGCCAGGAGCGCTTCCTTGCCGATCGCGGCATCGAGCTGCTGCGCGGCAGCGGGCGGCTCGCCGGCCCCGGGGTCGTGGAGGTCGACGGCGTGCGCCACACCGCGGAGCACGTGGTTCTCGCCAACGGCGCCGATCCGGTCGTGCCGCCCGTGCCTGGCTTGCGCGAGCTCGACGGCGTTTGGAGCAACCGCGAGGTGACCTCCATGAAGGCCGTTCCCGGCCGTCTGCTGATCCTCGGTGGCGGGCCGGTCGGGGTGGAGATGGCGCAGGCCGTGCGTCGGCTCGGCGGCGAGGTGGCGGTGATCGACATGGCCGAGCACGTGCTCGGGCGGGATCCGGCGCCGCTGGGTGAGGCGCTCGGCGAGGTTCTGCGCAGTGAGGGCATCGAGCTCGTCCTGTCGGCGAACGCGAGCGCCGCACGACGCGAGGGCGAGGACTACGTCGTCGAGATCGACGACGGACGCGAGCTGCGCGGCGACCGGCTGCTCGTCGCCACCGGCCGGCGTCCGCGGGTGCTCGGGCTCGGCCTGGAGACCGTCGGCGTCGAGGCCGACGCACACGGAGTTCCAGTAGACGCGCACCTGCGGGCGGCGGCGAACGTGTGGGCGATCGGCGACGTAAACGGGCAATGGCCGCTCACCCACGTCGGCAAGTACGAGGGCGAGGTGGTCGCCGCGAATATCCTCGGCGAGCCGCGCAAGGCCAACTACGAGGCCGTTCCCCGGGTCGTCTACACCGACCCGCAAGCCGCGGCGGTGGGCGCCTCCGCCGGCCGCTTCAGTGCCATGGTCCCGCTGTCGGAGGTCGCGAAGACCGCGACCTACACACGAGCCTACGCCGACAGCAACGGCTTCCTGACGCTGCTCAGCGACGGCGAGCGGCTGACAGGCGCCTACGCGCTCGGCCCCGAGGCGGGCGAGTGGCTGCAGCAGGCGACGCTCGCGATCCGCGCCCAGGTCCCACTCGGCGTTCTGACGGACACGATCCAGCCGTTCCCGACGTTCTCGGAGATCTACGTCGCCGCGCTGAAGGCGCTTCGCGGTGAGATCGCGGCAGCGTCCAAGGCGGTCGGCGCCGGATAGAGGCTGGGCGGGTCGTCGTTCTCTATGCCGTCGGCGGCCGGCAACGACCACTCCAGACCGAAGTCGACGACCGCGGGTGAGATGAGCCCCCCGTAGCCCATGTCTCCAACACCGGTGGCGCTAGGTGCAGCGCCCGGAAATCGCTCATGCCGACATCTTCGAGCCAGGTTGCGCACACGACCGCCAGGGCCGTCGTCGCATCGCCGCCTCGTCTTGTGGGGTCGAAGCGCGTCAGACCGGGCGTCCAGAGCAGCTTCTTCGGCTGTGATTCGGTGCGCGACCACCCTGACCTTGGACCGGGAGGCTAAAGCTCCTTGCTCAGCGAAGCCGCGACCTTCTTTGGTCCGTTTTCCGGGCGGCCGAGGTCAAGGGATCGTCGAGCTCGAACCAAGATGCAGAACTACCTAGCCATTCTCACCGTGACGGTTGCCGTCGCGTGGTCGCCGGAGCAGTTGACGTAGACGCTCGCCGACACGCGGTATCGGCCGGCCGCCTTATAGCGATGGGCCAGGTGCCAGGTTTCTCGCGTCGGAGCACCTCCTCCCACAACACAGAACTGAGGTACGACGTTCTCAGCGCTTGTCCCGTCGCCGTAGCGGAGCTGATAGCCGAGAGCGCCGGGAGCGTGGGACGCATTCGCGGTGAGGTTGAACTTAACCGTGGAGCCGATCTTCGTCCGCGTCGGCGTGGCCGTCAGCGTGACCGCCAAGCCTCTGGAGCGCGCGGTGGCTCTCGACGATGCTGACTGCTTTTCCGCCCCTCCGAGCGCCGGCGTGTCCGTCGCCTTGGCGGTGTCTTTGGAGCTGCCGCATCCGGGCAGCAATATCCCGAGCGCGACGATCGTGAGTGCTAACAGAAGCAGCTTCGCTCCTCTCAAGTCGCAAGGCATGGCGTAGCGCTCCTCAGTGCCGTCGCCTCAACCTGAGCGTGACGGCCCGCACGATCGATCGGGGCTCGCCACCCTTCGGCGTGTACGTGACCGTGACGGTCGCCCTGAGCTTGCCTCGCCTGACAAGGATCGCCTTCGCGCTGGCCGTCGGGGCGAGCGTCACGACGATCCGCCCGGCCTCGCTTACCGTGAGCCGCAGCAGCGCGACGACTAGCGTCCTCTTGCGCTTCGTCTTGGCGCGCGACGTACCGGCGAGCTGCACCGCGCTTGCACTGCTCACGACCTGAAGCGTGCCCGGCCCGGGAAGCGTCAGCGTGATCTTGACCGTGCCGTGCCTCGCCACGCTTTCCAGGCCGTTCAGCACGAACGCATCGCTCACCGCGCCGGTCAGCGCGCCTGGGGTGCCGCTGGCGCCGGCCGAGCCACCGCCACCGGGCAAACCGCCACCGCCGAGCTGTTGCGCGGCCGGCACCTGCAACGTGTTGCTCGTCGCGCTCGCCAAACCCGCAACGTTGGCCGCCGTGACCTGGCAGGCCAGTCCATGACCTTGATCGGTGCTCTGCACGGTGTAGGTGGCTGCGGTCGCGCTACCGATCGGTTCGCCATCTCCCAGCCACTGGTAGGTGAACGTCGGCTGTGGATTGCCCGTCCATGATCCGCTCGAGCACGTAAGCACTTCGCCGACCGCGGGTGTGCCGGACACCGTCGGCGCAGAGGTCTCTTCAGGCATAACTGGCGGGGTTCCCACCATCGCCTCGCCGTCAACATCGACGACAACACACATCCGTTCCGCGACGCACGACACGCCCGTCAGGTCTTCCTGGAAAAGTGACAAGTAGGATTCTGGGGGCACAATCGTGCCGCCGTATACGTTGCTCTCTGTCCACGCTCCCGCGCCCCCCGTAGGATCCGAGGATACGATCACGTTACCGTTGGATCCGTTGCCGCCCAAGCTCGTGGCGACGCACAGCGATTCTGATCCGCAGGAGACCTCATCCAGGCCGTTGAGCCGTTCGATATGGGCTTCGCTCCACGCGCCCGCACCTCCTGTCGGGTCGGTCGAGGTACTCACGCTTTCGAAGCCGAGCGTGACACACAGGCCCACCGAGGGACAGGAGATGCTGCCACCGACATCCGCGCCCGTCGCGTTCCACGCACCCGCGCCACCCGTCGGGTCGGTCGAGCTGATCAGCTTGCCTCCGTCGGTCACGAAACACAGACCGTCCGACGGACACGAAACCCCGCCTATATGGGGTTCGCCCACAACAGCGCGACTCCACGCACCCGCGCCACCCGTCGGGTCGGTCGAGCTAAGAACACCGCCTTCGTCATCGATCGCCACGCACAGTTCCACCGACGCACACGACACACCTTTGAGCGGAATCGTGCCGTCCACATCAGCCACGCTCCACGCGCCAGCTCCGCCCGCCGGGTCGGTCGACGTGATGACATCCCCAGCTTTATCGACAACGACGCACAGGCCCACGGACGGACACGACACCCCAGCCAGCTCATGATCGTCAACATGGGTCCCGGTCCAAGCGCTCGCTCCGCCGGTCGGATCGGTCGACGCCACTACGTTGCCCTCGCTGTCCACCCCGACGCACAACTCAACAGACGCACACGACACACCCCAAAAAGAATTTGACCCCACTTCGACATGCGTGATCGTCCACGCGCCCGCGCCCGCTGTCGGCTCCGTGGCGGTGATGACATTGCTGCCGCTGTCCGTCAGCACACACAGATCCGACGCCGGGCACGACGCGCTGTCGAGCGACTCGTTGGTGGGTTCGATCGCTGCAGAGGTCCACGCCTGTGGGCCAGCGGTCGGTTTGGTCGACGTGATGACTTCGTTGCCGTCCAGCGCCACGCACAGGCCCCACGACGCGCACGACACGTGCTCGATCAACCCTCCGCTCACCTGCGTGGGACTCCATGCGCCCGCGCCACCCGTCGGGTCGGTCGAGGTCAGAACATTCCCGTAGCTGTCGGTCGCGACGCACAGGGTTTCAGACGAGCACGACACATCGAACATCGTGTGCTCGTCCACTTCGGTCACGGTCCACGCGCCCGCACCCCCGGTCGGGTCGGTAGAGGTCACCACATGGCCGCGGAGATCGTCGTCGACGGCGACGCACAGCTTTTCGGTCGGGCACGACACGCCGCTGAGTATTGCTTCAGAGCCGGCGACGCTGGTCTTGGTCCACGCGGCGACACCACCGGTCGGATCTCTCGATGTCCACACATTCCCAGCTTCATCTGTTGCGACGCACAGCCTCGCGGATGGGCATGACACGGCCGTGAGCCGGTCGCCTTCGCCGTCTTCTGGGCTGACGGGGAGCACTTTCGTCACGGTCCACGCACCCGCGCCACCGGTGGGATCCGTCGAGGTCGCGACATGTGCTCCGCCAACGGCAACGCACAATTCGCTCGACGGGCACGAAACGCCGGTAAATCCGGTCGTCACGTTGCTTCTAATCCACGCAGCGGTGCCTCCCGTCGGGTCGGTCGAGCTCAGCACGTCACCTTCCCCGTCCACGCCGACGCACAAGCCCGTCGATGGGCAGGACATGCCGGTGATGGCCGACGGCCACGCGAACGGTGGCTGGTCATCGGCGCGGACCGGGGTCGCCCACGCCAAGGGCACGGCACCCAGCGCCGGGCCAGCAGTGGCTAGAAGACCGCCTGCAAGCACGATCAGCAGGAGCCCGATCCAGCAGAGCACACTCCGACGCCCCCGCTGCGCACCGCAGCGCTCGGATATCCCGCCACCACCCTTCCACACACATAAATCCATTAGTTCGATCAATGCAGTATAGCGAGCCTGCGCATCGTGGTTCACGGGAACACTAGTCCCCCAGGCCCGCAGGCGCTGGGGGACCACGTGCCCCACTAAGCAACCGAGTTCTCGACTGTCATTCGTAGCGCTCAGCCAACGGCAAAGGATCGCCCGAGCTGTTTTCAGAGTCTCCTACAGCGGTACACACCGCAGAGGACGTACACGACACACTTTTCACACCGGCAGACTTTGCTTCCGCTGGGCCGGGTGGTTCCTGAACCGTCCATGACGTGCCATTCCAACTCTCAGCCAGCGACACCTCCTTGCCCGCGCTGTTCTTGAAATGCCCCACAGCGGTACACGCCGTAGACGATACACACGACACACCTTCCAGGACTGCTTCTGTCGCCCCTGTAGGGTTGGGTGGTTCCTGCACCGTCCATGACGTGCCATTCCAGCTCTCAGCCAACGGCACCCATTTTTTTGAGCTGTTTTCGAAATACCCGACAGCTATACATGCTGTGGACGATGTACACCACACGCGTTCCAGGGAGCTGCGTTCCGCTCCTGTCGGGATGGCGGGTTCGTGAACGGTCCACGCCGTGCCATTCCAACTCTCAGCTAGCGCCAGAAACTTTCCCGCGCTGTTTTCGAAATACGCGGTAGCGATACACGCCGTCGACGACGTACACGACACACCTTTCAGCGTGGCTATTTTTGCTCCCGTTGGGCTTGGGGGTTCCTGAACCGTCCACGACGTGCCATTCCAGCTCTCAGCCAACGGCACAACTTTACCCGCGCTGTTGTCGAAATACCCCACAGCAGTACACGCCGTAGAGGCCGTGCAGGACACACCCAGCAGGTAGGCTTCTTTCGCTCCTGTCGGGAGGGGGACTTCCTGCACCGACCACGCCGTGCCACTCCAACTCTCAGCCAACGGCACAGCCACGCCTGAGCTGTTGTTGAAATACCCGACAGCGGTACACGCCGTAGAGGACGTACACGACACACCCCAAAGGCTGGCTTCTTTCGCTTCTGTCGGGAGGGGGACTTCCTGCACCGACCACGCCGTGCCGTTCCAACTGTCAGCCAACGGCGCATACCCTTTACGTGAAATGTTCCAGAATTTCCCAACAGCGATACACGCCGTAGACGACGCACACGATACCCCCGACGCATAAATATCTTCCGATCCCGCCGGAGTCGGAAATTCCTGAATCGCCCAGTACGGATGCGTCATAAACGTCTGATTAGAACCATCGGTTGTTTCTTTGCTGGTGTTCGTCGCGACGATCCGGTAGTCATACTTCATGCTTTTCGTCAGACCCGTGATGGGTTTACTCACTTCCACGTTGCTTTCTCCTGAGCCCGCGCTCGCTTCGGCAGTGGTTTTGCCGTACGAGGTTGTCGTGCCGTATTCAAAATAGTATTTCGTTTCCGTGCCATCTGGGTTGACGGTGCCATGCAGCGTCGCTTCCGTTTCCGTCACGCTCGCTGCTGACGCTGTACTCACGGTAGGCGCCAGGTTGAACACACCGTCGGGAGTACCCCACCCCGTCGGAGCGTTATAGCCCGTCTCAGCGTGACAAAGGTATATGTCCGCTTCGGGAAGTTTTTCGGTTTTGATTCGTTCTGCGCACGTTTGTCCGCCAGCTACGTCTTCGCCTTCGGTGACGTGAAACAGCATGCCTGGCCTTTTGTAGAAGGCCTGGGCGCCGAGAGACCGAGCAGCGCTGTTGCTGATCGCCTCGACTCCCGCGACAAACGGCGTCGCCGCGCTCGTACCGCCCATGTTAATCCATCCGCTTTCGCCGTAGCTGTCGTATACGGATACCGGCGATTCGGTACTGCCGTCCGCCGCGACATCGTTGTCGGTCCGTTTGTTCCCGCAGGCCTGTTCGGGCTGCCAGGTGGGCTTTTCCTCATACTGGCTGCAGCCGCTCGTGGTGGCGAAGTATCCACCGTTTTCTGGAGAGGCGTCCTTCCACACTTCCTCGCTCCACCCGCGAGCGTTTTTGGCCTTTTTGAGCTTGGTGGCGCCGACGGAGATGACGTATTTCGAGCCAGCCGGCCAATAGCTCCGTTCTTTTCCGTGATATCCATTATCACCCGCGGCTACCGTTATCGGTAGCTTTTCGTGGTCGAAATACTTTTCATCTTCCGATTTATCACTGGAACTCGATTCTTCCTCCTCCGTCCAGCTATTGCTTATCTCCGTTGCGCCCAGCGCGACGGCCTCGTCCTCCGCGAGCCCCATATTTTCGCGAGCTTTTTTAGCGTCTTCAATAGCTTCTTTTTCAGTTTCACCTGGATTGCCGGTCGACTCGACCAGCAAGATGTGGCATTCCGGACACGCCGCCGAAACCATATCCAAATCCAACGAAATCTCCTTGGCCCACGTGTGGTTAGTTTTTGGGAAGGTTTTGGCTTCTGCTTCGGTCTTGCCTTCCTGGTTGACCTTCTTGAAGCAGCCATTTTTTTCGGTGCATTCGGTTTCGGTGCCTTTGAAATAGACTTTGTATTCCTTACGGTATTCTTGTAGATCCGATTCGGCCTTGGGATCGTTGTAGGCGTCGACTATCGCGACGGTCTGACCGGACCCACTCCCTTCGGGCAGGTTGTTCAGGTTGTACGCTTCACGCAGGTTCTTCGGGTCAAAGCCGTCCTTTTGTCCTTCGCCTTCAAGCGGAGGGCCTTCGGCGACGTCGGAGTCGGCAGGCACAGTGGGAACCAATATCGAGGCACACTCAGGGACATGCAGCGCGGTTTCCGGACAGACTCGCGAAGGCCTTTCTGTCTTTGAGAGCGCGAAGGACCCTTCAGCGCTCGCCGCCTGGGGAAGGACGCACGCCAGCAGAGCGGAGGCGAGAACCATCAGGCAAGCCAAGCGGCTTGGTGGACATCTCCCGAATCGCTCACGGCGATTGGTTAGCCGGATTGGACTGAAGTGCGAGACGTTCATCTTGGCCTCCACGTTTCGTTAGCGCGGGTGTTATTTGGGGACTCGCTGCTAGCAGCAGACTATTGAGAGCTGCGACGAGGAATCTAGCGGTGTTTACTACTCTTGACTCATCCCAACCAACGGAAGACGAGTAAAATACCGCCAAATAATAAAAAATGCCGCCCTCTGTACAGCCGTAATCCGTGAGGTGTCCGCTGCCCGCTCTGGGCGATGTTTCAACTGGTGGTGGCTTTAGCCGAGACCGCTCGCCTGAGCTTCCACGACGAACGCGAACTCACGCAGGGCGTGAGCACGCTGAGTGACGCCTCGGCGCTCGCCTCTGGTCCGTCTGCCGTCCCGTCGTTACGTTCTCCAGGGCATCCTCTGCGTCTTCACGTGCGCCTCGAAGCGCCGCCAGCAGTGCCGTGTGATGCTCAAGGAGATCGACCTGTGTCTCTGTCGGTTGGTCCGTGTTGACCCAGCCGATCGAGTCCAGCAGGGCGCAGGCAGCGTAAACGCGCTCGCGGTGCTCTTGGTAACGCTCGGGATGGGCCGAGTGACCCGGCGTCTGGTCGTGTGGGTGATGGTTTCGGCGACAGCGCGGAGCTCTGCGTATATGCATTCACGCAGCTCTCCGATCAACTCGGTGGGGACGGTGACGAACGTTGGGCTCACGGGGTCTCCTTCCGGTGAGGACACCGTAAAGCCTGTTATCGCTATCTGCCGGTTGCGGTCGACTGTTGCGGTGAGGTGTCGCCCGAGCGCGTCGGCGAGCTCCACCAGCGAGATCATCGGGGTGCGCCGCCATGTTCACGGCGGCCCGGTGCTCTCGGCGGCGATCCGCGCTGACCGAACGGCTCATTTCGTCCCGAGCTCGTCGTGGTTGCCCACGCCGGCGAACTCGACTGTCCGGTCCGGGCGTATCCAGTAGTGCAGTCGAGGGCCTCCTGGGGCGTTGCGCTTGAGGTTGCATCGCCAGCCCTTGGCGCCGTCGGCGCGCTCGATCTGCGGGCCACCCCGCCCCGTGATGAGAGCGTGTGGCGCGATCCCGGTGAGCGTCGGCGCATACCCGCACGCGACCATCGCGCAGACCCATGCGAGCTTTTCCAGCGGCAGCTCTGCTTGCCGTTCGACCATCGCCACGAACTCTGGCGTGAGCACATAGCCGTCGAGAGGGTACGCACGTCGATCGATGACGCCGTTGCGGACAAGCTGCGCGATGAGAACCCCGCACGCTCAAAGCGCCTGCGGGTCCGCGTGCCGAAGCCCGACCGGACATTTCTGGAGATTGACCAGCTCGTTGCGTTGCTCGATGCCGTCGGCGAGCTGGAGCGGTCGCCAATGTCGCAGAAACGCGCCAAGCTCAGCGGATCACAGGCCGAGGAGGTGCGAGCCCGACTCGCTCAGGGCGAGACGCAATATGCGCTGCGCCTTGAGTTCGGATTGAGCGCCGGGTCGATGTCGATGCTTGCGAACGGCAAGACCTACCGCGGCTACAACGGGCGCGTCGGGTGGCGGGCGCTTTGCGCCACGCTCGGCTACGCCGGCCTGCGAATAGATTCGGCGTGGCTACCCCGTGGAGCCCGACAAGCCGTTTTTCTGTACCCGCAAGGGCACGCGCTGGGACGACGGGAACGTGCGCGATGTGTGCTCGACGCGGGCGCCCAGCTTGCGAGCGGCAACCTTGTCCAGAGCGGGCTACCGCCGCTCCGCACGTCACGCCCCACACGATGCCCCGGACATACGTCGCGATCATGCTCTTGGCGACGAACTTCGATGTGGGCTTCGTTCAGAGCCAAGTAGGGCATTCGGACTCGAAGCTGACCGTAGACGTTTACAACCAGCTCTTGGACCGGAGCAAGCGCGCACACGGCGTCGCCTTCGACGCTCTTGTCTCGGACGCTCAGGCGACCCTCTACGGGGCACAGAACGGCGATTTTGGCCCACTATTTGGCCCACCAAGCGACTTTGGCCCCTCGGCCGACATCTCCACGTCACCGGAGATTGGCTTGGACACAGGAGAAACGAATGATGGGCGCGGCGGGTTTCGAACCTGCGACCTCTCGCGTGTGAAGCGAGCGCTCTCCCACTGAGCTACGCGCCCTGGACGGCTGATTCTATTGCGCTTGCGCGGCACCGGCAGCCTCGACGGGGAGTCGCGTGCTGCCGCTGCTTCCCATCGCACGCGCTCAGCGCCGACCTGCACCAGCTCGACGGCTGCCGTCGCTGCTCCACCACCGCGCGGAGGCTCACACGCAGGGCGCCCGCTGGCGCGCAAGCTGAACCGTGCAGGTCACGTTGATTGTTCTCGAGAGACACGAGCCGGTCGGGGGTGGGCTGTGACGCGCATCGCGCAGCTCGCGCTGGGTTCTGCTTCGCGAGAGACCACGAGGAGAGGCTGGAAATGCGATACACGGGATTGCGTCGCGGCGTCCTGCACCTGCTGGCGCTGACGGGACTGCTGCTGGGCGCTGGCGCGAGCGTGGCTGTGGCTGCGGCCTCGCACGGGCGCACGGCTCGGCGGCGCGCCCAGCCACGGGCTCAGCGGCGCGCTCACGCCTCCGGCGCGCCTTCAACGTGCACGGGCACCTTTGAAGCCCCGGGCGTGCTGGCCGGTGTGTATGCCGGCAGCGTGTCCGTCGAAGGCGTGTGCGACGTCGACGGAGGACCGGCCAAGGTCACCGGCAACCTGACCGTGGACCCCGGCGCGACCCTGGTCGCGGCGTACGCACTGGATGACCGTACGGACACGGGCGAATCGAGCCTCACGGTCACCGGGAACGTCCTCGTGCAGACGGGTGCCACGGCGGTGCTCGGTTGCCAGGTTCGCGGTGGGTCGTATTTCCCGTGTCTCGACAGCCCCGAACTGGCCAGCCCGGTCCACATAGAAGGCGGCTTGAAAGCAAAGAAGGCTCTGGGCGTCGTCATGCACGACGCTGAAGTGCGCCGAAGCTTCACGATGTCCGGTGGCGGTGGCGGCGTGAGCTGCGACGAACCCTCAGAACTGGGGCCGGGGATCTTCGCGACACTCGGCTATCCCGTCTACAGCGCCATCGAGCTGAGCACCATCAGGGGAAGCGTCGCGGTGAACGGGCTCAGGTCCTGCTGGCTGGGAGTGAACCGTGACGTGGTCGGCGGCAGCGTGAAGATCGACAACGACGATCTCGACGACCCCGACGCGATCGAGATTCTGGCAAACGAAATCACGCACAACCTCACGTGCAAGAACGACAGCGACACTTGGGACAGCATCGACTACACCGGCGCACTGTGGCCGCGCCTGCCCGAACCGAACACGGTCGGCGGGAAACGCAGCGGGCAGTGCGTGCTCTCGAGCCCACCGGTGGAAGGCGGCGAACGTGGACCGGGGCCGTTCTAGGAACGGCCTGAATCGCCGGGTCTCTCGTCGAGAGAGCCCGCAGGCACCGACGCTTCACCACTCATACGCGCCTATGTCCCAATTGCCCGAGGCCGGCCGTGCGACGGGGCTTCGCGCGCCGGCGTAGTCGGTGTCTTCGCATAGGCCCGCCAGGGCCACTGTGCAGAGCGAGTGCAGGTTGACACCAGCGCCTACGGTCGGCGCATGTTCGCTCGTCGGCGAGTAGACGAACCGCTCACTCGTCGTATAGCCATCCGCCGCCGCCTTTGCGCGGGAGAGCACGAGATTGTGGTCTTCGGTGACGGTGTCGGCTTCAAGCTTGTGTCCCCCCGTCCTGGCGGCGACTTCGCCTTCCCCTATGCAGAGGTTGTTCTGGACGACGACCAGTTCCATCTCGAAGCCGCTGTGACCCTGCTGGATGCACGGGCCTTGCCCGAGCCCCGATCCTTCGAGGGTGTTGTTCCAGATGAAATCTTTGCCCACCGCGTTTTCGTTGGCTTCCAGCTCGGGAGGATTGCCGTGCACGTTGAAGTACACGTTGTTCCACATGTAGACCGTTCCTCTGCCGAGGAAGCTTGACTCGCACTGCGCATGGCCGTTGTCACCCGAGCCGTCGATCACGTTGTCGTAGATGTAGAAGGGCTTTCCCGCTATGCGTTGGGCCTCGGTGTCAGCGAACTCCATCACGTTCGCATGATCTTCTCCTTGGTATCCTTCATCGAATTCGGGATAGCCGCAGTCTTCAAAGAGGTTTCCGGCGATCGTCCCTCCGCCGCCTCCGGGGAAGTACATGTTGTTCATGTACTTCACGGTGTCGCCGATGGCATTGGGCACGTTCCTGATGCCTTCGACCCACGAGCCACCGTAGGGAGGCACGTCTTTGGTCGGCACGCCTTCGATGGTGCTGTTCTCCACGAGCGATTCACCCTCCGGCGACGTCGAGCTCCCGCTGCGGCCCACGATGGCCGCACACCTGCGGCCTTCCGATTCCTGGCTCGGTTCGTCTGCGACGAGCTGCGGGCTTTCGACCTTGTCGCCGACCGTGAATTCGTTGATCGTGACGTTGTCGATCATTATGTGCTCGTCGGTCTGGTAGGGGCTTTCGTTCTCGTTGTCTTCAAAGAAGATGACCCCGCACGTACCGTATGGTTCATGTTTGGTGTTGGCCCACCCGATGAAATGGATGCCTTCGATCGTGATGTAGTCGTCGTTGGAGAGATTCACGAAGACGTTGTAGTCGCTGCAGTTTTCGTGAGAGCACCCGTTCGTGACTTCTTTGCCTTCGGCGTCGAAGATCGGTGCTTTGTAACCGGCGCCCGCATGCCAGGATTCGTTGACGCCATAGACGTCAGGGTCGCCTGCTTCACCCGAGCCCGTTCTTCCTTCCGCAGGCGCCAGCGGCAGGGTCTCGTTGGGCCATGTCACCCCACCCTCGAAGATGAAGTGATCCCCCGCTTCGTGGCTGTAGGCGGCGCTGAATTCGTGCATCCCGGGCGCTCGCTTCCACGGCGAGGACTCCGACGTGCCGCTGTTGGATTCGCTGCCCGCGGAGTAGCTGATGTAGAAGGTCCTGTGAGAGGGTCCCGTCACGGTTTCGGTCGCAGGCGCGGTGGCGCTCCCTGATCCGGCGCCGTTGTGAGCGGTGACCAGCGCGCCCACCGTGTCGCCGACGTCGCCGCTCGAGACGGTGTAGCTGCTGGCGGTGGCCCCGCTGATCGGCGTGCAGTCGCCTTTGGCCTGATCGCAGACGTTCCACTGGTAGGTGTAGCTCGTGGGGTCGTTGGACCAGGCGCCGTCTTCCAGCGTGAGCTTGTCGCCGATGTGGGCCGTCCCGTCGATGCTCGGAAGCACTTCGTCGACCGGCGCACCTGGCGGCGGAGCGGTCACGACGGCGCTGGGCGCCGCCGTTGCGTTCGCCGAGCCGGCGCGGTTGGTGGCGCTCACGACCACGGTCACCGTGTGCCCGACATCGCCCGCGGCGAGTTCGTAGCTCGCGGATGTCGCGTGGGCGATGTTCGAGCAGTGTTCGCCCGCGGCGCTGCACTCCTGCCACTGGTAGCCGTAGGTGAGCGGCGGCGTCCCTTCCCAGGAGCCGGTGCTCGCGGTGAGGGCCTGACCTTCTTCGGCCACGCCCGAGATTTCCGGCGCATGTGTGTTCGCTGGGGCCAGTGGCGCCACCACGGCGGTTGCCGGCGAGGTGGCCGAGGTCGACCCGACCAGGTTGGATGCCGTGACCGCCACGCGCAGCGTGCTGCCCACGTCCCCATAGCCGAGCATGTAGGTGGAGAGTGTCGCGCCGGAGACGTTCGCACAGCCACCGCCGCTCGAGCAGCGCTGCCACTGGTATTCGAACGAGGTCGGGGCACCCGACCAGGATCCGCTGGAGGCGACGAGCAGCTGCCCTTCGGTTGCATTGCCGGAGACGATCGGCAGCGCGGTTGCGACCGGCGCGGCAGGGGGGGTTGCGGTCGGCGGTTCCTCGAGCACGGCCGGTTGTTCGGTCACGGCGGACGCCAGCGCAGGGCTGGAGCTGTAGGTCGGCGCAGCGAGGGGAGCCGCGGTCACGTAGGCCGAAGCTGGGCAGTCTGAGTAGGTTGTGCCCGTCCTCCAGGAGCTCGGCAGCGCGCGCAGGTCGCGGCTGGCGCTCGTCTCGCTCGGGCACGGACCGAGCGGCCTGTCGCGGTAGCGGAGCCTGCCGCCCCTTCCGAGGATGGCGAGCCAGTAGCTGCGGCCCGAGACGAGTTCGACGGGCGCGATCGACACGGTGGTCCAGGTTCCCGGCTTGGAGGCTTGTGTCGAGCCGGTGCTCAGCAGCGTGCCGGGGTGGCCGCCCGCGGAGCTGTAGAGCCCTGCGATCAGCGTGCCGGCGGTGTTCTTCGCGCTGATGTAGATGTGCGCGGCGCCCGCGAGACCCGACGTGCCGGCTGGCAGGCGGAACGCTTCGGCCTGGCCGGCGATCAACGAGTCGTACTGCCACTCCACGTAGGTGTCGCCCAGCAGCACGCCCGTGGCGCCGGCTGCGCTGCGGAACCGGGTGCGATGGACGACGGCGCCCGGCTTGTGCCTGGTCCTGGGGTTGGCCTTGCGGTGGTGCGTGCCGTTTGCGCCAAACGCGGACGCGGCAGGCAGCAGCAGCAGTGGCAGCAGCAGGACGATCGCCGTATGGAAGTTGCGCTTGAAGTGGTCGAGCATCGAGATCCTTCTTCTGGCGCGACTGTCGTTGTCCCTGCTCTCGACGCACGGGTGCGCCGAACTCAAGCCGTGCAAACGTTGTCCCCGTGCGTCACAGATGCGCGGCCAACCTTAGGCCGACCCGACGACGCCCTCTCCCCCCGGTTGGACGCCCCAGTGTCTAACTCTCGCGTCTACTCTCGCGCAGCGAGGCCGCGGGCGGGTCCAGATCGGCCCCTCTGCGACACAAATATGCCGGACTTTGCGGGAAATATCGGAAACGTTGTGATCCGCGATCGTGATCCACGCGCGGACGAGCTTGACGCGCAGCGCCTCCGGCCGCTGGCAAATGCGTCAGGCGAACCCCAGCTGCAAAGCGAGCAGCGCGGCGATGGCGGTGGCGCAGAACAGGTGGTCGCGGAGTATCGACCGGGCGAGCGCGCCCTGGCGCTGAACGGGGTCGCCGCGGGCGCCCAGCTGCACGGCGCTTGGCACGGTGTGCGCGCCGGCGAGCGCGATCGGGGGGACGGCGAGAGCGAGCGACGCCCACGGCACCCACGGCTGTCCATCGCCGCGTACGATCTCGACGACGATGGCTGCGAGCGTGGCGAGCATGGCGAGCATGATCAGGCGGTTCATCGGCCGGGCGGCGGTGGTCACCCGCCGGTAGTAGCCGGCGATCGACGCGAGCACCTCCTCGGGCGGCTCGTTCCCGCGATGGCCTATCAGCTGGACGTCGAACATGAGGTCGAACCACAGCACCGCCAGCAGGAACCCGGCGCCGGCGGTGGCGAACGCGCTCATGGCGCAACCCTCACGACCCCAGCCGGACCCCGGTGTGGGGGTGCAGCCGGTCGCTGGCGTCCGAGTACGCGTTCGCCAGGCGGTCGACTTCGGCTTGGGTGAGCGAGGCGCCGAACGCGGCGGCGCCGCCGAGCTTGCGGTAGCCGGCGAGCAGCTGCTTGCCGATCTGCGCGAGGCTGAAGTGGGCGTCGTACACGCTCTCTATATACACGGCGACGTTGGCGCGCGCGAAGCGGGCGGCGGCGGGGGAGCCGTGTCGAGTCTCGGCGATGGCGGCGCCGATCAGCTGCCACGCGCGCGCGGCGAGCGTGCTGGAGTTGCGGAACGCGCTGGCGAGGCCGGAACCGGGGCCGGTGAGGGCGTCGGACTGCTGCTCTTGGAAGAGCGCGGGCACGCGGAGCGCTGCGGCGCGTTCGGCGGCGGCGTGGATGGCGGCGGGCGGGATGGCGGCGGTGTCGGCGGGCAGGCCGTTGACGACGAGCGGCCAGGCGGCCTTGGTGGCGGCGACCTCTGTGGCGAGCGACGGCTCGGCGGCGCTGAGCGTGCGGCTGACGGCGACCAGATCCTGGCGTTCGAGCGCGAGCGCGGCGGGGGTCGCGGTGCTGCCGCCGCCGCAGCCGCAGGCGGCCGCGGCGAGGCCACCCAGCAGCACGGCGGTCTTGCGCGGGGCCTGCGTGGGTCTGCCTACACGCCGAGCAGGTCGACCACGAACACGAGCGGTTCGTTCGCGGGGATCTTGGGCGGCGAGCCTTTGGCGCCGTACGCGAGCGCGGACGGGATGATCAGCTCACGCCTTCCGCCGACTTTCATGCCGGGCACGCCCTGGTCCCATCCGGGGATGACCTGGCCCTTGCCGAGGGTGAAGCTGAACGGTTCTTTGGTTTCCCAGGAGGCGTTGAACACCTTGCCGGTCTTGTACAGCACGCCGACGTAGTTGACGGTGACGGTGTCGCCGTCCTTGGCTTCGGCACCGGTGCCGACGATCAGGTTCTTGGTTTCCAGCTTGCTCGGCGCTGGGCCGGAGGGGGGCGTGACCTTGGGTTCTGTGGACAGCGGGCCGGTGGTCGGCGTCTTGGCGGTCGTCGAGGTGGTCGAGGCGCTCTTGCTTTCGCCGGCTTTGATCAGCGCGTTGTCGGCGGAGTTCTCGTTGCCGACGGTGATCGTGCTGGAGCCGCCGGAGCCGCAGCCGGCGATCACGAGGGCGGCGCCGAGCGCGGCGGCGGCGAGACAGGTGCGCGAGCGGACGCGCGAGCGAACGGTGGAGTGGAAGGCGTGGAAGTAGGTCACGGACGGGCAGCCTAGCGGAACTTGGCGGAGGCCGTGTGCGCTACGGGCGAACTCGGCGAGGGCCGCGCGCACCACCTGGCGGAACTCGACCGAGCCGCGTGCGTTACGATCGAGCGCGGACCGTGCTAGGCGGGGAGGTAGCGGTGCCCTGTATCCGCAATCCGCTCTAGCGGGGCTGAACTCCCCTCCGAGGGGATCCGGCCCCGGTCGCTCCGCCGCTCGGGGCGTCGATGGTTCGGGTCCCGCGCGGTGTCGGCTTGCGAACCAGGTCAGGTCCGGAAGGAAGCAGCCTTAAGCGATCACCGGCAGGCGCAGCGGGAGCTCCCGGACCGGAGCCGCGGGCGACGATCGGCGCCGGGTGCCGCGAGTCTCGACGAGGGGTGCACGGTCCACTGCCGCCGCTCCGGTTGGCGGCGCAGTCCCATCTCGCCATCGTCGAGCGTATAACCATGGTTGGACAGACTTTTTATTTTGAATGTGTTGGCGCACCGCAGCGCACGGCGATCGCGACTGCGTACCGCGGCGGGACGCGACACGCGCGCCGGTGGCCGCCCCGGACGGCGGCCACTACGTGCACCGCTGGAAGATCAGCCACGAGCGGTTGGCGGCGGACTCGGTGAAGCCGGGCGGCACGCTGACAGGCTCGACCGGGTCGCGCTTGTCGAGCACGTAGTCGGCTTCGACTTCCCTGCTGGCGGGGTCGACGTAGACGCCGGAGGCGATGTGGCCGGCTTCGGGGCTGACGATGTCGCGCGGGCTGGTTTCCAGGTACAGCGCCAGCAGCGGCACGGGCGCGTGGTTGGGCACGCCGATGGGCCCGCAGCGCAGGTTGACGGCGCCGTCGTCGACGAGCGCCAGCAGGTCGCCTTCGATCCGGTGCTGACGTGAGAGGTTGTCCAGTTCGCGGTGCGCGGAGTGGTAGTCGGAGGGGGCGTACGCGAGCAGCGCGACCAGCACCAGCGCGCCGCCAGCCATCCACCAGCGCCGCCGCCGGTCGCCTGACGGCAGGCACGTCCAGCCGAACGCGCCGGCGCCGGCGAAGATGGACAGGATGGCTGACGCGAGGAACGCGTAGCGCGTGTCGATCGGCAGGCCGGCGGACGCGAACGCGGCGAACACGACCACGGCGATGACGCCGGCCAGCGCCCCGAGCAGCGCGCGGCGGCGCAGCCACAGCAGCGACAGCACGCCGCCGAGCGCCGCGCCGGCGAGCACCGGCGGGCGCAGGATCTCGCCGATCCGCCGGGGAATGTACTCGGGCACCTTCGCGATGCCCGTCTCACGGCCGAGCGTTTCGGCGGTGTGCCGGGTGTTGGTCAGCGACCACAGCGCATCGCCGGTGATGGCCAGGTCGCTGAGCACCCACACCAGCGGCGCGGCCGCCGCGAGCAGCGTCACGCGCGCGATCTCGCCGCGGGCGCTCCGCCGCAGCCGCTCCCCGAACGCCCGTGAGCGGTCCGCGCCCGGCTGTGCCCCAGCGCTGCGCGCCCACCTCGGCACCAGGTCCATGAGGTACAGCCAGTACAGCCCGGAGAAAGCCCACGCCTCCGGACGCAGCAGCCCGGCGAGCGCGAGCAGCGCCAGCACCGGCGCCCCGGCTGGCCCCGCGCCCGGCGCCCCATCCCCGCCCGGCGCCCCATCCCCGCCTGGTGTCCCACCGCCGCCCGGCGCTCCCCTGGCGCCCGCCCTCCCGGTGCGCCGGTGGCGGGACTCGACGAGCAGCGCGGCGAGCACGAACAGCAGGTACGGCAGGTCGACGTACGCGCGCACGCCGTAGGAGAGGACTTCCTCGCGCGTGAGGAAGATCAGCGCGGCGAGCGCGCCGGCGGCCCACCCGAACCATTCGGCGCCCAGCCGATAGATGACCCAGCCGCACCCGGACAGGGCGAGGAAGCCGAGCGCGACGGTCAGGTCCTCGACGGCGCGCGGCCCGAGCGGCGAGAGCACCAGGCCGAGCGCCTCGACGAGCGGGTGGGGCGTGGGGGCGATCGGCACGCCGTACGCGGGGGTCTGACCGCGCGAGAGCTGACCGCCCCACGCGAGCGCGTACAGGGTGTCGTAGTTGGCGAAGCCCACGCCGGCGATCACTCGCAGCGCGAGCGCCCCTCCGAGGATCCACGCGCCGGCGGCGGCTGCGGCAGCGGATCGGCGATCGCCCGGGCGGCCGGCCGCGCGGCCGCGAAGGCGCTCGATGGACACGCTCATGACGCCGGACGCTACCCGCTGGCGCGGGTCCTCGGGCCCGCGTGCGCCGGCGAGGGTCCCCGCGACGGAGCCCGACGGCGCCGGCGAGTGGAGCGGCCGTCGACCCAGCCCACGGGCGTGGGTACACTCAGGCGAACGGTGTCGGCAGAGGAGCAGCCACAGGATCAGCAGCGCTCGCTTTACCGCAGGCACAGGCCGCGTACGTTCGCGGAGGTGGTCGGCCAGGAGCCGGTGGTGCGGACGCTGCGCAACGCGGTGCAGCGCGGCAAGGTGCATCACGCGTACCTGTTCGTGGGCTCGCGCGGGACGGGCAAGACGTCGATGGCGAAGATCCTCGCGGCGTGCCTGAACTGCGAGCGCGGGGCGGGTGGGTCCACCATCGATCCGTGCGGGGAGTGCGAGTCGTGCGTGTCGATCGCGCGCGCGACGTCGCTGGACGTGATCGAGATGGACGCCGCGTCGAACAACTCCGTCGACGACATCCGCGAGCTGCGCGAGAGCGTCGCGTACGCGCCGGTCAGCGGGCGGCGCAAGGTGTACATCCTGGACGAGGCGCACATGCTCTCGACGGCCGCGTGGAACGCGTTCCTGAAGACGCTCGAGGAGCCGCCGCCGAACACCGTGTTCGTGCTCGCGACCACCGAGGCGGGCAAGGTGCCCGCCACCGTCGTCGACCGCTGCCACCGCTTCGACTTCCACCGCCCGACCGTCGAGCAGATCGCGAGCGTCGTGCGCCGCACGGCGGACGCCGAGTCGATCGACATCCCGCCGGCGGCCGTCGCCGCGCTCGCGCGCTCCGCCACCGGCAGCTTCCGCGACGCGCTCGGCACGCTCGAGCAGCTGGTGACCTACAGCGGCGCCAACATCGAGCTGGAGGACGTGCTCGCGGTGCTCGGCGTGGCCGACGCGCGGCTGCTGGAAGAGACCGTCGACGCGGTCGCCGCCGGCGACGCCGCGCGCGCGCTCAAAGCGCTCGAGGAGTGCGCCGAGCAGGGGCGCGACGCCGCGTCGTTCGCGTCCGACCTGGAGGTGCGCGCGCGCGAGCTGCTGGTCGTGCAGACCCTCGGCCGGGTGCCCGACGAGCTGTCGCTGACGCCCGAGGCGGACGCCGCGCTCGGCGAGCAGGCCGCGCGCGTGGACCACGCGACGGTCGTGCGCCTGCTCGAGCTGCTGGGGGAGGCCATGGAGGCGGTGCGCGCGGGCGCCGACGCGCGCACGCGCCTGGAGCTCGCGCTCGTGAAGGCCGCAAGGCCGGAGGTCGACGGCTCGCTGCGGGCGCTGCTCGCGCGGATCGAGCGGCTCGAGGGCGCGCCACCGCCCGCCAACGCGCCGCCGGCCCCGCCACCGCCCGCCGACCAGGCATCGGCCCCGCCGGCGTCCGCCGACGAGCCGCCGGCGCCCGCCGCGGAGCCACCCACCCCGCCGGCACGAGCGCCCGCCGACGAGCCGGCGCCCCCCGAGCAGCCGCCCACGCCTGAGCAGGCGGCCCCGCCGCCGCCGGCCTCGGAGCCGGTGCCGCGGGACATCGAGTCGCTGTACGCGCTGTGGCCGGCGGTGGTGGACCTGGTGCGCGCTGAGAACGCGCTTTTGGGGGCGTGCATCGACGATGCGCGCCCGGTGGCGGTGGACGGCGAGGAGCTGACGCTGGCGTATCCGTTCTCGGCGGAGTTCAACAAGAAGAAAGCGGAAAGCCCGGCGAACCGGGTGGCGGTGGGCGAGGCGCTGGGCACGCTGGCTGGCGGGCGCTGGCGGCTGCGCTACGAGCTGCGCGACACGCCCGCGTCGGAGGAGCGCGAGGGGGCGGGCGAGCGCTCGGAGGACGAGTGGGTGGCGCGCTTCGTGGACGAGTTCGACGCAGAGGAGATCACGTGATGGGAAAGCAGCCGCGGATGCCGAACGTGCAGCAGATGATGGCGCAGGTGCAGAAGATGCAGAAGGACATGGAGCTCGCCCAGGAGGAGCTGAAGAGCGAAGTGGTGGAGGCGTCGGCGGGCGGCGGCATGGTGACGGTCAAGATCAGCGGCGACCTGGTGGTGCGGGAGGTCACGATCGACCCCTCGGCGGTCGACCCGGAGGACGTGGAGATCCTGGCGGACATGGTGCTGGCGGCGGTCAACGAGGCGCTGCGCACGGCTCAGGAGCTGGCCGAGCGCAAGCTGGGCGGCGCCACCGCGGGGCTCGACCTGGGCGATCTGGGCGGCCTCGGCGGGCTGGGCCTGCCGGGCCTGTGAGCGGCGCGGGCCTGTGAGCACCTCCTACGCGCCGCCCGTGCAGAGGCTCGTGACGGAGCTGTCGAAGCTGCCGGGCGTCGGCAGCCGCACGGCGCAGCGCCTCGCGTTCCACATCCTGCGCTCCTCCGGCGAGGACGCGACCGCGCTGGCGCAGGCGATCGTGGAGGTCAAGGAGAAGATCCGGCTGTGCGAGGTGTGCTTCAACCTGACCGACGAGACGCGCTGTCGCATCTGCCAGGACACCCGCCGCGACCACGCGCTGATCTGCGTCGTGGAGGAGCCCAGCGACGTGATCCCGATGGAGCGCACGCACGAGTACCACGGCGTCTACCACGTGCTCGGCGGGGCGCTGTCGCCGATCGACGGCGTCGACCCGGAGGACCTGAAGCTCGCCGAGCTGTTCGCGCGCGTGGCCGCCGGCGGGGCCGCCGGCCTGGGGGCGGGCACTGCGGACACGGGGGCGGGCACCGCGGTCAGGGAGGTGGTGCTGGCGACCAACCCGACGACCACCGGCGAAGCGACCGCGCTGCACGTCGCGGACGAGCTGGCCACGCGCGCGCCCCACGTCAAGGTCACGCGCCTGGCCAGCGGCCTGCCGGTTGGCTCGGACCTGGAGTACGCCGACGAGGTGACGCTCGGCAAGGCGTTCGCCGGCCGATCTCCGATCGGCCGCGGGGCCGCGTAATCTGACGACGTGACGCCGGCGCCTTTCGTTCACCCGCTGCGGGTGCGCTATGCGGAGTGCGACCCGCAGCAGATCGTGTTCAACGCCAACTACTTCGCGTACTTCGACGTCGCGATGACGGAGCTTTGGCGCGCAGCAATCGGGCGCTACGCAGCCATGCTCGAGCGGGGCGTAGACATGGTCGTGGCCGAGGCGTCGGCGCGGTTCCTGGGCGCGGCGCGCTTCGACGACGAGCTCGAGCTCGAGGTGTCGATCGCGCGCCTCGGTAGGACCGCCTGCACGACGCGACATCGTGTGCTGCGCGGCGAGGAGGTGCTCGTGGAGGGCGAGATGCGCCACGTGTTCGTCGACCCCGCCTCGTTCGAGAAGCTGACGATTCCCGACTGGCTGCGGGAGGCGCTCGCCCCCTGGGCAACCGCGGAGTAGCCGGCCACGCCAACGCGCAAGGACGCCGCCCGAGCGTCCGAGCCCGCTGCGCTAAGGCATCAGCAGGAACTCCACGCCAGTCCACGCCGCGCGAAATCCGAGGCGCGAGTAAAGGCGCTTCGGTCGGTCCTCCTCGTCGGCGCTGAACCACAGTTCACGCGCTGTGACCCTCACCGCCTTGACACCGACAGTTGATCGATATATATTGTTCCGATGAGGAAGCGCGCGATGCAGGAGGCGACGTTCCTGATCCTGACCGCGCTGGCTGGAGGCAGCCAGCACGGTTACGGGATCATCACTGACGTCGAGCAGATCTCGGACCGGCGCGTCCGACTGCGCGCCGGAACCTTGTATACGGCTCTGGAACGCCTCCGCGCGGACAGACTGGTCGAGGTGGACCGCGAGGAGATCGTGCATAGCCGGTTGCGCCGCTACTACCGTCTCACGGCCGCGGGCAAAGAGCGCCTCGCCGCCGAGGCAGCTCGTCTGCAGGCGAATGCCGTCGTCGCGATCTCGCGGCTGGACCCGGCCGGAGCGCGATGAATGACGATCCTGACCTCGAGCGCCGCTACCGGCGTCTGCTCGCGTGCTACCCCGCTGCGTTTCGCCGCGAACACGAGCAGGAGATCCTTTCGGTGCTGATGGCCGGCGCCGAGGAGGGACAGCGCTGGCCGCGACCGGCGGAGGTCGCCGATCTGCTTAGAAGCGCGACCTCCATGCGGCTGCGAACCAGGCTGCGAACTTCATGGGCATGGGAGTACAGGCACCGGCGCGTCATGGTCCCCGTGCGCGTAGTCAGCGGGATCTGGTTGGTGGCCCTTACCGCCATCCTGTATGGCTACGGCGTCGGTGGCTGGTGGGGAGTGCTGCTGGTCCCGGCAGCAGCCCTGCATTTCTACGCTGCCTACCGCAGCCTGCGGCACCGCGTCCACAGCTAGCGCGCTGCCCCGTTCTGCTGCTCAACTCGTTCGGCGTGTCCCTCGTTGAACTCGCGTCCTTCGCGCACGGATTGGAGAAGCAGCTCGAGCTGCTTCTCGCTGTAGCGCTGGTACAGGCGCTCGGAGAGAGCTTCGTGCTCCCATGCGACCGCCGGGCAACGCTGCGGGTGAGCTACGCTCGGCGCGATCACGAATCAATGAGCGAACCCCGGCACTACAGCGAGCAGGAATTCGAGGAGCTCGTCAGCTCAGCGCTCGACGAGCTCCCGACCGAGCTCCAACGAGCGCTGGAGCACGTAGCGATCGTCGTTTCCGACCGCGGCGCCGAGAACCATGCGTACGGCATGTACGTCGGCTCCAAGCTGCGTGGTGCCCCCTTCTTCGGGGGCGGTGGCTTGCCAGACGAGATCCTGATTTTTCGCGACACACTCGTGCGCGACTTCGGGGACGATCCCAAGCGCCTGCGGACACACGTCATCCAGACGGTGCGTCACGAGGTGGGTCACCACCTCGGCTTCGACGAGGCGGGCGTTCGCAAGCTCGGGCTCTGATGACGCCGACGCGCCAGGCGCTTGCTTGACCGCGCGTGGAAGGTCGCCGTCGAGCTGACATGACCTCACATCGCGACTGCCGCTGAGGGCGCGCGCTGGTGAACGATGACGAAGCCCAGCGTCACGGGCTTTGAGCGCCCGACGCTGTTGCTTGCGATGAGGACCGCATCGTAGGCGCCCGCGGTCAGTGCGCGGTGGCCGATGCGTCCGCTGAAGGGGACGCTGTCGGCTCCCTCGGCCTCGCTAACCCGTGTCAATGTGCCGACGGTGAGCGTGCGGGTGCAGCGCTTGGCGTGCGCTCGCTTGAGCTTGGCGCTTGGCGCCAGGCAGCTGTGGCCGTGGCGCAGTCCCGGCGCTGAGCGCGTGATCGCGATCTGCAGCTTGGCGGCGGCAGAGAGAGTGAAGTGGACGCTGGTCCCGATCGGGGCCTTCCTGGCGGAGATCGCGGTGGCCTGCTTGCCGACGCGAAAGCGCCTGTCTGTGAGGCTTGCGGCGGTGATCGCGGGCGGCGCCGGCGTGGTTGCGCTCGCCGTCTGCAGCGCAAGGGTCCTGAAGGTCCGGTCTGAGCCCATGCTCGTGCCGCCCTGGTTGGTCGCTGAGACCCTGAAGTGGTATTCGGTGTTCGCGGCAAGGCCCGTGATCGGCGCCGACACCGCGACGGGGCTTGGGCCGAAGCCCGGCGAGGGCGTGCACGTGACGGTGGACCCGTAGCTCGACGAGGTGCCGTATTCGAGCGTGCATTCGCTGACCAGCCCTGCATTGGGGTTAACGAGCGCGTTGAGCGTCGCCGAGTTCTGCGTCACATCCGATGCCGCTTCCGTCATGATCGTCGGCGCACCCGGCGGCGTGATCGCGATCCCGTACGCGCCCATGCCCACGCCGATTTCCATGCCAGCTTCGTTCGTCGCCAGGTTGATTGGCGTCATCGAGTCGTCTTCGAAGTCGGTGACGTAAGCGGTCTGGCCGTTCGGGGCGATAGCGATCCCTTCCGGACCGGGGCCCACTTTGACTGCGGGGCCTGCCTTGTTCGTCGCCAGGTCGATCGGCGTCATCGATTCGGTGGTGGCGTTGGTGACATACGCGGCGGTGCCATCCGGGGTGATCGCGATCGCGACCGGCACTTCTCCAACTGGGATCTCCGGGCCGGCTGTGTTCGTCGCCAGGTCGATCGGCGTCACCGATTCGCTGTTGGAGTTGGCGACGTAAGCGGTCTGACCGTTCGGTGTGATCGCGATCCCGTCCGGTCGTATTCCTACTTTGATTTCCGGGCCGGCCGTGTTCGTCGCCAGGTCGATCGGCGTCACCGATCCGCTTTCGCCGTTGGCGACGTAGGCGGTCCTGCCGTTCGGGGTGATCGCGATCCCGTTCGGTCGTATTCCTACTTTGATTTCCATGCCGGCTTTGTTCGTCGCCACGTCGATCGGCGTGACCGAGGCGCTTTCTTTGTTGGCAACGTAGACGGTGCTGCCGTCTGGGGTGATCGCAATTCCGGCCGGCTGCTTCCCTACTTTGATTCCCTTGCCGGCTTTGTTCGTCGCCAGTTCGATCGGCGTCACCGATTCGCCGGTGAGGTCGGTGACGTATGCGGTCCCGGGCGCAGCCGATGCCACCGCGGACGTGGCCGCCAGCGTCGTCAACAGGGCACCGCCCAGCAGCACCAGCAGCGGTACCGATCGCACCCGAATGAAGGCTGCAGCGCCGCTCATCCTCAGCGGCTGGCGCTCACCGTGCGCCCGCCCGTTCTGCTCGATCTCGACACGCTTGACTGCACCTGCGCCCTGCGGAGCCGTCAACGCCTTCATGATCTCCTCCCGAGCACCGCCTACATGATGGGCCGGAGACTACCAAGCCTCCATCACGGCTCAGGGGTTGCCGGACGACGGCAGCCTGAGTGTCTCGATGCCCGCAGGTAGATGCTCGTGGTTCCGAGGTTGGCGTGTCCGAGCTGGCGCTGGATCATGTTGAGCGACGTCGTGATCCGACCTCCGCTGCACCCGCGCTTGCACCGCATCCGGGCAGCGCACTAGCGTCCGCGAACAGATGTTCGACGAGCGCAACACGAGCCTCTGGCTGGAGCAGCTCAACGCCGAGCAGAGGGCGGCGGCCACGCACTCCGGCGGGCCGCTGCTGATCCTTGCCGGCGCCGGCACCGGCAAGACGACGACGCTGTGCGCTCGCGTGGCGTGGCTGCTGTGCGAAGGCGTTCCCGCCGAGCGGATCCTGCTGCTCACGTTCATGCGCCGCGCGGCACGCGAGATGGTCGAGCGGGCGCGCGTCCTCGCCGAGCGAGCGGCGCCGAGCACGGGCCGCGTGGTGGGTGGGACGTTCCACTCGGTCGCGCACCGGATCGTCCGCATGTACGCCTCTTCGCTCGGACTCGACGTGGGCTTCGGCGTCATCGATCCGGGTGACGCGGCCGACCTGCTCGACTTCCTGCGCGAGCAGCTGGGCCACGCCGAGCGCCGCCGACGCTTTCCGCGCGCGCAGACGATGCTCGACATCTACTCGCGCACCGTCAACGCCCAGACCTCTCTGGCGGAGGTCCTCGCGGAGGCGTTCCCCTGGTGTGAGGGGCATCGCGAGGAGCTGGCGGAGATCTTCAGGGCATACGGGGCGCGCAAGCGCGCGCTCAGCGTGCTCGATCTCGACGACCTGCTGCTCTACTGGCGGGCGCTCACCGCCGACGATGTCATCGGCAGGCGCATCGCGGAGGGCTTCGACCACGTGCTGGTGGACGAGTACCAGGACGTCAACGGGCTGCAGGTCGAGATCGTCAGGAACCTGCGCCCGAACGGGCGTGACGTGACGGTCGTCGGCGACGACTTCCAGGCGATCTACGGCTTCCGCTCTGCGAACGCACGCCACATCCTCGAGTTCCCGCGGCAGTTTCCCGACGTTCACACGGTGACGCTCGAGCGCAACTACCGCTCCACCGCGCCGATCCTGGCGGTGGCCAACTCGGTCTCCAGGCAGGACCGTCACGGGTTCCCGAAGCAGCTGTGGACCGATCGCGACGGCGGTGAGCGTCCGGAGCTCGTGTTCTCACGCGACGAAGCCGAGCAGGCCGGGGAGGTGTGTGAACGGGTGCTCGCCGCGCGTGAGCAGGGGATGGAGCTGCGCGAGCAGGCGGTGCTCTTCCGCACGGGCCACGACTCCGATCTGCTCGAGCTCGAGCTCGCGCGCCGGCAGATTCCGTTTGTCAAGTACGGCGGGCTGCGCTACCTCGACGCGGCCCACGTCAAGGACTTCGTGGCATTGCTGCGGCTCAGCGACAACCCGGCCGACGAGCTCAGCTGGTTTCGCCTGCTGCAGCTGCTGGACGGCGTCGGCCCGGCGCGCGCACGGCGCGTGTTGGGCGCCCTGCGCCCGGCAGACGGAGCCGCCCCCCTGCTCAGCCGCTGGCCCGATGCCGCAGGCCATGTCCCCGACTGCTCGCGCGAGCACGCATCCGGGCTGATCCAGGCCCTCGCCGGCGCGGACGCGGGCGCTGGAGAGAGCGCGGGCGCCAGAGTCGAGCGACTGTGCGCGGCGCTGGAGCCGCTGATCCGCCTTCGCTACCCCGACGGCGCCGCGCGTGTCGCCGACCTCCACCAGCTGGTCGCTGCCGCCGGTGGCGCCGAGGACGTGCGCCACTTCGTCTCCGAGCTCGTGCTCGACCCGCCGGCCTCCAGCGGCGATCTGGCCGGGCCGCCGCATCTGGACGAGGACTACCTGGTGCTCAGCACGGTGCATTCGGCCAAGGGTCTGGAGTGGGACGCGGTGCATCTGATCGCCGCCTACGACGGCAACTTCCCGGCCGACATGAGCGCGGGCAGCGAGGAGGGAGTCGCGGAGGAGCGGCGGCTGTTCTACGTCGCGCTGACGCGCGCCCGGCGCAGGTTGCACGTGTATGTCCCCGTCCGCTACTACCATCGCCCCCACGGCGGCGACGACCAGCACGGCTACGGGAAGGCATCGCGCTTTCTGACCGACGACGTCCAGCGCACGTTCAGCGTGACTCGCAGATCCGACACGCAGCCATCGCCGGGCGCCGGCCCGCGGGAGCTCGCTCACATAGAGGTCTCCGTGGACTCCCTGTTCGATTGCTGCTCTCAACCGGCTGGCGAGCAGGTCACCGACAGCGCGGGCGAACCTGCGAGCGTCTGGAAGACGACACAGTAGCGCTCGGTCAAACGCAGCAGGGTGGCCAGCTGGTCCTCATCAGCCTTGGTCTCCAGCGCGAAGTTCAACCTGATCGCCGTGAAGCCGACGGGAGCCTCCTTGTCAACCGACAGGGTTCCGCGAAAGTCGAGGTCCCCCTCGGCGTGGACGGAGCCGCTGATGGCCAGACCGAGAGACGTCGCGACCGCCCGCATCGTGACCCCGGCACAGGCGACCAATGCCTGTAGCAGCATGTCTCCCGAGCAGGCCAGCAACCCGTTGCCGCCGGTCGCCGGATGGAGACCGGCCTGCACCAGTGCCCGTCCTGTGTTCACCGTGCACGTCACTCCGTCATCCAACGATCCGTCGGCCTTGAGCGTAACGAGGGCAGCCGCAGGCTCGTCGCGGTAGCGCTGCTTCAACGGCTCCTGGATCGCGCGAAGCTCCGCTGTCGTGGTGCCGCTCATCCGGCCGAAACCCTACTCCGCGGCTCACCGCGATGGTTTTGGACGAGTTCGTGGCTCCCATCCAAAGCGCGTCGCTGAGCAGCTTGCCCTGAGCGGCGTGGGAAGGCCGACGCGCGTGGCCTTCCCAACGCCGGTCGAGCTACTTCTTCTCCTTTTCGATCGGCGCCAGGGAATTGCCGGCCGCGATTTCCGAGCAGTCCTGTGGCGCTGTCAGGCCGGCGAAGCGCCCGGCAAGCCAGGCCGCGGTTTCGGTGAGCCATGGCACCGCGCCCTCGATGTGTCCGAGGTGCTGGTATTCGCCGTATTGCACGTCCACTCCGCGTTCGCAGTACTCACGCGCGAGGCTGCGCACGTCGCCGGCAATCATGACGCCGTCGCCCGGCCCGATGCCCGGCTTGTCGCCGGGCGTTCCTTCGAGTTCTTCGCCGCCGTTGCCCTGTCCGATCAGGAGCGGCACGGTGGGTGTCCCTTCACGGCCCATGATGAGCTCGTTTGCGGTGCGCACGTACACCGGGATGGTTTCCGGGGTCGCGTACCGAGGCTTGGCCAGCTCAGCCCAGGTGAGGCCGGGGACCGACTTCTCATCGGTGATGGACGCGCTTTGGTCCTCCTTTAGGAGTTCCTGTCCGTATTCGCTGAGATACGGCGTCAGGTTGAGGTGGAACGCGCGGCTCAGGCCATCCAGAGACATCGGGATGACGGACGCCCAGCTGCTGCTGCCTTCGACGTACTTCAGATTGTGTGCGGGGTCGACCAGCACGCCGCCCATGGCTGCCCCGACGATGTCCGAGTTGATTTCCGGGGCGTATGTGGGTGCCAGCTGCGCTGCCCACTCCGTGGCGATCGCGCCGCCGGAATAGCCGGCCAGCCCGATCTTGGTGGTGCTCGTCAGGCCGGTGGCCGGGGAGCTGAGCGCCGCTCGCAGCGAGTCGAGCGTGTTGTAGCCGTACACGGGCCCAGCGGAGAAGTCCGCTTCCTCGCCCTCGGTGTCGGGGATCACGACGGTCTCGCCCGCGAGCAGCGCCGGCGAGATCAGGACCGACTCCACCTGCGGTATTTCGCCGGCTTGCCGAGCTCGCTCGTCGAGCGGTATAGAAGCTGCACGGCGGTGAGCGGCAGGAGAGCGCAAACCTGGACGCGCCCACACCGAAAAGCGGGCGTGGGGAGTCGTCGCTTTCGAGCTCCGCGTTCTCGCCCTCACGCCCTCAGCGCGGCGCCGCAGACTGGCGCTCTGCGGCTCGCTCGGCGTCACTCCGCAGCCGTTCCTCCATCAGCGCCCTGAGGCTGTCGACCACCCGGTCGGGCATGCGGTTCAAGTCCCAGCTCGTGAGGGTGATGATGCGGACGTCAGAGGTGGCGATCACCGACGCGGTCCTTCTGGTGCGGCTCAGCAGGCCGACCTCGCCGATCACCGCGCCGGGGCCGAGCTGGTTGATGACCTCGCCGTCTTGGATCACGTCCGCGGTGCCCCGCTCGATGCAGCTCATCTCGTGGGAGTAGTCGCCTTGGGTGATGATCGGCTCGCCCGCCGGCACGCCGCGTTCGCCCGCGTACAGGCCGATCTTCTCGAGCGCCGTCGTTGGCAGCTCGGCGAAGAGTGGGATCGATTCCAGGCGTCTGGCATCCATGGCTTCTCCATATATCAGTGGATTGGTGGGCACGGTGGCCTCGGTGGGCACGCCGGGAGGCGCGGGCCCGCTGAGCTCGCTCAGGCGTCTCGCGGCCTCGGGCTGCAGGCGCTCGAACAGGGCCCTCGCGAAGTCCGCGGCCACGATCGCATGCCCGCGCATGGTCACGTGCCGGAAATCGTGGCTGAAGACGCTGACGTCGAATGACGCGCCCGAGTTCTCGTGGTCGACGAGGATCGCATCGTGGCGCTCGGCGACCGCGCGGATCCTGCGGTTCAGCTCCGGGAGCCGCTCCTCGAGCGGGGTGCCCTTGAACATGGGCACGGCGTTGACGGGGTTCATGTACGTGGGCGTGATCACCTGCGCGCCCGCGGCGCGCAGCGCTCCCAAGATCCCCTCGAGGGCGCGCTCGACGGCGTCTGCGTCCCACTCGGGCGGGAACATGTCGTTGCCGCCCGCCGCGAAGATCACCAGCTGCGGCCGGCGTGCGAGGACGCTCTCGAGCTGGGACTCGAGCACCTCGGCGGACGTCAGGTCCCGCTCGGCGAGGTTGTGAAAGCGCAGGTTCCGCTGCTGGCGGCGCAGAGCCGCCACGAGGCGCTCGACAAAGGGGTGCGTCTCGTAGCCGTCCACCTCGTCGCCCAGCCCCTCGATCGTGCTGTCGCCCATCCCCACGATGCGCCGCCACGGCGCCCCCGCCAGCAGGACGTCGAGCTCCTGCGGCGACAGGCAGCGCGGGTCCGCTGCCTCGGCCGCGTAGCGGGAAGCGCCCTGCTGGCCGGTTGCGCGTTCGGCGCCGTAGTCCATGCCCACGCCGCCGGCAGCGAGCCCCCGCGCGATGCCCTCAGGGGTTTGCGCCGTCTCCTCGACGGCGCTCATCCCACCGCGCCTCCCACCGCATGCTGGGTGCGCCCCCTGGTGCGCCGCAGGAAGATCGCGTCGGGTCCCCGCAGGATCGGATCGCCGCGGTAGAACGGTGGCTGGGCCAGTTCGAGCCCCGGCAGCCGCTGCGCGATCGCTCGCAGCGCAACCTGACCCTCCATGCGCGCGAGCGGGCTGCCCACGCAGGCGTGGATGCCCGTCCCGAACCCGATGTGGCGGCTCGCGTTGGGACGCATGACGTCGTAGGAGTCGGGGTCGGCGAACATCGCGGGATCGCGGTTCGCCGACCCGATCAAGAGCACCGCGTGCTCGCCCTTGGAGATCCGACCCCCGTCGATCTCCACATCCGCGATCGCGGTCCGCGCCGCCGTCTGCACTGGCGCGTCGAAGCGCAGCGTCTCGTCTACCGCTTTGCGGGTGATCTCCTCGTCGGCGGCGAGGATTCGCGCCTGGTCGCGGTTGGCGAGCATCGCCAGCAGGCCGTTGGAGATCAGGTTGACCGTGGTCTCGTGCCCCGCCATGAGCAGGATCATCACCGTCGCCACCACCTCCGGCTCGGTCAGCCGCTCGCCCTCCGCTTCCGCCGCGATCAGCGCGCCGAGCAGATCGTCGGACTCGCTGCCTCGTCGGCTCACGATCAGCGACAGCAGATACTGGATCATCGCGATGAGGGCCACGCGGCTCGCCTCGCGCTGGCGCGCCGTGAGCATGAAGTCGGGCGTGAGCATGTTGGCGAGCGGCCGCGACCACTGGCCGAAGAGCACCTCGTCCTCTGCGGGTATGCCGAGCAGCTCGCAGATCACCGTGACGGGGAGCGGATAGGAGAACTCCCGAACGAAGTTCACCTCCTCGTTCTCCATCGCACGGTCGAGCATCTCCTCGACCATCCGCTCCAACCGCGGCTGGTAGGTGCTCAGCGTGCTGCGGGTGAAGGCCTGGCCGACGAGCGAGCGCAGGCGCTTGTGGTCGGGTTCGTCGAGGAGGAGAAACGGGCGCAGCGGCCCGAAGCGGGGCGGGTCCCAGAACAGGTTCGGGAAGACCGGCTGGTGCTCGGTGTTGAACGCCGCACTCGGCTCCGTGAACTCGTCCTGACGCTCGGCGTTGCGCGTGTCGCTGCTCAGCTGGCTGCTGTTCTTGAGCAGCCCCTGGCAGTCCTCATAACGCGAGAGGACCCAGAAGCCAAGGCGGTGGCGCAGCAGCGGCTGGCGCTCTCGCAGGCGGGCATACTGCGGATAGGGGTCCACGCCGAGGCTGCGGTCGGCATAGTTGAAGTCCGCCTCCGCGGCCGGCACCCGGCGAGCGCGTCCCGCGAACCGGCCCCTGGCCGGCTCGAAGGTGAGCTCGGTGTACTCGAGCGCGGCGGGTCGAAGCTCGGGCGCCGTCGCAGCCGCGCCGCCGACGTCCACACTCACTAGCGCCTCACCGTCTCGGCCGGCTCGGTCGCGATCACGGGTGCGGCGATCACGGGCGTCGCCTCTGTGACCTCCCGGCCCAGCGACAGGTAGCCGACGGCCGCTGCGAGCAGGCAGCAGGCGCCGAACCGCCATGCATCCTGGTAGGCGGCGAGCAGATCCACGCGCCTCGTGGCGATCGCCGCCACGATCGCCACGCCGACCACGCCGCCGAGTGCGCGCAGCACAGTGAGCAGCGCGTTCGCCGTCGCGAACCGCTCCCCGGGCGCGGCGGAGACGACCGCGCTGCCGCCGTTGGACACGACGAAGCCGGCGCCGACGCCCATGAGGCAGTTCACGGGCAGCCAGAAACCGAGAAAGTCGGGTGTCGAGCTGGACAGAACCGACAGCAGCAGCACTCCCACGCCCCACAGCGCTGCGCCGAACACGAGCACGGGCCGGAAGCCACGGCGCTCGACTATGGCGTTCGTGGGGCGCGCGAGAATGAAGGCCACCAGCGGGCCGGGGGTCATCGCCGCGCCGGTCTGCAGCAGCGAGTAGTGCCAAACGCCCGTCAGGAACAGTGCGTTGATGAGCGTGTAGCCAAAGAACCCCGTCATCGCGACCGTGAAGACGCTCGCGGCGATGTCGAACTGCCGGATCCGCAGGAGACCCCTGTCGAACAGCGGTTCTCTCGACGCCTGCGACTCGCGCACGAACATCGCCGCGAGCACCGCAGCGCCGGCGCAGGCGCCGAGAATCCGCGCGCTGCCCCAGCCCCATTCCTGTCCCTCGACGATCGCCAGAGCGAGCAGCGCCACCGCGAACCCAAACATCATCGCGCCTGCGGCGTCCGGCAGGTGAACGTCCCCTCCGGTGCGGCTCTCGCTCAGGTAGCGCATGCTGAGCAGCAGGCCGATCGCGCCGACGGGCACGTTCACGAGGAAGGCCAGGCGCCAGTCGTCAGCCGAGATCAGTGCTCCACCAAGCACGGGGCCCATGCCCGCGCCGAGCGCCGCGACCGCAACGCTCATTGCCACCGCGTGTGGCCGGCGCTCGGGCGGGAAGGCGTGCATGATGATCGCGATCGACGTGGGGATCAGCGCAGCCGCCCCGACCGCCTGTAGCGCGCGCGCGGCGATCAGCAGCCCGAGACTGGGCGCCGCCGCGCACGCGGCGGAGCTGATCGTGAAGAGGATCAGGCCGCCCGCGAAGAACCGCTTGCGCCCGAGCGCGTCGGCGAGCCTTCCGGCTGGCACGAGCAACGCGGCGAGCACGATGTTGTAGGCGTTGAGCACCCACGACAGCCCCGTGATGTGTGCGTCCGGGAACGACTGGCCGATGTTCGGTATCGCGATGTTGGCGATCGTCGCGTCCACGTAGGCCATGAAGACGCCTATCGACGCGACCATCAGGACCGTCTGCGGATTGACTGCTCCCAGCGTCGGCGGTCCCGCTCCCGCGGTTGAGCCCCGCTCCTGCTGAGTCCCCCCGTGCGCGGAATCGGGGGGTCGTTTCACCCCGCGTCCCAGCATCGCGCGAGTCTACTCGATGCGTGCTCGAGCGGTTCAGCGTCGGCCGCCGTCCATGACGCGCGGAAGCACGAGGGTAAGCTGGCGCCCGATGCCACGCGAACACGTCCGCGACCGACGCGCCTGCCGGGCACGGCTCCCGGCCTGACTCGCCCGATGCGCACCTCTGCGCTGTTGCGCCAGATACCGCTGTTCGCAGAGCTCTCGGACGAGCACCTGCGGGCCCTCTCCGATCAGATGAAAGAGGTGCAGGTGAGCGCGGGCGACTGGGTCATGCGTGAAGGCGAACCCGGCGAGAGCATGTTCCTGGTGCGCGGCGGCCAGGTGGAGGTGGTGAGGGAGGGACCTCCCGAGACCATGATCAGGGTGCTTCGCCGCGGCGATGTCATCGGAGAGCTCGCGCTCCTGCGTCAGAGCACGCGATCCGCGTCCGTGCGCGCTTGGCGCAACGCCGAGCTTCTCGAGCTGGGCCGGGCGGCGTTCGAGTCGCTGATCGAGCACGCGCCCAGCTTCGCGCTCGGCCTCACACGTGCCCTCGGGGCACAGCTTGCGGCGAGCCACCCGCCGGCGGCGAGTGCCATGCCACCTCGCACGATCGCCGTGATCGGGCTCGACGCCGGCGCCGGCGTCGATGAGTTCGCGTTCGGACTTGCACGCGCGCTCGAGCGCTACGGGTCGATCGTCACGCTGGATGCCGGCACCGTCGAGACGCTCGACGCCGCTGAAGCCGAGGCCGACCGCGTGCTGCTGCGCGCAACCTCTGAGCCGCAGGACGCGTGGACCGAGCTCTGTGTGCGCGAGGCCAACCTCATCCTGGCACTGACGAGCGGCGCGCCGGACGCCAGCTGGCGCGCGCGCGCCGCCTCGCTGCGGGGCTGCGAGCTGGTCGTCCTCGGCGCAGCGGCGACGGGCCTGCTGGAGGAGCTGCTGCCACGCGAGGTGCAGGTTGTCGCGGAGCGCTCGGGCCTGACTGGAGCAATCGAGGCGACGGCTCGCCGCCTCGCGGGACGGTCCGTCGGCATCGTGCTGTCGGGGGGCGGCGCGCGGGCTATGGCCCACCTCGGCGTGCTCGAGGGGCTGCACGCGGCCGGGCTGCGCTTCGACCGCGTGGGAGGGGCGAGCCTGGGCGCGCTCGTCGCCGCCGCCGCCGCTACGGACATGGGGCCAGAGGAGATGTACGAGGCCTTCGAGCGCCAGTTCGCTCGCAGCCCGACGCGTGACCCCACGCTGCCGGTTTTCTCGGTCATCCGCGGGGTCAGGACACGCCGGCTGCTCGAGGAGTCGTTTGGCACGACGCGGATCGAGGAGCTGCCGCTGCGCTTCTTCTGCGTCAGCTGCGACCTGATCGCGCGTGAGCCGATGGTGCATCGCAGCGGTCCGATCGTGGATGCCGTGTATGCGAGCCTCGCGATTCCCGGGATGTTCCCGCCGATCCGCACGCCGGCCGGCCGCCTGCTGGTCGACGGCGGTGTGCTCGACAACCTTCCCGTGGAGACGATGGCACGCTCGGGCGAGGGTCCCGTGATCGCGGTGGACGTCACGGGGATCAGAGGCGAGGTCGGGCGCCATCGGCGCCCGCGGCTGGCGCTCCTCGGCGGTGCCGTACGGAGGGCGCTCACCGGCAGCGAGGCGGAGATCCCGCGCCTCGGCGAGACGATCATGCGCACGGTGATGATCGGCAGCGTGGACACGGTAGCGGCGGCGCGTGAGCATGCGGACATGGTCATCAGCCCCTCCGTCGAGGGCGTGGGACTGCTGGACTGGCGATCGATCGCGCGCATGCGCGAGCTCGGGAGGCGCGCAGCGGAGGAGACACTCGACGCGGAGCCCGAGCTGGCACGCCGCCTGATGCACTAGCCTGGACCAGGGCTCGGACCGAAAGGGGCACGTGGGATGACGCGAGCGAGACTTCGAGGCGTGGCCACGCTCGCGCTGACGGCGTGCGCCCTGCTCGCGTCAACCATCTGCGCCTGCGCCACCGACGCTGCGCGCACCACGCGCACGGCGCGCACGGCGGAGCGGCACGGCGTGATCTGCCAGCGCAAGCACGGCCGCACGATCTTCCACCACGGCATCGTGCGCGCCTTCAAAAGCTCAGGCACGGTGTTCGGCTGCGTGGACGGGAGCACGCATGCCTGGCCGCTGTGGGGATCGACGGACGCCCCGTATGAAACGGTCAGTGGCTCGATCCTGCAGGTGTCCGGCCGCTTCGTCGCGTTCGAAACCGAAACGGGCGTCAAAGGCAGCAACGACTGGTCGATCGAGGTGGCCGACCTTCGCAGTGGCGACGGCTATGGGGTCGCCTACTGGTCGCAGACGGTGCCGTTCGACGAACAGCCCTCGCCCGTGACCTCGCCGGTGCAGGCGCTCGTGCTCGGGCCGGACGGCCGCACGGCGTGCCTCGAAGAAGTGTTCGACGCGAACGTCGCGCCGAGCGCCAGCGAACCTTTTCCCTCGCGCCAGGTGCTCGTGCTGCTCGGCTTCCACCACTTCCACCGCCGGCTCGCGATCAGCGTTCCCGGCGGGATCGTGCCGGGGTCGGTCGCGTATGACGGCCAGACGGTGACTTGGACGCAGAACGGCTCGGCTGAGTCAGCCAACGTGTGAGCCGCGCATGCGTGCGACGCGATCGGCCTGCTGACAGGCGCAAGCGGCCGAGGCGGCCATTTGGTGCCCTGTAGCGCCCTGTAGGGTTCCTTTGAGTGGAGGCATACGAGGCGACGCGCCAGCGTCACATCGAGCATCTGCTGCCGCAGCTCGGCGAGCATTTCGAACGGGTGGCGTGGACTGCCGAGCGGCTGCACGCGGAGCGAACGGCGCAACTCCGTGAGCTCATCGCGATGGCGGTGCAGCGATCCCCCTGGCACCGCGATCGGCTCGGGGAAGTCGAGCTGACGACGCTCGACGCGGATGACGTGCGCCATCTGCCGGTGATGACGAAGGACGATCTGATGGGCAACTTCGACGCGATCGTGACCGATCCCGGGGTTCGTCTGGCAGACGTGAACGCTCATATCGCCAGGCTGGACGGTGACGCGTATTTCCGCGACGAGCTGCATGCGGTGGCGTCGGGCGGGTCGAGTGGCATGCGGGGGGTGTTCGTGTGGGGTTGGGAGGCCTGGGCGACGGTGCAGCTGACGGCGATGCGCCGCTCGCTGCTGGACCGCATCGGCGACCCGGCGCTCGCGTCGCGTCCTGCGGTGGTGATGATCGTCGCGGCGGAAAACGCGACGCATTTCACGAGCGCGGTTTCTGAGACGTTCGCCACGGGTGCCATCGAGACGCACAGGTTCAGGGTCGGCCTGCCAGTGGATGAGGTTGTCGCGGGGCTGAACTCGGTCGGCGGAGATAGCCTCGCCACCTATCCGTCGATGCTCGCTCGCCTGGTGGGCGAGGCGCGGGCGGGCCGGCTTCAGATCCAGCCGCGGCGGATACTGACGATGGCCGAGCCGCTGCTGCCCGAGACGCGTAAGGCCGCGGAAGAGACCTGGCGGGCGCCGGTCGCGAACATGTGGGGAACCTCAGAGGCGGGCGTCACGGCGATCGGCTGCTTCAAGGGCGCCGGCATGCATCTCACCGACGACCTGGTGATCGTCGAGGCCGTCGATGCGGACGGGGACCCGGTTCCGGCGGGAGTGCGCTCGCACAAGGTGTACGTGACGAACCTGTTCAACCCTCTGATGCCGCTCATCCGTTATGAGATCAGCGATGAGGTCACGCTCCTGGATGAGCCGTGTGCGTGCGGGTCCGTGCACCGGCGCATCGCCGACATCGAGGGACGCAACGACGACACCTTCGTCTACGGGGACGGGGTGAGCGTGCACCCGCATCTCTTCCGCTCGATACTGGGACGCGAGCCGGCGATCTCCGAGTATCAGGTGCGGCAGACCCGCGACGGAGCGGAGATCGTCGTGTGCGCGGAGGGAGCGTTCGATGTCGAGAGTCTCGAGCGCAAGCTCGGAGAGGCACTCGCACGCGCAGGATGCTCCGAGCCGGCCGTCACGGTCACGGTGGTCGAGAGCATTCCGCGTCTGGCCACCGGCAAGCTCAAGCGCTTCCTCGTGCTGTAGCCGGCTCCACCGCAGCTCCCGGTCTCATTCCTCCTCGGCCATCTCCAACAGCTCCGCGGCGGTGATCGCCGCGGCGATCGCGGGATGGTTGGCCTCCATGTGCTCGCGCCCGAGCTCCACGAGCTGCTCGTCGTCCTCGCCGCGGACGATGTAGCCGCACTCACAGACGATTCGCTTTGCCATGTCGATATGTTCGCTGATGTGGTCGTGCAGCTGTGTGGACGCCTCGTCGTGAGATCCGAAGGAGCTGATTTGGCGGGTCGGCTGCCTGGTGCGCAGGGCCGGATCGCGTTCGCGTGGCTCGTCTGCAACCGGCACCGCGCTGCGCCGCGGGAGGAGCTCGCGACGGCGATCTGGGGAGAAGAGCGCCCGGCGGCGTCGGGCCAGGCAATGCGCGCTCTGCTCTCGAAGCTCCGCGCCGTGATCGGACGCGACTCGATCCCGGCAGACGGGCCGTTGCGTCTCGGGCTCGGTGACCAGGCGAACGTCGACGTGGAGGTCGCCGCACGCGCGATCCACGACGCCGAGTCGGGGGTCGCACGCCAGCAATGGGAGCGTGCCTGGATCGCCTCCCAGATTGCCATGAACGTCACGCGCCGCGGCTTCCTGACCGGGCACGATGGCGCATGGGTCGAGGAGCGCCGCAGGGAGCTGCGCGCCGTGTACATACGCGCCCTGGCGACGCTCGCCGCGGCCGCGCTGGCGCTCGGCGAAACCGAGCTGCTGACAGCCGAGCGGGCGGCGCGCGAGCTGGTCGCCGCCGAGCCGCTGAGCGAGGGCGCGACCGCGCTGTTGATGCGAGCGCTCGACGCGCGTGGTGAGCGGCCGGCGGCGCTTGTCGTCTACGACGAGTTTCGCCTGCGGCTGCGCGAGGTCCTCGGAGTCGCGCCGGGACCGCAGCTGCTGGCGTTGCACGCCGAGCTCGTCATGCGCTGAGGAGACGCCAACGGCGCGCCAACGCTCTGGCGGGATGATCCGCCGATGAGCACGACGGATGAGCAAACCGGCCACATTCAGTACACGACCGCAGCTGTGAACGGGATCGAGCTGCACTACGCCCACGCGGGCGCGGGGCCGCTGGTCGTCTTCCTGCACGGCTTCCCCCAGTTCCACTATGCCTTCCGCAGCCAGCTGCGGGAGTTCGGCGCCGACCACCTCGCGGTTGCTCCCGACCAGCGAGGCTACAACCTCTCGTCCAAGCCCCGGGGCGTTCACAGCTATGGGATCTGGCCCGCGGTGGAGGACCTGCGCGCCCTCGTCGAGCAGCTTGGGTACGAGCGCTTCGTGCTCGTCGGCCACGATTGGGGCAGCCTCGTGGCATGGGGATTCGCGCTCCATCATCCGCAGATGCTGCGGGCGCTGATCAGCCTCGGCGGTGCCCATCCTGGTGTCCTGGATCGCGCGCAACGGGAGGACGATGAACAGATCCAGGCCAGCCAGTATCTCCTCGGCCTTCGTCGCCCGGATGCGATCAGGGCGATCGCCGCGAACGACTTCGCCGCGCTCGAGCAGGCGCTCGATCACCCCTTCTTCTCCGAGGAGGATCGCGAGACCTACCGGCGCTCATGGCGTGTCCCGCGGGCGATCGAGTCGGCGCTGCACTGGTACGAGGTCGAGGGGATCGCGCCGCCGGATCGGGACGGCACCCCCGGCCGCGGCAACTACACCCCGGACGTGGCGCCCCTGTACGTCGATGTCCCGACGATGGTCATCTACCCGGAGGCGGACCCGTACGTCAGGCCCGCCTCCCATGCCGGCCTCGAGCACTTCGTTCGCAACCTGACATTCCGGCCGGTGAAGGACGGGACGCATTGGATCGCCGAGCAGCACCCCGAGCTCGTCAATCGCTACATCCGCGAGTTTCTGGGCGCTCAGGGCCTCGCCCCGGCGTGAGCGACGGTCGTTGGCTCGCTGCCTCGACGGGAGTCCGACGACGACGAGTTCTGTATAACCATAGTGCTACAGAACTCTGCGCGAGGTAGTGCGCGAGGACGCGCGAGCTCGCGCGCGACTTCGCGCAAGTGCTCTGGGCGCGCAGACGCGATCGAGGCGCGCGGTGGCATCCGGCACAGCGCTCCCAGCCGCCTCCACCCCCGCCCAATATCCTCACCGGCAATGCCTTCCCTGATCGTGATGAAGTTCGGCGGCACGTCGGTGGCGGACGCCAACCGCGTCAAGCGCGCGGCGCGCCGGATCGTGGGCAAGCGCGAAGACGGCCACCGCGTGGTGGCGGTGCTGTCGGCGCGGGGCAAGACGACGGACGAGCTGATCGCGATGGCGGAGGAGATCTCGCCGGCGCCGGACCCGCGCGAGATGGACATGCTGCTGTCGACGGGCGAGCGGATCTCGTGCGCGCTGTGCGCGATGGCGATCAACGATCTGGGCCACAGGGCGATCTCGCTGACGGGTTCGCAGGCTGGGATCGTGACGGACGAGTCGCACACGAAGGCGCTGATCCTGGACGTGCGTGCGGATCGCATCCGGGCGGCGCTGGAGGAGGACAAAATCGTGCTGGTGGCGGGCTTCCAGGGCGTGTCGGAGAACGCGAGGAACGTGACGACGCTCGGCCGCGGCGGCTCGGACACGAGCGCGGTGGCGGTGGCGGCGGCGCTGGGCGCGGAGGTATGCGAAATCTACACGGACGTGGCGGGCGTGTACTCGGCGGACCCGCGCATCGTGCCGGACGCGCGCAAGCTGGACGAGGTGTCCTTCGAGGAGATGCTGGAGATGGCGGCGTCGGGGGCGGGCGTGCTGCAGCTGCGCTCGATCGAGTACGCGCGCAATCACGGCGTGCGCATCCACTGCCGCTCGTCTTTTGACGACAGTCCCGGTACGGTGGTGGTCTCGGAAGGAGAGAACATGGATCACGTGGAGAGAGCCCTCATCACTGCGGTCACGCACTCGACGTCGGACGCGCGGGTGACGCTGATCGGCGTGCCGGACGCTCCGGGTGCGGCGGCGCGCATCTTCGAGGCGCTGGCGGGGGTGGGCGTGAACGTGGACATGATCGACCAGAACGTGCCGACGTCGGCGGGCGGCCGGGCGGAGATCTCGTTCACGGTCCCGCGCGAGGATCTGCGCACGGCGCACGCGGCGCTGGAGGGGCTGAGCGGCGACGCGTTCGCGGAGATGACGACGTACGAGGACATGGGCAAGGTGTCGATCGTGGGCGCGGGCATGCGCTCGCACCCGGGGGTGGCGGCGAAGGTGTTCAGGGTGCTGGCGGAGGAGGGCGTGAACATCGACATGATCTCCACCTCGCCGATCAAGATCTCGTGCGTGATCGACCGCGACCGCGTCGAGGAGGCGGTTCAGGCCCTGCACAGCGCGTTCGAGCTCTCGGGCGAGGGCACGCTCGGGGTGGAATGATCCCCGCCTGACTGCTTCGCCGGCAGCATTTGACAGTATTTCATTTAATGCTTTCGCGGCGCTGCGCGCCGGGCGTGCGCGTGCGCGCTCTTGACCGGTGGTCGCCCGCGGCGAGGCGCTGCTGACGGTGCCGACGACGAGTCATGCGCATGCCTGATGACAGGTGTATGCAAACGTTCTTACTGATACCCCATTGCGTGCGTTTCGTGGATGGGTATGGTGTAAACGGCGAGCAACGCTCCTGACTACAGGTGTCCAAACGCGTCTTTACATGTAAAGCCTTGCGCTTTGCTCGCGGATGGTGTGCAATACGTCGAGCAAGACAGATCAAACTCAGACGGATGGTCACCCGCGGCGTGTTCGCGGTTGCAGTTCGCATTTTGGCCCTCGCCTGACAACACATATTCGATCGCTGATCGTTTTGGCGGACCTCTTGGATGAGGCTGACTGGAACTGAGCAACTCGGCAAGGAGCTATGGATAGCAAGATCGCAGAAGCCGGACCGACCCCTCTCGAGATCGGCCGCTCGAGTGCTGCTCCGTCGCTCGCGTCGGCCGGCACGGTCCGTTCGTCGCCGCCGTGGCCCCTGCCCTCGCCGATCACCCGGAGCACGGGCCCGGTGGCGGGCATGCTGCGCGACTCGACCTTTCGCAGGATGCTGATGGTGGCGGACGTGCTCGCGATCGTCGGCGCGTTCGTGTGCACGATCTCGCTGTCCTCGAGATCGCAGCAGCTCACGTGGGCGAGCATCGCCGGCATACCGATCCTGCTGATCGGCGCGAAGATCTCGGGGCTGTACGACCGCGACGACTCGCTGCTGCGCAAGACGACGCTGGAGGAGGCGCCCAAGCTGTTTCAGGTGGCGACGCTGTGCGCCCTAGTCGCGTGGCTGACGGGCGGGCTGATCGTCACGGGCAGGCTCGACCGCCACGAGGCGCTGTTCCTGTGGCTGGCGCTCGCGCTCCTGCTGGTCCTGATGCGTGCCGCGGCACGCGCGCTCGCGCTGCGGATCGCGCCGCCCGAGCGCTGCCTGTTCATCGGCGACGCGGCCGCCGCGGAGATCGTCCGCTCCAGGCTGGCCAACAACGGCGGCATCAGGGCAAGCATGGTTGCGCAAGTGGACCTCGACAAGATCGCGCCGTGGTCGGGCGATGCCGGCTCGGCGTCGAAGCTGGCTGAGGTCCGCGAAATGGCACGCGAGCTGGACGTTCAACGCGCGATCGTGGCGCCGCGCAGTGCGGACGCGGGCGAGATGCTCGATCTCGTGCGAACGCTCAAGGCGGTCGGCGTGCGCGTCAGCATCCTGCCGCGCCTGCTGGAGGTGGTTGGATCGACGGTCGCGTTCGACGATCTGCACGGAGTCACGGTGATGGGCCTCAGAAGCTTCGAGCTCACGCGCTCCTCGGCAGCCATCAAACGCATCTTCGATCTGGCGTGCGCCTCGATCGGGCTGCTGGCGCTCGCTCCGGTGATGATCGTGGCGGCCGTGGTCATCAAGCTCGACAGCGCCGGCCCGGTTCTGTTCCGCCAGCAGCGGGTCGGGCGCCATGGAAAGCGCTTCCACATCTTCAAGTTCCGGACGATGGTGCAGGACGCCGAGGCGCTGAAGGACTCCCTACGTCACCGCAACGACGCGCAGGGGGGACTGTTCAAGATCGCCGACGATCCGCGGGTGACGCGCGTCGGGCGGTTCCTGCGCAGGACTGCGCTGGACGAGGTGCCCCAGTTGCTGAACATCCTCAAAGGCGAGATGAGCCTCGTGGGTCCCCGTCCGCTGGTCGTCGAGGAGGATGTGCGCGTCCAGGGCTGGCACCGACGGCGCTTGGAGCTGACTCCGGGCATGACCGGGCACTGGCAGATCCTTGGTCCCACGCGTGTGCCGCTGGCGGAGATGGTCGCGATCGACTACCTGTACGTCGCCAACTGGTCGCTGTGGACTGACACGAAGATCCTCATGCGGACCGTCCCTCATGTGCTGCGCGGTCGAGGATTATGAGTCTGTGTGCGATGTCACTTGAACGCAACGATCGAAGGCGCCTTCCCCACCACATCCTGGAAGTCCCTGACGGGCGAGCTGACCGTCGTACCTCGGCGGCGACAGCGCGTCGCGATTCACCTCCTGAGTGCGCCCGGCCCACCGCTGCCCGGCACAGTAGGCTTCTTGTGGCGCCCACTACAGCGCTCGCGTGCCCTCCCAAAGTCGATAAGTCGAAATAGTGCGACTAATCGCAAGAAGGGCCTCCGTAGATGCATTCGACAGATGTCCAAGGCGACCGGCGAATGATTGGGTTCCTGGGCATTCCGGCGCGTTGGGGCGACGATGATGATACGTCGGGGCGACGATGATGATATAAAGCCAGGCTACCAGGCACCCAACCGTACTGATCGGGCCACGGACAGTACGGATATTCGGTGCCATGTATGCAAAAGGAGGCAGTTCCTCATGGTCGAGACCTTTTTCCAGCAACGTCCCGCCCGGAACCCTGAGACATCGCCGCCGAGTGAGAGCGCGCGGCCAGCCGTGAGCCTAGTGATTCCTGCGCTGAACGAGGCGGACGGGCTTGGCGCGATTCTACCTCGGATACCAGCGATCGTTGATCACGTGATCATCGTCGACGGTGGCTCAACGGATGGCACCGTGGAGGTCGTGCGAGAGCTCTGCCCAGAGGCAACAGTGATACAGCAAGACGGCAGAGGCAAGGGCAACGCGCTCAAGTGTGGCATCGCCGTGGCTCGCAGCGAGATCATTGTGACGATGGACGCCGACGGGTCAATGAACCCAGAGGACATAGACCTATTTGTTGCTGAGCTGCTGGCGGGCTTTGACTTCGTCAAAGGCTCTCGCTCGCTTCCTGACGCCGGCAGCGCGGACTTCACATGGCTGCGACGCACTGGTAACGCTGGCCTCACGCGCGTCGGCAACTTTGTGTTCGGCAGCGACTACACCGATCTGACCTTCGGCTTCAACGCGTACTGGCGCCCGACCATCCAACATCTGGGAACGCTCGCGGACGGATTCGAGTTCGAGATCCAGGCGGCCCTTCGAGCGGCCAGTGTGGGCATGAGGACGTCTGAGGTGCCGACGCACGAGCCTGCCAGATTGGGTGGCGAGTCCAAGCTGAATCCATTCACCGACGGTCTGGCGATCCTGCGCATCATGCTGTCCGAGGCCTCGCCGAGAAAGGGTGTCAAGCTGGGTGCACCGCCGAGTCGCCCGGTCGCGGACGCGAGCCGCCACCAGCTGCTTGCGCAGCGCTAGCCGAAGCGGCTCAGCTACGCTGACGGGTGAAGAAGCGTCCGTTTCGCAATGAGAAGCGCCGGCGCTCGCGCAGTCCGTGCGCGTGGTGAATCAGCGCCGCGCCGAGTGGACGACGCTGAAAGGCCCGGCTGATGTCCCCGGTCAGCGAAGCGAGCCTTGAGCCGTGATCCTGATCCGCGGCCCATTGCGCCGCGTAGTCGCTCTGTTGCGGCACCACGTCGAATGGGCTGTCCACGTGCGAAAGCTTGCGGGCGTTGACGAGCAGCATCAGTGGGCGCCGTGACATCGCGCCGACGCGTTCGCGCACCTCGCTGGGGCTGCGAACCGTGTAGGCTCGGCGTGGCACCACCAGGGACACGCTCGGGTACACGCATTCAACCAACAGCATCCTCTCGATCGAGAAGCCGCGGCCCTCGTCGAGCGCCGAGAAGAAGAACTCCGGGCTGAACTGGAAGAAGCCGTGCCCGCACTGGTTGTTCGCCGGTGCCCATACGAGCGCGCGCCCACCGACCTTTGTCATGCGCATCAGGTTCTCCAACGCGCGGTCGGGACGAAAGATGTGCTCGATGGACCCCCCGTCGATCACCAGATCGAACCGGCGCTCCAGCTGCGGTCCGATACGCGTGTTCATGTCGTGCACGATGTCGGCGCCCTCGTAGGCCGATGCGTCGATCGAGGACACTGACTCGGCGCCTGCGGCAATCAGGAACGGCTCGCAGTAGCCGCCGTAGGGTCGCTGCGACCAGGCGCCCGAGCGGAGCTGGTAGCGCCTCGCGAGCGCAGCGACCTGCGAGTGTTGGAAGTATTGCGTCAGACGACCTATCGTCGCCACCGCCCCGAGGCGCCCGTGCTCGCGAGTCCTGAGCACCTCCTGGGCGGTGTAGTAGTTCAGGCCCATCGAGTGCGCCGCCGATTGGCGTTCGGGCGTCGCCCGCGAGCAGCCATCAGCGCGCAGCCACCAGCTTGACGGCATGCAGCCCGCGACAGACCACGCGTCTGAGGCCGAGGGGCAGACGCTCCAGCTGCTTCTCCAGGTGTCCGATGGGGTCAACCGGGAACTGAGGCGTGAGGTGGCGCCCACCCCTGCTCAAGAGTGCCGTGACGCTGGCAAAGCCGGCAGCTCGCAGACGATGCGCGAGCTCGCCAGCGGTGTACTCGCAAAGGTGAAAGCCCTCGGGTGTGTCGCTGAAGTGTCGAGAGATGTCGTGCGGCCCCGACAGGCGATTAGGAGTGACGCACACGTACACGCCGCCAGGTCGCAATGCGGCGCGGATTGCAGTCGCCTGCGCGAGCATGTCCTCGGGATGCAGGTGCTCGACGACATCGTGGCTGTAGACCACATCGACAGAGCACTCCGGCACCGCGAGGTCGAGCCCGTCAAACGTCCGAAGCTCAAAGCCGGCCGTCGTGCCGGACTCGCAGAACAGCGCATCGGTGACGTCCAGCCCGGTGGCACTGGCCACCAGAGGCGCGACCGCGCGTGTGACCGCACCATCGCCGGCCCCCACCTCGAGGAAGATCGCGTCGCTTGCGAGAAACGGCGTGAGCAGTCGCACCTGGGGCGCAACCGCCAATGCTCGCGCCCTCGGGTCGTTGGCCTGCAGCACTAGAGGGTGGAGAGCGATCCGGTGGCTGCGCTCGCCGTACACCTGCCCGTACAGACGCTGGCGCTCGGCGCTGGAACTCGCTGCACGCAGTCTGCTCGCCAGCTCGCGCTCGATCTCGAAGTGCTCGTACAGCTCGGCCTCCGTGCGAGCTGATGACGGCCTAGACAACGCTCGAAGCTCCGGACGATTGATCTGAGCTCAGCTTTTCGGTGGTGAGGACGCTCCTACGCGTGTGCATCGAGCGGGCATCCCACCAAACCCAGAGGCTCCCCAGCGCCTGCGCTGAGAGCCAGATCACGCCGATCCCCACGAGCTTGAGCGTGGGGGCAACGATCCACGCTCCGACAAGCGCGACAGTGGCCATCCCCATGGTCAGGCACGCCGCGGCGCGCAGGCGGCGGCGGACGCGCAGAACGGGCACATAGAGATTCGTGATCGCGTCGGGGATGGCCGCGATGGTCAACACGCGGAGCAGATCGGTGCCCTGTTCGGCGTACGCGCTACCGAACAGCAGCAGGATCGTTCGGCCGGCAACCAGCACGATCACCATCGCCGGTACGAGCAGGAGAGTTGTCAGGCGCACCCCCGACCGTACGGACGCTGCAAGACGCTCTGGATGATTCGACCCCTCGGCGAACAGCGAGGTGCCGATCGAGGAGGAGATCATGAAAAACAGGCCGCCAACCATCCACGTGATGTAGAAGTACGCGTTGGCCTTAGGAGACAGGCGTGTCACCACGATCACCGGCAGGAGATACAATGGCAGCGAGTTGCCGAGTGTGATGAGGTGATTTCCGGCGAGCAGCCGTGCGATCGCCCGCAGCTCCGTGGCGGTGCCGGTGAGCCGAAGGTGAAACCCGGGGCGCAGCGCGGGCACCATGATCAGGAGCGCGGCGGCGCACGAGACTCCCGACGCTATGACCCACGAGCCAAAAATCAGCGTGGTGCCCGAGGCGCCCGTCAGCAGCAGGGCGGGCGCGATGACTAGCGGTATCTTCACGATGCCGAACAGCCCGCCTCGCACGGACATCGACAGGCTGCGCCTCTCTGCGATGAATGTGTAGTCGAGAACGAGGCTGACCGCCCAGAACGCTGTGCCGGCGATGAACAGGAGCGCGAGAACCAGATCGCTGCGCGCGACCGACAGCCGATGCGAGAGGAGGGACAGAGCCTCGAGGACGATCAGCCCGGCGAGCGCTCCGACTGCGCCCCCGCCGATCAGGCTGGCGCTGAAGGTGGTTGACCATTCCTCGATGCTGGCCCTCGTGGGCAGGCGCTGGACCAGCGCCGGTGCGGTTCCCAGATTTGCGACGATCGCCGTGACGGTCATGAGCGATACAAGCGCCGTCGCAAGTCCGACCTGCGATGCGGGGAACAGGTGTGCTACCGCCGCCCAGTAGACGTATCCCAGGACCGAGGTGAGAACGATCGCCACCATAATCCATGCCGAGTTGCGATGCAGGGAGCTCACCCAGATCTCCCGGCGCGCCGACCGGATGCGATCTGGGTAGGAGGGTCGCGGCATCGTCACAGGAGCTTAGCCACTCGGTGCGGGTCCGACCAGTGGCGCGTGAGCCATATGGCTCACGCGCACATGCCTGCCGCTTATGGTCGGCTCATGTTGCTGCTATGCACGCGGCTTCAGTCGGCTCACCGAACAGGAGGTACTGGCCCCCGGCGCAGTCGCTCGGCACCGCCGGCCTGATGTAAATCCAGAGAAAGCCGTAGTTGTCGGCCGTCGCTGGATGTCCATTCGGGTCATCCTTGAGGCGGAACGACGCCACTTCGCCAGTGCCGACCAGCGGGTAGCTGTACAGATGATGAGGGGTTGGTGCTGAGTAAGGTCCGCCGAAGGGAGCCGGGTGCGAGAATCCAGCGCCCCCGGTGCTGACCTCGAAATTGGGGAAGCGCTGTGGAAGCGTTGGGCAGGGCGCCACCGCGGGCCTTCCGAAGACGAATTCCGCATCGATGCCGAAGTTTCTACCAAACACGAGTTCCGGTTTCCCGCAGACGGTGTTCCATGGGCTCGTCGGGTCCGTGAACTCCTGCGCCGCCCAGTAGCTGATCCTGCCACCTACATCGGCCACGTACAGCGCGCCGCTCGGCAGTATTTGCCTTGTGCTCACCGGCCCCGCGTAGCCCGTGACGTCCGGGGCGTAGGCCCTCAGGATCAACAGCTGCTTGTTCTCGATCCCGGAACGTCTCGCGTCTGACTTCGTCGCGTATGCTGGCGCGGTCGCAGCGATCGCCAGAGCGCTCCCCAAGACCCCGATCGCGATCCGGCGCGCGTAAGACCCCTTGGTCTGGCCTCGCCACAGGCCGCTCGCGGCGGCTCTCCTGTGGGGCACATGATGGGCAGCTAGTGAACGAGGGCGACGCAGCGCTCCGCTTCTGAGTCTCAAGGTCATTTTAGGCTCCCATGCCAGTCGTTTGATCCTAACGTTCTCTCGGCGAGGCGGTGTTCCATGTCCTCTGCGGCGCGCGCCTCGACCTTGCCGCGCGCCCGCGACTATACCATCGCGCCACCAGAATAGGAGCGACCTCCTGTCGCGTCTGTAGCAGCGTGTTGAGGCTTTCGGAGATCCGTTTGGACGTTTGTCCAGTCCTGACTTGTCGTCGCGTCGCGGGATGAGAGAATTCCGGAGGATGAGCGAGTTCCGAAAGTCGACCGCTGTGCGGCCAGCCAAATTCGGGAATTGCGCAGAGCTATTTGGCGTTGGTAGAGTCGGCGTGGCCATGTCGGAACGATCGCTCGATCCCGGCTTCCGATCACCGGGCGGCTCACCTGCCGAGCGGCCGCTGGTCGAGCACCGGCTGGCAAGGGTCACGCCCATCTCCGTCGCCGCGTTCGAGCGCCGCCTGTCCGCTCACGTGAGCGCGATCGTGGCACATGCGGGCCAGCCGCTTTCGGCAGTCGACGTACGCTGATTCGCGGGACCTGCATCTTCTCGGTGCGCTGGCTGCCCTGGCTCACCGGGGATCGCTGCGATACGCGATCGAGCGGTGTCGAATCGCGACAACGCGAACTGTCTGCTCGGCGTCGGCGAGCTGATAGATGATGCGGTAGGTGCCGACGCGAAGCGAGCGGAGTCCTCTGAGGCGCCCGCGCAGCACGTGGCCGGCGAGCGGATCACGTTCGAGCAGCCCGAGCGCATCCCGTATGGCGTCGATCAGGGGCCAGTTGAGCTCGAGGAACTCACCGCGGGCGCGGCGCGCGAGGACGAGGCGTGCCAACGCTCAGCGGGTTGAGCGCCGCTCGTCGAGCTCGGCACGCAGATCCTCGAGCGTGACGATCTCCCCGCGCGAGATCTCCGCGACGCCCTCCTCGATCGCAGCCAGCGTCTCCGAGTCCGACAGGATCTCCGCCGTCTCCTCGAGAGCGTCGTACTCGTCGATCGGAACGAGAGCCGCGGCCGGCTTGCCATTGCGGGTCACTAGCACGTGATCCCGACGATCGGCAACGTCGCTGAGCAAGGCGCTGAGATGTGTCCGAAACTCACGGACTGGCACCGTCTTCGCCATCAACCGAGTGTACCGTATTGTGTACGCAGTACGTTTGGCGAATCTAGAGCTTGGTTGCCCTGGCGCGGCTGAGGAGCAGCAGCAGCAGATGGCGCTCGGTGACGGAGGATATGGGCCTCGAGAGGCTGAACGTGTCCAGGTCTATCTCAGCAGGACCCGAGACGAATCCGAGGAAGTCGAGGTAGACGGGCAACTTGATCGCGGGTCGCGTCACGAGCAGAGTTGCGGTCACGCGCAGGCCGAAGCTTCCACCGATCCCGGCTACCGGAGTGGGCAGAGGAGATGTCGTGATCTGCCCCAAATGGACCTGTTGAGCGCCTTCTCGGGAGAACTGCTGCTTGGCGAAGCGCGTGATGCACGCGCGGCCCCTCGCGCTGCGAACGGAAGCGAGTTCTTGGGTCGCGAAGGTTGCGCTGGACAGCACGCTGACACCGGACCCAACTTCTTCGTGTTGCAGTCCCTGGCCGCGACTGAACTTCGCCGATTTGATGTCGACAAGCTGATGTTCGGGGCTCACGCCGGCGCATCGGTCGACTTCCCGTGTGGAGTGCTGCTCCTGTGCGGTTTCGCCTTCCTGCCGGCCGGTCATCGTCATTCCGAGGACATCACCAGCCCGCAGATTGACTGCGCGAGCGTACGCAGCGGCTTGTGCCTTGGTGATCGGCTTCCTCGCCGCGGACGTACTGCCGGTGGTAGCGCTGCCACCACCACCTCCGCACCCCGCGACAATCCCACCGGTCGCCGCCAGGGCGAGCACGGTGACGAGCATTCGACGCACCGGCGTGAGTATGCCAGGCGCATCGGCCGCTTCCACGGAGGCATTGCGGCGCATCCGACGTCGCTACCCGAGGGATCGTCGCGCGATCATGAGGTCTGAACCGCTCGGCACCGGCGATGCCAGCCGCGAGCGCCCGCAGAGCCCGTCAATGGGGATACGCTGTTCCCGTGGCACCGCCGCAAGAGCCAGAGCGCGCCCACGACCTGCCGGCCTCGGGCGTAGTGCGTGACTCGCACGCAATCACCGACGCCGTGCTCGCCGCCCGCCTGCGTCCGATGTCCGAGCGCTTGGAGCTGGCGCTGAGCTGGAACGCCGTCGCGGCCGAGCTTCGTGTCGGTCTCGCCGCACACACCAACACCAACCGGTGACCGACTCCGGCAGCTTCGACGCACGCGAGCTGTTCAGGGCGCTCGCCAACCATCGAGTCGAATACGTGACGATCGGCGGCATCGCGATCCAGGCGCACGGAGGCCAGCGCCTGACGCAGGATCTCGACGTCGCCATTGCCGCATCCGGGGAGAACATCGCGCGACTGGCCAGCGCGCTACTCGATCTCGATGCCCGCATCCTCGGGCCTGATGGCCAGCGCTCGCGATCGGTGCCAAGCGCGCCCCTGCTCGCGTCCAGCGATCAGTGGCACCTCGTCACCCCGCACGGACCGCTCGACGTCCTCACGCTACCCGCTCACCTCGGATCGTTCGCCGATATGCGGTCCCGCGCTCACGAGGTTTCTCTGGGTGAGTTGTCTATCCCCATCGCCCACCGCGAGGATCTGCTCGAGATGAAGCGCGCCGCTGGAAGGCCGCAGGATCTCGCCGATGTCCAGCTGCTCGAAGCGCTCGACGACGCACCCTGAGCTCTTCACCGACCTGTGTCGACAGGCACTCGCTCGAGCGAGTGCTGCAGCGCCTCCAGCACGCGCACCACGCGCAGCCCGCTGTGGCCGTCCGAGCGGGGGGTGGCGCCCGTGCGCACGCACTCGACGAAGTGCTCGCACTCGATGCGCAGCGGCTCGACGTTGGGCATGCGCGGGGAGAACGTGTCACCCGAGCGGGCGATGTACTCGCCCCACGAGCGCGTGTCCTCGTCGAAGCCCTTGTCGTAGATCGTCAGCTTGCCCTCGATCAGCATGTCGTCGAACGTGGCCATCCTGCGCGCGCCGACGACCGTGATGCGCCGCTCCTTGTGCGGGTCGAGCCACGACAGGTGCAGGTGCGCGACGACGCCCGAGGGGAAGCGCAGGTAGCAGAAGACCACGTCCTGCACGCCCTCGCGCACGTAGCTGGCGCCGTGCGCGATGCACTCCTCCGGCTCTTCGCCGATCAGGTGCAGCGCCACCGACACGTCGTGCGCGCCCAGGCTCCACAGCGCGTTCTCGTCAGCCCTCAGCTTGCCGAGGTTCAGGCGGTTGCCGTACAGGTAGTAAAGCCCTCCCAGCTCGTCCGAGTCGACCAGCTCCTTCAGCCGCGCGACCGCCGGGTGGTACTCGAGCAGGTGCCCGACCATCAACGTCTTGCCGGCTTCCGCCGCCGCCGCCACAGCCCGCTCGGCGTCCGCAGCGGTCGTCGCCAGCGGCTTCTCCACGAAGCAGTGCTTGCCCGCGCTGGCCACCGCGATCGCCAGCTCGGCGTGCGTCGGCACGGGCGTGGCCAGCACGACCGCGTCCAGCTGCTCGTCGCCCAGCAGATCCGCGAGCTCGCCCGTGGAGCGGGCGGTCGGGAAGGAGCGCTCGAGCCTCACGCGCACCTGCTCGTCGGCGTCGCACAGCCAGGCCAGCTCGCAGCCGGGGACCGCCGCCAGGTTGCGCGCCAGGTTCGGGCCCCAGTAGCCCAGGCCGACCACGCCGACGCGGATCGGTCGCTGCTGCTCGCTCACGGTCAGGGTGTCCAGCTCTCGGCGAGCGGCGTCAGCTGGAGCTCGTGCGTCGCCGCGCGCGCATCCTGGTTGGCCAGGAACAGAACCGCGTCGGCGATGCGGCGGGGGTCGGCGAGGGCGTCGACCGAGGTGCCGGCGGGCGGAGTCCAGTTGCGCGGTTGGATGCCGGCGTCGACGATCAGCAGCGCCACGTGGATCCCGTGCGGGCGCAGCTCGAGCGCGGCCGCGTTGGTGATCGCGCGCACGCCGAACGATCCCGCCGCCCACAGGCCGCGGCCGGCCATCGCACGGCGCGTCGACCCGCCGGTGACCTGGACCAGCGTCGCCGCCGGACCGTGCGTCATCGCAAAGCGCCCGCTCGCCGACAGGAACGAGAAGGCCGAGCGCGCCGGAGCCGCCGCCCAGGCGTCGAACGCGCCGGAATCGGCATCGACGATCGGCCCGCCGCCAAACGGCCCGCCGCGCTCGCCGCCGTAGGCCGACGCCGCGTTCACCGCCAGATCCACGCCGCCATGCGCCGCGGCCGCCTCCTCCAGCGCGGCGTGCACGCTCGCCGGATCGGTGACGTCGGCGCTGAGTGGGAGCGCTCCGGCCTCGCGCACGCCGTCGAGGGTGCTCCGCGAGCGCGCCACACCCGCCACCGCCCAGCCGTCGCTCACGAGCGCCTCTATGACCGCACGACCGAGATTGCGCGCTCCGAACACGATCGCGCTGCGACGCTCGCTCTGCACCTCGCTCATGACTCGCCCGCGTCAGGATGCACGGACGGACAGTAGCGGGAAACGCGGCCGCGTCGTCCACCGTAAGACCATCGTTATACGGGGGAGACGACGACAGAGGTCATGTGCGGCCGCCGGCTTCGTGGCACGATGACGCGATGCCACGGGATCTTGCATCTGCGACAGCCCCCGGCTGGCTGCTCGACGAGGTGGCGAGCGCGGGCAGGGAGAACCTCGATGCCGGCCATGTCGCGCGCTATGACACCAAGGAGGACGCCGGCGCGGGCGATGAGGTTCTCATCTGCCAACAGCTGGGTCTCACGAGCGAGTCGACCGTCGTCGACCTCGGTGCCGGCACCGGGCAGTTCGCCATCGCCGTCGCGCCCGCCTGCGCGCGGGTCATCGCCGTGGACGTGTCTGCGGTGATGCTCGACCGCTTGCGAGCGAAGGTCGCAGACGCGGGGCTGACCAACATCGAGGTCGTTCACGCCGGGTTCCTGAGCTATCAGCACCAGGGGGAGCCCGCGGACCTCGTCTACTCTCGCTACGCGCTGCACCACCTTCCCGACTTCTGGAAGGCGCTCGCCCTCAGCCGCCTGCACCGCATTCTTCGACCGGGCGGCGTGCTGCGCCTGTGGGACGTGGTGTACAGCTTCGATCCTCTCGAGGCGGAGGATCGCCTCGAGGCCTGGTGCGCGAGCGCCGGCGCCGGGGTCGACGTCGAGCAGGACTGGAGTCGCGCGGAGCTTGAGGAGCACGTCCGCGATGAGAGCTCGACCTACAGCTGGCTGCTCGAGCCGATGATCGAGCGATCCGGCTTCCACATCGAGCAAGCCTCCTACTCCGACGACCGCATGTTCGCCAAGTACGCGCTGCGGAGGGCTTGAGGCATCGCCACCGGCTCGCGCGTGCGCGAACACCGGCCCGCGAGCTCGCACGGCCCCTGACCTCGCCACCTAGTCGGACCGGCCGGCGAGCGCTCCGACGGCCGCGCTGAGCGCGTCGAGCAGCTCCTGCCCCGTCGACACGGTGTCGGGGTCGACCAGCCAGGCGAGCATCAGGCCGTCCACGAGCGCCAGCACGAGGGTGGCCAGTGCCCGATCCTGGCCGTCCGCGAGCTGGCCCTCCAGTCCGAGCCCGTCGCGGATCGACGTGGCGATGCGCTCGACCGCGGTCCTGCGGTTGGCTGCAACGCGCTCGCGCAGGGGCTCGGAGTGGATCGCCTTGACGTGTGCCTCCATGAGTGAGACCAGCAGGGGCCTGGCCTCATCGAAGGAGTCGACGGTCGCGACGAGCGATTTGGCGAGCGCCTGCAGCGGCGGCGCGTCGCCGGCGAAGGCCTGTTGCTGCACATGTGTGGTGTAGCGGGCGATCGCCTTGAGCAGCGCGAGGTCCATGAGGGCGTCCTTCGAGCCGAAGTGGTACGGAATCGATGCGAGGCTCGCGTGCCCCGCCGCGGCGATGTCGCGCGTGGTCGTCGAGGCGACACCGCGGGTCTGCACGCATTCGATGGCGGCCTCGAGGATCTGCTCGCGGTGGCTCGGTGGCATCCTACGGCGCTTCCTTTCCACACGTACGTACGATCGTCTGGTACAGTCTAACAGTACGAGTGCTCAGTAACGGTCATGGCTCGTGGTCAACGTGTCGGGCGGTCCGTTTTCCGCCTGCAACTCAAGGGGAGGGGGACTGAGGCATGGCCTCATCGATTCGCCGGCATCTCAGCTACGCCAACGTGGTCGCCACGATGGCGCTCGTGTTCGCGATGAGCGGCACCGCGCTCGCGGTGAAGCACTACATCATCACGTCCACCGCCCAGATCAGCCCGAAGGTGCTCAAGAAGCTGAGGGGAGAACGGGGTCCCGAAGGCCCAGCGGGCCACGAAGGCGCCCGCGGCCCGGCAGGCGCGCCCGGCAAGGCGGGCCTGAACGGCAAGGAAGGCGAAAAGGGCGAAAAAGGCGAAAGGGGCGAAAAGGGAGCCACGGGCAAAGAAGGTGGCTTCGCGGGGCTGTCGCTCAGCGAACAGGAAACGCTGACGGCGATGCTTCCGCACATGAGCTTTGTGGCCAGCGGCGTGGGCGCCAAGCCGACGGTCCAGTTCTCGGGGATCAACGTGCAGATCCTCTCCGGGTCCGGGCACACCAACGAAGCCAACGGCGCCGGCAACCTGATCCTCGGATACGACGGAGCGCCCGGGGCACAGACGGGGTCCGCCAACCTCGTGATCGGCGACGAACAGACCTACACCAGCTGGGGCGGGATCCTGACCGGCAGGAAAAACACCGCCTCGGCCCCCTTCACCGTCGTCTTCGGGCTGGAAAACACGGCCGAAGGAAACGACGACACGATTACCGGCGGCGCCGGCAACAGGGCCAGCGGCCCGCAGAGCTCGGTCAGCGGTGGCGCGAAGAACCTCGCCAGCGAAAAGTGGGCGTCGGTCAGCGGCGGCGAATCGAACGTGGCCAGCGGCTCCAAATCGTCGGTCAGCGGCGGAGGCTCGAACGTCGCCGGCGGGTCGTTCTCGTCGGTGAGCGGCGGCGGCAGCAACGAAGCCTCCGGGCAGGCCGCTTCGATAACCGGTGGAGAGGGCAACCAGGCCAAAGTCGAATTCGCGTCGGTCGGCGGCGGCAGTGCCAACGTGGCCAGCGGCTTCGAGTCCTCCGTGGTCGGCGGCGAAGCCAACACGGCCAGCGGCGAACAGGCATCGGTGGCCGGTGGCGCCGCCAACACCGCCAGCGGCCACGCCAGCGAGATCTCGGGCGGCGCGTTCAGCACCGCCAACGACAGCTACGGCTCGGTCTTCGGCGGCTGCTCGAATTTCGCCGGCGAGGGGGCCGTGACCGTCAACCAGGACTGCAGCAACAACTCCGAATACCCCTACGCGTTCGCGTCGGTGACCGGCGGCAACGGCGACCACGCGGTGAGCACCGACGCGTGGGTGGGCGGCGGTGGCGCGAACACCGCCAACGGCTTCGGGGGCGCGGTCAGCGGCGGCTTCAAAAACACCGCCAGCGGGCTCAACGCGTCGGTGAGCGGCGGTGAAGGCAACACCGCCAGCGGATCGGGCGCGTCCGTCGGCGGCGGCGAAGCCAACACGGCCAGCGGTGAACGCGCGTCGGTCGCCGGCGGCATCGGCAACATCGCCAGCGGAGGGCGCTCGTCGGTGAGCGGGGGGCACGTGGACAAGGCCAGTGGCGACGGATCGTCTGTCAGCGGGGGCGCTGAAAACACAGCCTCCGGCGTGCGCTCGTCAGTGAGCGGCGGCGAAAAGAACCTCGCCGAAGGCGAAGAGGCCTCGGTCAGCGGCGGCATCCTCGACGAAGCCCTCGGCAAGGTCTCCTGGGCGGGCGGCGGTGGGCTCAACGACGCTCGAGGGCAGGAAGCGTCGGTCAGCGGTGGCGCCGAAAACCTCGCAGGTGCTCAGGACGCCGCCGTCAGCGGTGGCCAGCTCGAGGAAGCCACGGGCAAAGCGGCTCTCGTCGGCGGTGGCTACAAGGGCATCGCCTCGGCGCCCCGCTCCTCCGTGCTCGGTGGCTATACCAACAAGGCCACGGGTGAATTCAGCGCGGTCGTGGGTGGTTCGTATGACACCGCCGCGGGCCAGACGAGCGCGATCATCGGCGGTCAGAGCAACACGATCGACAAAAACGGCTATGTCGCCACCATCGGCGGGGGCTTCATGAACACCGCGGAAGGCGAGGAGAACTCCCTCTTCGGGGGCGAAGCGAACCGCGCCATCGATGGCTATGTCGAGCTCTTCGGTGGCTCCAGCATGGTCGGAGACGGCGTGGCGGTCGAGTCGTTCGGCTGCGTCGCGGAAACGATCACCGAAGGCGTCTGCGTCGAATAGCGGCCGATCGGCGCGTCAGCGGAAGAAGGACTGTAGCGTGCGCCGGATGGAGAGCCCGACGCCTGAGGACCTCGCACGCTCGCTCGTCGATCTGGCCGAGTGGTCCCGATCTTTCAACGACGAGCAGTCGGGCGACGACCTGGGCGATCGTCTTCGCGAGCATCTTGGCGGGGAGATCGCGGGGCTGCCGGTCGTCTCGCGCGCGCTGGAGGGATACCAGCGTGCGAACTTCCAGGTGGCGATCGACGCCTACCTCGATGCGCCGGAACGCCAGGCGCAGCTGATCGGCCTGCCGATGACCCGCGGATACCGCGTCGGGCTTGCGGAGCTGATCAAGGGCGGGCGCTCGCGATGGGGCCCGGACGTGGGGGAGGCGGGACCGATCGAGTATGAGCCCGTGGACGTCGGCGAGCACCGGATCATGTGCGTGGCGGCGGGGTTGTGGCTGATCACGGACGCGGATGAGCCGCTGCTGCTGATGCTCCGTCGCTCCGAGCAGGGCCCCCGCAACGCGGAGCTCGGGATGGAGATCATGGCGCGCGAGCGCGCCGGCGCCGAGGGACTGCTGGGCGAGATCGAGCGGCTGATGACCGAGCGCAACCCCTACCGTGGACGGATGCTCGTGCTGTCGAGCTCGCCGTTTGGCGGCGCGGGCGTCGAGGTGCAGAGGCTCCCGGCGATCTCGCGCGAGCAGATCGTGTACCCCGCGGGGGTGCTCGAGCGGATCGAGCGCCACACCAAGACGTTCAGCGAGCACGCCGAGGCTCTGCGCGCGTCCGGGCGGCACCTCAAGCGCGGCATTCTGTTGCATGGCCCCCCGGGGACGGGCAAGACGCTGACGGTGATGTACCTGTCTAACCTGATGCCGAGCGCACCGTGCTGCTGCTGACGGGCAACGCGCTCGTTGCCGTGGCTGCGGCATGCCGGATGGCAAGGGAGCTGGCCCCGGCGATGCTCGTCCTGGAGGACGTGGACCTGGTCGCCGAGGACCGCACGCGCGGTCAGTCGACCAGTGTGCTGTTCGAGCTTCTCAACCAGATGGACGGGCTGGGCGAGGACACCGACGTGGTGTTCGTGCTGACGACCAACCGTCCCGAGGTGATCGAGCCGGCGCTCGCCTCCCGCCCGGGCCGCATCGACCTGGCCGTCAGCATGCCGCTGCCCGACGAGGAGGGCCGCGGCCGCCTGCTGGACCTGTACGGCGAGGGTCTGCAGCTCGAGCTGCGCGACCAGGCGAGCTTCATCGCCGCCACCGCGGGCACCACGCCGGCGTTCATCCGTGAGGCGCTGCGCCGCGCGGCGCTGCTCGCCGTCGAGCGGGGCGACGGCACGCGCATCACCGACGAGCTTCTCTCCAGTGGCATCCAGGAATTGCGCGAAGGCGCCGACCAGCTGACCGGCAGCCTGCTCGGCGCGCAGCCGGCGGCGGGCCCTCGGCTGTAGCCGCGAGCGGCGCGGCTCCGCTCAAGAAGCACCCGCTGAGGGGCCGATACCGCAGGTACAGGTGTCAACGAGCTGGAAGCTCGCCCTGTCCATGAGTCAAGCCGATCCGGGCTCCTTTGCTGATGCTCCCCGACGTCGATATCTACAACCTCAAGCGGGGCTTCGAGCGCGCGAACGAGCTGCTGGACCTCGGGCGCGCGAGCGCGGGCCTGTCGTTCCTGAACCACGCGCGGCGCGTGCTGATGCCGCTGCCGGTGATCGATCGGCCCGGGCCCGCGCAGACCGACATCCTCCCGCCCCTGCGCGAGCGACCGATCGAGGCTCTGAAGGGCAAGCGGATCGGTGTCATCGGATCGGGCGGCGGCGGCGGGTGCGTCGCGATGGTGGGAGTCGCCCGGGCCTTCGAGGAGGCGGGAATCCGCCCGGCGTTGTACTCCGCCTGCTCGGGCAGCGCGATTTGGGGCGCGATGTGGGCGGGTGGGATGAGCGCGCAGGAGATGGCCGACTTCTCGCTGTCGTGGCGAGCGGAGGACTATCTGGACGTCCAGTGGGCACGGATTCCCCGTTTCGCGCTGAGCGCGCTGAAAGGGTTCACCGGGCTGATGAAGGGTCAGGCGCTCGAGCGGCTGGTCAACGAGCGGCTGTGGAGCATGCGCGTCGGCGACACGGCGTTCCCGATCACCTCGATCGTCTACAACATGGACCTCGGTCGCGTCGAGTACTTCGGCACCGAGCACACGCCCGAGCTGACAATCGGCGAGCTCGTGCGCACCGCGGTGGCGCTGCCGCTGTTCATCGAAGCGGTGCCGGTGGGCGGCCACCTGTACGTGGACGGAGGGGTCATCGAGCTGTTCCCGGCGCAGCCGATCCTCGAGCACGGCCGGTTCGATCACGTCTTCGGGTTGAACTTCATGCTGCCACTGCACTTCGAGGCGCAGGACATCACCGGCTGGGCTGAGCGCCGCGGGGGATTCATGCAGGCCAGCAGGCAAATGCAGCAGGGCAACCATCTCGAGATGGCCAGGCGAGCGCGGCGGCAGCTCGGCGAGCACTTCACCCTGATCGACCCAATCGACCCCTCGCTGCTGCGCGGCGTCTCCTTCTATGACCTGTTCATCGACCGCCGCCAGTGGCCCGCTCTGATCCGCCAGGGTCATGCGGCGGCCACGCGCGCGCTGGACGCGTTGAGGGTGTCGACGCCCCGCAGGAGTCGCTCGGCGCGACATTCGCGGTCGCGGGCGGCTTGAGTCGGGCAGTCACACGCGCTTCGAGCGGAGTGGGGTTTTGGCGCCGTTCAGGGTGCGGCTCAGCGCGGAGCCTGTATCGTCGCGCCACAACTCATAGCAAGGAGTTTCGGCAATGCACCTGCGTAAACCATCACCCACCAGCATGCTCGCCGTCTTGGCGCTGTTCTTTGCGCTGGCAGGAACCGCTATCGCGACCAATCGCTACCTGATCACGAGCACCAGCCAGATCAAGCCGAGCGTCCTCAAGAAGCTGAAGGGCGACGCGGGCCACGTCGGGAAGACTGGGGCGGTGGGACCGCAGGGCGCCCAGGGCAACGAAGGGCTCCAGGGCAAGGAGGGATCTCAGGGCAAGGAAGGGCCGACAGGTCAGGCCGGCTCGGAAGGACCTGCGGGCGTCGGACTCGCGGCCCTGTTCGGCGATGGCTCGGACGGCGATGTCACGATCAGCACCAACGACGAAAAGCTGACGCGCGACATGTACTACCACGACCTCACCGTCGCGAACGACATCACGCTGAACCCGAACGGCTGGCGCATCTTCGTCTCGGGCACGCTCACGCTCGAGGAAGGCGCGCAGATCGCCCGCGACGGCAACCTCGGCGAAGTGGTGTCTGGCGGACCCGCGCTCGTTGCCGGCAGCCTCGGTGGCTCGGCCGGGGGCGGCGGCGGGACCGGAGGCGGCGGGTCGATAAGCGACTCGCTCGGCGGCAGCGGCGGCGCCGGCTCAAACGGGGGCGGCGCAGGCGGCGGTGTCACGACGCCCAGTGCCGACGCCGGTGGACCCGGCGTGTTCCGCTCGGCGATGGCCGCGATCAGCGGCCATGACCTCGCCGGCGGCCAGATCTCGGGCGGCGCTGGTGGTGGTGGCGGCGGCGACGGTGAAGGCGAAGGTGGTGGCAGTGGCGGCGGCGTGGTGGTTGTTGTCGCGCACACCGTTGTGCTGGGTGGCTCCTCGGCCAGCATCCACGCTGACGGCGGCGAAGGCGAACACGGCGGTGGCGTGGGTGGCGGTGGCGGTGGCGGTGTCGTGGTTGTCGTCAGCACAGTGGCGCAGCCGGCCGGGCTGATCCTCTCGGCCAAAGGCGGCGCAGGTCACATCGCAGGCTCGGAAGGCTTCACCGACTGGCTTGGGTGAGAAGCTGATCCTCGCGTCAGCTTCGCTGCGGCTCATCCCTCAACGGCCTGCCCGGCGCAAGCTTCCAGGGCACATTCAGCGCTTGAGGACGAATGCGTGCGTAGCGCTGACCGGCGCCATGGCGGTGGGAGTGAAGGTCCCCTTGGCCGTCAGCTTGATTTGCCTGGCGTGCTTGAGCAGTCGCTTGCCGCCGGCGGTCAGCCTGATCTTGATTGTGGCCTTCCCGGCTGCCGAGAAGCTGCGCTGACCGGACGCGACGAGCACCGGCTTGGGCTTCGTCTTCTTCGCAAGATGCGCGCCCGACGGAACCTCATACCAATCGATGACAGCGTTTCCCGCCTCGAGCGCTGTGAAGGAGATCGAGAAGCCGCTCTTCAGCACATCGGCGATCGTCGCCGTCTTGCCCGACGGTGTGATCTCGCCGCTGAGCAGCGTCTTGATCTGGGCCAGTGTGACTGCGGTGAGGGTCAAGCCGAGCGGCGAGGCGAGACCGCCACCATGCGGGGGTGGCGGAGGCGGCGGCGGGGGCGGCGGGGCGACGTAGGTGTACGCGGGGCCACCGGTCGAGGAGAGGTGGTTTGCGACGATTTCGACGCGGACTTCGACAGGGCCGGCTGCACCGGCGGGTGGGGTGGTCGCTTCGATTTCTTCTTCGCCGAACACCTTCACGTCAGTGGCTTCGGTGCTACCGATGAAGATCTTGATGGCGCCAAACCTCTCGAAGCCGGAGCCCCTGATCGCTACCGTCGTGCCGCCGGCGGTCGGGCCCGAGTTCGGGGTGATGGTTGCGACCGTGGGCGTCCCCAGCAGGGCCAGGCTGTCGGCTCCGTTGGTGGAGATGGCTTCGACCCCTTCCAGCAGGTCTTGCTTGCTTTCGGAACAGGTTTCTCCAAATGCCAGCGTCGCTCCCATTTCACAGACCGCCGCCGGCACGTCGCTGTCGTATTCGGCGGTGCTGCCGTTGCCCAGCGCGCCGTGGCGGTTGGAGCCCCAGGCCGTGATCGTGCCCGAGCTCAGCAGGGCCAGGCTGAGGTTCCCGCCGGCTGAGATGGCCTTGACTTCTTCCAGCAAGTTGCCATTTGCCTCCGAACAGGGCGCAGTCGCTTCCACCGCGCAGACCGGCACCGGAGTCGCGCTGCACGCTGCGCCCCCGTGGGGGCATTCTTCGGTGCTTTTGTTGCCCAGCTGTCCGTATCCGTTTTCGCCCCAGGCCGTGACGGTGTCGGTGTTCAGCAGGGCCAGGTCGTGGCCCGCGCCGGCTGAGATGGCCTTGACTCCTTCCAGCAGATTCCCGTGTGCTTGCGAACAAGGGGCGGTCGCTTCCACCGCGCAGACCGCCACCGGCATTTCGGTGTAATCGGTAGGGGTGCCGTTGCCCAGCTCTCCCGAGCCGCCTACGCCCCAGGCCACGACCCTTTCGGTGCTCAGAAGGGCCATGCTTTGGCGCCCGGCCGCCGAGACGGCCGCGACCCCTTCCAGCAGGTTCGCATTTGCTTGCGAACAAGGGGCGGTCGCTCCCACCGCACAGACCGCCACGGGGGTTTCGCTGCAGGGGTATAAGCCCCCGCATAGGTCGGGGCCGGTGTTGGTGCCGTCGCCCAACTCTCCGGCGCTGTTGTAGCCCCAGGCCACGACCGTGCCATTTTTCAGCCGGGCCAGGCTGTCTCCATAGCCGGCCGAGACAGCGGTGACTTCTTCGAGCAAGTTGCCATCTGCTTGCGAACAGGGCGGCGTCGCTTCCACCGCGCAGACGGCCACCGGGGTTTCGCTGCAGGCTGAGCCGTCGCACATTTCGGTGCTTTCGTCGCCCAGCTGCCCGTACTCGTTTCGGCCCCAGGCCATGACCGTGCCGTTGCTCAGCAGGGCGAGGCTGTATTCCCCGCCGGCTGAGACGGCCGTGACTGTGACATCGGGCGGTAGGTTCAGTTGCACTGCGCCGCCGGGCACCTTGCCGTCGCCCAGTTCGCCATACACACCGGAGCCCCAGGCCATGACCTTGCCGTCGCTCAGCAGGGCCACGCTGTGATCCCCGCCGGCTGAGACGGCAGTGACCGTGAGCCCGCTCAGTGCGCTCACGGCGAGCGGCACCGCGCTGAATTCGCCGCCGTCGGCGTTGCCCAGCAAGCCATAGCTGTCATCGCCCCAGGCCATGACGGTGTTGTTGGTCGCGGCCGACGCCTCAGCTTGTCCGACCGCCATCAGAAGGGCGGCCGCGAGCACCGTCACGACTGCTGCAGCCATTAACAGGCGTCCCCGGGGCGATGCCGGCCGTCGCATATCGTCCGCCACCATACATCCTTGCGAAATGAGGGCTCTCCTGCGCGGCACACTCGGCTCCGGCCTTCTCACAGCGCCCCGATCGCCTCCACGCAGCGCTCGGCGGCGTGGCCGTCCCCGTAGAGCTGCGGGCGCTCGCTCGGCGGCTCCCGTTCGAGCGCGGCGAGCGCGGCACCCGGGTCGAGGTCGACGAGCGTGTTCCACCCAGCCTGCACGGTCTCCACCCACTCGGTGTTCGCGCGCAGCGTCACGCAGGGCACGCCGGCGAGGTAGGCCTCCTTCTGCACGCCCCCGGAGTCGGTGAGGACGGCGCGGGCGTGGCAGACGAGCGCTGAGAACTCGAGGTAGCCGAGCGGCTCGGTCAGCGTCAGCCCGTGGCTGCGCTCCAGCTCGCCCAGCAGGCCGGCGTCAGCCAGGCGGGCGCGGGTGCGGGGGTGGACGGGGAACAGCACGGGAGCGGGCAGCGCGTGGATGAGCTCGACGAGCGCGTGCAGGCGCGCGGGGTCATCGACGTTGCCCGCCCGGTGGGCGGTGAGCAGCAGATAGGAGCCGGACTCCAGCCCGTGGGCGGCGGGTACGTGGGCGTCGGCGCGGGCGGCGGGCTGCCAGCGCAGGGCGACGTCGACCATCACGTCGCCGACCACGTGCGCGCGGTCGGCGAGCGACTCGGCGGCGAGGTTCTCGACGGCGGCCTGCGAGGAGCACAGCAGCAGCTCGCTGAGGTGGTCGGTGAGCACGCGGTTGAGCTCCTCGGGCATGGTGCGGTCGAACGAGCGCATGCCGGCCTCGACGTGCACGGCGGGCACGCGCGCCTGCGCGGCGGCGAGCGCGCCGGCGAGCGTCGAGTTGGTGTCCCCGTACACGAGCGCGGCGTCGGGCCGCACCTCGCTCAGCAGCGGCTCGAACGCGGCGAGCATGCGCGCGGTCTGCGAGGTGTTGGAGCCGCCGCCGATCCCCAGCTCGCGATCGGGGCGGGCGAGGCCGAGCTCGGTGAAGAACACGCGTGAGAGCGAGTCGTCGTAGTGCTGGCCGGTGTGCACGAGAACCTCCTGATGGCGCTCGCGCAGCGGGCCGGAGACGGCTGCGGCCTTGATGAACTGCGGCCGGTTGCCTACGACGGTGAGGATCCGCACGCGCAGAACGACTTTTGAGATCGGGATGGCGTCGTTGTCACATCGAGCCGGGGACCGCGTCCTACGCCGCGGCGGCGACGACGGCGCTTGACCAGTCGATGACCGACTTCGGGCGCACCACGTGGCGGCTCATACCCAGCTGCTTGGGGTCGAGGCCGAGCGCGAGGCCGACGAGCTGGGGCAGGTGCAGGACGGGCATGTCGAGCTCGCGGCCGACGACCTTGGCGGCGAGCGGCTGCTGCAGATCGAGGTTGAGGTGGCACAGCGGGCACGGCGTGACGAGGCAGTCGGCGTCGGCGTCGACGGCGTCGCCGAGATGGCGACCGGCCTGCTTGAGCGAGGCGTCCTTGTTCATGGTGATGATGGGAAAGCCGCAGCACTTGCGCATGCCGGCGTACTCGATGACGGTGCCGCCGAGGGCGTCGATCACCTGCTCCAGGTAGTGGTCGCGGGGGCGCTCGGCGTCGATGCCCAGGCGCTCGCGGGGGCGCACGATGTAGCAGCCGTAGAAGGGGCCGACCTTGAGGTTGGTGAGCGGGCGCTTGACCTTCGAGCGCAGGCTGTCCAGCCCGATCTCCTCGACGAGCAGCCACAGGAAGTTCTTGTTGGTGAGGGGGCGGGCGGGATCCTTTTCATAGCTCAGATCCTCGGCGGCGAGCGTCTCGTTTACGTGCGCGCGGTACTCGCCGCTTGCGTCCAGGCGCTCCTGACACTCGCTCTGCGCGCCCTGGCAGGTCGAGCAGATGTTCATCATCATCTCCGCCCCCTGCACCTGCTGCGCGAGCGCGAACGTACGGGCGTTGAGCGTGTCGGCGAGCTCCTGGTTGTGCTCGGCGATCACGCCGGCGCCGGTGCAGCACGCGCGGTCGAGCTCCACGAGCTCGATGTCCAGCAGCGGCGCGACGGCGGCCATCGAGCCGTGCAGCTCGGGCGTGAAGCCGCGGCTGACGCAGCCGGGCCAGTAGGCGACCTTCATGATTCGTCCTCCCCGGACACGTAGAGGTTCAACTCGTAGCGCTCCTCGCGGCTCTCGACCTTGTCGTAGATCGCCTGCACGGCCTTCAGGTCCTGGGGGGGAGCTTGTGCGGCTTGAGGATCCCCGGGATTGTCATCTTGCGGCGCAGAAGGCCTCGGATCGCGGTCGGCAGCGAGCTCAGCAGCTCCTTGCCCGCGGCCGGCGCGAATTTCCCGAACCAAGAGTTGCCGCCGTAGGAGCGAGGAATGAGCTCGGCCTCCCACAGCAGGCCGTTGTTCCTGACGAGCGTGGTGAACGCGGCCTCGTGGCGCTCGCCGTTGTTCTGGTCGACGATGTGCTGGTCGGCGATGGCGATCCGCCGCAGGCGCATGATCTGGCCCATCGGGTTGACGTCCTTGGGGCACGCCTGAACGCACTTGAAGCAGTGGGTGCAGTCGAAGATGCCCTGCGGGTCCTGCGCGAGGTCGGTCAGCCGCTCGAGCTGCTGGTCATCGCGCGGGTCGCCGACGAAGCGGTAGGCCTTGGCGAGCGCGGCGGGGCCGATGAAGCCGGGGTCGACCTCCATGGCGAGGCAGTCCGAGACGCAGGCGCCGCACTGGATGCAGCCCATCGTCTGGGTGACGTCCACCATCGCCTCTTTGGAGACGAGGTACTCGCGCTCGGGCACGGGCTGCTTGGCGAGCAGCCACGGCGTGACCCGCTGGATCTTCTTCCAGTGGACGGCGTCCATGTCGACGATCAGGTCCTTGATGACGGGCATGTTGCCCATCGGTTCGATCTCGATCACGCCGTCGGTGGCGCCGAGCTTGGCGGCGTCGAGGTGGGTGTGGCAGGCGAGCGCGGGTTCGCCGTTGACGCGCACGCCGCAGGAGCCGCAGATCGCCTGCCGGCAGGAGCAGCGGATGGCGATGGAGCCGTCGAAGCGGTCGCGCGCCTGGAGGATCGCCTCGAGCACGGAGCGGTGGGGCTCGAGCTCGATCGTGTGCTCGTCCCAGTAGGGGGCCTCGCCGGCCTCGGGGTCGTAGCGGCGCAGCCGGAGGGTGAACGGCTCGGCTGGGCGGTCGTGCGCTTCGGCCATCAGTATTTCCTCTCCTCGGGCTGCCACTGGGTGATGGTGACCGGCGAGTAGCTCACCTGCGGCCCGTCGGAGGTGAGCGTGATGTCGATGTGCTTGAGCCACTCCTCGTCGTTGCGCTCCGGGTAGTCGGTGCGGAACTGCGCCCCGCGTGACTCCTTGCGCTCGAGCGCGGCCACGACGGTGGCCTCGGCGCAGTCGACCATGTAGCCGAGCTCGATCGCGCCGAGCACGTCCTGGTTGAAGACGGTGCCGCGGTCGTCGATCCAGGCTCGCTCGGCCTCCTCTTTCAGCCGCCCGATCGTCTCGAGTGCGCTCTGCAGCCCCTGCTCGTCGCGGAACACGGCGGCGTGGCGGTTCATCAGCTCGCCGAGCTCGTTCTTGATCTCGGACACGCGACGGCCATCCCTCGAGCGGCCGATGATCGAATCGATGCGCGCGGCGTCGACGCGCAGCTGGGCGTTCACGTCGACGCGGGGCATGCCCATGCTGGCGGCGCGCGCGGCGGCGTGCTCGCCGGAGCGCCGGCCGAAGATGAGCGTGTCCAGCAGCGAGTTGGCGCCGAGCCGGTTGCCGCCGTGGACGGACACGCACGCGACCTCGCCGGCGGCGTACAGCCCGTCGATGGGGGTGCGCCCGTCGACGTCGGTCTTGACGCCGCCCATGATGTAGTGCTGGCCGGGGCGGATGGTGATCGGTTCGCGGGTGATGTCCACGCCGGCGAAGTCGCGCCCGAGGTTGACGATCTCGCGCAGCGCCTCCAGCGTGCGCTTGCGCGGCACGACGGTGACGTCCAGGGAGATGCCGGCGCCCCCCGGGCCGACGCCGCGGCCCTCGTCGATCTCGATCTGCTCGGCGCGGGAGACGACGTCGCGGGAGGCGAGCTCCATCTTGTTGGGCGCGGATTTCTCCATGAAGCGTTCGCCGTTGGAGTTGAGCAGGTGGGCGCCCTCGCCGCGGGCGCCCTCGGTGATGAGGATGCCGGTCTCGACCAGGCAGGTGGGGTGGTACTGGACCATCTCCATGTCCATCAGCGGCGCGCCCGCGCGGTAGGCCATGGCGATGCCGTCGCCGGTGACGATCAGCCCGTTGGTGGTCGGCTTGTACGCCTGCCCGGCGCCGCCGCACGCGAGGATCACGTTCTTGGCGGTGAACGCCTCCATGCGCCCGCTGCGCACGTCGCGCGCGATCGCCCCGGCGCAGCACCCGTCCTCGTCGCGCAGCAGCGAGGTCGTGAACCACTCCTCGTAGCGGGCGACGGTCTCGTGGTGCTTGAGCAGCTGCTCGTAGAGCACGTGCAGCATCGCCTGTCCGGTGATGTCGGCGACGTAGGCGGTGCGCTTCATGGAGGCGCCGCCGAACGCGCGCAGGTCCATCTCGCCCTTGTCGTTGCGGTGGAAGGTCACGCCGATGTGCTCGAGGTGCATCACCTCCGCGGGCGCCTCCGAGCACATGATCTCGATCGCGTCTTGGTCGCCGAGGAAGTCCGAGCCCTTGACCGTGTCATACGCGTGCGAGCGCCAGTCGTCGTCGACGCTGATCGCCGCGTTGATGCCGCCGGCGGCGGCCACGGAGTGCGAGCGCACGGGATGGACCTTGCTCATGATCGCCACGCTCGCCCCCTCCTGCGCTGCCGCCAGCGCCGCGCGCTGGCCCGCGAGGCCGGCTCCGATGATGAGGACGTCGTGTTCTGGCATAGATCTTTGGGGGAGGGGGCGAGGGGGTTGCCGCCAGGACTCTATAACGCCGGGGCGGCGGGGCCGATATCACCCGGGACCGCAGCCCGAGCCTGCAGCTCCGGGGCGACCGACGCTGTAGACTCTCGGGGCGCCCAGTCGTCTATCCCTGGACCTCGATTAGTTGACGCCGCCCCCACACGATGGCGACCGTGTCGCCCAAGATCTGCGTGTCCTGCAGGTGACTCCGATGTATTCTCCCGAGCCCGGCGGGGTGACGACGTGCGCGAGCGAGGTCACGTGCCGCCTTGTCGAGCGCGGCGTCGCGGTCGACGTGCTCACCGTCGATCCGACCGGGGACCTGCCGCCGCAGGAGATGCTGAACGGAGCCCCGGTTCGTCGCGTGCGCAGTTGGCCAAGCGGCGCCGACTATCGCTTCGCTCCGGCGCTCGCCGGCCATATCCGGCGAAGCGACTGCGATGTCGTACACATACAGTGCTATCAGACGCTCGTCGCGCCGCTTGCGATGCTCGCCGCGGCGCGAGCTCGCATCCCCTATGTCCTCACCTTTCATGGCGGCGGGCACTCGGTGAGCTGGCGCAATGCGATCCGTCGACAGCAGTTGCTGGTGATGCGGCCGCTGCTCGCGCGCGCTGCGAGACTAATCGCCACCGCCGACTGGGAGGTCGACCACTACTCGAAGCTCCTCGGGCTCCCCACCGAGCACTTCGTGGTCGTACCCAATGGCGGCGATCTGCCGCCGGTGCCAGAGCCTAGGGCGCCCGCGACCGGCACGCTCATCGTTTCGATCGGACGCCTCGAGCGCTACAAGGGCCACCATCGGGTGCTGGCTGCGCTTCCGAGCGTCATTCGCGAGGTGCCGGACGCGCGGCTGTGGGTCGCGGGCGAGGGTCCGCACGAGGCCGAGCTCGTCGCGCTGGCGCAGGAGCTTGGCGTGTCGGGTCGCGTCGAGATTAGGCCGGAGCGAGATCGCAAGCAGTACGCGGCCCGCCTCGCCACCGCGTCGCTGGCGGCACTGCTCAGCGACTTCGAGACACAGCCAATCGGAGCACTCGAGGCGATCACGCTAGGAGTGCCGACACTCGTCGCGGATAACTCCGGCCTAGCGGAGCTCGCCGAGAAGGGCCTTGCACGTGCCGTGTCGCTCCAGGACAGCGACGTGATGCACGCCGCAGCTATGGTCGAAATGATTCGCGATCCGCCGCCGCGCCCGGAGGTCGTCATGCCGAGCTGGGACGACTGCGTCGACTCGCTGCTCGATCTATACGGTGCGGTGTCCGTACGCCGCACGACGTCGCAGCGGCCCGCGCTCGCGTGGCGCGGCGCGTGAGTAGGGCCAGCAGCCTCGCAGCGGGCCGGCTCGCGGCGAGGACCGTGAAGCGCCCGTCCGTTCGGCACGTCACGGTGCGCGCATGGCACGCGCCTGTGTGGGGCGCGGCGGGCCTCGTCCTGATCGCGTGGAGCTTCGCGCTCAGCCGCGGAGGCCACAGCGGCACCCCCGTCAGGGTGGTGTTCTGGGTCGGGTTCGTGACGATGATCGCGCCGATCGCCGCTCGGTTGCTCGCTGAGTCGACCCCGCGGGGTGAGCGGATCGCGCTCGTGACCCTCGTCGGTCTGCTCGCCTACGGGGTGAAGGTGCTACGCGACCCGCTGATGTTCGTGATGAGCGATGAGTTCACGCATCTGGCGGAGGCCCAGCGGATCATGGCGACGCACAAGCTGTTCCAGGCGCTGCCGACTTCGGGCCTCGTCGCCGCTCCGGGGTATCCGGGGCTCGAGACGGTCGCTGTCACCATCAGCGAGGTCACGGGACTGTCGCTGTTCTGCAGCGGTCTGATCGTGATAGCAATGGCGCGCGCGATCATCATGCTGGCGCTCTTCCAGCTTTACGATCGTGTGACCGGCTCGGCGCGAATCGCCGGTCTCGGCGCGCTGCTGTTCGCCGCGAACGGAAACTTCCTCTACTGGAGCTCGCAGTTCTCCTATGAGTCGCTCGCGCTGCCGCTGTTCGTGCTAGCGCTCGCCCTGTACGTCAGACGCGCGCAGCGCACGAGCAATCGCCTGCCGCTCACGCTCACGCTCGTCCTGCTGATCGCGACGATCACCGCGACCCACCACCTCACCTCCTATGCCCTTGCCGCGTCGCTTTCGATCCTCACGCTGCTCTCATTGCGCACGGCGTGGTCCGCCTGGCGAGCACCCGGCCTGGCTGTGCTCGCGGCCGCGGCCGCGGCCGTTTGGTTCTTCCTGGTCGCGCCTGGAACGCAGCCTTATCTCAGCTTCGTCTTCCGGCGCACTGTCGACGCGATCGGCAACGCCGCGCAAGGCACGCATACGCCCTTTCAGGCCAGTGCCGAAGCGTTGCGGACGCCGGTCGTCGAGCAGGTCGTCTCGTTCGCCGGGGTCCTACTCGTCGTCGTCGCCGTGCTGTGGGTGCTCAGAGGCGCGCGGCGGGTCAGCGTCCTGCACAGTCCCATAGGCGTGTTCTTGGCGGCATGCGGGCTTGGCTTCTTGGCGTTTTACCCGCTGCGCCTGTTCCCCGGCGCGTGGGAGACGGGCAATCGTGGCCAGGAGTTTCTGTTCGTCGGCACGGCACTGCTGCTCAGCCTCGCGCTCGTGCGACTCGCCGGGTCCGACGGTGACCATCGCCGGCGCGGCCTGCTGCTCGTCGCGATCCTCGTCGTCATCTGTGGCGGCGTCATCTCGGGCTGGCCGTCACCACTGCTGCTTTCCCAGCCGCTGAAGGTGCGCGTGGACAATGCCGCCGTCGTCCCGCAGGGCCTCAGCGCGGCGAGCTGGGCGATCCACCAACTGCCCGCCGACTCGATCTACCTCGGCGACGAAGCGACCGGCCGTGAGCTGCTCGTCGACGGCGCTCACTTCAGCCTGTTCGGGAGCGGCGACAGCGTTCCGGCGATCCTGGAAACCCCGCAGCTCCCGTCGTGGCAGCGCGCCATCTTGGCCGACCGTGGCGTCGATTACGTGGTCGTGGACCGTCGCAAGATCGCGGCGAACAACCAGGCCGCGTACTTCTTCCAGCCGGCGCGCGAGCCGGAAGATGGGCTCGGCTACTACCCGGCCGGAGTTCGAGCGAAGTTTGCGATCCCCACCGTCAGCTCGATCTTCGACAGCGGCGACATCGTCATCTATGACGTGCGCGGGCTGCATGAACCACCACCGCGCTGCAGCGCGGTCGGGGTTCGATCGCAGGCTGGCGGAGTGACGTGCCGCGCCCCCTATACAACCGTGACGATCGCCGGTCCGAATGCGACGGTCGACCTGCCGAGCATGAACGTGCGCGATCTGCGCGTCGAGGTCCAGCACCGGACAGCCGGGCTGTACGTCACCGTTCTCGTGCAGCTGCAGAACGTCGGGAGCTCCGGTTATGCGCCGGACCCCGACTATCGTCACCTCTACCTGACCATCGACGGCCATCGTATCTACCGGCGCCGATCGGTCCCCGAACGAACTGACAATCTCGACGGCAAGAAGCTGCTGCGGCCCGGCACTGCGATCGAGGGCAGCCTCACCTTCGTCCTGCACAACCCCAGCCGTATAGCTGCGTTCCTCAGCAAGGGCGCCCAGCTAGGGGTCCGGCTGCCAAGCCCGCCCGGCAAGCGCGACCACATCGATCTCGGCATCATTAGGATCGCACCACCCAGCAAGGGGGCCGTGCAGTGAGGAGCGCGCTCCGCGGCGTGCCGCCCCTCGACCTGCTCGCCATCGTGCTCGCCGGCGGGCTGGCGACGATCGCGCTGTTCGCCGCTCCACACGTCGTGGCGCTGCGCGCAGCGCTTGGGCTCCCTTTCCTGACCCTTGGGCCGGGCTACGCGCTGATGAGCGCCCTGTACGCGCAAGAACCGCCGGAGCCGGCGACGCGACTGCTGCTGACTCTCGCGCTCAGCATCGTCGCGACGATTCTGGTCGGCCTGGCACTGAACGCGGCGCGGATCGCTCTCACGGGGCGGGCGCTCATGGTAGGACTGTTCGTCGTGGCCGCGGCCGCCTGCTTCGTGGCGGTGGTCCGCAGGCCCGACACGGCCGACCCTGTGTCGATCTCTCCCGCCCGAGCGTTGCGCTCGCCCTGGTTGTGGTCGACGACGGTCCTGCTCGCGGTCTTTGGCACGCTCCTCGTGGCTCTGGCGAGGCCACTCCCCGACACCACATATGCGGGCTACACGCAGCTATCGGGGCTGCGCTCTGGCACGAGCGTCAGTGTGGCGGTGAAGAGCGCGGAACATGTGCGCACTCGCTACGACCTCGATGTCCGGGCCGCATCTGGTCAGGTGGTGGCGCGCAAGTTCACGCTCGCGCCTGGGCAGGAATGGGCCCAGATCATTTACGTCGGCGCGCCGCGGGAGCAGACCGTTCACATTCGCCTCTTCCGAGCCACTGCGCCGACGACGGTGTACCGTGAAGTCATCCTACGCGCCTGAGAGCGCATGTGAGTCCTATGCGCCTGCTCATTGTCAGCGATCACTACCCACCCTTTATCGGCGGCGTGCAACGTCAGACGCGGGCGATGGCGCTTGAGCTTCGCGCGCGGGGCTATGAGGTCGGCGTCGCCACCGTCTACCAGGACAATCTGCCGACCCACGAGGAACCCGACGGCTTCCCGGTGTGGCGCCTGCGTCAGCTGCGCTCGGCTCCGCTCGTGCACGGACGCCCGAGGCGACGCCACCAGCCGCCATATCCCGACCCGATCACCGTATTTCAGCTGCGGCGCGTGATCCGCTCATTTCGGCCCGACGCCGTCCATGCGTCCGGCTGGTTCAGCTACTCGGCTGCCGCGGCTCTGATCGGCGACCGGACCCCACTGCTGGTGTCGGTGCGCGAGTACGGCTTCAGCTGCGCTAACGCGTCGCTGCTGCACTACGGTCAGCCTTGCTCCGGGCCCGCGCTCGCAAAGTGCCTGGCGTGCAGTAGCTCGTACTTCGGGATCACCCGGGGCCTCGTGGCGGCGGTCGGCGTACGGCTCTCCGCGCCGCTGCTGCGGCGGAAGGTCGCGGCTTTGCACAGCATCAGCACCTACGTGCGCGAGCAGGTCGAGCGGGACGTCCTACATCCACGCGAGCGCGCCCGTGTACCGCAGGCGGTGATCCCCAGCTTCCGCGTGCCTGCGCAAGGCGAGCCGGACCCGGCGATCATGGAGCAGCTACCCGCCGAGCCATTCATCATGTTCGCCGGTGCGCTACGCCGCGTAAAGGGCGTCGAGACGCTTCTAGCTGCCTACCGCCTGCTCGAGTCGCCACCCCCGCTCGTTCTGCTCGGCACCTTCGAGAGCGACACGCCCGCCGAGTTTCCACCCGGTGTGATCGCGCCCGGTGGCGCCTCCTACGCGACGGTGCTGGCAGCTTGGGATCGCAGCCTTTTCGGCGTCATGCCCTCGCTGTGGCCGGAGCCTTTCGGCAGCGTGGTGCACGAGGCGATGAGTCGCGGCCGGCCGGTCATCGGCACGACCCCGGGTGGACACACCGACATGATCGAGGACGGGAAGACCGGGCTGCTCGTGCCGGCGGCAGACGTCCCAGCGTTGCGAGGTGCGATGCAGCGCCTGATCGACGAGCCGCAGCTGCGTGAGGAACTTGGAAAGCGCGCCGCTGCGCGCGCCGCCGACTTTGCCGCCGAGAAGGTCATTCCCCAGTTCGAGGCGTTCTACGCGCCGTTTGACCCTGCTGTAGCGGCCTAGCGAGCGCAGACAGGCACATACGGTGGACATTCCGTCCAAACTGCTTGAACCGCATCATTGGCATGGTGCGATCGGCCGACACACACGACGGTGCTCCATCGTCGCTGTACATCCATGGTCGTCGGTCTCGTGGCAGCTCTCGGCGCGGGGGGGATGCCCCAGGCGAGCGCGTCGACGAGGCCTAGCGCGCGCGGGGGCTGCTCGGCGGCGCGGTGCGCAACGGCCGCCACGGTGCGCACCGTGGCGCCTGTGCTCGTGCGCTCCACCAGCGCGACGCTCGCCGGCGTTGTGATCGCGCATAGCGCTAAGACGAGCGTCTACTTCCAGTACGGCTCGGGCGCCACGCTCACCGAGCGCACGCGCGTCTCCCGCGTGTCTGCGCGGCGTGGGGAGGTGCTCGTGAGTGTGCCCGTCACCGGCCTCGCTCGGGGAACGAAGTACCGGTTTCGCATAGCCCTCCGGGGTCACAACGGGACCTCCTATGGCGCCCTGGTGGCCTTCTCGACCACTCAGGCCTTCGGCTCGAAATCCGGCTCGCTCACATCCCCAGCGCCCAAGGTTTCCCTTCCCGAATCCGGTGCTCCGTCGAGGTCGACTCGGGAATCCGGTTCGCCCGAAGGCTCCGAGCCCGAATCCGGCACGTCCGCCCACGCCGCGCAGCCGGAAGTCTTGTGGGGGGCGGAGATTGGCCCGCAGTTCACCGGCACACAAGCGCCGTGGGACATGAACGCCGTCACTGACTTTCAGCGGACCGTGGGGAAGGCGCCGTCGATTGTGGCGTTCAACCTTCCGTTCGAGGGATGCTCGCCGTCGTGCAACTACTACGAATTCCCCGTCAAGCAGCTCTCTGCGATTCGCAGCTATGGCGCGATCCCGATGCTCAACTGGGCGTCGATGTCCTCGCCGCTGGCGGTTGAAGAGCCGAGCTTCCGGCTCGCGAACGTCGTGAGTGGGGCGTTCGATGAATACATACGCAGCTTTGCGCTGGCGGCGAAGGCATGGGGGCACCCGATGTTCTTGCGCTTCAACTGGGAGATGAACGGGGACTGGTTCCCGTGGGCGCAGGGCGCCAACGGGAACAAGCCGGCAGAATATGTCGCCGCGTGGCGCCATGTGCACAACATCTTCGCGTCGGTCGGCGCCACGAACGTCACGTGGGTGTGGTGCCCCAATGTCGACCCGAACCACGAATTTGGAAACCTAGGGGCGCTGTATCCCGGTAACGCCTACGTCGACTGGACCTGCCTCGACGGCTATAACTTCGGCACGCTGAAGAGCCCGCAGGGGTGGTCGACGTTTAACCGGATCTTCTCCAGCACCTACAGCCAGATCGTAAACAAGATCGCGCCGGGCAAGCCACTGATGATCGGCGAGGTCGCCTCCAGCGAACACGGCGGCTCCAAGGCCGCGTGGATCACCGAAATGCTCAACGAAATCACAAACGTCGACACCGCGGCGAAGGCGGTCGTATGGTTCGACTGGGCCCAGGAAGGCGACTGGCCGATCGAGACCTCGGCTGCGAGCATAGCCGCTTTCTCGCAGGCCATCTCCTCGCCGACCTTCACGACCAACACGTTCGGCCAACTCGGCCCCGAAATGATCCAGCCATCAGAGCTCGGCCTCCGCTTCGCCCCGCGCGTGGCCAGCAGCTCCCATCGCGCGATGGTCGCTATTGTCGGTGCCCATGAAATCGCCTGTTCGGGCAAGTCTGTCGCTCAGCGCCGTGGTGCTGCTCGCCGTAAGCCTCGGGGTTGTACCTAGCTCGCACAGAGAACGCAGGCCCGCCGAACCGGGTTCGATTGATCGATCCGCAGCCCTGCAGCCTGAGTATTGGGGGGTGGAGCTCGGCCCACAGTTCAGCGACACCGAAGCGCCATCGGACATGAGCGTCGTCACTGACTTTCAGCGGACCGTGGGGAAGGCGCCGTCGATTGTGGCGTTCAACCTTCCGTTCGAGGGATGCTCGCCGTCGTGCAACTACTACGAATTCCCCGTCAAGCAGCTCTCTGCGATTCGCAGCTATGGCGCGATCCCGATGCTCAACTGGGCGTCGATGTCCTCGCCGCTGGCGATCGACGAGCCGAGCTTCCGGCTCGCGAACGTCACGGGCGGCGCGTTCGATGCATACATACGCAGGTTCGCGCTGGCGGCGAAGGCATGGGGTCACCCGTTCTTCCTGCGCTTCAACTGGGAGATGAACGGGGACTGGTTCCCGTGGGGGCAGGGCGCCAACAGCAACACACCGGGCGACTATGTAGCCGCGTGGCGCCATGTGCACAACATCTTCGCGTCGGTCGGCGCCACGAACGTCACGTGGGTGTGGTGCCCCAACGTCGACCCGAACCACGAATTTGGAAACCTCGGGGCGCTGTATCCCGGTGACGCCTACGTCGACTGGACGTGCCTCGACGGCTACAACTTCGGCACGCTTCGGCACGCGAACGGATGGTCCACCTTCGACCAGATCTATTCCGCGAGCTACAGCCAGATCGTCAACAAGATCGCGCCGGGCAAGCCGCTGATGATTGGCGAGGTCGCCTCCAGCGAACACGGCGGCTCCAAGGCCGCATGGATCACGAACATGCTCGCGAAGCTGCCCACGGCCTACCGGCAAGCCCGTGCCTTCGTGTGGTTCGATTGGTCCGCTAACGGCGACTGGCCGATCGAGACCTCGAGCGCGAGCACCGCCGCGTTCTCGCGCAGCATTCGCTCGGGCCCGTACACGTCCAATACCTACGGCGATCTCTCCGCGCAGCCGATCAGGCCTCCCTATTGACAGTGCCCGCTTTCGACGGGCCGCGATCGCTCAGAAAGCCGATCCTCGACGGCATCCCCGGCGTTACTCGATTGCCAGCTTTTACACCACGAAACGGGGGTCGCGAAGATGACGACCCCCGCACGTGACCAATGCCTGGGCTCGGCCAATCAGCGGTGCAACTCGAGCAGCCAGGGGATCGCCTCCACGGATGCTGCTTCCGTCGGCTCGTCGAACAGCGTGTATCCCGTGCCTGCGCAGTCGGAGCGAGGGCCTTACGTACGTGGATCTTCAAGACCCCGTAGTTGTTCGCGGTGGCGGGGTGACAGTGCCGTATGTCCCTGAGCCTGAACATCGCCGGCCCACCTGCGCCGACCAGTGCGTAGGAGTATTTATGTCCGGGCGTCGGCTTCGAGAAGGGGCCGCCAAACGGCAGCGGATGGGCATACGTCCCGCCCGTGCTCAGTTCGAAGTTGTTCCAATGAACCGGGAGCGGTTCCGGACACGGCGATGTCCACGGGCGCGCGAACACGCGTTGAATCTTTGATCGGCCGGCCTCGTGCCATTCGATCAGGAGGTCTGTGATGGGCTACATGGTCGTCGTGATGATTGCTGCAGGCTGGTACGGGGCCACGCACGATTGGTTCGGCGCGTTTGTGGGGACGAAGGGTGCACTACAGCGGCAGCCGGGAATGTCCGCGCAATTTGCTCCTGCAGGTGTGGTAGACCCGCTTGCCCCGGACGATATGTCCGCTTCGCTCGCGCGCGACGATCTCGACCGTGACTGTGCCCTTCGGCAGGCCGCGCAGATCGATCACCGTCGTGAAGCTCTTGCCGCGCAAGGTCCGCTTCGCATGCCCATCGATAGAGACGACGGCTGAGACGAGATCGAGCTGTTTGGCGTTCTGGATGTGGAGCGTGAACTCTCGCGCGCTTACGCAGGCCTTCGGTGAGGTGATCTTCACTCCGAGAACGCCCGACGACGCGGTCGCGGCGGAGCCGGTGAGTTCTGCCGGCAGGGAGGCCGCGGCTACGCATGCCGCTTCGGTGGGCTCGTTGAACAACGTGTAGCCGGGACCGGCGCAGTCGGCGGCGACTGCGCCGCGCACGCGGATCGTCAGAGCACCGTAGTTGTCCGCCGTGGCGGGTTGGCCATCCGGATCGTCTTTCAGCCTGAACATTGCCGGGCCGCCGTCGCCAACGAGTGCGTAAGCATATTCGTGGCCCGGGGTCGGCGCCGTGAAGGGTCCGCCGATCGGCATGGGATGGTCGTAGGGGCCAGAGCCCGTGCTAAGTTCGAAGTTGCTCCAGTGAGCTGGTAGTTCCTGTGGGCAGGGTGTCGTCCAGGGACGTGCGAAAATGAATTCCGCATCGGCACCGAGCGGACCCTCAGCGCTGGCGAGTGGGTTACCGCACACGGTGTCCCACAGACCGCTCGGATGGACGTACTGTTCCTTCGCAAAGTAGCTGACGGCGCCGCTCACCTCGGCGACGAAGAGCTTGCCCGCGGGAAGAGCTTCGAGCGTACTGACCGGTCCTGCATATCCAGTGGTGTCAGGGGCGTATGCAGGCAGCGTCACGACTCCGGGTTCTGCCGCACTCGCGCCGGCTGCTGCCGGACCAGCCACCAGATACACACTACATATCGCGCTCAGCGCGATTCTGCCCATTCGTGGCATTGCTGCTCTCCTCTGTTGGTGTTGGTCGGGCGTCGCTTTGGCGCTTCAAACCCCGTGAGAGGAGCCTGGGTGGTTCGCGACTGACTCACGACATCGATCAGACATCATGAGCCAAACCCTCCCACAATCCGGATTATCTGCATCTCCGTGCAAGCCAAGATACACGCCTCGACGCGACGCGCTTTGTGACTATGCGCCAAAATCACCGGCGTGATCTAGACGGTTGTCCAGCCGACCATCATCTGAGCTTTTGCCGCCGGTTAGCCTGGATTCGTGATCAAGGCCGATGTTCAGGCATGATCGATGCGGGGCGGTCGTAGCGCGATCAAGGTGCGCCCACGCGCATAGAACGTCGCGGTGATCGCCAACCCGGTGACGATCGCCCCTGCGCGGCGCAACGCCGCGACATCCCCCGCGAGGCCGCGGAGCAGCTCCCGCAGCACCGCCCGCGGCAGCACGGAGCGTACGTAGCGACGCTCCGACTCGAGGCCGCGTGCAGCACCGGCCAGGCGCGTCAGAATCGCCTTCGAGTCGCCCTCGATGCGGCAACGGTCAACGAAGAACGTCCACGTCAGGCGTGACTCGGACACGACGTGATGGACGCGCGCGTCTGGATTGTAGAGCCAGCGGCCACCGGGATGCGCCTTCGACGCGCGGATGCAGAACTCGGTCTCCTCGGCTGTGCCGATCACGAACGTTCCATCCGGCGCGGCGATGCGTCCCATCTCGCCGGGAAAGCCGCCAACGGCGGCGAAGACCTCGCGACGGACCGAAAGGCTCGCGCAGATCGGATTGCGGACCTCAGCCAGGGTGTCCGGCAGTCCGGTCCAGCTGCAGCCGACGACCCAGTTGAACTCCGCGGGGAACCAGTCTGGGCGTCCTGAGCGCCAGTCGGGGAGCACTCGTCCGCCGACGCCGATCACGTCATCTGCGGTGTAGTGAGCAAGGAGACGCTCGAGCCAGTCGGACTCGGCGACCGCGTCGTCGTCCAAGAACGCGAACACGTCCCCGTGCGCGAGCGCGCAGCCAGTGTTGCGCGCTCCGCACGTGCCCCTCTGCCGTTCGTTGGGCACCACGGTTGCGCCCTCGAGCTCTGCGCTCGCGAATCTGAGCAGCTCCTCATTGCGGTCGATGACGACAATGATCTCGATAGGCGGCTGTGTCTGCGCACGCACCGACGCGACGGACTCCACGAGGATCGACCACCGCTCCATGGTGTACGCGCAGATCACGACCGATGCCGTGACGTGATCTTCCATGAGGTGCGGAGGGTAGCAGCTGTTACGCCAATGCTGGCCGCCTCACAGGTCTCGCGAAGATGAGCGTCGATACCGCAAAGAAGCGTGCGATGGGGATCGCTCGACTCGCGCGAGGTTACGCCGATACCACTCGTCAGCATGCTCCGAAGCCAGGGGTATTGCGCGAACTGCGCGAGCGCCCAGGAGCGCGTGACGATTTCCAGGTCCGCGTCTAGGACCAGGCGGGAAAGCTCGTGTGGCCAGTAGTTGCGGGCCGTCGCGAAGCGGCTCGTCGACCGCTTCGGCAGCCATGGCATCAACGGCACCGGCCTGCGCATCAGCACCCTAGTCTCGCTCCAGCGAGCCCCGTGACCCTCGAATGGGAACCACCGGTTCGGGCTGAAGAGGGCCAGGACTCCCTCTGGTCGCAGCACACGCGCTATCTCGCGCATCGTGAGCGCGTCGTCGGCGACGTGCTCCAGCACCTCGTTGAGCAGCACCCCGTCGAACGAGTTGTTGTCGAACGGCAACCGGTCACCATTCGCGACGACGAAGCGCACGCTGTCGGGGTGGTCAAGCTCGTTCGCTCGCGGCCACGAGCTGTGCGTTCACGTCGGCGCCGACGACCGATCGCGCGCCCCGCTCGGCAAGTCCCAGCACGTAGTACCCCTCAGCGCAGCCGAGGTCCAACCAGTCACCTCACAAGGCGCCCATTCCACGATCTTTCCCAAGCGGTAGTCAAGAATGCCGCCATACGCGGTGTGCCCTCCGAGACCTGGGAATCGCGGCTGTGTCACGCTCGCGAAAGTCTACCTGGCAAACTGGCCTAGTCGTGACTCTCGAGGTCGAGCCGCCCGCAAAGGCCAGCGAGCCTCTACACTAACCTGACTCTGGACAGCCAACGAACGGACACGCCGGTTTGACCGAGAAGAGCCCGCAGACACGCCAGGTGACTTCACTAGCCGCCACGGACGGCCACATCAGGCTGAGACCGAGTCTCTCCGGCGAGTCCCGTCCCTGCATCGCGCGTTCTCTGCCCGCAACCGAGGCCTGAGCGATGCCCGCGACCACGTACTGCGCCGAACGAGCCGTTTCCCTGTTTCGAGGGTTCCGCGACAGCTCGCTGCACCGTAATTCGGCATGGATCATGATGGCGACTGTCATCACGTCGGCTTTCGGCTACGCGTACTGGGTTGCCGCCGCACACTTGTTCCCCGCATCGCAGGTGGGGCTCGCGACCGCGCTGGTGTCGCTGATGACGGTCACGGCGATCGTCGCGAACTTCGGCACTGGGCCAGCCCTCGTCCAGAGACTGCCCACGCGCACGAGCATCGAGGGCTGGTCAACCACGATGAGCGCCAGTCTGCTCGGGGCAGTTGGATTCGGCGCCGCTGCCGCCGCGATCGTGCTCGCTGCGCTAGGTGTCGTGTCACATCGGCTCAGTGTGGTCCAAAGCGACCCTGTGCTCGCCCTGCTGTTCGTTTTCGGCACGATCTTCTGGGCAGTCGGCCTGGTGCTGGACTACACGTTCATCGCGGAGCGCCACAGCAGGTCGATGTCCGCACGCGGAGCGGTGTTCGCGATCGTCAAGATTCCGCTAGTCGTCGCGCCGGCGATCGCTGTCGGCTCTGGAAGCGGGGCCACGGCGATATTCGCATCCTGGGTGGTGGGCTCGGCGATCTCGTGCCTGGTGGGGATCTTCGTCATGGTGCCGGCGCTGAGGCCAGGCTTCAGGATCCGGCGTGCGGGCGCGGCGACCGAGATGCGCGCGATGTCCCGTCTTCTCGCCGGCAACTACCTCATCACGCTCGGCAACTCGCTGCCCCTGTATCTGCTTCCGGTGATCGTCCTCACCAGGCTCTCGGCGACCGCAAACGCTTACTTCTACATCACGTGGATGGTCGGTGGCCTGTTCTTCATGATCTCGTCATCGGTCGGCTCCTCCCTGTTTGCCGAGGGGTCGAATCACCCCGAGCGCCTGATCGTCGCCGCGCGGGCTAGCATCAGGCTCACGACCCTGCTGCTAGCGCCCGCGATGCTCTTGATTTTCGTCGCGGGCGAATGGATCCTCTCGATCTTCGGGTCGGCGTACGCGGCGCACGGAACGCATCTCCTGTGGATTCTCGCGGTCGCGGCGATCCCGGACGCGATCACGAACATCTACGCACCGGTGCTGCGGGTGCGCCATCGCCTTCGAGCCGCCGCGGTAATGACGATGGCGATGGCCGTCGGCACGATCATCGGAGCGTGGATCGTGGCTCCCACCCTGAAGCTGACGGGAGTCGGCGCTGTGTGGCTCACCGGTCAGGCTTTGGGCAGTCTATGGGTGGCGTGGGACACGGGAGCGGCTGCACGGATTCTCCACCTCGCCGCGTTGCGGCGACACCGCGGTCGCGACGGAGGCGTGGGGTCGCGAGGCTCGTTGGCGGAAACGATGATACAAACGGACCAGCAGCGTCGAGAGCATTTCGAGATTGAGCGAGAGCTCGCCGCGAAGCTGAGGTCTGCCGCTTCGCGTGACGAGCGCCGTCGGCTCTACAGCCAGGTCTACCGTGAACGCAGCGAACGGATCTCACACCACCCGCTGGTTCGTCAGGCAAGCGACCCACATGCGCGTGCGGCCGCGGTGATGCCCCAAGTGCGCCTGCTGAAGCCGTTCCTCGATCGCGATCGCCTGTTCGTGGAGGTGGGTGCCGGCGACGGGGCGGTCGCCCGCGCCGTCGCGCCATACGTCAAGCGCGCGGTCGCACTCGACGTGACCGACGCCCTTTTTTGTGGCGATGCATCTGATGCGCTCGAGCTCCGCGTCTTCGATGGCTTCGATCTCGGCGTCCCCGCCGGCTCGATCGACGTCATCTACAGCAACGACGTGGTCGAGCATCTCCACGAAGAGGACATGCTCGAGCAGACCTCCTCGATCCGCCGCGCCCTCACGAGCGGTGGAATCTACGTCTGCGTCACGCCCAACCGCCTGTCCGGGCCTCACGATATCTCGAGGCACTTCTCTGACAAAGCCGAAGGCTTTCACCTCCGCGAGTACACGGTGACCGAGCTCGCGGGTGCGTTTCGCGCGGTCGGCTTTCGTCGCGTGCGCGTCTTCCTCAGCAAAAGCGGCTATCACCTCACGCCGAAGATTCCCGCCCACGGCGTCCAGGGGCTCGAGACCTGCTTTCAGCAGCTCCCCGCCAGCCTGTGCCGGTCCGCCAGCCGCACTCTCGGTTCGGTGAAGGTCGTTGCGGTCCGCTGAGGCAGGCAGCCGCTGCGGCGCATGGAAACACCGCCTTGACCCTGGTCGGGAACCTGGTGTTCGGCAGCAGATACACGGATCTGACCTTCGGTTTCAACGCCTACTGGCGTCCCACGATTCAGCACCTTGGGGCCTCGCGGACGGCTTTGAGTTCGAGATCCAAGCTGCCCCGCGGGCCGCCAGCGTAGGTATGCGAACCTCCGAGGTGCCCACCCATGAGCCTTCTTGCGCATCATCCTGTCCGAGGCTTCACCAAGGAGGGCGTCAAGCTGGGCGCGCCTGTGGCTCTCGCCATGACGGACACGAGCATCGACAGGGAGTTTGGCCACATTGGTCACCAGGCTCAGGCCAGGGCGACCGTTGAAGTTTGACGGCAGCTCAGCCCCGGGCTGAGGGCCAAGCTAAACGCCGCTCGCCGGCCGCAGCGCCTTGCGCACCTGCGCGAGCGTGACGACACCCCGCAGGACGCCGTCGCTGTCGACGGCGACCATGGCTCCGAGCCGGCCGAGCCCTTCGGCGCCGAGCAGCGATTCGAGCGGCGCCTCTTCGCCGATGCGCACGGGCATGTCGTCCTCGAGCACGTCTGCGACGGGCAGGGCGGGCCGTCCGGCGGCGATCTCGCTGTCGACGCGCTGCTGGCGCACGACGCCGAGGAAGTGGCGGGCGGGGTCGACGACGGCGAACCACGGCCAGCGGTAGCGCAGGAAGAACTGCTCCTGGGCGTCGAGCAGGGTGACGTCGGCGGGGATGATGACGGGCTGGCGGTCCATGATGTCGCCGACGGTGATGTTCTGGATGCGCCGTCCGAGCGTGCCCTGCACGACGGCGGCGCCGGCGGCCTGGTAGAGGAAGAAGGCGAGCAGCATGGTGAGCAGCCCGAGCGTGGAGCCGCTGGAGGCGAGCACCCACAGCCCGAACAGCCCGACGAGCAGCGCGAACGCCTGCCCGGAGCGTCCGGTGGCCTGCGTGGCGCGGTTGCGGTCGCCGGTGCGCCACCAGATGATCGCGCGGGCGATGCGCCCGCCGTCGAGCGGGAAGGCGGGGACGATGTTGAAGATGAGCAGCGCGGCGTTGATGAAGCCCAGCCAGCCGATGAGGGCGATGGCGGGCGTGGTGCGGAAGCCTTCGCGCGTGAGCGCGACGTCGGTGACGCTGGAGCTGCTGGCGAGCACGGCGGCGGCTCCGATGCAGAGGCCGAACAGCACGAGCGTGACGGCGGGTCCGGCGGCTGCGACCTTGAGTTCCTCCTCGGCGCTCTGGGGCTCACGGCGCATCTGCGAGAGCCCGCCGAAGAACCACAGGTCGATGCCGGCGATGGGGATGCCGAGCCGCCGCGCGACGAGCGCGTGCCCGAGCTCGTGCAGGACGAGCGAGGCGAAGTAGCCGAGCGAGCCGGCGACGGCGATGGCGTAGGCGGTGCTCTGCGAGCCGCCGAGCACTTCGTGGAAGTAGCCGGACAGGAAGTAGATGAGGAAGAACAGCACGAAGAACCAGCTGTAGCTGACCCCGATGCGGATGCCGAAGATGCGGGCGAGCTGCAGGTTTCTGCGCGTGGGCATGTCTTTTATGGTAGGCCCGGTTGGGGGTGGGACGGGCGGCTCGGACGGGGACCCTCGGCTGTGGCGGCTACATCGGCGCCCGCGAGCGCTGAATGATGGCGTCGAAGTCGACTCCGGCGGGCAGCGTGCCGTACTCGAGCCCTCCGTCGCGCGCCAGGCGCGAGGCGCAGAAGGCGTCGGCGACGGCGGGCGGGGCGTTGCGCACGAGCAGCGAGCCCTGCAGGCACAGGGCCATGCCTTCGACGACGCGCCGGGCGCGGGTCTCGAGCGTGGAGGGGTCGGCGAACTGGCCCTTGAGATCGTGCACGCGGGCATCGAGCCGCTGGTCGCCGCCGTGGGCGAGCTCGACCTCGTCGAAGAACACCTCGAGCGAGCGGGGCGAGCGCGTGAGCGCGCGCAGGACGTCGAGGCTCATGACGTTGCCGGAGCCCTCCCAGATGGAGGCGAGCGGCGCCTCGCGGTACAGGCGCGGCATGCCGGACTCCTCGACGTAGCCGGCGCCGCCGAGGCACTCGAGCGACTCGAACGCGTGGTTGGGCGCGCGCTTGCACGTCCAGAACTTGCCGACGGCGGTGGCCAGGCGCTTGAACAGCTGCGCGTCGCTCTGGTCCTCGCCGGCGTCGGCGTCGGCGCGCGCGTCGTCGTGGGCGCGGGCGAGGCGCATGGCGAGGGCGGTGGCGGCCTCGGACTCGAGGCACAGGTCGGCGAGCACGTTGCGCATGAGCGGCTGGTCGATGAGCGTCTTGCCGAAGGCGCTGCGGTGGGCGGTGTGGTGGGTGGCGCCGACGACGCCGACGCGCATCCCGGCGGCGGTGCCGATGACGCAGTCCAGGCGCGTGTGGCTGACCATCTCGATGATGGTGGGCACGCCGCGGCCGGGCTGTCCGAGCATGCGCGCCCAGGCGCCGTGCAGCTCGATCTCGGAGGAGGCGTTGGAGTGGTTGCCGAGCTTGTCCTTGAGCCGCTGGATGTGGAAGGCGTTGCGGCTGCCGTCGGGGAGGATGCGCGGCAGCAGGAAGCACGACAGGCCGTCGTCGGTCTGCGCGAGCACGAGGAACATGTCGGACATGGGCGCGGAGCAGAACCACTTGTGCCCGACGAGCTCGTACTCGCCGCCGGCGCCGCCGCCGTTGAGGGGCGTGGCGAAGGTGGTGTTGGCGCGCACGTCGGAGCCGCCCTGCTTCTCGGTCATGGCCATGCCGGCGATGGCTGAGCCCTTGTCGGCGGCGGGGATCAGCCGCGGGTCATAGGTGGTGGCGGTGACCAGCGGCTCCCACTCGGCGGCGAGCTCGGGCTGGGCGCGCAGCGCGGGCACGACGGCGAAGGTCATGGTGATGGGGCAGGCGAAGCCGGCCTCTGCCTGCATGGCTGTCATGTACAGCGCGGCCCTGGCGGTGTGGGGCGAGGGCTGCTCGCTGGTCCACGGCAGCGAGTGCAGCTCGTTCTCGATGCCCATGGTCATCAGCTGGTGCCAGGCGGGGTGGAACTCGACCTCGTCGATGCGGTGCCCGTAGCGGTCGAACGTGCGCAGAACGGGCTTGTTCTCGTTGGCCAGCCGGCCCCACTCCTGCTGCGGCCCGCCGGCGGCGCCGACGTAGCGCCCGAGCACGGCGGCCCGCTCGCTGACCCAGCCCGCCCCCTCGCGCTCGGTGGCCTCGACGAGCGGAAGGTTGCTGGAGAAGACGTCGACGTCCTCCAGCGGCGGCACCTGGTTGAACACGGTGTGCGTCTGCCACGGCGCATCGCCGATCGCGTGTCTCGACATAGTGCTGGCCATCACATGACAGTCAAGCAGAGATCGGTACGCTGCGGCGCGATGCCCAATGCAGCCATGCGGCGGCGCGAGCCGTCCGCTCCGGTGCGCGAGCCGTCCGCTCCCGTGCACGCGTCGCACGCAGTGCGCCAACGCGTGGCGTTGCCCGTGGCTCTGCTCGCGACGATTGTCCTGCTGCTGTCGCTGGCGGCGCTGTCGAACGTCGCGGCGGCCTCGCCTGCGCCGCCGGCTATCTCCCCGGCGCCGCCTGCGGCCCCCCTGGCGCCGCGCGCGGCCTCTCGAGCGCGCGACGCGGCGTCGGAAGCGGTGGCGGACCTGACACCCGAACCGACGGTGCCGCGGCTGGCGTACGTGACGGAGACGGCGACGTCGACGTCGAACGTGTGGCTGGCGTCGGCGTCGGGCAGCGAACGGAAACTGCTGGGGCCGGGCAGTGAGCCGCTGCTGGCGCCGGACGGCCAGTCGGTGGCGGCGTCGCTGTTCGGCGCGACGCCCGGGCCGGAGGAACACGGTCCGTCGATCGGCGTGTACTCCGCATCGGGCGCCCCCGTGGCCGACTACTTCGACCTCGAAACCGCGACCGCGACGCCGGTGGCGTGGTCGCCGGACTCGCGCTACGTGGCGGTGTACAGGCTGTCGAACGAGCCGGTGCTGGTCGCGGAAGGCTCGGGTCTGGACGTGGTCGACGTGCAGACCGGAGCGATCACGTCGATCGCCGAAGGCGCGATCTCCGGCGCGAGCTTCGCGCGCGACGGAAGCGACCGGCTGGTGTTCGCGCTGTCGCACTCGCTGTCGCCGTCAGCGCCTGTGAACCTGTACGAGAGCGAAGTCGACGGCGGGGGCGTACATCGGATCACGAGCGACGGGCGCAGCCTCAATCCGGTGTGGGGGCCCAAGTACATCGCGTATGACCGCGAGCGCATGCGCCACCTCTCGCCCGAATACCAGATCTGGCTGGAGTCGCCGAACGGTGGCGCACCCGTGCGCAGGGTCACGCACATCTCCGTGGACCCGCTGTCGCAGGGCCTGATCCCGTTAGCGTTCTCGGCCAACGGCGACAGGCTGCTGGCGGAGTTCGAGGGCGAGGACAACAGCGACGCGTGGGCGGTGAACGTCGTCTCCGGCCACGCGCGCGCGGTGACCGTCCACGGCGGAGCCGTCGAGGGCGCGGGCATCTCCAGCAGCGGCAGCAGGCTGCTGATCGACGAAAACGCGTTCTTCCAGCCATCGTCGAAGGCGCGCGTGGCGACGATTCCGTTCAGCGGTGGGCGCTCGCACGTGCTTGTCACGCACGCCTCGCAGGCCAGCTGGAACGGCTGACGCGCGCGGCCGGACGCTTTGCTGACACGCGCGCCCGGCTGACGCGCTCGGTGGACCCGCGCGGCGGCGGTCGGACGCGTTTGCGGCGGATCGTTCAGCTGCTGCTCCAAGCGCTTGAGGCGGGCATTCCCTTGGAGCGACTCGCCATGATGGTTGGCGTAAGCCGACGGACGCTCTATCGCTGGCAGGAGGTCGCGCGACGCTGACTACGCTTGGATAAGCGCGGCGAGCTTCTTTTTGGACGCGGCGAGTTTTGCGTTCGTCTCGGCGTACTTTTCCTCGGCCTCAAGGATGCTGCGCGCAGCGTCGGCGGCCCGGCCGCCCTTTTCTAGGGCTGCAAGAGCCGCGTCATACGGGAGCGATGAGACGTCCGCGATCTGGTGAGCTTGTGCTTCGTTGTCGGTCATGATCTCCTTCTTCTCCCAGTATATCGGCGAGAAGTCCTTGACATCTTAGGGATTGCCCACCGGCGCCGCAAGTAGTTCTGCGATCCTGACAGGAAAATAACGTTCAGGCTGCCACCGCGTCTTGCAGCGTGACGGTGTGTCCGAGCGCTTCGAGCTGGGCGATCAGGCGCTTCGTGGTGCGCTCGGGGTCGCGTTTGCGGAAGTAGTCGCCGCCGAGGTCGTCGTAGAGCTCTCCGGTGGAGAGCATGTGCCAGCACGCGCAGATGATCGAGTGCTTGACCGCTCCGAGGGCCTTCTTGTGGCCTCGGCGCGGGCGCAGCCGCTGATACTGGGCAGCGAGGTAGACGTCGTTGGTGCGCGTGGCGGCCAGCGCTGCCTCCTCCAGCGCCCAGTCCAGCCACTTCGATCCCTTGCGGGTGCGGCCCGAGCGGCGTCGGCCGGCGGACTGGTCGTTGCCGGGGCATTGGCCCGCCCATGAGGCGAGGTGCTTGGCGGTGGGGAACACCGACATGTCGGTGCCGAGCTCAGCGATGATGCTCTCGGCGGTGCGCCGTTGAACGCCGGGGATCGTGCACAGCAGCTCAACGGCTGACTCGAAAGGGGCGATCTGCTCCCCGATCGTCTCGGTCAGTGAAGCGATCTGCTCGTCCAGGAAGTCGATGTGCGAGAGGATCGCCCCGATCCAGACGGCGTGCAGCTGATCGAAGCGACCCTCAAGGGCCTCCTTGAGCGCCGGGATCTTGGCGCGCAGGCGACCCTTGGCCAGGTCGGCCAGCACCTCGGGATCGGTAGTGCCCTGGATGAGCGCGTCGAGCATCGCCCGCCCGGAGACACCGAGAATGTCCGAGGCGACACAGTCCAGCTTGATCCCGGTGTCCTCGAGCGCCTTGTGCAGCCGGTTGGCCTCCCGCGCGCGCTCCTGGATCTGGGTCTTGCGATAGCGCGTGAGGTTGCGAAGCGCACGGATCGGCTTGGGCGGCACGAAGCTCGCTTTCAACAGACCCGCCTCGGCGAGCTGGCAGATCCATACCGCGTCTGAGACGTCAGTCTTGCGACCCGGTACCTGCTTGACATGCCTTGCGTTGACCAGCAGCAGCTCGAACTCGTCCTCAAGGATCGCCCAGACGGGCTTCCAGTAGACGCCGGTCGCCTCCATCGTGACCTGGCTCACCCCGTGCGCAGCCAGCCAGTCGCGCAACGTCAAAAGCCCCGTGACCGTCGTCTGAAACTCGGCCACGTGCTGCTCGCGACCGGAGCCATTGACCGCAGGCACCCGCACGCACGCAGTCACCTGCGCTTTGTGAATATCCAGCGCCCCAGGGCGCTCGACGACCGTCTCCATGCAACCTCCCAAAGGGGATCGAGGAACAGAACCATCGCCCAGGGGCCTCTGAGAACTGGCGAATCTGACAGGCGTGCTCATGGCAACAGTCCGGAGGTCCGGGGAGACCCACACGCCAGACTAGCCTCGGGCTCAGGAGCACCAGGGAAAGATCAGCGTCGCGGGCGACATCCGAATCATCCCCATTTTCATCAGCCCGTGCGGGCCCGCGGCGCGGGCACGGGGACTAGCCCGGAGATAGGACGAATCGCCCTGAAGCTGCTTGACGGCCTCTTCAAGGTCATCGATGTTCTCCTTCGTTGCGCTGACGGCTTGCGGCCACTCCGCGCCCTGCTGGGAGATTCGACTTGGCAGTGTGCCGCGTATCAGCCCGTGGAACAGCGGCGTCAACAACAGTAGCCCGCCGTAAGCAATCGCCAGACAGATCTCGACCCGGTAGACGAGGGGTTGCCCGAGCGCCACGCTGGGCAGGTGCGCGTGGGGGTGGATCGTGAAGCTAACCGCGAAGTACCCAGCGACGGGTAGTGGGTCAGTTTGAGCATCGGCCCCACAGGGGCCGCCGCAGGGTCTAGGGTCGGCTGATCCTAACCAAGCGGCCCCGACGCGAGTTCTTGGCTCACGCCGGGACCTAGACATAAAGGAGCCTTCACTCCCTCATGCCTGACAAGGACCCTACCCGCGACCGCGACTTCGGAGAGTTGGAACGCTCCGTGGTCTACTTGCTCACGGACCCGTGCCGCCAGCCGACCGTGTGGTCGATCCCCGACATAGGCCGGGAGATCGACTACTTCGACCCCGAGTCGGTCGTCTACCAGCTCCACAACGCCGGCCTCGTCCACAAGACGAGCGATGGCTACGTGTTCGCCACGCCGGCCGCGTTCCACCTGACCGCACTGGTCGGCCACGTCGTCTGAGGACCGCTGAGGGCGCCACGCGCTCACGCAGGCGTGGCGTTCTTCAACCTTTCGCAGCCCAACGCGCCTGCGCTGCTTTACGGGCGATCTCAGAGCGCTTCTTAGCCGAGAGGGCTTCGGCTCTCGCTTTGCCGCCCTTCAAGCCTCCGTTGCGCCCGCTGACCTGCGCAGGCGTCGGCTTCTCGCGCGGCTGCGTTGCGTGCTGAACGACACGGTAGGCCATCTGGTTTAGATCAGCCATTGGGGCATCGTAGCGTCATGAGCGGTCGTGGACAGCCCGCATAACGATCGCTCCAGCCGCATACGAGAAGTAGATCGCTAGGCACGGTTCCATGTCATCCGGGGTGGTCAGCACCCATGTTTCGCCGCCACCCCCGAGTTGGCGGGCCTCGCGCTCAACATTGAGGATGACCATAAGCAGGCGAAGGAATCGAAAGAACTCGTCCTGGGCGAGTCTCGGCCAGCGACGCTCTATATCGGCGCAGCACCACTGGTAAAGCTCGTCATCAACATCAACGGGGTTGCGTCTAGGTGGGTTGCCGTTCCCAGATCCATCCCTCGTCGGTGAGCCAGCCGCGCTCACGGGCTAGATCCTCAGCTTCTTTGGCTTCTTGCGGGCTTGGTCGCTCTTGTGGCAGAAGTGCCATCGCATAGGGGATCTCTGCCTCTTCCTCGGTTAGCCGCCAGCTAGGTAGGTCGTGCGAGTCGTTCGACACCTTCGTGGTTGAATCCTTACTGATCTTCCTGATCCATGATCGGACCAGTTCCAACTGCCAGGGCTCAAAGAGCGCATCGGCATGGCTGAGGTCCAAGGGGATGATCCGCTTCTCTTCTCCCTCATCGACGGTATGCGCTAGCTGTACCCGCTGCGCCCCTGCAAGGCGCATTTCGGCGCCGTCCAGCGGCTTTGGGAAGGGGCCGAAGGGCTTGTGTACGTACTTCGCGCCCGTGAGCGCCTGTTCCGTGCTGCGGTAGACATCGAAGTCGCTGTAGTAGAGCACCTTGGCGAGCTTGGTACGCCCAAATCGGGGATCGTTCCGCGTCTCATGCGCAATGAAGAGGACAAGCTCATCGAATCGCTGGCGGTCGAAATCGGGCATAGACGCCATGCTCCTGCTCGCAGAGCGCACACGCGCTTCCAAACTGCGGAATCCCGATGATACCGTGGTAATCAGACGACCAAAGCCGCGTCGTGCGGGCTTTCCGTCCGATGCCTCAAGCATAAGGGTCAGCATGAACCGCTTGAGCACCGAGAAGCGCGCGCAGATCATCGGGTGTCTAACCGAGGGCATGAGCATCCGAAGCACCGTGCGGATCACGGGCGCGGCCAAGAACACGATCACGAAACTGCTGGTCGATCTCGGCGAGGTTTGCGGCACCTACCAGCACGACACGCTGGTCGATCTGCCGTGCACGGTCTTTGAGTGCGACGAGATTTGGAACTTCGTCGCCTGCAAGGACGCCAACATCCCGCCTTCGCGCAGGGACGAGCCGGGCATCGGCAGCATCTGGACCTGGACCGCGATCTGCGCGGACACGAAGCTGATCCCCTCGTGGTTCGTCGGCCAGCGCTCCGCCGAAGATGGCTTTCTGTTCATGATGGACCTGCGCACGCGGCTCAAGTACCGGCCGCAGATCACGACGGATGGCCTCGCCGCCTACGCTGCCGCGATCGGCTTCTCGTTCGGTGCTCAGGTCGATTGGGCCGTCTTGCAGAAGACCTACAGCGCCGACGTGAACGCGGAGCGCCGCTACAGCCCCGCCATCTGCACGGGCATGGACATCAACGTGCGCACGGGCGACCCGGACCCCGCCCGGATCAGCACGTCCTACGTCGAGCGCCAAAACCTCACGATGCGGATGGGGATGCGCAGGTTCACAAGGCTGACCAACGCCTTCTCGAAGAAGGTCGCGAACCTTGCCGCTGCCGTCGCGCTGCACTACATGGTCTACAACTTCGCGCGCCCGCACATGAGCCTCAAGAACCCCTACCCGCGCACGCCAGCGATGGCGGCCGGCGTGGCCGATCATGTCTGGACTCTCGCTGAGGTTGCGGCGCTGTTGGATTAGCACGATGACTCCGAATCAAACTGACCCACTACCCAGCGACGGCGGCTAGAGCGCCAACAGCGATCCGGACGATCCATCGCTGGATCTGCTCCCGCCTAGCGTCCGTCACGGCGCTCTTTCCCCGCCGACTGAGACCCCACATCAGGGACGAGCAAATCGTAAGAAAAAGGCCAGCCAGCAGCCAGAATGAGATGGCGTGCTGAGGCCCGACCACTTCGGCGATCCCGAAGATCACGAACAGAATCGCGACAATCGTCCAGAGAGTCCAAGCGAGTTCGCGGCCGCCCCCAGGCTCGTTCATGCACGCAGCCTACCTTCGATGCCTCCACGGTTCCACATGTTAGGCGAGCCGAGTGCTACGGCGCGAGCCGATAGCCGACGCCCCAGGACAGGCGACCCATCCGACGGCGCCTGCGGCGGCGAGCATGAGCGAGCTTGGCGCGGCCGTTGACGCTCAGCGATAGGACGGCTCGCGTACGGCCCTGGGTTTGTCAGGGATAGCATCGCCGAAAAATGTCTCTCCGATCGAACGGACGGTGCGCAAAGGTATCTACCAAACGCGGGTCATGTAGATACGATCGCACACACAAAACAAAAAGGGGACAGTGACGGCCGCAGCCGACGCCGGACCGGGCGCGACGCCCGCCGCCGGACCCGCCGGCCCGCGGGCGATAGCATCGGCCGCCCCATCCCCCCTCGGAGGCACCCGACCTCCGGCGCACACCCCGGCAAGGACCGACACATGGCCAAGATCAAGGTGAAGAACCCCGTCGTCGAGCTCGACGGCGATGAGATGACGCGGATCATCTGGTCGTTCATCAAGGAGCAGCTGATCGTCCCGTACCTGGACGTGGACTTGGAGTACTACGACCTGGGCATCGAGCATCGCGACGCGACGGACGATCGCGTCACGGTGGAAGCGGCAGAGGCGATCAAGCTCCACGGCGTGGGGGTCAAGTGCGCGACGATCACCCCGGACGAGGCGCGCGTGAAGGAGTTCGGCCTGAAGGACATGTACCGCTCGCCCAACGGCACGATCCGCAACATCCTCGGCGGGGTTATCTTCCGCGAGCCGATAGTCATCTCCAACATCCCCCGGCTGGTGCCCGGCTGGACGAAGCCGATCGTGATCGGCCGTCACGCGTTCGGCGACCAGTACCGCGCGACCGACATGGTGGTCCCCGGCGCGGGCAAGCTGACCCTCACGTACACCCCCGCGGACGCCGGGCAGCCGATCGAGCTGGACGTGTACGACTTTCCGAGCGGCGGCGTGGCGATGGCGATGTACAACCTGGACGACTCCATCCGCGACTTCGCGCGCGCGTCGCTGCGCTACGGCCTCGACCGCGGCTACCCGGTGTACCTGTCGACCAAGAACACGATCCTCAAGCGCTACGACGGGCGCTTCAAAGACATCTTCGCGGAGGTGTACGAGGCCGAGTTCAGGGCCGACTTCGAGGCCGCGGGAATCACCTACGAACACCGCCTGATCGACGACATGGTGGCGGCGTCGCTGAAGTGGGAGGGCGGGTACGTGTGGGCGTGCAAGAACTACGACGGCGACGTGCAGTCGGACACCGTAGCCCAGGGCTTCGGTTCGCTCGGGCTGATGACCAGCGTGCTGATGACCGCCGACGGGAGCACCGTCGAGGCGGAGGCCGCCCACGGCACGGTCACCCGCCACTACCGCCTGCACCAGCAGGGCAAGCCCACGTCCACCAACCCGATCGCGTCGATCTTCGCGTGGACGCGCGGCCTGTCGGCGCGCGGGCGCATGGACGGCACGCCGGAGCTCACCCGCTTCGCCGACACGCTCGAGCGCGTGTGTGTTCAGACGGTCGAAAGCGGCAGCATGACCAAGGATCTGGCGCTGCTCATCGGTCCCGATCAGCCGTGGCAGACCACCCAGGAGTTCCTATCGTCGATCGACGCGAACCTGCGCGAGGCGATGGCATAGGCGCTGGCAGGCGGCCTCGAGCCCGCAAACCAGCGCACCCCACCCCACACCCACCCATACCCACACCCCATACCGACACCCCCAGGAGATGAACTTGTGAGCAATCCCGTACGAGTGACAGTCACCGGCGCCGCCGGACAGATCGGCTACAGCATCGTCTTTCGCATCGCCAGCGGACAGCTGCTCGGGCCCGACCAGCCGGTCGACCTGCGCCTGCTGGAGATCCCCCAGGCGATGGGCGCCCTGGAGGGCGTGGCGATGGAGCTGGTCGACTGCGCGTTCCCGCTGCTCACGGGCATCGACCTGCACGATCACCCGGCGGACGCGTTCGACGGCACCAACGTGGCGCTGCTCGTCGGCTCGCGACCGCGCACCAAGGGCATGGAGCGCGCGGAGCTGCTGAGCGCCAACGGCGAGATCTTCACGGTTCAGGGCAAGGCGCTGAACGCCGTCGCGGCCGCCGACGTGAAGGTGCTCGTGGTGGGCAACCCCGCCAACACCAACTGCCTGATCGCGATGAACAACGCCCCGGACATCCCCAACGAGCGGTTCACGTCGATGATGCGACTCGACCACAACCGCGCGATCGCCCAGCTGGCGGCCAAGCTGGCCGTTCCGGTGACTGACATCTCGGACGTGGGCGTGTGGGGCAACCACTCCCCGACCATGTACCCCAACCTGTTCCACGCGAAGGTCGGCCAGCAGCAGGCGGCGGCGGCCGTCGACGACCAGGCGTGGATCGAAGACGACTTCCTGCCCAACGTCGGCAAACGCGGCGCCGCCGTCATCGACGCGCGGGGCGCGTCCTCGGCCGGCTCGGCCGCCAGCGCGGCGATCGACCACGTGCACGACTGGGTGACCGGCACCGGCGGGCGTTGGGTGTCCATGGGCGTTCCCTCCGACGGCTCCTACGGCATCCCGGAGGGACTCATCAGCGGCTTCCCGTGCACGTGCGCGGACGGTGAGTACACGATCGTCCAAGGTTTGGACATCGACGACTTCTCCCGCTCCAAGATCGACGCGTCGGTGGCCGAGCTGCAGGGCGAGCGCGACACGGTCGCCGGGCAGGGGTTGATTTAGGCCGACCCGCTCCAATAGCCTGCTTCTCGAGCCAATCGAAAGTCTGAGTTGCAGTGGATCTTGCAATGGAGCGCGAGCAGCGCCTGCGGGCCATGTACGCGGCGTTCAACGCCCGCGACACCGACGCGGCCGTGCGTCAGATGACCACCGACGTTGAATGGCCGAACGCGTGGGAGGGTGGTCGCGTCGATGGCCACGAGGGCGTTCGTGACTACTGGACGCGCCAGTGGGCGACCATCGATCCGAGGGTCGAGCCGATGGCGTTCACGACACGCCCGGATGGCAGCGTCGCCGTCGAGGTCCATCAGGTGGCGCGCGACCTCGACGGCGCGCTGCTCGACGAACGACGTGTTGTTCACGTCTACGTGTTCCGCGACGACTTGGTCGCCCGCATGGACGTCGAGGACGTCACAAGCGTCTGAAAAAGAAACGGGGGCGTGGTCGACATAACCACGCCCCCATTGTTTCAACTCAGGACAATCCGCCGCAATTCGGAGGGAAGGGCGACGGATCGTCGTTCCTGGCAGGATCCGATGCCCGCCCGCCCGCGTGGCGTGCTTTGCACGCGAGCACCCGCGTAGTGCCCCGAACGGGGTAAGGACGCCGCCAGGGACGACGAGACTAGGACTTGGGGTACCAGCCGCGGCCTTTCTTCTCTACCTTGTTTTCCTGCTCCAGCCCGGGCAGGACGCGGTACAGGTAGTTCTGCTTGATACCCATCTTTGCGGCCAGCTCGGGGATGGTGATGCCGGGCTGTCCCTGCACGAACGACCGCGCCTCGGCGGCGCGAGTGCCGCTGCCTTTGCGCCGGCCGGCGCGGCGTTTCGCCGGACGACCGGGTTTGCGCGCCGCTTTCGGAGCTGCCACTGCAGTTGCTGCTTTTGCGGCTTTTTTGCGGGTGCTCGAGCCGCGCGGGCGCCCGGGGCCACGGCGGCGGGTAACGACCGCACCGGCGTCGGACGCAGCCGATCCGATCACGCCCGCCAGGGCCTTTGCGGCGGCCTCCAGGCGGCTGTGCTCATCCACCAGGGGCTTGAGCTCCTTCAGTCGAGCTGTGATCTCTTGGCGCTTCTCGTCAAGGAAGTCGGTCACGATTTGAATCCTCTTCACTCTAGTGTTGATGTGAGCGAGTCACATCGCTTGTGGCTTCACCTTACACTAGTTTCGTGGAAGGGTCGTCCGCTCCAGGTTGGCGCGCAGACGTTCGAGTGTGCGCATGGCCTCCCGCTCTGGCATCCCGCCGACGAGCGCGCGGCTGACAAGCGCTCCGACCGGTCCCAGCGGAGGGCGGAATTCGTTCCGATAGTCAAAGAGCGTGCCTCCATCTTCCGCATGCAGGAGGTATTCGCTGCGTGCGTGCGAGCGGGCCGGCCCGCGACCCTCCCACACCGCCAGCTCGCCCGGACGGCAGTCGACCAGCCTCCAGTGAACCTCCAGGTGCACGCCTCGCATGTGGATCCGCTGGTCCATCGTGTACCCGACACGTTGAGGGCCGCCGTCGGCGTGCACGAGCTTGCGGTGAATCGTGACCCACTCGCCCAGACGCCGTGGGTCCATGACCATCTTCCACACGTCCGCCGGTGGGGCCGCGATTCGTATCGACGCCGTGACGAGGCTCATCGGGCGGCCAGCGGCTCGGATTCCTCCCACTCGGCCAGAGCGTGTTCGACTGCCGCGTCGAACGAGTGCAGGCGCACGCCCAGCAGCTCCGCGGCGTGGTCGTCGGCGGGCAGCAGATCGCCCTGCAGCCCCTCCATCAACGGCACCACCAGCTCGGGGTCCTCTTTGGCGATCGCCGCTGCCACGCGCGCTGTGATGCCTGTCATATTCACCCGCAACCCGACCGCCGGGCGGCTGACGAGCATCAGCTCGGCGATGCCTCTCAGCATGTCTCCGTACGTGATCACGTCCGGGCCCCCGATGTCGAGGGAACGGCCGGACAGCTCCGTGGTGGCGCACGCGGCAAGCATCTCGGTGACGTCCCGTGCGTCGATCGGCTGGATGCGCCAGGTGTGCCATGGCGGCAGTGTGAGCACGGGCATGCGCTCGACGAGGTGCACGAGCAGGCGGAACGAGCGCGAGCGCGCGCCGATGATTATCGACGCGCGCAGCGCGAGCGAGTCGGCGACCGCGCCGAGCAGCACGCCCTCCACCTGCTCGCGGCTGGCCAGGTGGCGCGATATCCGCGCGCGGGCGGCCTGACCGTTGGGTGCCGCCTGCGCGTGTGCCGCCTGCGCGTCCCCGCGCGGCACCGGGCCGCCGAGGAACACGATCCGGCGAACGCCCGCGTGGACGGCCGCCGCGGCGAAGTTCTCGGCTGCGATGCGCTCGCGGGCAGCGAACGGGGCACCGTCTGCCGGCGGGCGCTCCATCGAGTGGATGAGGTAATAGGCGACCTCCACACCGTAGAGCGCCCGTCGGAGCCCGTCCCCGGTCAGCATGTCGCCGCGCACCACCTCCACGTCGGCGGGTCGCACCCGCCCCGGGTCGGTGCGTCGCGCCTGCCCCGGATCGGTGGGTCGCATCACCTCCGCGTCGGCCGGTGGCCCGACCTCGGCGTCGGCGGGTCGGCGCTGGCGGCGCGTGCGCGCGAGCGCGAGCGCGTGGCGCACGCGCTCAGGGTCCCGGCCGAGCGCCCGCACGGTGTGTCCGTCGGCGCACAACCTGGGGACGAGCAGCGAGCCGGCGAAGCCGCTTGCGCCGGTGACGAGGATGCGCATGTGTGCAGATGATGACGCGGCGGCGGTTTTCTCTGCGATTTGCGGAGTGGGTCTTCGCTGCCCCTTGAGCGGTCGGTCGAATGGTGCTTTGATCGCAACCGTCCCGTTTGATCCGATTCAGCCGAGGGGGCTTGTGGTGCAGGGAGCGAAGGCCGGGCGCGCGCCCAAGCGGGCGGCGCCGAAGGTGAGCTGTGACCAGTGCTACTTCCGGGTCAACCTCCTGTGCGCGCTCGATCTGCCCGAGCCGTGCGCGACCTTCCGACCGGCCGAGGCCCAGCTCAAACCGCCGCCGCAGCTGCGCTTCGTGTTCCGCCAGGAGCGCCGCACACGCGCGGCGTGGGCGTTCCCCTCTGCCCAGGAGCAAGCCGCCCTGCACGCGTAGAGGGGTATATTGGGTCCACAGACCTGCAAGCTTTCGGCAGAGGCGGTGGCGACAATGGCAGCGAAGGACAGATTCGGTAAGGCCGGCGACGCCGCGCGCGCGGCGCATCAAAACCGGTACCTCCAGCGTGTGATCGAGGACGAGGAGCTCCGCTCCAGCCTGCTCTCGGCATACGTGGCGGCGCGCAGCGCGTACGGGCGCATGAGCAACGGCAAGCCCGCCACCCAGGCGCTGTTCGAGGATCGCAAGCTCCAGCGGGAGATCAAGGACGCGGCGAACGCGCTGCGGGATGCCACGAGCTCGCTGCGCGAGGCCCCCAAGCCCGCGCGCCGGCGCCGCAGGCCCGGCCGCTCGCTGCTGCTGCTCACGGTCGGGGCCGTGCTCGCGATCGCCCTGAGCGAGGGCCTGCGCACGAAAGTGCTCGATGCCCTGTTCGGGGCCGAGGAGGAGTTCGACTACAGCTCTACCACCGCTCCGGAGACGCCCGCGCCAGCGGGTGTCGCCAGCAGCTGAGCCGGTCGCCGAGCCGATCGGATGAGCGACATGGATGCCGCTGTCATGGAGCCCCGGGCCGCTGCCGCGGACCCGGGCTCCCCGACGCGCCCCGCCGATGGCAGCACCCGGTCGCTGTCCGGCGACAAGGCCCAGAGGATCATCGACGCGATGCGGCGCAGCGTCGCGCAGCGGGGAACCGCCGCGTCGACCTTCGACCACGTATCGCGTGAGGCCGGTGTGTCCAGGGGCCTGCTGCACTACTACTTCGGAACCAAGGAGCAACTGCTCGTCGAGGCCGTCAGGCGCGACTGCGACATACGCCTGGAGAGGCTCCAGCGCCAGCTCTCGACGGCCAAGACCGCCGACGACTTCATCGATCTGATGGCCCAGAACCTGCAGCTGACCGTGCGCGAAGATCCGGACTTCGTCACGCTGGTGTTCGAGCTGTTCACCCTCTCGCGCCGCAACCCGGACATCGCCGTCGAGTACGCCGGCCTGATGCGCCGCACTCGCGAACAGGTGGCCGGGATGCTCGCGGCCGCGCAGAGCGAGGGCGTGCTGGCGCTGCACGCCGAGCCCGAGGCCGTCGCCGAGGTCCTGTTCTCTCTCGGAGACGGCTTCGCACTGCGCCTGCTGACCGAGCCAAACAGGGACTTCACCCCGACGATCCATGCCGGCATCGCCTGTGCGCGGGCGTTGCTGACCGATTGACGCTCCTATAATCGGCTGTTCATGCCGATTTACGAGTATCGCCGCCCGGACGGCACGACGTTCGAGCTGCAGCAGTCCTTCAGCGAAGATTCGCTGACCGTCGACCCCGACACGGGCGTGCCCGTGGAGCGGGTGCTGCACGCTCCTGCCGTTCACTTCAAGGGCAAAGGCTTCTACAACACCGACTACGGCACCCGCAATCGTCAGCGCGAGACCGCAGCCGCCGCCGCTGAGAAGTCCTCCTCTGAGAAGTCCTCCGGCGAGAAGTCCTCCGGCGAGAAGTCCTCTGGCGATAAGTCCTCGTCCGGAGACTCCTCCTCTTCATCTTCCTCTTCCTCCTCGTCATCCCCCTCATCGGAGGGCAAGAGCGAGAAGGGCTCGGCCAAGTCGGGCGACTCCAAGCCCGTTGCCGCCAAGCGTTGAGTGCAACTCCAGACCGTCCGACTGACGCTCCGCCGGTACACGATGTCCGATGTCGAGGAACTGGCCTGGGATGACCACGCTGCGCAGCGACGTGCTGGGCGACAGACCGGTGGTTGTCAGATCGGTGAGCCGCACAGACTGGGAGCGTGCGCGTCGTCGCGCGGAGAGAGACAAATAGATAGAGAAAAGTCGGTATAGCGATGGTGATACCGAACTTTTTTGAGTTGAACTGACCTGTCGAGAGAGCTCGGCATACGAGCTGGCCGCGTCAGCCGCTCATGAACTGCGCGACGTCCGCCCGGCGGGCTTCTTCTGAGATGGTCAGGCCTTCTTCGCCGCTGGGGAGGGTCGTCTGTCCGGTCGGCGACAGCACACGCGTGGGCGGCGTGCCGGTTACGGCCAGGGCGGCGAACATCCCCAGCAGTTCGGTGCCGCTCATGTCGGAGATGATCGCTGGCGGCGCGTGCCAGGCGATCCACGGCAGGCGAAAGAAGCTCGAAAGGGACAGCATCTGGTTCTTCATGTCGGTGAAGAGCGCCTGCTGATGTTCCTCGCGCTGGATGTCGGTCTCGTTGGGCGCGCACAGGTTCTCGCGCGTGCGCGCCAGCGCCAGCGCCTGCTTGCCGTCGAGGTGGTGGGTGCCGGCGCTCAGGCGCAGCGTGAAGCCACCGTCGGCGGAGCCGCCGTCGAGGTTTGAGACGATGCAGCCGCCGCTGTAGGTGACGCCGCCCATGGCTTCGATCAGCTGGGGGAAGTTTTCGAAGTTGACTTCCACGACGTGGTTGATGGGTATGCCGAGCCAGTGCTTGATGACGGAGACGGACTCGGCCGGTCCGCCGAACTCGTGCGCGGCGTTGATCTTCTCCAGGCCGTGGCCGGGGATTTCGATGACGGTGTCGCGTGGGATCGACAGGCGCGCGGCGTGCCCGCCGCCGGTGCGGATGAGCATGATGGTGTCCGAGCGACCGAAGCCGGTGGTTTCGGCCCCGGGTTCCTTGCTGTTCTTCTGGCGCCGGTCGGAGCCCAGCACGAGGATGTTGTTGGCGGAGGTCAGCGGGTAGCCGGAGGGATCGAGCACGCTGGCGACGTTGGCGGGCAGTGGTGTGCGCTCGAAGTGCGAGCTGACGAGGAACAGGATCAGCGACAGCGCCAGCCATGCGATGACGAGCGAGAGCAGCGTGAGCAGGATGCGCTTGGGCCTCGCCCAGCGCCGCCAGCGGGCGCCGGCCGGGCGGGTGCTGGCGCCGTTTCGTGCCCGCTTGCGCCCGTCGGCGAGCGCGCCGGCCAGGTGCCCGGGCGGCACGTCCTGGTCGGCTCTGCGGGGCAGCAGTCGCGGTCGGGCGTGGTAGCGCGTGTACTGCGGTGGCTCGTCGCGGTCTTTGGCCATCGGTGACAGGACCCTATATTTGCGTGATGACTCCCATGGAGGCGCCGGTCGGGCGGCTGGTCGTGTGCCCGACCCCGATCGGCAACCTCGAGGACGTGACGCTGCGCGTGTTGACGGCGCTCAGGCGGGCGGACGTGGTGGCCTGCGAGGACACACGCCACAGCAGGCTGCTGCTCGCCCGTCACGGGATCTCGACCCGGTTGCTGAGCTTGCACGAGCACAACGAACGCGCACACGCGGCGGAGCTGGTGAAGCGCATCCGCGGTGGCGCTGTGGTGGCGCTGGTGTCCGACGCGGGCACGCCGCTGGTGTCCGATCCGGGCTTCGAGCTCGTGCAGGGCTGCCTGGAGGCGGGGCTCGCGCTGGAGGTGCTGCCGGGTCCGAGCGCGGTCCTGACGGCGCTGGTCGCCTCCGGCCTGCCGGCCGGGCGCTGGCGCTTCGTGGGCTTCCTGCCGCGTGCTCGCGGCGAGCTGCGGGCGCTGCTGGCGGGCGCGAGGGAGACGCTGGTGGCGTTCGAGTCCCCCCGCCGCCTGGCGGCGACGCTGGCGCTGCTCGCGGCGCAGGACCCGGCGCGGCCGGTGGCGGTGTGCAGGGAGCTGACGAAGCTCCACGAGGATGTCCGCCGCGGGACGGCTGCTGAGCTGGCGGAGCACTATCGCGAGACCCCGGCGCGGGGCGAGGTGGTGCTGGTGTGCGGCGCGGCGGCGGCGGAGCGGGCGTCGCTGCGGGACGCGCTGGCGGCGCTGCGCGATCTGATCGACGCGGGCGCGAGGGCGCGACCGGCGGCGGGGGCGGTGGCCAAGCTGACGGGGCTGCGCGCGAACGAGCTGTACCGGGAGATCACGCGGGGAGAGCCGGGGCCGCCGCGATGACGGATCTGGTCGGCCCGCGGTAGCTTGGAGGCGTCGGTGTCCTTCTACGTGACCACGCCCATCTACTACGTGAACGCGGCGCCCCACCTGGGGCACGCGTACACGACGATCGCGGCGGACGTGATGGCCCGCCACCACCGCCAGCGCGGCGAGGAGGTGTTCTTCCTGACGGGCACGGACGAGCACGGCGAGCCGGTGGCGGACGCGGCGCATGCGCTGGGCATCGACCCGCAGGAGCTGGCGGACCGCAACGCGGAGCGCTTCAGGGCGCTGGCGCCGCAGCTGGAGGCGAGCAACGACTTCTTCATCCGCACGACGGACGGGCAGCACGAAGCGGTGGTCCAGGAGGTGCTGTCGCGGGTGCGCGAGAACGGGTACGTGTACGAGGGGACGTACGAGGGCTGGTACTGCCCGCGCTGCGCGGACTTCAAGGCGGACAACGAGATCGACGAGGGCAACCGCTGCCCGATTCACCACATCGAGCTGACGCGCGAGCAGGAGGACAACTACTTCTTCAAGCTGTCGGCCTTCCAGGAGCGCCTGGAGGCCCTTTACGGCGAGCGCGAGGACTTCGTGGTCCCGCGCACGCGCTACAACGAGGCGCTGTCGTTCATCCGCTCGGGCCTGCGCGACGTGCCGCTGACGCGCCACAAGCTGACGTGGGGGGTGCAGGTGCCGTGGGACCACGAGCACGTGTTCTACGTGTGGTTCGACGCGCTGCTGAACTACTACTCGGCGCTGTCGTACGCGCCGGCCCCGGCGGGCATGTCGGCGACGGACGGGTCGGCGACGGACGGGCCGGCGGGGGACGGGTCGGCGGGGGACGGGCCGGCGGCGGGAGCGACGCTGACGGATCGGCTGTGGCCGGCGAACTACCACGTGATCGGCAAGGACATCCTGCGCTTCCATGCGGTGTACTGGCCGGCGCTGCTGATGGCGGCGGAGCTGGAGCTGCCGGAGCACGTGTTCGTGCACGGCTTCCTGCTGATGGACGGCGAGAAGATGAGCAAGTCGCTGGGCAATGTGCTGGATCCGTTTGCGGTGATCGAGCGCTTTGGCCCGGACGCGCTGCGCTTCTACCTGCTGCGCGACGTGCCGTTCGGCCAGGACGGGTCGGTGTCGACGGCGTCGTTCGAGCTGCGCTACGAGAGCGAGCTGGCGAACGAGCTTGGCAACCTGGCGAGCCGCACGATCGCGATGGTGCACCGCTACAGGGACGGCATCCCGCTGGCGGTGCCGCTGGATCGGGAGCTGGACGGCGAGTTCGCGGGCCTGGCGCGGGAGGTTGAAGGGATGATCGACCGCGCGGAGCTGACGGGGGCGCTGGAGGCGATCTGGCAGCGCGTGCGTCGTCTGAACCGCTATGTGGAGGAGCGCGCGCCGTGGCAGCTGGCGAAGGACGACGAGCGGGTGGAGGAGCTGGACCGCGTGCTGTCGACGCTGGTGGTGGGCTTGCGCGTGCTGGCTGTGCTGCTGTACCCGTACCTGCCGGCGAGCACGGACAGGCTGCTGACGGCCCTTGGCACGGAGGATCGCTCGCTGGCGTCGGCGGAGTGGGACTCGCCGGAGGCGCTGGGCGGGCCGATCGGGCGGCTGGACTCGCTGTTCCCGAAGTCGTGATGAGATGACGGCCGACCGACCCCGACGGTGATCGACTCACACACCCATCTGGACCTGTGCGAGCGGCCGAGCTCGGAGCTGGTGGCGGCGGCGGAGGCGGCGGGGGTGACGCGCATGCTGACGGTGGGGATCGACGGCGCGTCGTGCCGCGCGGCGCTGGCGGCGGCGGAGGACTTCCCGCAGGTGTACGCGGCGATCGGCCGCCACCCGAACGCGGCGAAGGGCTTCGACGAGGCGGATCTGGCGGAGCTGCGTGCGCTGGCCGCGCACGCGCGCTGCGTTGCAATCGGTGAGTGTGGCTTGGATTTTTATGTGAGGGATGGCGCGTCTGCGCGCCCGGGCGTGCCGCGTGCGGACCAGGAGCGCGCGTTTGCGGCGCAGATCGGACTGGCGCGCGAGACGGGCAAGCCGCTGGTGATCCACTCGCGGGCGGCGGAGGAGGACACGCTCTCCCAGCTGGAGCGCGAAGCGGGAGGAGTGAGCGTGGTGATGCACTGCTTCTCGATGCCGGACCGGCTGGAGGAGTGTGTGGAGCGCGGCTATGCGATCTCGTTCGCAGGCAACGTGACGTACGGGAGCGCGGCGGACCTGGCGGACGCGGCGAGGCGCGTTCCGGCGGAGCGCCTGCTGGTGGAGACGGACGCCCCGTACCTGACTCCGCAGCCGGTGCGCAGGCAGCGCAACGAGCCGGCGTTCGTGGTGCACACGGCGGCGTTCATAGCGGAGTTGCGCGGCGTGAGCGTGGATGAGCTGGGCGCGACCGTGGCGGGCAACGCGGCGCGCGTGTTCGGTTGGCGTGAGCACGGTGGCTGACGGCCCCGCCCAGTCCAGCCCGCAGCACGGCCCCGCCCGGTCGCGCGTGCAAACCGACGGCCCCGCGCCGAACGTGCGGTCGGACGGCCCGGTGCAGCCGAGCCTGCGGCGGATGCGCGCGTTCGGCGTGCGGCCGGACCGCGACCTGGGTCAGAACTTCCTGATCGACTCGAACATCCTGGGGGTGATCGGCCGCGCGGCGGAGCTGTCGCGCGAGGACGTGGTGCTGGAGATCGGAGGCGGTGTTGGGGTGCTGTCGGAGTACCTTGCGCAGCGCTCGGCGCACGTGCACGTGGTGGAGATCGACGAGCGTCTGCGGGATGCGTTGTGCGACGCGACGGACGCGTACGCGAACGTGACGGTGCACTGGGCGGACGTGATGGCGGTCGACCTGGCGGCGCTTGACCCGCCGCCGGACAAGGTGGTGGCGAACCTTCCGTACGGCGTGGCGGCGAGCGCGCTGCTGAGGAGCGTGGAGGAGCTGCCGAGCGTGTTGCTGTGGGTGGCGATGGTGCAGCGCGAGGTCGGCGAGCGGCTGGCGGCGGCTCCGGGCACGGGCGCGTACGGCGTGCCGTCGGTGCTGGCGCAGCTGGCGTGCGAGGTGGAGGTGCTGCGGGCGATCCCGCGCACGGTGTTCCACCCGGTGCCGAACGTGGACTCCGTGCTGGTGGGCCTGCGCCGGCGAGGTGATCGGGCGGGGGCGGGCGCGGGCAGTGCGCCGCCGGCGGTGTCGCCGGCGCTGCGCGCGCTGGTGGCGGGCGGATTCGCCCACCGGCGCAAGACGCTGGCCGGCTCGCTGGAGCTGGCGGGCGCTTCGAGATCGCTCGGAGGGCGCTCGCGCACGGCGAAGGGCACACGCGAGCAGGTGAGAGACGCGCTGGTGGCGCTGGGCCACCCGGCGGACGTGCGCGCGGAGCGCCTGTCCCCGGAGGACTTCCGGGCGCTTGCGTATGCGCTTCGGGGCGCGCGACTGCTGGAGCCATGAGCGTCCACCGCGCGCTCGCGCCGGGCGTCCACAGCGCGCTGGCCCCGGCGAAGGTCAACCTGGGGCTGTTCGTGGGGCCCGTGCGGGCGAGCGACGGCAGGCACGAGCTGGTGACGGTCATGCAGTCGATCTCGCTGGCGGACGAGCTGACGCTGGAGCCGGCTGCGGCGGGCGGCGAGGAGGACGAGATCGTGTGCCCGGGCGTGCCGGGTGGCGCGGGGGAGAACCTGGCGGGCGCGGCGCTGCGCGCGTTTCGGGCGAGCACCGGCTGGAGGGCGCCGCGGCTGCGGCTGAGCATCGTGAAGCGCATCCCGGTGGCGGCCGGTCTGGGGGGTGGCTCGGCGGACGCGGCGGCGGCGCTGCGCCTGGCGAGGCACGCGTCGGGGCTGGGCGACGGGCGGCTGCTGCGCACGCTCGGTGCGCAGCTGGGCGCGGACGTCCCCGCGCAGATATCCCCGGGGCGGTGGCTGGCGAGCGGCGCGGGCGAGCGGCTGCGGGAGCTGCCGCCGGTGAGACGGCCGTTGGGAATTCTGGTGCTGCCGCTGGCCGTTCAGCTGTCCACGGCGGCGGTGTACGCGGAGGCGGACCGGCTGGCGCTGGCGCGCGCGCGGCACGAGCTGGAGGAGCGCATGCTCGAGCTGCGCGCGGCGTTCGAGCACGGCGAGCCGCTGCCGAGGGCGAGGGAGCTGCTGCACAACGATCTCCAGCGCGCGGCGGTGTCGCTGTGCCCGCAGATCGCCGATGCGCTGACGCAGGTAAGCGAGGCGGGAGCGGAGCTGGCGCTGGTGAGCGGCTCCGGCCCGACGGTGTTGGGCCTGTTCGGGCCGACACCGTCCGGGCGATCAGCGCTCCGGCAGGCGTCGTCGGAGCCGGCGTCGCCCCCACCAGCCGGGCGATCTCCCGAGGGTGGGGTGGCGCTGGCGCGGGCGGCGGCGGCCGCCCTGGAGGGCCGCGTGCCGGCGGCGATGTGCGCGGAGCCGGTGGATGCGGCATTTGCGCGGGTGATGACGGTGCCCCCCACACGCGATCGACCTCGCCGTACGTAACAATTGGCAGTCAGGGTCCAATGAGCAGATCTGAGATCAACGAGCTGGTGGCGGCAGGGGCCGCGGTGATCAGCCTGGCGGTGTTCGCCGGGCTGATCCTGGTTCCCGTGTGGTCGTCCTACTCGCGCGTGTGGGAGCGGCTGGCTGCGACGGTGCTGTCGCTGTACGTGCTCGCGGTGCTGTTGGGCGTCGGAGTGGTCGGCGCGCTTGCCGCCGTCTACTTCTGGGGCTGACCAGCGTGTCAGACCTTGCGGCGCTGGACGCGATCACGGAGGCGGTCGAGTCGGGGGCGGGCCTGCCGGAGGTGGTGCGGGCGGCGGCGAAGGCGCTCGACGCGAGCCTGGCGGTGACGGACGCGTGGGGGGCCACGCTGGCGGTGGCGGCGAGGTCTCCGGCGGAGGAGCGCGCGCTGCTGTCTCAGGGCGATGGCGTGAGCAGTGCGCCGCTGCGCGTGGCGGACACGGTGGTGGGGACGCTGCACATGCGCGCGAAGACGGAGCCGAGCGACTCGATGCGCAGACTGCTGCTGACGATGATCGCGTCGGAGGTCGAGCGCGTGAGGGCGCCCGAGCGAGTCTCGGAAACGGCGTCGGCGGACTTCCTGGGCGCGATCCTGCGCCGGGAGCTGACCGAGCGCGACGAGCTGCTGGAGCGCGCCAAGGGGCTCTCGCTGGCGATCGAGGAGGGCGCGAGCATGCTGGTCGCGCGAGCCCATCCCCAGGCCCCCACGGACGAGGGTTGGCGCGGACGCGTGCGGGCGGTCGCCGAGCGGGGAGCGCGGGCGGTGGCGAGCCGTTCGATCGCGGCGCTGTCCGACCGCGAGGGGATTGCGGGCGCGGAGGTGCTGGTGCTGGTGCCGGGCGGCGACGAGGTCGCTGCCGCGCGCGCGGCGGAGGCGGTGCTGAACGAGATGGAAGCGAGCCTCGCGGGGTACACGTTCGCGCTCGGGCGCAGCCGCGTCACGGAGGATCCCTCGGAGCTGCCACGCGCGGCCAGCGAGGCGCTGCTCGCGGCGAACGTCGCGCAGGGCTCGACGGACGGCACGGCGCTCGCGTTCGACCAGACTGGGGCCTACCGACTGCTGCTGTCGGCCATGAGCGAGAACCCGAGCGAGCTGCAGCGCTTCTACGCGGAGACGGTCGAGCCGCTGGTGGCCTACGACGAGCAGTACGAGACGGATCTGGTGCGCACGCTGGACACGTTCCTGGAGGCGGACGGCAACGTGGCGGGCACCGCCCAGCGGCTGTTCACCCATCGCCACACGATCTACTACCGCCTGGAGCGCGTGCGCGAGCTGTCAGGCCTGGACGTGAGCTCGAGCGACGGCCGCGAGAAGCTGAGCCTCGGCTTGAAGTCGATGCGCGTGCTGGGGATCGCGTCGGCCGGCGGGCCGGCGTCGGAGGCGGGCGCGGAAGGCGGGCGCGTGCCCCGCCGCCCGAGCAGACGCTCCTAGCGATCCCTTCGCTTGCCACCTCCGCACCGACCGCCGTGAGCACCACGTGCGACGATGTCGATCCCATTGGGGAGTGGGGTAATTGGCAGCCCGGGAGACTTTGGCTTTTCAAGTCCTGGTTCAAGTCCAGGCTCCCCAGTCGGCATCCACATCAGATGCGAACATGTGTTCGTGTCGAGGCGTGCACCGAGATACTCAGAGCAAGAAGCACGGGCGGCTGTAGCTGCCTCGAGCTGTTTCGCGGACGCGCTCAGGCGATTGCGCATGCGGCCGGCTGGCGGCACGCTTCGAGAACCTGCGGATCGTGTGTCCCAACTGCGCCGCGACCCTCGATACACATTGTGGTCGGCAGAATCGCCTCGACCGCGACCCGTACAGGTGTCTCCATTGTGGTGGCGAGTTCTGGCCAAGCTACGCGTCGCAGCGTTACTGCTCACGCTATTGCGGCGTCCGGCGCAAGCGCGACGGACGCGCTCGACCTGAGCAGCGCAAGGTCAGCCGTCCGCCCTACCCACACCTGCTCGCAGAGATCCGTGCGCTTGGCTATGTCGGTACAGGCCGCCGCTACGGCGTGTCCGACAACGCCATCCGCAAGTGGTTGCGCCAGTACGAGACGGAGCGCATTCGTGCGGAGTCACCGGAGGGCGCGCTCCCACTGGAATAGCATTGCCAGCGTGAGCGCCCCCATCGTTCTGATCCTCGCTGCGGGCCAGGGGACGCGCATGCGATCCGACACGCCGAAGGTGCTGCACGATCTGTGCGGCCGTCCGATGGTGCTGTGGCCTGTGCGCGCGGCGCTGGAGGCGGGAGCGGGCAGGGTCGTCGTGGTGGACTCGCCGGCGAGGCCGCTCGAGCGGGTGCTGCCGCAGGGCGTCGAGCTGGCGGTGCAGGAGCGCCCGAACGGCACCGGCGGCGCGGCGGCGGCGGGGATGGCGGCGCTCGACGCCGGAGAAGGCTCGGAGCTCGATCCGGCCGCTCCGATCGTGATCCTCAGCGGGGACGTGCCGCTGGTCAGCGCGCAGGCGATCGGCGAGCTGATCGACGCCCACAGCGCGGGCGGCGCCGCGGCGACCATGGCGAGCACGATCCTCGAGGACCCCAGCGGCTACGGGCGGGTGGTGCGCGACTCCGCCGGCGCGGTCGAGCGGGTGGTCGAGACCAAGGAGCACGGCGACTCCACGCAGGCCGAGCGCGAGATCCGCGAGGTGAACACCGGCATCTTCGTGTTCGCGGCTCAGGCGCTGCGCCAGGCGCTGCCGCGGCTGAGCACCGACAACGCCCAGGGCGAGCTGTACCTGCCGCAGGTGCTCGATCTGCTGCGGGCCGACGGGGCGGAGATCGCCGCCCATGTCGTCGAGGACGAGCGGCTCGTGCTCCAGATCAACGATCGCCCGGCGCTCGCACAGGTGCGTAGCCTGGCCCAGGCGGCGATCCATGAGCGCCACATGCTCGCCGGGGTGACGATCGTCGATCCGCACGCCACGGTGATCGACGTCGACGTGCAGATCGGCCGGGACACGGTGATCGAGCCGTTCACCACCATCCGCGGCGCCACCAGCATCGGGCGGGAGTGCACCGTGCGCCACTCCTACCTCGTGGACTGCGTGCTCGAGGACGGGGTGAGCGTCGGCCCGTTCGGGTACCTGCGCCCGGGGACGGTCCTGCGCAGGGGGTCCAAGGTGGGCACGTTCGTGGAGGTCAAGAACTCCGACGTCGGCCCCGGCGCGAGGATCCCCCACCTGTCCTACATCGGCGACGCGGACGTCGGCGAGGGGACGAACCTCGGCGCGGCGACGATCACCGCCAACTACGACGGCCGCGCCAAGCACCGCACGACGGTCGGCCGGGGGGTGCGCACGGGCGTGGACACGACGCTGGTCGCGCCGGTCAGCGTCGGCGACGACGCGTACACGGGCGCCGGCTCGGTGATCACAGAGGATGTGCCACCAGGCGCGCTTGGCATCGCGCGCGAGCGCCAGCGCAACGTCGAGGGCTACTCCGAGCGCGAGCCCGGCGGCGCGGGCCCCGGCGGCGCGGGTCCCGAGGGTGCGGGTCCCGAGGGTGCGGGTCCCGGCGGCGCGGGTTCCGAGGGCGGGGTCGCGGGGCCGCTGTCAAAATGACCGATTCGCGCGTGACCTCTACACTCCTGGCGAGATGAGCGCGATGGACACGCGCACCCAATACTCCCGGGCCAGCCTGCCGATCGACTACAACAAGCGGCTGATGCTGTTCAGCGGGCGCGCGAACCCGCAGCTGGCTGTGGACATCGCGGACAAGCTGGGCGTGGACCTCGGGCCGGTCGAGCTGAAGACGTTCTCCCAGGGCGAGGTGTACTGCCGCTACGAGGAGTCGATCCGCGGGGCGGACGTGTTCATCGTGCAGTCCACCTGCGGCAATCCCGATACGGGTGTTACGGCGAACGACTCGCTGATGGAGCTGCTGTTCATGATCGACGCCGCCGTGGGCGCGTCCGCCCACAGGGTGATCGCCGTGACGCCGTGGTTCGGCTACTCGCGCCAGGACAAGAAGTCCGCGCCGCGGGAGCCGATCTCGGCGCGGCTGGTCGCGCGCATGCTCGAGGCCGCGGGAGCGGACCGGGTGCTGACGATGGACCTGCACGCCGGCCAGATCCAGGGCTTCTTCCAGAAGCCGGTGGATCACATGACGGCGCTGTTCATGCTCACCCAGTACTTCGCCGACCTCGCCCTGCCGGACATCGTGGTCGTGGCACCGGATGCGGGCAGGGTCAAGCTGAACAAGAACTTCGCCTCCAAGATCGGAGCCGAGCTGGCGATCCTCGACAAGGAGCGCCCCGCCCAGCAGGTCGCGGAGATCGGGTACGTGATCGGCGACGTCAAAGGCAGGACGGCGGTGATCGTCGACGACATCATCGACACCGCCGGCACGCTCATGGCGGCCGCCAAGACGGTCAAGGAGGAAGGCGCCACGCGCATCTACGCGGCGGCGACGCATGCGGTGTTCTCGGGCAACGCGTTCGAGAACCTGCGGAGCTCCGAGCTGGAGCAGATCGTGGTCACCGACACGATCCCCGTCGGTCCGGGCCGTCCGGACAACGTGCGCGTGCTGCCGTGCGCGGAGCTGCTGGCCGACTCGATCCGCAGGATCTTCGTCGACGACTCCGTCAGCGAGGTGTTCGGCGGCGAGAACCAGCTGTTCTAGCCTGCCGAAAGCACCAGAGTCGCTCTGCCAGGCCGCCCCGCCCCGCCGGTCGGCACCGTATCGTCCGACCATGAACAAAATTCAGCGGCACCTCAGCTACGCCAACGTCGTTGCCACGCTGGCGCTCGTGCTCGCCATGGGCGGCAGCGCGATGGCGGCCAAGCACTACCTGATCACCAGCACCAGCCAGATCAAGCCAACCGTCCTCAAGAAGCTCCGCAAGGCCGGGCCGCGGGGACCGACAGGCGCCACCGGAGCCCAGGGCGTGCCAGGAGGGTCAGGCGGCGAAGGCAAGGTGGGACCCGCCGGACTGTCGGCGCTATCACCGCTGCCGGCGGGAGACTCGGAGAGTGGGGACTACGGTCTTGACGCGGACAACACGAGCTCTGGCATCGGTTATCTCGACACAACGGTCAGCTTCCCGATTCCGTTGGCGGCAGGCATCCCGGTGAGCAATGTCGTCTACACGACCACCAATTCGGCTACCCATTGCAGTGGCCCGGGGCACGCGGAACCCGGATTCCTCTGCATCTACAGCAGCGAGCGCTTCAAAGTCGAAACGCCACCTCAGGTGATCGAGGCCGAGGGCCCCAAAGAAGAAGGCGCGGGCCGCTTCGGATTCGACCTGAACTGGCACGTCGAAGGCGAAGGAGCTTACGACCTCGGTACCTACACGGTCACCGCGCCGTAAACCAGGGCGTTCGGGGGGGTCCTGCGCCGGAGCGGCTCACGACCCCCCTGTCGCTGGCGCGTGACCAAGCGACCGTGGCTTGACCGCTATGGCGTACCGTCGGCAACCTCGACGTCACTTGCCGTCTTGGTGTCGATCGTGGTCGTCTCGACGTTCGGGCCGGTCGGTTCCCAGGTTTCGCCGCCATTCTCGCTGTATTCGGTGACGAGGTCCTGTTCGCCTTTTCCTTCTCCAAATGTGAAGGTGCCCTTTTTCGACGCCTTGGCTAACACCGGCGCGACTACCGCGGAGGCCGTACCGCTTACCCGAAAGATGACACCCGGTTCACATATGAATACCGCCTGGTAGGGGTACAGAGGCGATGACAGGTCGGGACCGAACGAGCTCCAGACTTCACCTTCCTCGGGTTCCAGGCCACTGGGACCTTTTTCGCCGTGGTCGATCAGTTTGGTCACGTTGAGGATCGTGATCTCGGACGGGGTGAATTTGCCTGTTTCCTCATATGTGGATAGGTTGGTGCAAGGCCCAAGCCCGATCGTGCACTCCGTGAATGTGGTTTCCTCTTCGCCCGTTGTGGCGCTGAGGAGCGTACCCATGCTCTTGCTTTCCTTGCACGTGATCCTGCCGGCCGCTGAGCTCAGGAAGACCGCCCTGCTCTTGCTTGTGAACGAGATCGGGAATGCCGGTGAGCCTCGTTCGTACTTGCCGCTCGAGGTGGCCGATAAGACCGCGCAGGTGTTGTCGGTGTACTTGCCATGAAATTTTTTGTCTTCCTTCACCACCTTGACGCAGGTGATGTATTCCCCTGCGAATGCCGAGGACGCAGCCATCGCGCCGAACGCGAGCATGGCCACGACACTCAGCCCCACAATGCCGATGCGTTTCATCTTCTCCACCGCTCCTCTCCCCCTCTCGGGCCTGGCTGAGCGCCGTCTTGGCGCCCGAGTCGGGACGCTTGCGCCACGAGCCGTCCTGGCAGTCGCGCGGTGCCTGCGCACGGACCGCCCAACAAGCCTCCCACGTCGTCACTCTGGAGTCAAGCCCAAAGTCTCCGTGCTTGCTGGCCATCCAACCAGTTCCGGTACTCGCGCTGGAGGTCCTTGCGCCCGGGCATCCGTGCGTGGGCTCGGCCGGCGTGGGTGCCGGTGTCCACCCGTCATCATCTCCTCACCATGTCATCCCCGATCGCGATCCCCGCCGCGGCCGCGCGCGGCCCGCGTGCGTGGTGGCACGGCCTCACCTCCCGTCAGCGCCGCGTCCTGCGGACGCTGCTCGTCGTGGGCGTCGTCCTCGTGCTCGTCGTCAGCGCCCTGCTCGCGCGCTTCCTCAGCGTGGAGAACGCCGAACGCGCCGACGACCTCGCGCTGATCCAGGCCGAGGTCAGGGGCGACGCCGCCGCCATGCTCGACCAGCTGAGCGGATGCCGTCACAGCCCTTCCTGCGTCGCCGCCGTCAAGGCCAACGCGAGCGACCCGCGCCTGCGCAGAGCGGGCGCCGTCAAGATCATCAGCCTCGAATCGCCCACCGCCTACTCGCTGTTCGGAGCCACCGGCAAGACGCGTCTGGCGTGGACCGTCATCGGCACGCTGCCCGTCGTGCAGTGTGTCGACGTGCGTCGCACAGGCAACTTCCTCGACGGCATCCACGTCCAGCTCATCGGGCTCAGCGCGCCCATCTCGGGCGAAGGCATCTGCACCAAGCGCACGCGCAACGAAATAGAAGAAGAAGAAGCCACAGCCGTAGAACGGTGAGCCGCGATTGCTACAGTCTGCACTCGCTCCATGGCCACCACCACGACCAAGCTGAACGTCAACAGCCGCGACTCCGCCGGCTCGCGCGCCGTGCGCCGCCTGCGCCGCAGCGGACGCGTGCCCGGGGTGCTCTACGGCGGCGGCGCCGAGCCCGTCGGCTTCGACGCCGACGCGCGTGAGCTGCGCCTCGCGCTCGCCCGATCCGGCGCCGTGCTCGACCTCAGCGTCGACGGCCAGCAGCCCACCCCCGTCGTCCTCAAGGAGGCCCAGCGCCACCCCGTGCGCGGCGAGACCATCCACGTCGACCTCCTGCGCGTCAGGCTCGACCAGGCCATCAACGCCGTCGTGCCCGTCGAGCTCGCCGGCATCGAGGACGCCCCCGGAGTCAAGGAAGGTGGCGTGCTCGAGCAGATCACGCGCGAGCTCAACGTGCAGGCGCTGCCCACCGCCATCCCCGAGTCCATCGTCCACCACGTCGGCGAGATGCAGATCGGCGAGACGATCATGCTCTCCGCACTGCACGCGCCCGAGGGCGTCACGCTGCTCGACGACCTCGACGACACGGTCCTCGCAACGCTGTCTCCGCCGCGGCTGCAGGCCGAAGCCGAAGCCGAAGAGGAGCTCGAAGCCGAGACCGAGGTCGTCGGCGAGGACGGCGCGGCCGGCGACGCCGAGGGCGCCGGCTCCGAGGGACCCTCCGGCGAGGAGTAGCTCCTGCGACGCCCGTTCCGCGGTGGTGGCGGCGGAACCGTCGACTGGCTGATCGTCGGGCTGGGCAACCCCGGCCGCGAGTACGCGAACACGCGGCACAACGTCGGCTTCGCGGTCGCGCACGCGCTCGTCCAGCGCTGGGGGCTCGGGAAGGCCAAGGACCGCTTTCGCGGGCGGATCGCCGAGGGTCGCCTGCGCGCGCTCGACGCCGAGGGTCGCCCGCGCGCCCCTGACGCCGGCGCCTCGCCAGCCGGACACCATCCGCCAGCCAAACCCACATCCGTTGCCGTCCTGTGCCCGCAGACCTACATGAACGACGCCGGGCGCTCCGTCGGCCCCGCGCGCGGCGCGCTCAAGCTCCCGCTCGAGCGCGTGCTCGTCGTCCACGACGAGATCGACCTGCCGTTCGGAGACGTTCGCACCCGGCTCGGCGGCGGGCTGGCCGGCCACAACGGGCTCAAGTCGCTCAAGCGCGAGCTCGGCGGCGGGGACTTCATGCGCGTGCGCGTCGGCGTCGGACGCCCCGACTCGAGCAACCCCGACATCGTCTCCGCCTATGTGCTCGGGCGCTTCCGCGAGAGCGACGCGCAGGTCGCCGAGCTGATCGAGCGCGCCTGCGAGCACGTCGAGCGCGTCGTCCTCGGCCACGGCGCCGAGCGCCCGGAGATCCGTCAGGACGCCGACCGCCCGGGGATCCGCGAGCACGGGGGGGATGCCTAGATGGCCACCGGCGCAGGCGCCCTGCGCACGCTGCTCGGATTGGTCTACGACGACCAGCCGACCCTGCAGCTCGCCCGCGAGGGCGGCCACGCGTTCGTGTCCGCGTCGCTGCGCCCTTACCTCATCGCCGCGCTCGCCGACATCGACCGGGACGCGCGCGCACGGCCCACGCTCGTCGTCGTCGGCGACGACCGCGCCGCGCGCGATCTCGCCGGCGACCTGCGTGCCTGGCTCGCGCCGCGGCGCGTGCGCTACTACCCCTCGCGCGGCGTCGCCTACGAGTCCCACCTGGCGCCGCCCGCGCATCTCGTCGGCCTGCGCGTGGCCGCGCTGGACGCGCTGCTCGGCGCCAACACGACGGGCGCCGGTGGGACCGGGGAGGGCGTCTCGCACACGGAGCAGCCCGTGGTCGTCGTCAGCGCCGTCGCGCTGTCCGAGAAGGTGCCCGATCCCGAGCTGCGGCCGCGCTCGTTCACGCTGCGCGTCGGCGAGCTGCTCGATCTCGACGAGTGCGCCAGTGAGCTCGTCAGCGCCGGCTACGAGCGCGTCGAGCAGGTGGACGAGCGCGGGCAGTTCGCGCTGCGCGGCGGCCTGCTGGACGTCTTCCCCGCGACCGAGGAGCGGGCCGTGCGCGTCGACATGTTCGACGTCGAGATCGAATCGCTGCGCTGGTTCTCCACGTTCACCCAGCGCTCGCTCGGAGAGGTGGACGAGGTCGAGATCGCGCCCGCCGCCGAGCTGGCGCTGGAGCACCGCGAGCTGGCCGAGATCGCCGTCGCCACAGGCGAATTCTCCGCAGGCGCGGGCGGGGCCGGGGCCGACGGCGGGGCCGGGGCCGACGGCGGGGCCGGGGCCGACGGCGGGGCCGGGGCCGACGGCGGGCCCCGGGCCGACGGCGGGGCCCAGGCTGGGACTGACGGCGACCACGGGGACTCCGGGCGCCCGGACATCGCCGAGCTGCTCCCCGTCGAGCGCTTCGGCGCACTGCTGGACCTCGTCGGCGGGGACACCGAGCTGGTGGTCGCCGCCGAGGAGGATCTCGAGCCCGTGCTGAACGACCACTGGAGCGACGTCTGCGCCGCCTTCGGGGACGCCGACGCCCATCACCTGTACGTGAACCCGCACAGCATCCGCGAGACGCTCGGCCAGCGCACGCGCATCTGGCTGTCCGCGCTGTCCAGCGGCCAGCAGATCGAGCTGCGCGCGCAGTCCGCCGACACCGCCGCGCGCTCGCTCGCAGAGGCCGAGCCGCAGCTGGAGAAGCTCGTGCGCTCCGGCTACCGGACGGTCGTCGCATTTCCCCAGCGCGGCGAGGGCGAACGCGCCGCCTACAACCTCGGACGGCTGAAAGCCACCTGGCTTGGCGAGGGCGGCGGCAGACATGGCGGCGGCAAGCATGGCGGCGGCAAGCATGACCGCAAAGAAGGAGCGTATAACGATGGTGATACACAACTCGTCGTTGATGACCGCAAGGAGGGAGCGTATAACGATGGTGATACGCAACTCGTAGAGAGCGACTCGCCTGTCACAGCCAGCGACTCGCCTGTCGCGCGCCGGCCGCTCGAGCCGTCGCTGCGCTTCGCCGCCGCGTCGCTGCGCGAGGGCTTCATCGCCCCCCAGCTGAAGCTCGCCGTGTTCCCCGAGCACCGCCTGCTGCGCCGGCGTCGGGCCGAGCGCCGCGGCTCCGACGGCCTCGGCCGCGGCGGCGCGCGCGGCCCACGCCGGGGCGCGCTGCGCTCGTTCACCGAACTGCGCACCGGCGACATCGTCGTGCACGAGGACCACGGCGTCGCGCGCTTCGCCGGCTTTGACACGCGCACCGTCGCCAACGTCACCCGCGACTACCTGTACCTCGAATACCAGGGCGACGACCGGGTGTACGTGCCCACCGACCAGCTGGCCAAGATCTCGCGGTATGTCGGCGCCGGCGCGGACTCGCGCGCGGGCGGGCCTCCACTGAGCAAGCTCGGCGGCACGCGTTGGGAGACCATGAAGGCCCGCGCGCGGCGGGCCGCCCAGGAGCTCGCCGGCGAGCTGCTCAGCCTGTACGCCGAGCGCCGCCGGCGCAGCGGCCACGCGTTCGGCCCCGACTCCGACTGGCAGCGCGAGTTCGAGGAGCGCTTCCCGTTCACCGAGACGCCCGACCAGCGCGAGGCGATCGAGCTGGTCAAGGCCGACATGGAAGCGCCGCGGCCCATGGACAGGCTGATCTGCGGCGACGTCGGCTACGGCAAGACCGAGGTCGCGCTGCGCGCGGCCTTCAAGTCCGCCGCCGAGGGCAAGCAGGTGCTGATGCTCGTGCCCACCACCATCCTCGCCCAGCAGCACTACGGCACGTTCGCCGAGCGCCTGGCCGACTACCCGTTCACGCTCGAGCACGTCTCCCGGTTCCGCAGCGCCGCCGAGCAGAAAGCCGCGATCAAGGGCTTCGCCGACGGGCGCGTGGACATCCTCATCGGCACCCACCGGGTGCTATCGCGCGACGTGCGCGCCAAGGACCTCGGCCTGCTGATCGTCGACGAGGAGCAGCGCTTCGGCGTCAAGCAGAAGGAGCTGCTGCGCCAGCTCAAGCTGAAGGTCGACGTGATCTCCATGTCCGCCACGCCGATCCCGCGCACGCTGCAGATGTCGCTGGCCGGTCTGCGCGACATCTCCGTCATCGAGACTCCGCCCGAGGGGCGCCGGCCAGTTCGCACGTACGTCGGCGAGTACGAGGAGGAGCTGGTCAAGCGCTCGATCGTGCGCGAGCACGAGCGCGGCGGGCAGGCGTTCTTCCTGCACAACCGCATCGACTCGATCGACGAGACCGCAGAGCGGCTGCGCGCGCTGTGCCCGGGCGTGCGCTTCGCCGTCGCCCACGGGCAGATGGGCGAGGGGGAGCTGGAGGCGGCGATGATGGACTACCTGCGCGGTGGCTCAGACGTGCTCGTGTGCACGTCCATCATCGAGTCCGGCATCGACATCCCGCAGTCGAACACGCTCATCGTCGAGCACGCCGACACGTTCGGGCTCGCCCAGCTCTACCAGATCCGCGGACGCGTCGGACGCAGCCGCGAGCGCGCGTACGCATATCTGCTCTACGACTCCGCCGCCGCGCTCACGCCCGAGGCCGCGCAGCGGCTGTCCGCGCTGTCCGACTACACCGAGCTGGGAGCCGGCTTCAAGATCGCCATGCGCGACCTCGAGATCCGCGGCGCCGGCAACCTGCTCGGCGACGAGCAGTCCGGGCACGTGGCCGCGCTCGGCTTCGAGCTGTACATGCAGATGCTCGACGACGCCGTCGCCGAAGCCGGCCCGTCCGAGGACGCGCTCGACGGCGAGGCGCTGCCCGAGCCGGTGCGCCTGGACGTCAACGTCGACGCCTACGTGCCCGCCGACTACATCCCCTACGAGCAGGCCAAGATCGACGTGCACCGGCGCGTCGCCGGAGCGCTCGAGGTCGCCGACGTCGAACGGCTGCGCGAGGAGCTGCAGGATCGCTTCGGCCCCGTGCCCGAGCCCGTCGAGAATCTGCTCGCGCTGCAGCGCGCGCGCATCAAGTTCGGCCAGGCCGGCGCGCGGACGGTGAGCTTCCGCGGCGATCGCCTGGCGGTCGTGCCGATCGAGCTCGACTCCGCCCGCGCCAAGCGGCTGCGCGAGGAGCTGCCCGACGCGCTGTACGAATCCGGTCGCTCGCAGGTGTCCGTGCGCGTTCCAAAGGACGGGATCGAGCGCTTTCCCAGCGTCGTCAAGGCTGCCGACACGCTGCTGGCGATCGTGCGAGAGGCCGCTTAGCTCATGCCAGAGGCCGCTTAGGAACTCGTTAAGCACGAGCACAGGGCTTTCCGCTAGAGTGCGCGCGTCGTGTCCAAGGCTTTCAGGTCCATCTCGGCGCTAGGCGCCGTTTTGTTTGCCCTCGTGGGGTTGTCCGCGTGCGGCGGCATACCCGGCAACGCCGTCGTGCAGGTCGGCGGCACCGCCATCACCAAGGACGCGTTCGACCACTGGATGACCGTGGCAGCGGCGTCGACCGCTTCCAGCACCGGGCAAAAGCCCGCCATCCCCGAACCGCCGAAGTACACCGCCTGCATCGCCCACCTGGCGGCCACCGCCGCCAAACCGGCGAAAGGCCAGTCCGCGCCGAGCACCAAAGAGCTCAAGGCCGAGTGTGAGACGGAGTACAAATCGCTGCAGACCGAGGTGCTGGGCTTCCTGATCTCCTCGCAGTGGGTGATCGGCGAAGCGTCCTCGCTGGGCGTCAAGCTCACCGACGCGCAGGTGAAGAAAGAATTCCTGAAAATCAAGAACGAGGAGTTCCCCAAAGCCGCCGAATTCGAAAAATTCCTGGCCACCTCCGGGCAGAGCGTCTCGGACCTGCTGCTGCGGGTGAAGCTGAACCTGCTCTCGGAGAAAATCCAGAAACAGATCGTCAAGAACAAGAGCAAAGTCACCGAAGCGCAGATCGTCAAGTACTACAACGAAAACAAGTCGCGCTACGGCACGCCCGAAAAGCGCAACGTGGAGATCATCCTCACGAAAACCGAAGCCGCGGCCACGAGCGCCAAGAAGGAAGTCGAATCGGGCAAGAGCTTCGCCAGCGTGGCCAAGCGCGTGTCGATCGATCCGACGAGCAAGGCCGACGGCGGCCTGCTCAAGGAAGTGGTCAAAGGCGAGGAGGAGAAGGCGCTGGACACCGCGATCTTCTCGGCCGCCAAGAACGTGCTCAGCGGTCCCGTCAAGACGCCGTTCGGCTACTACGTGTTCGAGGTCCTGAGCACCACGCCCGGCACCCAGCAGGCCTTCGCGAAGGTCAAGTCCACGATCAAAACGGAGCTCGTCTCCCAAGGGGAGCAGAAAGCGCTCAGCTCGTTCGTGAAAGACTTCAAAAAGAAGTGGCTGGACAAAACGGAATGCCGCTCGGGCTACGTGGTCCCCGACTGCAAGTCCTACAAAGCGCCAAAGGGCAGCACCAGCAAAACCGCCGTCGAATAGACGCGCGCCGGAGCGGGCCGGTTGAGCCAGATCGAGCGAATACACGCCCGCCAGATCCTCGACAGCCGAGGCAATCCGACCGTTGAGGTCGACGTGGGGCTGCAATCGGGCGCGCACGGTCGTGCCGCGGTGCCCTCAGGGGCCTCCACGGGCGAGTTCGAGGCGACGGAGCTGCGCGACGGCGGCGAGCCGTGGGGCGGCAAGGGCGTCACGCGCGCCGTGGCAAACGTCGACGGCGAGATCGCCGCCGCGCTGACGGGCATGGACGCCGCCGATCAGGAGGCGCTCGACAGGGCGCTCGTCGAGTTGGACGGCACGCCCGACAAGTCGCGGCTTGGCGCCAACGCGATCCTGGGCGTGTCGCTGGCGACGGCGCACGCGCAGGCGGCCGAGGAGGGCCTCGCGCTGTGGCGCTACCTCGGCGGCCCGGACGCCGCCGTGCTGCCGGTGCCGATGATGAACGTGCTCAACGGCGGCGCGCACGCCGACAACAAAGTCGACTTCCAGGAGTTCATGATCGTGCCGTGCGGCGCGCGCACGTTCTCGGAGTGCCTGCGCATGGGCGTGGAGGTCTTCCACGCGTTGAAGGGCACGCTGCACGAGCGCGGGCTGGCGACCGCCGTGGGCGACGAGGGCGGCTTCGCGCCCGACCTGAGCTCCAACGAGGACGCGCTGAAGATGCTCGTGGCCGGCATCCAAGCCGCCGGATACCGTCCGGGGGACGACGTCGCGATCGCCGTCGACCCGGCCACCAGCGAGCTCTACCGCGACGGTGCGTACGTGCTCGAGCACGAGGGCTGCACGCTGAGCGCCGCCGAGCTGACCGCCTACTGGGCCGACCTGGTCGCGCGCTATCCGATCGTGTCGATCGAGGACGGCATGGACGAGGAGGACTGGGACGGCTGGCGGGTGCTCACCGAGCGGCTGGGCGCGGGCGTGCAGCTCGTCGGCGACGACATCTTCGTGACCAACACCGAGCGACTGCGTCGCGGCATCGACACCGGCGTTGCCAACTCGATCCTCATCAAGGTCAACCAGATCGGCACGCTGACCGAGACATTGCACGCGATCACCATGGCCCGCCAAGCGGGGTACACGGCGGTCATGAGCCATCGCTCGGGTGAGACCGAGGACGTGACCATCGCCGACCTCGCGGTCGCCACCGGCTGCGGGCAGATCAAGACCGGTGCCCCCTCGCGCTCCGATCGAGTGGCCAAGTACAACCAGCTGCTGCGCATCGAGGAGCAGCTGGGGGCCGATGCCCGGTTCCCCGGGCGCGGGGCGTTCCGCGGCGCCTGATCGGCGGCGGCGGTGTCTCTCCCCGCGAAAAAGTTCGGTATAGCTATGGTAATACAGAACTCGTCGTCGAGCGAGAGCTGGTCCCAGGCCGCCGGGTGGCCCGTCTGGCAGGATGTTCGCCGGACGGAGCGAATCGGGGTAGGCATGGCCGCCATCTCCGCATCCCGCCCGCGCCAATCGAGCCGCATCGCCGGCGCGCGCGTGCGTTGGGACCGGCTGGGGCGCGTGGCGATGCTGTGCGTGCTGGTCGCCCTGGTGTACCTGTACGCGAGCGCGGGGGTGCACATGCTCTCGACCTGGCGCCAATCCCGTCGCGACAACGCGGCCGTGGCGACGATGGAGCGGGAACACCGGCTGCTGGTGCACCAGCACGAAGCGCTCAGCGCGCCAGGCACGCTCGAAGCAGAGGCACGCCAGCTGGGAATGATGAAGCGGGGCGAGCAGCCGTACGTGATCAGCGGCCTGCCCAACAACTGACCGACCGCCAGCCCCCGCTGCTAGCCTCGGCACCGTGTCGTTCGAGACGGCGATCTACCAGTGGCAGCAGGGCGAGCGCCGTCTGCGGGCGGCGCCGGCCGAGCGTCGCTCGCTGCTGCAGCGCGTCACCGACGCGCTCGTGGACGAGCTGCGCCGGCGCCTGGGAGGGCGGTTCGCGGCGGAGGAGCTCGTGAACCTGTACGAAGCGGGCACCACCTGGTGCCTGCAGGTGGCGATGAGGGTCGCCCCCGATGACCCGTGGGCATGGGAGGCCGGAGTGGTGGTGGACGCGGCGTTCGCCAGATACCTGCGTGAGGCCGCCGACTACGCCGGCGGCCGCAGGACCCTTTCGGAGGCGTAGTCCACCGCTGCGCGGACGCTCTAGTCCTCGTCCTCGGAAACGCGGCGGATGACTATCCGATCCTCCTCGACCTCGACTTCGACGGGACGGTGGCCGGCCCAGTGCTCGGCGTAGATCGGGTTCTCCTGGATGGCCGGGTCCAGCCACAGGCCGTAGCCCTCCTCGCCGTGGTCGAACGTGCCCTCCAGCGGGCCGGTGTTGCGGGCCGGCGAGCGCCGCCCGCGCCCGCCCCGGCGACTGCGGCGGCGGGTGCGGGTACCGTCGGGTTCCTCTTCGCCCTCGCCCGCCTGCTCGGCCTGCGCCCTGGCGAGCTCGGCCTCCGCTTCCGCCGCCTCCAGCTCAGCGGCTATCAGCGCGTCGTCCTCGGCGCGCAGGTCGATCTCCTCCGGATAGTCCCCCGCTCCCGCGCTCTCGGAGGCATCGTCGTCGCTGACGAGCTCGTTCTGGCGCTTGAACTGCTCGATGTCGCGGACGGTGACCTCCAGCTGGTGGGCGACCCACGCGTCGGTGCGCCCCTGCCGCACCCACGCGCGGATCTGGTTGAGGTGCGGGCGCAGAGATTTCCGTGGCATGGACGGCCCGGGAGACTAGCGCAAGCGCCCGCGTGGCGCGGCAGGCGGGCCGTCGCAGGCTCCCGCGGCGACCGATCGGCCACCGAGCTGCGGCCAATCCGCGGCCGATCGGTGGCTGATCCGTGGCGGATGTGCGGCGGTGGTTGAGAAGTTGGGATCGCGTTCCCCCGGTCCTGTGACTATGCTTGGCTCTCCGGCGGGTTGGGGTCGCGCCGGTCGCCAATCTGGGAAAGAGGAAGGTGCAGCCAAATGCTGGTCCTCACGCGGAAGTCCAACCAGAGCATCATGATCGGGGACGAGATCGAGGTTTCGGTGCTGTCGGTGATGGGCGAGAAGGTGCGAATCGGCATCCAGGCGCCGCAGCGGGTTCCTGTGTTCCGCAAGGAGATCTATCTCGAGATCCACCGTGAAGCCGGCGTCGCGCCGGCGAGCAAGGAGGCCAGTGCGCCGGAGCACGCCGGCGAGGTCGAGGAGTCGCTGCGCGAACTGGGCGACGGCACGTAGCCCGTCAGCCCGGCGCTGGCTGTCAGCCGAGCAGCAGGTACAGCGTGCGGAACATGACGACCGTGACCACCGCTGCGGTCAGGATGAGCGTGAGGACGAGCAGCGCGAAGCGCACCGACCCGCGCTTGTGACGCCGCTGCACTTCGCGCTTGAGCGCGCGCTGCTCGGTGGTGCGGCGCAGCGAGTCGCGCCGGTGGCGATCGAGCGACGCCTCCCTGACGAAGGCTCGCTCCCACTCCGCGAGGCTCTGTCGCATCTTCATCTCTCGCCGCCCACGCTCATGTCTCGCCGCCGCGCCCACGACCTACGTGGAGGGCGCGAGCGCTCTGGCGCGCTCGTAGACGGCGACGAAGCGGAGGAAGTTCTCTGCGATCTTGCGGCCGCCGGCGGAACGCTCGATCTTGCCGTCGACGTAGGCCTTCAGCGGGTCCCACCAGATGGAGCGCCCGATGGCGAAGCCGATGTAGCCGTCGACGGGCGCCGCCTGGGTCAGCCAGTTGTCGACCTTGGCGTCGTCCGCGCCGCGCCCGAGGACGACGCACTTGACGCCGTCACGCCCGCCGGCGCGGGCCTGCGCGACCAGCATCTCGCAGTCTGAGCGCTGGTCGACGCCCTCGATCTTCCAGATGTCGACCTCGATGCCGGCGTCCTGGATGTCGGCGATCGCCCTGCGCATCAGCTGCGGGCGCAGCTCGGCGTCGTAGCGGTCGCTGTCGGCGCCGACGGACTCCAGCTGGGCATCCTCGGCGGGCACGAGCAGCTCGAACAGGAACTTGCGCTCGTGCTCCTTCAGCCAGTCGCTGAGCGTGCGCAGCTTGCCGAGCTGCTCGGCGTTGGCGTTTGCATCGCCGTCGGCGTTGTAACGGACGAGCACCTTGGTGAAGTCCGGGTCGAAGCGCTCGATGTGCTCGGCGAAGTCCTGCCCGTACTGGAAGTCGAACATGCTCTGGCCGGAGCGCTCGGCGGGCATCGCGAGCTTCAGGCCCCGCTCGCGCGCCTCCTCCGGCACGGTGGAGCCGAACTGCTCGTCGACGAGCACGCCCGTCACCGACGGGTCGGCGCCCGCGCCGACCGCCTGCAACATGCCCTCGAAGATGAGGTGCTTGGCGTCGGCGATGATGGCCGTCTGCTCGGAGTCCGGTTCGCCGTCGATGCCGAAGAACTTCTTCTGGAACGAGCCGCGGTGGTCGAACGCGAGGATGTACAGCTTGTGGTCGTATCCGAGGTTCATGGACCCTGAGTATTCCAGAGGCGTGCTGGCCGGGGTCGACAGGTCCTTAGAATGGGTCGACGATGTCCTCCGGTGCCGACCTGTTCGTTGTGTGCAAGCAGTGCGGGTCGGAGGTCAGCCCGTACATCACCGAGTGCCCGTACTGCGGCAACCGCCTGCGCAGGCGCGCCCCCAAGCTGCCGCGCGCGAACGCGCCCACCCGCAATCGGCGCGGTTGGGCGCGGCTGGGGTCGCTGCTGGGTGGTGGCTCCAAGCCGGCCCCCGTGCGAGAGCTTCCGCGCGCCGGTCCCCCCCGGCAGCGGCGATGGGCGGCCGAACGTCCGTACGCGACGATCGTCCTGGTGGCGGCCGGCTGCGTGACGTGGGTGGTGGCGCACGCGGAACCGGAACTGTATTTGCACATGGCGATCATCGGTCCGCTGCGCGGCGACTGGTGGAAGCTGTTCACCAGCGAGTTCGCGTACGTCGACGGCTTGTACGCGTTCGTGGCGTTGGTCGCGGTGACGATCTTCGGCTGGCTGTTCGAGCGCCGCCACGGGCCGGCGGCGGTGCTGGCGCTGTTCCTCGGCGCGGGCGCGACGGGGGCGCTGGTGGCGGGCGCGGTGTACCCGTTGCCGATCGTCAGCGGCGGCAACGGCGCGGCCCTGGCCCTGCTTGCGGCGTGGGCGGCACCGGACCTGGAGGCGCGGCGCGCGGGTGCGGACTACGACGGCGACCTGCTGGGGGCGGCGGCGATGGCGGCGCTGCTGCTGGCGATCCCGTTCGCGCGCCCGGAGACGAGCTGGCTGGCGGGCGTCACCGGCGGAGCGCTCGGCCTGGTGGTCGGGCTGGGCATGCAGCGGCTGGGCGAGCAGGAGTCGTAGGGGATTTATGATGGTCGCGCGATGACCATGACCAACGCGGTGGTGCTGATCGAGGCCGAGCGCGACGCGCTGTCGAGCCTGGGCGGCGCGCTGGCGGACATCGACGGCGTGGCGGAGGCGTACTCGGTGACCGGCGAGTGGGATTTCGTGGCGATCGTGCGCGTGCCCGACCACGAGCAGCTCGCTGACGTCGTCACCGGCCAGATCGGCGGTCTGTCGGGCGTGCTGCGCACCCAGACGATGGTCGCGTTCGCGGCGTACTCGCGCCACGACCTCGAAGCGCTGTTCTCGATCGGGGAATGATCGCCCTGAGGGTCCGTCGGGGACCGTGAGCGCGACGGTGGCGGTGCCGATGAAGCCGGAGTACGGGCCGACGTTGGGGCGGCTGCTGACGCCCCGCTGGCGCGCCGCCTCGCGGCTGGCGCGGGCGGCGACGATCGCCGCGGGCGTGGCGCTGGTGGTCGCGTTGGCGGCGGTCGCGCTGACGCTCCTGAACGCCACGTTCTCCCACGGTGGCAGGGTGCCGTTCAGCTTTCAGTATCGGGGCCTGTACCGCGTGGCGCCCGACCCCGGAGGCTACGTGAAGGTGCAGAGTCGCTGGCCGGACGGCGCGCTGAAGTACTCGTTCGCGGTCGATCCGCTGCTGCTGCCCGCGTACTCGATCGCCGCTTCCGGCGAGCTGCCGCTGTACGCGGCGGGCCTCATCCGCACGCTGGCTGAGCGCTCTGAGCACTTCGCGCTGCGCGGCGAGGGCAAGACGACGGTCAACAAACAGCTGACCGGCTACGAGGTGCTGTACACGGCGGACGTGGAAGGACGTCCGATGTACGGGCGCGACGTGCTGCTCCTGCCCCCGCGAGCGCACGCGCGCGAAGGCGTGGACATCGTGATGCTGACCTCGCCGACGGCCAGCTCCCAGATCACCTCGCCGGTGGAAGTGGGCTCCACGGGCGTGCTGCTGAAACCGCTGAAGAGCTTCACGTTCGGCTAGCGCGGCTGCCCGGCGCGCGGCAGTTCCGCGAGCGCGGCGGTGCGGCTGGCTAGCGCGGCTGCCCGCCGGCGGGGGCTTCGGGGCTGGTGCCGCCGGACGTCGGGGATTCGCCGGTGGTGGTGGGCGGCGCTTCGGTGGTGGGCGGCGCTTCGGGGTTTGCGACGGCTTCGCCTGTGGACGCGGGCGGCGGCGTGGGGGTGGTTGGGGTGGAGGTCGTGGTGGTGGAGGTGGTGGAGGTGGTGGGCGGCTCGTCGGTGGCGCCGGGGGGAAGCGCGGTGGTGGCGGTGCTGACCTCGGTGACCTGCACGGTCGGCTGAGGGTTGGCGGGCGGGGTGGCGGGCGCGACGGCGGGAGCGGGGGTGACGGTGGGGGCAGCGACGGGAGCGGGCTTGGCGGCCTTGGCGATCCTGTGGCGGCGCGGCAGGCGCGCGGCGGCGGCGGCGCGGGCGGGCGAGCCACCGGCGCTGATCGGCTGGAGCGCCTGGTGGACTACGACGGGTTCGCTGGCGTAGTGGGCGGCGGGGACGCTGACCGCCGCGGAGGCGACGGCGCGCGGATGGTGGTGGACGACGCCGGAGTGGTCGGCGGCGGCGACGCCGGCGGTGAGGATGGCGGCGGCGGCGAGTCCGGCGACGGCCTTGGTGGCGAGGGCTCCGGCACCGGCGGTCATGATGCCGCCGGCGACGCTGCCGCCGCCGGCGGCGGCAGCTCCGGCTCCGGCGGTGGCGCTCGCGCTGACGCCTGCGCTCGCGCTGACGCTGGCGCCCACACCGGCGCCGGCGCCAACGTGTGCTCCCCCGGCGGATGCGGTCGTGCCGAGCTTTGCGAGCAGCAGCTTCTTGACGAGCAGCAGCGGGCCGACGGGCATGATGAGCGCGAGCGCGCGGTTGTTGTCTTTGAGCTGCTTGCGGAAGAACGAGCAGCGCTCGCAGTCGCGAACGTGGCGCCGCGCGGGCGTGCCGAGCTTGGTGAGCCCCTCGGCGACCTGGCCGAGCTCGAGGCGGACCTCGTCACAGCTGAGCTTGCGCGCCTCGGCGGCCTCGGCGAGCGAGATGCGGGCGCGCACGAGCAGCGACTTGACGGACGGGACGGTGGTCTCCATGGCGTGGGCGATCTGGTCGTAGGAGAGCGCGTCGATCTCGCGCAGCAGCAGCGCGGTGCGCTGGGTCTCGGGCAGGTGGTGCACGTCGGCGATGAGCTCGCGGAAGCTCTCGCGGCGCAGGACCTTGTCGCTGGTGGAAAGGCCGCTGTCGGCGTAGTGGACGTCCATCGAGTCGACGCCTATGGCGGAGGCGCGGCGCAGGTGGTTGAGCGAGCGGTTGCGCGCGATGCGGTACAGCCACGGCCGCACGTTGATGGCGCGTTCGTCGGCGAGGACGGCGTTGAAGGCGGCGGCGAACACCTCCTGCAGGACGTCCTCGGCGTCCTCGCGCGAGGCGAGCATGTGCCGGCAGAAGGACAGCAGGCGCGTCTGGTAGCGCGCGCAGAGCACCTCGAAGGCGGCGTGCTGGCCGCGACGGGTGAGCGCGATCAGGCGCTCGTCGGACTGCAGGCGCAGCAGAGCGGACGGACCGCGAAGGCCCGGAACGCTGCTCGGATGTGTGAGTGCGGAAACCTCCATGGACAGTCCGATAGCTGCTGTCGCTACTAACGACACGGTAGCAGCGCGAAAGTTGCGTCCGATCGAGTGATTCCCGGCCTTGGCGGACGTCAAACGCCCGCGCGCGGGCGGAATCGACTGGCGGACGTCAAACGCCCGCGTGCGGGCGGAATGGATAGAGTCGCGCGGCATGTCGACGGAGAGCGCGCAGGAGACGACGACGTTCCACGGCGGGCGCTTGGTGGCGCGCCGGCTGAAGGCGCATGGCGTGAGCAAGCTGTTCACGCTGTCTGGCGGGCACCTGTTCTCGATCTACGACGGCTGCCGCGAGGAGGGGATAGACATAGTGGACGTGCGCCACGAGTCGACGGCGGCGTTCGCGGCGGAGGGCTGGGCGAAGGTGACGCGCGAAGCGGGCGTGTGCGCGCTGACGGCGGGTCCGGGCGTGACGAACGGGATGAGCGCGATGGCGTCGGCGCAGGCGAACCACTCGCCGATGGTGGTGCTGGGCGGGCGCGCGCCGGCGATGCGCTGGGGCCAGGGCTCGTTGCAGGAGATAGACCACGTGCCGTTCGTGCGGCCGGTGACGAAGCTGGCGGTGACGCCGGGGAGCACGGAGGAGATCCCGGGCCTGGTGGACGACGCGTTCGCGGCGGCGTGCGCGCCGCACGGTGGGCCGGCGTTCGTGGACTTCCCGCTGGATTACGTGTTCATGGAGGCGGTGGAGCCTCGGGAGGAGGGCGGGCGGCCGACTGCGGCGTCTAACGGGGGCGCGGGCGCGGGCGGCGTGAGCGCGTCGGGGGAGGCGCTGGAGCGCGCGGCGGCGCTGCTGGCGGGGGCGGAGCGCCCGGTGATCATGGCGGGCACGGATCTGTACTGGGGCCACGGCGAGCAGGCGCTGGCGGAGCTGGCGGGGACGCTGCGGATTCCGGTGTTCTTGAACGGGCTGGCGCGCGGGTGCGTGGCGGCGGACGACGAGCTGGCGTTCTCGCGCGCGCGCTCGCAGGCGCTGAAGGGAGCGGACGTGGCGCTGGTGGTGGGCGTGCCGATGGACTTCCGCCTGGGCTTCGGCGGGGCGTTCGGCGAGGAGACGGAGATCGTGGTGGTGGACTCGGCTGAACCGGAGCGCACCCCGGCGCGGGCGGTGGCGGCGGAGTGCTACGGGGCGATCGCGCGGACGCTGGTGGACCTGCGCACGGGCGCGGGCGCGCAGGCGCTGGCGAGCGAGAGCTGGATAGCGGAGCTGCGGGCGACGGAGTCCGAGCGCCGCGAGGCGGAGCGGGCGGAGCTGGAGGATGGCAGGGAGCCGCTGCATCCGATGAGGCTGTACGCGGAGCTGGCGAGCGTTCTGGAGCGCGACGCGATCGTGATCGGCGACGGCGGGGACTTCGTGTCGTATGCGGGACGCGTGGTGGACAGCTACCAGCCGGGCTGCTGGCTGGATCCGGGGCCGTTCGGCTGCCTGGGGACGGGCGCGGGGTATGCGCTGGCGGCGAAGCTGGCGCACCCGGAGCGCCAGGTGGTGCTGCTGCTGGGCGACGGTGCGTTTGGCTTCTCGGGGATGGACTTCGACACGCTGGCGCGTCACGGGGTGAACGTGGTGGGGGTGATGGGCAACAACGGGATCTGGGCGCTGGAGAAGCACCCGATGGAGTTCCTGTACGGCTACTCGGTGGCGGCTGACCTGCGCCCGGGCACCCGCTATGACCAGGTGGTGGAGGCGCTGGGCGGCTACGGGGAGCTGGTGGAGCGTCCGGCGGAGCTGCGCCCGGCGCTGGAGCGCGCGCTGGCGGCGGGCGTGCCGGCGCTGGTGAACGTGCTGACGGACCCGACTGTGGTGTACCCGCGCAAGTCGAATCTGGCTTGAACGTTCAGGGGCGCACGGCCCTGGGGGCCGTGCGTGCGGCGTTCGCAGTTGCTTGGCCGGCGCGCGTGAGCGCCGCCGCTGGCGGCTACTGGGCGCCGGCGAGCTGAAGGGCGCCTCCGTAGAGGATGTCGTGCTCGGAAACCTCCACGTGCTCGAGCTCGAACGCGCGCATGGCCTCCTGCAGCAGGATCATGCCGGCGACGATCGTGGGTGCGCGGTCGGGGTTCAGTCCGACGACGGTGCGTCGCTCCTGTTCGGTCATGTCGGCGAGGCGGGCGAGCAGCATTTCGACGGTGCCGAGCAGCAGCTGGTAGCCGTGCACGCGGGCGGGGTCGTAGGGGTCGAGCTCGAGGTCGATGGACGCGGCGGAGGTGGCGGTGCCTGCGACGGCGATGCCGCGCTTGACGCGAGCGCGCTCGTCGGGCGGCAGTCCGTCGAGCAGGGTGGTGCGGACGTCGAGGGCGAGCGCTTGGAGCTCGTCCGAGGTGGGCGGGTCGGAGTGGATGTGGCGCTCGCTCATGCGCACGACGCCGGCGTTCAGCGAGATGTGAAAGCGGACGGTGTGAGCGACGCCGACGACGAACTCGGTGGAGCCGCCGCCGATGTCGATGACGACGGTGGGCTGGTCGGGCTCGGTGTCCTCGGCCGGCTCGGCGGCGGCGGTTGGCTCGGCGTCCGCGGCCGGCTCGTTGGCGTCGGCCGACTCGGCGGCGTGTTGCGGACGTGCGACGGGTCGGCCGGACATGGCGCCGAGGAACGTGAGCTGCGCCTCTTGCTCGCCGCTGAGGACGCGGGCGTCCAGCTGAAAGTCGTGGCGCACGCGCTCTGCGAAGTCGGCGCCGTTGCTGGCGTCGCGGACGGCGGAGGTGAGCACGGCGAGGTTGGCGCTGACGTGGTGGGCGTGAATGTCGGCGCGGTAGTCGCGCAGCGTGCGAAAGACCCGCTCGACGGCGTCTTGAGACAGCGAGCCGTTGGAGTCGACGCCTTGGCCGAGGCGGGTGACGGACGAGCGGCGGAGCACCTCTTGAACGTCCTCGCTGCGAGGATCGACGTCGGCGACGAGCAGCCGGGTGGAGTTGGTCCCGATGTCGACGACGGCGACGCGCACGGTCGGGATGCTAGAGGCGCGTGGCGGGGGAGGTGCGCGACGGATCGCGGGGATCTCGACCGGTGCGGCCGGTCCGCGCGGGTGGTGGTGCTGAGAATGCGTCGGAGGGCGTCCACGACATGGGATATAAACCGCGCATGACACCGACTGGTTTGTGTATGGCAGCGTGGGTTGCCGGGCGGCTCGACGAGGCGCTCGGCCGGCGAAGTGGGCGCGGGTGTCGGCTGAGAACGTAGAGCTGGTCCTGTCGTTCCAGCTCGATCGCGACGGCGATGTGGCGGGCCTGCTCGCCGATGAGGAAGCGGTCGGCCGGCTTCGCGAGGAGATCGAGCACTCGTTCGACCGCTCGGTTCAGTGCACGATGCGGTTTCCGGGGATGGCGCCGGTGCACTACAACGACGGGCTGGACGGCCTGAAGGCTGCATGGCAGGATTGGCTGAAACGCTGGCAGAGCTACCGCGTGGAGGTCGAGAACGTGATCGACTGCGGCGAACGCATCGTGATCGTGCACCGGGCGTGCGGCCGCCCGCGGCCTGGCGCGCCCGAGGAAACGATCAAGCGCGCGGGGGTGTGGACGGTCCGCGACCACAAGGTCGTGCACGTCGATTTCAACGTCCCCGTCACCGAGGCGCTTGCTGCTGTGGGAGCCACGACGTAGCCGGACCCCGGGAGTACGGTCGCTGCGATCGCGCTGGCTGGCAAGCGGGAGGCGTTGTGCGAGGGGCTTGCAGCGGTGCGCGCGGCGCTGGCCAGTTGTGCGGTTGTTTGCTAGAACATAGGAAGCGACGCGGGGTGGAGCAGTCTGGTAGCTCGTCGGGCTCATAACCCGAAGGTCGCGGGTTCGAATCCCGCCCCCGCTATGCCAAACATCCGCGACCGTCTATCGCATTGAAGAACCTTGGGACCTAGACGCACCGCCGGTCGACGTTGTGGCGCGGGGTTAGGTGTTCTGCCTTGAGACGTCCCGAACGCGGGTGATGGGTGGCCGCCGATCCCTCTGTGGTTCCTGGTGGTGTTGTAGTGGATCAGCCAGTGGGGTAGCCCTATTGCCCGGGCGCGACGTCGGGGGGGCGTCCGAAACGTATGCGAACATATGTTCGTATGGGCCTGGACCTCGACAGCGAGACAGCGGGACAGCCGACCGGAGTCCCCGCGCTGACGTCTTGACGACAGGCAATGATCCAATGCTTCTCGATGTCATTTGCCCTCGCCGCTAGACCACCGCGATTCCTGGGCGCCGTGCCGGTAGCGCTGCTGCACGATTGTCTCGCCGCGGAGACTGTGATCGCCGAGCTCCGGGTGGGTGGAAGGGCGCTGGAGCCCGTCGCGCCGGACGTCTACAGCACGCTGCTCGACGTCCCAAAAGGAGAATGGCTCCTCTGGCCCAGGCTCCGCTCCGCCATGTGGGTCGGCGCGCGCGACGATGCGCTGCCCGGCGCAGTGCGTGAACGGGTGGATCGAGATACGGGCGTCGAGCTGCCCGGCGCCGTCGATCGTCTCGCCGGAGCCGGTGTCTGGGTTCGCGAGGCCGCCGCCCTCATCGACGGGGAGTGGGGACGACCCGCACGTGCGGACGGCGTGCTCGCGCTGCTCGGCGACGAGCGTCTCGCAGCCCTCAGCGGAGTGTTCCTCGACCGTGCTGGCGAGATCGCCCGGCTGCACATCTCCGCAGGCGGTATCTGCTGGACGGATCGTCCGGCGCGTGCGATTCAATGGCTTCTCAAGGCGTACGACCTACCGATGCCGAGTTGAGCCAGCTCATAAACCCGGTCGGGCCTGAGGCGAACAACCGCAGGGCCGGCGAATTCGAGGACCAGCTCGTCGCGTTTACAGCCGCCCTCGGCTGGGAGGCACGCTGCCGCAACATTGACCTGTTCAGCGCCACCGGGGGGCAGAGCAGCGGGGTCGACGTGCTGCTCGCATTCGAGGATCCGCAGCTCGGTCGCCACGAAGGAATCATCGGCGAGGCGAAGATTCGCCATCCCCTGGCGCCCGGGAAGGCACGCGAAGAGGTCGCCCTTTTGTCCCGCAAGCTTGTCCGGCTCGCCCCGACCGTGCAGGAGCTCGCCGAGGACCTCGTTGCGACAAACACCGGGCTGCTCGTCTACGACGCCATGCCCTTTGACCCGGGCAAGCACTCCGACGGCCTCGGCACGATCCTGCAGGAGGGCCTGTCCCGCGGCCTACGGCCCCGTCAGGTGCTTGTCCTCGGCCCCGACACCCTGGTAGGTCTCGCAGACTGCCTCGCGGAGAAACCCAGCACCAAGTTCTACTGGCCACCGTTTGAGCAGCGCTCAGGGGTCTGGTCGCGTTCCGCGCCGCCACTGCAGGTCGCGGTCGGGATGCTCGCGTTCCGTGCGGGGAGGACTACCACGCTGTGGCTGCGCGACGACCTCGAACACGACGAGGATTTCATGGCTTTGATGGAAGTCGCGTGGGAGTGGCGGATCAACTTCGACCGGGTCGTGTGTTCGGCCGTCAAGCGAGACCGCTACATGGCCATCGTCGACCGCTGGCGAGAGCAGGCCGAACGCTCGCGAAAGCGCGAAGTCGGGCGGCTCCCCGGCTCCATCGACGCGCGGGGACTCTCCTTCCAGTCGCTGACCCTGTTCGCCGACCGCTGGGGGGAGGCAGCGTGAAGGGCACCTACCCGACACCGCACACGATCGCCCAGACGGTCTCGCACCCGCGCACCTCACTATCCGGTGCTCGACGCTTCTACGCGGCCGCCGGCCTCGTCGCCTACGCCGGCGAGCATTCCGGGATGGCGAGCATCGCAGGCCGGGTCTGGCTCCCGCCGGCCGCAACACGCCGGCTGAGCACGTTCCTCGACATGATCACCCCCGCCGTCGGCGGGCTGCTCATGTCACCCAGCGGCGTACAACCACAGCGCCTTGAGCTCGGCGCGCCCGACACCGCCTGCGACCGTCTTCACGAGCTCGCCGAAGCGCATCTGCACAGCCCGCTCGGCGCGAACGAATCGAGCCTCTGCTCTATCGAGGCGAGCACGATCCCCGACTGGGAGTGGTCCGGGATACTGGCCTACAACCACCGCTATCGCTTCCGCAACGGCGAGTACATGATGAGCCGCCCCCAGGTCGTCTTCCACGTCCGCAGAGACACACACCCCACCCGCGCACACGTCATGGTCGAGATCCGTCACGCCACCGACCTCGACCAGGTCCACAAATGGGTCGCCCGGCTGCCGCCGAACGAGGAGCGGTGGAGCATCACACCGTTTGCGTTGCTCGACGACGACACACGCCATGAGGAGATCCGCGAGCTCGCACGCGCCCTCGGCTCCGGCGGCGAAGTCGCCGTCGCGCACCCCAACAGCGAACGTGTTTGCGGCGGCCCCCGCGATCCTGACGTGGGCGAGTTCGTCACGAACATGAAGGAGGCCCGTTACTCCACCAGGATCCAGAGCCTAGATTCCCTCATCCAGCGCGCCGAGCAGGTCGACCACTCCGTCCTGTCGGCGTTCGACCTCTACCACTGGGAGGGCAATGGCACCCGCCGTGCGGCGATCCGTGTCCGCGTCAAGCAGCACGACACCGACCCGCTGACGATCGCCTGGGGCGCCGCCCGCGAGCCGCGCGACACCGCGGGCGTGCCGCTACCCGGCAATGTGCTTCTCGACAGCGACGGGTGGGACGTCATGACCTCTGCCACCTGGTCCGAGGATGAGCGCATGGCGCATCTGCATACGTTGTGGTGGCGGCTGATCGCAGCCACCCAGCACGCCGCGAGTGCCGCCGCAGCATAAGCCGCTCGGCTGTGAACGCAGGTGCGAACATCCGTCGAGCGGTGCGACCGCTTGCGGGCAACGGGTAGCGTCCGCTGCGAGTACTTCTTGGAAGTAGTAGCGTCCGATCACCGTGGGAAGGTATCTCCGGCAGAACGAAAATGATGGTCAGCCGAAAGCACACTCCATCCGTTAGCAGCGACCTTTTCGCCAGGATCGAAGACCCACAAGGGGGATCAATGGGCAAGCACAAGGACGAGAACGAGAACACTGTCGTCGTGGGCGCGAGCGCTGTCGTCGTGGGCGCGAGCGGTTCGGTCGGGATCTTGCCCGACGGCTACTTCGCAAAGATTCTTAGCGATTGGTCGGAGGAGTCCGCGACGGACTCGGAGTCATCGCAGGGCGCTTCTCAGCACTGCTGAGCATCATGGGAGGCCGACGATCTTCCGGATCTTCGCCTCGCCGGCCTGCTCCATCTTCGGCTGGATAGGGGCGAAATAACGCTCGAAGTTGCGTGATCGCACGCCCTCGAATCGGCGTGTAGCAACCTCGGCCTTGATGAAGAGCACCTGCGCGTGGACGTCGGGATATGCCTCTACGTACACGACGTCGCGGATGCCTGAATGAATGATCTTCTCGGCACACAGCGTGCATGGGTACGTGGTCGAGTACAGCGTGGCCTTGCCGAGGTCTTTGCCTGCTGCGTTGATGATCGCGCGCTCCTCGGCGTGGAGCGCGGTGCACCATTTCATCGCGCGATCAGGGAAGAAGGCGTCGTCGAGCTTCCTGTTGCACGCTGGGCAGCGCCAGGGCGGTAGCAGCTTGTGCTGCATAGCCTCGCCGCAGTAGGGACATTTCGCACCGGCGGTCGCGAGCTGCTCGTACTGCTCATGGCGCACGATGTCCCGGTAGCAAGCCTCGAACTGTTCGATGCAGGGTTTGAGTCCGTTGGGGTTCTCGTTGTAGCCGCTGGCGAGCGGCTCGGCGCCGAGCGCGATCACCGCTCCGACTTGACGCTTGAGGCACTTCGAGCCGTGGCCCGCGCTGTACGCCACGTGCATCAGCATCTCGTCCGGGGTCGCATAGCGTGCCGCACGTCCATCCACGAGGGCGGCGAAGTCCCGCACCTTCGTCCCGAAAACGCTCTCGATTTCGTACTCATCGAGCGGTCCGTTCGGGATAAGAACGTCGGCGTAGTCGACGCACCGGTTGACTTGCTGTCCGTAGTCCTCCTCCTCGCCCTGGTCGCGCAGATCGAGCGTGTTGAAGTCTTCGGGGGACTGGCCCTTGTCGCGCCGCCGCGCGTAGCGCTCCTGGGGATCAGCAGTGACGGCGAAGAGGGCGAAGCGGTCGCCAAGGGCGTGCTGTAGCCAGCGCACCTCGCCTAGGTTGCGGATACCGTCGATAGCGATGCGTGGCGGAGGCGGATCCTGCGCCAGCAGCGGTGCGAGGCCGCGAATGACGAGCGCGTGGTGTCCCTCGTTCTGTCGTAGCTCATTCCCGAGGTCCTGTAGAGAGCCGCGCCCTCCATCCTCTCCGGCGATCCCTCTCAGGACGTCGGACAGCTTGACGCTGGTGAACGGCGGAGAGTCCTGCGTAAGTGCGTGCGCAGCTGTGGTGCAGCCAGATCCGAAGGGTCCAGTGAGCCCGACGACGAAGATGTTTGCCGCTCGCGCTCGCGCTTCGGCCTCCTCTGCGCTCATGGGCGATGGTGGTATCTCCGCCTGCTGCTTGGCCCCGTCCTCCATCTCAGCATTGTGAACGACTGTCTTCAAAGGTGGGCGGACGCATGCCGACCGCATCTCACTGTTCTGCCATGCGGGGGCGATCAAGGTGCCCCAGCGGCGCGAAAGCGGAGCGATACGATGCGGCTTCAAGACGCCTGACGAAGGGAGAAAGCAATGGCGCGGCGAACGTCGCTGACGTCGGCGCTGTACAGAGCGGCTCGGCTCTCCGCGAGTGGTCGTGCGGTGCGCAAGGGCTACGCGGGTCGTCGAGCGAAGAACATCATCCTCGGGCGCGCGCTCGGGCGTGCAGGGGTGTGGCGCAGGCTCTGGAGATGACCGAGCCAGCGGTGAGTGCCACGAGCCAGCCAGTGCGACACGGCAATGCCACGGATGCGCCCGTGCCACGTCGTGTGGGAAGAGATCGCAGGATCCGCCTCGACGAAGTGAAGCTCGGCATGCTGCTGCGACTATGGATGCGCCGCGACGGCGCGTATCACCGCGTCGTGCCGAACAGCACAGTGCTGAGCGAGGGCGAGGGCGTCACGCTGATGGTGCCGCGGCTACCCGAGCTGCCGCCCGACACGATGATGACCGTGTGCAGCGATCGGCGGTGCAAGCGCGGGACGATGGTCACCGGCTGGCTCGACAAGAAGCAGCACGAGATGCTGATCGCGCTTCACGAGGACCCCCAGTCCGTGGCTCCCTCTTGAGGGTGCGGCGACAGAGCCGGCTGGGGGCGCCTGCCTTCCGCCCAGGGCGGGGCATTGAACCGCTCCGAGACCATGGAGGCTCCACTCAACCCGGGGCACTGGCTTTCAATGGAGCCACGCCGGCGCTTGGATCGAAACGTGGCCCGATGATTCGCACTGGCACATTCAACATGTAGGGTCCGAGGAGCATGCTCAAGCAGGGTGGCGAGACTAGACGACGCGCTCGGTGAGGCCATCAAGCGGTACGCGATATCGCCAACCGACAACGCGCTCCGCAACCTCGGGGCCTGTCAGTGTGAGCCGTTCGGCGCTCCCTGTCCCCGCTCGCACGGCCGCGATGTTGGCCACAATCTCGAGACGCCAATTCGGGTCGGTTTGTGCCCGCTCGAGCTGCTCGTGATTGACGTCCGCTGGATAGCGGAATGTTCCGTCGGGCCCGAGTAGCGACTCACCCCACGCCTTGACCTCGATCCGGTGCGGTTCACCGCCGTCCGGCGGGGTGCTCAGGAGGTCGCATCCTTCGTCATGCTGGGCTCGCTGCGACAGGAGGCCAGTCGCCGTCCAGCCCTTTGCCGCCTCGGCCTCTTGCACGATGCGGACAGCTACCGCCTCGGTGTTCGCGTAGTCGCCCTTCGGCATCGACAACCCTTCAGTCGTGAGGCCCGTTCACGAGCCCAGCCTCGTCTACCGTGAACACTTCGATACGAAGCGCCGCCCGTACGCGTCGAGACACCCGGAGTGTAGCTTTCGCCATGTCATCGGGACAACCACGACGAATCGCGCCGATTGGTCCTCGTCCACTGGCATCCGTCGGAGTAGCTGCCCGTACAGGATGTCGGCATCGGTCCCCGCGTCAGACGATCGTCCCTTAGCCTCGATGTAGAGCCGCTCGCCTTCTCGCTCTGCCACGAGGTCACAGAAGGCGACCTCGGCCTTCACTGACCAGCCGTCCCGCTCTAGGTGTGATCGGCCTTCATCCGTGGCTGGAGTCGTGACATCGCCCGCGAGGATATCCAGCGCACGCTGGAGATCCTTTTCGGCTCGCCATTTAGGACGCCGACGCGCGACGAGCAGGGTCAGTTCCTGGCGGCCGGGGCTGCAATGCGCTCGTCGGAGTACAGCCGTCAGGTCGGTGCGGCGATCGTTACACCCGAGGGATCAATCGTCGCGGTCGGATGCAATGAGGTGCCCAAGGCGCTCGGCGGATCGCACTGGGAGGAGGACGGGGTAGGCAACCGCGACTTCGAGATCGGCGAGATCGACACCAACCGTAAGCACCTTGACGCACTCGCGCAGCAGCTCAGTGAGCGGGTCGATGCCAGAGTACGCGAGCTGGCGGAGATCCTTGCTACGGAAGGCTCGCAGGCGCTGGAGGCCCTGCAAGCGTTGCGGGCACAGCTGCGCGAGGCGCTTCCAGGCGAGCTGTGGGAGGGCGGAGTCAAGGACCTAACCGAGTTCGGCCGAGCCGGGCACGCTGAGATGAACGCGATCCTCGACGCCACGCTGCGAGGCGTGTCCGTGGCAGGCGCGACGCTCCACTCGACGACATTCCCCTGCCACAACTGTGCGCGTCATCTGATCGGAGCGGGCATTGCGCGAGTGGTCTTTATCGAGCCATACACCAAGAGTCGTGCCGAGCAGCTGCACGCCGATTCAGCAACGATCGCGCAGTTCGAGCGAGACCCGAGCAAGGTCGCATCCGAGCCATTCGTCGGGGTCGCCCCGCGCCGGTATCTGGAGATGTTCGACGCCGCCGGGCGCGAGCGGCTCGGACACGCCAGTCGCAAGGATGACGCCGGACGCAAGCGCGACTTCGTCAAGAAGCAGGCATTCCCGGTGTTCGTGGACGCCGGGCTCTCGCAGTTTCGACCCGAGCCCCGGGAGTACCGCATCAAGGAGGTGCTAGCGCTCGACCACTTTGCCGAGCACACGGAGGCGGCAGACGATTCCGTCCGAGAGGATGGCGAAGCTACAGGCAGCGAGTAGGAGGCAACCGAGGAGAAGACATGGCAGATGTCGAAGCGCGCAAGGCTGCAATCAAAAAGGCGAGTTCACAGGTGCGAAGCGGTGGCGTCTCCGTGCGCCGCAGCACGGCCGGGCGGTTCCCCTCAGGCCGGCCCGCGACAACAATGACCGTGCGCTCAAGCAGCGCAGCCAAAGCATCCAAGAAATCCAGCTAGACGCAACTAAGGTGTCCCAGAGCGGGAGTTCGCGCGCGGGGGCACAGTGGTCCGACCGAGCACTCAAGCCTTTTGTCCGCTGCATGGTCCGCAGTCTGGTTGTGTCGTGACCGGTGCTCGTCCACCCGGCTCCGCCCGACCCTCATGTTGGGCTCTTGCCGTGCGCGAGAGGATTACTCTGGGACGCTACGCGGTGCGCGTTGGACCACGACGACAGGACCGAAGATCTGGTGCCCCAGGCGAAGGCGAAGGAGCAAGACAGCTCGGCATGGCTCACCGTGCACGGCGGCTGGGTGCTGCTCGCGTCAGGGGTCGCCTTGGTCGCGCTAGCAGCGGTCGCCGGGAGCGTGGTCGCCCCTGTGTTCGCCGTCGGCGGCATTGCCCTCATCGTGCTCGGTGTCGTACTGCCCCGTGTGGTGGGGCAGCTTGAGTTCAACGCGACCGGCTTCAAGCTGTTCCTATCGGAGATCGAGCGCAAGACGCGAGACGTGTCCAAGGAGGAGAAGGCAGGGGTGTTGGACGCGCTCGTTGAGGACCCGGAACCGACGCTGCGTCCTCTCTCTGCCGAGAAACGGGCGCAGGAGGTAGTCGCGTCCGCAGAAAACGCGTACCAACTAGAGCGCATGATTGCTCAATGGCTCGTGCGGCAGGGTTGGGGCCTGCGAGAGGTGCCCCGTCAAAAACGAGACGACAGAGGCGTCGATTTTGTTGCCGCAGGACGGTCAGGTGCTCGCGATTGAGGCGAAGTCGACTTTGCCTTTGGCGCGCGTTGATCGGCTGCTCAACCAACTTGGGAAGGTGCGCGACATGATCGCAGCCGACCAAGGCAGCGTGGCTCACGCTCCTCGTATCGCGCTCTTCTTGACGAACCGGCCCAAAGAGCAGATCCTCGACCGGATCGCCCACGAGGGTATTGAGGTCTGGATGCCCGCTGGAGACGACTTCAAGAAAGTGCGATAACGGCGACTCCCAGCAGTCTCCGGTGACGGATGCGCCCCCAACCGAGCCGCATTGAACGGCGCACCCTGCTGGCCGATTCCTCACAACATTGGTCTCGTACCAATTTTCGTACCAATCCGAGCGAATCTGGCCGAACTGATTTGGCTCTAGCAAGCCAGAGGCGCTCGTTTGCTGTCACGGCCCTAGGAGCACTGCGGGTATGACGGCTATTCCGTCTGCTCTTCTGTATGCCGTCGTCCCGGTCGTGATGATGATTGCATCGGCGAGTTCGTCGCCGAGCGCGTCACGGAGCCAGTTGAGGTGGCGCACGTCTCGCTCGTCGGGTGTCGGGCCGAGCTTTGCCTCGACGGCGAGCACCTTGTGTCCGCGCTCGACGATGAGGTCGATCTCTCGGTCGCCGCTCCAGGTGCGTAGGTGGCTGGTACGCGCCTCCGCGGCTTGTGCGTAGACGCGCACGCAGAGCGTGACGAGCGACTCGAATAGGGCTCCGAGCAAGGTGCCTTCACGCGTGATGGGTGCAGCGGTGTCGCTCGGGTGCAGCAATGTCGTTGCGTCCGCGCCGAGCAGGCGAGCCGCGAGAGCTGGGTCGGCGAGGTGGTGCTTCGGCGGCGCCGAGAGGCGCGCGAGTCGGCTGCGTGTCGGCAGCCACGCGGGGACCGGGTCGAGAATCCAGAGTCGTTCGAGTACGTCCCGGTAGGGCTGTGTCGTGGCTCGGCTGGGCTTATCGCCGTGACCGCTTGTCGCCGCGTCGCGAATCTTCTCGTAGGAGGCCGTCGTGGAGGTAGCCGCTGCGTACGCCTGCATCCAGCTGCGCAGAGTTCCTGGCCGACGCACCTTGCGCCCGAGTTCGTCGAAGTCGCGATCGATGATGCGGTCGATGTAGCCGTCCAGTTGCGCCCGCGCGAGGCGCTCGGGGAGACCGCGCAGTCCGGGAAAGCCGGACGCGAGTATCTCCTCGACGTAGTCCTCCAGGTCGACGCTCGTCTGGCCGTCGACAGGTGTTCGCTCCCCATCCAGCAACGCTCGGAGGCTCACTGTCGGTGTGTCGAGGCCGCGCTCCGCGAGCGTCATCGGGCGTAGGCGCACCTGCACGATCCTGCCTGCCCCCGAATGGGTTGGCGGATCGGTCGGGGAGGCCGAGCCTGTCAGCAGGAAGCTTCCGGAGGGCGCCGATTCGTCGACCGCGCGGCGCACTCGGTCGAAGACCTCAGGCAGGCGCTGCCACTCGTCGATGAGTACCGGGCGCTCGCCGCGGATCAATCGCGACGGGTCGGCCTGTGCGATCGAGCGCTCCGCGTCGTCGTCGAGACGGTAGACCGTCGCGGCACGCTGCAGTGCCGTCGCCGTCTTCCCGACTGCCTTCGGGCCCTCGAGCGCAATCGCCGGCAGGCCAGCGATCAGCTCGTCCAGTTCGTCGTCGACGATGCGTCGGGTGTAGCGTCCTCGTGGGCTTGTCCCGGTCAAGGCTTTCGTTTCGGGCATAGCCTTACTATACAGATACGCAGCTATCTACTGAACTATTTCGCACCATGTTGCAGGACGGTTTCACGCCCGGCTCCTCGGGGCGGCGTGCCGACTTCAGAGAACCAGCGAGCTCTTGCCCGAGCCGGAGACGCCGGTGAACGTGTCCGTCCTCGTGGCCATGCTCATCGCGTGTCCGTACCCCGATGCTCGCTGTCGCGACGACGCTCATCGCGGGAGCGAGCGTCGTCGCTCACGGGTCCTGGAGCAGCCCCAGCACGTTGCCATCGGGGTCGGTGAAGGTGGCCACCAGGCGGCCGCCACCGACGTCGCGCACGGGCTCCTTCACGGTGGCACCCGCGGCGGTCACCTCGGCCAGCTTCGCCTCGATGTCCGGCACGTGCCAGTAGGCCACCGGCGAGGTCATGCCCTGCGGTCCGCCGCCAGGCACCAACCCGATGTGCTGGCCCTCGACGTCGAAGCCTACGTAGTAGGACCCGTCGGCCTGCGGCGGTACGCCGAGCAGGGCGGTGTACACCGCCCTGGCCTTCGCCAGGTCGGACACGGGATGCAGCACGGTCTTGATTCCCTGGGTGGAAGAGCCGGTCATGTTCACTCCTGAAGTCGTGGTGGCGATGTCCGTGGCGGTCACTCTAGTTGCGGCGCGTGACCGGGCGCTTTTCGATCCTGATCACAGCGGCTCGCGCGTGACGACGGTGATCGTCGCCGTTTGCCGTATGCGAAAGCCAAGCTCCTCGTACAGCCGGATCGCTCCGGTGTTGGTGGCGAGGACGTGCAGGAATGCGCGTTGCGCCCGGAGCTGGATGCCCGCTGTCAAGGCTCCGACGAGCCGAGACGCCAGTCCCCGGCCGCGATGGTCGGGCTTGGTGGCGACGGCGCTGATCTCGGTCCAGCCGTCCAGCTGAAAGCGCTCGCCGGCCATCGCGACGAGCACGCCGTCGCGGCGGATCCCCAGGTAATCGCCAAGCTCGACAGTCCTCGTCAGAAATGGCCCCGGTTCGGTCTGGGCGACGAGCTCGAGCATCTCGGGCACGTCGGCGGCACCGAGCGGGATCGCCTCCGCGCAATCGACCCCGGCGACCCGCTCGCCGATCATCTGCACCAGATCGAACGTCTGGACCGCCTGCCAGGCGTCGGGTAGCTCGGCGGCGCGGTGCCGGACGGCCGCGTAGCTGCCCGGCGCAACCAGACCGGCGGCGTCCCGCCAGTCCTGTGCCGACGGCAGCGAGGGCAGAGCGAGGAACGGCGCGACGTCGACCGGATAGCGGCGCGCCCGCCCACGCACTTGCGCAAACCGCGCGTGAGGCCCGCACAGCGCCGCGTACGCCGGGTTGTCGAGCAGGGCTTCGTCGCTCGGAGACATGCAGCATCAAATACCACGCGGACGGCCTCGACGCCCGTCGATCGGGGCCCGACCGGACGACCCGCTTGCGGCCCATAGGTGCTGAAGCGCGTACGCGCGCCACGGTCGCCAGCGCTGGGCGAGCGCGGCGATGTGTCTCGCTGCTGTCGGCTGGCCGAGCTCGGCGAGGGCGCGCTTGACTGCGAGGTCGGTGGGAAGGAACGCGTCGGGGTCCGCGAGCGCGCGCATCGCGATGTAGTCGATCGTCCAGCTTCCGATGCCGGCGATCGGAAGCAGCTGGGATCGGACCTCCTCGCGGTCGCTTCCGGCGTCTATGACGATCTCCTCGCTCGCGAGTGCGGCGCTGAGGGAGTGGAGCGTCCGGCGGCGGCTGCGTGGACCGGGGAGCGCTTCCGGGTCCGCGTCGGCGATCGCCTGCGCCGATGGGAACAGGTGGGTGAGGGTGCCGTCGGCTGCGGGCAGCGCTTCGCCGAGTTGACTGGTCAGCCGGGCGGCGGTGGTTCGTGCGGCTGCCACCGAGATCTGTTGGCCGAGGACGGCGCGTATTGCGAGCTCGGCGCCGTCGACCGCGCCCGGTACGCGCAGCCCTGGCGTCTTGCGCACGAGGGGCGCGAGCAGCGGATCTGCTTGCAGGTGCTCCTCTACGTCGTTTGTGTCGACGTCGAGGTCCAGGAGCCGTCGGCAGCGCTGCACCGCGGCGGTCAGGTCCCGAAGGTCCTGCAGTCGGAGCCTGCACTCGATGTGGCCGTTGACCGGGGCGACCTCCGCGACTCCGTATCCCCGTGGCAGGCGCAGCGTGCGTCTGTAGGCGATGTCGGTGGTCTCCTCGACGCCCGGGACGGCGCGGTTCGCGAGGAAGCGCAGCATATGCTGCCAGTCGATTGGCGCCCGGTAGGCCAGTCGCACAGTGAGCGCGTCCGAGCGGCCGGAGCTCTCCATTGCCGGTTCGGCTTTGCGGCGTAGCTCGGTGGGCGTTCGTCCGTATGCGGCCTTGATCGTGTCGTTGAACTGACGGACGCTCGAGAAGCCTGCGGCGTGCGCGACGTCGATCAGGCGCACGCTGCTGGTCTGGATCAGCAGCCGTGCGGTTTGCGCGCGCTGCGCGCGGGCGAGCGCGATCGGTCCGGCTCCGAGCTCTGCCAGCAGCTGGCGGTGTACGTGCCGCTCGCTGTAGGACAGGCGGCGTGCGAGACCCGTGACCCCCTCGCGGTCGACGACTCCGTCGGCGATCATCGCGATCGCACGAGCGGCGAGGTCTCCCCGTTGGTTCCACTGCGGCGATCCGGGCGCGGCGTGCGGCTGACAGCGCAGGCACGCGCGGTAGCCGGCGCTCTGCGCGGCCGCGGCGGTCGGATAGAAGCGCACGTTCCTGCGCTTGGGTGTGATCGCCGGGCAGCTCGGGCGGCAGTAGACGCCGGTGGAGGCCACGGCGACGAAGAAGCGTCCGTCAAAGCGACGGTCGCGGCTGCACAACGCACGGTATCGAGCGTCGAACTCAGAGGTCATCCCTCGCAGTATGACCCGAGCAGGTAGCGGTTTTCGGCCATCGACGAGTCCGATTTGCCGTCTGATTCGCGCCAGACATCGGCCGCCCGGGCCTCCACAATCCGGGCGATGTCGCGGCCCGAGCCACCTGCTTCTCCAAAGGTCCAGCACGACTACGCGGATCTGGATGGCGGCGTGCGCCTGCATTACGCACGCACCGGGTGTGGCCCGCTGATGATGTTCTTGCACGGCTTCCCGCAGTGCTGGTACATGTGGCGCCACCAGCTCCAGCACTTCGGCGCGGATCATCTCGCGGTCGCGCCCGACCTGCGCGGTTATGGCCTCTCATCAAAGCCCGAGCACGTGCACGAATACGGCGCGTGGCCCGCCGCACGCGACGTCCGTGAGCTCGCGGCGCATCTCGGTTACGAGCGTTTCGTGCTCGTCGGACACGATTGGGGCGCCGCGACCGCGTGGAGCTTCGCCCTGCACCATCCGCAGCTGCTGGACGCCCTGGTGATTCTCGCCACGCCACACCCAGCGACGTTCGACCGCGCGTTGCGGGAGGACGCTGAACAGCAGCAGGCGAGCCAGTACCTCCTCGGTCTGCGCCGTCCGGAGATCGGGCCGCTCATCTCTCACGACGATTTCGCCGCGCTTCGCGCCACCCTCGATCAGCCGTTCATCGACGAGCAAGACCTCGACCAATACTCGCAGAGCTGGCGCCAGCCGGATGCCGTGGACGGCATGCTGCGCTGGTATCAACGCGAGGGCCTCGGCCCACCACAGGACGGCACGCCCGCGCGCGGGAACTATGCCCCGGAGGTCACGCCGCTGCTCGTCAGCACCCCGACGCTCGTGATCTACCCGACCGCCGATCTCTACACGCGCCCGCCGGCACACGAGGGGCTCGAGAAATACGTCCCCGAGCTCCTCTTCCAAGAGATCGACGGCGCGACCCACTGGGTCGCGGAGGAGCACCCCGACCTCGTCAACCGCCACATACGCGAGTTCCTGGCATCGCGCTGACCAGCCGCCGGCTCCCTGGTGGAAGATCTGGATGTGCAGGGTGGCCGGTACCATTGCGCGATGACTGGGATCATGCAATGACCGCGGCAGCGCAAACGGCCTCGTCGGGACCGCCTACCGAGGAGGGACTGCGGGCGGCGCCCAAGGAACCGCTGCTGCCTCCGGCACTGAACATGCCACCGATCGTGCAGGCGCTTGCGTGGGGAGTGGCGCCTGCGTGGCTGATGAACCGTTGCGCGCGGCGGTTCGGGGACACGTTCACGATGAGGTTCGCGGGCGGGATTCAGCTTGTTCATTTCAGTGACCCGCAGGCTGTGAAGATGTTGCTGACGGCGCCGGAGGAGGTTGCGCCGAAGCCCACGGGAGGCGCAGGGGCGCCGGTGGGTGTGCTCGGGCCCAACTCGGTGAGCGTGCTGACGGGCCCCGAGCACATGCGCCAGCGCAAGCTGCTGCTTCCCCCGTTTCACGGCGAGCACCTACGCACGCACGAGCGGGTGATCGTGGATGCGACCCGGCGAGCGATGGGCAGCTGGCCGGTGGGCAGGCCGATGCGCATGCAGCGGCACGCGCGGCTGATCACGCTGGAGGTGGTCATGGGGGCGGTGTTCGGCGTGGAGGCCGAGCGCATGAACGCGATGCAGGCGACGATCGTCTCGCTGATGGCGCCGAAACAAGTGGTTGCGGGGCTTCGGGCGCTCGTCGGCGGCAGGAGCCAGGAGCGCCCGACGGGCGAGATCGGACGTGGGCTGGACCGCCTGGATGCGCAGATCTACGCCGAGATCGAGAACCGGCGCGAGCAGAGCGACCTGGAGCGTCGCTCGGACATCATGTCCATGTTGCTCGTGGCACGCGACGAGGACGGCGTGCAGATGACCGACGAAGAAGTGCGGGACGAGCTGGTCACGCTGCTGCTGGCCGGTCATGAGACGACGGCAACGACGGTGGCATGGGCGATCGAGCGTCTTGTGCGCCATCCAGACAAGCTGGCGCGGTTGGTTGCGGAGATCGACGCGCACAGCGAAGGCGGGGGCGATGAGTACCTGACCGCGGTGATCAACGAGACCCTGCGCGTCAGACCGCCTCAGGGACTGGTGGTGCGGAAGCTCACGCAGGAGCTGCAGGTTGGACGGTTCCTGCTGCCAGCCGACACGTCGGTGGCGGTGTCGGTCTACGGGACCAACCGCAACCCCCGCGTGTATGAAGATCCGACGGCGTTCAAGCCCGAGCGCTTCCTGCGGAATGGACCGGAGACGTACTCGTGGATACCGTTCGGAGGCGGAATCCGCCGCTGCATCGGCGCGTCGCTCGCGGTGCTGGAGGTCAAGCTCATCCTGCGGACGCTGCTCGCTGAGCTCGAGCCGCGGGCGCCGGACGGCTGGCGAGGACGCCGCGGCGAGCGGATGCGGTGGTCTCACCGCACGCTGATACCGGCCCGGGGCGCCACGGTCGTGTGGATGCGCAGGAGTCCCCGCCCAAGCGACATGCCCGTCGCGATCGACGACGATGGGAGCGGGCGGCGATGAACGGCGAAAAGATCGACATCAGCACTCACGACGGCGTCGCGGACGCGTACCTCTCGCGTCCGCCCGGGCAGGATGGGAGCCATCCGGGCGTGCTGTTCCTCATGGACGCCTTCGGTTTGCGCCCGAGGATCGAGGAGATGGTCGACCGCATCGCCGACCGGGGCTTCGTCGTGCTCGCCCCCAACGTCCTCTATCGCGCCGGCCGGGCATCGAGCATGGCGATGCCCGATCTGCAGGACCCCGCACAGCGGGACCCGTTCTTCGCTCGGCTGAGACCTGCCATGGCCGAGCTGACACCCGAGCGGATCGCCAGCGACGGGGCAGCCTACCTCGACAACCTGGAGGAGGTTTCGAGCTCGCCGTTCGCCATCACCGGCTATTGCATGGGCGGGCGCGTCGGCTGGCGGATCGCCGCCGCCTACCCGCAGCGCGTGGCTGCGCTCGCCGCCTTCCACGCCGGGGGGCTGGTGAGCGACGACGAGGACAGCCCGCACCTCAGCGCGGGCGAGATCTCCGCCGAGCTCTACTTCGGCCACGCCGACAACGACCAGAGCATGACCCCCGAGCACATGGCTGCGCTCGCGCAAGCTCTCGACGACGCCGGGGTGCGCTACCGCGCAGAGCTCTACGAAGGGGCTGCCCACGGCTACACGATGAGCGACACCGCCGCCTACGACGAGGCGGCGGCCGAGCGGCACTTCACCGAGCTGTTCGCGCTGCTGGACAGGACGATCGGCGGCTGAGCGCGACCGGCGCTGCGGCTGAGCGCGACCCGCGCTGCGATACTCGCGCGCGGATGACCGCTCGGCGTGGCAGCTATGACGCCGTCATCGTGGGCGGCGGGCACAACGGTCTGGTGGCGGCCGCCTACCTGGCACGCGCCGGCCGCTCCTGCCTGCTGCTCGAGCGCCGCTCCTCGCTCGGCGGGGCAGCCGTCTCGGAGGAGATCTTCGCGGGGGTGCCCGCGAGGCTGTCCCGCTACTCGTATCTGGTCAGCCTCCTGCCCGAGCTGATCGTGCGCGAGCTCGGGCTGGGCGTGCGGCTTCTCCGGCGTCGGATCTCCTCCTACACGCCCGACCCGCGGGCCGAGGGCAGACGCGGGCTGCTCGTCGACGATGGCGACCCGATCGGGACGCGCCGATCCTTCCGCGAGATCACCGGCGGCGAGCACGATCACGCGGGCTGGGAGCGCTTCTACGCGATGACCGGCCGCGTCGCGCAGGCTGTCTTCCCGACGCTGACCGAGCCGCTGCGCTCACGGGCGCAGCTGCGCGCGCTGGTGGGCGATGATCGCGCCTGGGAGGCGATCTTCGAGCGGCCGCTGGGCGAGGTGCTGGCGGAGACCTTCGACGATGACCTCGTGGCCGGGGTGGCGCTGACCGATGGCCTGATCGGGACCTTCGCCCGTGCCAGCGGGGAGGACCTGCTTCAGAACCGCTGCTTCCTCTACCACGTGATCGGGCGCGGCAGTGGCGAATGGCAGGTGCCGCTCGGGGGGATGGGGAGGATCGTCGAGGAGCTCGCCCGTGCGGCCGGCGCGGCCGGCGCGGAGCTGCTGACGGACAGCGAGGTGCTTGCGATCGAGCCCGCCGGGGCCGGGGTGGGGGTGCGCTATCGCGACGGCGACAGCGAGCGCGCCGTCGGGGCGCGCCGTGTGCTCGTCAACGCCGCACCCCGGGAGCTCGAGCGTCTGCTCGGCCGGACGCCGACGGGCGAACAGCCGCCGGAGGGCGCTCAGGTCAAGCTCAACATGCTGCTCCGGCGACTGCCACGCCCGAAGGATCCCGCGGTGGAGCCCGAGCGGGCATTCGCGGGCACCTTCCACGCCAACGAGCTCGCCTCGCAGCTGGACGTGGCGCACGCGCAGGCCGCCACCGGCGCGGTTCCCGTCCCAATCCCCTGCGAGGCCTACTGCCATTCGCTCACCGACTCGAGCATCCTCGGCCCAGAGCTGAGCGCCGCAGGGGTGCACACGCTCACGGTCTTCGCCCTGCAGACCCCCGCGCGGATCTTCGCCGGGGATCCCGACGGCGCGCGCGAGGCGGCGCTGCACGGGATCCTGCGCTCGCTGAACAGCGTCCTCGCCGAGCCGATCGAGGACTGCCTGCTGACCAGCTCCGAGGGAGAGCCGTGCCTCGAGATCCGCACCCCGCTGGATCTGCAGCAGGAGCTGCGGATGCCGGGAGGGCACATCTTTCACCGCGACCTCTCCTGGCCGTTCGCGTGCTCGGAGGAGGAGGTCGGCGGTTGGGGGGTGGGGACGGACGAGCGCGCCGTGCTGCTCTGCGGCGCCGGCGCCCGACGGGGGGGAGGCGTCAGCGGGATCCCGGGGCGCAACGCGGCGATGGCCGCGATCGCGGAGCTCCCGCCGGGTTGATCGCACGCCCCGCTATCGGATGAGCAGCCGACCGCGCGCCGCGGCCCCGATCACGACCCCGCGACGGGTTGCCCCGATGCGACATCGGGCCCGTCGGACCAGAATTCGAGCGCCAGCCCGCGTCGCTGCTGCCATTTGGCGCCCTTGTCCATGAACGCCTGAACGCCGTCGCCGGCGTCGGCGTCGGGTATCTGCCAGCCGCCGCTGAGCGCTCCCGTGAGTCCCGCCGAGAGCGCCTCGAAACCCTGTGCGGTGTACAGATCCGCCTCGACTCCGCGGTTGATGATGAACTTCAACTGCCGTACCGCCTGCTGGTTCTTTGAGAGGAGCACCTCGACCAGCGCGTCCACCTCCGCGTCCAGTCGCTCGTCCGGGACCACGCGATTCCACAGTCCGAGCTGCACCGCGCGCGCCGCCGGGTGCAGGGCACCGAGGAGATTGACCTCCTTGGTCATCCGTCTGCCGATCAGCCTCGCCAGGCGGGTCGTGCCGCCCCAGCCGGGTGTGATGCCGACGTCGACCTCCGGCATGCCCCAGCGGGCGCGCGCGGTGGCCACGACGAAGTCGCAGGCCATGGTGATCTCCAGGCCCCCGCCGACCGCGAAGCCGTCCACGGCGGCAACGGTGACCTTGTCGAGCTCCTCGAGCGCGTTGGCCATCGTCTGATACAGGCGCGCGCGGCGCATGACGCCGTTGGCATCGCCCCATTTGTACATCTCGCTGATGTCGTCGCCGGCACAGAACGTGTCGCCGGCGCCCTGGATCACGAGCACCTTCACGGTCGTCGAGGTCTGGACGCGGTCGAACGCGCCGATCAGCTCGTCGCTCAGCGCGATCGACAACGCGTTTCGCTTCTCCGGGCGGTCGAGCGTGATCCGCGCGACCGGGCCCTGTTCGGTGTAGCGCAGCAATGCGAAATCGGTTTGAGTGCTGCTCATGTCGTTCATGGGTTCAGTAGTACCATCGAGCAACTGGTTGTGCAACAGATCCATGTGGGAGCGAAAACCAGTTGCCCGACAAGAACCACCCCCCGCGCCGTCCCGACGGCATCGAGCGCGCCGCCGACGTGCTCGGCGACCGCTGGAGGATCCTGGTCCTGCGCGAGGCGTTCTACGGCGTGCGTCGCTATGGCGAGATGGTCCGCAACCTGGGCATCGCGCGCAACGTGCTCGCCTCGAGACTCAAGGCGCTGGTCGCCGACGGCCTGCTCGAGCGGCGGCGCTACCGTACAGACCCCGATTGGTACGAGTACGTTCTCACCGACGCGGGCCGCGATCTCTACGGGACGATCGTCGCCGCCCTGCACTGGGCGGACGTCCACATGCCGACCGGGGGAGAGCAACTGCACCTGCGTCACGCGCCATGCGGGCAGCGCACACATGCCGAGGTCGTTTGCGCCGTGTGCGGCAAGACGCTCGACCCTCGCGAGGTCCAGGTCGAGTTGATCGGCCACACCTGAGCGCCTCGCCGTCACTGCGCCTCTTCGCTCCAGCGCTTCTGTTCGCCGTGCTCGCCATCGCGCCCGCGTTGGCCGGCGCCGCGGCGGCGCGCGCGACGCCGAGCACAGTCGGCTACGGACCTGTCCTATCCGCAGTGCGAAACCTCGCCGCCGCCGCCGTTCGCGAGCTTCGCCATCGTCGGCGTCGACGGCGGTCTCGCCAACGATCCAAACCCGTGCCTCGTGCCGCGGGTAGCAGCTCCCGCCCGCCGCTGGGCCTGCATCGCACTTACATCGCTCCGGATGCTAGCGTCGTTGATGGTCAGGCGATCTGGGAGTTGGAGCTGGTGAGCGAGGCGAGACTCGAGGAAGGTGTTCCGCAAACAGCAGGATGGTTCGTCGTCAACGCTCGAGATGCGCGTTGGCTGCACAACGATATGCGGGCCGTGTGCCGGTTCGGTGGCGAGGGCGAGGCACATTTCGATGACCTCGGGATCGGCCTGTACTGGCTCCAACCGGGCAAGCCGATGACGCTCTACCACCACGAGGCCGGTCAGGAGGACTTTCTGGTCTTGCGTGGCAGCTGCATCCTCGTCATCGAGGGCCACGAACGACCGCTCGAGGCCTGGGACTTCATCCACTGCCCGCCCAGAACGCCGCACACGATCATCGCAGCGGGCGACGAGGCTGCCCTCGTGCTCGCCGTCGGCGCGCGCAGGGAGAAGGGCAGCGCTCGCTATCCAGTCGAGCCGACCGCCGTGCGCCACGAGGCCGGCGTCAAAGACGAGTCAGAATCACCGGACGACGCCTACGCCGCGTACGGCGAGCCTCAGGCTGGACGCGCACCCGACACCTTCCCGAGAAGATGAACTCGTAGCGGTCGAGTTGGTTGGGATGGGATCGAATGGACGAAACCTGAGGCGTTCCCACCACTCACGGGTACGGGCGTCACAAGCCTCGCTCTCGCGTCACAAACTGCGGGCCTTCACGATGTACTGGTTGTGGGCGTCGACGATGACCATGCTGACGAGGCGCTTCTCGTTGCGGGCAGGAGCGACGCGGAGGCGTTCGGGCGCTTCTACGGGCGGCGCGTGGACGCCGTGCTCGCCTTCTTCCTGCGGCGCACGGGCGATCGCGAGCTCGCGGCTGACCTGACCGCGGAGACGTTCGCCGCGGCGCTGTCGGCCCTGCCGCGTTACAGCCCGCGGCGGAGCTCGGCGCTCGCGTGGCTGTTCACGATCGCACACCACAAGATGGCGGACTCGATCCGCCGCGGACAGGTCGAAGACCGGGCGCGCAGGCGCCTGGGCCTCGAGCCGCTCGTATTCAGCGACGAGGACATCGAGCGCGTTGAGCAGCGGGCGGCGGCGGCGGACGGAAGCGCTGCGCTGCTCGAGCTCGAGCGGCTGTCAGCGGAGCAGCGCGGCGCGATCGAGGGACGGGTGCTCCAAGAAACCGAGTACGACGAGCTGGCCCGACGCCTGAGGTGCTCGGAGTCGGTGGTCCGCAAGCGCGTGAGCCGCGGGCTCGCTGAGCTCCGCACGAGAATGAAGGAGGCCTGACGATGGACGCGATGGACAGGTTCGGGCAGGAGCTGGTGCTCGCCGGGCGGCGCCGACACGCCGGGCGGCTGCGGGCGTTCTTCGGCGCACACTTCGCGCGTACATCACCGCGACGCCGCGCATCGACGCATGTGCGCGTCGCACTCGTCGCGCTCGTGCTCGTGCTCGCGACCGCCGCGATCACGCTCGCGGCGACCGGAGTGATCCTCACGGGCTCGCCGGTCGGCACGGTGCGTGCTCCGATCGCCACCGCCGGCGAGGGCATTCCGGTGACGGGCGGCGCGCGGCTTCTGCCCTTGCGAGCGCCAGACCCGGCGGGCGGCCTGCCGTGGGGAATGCGGATCGTCCACACCACGCGCGGCCTCATCTGCGTGCAGATCGGCCGCGTCTATGACGACCAGCTCGGACAGCTCGGCGTCGACAGCGCGTTTCACGACGACGGGCGCTTCCACCCGCTGCCGACAGACGCGCTCCCGGACGTCCTTGCGAACGCTGCCGGATGGATGACCGGAAACTGCGCGAGCCCGGGAGAAATCTACGCCGGCGACAGCGTGGGGCTCGAGCTCAGCGCGGCCACGAGCCCTGGCCCGGGCGCCGGCGTACCCGCCGACCGCCGCGAGATCTCCTTCGGGCTACTCGGAGTGCACGCGGTGAGCATCACCTACCGCGAAGGCTCACACACCCACACTGAGCCCGTGCTCCCGGGTTTGGGCGCGTATCTGATCGTCCAGCGCTACACGAGCGGCAGGCCGCTGGGAAGCGTCAGCGAGACCGTCGGCAGAGACGAACCTGGCAACCACAGCGGACCGGCCAGCCCGAACGGAGCGCTGACCGCGATCACCTACGACTACGCGGGACGGACGTGCGTCGACCGGGGCAACCTGCGCCTGGCCTCATGCGGACTCTCGGAAGTGCCGCCACCACGCCCGGCTGCGCTGCCCATCGTGCACGAGCCGCTGCGCGCGCACCTGCAGATCCACAACCACGTGATCACGAGCGCGCAGATCAGCTTCCGCGCGCCCTACCCCGTCACGAATGCCGACGAGGACTACTCGGTGAGGGCGCCGGCCTGCCGCCGCGGCCTCACCGGAGGAAGCTCTCAGGCGGACGTCGCGCGCGGCGCGCTCGTGACGATACCCGTCGGGGGAGTTCTCTCCGAGGCATGCGGCGACCGGGCGGTGAAGTTCACCGTCGAATACGTCGACTTCGCCGGCGGCCTGCCACAACCCACGCCCCTCGGCAGCATCACGATCCACGAGCCGCCCGGCACGCACCCCGCACCACTGCCGAGGCGCGTTGTCGAACAGGAGAGACGGTCCAACCCGACACGCAGCCTGCACGCGACGATTCATCTCACGCTCCTGCCCCAGCCCCGCGCAGCGTGCAACGCCGCCTTCCTGCTCTACCCGTGCTACAAGGGCGAGGTCGGGTTCACGGCGCCCTACGCGGTCACCTCCGCGGCCGCCGGCTACTCCAGGGGCGCCGAATACTCCATCGACGGTTTTGCCACATGCAAGGCCGGTGGCCGCCCCGAAACCAGCTGGGGCTTACGACGCAAGGTCAGGGCGCACGAAACACTCAGCACCACCTCGATGGGGCTGTTCGTGCTCACGCCCTCCTGCGCATCGAGCGAGGGGTTCGAGGTCACCTACCTGAACCAGCAGGGCCCCTCGGCCGGCGCACCCCACGAGTCGGTCATCGTCGGCACCGTGACCCTGAGCAAGGCAACACTGCCCAACGGGCAGAACCCAAAGCTGCCTGCGGGATGACGGCGCCGGCGCCGCCGTGGCACTCGATCGGCGATGCGTTTCCGCGCACCGCCCCGCACGGCTCGTCCTTCAGCCGGTGCCGGGCCGCAGCGAGCATGCAGCCCTCATAGGCCTGCAAGATCACCGCGTGCCGATCCGGTCACAAAAGCGGCCACTTGCGCATAGATGTAGTGATGGCTGACCCAATGCCGGATCGAGACCTGCTGGCCCGTGACGGCGGCGCCGCGGGCTTTCGGATCTTCTACGAGCGCCACGTTCAGGCCGTCGTGGCATACGTCGCGCGGCGCACGCGCCAACCGGACCTGGTTCTGGATGTCGTGGCTGAGACCTTTGCGCGAGCCCTCGAGCACCGCGGCCAGTACGACGCCTCGCGTGGGCCGGCGGTCGCATGGCTGTTCGGCATCGCCCGCAACGAGATCGCCGCCGCGGTCCGCCGCGGACGCGTGGCCGACGACTATCGCAAGCGAGTGGGCATGACCCCGATCGAGCTCGACGAGGAGGCGCTGGAAGTGATCGAACGGCATGTGCGCGTCGATCTCAAAGGGGCCCTGGCCGCCCTGGCGCCCGAACAGCGCGAGGCGGTCATCCGCCGCGTCTTGGCAGAGGAGCCCTACGCGGAGATCGCCGAGCAGGTGGGCTGCTCGGAGCAGGTCATCCGCAAGCGCGTCTCACGAGGACTCGCATCCCTACGCCAGACCCTGCAAGGAGGTGCATGATGGATCCGTTCGTCACCCTCGGTGATCAGCTCTTCGAGGCTGCGCTACGCGGCCGCGCGGCCGCGCGGCCTCCCCGGCGTCGGCGTTGGCGGCTTTCGCATCCGCTGGCAGCCCTGGTGGCCGGCTTGCTGTTGGCCGGTGGCGCTGCCAGTGCCGCGGTGGTCTTGACTTCGCAACCCTCCGCGCCGCTTGTCGGCGCGCTCGGCCCCAGCCAATACGCAATCGACATGTCCCCGGATCTGCAAGCTGGAGGAACCGGCTGGTGCGTGGGTGTCATCAGCACGGAACAGCGGAGGTTCCGTGGCTGGAGCGAGGGGTGCGGCGGCGCCCCCGGTCTGCCAATCGTCGCCGAATCCTTCGAGGCCCCTGAGCCCAAGCACGCCACGTTGAACTGGGCGATCACCACGGCCGCGGTGGCCGCGGTGCGCTTCGGCGATCACGTGGTCAGGACACGCCCTGAACCGCGCCTGCCCGATGGCTTCAGGGCCGCCGTCGAGATCGTGGCGCCGGGGTACGGGCCTGGCCCAGGACGTCAGCGCGTGGTCAAGCGCGTCGACGGGACAGTCGACGTGCAAACCCGCCCAAGACCCGTCGAAGCTCTCAACGCGCGGGGGCAGGCGGTCCACTACCTCGCGCCCGAACCCCTGCAATCCGAAACCGTGCTGGGGCACGCGATCCCCGCGAAGAGACGCATCCCGTGGTGGTTGCAGAAGACCGTGTATTGGGCTCCACCGCAGGCGCCGCCGAATCTGCCGTGTTCGATTCACTCAAGACCGATCTCCGGCCCCGAACCGCAATGGGGCAACGTGGCCACCGGAATCCGTCACGTCGCCGGGGTGCAAGGCAGCGCGTTCATCTCATGCGCGGACACCGAGTTTTACTGGCACCACTGGCCGCTGGAGGCAGCAGTGCTGCTGGACGCCGCCCGCCCGGGCAGTGAACCCGCGGCGTTTCCGCAGATGCAACCGGTGTCCGGCCACCCTGGCGTCTTCGATGCTCCGGGCGGCGTGCAGGGGCACCTCACGGGCCGACGCATGGGCGACGCATGGCTCGTGGTGCAGGGCGGCGACAGCCTCGAGCAGCGCCTCGCCGTCTTGAACGACCTCGCGGTCATGTCGCCGGCGACGCTTTGGCGCTAGAACGCCAAGGGCGCGACGTACTCCGCTCGGAGAAGGTCCGTGGCCCACACGACGACGGGCGCAGAAGCCTGCTTGTTCGGACATCATTCAGGGCTGAGCTAGGCGGGCCGGCCTCCGCGCTGCGCAAAGCGGCCTAGCGTCTGAAGAGTGCCCGGCGCGCGCCTGGCGAGCCGGACTGCGAGTCGGTCTGCACCGGTCATGTACTTGCGAGGCGGCTCTACCTGCGTGCGCTCGTCGCTCGAGTCGGTGCTCACCGAGTACAAGCGCCACGCGCCGGGCACGCCCTTGAGCTCGTGCTCTCCGCGGTCTGAGAACCGGAGCCCGGACCCCACCACCAGGTCGACGACTGTCTTTGAGACCAGGATCTGTCGGGCCTCAGCCCGTGCGCCCACGCGCGCCCCGATGTGCACGGCCATGCCGCCGAGATCGTCACCGAGCACCTCGCACTCGCCGGTGTGCACGCCGGCCCGCAGGGATAGACCCAGTTCGGCGACGCCGCTCACCAGCGCTTGGGCGCAGGCGATTGCCCGCGCCGGACCGGCGAACACCGCGAGGATGCCGTCGCCCAGCGACTTCACTACGCGCCCGTCGGCCTTAGTGACCTGCTCTTGGACCAGTTCGTCGTGCTGCTCGAGCAGCCGGCGCCAGGCTGCATCGCCGACATCGGCGGCGCGCCTAGTGGAGTCCACGATGTCGGTGAACAGGACTGTGGCGAGCACGCGATCGGGCTCTGGCGCGGCACGAGAACCCGTGAGCAGCTGCTCGATTTCCCCGACGATGACATCCGCATCCTCGGTCCAGATGGCGTGATCTGACCCGGCGAGCTCGATCATTCGGGCGCCCGGGATCCGGTCGGCAAGCAGGCGGCCGTGCGCTATGGGCACCAGGTCACCCCTCCGGTGCATGACGATCGTGGGAGCCGAGATTGCCCGCAGAGCCGGGCGCACGTCGATCCTCAGCAGCGCGTCGATCAGGCCACGAGCCATCCCCGGAGAGACCGCTGAGCGCTCAGTCGTCGCGAAGGCGCGCCGCACGAGGAGGCTCGAGATGCTCGGAGCGATCCAGTCTGCGGTCCGGCCCTCTCCCCAATGATCCACGTTGTCGTGAAAGCGCTCGACGAGGCGCGCTGTCTCGCCGGGACTGCCGCCGTAGGCCGCGAGCTCGTCGTCGTCTGGCTGTCCGGTCGCAATCGACCCGTAGATGATGAGCGCATCGGTGCGCCGTGGGTAGGTCGCGGCAAACATCGCAGCGACCGGCCCCGCCTCCGACTCGCCCAAGATGGCGGCGTGCTCGAACCCCGCGGCGTCCATCACGACGCGCACGTCCTCGACTCGCTCCTCCAGCGTCGGGACGTGCACGATCGGATCCGACACGCCTGTCCCTGGCTTGTCGTAGATCACCAGCCGGCAGAAGCCCGCCACCCTCTCGAACATGCGAGCCATCGCGGCGTCCGCCCACTGCAGATCCAAGTGCGACATCCACCCCCAGCACCACACAAGCGTCGCCGGCCCACCGCCCAGCATCTGATACCCGATGTTCACGCCATCGGGACGGCGTGCGTAGCGCGTCTCAGGTACCGCCATCGCCGCTGCAACCTACTCTCAACCGCACGACATTCGCCGCCTGATCCTGCCCGGGCTCACCGCAGAGAACGCGTGACTGCTTCCGCGGCATCCCGTCCCGGGATGCGCCCAAGGTCGATATGAGCGGAAACCCATCTCAAGGCGGCTCAGGGAGGTGGGATCAGGCGTCGGCGAGCGCCTGAACGACGGTTTCCAGAGCAGACTCCCCGGCACCTGTCTGGGATGACTCACCGGTCGTCGCCTCGATTGTGTCGTCGGGCCGGTCTGAGTGATGTGCCGGCGCCAGCTTCCGCGCGTCCTTCTTGGCCTGCTTGTCCAGCCGACGCTCGCGGAGCCGGCTTTCACGGGTGAGCTTCGCCATCGTGGTCTTCTTCTTGCCGCTTGAGGCCATGTCTGTCAGCTCCTTGCTGTGGAGTGCCGAGTGCGTCCGTGCTACGCCAGCTGGACGTTCCCGGCCTTGGGCCCCTTGTCGCTCGTCTCGGTGTCGTAGGAAACCTTCGCGCCCTCGGCGAGCGAGCGATAGCCCTCGCCGACGATCGCGCTGTGATGGACGAACAGGTCCTTCGACTGGTCGTCGGGCGTGATGAACCCGAAGCCCTTGTCGTCGCTGAACCACTTCACGGTTCCAGTAGCCATTGTGTTTCCTCCTGCGTCGATAGTGCTGCGAACGCGGAGATTGCTGAGCAAAGGCTACGAGCGCTGGCACTGCGATGTTGGGTGAACCACCCAACCTGGTCCATCAACCGTAGCAGGCCCGAAATGTGGCCCTCCTCCGAGGTCCCGAGTCTTCTGGGCTGCGCCCAGCGAGCGCTCGCCGGCTACGAGATGCCAAGGCAGACGCCGCTGGAGAACCTCCGGAACGTCGGCGACGGCGTCCGCGACCACGGCAGCGGCGGCATGCAGTCCTGCGCCGAGACCGCCAGGGATGTAGCCTTCGCGCTGATCTCGAGGGGAGAGCCGATGTCCGCAACCGCGACCAGGCGCGCCGCCGACGACGCGCCCATCTCAGAGCCGGCCACGCTGTGCGCGGCGTTCCAGGCGACCGTCGCCGCGCACCCGGGCCTCGTCGCGCTGCGCAGCGCCGATGGCAAGACCGAGCTGACGTTCGCCGAATACGGCGAGCGCGTGCGGCGCATCGCCGCCGGGCTGTCCGCGCTCGGCGTGCGCCGTGGCGATCGCGTCGCGCTGATGCTGAGCAACCGTCCCGAGTTCCACCTGATCGACACCGCCGCCATCCACCTCGGCGCGACGCCGTTCTCGATCTACGCCACCTGCTCACAGAAGCAGATCGCATACCTCCTCGAGAACGCCGGCAACGAGGTCGTGGTGCTGGAGGAGCAGTTCTTCGAGCGCGTGATCGCGGCGCGCGGGGATCACGAGCAGCCCTCCACGCTCGTGTGCGTCGATGCGGCGCCAGTGGGCACCATCACGCTCGAGTCGCTGGAAGCTCTTGCGGCGGCGGACTTCGACTTCGAGGCTGCCTGGCGTGCGGTGCAGCCCGAGGACGTGCTGACCCTGATCTACACCTCCGGCACCACCGGGCCGCCCAAGGGCGTCGAATTGACGCACGCGAACATGCTCGCCCAGTGCCGCGCCGTCGCCAAGCGCCTGCCGATGCGCGCGGGCGCGCGCATGACCTCGTATCTGCCCGCCGCGCACATCGCCGACCGCTGGTCCTGCCACTACAACTCGATCGTCTTCGGCATCCAGGTGACCAGCGTCCCCGACGCCGGGCAGATCGCCTCCGTCCTGCGCGACGTGCGCCCGACGATCTGGGGCGCCGTCCCGCGCGTGGTGGAGAAGCTCAAGGCGGCGCTGGAGGCGGGGCTGGCGTCCGAGCCCGACCAGGCGCGGCGGTCGGCCGTGCAGCGCGCGCTGGAGCTGGCGACGGAGAAGGTCCGCCTGGAGCAGGCGGGCGAGCCCGTCCCCGCGGAGCTCGCCGCGGCGGTCGCCGAGGCCGATCGCCAGGTGCTCAGCGCGCTGCGGGAGAAGATCGGGCTGGACCAGGCCGAATGGGTCGTCATCGGCGCCGCGCCGATGCCGCGGGCCGTGCACGAGTTCCTGCTGGCCCTCGGCCTGCCCGTCACCGAGACCTTCGGCATGTCGGAGTGCTCGTGCTGCGTGACCATCTCCTCCCCGAGCGATGCCAGGATCGGCTCGGTCGGCCGTGCGATCGACTGCGTCGAGCTCGCCCTCGCCGACGACGGCGAGCTGCTCGTCCGTGGGGAGACCGTGATGAGGGGCTACCGCGATCAGCCGGAGAAGACCGCCGAGGCGATCGACGGGGACGGCTGGATGCACACGGGCGACATCTGCACGATCGAGGACGGCTACGTGCGCATCGTCGATCGCAAGAAGGAGCTCATCATCAACGCGGCCGGCAAGAACATGTCTCCGGCGAACATCGAGCAGGAGCTGAAGTCGGCCGATCCGCTCATCGGGCAGGCCGCGGTCATCGGCGATGCGCGACCGTACAACGTCGCGCTGCTGGTCCTCGACCCCGACATCGCCGCGGCGACCGCGCAGGAGCTCGGGCTGCAGGACGGCGCCGTGGCCGTCGTCGCCAGCGACCCCCGGGTGCTCGATCGCGTCGCCAGGGCCGTCGCCGCCGCCAACGCCAGGCTGGCGCGCGTCGAACAGATCAAGCGATACCAGCTGCTGCCCGCCGAGTGGCTTCCCGGCGGCGAGGAGCTGACACCGACGATGAAGCTCAAGCGCCGCCCGATCGCCGCGAAGTACGGGGCGATCATCGACGGGCTGTACTCGACATGACCGGCTGTACGCGAGATAGGGACAACCAACCGAGAGGGGATCAGATGCTGAGGGTCAGGACGATCATGTTCGCTGCTGTCGTAGCTGCGCTGATGGCGGTCGTGGCGCCGGCGAGCGCGAGCGCGAAGTACTCCGTTCCGTATGGCAACACCGCGCTGGCGGACGCCATCTGGAACGAGACGTGGGAACCGGAAACGGTGGTGGGGGCGAACAACAACTGCAAGCCGAGCTCCGCGCATCCGTATCCGGTGGTGCTCGTGCACGCGACGCTCGCCGACGAGGGATCCAACTGGGTCACGCTGGCGCCACTGCTCGCCAACGAAGGCTACTGCGTGTACGCCTTCAACTACGGCGCGACGCTGGCTTCGCTGGAAGTCTGGCCGTTCATCGGTCCGCGCATCGACGCGCTCGGGCACATCGAAAAGTCGGCCGAAGAACTGTCGTCGTTCGTCAGCAAGGTGCTCTCCAAAACCAAAGCGTCGAAGGTCGACCTGGTCGGCCACTCCCAGGGCGGGATGATGCCCAACTACTACATCAAGGATCTCGGCGGCGCCTCCAAGGTCAACGAGCTGATCGGGCTCGCCCCGAGCAACCACGGCACGACGCTCGACGGGCTGACGAAGCTGGTCGAAGTGTTCCCGTTCGCCGACGAAATAATCGGCGGCCTGCTCGAATTCCTCGGCGCGCCCTCGCTTCCCGAACAGGAGGAAAGCTCGGCGTTCATCAAGAAGCTGTTCGGCTCCGGGGAACCGGTTGTCGCGGGTGTGCGCTACGTGGTGATCGAGACGAAGCACGATGAGGTCGTCACGCCGTACACCAACGCGTTCCTGACGGGGTCGAACGTCGTCAACATCACCATCCAGAGCCAGTGCCCGGAAGACCCGGTCGCGCACATCGGCATGTTCGACGACTCGCCTTCGCTGCAGAACGTGGTCAACCAGCTCGGCTCGAGCCCGAACGAATCGTTCAAAGCGAGTTGCAGCAACTACGGCCAGGGCATCTGACCGCCGCCGTTACTCGACCGGCCGTCGTCTGCGACGCACCCGGCCCGCGGTGAGCGGGCCGGGTGCGTCGGTGCAGCCGAGGTCAGTGCGCCGGCACCGGCACCGCCGCCCGGTCTTGCTCCTGAGCCCAGGACCCAGGTCAGTGCGCCGGCACCGGCACCGCCGCCCGGTCTTGCTCCTGAGCCCAGGACCCAGGTCAGTGCGCCGGCACCTGCACCACTGCCCGGTCCTGCTCCTGAGCGCCGAATCCCGGGGGTCAGTGCGCCGGCACCGGCACCGCCGCCGGGTCCTGCTCCTGAGCCCCGGATCGCAGCAGCACGCTGGTGAGGATCGCTCCGAGGAAGAAGATCCCGGCGGTGCACCAGAACGCGGTGGTGTAGCCATGCACCGCGGCGGCCGCGAGCGTGCTCGCCGCGGGACCCCCGTGGGAGGCGAGGAAGCCGGTGGCGGCGCTCGCCGACAGGGTGCTCAGCAGCGCCACGCCGATCGACCCGCCCACCTGCTGCATCGTGTTTACCATCGCCGACGCCACACCCGCGTCCTCCGTGCGCACGTCCCCGGTGGCCGTCGCCATCGCCGGGGCGAACACCATGCCCAGGCCCACGCCCATCACCAACAGCGCCGGCAGCACGTGGGTGGCGTAGCCGGTGTGCACGCCCACGCGCGTCAGCAGCAGCATCGCGACGCCAGCCAGGACCATCCCCGTGGGGATCAGCGGCCGCGGCCCCATGCGCGGCAGCACGATCGTGCTCATCAGCGTCGCCGAGCTGACGATCGTCGCCATCATCGGCAGGAATGCCAGCCCCGTCTGCAACGGGCTGAACCCGAGCGTGCGCTGCAGGTAGTAGGTGAGGAACAGGAACACGCCGAACATCCCCGAGCCGACGATCCCGATCGCCAGGAACGAGCCGCCGCGATCGCGGTCGAGCACGACCCGCAGCGGCAGCAGCGGGTGCCTGCCGCGCAGTTGCAGGCGCACGAATACGCTCAGCAGGACCGCGCTGACCGCGATCGAGCCGAGCGTCACCGGCGATCCCCAGCTGTGGGTCTCGGCGTTGGAGAAGCCGTACACGAGCGCGAACAGGCCCGCGGTGGCGCTCGCCACGCCCGGGAGGTCGAGCTTCGGGCGCACCTTCGGACGCTCGTCCAGCAGCAGCACCAGCGCGGCAGCCGCCGCGGGGATCGCGAACACGAGGTTCACGAACAGGGTCGAGCGCCAGTCGATGTACTCGGTCAGCACGCCGCCCAGCAGCAGCCCGATCGCCCCGCCGCCGCCGGCGATCGCGCCGTAGATACCGAACGCCTTGCCGCGCTCCCCCGGGTCGGTGAAAGTCGTCGTCAGGATCGACAGCGCCGAAGGGGCGAGCAGCGCGCCGAAAGCGCCCTGCAGCGCTCGCGCCGCCACCAGCACGTCGTAGCTCTGTGCGAGCCCGGCGACGGCCGAGGCGAGCGCGAAGCCGAGCAGCCCGGCTATCAGCGTTCGCTTGCGCCCGAAGAAGTCGCCGAGCCTGCCGCCGATCAGCAGCAGGCTGCCGAATGCGAGCGCGTACGCGGTGACGACCCATTGGCGGCCGTCGTTGGAGAAGCCGAGGGCGCGCTGGGCCGACGGCAGGGCGATGTTCACGATCGTCGCGTCGAGCACGACCATCAGTTGCGCGACGCCGACCATCGCCAGGATCAGCCAACGGCGCTGGTGCTGCTTGGAGGATGTCTCAGGGTTCATGTTCTTCTCGCGTTCGGTATGTGGAGGTGGGCTCTCAAAGTGGAGATCAGATCTCAACTTCTCGCCACGATACCACACAACCGGAGCTTTGCCCTCCACTTGGAGAAAAAATCTCCACTTGGAGCGACACTCTCCACTTTGTTACAATAGGCGCATGGCCACGACCACCGAGCGACCGCTGAGAAGGGACGCCGAGCGCAATCGCCAGCGCATCCTCGACGCCGCCCGCCTGCTGTTCGCCGAGCGTGGGCTCGGCGTCTCCCTCGACGAGATCGCCAGGCACGCGGGTGTCGGTGTCGGGACGGTCTACCGGCGCTTCCCCGACAAGGAGCAGCTGATCGACGCCCTGTTCGAGGATCGCGTCGGCGAGATCCTCACGGTGGCCGCCGACGGCCTCGAGATGTCCGACCCGTGGACCGGGCTCGTGCGCTTCATCGAAGGCTCGATGGAGCTCCAGGTCGAGGACCGCGCCCTCAAGGAGCTGCTCCACAGCACCGCCACGGGCCACGCGCGCATCGAACACGCGCGCGAGCGGATACAGCCGATCGTCGAGGCGCTCGTCGGTCGCGCCCAGCGTGCGGGGGTCGTGCGGGAGGACCTCACGGTCGCCGACCTGCTGCTGCTGCAGCACGCGATGGGCGAAGTCGCCGAGTACACCCGCGAGGTCGCCCCCGAGGCGTGGCGGCGCGTCATGTTGATCGCGCTCGACGGGCTGCGCCCGGACCGGCGCCGGCCATCGCCGATGCCCGTTCCCCCGCTCGACGACGAGCAGGTCGTCTGCTCCATGCGCGACTGGGGCCTGCGACGGCGCCGCTGATTCTCAGCCCACGCCGTGAGCCAGCATCGCCTGCTCGACGTCCAATGCGTCGTGTTCCTGCCCGAGCGCGTTGGGATGCACCGCGACCCCGGTGAGTGAGCCGAACAGCGGTTCGATCCAGCGCACGCCCACCGGTTCGCAGGCGTTGTGTCCAGCGCTCGGCGTGAACGTGTCGACGAAGATCGCGTCGTTGGCCTTCGCCTCGCGCTTCATTCTCGTGTTTCCCCGCTTCTCAACCCTGTTGTGGAACCACTTCAGGTCGCCGGTGGTCCACGGCATCGCGGTCGGGCAGTAACCGCTGACCGGCGTGATTTCGGGGTAGCCGACGACGAATATCTTCGCGTGCGGCGAGAGCACGTGGATCTCCGCGAGCGCCGCTTCCTGCGGCGCGAGGGTTTCCTCGAACGTGCTCGTGACAAACCCTTCGAACTTCCGCTTGCACGGGGCGCCGACGTTCGGCTGCCCGTAGTCGAGTTCCGAGCAGCTGGTCCGGCCGTCGGGGGAGACGCGATCGCGCGCTCGAGGCGGCGCTCGGTGCGGGATGCGATCGCGAACGACCGTATATCGTCATAGCCCTCAGCAGGGACCGCGCCCCGCGCGGCCCACCATCCATCACCAGCGCTGCGCCAGCCGCTGGCGGAGAGGAGATTCGAGCGCCATGAGGACCTACGTGATCGGCGTCGGGATGACGAAGTTCGACAAGCCCGGCACCAAGGACGGCGACTACCCCGACTGGGCCAAGGAGGCGGGCACGAAGGCGCTCGCGGACGCCGGCATCCCCTACGAGTGCGTCCAGCAGGCGTTCGCCGGCTACTGCTACGGCGATTCGACCTACGGGCAGCGCGCGATCTACGGCCTCGGGCTGACCGGCATCCCGGTCGTCAACGTCAACAACAACTGCTCGACCGGCTCGAGCGCGTTGTTCCTGGCCCGTCAGGCCCTCAAGGGCGGCCTCGTCGACTGCGCGCTGGCGATCGGCTTCGAGAAGATGGAGCGCGGCTCGCTCGGGATGAAGTACACCGACCGCACCTCCGCGATGGACAAGCACATGACGCGCATGTTCGAGCTGCGCGATCCGGAATCCTCGCCGTTCGCGCCCCAGATGTTCGGCAACGCCGGGCGCGACCACATGGACCGCTACGGCTCGCAGCCCGATCACTACGCGTGGATCGGGTGGAAGAACCACAAGCACTCCGTCAACAACCCGTACGCCCAGTTCCAGACCGAGTACACGTTGCAGGAGATCAAGGACGCGCGCATGATCCACGAGCCGCTGACGAAGCTGCAGTGCTCGCCGACCTCCGACGGAGCCGCCGCCGTCGTGCTCGCCTCCGAGCGCTTCGTCGACGAGCACGACCTGTGGGATCGGGCGATCGAGCTCTGCGGGCAGGCGATGGTGACCGACCTGCCGAGCACGTTCGACGAGAGCGCTGACTGCATCAAGATCGTCGGCTACGACATGAGCAGGGAGGCCGCCCGCCAGGCCTACGAGGAGGCGCAGATCGGGCCCGAGGAAGTTCAGGTCATCGAGCTGCACGACTGCTTCAGCGCCAACGAGCTGATCACCTACGAGGCGCTCGGCCTGGCCGACGAGGGCCACGGCCACGAGCTCGTCGACGCGCAGGCCACGACCTACGGCGGCTCCGGCCCCGTCGTCAACCCGTCCGGCGGCCTGATCTCCAAGGGCCACCCGCTGGGCGCGACGGGACTGGCGCAGTGCTCTGAGTTGACATGGCAGCTGCGCGGCAAGGCCGATGCGCGCCAGGTCGACGGCGCGAGCGTCGCCCTGCAGCACAACATCGGACTCGGAGGCGCCGCCGTCGTCAGCGTGTACAGGCGTCCGTAGCGACCGCCGCGCCGCTCGACGCCTGACGTGCTCGACGACGACGAGCCGCGTCAGCCGGCGAGGCGCTCGTCGGCGCGCGCCTGGACGGGGATGCTCACCTTGATGAGTGCGCCCCGCCCGGGAGCCGACTCGATCAGCAGCTCCCCGCCGAGCAGTTCCACGCGCTCGTGCACGCCGAGCAGTCCGAACCCGTCCGTGTCGCCGTGGGGGTCGAAGCCCTCGCCGTCGTCGCGGACGCTCAGGTGGACGGTGGCGTCCTGCTCACGGATCTCGACCACCGCTCGCTTGGCCTGGCCGTGCTTGGACGCGTTCGTAAGCGTCTCCTGGACGATCCGGTAGAGCGCGGTCTCCACCTCGGGGGTGTGGCGAGCGGACTCGCGGCCCTGCCCGTTCGCGAGCTCGACGCTCATGTCGACCTCCAGACCGTGGCGGGCGGTGCGCTCGGCCAGACCCTCCAGCGCTGCCTGGACGCCGAGCTCGTCCAGCGCCGCCGGGCGCAGGTCGGTGATCAGCCCGCGCAGGTTGGCGATCGCCTCCTCCAGCTGGTCGACCGCCTGGCGGACGGCCTGGCCGAGCGCTTCCGGGCGATCCGAGCGCCCCGCCGTGGACAGGCCGATCCGCATCGCGCTCAGGCTCTGGAGGGTCTCGTCGTGCAGCTCGCGCGCCCAGCGCGTGCGCTCTCCCTCGGCGGCCGCCAGACGCTGGCGGCTGCGCTCGGACGCGATCGACTGCGCCGTCGCCACGGCGCTGGCGGCGCTCGCCGCGAACGCCTCCAGCAGCCGCTCGTCCTCGGCCGAGAACGCCGGTCCGTCGTGGAGCCGGTCGAGCGCAAGCAGCACGCCGTGGGTGCGCCCGCGGAACACCAGCGGGACCGCCAGCCCGCCCTGCGCCTGCACCCCCAGCCGGCCGAGGCCGTGCTCGTCGAAGCGCGCGCGGTTCAGCTCGTCCTCCAGGCGCTGCGAGCGGCCCGTACGCATAGCGTGGCTCGCGACCGTGTCCTCCAGCGGGACGCTCTGACCGACCAGTCCCGCGGGGAGCTCGCCGGCGCCGGCGGCGATCACCAGCTCGTTGCGGCGCGTGAGCTCGATCAGCAGCGCGCGCGCGGACACCAGCGCACGTCCGCGCTTGGCCACCAGCTCGAGGACGACCTCGAGGTCGGTCTCGCCCTCCACCGCCCGCGCGATCTGCGTGGTCGCCTCCAGCGCGGCCACCGTCCGCTCCAGCTCGTCGCGACGCTCGCTGGCACCGGTGTAGCGGCGCGCGTGATCGATGGCGACACCGGCGAACTCGGCGAGCGCTCCGACCGCCTGCTCGTCGGCCTCGGAGAACTCCGCACCGCCGGCCTTCTCCGTCAGGTACAGGTTCCCGAACGGCGTCCCGCCGACGAGGATCGGGACTCCCAGAAAGCTCTTCATCGGCGGGTGCCCGGCGGGGAACCCGTAGGAGTGCGGATGCTCGCCGACGTCGGACAGGCGCAGCGGTGCCGGGTCGCTGATCAGCGCGCCCAGGACGCCGCGGCCACGCGGGAGCACGCCGATCGCCGCGTGGGTGGCATCGTCGATGCCCCTGGTGAGGAAGCGCGCGAGCTCCGTCCGGGAGTCGTTGAGAACCCCGAGCGCCGCGTAGCGGGCTTCTGTCAGCTCCCGTGCTGACTCCAGCACCCGGTCGAGCACCTGATCGAGATCGAGATCCGCGAGCACGCTCCGCGCGACCTCGAGAATTCCCTGCGTCGTTCGATCTATCAATACGGCCTCTCGGGGCGCGGCGCGCCCGCCTTGCTTCGGTCCCACAGACATTGAACTACTTTTTTCCGCGCATCACGTCTGGCGCCCGCACCCCTGCCGGCGGCTCCCGTGCGGGTTCCCGCCGCGCGCCGCGGAGTTTTCACGGATGCCCGCGGGGGCAAGCGCGATCAGCATGAGAGGGCATGAGCGCCGCAGCACGCACGTCTGCACCGACCGCCGCGGGCACCGCGGGCACATCCGCGCGCGCCGCAGCACGCACGTCTGGACGCACCGCCGCCGGCGTGTTGGCACACGGCGCCGCAAACGTCTACCCGCAAGCGTGCGCGGTCGACGTGGCGCTGCGCGACGGCTCCACCATGCACGTGCGTCCGGTGGCCGCCGTCGACCGCCCGGCGATCGACGCGTTCCTGCATACGCTGTCGCCCGCGTCGATCGGCTTTCGCTTCTTCGGGCAGATCGACCTCGATTGGGTCGCCGACTGGGCGGTCGACGTGGACTACGCCGATCGCTACGCGCTCGTTGCGACCACCGGCCCCCGGGGGGCGGTGGTGGCGCACGCGGCGTACATCCGCACCGGGCACGACCGCGCGGAAGTGGCGTTCACGGTCGCCGACGCGTGGCAGGGGCACGGCATCGCGACGATCATGCTCGCGCACCTCGCGGCCGCGGCCGAGGAGCACGGCATCGCGGTGTTCGTCGCGGAGGTGCTGCCGAGCAACCATCGCATGATCCAGCTGTTCCGCGACAGCGGCTTCGCCGTGGACCTGCGCTCCGGGGACGGGGTGATCGAGGTCGAACTGCCGACATCGCGCTCGGAGCGAACGCGCGAGCGCTTCCGCGAGCGCGAGCACAGCGCCGCGGTGGCGGCCGTCGAGCGCTTCCTGCGCCCGCGCTCAGTGGCGCTGGTGGGTGCGTCGAGCAGGCGCGGGACGGTCGGCGGCGAGCTCGCACACAACCTCTGCTGCAACGGCTTCGACGGCAGGGTCTATCCGGTGAATCTCCACGCGCACACGATCCAGCGCCGCCGCGCGTACGCGTCGATCGGGCAGGTGCCCGAGCCGGTCGACCTGGCGGTGATCGCCGTGCCGGCCGCGCAGGTGAGCGCCGTCGCGCGCGAATGCGCCGTCGCCGGTGCGCGCGCGCTGCTGGTGATCTCGGCGGGGTTCGCGGAGATGGGCGGCGAGGGGATGCGCCGCCAGCGCGAGCTGCTGGCGATCTGCCGCGAGGCGGGCATGCGCCTGATCGGCCCCAACTGCCTGGGCGTCCTCAACACCGCTTCCGACGTGCGCCTGAACGCGACCTTCGCCGGCCACCCGCCGCCGGCGGGCCCGATCGGCTTCCTCTCGCAGAGCGGGGGCCTGGGGATCGCGATCATCGAGGCGGCCAGCCGCATGGGTCTTGGGCTGTCCGCGTTCGTGTCGGTCGGCAACAAGGCTGACATCTCGGGCAACGACCTGCTCGAGTTCTGGGAGCACGACCCGGGCACCGACGTGCTGCTGCTGTACCTGGAGTCCTTCGGCAACCCCCGGCGCTTCGCGCGCATCGCCCGCCGCGTCGGCAGACGCAAGCCGATCGTGGCCGTCAAGAGCGGGCGCTCGCCGGCGGGTGCGCGCGCGAGCAGCTCGCACACGGGCGCGCTGCTGTCGGCCTCGGATGTGACCGTCGACGCGCTGTTCGAGCAGGCGGGGGTGATCCGCACGGACACGATGCACGAGCTGTTCGACGTCGGCGCGCTGCTGTCGGCCCAGCCGGTGCCGGCGGGGGGCCGGGTGGCGATCGTGACCAACGCGGGCGGCCCGGGGATCATGTGCGCGGACGCCTGCCACGCGGCCGGTCTGGAGGTGGTGGAGCTCTCGCGGGAGCTGCGCGGGCGGCTCGCCGCGTTCCTGGCGCCGGAGGCGTCGCTGGGCAACCCGGTCGACATGATCGCGACCGCCTCCGCAGAGAGCTACCGCCTGACGATCGAAGCGCTGGCGCAGGCGGACGCGTGCGACGCGATCGTCGCCATCTTCGTGCCCCCGCTGGTGACGCGCGCGAAGGACGTCGCGCGCGAGCTGCGCGCGGCCGCCGCCAGCGCCGACGGCGTGACGCTGGCCTCGGTGTTCATGACCAGCGAGGCCACGCCGGCGCAACCCGGCGCGGGCGTGCGTATGCCCAGCTTCGAGTTCCCCGAGGACGCCGCCCGCGCGCTCGGACACGCGGCCCGGTACGGCCGCTGGCGCGCACGGCCGCTCGGGCACGTGCGCGAGCCGCACGGGTGCCGTCCGGACGAGGCCGCCGCGATCGTCTCGCAGGCGCTCGCCTCGCAGGTGCTCGCCGACGGGGACGGATGGCTCGCCCCCAACGAGGTGCTGGCGCTGCTGGACTGCTACGGGCTGCCGCTGATCGCCACGCGCGTCGTCGGCGGGGCGGAGGAGGCGGTCGCCGCGGCCGGCGAGATCGGCGCCCCGGTCGCGCTGAAGGCGGTCGCGTCCGGCCTGCTGCACAAGAGCGACGCCGGCGGCGTGCGCGTCGGGCTGGAGGGGCCGGAGGCGGTCCGCGCGGCCGCCCGCGAGATAGCGGCGGCGGTCGCCGACGCCGGGCACGCGCTGGACGGGTTCCTCGTGCAGCCGATGGCCGAGCGCGGCGTGGAGCTGCTGATGGGCGTCGTCCACGACGAGAGCTTCGGCCCGGTCATCGCCTGCGGCGCCGGCGGCACCGGCGTGGAGGTGCTCGGCGACGCGCAGGTTCGCATCACGCCGCTCACCGACCTCGACGCCGCGGACATGCTGCGCTCGCTGCGCACCTTCCCGCTGCTCGACGGCTACCGCGGCGCGCCCGCCTGCGACGTCGCGGCCCTGGAAGACGTGCTCGCGCGCCTGAGCGCGCTCGTGGAGGCGCACCCGGAGGTCGCCGAGCTGGACGCCAACCCGGTCGTCGCGTCTCCCACCGGCGCGGTCATCATCGACGCGCGCATCCGCCTCGCGTCCGTGCCGCCGCCGCGCCCGCTCTCCTCGCTCTAAGTAGTAACGCGCACCGCATTCCGCAGAAGGCCCCGATGTCGGCGCCGCCGGGCGGGCCTAACTTGGATGTCAGGCAGTCACCGGTACCCAAGTTCTAGGAGGCAGAGATGAAGGCGCTCGTTTACCAAGGCCCCGGACAGCGCGGTTGGGACACCGTGCCCGACCCCACCATCCTTGATCCCACCGACGCGATCGTGCGGATCGACACCTCGACCATCTGCGGCACCGACCTGCACATCCTCAAAGGCGACGTGCCCGAGACCACGCCCGGCACCGTGCTCGGTCACGAGGCCGTCGGCACGGTGCAGGAGGTCGGCGCGGGGGTCAGCACCGTCGCGCCGGGCGACCGCGTGCTGATGTCGTGCGTCAGCTCCTGCGGACGCTGCCGCTACTGCAAGGAAGGCCGCTACGGGCAGTGCCTCGGCGGGGGCGGCTGGATCTTCGGCCACCTGATCGACGGGCTGCAGGCCGAGTACGCGCGCGTGCCGTTCGCCGACAACTCCGTCTACAAGGTCCCCGCGCAGCTCAGCGACGAGCAGGTGCTGTTCCTCGCCGACATCCTCCCGACGTCCTTCGAGGTCGGCGTGCTCAACGGCATGGTCGGGCCGGGAGACGTCGTCGCGATCGTCGGCGCCGGGCCGATCGGCCTGGCCGCGATCCTCACCGCGCGCCTGTACACGCCCGGCAGGATCATCGCGATCGACCTCGCCGACAGCCGGCTGGACGGCGCCCGTCGCTTCGGCGCGGACACGACCATCAACAACAGCGAGGGCGGCGAGGACGCGGTCGCGACGGTCATGGAGCTGACGGACGGCCTCGGCGCCGACGTCGCGTTCGAGGCCGTGGGCGTGCCGCAGACCTTCGAGCTCGCCACCGAGCTGATCCGCCCCGGCGGGCGCGTGGCGAACATCGGCGTTCACGGCCAGTCCGCGACGCTCCATCTGGAGAAGTTGTGGACCCGCGACATCACCATCACGACCGGCCTGGTCGACACCTACAGCATCCCGCAGCTGATGCGGCTGATCTCCAGCGGTCGCCTGGACCCCTCCCTGTTCGCCACCCATCGCTTCGCGCTGGACGACACGATGGCCGCCTACGACACGTTCGCCGACGCCGCCAACTCCGGCGCCCTGAAGGTTGTGCTGCAAGGGGCCAACGGCGACCGCACCCGGGTGGGTGCCGCCGAGGAGCGAACTCCAGCCCTCGTGTGAGAGCGGCAGTCCGGGAGCTGAGGCGGCGCCGCCGGCCCGCCTCGCCTTCCGGCTCTGAGATCCAAAAAAGTTCTGTGTGACCATGGTGATACAGAACTTTTTTGCGAGAACTTTTTTGCGAGAGCAACCACGCGTCTGCCCCGGCGGTGGACCCGGCGGTCGAAGCGCCAGGGCCGCCGCGCGTCGCCCGGCTCTTTAGAGCTCGATCGCGCGCATGGTGTGCTCGTCCGGGAGCTTGTCCAGGATGCTCCGCAGGATCTCGCGCTCGTCGGCCTGTCCGCGCTGCAGGTCGTTGAGCAGCAGCCTGACGGCGCTGTGCGTGATCTTCATCTGTCGGGGCTCGAGCGCCACCGTCAGCACACCCTGCTCGTTGGGGGGCTGCTCGAGGCCGGCGATGACCTCACGGGCCAGCCGGCGGATCTGCGGCTCGTGTGCCTCGTCGGAGATCAGCAGTCGCAGCGCGCTGGCGGCCACGGGCACCTCGGCCTCGTCGAGGAAGAGGTGGTACGGGGGCTCGGGCTCCTTCGCCGTGTCGCTCATCGAGCCGTCAGCCTACCCGGCTCACTCGGCCAGGTCTGCCGACTCGGCTGGCTCTGCCGACTCCGCCGACTCAGCCGACTCCGCCGGCTCAGCCGACTCTCCGGGCTCAACCGGCGCGGAGGGGCGGCGGGTCTGGGTGCGCGCGATCCGTCCGCCGGCGGCGCCCAGGAACATGCCGATGATCGCCGTCACGACGGCGAGCAGCGGTGGAAAGCTGCCGAGCGAGACTTTCGCGTGGGTGCCGGCGATCGCGTGCGCGACGAGCAGGCCGACGCCGTAGATGGCACCGCCCACCAGGCCGCGGTCGGCACCGCCCCAGCCGTCCTGGTGCTCGAAGCCGGCCAGGACGCCGCCGACGGCGGCCAGCGCGGCGATCGCCCAGTAGGCGCCGGTGGATACGCCGATCAGGACTCCGGCGATCGCGCCGATCGCGAGGGGAACGACACCGCCCGCGACTATCTGCACAGGACGCGGCCGGTCGCGGAACAGCTCAGGCTGGTACATCGATCCCCTCTCCCATCGTGCTACGAAACCCTATCGTGGCGATCATGCCTGCGCCGTTTCGTCTGTCGGTCCTGGATCAGTCCCCGATCTCGCAGGGGTCCTCGGGCGTGCAGGCGCTGGCGAACACGCTCGATCTGGCCCGTCTGGCGGATCGGCTCGGGTACCACCGCTACTGGGTGGCCGAGCACCACGGCGGCCCGATGCTCGCCGGCCCGAGCCCGGAGGCGCTGATCGGGCCGATCGCCGCCGCCACCAAGCGCATCCGCGTCGGCAGCGGCGGGGTGATGCTGCCCCACTACAGCCCGTTCAAGGTGGCCGAGACGTTCAGCCTGCTGGCGGGGCTGTTCCCGCGGCGCATCGACCTCGCGCTGGGGCGCGCGGCCGGCACGGACCCGATGACGACGTTCGCCCTGCAGCGCGACCGCCGCCAGGCCGCCCCCGACGACTTCCCCCAGCAGCTGGTCGAGCTGCTCGGCTATCTCGATGACACGCTGCCGCCGGATCATCCGTTCGCGCGCCTGGCCGAGAGCCTGCCCGGGCGCCCGGAGCGCCCCGAGCCGTGGCTGCTCGGCTCCTCGCCGCAGAGCGCGCTGTGGGCTGCCGAGCTGGGGCTGCCGTACGCGTTCGCCGACTTCATCAACCCTCAGGGAGCGGAGATCGCGGCGCTCTATCGCGAGCGCTTCGCCGAGCACGAACACGCCCCGGCCCGACCCCGCACGGCTGTGGGGGTGTGGGTGATCTGCGCGGAGAGCGACGAGGAGGCCCGCCGGCTGGCGGCCAGCGGGCGCATGACCTTCACGCTCCTGCGCCGCGGTCAGCTGATCGCGGTGCCGCCGCCGGAGGAGGCGCTGCGGTTCCTGGCGGCAGACGATCGGACGGGCGAGCAGCCGCGCTCGCAGCGGCGCGCCGTGGTGGGAGCGCCGGAGACCGTGCGCGCACAGCTGGAGGAGGTGGTCGCGAGCTATGGCGCCGAGGAGGCGATCGTGGTGTGCATCACCTACGAGCACGAGTCCCGTCGGCGCTCGTACGAGCTGCTGGCCGAGGTGTTCGAGCTCGAAGGCTCCGACGCGGGCGACGGCTCCGACGCGGGCGACGGCCCCGGCGCGGGTATGTTGCAGGCATGAGCGATCCGCCGACCGTGCGGCGTGCCACCTCGCAGGACATACCGGCCCTGGCGCGGATGCTCGCGCGCGCCTTTCTGGATGATCCGGTCGCGAGTTGGGCTTGGCGTCCGGACGGTCTGCGGCTCGGCGCCCTGGAGCGCTTCCAGGCGATCCGACTGCGCCAGCTGATCGGCGGCGAGGAGGTGTGGACCACCGACGAGCTGACCTGCGCGGCGCTGTGGGCGCCACCCGGACGCTGGCACATGACGCTGCGCGAAACGGCGATGCTGCTCCCGTGCTTCCTGCGCCCGCGCCTGTTCGTGCGCATGCCCCTGGTCGCGCTCGGATGGGAAAAACTGGAGCGGGCCCACCCGCGCAAGTCGCCGCACTTCTATCTCGCGGTGCTCGGTACCGAGCCCGAGGCGCAGGGGCGCGGCCTGGGCTCGGCGGTGCTCGGGGGCGTGCTGGAGCAGTGCGACCGCGACGGCGTCGGCGCCTACCTGGAGTCCTCGAAGGAACGCAACATCGACTTCTACGCCCGTCACGGCTTTCGCGTCCTCGAGGAGATTCGCCTGCTGCGCGGTCCGAGCATGTGGAGCATGTGGCGCGATCCGCGGGCGTAGGGGACCGTGGTCGCCGAGCGCCTGACGGCACAGCTGCTCGCTGGCCGGCCGGCCACCGATCCCGTCGAGGTCGTCGCGCGGCTGCTGGCCGTCCAGGGACAGGACCAGCGCGGAGCACGACTGGCGATCCGCGCGCGCAGCACGGGCCTGAGCGCCGCGGACGTCGACCACGCCCTGACCGGCGATCGCTCGCTGCTGATCACGTGGCTGAACCGTGGCACGCTGCATCTGGTCACGAGCGAGGACTATCCGTGGCTGCATGCGTTGACCGCGCCGACGCTGTTAACGGCCAGCGCTCGACACCTGGCCCACGTGGGCGTCACCCCGAGCGCGGCCGAGCGGGGCGTGGCTGCGATCGGCCGCGCGCTCGCGGCAGACGGACCGCTCAGCCGTGCGCAGTTGCGCGAGCGGGTCGCGGCGGCGAGGGTTCGCACGGAGGGGCAGGCGCTCTTGCACCTGCTGGTGCTCGCCTGCCTGCGCGGGATCGCGGTGCGGGGGCCGATGATCGATCGCCAGCACGCGTACGCGCTGGTCGGCGACTGGCTCGGTGAGTCCGGACCGGTCGATCGCGAGCTCGCTCTCGCGGAGCTCGCCCGCAGGTATCTGGTCGGTCACGCCCCGGCCGACGATCGCGACCTCGCCAGGTGGTCGGGGCTGCCGCTGCGCGACGCCCGCGCGGGGCTGAGCGCGATCGCCTCCGAGCTGCGCCAGCGCGAGGACGGCCTGCTCGAGCTCGCCCGGCGCCGCCCGCCGGCGCGGCTGCCACCGCCACGCCTGCTCGGCGCGTTCGACCCGGTGCTGCTCGGCTGGCGCTCGCGCGAGGCGCTGCTGGGCGCCAATGCGACGGTCGTCACCACCGTCAACGGGGTGTTTCGCCCGTTCGCGCTCGTGCGCGGTCGCGCGGCGGCGACGTGGAGCCTCGCCGGGGGCGAGGTGGTGTTGAAGCCGTTCGCGCCGCTTGCGCGCGGCGACGAGCGCGCGTTGCGCACGGACGCCGAGGACGTTCTGCGCTTCCTGCGGGCGAGCTCCGCTCCCTGACCCCGCCAGGGACACGTGCGCTCAGCACGGTGATCGGCACGGCGGCGCTGTGATCCGCACGCGCGGGGGCCGCGTATTCACACAAAACGACCGGTCGCGCCGGCAGGGGGCATCCCATGGCCCCAACCCGGCGACCTCAGAGATTGGAGAAACAGATGACGTATGAGATAAACCTCGCGGAGGTCGATGCCGACGGCGCCGTTCGCGAAGCCGCGGATGCGGTGTCCGGCGACACGCGCCTGAGCTTTCTGAAGAAGGCAGGCGTTGCCGGAGGCGCGCTTGCGAGCGGTGGAGCGGTGCTGTCAGCGCTGGCTCCAGATGCCCTCGCCGCGGCCTCCAACGGACGTCCTCCGAGCTCCTTCGGCAAGGGTGACATCGGCATCCTCAACTACGCCCTGACGCTGGAGTACCTGGAGGCGGCCTTCTACAACGGAGCGACGGCGGCCAACCTGCCGTTGAGCTCTCAGGGGAGCGCGTTCCTGAAGGTGGTGACCAGGGATGAGAACGCTCACGTGGCGTTCCTCAAGGAACACCTCGGCAGCAAGGCCGCCAAGGAACCGACGTTCGACTTCAAAGGCGCCAACACCAATGCGGAAATGTTCATGCAGACGGCTGAGGTGCTGGAGAACACCGGCGTGCACGCCTATTCCGGGCAGGCCCTCAACATCAAAGCGGCCGCCTATGTCAAGGCGGCGGTCTCGATCCTCACGATCGAGGCGCGCCACGCCAGCGTGATCGGACTGCTCAACGAACCCGCCGGGAACGACATCGCTCCCAACGGCCCGTTCGACACTCCGTACACGGCGGCGAAGGTGCTGGCGGCGGTGAAGTCCACCGGCTTCATCGTCTGAGGCGCGCCGGTGATCCGGGCGCCCGCGGGCGCCGTAAAGGAGACATAGAACCCCGCGGGCGTCAGTCAGCTCGCGGGGCATCCAATGGGTGGGGGCCAAGGCGCCTGCTCGAAAGTCACGGAGCGGAGGTCTCGAAGATGTCAATTCCATCAAACGAAGAGAACGTGTCGCAGGCTGGTGAAACGAACGCGCCGCGGCCGGTTGGGCTCGTCGAGCGGCTGGTGCGCGATGACGTCGACCGCAAGCGCTTCCTGAAGATGGCCGGCGGCGCTGGAGCGGCGAGCTTCGGCGCGTTCGTCCTGGCCGCGTGCGGCAGCAGCAGCAAAACAGCCTCGACGGCCGCCGTGCCGGCGAGCGCTTCGAGCTCGACTGCGGCGGCTTCGAGTACAGGCGATCTCGGCATCCTCAACTATGCGCTCACGCTCGAGTACCTGGAGACCGCGTTCTACGAAAAGGTCGTCGCCGCGGGCTTCTTCAGCGGCAAGGTCGGCGCTCTGATCAAGAGCTTCGGCGCCGAGGAGAAGACGCACGTGGAAGCGCTCAAAGGCGCTGTGGAAAAGCTGGGTGGAACCCCGGCGGCCAACCCGAACGGCAAATTCCCGATCACCAGCGCGACCCAGGTCGCAGAGCTGGCGTACACGGTCGAGAATCTCGGCGCCTCCGCGTATCTGGGTCAGGCGCCGCACATCCAGAGCCCGGAGCTCCTCGCGACGGCGCTGGCGATCCACAGCGTCGAGGCACGCCACGCGGCGACCCTCGGCACGCTGGTCAAGAAGTCGATCACTCCGGATGGCGCGTTCGCGCAGCCGGCTGAAATGTCAACGGTGCTGGCGGCGGTCAAGCCGTTCCTGGCCTGAGCGCAGGTTGAGAAAAGGAGCTGAACGCAATGTCCAACAACACACTTCCCGACACCGCACCTACCCGTCTGGCGGCCCCCGAGCTGGCGGACGTCGAGGTGCACGGGATCACTCGCGCGAGCTTCATGCTGCGCGGCGCGCTGGCCGCGGGCGCCGTCTACGGAGCGTCGGCGGTGACGCCGTTCGTCTCGCAGGCGTTGGCCGGAGCAGGTGGTGGCGATGTCGAAATCCTCAACTTCGCTCTCACGCTGGAGTACCTGGAGTCGGACTTCTACAACGTCAAGGGCAGGGAACTCGCTCTCAGCGGCCAGGCCAAGATCTACGCGAAGCTGTTCGGCGAAGAGGAGCAGGCTCACGTGCAGGCGCTGACGACGGTGATCGGGCAGCTGGGCGGAAAACCTGTCACGAAACCGACGTTCGTGTTCCCGGCGAGCAGCCAGAGCTCATTTCTGGCGTTGGCCTCGGTGCTGGAGAACACCGGCGTAGGAGCCTACAACGGGGCGGCGCCGTCGCTGCGGAGCAAGCAGGTGCTGGCCTCCGCCGGCAGCATCGTGCAGATCGAGGCCCGCCACGCTGCCGCGATCAACCTGCTGGTCGGCATGAGCCCGACCCCCAACCAGGGGTTCGACATCCCGCTGACCAAGGCGCAGGTCCTGGCCAAGGCGGGCCCGCTGATCAGGTGATGAGATCCCACCCAACCCCACCACCCACCTCGCCCGCCCACGTCGCCGAGCGCTGGTGGTGATCCGTAGGCGGCGGTAGCGCGTAGTGACTGGTAAGGCGCTCGTCGTGGACGGGCAATCCGGTAAAGCGCTCGTCGTCGACGGGTGCTCCAATTCAACTCAGGAGGACACTCGAGCCATGGGACTTGACAACCCGATCCACATCGCATTTCTGCTGATTCTGCTGCTGCTCGTGTTCGGAGCGAAGCGGCTCCCGGAGATGGGCAGATCGCTTGGAGACGGCATGCGCGGCTTCAAGGACGCGCTCAGCGGCGAGAGCGCTCAGCCGGCGAGCCAGCCGGCGACGCAGCCGGCCGCCGAGCCGGCGTCCCGGCCGGTGTTGGTTGCTCATCAGCAGGAGCCGGTCGCCACCACGATCGACATCCAGACGGCTGCCCGGCCGGTGCCGGAGAAGCTCCCGGCGGCTTAGGCGAGGGCTCCGGCCCGGACGTGTCGGCAACGCGAACCTCGAACTAGGCAGCGGAGAGAGATCATGGCAGCGGCTGTTGGCAGCATCGGACACGAAGACCGTCTCAGCGTGGTCGACCATCTGGAGGAGCTGCGCGGGCGCCTGATCGTGTGCCTCGCGGTGGTCGCGGTGGCGTTCGGGCTGTGCATGTGGCAGAACCACGCGCTTTTGAAGGTGATCAACGCGCCGCTCGCGCACGAGACCCAGAAACAGGTGCGGGCGGGCAACGGCCCGCTCGGCTCGACGTACACCGTCCAGCAGGGCGCGCGCACGGTGGCGGCCCAGCTGCAGGTCGTCGTCCGGGCGCTGGAGCGCCCGGGCAGTGGCGCCTCGGCGGCCACCAGGGCCGCGCTCGCGCCGGTCGCGCCCCGGCTGCGCGGTGCGATCGACCACCTGTCGGCTCCCCCGCAGGGCAACAAGCCGGTGACGCTCGGGATCGGCGAGCCGTTCACCACGACGCTCGGGATCGCGCTGATCTTCGCGCTGATCCTGTCGCTGCCGGTGCTGCTGTATGAGTGCTACGGCTTCCTGCTGCCGGCGTTCAGCCCGGAGCAGCAGCGCGTGGCCACGCCCCTGATGCTGGCGATCCCGTTCCTGTTCGTCGTGGGCGTGCTGTTCGGCTACTTCGTGGTGCTGCCGGCGGCCGTTCGCTTCTTCCAGAACTTCAACAGCGGCGAGTTCAACGTGCTCGTGCAGGCCAGCCAGTACTACCACTTCGCGGCGGTGATCCTGCTGGCGATGGGGCTCGTGTTCCAGGTGCCGGTCGGCGTTCTGGCGGCCACGCGCGCGCGCATCGTCACGACCAAGCAGCTGCGCCACAATCGTCGTTACGCGATTCTCGCGTGCGGCGCGGTCGCGGCGTTCCTGCCCGGCGACGCGGTGACGCTCCTGCTGGAGACGGTCCCGCTGTACCTGCTGTTCGAGCTGAGCGTACTGCTGGCCAGGATCCTCGATCGCCGCGAGACGCGACGGGCGCGCTAACAATGAGAGGCATGTTCAAACCGTTGCGCTCAGGCGGTGCCAGCTCGGCCGCCGGCCTGGGCGTGCTCGCCGACGAGGAGCTCATGCAGCTCGTCTACAGAGGCGAGGCGGTGGCGTTCGAGGTGATCTACGACCGGCATGCGGACGCTGCGTTCTCGCTCGCCTACCGCATGTGTGGCCAGCGGGCGCTCGCGGAGGACGTCGTCCAGGAGGCGTTCCTGTCGCTGTGGCGCAGCGGCGCGCGCTACGACCGCGGCCGGGGGAGCGTGCGCACGTGGGTGCTGGGCGTGGTTCACAACCGCGCGATCGACGCGCTGCGGCGCAGGACGGTGCGCGACCGCGGGCTCGTCAGCGACGAGGGCATCGCCGAGCGCGTGGCCTCGCCCGAGCGAACCGACGTCCAGTTCGCCCGGCGCGACGAGGCGCGCGAGATCCGCGACGCGCTGGAGCAGCTGCCCGACGACCAGAGCCGCGTGATCGAGCTCGCGTACTTCGGGGGCCTGACGCACGTGCAGATAGCCTCGATGTTGAACACGCCGGTGGGCACTATCAAGGGGCGCATGCGCCTTGGCCTGGCCAAGATGCGCATGACGCTCGGGGACCCTGCGGAGGTGGTGCAATGAGTGCAGACGAGCCCCACATCGACCCCGAGGGCTGCGGTGCGAACGCGGCGCCGTACGTCCTCGGAGCTCTCACAGAGGAGGAGCACGAGGCATTCCGCGGCCACATCGAGTCGTGCGCCGTCTGCCGCGAGGAGGTCGCCGCGCTGGCGCTCGTCGCCTCAGCGCTGCCGGCGGCCGCCCCACAGCTGAGCGCACCGCCCGAGCTGAAGCGGCGGGTCATGTCTAGCGTGCACGAGGATGCGCGCCGGCGTGCGGCCGAGCTCGCCGGCGGGCGCGGTGCGACCGAGCGCGCCAGTGCTCCCGAGCGGACGGCGCGCGCCTGGCTGCGGTGGCGGCCGAACCTCGCCGCGGCGGCGCTGGCAGCGGCGGTCATCGCCCTCGCCGTGGTGGTGCTATCGCAGGGCGGCGGCGGCGGGGGGACGCGGGTGATACGCGCGGAAGCTCCCGCCGGCGCGAACGTCTCGCTACGGGTGAGCGGCGGCCATGCGCAGCTCGACATCTCGGGCATGCCGCAGACGCCTTCCCAGCGGGTGTATGAGGTGTGGATCAAACGCTCCGGAGCGCCGCAGCCCACAGACGCCCTGTTCACGGTCACCACGCAAGGCGACGCCACCGTCGGGGTGCCCGGGAGCATCGACGGCGTCAGGCTGATCATGGTGACCTCCGAGCCGCTGGGCGGCAGCCGCGTGCCCACGACCCGGCCGGTGATCGTCGCGCGCGTCAGCTGATCCGGCTGGCGGGGTTCAAAGCCGTGGCGGATCGTGGTGAGCGGCCAGGACCAGCAGCTCGTGCTCGCCGATCCGCACGCTGTCGCCGCTGCGCAGCTGGCGCCCGCGGCGGGTCTCGCGCTCGCCGTTGACGATCGCGGGCTCGCTCGCGAGCAGCGCCTTGACCTCGCTGCCGCTGTCGACGACGCCGGCGAGCTTCAGCAGCTGCCCGAGCCTGATCGTCTCCCCGCGGATTGGGATCTCCTGGGCCACGAGCCCAATGTAGATCGCGGCGGGTCGGCGCATGGCATGGACGCATGGCGGGCGGGCGCACGGCGGGTCGGCGCACGGCCCGTTGCGATACGCTCGCGGCCAATGGGCGAGCGCAGCGAGTACACGCCGGGGACGTTCTGCTGGAGCGAACTGACGACGAGCGACCAGGCGGCGGCGAAGGCGTTCTACTCCGGCCTGCTCGGCTGGGAGGCGGACGACAGGCCGGTGGGGGACGACGGCGCGTTCTACTCGATGCAGCTCGTCGGCGGAAGGTCGGTGGCGGCGATCGCGGCGCAGCCTCAGCAGCAGCGCGACGCGGGCGTGCCGCCGCTGTGGAACTCCTACGTTTCGGTGGCGGACGCGGACGCGGTCGCCGAGCGTGCGAAGGAGCTCGGCGCGGCGGTGCACGCGCCTGCGTTCGACGTGATGACGGTCGGTCGCATGGCCGTGATCCAGGACCCGCAGGGCGCGTTCTTCATGCTGTGGCAGCCGCGCGATCACATCGGCGCGGGGCTGGTGAACGCCCCTGGCGCGCTGGTGTGGAACGAGCTGCAGTCCCCCGACCTCGACTCGTCGGCGTCCTTCTACGGCGATCTGTTCGGCTGGCAGGTCGAGCAGGCCGAGGGGATGGCGGATCGCTATCTGGCGATCAAGAACGCCGGCGCAAACAACGGCGGCATGCGCGACCTGACCCCGCCGGCGCCCCCCAGCTGGCTTGTGTACTTCGGCGTCGAGGACATACCGCAGGCGCTTGCCAGGGTGGACGAGCTCGGCGGTTCGACGCTGGCGGGGCCGATCGACATCCAGATCGCAAAGATCGCAGTGGTGGTGGACCCGCAGGGCGCGGTGTTCGCGCTGTACGCGGGCGAGCTGGAGCCGTAGCGCGGAGGCCGCGGCTCAGCGACCGCGGTCGGCCGCGCCGCGCCGCTCTTCCGCGAGTGCGCGCTCGAGGGCGTCGTCGAAGGAGAGCGTCGCGATTGCGAAGGGCTCCGCGCCGGAGGGATCGGTGACGATCGTCTCGGTCGTCAGCCCTTCCACGAGCGGGCGCGCGACGTTGGTGTCGACGGGTGTGACCAGCCCGAGCCACAGCGCTGACAGCCACGGCGTGATGAACGGGACGGGCAGCTTCGGTCGCGGGCGCATCCCCATGGCGATGGCCATCCGGTCGAGCATCTCACCGTAGGCGAGGACGTCCGGTCCGCCGATCTGCACCTCGCGCCCCAGCGAAGCGGGTATGTCGGGGGCACGCCGCAGGTACTCGATGACGTCGTCGATGGCGATCGGCTGGGTGGCGATCCGCAGCCAGCTCGGGGCGATCATCACGGGAAGTCGTTTGACGAGATAGCGCAGCGTGCGGAAGGACTCGCTGGCGGCGCCGACGACCATCGCCGCCCGGAAGTAGGTGACGGGCGGACCGTCGGCGGCGAGCGCGAGGGCAGTCTGGTGGCGGCTGCGCAGGTGCTTGGAGACGCTCTCGTCGCCGAGGCCGCCGAGGTAGACGATCCTGCCGACGCCCTCGCGCTTGGTCAGCTGGGCGAAGTTGAGCGCGCCGCTGCGCTCGCGCTCGGAGAAGCCCGGGCCGCCGGCCATGGCGTGAACGAGGAAGTAGGCGACGTCGATCCCCTCTCCGAGCCCGCGCAGGCTCGCCGCGTCGGTCACATCCCCCTGGCGGACCTCGCAGCCGTCGCGCTCGAGGTGCGGCGCTCGAGCGGGATCGCGCACGAGGCATCGCACGCGCACGCCGGAGTCGAGCAGGGCGTCGGTCAGGCGGCCGCCGATGAACCCGGTGGCCCCGGTTACGAGCGCGTTGGTTGCGATCCGTCGAGGTTAGCGCCGACCTGCCCGCGGCTGCCGGCAGCCAGCTGTCCTCCCTCGGTCCGCTAGCGCGTGGGGGTCCCCGCCCCGTTGCGCCGGTCGGCGAGGTCGGCGCCGGTGGTGGTGGTCATGACCGAGGCGGCGGAGCCTCCGAGCGCGCGCCGCACGAGTCCCGGGGCCAGCACGCGCAGCGCCGCCGCGATCCCGTACGGTCGCGGCACGTAGCGCTCGGGCCGGCGGCCGATGCCGGCCTCGTAGATCGCCTCGGCGGCGCGGTCGGGGGTGGAGACGATCCAGCGCGTCCACGGCCTGTCGGTGAGCTCGGACTGGGGGAAGCCCTCGGTGGAGATGAACCCCGGCAGGACCAGCCCGACGTGCACGCCGCCCGCTCGCTCCTCGGCGTACAGCGAGTCCGACCAGCCGGCGAGGGCGAACTTGGAGGCGCTGTAGGCGCCGGCGCCCGCGCGCGCCACCCTGCCGGCGGTGGAGGCGACGTTGACGATCGCGCTGGGCGCGGATGTGCGCAGCAGCGGCAGCAGCGCCTCGGTCAGGCGCACCTGGGCGTCGAAGTTGATGGCCATCGTCCGGCGCACGTTCTCGTAGCCGCCGCCGCGCGCCCCGGACGGGGTATCGGCGAAGCTCGCGCGCCAGGAGGCGCCGGCGTTGTTGACAAGCAGGTCCAGCCGCGGATGGCGCTCGAGCACGTGCTCGCGGATGCGCTCGGGGGCGTCCTCGTCGAGGAGGTCGACGGCGAGATAGCTGACGCGTCGTTCGCCGAGCTCGGCGGCGAGGTCGCGCAGGCGCTCCTCGCGGCGGGCGACGAGCACGAGCGCGGCATCGGCCTCGCGGGCGAGGCGGCGCGCGGTGGCCTCGCCGATCCCGCTGGAGGCGCCGGTGACGAGCATGACGCGCGCTTGCCCGGGGGTGTGGATTGGCTGTGCCATGAGTTCCTCGCTGTCGATCGGAGGGCGGTCGCCTGGTTGGGCGCTCGCCGGTTAGCCTGTCAGATCGGCGACACGATGAGCTGGCCCGCACCCAGCGACGCGGCGAGCGTCGCCTCTCCCCGCAAGCGCGAGGCGCTCGAGCTGTTCCGCGGCCTGCCGCGGAGATACGACGCGCTGTCGGCGGCGCTCAGCTTCTGGCAGGACCCGCGCTGGCGGCGCGCGCTGGTGAGCGCGGTGGCGCCGCGGGCGGATCAGCGGGTACTCGACGTGGCGACGGGCACGGGGATGGTGGCGGCGGAGCTGCTCGCGCGCGCGGACTGCTCGGTGGTGGGGATCGATCAGAGCGCTGAGATGCTGGCGGCGGCGCGCGCGCGCTTTGCGGGCGCCGAGCGCTCGCGCGTCGAGCTGATCGAGGGGCAGGCGGAGGCGCTGCCGTTCGCTGAGGAGAGCTTCGACGCGCTCACGTTCACGTATCTGCTGCGCTACGTCGACGATCCGGCGGCAACGATGCGCGAGCTCGCGCGTGTGGTGCGCCCGGGCGCACGGGTGGCGTCGTTGGAGTTCGGCGTGCCGCCGTGGGGGCCGGCGCGCGCGGCGTGGCGGCTGTACACGGCGGTCGGGCTGCCGACGCTCGGGCGGCTGGCCTCGCGCGAGTGGGCGGAGGTGGGTCGCTTCCTGGGGCCGAGCATCCGCGGCTTCTACGAGCGCCATCCGCTGGAGCAGATCGTCGGCTACTGGCAGCAGGCCGGGCTGGGGGACGTGCGCGTGCGCCGGATGAGCCTCGGCGGCGGCGTCGTCATGTCGGCGACGAAGCGCAGCGACGCGAGCTCGCGCGGCGCCGCGCGCGAGGGCTGAGGCGGCGATGGCGGCGACGCCCGAGCGCCCGGCCTTCTACGCGATCGGCCGCGGCCGTGTGGGCGAGGCGGTGACGCTGCTGCACCCGCCGTACACGGCGTGGCACCTGAGCTACTTCGCGCTCGGCGCGGCGGTTGCGCCGAGGCTGCACGTGGATCGCCTGCTGTGGGGCGTGGCGGCGTTCGCGCTGGCGGTCGGGGTGGCGGCGCACGCGTTCGACGAGCTGCACGACCGGCCGCTGGGCACGAGCCTGTCCGACAGGACGCTCCTCGCCTGGGGTATGGCGGGCCTGCTGGGAGCTGTGGCGATCGGGGTGGGCGGCGTCCTGACCGTGTCGATCTGGTTGGCGCCGTTCGTGATCGCGGGCGGCCTGTTCCTGCCCGCGTACAACCTGGAGCTGGCTGGCGGCCGCTTTCACAGCGACCTGTGGTTCGCGGTCGGCTGGGGCGCGTTCCCTGCGTTCACGGGCTACTTCGTCGACGCCGAGAAGGTGGCGCTGCCGGGGCTGCTGATCGCGGCCGGCTGCCTGGCGATGAGCTTCGCTCAGAGGCGCTTGAGCACACCGGCGCGCGAGCTGCGAAGGCGCACGTCGGCGGTGAGCGGCACGCGCACGCTGCGCGACGGCAGCACCGAGCCGCTGTCGCTCGACGGGCTGCTGCGGCCGCTGGATGGCGCGCTGGCGGCGCTGTCGCTGGCGACTGTGTTGACGGCGTGCGCGCTGGTGGCCGCGCGCCTGTGACGGGGGCGCTGGCCGATGGCCTGTGGATCGTCGCGGGAGCTGCGGGGCGGGATCAGGCGCCGGGAGGGCGGCGGGATTCCATGTATTCGCGATTTTCCCGGCGCTCGCCGCGGACCTGGACGGCGATGTAGACGATGATGATGTTGACGACCACGCCGATCCCCCCGAAGGTGATGATCAGCCCGAGGGTCTTGACGAACGCCTGGCTGGCGGCGAGTGGCATGCGGGCAGCCTAGCAACGGGACGGGCGCCGGTGTCGTAGCCTTGAGGCCGCCGCCGCCGACGGCAGATCGGCGAACAAGCACCCGGAGAGGTGCCGGAGCGGTTGAACGGGCGCGACTGGAAATCGCGTAACGGGGGAAACCTCGTTCGAGGGTTCGAATCCCTCCCTCTCCGTGCACTTCGGTCACCCAGAGGGTATGCGGGGCATGCTCCACCGGGTTGTTATACTCGCGAGGTATGACTGGCCGGATCGGCGCTAAGGGGCAGGTGGTGATTCCAAAGGCGTTGCGGGATCGCGCTCACTTGCAACCGGGCGATGAGGTCGACTTCGAGCTGCGCCACGAGGAGATCGTGCTGGTCGCCCGGCGATCCCCTGTGCGACTGGGCGGTCGGTTCTCGAAGACGGGGATGGCGGCTCGCCTGCTCGAAGATCGAGCACGCGAGCCTCGGTGAGCGTCTGTCTGGATTCCTGGGCAGTGCTCGCCTGGCTGGATGGCGAGGAGCCTGCGCTCTCCAGGGTTGAGGAATCGCTCGCTGATCGCCCGGTCGTGAGCTGGGTGAATATCGTGGAGGTCTACTACCGAGTAGCGCGTGATCAGGGGAACGCCGCCGCTGATGAGACGCTGGGAAACCTACGAGCAGCGCTCGCGCTGGACCTTCCGGGGACAGCCCGGATGATCGATGTCGCGCGCCTGAAGGCCAGAGCGCCGATCGCGCTTGGGGACTGCTTCGCGGTTACGACCGCCGCGGCCCACGATCTCCCCCTCCTCACTGGAGACCCGGAGATCATCGATCTCGCAGACCGCCCTTGCCAAGTCGAGGATCTCAGACCCCTTCAATCGAAACGCTGAGTATGCAGCGCTCGGATGCGCCGCCATAAGAGGTCCGAGTTCGAACATCGTCCCGCGATCCCCGTCCGCCTCTGGGCGGTATCGTCTGGTCTGTGCCCGAGCACCTCGATCTGACGATCGTCTACGAGCCCGGCGAGGAAGACGGGATCATCGCTTCAATCCCAGATGTGGCTGGTGTCTTCAGTCAGGCCCGCACGCGGGAGGAGGCACGCCAGAACGTCATAGATGCGCTGCGGTTGATGCTCTCGCCAGAGCCCAGCGACGCCAGCGACAGTCGCGAGCGTGGGGCGCTGCGTCTGACGATTGCTGCATGAAGCGGCGCGACCTTGAGCGCCACCTGCGCGATCATGGCTGCCGCCAAGTGGACGAGGGCGGCGGTCACGCTCGGTGGGCCGGTCCGCAAGGCTCGCGATCAGTCGTGCCCCGCCATAGAGAGCAACCGATCTGCAGTACAGCGGCGCCCGAGTGGTCCGCAGCAAGACCAGGGAGCTGATAGCGGGTAAGTCGACTTCGCCTCTCACCTCAGATGAGGTCAACGCTCAGCTTTTCTTGTGATGCGCGCGACGCCCAGAGGGCATCGTACTGTCGACCAGGCTCACATGGTCTGTAGACGCCTGTCTGCCAGCCAGTCAGGCGACACCCGAGAATCAGCCACCTAGAAGGCTGTAGAGTGTGGCGATGAGCACGATGGAGGCCTATAAGGCCGAGCTGGCCAGATACCTGGAAGGCTTCGGGGCCAATGTCCGCCGCGTACGTCTGACCAGGAATGCTTCGCAGGAAGCGCTCTCTCACCGCACCGGACTGCACCGCACGGAGATCGGCAAGGTCGAGCAGGGAGTGGTGGAGCCACGGCTCACCACGCTCGTCATCCTCGCTGACGCACTCGGTGTGACGTTGGATGAGCTCGTTGCCGGCCTGTGGGTGCCTGGGGAGCGTAAGCCGTCACCAAATGCCCGACCGTGGCATCAGGACCTTTAGTCCGACCTGGCCGGTCGTCTATACACTGACGATCGTCTGCCATCCAGCTAGATGGCAGCTCAATAGCTGACACCTAATCGGGTGGCACCTAAGCATCGGTCGCATTTCGGTGGTCTGGTGGTCACCGTACGAGCGTGGTCAGCGACGCAATGATCGTGGATGCAGGCCGGCGGCTTGCGATGGCGGCGCACTCGCCTGCGCGGGTGTTGCTGTTCGGCTCACGGGCGAGAGGGGACGCGCGGGAGGACAGCGACCTCGATTTCCTCGTCATCGAGGAGCACGTGGAGAGCAAGCTGCGCGAGATGGTGCTGCTGCGCGATGCGCTTCCGCCGCTTGGTGTTCCGGTAGACGTGGTGGTTGTCTCGGAGGAGGAGGCGGCGCGGCGGGGCACAGTGCCCAGCACGCTCATTCACCGCGCCCTTCGCGAGGGACGCGTACTTGTCGCCGCCTGAGCTGGAAGAGGCACAGCTCCTGTTGCGCAAGGCGCGCGAGGACGCGGATGCAGTCGAGAAGCTCGCCTCCGATGAGGGGATAGCGGATTCGGTCGTGGGCTTTCATGCGCAGCAGGCGGCGGAGAAGGCGATGAAGGCAGTTCTCGTGTCGTGCGGCGACGAGTTCCCCTGGACACATGACCTGCGCCATCTCATGGACCGGCTCGAAGGCATCGCCACACCACTGCCAGACTCGCTGTGCGAAGTTCGCACGCTGGCTCCCTGGGCCGTCGAGTTTCGCTACGGCGAGACGATCGACGATCAGCTGGATCGCGAGCAGGCACTCATGCTCGCACGTGACATCATCGCCTGGGCGGAGGCTGCAGTTGGTGCTGAGGCCAGTACCCAGCGGGTGACCGAGCAGGATCGCGACCAGCGCGACGGCTGACCGGTGACGGAGTGTGGCTTCGACGCGAGCTGACGTTCGATCCCCGACCGCGCGGATTCCACCTCGTCACCCGCGAGGTGCTGGCCGCGCTGCCGGAGCTGCGGGACGTGGACGTTGGTCTGCTGCACCTGCTGATCCGCCACACGTCCGCGTCGCTGACGCTGAACGAGAACGCCAGCCCGGACGTGCGCCGCGACTTCGAGGCGTGGTTCGACGACGCCGTGCCCGAGCGCAGCGCGCTGTGGACGCACACGCTGGAGGGGAGCGACGACATGCCGGCGCACGTCAAGGCATCGCTGCTGGGGCCGTCGCTGACGCTGCCGATCAGTGACGGACGGCTCTCGCTGGGGACGTGGCAGGGGATCTATCTGTGCGAGCATCGCGACCGTGGCGGTGCCCGCTCGCTGACAGCGACCGTGTGGGGTGAGGCGGGAGGCCGGCAGTAGACTACGAGGCTCTGCGCCCGTAGCTCAGCTGGATAGAGCGTCGGTCTACGGAACCGAAGGTCGGGAGTTCGAATCTCTCCGGGCGCGTCGCGATGCTCAGCGCTTGCGCGAGGAGCGCTTGGTCAGCCGCTGGAGCTCTCGACCGAAGGCGGCCTCGACCTCGTGGGACATCGTCAGCTGGTAGGCGGCGAGCAGGGCTCGTGAGGAGAGCGGGCGCAGGCGCTCGATCGATTCGGTCACCTCTGACCAGCGCTCCTCCGGGTAGCCTGCCTCGGCGAATGGCGTCCACAGGTCGTCGAGGAACAGCTTGACGAACTCGCGTGCGACGGTGCGGCATTGCTCGCGCACCTTCGCGATGACGGTGAGCGCGTGCCTGAGCGGCACGCCGCGCCCGACGACCTCCTCGGCGGCGTCGAGCAGCGAGGGCATCGGCGCCTCGTAGCGTCCGTCTCCGAGTGCGGTCAGCAGACCGATCTGCTCGGCCCGTGCGAGCGCCTTGGCGTCCGCCTGCGGGCCGAAGCGCCCCTGCAGCTCGCTGGCCGTGAACACCCTCGGCTCCTCGGTCTCGAACGGGACGCTGACGGCCTGTTTCAGGCTGAGCAGCTGCTCGGGCCGGCCGTGCGTGGCCTCGAGCAGCGCTCCGATCGCCGCCAGGTTGAAGCCGTCGGCCTGCATCTGCGCGATCAGGCGCAGGCGGGCGATGTGCTGCGGTCCGTAGTAGCCGATGCGTTCGCGCACCTCCGGCGGGGGCAGCAGCCCGCGCGCGCGGTGCGCGCGGATGTTGCGCACGGTCATCCCGCTGTGCGCAGCGAGCGCTTCGATTGTCAGGACGTTCTCGCTCGCCACGCGCGTCAGAGGATACCCGGGCGGCGATACATTAAATTATGTGACATCATTCGATGTAACGTTGATCGATGCAACGTGTAGATGGACCGATGACGTCGATTCGAACCTAAGGAGAGCCGAGCATGTCCACGATCTCCCAGCCGACTGCCAGGGCGCCGCACGGAGGAGGCACCCGCTCGCCCCAGGACGCGGTCGCGCGCGAGCTCCAGGCGGGCGCGGCCGAGCCTGTGGAGCTCCCGCCCGGCCCGCGTCTGCCGCTGGCGGTGCAGAGCGTATTGACGTGGAACCGCACGATCCCGTTCTTCGCTGCGAGCCGGCGCAGGTATGGACCGGTGTTCACCATTCGCGCGCTCCCGTGGGGCAGGGCGGTGGTCGTCAACGACGCGGACCTGGTCAGGCAGGTGTTCACCGGCGACCCCGCCGTCTACCACGCCGGTGACGGCAACTCGATGCTCGCACCCGTCCTCGGAGAGCGCTCCGTGCTGGTGCTCGACGAGGACGCCCACCTGCAGGCGCGCAAGCGCCTGCTCCCGCCCTTCCACGGCGACTCGGTCCGCCGCTACGGCGAGGTGGTCGAGCGGATCGTGGACGAGGAGACCGCCCGCTGGCCGATCGGCCGCCCGTTTGCGCTGCATCCGCGCATGCGCGCGATCACGCTCGAGGTGATCCTGCGGGCGGTGATCGGCGTCACCGATCCCGGGCGTCTGCGCGCCCTGCGCTCGGTGCTTCCCGCGACCGCCGAGGTTGGCCCGACGATCATGGCGATGTGGGTGGTGCCGCCCCTCCAGCACGTCGGGCGCTGGCGTCGCTACCAGGGGAAGGTCGTGCAGGCCAACAGGCTGCTGCGCGAGGAGATCGCGGCGCGACGCGTGGACCCCGAGCTGGAGGAGCGCGAGGACGTCCTCTCCCAGCTCGTTCGCGCGGGGGAGAGTGATGACGATGAGCTGCGCGACCAGATCATGACGCTCCTGCTCGCTGGCCACGAGACCTCCTCGACCGGCCTGGCGTGGGCCTTCGAGCGGCTGCTGCGCCACCCCGACGCGCTGAAGAGGGCGCGCGAGGGCGAGGACGCGTATCTGGACGCGGTCGTGCGCGAGACGCTGCGCGTGAGGCCCGTGATCCCGGCGGTCCTGCGCCACCTTCGGGCGCCCGTGGAGCTCGGCGGCTGGCGCCTGCCGGCCGGCGTCACCGTGATGCCCGCGATCACCCTGATGCACGCGGACCCCACGCTGTTCCCGCAGCCCGAGCGCTTCAAGCCCGAGCGCTTCCTCGACGGCGGGGAGGGATCGACCTACACCTGGATCCCGTTCGGCGGCGGCCGCCGCCGCTGCCTGGGAGCCGCGTTCGCGAGCTTTGAGATGCGCGTCGCCCTGCGCACGATCCTCGAGCGCACGACGCTGCGCGCCGACCGTCCCGGCGAGGAGCGTGTGCGCAATCACCACATCACGCTGGTGCCCGCCCGCGGCGCGCGCGTGGTCAGGGAGGCGTGAGAGCTGAAGCGCCACTCAGTCGTCCCCGCCGACAGCGGCGGCCCGGGGTGCTAGCCGGTCGGGCTGCGCGTTCGGTCGACCTCGCCGGTGATGTCCTGCCGTACGGTCGAGAGCAGCGCCGTCGCTGTCGCCTGCGCGATCTTCCCGGATGCCGCGGCCGCTTTGATCGCAGCGGTCCTGGCGCTCACGAGCGCGTCGATGAGAGCGCCAGCCGACTTCCCTGGTGTCGCCGCGGCTATCCGCGCGAGGCTGCGGCCCGAGGCCAGCTCGCCGCGTAGCGCCTGCGCGCTTACGCCCAGGTAGGCCGCGGCCAGATCGACGGGGGGACGGGTCTGGGAGCGGCTGGTCCTGCGATCGCTCCTGTTCACCTGGGACTTGATCCGGCGGCGCAGGCGGGCGAGCCTCCGCTGCTCCCTCGCCTGCGAGAGCCCCTGCGCCCTCGCCGTCGCGCTGAGCGGCACGGCCCGCGCGCTCGCGATCGCGTCGACCAGGCCCGACGCCGACTTGCCGCTGGTGGCGTCGGCGATCTGTGCCAGCGTCCGTCCCGACTGCAGCTCCTTCTGCAGCTGCGTCCTCGTGATGTCGAGGTAGTCCGCCGCCAGGGCGAGCTCGCCGGGCGTGCTGAGGCGAGCGGACCGGCCATTGGCGTGGACGCTCGCGGAGCGCGCGCCGTGGTGGCTGCCGCCACCGGTCACGGCGGCGACGATGGCACCGGCGATGGCCGCGGCGGCGACGGCGAGCATCGCGTTCCGTCTCAGCTTTCGACTGCGTTTCACCCTGGCTCCGTACTGATGGCTCTGTGCTGATCCTAGCTTCGCGCTCGCGTCGCCAGCGTCCGCGCGGGCGGTCCCCGCGACCGCGTCCGCGGGGCAGAGGGAAACACGGATACGCTAGAGTCACCAGCCGCACTTGCGCTCGTCGAGCCGCGACGGGCGTAGCGCCCGAGCCAAGCCGGCCCCGGAAGCCCGCGTTGGCCGCCGCCGCCTCGCCGGCCTGTGGCTGGCCTACCCTGCTGCTGTCAAGTCGCCGCGGTTCGTGATATGCTCCCGACCTCTATCTTCGGACGTGGCGGAGGAGGGGACCCCCGGGCGACCCACGGGTAGGTAACACGTACGTAACAAGTTGCCACATCCAGCTCAACCCAGCCTTTCGAGGCGAAAGCGAGGACTTAGGAGAATGAGGAACGTAAGGATCATACTTGGGCTAGCCGTGGCGCTGTGCGCGCTGGGCATGTCCGCCGCGTCGGCGCTGGCCGCGCCAAAAAACAGCGAAGCCCCGGAGTTCAAGGCGAGCAAGGTCACCAAAAAAGGCCCCGCGGCATTTCCGCTGAAGCTCAAAGGCGAAGCCGTCGGTCCGCAGGAATTCACTTTCAAGAAACTCAAAGTCGTGTGCGAAGTCGCAAAAGTGAGCGGCTCGATCCCTGAAGAAACGTCCAAGACCCTCGCGCTCGAGGTCACCTACAAGGAATGCACGAGCGGCCCGCTGTCATACGGCAACATCAAAAAAGTGGATATACCGATCAAATTCAAAGAGAAAGGCCTGTTCACCTACCACTACAACGGGTGGGTCGACGACGAAGAAGAAATCGAAATGAAGGCCAAGTACATCGGTTGCGTTCTGGATTGGGAGAGTGGAACCATCCCTGAAAAGGCCGAAGAATTTGAAGAAGCGCAGTACTCGTCGGCTACGTACGCTCCTGAAGGAAGCAAGCTCCTCATCACCAACGCGTTCAAGAAAGCGGGATGGGAAGAAGAGGGCGGCGGGCTCTGTGAAGAAGAAATCGAACTGCACGAAGGCGAACAGGGTAGGTACAACGGCAGCCTGCTCGTGGAAGTCCCCAAGGGCGGGACGATTGGACTCGCGGAATAGGGCTGAGTAGAGGAGCGCTTGCAGCGCAGCCCTCTTAGGGCATAAGCGTCACAGGAGCGTGGAGCGCGGTGGGCCGGACGGCGGCCCTCCGTCCTTCACGCTCCGTCTCGTTTGCGCCCGCCGCAGCTGTCAGTGCGCGCGGGCGAGCACGGGCAGGCACTGCCCGCGCTCCTTGGATTCGTACATCGCCGCGTCGGCGCGCTTGACCAGCTGATCGGAGGTGATCGCCTCGTCGCCCGAGCACGCGACCCCGACGCTGGCGCGCAGCTCGACGGCCCTGCCGCCGAGCTCGAACGTGCCGCACAGCGCTTCGCAGATACGGTCGGCCGCGCGCATGGCCATGTCCGGTCCGGGGATGTCCCGCAGCACCACCAGGAACTCGTCCCCGCCGAGGCGGCCGACCACGTCGTTGTCGCGGCTGGCGAGCTTCAGGCGCTCGGCGACGAGCACGAGCAGCTCGTCGCCGGCGGCGTGCCCGAGGGTGTCGTTGACGGGCTTGAACTGGTCGAGGTCGACGTACACGACACCGGTGCTGTTCGCGTCCTCCCGCGCGAGCTCGCGCTCCAGCGCGCCGAGCACCGAAGAGCGGTTGTGGCATTCGGTCAGCGGGTCGAACGTGGCGCGGCGCTCGAGCTCCCGGCGCGCGCGGGCGCTGTCGGTGATGTCGAGCACGCACGTGATCGCGCCGCTGACCTCGCCGCTCGGGCGCAGCAGCGCCCGCAGGCTCATCAGCGCGCGTCGCCAGGTCCCGGACGGCAGCGTGATGTCGACCTCGACGTCGCGGTCGACGCCCTCGCGCAGCACCTGCTCGAGCGCCGCGTCGAGCTCGGCCATGCTCTCCTCGGCGAGCGTGCCCAGGAGCGTCGTGGCAGTGGCTGGAGCGGGCACGGCGCACTCCTGCGGGGCCGCCTCGGACTCGATCTGCGGCGCCGGCGCATCCGAGCCGTACAGGATCTCCAGCAGGCGCGCGTTGTTGTACACGACGTTGCGATCGGTGTCGAGGTGCAGCAGCCCGACGGGCATCGCCGCGGTCAGGCGACGCAGCAGCTCCTCCCGTTCCGCCAGCGCCTCCTGGGCCTGCATCTCGGCCGAGATGTCGATGAGCTCGACGAGGACGTATCTGCGATCCGGGTGGTTGAGGAAGTTGCGCAGCGTCGTGTCGACCCACATCCACGTCCCGTCCTTGCGCCTGCGGCGCAGCCGGGTCTGCTGGTCGTGGCCGGTTGACAGCACCGCCAGCCAGCCCTCCACGGCGCGCCCCTGGTCGTCCGGGTGGATCTGCTCGAGCACCGAGTTGCCGATCAGCTCCTCGGCGCTGTAGCCGAACATCTCCGTGAAGGCGTCGTCGCAATCCAGGACGCGCGCGCCCTCGTCCTCCATCAGGGCGCAGAACCGTGGCGCCGCCGGCGCGAGCTCATCGAGCTCGCCGTCGCCGTCCGCCTGCTCGTCGCTGGGAATGACCACGCCCAGCAGCACGCCGTGAATTTCGCGCAAGTCGAGGAAATGCAGCGTCGTCCAGGTCGCCGGTCTGCGCAGCAGGCGCACCTTGGCAGCCGCCGCCCCCTCCTCCTGGGCGCGCAGCCACAGCCTGACGACGGTGCTGCGGTCGGCCGCGACGACGTTGTCGACGAGCGCGCGGCCCTCGATCAGGCCCTGGCCCCACAGCCCCACCGACTGCGGCACGGGGACGATCAGCCCGTTGCCGGCGAGCCCGCACACGAGCGCGTCGGGGTGCTCGCGCAGCAGCGCTTCGGCTCCCATCGCGACCGCCTGGCCGTCCCGTGGCGTCGTGGTGTCCATGTCGCTGGTTGAGATCGGCCTGGCAACCCCCCGACATGAGCACCCCAGAGGGTCGTTGGACACTGTAACGAGGCAGCTGACTGCTGATGTCAAGCCGCGCCGCGGCCGCGCGGGACGTCCTGGGAGGGGCGCCGCGCGGGAGCGTCCTGGAAGCATCTTGACGAAGCCCTTGACATTCTCAATAATGTTGATAAGGTTCATGAACATTCTCCGAGAACACCTCCGGTCGGCGCCTTCTTGGTCGGCCGGGGGAGTGCATCGGGGGTGCAGACTCATCTGACGTTTCTCTCCTCCCTCCTGAGGAGGAGCCGTTGGCTGCTCCTCAGACCCCTCCACACGACCGGGCCGGCTCCCCTCGCCGGCCCGGTCGCGTTGGGGCGCGCTGTCCGCGCCCCGTGGCGGCGGCGCGCGCGTCAGCCGTCGGCGAACGGCGCGATCGGCACGCCGTGGTCGGGCGCGACTGTGCCATCGGGGGTGCGTAGGCCCAGCTCGTAGGCGCCGCCGTGCAGGCTGCGCAGGGTCGTGCTGGCCGATCTCCCGTCGCTCGCGTCGTTCGGCGGCGCCACGGTCAGCTCGAGCGTGGCGATCGAGCAGTTGATCACGTCGTGGCTCCCGCCGTCCGGATCGGCGTAGCGCCAGCCCGCCGCCGACTCCGCGGGAACCTCCACGCGCGCCTGCACCGTCAGGCCGCCCTCGCCGGCCAGCCGCAGCGAGCACCCCTGCGCGCTCTCGTCCACGCGCGTCCCGCGCGCCGCCAGCCCGCCGATGCGCCGGCGCCGGCCATCGAGCGAGAGCGCGCCGTTGGCCACCCACGGCGTCATCCGCCCGGCGAGCTTCAGCCGACCCAGCGCGACGTCCAGCCACGCCGACGGAGCGTCCGTGAAGTCCACGCCGTGCAGCCAGATCCACCGCTCGGCGTGCTCCGAGCCCCAGTTGTGCCCGACCATCCCAGGCCAGCCGCGCAGCTCGATCGCGTCGCGCCCCGGGAGCTCCACGACGCCGTCGAAGCTGGCGGCGGGCGCGGGACTGGTGAGCTTGGTGCGGGGCAGCGGCGTTCGGTAGAGCCATCCGGGCGAGAGGTGGCGCAGCTCGGCCTGATCGGAGGCGAAGCGCAGGGACCAGCGCGCCCCTCCGCAGCCGCCCTGCGCCCGTCCGGGCCCCATCGCGCTCTCGCCGACCGCTATCCATCCGGCGACGGGCGCGTCCAGCTCCTCGGTGCTCAGCTTGTGCATGAACGGCCGTCCCCGGCTGGCATCGAACACCGTGCACCAGACCGACCCGCGCGGTCTCTGCCGGGGCGGCTTGTGGACCGTGTGGCGGATCCAGATCCCGACGGGGTCCACGGGCGAGACGGCACGCAGGTAGAAGGACTCGTACATCCCCGCGCGCGTCGGCGCGGCCGGAAACATCGCGCGCGTGGCCACGAGGGCGATCCTAACCCCGCCGCGGGAATCCTGAGAGGATGCCGCGATGGCGCGCGACTCCCTCGTCCAGCTGCCCGCGGTGCTGACGCGAGCGCAGCCGCACACGGACGCCCGTTTCGTGATGGGCGTGGACGGGGGCGCGACCAAGACGCTCGCTGCGGTGCTCGACCTGGAGGGCATAGCGCTGCACCTGGGGCACGGGGGGCCGAGCAACGAGGACGCCGTCGGCGCCGAGCTCGCCGTGGAGGCGCTGCTGAGCGCCGCCGATCAGGCGATCGAGAGCGCCGGCATCGACGCCGCGCAGCTGGGCGCGGCCGTGCTGGCGATCGCGGGGACGGACACCGAGGACGTGACGCGCAACGTGCGCTCGGCGCGCACGGACACGTGGATCGTGGTCAACGACGTCGTCGCGGCATGGGCCACGGCCACCGGCGGCGGGCCGGGCGTCGCGGTGATCGCCGGCACGGGCTCGAACGTGTTCGGCGTCGGGGGGGTGGGCGCGCATGCGCGCGCGTGGCGGGCCGGAGGCTGGGGCCATCTGCTCGGCGACGAGGGCTCGGGCTACTGGCTTGGCGTGCAGTCGATCAAAGCCGCTCTGCGCCACCGCGAGGGATCCGGCCCGGCGACCGCGCTCAGCGAGGCCGCGCTCGCGTTCTTCGGGGAGCCGAGCGTCGAGGCGGTGGCTGCGCGCGTGTACTCCAAGCCGCTGACCAAGGGCGAGATCGCGGCGTTCGCAGTCGAGACGAGCAGGCTGGCCGAGCAGGGCGATGCGGTCGCGCGCGAGCTGTACGAGCGCGGCGCGGCCGAGCTGGGGGAGCAGATCGCAGCGGTCATCCGCCAGACCGGCCTTGACGGAGGCTCGGCCGGCGGCGCGCAGGCCGGCGGGCAGGGCGCCCCGCAGACCGGCGGCGTGCAGGCCGGCGGCGCGCAGGCCGGTGGGCCTCCGGACTTCCCGGTGGGCCTGATCGGCAGCGCGTTCAAGGCGGGTCCGGTGTTCGTCGAGCCGCTCACCCGCGCCATTCATGCGTACGCGCCACGCGCGCGCGTGCGCACCGTCGACATGGCCCCGGTGGGCGGAAGCCTGCTGCTCGCGGCGCGCGCGTGCGGCAACGGGGAGGCGATCGCGGCGACGGAGCTCTCGAAGCTGATCGACGATGCCCTGCGCGGCTGAACCTGTGACACCATAGCTATACAGACTCCGAAAAAGGAGACAGTCGACGCAGCCGACGACACGCTGCACTGCTGAGCCCGAGCACCCTCAGTGACCCCGCACCCTCAGTCGCCCGCACCCTCAGTCGCTCGCAGCCGCGCCTGGATCTCCGCCAGCCCGCCGATCGCACCCGCTCCGGTTCCCTGCATGCGCACGGCGGCGGCCGCGTTGGCGAAGCTCGCCGCCTCCAGCGGGGATCGGCCTTCCTCCAGCGCCACGAACATGGCCGCCGCGAACACGTCGCCGGCGCCGAGGTCGTCGGCGGGGTGCTCGAGCGCCGGGACCTCCAGCTCGACAGAACGGCCGCCGCCGGGCGGGAGGATCGTGGCCGGCCGGGCCCCGTCGGTCACCGCGACGACGGCGCCCGCCGCTCTGGCCCTGGCGATCAGGCTCGCGCAGCTGGTGCGCTCGTGCTCGCTGAGGACGATCGCGGCACAGCGCTCCGCCACCAGCGCGGCGGCGTCGGTCGGCGTTGTCGCCCCGATCTCGCCGTCGCGTGCGCGCCACTCCCGCGCGAGCCCCTGGGGGGTGAGCCCGACGAACGCCGCCCGCCCGCGCCAGCGGGCGGGGCTCTCGCGGGCGACCGGCGCGAGATGCAGGATCGAGGTGTCGAGCGCGAGGTCCTCCGCGATCGGACCCGCCCAGGCCAGCACGCGCTGGCTGCGATCGGAGCCCGAGCCGACGGTGCGCAGCGTGGTGGTGTGCTGCGCGGGGAGGACCCTCAGCTCCAGCTGGTCGCGGTAGGGCTCGATCAGCTCCTCGATCTCGCGGGCGACGCCGCGCGTGAGGATCAACGCCCGCCGGCCCAGCCTGGCGGCCTGCAGCGCGCTGTAGAACGCCGTGCCCCCGGCCTGGCGCGACCCGTCCTCCAGCACGTCGATCGTCACATGGCCGACCGTCGTGTATTCGAAATGCAAGTGCTGGTTCACCCTCTCGGCGAGGCCTGTGGGACAATGGCGCTGGACGCGATCGGCCGGCGGCGGTGGGCCGCCGGGGCACGGAGCAATGCGTACACCAAATCGAATGCCGCCGTCGGCTGTTGTGCTTGTGAGCCGATGATCCTCAACTTCGATCACCTCCGCGCGCGCGGAGCGCTGTGCGCCTCGCTGCTGCTGGCGTGGCCGGCGGCGTCGGTCTTTGGCGTCCAGGTCGCCGACGGCGCCCACGCCGCGGGCGCGCGCGCTGCACCCGCCGCGAGCGCCTCGCCCTACCCGGTGGGCGCGACGCGACCATCGTTCCGGCCGCGGCCCTCCGAATTCGCCCGCACGGCCGTGTCCGGGCACGCGGCGAGCTCGAGCGGCGGCGCGGCTGCCCCCGGGGGCTCGGCGCCGGCCGCCCAGAGCGCTCCTACCAAGCCGGCCAAGGCGGGGAAGCCCAAGAAGCCCGTGCTGCACGGCAACCCAGCGCGGGCGGTGGTTGCCTTCGAAGCGATGCAGCAGCACTTCTACATCAAGGGCTCGGGCCTGTACGAGGGCGAACCGTTCTCCTACCTGTGGCCGTTCTCCCAGGCGCTCGCGGCGACGGTCAGCGTGGCCAACATCCCGCACCTGGGGTTCTCCCCGGCGCACGAACTGCAGGCACGTCTGACCGGCCTTAACTCCTACCTGGACACCGACAACTCGGGTGCGCCGGAAGGGCTGTACACGAGCACGTTGGCGGCCTTCGACGGGACCGTGGCGCCGCCGGCGGGGCCGGGAGGGACGAAGTACTACGACGACAACGACTGGGTGGGGATCGAGCTCGTGCGTATGTACCAGCTCACTCACGAGACGCCCCTGCTGGGAAGCGCGGAGGGGATCATGGCGTTCGAGATGGCCGGCTGGCAGGAAAGCCCGGGACTGGCGTGCCCGGGCGGCATCCCGTTCTCGAACGCCGCCACCAACGGCGAACGCAACACCGTCACCACCGCTCCGGCGGCGGAGCTGGCGACGCTGCTCTACCGCTTCACCGGCAACGTCCAGTACCTGCAGTTCGCGGAAAAAGCCTACGAATGGGTGCGTCGCTGCCTGCAGCAGCCGGTCAACCTGTACGCCGACCACATCGGTCGCAAAGGCGTCGTCGAACCGATGCTGTGGAGCTACAACCAGGGCTCGATGATCGGCGCGGGCACGCTCCTGTTCCAGGCGACAGGCAACGCGGGCTACCTGTACGAGGCCCGCCAGACGGCGGCGGCGGCGCTGGCGTACTTCACCCCGGAACGGCTCGGCTCGGAAAACCTGTTCTTCGTGTCGGTCTACTTCCGCAACCTCCTGTACCTGGACTCGGTCACGCACGACCCGCCCGGGCCGTCGATCGCACAGAACTACGTCAACTACGCATGGCAGCACGAGCGTCTGAGCGACAACGTGTTCGTCGCCGGCACGCCCCCCTCGGCCCAGCTGCTCGTGCAGGCGGCGATCGTGCAGATCTACGCGCTGCTGTCGACCCCCGCGAGCACGTACTTCTGAGACGGGCCGGCGCTCCCGGCGTCGAGCTGACGGACAGGCCGGCTGATGAGAGTAGGCTGCTTGGTGGTGACCGACGGAACGAACCTGACGACGGCCGAGGGCCTGGAGGAGCTGGAAGCGGAGCTGGCGGCGCTCGAGGGGGAGGGGCGCAGGGAGATCGCCGAGCGGATCAAGACGGCGCGCGAGTGGGGCGATCTGAAGGAGAACAGCGAGTACCACGACGCGAAGAACGACCAGGCGCACCTGGAGACCAAGATCGCGAGGCTGCGCGAGAAGATCTCGGGCGCGGTGATCGTGGCGGAGGCGCCGGACGGCGCCGGCGGGGTGGTCGGGTTCGGCTCGACGGTGGTCGTGCGCGATCAGGACGGCGTCGAGCAGACGTGGCGGATCGTCAGCTCCCACGACGCGGCCCCGCGTGAGGGCCGCCTGTCGGCAGAATCGCCTGTCGCGGTGGCGCTGCTGGGGCGCGCGCCCGGCGAGCAGGCCGCGGTGGCGCTGCCCAAGGGCAGGCGCACGCTGACCGTCGTGAGCGTCAGCTGAGCCGCCGGGCCGTCAGCTGAGCCGCCGCCGGGCCGTCAGCTGAGCCGCCGGGCCGTCAGCTGAGCTGGCGGGCGCCGCTGCGATAGGCGGCGCGGATGCGGCGCATGAACCTGTCGGGGCTTGCGCGGTAGAGCCGCTCGCCGTCGCGCAGCGTGCGCTTGCGCAGCTCTCGCCGGCGTTTGGCGATCAGCTTCAGCAGCGTGTTCTGCGTTCGGCGCCCGGTGCGCCAGGTCTGCTCCGGGCCATCCCGCCGACCGCCGGCGCGGACCCGCTCGGCGAGGACCGCCAGGTCGTGATCCTCGCCCAGCAGTTCCCCCAGCTCGTCCGCACGGACGGCCAGCCGCCGCAGCCGCCCGCCCGAGCCGCGGCGCTCGAGCATTTCGAGGGCGTAACGCAGGTCCTTGACGCGTTTGCGCCACTCGTGCATCGCCAGCATCTCGTCGCCCTTGCCGCGCGCGACGCGCCGGTAGCGCCTGCGTCCCTGCCGGTACAGCCGTCTGAGATCGGACTCGATCGGCTCGATGCCGTCGCGATCGGCCAGGCTCCATGCGGCGACGCGGAACCTGAACGCGTGCAGCTCGCCCAGCACCTCTGCGCGCGTGGCGGGGTCGCCGAGCGTCAGCCGCTGCGTCCTGGCGCGCTCGACCCGCAGGCGCGCGCGCAGCTTGAGCACCCCGCCGCGGCTTGCGAGCGTGCGCGGGTGGCGGGCGATCAGCGCGTCGAGCGTGCCCAGCATGACCTCCGCGTCGCGTGCCCCCGACAGGCGACGGGCGGTGTCGCGCAGCATGGCGTTCTCGCGCGCGAACGCCCTCGCTCCCAGCTCATCCTCCAGCAGCCGCAGCAGAGCGCGCAGGCGCTTGAGCGCCTTGCGCGTCTCGTGCACGGCTTTCTCGCTCGGCGCGTCGGCGCCGGCCGACCCGAGCTGCTCGAGCGCGATGTCGACCTGCCCGAGCGCCATGCGGCGCAGGCCGTCGGTCGGCCGCTCGCCCGGCGCCAGGCCGAGCCGGCGGTCGAGCCGGCGCTTGCGCGCACAGCGACGCTCGCGCTCGACCCTCGCCAGCGCGAGTCCCACCCCCACGGCCAGGCTGGCGGCCAAGGTCGCCGCGACGGTGGCCGCCAGCGGCGCCACAATGGAGCCATGCCCAGCCTTCCGCGCGCCCCTTGGTGGACGGTGCGCCGTGCCGCGAATCGCAAGCCGGCGACGTATCGCTGTCCGATCTGTGGTCATTCTCTACCCGCTCTGAGCGAGCATATGCTGATCGCGCCCGAAGGCGATACCCGCCGCCGCCGCCACGCGCACACCGAATGCGTGCTGAAGGCCCGCTCGCGCGGGCAGCTGGTGCTGAGAGACGAGTGGCTGCGCACGCAGCCGCGCCGACCGTCGCTGTGGTCGCGACTGCTGCGGCGCGCCTGAGGCCGCTGCCGCGCCTGGGGCGGCGGTGCGCGTGGGGCGGGGCGGTGCGCCTGGGGCGGCGGTGCCCGGCCGGTGGGGAGCGGCCGGGCGTGTCGCTGCCGGAGAGGCCGGTCAGCTCCCGAACGCGTGCACGTGCTCGGGCTCCACGCGGAGGATCACCCGCTGTTCTCCTGGCTGGCGCAGCGGGTACTCATCGACGCCCATGTACTTCTTGGCCATCGCGTCGATGTGCTCGTCGGCGCCCTCGTGCGTGCTCTCGGTCACGCGTCCGCGCACCTCGACGTACTCGTAGGGGTTCTCGAGGTTCTGCACCGTGAGCGTCACACGCGGATCGCGCTCGAGGTTGCGCGGCCACGCGCGTCCCTCGGCGGTGTTGAGCACCGGGCGGCCCTCCTGGACGTCCACCCACACGGGAACTCCGTGGACGGAGCCGTCGGGACGCAGCGTCGCGACGTGACAGAAGTTCTTGGCCTTCAGCAGCTCCTCTGCCCGACCTTCGATCTTTACGCTCATCAGTGCAAGCCCTTTCTCGCTGTGGTTGGCGGTGTCCACACCATTGGTGTGGACACCAAGATAGGACGGCTGGAGCGCGGAACGCGCCGACGCCGGCCACGAGGTCCTGGCGGACGGTCGGCCGACTAGCGCGCGGGCGTCAGCTGGGCCTTGTCGTCCGCGCGCCGGCTGTGGGCCTTGCCGGACGCGCGCCGACTCTGGGCCTTGTCCGCGTACATGGCGGCGTCGGCGTGCCTGACCAGCTCGGTGACGCTGTCGCCGTCCCCGGGCCATATCCCTCCGCCGACGCTCGCGCCGACCGAGACGGTGACGTCGTTGACGACGAACGGCTCGGTGAAAGCGGCCCTGACGCGTCGCTCGGCGGCGTGGACCTGCTCATCCTGGTCCACGTCCGCGAGGATGACCGCGAACTCGTCCCCCCCGAGCCGCGCGACCTGGTCGTCGCCGCGGCAGATCGAGCTCAGACGCGCGCCCGCCTGGCATATGAGCTCGTCTCCGGCGTCGTGGCCGTGGAGATCGTTGACCTGCTTGAACTCGTTGAGGTCGATGAACAGCAGCCCCACCCGCCCGTCGGCGGCGGCGACGCTGTCGAGCGCGTTGTCGATGCTCTGCCGGAAGCCGACCCGGTTCAGCAGCCCGGTCAGCGCGTCATGGCTGGCTTTGTGGCGCAGCTGGTCCACGAGCTGGCCGTTCTGGATCGCCGGCGCGGCAAGCGCGGCGACGCCGGTGAGGCGTTGGAGCAGGTCGTTGTCGGGCCGCAGGCGCTCGGGCCGGTCGGCCACCGACACGGTGAGGATCCCCAGGAACATGTCGCGGACGACGATCGGCACCACCGACAGCGCGACCACGTCGAGCGTGCTCATCAGCTGGGCGATGAACGGGTCGTCGGTGCCCGCTTCGAAGAAGTGCGGCTGGGGCTCGGCGAGCATGCTCCGCAGGTGCGGGGTGTCCTCGGGCGCGATCGTCACCTCCTGGAGGCTCGCCGCCTGCTCGGGCGTGCGTCCCCAGGAAGCCAGCACCCTCAGGCAGCGCTCGTGGTTGCTCCACAGCCACACGGCCATGCGATCGCAGTCCACGACCTCGGGGGCGGCCGCGGCGAGGCGCTCGGCCACCTCCTGGCTGGTGCCGGCCTTGGCCAGGGCGTGGGAGAGGGCGAGCAGCGCGCTGACCTGTTCGTTGCGATGCGCGGACTCGCGCAGCGCGAGCGCCATGTCGAGCACGGCGGCGGCGTGCTTGGCGTACAGGCCGAGCATGTCGCGTTCCTGGGCGAAGAACTCGATTGTGCCGGGGTAGCGCGCGATCAGCTGGCCGTAGGCGCGCCGGCTGGAGACGACGTCGACGACGAGCGTCGAGTCGCCGCGGGTCTCCTCGCCCGCTAGCGTCGCGCGCGCGAGCTCGTCCGCTTCGGCGCTGGCGATGCCGCGGCTGTAGACCTGCAGCTCGGCGTCCGCGTCGGGGCGCACGGCGAGGATGTGGCTGGGAGCGCGCACGGCGTCGGCCGCGCGCTCGACGATGCGCCGCAGCACCGTGTCGAGGTCCTCGGTCGAGACCAGGTCGCTGGCGATCGCGTAGACGCTGTGCAGGCGCTCGGACGTGGCCAGGAGCTGGGCCTCCAGTGCGGTGACGCGCTGCTGGGGATCGGCGGCGGTGGCGGCCAGCTCGGCGTCCCAGGTGACGGTGTATGTGCACTGGGCGCCCCAATGCGCCTGGCATTCGCTCTCGTGCACCTGTGCGGGCGGGAGGCCGAACAGGATCGGAGTGCCCGCGATCAGCCCCGTCGTCCAGTCGCAGTGCAGGGGCTGGCGAGCGAAGCCCGGCCGGGCCGCGGCCGTGATGACGGCGCGCCCGGGGCCGACCTCGATGGCTTTCATCTCGGTGACGGTGCTCAGTTTGGCGGCGGTCTGCGCGACAGCCTGCAGGACGGCCTCCACGGAGCCGAGCGAGCGCAGCAGCGTGGCGACCTGCGTGCCGGCGTGCTGGTTCAGCGTCTCCTCGCCGACCCGCCTCGCGAACATGGGGTCGTCGGTCGTGTGCACCCCGGCCTCCAGCAGCGCGCAGGCCTCGTCCAGCGAGATCCAGTTGTCGACGTTCTCGAGGTAGGCCGGCTCGCGCGTGCTGCCGGCCTGGCGCAGCAGCTCGGCGACGGCCGCGTCGCCGCCATCGCGGCGTACGAGCTCGAGCACGACGTGGGTCATCGAGCAGCTGATGTGCCGATCGGCGTCGTCTCGCGCCCCCGCGAGCTCAGCCTCAGAGTTCATGCAGATGCGATCGGCGAAAAGCGCCCTCGGCTTGAGCGTTCTACCGCTAGTTCCTGCTCAGCCCCGTCGCGGAGCTGGCCGGGGGAATCGGGTCGAGCGCCGTCAGCTTGCCGTTGTCGAGCTGGAAGCGGACGGATGCGTGCCCGCCGCTGGGGCTCGACAGGGGGTCGCTCTTGCGATACAGCGGGTAGGCGAGCGTCACTTCGGTTTCGCCCTGGGAGACGACCGTGACGGTGGCGCTGGGTTCCTTGGTGTCGGTGCCGATGTAGCGGCCGTCGACGAAGAAGAACGCCTGCTGGCCGTAGCCATCGCTGGAGCCGCTGCGCGTGCCCACGAGCACGCGCAGCGTTTGATCGGAGTGATATTGAGAGGTTTCGTTCGGCGTGTAGCCCCTGGCCTCGAGCACGTCCATCGCTTCGTCGAGGTCTTCGGCGCGGGTTTCCTGCTTGGTGAACGCCGGCTCGGGGGCGGTCCGGGTGGTGGCGCTCGGCGCGGCCGTGCCGCCGGCGGTGCTCGTCGGCGTGGGGGTCGTGCTCGCGGGCGTGGTGCTGGTGGCGGCGCTTTTCGTCGTGGTGGTCGGCTGGGTGGCCGAGCCGGTCGTCTGCGGGGCCGGCGGGCTTTCGTCGGCGACGGTCTTCGTGGAGGATCCGCACGCGCCCAGCAGGAGGCCGCCTGCGAGCACGAGCACGAGCGCCGCCGGCGCTCTGATCAGATGCCGCGTCATCACAGCCATGGTATTCGCCGCGGTCCAGCTCGCCCCTCTCCTTCCGCACGTGCGGCGAGCGCTACGATCAGCGGAGGCGAATGTCCGCTCCCTCAGCACAGATCCCGGGGCCCGGCGGTAAGCCGAAGGCCGTCGAGCGCCGCTCCAAGCGCGAGCTGGTGCGCGCAGCCGGTCCGCTGATCCTGGCGGGGATCTTCATCGCGTTCGCGGTCCTAAACCTGAATCAGGTCAAGGTTCACTGGATCGTCGGATCCGGTCACGCGCCGCTGATCATCGTGATCGTGATCTCAGTGCTGGTGGGCATCGTGCTCACGCACTTCGCGGAGCGCGTGGGCCGCAGGCGTCGCTAGGCTGGCGCTCCTCGGTGACGATCTCGACGGCCGCGTCGACGCCGATGAACGGTGCGAGCACGACGTAGGCGAGGTGGTCGGAGAGGGCGGCCAGCAGCTGGATCCGCCCGCCGGCGACCTGGCAGCGGATCGTGTGCCAGATCGCGCCGGCGACCGCCTCGGTGATGAGGCTGCTGCGGGCTCTCGCTGGGGACCCCTCGGTCAGCAGCGTGGCGATGCTGTGGGAGAGCTCGATGGTTCGCTCCAAGGCCTCCGTGCCCGTGAAGAAGGCCTCCTGCGCGAGCGTGCGGGCGTGGAGCGGATGATCGGCCAGGTGACGCATCAGCTCGGCGAGAACCCGGCGGACGGCTCGGGGCCAGTCGGAGGAGACCAGGTCGGGATCGGCGGCGATGGCCAGGAGCTGGTCGCCGATCATGTCCAGCGCGGCGAGGAAGCACTCGTCCTTGCTCGCGAACAGCTCGCAGAAGGCGTCGATCGAGACGTTGGCCTCGTCGGCGATCTGCGGCCCGGTCAGCTCGCGATAGTCCTCGCGCGTGGCGAGTCGCAGGACCGCCTGGAGCATGCGCGTGCGCTCGTCGCGGCTGGGAGCTTCCGCGCCGGTGAAGCCCTGGCCGTAGGCGGATGAGATCTCCCGCATGCGCCCGGTCAGCCCGGAGGCCATGCGCTCGGCCGCGGGAGTCTGGAAGAGCAGCGTCCAACGCAGCATCTCCTCGGCGAGGTCGAGGCCCTCGGTCGCGTGTCCGTCGCGCAGGAACGTCGATGCGACCCCGTGCAGGCCGCCGGCGATGCCCCTGACGATCGGCATCGGCAGAGGAGCCCCGCCGGGCGCTTCGGCGAAGCTCCGCGCGAGCATGTGCTCGCACGCGCCGGTCGCCCTGCGCAGACGCAGCACGCCGGCCGGACCGGCTCTCTGCGCCTCGAGCACCACGAGCACGGTCGCGTTGCGGTCGTCGCGGGTCGTCTGCGCGAAGCGCTGGAAGACCGCTCTCGCGCGGTCCTCGAGCGGGCCGTCGGTGGCGAGGTAGGCTCTCCTGATCTGCTGGATGTTGCGGCGGACGAGCAGGTCGAAGGTGGCGAGGAAGCACTCTTCCTTGTTGGCGAACTGCTCGTAGAAGGAGCGACGTGAGACGCCCGCCAGGCCGATCACCTGCTTGACGCTGGTCCCTTCGTAGCCGTTGCGGGCGACCGCCTCGACCATCGCTCCGTGGATGCGCGCGCGCTGATGGAGGATGACCTCCTTGCGGCCGAGTCGGTGTGGCCCGTGCGGCAGGCGCTTGTACAGCGGGTCGATGCCAGGCGGGCCGTTGGCCCGCTTCGTGCGCCCGCCGCGCGCGGACAACGACGATGTGCCCCTCGATGTCATCTAACCTCCCCAACCGACCTTTCGAACCAGCCGACTGCTGTCATGTTGTCTGCCAAATGGGATTATTCCATGTCAGCAATTTTTTGTCTACAGGGAAGCGATTGGGTGGACGATCGAGCCTGTCGGACGGATCGATCAGGTGGCTGTTTCCCCGCTGCTTGGGGGTTTTCGCCAAGCTGGGACGAGTCCGTCCATGGCACGCTCGCTTGCAGTCCGAGTCCGCCCCCGGGTCCGCTCGCGTGCGGTCTGGGGCGGGCGCCGGCGGCGGCGTTCAGTGCAGGACGATCTTCAGCGCCAGGATCGCGAGCCCCATCGCGGCGCCCACGCCCACCTCGAGCGCCAGCTCGCCGGGCGCCGCCCGCGAGCGGATGCCGGCGATCAGCTCAAACGCGATCAGGCTCGCGACGGTGCTCCACAGCGCCGCGGTGACGCCCGTCTGCAGCCTCGCGCCGGCGGCCCACGCGAGCGCCAGGGCGAGCAGCGGCAGCGCGGCGCCCCGCATGATCGCCCAGTCGCGGCCGAGCGCGCGCACGAGCGCCCCGGCGGTCAGGCGCTCGTGCAGGGTCAGGCGCCGTCCGAGGACGTTTGCGTAGGCGTGCGCGAGCCAGTACAGCGCAGCCGCGATCGCGGTCGCGGCCAACGTGTCGAGATAGGTGTCGTGGCGTCCGCTCTCGGCCGCGAGCAGCGCCCCGATCACGATCATCCCGTAGACCACCCCCGAGGGGTTCTCGCCCGGGGCGATCCAGTCGGCCGCTCGAGCGAGCCACCGGTGGGGCTCGGAGGGCGGCTGTGGCTGCGGCGGCATCGCAAAACACTCGCAAACTGCTTGAGGTGATGCAAGAAATTTTTGCAAAATGCGGCTTTCGAGCTATATGATTCGCCTTCCACGGGATGGAAGACAACGCGTTTGGCGTCCGAATGGACGGGCTCTCCTATCGAGAGCGAACCAGCGCGAAATCTGAGCCGGCCTGGACCGCAGGCTGGCTGTAAGCTCGGAGCTACCCACGGAAGGCTAGGAGGCGAGCAGGGAATGATTACCAGCGGCACCAAGCAGCAGCGGGTCGACGTTGCGAGCGCGCCTGTTGCGCTTTCGCCGCTCGACGGCTCGTGGGCGCACCGGTGGGACCCTGATGGGGGCGCCGTGGTGGAAGCGTTGGCGCGGGAGCGTCTGCGCATCGCGGCGGACGTTCACGACCTCATCATGCAGGACCTCGCGCTCGCGCTCGCGACCGCACGTGCTCTCGCCGACGACACCGTCCCGGCTCCGCTCGCGAACATCGTTGTTGCTGCGGGGGAGCGTGCCCTCGCGGGCGCACGTTCGGTTCTGAACGACCTGAGCGCCCGCGATCGCAGGCCCGTTGTCGAGGCCGTCGAGGGGAGCGTGGTAGCGGCTGCCCGGCACGTGCCGCTGAGCTTTGACGCCGGCGGTGTGCCGACGGGCGCGCAGCCCGACCTGCCGACCCTCGACGCTCTGGTCCACATCGGGCGCGAGGCGGTCACCAATGCGGTCAAGCACGCCGCCCCGAGCGCCGTCGAGGTCATGCTCCAGCACGCCGATGAGTGGCGGCTGCAGGTGTGCGACGATGGTCGCGGGTTCGATGCGGGCGATCGGCGCGCGGGCTTCGGGCTGGAGAGCATGAGACGGCACGCGTACGCGCTCGGCGGCTCGCTGCGCGTGAAGAGCGTGGCCGGGGTGGGCACCCAGGTGGAGGTGAGCCTGCCGTGAGCGATGCGCCCTGCAACGGCGCACGGGTGGGCGGCGCGCCGACCATCGTGATCGCCGACGACCACCCGGCGATCCGCTTGGGCGTGCGCATGGCGCTCACGCGAGGGGGCTTCAGCGTGGTGGCGGAGGCCGCCGATCGCGACGGGGCGGTGAGCGCTGTGCTGCGAGAGCGCCCCGACGTGTGCCTGCTCGACGTCCGCATGCCCGGTGGCGGCATCGAGGCGGCGCACAGGCTGGCGCGGGATGCGCCGTCGACGCTGGTGGTCATGCTGACCGTCTCCGAGAGCACCGATGACGTGCTCGCGGCGCTGCGTGCGGGAGCCGTCGGCTACCTGCCGAAGGACACGAGCCCGGATCGACTTCCGGCTGCCCTGTGCGGCGTGCTCAAGGGCGAGGCGGCGCTGCCGCGCGCGCTGGTCGGGCTGGTGCTGCACCGATTTCGCGACTACACGGCCGCGGCCGCCGATCCGGTTCGTGTCGGCGAGGTGGAGTTGACGGCCAGGGAGTCGGAGATCCTCAGGATGATGCGCTCGGGACTGACGACCGCCGAGATCGGGGACATCCTTGCGCTCTCGCCGGTGACCGTCCGCCGCCACATCTCAGCCGGGGTCGCGAAGCTTGGCGTCGCCGACCGCACGGCGGCGATTCAGGCGATCAAGCCGGCTGCCGCATAGGCTCTGACGGCGAGTCCCCCTCTCCCAGCGCCGCTCGACCGCCGCGTCACGGCCCCCGGTCACGCCCCGGGCAGGCGACTCAGCTCGTCCTCGAGGACTCGATCGACAAGCGCGTGAACCTGCCGCTGCAGCCACAGCGGGGTGAGGGTGTGAGTGTCGGCGGAGCTCCCGAGGAGCGCCAGCTCGAGGTTCGGCCAGCGATCCAGGTCCTCGAACACGCCCGTTTGGCTGAGCTCCCGGTGCAGCGGCTCCTTGCCGGTGAAAAGCAGCAGCGCGCGCTGGTCGCGATCCCTCAACGCATCGAAGAGGCCTTCTATCGGCTCGCGTGCAGGGGCGCTGACCGCCTCCTTTCCGCGCCGGCGAGCGACGATCCGCTCGCGTGAGCGCATCGGCACGCTCGCCGCTCGCTCGACCAGGGTGCGTCCTGTCTCGAGATGCTTCTCGAGTCTGATCTCGCCCGTGAGCACCTTGCGCCACGTTGAAGGGAGGAACATCCTCTCTCTGAGATGGCGCATCTGCCTCGAGGTCTGGGTACGCCGCCACTGCCACTCGTCGAAGACCAGCGTGAGCGGGTTGATCATGAGCACGCTCGCCACCCGCTCGTCGGCGAGAGCGGCGTGTGCCGAGTAGTAGGCACCCGAGCAGAAGCCGAGCATCACGAAGCGCGGCGGCAGCCCGCGCTCGGCGAGCATGTCGAGCGCAGCGCACGTCTGTTCGACATACAGCGGTTCGTAGAGCTCCGTGACCCGCCCGAGCACGGTGGCGTTGCCGTCGAAATCCCCGACCCCGGCCGTGTCCAGCCGCAGCGTCGGGACGCCATGCGCGGCCCAGCGACGTGCGATCTCGACCCACATGCGGTTGGGCCCCGTTCGGCGTTGAATCCCTGCGTTCAGCAGCACGCCGGTAAGCTCGCTGCGGGCGCCGAGCGGCTCGGTGAGCACTCCGAAGGGCCGCCCGCCGGGTCCGTCGAAGGACACCGGCCTCTCGCGCAGCGCGACGCCCGAGCAGTGGAGCGAGATCTCGTCGTGGTCGCTGGGCTCGCCCGCACGCCCGTGGTCCGCCACGCCCCGCTGCTGCTCCGCCGGCGTGGTGGATGCTCGGCGCCACGGCTCTCCTTCGTCCAGCCAGGAGCTGACGAGCTCGAAGACCTCGGTCGGCGCCCGGGCCTCCAGGGGCTCCGCCATCATCGCGCCATAGCCCCGTCCGTCCGCGACCGTCACCTCGGCGCCGGCTTGCTCGAGAACCCCGGGCAGGGCCTTGTCGGCCTTCATCCCGTCGCGTCCCAGCAGCAGGGCCCGGCGCAGCGGACGCGAGGGGGCCTCGACCTCTTGGAGGTCGAGGTCTTCCAGCGCCTGGACCGTCTCAGCGCTCATCAGGTATCCGTTGGCCACCACCGCGCCGTCGTCCCTGGGGTCGCTGCTCGGCGCGGGCTCTCCGGCATCGAGGATGTACGCGACCTCCAACGCCGAGAACGCGCGCAGCTCTCGCAGGAGCGTATGGCCGCGGGCGGGCACGGACCATAGGACCAGCTCGTCGATCGGCGCGCCGCCCAGTGCCGCCCGGCAGGACACCATCCCGCCGAGGCCGATGCCGATGACCGCCACCTGCCGGGCGCTCTCCGGCTCACCGCCATGCGCGGCGGTGCCGCCGGGCGCTCGCCGCAGCCATCGCGCCGCGTCATCCACGGCCTGCGTCCAGGACTCCAGCTGCCCCGGATCTCTCGGCGCACCGGCGCTGTCGCCGCTTCCGGGAAGATCGATCCTCAGGGTCGTATACCCGGCCTGCGCCAGATGTTCGGCCCATTCGCGGCGGATGCGATAGGAGCACATGTCATCCCAGCCAAACGGCGGGCACAGCAGCACCGCGGTCTCTCTCGTCGGGTCCGCGCCCGTGTGCAGGACGGCGAAGAGCGGTGCGCCGAGCCCCCTCAGGTACATCGGTCGCGCTGCCTGGACTGCGCTCATCGTGGCGTGCCTCGCAGGGCGAGCTCGAGATGGCCATGCATGTTCACGGCGCCCAGCTTGCCATTCCCAGGCGAGCCCTCCCGGCCGGTGGGTCGCAGCGTCACGCTGCGTGCGCCTCCCGGCTCGATGAAGAAGCCGTCGTCGCTGCTCAGAAATCCGGGGGCGTCGATGTGCACGCCGTAGGCCAGGCGCGTGCTGCTGAGCGCCAGCCGGACCTCTCCATCGGGCAGCGGCGTCGTGTCGACGGCGAGGCCCAGACGCTCGGGCGGCTCACGCTCGAGGGGCCGTCCCGCGGGAAAGCGGACAGCCTGGGAGATCATCTTCGAGCCGGCGTCGGGGTCTCCGTCTCGCTCGAGGCTCACGACGATCGCGTCCTGTGCCGGTGGACCGAAGCGGTAGCTCCATGCGGCGTCGACGAAGTGACCGATGATGGTCTCGACATTCCACTCGCGCTGGCTGTGTGGCTCCAGCTCGATCGGTGTAACGGCCTCCTCGACGCGCAGCTCGCGGTCGCGATAGAGCGCCACCCGCAGCGACGCGGTCAACGGCGCGGGGTCATCGTTGGCCACGTGGGCCACGACGCCGCCCAGGCCCTCGTCGACCGTCCAGACGGCCACCGGGGCGAGCGCGCGCTTGAGATGGTGGTATGCGATCTTGGGGATTCCGCGGTCGTCGATCAAGCCCCAGCCGGCACCGGGCAGCAGGTCGCGCAGCCACAGCACGAGCCCGCCGCCGCAGGGCGAGGCGGCGCGGCGCCACTCGCCGAACACCTCCGCCATCACCTCGCCGGTGGTGGCTCGCGCGAGCTCGAGATAGCGCTCGCGGTCGGCCCGCCGCAATGCGCTCGGGTCCAGGTCGAACAGCGCCGCCAGGTAGTGGTCGCTGACGTCCTGGAAGTCCCAGTCCGCTCCGGCGTCGCGCGGAATGCCCGTCCGCAGCACTGGATTCTCATCGGGGAGCTCCGAGGGCGCCTTGACAGGCGTCCCTTCGGTCATCGCCTCATTTGGCACGTTGGAGAAGGCCAGGCACTCGGCGGCGAAGCGCACGCCCGCGCGGCGGGCATCCGCGAGCGGGCGCCGGTAGCCGCCCACGCCGTAATAGTTGGCGATCCCGCGATCGGGCCGGAATGGCAGCTCGCCACCGCAGGGGGCCGAGGGCACGTAGAGGGCATCCACACCGCTCTCGCGGACGAGCTCGGGGAGCAGCTCGCCGAACAGCTCGCCGCGCCCGAGCGCGGGGTCCAGCCCGAGCATCGCCACCTGCTGCTCGACTTCGCTGTTGCCGCACACCACAGCCAGGCTCGGCCGCCCGCACAGGCCGCCCAGCACGTCGGTCGCCTCGCGCGTCACGGTCTCGAGGAAATGCTCGTCCTCGATCGGATAGTCGAAGTTGGCGAACATGAAGTCATGCCACACGAGAATCCCCAGCTCGTCGCAGAGATCGTGGAACGTGCTCGTCTCATAGGCGCCGGTGCCGGGCAGGCGCAGCATGTTCATCCCCGCCTCGCGCACACGGAGAAGTTCTGCTCGCAGATCCTGCTCGGATGGGGCCATGGTGATCGCGTCGGTCGGCGTCCACACGGCCCCCCGCGCGAACACCCCCACCCCGTTGACGTGCAGGTCCAGCCCATCCTGTTCGACGTCGTGGGTTGGCGTCGTCCCGAAGGCGAGGTCGCGAAAGCCGACCCGACCCGCGTCGACGACGATCTGCTCGTGCTCGTCGTGGACCAGCAGGCGGACATCGTGCAGGGCCGGCTCGCCGTGCGTGTGCGGCCACCATCGCTCGACCGCGGGCACCGACAGCTCGCCGCGAGCGACGGGCTCCTCCGCGGTGCCGCCGAGTGCGAGCTGCGTCCGATGCGCGCCCGAGGGTCCGTCCAGCTCGACCTCCACAGAGCTCAGCTGCGCTCCGTCCAGTGGACGCAGCCGCGCCAGTATCGCCAAGACCCCGCTCTCACCGTCGATGCGCGGACGCAGCACAAGCTCCTCGATCGCCAGTCGGCGGCGGCGCTCGACATGCACGGCTCGCCAGGGGCCGACCGCTGCCGGCCCGGGCGCGAAGCCCGGAGCTCGGCCGATCAGCATGGTGCGAAAGAAGCGCAGGTTGCGCTCGGCGACCAGCTGCGTGCGCCAACGCGCTCGGGGGCGACGACGCTCGCCAAGCAGTGGCGCGAGGGCGCGGCAGCAGATCGCCAGCTCGTTGCGGGCGCCACCGCTGCCGGAGGCGGTGCTCAGGCGCTCTCCCATCGGCAGCGCGTGGCCGGCGAACATCGAGTCGCTCTCGAGAATGAGCTCGCCGTTGAGATACACCTCGGTGACCGTCGCGATCCCGTCCAGGCGCAGGCTGACCTCTTCACCCGGCGTGACCGGCTCCGCGGCGAAGCCTGCGCGAAACCACCAGTCCTCTTCGTCGAAGTCGTGGGGCTCGCCCGGATGCCACAGGCCGGCATCGCGCAGCGCGCCCGCCGCTGTGCCGGGAACGCGAGCGGGGACCCAGCTCAGACCGTCCAGGTCCTCCGCGTTGCGATGCGCACCCGCCGGCGAGCAGGCGGCCTGCCACCCCGTGGACAGCGTGCTCGCCTCGTGGCAGTCGACCTGGGCGCGCGAGCGCAAGGCTGGCGCGCCTCTCGGGTCAGGCGATGGCGGCATCGAGCAGCTCCATCGCCTCGTCCCAGGCCGTCGCCGGCGCGGACAGCGCCGCCTCGGGCTCGAACGGCCGGCGGCGTGCGAGCTTGAAGGAGAGGAGCTTGCAGCCCTCGACGATCCGCAGGAGCGCCTTCGATGCGCCGCCGCCCGCATCCCCCAGCAGCCACTCGGCCTGGGAGGAGGCGACCTCGAACGCCGAGCCGGCCATCCGCGCGGTGGCAAACGCGTAAGCGTGATAGTCGCTCACGTCGCCGTCCAGCAGGCGCGGCAGGTCGCGCTCGAGCTGCGCGGCGAAGCGCACGAAGGGGTTGCTGGCCGGACGGCGGGCGAGGTGCCGACGCAGGAGCGTTCGCGCGGCATCGCGCAGCTCGGTCCCGCGCAGGCGCGAGCCGGCGTCGAAGCGCACGAGCTCGGTGTAGGGGGGAAGGACGTCCTCTGAGAAAGGCCGCCCGAGGCGAAAGACGCCCCGGTAATCCTCGCCGGAGAGCTCGTACAGCCCGGTCCCGTGGAAGTAGCGCAGGCGTTCGCCCTCGGGGTCGATGCCCTCCACCACGACCGAGCTCTTGACGTGTTCGCAGCGATAGGTCGTGGACGACGTGTCGGGCAGATACCAGGAGTCCAGCTCGACGATCAACGTCCGGTCCTCGGCGATCTGCGCGGCCGCCTGCTCGGGCAGCGGCCGATAGGGCTGCATCTCGTGCACCTCGATCCCGAACAGCAGCTCCAGATCTTCGGGAAACGGCTTGAAGAATGTCCACTGGTCGCCCTCGAAGTCCATCCGAACGGTGCAGCCCATCGCCGCAAGGGGCTCCTCTCCGCGGGCGTGGAGCAGCTCGATCACGATGTCGGTGTAGCAGTTGGTTTCCATGTAGGTCCGCCCGGTCGCGTGCAACGCGTGCGAGCGATAGGTCGCGGGATCGAGTCCCAGGAGGCTCACGAGCGCGGTGGCGGAGCGACTCATCTCTCCCACAGACGGTTGCCCACCTCGGGGGACCAGGTCTGGATGTCGAACCCGTGCGTGCGGAACAGCGCGATCGTGATCCGCTCGAGACCGAAGCCGAGGCACGCCGTGTGTGCTCCTCCGCCGTCGGCGAGCTCGATCCCGTAGACGGAGGCGAAATGGTCCTGGTGGTAGTTGAACGAGGCTATGGCCGTCGGCGCGGGGCCGGCTATCTGCGTGAGCACCTCGAACTTCAGCTGCTGCTCGCGCTGGCTGGCGGTGAGCATCCGACCGCTGCGGCCGAAGAAGGGGTCGGACGCTAGGTCGAGTTCGACCTCCAGGCCGATACCGCCCAGCAGCTCGACTGCGCGCTCGCGCCACGCGTCGCGCCACGCCCGCACGAGGTGAGGCTCGCCGATGCGCACGATCTCGCGCTGGTGGAACATCTGCAGCCGCGCCGGATCTCCGGAGGGCTCACGGCGGAAGACGTACGCGCCTCCGGCATCCACCGTCACACCGCCGGGGGCAAGCTTGCCGCGGGCGGCGATCGCAGGATAGACCGGGTAGCAGGCCGCAGGGGTGAGCACCAGGTCGGTCATGTCCTGGAACTCGCTCCAGTCCTCGTGGCGGCTCGCGCGCTCGTGCTGCTCCGAGGCCTGCGCCTCGGTGCCGTTGAAGGCGAAGATGCTGGCTGCGAGGTGGGGGAACGATTTGAGGTAGCCAACCCTCTCCAGATCGCTGCGCGGCAGGATCGGGGGGAATCGCAGCTGCTCTGGCTCTTCGGCGGCAGCCGCGCGGGTGACCATGGCGGCGACCCGCTCGCGCACGTTCTCGAAGTCTCCTCCGCGACCGTAGACGCCAGGCACGCCGGTCTCGATCAGCAGGCGGCGGTCGACCAGCTCCCGCAGCAGCGCCGCCTGATCGGGGCTGGCCGGGCGGATGCCTGGCACTAGACGTCCTTGGCGATTAGCAGCAGGCTGGCGTTGGTCTGGTGGATGCGCTCGTTGGCGATCATCAGGCAGGCGGACATCGTGTCGCGCAGATGCCTGCCGACGCTGAACGGCGTGTCGTTCTTGAAGCCCACGATCCCGCACACCCCGAGCGCTCCCTGACAGACCCGTGGGGCCTGCTCGGAGGCGGCGATCTTGAGGTTGTTGAAGCGCAGCGCGCAGGCCATCGTCGACAGCCGCTCGCGACCCGGCTCCTCGGAGACCTCGAGGAATTCAGCCAGGGCGGAGCTGACCTCGGCGCGAAGCAGGGAAAGCTCGCTCATCACGTGCGAGAGCCGCAGTGCGGTGGGCGGCGGCTCGCCGGTGCTGTTCTTGGCGGCGGCCCGGACGAACGCCCGCGCGCGGTCGAAGGCGTCGGTCGCGATCCCCAGCCACAGCTGGGACCAGAGGATGTGGCTCACGGGCACCATCGACTCGGCCATCGCGCGCGAGAACGGTGTCGGCAGGATCTGCTCCGGCCCCAGCGTGGCGCGCACGACGTACCCGGGGGAGCACGTCCCGCGCATGCCCAGCGGATCCCAGGTGCCGGTCTGCTCGAGCGTGATCTGCTCCTTGCGGGCGAGGGCGAGCACCTGGTCGCCGGCCTCCGCCTCGGGGGTCCGGCGCAGCGTCACGAACAGGTCGTCGGCGTGGCTGCCGTAGCTGATCGTGGGCGCCTGCTTCTCGAACGTGCAGGTCCCGCCGGCGGCGGGCGTGACGGCGGCGATCGAGCGCCCCATGTCTCCACCGGTGCCAACCTCCGAGGTCACCGACGCGATCAGGCGCTGTTCGGTGGCGAGCGCCGCGAGATATTCCTCGAACCAGTCCGCCTCCTCGAGATGGCGCGCGATCGTGACGACCTGGATCTGGTGCATCGCAAACACCATGGCGCTCGCTCCGCAGCGGCGCCCCAGCTCGTAGCATGCGGTGGCGATCGTCTCGAATCCGACGCCGGCGCCGCCCAGGCGGGTCGGCACGAACGCGGACAGCGCCCGCTCGTCGCGCAGCGCTTCGATCGTCTCGGTCGGGAAGCGCGCGTCGCGATCGACCGCGTCGGCGTTCGGCGCCGCGAGCGTGTCGGCGACGTCGCAGATGGCGTCGAGGAAGGCCTGGTCGCGATCGACCGCGACGCTCACGACGGCCTCGCCGCGGAGCGCAGCTCGCTCACTGCGGCCTCGATCGAGGCGATGCTCTCGAAGACGCTCGGTGTGAGCATGCGGTCGGGAAACTCGATGTCGAAGTGGTCCTCGAGCGCGAGCATCACGTTGACGCTCGCGTGCGAGGTCATGCCCGCCTGGTAGAGGTCGGCGTCGGACGCCAGCTCACCCACTTCGATCGGCAGGCGGCCATGGTCCTTGATGATCTGGCGGATTTGCTCGGCCATGATGTTCGTTATCGGCGAAGTCACGGGCATTTCATTAACGGAGCGCGGCTGGTCGTTCTCACGGCCCGTGAGCGATCACCACCGCAGTGGCGATGTAGATGCGCTCGAGGTAGCGATCGCCGTGGTCGCGCATCGACTCCCGCACCGTGTTCACGGACACCAGATCGATTCCCACCAGCACCGCCATCTGCTCGATACTCGCATATCGGCTCCGCGGCTCACCGACGATGGCGACCCCGCTCGCCCACCGCCGCTGCCGCCGCGAGTCCGGCCGCCGCCGTGCAGGGCCTCGCCGGCCCCTGCCGCGCAGGACCTCGCCGGCACCGGACGGGAAGGGCTCAGATCAGCCCCCTGCGCACCGCATAGACCGCGGCTTGAACGCGGCTCTGCACGCCGAGCTTTTCGAAGATGTTCGTCACGTGCTGCTTGACGGTGTGTCTGCTGATCGACAGCTCCCTGCCGATGGTCGCGTTGTCCGCGCCCTCGGTGATCAGCCGGATCACCTCGAGCTCGCGCGCTGTGAGCGCGGGCTCGCCGCCGCTTGCGAGCTCGGCCACGCGGCGGTCGGTGCGCACGCGCGCCCCCAGCGCCCGCACCACCTCGCGTGAGAGCACCGCGTGCCCGCCAGCCGCCAGGCGGACGGCGCCGACGAGCTCGTCGGCGCGAGTGTCCTTGAGCAGGTAGCCGCAGGCCCCGGCGGCCAATGCCTCGAGCACGTTGGCCTCATCGGCAAGGACGGTGAGGACGAGGACCTGGGCGTTTGGGCCGGCCGCGACTATCCGCCGCAGCGCGTCGATGCCCGAGGTCTTCGGCATCTTCAGATCGATCACGACGAGGTCCGGTGCCAGCTCGTGCGCGAGCCTGATCGCGTCCTCGCCATCGCTCGCCTCGCCGACCACAGCGATCCCGTCCGCCGAGAGCATCCCGCGCAACCCCTCGCGGAAGAAGTGGTGGTCGTCCGCGAGCACGACTCGGATGGCGTTCTCGGGAGTCCTCATCACCAGAACATAGGCGACCGGGGTGTGGTGCGCGCCACCGGCGATGGACCTCTCGAGTACCTCTCGCCGCCCTCGCGCCAGGCGGGAGCCGAACGAGAGCCCTCAGAGGCGCCGGGACCTCAGCACAGCGCCACCTCGTCGCCGTCGCCAACCTGCAGGCGCAGCGCGCGTGGCATCGAGAAGTCTCGGAAGATGCGTGCCTGGCGGCCGACGATGCTCGCCACGAGGCGGCCACCGACGTGCAGGACGCTTGCGTCGGCGAGCACGATCGACCGCTCGAGCTCGGCTCCTTCGATGCGAACGCGCTCCGCTATCGAGGTGTGCGGTCCGATGTAGGAGTCGCAGATCAGCGCATCGGCGCCGATTATCACGGGCCCGATGACGATGCTCGAGCTCACGCGCGCCGCAGGATGAATCGAGATGTGTCCCTCGAAGCGGTTGCCGTCGTTCGGACTTGCGATCGCTTCGGATGCCAGCGTGTCGAGAATCGCCCGGTTCATGTCGAGCAGGTCGAGCGCGTCTCCGGCGAAATGCCTCCACCTGCGCGCAACCTGCACCTGCGTGCTGCCCCCATCCTGCGCGATCTGCGCGGCGATGGCGGCGAAATCGAGCAGCTGTGCGCAGCGCCCCGGATTCGGCACTCGCCGCAGCACGCCCGGGCCGAGCAGGCACGCACCCGCGAGGCCGAGCGGCGAGTCGACCTCGCCCTCGGCGAGCTGTTCGAGGGGCACAAGCCGCAGGCGCCTGCTTTCGTGCGCGTCCTGGTGTACGAGCAGCACGACGTCGTGCGCCTGCCCGTCCAGTGGCTCGACGCTGGAGAGGATCGGCTGCCCGAGCAGGCCGTCCCCGCGGTGCAGGATGCAGGCGGCGTCTCCGACGAACTCCACGGCCGCGAGAAGAGCGTCGGCGCTCTCGGTCCGCTGGTCGTGGACGAGGTGGCGGACCGTGATGCCCACCGGTCCCTCGCTTCCGACACATGCGGCTATCTCAGCGGCGACGTCGGGTGCTGCGACGACCGCGGCCTCGACGACGCCCGCTTCGAGCAGCGCGTCGAGAACGTGGCAGACGATCGGGCGATTCGCGACCCGCTGCAGCGAGGTGGTGCGCGTGGCGCCGAGCCACGGACCCGTCCAGCGGGTCGAGTTTGGCACTACGACGACGCCCTTGGCGAGCACGTACACCGAACGTATGGCGCGCCTTCATACTCGCGCGCACACCAGATCTCCAATCAGGTGCGGACCTTGGCGGTTCCGAACGCCGGATCGTACTTTCGCGTGAAGGCCACGAGATCGTTGCTCGTCACGTCATCGATGCGCTCGAGCACGACCGCGTCCTCCCAGTCCCACCATCGGATCCGCAGCAGGCTCTCGATGATCTCCTCCGAGAATCGCTGCCGAACAACTCGAGCGGGGGCGCCCGCGACGATGGTGTACGGCGGAACGCTCCTCGTCACAACGGACCACGCACCCACGACCGCGCCCTCGCCGATGCTGACTCCACCGAGGATCTTTGCGCCTCGACCGATCCACACGTCGTTTCCGATCACCACGTCGCCCTTGGACCACGGTTGCCCTGACTGTTCCATGCCCTCCAGTCCGAGTTGGCGCCGGATCGGATAGGTGGTCACCGTGTCCATTCGATGGTTGCCACCCGGCATGATCTCGACGTCGCTGCCCAGCGAGCACCACTTTCCGATGATCACCCTCGCGGAGTCACCCGCGTAGGCTCGAACGCAGGGTGTGCCGTAGGAATTGCGGCCGACAACCAGCATGCCGTGCTGCTTCAGCCAGGCCTCTGACCCGATGCTTGGCGGGATCAGCCCGATCAAGCGCCTCCTCGCCCGACTGACAAGCGCCCGCAAGCTCACACGATTCTCCGGCGGTATTGTCGGCCGCCCGTGGGCGCCGTCGGCGAGTGAATCGGATTGTGAAAAGCGGGACATCCGTGCGTATGGCAGGCCTTGCGAGCTCGCCGAACGTCGCGAGACCGCAGCCGGTCCTCCAAACAAGCCGAAGTCTACTAGGCGGCGGCCGGCTCGGCCCGTTGAGCGCATGCCTGCGGCGTGCCGTTGAGGTACATCGACCTCCCCGCCGCCTCGACGGCCGCGACGATGTCCAGCCCGAGCGAGAGGTTGGAGCGGGGTTCCTCGCCGGTGCGTATCGCACGGGCGAAGTCCTGCAGCTCGAGGCGCAGCGGCTCGTGCGCCTCCACGCGCGGGATCACCACGTCACCCGTTCGGTAGATGAGCTGGTGCTCGCCGAAGTTGGAGGGCGACCCGACGTCCAGGCCGCGGTCATACACGCGCACGGGCTCGTCGGCGGCCGTGTCGTCGTACTGCACCATGCGCTTGCTGCCGACCAAGATCATCTGGCGCACCTTGCGCGGGGCAAGCCACGAGAGCTGCACGTTGGCGGTCGTGCCGCTGGCGAAGGTGAGCGTCACGAACGCGGTCTCCGGCACGCCCTCCCGGAACACGCAGCTTCCCGTCGCGGCGATCTCGACCACGCGCTCTTTGAGCCAGTACAGGAGGATCGAGAGATCGTGTGGCGCCAGGTCGCAGACCACCCCGTCGCGCTGGTACTTGCCGAGGTTCATCCTCGAGGAGGTGACGAAGTGGATGTCGCCGATCACCTCCTCCTCGATCAGACTGCGAACCGTGTTGACCGCCGGGCTGTAGATGAACGTGTGCCCCGGCATCAGGGTCAGCCCGGTGCTCTTCGCCAGCTCGGCCAGCTCGAGGCCATCGCTCAGGTTGGTTGCGAGCGGCTTCTCGACGAGTACGTGCTTGCCGGCCTGCAGAGCCCGCTTGGCCAGGGCCGCGTGGGTCGTCGGTGGGGTGGCGATGACGACGGCCTCGACGAGGTCATCGCTGAGAAGCGCGTCGAAGTCGGCGATGGTGTGGGCGTGTGGGTGCTTGCGGCCGAGGGCGCGCAGCGGCTCGGAGTCGCGGTCGCACAGAGCGTGCAGCCGGAACTCCGACACCTCGGACAGGTTGCGGGCGAGGTTGGGACCCCAGTAGCCGCAGCCGACCAGGGCAACGCCGATCGGCGTCGGTCGAGGCACGATCAGCCCAGCCGGTCGCAGGTGCGTGTCCGCGTCGACATGCACGTCGTTGTGCCAGCCGTTGAGCGTCATCCGGCCATCCCGCGTTCAGTCGACGGGGATGCCGCGCACGAGCAGCCCTCGAGTGAGTGGCTGGAGACGTCGCAGTGCGGCGACGCGACGAAGGTCGGGAGCAGCCCAGCCATATGGCAATCAACGCTCCCTTCGGCCCCGGTCTTGCGCGAGGTCCACAGCTGTGTCTCCTCGGGCGCTCCTCGTGGGCGTCATAGCGTCGAGGATCTCTGGCGAAGCACTTGCAGGGGCGTGCGCAGCAGAAGCCTGAGATCCAGCCCGAGCGACCAGCCGCGTGCGTAGGCGACGTCCATGTCGAGAGCCTCCCCGTATGTCGAGTTTGCTCTGGCGGTCACCTGCCACAGGCCGGTGAGCCCCTGCGGCACGGAGAAGCGTCGGAGGTGATGAGCCCCGAAGCTCTCTGCCTCGTAGGGGATGCATGGTCGCGGGCCGACGAGCGACATGTCGCCGCGCAGCACATTGACGAGCTGCGGCAGCTCGTCAAGGCTCGTCCGTCGCAGCCAGCTCCCGAACTTCGTGACCGAATCGGCTCGATCGAGCTTGTACAGCCCGTTCTGGCTTGTCACCGCCTCGGGCGACATCGTCTGCTGGATGTAGGCTCGGTGGGCGGCATCGTCCGTGTCGACCTTCATGGTGCGGAACTTGAGTGTCGTGAACTCCTTCATGTCGGCCCCGAGCCGCGTTTGACGGAAGAGGATCGGCCCGCGCGAATCAAGTCGGATCCGCACTGCGATGTAGGCCAACAGCGGCGCCAGAGCTGTCAGCCCGACGCCAGCGCCGACCACATCGATCGCCCGCTTGATCGCGCGTGAGCCCCGCGTCGTGCGTGTTTTGGGAAGTCCGAGCAAAGGCATCCCTTCGACCCAATGCATGGTGACACGGAGGTCGACGAGCTCGAACAGGCGCGGCACGACATCGATCTGAACGGGGAGATCATGGAGGTGGCGCATCGCCGCAAGCAGCTCCGATTCGGACTCGTTGGAGAAGGCGATGACCACCCGCTCGACGTCGAGGCACTCGATGAGCTGGGGCAGGCGCTCAGGCGGCCCGAGGATCGTGAGGTTCTCCGGGAGATCGGCGCGACGTGCCTTTGGGTTGCGGTCGACGAATCCCACCACGTTCGCTCCATACTCCGGGTGTCTCACCAGCTTGCGAGCGATCAGCTGGCCGACCTCTCCGGCGCCGACGATCACCGTGTTCTGCTCGTAGGCTTTCGTGCGCTTGCACGCCTCCCGCGTGATCCGTCGGAAGGTCGGCACGATGCACACGGCCAGGACCCAGAAGGCGATCAAGCCGTCGATCGCCGGACCGCTCCTGCCGGTCAGCTGCGAGGCCACCAGGAGCAGCCAGAGTCCGATCGCCACGATCGAGAAGACTCCCGCGACGTCATCCGTCGACGAATGGGCTGCGCGCTCGTGGTCGCGTTGGTAGAGGCCGTGGAGTTTGGCCACGAAGACCCAGCAGGGAAGCGTGAGCGCGAACACCAGCAGCTCGCGCCAGGATCCGAACGCGCCGTGCCCACCCCAGAGCAGCGTCACGAGCAGGTAGGCGAGGCTCAGGCCGAGGAGATCGGCGATCACAAGGCTGCGTGGGACCAGCCATGAGCGTCGCTCCGCCTGGCGGCGGGCGAGCAGTCCCTGGGTGTGGACGTCCATCGCCGCAACCGGATCGTCGACGTCGAAGCGCCCACTGTCATCCGCCTCGACGGCGCGGTCGCTGCGCGCGCGGTGTGCCTCCATCGAGGTGACGACGTTCATCGGGCGACATCATGCAACGGCGGCATCCGCGTGCGCTAGACTAGGATTTGCGTAAACCTTGAAGACCCGTCCAGGGGGTGGCAGGGCCCTAGACTTTCGGCCAGCACCCTCCATCCTAAAGTGCAGCTACCCTTCCACCTCGTTGCGAATTCACCCGACGGGAGTTCGCCGACGGAGCCCGAATGCGGGTCCGGGGTGGATTGAGCCGGTCGGAGACACCGACGGAGCCCGAAGTCGGGCCCGGGGCGGACTCAGCCCGAACGGAAGACATAATAAAGCAGCTCGAGGGAAGGGATGCCCGGTGAAGCGACTGGTAGTAGTAGCAGACAACTCACTGATCGTCGAAGCCATCGCCATCGGCTTGCGCAAGAGCGGAGAGTTCAGCGTGCACAGCCATGTCGACGGGCAGAGGGCGTCGGCACGGACGATCATCGACGCGCTGCCCGACGTCGTCCTCGTTGACGACATGGGACAGTCCCCGCAGGTGCTCGACCTCATCAGGCAGCTCAAGGCCGAGCAGGATCAGATCGCGGTGATCGTGCTGACCCTGGCGATGGACCCGGAGTGGCTCGAGGACATCTTTGCCGCTGGCGCCACCGGCGCGATCTCGAAGGCGACCCATCCCCTGGCGCTGACGACGCTCGTCCGCGAGACGGTGAACGGGCACGTGGTGCATGTGTACAACGGCCTTTCGCGCAGTCGTGGCTCCCGCATCAGTTCCGTGGCCGTGGAGGGCTTCTCTCTGACCCCACGCGAGCTCGAGGTGTTGCAGCTCGTGGCGTCGGGATCGAGCAACGGGGAGATCGCGCAGGCGCTGTGGGTGACCGAGCAGACCGTGAAGTTCCACCTCTCGAATGTCTACCGTAAGCTGGATGTGGGCAACCGGACGGAGGCCAGTCACTATGCCCACGTGAACGGCTTGGTGGGCACCCTGCAGCCCGTGGAGGTTTCCTGACGGTCCGGGATGACCAGGTATCGACGTGTGAAGGCAACTCGCTCTGCGGGGGCGGCTTGGAGGCGTGTGGCTGGTCGGTGGGAGTGGTCTCTGCTGCTCGCGGCGGGGGCGATCGGTGCAGTCGCGTTCACTGACCTCATCGACTTCGGCGTCTACCATCTTCGTTACACGATCCTCAACGCCAGCTCCGCCTCGAGCTGGTCTCACGCGGTGGCGGCTGGCGCGCTCCTGGTGGGGGCGGCCGTCTGTCTCGCCGGCGCATGGCGCTTGCCGCGACAGCGAGCAGCTTGGGTTGCGACCGCCGCAATACTCGCCCTGTTCTTCATCGACGAGGTCTCTGGACTGCACGCGCAAATCGACGCGCTGAGTCACGGCAAGCTCCTGTATGCGCCAATCCTGCTGGTCCTCGTGCTGTGCGTGTGGCGGTTGATGATCGGCAGCACGCATCTCGCCTGCCTGCGGGCAGCCGCGGCGCTGTTGCTGGGGTCATATCTGATTCACGTTCTTGGTCCGCACAGCATCGCCCGTGAACTCGGATGGAGCCCAGATGGCTGGGCCTACCAGGTCGCGGTCGTACTCAAGGAGGGCATGGAGCTCGCGGGGTTGCTGCTCGCCCTGCTGGCGCTGTGGGGTACGGCCTTCGCGGAGAAGGGCAAGCGCGGAAGGCGCAGTCGCCTCGAAGGACCACTGGAGCTCACGCGAGGGCGAAGTCCAGAATCTGCTCGTGACGAGCGGCCCACGAATTTTGCCCCATGAAGGCGATCCGCTCCTGCTCGCCCGCCCGGCCAAGGGCAACGACAGCTCGCGCGGCGGACGCGTAGTCACCGCCCTCCTCGACGAGGATCGCGCGGGTTGGGGCGACGCCGCGCATCGGCGCGAGGTCAGCGGCGAGCACGGGCAGTCCGGCCGCCAGGTACTCGTACAGCTTGAGCGGGCTCATTGCCTCCGTCAGGGGGGAGCGCACGTGGGTCATCAGGCCGGCGTCGGCTGAGCGGATCAGGCCGGCGATCTCGGCGCGCCGGAGCGGTGGGCGAATCTCGACGTTTCCCAGATCGCGCAGCGGCTGCAGGTGGGCAGGGTCCACGAGCGGGCCAACGAGCAGGAGCGTCGCCTCGGGCTGCGCTCGGGCGATCGCGGTCACGGCCGCCACATCGAGCCGCGCGTCGAGTGTCCCGGCATAGACGAACAGCGGCCGGGAAAGCTCTTTCATCCACGGGGGCGGCGTCGGCGGCCCGGTCCACTCGCTGGGCTCGAGACCATTGGGGATCACGCAGCACGGCCCGGTCGACCCCACGCGCTCGAGCGCGGCCTCGGAGACCGCCGCCACACGTCGCTCGCGCGAGGCGAGTCGCGCAAAGCTCTCGTGGTACACCGGCCACCAGCGGCGGTGGAACGGGTGCGCCGGCCAGTCGTCGATCGCGTAGTAGGTCACGGCCCGCGCCCACGAGAAGTTCGCGAAGCCAGCGAGGAGCGGATTGGCGGTGATGACCGCGGGATCGTGCAGGCCCATGCGGCGCACCCCCCGGAGCACAGCGCGCTCGTAGGCGGCGACGCGGCGCTCGACGCCGGCGACGGATGTGGGATACCAGCGGCGCAGGCCCAACGGCTGAAGCAGCTGTGCACGCTGACTGGAGGGGAACGGTACGTGATCGCGAGTCACGCGGTCGCGTACGAGCTTGACCGGCAGGCTGCGCATCGTGTCACACACGAGCACGCGGCCGATTTGCTCGTTCATGGGGAGCGCGCGGGCCAGGCGGCCCTCGGTCATGAACCATTCGCGTTCTCCCGCGACCTGCCAGGTCATGTTGGAGAAGGTGAAGACGAGATCGGATCCTCCGGCGCGGTGGCCGGGCGAACCGCGATCCTCGGATTCTAGAGCTGAGGCGGGCATCGGCCTGCTAGCGCCGGGCGAGCGCCGCGGCAGGGCTCGGCGTGACAGCCGGGTCGGGCACGCGCTCCAGCGAGTGGGCGGAGACGATCGCATCGAATGTCGGTCCCACCGACGACGCGTCCTCCGCTGTTCCCCGGTGCACCCCCACGTCTCTACTCTAGCGCCCGCTCGCGTCGCGGTCGAGCCCGACAGCTCGACGCCCGCGATGCTCCGGCGTTGGGCTCGGCCTGGGAAGCAGGAGTCGGGTGGCACTGAGCCAACTGCTCAGGCCGCGGGCAGGATTGCTCGGAGGCCAGGCCGCGCGACTCGCGCACGATCGCAGCGGGTTCGCTGGCAGCGGACATCTCCTCCGATAAACGACTTCGCGACCCGGAAACTTCCGCGCAAGCGTCCCAGGCTCGTCGCCGGCGAACGCGAGCGACCTCTGCGCCCGACAGACGAATGGCAGATCGCGCGCACGTTGGGGGGTCTGGGAAACGTTAGAGTGAAATACAGGTGCTTGAAACGCCATCCGACACGCCAGAGATGATCTCCGCTCCGCCTGCGCCCACCAGCGGACCGGTTTCGCCCCGTCCCAAGGAGGGCGCCGCGGCGCGTCGCCTGCACCTGCAGTTCATTCGCGAGTACGGCGCCTGGCGACGGGCTGTGCGCGAGCTGTGGCGCTTCAAGTGGCGCGAGCGCCGCGGGCTGGAAACCGTCGGCGCTTATCATACGCGGCGCAGCGCGGTCCCCTATTTCATAAGGCACGTCCACGACATCGGGATCTTCCACGAAGTCTTCATCCCCGGTGAGTACGAGCCACCGCCGGCGGTCGCCGAACGGGTCGCATCGCTCGGCCGGCCGCCACGCGTTCTCGATCTTGGTGGCAACATCGGCCTGTTCGCCGTATGGTGCCGCGACCGCTGGCCGGGTGCGCATGTGGTGTCGGTCGAGCCCGACCCCGAGAACCTCGAGCTTCTGCGCCGGACGGCCGGTGGCGGGGAGGGAATCGACGTCGTACCCGCCTGTGCCACCTGCAGGGACGGCAGCATTCGCTTTGTCGCTGGCAAGTTCTGCGAATCGCACGTGGCCGGCTCGGAGTCCCTGGAGGAAACGATCGAGGTGCCGTGCGTGGACATCTTTCCGTTGGCACAGTCGGCCGACGTCGTCAAGATGGACATCGAGGGCAGCGAGTGGGAGATCCTTGCTGACCCGCGGCTCGCGGACCCGCGCGTTGCGTCGATGTGGGTCATAGAGTGGCACGTCGACCGGTGTTCGGAGCCCGATCCGAAGTCAGCGGCACGCGCCGCGCTGCAGGGCGCCGGCTTCGAGGTGCTCGGCGAACGCCCGCACCCGGACTCCACGCCGGGCTACGGAACACTTTGGGCGATTCGCCCCGCCTAGGCACAGGACCGCGCCCGGGACGGTGATCGCAGTGTCGCGGGCCAGCCTCGCGCTCTCCCGGCAGAGGCGAGGCCGAGTTGGGGGGGGGTCATCTGGCTCGGCGTGTCGGTCGCTGGCGCACCGTCGCGACAGTTCGCCCGCGGAACTGGTAGGCACCGATATCCCATGCGCCCTCGGAGGGGCGCTTACGCCGATCCCGCTCACCTGCATAGCTGGTATCCACGCAGAGCGCAACGATGCCTTTGCAGTACGTGGTGAGGTTGACGCCGACACCGACGGTCGGCGAGTGCTCGCTGGTCGGCGAGTAGGCAAACGGCTCACTCGTGCTATAGCCGTACGCTCTCGCCCTCGAGCGTGTGAGCACCAGGTTGTGTCCCTCCTCGATCCTCTTGGCCTCGAGTCTGTGCGCCCCCGTCCTGGCGGCGACTTCGCTTTCTCCTATGCAGAGGTTGTTCTGGACGACGACCAGTTCCATCTCGAAGCCGCCGTGACCCAGCTGGATGCACGGGCCTCGGCCAAGCCCCGATCCTTCGAGGGTGTTGTTCCAGATGTAATCTTTGCCGACCGCGTTTTCGTTGGCTTCCAGCTCGGGGGGGTTGCCATGCACGTGGAAGTACACGTTGTTCCACATGTAGACCGTTCCTCTGCCGAGAAAGCTGGACTCGCACTGCGCATGGCCATTGTCACCCGAGCCATTGATCACGTTGTCGTAGATGTAGAAGGGCTTTCCTGCCATGCGTTGGGCCTCGGTGTCAGCGAACTCCATCACGTTCGCATGGTCTGTCCCGGTGTACGCTTCATCGAATTCCGGATAGCCGCAGTCTTCAAAGAGGTTTCCGGCGATCGTCCCCCCACCGCCTCCGGGGAAGTACATGTTGTTCATGTACCTGATGGTGTTGTCGACGGCGTTGGGCACGTTCCTGACGCCTTCGACCCACGAGCCACCGTAGGGAGGCACGTCTTTGGTGGGCACGCCTTCGATGGTGCTGTTCTCCACGAGCGATTCACCCTCCGGCGACGTCGAGCTCCCGCTGCGGCCCACGATCGCCGCGCACCGGCGGCCTTCTGATTCCTGACTTGGTTCGTCCGCGTCGATCTGCGGCTCTTCCGTGTGATCACCGACCGTGAATTCGTTGATCGTGACTTTGTCGATCGTTATGTGCTCGTCGGTTTCATACGCGTGTTCGTCATTGTCGTTTTCGAACAAGATGACCGCGCATGTACCATAGGGTGAGTGCTTTGTGTTTGCCCATCCCACGAAATGGATGCCTTCGACGGTTATGTAGTCGTCGCGGGAGAGGTTCACAAGGGTATTGTATTCATCGCAGTTTTCGTGAGAGCACCCGCCCGTGACTTCTTCGTTGTCCGCGTTGAAGATCGGTGCGGCATAGCCAGCGCCTGCGTACCAGGATTCGTCGATACCATAGACATCAGGGTTGCCGACCTCGCCTGAACCTGCGCTTCCTTCCGGAGGTGCCAGCGGCAACGTCTTGTTGGGCCATGTCACACCACCCTCGAAGATGAAGTGATCACCGGCCTCGTGGCTATATGCGGCGCTGAATTCGTGCATCCCGGGCGCTCGCTTCCAGGGCGAGGACTCCGACGTGCCGCTGTTGGATTCGCTACCTGCTGTGTAGCTGATATAGAAGCTCCGGTATCGATGCGACGTCGCTGCGTCATTGCCCGCAGACGTCCCGCCCGAGCCGCCCGTGAGCGGGGCAAAGCCGGACAGTGAGCTCAACCCGATCAGCAGAGCCGCGGCTACCGCGATGATCAGGTACAGAGGGCGCGCGCGGAGCTGGTGGACATGCGGCGTCCCGGTCCGGCGTCCCCGTTGCCGGCCTGCGATCCCGCGCTGAGGATGTGGGACGCCCGCTAGCGTGTGTCGAGAGGGCATTGAGAGGCGATCATGGCGCCGCGAGCTCGAGCTGATCAGTCATCGGCGATAGAGCGTGCGCGCCGCTCTGCGTTCTTGCGCCATGCCTTCTTGACGCGTCCGCCAAGCTCACTGTTGGCTACCCACGCTTTGGCGGCGCCCGATGCGGCGACGCGAGCCGTCCGAACGGCGTTGTGGCGTGCCGCCCTGATCGAGGGTGCGAACATCAGTACCTCGGCCTCGTTGAGCCGACGATCGCCAAAACGCTGCTTGTATTCCGCTTCACCTGTCCCAAAGTCCCACAGGTGCACATCACGCTCGCGGCAGAGTCCCTCAGCCATCTGCAGATGCACGTACTCTCCGACTTTCAGGTGGCCGTATGCTGGGTCGAAGCTGGTCGCATAGGAATAGAACGTACCACGATAGCTGTAGCCGAACAGGAACGCGACTGGCATCTCGGCGATGTACAGAACCCGTGCGCGCAGCCACCCGCGCCGTGCTCCGAGCTCCATCAGTGCCCGTTGCAGGGGGTCCCCGGTGTAGCCGACGCCAAGCCCGCGTTGATAGGTCTTCGCCGCGATCGATTCAAGTACGGCGGTCAGCTGGTCCAGGTGCTCCAGCTTGGAGAACTCGCGAACAGCGAGTGCATCTCCGTAGGCGTCCATGAGTTGCCGTGGATGGCGCTTCAGGTTACGACGAGTGTTCCTCCCGCGTGATCGGATGAAGGTCTCGAGCGAGTCCGGAACGTCGGCGCGCCAGTGGACGCTTTTTGCGGGCATGTGGTCGACTTGCCACCATGGCGCTCCAGAGCGTGCGACACGGTAAAGTGGCGCGCCTTCCTCGATCATGGGGAGTGCGACGACATCGGCTTCATCGTTTGCCAGCAGGTCTCGGAGCGCTTGGATCACCAGCTCGAGGTCGGTGGAGGTCTCGGCGCCGAGGACTCCACCGAAGGCGACCTGCAGGCGACGCAGCGGTCGCCCGCCGCGTCCAATGGAGCCGCGTTGCTGCTCGAGTCTCGCCACGACGCCGAGCTCGCGCCCGTCGGCGAGCTCGAGGAGCAGAACCAGTGGGTGGACCACCGCCTCGCGATGCCTGACCACCGTGAGGAAGAAGTCGAGGTCGGCATCCAGGTTCTCAGGCGGGAGGCGCTCGAACCTCGGCCGCAGCGCCTCGACTGCGTCGATCGTTCGCGCGGCCGTCATCCGTGCGCCTTGCCTCGAGTGGTCGCGCACGATCGTCTGCCCGCTGCCCTCAGACCCGGGTTCGGGCCGTCCAGATTGGCGCAATCGGCTCACGCCGTCTGCTCTCCGGCGCTGCTGTCCGACGGAGCCAGCCACAGCACGACCGACGCGAGAGCGATCATCGTGAACGCGAGCTGTGACGCCTGGTCGAACGACAGCGCGTCGTAGAACAGCATCGAGGACGCAAACGTCGCGATCGAGGCAGCGAGTGCGACCGGGAGCCATCCCTCGCGAGCATCGCGTTCGAGTTTGGCGCGGGCTCCCAGCCGGCGTATGGCGCGCCAGAACAGCCATATCCAGCCGAGCACACCCAGCACGCCCGTCTCCAGGAGCGTGCCGAGCCACTGGTCGTCGAGAACGATTGCGTTGTCGGCGACGAGCGCCCTGCCTGTGATTCGTGTTCCGTACCCCTGGCCGACGAGAGGATTGTATTCAGAGAATTCGTTCAGCTCGGGGCCGATGCGAGACAGTCGGCTCGACAGCACGAGCTTTGCGCCGGTGGGCGTCGGTTCGTAGTAGGTTTCGCTCTGGTTTGCGGCGAGACCTTCCTTGGGGAAGAAGAGTTCTTTGACACCGCCGAGTGCGCCCGGAGCGGCAACGTGCACGATGGCCAGGATCGGGATCAGGGCTGGCCAGCAACGAAGCGTCTGACGCGGACGTAGCCACACGAACACGACGAGCACGACCGCGACGCCCACCAGCCCCGTCCTCGAGCCGCCCGCGAAATCTCCGAGCAACAGGATGATGACGGCCAGCCACCAGGCTCGCTGTCGCCGGCTGACGGCGAGATACGCGGCCAGCGGGATCAACATGGCCATGGATGCGCTCAGCTCGATCGGGTCCCCGGCGGACGCGGTGGCCCGCAGGGTCCCGCCGCGTTCTTCGGCGCCCACTTCGCCGGCCAGGTTGAAGTGGAAGCCCGGGAGCAGCGCATGAAGGTGATCAAAGAGATTGAAGCCGGTCTGCCGCTGCACGGCAGCGGCCAAACCGACAATGCAAGCGGCGGATACGAGCACCGTGATGAGACGCTCCACGACTGCGCGGGTTCGCACGACGCTCACCATCAGGTACGCGAACAGCACGAAGCAGGCAAACAGCCACAGCGCCTTCACCACATTGCTCGCCACGTCGGAAACGCGCCCGGGGTTTGCGAACTCCGAGCCGACGGTCGCGGCGATGATCAAGAGGATCGGCCCCTCGAAGCCTGTGGCGCGGGCGCGCACTCGAGGGTCGATCAGCAGCGCGACGATCCAGCCTATCAGCAGCACGCCGACCACGATGCGGTAGGGCTCGAGCTGGAAGGGCAACGAGTTCGGCAGCACGTAGCGGCCGTCGCTGGGGATCAACAGGAAGACGAGCAGAGCCGCCGAGACGAGCACGGTCCAGCTCCTCGCCAGACGCAGCACCCAGATCGCAAAGACGACGGCGAGCAGTCCCACCGCCGCCGCCTCTGCGTGGCTGCCGCTCGCCACGACAGCGGCCGCCATCAGCGCCAGAGCGGCGCCGATTGCAGCGACGGACGCCGGCAGGCGGTGCTCGCGGACCATCGTTACCGATCCGGCTCAGGCCTTGGGATGCGCGCTTGCTCGGCCGCAGGCGATGGCCACATGCCGGCCTGCCGGTGCCACGTCACTGCCGCCGATCGCCGTGGATATCCACGGGGTCGCGAGCGACACGTCGATCTCGGCCGTTGGTGCTTGCGTCCCTGTGATGCGTACCCGGCGCTGTTCTGGCATGTGGCTCGCGAGCGTCCACGTCGAAAGGCGTGCTGCGCAGCTCCGTCGTGATGCGTGGTAGGAGATTCACTCTCAGGAACACCAGCGAAATGGTCGCGATCAGGACCGCCATGAACACGAGAATCGGGATGCTGAGCTTATGCCCTTTGACCAGTTTGGTGTTGGCTTCCGATTTGACGATCGGGAGCTGAACGCGCTGTTTCGCGGGGATTTTCGCTGCCGTCTGCAGTTCCGCCACATAGCTCTGCAGAGTCAAAGCCGATCGTCTGGACAGCGCCTTCGCGTCGTTGCGCGTAGGCGCGGTCGCGACGAGGTCCACAAATGGCAGACCGACGCCGGTCGCGGGGTCCAGCGATTCCGTGAACTGGACCGACTCACCTGCGCCCAGCGGCGGGCCAATTCTGGTGAGCACGGCATTCCCGTTCGCCAGGCCAGCATAGACAGGGGATAGCCCGGCGAGCAACGACAGGCTGCTGTATCCGGCACGGCCGTACGGGAAGCCAGTTTGCGTGATCAGGAGCTGCGATTCGCTCTGCCACACCTCCGAGCCGTGTGGTGCCAGAGTGGGCCGTCCGTGTGAGATGGCTGGCTGGCCGTAGCTCAGCGCCGCCAGTACCACGCCGAGCAGCGCTCCAGCGAGCACCAGCCGTTTCGAACGCCACAAGACCGCGAAGAAGAGTACGGCGTCCATATCAGGGTCGACCTCCGCGTCTGAGATCGAGATACGCCACCGCCGCCTGGGTCCTGTTCGCGACTCCGAGCTTGCCATAGGCGGAAGACAGGTGGAACTTGATGGCATACGTGCTGAGGTTCAGTCGCTCCGCGATTTGGCTGTTCGTAAGCCCCAGCATCGCCAGCTCGATGACGTCGACTTCGCGCGCCGTGAGCCGTGGCTGCGCCGCTGGCGCCTCGGTGGCTCGGGCAGGAGCCTTCTGTGCGTCAGAACCTGTCTCCGCACGCATGATCGTCGGACTTCTTCGAGTCATGTGGCAATCCTATGATGAGGTCGCGGATGGCGATATGGCCATAAGACGAGTTCGGCGACTAGCCGAACGGCTAGTAGGGTCGTGCGTCAGCTGTAGGTGAACTGATCGGCGGGCGGGTCCTTCTTGCTGGCCTTGCCGGCCACCTTCGCTGTGACATCCACCGTCCCCGCCTTGGCCGCTGCTGGGGAGAGCACCGTACATGAAGTGGTCGAGGTGCAGTTGACCGAGGTGCCGGGCTTCTTGCCGAAGTCGAACGTCGTAGCGGCGCTGCCAAGCCCGAACCCGCTGCCGATGATCGTGACTGGGGTGCCACCGGCCTTGGACCCGGTGTCGGTGCTGAGGCTCGTGATCGTGGGCGCTCCGAAGGTGAAGCGGTCCTTGGAGGTGATCCCGCTCTCGCCGTTGGGTGTCGTCACGGTCACTTCGACCGTCCCCGTCGTCCCTGCGGGGGATTCGGTGGTGATCGACGTCGGCGAGTTCACCTTGAAGCTGGTCGCGCTGGTTGCTCCGAACTTGACCGCCGTGACCCCTACGAAGCTCGTGCCTGTGATGGTCAGCGTGCTGCCGCCGGCGGCGGGCCCCTTCTTGGTCGACAGCGCGGTGATCGTCGGCGCGGGTCCCGGCGCCACATAGATGAACTCGTCAGCCGCGCCGTTCCCACTGGTGCCTCCAGCGTTCCTCACCGTCACCTGCACCGTGCCCGGCGTCTCCGCCGGGGCGATTGCGGTGATCGACGTCGCCGAGTTGATCGTGAAATGCGTCGCGCTGGCAGAGCCGAACTTGACCGCCGTCGCTTCAGCGAACCCGGTGCCGGTGATCGTCACCGAGGTGCCACCCGATTCGAATCCGGCATCGGGACTGACGCTGGTGACCGCTGGCGGGTTGGGGAGCGTTTCGAATGTCTGGTCGCTGCCGTAGCTGGTGCCGCTTTCGTCCGCGGCAACGATCCTGAAGTGGTAGAGAGACTTCGGGCTGAGTTCCGCCAGCGACGCCGATACGCCAACGGCGCTCACGCCCGACCCGGGCGACGGTTCGCACGGCGCGATGGAGCCGTAGAACTCCGTTGGGCCATATTCAAACTGGCAGCCGGTCACCTGCTGGCCATCGGGGTTCACCGTCGCGTTCAGTGCCGCGGAGGTCTGTGCGATCGCCGACGCTGCTTCCGTCGTGGCCCAAGGACCTGGCGTGTAGCTGATCTGCACCTGCGGTTCGGCGGACGGGGAGGCCAGTTCCACGCTGCCTCCCGCCGGCAACAGAGATGAGCCGCCGCCGCCACCGCCACCGTCGATGCCTGCGCCGCCGCCACCACCACCACCATAGTAGCCGCCACCGCCACCGCCACCGCCACCGCCCCAGCAGGGTTTGCAATCTTCAGGGGTGCCGGATTCGCCCGTGCCGCCGGCTCCGCCGGCGCCAGGGCCATCGCCCGTGAACTGCAACCCTCCCGACCCGTGCGTTCCCTCGACGGCTCCTGCCGAGCCGCCCGCGCCGCCTTCGGCGGTCGATGCGCCATCCCCGCCGCCGCCGTAGTATTGGTCGAACTCCACGTAGGGCGGCAGCAGGTCCCTTTCGCCACCGCCACCCATCTCCCCTGCGGCACCGCCGCCATAGGGGTTGTTACCCTGTTCATACGGGGAGCGCCCGCCGCCACCGCCACCGCCACCGGCGACAAGCACGGGCTGGCTGAAGTCATTACCCAGACTGACGCCAGACGCGCCGCCGCCCGCACCCCCGAAAAAGCGTTCGCCCAGGTTCGAGCCACCCCCGCCGCCGCCGCCAACGTTCACACACACGAACAGATGCGTGCCGGCGGTGATCCCGGCCGGTGTGGCCGAAACCACGTCGGCGCGCCCACCGGAGCCGCCGCTGTAGGCGATTTCGTTGTATTCGTAGCTTGCGCCCGTGTGTCCGGCTGCGCCGGTCGTCTGGATCTGGAAGTGCGACCCGACCGGAGCTGTCCAGCCTGTGCACCCGGCCGTCGTGAACGACACCGTTTCCGCGGGTGCGCTGCTCGCGCCGAGCAGACACAGCCCCAAGCAGGCAACCGCAAGGACCCCCAGCATCGGCCGACGGCCATTGTGTGCAATTCTGCCTCTCACAGACAGACCCATGACCAGTTCGCCGCAGACATTGCGAAAGTATCCTGCAACGGTCACTGAATAGACCCCCCCGTTCGGGGAGGTCGCCGAGGTGAGCTGCCGCCTGCCCGTCACGAGAGTGCGACGTACCTTGGCGACTTTGATCTCGAGCTTCCGAAAGTCTCCCGATGCCACAGCTCGAGCATCAGCAGGGTCCAGATGCCACGGTTGTGATCATGGGTGCCGGCAGTGTGCTCGTCGAGCAGCCGGCGAACCTCCTCCTCGCGGCACCATCCCCGCGACGTCGAGCTGGGATCGAGCAGCACTTCGCGTGTGAAGTCGCGCAGCTCGCCGCGAAACCACCTCGCGACCGGGAGCTCGAAGCCCCGCTTGGGGGCGTCGAGGATCTCGTCCGGCACCCAGCCACGCAGGGCCGAGCGCAGGACGCGCTTGCGCTGGCCTCGGCCAGCCTTCATCTCGCAGGGCAGCGAGGCGGCGAGCTCCATGAGCTCGTGGTCGAGCAGCGGCGAGCGGCCCTCGAGTGAGTAGGCCATCGTCGCGATGTCCATCTTCGCGAGCAGGTCACCCGGCAGATAGCTGTTGACATCGACGTCCAGGAACTGGTCCAGGAGATCGTTGGCGCTCGAGGAGTGCCATGGGTCCAGGAGCGTGTCGGCTGCGCGTGAAGCACCGAGCAGAGCCGAGTACTCGGGCGTGTACAGCTGGATCCGCTCGGCTTCTGTGAATCTCGACAGTTGGGTGAGGTAGCGGCCCTGGCGGTTAAGGGCCAGCGCAACCGCGAACCGTCCGAGCCTGCTTCGCAGCGTGCGCGGATCGCCTCCGAGGGGCACCCGCCGTGCTGCGGCTCCCGCAGCGTGCCGCATTCCTCGCGGTAGCCGGTCGAGTTGGGCGAGCGCAAGATTCGTGGTGTACCGGGGATAGCCAGCAAAGCTCTCATCTCCTCCGTCCCCGTTGAGTGCCACGGTCACGTGTTCCGCGGCGAAGCGAGCCAGGTAGAACGAGGGCAGCGCGGACGCATCGGCGAACGGCTCGCCGTAATGGCGCACCATCTTCGGCAGGATCTCGATGGCGTCCGGGCGCACGACCAGTTCGTGGTGGTCAGTGGCGAACTCCGTCGCGATCCTTCCGGCTTGTGGCAGCTCGTTGAAGCGCTCCTCCTCGAATCCGATTGAAAACGTCCTGACCGGCTCCGACGAGCTCTCGGCCATCGCCGCCACAACCGCCGAGGAGTCAACACCGCCCGAGAGGAAGGCTCCCATCGGAACGTCCGCGACCATCCTGCGTCGCACCGCCTGGCGGATCGCGGTGCGAATCTCCTCCTCGACCTCCTGCACGGGCCTTGGTGGCTGCTTGCGGGAGTAGTCAAGGCGCCAGTAGCGCTCGGTCTGCACCGCGCCGTCGCGATACGTGAGGATGCTCGCCGGCATGAGCTTGCGCACCGCCGCGAATGCGCTCAGAGGCGCCGGGACGTAGCCGTACGCCAGATATGCGTCCAGCGCATGGTGATCGACCTCCCGCGGAACCTCCGGATCCTGCATCAGCGCTCCGAGCTCGGAAGCGAAGCTGATGGCTCCGGGCCGCTCGCAGTAGAACAGTGGCTTCTTGCCCACGCGGTCACGCGCCAGCAGCAGCTGGTGCCGACGGCGATCCCAGAGGGCGAACGCGAACATCCCGTGCAGCTCGCGAACGCACGCGGATCCCAGCTCCTCGTAGAGGTGGACGATCACCTCGGTGTCTCCCTCCGTGGCAAACTGGTGTCCGCCGCTGCGCAGACGGCGCCTCAGCTCGCGGAAGTTGTAGATCTCACCGTTCAGCACCACCGTCACCGAGCGATCCTCGTTGTGAATCGGCTGGTCGCCGGTGATCAGGTCGACCACGCGCAAGCGCTGAATGCCCAGCCCAACACCGTCATCGAGATGCAAGCCTCGGGCATCGGGGCCGCGGTGAGACTGTGCTTCGCACATGCGCTCGAGGATCTCTCGCTCCACGGGAGCGCGGGAGGCCCGTGCGACGCCTGCGATCCCGCACATCGGCTCGGGCTCAGCTCTCGCGGGCGGACAGAGAGACGAGGACGCGGCCACGGGACACGCGCTGGGCGAGCTCACCGCGGGCGCGATGGCGCAGCTCACGTCGCACGAACCTGCGGAATTCGGGATCGTCCACCCGCGGAACGCGCAGGAGCGCCGATCTCAGGTAGCCGTAGAGGAACGCCAGGCCTGAAAGCACACGTGGCCTCTCCCGCGCAACCTTGAACGCTCGCAGGGTGACCCACGGGAGCGTGAACTGCACTATGTATGCGGCTTGACCGTGACGTGCGCGGCCTCTGAGGATACCGTCGGCGCTTGCGTTCGGGCGATGGTGCAGTGCGATGAGCAGGGGTAGGGTGCGTGTCTTGTAGCCTCGCATGCGGGCGTAGACCTCATCGAGCGCGTCCCACGCCAGGCGCTCCTGAATTCCACCAATCTCCTGGAGACACTCCCGCGAGTAGCACTTCAAGGCTCCCCGCACGTGGTACTCGCTGGCCGCGTGCTCCTTGCTCCAGCCCTCGCCCTCGCGCTCCCGCAACACCCCGCCGGCCAGGCCCAGTGTGGAGTCGTGCGCGAACTCGCCCAGCAGCAGCTCGAAGTAGCGCTCCGGCAGCTCGATGTCGCCGTCGAGCTTGGCGATGTGTGTGAAGGATCGCCAATCGACGCTGTTCAGTCCCAGGTTGAAGGATCTGGGTGCCGCTGCGGCGGCGAGTCGATCCTTGGGCGCGTCGCCGTTTGCGGGCAATTGGCTTTGCATCACCGACATGAAGTCCAGTCGCTCGGCCAGCCGCAGGAGGATCTGCGGGGTCTCGTCGGTCGACTGATCGTCGACCACAACCCACAGATCCGGTCGACGCGTCTGAGACGACAACGCGAGAGCGACCCGCTCGATGTGGGCCGCCTCATTGCGGACTGGAGAGACTACGAGCAGGCGCTGCGCCATCGCTTACGCAACGTCCCTCGCGAGCGCGAACTTGCGGCGCAGGGCCGCTGAGCGGCGGGTCAGTCGCGGTGGTCGGATCCGGTTACCAGGGGAGCGACCGCGGTAAGGGGTGGCACGCCGAACGGAGGCTCGGCGCGGCCGGCCAGCGTGAGCAGAGCACGCTGTGCGCCCTCGCGGCGGGCCGGTGCGTCGGCGCTGACGGCACCCGCGCCGGTGGCCCGGATGAGATGGCCCAGACCGAGCGCCGAGAGGTAGAGACCGCGGTAAGCCGGGCTGAAGTGCTTGCGCGCATACTGCTTGCGCGCGTAGGCGTCCTGGGCGACCATGTGCGGTCGTGGACCCGCCTTGCCTGAATGGTGAACGATCGTCATCTGGGGCAGGTGGCGGACGTGCCAGCCGTTGCGCTTCATGCGCATGCAGAGGTCGGGCTCCTCGGAGTAGATGAAGTAGCGCTCGTCGAGCAGCCCCACGCTCAGCAGCGCCTCGCGGCGTGCGAGCATGAAGGAGCCGGAGGTCCAATCGCAGTCGTGCTCGTGCTCGTAGACTCCGTCGTCGAGTACCCGCTCCCCCGCCCAGGCCGGGTGAAACGGCCAGCGCTCGGAGAACAGCGCTTCGCCAAGCGCGCGGGTCACGCTGGGAAAGCGACGGACGGTCGGCCACAGGGTGCCATCGCCCGTGACTTGGCGCACGCCAACGAGGCCGACCTGCTCTCGCGCGTCGAGCAGGCGCACGAGATCCCCGAACGTCCCGTCGATCACTTCGGTGTCGGGGTTCAGCAGGAGCAGGTAGCGCGCGTTGGCCTGTTCGAGCCCGCGGTTGTTGCCATATGCGAAGCCCCGGTTGGGGGAGCTCACCACCCGGGCCTGCGGGAAGCTTGACTCCACGAGCTCGCGCGTGCCATCGGTCGAGGCGTTGTCGACCACGATCACGTCGAGGCTGGCACCGCCCGCCCGGTCGAACACTGTGGACAGGCAGCGCTCCAGCCAGTGAGCCTCGTTGGTGGACACGACGACGATCGCGAGGTCGGACACCGCCTCTGAGCTGTCGCTCTGCAAAGGCACGCGATCTCCGGGTTTCAGCGAGTGAGGCCGCGCGTAGCGAGCGCGCTGGTTGCGTCCTCGACGCGGTCGACCGCCTCCTGGCCTGCGAGCCATTCCAGCAGATCGCGCATGCCGTCCTCGAGCGTCATCGTCGCCTCGAAGCCGAGCAACTCGCGGGCGCGCGTTGGGTCGGCGACGCAATGGCGGATGTCTCCCGCTCGGTACTGGCCGTTGCGGATCGGGTCGATGTCAGACTCCAGGCCGGCTGCGAGCGCCTGTGCGATCTGCAGGACCGTGCTCGGGCGCCCGGTGCCGAGGTTGATCGCGTGTCCGGTCGCCGGCTCGGACTCCAGCGCGAGCATGATCGCGCGCACGATGTCGCTGACGTGGATGAAGTCGCGCGACTGCTCACCGTCCTCGAAGATGATCGGAGGACGTCCGTTGAGCAGCCGCGAGGCGAAGATCGCTGCCACCCCGGTGTAGGGGTTGGACAGCGCCTGCCCCGGCCCATACGCGTTGAAGAAGCGCAGCGCGACCACGGGAATGCCGTACGCGGCGCCGGTGACCAGACACAGCTCCTCGTGATCGCGCTTGGTGATCGCGTAGATCGAGGTCGGGATCAACGCCTTGTCCTCGCTGGTTCCGACGGGCGCGAGCTCTGCGCCGCATGAAGGACAGGCAAGCTCCCACTGACGCGCGAGCAGCTGCTCCTCGGCCCGCGGCGCCGGTGCCATGCGGCCATGCTCGGGGCATTCGTACTCGCCCTCCCCGTAGATCGACATCGAGGATGCGACGACCAGCCGCGCCGGCATCGGGCGCTGGGCCACGAGCTGCTCCAAGAAGATCGCGGTCTGCATCGTGTTGCGCTCGGTGTAGCGGGCGATCTCGTACATGGACTGCCCGACACCCACTGCGGCCGCAAGGTGGACGACCCGGTCGGTTCCCGCGAGTGCGCGGTCGGCGGCCGCTCGGTCGCCGACGTCGCCGACGATCAGCTCCACCGCGCTCGGAAGATCCGGATCGGCACCACCGTGGACCTGCTCCTCCAGCGAGTCGAGGACCACCACCTGGTCCCCGCGCCGAACCAGCTCCCGCACGAGGTGGGTGCCGATGAAGCCCGCTCCTCCCGTCACCAATGTCCTCATGCCGCGGCTACCTGGCTTTCCAGTTGGTTCGCTGTGCCCACCAGCGTACGTAACGAAGGCTCCAGATGGCTTCTTTCGCGGCGCGAGCGTCGGCCGGCGCGGTGGCGCCCCAGCGCGATCCGGCTCAGCTCGGGGTCACCTCGGCGACGTCGGAGGCGTCGAGGTCATCTGCGGCCGGGACGACGTCGCTCGACCCGGCCGCGTCGCCACCCCTGCGCAGCCGCCGCGCGAGCGGTCCGAGCACCTGTACGACCAGGGTGCGTGCGTCGGTCCATGCAGACGGGAATGCGATTCGCAGGACGAGCGAATAGACGCACAGCCCGGCGGTGCCCACCAGTGCGATCTGTATCAGCCGGGGCACGTTGCCGTTCAGGATGTGCGTCAGGGGCACGGTGAGGGCCGACATTGCCAGGCAGCCGACGACTGCCGGCCCGATCTCGGGCACCAGCCTGCCGAGCGAGATGCCGACGTAGCGCTGCAGCATGAGGCGGTATGCCCCCACGAGGATCACGAGGTAGGCAGCGACCACGGCGATCCCCACCGTCACGAGGCCATGGCGGGAGGCGAGCAGCACCGCCCCTCCGTAGAGAGCGAGGCGCGCGAGGTTGAACGAGAGCAGTGGCCTCGGTCGGCCGATGGCGAGCATCACCTGCGCGTAGCCGGCCAGGACCGCCGCGAACATGCCGGCGACAGCGAGGATCTGCGTGGGTCGCACGGCAGGCGCCCACGCGCTGCCGAACACGAACGGAACGAGCACCGGCGCCAGCACGATCAGCAGGGCCTGCAGGGGAAAGACGATCACCGCGTGCACCCGCGCTGCGCGCTCGTGAATGGAGCGCAGCCTCGACCTGTCGGTCGTGCGTGAGTAGAGGGGGTATGCGACCTGCACCATCACGCCGCTCAGCTTTTGCTGGTAGACGACGCCGAGGTTGAACGCCCGGTAGTAGAAGCCGGTCTCGGCGGCCGATACGCGCGCTGCGAGGATCGCGTAGTCGATGTTGCGGAATATGTTCTCGACGAGGCCGGCGAGGGCCGCGGGGAGTCCGAAGCTCGTGATCCGCCGCTGGGAGCGCCAGGACCAGCCCGGCAGGGGCGGTCGCGAGACCGCTATCAGCAGCGCTGAGCTGAGGGTCAGCTGCACGAGCGCGCCGATCACGATCGCTCTGGCGTCGAGCCCCGCCACGGCAAGCCCGATCGCAGCCAGGCTGCCGCCCAACGTGCTGACGGCTTCGATGAGGCTGGTACGGCGGAAGTCGAGCGCCCGCAGGAGCGTGGCGAGCGAGACACCGCCCAGCGCGCCGATGAACATGGCCGGAGACATCAGCTCGATCAGGGAAGCCGTCTGAGCACCGAACAGCGGGCGCCAGAGGGGTCCCGCGAGCTCGAGTACCAGGATGCTGAGCGCCGCGCCGCCGACGAGGCTCATGAGCACCGCGCTGCGCCGGTCGTCTTCGTCGATCGTCTCCCGCTGCACGAGCGCGGAGGCGAACCCCTCAAACGTGAGGATCACGGAAAGTGGCAGAAAGATGAGCGCCACAGCCGCGTGACCGAAGGACGCCGGGGCGATCAGGCGGGCGAGCACCACTGCGGTAACAAGGCTGAAGCCTTCGCCCACCACGCGCGTGAGCGCGACCCAGCGCAGGCCGCGCATCGTGGTATCTCTCAGAGTCTCCGCAGGCACGGTTGGTCCTTGTCAGAGCAACGCCCAGCCGTGCCGGGGGCTTGCGTACGCTCCTCGCCCGGGTCGCGCCGGACGCTCGCGGCCGACGGGCGCCTGCAGGCCAACCGCGACAGTCCCCGGCGCAGGGCTGCTACGAACCTGTCCGGTCAACCGCAACTTATGCGTCGTCCGGTCGGTTATACACACGAGTCGTCCTTCTTGACCGACGTGGAAGCACGCGAGTCGTCCTTCCTGGCCGCCGGCGAAGCCGATTGTCCAGCGACTCATCTAGAGGTCAAGCACACGCACCTTGCGCGTCGAGAGCAGGGGCATACGTCGTCGGGAGCAAGGCATCCGTCCTTGTCTCGCCAGGAGGCCCCAAATGCTCAAGCAGCTCACGCGCAGCTTCGTCGCGGCAGTCGCTCTATTTGTCGTGTTCGCGGGATCATCGGCGCTCGGCGCGCGCTCCACGCGTCCTGCAACGAGGCGTGCATGGGCCTATGCGAGCCACACCGGCAAGGCCGCACGCCGCACCCATCAGAAGCCCGGCGTGGTCGTCCATCGCAAGACCTCTCGCAAAGCCGCAGCTGCCTCCAGTGTGCTGCTGGGTGACGACGTCGTGGAATCGCAGTCCGATTTCCTGGCCGCGGGCCGCGCGGAAGCGTTCAGCCTCCGAGCCGGAGCGTCCGGGATCGCCCGCACCGTGCATGTCTACATCGGCGCGGCGAATGCGGCCACGACGGTGATCGTGGGCCTGTACAGCGACGTCGACGGCCATGCCGGTGCGCGCTTGCGAACGGCCGCCGCTTCGGTCTCCAACGCGGGGACATGGACCACCCTGCGCATCTCGAGGCTCAGGCTCGTCTCCGGCACGACCTATTGGCTTGCCATCCTTGGCGAGGGCGGCACGCTGCGCTACCGCGATCGCGCCCAGGGCCCGTGCGTGAGCGAAACGAGCTCGCAATCGAACCTTCGCCGCCTGCCGCGCTCCTGGAAGTCCGGCACCGCCTACGCCGACTGTCCGGTCTCCACGTACGTGACCACGGCTGCTCCGGCTCCGATCAACACAACCCCACCCACGCTCGCCGGCGAAGCGACCGCGGGACAGGTGCTCAGCGCCACCACGGGAAGCTGGAAAGAGACCCCGACCTCCTATGCCTATCAGTGGCAGGAATGCAACGCCCTGGGCATCGGCTGCCTGAACGTGGGCGGAGCGACAACGTCGAGCCTCACGCTGACACCAGCTGACGTCGGTGGCACTGTGCGCAACGTGGTGACCGCGAGCAACGAAGGAGGATCGACCCCGGCCGCCTCAGAACCGAGCGAACCGATCGTCCTGCCGCCGCCGCCCGCCCCCACGAACACGGTGGCCCCCACTGTCAGCGGGACCGCCCAGGTGGGCGACACGCTCACCGCCAGCAATGGGACGTGGACGGAAAGCCCGACCTCATTCGAATATCAGTGGGAGGACTGCAACACGTCGGGCAAAGACTGCTCGAACGTGAGCGGGGCGATCGCGTCGAGCTATCAGCTGGCGTCGAGCGATGCTGGCCACACGCTGCGTGTGGTGGTGAGCGCGAGCAACGAAGGTGGATCCGGGTCGGCCGCCTCAGAAGCCAGCCAAGCCGTCGCCCCCGAACCGCCGCCGCCCGCCCCCACGAACACCGTGGCTCCCACCGTCAGCGGGATCGCCCAGGTTGGCGACACGCTCACCGCCAGCACTGGCGCGTGGTCAGGTGGCCCGACGTCCTTCAGCTACCAGTGGCAGGACTGCAGCTCGTCGGGCAAAGACTGCTCGAACGTGAGCGGGGCGATCGCGTCGAGCTATCAGCTGGCGTCGAGCGATGTTGGCCATACGGTGCGTGTGGTTGTGACCGCGAGCAACGAAGGTGGGGCGACCGCTGCGAGCTCCGCGGTTACGGGGACGGTTGTGAGCTCTGAACCACCCCCGCCCGCTCCGACGAATACGGTGTTGCCGTCGGTCAGCGGTTCTGGGGTCGAAGGTCAGACGTTGAGTGCGTCGACCGGCTCGTGGACGGGCAGCCCGACGTCGTATGCCTATCAGTGGGAGGATTGCAACACCGCGGGCGGATCGTGCTCGAACGTTGGCGGCGCTATATCCTCGAGCTACAAACTCGCAGCTGGTGATGTGGGGCATACGGTGCGTGTGGTGGTGACGGCGAGCAACGCTGGTGGGTCGACGCCGGCTAGCTCGGCGGCGACGGCGGTGGTCGTGCCAGTGCCTCCGAGCAACACCGTGCTCCCTTCAATAGGCGGCTCTGTGGTTGAAGGTCAGACGTTGAGCGCGTCGACCGGCTCGTGGACTGGCAGCCCGACTTCGTACGGTTACCAGTGGGAGGATTGCAATACGGCGGGTGGATCGTGTTCGACCGTCAGCGGCGCCACATCCTCGAGCTACAAACTGGCCGCCGGCGATGTGGGGCATACGGTGCGTGTGGTGGTGACCGCGAGCAACGCGGGCGGCTCGACGCCGGCTAGCTCGGCGGCGACGGCGGTGGTTGTTCCGCTGCCTCCTGGCAATACGGTGTTGCCGTCGGTCAGTGGGCTTGCGGTCGAAGGGGAAACGCTGAGCGCGACCAACGGCTCATGGACGGGCAGCCCGACTTCGTATGCCTACCAGTGGGAGGATTGCAATACGGTGGGCGGATCGTGCTCGAACATCGGCGGTGCGACGTCGGCGAGCTACAAACTCGCCGCTGGTGATGTGGGGCATACGGTGCGTGTGGTCGTGACGGCGAGCAACGCGGGCGGCTCGACGCAGGCGAGCTCCGCCGCCACGGCCGTGGTGGTCACCGTCGCGCTGCCTCCGGTGAATACGGTGTTGCCGTCGGTGAGTGGGTCCGTGGTTGAAGGTCAGACGTTGAGCGCGTCGACTGGGACGTGGACCGGTAGCCCGACGTCGTACGGCTACCAGTGGGAGGATTGCAACACGACGGGCGGATCGTGCTCGAACATCGGCGGTGCGACGAGCGCGACCTACCAGCTGGCCTCGGGTGATGTGGGGCACACGGTGCGTGTGGTCGTGACGGCGAGTAACGCGGGCGGTTCCACCAAAGCCTCCTCGGCAGCGACGGCGGTGGTCCTGCCGCTGCCTCCGAGCAACACGGTGCTCCCTTCAGTGAGCGGCTCGGCGGTCGAAGGGGAAACGCTGAGCGCGTCGACCGGCACGTGGACGGGCAGCCCGACGTCGTTTGCCCACCAGTGGGAGGATTGCAATACGGCGGGTGAATCGTGCTCGAACATCACGGGTGCGACGTCGGCGACCTACAAGCTGGGGTCGGGCGACGTGGGGCATACGGTGCGTGTGGTCGTGAGCGCGAGCAACGCGGGAGGCTCGACGCAGGCGAGCTCCGCTGCCACTGCCATCGTCACCTCGGCACCGTCCGCTCCCACGAATACGGTGTTGCCGTCGGTGAGCGGGTCTGCGGTCGAAGGGGAAACGCTGAGCGCGTCGACCGGCACGTGGACGGGCAGCCCGACGTCGTATGCCTACCAGTGGGAGGATTGCAACTCGGCGGGAGAATCGTGCTCGAACATCGGCGGTGCGACGGGCGCGACCTACAAGCTGGCCTCGGGCGATGTGGGGCATACGGTGCGCGTGGTCGTGACGGCGAGCAACGCGGGCGGCTCCACAAAGGCCACCTCGACTGCAAGCGAAAGCGTGACGAGCCCTGCCTACAGGACCTTCTATATCAGCTATGCGTCGGGCAGCGAATCCAACAGCGGCACTTCAGAGTCCTCGCCGTGGAAGCGGGCGCCCGGGATGCGCGAATTCACCGCCACCTACAGCCACAAAGCGGGGGATCACTTCGTCTTCGAGGGTGGCGTGACCTGGCCCAACAGTGCCCTGCCGCTGGCGCCGCCAGAAGGAAGGGAAGGCTCCGGTGAACCAAGCAGCCCCGACGTTTATGGCGTCAACGAATCCTGGTACACGGGCGCGAGCTACAAAGCGCCGATCTTCAACGCCGAAGGAAAAGAAGTAACGAATGGATGCTCGCACGAAAGATGTAGTGAATACAACACCTTCGTCTTCCTCAAGGACGACGACTACATCACGGTAGAAGGCATCCATTTCATCGGCTGGGAAAGCACCAGTGCACATCACGGATACGGTACATGCGGAGTCATCTACTTTGAAAACAAGGAAGACGAACACGAATATGAAGCGGACAAGCACATAACGATCAACAAGGTCCTGATCAACGAATTCAAGGTCGGAGACAAAATCGAAGAAGGGTCGGATCACGAGGAACCAAACAAGAACGCGGAAGAACCCAGATGCGCGGCCATCGTGGGCCGTGCCGGGCAGTATCCGTCGCCCGAGGGGGAATCGCTGGTGGAGAACAGCACCATCGAAGGCGCGGCACCTTCGGAAAAGAGCAAATACGGCGGGTCGTTTATCGAAGGCATCAGGAATGTTCCCAATGCGATCAACAACAAGCTCTGGGGGATGAACAACATGTACTTCCCAGGAGGTGGCGGCGGTGTCATCGCTGGGAACCACTTTGAAAACTGCGGCTATCCTCAGTTCCCTGAAGACTACAAGGGGGTGGACCACGCGAACGTGATGGAGTTCGCAGACACGGAAGCCGAACGCATAGCGGGAAAGCCGTTCTACATCTACGACAACGTGATCAACGGTTCAGGCGACAACGCGGGCGAAGGCGGCGAAACCCAGTGTGAGGCCAGCTTCCTGGGTAGGGGCACGATCTACATGTGGGACAACGTCTACATGCACGTGGAGGGCAACCCCCCTGAGCTCGAAGGCGAAGAAAACGCGGTCGGGAAAGACTACTTCTGGAACAATACGTTTGAAGCAAGCGATCTTGGATCCGGGCATTGTCTCGATACGGGTCATCCTGGCGAGCTGACTGAAATCGTCGTCACGAACAACCTTTGCGTGGGGGAGGAACTGACGCCGTCGGGAACGCATACGCTGCAAGCCAAAACCCTGACGGAAAAGGACGACCTCGTGGCGGAATCGTCCAAGCTCGGGGCGGACCACTACAAGTCGGTCACCGAAAGCTTTCCATTCGAACCCACAAGCGGTGCCGCCATGGGTGCGGGCAAAGGCGAAAACCTCCACTCGCGCTGCACGGGTGCGCTCGAACAGCTCTGCTATGACACGGACTTTGCCGGCGAGCGCGATCCCGTGGAACGGCTGAGCGAAGGCAACTGGAACATCGGCGCGTACTAGCGGCGAATCGCCGGCGAAGCGTCAGTGCGAGCCTGACAGCCGGTCACGGACGCGGCGCCCTGAGCGCCAAACGGGCCGGCGCAGCGTCTCGACGGCGCGCGCGAGGCTCGCGGGGCGGCCCCTGGTCAGGGGTGCCGCCGGAAGGCTGCCGATCACGGCACGGCAGCGCCTCTGCCGGAGTGCGTCCACGCATGCGTCGACGCTCAGCGGAGGCGCTATCTCCAGCTCCATCGCCAACGGGAAGATCTGACCTGGGTTGTGCAGGTCGAGCGCGGCCACCCCGACCAGCCCGCCGTCTGTGGCCCACTCGCAGGCGCGCCTGTTTGGCGCCCACCCGTCCCACTTGCGTGTCCAGATCTCGATACCGGTGCAAAGCCGCAGCCAATCGGGATCGACGGTCTCCCAGGCGTTGCGCCGGCGGGGGTGCGCGAGGACGGAGACGCCGTTGTGCTCAGCAACCGCTTGGACCAATCGTGCGGTGGGGACGCCCTCTCCGAGGAATGGCACACCTCCCCATACTGGTATGTGAACCAGATCGTCTGCGTCGGCGTACTCGATCCCGGGGACAAGCAGAGGGCCCGCAAGGCTGGCGGGCTCGCACGCCGCGACGTAGGCCCGCAGGCGCTCAGCGCTGAAGCCGCGGTCGTGCTCGCACATGAACACGGCGTCGTAGCGATGGCGCCTGAACAGCGCTGCCACCGCCTCGAGTGGCAGCTTGGCGTCGTAGGACCACTCCGAATGCACGTGAAACGCGGCCCTGATGGTTCTCAAGAGCGCCTCCTTCGGAGCGTTTGATCGATCACCGTGCGCCATGCGTCCTCCAGAAAGACACCACCCGTGCCCGGTGAAAGGTTGTACCAACTCCTACGGCGGCCGCCTTTCAAGAGGGCGCGCAGAGTCTCGCCGCGGCCGGGCCACGCGCCGACGTAGGATCCGGGTCCCCTGAGGACGAACAGCAGGTGGACCAGCTCGCGGCCCAGATGGCGGCATTCCAGCTCGGCGAACGGGGGCGCCTCGGGGAGCGTGGCTCGATCGTCGAGCAGGCGGGCGACAGCCCACGCTGGGTACTCATACCCCACCCTTCTCGCGAGCGCGAGGCTTCCCCAGGCGCGTCCGTTCAGCTCCATGAACCACCAGGTGCCCTCCGAGTGGAGCAGCTCCACCATGAACATGCCCTTCCAATCCGCCTCTCCCAGCAGGCGGGCGATCGGAGTGCGCAGCATCTCCGGCACCGGAGTCGAAACGCACGCGCTCGAGCCCGACCCCGCCGGGTTCATCATCCGCACCCGGCGGTGTGCGCTCAGATGGTGAACCTCGCCACCGTCTGCCAGCCCGAAGACGCCGCCGCCTTCTCCTGGCACCCAGCGCTGCAGGATGACGGGCGTCGAGAGCCCCCATGAGCGGCGCAGGTCGTCGAGCTCGGCGGGTGTGGCCACAAGGCGCGGGGACAGGCGCCGAAGCCGACCGGCCACCTCCTCGGCTGCCAGCACGGGCTTCAACATCGCCGGCAGCCCCCAATCCGCGGGCAGGCCCGTCTCCGGCTCGAGCTCCGTCCACGCCGGAACCTCGAAACCCGCTGCGCTGGCACAGCGCAGTTGCTCGCGCTTGTCCAGCGCAAGCCGCGCTCGAGGTCCGCGCGGTCCGGCCACCGGTGCATCGACGGGAAGTCCCCGATCGCACACCAGCACGGCTGGGTCGTCCAGAGGCATGACCACATCGTGGGCCCTCGCAGCCGCGGCCACCTCGCGAGCGCAGGCAGCGAAGTCATCCTCCGGTGCGGTCACCTCGACGAGCTCCACACCGTGCATGCGGCGCAGCGCAACCGCTCTACCCCGACGGGAGAAGCTCACGACCCGATGTCCGGCCGCGAGCAGGCTGGCGGCAGCCTCCGGGGCAGCCAGAGCGTCCGCGAAGCCCACCAGCACCGATGGCTGGGAGTGGCTCACCGCACGCGCTTCAAGAGCCGCTTGCCCAGCTGCACCGGGCCGGGCGGCTTACGCCCGCCCGCCCTGGCGAGCTCCAGCCACTCCTCCAGCGGACGACTGCGATCGACGGTCGTCCTCGCCGACAGCCAGGAGCCAGCGGCGTGCGTGCCGCCATCGCTGGTGAAGACCCGGCGATAGCCGGCGACACGCAACGCTCGCAGCACACGACGATCGTAGGAGCCGAAGGGGCAGGCTGCCTCGGTGACGTCGGTGTCGATGATCTCGGCGAGCGCCCGGCGGGAGGCCGTGAGCTCCGCGTGCAGCTCGCCGTCTCCCAGCGTGCGCCAGTCGCGGTGGTGCAGCCCATGGCTTCCGATCTCCATGCCGGCGGTGCTCAGCTCGGCGATATCCTCGGCACTGAGGTACCCGGCCGAGCCGATCCTGCCTGTCAGCGGGAAGAAGCGCGCCATCATCTCTCGCTCTGCCAGCGCCGGCAGGGCCTCCTGCACGTCGGAGGCGTTGCCGTCGTCAAACGCCAGAGCCACCCCCTGGCGTGGCGTCGCGTCGATGATCGCCTCGAACCACTCGACCGGAACCCACACGTTGCGCTCGGCATCGGCGATCGAGTCTGGGGGCTCGCCGAGACCGTGAAAAGTCAGGATCAGCTCCCGCGGCGTGCGCACCGCAGGGTTTTAGCAAGCCTGGCAATCCCAGCACACCCCATCTTGGCTAGGGGAGTCGAGCCGCCCTATACCGGCGAACGTGGTCGACTCTTCGTGTCAAGGCCAACCCTCACGCTACCTAGCCAGATGGCTAGGTGACGGCCTCCTTGTCAGGAAACTTCTGTCCAAACGGCCGTGGGGATCGAGCGCAGGCCGACATAGTCTGAACGTCTCCATGTATGGGCGCAGTCACAATGCCGGCCTTCGGCAGGACGGATCCGAGGCCGCCACGCCGACGGTGCTCTACGTCGTCGGCGCGCGCCCGAACTTCGTCAAGATGGCGCCCGTCGTCTGCGAGATGCGCGCTCGCGCGCCCGAGCTGCGACATGTGCTCGTGCACACAGGCCAGCATTACGACGCCGAGATGTCGGAAATCTTCTTCGAGGAGCTCGGCCTGCCGGAGCCCGACTACCTGCTCGGCGTTGGTTCGGGCACGCACGGCGTGCAGACCGCGCGCGCGCTGGAGCGCTTGGAGGGAGTCTTCACCGAGCTGCGGCCACTTGCCGTGGTCGTCCCGGGCGATGTCAACTCCACACTCGCCGCCGCACTGGCTGCTGCGAAGCTCGGCATTCCGGTGGCGCACCTCGAGGCGGGCTTGCGGAGCTTCGATCGCACCATGCCCGAGGAGCTCAACCGCATCGTGGTAGACCAGCTCTCGCGCTGGTGCTTCATCCACAGTCCCGAGGCGGCGGTCAATCTGAACCGCGAAGGGGTCGGAGATGAGCGGGTGGAGTTTGTCGGGAATACGATGATCGACACGCTCGTCCGCTTGCGCCCACGGATCGGCGAGTCGCGCGTCCATGCCGACCTGGGCGTCGAGCGCCAGCACTACCTGCTCGTGACGCTGCACCGCCCGGCATTGGTCGACGGGCCGCTGCTCGATCGAGTGATGAGGGCGCTGGCCGAGATCGCCTGCGCGCTGCCGGTGGTGTTTCCGATGCACCCGCGCACGCGAGCGCGCCTTCCCAGCGAGCTTGCGCGCGCGCCCGGGCTGCAGATCGTGGATCCGGTCGGGTACATGGACTTCCTGGCGCTGGAGGCGTGTGCGAGCGGCGTCCTCACCGACTCGGGCGGAGTGCAGGAGGAGACGACATTCCTGCGCGTGCCGTGCTTCACGCTGCGCGAGAACACCGAGCGACCGATAACGATCACCAACGGCAGCAACACGCTGCTCGGACTTAGACCGGAGGCGATCACCGAGATCCCGGGCTGGCTTGCGAGCCCGGCCGAGACCCATGACGTTCCACAGGGCTGGGATGGAAAGGCCTCGACGCGCGTGGCAGATGTGCTCCTCGCCGATCTGGGCGAGGCTGCGCCGGCTCCGTCAGCGACATCCCAGTCGCTGGTGTTGGATGCCGCGCCGTGAGCGGCGCCGGTCGAGCTCCATGGAGGGGGATCTGGTGAACGACTACTGCAACGAGGCGCTCGACTATCTCAGCCACGCCTACGACGCGCGGCGAGCGCTGTTCTCCTGGCGCTCGCGCATGGACGGGAGGGGAGAGGTCACACATGATTTCGCAGCGCCGTGGTCGTTGCGCTACACGATCAACACCTATCTCGGACTGAGCGAGGCGGAGCGTGATGGTGGCCCGATCGAGTGGCTCGGCCCGGTGCGATCCCGGGTGGAGGAGTTCCTCTCGGCGTGGGAGGCCGAGATCGTGAACTGCGGCGACCACGGGCTCCTGCTGGTGCTGCTGGCTGCCACGGATCGTTCGCACCCGGCTGTCGAGCGCTCGCTGCAACGTCTCGAGCGCACCGTCGCCCGGAAGGACGCCGCAGGGCGACTCAACATGCAGGAACTGGCGTGGATGCTGTGGGGCGCCACATCGTGGGGCACCGGGGCGCGGGCGCAGGCGCTTGCCCGGCGCATCTTCGATCTGATACGGCGCGAGTTCGTCCACCCTGCCTCGGGCATGCCCAGACACAGCACACGGCGCTACCGCGCGCACGCCGTCTCGTTTGGGAGCGTCGTCTATTTCCTGCGTGCCATGCACGAGTACGGCGATGCCTTCGAGAGCATCGAGGCTCGCGAGCTGTTCACCGCATGCGTGCGGCGGGTGTTGGCGATCCAGGGCGAGGATGGTGCGTGGCCGTGGATGATCGATGTTCGCACGGCGGCCCCGATCGACATCTACCCGATCTTCTCCGTTCACCAAGACAGCATGGCGATGCTGTTCCTGTTTCCCGCGCAGCGCCACGGCATCGCCGGAATCGACGCAGCAGTCGAGCGCAGCTTCCGGTGGAATCTCGGGCCCAACGAGCTCGAGGCCGAGATGCTCCACCACGAGCCTTACGCTTGGTTCTATCGGTCGATCGAGCGGGAGGAGCGATGGCCGCGCGCCCGGCGGTATCTGCGCGGGCTTGGCCCGCGAGCCCGTGGGTATCCGGCGCGCAGTTCGCACGTGCGGCTGAACCGCGAATGCCGCTCCTACCACCCCGGGTGGGTCCTGTATGCGTGGTCTTCTCGCGCCGAAACGCCGCGCCTTCGGGCCTCGACCACGCCAAGCGGTCTCCTCGATGCGGGCGAGCGATCGGAGATCGGCCGGCAGGCGGTCCGATGAAGGTCTGGATAGACATCGAGAATCCGCCGCAGGTGCAGTACCTGCTGCCCTTCCGGCGCGCCTTCGAGGGCGCGGGGATCGAGACCGTGGTCACGACGCGCGACTACGGGAGCACCGTGGAGATGCTCGCGCGCGCGGGGGTGGACGCACCTGCGTTTGGTGTGCGTGTCGGCACAGGCAAGCTGAACAAGGTGGCGGCGGCCGGGGTCCGGGCACGTGACCTGTCGCGCTTCTTCGGTCGCTCTGGCCGGCCCGACGCCGTGCTCGCCGCATCGCGCGCCGCCGCCATCGCGGCGCGTGCCATGCGGATCCCGAGCTTTCTGATCGGCGACTACGAGCATGTCAACATGAGCGTGTTTCTTGCCACCGGCTCCACGATCCTGCATCCGGACGTGATCGGCAAGGATGTGCTCCGTCGTCGCGGCCTGCGCCTGAGCCAGCTCGTCGCCTTCAAGGGTCTGAAGGAGGATCTGACGTTCGCGGACGTGGACGTGGACGCGATCGACCCGCACGATCTCGGTCCTGTTCCGGAGGATGCCGTGCGGGTCTTGTTCCGTCCTCCCTCGGAGACCAGTCACTATTACAACGCGGCCTCCACCAACTTTGCCAGAGCAACACTCGCCCACCTGGCAAGCGCCGACGCGCTGGTGGTGTTCTCGCCCCGCGACCGTGAGCAGGTGCGTCTCCTGGAGGGACTGCCGTGGCGGCACAGGCCGCTGATCCTCGAGCGACCCGTTCCGTTCGTCTCCCTGCTCAAGAGCGTCGATCTGGTGGTCTGCTCGGGCGGCACGATGCTACGTGAGGCCGCCTACCTCGGGATCCCCTCGTACGGCATCTTCCAGAGCAAGGTCGGCGCAGTCGATCGCTGGCTCGAGGACGTCGGACGCGCCAAGCTGCTGGTGGACCCGCGGGATCTGCTCCGGATCGAGCTCGGCAGGCGCGGACCGCTGAAGCGCCTCGACAGCAACCCGGAGCTGCTCGATCATCTCGTCTCGCTGGTTGCGCTCGGGGCCGGGCGAACGTCCCGGCAGCGCGGCCAGGTGGCGGTTGCGCTATGAGGCGATCGTAGCCGCTTCGTCGGTGGCCTCCGCGACCATCCCGTTGACGTGCGCGTAGTGGCACGCTCCGGTGCGGTTGCTGACGCCGAGCTTGCGATAGATGTTGGAGACGTGGAACTTCACCGTCTGGCGCGTGATCCAGAGCTGCTGCGCGATCTCGTGGTTGGTGGCACCGGCCGCGACCAGCTGCAGGATCCCCAGCTCCCGGCTGGTCAGCGCTGAATGTTCGGCAGCGGGCACCTTGGGCGCTGCGCTTCGCGCGTCGATGCTTGCCGGGGAATGCACGATGTGGCCTTTCAGCGCCTCGTCCAGGAACGTCGCCAGGGCGCGCGGATGGATTGCCTTGGAGATCGCACTGCTTGCGCCCGCTTCGAAGGCGCGCTTGACGCAGTCTCCCTCCATCTGGATGGCCAGGAAGACGACCGCGATCTGCTCGTTGTCCTCCTTGATGCTTTGAATCAGAGCGATCACCTGGTCGGGGCGATCGGCTTCGTCCACGAGCACGACCTCCGCGCCCGTGTCCTTGATCTTGGCCGCCGTCGCCTTGCACGGGTCGAGATATCCGAGCAGCTGAAATGCCCGGCCGTCATGCAGCCCGGCGCGAATCGCGCCCACCATCATCGTGTTGTCCGTCACTACGACGAGCTTCTTCACGGCCGCACCGTTCTCACGGCAAGATGGCCGTGTCGCGTGTTCCTTTCGCCTATCACGTGCTCCCCCTGTTCTTAAGCTCGCCCGAGACGCTGCTCCTTGTGCGCTCGCCGGTCCGTGGCAGCGCAGGTTGGGAGCACCCCAGCCAGATGTCCGATTAACGGCCCGTCGGGCCGCAGTCTTCTGCGAAGTCGATCACCGCCTGCGCGACGCGCTGCACCTCGGCTTCGCTCATGGTGGGGAACATCGGCAGCGAGCACATCCGCCCCGCCAGGCGCTCGCTCACCGGCAGGCTTCCCTGCCCGAGGCCGAGATCCGCGTAGGCTTCCGTCAGGTGGATCGGTGTCGGGTAGTGGATGGCCGAGGCGATGCCCTGCCGTGAGAGATGCTCGCGCAGCCGATCCCGTTGGTCGCTGCGCACGACAAACTGGTGGTAGACGTGGTCGCCGCCATCGTTCGCGGCTGCGCTCGCGATCTCGATCGCGCCGTCGCAGTCCGCGCTCGAGAGGCCGTCGAGAAGGAGTCTCGTCAGCGTCTCGCCCAGCCGCCGGCGCTCGTCGTTCCAGCTGTCCAGTCGGGCGAGCTTGGGACGCAGCACTGTCGCCTGCAGCGCGTCGAGCCGCGCGGTCGTCCCGATGATCCGATGGCGGTAGCGTGGCTGCTCGCCGTGGGCGCGGAGCAGGCACACGCGGTCGGCAAGCTCAGGGACCGCGGTCACCACGGCGCCCGCGTCCCCCCATGCGCCGAGGTTCTTGGTCGGATAGAAGCTGAAGCAGCCGAATGCCCCGAACGTGCCGACACGCTGCCCGCGGTAGCGTGCGCCGTGCGCCTGGCAGGCGTCCTCGATGACGTGCACGCCAGCCTCACGCGCGAGCGCCATGATCGGGCCCATGTCAGCCGTCGCGCCGAACAGGTGCACGGGAATCACGCAGCGAACGCGCGGACCCAAGCTGTTCTCGAGGATGTCCGCGGTGATCAGGTGCGAGCAGGGGTCGACGTCCACGAGGCGAGGTGTCGCTCCGACGATGCTCACGGCCTCCGCCGTTGCGATGAACGAGTTGGCCGGCACGATCACCTCGTCGCCCGGTCCGATCTCCAGGGCACGCAGCGCCAGCGTGAGCGCCTCCGTTCCGGAGGAGATGCCGACGGCGAAGCCGGTCTCGCAGTAGGCGGCGAACTCGCGCTCGAAGCCCTCGACCGCCTCGCCGAGCGTGAACGCGCCGCGCTCGGCGACCTCGCGCACGGCGCCCAGGAGCTCCTCCAGCAGCTCGGGATCCGCGAAGTCGAGCCGCGTCAGCGGCACCTCGGTCGCGGCCTCGGTGGCGCCGGCCGAGGTGGTGCTCAACATGCCAGGCTCGTCGAAGGTGCGGAGCCGAGCCGCACGAGCTCCTGCTTGAGCGCTCGCCTGCCGCGGTGGTGCAGCCCGTGGATCGAGCTCTCCGAGCGACCCATCTGCTCGGCGATCTCCGGTGGTGAGAGACCGACGATGTGCCGCATGACCATCACGCTGCGCTGCTCGTCGGGGAGGGTGGCGAGCGCCGCGTAGAGGTCCCGCGCGCTCTCTCTCGCGCCCTCGTCGGCATGGGTGTCCACGGTCATGACCTCATCGGTCGGGGTGGGACGGCGCCTGCGCAGGTGGTCGAGGGCGACGTTGCGCGCGAGTCGCAGCAGCCAGCCTGAGAACGGCACGCCGCAGTCGGTGTATTTGCCGATCACCGTCATCAGCTTCATGAACACCTGCTGCGTGAGGTCCTCTGCCTCCCTCTCGTCCTTGACGATGCTGCGGACGTAGCCGTAGACGTTGTCCGAGTAGCGGATGTAGAGAAGCCTCACGGCCTCGCGGTCACCCTCCTTTGCCCGCGCGATCGCCAAGCGGATCTCGCGCGCTGCCTCTGGCGAGTCATCAAGCGTCCTACGCGGCCTGAACCCTGGCTGTCCATCCGTGGCGTCAAGGATGCGGAACACCGCACGCCCCCCAATCTCGTTGTCATCAGCGATACTGCGCACAAAGATGATGGGTTTGCCGGGTCTGTCCCGCAATGGCCCGATGTTCGCCATGTGCGTTCAGGTGTTGAACGCGGATTCCGCCAGATGGCTGCGGGTTGGGCTCCAGGCCGCCGCGCCGCCGCGTTCAGCGGCTGCGCTGGCCGCCGTGTCGGATCACCTCGGCGGCGCGCTCGGCCAGGGCGATCGTTGGCGCGTTGGTGTTCCCGCGGGGGACGGCCGGCATCACCGACGCGTCTATGACCCGCAGAGCCTCCACGCCGTTGACGCGCAGCTGAGTGTCGACGACCGCGTCCGCGTCCTCACCCATCCGGCAGGTGCCCACGGGGTGGTAGAAGGCGAAGGTCGTGCGTGCGATGTGATCGCGCAGGGCATCCGGCGTGTCTCCGTCTGGCGCCCTGAACGGCTCGGCGCGGTACGGCTTCATGGCGGGCTGGGCACAGATGTCGAGTGCCAGGCGCAGGGCGGCGATCATCCGCTGCAGATCGTCGCCGGCGGTGTAGAACGCGTTGTGCACGATCGGCTTGGCGGTCGGGTCGTTTGAGGCGAGTCGCACCGAGCCCCTGCTTTGCGGCGTAAGCAGGCAGGGCGATACCCACGCGCCGTGGGCCTCCGGGTCGCTCACGCCAGCCTCGGCGAACTGCACGGCCACGAAATGCAACTGTGTGTCGGGCGCCGGCGCGTCCGCTGCCACGCGGGCGAAGCCGCCTGCCTCGGCCAGACCCGACACGAACGGCCCGCTCTGGGCGGCGAGCAGCATCCTGGTGCTGCGCCAGCGCCGGCGGCTGGGGCGGCTCTCGGGCTCTGGCGCCATCCACAGCAGCTCCGTGGCGGCATGGTCCGACAGGTTCTCGCCGACCGCCGGGCGGTCGAGCAGGACGTCGACCTGGCATCTCCTCAGCTGCTCGGCCGGTCCGACCCCCGAGAGCATCAGCAGCTGCGGGGAGTTGTACGCGCCGGCGCACAGGATCACCTCGCGCTCGGCCCTCAGCTCCTGCTCCTGGCCCAGCCGGCTCGCCTGCACAGCGACCGCGCGCGTGCCCTCGAACAGCACCCGGCGCACGTGCGTGTGCGTCATCACGCTGAGGTTGGCGCGCTCCATCGCCGGGCGCAGGTAGGCGACCGCGGTGCTCGCGCGCATGCCGCCGCGCTGGGTCAGCTGAAAGATGCCCACCCCGTCCTGCTGGGCGCCGTTGAAGTCCTCGTTGCGCGCGAGGCCGGCCTGCACCCCGGCGTCCACGAACGCGCGCGAGGCGGCGTTCACCGATCGCGGCTCGCTCACCGGCAGCGGGCCGCCCACGCCATGCAGGCGCGAGGCCCCCCGCTCGTTGTCCTCGGCCTTCAGGAAATACGGCAGCAGCTCCGCCCACGACCAGCCCGTGACGCCCCATTGGTCGTAGTCGAGCGCGTTGCCGCGAACGTAGATCATCGCGTTGGTCGAGGAGGACCCGCCCAGCACCTTGCCGCGCGGCAGGGGAACCTGCCGGTCCTGGCACTCGGGCTCGGGCGCCGACCGGTAGCCCCAATCGAACTCCGCCTGTGGGAGCTCGAGATAGCCCAGCGGGATGTGGATGTTCTCGTTGGTGTCCGGCGGTCCCGCCTCGAGCAGGAGAACCTGGACGTCGGGGTCCTCGCTGAGCCGGTTGGCGAGCACGCAGCCCGCGGAACCGGCGCCGACGATGACGTAGTCGTACATGCGCTCGCTCAGAACCCCCGCTTGGCCGCCAGATACGGCAGCAGCGAGAGCTCCGCCAGGCCGGGCAGCGGATCGTCGAGGCTGAACACCGACTCGACGTCGGCCGCCCGCAGCGAGCGCACGTACGCGCGCCAGTCGAGCGCGCCGTGCGCCAGCAGGGCGACGGCCGTGGGCAGGTCGGTCGCCAGCCGGATCCAGGACACCCCGGGCGGCGCGCGCAGCCCGTCGGGCGCTCCCAGCGACATCTGATCGGCGTACAGCAGGTAGGGGAAGTCGACGCCCGCGCGCTGCCCGAGGCTGTGGTAGCCCCACGTGCGCGCGTTGATGTCGAGCAGCTTGGTCTGACCGTCGCGCACGTCGTGCTTGTACTCCAGCTCGACGAGCCCGTAGTAGCCGATCCGGCGCAGGAGCCGCTCCGAGAGCGCCTCCAGCTCGGGGTGCTCGATCGTCTGCACGAACGTGCTCGCGCGCCCGAACAGCGGCGGGTGCTGGCGCAGGCGGCGCACGACCATGCTCGCCGAGGCGCGCCCGTCGCGGAAGAACGCGCAGTAGGCGAGTTGCGTCTCGCCCGCTCCCGGGATCAGCTCCTGGACGATCACCTCTTCCGCGCCGACCAGCTCGGCCGCCTCCCGGAAGCGGGCGTCGAGCTCCGCGCGCGTGTCCGCGCGCCACGCCTTGGCGCCGGTGGCGTACAGGAAGCGCTCCTTGATCGCCGGCTTGACGGCGAACGGCGGATCGCCGTCGATCGACTCCAGCTCGTGTGCGCTGCCCACCAGCCACGTGCGGGGAGTCGCGATCCCGATCTCGGCGGCGATCTCGTATGTCTTGCGCTTGTCCCACGCCCACTCGACCACGTCCCAGGCCGGCGTGGGGATGCGGAAGCGCGCGGTGAGGCGCTCGCGATAGCGCGACAGGGCCGCGACGGTCTCCTCGCGCGTCGGGAACACCACCCAGCCGTCGAGCTCGTGGCGCTCGCCCAGCGCGAGCAGCGTCTCGACGGTCGCCTCCTCGTCGCGAAGCTCGCGAACCCTCACGGCCGCTGTCGCGAAGCGGGAGTGGCGAGCGATCGAACGCTCGTCGTCGATCACGAGCACGTCTATGCCGCGGCGACCGAGGCTGCGCACGATGCCGAGCCCCTGGTAGTCGCCGCCGATCACGACCGCGCCGGGAGCGGATCCGCGCCTGCCGAGCGCCCGTGCGGTGCTGCCGCCCGCCGGTCTCACGCGCAGCGCCTTCGCTACGGCCGCACGCCGCCGGCCGGGCGCTCGGATGAGCGCCCGGCGATCTCGCGCGCGAGCGCGTGACCCGCGTACCAGCTGCCCGACACGAAGCGGTTGATCGGCCCGAAGCTCCAGGCGGCGGGCGCGCCCACGACGTGCAGGCCGGGCACCGAGGTCTCAAGGCCACGGCCGAGCACCGGGTATCCGTCGACGCGAGCCATGCCGGCGAGGATGCCCTCGCCGAGGAAGGGGTAGCGCGCGACGTCGACCTTGTAGCCGGTGCCGAACATCAGGTGATCGACCTCGCGCGTGCTGCCGTCCGACAGCGACACGCGCAGCTGCTCGCCCTCGGCCTCGGCCCCGAGGACCTCGACGCCGGTGCTGATGGCGATCTCGCCGAGGCGCACCCTGACGAAGTGCGAGCACGCCGGGCGGATCGAGCGCGCGGCGATCCGGTTCTGGGCCTCGCGCGGGAGATGGCGGAACAGGTCCGGTTTCTCGACGAGCCGGCTGTACCACAGCGGACCCACGTCGGTCGGCGCGTACACGATCGGTCCCAGGCGACCGAGGATCTTCTTCACGCCGTGGCCGCGCAGCCACACGACGGCGGGCTTGCGCACGAGCACCTCGACCTGCGCGGCGCCGCGCTCGCGCATCAGCGCGGCGGACTCGAACGCGCTCTGCCCGCCACCCACGACCGCCACCCGCAGGCCGGCGAAGGCGCTGAGATCGCGATGGTGCGCGGTGTGGGAGACGCGCCCGGCGGGGAGCTCGTCGAAGCCCGCGGGCATGCGCTCGAACGGCGCGATCCCGCATGCGATCACCACTCGACGCGCGGACACGCGCGTGCCGTCGTCGAGATCCAGGCCGAAGCCGCCGGCGGCGCGATCCAGCGCGGTGATGGCGCGCTCGTCGAGGTCCGGTACGGCCGTGCGCTGGACCCAGGAGCCGTACTCGATGAAGTCGCTCAGCTCCACAGGCTGCTGAATCTGCGCCCCGCTCGCCTGCGCGTAGGCGGACAGCGACAGCGGCCCGACGGTCTCGACCATGCTCGTCGCGGACAGGTTCGAGCGCAGTTTCATCCCCTCGGGCATCGTCTTCCAGAAGCCCATCGGGGCGCCGAACACGTGCGCGTGCACGCCCGCGCGGCGCAGATGCGCGGCGGCGGACAGCCCGTGCGGCCCGGCGCCGATGACGGCCACCTCGAGGTCGGGGGCGCCGGACGCGCCGGACGCGCCGGCGAGCGGGGAGCCGGTGCTCATCTCCATGGGGTGCCCTCCACGAGCTCGACGTGAGCCTCCGCGGCCGCCGGTCCGCTCACGACCCATTCGTCTCCCGCTCGCTCGATCCGCGAGTCCGCGCGCCGGCGCCACCACGCGCTGACCTCGCGCGGGAGCGCCTTCCACGCGCTCTGATCGCTGGCGAAGCGCTCGAGCAGGCGTCGATAGGCGTCTTTGATCCGCTCCTCGATCAGGTAGTCGGGATGGGTGTCGATCAGGGCCAGTCCACCGCGCGCGCGCAGGAACTCGGCCTTGTCGGTCCACGCGCGCTCGTCGCCGTGACGGAGGATCACGAACAGCGTGTGGTCCTGCGCCATCGTCAGCGGCAGCTCGACCATCTCCCGATTGAAGAACGGCAGCCATGTGCAGCAGCCACCGCCCTGCGGCTCGAACGGGTCGGTGTCCGGGTAGGAGGAGTCGTAGTCGAAGCCGAGCATCGGCATCAACTCCCACTGCCGCTGCGTCGCGGGGGCGCGAAAGCCGACAGCGTCCCAGCGCTCGGCCGCGGCGCGCATGCCGGGCAGGCGTTCCTGCACGCGCGCGCGGGACTCGAGGTCGCGTCCGTCGTGATAGAGCCCGTGCACGCCGACCTCGAAGCCGGCGGCGCTCAGCGCGCGGATGCGATCGTCGCCCACCTCGTAGCGCCGGGGGACGAAGTTCCACGAGGAACGCAGCCCGAGGCCGCGCTCGAGCTCGACGATCGGGTCGAGCGCGGCGACCCCCGCGGCCGTCTCGACGTCGTGGGTCAGCACCAGCGCCCAGGCGTGGCCGTCCGGCCAGCTCGCGATCCGAGGCACCGGCTCGCCGGCGAGGTCCCCGAGGATCGACGTGAACAGGTCGAAGAAGTCGTGCAGGGCCGTCTCCGCCGGCCAGCTCGGGAACTCGCTGCGCACCTGCACGTGCGCGTACTGACGGCGCAGCCAGATCTGGACGGGGCGCGGCAGCAGCCCGCGTATCCGGTAGTAGGCGCGCACGGCGCCCCGGCCGGTCCGTCGGGACGCGCCGTTGCGGGCGAGATCCAGGTAGCGCTCGCTCCAGTAGCTGTGACAGACCTCGTCGGGATCGAAGGGCAGGAACACGCTGCCGTCGCGCGCCGTCCAGATCGAGGCGACGTGCTCGCCATCCTCGCCGTCGATGGATAGCGCGCGGGACCAGGTGCCGCCGCGATCGGCGAGCAGGCGCTCCGCCGTACGATCGCCCAGCACGTGGGCGAATATCGGGATGCTCACGCCCGCGGCCGTGCGCACCCGGGCCGAGATCGGCGGCTCGGCGGCTCGGGCCCCGGCGAGGTCGCCGGCGCCTGCCCACAGCAGCTCCGCGCCGCCCGGGACGTGCAGCCGCTCGAGCCCCGCAGGGGCGGCCGTGTCGAGGAGGTCGTAGGGAACGCGGAAGTGCTCGGCAATCGCGAGTCGTCGCGAGCTGCTGAACAGGGTCGCCGTCGATTTCGTTTGATCATGGACTTCCAACTTCATCTCGCTGTCTGCGAACCAACGCCATGCTGCGCTAGGAACTTGTATGCGCATCCATGTGCCGTGAGAGCCCAGCGGCGAGCATCCGCACTCCCGGCTCGGAGATCGGCGTGGTGAAGTAGCCGGGGACCGTCTCGATCCGGATGTCCTCCACCAGGCCACCCCACCCCAGGTCGGGTGGCGCGGCCTCGATCCCGAGCGGCAGCGTGGCGGCGCGAAAGAGGACCATGGACCCCGCATACGGCTCAGGCTCGTACGCCGCGAGCGCCTCCCTGAAAGCCAGCTGCGGTGAGGCGCTCGCGGCGGAGCGTCGCAGCACGCCGGAGACCCTGGCGCTCAACGCAGTGCGGGCGCGCTGCGCCTTCGACGCGGCATACGCCAGCTTGGCACGCATGCCGAGACGCACGAGGTTGCCGGCATGGAAGCCGAGGATCCGAGCGCGATGGGCGATCCGGTAGACGGGTCGCGGCATGAGCCTCGCAAGGCGCGGCTGGCCCGGTGCGAACGCGTCCACGAGCGCCAGCAGCGCGACCTCGCGGCCGGCCGCTCGCAGCTGCTGGGCGATCTCGTACGCGAGCGCCCCCCCGGTGCACTCGCCGGCGATCAGGTACGGACCGGCCGGCTGAGCGTCTGTGATCTCGCGCACGTGACGCTCGGCCAGCTGCTCGAGTGAAGGACGCGCTCCAAGCTCGCCGGCGGCGGGCGCGCACAGCCCGAGCACCGGCCGGTCGGGCGCCAGGTGGCCGGCGAGGCCGTAGTAGAGGGACACGTCGCCGGCTTCCGCGTGCACGCAGAACAGGGGCGGCTTGGCTGCGGAGCCGGGTTGGATCGTGACCAGAGCCGAGCTGGCCGCCGCAGGCTCCTGTCCACCCTCTGCGCGAAACCGCGAGCTCTTGGCTTCGGGTGCCACGCCCGCTAGGATCGCACACGCGTTCGCACCCCCCCGGCTCGCGGCAAGCAGAAGGCGCTGATTCCGATTTCACATCCCAGCCGCGACAACGCCAAGCGCACGGCCCTGTCTGCGCGGCTTCGCTGGGCGGCCGGAGCGGTGCGTCTGACGCTTCGCGAGCCCGGCGACGGACTCGATCGAGCGTTCGGGCGCGCACGACGCGCGATCACCGGCGGCGCTGTCGCCAGCTACGCGTACGAGGCGGACCCGGAGTGGGAGCGCCACCTGCACGAGCGCCTGGGCCAGCCGTGGCCCTGTGCGGAGACGCACGCGTTCGACACGCTGTGGTCGCAGGTGACCGAGTCCTTCGAGTCGAAGGGCCTGCCGATGGGCCGCGGCGCGTACGGCGGCTGGGATGACGGGGACCAGGGGCTGGCACGCGCGGTCTGGTGCCTGACCAGGCACCTGCGCGCCGCGTCGGTGGTGGAGACGGGCGTCGCGCGCGGGATCACCTCGCGCGTGATACTGGAGGCGCTGGAGCTGAGCGGCGAGGGGCGCCTGTGCAGCATCGACCTCCCCGCCCTGGACACCGCGATCCACTCCGAGATCGCCGCCGCGGTGCCGAGCGATCTGCGCTCGCGGTGGACGTACGTGAACGGGACCAGCAGACGCCGACTCCCGCCGCTGCTCGCGGAGCTGGGCGAGATCGACCTGTTCGTCCACGACAGCAGCCACACCACCCGCAACCTTCGCTTCGAGCTCGAGCGCGCGTGGAGCGCGCTGGGACGGGGGGCGCTCGTCGCGGATGACATCGAGCGCAACGAGGCCTTCGGCCAGTTCACGCGCTCGCGGCCGGACGTCCCCTCGCTGGTCGCGGCGGCCGACGACAGCGGCGCCCAGTTCGGCATCTTGCTGAAGGGCTTCTAGCGCGAGGATCTCCCGGCGCGAGGACTCCGGCGCAGGGTCTCCGCGCGAGGATCGCTAGCCGGGGGATCGCTTGACGGCGGATCGCGCGCCGGCCGGGGCGGGCGCGCTCGGGATGGGCTCGGCGCGCAGCAGCTCCTCCAGCTCTGCGGCCGGCAGCGGTCGCGAGAGCGCGTAGCCCTGGACGAGCTCGCAGTGGCTGGCGGCGAGCGAGCTCCAGGTGGTCTCGTCCTCGATGCCCTCGGCGACGACGCGGATGCCGATGCTGTGCGCCAGCTGGATGGTCGCCTGCACGATCGCCGCGTCCACGGGGTCGGAGGTCATCCGCGCGACGAACGAGCGGTCGATCTTGACCTCGCCGACGGGCAGCGCCTTGAGGTGGGTCAGCGACGAGTAGCCCGTCCCGAAGTCGTCGAGCGACAGGCCGAGGCCGAGCTCGCCGAGCCGCGCGAGCACGTCGCCGACGCGCACGGGGTCGGCCAGCACCATGTTCTCGGTCACCTCGAGCACGAGCGCCTCCGGAGGCAGGCCGTGGTCGCCCAGCATCGCGGCGACCTCGTCCGGGAAACGCGTGTCCTGCAGGTCGGCGACGGTGGTGTTGACGGCCACGTGCAGGTCGAGGCCGGCCTCGCGCCAGGCCTTGACCTGTGTCAGCGCCAGCTCGAGCATCCTGCGCGTCAGCGCCCGGCCCAGTCCCGCCTGCTCGGCCACGGTCACGAACTCCACCGGTGGGATCAGCCCGCGGGTGGGGTGGCGCCAGCGCACGAGCGCCTCGGCGCCGACGATCTTGTGGCTGCCCGCGTCCGCCTTGGGCTGGAAGTGGGCCTCTATCTCCCCGGACTCCAGCGCGTGCGAGAGCTCGCCGGCGAGCGTGAGGCGCTCGAGCGAGTGCTTGTCGCGCTCCCGCGCGTAGCACGCGCGCCCGGACTGCGCGGTCTTGGCCTCGTACATGGCCACGTCGGCGTGCTGCATCAGCTGCTCGTCGTCGCGGGCGTGCTCCGGGAACAGGGCGACCCCGATGCTCGCCGTGGCGCGCAGGTTCAGGCCCTTGATCGGGAACGGCTCGGCGATCGCCTGAAGGATCTTGTCAGCCACCAGCTCAGCGCCGGCCGTGCCGCACGGGTCGGACAGCAGCACGCCGAACTCGTCGCCGCCCAGCCGAGCGGCGGTGTCGGTGGAGCGCAGCACCGTGCGCAGGCGCGCGCCGACCTGGCACAGCAGCTGATCCCCGGCGTCGTGGCCGAGCGTGTCGTTGAGCTCTTTGAAGTGGTCGAGGTCGAGCAGCAGCAGCGCGACGCTGGTTTCGCTCGCACGGCTGGCGATGATCGCGTCGCGCACGCGTCGCAGGAAATGACGGCGGTTGGGCATCGAGGTGAGGTCGTCGGTGAGCGCCTGGCGCCGTGTTTCGGCGAGCGCGCCGAGGTCGCGGAACGCGAGCGCCGTGCGCGCGAACGCGGCGAGCACCGTGAGCAGCGCCAGCGTCAGGGCCAGCGGGTCCAGGCGGCTGAAGTGGTCGTAGATGAGCAGCCCGAGCGCGCTGAGAGTGAAGGCGGCCGGGATCCCGAGCACCGCGGTGGCGGGCACGGTGTCGGTCCGCGGCGCCGTCAGCGGCTGCCACGCCGCGAGCGCCAGCAGCAGGACGCCGAGGTCATAGACGAGGTTGGTGGCGTTGGTGGGGGCTGACGCCCCGCCGGCCACCTGCAGCGCGTACATGCAGTCGGCCACCGCGAGCACGATGAAGCCGCCGCCCAGCATCGCCCACATGCGGTCCAGCCTCCAGCCGCGCAGCGCGAGCACTCCGACGACGAGCGCGGCGAGCAGCAGGTCGCAGAGGGGATAGGCCATCTCGGTGACGACCGCCGCGGTGCTGCCGGTCGTCGAGGCCAGCACCGGGCGCACGACGATCGCCGCGCCGATCGCGGCGATCCCGAGCCCGGCGACGATGCCGTCCAGCCAGATCCTCGCCGGCGCCCGTCGCTCGCGCACGCGCGCGAGCCCGAGGATCCCGATGTAGCACGTCGGGTAGAGCGTCAGCCACATCCCATCGCAGATCGACGGGATGGGTGGGTTGGGGAGGTGTTCGAGCCAGGCTGCCCACAGCACGTTGCCCAGGCCGTACACGGAGATGCCGAACGCGATGATCGACCACGATCGCCGCGCGTGCGTCGTGCGCATGGCGCGCCAGCACACGATCGCTCCCACGAGGATGTACACCGCCGAGGTGACCCAGTCGCGGATCGGCTGTTCGACCGCACGGCCACCGACGCCGAACACGGCGTGGGCGCCGGTCGCGGCGACGAGCGCGAGCAGGAGGGCGGCGGTCGCGCCCAACAGCCGGCGCTCGCCTGCTCCCAGGGTCGAAGCGAGCGGTAGCGGTGACACGCGCATGGCGGCTTTATCGGACGGCGTCGTTGCTTGCTTAACCCAATTTCGACGGTCCGGCTCGCCGTCGACTTTCACGCGCCACCTTCACATTATTGACAATAAGACGGCGGCTGATTTATCTCTCCCCACGCATTCCGACAACCGCCATACGGGCGTCGTCGAGGAAAGAAGTGTAAGGGTGAGTTTATGATAACGACGGCCTGAGCATGCGCGGGTCGTCGTTGTGCTGCGCACCCCGTTTGCCGGGGATGTCCGGTGCCGATTGATGGAACACGGTGTCATGCCGGGAATGTCGGCACGGCGCCACTGCGGGCGCGATGGCCACCCGCGTCCAGATTCGGCGGACGTCCGAGCGTGGCGGCGGGGCAGGCGTGGCGTGGCAACAGAGCAGGCGTGGCGGCGGGGCAGGGCGGGGGCGTCTGAAGAACTGTGGGCCGGCGGCGTGTGCATTGCTAAAGGCACGGCGCGTCGTGGACGAGATGGCAGGTGAAATGGAAACGTCAGAAAGTTGGCTCTGTCCCACCGATCTGGATCGCAGACGGGTGCTCGAGGCGAGCCCCCGCGTGCGCACGATTCGGAAGGTCGGATCGGGTGCGGTGGGCGTGACGCTCGTGATCTCCGCGCCGTGGCTCGGTTGGTGGACGCTGATCCTGTTCGCGCTCTCGGCGGCGAACCTCCTGAGCGTCGATCGTCGGATGGCCCGCAGCGCGCACCCGGAGCGGGTGAGCGTGGGCGCGATCCTCCTCACGTTGGTACTGCTGGCCACCGGAGTCGTGCTCAGCGGGGGCCCTCACAGCCCGGCGCTCCCCTGGCTGGTCCTCCCGGCGGGCATGGTCGCGGCGCGCTTCCGTCCTCAGGTGGTGAGGGCCGGACTGGCGCTGACGGTGGCGACGATCCTGGTGGTCACCCTGGGTGTGGACCCCCACTCGACGCTGCACGACCCGGTGCCGGTGTTCGCGACGCTCGCGCTGCTGGTGGCGGTGGTGTCGATCGTGTGGGCGCTGGAGAGCGCGGAACTGCACCAGCGCGGAGAGGCGACGATCGACCCGCTGACGGGACTGGCCAACCGCCGCCAGCTGGCGGAGGATCTCGAGGAGGTGTGGCACGACGCCACCCCGGAGCGACCGGTGCGGCTGCTGCTGTTCGACCTGGACGGCTTCAAGGCGTACAACGACAGCTTCGGACACCTCGGCGGCGACCTGCTGCTCGGGCGCCTGTCGCGGGCGTTCAAGCAGGCGGTCGGCTCCCGCGGCTGCGCGTACCGCCTCGGCGGCGACGAGTTCTGCGCGCTGCTGCGCGGAGACGACGAGACGATGGTCGCCGACTGCCTGCAGGCGCTGAGCGCTGAGGGCGACGGGTTCACGATCACAAGCTCGTTCGGCTCGGTGCTGCTGCCCGCCGAGGCGGCCGATCCCGACCTGGCGCTGCAGCTGGCCGACGAGCGCATGTACGCGCACAAGGACGCCAGTCGTGCGAGCGCGGGCAGGCAGACGCGCGATCTCGCGCTGCAGCTGCTCGCGGCGCACGAGCCGGGGCTGCACGCCCACGCCTCACATGTGGCCGAGCTCACCGACGGCGTGGCGCGCCGCCTGGGACTCTCCGGCACGGATCTCTCGGAGGCGATCCGCGCGGCCGAGCTGCACGACATCGGCAAGGTGGCGATGCCGTACACGCTGCTGCACAAAGCCGGTCCGCTCGACGAGCAGGAGTGGAAGCTGATGCGCCGCCACCCGATCATCGGCGCGAGCATCCTCAGCGCGGCGCCCGCGCTGGCGCGGGTGGCGGACATCGTGGGCGCGACCCACGAGCGCTACGACGGTGGCGGCTACCCGCGCGGGCAGGCCGGCGAGGATATCCCGCTGGCGAGCCGGATCGTGTTCGTGTGCGATTCGTTCGACGGGATGATCTCAGAGCGCCCGTTCGGCGAAGCGAAGTCCGAGGCGGAGGCGCTTGCGGAGCTGCGCAGGTGCGCGGGAACGCAGTTCGATCCGCGCGTGGTCGAGGCGTTCCTGGCCGAGTACGCCGCACGCCGCGAGGCCCAGCTGGAGCCGGCAGCGGACACGGAGTCAGGGGGCTCTGCCACGCAGTCAAGTAGTTCCGCAGTTCAGTCGATATCCTGATTGATGGAATTCTCGACTCGGCGCTTCCTCGGCGCCGCAGCTGTCGTCGTGCTCGTGACCGGCCTGGCCGGGGCGTGGATCGCCCTGCGTATCGGCGGTGCACGGGTGACGCTGTGGGTCGACGACGGGCTGACGCCGCTGGCGGCGCTGCTCGCGTGTGTGCTGTGCTTTCGCGCCAGCATGAAGCACGGTGGGCGGATGCGCCTGTTCTGGTCGCTGCTCGCCGGCGCCACGGCGTTGTGGATGGTGGCCGAAGTAATCTGGGGCTACTACGCGCTGATCCTCGACGTGGAAGTCCCGGCCATCTCATGGGCGGACGTCGGCTACCTGTCGGGGATCCCGGTCGCGGTCGCGGCGCTGGTGGCGCACCCGGCGACGGGCGGCGGCGGCACACGCAGGGCGCGGACGGTGTTCGACGGCCTGGTGATCGCCACCGCGCTGATGTTCCTCAGCTGGACGCTCGTCCTCGGCCCGCTGTGGCGCAGCGCCGATCTCAGCACGTGGGTCGGCGTCGTGACGCTGGCGTATCCGTTCGGCGACGTGGTGATGGTGTTCTTCATCGTGCTGGCGATCCGCGGGATGACCGGTGCAGACCGCCTGTCGCTGTGGTGCCTGCTGGGCGCCCTGCTGGTGATGGCGCTGTCGGACAGCACGTACACGTATCTGGCCGAGGTGGGGAAGTACACAAGCGATGACCCCATAGACGTCGGTTACATCGCGGCGTACTTCGGCATCGGGCTGGCCGCGTTCAGCTCGCGGCCCGACAGCGCGCTGGTGCCCACCGCGCTGCGAACGCTCGAGCGGTCAAGACCGTCGCTGGCGTCGTTGATAGCGCCTCTGTTGCCGGTGCTGCTCGCGCTGGGCGTCGCGGCCGTGGAGATCAGGCTCGGCCATCGCCCCGACCGTGCGGGCTGGCTGATGGCGGTCGCGCTGATCGCGCTGGTGCTAGTGCGCCAAGCGCTGATGGTGCGCGAGCTGCTCGCGGGCGGCGGCGACACACGAACGGGTCTGATGCAGAGGCTCACGCGCGCGGCCCTGGGTGGCGCGGGCGTCGAGGAGGGACCTGGCTCCGGCTATCAGGCCGGTGGCCATGATCCCGTTTGACCTGAGCGCAGGGCAGTCCGGCCGTGTGGGGCTCACGCCCGCGATCGGCCCAGCGGATGTCCAATGGGTCCGCCCCGCCGGCACACCCGACCCGTGGCTGCCCCCGCCGCCGAGCTCTTCAGCGCGAGATCGAACCGATCAGGTTCAGGCGTTGGTCGTGATCGTGCTGACGCTGGCGTGCACCGCCCTGGCCCTGTTCGACCTGTTCCTGCTGGCGTCGGGCCTGTGAACGCCGGTGGCGGGGGCCGGGTAGGCTTCGCCCATGGGTGGAGGTGGATCGGGGGTCAGGCTGCGCCAGGCGGTGCTCGTGGCGGGCGAGCTCGAGCCGGTGGCGTCGGCGTTGCGCACGGCGCTCAGCCTGAACGAGCCGTTCCGCGACCCGGGGGTGGGCGAGTTCGGATTGGCGAACGTGGTGTTCGCGCTGGGCGACTGCTTCGTGGAGGTGGTCTCGCCGACGCAGGCGGACACGGCGGCGGGACGCTACCTGACGCGCCATGGCGGGGACGGCGGCTACATGGTGATATTCGACTTGGAGGATCTCGAGGGAGCGCGCTCGCGCGCGCTGGGGTTGGGCGTGCGTGTCGTATGGCAGATCGACCTTCCGGACATCTCGGGCACGCACCTGCACCCGGCGGACATGCGCGGGGCGATCGTGTCGCTGGACCGCTCGCGGCCGTACGGCACGTGGCGCTGGGGCGGGCCGCAGTGGACCGGACGGAAGGGATCCGGCGCTGCTGGACGCCTGGCCGGAATCACTGTGGCGGTTGGCGATCCGGCCGCCGCGGCGGCGCGCTGGGGTGAGGTGCTGGGCGTGCCGGTGAGCGGCGGGGAGGCGGCGAGCGGCGGGGAGGGGCCGGTGCTGCGGCTCGACGGCGGCGAGGTCCGCTTCGAGGCGGCCGCCGACGAGCGCGCGGAAGGGCTGGTCGAGATCGCGGTCGAGAGCCAGCACGAGCTGCCCGGCGGTGCAGAGGCGATCGAGCTGGGCGGGGTGCGGCTGCGGCGACGACGCTCATGAAGCGCGAGCGCCTTCTACGGGCACGCCTTTACTGCTAGAGTAAAGGGATGGCGCGAATCTCGACCAAGAACCAGATCACGATCCCCGTCGCGGCGCTCGACGAGGTCGGGCTGCACGCCGGCGAGCGAGTCACGGTCGAGCCGGCCGGCGACGGGGAGCTGCGGATCCGCCGCACGACCACGACCTTCGAGGATGCGTTCGGGACGCTGACGGGCACCTACCCTGCCGGCTATCTCGAGCAGCTCGACGCCGAAGATGAACTGCGGTGAAGCTGTTCCTCGATGCGGACGTCCTGATCGGAGCGCTTGACGGCAGCGATCGGCATCATCATCGCGCTCGCGCGCTGTTCACCAAGTGGCGCGCGGACCAAGACGCTTGCGCGGTCAGCGTCGTGAACCTGACCGAGGTGCTGATCGCTCCCTCGGCAGACGTGTCGAAGCTCGCCGCCGCCCGGGAGGCGATCGCCGCCCTCGGCGTCAGCGTGCACCAGCCGAACGAGGCGATCGGGGTCGAGGCGGCGCGCCTGCGAGGACGGCACCCGATCAGCCTCCCCGACGCCTACTGCCTCGCGACCGCGAAGCACACGAGCTCGGCGGTCTCGTCATTCGATCAGAAGATCCTGAAGGCCGCCACGCGCGAGGGCATCAAGGCCGCCTAACGCCAGTAGGCGCGAACGAGACAGCCGTGCGAGCCGGCCGTCCGCGCTTTCCGGGTCTCCGGGCGGATTCGGCACGAATACCTCGCGGGGCGAAAACAGGGGGTTCGCCTCGTGCCCACGTGGACGGCCTTGCAGCACCGTGGGAGCGGTGCTGCCGTTGACGCGGACACGCCCGCAATCGCGGCCTTCGCCGCGACCGGGTCGGTAATGTCGAGTGAGACGGGAAGGAGATTCTCGTGCTCGCCGAGAGCCTCGGTGACCTTGGCCTCGTTGCGGGCCGTGGCAGCCACTGAGTGGCCAGCCGCGAGAGCCGCCTTGGCGATGTCGATGCCCATGCCGCGCGCGGCGCCGGTAATGAACCATACGGTGGTGTCAGCCATTGCAAAATTGCCTTTCGTGGGGTAGTTGCTATCGGCGGCTCCGGGTGGGTCAGTGAAGGATCACGCGGCGCGTGCTGCGCTCACGGCGAGGCGACGGCAGTCAGGCCTCCGGGATCTCGCGGCCGAACGCCGACGGCAGCGCCTGGTGCAGGATCAGCAACTCGATCTGTTCGACGCCGAGCTTTCGGGCGCTCTTCTCGAAGGCGTGAAGCGTCTCCTCGTATCCGTAGTCGCTAATCCAGACCTTGGTCTCGAGGAACACCTCCGATCGGGGCAGCTCGGAGCTGTGCACCGCCTCGCCGACCTCGCGCTCGTTGCCGTAGGCCGCCGCGGTGTCGATGAGCCGGTAGCCGGCGCCGAGTGCACTACGGACTGCGTCCCGAGTCTCGTCGGCGGGCGTCTGAAAAACCCCCAGACCAAGCGCGGGCATCTCGACGCCGTTGTTGAGGGTGATCGTTTCCATGTCCGGCGCTCCGTTGACGTTGCGGCGAAGCTGGGATTCGGGCGCCGCCACGCTCCACTGGATGGCGGGTTCTCTCGAAGTGTCGCAAAGCGCGTCAAGCAGCACTCTCCCGAGAGCCGCGGGCGACGACCGCTGCGGACGAACCCATGCGTCTCATCGGCCGGCGACCTCGTGCCTGCTTTTGACGCGACGCAAGCGCCGGACGACCCAATGCAGCGGGTTGAAGTAAGGATTCGGGCACTGCGGAAGGCGGTTTTGCTCAGCTGATGAGTGCCGTTTCGATCCCGCTCAGGGCCGCGTCGAGTATCGTCGTGCGGGCCCTTGGCGCACGCCGGGGATCGCGCGCTCCGCCGCGCGGGTGCCGTCAGGAACCGTCGTTCACGAACGCCTGGTACGGGCGGCAGGGCTCGTTGCGCAGGCTCGGGCACGGCGGCAGTCCGGTGGGCACGGTGACGCCGGGCACGACCGGGAGGGTGAGATTGGCGGGCATACTGGGCCCAAACGCGATCGACACGGCGGCGGTGGTGCCTTCCGGCTGCGTCTGGTCGAATGACCACACGGGCTGCGTGCCGTTCGGCGCGGAGATCGTGACCCTGATGCGCGAGCCTGCACGATACGCGTGCCCCTCGAAGTACAGCGGAATCGTGACCGGGACGAATTCGCCAGCCGGCATCGGCTGCAGATCGGACGCGAGGAAGGTCGGGATCGGCGTGACCGGCGTGGGGGTCTCCTTGAACATGTTTTCCGAGGTGGTCGCGAGCTTGCGCTCGCTGGCGCGGATCCAGCCGTTCTGGACGAAGGTCTCGTTGCCGTCCGGGCGCACCTCGCTGATCGTCGCCTGGAGATCGACGTCCGGAGTGGATGACTCCACCCAGAGGTTGACGGCGCCCCCGCCGATCACGGTGGTGTTGCTGCTCAGCGGCGCTGACACGTAGGACACGGCGGAGCCGGCCGGCGGCTGCACCCAGTTCCATTGCCACTCCGAAGCGTCGCCCCATAGCCCACCCGAGCCCGTGCTGCCGGTGTAATCCGTCAGCGGTGTGGCGCTCGCATTCGAGGTGTAGGAGTCGACGCCTTCGGACGTTGCCGGTTCTTCAGTGAGCGCGCCTTCCGGCCCGAGGTACCACGAGCGAGCGACCGTGCCGGGAATCGGGAACGCCGAGAACGACTGTTCGAACCCGGGATAGGGATTGCCCGCGGCGGTCGTGCCGCCGCTTGGTGCGGTCCCCGCGCCGTTGTCGAACAGCACTCGAACCTCCGGCAGCGCAGTGAAGGCCGACAGCGCTTCTGCGTACGTCGCCATTTCCTGGATTGGGTCCGGCGGTAGCGTGATTTTGTCTCCCGACGGGACTCCCAGCGCGGCCTGATAGACGATCGGAGCCGCCTCATCCAGAATCGCCCGGTTGTGGATTGGCGCCTGGTGGGCGACGTACAGCTCCAAGAAGTCGTCCAACCGGTCGAACGTGTACGGATCGAGCGAGTCGATATGGGCACCGTTGCTGAACGTGAACCACTTGTGTTCGGTGCCGGTGAAGTGCTCCGCCAGATCGGCGCAGTGCCCGCCGGTCTGCTCGTCCTCCCACTGGCATGCCATGAACGTCGGGACGTCGATGTTGTGCACGAACGTCACCGGGTCCAGCGGGTCGGCCACCGGTGGGTTGTAGGTCGCGTTTTCTTTGACTTCTGAGAGCAGGTCCGACGCCTCTCCGTGCATGTCCTGGTTGGCCGCGCAGGTTTCATCGCCGTTCTGGATCTGTTCGTAGGCCCAGTGCTCGCCGCTGGATGGGCCGGCCGGTTCAGCGTCGAATTGGCGGTCTTCGGCCCAGGGCACCGCGAAACCGGTGTTGAGGATGCCACCGGAGTAGAGGGTCGTCGCCGTTGCATCGACCACCGACAGCGGCGCGATTGCCTCAAGCGCCGGCGGCCGGAGCTGGGCGGCGAAGAGCTGGCTGATCCCGCCGTAGGAGACGCCGAACATTCCCACTTTGTGATCGAGCACCCACGGCTGGTGGGCGATCGTCTCGATCACGTCGTAGGCATCGAGATTCTCAAGCGGTTCGAAATAATCGAAGGCGCCGCCCGAGCAGCCGGTACCGCGGATGTTCACGTCGACCACTGCGAAACCCAGCTCGTTGGCCACCTGGGCGATGCCGCTTTCCGGGCCCGCGGGGTTCGCGTAGCCGTACCCGGAGTATTCGATCAGCGTCGGATACTTACCGTGATGCTGCGTCGGGGGGAAGGTCGGCGGATGGACGTCGATCGCCAGCTGAGTGCCGTCGCGCGTCGTCAGGTACTGGTATCCGTTGTCCGCGATCGACTGTTTGTAGATGCTGCGATCCCATGGCGCCGCGCGTTGGTTGTGGACGGTGAGCGGCCCCGATTCTTCGCCTGAGGAGGTCAGTCGGACGCGGTACTTCTTTCCCGGTGCGACGTTCCTGAACAGCAACCCCCCGAGCGAGTCGGCGGTCTGCGTGGAGACCACTTCGCCATGCTTCCCGAGCAACGACATCTGGGCGCTCGGGGCCAGGCCGGTGACGTAGACCTGTTCCACGCTCCCGTTCGCGCTGAAGGCGGACGCGGTCGCGCTCACCACGAGCAATACGGCGGCTGCCGCAAGCGTCGCAACGGCACCGAGGCGCGCACGGCGCCGGTGCGCTGGCGCCGTAACGATGCGGCCATCGCCTCCCACGCGGCTCGACGAGCGACGATCGCCGCTCGGCGGCGCGGCACGCAGCGGCACGCTCCCGTCCGCCGCACGCAGCGGCACCCTCCCGTCCCCCACATCCCCCATGCACGTACCCATATAGAACATAGTAAACACCACTTGAGCGATTGGCGTCACCCGCCGGCGCTGGATCGGTGGTCCGCATCCTTGCGGAGCGCTCGGCGATCGAGTCGAGCGGCGTGCGGCTGCGGCCGGTCGCCTCGAGCTAGCCGTCGTGACTTACGCCAGGTGCAGGCGCTCGACCGAAGCGGGACCGCGCTCGGCTCCTGCGCTCCGACTCGGGGCTGACCGCACGAGCTCCCATGTAGCTCGTGCGCGCTTCGCCGTCAACGACGATCCGAGCGTCGCGCCACCGCTCCAGCTCGCGCAGGTCGGGAGTCAGATCCCGCTGGCGCTCGCGCGCCATGGCGCGCGCAATGTGATCTCCGAACATGCGTCCACTCTTGCGCAACGGCGGCGCTCACTCAACACATTTAGCTCCACGTGAGGACCAGCGGTGTGAAAGCTCAGGCGGGCGCCGCGGCCGCGTCCACCAGCGCATCGCCGTCGAGCGTCCGCAGGTACAAGACGTGGCGCCTCACCCGCCTGCGGTTCACCAGGCCCGCTTGGGCGAGCACCGTCAGCTGCTGGGATATCCCGCCGCTGGTAACACCCAACAGCCCAGCCAGCTCGGTGGTCGAGCGGGGGCACTCCAGCGCCATCAGCACCGCCGCTCGGTTTCTTCCCAGCAGGCGCGCCAGCGCGTCCGGAGCCGCGTCTCGCTGGGACTCCCACAGCATCCCGATGCCGCGCGCCGGATAGATCAGCGCCGGCTGCCACGGCGGCGCGGTCACCATGAAGACCTTCGGCCAAGCGAACACGCTGGGGATCAGCAGCAGCCCGCGGTCGTCCAGGTCGAGCCTGCCGTCGCAGAATTTCTGGAAGCCATCGCACTCTTTGTCGATGCGCCGGACGCCGTCGTCCCAGATGACGCTCTCGTCCAGGTCCGCGAACAGCGCTCGCGTGCCGCCGTCCGCGATCTGGCGGGCGCGATAGAGCACGTCGTGCTCCAGCAGCGCGTGAATCCGCTCCCAGTCCTCGGCGATGGCGAGCTCCCAGTAGCGGCGCATCAGCTCGGCAAGGCCCTGGACCGCCGCACGCGGCTCGGTCAGGAACGGGCCCAGCACGTCCGGGATCGCGCCACCCGCATAGGCGACGCGCACCTCCGCGCGAATCTGCTCGGTTGGAATGGCCACCATGCTTTCCAGCTCCTCCTCGAACCGCGTCAGCGGGCTCGTGGGCAGCGGGTGGATGAAGTCCGGGTTGTACGTATCCGAGCCCTGCAGCGCGCGAAGCGGCGAGAGGTCCAGGTCGGCTGTTCGCGGTCGCGCGCGCTCCACCCACGGGAGGTGCAGAGCTCCGCGGCTCGGATCCTCGAGCACCGCCGTGCTCGCCACCAGCTCGATCGTCGGCGAGATCGCAAAGCGAACGCGTGTCAGAGCCTCGGTGTCGAAGACGATCTCCAGCATGCTTCAAGTCTCCGCCACGAGCTTCACGGCGTCGAGAGATTCAGCTCAGGCTAAATATACCAGGACGTGAGAGGATCGACGGCGGACGGCTGCGCGGCCGCGAAGAGCGGCTGATCTACCGCCACGGCGAGTTTCAGATCGGCTAGCCGCCGAGCGCGGCGAAGCGCGGGTCGCGGCGCTCGAGGAAGCTGGTGACTCCCTCGACGAAGTCGGGGGCGGTGAACGACGCGAGCATCAGGCGGTCGGCCTCCGCGAGGGCGTCGGGCAGCGGGCGTTCGAGGTCCGCGTACACCTGTCGCTTCATCGTCGCCATGCTCGCCGGCGAGCAGCTGACGACCAGCTCGTGCGCGTAGTCGAGCGTCGTCTCGAGCAGCCGCTCGGGCGCCAGCACGCGGTTGACCAGACCCAGCTCGTGCGCCTCCGCCGCCAGCAGCACCCGGCCGGAGAGGAGCAGGTCCAGCGCGCGCGCCGGTCCGATCAGCCTGGGCAGCATCCACGAGATGCCGTGCTCGGCCACCAGCCCGCGGCGGGCGAACGCCGTTGTCAGCTTGGCGCCGTCGGCGGCGAAGCGCATGTCGCACATCAGCGCCTGCACCAGGCCGATCCCCGCGCACGCGCCGTTGATTGCGGCGATGATCGGCTTGGGAATCGACAGCGGGAACGTCTGCGCGCGGCGCTCGCGCGTGTCGGCCGTCTCCTGGATGCTGCCGTCGCCGATCGCCTGCAGCTGCTGCATGTCAGCGCCCGCGCAGAAGCCCCTGCCTGCGCCCGTCACGACGATCACGCGAACCTCCTGATCCGCTGCGCACTGCTCGAGCATCGCGAAGTACGCGTGCTCCATGTCCGTCGTCCACGCGTTCAGGCGATCGGGCCGGTTGAGGGTCAGCAGCGCCACGCCCTCGTCGACCCGCATCCGCACCACCTCGCTCTGCGACTGCACCCCTGCGCTCTGCGTCTGCACCGCGTTCATCATGCCTGCTCCCTCCGCTCGGTCTCTCCGCTTCCTTCGAGCCTACCGGGGAACGGCTCGCGGCCATCGCCGGGTCCTCGACGCGTGCGCATTCGAGCCTGCCGGGGAACGGCTCCCGCCATCGCCGGGTCCTCTACGCGTGCACGCTCACCGACCCCAGCACCGCGTCGAGCAGGCCCGGGAAGCGCTCGTCGAGGTCCTCCCGTCGCAGCGAGGTCAGCTTCGACGTGCCGAGCAGCTGCTGGGTGACCACGCCGGCCTCGCGCAGCACGCGGAAGTGGTGCGTGCACGTCGACTTGGCAACCCCGAGCTCGAAGCTGCCGCACGGGCGCGGGGTCGGGTCCAGGCTCAGCTCGCGGACGATGCGCAGGCGCTGCGGGTCGCTCAGGGCGTGAAGGACCGCCGGCAGCTCCAGGTCCTCACGTGCGGGATGGTACAGGCTCATGTCCCTCATTGTACGACGATCATCGTACACATGATACGATGCTCACCGTACTTACGAACGACAAGGATAGCGCCATGTCCGCAGTCACGATCGACACGCCGGCAGCTCAGCCGCAGACCGAGGGCGCCCAGCCGCAGACCCCGGCAGCAGAGCAGGAGATCCGGGTCTCCAGGCAGGAGGCCCCGGTACCCGGGCGGCGCTCGGTCGCGCTGCTCGTGCTCGTGTGCGCGGCGCAGGTGATGGTCATCCTGGACGTGTCGATCGTCAACGTCGCGCTGCCGTCGATCCGCGACGGACTGGGCTTCTCCACGACCGGGCTGCAGTGGGTGGTCAACGCGTACACGCTCACGTTCGCCGGCTTCCTGATGCTCGGCGGTCGCGCGGCGGACCTGCTCGGGCGCCGGCGCGTGTTCCTCGCCGGGACCGCCCTGTTCGCGCTGGCCTCGCTCGCCTGCGCGCTGGCGGACTCGCGCACGCTCCTGATCGGCGCGCGCGCGTTGCAGGGCATCGGCGGCGCGGTCATCTCGCCGGCCAGCCTGGCGATCATCGCGACGTCGTTCAAGGAGGGGCGCGAGCGCAGCCGCGCGCTCGGCGTGTGGGGCGCCATGGGCGGCGTCGGCGGCTCGCTCGGCGTGCTGCTGGGCGGCGTGCTCACGCAGGCGTTCGGCTGGCCGGCGATCTTCCTCGTGAACGTCCCCATCGGCGTCGCCGTGATCGTGTTCGCCGGGCGTCTGGTCCCCGCCGGGCGCGCGTCCTTCGCCGACCGGCACTTCGACGCCTCCGGCGCGCTGCTCGTCACGGGCGCGCTGACCGCGCTCGTGTACGGCATCGTGCGCACCGACACGCTCGGCTGGGGCGCCCCCGGGGTGCTCGCTCCGCTGGCGCTCGGCGTGGGACTGCTGGGGGCCTTCCTGTTCGTCGAGGGCAGGGTCGCGCGCGCGCCGCTGATGCCGCTGCGGGTGTTCCGCATGGCGCGGCTGCGGGCCGCCAACCTGATCGTGTTCCTGCTGTACGCGGCCGTGTTCTCGATCTGGTTCTTCCTGTCGCTGTACCTGCAGCAGGTGCTCCACTACGACCCGCTGCAGACGGGGTTGCGCTTCCTGCCGATGACGCTCGCCATCGTCGCCACCAGCGCGCTCGCGCCACGGCTGGTCGCCGCCGTGGGCGAGCGGCGCCTGCTGAGCGTCGGCATGCTCTGCGCGGCGGTGGGCCTGTTCATGCTGAGCGGCGTGCGCAGCGGTGGGAGCTACAGCGCCGATGTGCTTCCCGGCGCGCTGCTGGCAGCGCTGGGCTTCGGGCTGTCGCTCGTCCCTGCGACGATCGCCGCCGTGTCCGGCGTGCCCGCCAAGGAGAGCGGGTTGGCCTCCGGCATGCTCAACACCTCACGCCTGATCGGCGGCGCGCTCGGGCTGGCGGTGCTCAGCACGATCGCCGCCTCGCGCACGCGCGCGGATCTGCTCGTGGGCGCGTCCGGCCCGTCGGCCGTGAGCGGCGGCTTCCGGCTGGCGTTCGCCGTGGCCGCCGCCTTCAGCGTCCTCGGCGCGCTGGCTGCCGCGGTGCTGCTGCGCGCGCGACGCCCGGCCCAGGGCTCGTGACAAGCTGCCACGCATGAGCGACGCTCATCGCTACGTCCTGCTGGACGTGTTCACCGACACGCCGCTGGAGGGCAATCAGCTCGCGGTGTTCACCGATGCCGGCGGGTTGTCCGCGCGGCACATGCAGCCGCTCGCGCGGGAGCTGAACATCTCAGAGACCGTGTTCGTGCTCGCGCCCGAGCACGGCGGCGAGGCCCGCATACGTATCTTCACGCCGGCCGTAGAGCTGCCGTTCGCGGGGCATCCGGTGCTCGGCGCGGCGATCGTCGTGGGCGTCGAGCGCGGGCTCGACGCCGTCACGCTCGAGACCGGCGCCGGCCTCGTGCCGGTGGCGCTGGAGCGTCGAGGTGACCAGGTGGGCTACGGAACGATGCAGCAGCCGCTCCCGTCATGGGGGCCGTTCGAGCGGGAGGCCGAGCTGCTGGACGCGCTCGGCGTGGAGCGCTCGCGCCTGCCCGTGGAGGTGTACGTGAACGGCCCCAGGCACGTGTACGTGGAGCTGGGCGGCGAGGAGGAGGTGGCTGCGCTGCGGCCCGACATGCGCGCCCTGAGCGAGCTGGGGGAGGTGGGGGCGAGCTGCTTCGCGGGCTCGGGGACACGGTGGAAGACGCGGATGTTCGCCCCCCTGCTCGGAGTGCCCGAGGACCCGGCCACCGGATCGGCGGCCGGGCCGCTGGCCGTGCACCTCGCCCGCCACGGGCGGATCGCGTTCGAGGAGCAGATCGAGATCCGCCAGGGCGCCGAGGTCGGCCGCCCGTCGCTGCTGCACGCGCGCGTCGTCGGCTCGCGCGAGCGGATCGAGCGCGTCGAGGTGGGCGGCTCGGCGGTGATCGTCGCCAGCGGCGAGTTCGTGCTCGGCTGAGACGGGCGCCGGCGCCCGTCACGGATTCAGAGTCCGTCACGGGTTCAGGTGACGCGCGAGCTGCGGCCGCCGCTCGGGACCGCGTGCTCGCGTCACTGCGTGGTCACGGTGACCGTCTGCTTGCGTGTCTTGCCGCACGCCTTCGCTTGGACGGTCAGCGCGTACTGGCCGGCCGGCGCCGGCAGCGTGCCGAGCCAGCCGCCCCACACGAGCTGGCTGAGCCCCTTGGGGACGCTCAGGGATGCGACGGTGCTCGCCGCGGCGCCCACGGGCGCGACCAGCAGCGCGGCCTTGGCCGGCGCGGAGACATGGAAGGACACCGTGATCGGCTGGCCGGCGTGCCCGGGCGAGGGTCTGGCGGCGACGTGGGTCAGTGACAGCGAGCAGGAGCCGCCGGAGTGCGTGTCCGACCCCGAGCCGCCGCCGCCGGCGGGCGGCGTGATCGAGAAGGACCAGATGTGCAGATAGGTGTGGTGGTCTTCGGAGTCGCCGGTTTCGACCGTCTTTTCGCGCGTCAGCGACGTCGACGCGGTGGTGGAGATGGACAGCGCGTCGCCACCGACCAGTTCGAGCGATTCGGTCATGTAGTGGCTGGTGGTGGCGAAGGCCTCGTAGTGGGAGCCGCATTCAGTTTCTTCGTTGGTCTCGGTCGCGTCCGGGATGGACAGATCGAGCAGCACGTCGTGACCGCTCTTGTGGCCGCTGACCTCGACTTTGAACGGTTCGGCCGACACCGGCGGCTGGCAGTTGAACGGGCCTTCTTTGCCGTTCACGCCGGACAGATGCCAGTGCGCGTCGGTGTAGTCGCCGTTGCCGGCGCCGCTCACCTCGCCGTCCGAGTTCAAGCTGAAGGAGAAGCTCAGCTCGACCTGATAGTTGGAGGCGCTGGACGACGTGATTTCGCTGGACTGAAGCTCACTGTCGGCCACCAGGATCCCCACGGCGGTGCCCTTGAAGACGCCGCCGGCGGCCAGCGCAGCGGCGGGCGCGCGCGCGAGCATGCATGCGCCGAGCGCCAGGGCGGCGAGCAGGAGCGCCGTCGCCGGGCGAGCCGGCCGCCGCGCTGGCGATCTCCAGTGCATGCTCATCCCCGATCGAGTCTACCGTCCATCCTGTGACACGGTCAAGCACTCGCCTGCACGCCCTCCGTGCCCGGTCCGCGATGCCGGCGGGGACGGCGGTGCTGATCGGCGCGGCGACGCTCGGCGCTCTGCTCGCCAGCGCGAGCGTGCACGCGCGCGGGAGCCCGCGCGCGTGGTCTGATCCGACGGTCCTCGCCGAATGTGCGCTCGCCGGCGGACCGCAGGTCGCGTTTCCGAGCGAGGGTCCGTCGACGCCCACGGGAGCCGGCGCGATCGTGTGGGCGTCGGACCCATCCCCATGCGGTTCGCCGTCCGCGTCCTCGACGGGCGCGTCCTGGGGCCTGTCCGTCGCCGCGCTCGAATCGACCGACCGGGCTCAGCTCGCGGGCACGCAGCCGCTCGCGCGCTGGTCCGGTACAGGGCTGGCAGCCGTCGGTGCGAGCTTCGGACGGGTGGCGGTCGCCGCCGCCGTGCAGCCCTCCGGCGCGTCTGGCGCAGGCGCGACCGTCGTGCTGCAAGGAGGAGCGACGGTCGCGCGGCGAGGGCGTGCGAGCCAGCCGCTCGGGTTGGCGAGCTCGCTCCCCGGCTCGGAATCTGAATCCGCCTTCGCGCTGACACGCGCATACCTCGGGGATGTGGCGATCGCCGCGGTGGTGCCGGGGCCGGCGATCGCCGTGCGCGTGGAGCGCTTCTTCCAGCGCGGCTTCGGGCCCGTGCGATTGATCCCGATTCACGCAGGGCGCGTGACCGCGTTGACGGTCGCGATGGACTACAGGGCAGAAGTCCTCCTCGCGTGGCAGCAGAGCGGCGCGATCTACTCCCATCTGCTGCGCAGGACCGGACCCGCCGAGCCGACCCAGCGTCTCGGGGTCAGCGATCCCGATCCGCAGCTGCAGGCCCTGCTCAGCGACGACGACCGCGGCATGATCGCCTGGTCGAGCACGGACATCCGCACGCGCTCGACGGCGCGCACGCGCGTGTACCTGGACCGCTCGGCCCCCGGCGTGCGCTTCGTGGCGCCCCCCGAACTGCTCGCGTCGTTCCCCGATCCGCAGCACGCGGGCGAGCGCCCGGGCAGCGTTGCGCTCGTGCGCCTCGCCAGCGAGAACGTGGTGCTCGTGTGGACCGCCGCCGAAGACGGTCACTACGTGGTCCGCGCCGTACCCGCCGCCTACGGCACGACGCGGCCGAGCGTGCGCGTCTCAGAAGCCCACGCCCAGGCCGTGCTCGGAGCTCTCGCCGCCGGTCCGGCGGGCGAGGCGGTCGCGCTGTGGACGAGCGCTCCGCTCGTCGACGGCGTTCTGGATCCGGACAGGACGGAGCTGTGGGCGGCGCGCATGTTCATCGGCGCCGACGATCGCCTCGGGTTGCAGGCGCCGGAAATGATCGCCGCGGCGGGCGCGAACGTCTTCCCCAGCGTCGCGGTCGACCCCGCGAACGACCGTGCGGTGGCGGCCTGGCGCACGCTGGGAGCGCACCCCAGCATCGAGTACGCGGTGAGCGCTGGCGCCGCCGGATACTCGCGGCGCTCGCCTGCCGCCGCGCTCGCGCCGCTGGGCGGCGGGACGCACCGGTTGAGGATCGCGGCCGCGGTGGCCGGCGCGCTCGCGCTCCTCGCCCTGGCGGGATGGCGGTTGCGGCTGAGATCGCGCGTGCGCCTCCGATCGCGCCGGCGCCTCAGATCGCGCCAGCGCGGAGAGCCGTGAGCCTCGCGCAGACGGCCGTGAGCCGCGAGGTCAGGTCTCGCTCGCCGATTCCACGAACTTCTGGCCGTTGCGCCACACCACGTCCACGCCGGCCGTCTTCAGGAGCTCCCGCAGGTCGTGCCGGGGCTGTGAGGGGAGCAGCACGGCCAGGTGCGCCGATGGCTCCACGAATCGGCCGTAGTCCAGGAGCTGGCCGATCGCCATGCGGATCGCTCCGCGCTCGACGGTGCTCTTCGCCACGATCAGCGTGTTGGTCGTGTGATCGATCAGGTCAGAGAAGAGCGGCTTGGCCTCCCCGGGCGGCCAGATCTTCAGGCGGCCGACCGCGTGACCCCGCTTCAGCAGATGGTCGCGAAACGCGAGCACGAGGGCCTGCTCTCTGCGCTCGGCCTCATCGGCCTGCCGGCTCGGCGCCACGAACGCCATCTCCGTCCACTGCTCCTCGACGGGCACGTCCTCCACCGCGACGTTGCTCAGGCGATCGAGCTTCGACGAGCTCGGCCTGGGCCGCACCTCCAGGGGCAGCAGCCGGAACACGATCACGTTTCGCACCGGTCCGTTCGGCGGTTCGGGAGCATCGGTCGTGTAGAAGGACCAGTCCGAAGCGAGCCCGAACTGGCCCTCGTAGACGACGCGCCCCCGCGTCCCCAGGAACAGCCGGAGCGCGCGGCCGTCTCGCTCGTGGTTCAGGATCGCGGCGTTGCCGGACTTCATCTGCTGATCGCCGCGCTGGCCTTCTCCGGTGTAGTGAAAGCAACCGTCAGCTCGCCAGCCGTCGAACAGCCCGTGCGGCTCTGCGGCCGGCGGATCGGAGAACAGCATCACGTTCGGCGAGCGCTTCGAGGTCCCGATCCCTCCCAGCGTGCGCCCGCCGTAGCGCTCCTGCAACATCTCGCGCTCGATCGCGTCCCCCGGCTGAAGGGCCCAGACCGTGGGATCGCCGAAGCCTCCGTCGAGCGGCATTGGAGCTGCCATGGGGCCATGATCGCCTCCACATCGGACGGCCATGTCAGTTGCGGCCCGGTTGGGGGAGAATGCCACGCGTGACGGTCGGCGAGCCCAGCGGTGGAGGGTCGAGGAACCTGATCCTCGCGGCGATGATCTTCGCGGTCGCGATGACGTTCATCGACCAGACGATCGTGTCGATCGCCGCGCCCGAGATCCGCAAGGAGCTCGGCCTGACCAGCACCGGCGTGCAGTGGGCGATCAACGCCTACCTGCTGTCGCTGGCGGCGCTGTTCGCCTTCGGCGGGCGGGTGGCCGACACGGTCGGGCACCGCAGGATGGTGACCCTGGGCGTGATCGTGTTCGCCGGTGCCTCGGCGCTGTGCGGGCTCACGCCCAAGGGGAGCCTGGCCGAGGCGTGGATCGTCACGTTTCGGGTGATCCAGGGGGCGGGCGGGGCGATCATGTTCCCGGCAGCGTTGGCGATCGTCGTGCAGACGTTCGCCCTGCGCGAACGCGGCAGGGCCCTGGCGATCTTCTTCGGCATCGCCGGCGGGCTCACCGCGATCGGCCCGATCCTCGGCGGCTTCCTCACGCAGTGGACCTGGCGCGCGATCTTCTGGGTGAACATCCCGGTCGCGATCGTCGCGCTGATCCTGATCGCCGTCTCCAGGCCTGCCACCGTTCACCGGCCGGCGCGGATGGACTATCGGGGCCTGCTCCTGATCGCCGCCGGCGTCGCCCTCAGTGTGTTCGGGTTCCAGCAGTCGGCGGTCTGGGGATGGAGCGATCCGGCCACCGGAGCGTGCGTCGCCGCCGGCGCGGCGCTGCTGGTCGTGTTCTACCTCGTCGAGGTCCGCACCTCCTCACCGCTGATCGAGGTGAGCATCTTTCGCATCCGAGCGTTCCTCGTCGAGAACGTCGTGCTCGGCATCGCCATGCTCGTGTTCATCCCGGTGTTCTTCTTCGCCAGCGAGTACGCCCAGATAGCGCTCGGCAAGACACCCTCGCAAGCCGGTGAGGTGCTGCTGTACTTCTTCGTCGGATTCGTGATCGCGGCGCAGATCGGTGGCCGGATGCTCGACCGCATCGGCGCCAAGCGCCCGGTCGTGCTCGGTTGCACCCTCGGAGCCGTCGGGTTCTGGCTGTGGGGCGGAAAGGTCACCGGACTGGACTTCGGCGCCCAGGAGTGGGACATCGTCATCGCCGGAGCCGGCATGGGGTTGATGCTCGGCCCGGCCAGCACGGACGCCGTCAATCGCGCCTCGAAGCTGTCCTACGGCGAGGCGACCGGCATCACCCAGACGGTCCGCAACTACGCCGCCAGCCTGGGTCTGGCGATCCTCGGCACCATCCTGGTCTCACAGACGCGCTCGCGGGTGACGACGTCGCTGCTCGCGCAGGGCCTCTCCAGGGTGCGGGCACGCGCGGAGGCGTCCAGCATCGCCCAGTCGCAGGGTGGCAGCGGGAGCGTCGCATCGATTCCCCACTTCGTGCGTCTCGACTTCGCCTACGCCACACGCTCCGTGCTGTTCGTGATGGCGGCGATCATGGCCGCGGCCGCGATCGCGGCGTTCGTCGGTCTGCGAGCGGGCGTGCAGGAGGAGCCGGCGGCGGCCGCGCGCGAGTAGCTCAGCGGCGTAGCGAGCCTCGCCACGGATCGACGAGGTGGAACGAGCGCGCTCGCGCGGTGGGGTGGAACGAGCGCACTTCGCGCGCTCGGGCGGCCCTGCCCCGCAGGTCGTTTCGGAACTCGGTCTGCGCCACCAGCGCTCGAGCGCGGGCGCGCGTGAGGATCGCCTCGGCGACCGCGTGCTCGTCGACCTGATAGAGCGACTCACGTACGAGTTGTGCGATGTGGTCTGTCCGCATTGTGTCCTCGCTGCCGTGTTGCGTCCACTGCATCGGCCCAGTCGTGGCTACATAAGACCGACCCCGCGCCTGTCTCGACGAACATCGGAGCCTCAACGCGAGCCGGCATGCCGTGGCTAAGATCGCCGCGGTGCCGGATCTCCTCCACCAGCTCGCAAGCTTCGCCCGCTCGGCGGCGCTCTGCGCGACGCTGGTCCTCGCGTTCGCCCTCGCCGGGGTCGCTCGCGGCGCGGCGCGCGCGCCGATCGCGGCGCGGCGCGCGCCGATCCCGGTGAAGCACAGGCCCACGCCGGCGAAGCCGAGGTCGATCGCGGTGTCGGTGTCGATCGAAGCCAGCGAACTCGGGGCGCCGGTCCCGCAGGACTTCCTGGGATTGTCCTTCGAGGTGGCGAGCCTGCCCCAGATCGCCAGCTACGCCGGCGGCGGCGACCTGGTCACGATGCTGCGCTCGCTCGGGGTCGGCGTGCTCCGCTTCGGCGGTGTGACCGCCGACGAACAGATCGCGTGGACTGACGCCGGGACGCCCCGGCCCGCCTGGGCCCTGGGCGTGCTGGAAGCGGGGAGCCTGCGCCAGCTCGGCAGCCTGGCCGCCGAGAGCGGATGGCACATCCTGCTGACGCTGGGACTCGGCCACTTCGAACCGCAGGCGGCAGCACGCGAGGCGGCGGCGGCGAAGGCCGCGCTCGGGGAATCGCTCGAAGCGATCGAGATCGGCAACGAGCCGGACTCCTACGCCAAGCACGGCCTGCGCCCGGATCCGTGGACGCCGGTGCAGTACGACGAACAGGTCACGGCCTATCGCGCCGCGATCGAAGCGCTGGCGCCCGGCATCCCGCTCGCCGGCCCGGATACTTCGGGGTCGAGCGCGTATGAAAAGTGGGGGCTGAGCGAGGCGATCTACCAGCGACCGGCGATGCTGACCGGGCACCACTACCCGCTCGGCTGCAACGAACGGCCCGCGCCGACGATCAGCCGGCTGCTGAGCCCGCAGATTCGCCTGCTGGAGCGGGCCTCCCTTCGTCGCTACATGTTCATCGCGAACGAGACCGAAGTGCCGTTCCGCCTGGACGAGACGAACACAGTCTCCTGCGGCGGAGTGCCCGGCGTAAGCGACACGTTCGCCTCGGCGCTGTGGGCGGTCGGCTACCTGACTCAGGCGATGAGCATGGGCGTCGCCGGGATCAACCTCGAGGGAAACCCGGTCAACTGCGCCGGCTACACGCCGGTGTGCGCCCCCACGCCCGAAGACCAGGCGACCGGCGAGCTGGACGCGCAGCCGGAGTGGTACGCGTTGCTGCTCGCCAGGGTCCTGACCGGCGAGCGCCCCGTTCGCACGATCGTGGGACCGACCGACCGGCCGAACGTCGTGGCGAGCGCGTTCGTGGCCGCCGACGGGACGCTCCAGTTCGTGCTCGTCGACGACGACCCGCCGGGAGCGCGCAGCGTGGCGATGCACCTGCACGTGGGGAGCGCCTTCCACGGCGCGACCATCCTGTCGCTGACCGCGCCCTCGCCCGAAGCGGTGTCGGGCGTCGAGCTGGGAGGCCAGGCGGTGGCAGCGAACGGCGCGTGGAGCCAGCCCGCGGTGCTGCCCCACGTGGCCAACAGGGGCGGGGTGATCACGGTCCAGCTCGCGCCCAGCAGCGCCGCGCTGGTGACCGTCGCGCCGAGGGCGAGGTGAGCGCGGTCGCCGAGCCCGAGCCGATCGACCTGCTGCACCTGGGGCGCGCGAAGGTCATCGGCGCGTGGCGGGTGGGCGAGGTGATCGTCGATCCCGGACCGAGCAGCGCTCTGGGCGCGCTGCTCCCGGTGCTCGAACGCCACCCGCCACGGGTGCTCGCCCTGACGCACATCCATCTCGACCACGCCGGTGCCACGGGCTCGCTGCTGCGGCGCTTCCCGGATGTGGAGGTGTGGGTGCACGAGCGTGGCGCCGCGCACCTGATCGACCCCGCCAAGCTGCTGCGCAGCGCCACCCGCATATACGGCGCGGACATGGACCGGCTGTGGGGCGAGATGCTCCCGGTGCCCGCCAAGAGCGTCAGGGCGCTGCGCGGCGGTGAGGATCTCGGAGACTTCCAGGTGGCGTACACGCCCGGTCATGCCTCCCACCACGTCTCATACCTGCACGAGCCGAGCGGACGCGCATTCACCGGCGACGTCGCCGGAGTGCGCATCGACGGCGGCTGCGTGCTGGCCCCCACGCCGCCGCCGGACATCGATCTGCGCGCCTGGCGCGCGTCGCTGGAGCTGATCGAGGCCTGGCGCCCGCGCAGCCTCGCGCTCACCCACTTCGGCGGCTACGACGACGTCGAGGTCCACCTGGCCGCGCTGCGCGAGCAGCTCACGTGGGCCCAGGCGTCGGCGGGCGAGCTCGATGAGGCTGGGTTCGCGGCCGCGATCCGGGCGAGGGTGGCCGGCTCGAGCACGCCCGAGACAGCGGGCGCCTATGAGCAGGCGACGCCTCCCGAGCAGGGCTTTCACGGTCTCGCGCGCTACCTGCGAGATCGGTCCGGCTGAAGCCGCTCAGTCCGGCTGAAGCTGCTCGGCGCGGACCTCGAAGCCGGTGAGCGTGAGCGGTCCGAACGAGGTGATGAGCGCGACGTCGATGGCGTCGCGGCCGCGACCGACGATCACACGCCCGATCCGGGGCGTGTTGTTGCGGGCGTCGAAGGTGTGCCAGCGGCCATCGAGGTAGGCCTCGAACCACGCCGCGAAGTCCATCGGCTCGGGCGGCAGCGAGAGGTCGATGCCCACGTCGGGGAGATAGCCGAAGACGTAGCGAGCGGGAATGTTCAGGGCGCGACAGAACGTGATCGCGAGATGCGCGAAGTCACGACAGACGCCCTGACCGGCTCGATGGGCGTCCGCGGCGGTCGTCCAGGGGTTGGAGGCGCCGGGAACGAACTCCAGGTGAGTGTGAACGTAGTCGACGATCGCCTGCACCCGTCCCCAGCCGGGCGTCAGCTCGCCAAAGCGCTCCCAAGCCTCGTGGCCGAGCTCGTCTGGCAGGCAGAAGCGGCTCGGCATCACGAAGCTGAGGACCTCGTCGGGGAGCGACGCGACCGGCATCTCGTTCGCGTCGGGCTCGATCACATCAGCCGGGCGCGTGAGCAGCACCTGCGCCTCGTAGGTGACGCGCGAGTCGCCGCTGGCGAGCTCGAAGCGCTCGCAGCGATTCCCGTAGTGGTCGACGTAGCCGCGGTGCTCGGCAGCCGTCTGCCACCGCTCCTCGGAGATGGTCACGCCGGGCTGGGGACACGGGGCGACCTGCATGATCGCCGTCGCGGGCTGGACGGAGTGCAGCCCGAACTGGCAGCCGACGGTCAGCGCCAGCGCCTGCTGAGCAGAGCGGCGATCGTCAGCGGGCATGAGGTCGACCATCTCGCATGTGAGGATGCCAGGTAACCGCGGCGGAGCGCGATGCGCCTGCGCGTCTTCCCTTCGGGGGTGCGAAGATGCGCATCTCGCAGCTCGTTCACGGCCTGAAGGGAGCAGTCCGTGTCGCACCAGCCGGATCCAAGCCCGTATGAGCTCGCGCTCACGGAACATCGCTGGGAGGTGCCGGAGCGCTTCAACATCGCGGCGGACGTGTGCGACAGGCATCCGCGGGAGAAGCTCGCGATGATCCACGAGCACTTCTCGGGCGCGGTGCGAGAGGTCGCGTGGGGAGAGCTGCAGGACCTGTCCAACCAGTTCGCCAACGTGCTCTCCTCACTCGGCGTCGGGCGCGGAGATCGCGTGGCGGTGGTGCTGCCGCCGACGCCGGAGACCGCGGCGGTGTTCTTCGCGACATGGAAGCTCGGGGCGCTGCTGCTGTCGATGTCGGTGCTGTACGGCGACGAGGGGATCCGCCACCGCCTCGGCGACGCGCAGCCGAGCGTGCTCGTGACCGACGCGGCCAACGCCGGGCGCTTCGCCCCCGTCGCGGGCTCCGCGCCGACGCTGCTCGTGCTCGACGAGGGCACCGTCGCGGGCGTCTCGACGGCGTTCGAGGGCGTGGACACGCTCGCGGAGGACCCGGCGCAGCTGTACTACACCTCCGGCACGACGGGGCTCGCGAAGGGCATCGTGCACGCCCACCGCTACGTACTCGCGCACGAGGAGTTCCGCTACTGCCACGACATCCGCGACGGCGAGCGCTTCCACGGGATGGGCGAGTGGGCGTGGGCCGCCGGGATCTGCCCGCTGCTCGGCCCGTGGCGACTCGGCGCGGTGCAGTGCGTGTACCAGCGCGAGGCCGGCTTCGATCCGGACAGGCAGCTGGACTTCCTCTCCCGCCACGAGGTCGGCAACGTGTTCGCGACGCCCACGGCGATCCGCTCGATGATGTCCATCTCAGACGCGAGCACGCGCTACCCGCAGCGCTTCCGGATCGTGTGCTCCGCCGGCGAGCCGCTGAACCCGGAGGCGATCCGCTGGTTCCGCGACCAGTACGGCGTGACGGTGCTCGACTACTACGGGCTGACCGAGTCCTACCCGCTGTGTGGGAACTTCCCCTTCATGGAGGTCCGCGAGGGCTCGATGGGAAAGCCCATGCCGGGCTGGGAGGTCGCGATCCTCGACCCGGACGAGCGGCCGGTGGCGCAGGGCGAGCGTGGCGAGATATGCCTGCGGGCGCGCTCGAACCCGCACTTCCCGCTCGGCTACTGGCGCCTGCCGGAGGCCAGCGAGGAGACGTTCGGCGGCGAGTGGTTCCACACCAAAGACGCCGCGAGCATGGACGAGGACGGCTATGTCTGGTACGAGGGGCGCGCGGACGACGTGATCATCGCCGCCGGCTACCGGATCGGCCCGTTCGAAGTCGAGTCGGCGTGCCTGGAGCACCCCGCGGTCGCGGAGGCCGCGGCGGTCGCCTCGCCGGACGAGCGCCGCGGCAACGTGGTCAAGGCGTTCATCGTGCTGGCCGCCGGACACGAGCCATCGGACGCGCTCGCGCAGGAGATCAAGGAGTTCGTCCGCGACCGCCTGTCAGCGTACGCGTACCCGCGCCGCATCGAGTTCATCGCCGAGCTGCCCAAGACGCTGACCGGCAAGATCAGGCGGATCGAGCTGCGCGAGCGGGGGCTGACGCATCAGCCGGATGTGCGCTCGAGCGCGCGCTGGTAGGCGGGCCGCTGCGCGAGCCGGGCCAGGTAGTCCCTCAGGTTCGCCGGGAGCTCGTCCACGCGTCCAGCGCGTGCGACGAACCCGAGCGTCGTCCCCACGAGCACGTCCGCCACCGTGAAGCGCCCGGCGACGAGATACTCGCTCCCCTCCAGGGTGTCCGAGACGGCGCCCGCCGCGACGTCGAAGCGGCGCCGTGCCGCCGCCGCGCGCTCGGGGTCGCGCTCGGCCTGCGTCGCGGCCTCGATCAGCGGCGGCTCGAGCTCGACCGGAGCGAAGATCGTCCACTGGTACACCAGCGCCCTGTCGTGCGTCCCCGGCGGCGGCGCCAGGCCGGCCTCGGGATGCAGGTCGGCCAGATGCAGGCAGATGGCCGCCGATTCGAACACGAACCCGTCGTCGTCCTCCAGCACGGGGACGCGGCCCAGCGGATGGCGCGCGCGATGCTCCTCGCCGCCCGCCTGCTCGCGCGTGAGCGTCGTCAGCTCATACTGCTCGCCGAGCTCCTCGAGCATCCACGCGACCCGCAGCGGCCGGCCGGCGTGCTCTCTGTGGAACAGACGCATCTGGCGCGGCACGATAGCGGCCGGGCGTCGCACGCCCCCATGCGAGGGCTCCGAGCGGTCACGCTAGGATTCGGGCTCCGCGCCGACGTAGCTCAGCTGGTGGAGCACCTCCATCGCCGTCGTCCACCAACTCCCGCTGACCGAACGCGCCGCCTGCGTAGAACTCACGCCAGGGCAGCGAGATTGAGAGCGGCGGGGGCGCCTGATCGAGGATCAGCTGCATGGCTTAAGCCTGGCAGCTACGCTACATCCCTTCCAGAACGAGGCAAACAGCCGAGCTTGGGCTTCGCTATACGCGGATAGACCGGCTAGACATTGCTAGTCAGCCTAGACGCTGCTAGTTTGCTGCCAATGGCGCGTGTCGAGAACCCGTATCGCCCCGGCTTCAATGAGATCCCCGCCGAGCTGGCGGGTCGGGAGGAGGTGCTCGAGGATCTCCTAGATGCGATCGAGGTCGCCGCCGTCGACGGGCGGATGCCAAGGCCGGTGCTTCTCGCTGGCGCCCGCGGAGTTGGGAAGACCGTCTTGCTCTCAGAAGCGGCCGCGATCGCGGGCTCGCGGTTCGGGTGGCCGCGAGCACATGTGGAGATGCGACCGCGCACGGCGTTCACCCCCGATCTCATCGAGGCCATCGGGCGCACTCACGAGCTGATCGAGCAGCCGCGGCGCAAGCGGGGGCTGCGGGCGGAGTCGGTGACGGTGCGCGCCGGCCTGCCGGGGGTCGGCGGCGAGGTCCAGCTTGCACGCGCGTCCGACGCTCACAAGCAAGCCGCCTCCTCGCTGCGAGAGGTGCTCACGGCGCTTGTGGAGCTTGCGAGCGCTCGACACACCGGCGTCGTGATGACGCTCGATGAGGCACACCTCGCGGCGCGTGCCGAGCTTGCCGCCCTTGCGGCCTTGCTGCAGGAGGGCGCGGGTGAGCGCTGGCCGTTGGTCGTCGTCCTCGCCGGGTTGCCGCTGATGCGATCCCCGGAGCATTCCGTGACCTACCTGGAGCGTGGCGCGTGGCACGAGCTCGGCCTTCTGGCGAGGGATGACACGGTGCGAGCGCTGCGGGCGCCCGCCGAGGCGGCGGGGCGTCCGATGGACGAGGCGGCAGCCGGACTGCTGGCCGACGCGTCCGGCGGCTACCCCTATGCCGTGCAGCTCTACGGCCACCATGCGTGGCGGACCTCGGCGGGCAAGCGGCGGATCGATCGCGCTGCAGCGCAGGCCGCGCTGCCGCGCGCGCAGCGGGAGCTCGAACGCGGCCTCTACGCCGCCCGCTGGAGTGCCGCGAGCCCGACACAGAGGCGCTACCTTGCCGCCGTCGCGACAGTCGCTGCCGCCGGGAAGTCGGCGAGCGGCCGCACGGTCGCCGACGAGCTCGGGCGTACGACCAAGCAGCTCTCCAGCGTGCGCGACGACCTGCTCAAGCAGGGCACCCTGACCGTCGAGAACGGCGAGCTGCGCTTCACGATCCCCGGCATGGGCGCCTACGTCCTCGCTGCGACAGCGCCCTGAGGGCGCGCCAGTGTTCCGCCGGTCGTCTACGGATTCGGCCGGATTCCACTGGGCTCCATGGAGCGGCCTTGGCTCACAGCCCTCTCGCGGCGCGCGGAGGCAGGATGGCACGTGCCAGGCGACGTAGCTCCGCTCGACTGACGCGGTTTGGGCGAAGCCGACGCCCGGGATCGAACCGGGGACCTCCGCCTTACCATGGCGGCGCTCTGCCAGCTGAGCTACGTCGGCGCGTGGCCCGAATCCTAGCGAGGTCGCCGCCGCCAGCGATATGATCGATCATTCCAAATGACCAGAAGTGCCTGGCCGTTCCTGGGGCGTTTTCTAAGGGCGTTTTGGGGCGTTATAGGGGCAAACGTGTTGACCTGACCAGTCCCACACAGTCTCCACCGGACCCAAAAACCCAGCAACGACCGGACTCAACCGACAAGGAGACCTCCTATGCCATCGATGGTAAGGAGGGGGTCCGGGGTTCGAGTCCCCACGTCGGCTTGTCTTGCCGAGCCGGATGCTACGGGGCGATGAGCGTGGCGCCGGGTATGTACGTGGCTATGCGCCGTGGGTCGCGCGTGAGCAGCGGCCGGCCGGTCACGGCCGCGTGCGCGCCGATCAGGAAGTCCGGGAGGACAGCATCGCGCGCCCCTCCCGCGCGGCGGTAATCGGCGTGGGCGTGGCCGGCGAGGAAGGCCGCCGCAGGCGGGATCTCCTCGATGACCGCCATCGAGGGCAGCGCCGAGCGTAGTGCCTCGATGCGAGGGAACCGGGGGGCGATCTCGGCAAGGACCACGGCGTTGAGGACGATCGCGCCGCGCTGCGCCGCCTGCGTGAGCTGCTCCTGTGACCAGGACAGCCACTGCCCGTCCTCGGTGAACAGGTCGAGCAGGACGCTGCTGTCGACGAACGTCTCCAAGCTCAGGCGCTCACCGGCGGGTCAGCGCGAGGATCTCCTCGGTGCTCATCTCGCCCTCGCCGGCGCCCCGCATGCGGCTGATCTCAGCGGCAGCCCGGTCGGAGTCGACGCGCAGTCGCGCGCCATGCTCATCGAGCTCGAACTCGACGTCGCTGCCCGGCTGGATGCCGAGCGCCCGCCGAACCTGAAGCGGGATCGTGACCTGACCCTTCTGCGTGACTCGCATACGGTAAGACTAGCAAGTAATACCGCGTGCTGCGAATGCCGCGTGCTGCGCGTTCGGCTGACCTTCGCCGTCGCCACGTCGCCCCGCCGTCACGCCGCCCGGCCGCCCAGCGAGCCTCCTCTCAGCTGATCCCCTTGAGCAGGTCCGCCGGCGAGGACAGCTCGAGACCGCGGGCCAGGATCACGATCGTCTCCAGCCGCGGCGAGCGCTTGCAGCGCTCCAGCAGGCTGATCTCCGTGCGGTGCAGATCGCAGATGTCCGCCAGCGCCTCCTGGGAGAGACCCGCCCGGTCACGATGGTGCCGTAGGTTGGCGGCAAATTGCTTACGGACTGTCTCCATCGTTCCAACTCTCGCGCTACGCAGACGAAAGTTCCACCGACAGCTGTCATAGATAGTCAAATACCGTTTTTGTCCCTGGTGAAGTAGAGACATCAACCTATCATGCTGACAACCGTCTACGCGGACGCGCGGACGCTGCCGTGGTGGCTCTACGCGTACAGCCGCCGCGGCGGCTGTACGCGGACGCTGCCGTGGCGGCTCTAAACGGACGCGTCGTCCGCCGGCGTGACCGTCGTCACCGGCAGGCCCATCCCGGCGACCTTGCTCGGGAGGTCCAGCTTCAGCCAGCGCGAGACGTGCGTGGGCAGCGTCGAGATGATGATCTCGTCGAAGCCGCGCAGGTTGATCGCGTCGTGCACCGCCGCCACCGGGTCCGGGTCGCCGACGATCCCTTCCACAGGTGCTCCCGCCGCCGCGCTCAGCCTGGGCAGCGCCACGTCAAGCACGCCCTGCGTCTCGCCCGCGCCCTGGTCCTCCGCGTCGACGACCCTGTGCAGGCCGTGGGCGGAGTTGGGGACGAGCAGCGTGAACGTGCAGCGTCCGCGCGACGCCCGCGCCTTGACCGCGTCGAGCAGCGGCTGGGTCGCAGCCGTCTTGTGCGCCACCACCAACACCCTCGTGGGAACCCCGGAGGACTCCATCACCGGAACTATAGGCTGTCGCGCGTGCGCATACAGCTCAGCGACGACTACGTCGAAGTGCGCCTGGCCGTGTGGCAGAAGGTGCTCGGGCTGATGCGCGACATCCGCGTCGCGCGCGCCGACGTCAGCGACGTCCACGTCGTGGACGACCCCGTTCGCGAGGCCATGACCACCGGCATCAAAGTCGGCCTGCGCCTGCCATGGCTGTGCTACGTCGCCCGCACCATCCGCCTGGACCAGGTCTTCGTCGTGCGCCGCCGCGTGCCCGGGCTGTCGTTCGCGATCAACGACGGTCGCACCCTGCGCCGGGTGCTGCTCAGCACGCCCGAAGCCGACCAGCTGGCGCGGCGGCTGCAGTCAGGCGGCTGAGCGGCCCATCGCCGTGTCGAAGCGCCGATGGCGGCCACGATCCGTGTGACCGTCCGCTCTACGCCGACTTCTCGGCGCTGCGCAATCCGCTCAACATCCATATCCCGAACAGCACGATCAGCGCCACCGCGCAGATGAACGCCAGCGCCGTCCGGTCGGGCACGCCGGAGATCAGGCCGCGGCCGGCGTCAAGGAACGCGGTCGCCGGATTGACGCTCGCGACCGCGTGGATCCAGCCTTTCAGCAGTCCCAGCGGCACGTACACCGGAGCCAGGAACAGGATAAGGAAGACCGGCGTCTGCATCAGCGGGCCAGCCTGGATCGAACGGAAGCGGAACGCAACCCCCGCCGCCCAGCCGTAGCCGACCAGCGTCAGCAGTGCCGCCAGGCCGTAAAGGCCGAACACGTCCACGCCGTCGCCCGTGATCCGCATCCCCGCCGCCAGCGCCACCGCCGTCACCAGAGCCAGCGTGATCGCCGCACGCGTCAGCCCCACCAGCGCGTAGCCCAGCGCGATCCCGCGGCGGTCCTCCGCCGCCAGCATCAGCCGGCGCGCGAACCCGCTTTCGAAGTCGAACGCCAGCGAGAAGCCCGTGAACAGTCCCGCGAACATCGCCGACTGGCACAGCACGAACACGAACTGGAACGCCGTGTAGCCCGCCGGGAAGTGGAAGCCCGGCACCGAGCCCAGCGCCGACAGCCCGCCCGCGAAGCTCGCCAGGAACACCAGCGGGAACACCAGCGACGGCACGAACAGGTCCGGCCTGCGCACGTACGTGTGCAGGCTGCGCCACGCGATCGCCGACGCCACGCGCCACACGCCGCCGTGGGCGGCGGTCATGTCCTTTGCAGCCTCACGCGCAGAGCCCCCGCCACCGCGAACAGGGCGACGATCGTCAGGCCGGTGGCCACCGCGAAGCCGCGCCACAGCGCCGTCCCGTCCCAGCCGTATATGAACAGGCTGCGAAACGCCTCGATCAGATACGAGATCGGGTTCCAGTCGGCCACCGTGTGGAACCAGCCCGTCTTCAGCAGGTTGCGCGGCAGGTTGCTCGAGGACAGGAAGATGAACACGAAGAACAGCGGGAACAGGCCCTGCACGGCCTCGCCCGAGCCGGTGCGCAGCGCCACCGCGCACCCCAGCGCGCCGAAGCCGAGCGCGGTGAACGCGCCGAGGACGAGGATCACGCCCGCGCCGCCGACGCCCGCGTCCAGGTGGGCGCCCGCGACCAGGCCCATGAGGATGTACACCATCGACTGCAGCGCGCCCAGCGCCGACACGCCAACGAGCAGCCCCGCGATCAGCGACACCCGGCGCAGCGGCGTCAGCGCCAGACGGTTGAAGAAGCCGCTCTCGATGTCCTCCGCCAGGTTGGTGCCGGTGTTGACCAGCGAGAACATCCCGCCCTGGATGAACGCCACCGCGATCGCGAACGAGATGTACGAGTGGGTCGGGAACCCCGGCAGGCGTGTCGCCGCGCGCAGCCCGCTGGCGTTCACCGCCAGCAGGATCAGCGGGAAGAACACGATCGGGTACAGCTGAAACGGCTGGCGCAGCGTCTTGCGCATCGAGCGCCTGGCCAGCACGCCGATCTGGGTTGCGTGCACGCCGCTCATCGACCGGCCGGCGCGGCGCTCGCGTGCGTGTCCCCGGCGCCCGCTCCCGCGCTCGCGCTCGGTGCGCCCGCGCTCGGTGTCCCGGCGCCTCCGCTCGGTGCGCCCGCGCTCGGTGCCCCGGCGCCCTCCAGCGAACGCCCGGTCTTGGCCAGGAACACGTCGTCGAGGGTGGGCGCGTGCAGTCGCAGGTCGGCGATGCGCACGCCCTCGGAGTCGAGCGTGCGGACGATCTCCGCGAGGTCGCTCACGCCCGTGGGCAGCCTCACGGCCACTCCGCCCGGCGACGCCGCCGCGTCCTCGCCGAAGCGGTGCAGCAGCGCGGCCACGCGCTGCTGGTCGCCCGGGTCCTCCGGGACGGCCTCGACGCTCGGCCGGCCGATCGCCGCCTTCAGCTCCGCCGGCGTGCCCTCGGCAACGATCCTGCCGCGATCGATGATTCCCACGCGATCGGCCAGCACGTCTGCCTCCTCGAGGTACTGGGTGGTCAGGAACACCGTCACCCCCTCACCAGCCAGCCGGCGGACCTCGTCCCACAGCGCCGTGCGGCTCTGCACGTCCAGGCCGGTGGTCGGCTCGTCCAGGAACAGCAGCCGCGGGCGGTGCACCAGCGCCAGGCCGAGGTCCAGGCGGCGCTTCATGCCGCCCGAGTAGCCGCCCACCTTGCGGTCGGCCGCGTCCGTCAGCCCGACCCGCGCCAGCAGCTCGCTGCCGCGCTGTTCGCTGTCGGCCCTGCCCAGGCCGTGCAGCGCGCTCTGCAGGCGCATGTGCTCGCGGCCGGTCAGGAACGGGTCGAGCGCCGACTCCTGCAGAGAGGCGCCGATCGCGCGCCGCACCGCCGCGCCCTGGTGCACGACGTCCAGCCCCGCCACGCGCGCGCTGCCGGCGGTGGGCGGCAGCAGCGTCGTCAGCACCAGCACGGTCGTCGACTTGCCCGCGCCGTTGGGTCCGAGGAAGCCGTAGATCTCCCCGGGCGCCACGCGCAGGTCGATCCCGTCGACCGCGCGCACGCCGCCCTTGAAGTCGCGGATCAGCCCGTCGACCTCGATGCCGTTCTCGTGCGTGCTCGCCACAGCGCTCATGTTTGCATCCTTGCGTTTCGTCCGGTCGGCGTCGTACTGCCACGTCCAGGCGTCTAGATCATGCTCTCGGCGGTCAAGGCGCCGGCTCGGCTGGACGAATCAACGACGATGGACCTGCTCGACGGCGCAATCCCGATAGAGCGTGACGATCACGTCCTGCGCGCGCGCCAGACCGCCGCCTGCACGCGGATCGCCATGGGCATCATCGGCGTGGCCGTGATCCTCGCCCAGCCGCGGCTGCTGCCTCACCCGGCGCTCGGACTGGCGGGCTTCACGCTGATCGGGCTCACCTCCGTGGTCCAGCTCGCCGGAGCGCGCGTGTCGTGGCTGAGCGTCGAGGAGTCGCTGTCCGGAGCGGCCGGCATCCTGATCGTCGGCCTGGGCGGCCAGCGGGTGAGCGTGCTCGGCATCCTGTGGCTGGTGGCGGTCGCCAGCGGCGTGCTCGCACGCGGCGGACGTGTGCACTGGTTCGGGCGCTATGTCGTGCTCGGCGCGCTGGCGCTGCCAGCAGCCCGCTACGGCTCCGTGAGCGGCGAATACGCGGCCATGTGCGTCGCGACCGTCGCGCTGCTGCTGACCAGCGGGAGGCTCACGCGCGAGCTCAACCACCTGCTCAGACAGGCGCGCACGCAGGCCGAGAGCGCCGAGACGCTGCTGCTGGCGGGAGATATCGCCGCGCGCATGGCCGACCGCGGCGAGCCCGTCCCCGCCGGCGACCCGCGCGCGGCGCACGGAGCGACGGCGAGCCTCGGCGCCGAGGAGGCTGCGAGCGCCCGCGCTGAGATCGCGCGGCTGATCGCCGGCGAGGGCCTGACGATGGTCGTCCAGCCGATCGTCGACACGCGCACCGGCATGGCGCGCGCGTACGAGGCGCTGGCGCGCTTCGATCGGCCGCGCCTGGACGGCAGCCCGCTGCACTGGTTCTCGCTGGCGGAGGAGCTGGGAGAGCGCCCGGCCCTCGAGCGGGCATGCCTGCGCGTGGGGCTCGAGCTGCTCGCTCGACGTCCGCCCGACACCAGTTTGTCGGTCAACCTGTCCGTCGCGGTGCTGCTCGAACCGTCCACCGTGGCGATGCTGGAAGACGCCGGCGACGGCCTTCCCGACGATCTCAGCGGGTTGATAGTCGAGATCACCGAGGAGACGCTCGTGCGGGGCGACATGCAGCTCCTGAGTGCGATCCAGCCGTTGCGCGCGCGCGGCGCGCGCCTGGCCGTCGACGACATGGGCGCCGGCTACTCCGGACTGCGGCAGATCACCACCGTGCGCCCCAGCTACCTCAAGCTCGACCGCTCGCTGGTGAGCGGGATCGACACCGACAACGAGCGCGCCGCGCTCGTGGGGGCGCTGGCGGGGTACTCCAAGCAGGTCGGCAGCCTGCTCGTCGCCGAGGGGATCGAGACGCGCGCCGAGCTGCAGATGGTGCGCCGGCTGGGCGTGCCGCTGGTGCAGGGCTTCTACCTCAGCCGCCCGGGCCCGCCGTGGCCGGACGTGAGCATCGCTCCCGTCGACCGCGGCCCCGCAAGGCGCGCGCCGGTCGCCGACACGGACACCGTCGCAGTCCTCCAGCCGGTCGCCTGACGAGCGTCGGGAGCCGGCCGGCGATCGCATGGCGGGGCGAGCGTGAGGTCTACCCTGGGCGCGGGCCTCGATGCTACGTTTAGGTCATGACGCGAGCCGAGCTGCATCGCGCGCTGGTCGTGGCTGCGATGTTGCTGTGCGCGGTGCCGGGGAACGCGTCTGCCCACCAAGCCATGACGATGGGCAGGGGTTGCCACGTTCCCAGGCTCACCGGGCTTACGCTCAGCGTCGCTCGTGAGCGCGCCGCGCACGCCCGTTGCAAGCTGCGCGTGGAGGGTTCTGCGCTCGAAGAAGCCGAAGTCCAGACCGTCGAGCGCCAATCGCCCGCGCGCGGCGGGCGTTCCGCGAGTGTGACGGTCTGGCTCAACCCCTTCTGCCGCCGCGAAGCGGCGTACGCCCCGGAACTCAAGGAGCCGTTCGTTACTCCGGGGCCAACGGAGCTGGTCAGCGGCTTCTTTCTGGTCGGCGGTCCGGATGACCGCCGGTTCTCAGACCCAGCGTGCAAGCTCCCAGCCCCGCCGCCCGGAGCCGGCACGGTGGAAGTGACCAACGCAAGCGGGCAGGTCGTGGCGACACAGACCTCCACCAGCGGCCACTTCGTCGAAATCCCGCTGCCGGCCGGCTCGTACACGATCACCGGCACCTTCCTGAACGCGACTAGCAACGGAGTGCACCCGAAGGAATCCGAGGCCGTGGTCATCCCGCCCGGCCACACCGTGCGCCAGGACTTCTTCCTCAGCATCCCGTAGCCGTAGGGGGGGAACCGCGAACCGTCCTGGTCGCCTCGACAAGATCGAGGTCGGCGCTCTGTCCTGATGGCGTGGAGCACCTCGAACCTTCAAAATGGCGGGGGGAGGATTCGAACCTCCGAAGGCAGAGCCAACGCGTTTACAGCGCGTCCCCTTTGACCGCTCGGGAACCCCGCCGGGGTGGCGGGAAGTCTACGACGCCTCGCGCAGGCGCTGGGCTTCGGGGAGCGTCTGCAGCTTTTTGAGCGTGCGGTTCTCGATCTGGCGCACGCGCTCGCGGGTGATGTTGAAGGCGCGGCCGACCTCCTCCAGCGTGCGCGAGCGCCCGCCGACGATGCCGTAGCGCATCTCGATCACCTCGCGCTCGCGCCGGGGCAGGGACGCGAGCACGCGCATGACGCTCTCGCGGCGCAGGGCCTCGGAGGCGATCTCGAACGGCGACTCCGCGGAGACGTCCTCGACGAAGTCCGCGAGCGCCGAGTCGTCCTCCTCGCCGACGGGCTTCTCCAGCGAGATCGGCTGCTGGGTGATGCGCATGATGTCGCGCACCTCGCGCACCGGGCAGCCGAGCTCTGCCGCGAGCTCCGCGGCGCTCGGCTCCCGGCCGAGCTGCTGGATCAGCCGCCGTTCGGCGTGGATGAGCTTGTTCAGCCGCTCGACCATGTGCACGGGGATGCGGATCGTGCGGCCCTTGTCGGCGAGCGAGCGCGTGACCGCCTGGCGGATCCACCAGGTGGCGTACGTGGAGAACTTGTAGCCGCGGCGATAGTCGAACTTCTCGACCGCCCGGATCAGCCCCAGCGAGCCCTCCTGTATGAGGTCCAGAAGCGTCAGCCCGCGGCCGACGTAGCCCTTGGCGATCGACACGACCAGGCGCAGGTTGGCCTCCACCATGTGCTGCTTGGCGGCGACGTCGCCGCGCTCGATGCGCTTGGCCAGCGCCACCTCCTCCTCGGCGCTCAGCAGCGGCACGCGACCGATCGATCGCAGGTACAGGCGCAGCGAGTCCAGGCTCGGCTCGACCGTCAGATCGACCTCCTGGCGCTTTTCCGCGCCCTTCAGCGCGAGCTCCTCGAGGTGCGCGTGCAGGTCGTGGACGTGCTCGCTGCCCTCATCGACCTCCAGCTCGGCCTCGCCCGCCTGCGGGCGCTCCGCGAGCTCGGGCTCGGGCTCCGCCAGCTCGCGCCCGTGCTCCTCGCGGTCGAGGACGTCGATCCCGTGCTCCTCCAGGTAGCTGAGGAGATCCTGGGCCTGCTGACCGGAGAGCTCGGCCTCGTCCAACGCCGCGGCGAGCGCGTGCGCGGTCGTGAAACCCCGCTCGTGGGACTCGGCGATGATCCCCTGCAACTCCTCCAGCTCGACCACGGCTGTGTCCGTGGCTGTCAACAGACCGACAAGCTTCTCGCTCAACTGGCCTCCCAACGACCCATCCGGCTCCCATCGGGGCGTGTGACCCGCCCCGTCCTCCCCAGCCCTGCGATGCCTCCTGTGCGTTGCTCTGCTCGATGAGTTGAGTGTCGAGTGATACCAGAATTGGCAGTCGAGGGGCACGGCTACCGCGGACGCCCGACTCGCTCGCCAGCCTGGGGCCATGCGCGCGCTACGCTTGGCCGCGGTGCGGGCGACACGGACGACCTCCACGCTGTCTCCCATCAGGGGCTCCGGCGACGACGTGCAGGCGCGCCAGCCGGGTATTCCGGTGGGGCTCTCGCGCGTGGGAGTCACAGGGGTCGAAAAGGTCGTGCGCATCCGCGACGAGCTGTTTCTCGCGCGCCTGGACTGCTTCGTGGACCTCAGCGGCAACCAGAAGGGCGCGCACATGTCCCGCTTCGACGAGGTGGTCAACGAGGCGATCGGCGAGGTCGTGCTCAGCGGATCTCAGTTCCGGGCCGAGACGCTGGCCCGGAACATCGCCGAGCTTGTGCGCGCGCGCCAGGGCGCGGAGCGTGCGGAGGTGACGATCGCGGCGCGCTATCCCGAGCACAAGCCGGCGCCGGTCTCCGGCGTGCAGACCCAGGAGATCTACACGCTCCACGGGCGCGCGGTCGCCTTCGAGCACGGGACCCGTCGCACGGTCGGGGTGTCGGCCACCGGCATGACCGCGTGCCCGTGCGCGCAGGAGTTGGTCACCGCGCGCGCGAGAGAGCGGCTGGTCGCGCAGGACTTCTCCCCCGAGCAGATCGACCGGATCCTCGAGAGCGTGCCAATCGCCACCCACAACCAGCGCGGGCTGGCGACGTTGCACATCGGCTGCACCGAGGAGTGCGCGAGCGAGATCGACGCGGCCACGCTGCTGGAGATCGCGGAGGCGAGCATGTCCTCGGAGATCTACGAGCTGATGAAGCGCTCGGACGAGGTGGAGGTGGTGGAGAAGGCCCACCGTCGGCCGCGCTTCGTCGAGGACTGCGTGCGCGAGATGGTCGCCGGCGTGGTGCGCGCGTTCGCGGACCTCGACGGTGCGAGCTTCGTCTCAGCCCGCCAGGAGAACCTCGAGACGATCCACCAGCACAACGTCGTCGCCGAGCGCCACGGCCTGCTCTCGGAGCTGCGCGCCGAGATCGAATCGGGCGTTCCGAGTGCCCACCAGACGACGCTCGGGGAGTGGCTCAACGCGGGCGCGGCGCCACGCGTCGTATAGCGATTGCTATACCGAGTTTCACGGAGCAATGACCGGACCCGGTGCCAGCCGTCTGACCGGCGCCCGCGTCAGCCGTCGGCGGGCGCGTGGATCTGCGCCATCCGCCGGCGCAGGCCGAAGAAGTAGTCCAGCCCGGACAGCACGGTCACGAGCACGGCCAGGTACAGCAGCGCGGTCACCCACGCAGGTTGCCCGTGCACGGCGATGACCGCGAGGATGGCGACTATCTGCAGGCAGGTCTTGACCTTGCCGAACATGCTCGCGGCCATGACCACGCCCGCCTGGGTGGCGCCGAGGCGCAGGACGGTGACGGCGAGCTCGCGCGTGATGATCACCATCGCCACCCACGCGGCCAGCCGGTGCAGGGACACCAGCGAGATCAGCGCGGCGACGATCAGCAGCTTGTCGGCGAGCGGGTCCATGAGCTTGCCGAACGTGGTGATCGAGTCGCGCGCGCGCGCCAGGTAGCCGTCGACGAAGTCCGTAAGCGAGGCGAGCGCGAACACCACCGCGGCGATCACGTCACCACCGGGCGTGTTGCCCAACAGGGCCACCACCAGGGCGGGCACGAGCATGATTCGCAGCACGGTCAGCAGGTTGGGCAGGTTGAGCGGGAACACCACCGCTGAGCTTATCCGCGCAGGCGTGGCCGGAGGGCGGCGCCGGACTTCCGCGCAGGCGTGGCCGGAGGGCAGCGCCGGGCTTGATATACCCGGAGGCGCCGGGGACTGGAATCGATCGAAAGGAAGCGCCATGAACACTCGCACGCTCGGACCGGACGGCCCCGAGGTCTCGGAGATCGGCCTCGGCTGCATGGGCATGTCGGCGTTCTACGGCGCGGCCGACGAAGGCGAGGCGCTGCGGACGATCCACCGCGCGCTGGAGCTCGGGTGCAACTTCCTGGACACCTCGGACATGTACGGGCCGCACACCAACGAGCGGCTGGTCGGGCGTGCGATCAAAGGTCGCCGCGACGAGGTGTTCCTGGCGACCAAGTTCGGCATCAAGATCGAGCCCGGGGCGGCCGGCGGGCCTCCGATCCGCTCGATAGACGGCCGCCCGGAGTACGTGCGCTCGGCGTGCGACGCGTCGCTGCAGCGCCTTGGCGTCGATCGCATCGACCTGTACTACCAGCACCGCGTCGACCCGAACACGCCGATCGAGGACACCGTCGGCGCGATGGCGGAGCTGGTCGCCGCGGGCAAGGTCCGTCACCTGGGGCTGTCGGAGGCGAGCGCGGCGACGATCCGCCGCGCGCACGCGGTGCACCCGATCACGGCCGTCCAGACGGAGTACTCGCTGTGGACGCGCGACGTCGAGCCCGACATCCTGCCCACGCTGGAGGAGCTCGGGATCGGCCTGGTGGCCTACTCGCCGCTCGGACGCGGCTTCCTGTCCGGACGCTTCACCTCGCCGGAGGAGCTGGACGAGGGCGATTTCCGCCGCTACGCGCCGCGCTTCAGCGGCGAGAACCTCGAGCACAACGCCGGCCTGGTGCAGCGCGTGCGCGAGCTGGCGGCCGAGAAGGGCATCACGCCGGGGCAGCTGGCGCTGGCGTGGGTGCTGCATCGTGGCGAGCACATCGTCCCGATCCCCGGCACCAAGCGCGTGTCCTACCTGGAGGAGAACGTGGCCGCGGCGGACGTCGAGCTGAGCGCCGAGGAGGTGCGGCGGATCGCCGACACGGTCCCAACGGCCGCCGGCGCGCGCTACGACGAGCAGGGGATGCGGTCGGTCAATCTGTAGCGCGCGGTTACGGTGCGCCGGCCGGTGCGCTGGCGCTCAGACTCGATCGGCGCCTGCGGCCGCTGGCCGTCAGGCGGGACCCGTGCGCGCGCCGAGCGCGGTTGACCTGGGCGGTCACGCGGCTGGCCAGGTCGGGGAGGGCTTGGTTGGCCTGCGCCTGCGTTATCGCGCCCGCCTTGACCTCGGCCGCGATCCTCGCCTTCCTGGCCGCGACGAGTGCTTCGATCAGGCCCGCTTCGGACTTGCCGCTCGTTGCCTTGGCGATCTGCGCGAGCGTCTCACCCGAGCGCCGCTCGGCGCGGAGCTCGGATTCGCTCACACCGAGGTAGCCCGCCGCCGCTGCCAGCGTGCGATCCCGGCCACCCACGCGGTCGACCTCTGCTGTGACCCGCATCGGCAGCCTGGCCGCGGCGGTGGCCAGCTTCTGCTTTCCGGCGGTCTCGAGCGCGGCGATCAGGCCCGCTGAGGACCTGCCGCCGGTCGCGTTGGCGATCTCCGCCAAAGACTTGCCCGACTGCAGCTCGCTGCGCAGCTGTGCCTGGCTCAAGCCGAGATAGCCGGCCGCGGTCGCGAGCGTACCGCCCCCGTGACGATCGGCGCCCGGCTGTGCGGCCATCACAACCGCGGCGGTCACGCCGGCGAGAACGGCGACGACGGCGACGCCTGTCAGGAGCCTCTTCTTGTGTCTGCGGAACATGATGTCCTTTGCGCGCGTACGGGGATTCGGTCGTGGGGGACTCGGTCGTGGGGGGACTGAGGCTGTGGAGATTGTGCACCAGCGTCCTAAAGACAGCGCACGCCAGAGCGTAAATGCTTGCTGAACGGCCCGTGGTGACCAAACGCCGGACTTCTGTATGACCATGGTTAGACAGAACTTTCGAGAGGAGACAGACGGCGCGGGCGAGGCGGCACGGCGGATGCGCGGGCGCCGGCGGGGGGCGGCACGGCGGGCGCGGGGGCGAGGCGGCACGGCGGACGCGCGGGCGGGGCGGCGCGGCGGACGCGTAGGCGCGGGCGGAGGCGGCACCGCGGGTGGCGCGGGCGGGAGCGGCCGGGCGGAGCCGCTAGGGTTGGAGCCATGCCACTGATCCCGATGGTGATAGAGCGCACGGCGCGCGGCGAGCGCGAGTTCGACATCTATTCGCGGCTGCTCAACGAGCGGATCATCTTCCTGGGGACACCGATCGACGATCAGGTGGCGAACCTGGTGGTGGCGCAGTTGCTGCACCTGGAGAGCGAGGACCCGGAAAAGGACATCTCGCTGTACATCAACTCGCCGGGCGGCTCGATCTACTCGGGGCTGGCGGTGTACGACACGATGCAGTTCGTCAAGCCGGACATCGCGACGATGTGCGTGGGCGTGGCGATGTCGATGGGCTCGCTGCTGCTGGCGGCGGGGGCGCACGGCAAGCGCGCGGCGCTGCCGAACTCGCGGATCCTGATCCACCAACCGTCGGCTGGCTTCGAAGGGCAGTCGACGGACATCGAGATCCACGCGCGCGAGATCCTGAAGGTGCGCGCGCGGATCGACGAGATCTACGCCGAGCACACGGGCAAACCGACCGAACAGGTACGGGGAGACATGGAGCGCGACCGCTTCTTCACGGCCGAGCAGGCGCTCGAGTACGGCCTGATCGACCGCGTGCTCGAGAGCCACTGAGGGCGGCGCGGCCCCGCGCGCGCTCGATCGCAGCGCTACGCGACGGCGTGCTCGATCGCGCCCAGTCGCTCGATCTCGATGCGCACGACGTCGTCGGTGGCGAGGAACGCGGGCGGGTCCTGGCCGATGCCGACGCCGGAGGGGGTGCCGGTGAGGATCACGTCGCCGGCGTGCAGCGTGCAGGTCTGGGAGATGAACTCGATCAGCTCGGGCACGGAGAAGATCAGGTTGGAGGTGTTGGAGTCCTGGCGCAGCTGGCCGTTGACCCACGTGCGCAGGGTCAGCGCGTGCGGGTCGGGAACCTCGTCGGCGGTGGTGATCCAGGGGCCGTACGGGCAGAAGCCGTCGGCGCCCTTCGCGCGCGTCCACTGCGGCTCGCGGCCCTGCAGGTCGCGCGCGGTGACGTCGTCTGCGACGGCGTAGCCGGCGACGGCGCGCCCGGGCCCCATGATGACCGCCAGCTCGCCCTCGTAGTCCAGGCGCGTGACGACGCTCGGGCAGTGCACGGGGGCGTTGGGCGGGGCGGCCGAGGAGGGCAGCTTCATGAACACGAGCGGCTGCTCGGGCGCCTCGCCGCCGGTCTCGCGCACGTGGTCGGCGTAGTTCAGGCCGATGCCGAAGATCGCCCTGGGCGTGGGCACGGGCGCCAGCAGCGTGACCTCCTCGAGCGCCCACGCGGGACCCTCCACGGGCACCGCCTCGGGGTCGGCCAGGCGGTCGAGCACGGTCAGCTCCTCCAGGGCATGCGCGTACACGCGCTCCTGGCCTGGCTCGCCGCGTACCTCGCCGGCGCGGGGAGTGGTGGAAGCGGGGGGCAGGAAGGTGGCCAGGCGCATGCGAGACGAGCAGGGTATCGGCAGGGAGGGTTATTGTCGCTGGCGCGCCATGGCCGGCACAACTCCCCTCGAGCGCTCAGTCCTGCTGGCGATCGCCGTGCTCACCGTGCTGGCGGGCCTGGCCGACTACGGCGCGTGGGCGGCGGTCCCCCGTTTCGCGGTGGCGACGCTGGCGCTGGCGGGCCTGGCGTGGGTGGTGTCGTTCGCCACCGAGCAGCTGGGCGAGCGTTTCGGGCCGGGGGTGACGGGGATGATGCAGTCGACGCTCGGCAACCTGCCGGAGCTGTTCGTGGTGGTGTTCGCGCTGCAGAAGGGCGAGCTGGTGGTCGCGCAGACGGCGATCATCGGCTCGGTGCTGGCGAACGCGCTGCTGGTCCTCGGCCTGGTGATCGTCGTCGGCGCCCGCCGCTCGCCCGACGGGCTGATGCACTTCTCCAAGCGCCTGCCCAGGGACACGGCGACGCTGCTGCAGGTGACGGTGTTCATCATCGTGCTGCTCGGCCTGTCGCTGGCCGCGCACGACCCCGCCAGCCACCACGTGAAGGCGATCTCGATCATCGGCGCGATCTGCCTGCTGATCGTGTACATGACGTGGGTCGTGCCGTACCTGCGCTCGGACAGCCTGCCCGGGGCGAGCGATGCGATGCCGAGCGCCGCGAGCGAGGATGCGGGCGGGGACGCCCCGGCGTCCGGCGATCCCCAGGCGGCCGGCATCGCCGAGCGTCCCGGGCCGCGCCTGTCGCTGGGGCTGACCGTGGTGCTGCTGGTCGTGGCGGGCACGGCGTCGGCGTTCGTGTCGGACTGGTTCGTCAACGGCCTGGAGCCGGCGATCGTGATCCTGCACATCTCGCAGGCGTTCGCCGGCCTGGTGATCGTGGCGATCGCTGGCAACGCGGTCGAGAACACCGCGGGGCTGGTGCTCGCGTTCAAGCGCCGCTCGGACCTGGCCATCTCGGTGGTCAAAAACTCGGTGGCGCAGATCGCGGCGTTCCTGTTCCCGGCGCTCGTGCTGGTGTCGTTCGCGCTGAAGACCACGCTGACGTTCGCGCTGGCGCCGGTGTACATAGGCGCGCTGGCGCTGACCGCGCTGGCCCTGTGGCAGGTGACCGGCGACGGCGAGGCGGCCGAATTCGAGGGCTGGGCGCTGGTGGCGCTGTACGTGATCCTGGCGACGCTGACTCTGTACGAGTAGCCCTAGTGGGTCGTCCGTAAACGTTTGACCGGAAACTTGTGTCTTTTGGCGAATTGGGGGGTGTGTCCCCGAGCCAGGAGGTGGTGATGCGTCCGCCAGAGGTGTTTGTGCGCGAGCTTTCCCCGCAGGAGGGTGCGCGACTGAAGTCGATTTCCAAACGCGCGAAGTATCAGGCCAAGCGTCAGCGAGCGATGATCGTGCTGGCGTCGGCGACGTTGATGAGCGCGCCGGAGATCGCGAGGTTGATGCGCACGGACGAGTCGCATGTGCGCAAGGTGATCCATGCTTTCAACGAGGAGGGCTTTGACTCGCTTGACCCTGACTATCGGGGCGGGCGCCCCAAGAAGACGACGCCCTGCGAGCGTGACCGGATCGTCGCGGTCGCGCGCGCCCGCCCCGACACGCAGGGTGTCCCGCTGACGCGCTGGTCACTCTCGAAGCTCGCGCCGCACCTGGCGGAGATGGGCATCCTGCTCAGCCGCGAGGCGCTGCGTCAGCTGCTGATCGACGCGGGCCTATCCCATCAGCGCACACGCTCGTGGAAGTGGAGCCCGGACCCGGAGTTCCGGTCCAAGGCCGAGCGTGTGCTGTGCCTCTACAGAGCCAAACCCGAGAACGGGGTCATCGTCTGCTTCGACGAGATGGGCCCGATCCAGCTGATCCCCCACCACGGCACTGGCTGGGCGCCCCAGCGGCTACCAGGACGGCTGCGTGCGACCTACAAGCGCCGCCACGGCGTGCGCTACCTGTTCGCTGCCTACGACGTGCACGCAGACCGGCTGCACGGCCGCCTGCGCGAGCACAAGAACGCGGGAGAGGTCCTCGCGTTCTTCAAGCAGATCCGGATGCGCTACGACGCCAAGCTGCGGATCTACCTGGTCATGGACAACCTCTCCACCCACAAGACCGAGGCGATCCGCGAATGGGCCGAGAACAACAACGTGGAGCTCGTCTTCACGCCCACCTACGCGAGCTTCCTGAACCGCATCGAGTGCCACTTCTGGGCGATCGGCGAGTTCGTCGTCAAGAATGCCGACTACCCCGACTGGGAGACGCTCGCCACTGCGATGGCCGAGCACATCCGCTACCGCAACGGACCCCACCGCGACCGCCGACTAATCCAAGCCGAACGCCGCCTACTCATCGCAGCATGAGTAACCGAGTTACAGGCGCAACGTTTATGGACGACCCACTAGCCGCGCGTGAGGCCCCCGATGAGCGCGCCGGCGAGCCCGCCGGCGGTCGCGGCCTGGGCGTTGTTGCCGGTGGCCCCCTCGCTCTCCATGGGGGCGATGAACATGGTCTGGATGGCCAGGCGCCCGGGGCCGGTGAAGCGGTTCCACGTGAGCTTGCCGCCGCCGCCCATGATCCCCGTCTTCAGGCCCATGGTGACCGCCTCGAGGCTGACGGTGGGGTCCTTGTACAGCCACGCGCCGGCCTCCACGTCGAGCTGCTCGCCGTCGCCGAGGTTGACGAGGAACACGTTGCCGTGCCCGTGCAGCCACACCAGCGCGTCGCCGCTGGTGGCGCGGAACTTGTCCATGAAGATGCCCGATCCGCCCAGCAGCATGTTCTGCACGCCCTTGATCCGTTCGAAGCTGTAGTCGAGGTTGTCGGTGGCGGCGATGAACTGGTGCTCGCGCACGTCCAGCCCTTCGCCCTGGCTCAGGTGCATGGGCACGCACTGTCCTGCGGAGTCGCGCGAGAAGGCGATCCGCCCCGTGCCGGAGGTGCGCGTGACGAAGAACTCCAGGCCGGCGATCTTGCGCTTGACCGCGCCGGGCAGCTTCTTCAGCTCGACGTTCAGCTGGGTCTCCTTCCACAGCAGCACGTGGTGCTCGAACATCACCGCCTGCCCGCTGATGTCGATCTGCAGCTCGGGAACCAGTTCGCCGCGGATGTGGTAGGTGACGCCCGCGAACGACTCGTCGGCGGCGCTCACGGGGATCGGCTCGGGCAGGGGCATGGCGCGTGTCTCCTTCTGTTCAGGGATGGGTTGGCTGGCGCGGTGGCCAACGGAGCGACGTTTGCGCGGCACGAGCTTCGCGGTTGGCCCGGACGCCGTCAAGGGTCGCCTCCGGCGCGCTGGTCACGGCGACGCAAGCGCGCTAGACTGCTTGCACCTCGCGCCTGGGCGGGGTTTTTCTTCGCCCGGAGCCGCTGTCCAACAACGACGCAGGGATTTCTGATCATGGCCCGCGGAGACGTTCGAATCGCTGTCACCCTCGCCTGCGAGGAGTGCAAGCATCGCAACTACCAGACAAACAAGAGCAAGCGCAACAACCCCGACCGGATCACCCTGCGCAAGTACTGCCGCTGGTGTCGCAAGCACACCAGCCACAGGGAGACCCGTTAGCGCGGGAGCGCTGTCGTGGCTCGTGACCGCAAACGTGCAAAGCAGCGCCGCCAACGCGGCGGTGGCGCGGCCGTCCGCAGGGGCGCCAGCCGGGACGGCGCGCCGAACGGCGCCCACCCCGAAGGGGCGGCGTCGCCCGATCAGACGTCCGCCGGCACCGCCCTTCCGGGCGAGCTCGAGCGCGCCGACGTGCCCGCTGCGCTGGATCACGCCTCGGCGGATGTCGACGAGTTCGACGCGGCGCTCGTCCGTGGCGCCGGCGGCATGCCGGCGGCGCCGGACGTGGTCGACGAAAGCGCGTTTGGCATCGAGACCGAGGACGCGCTCCAGGAGCCTGCCGGTCCGGGCGGTCCGGGCGGCGCTGGCGGAACCGGCGGCGGCGGCGCGGGCGGCGGCGATGAGGTCGAGCGCCCGTCGGGCGCTCCCCTGCGGGGCGGCAATCGCGCGATCGGCTTCCTGCGCGCCAGCTGGGCGGAGCTGCAGCGCGTGCAGTGGCCCGACCGCCGTCAGGTCACCCAGGCGACGGCGGTGGTCGTCGGGTTCGTGGTGATCGCGGGTCTCTATCTTCTCCTGGCGGACACCATCGCCAAGGAAATCGTCGAATTCGTCCTGTAAGGAACGCTGAGCCTGAATGTTTCGCTGGTACGTCGTAAACACATACTCGGGTCACGAGAACAAGGTCAAGCACAACCTCGAGCACAGGGTGGTGTCGCTCGGGCAGCAGCGGGCCGTGCGCAGCGTGGTCGTGCCCACGGAATCGGTGTCCGAGATGAAGGACAACCAGAAGGTCACCGTCGAGAAGCGCACGATGCCGGGGTACGTGCTCGTGAACATGGAGCTCAACGAGGACTCATGGGGGGTGGTCAAGGGAACGCCCGGTGTGACTGGGTTCGTCGGCGCCTCGCAGGAGCCGGTGGCGCTCACCCAGGGCGAGGTCGATCGCCTGCTGCACAAGGAGGTCGCCACCGCCACCCGCACGCGCGCCCAGTTCACGATCGGCGAGTCCGTCAAGGTGGTCTCCGGCCCGCTGTCAGACTTCTCAGGAGAGATCTCCGAGATCAACGAGGACGCGGCGCGGTTGAAGGTGCTGGTATCTATCTTCGGGCGGGAGACACCCGTGGAAGTGCAATTCGATCAGGTAAAGAAGCTCTGAGATGGCCAAGAAGGTTCTGACGACGATCAAGCTGCAGGCGAACGCCGGGCAGGCGAGCCCCGCCCCGCCGGTCGGCCCTGCGCTGGGCCAGCACGGGATCAACATCATGGAGTTCTGCAAGGCGTTCAACGCGCAGACGCAGAGCGAAACCGGGACGGTCATCCCGGTCGTGATCACGGTGTACGAGGATCGCTCGTTCACGTTCGTCACCAAGACGCCGCCGGCGGCTGTGCTGATCCGTCAGGCGCTCAAGATCGGCAAGGGCTCGGGCGAGCCCAACCGCGTGAAGGTCGGCACGATCACCCAGGCGCAGCTGCGGGAGATAGCCGAGCGCAAGCTCGAGGATCTGAACGCCCACGACGTCGAGCAGGCCGCCAAGATCATCGCCGGCACGGCGCGGTCGATGGGCGTGGAGGTGGCCTCGTGAGCCACGGCAAGCGCTACTCGGACGTGCTGACGAAGGTCGACCGCGAGCGCGAGTACGAGCCGGCGGAGGCGGTCGCGCTGGTGCGCAGCCTCGGCAGCGCCAAGTTCGACGAGACGGTCGAGGTGCACGTGCGCACGGGCCTGAACGTGCGTCACGCGGACGAGCAGCTGCGCGGCACCATCGCCCTGCCGAACGGCCTGGGCAAGGACGTGAAGGTCGCCGTGTTCGCGCAGGGCGAGAAGGCGCGCGAGGCCGAGGAGGCGGGCGCCGACGTGGTTGGCGCGCAGGATCTCGCCAAACGGATCCAGGAGGGCTTCGACGACTTCGACGTGGCGATCGCGACGCCCGACATGATGTCCGTCGTCGGCCAGCTCGGACGCATCCTCGGGCCGTCCGGCAAGATGCCCAACCCGAAAGTCGGCACCGTGACCATGGACGTCGGCAAAGCGGTCGAAGAGTCCAAGTCGGGCAAGGTCGAGTACCGCACCGACCGCACGGCCATCGTCCACCTGGTGATCGGCAAGGTCAGCTTCGACGACCGCAAGCTGCTGGAGAACTACGCGGCGGTGATCGAAGAGCTGATCCGCGCCAAGCCGTCGGCAGCCAAAGGCCGCTATCTGCGCTCGATCACCATCGCCTCGACCATGGGTCCGGGCGTCAAGGTGGACTCGAGCAAGACACGTGAAATCATCGAGGAGGCGCCCGCGGCTACCATCGCCGCCTAGCGTCACTCCCACCACAGGCCACCAGAGACCCCCGGCAGTCGCGTACCGATCGAGCATCGGCGGCCGCGGCAGAGGACCGGGACAGGAGCCCCATGAACCGAGACCAGAAGGCCGTGGCGATCGCCGAGATCGCCAGCCACATAGACGAGTCCGACGCGATCTTCGCGGTCGACTACCGCGGCATCTCCGTCGCGCAGGTGGCCGAGCTGCGCGCCAAGCTGCGCGAGTCCGACGCGACGTTCAAGGTGGTCAAGAACTCGCTCACCGAGCGCGCCGCCGACCAGGCGGGCGCGCAGTCGCTCAAGGACTTCCTGTCCGGGCCGACCGCGCTGACGTTCGTGCGCGGCGACGTCGCCACCGCCGCCAAGGCGATCGCCGACTACGCGCGCGCAACCCAGCTGCTGCCGTTCAAGGGCGGGCTGATGGAAGGCCAGGAGCTCGACGTCGAGCAGATCCGCTCGCTCTCGCGCCTGCCCTCGCGCGAAGTGCTCTACGGCCAGCTCGTCGGCGTCGTCGCCTCGCCCATCGGCGGGCTCGTGCGCTCGCTCGGCGGGCTGCTCGGCGGACTGGCCGTCGCGCTCGGCCAGGTGCGCGAGAAGAAGGAGTCAGGCGAGATCCTCGCCGGCGACGCGCCCGCGGACCTGGGGGAGGCCGACACGGCCGAGTCCGGGGCCGCCGCGGCCGAAGCTGATGGCGCACCGGCGGTCGAGGCGAGTGCCGAGGCCGAGGCCGCGACAGAGGCGCAGGCCGCTACGGAGGCGGAGGCGCCCACAGAGGCCGAGGAGGCCCCGACGGCTGCGGAGCCCGAGCCCGAGGCCGAGGCCGAGGCGCCCGCCGCCGCTGAGGCGGACACCAAGACTGAGCCGGAGCCCTCCATCGCGGAGGACAGACAGGACGAGCCGGCGCAAGCAGACGACAACGAGGCGGACGTCTCGGCTGAGGCCCAGCCGGAGGACGCCGAGACGAACCCCACCAAGGAGGACTGACGCAAATGGCTACCAGCACACAGGATTGGATCGAGGAGCTGAAGGGCATTTCGGTGCTCGAGCTCGCAGAGCGGATCAAAGCGCTCGAGGAGGAGTTCGGCGTGTCGGCGGCCGCCGTGGCGGCGCCGGTGGCTGCGCCCGCCGGTGGCGGCGACGGCGCTGCGGCCGAGGAGGAAGCGAGCAGCACGGTCGACGTCATCCTGACTGCCTCCGGCGACAAGAAGATCCAGGTGATCAAGGTCGTGCGCGCGGCGACCGGGCTCGGCCTGAAAGAGGCCAAGGCGCTGGTCGACGAGGCCCCCAAGCCGGTCAAGGAGGGCATCGAACGCGACGAGGCGGACAAGCTCAAGCAGGAACTGGAGGAGGCGGGGGGGAGCGTCGAGGTCAAGTAGCGCGACGCTTCGCCGTCCGTCCGACGGTCGCGACTTCGCGGCGACCGTCGGACGGACGGCTTCGCTTGGCTGGGGCGGTGCTTATGCTTGCACGCGGCCCGAAAAGGTAGTGGGCTTTCGCGAGCTCGCGATAGTAACGTCCTCGGGATGGGTACCAATCCCTACCCAAGCGCCGGACCGACGGGCGAGGAGTCCCGCGAGTCCCGTGCGGCGCGGAAGGCAGCCCGGAAGGCTGGTCGTGAGCGCGCCATACGGCGTTACCGACGCGAGCGCGCTGAGCTGGACCGCGTGCGGACCGTTCTTGCGCAGTTGCGCAGCCTGCTTCCGGGCGCCGGGAACAAACGCAGGTCAAGCTGACCCACTATCTCGAAAAAAACTTCTGTATAGCCATCGCTATACCGAGTTTTTTCGAGAGTGAACGCCGACGCTCGCCTGCTTGCCGGTGACGCTCACCCGCTCTCCGACGACGCTCACGCCGCCAACCCCCGCTCAAACCGCGACGCTCGACCCGACGAGGCTCACGCACCGACGGTCGCCCTGGCGGTCGCCGATCCGCACGTCTTAACCGGCCCTAACAATTCCTCGCGTTTTCCGGTAAAGTGCGCCCCGCTAGCCAATAGCCGCAGCCGTCCAAGGAGCCGAGGTCGCGCCACATACGCGAATTCTCGAAGGGCGGGGTCCGTGAGCGCTGGTGGCCCTTCAGGGTAGCGATAGCCTGTGCTATCTTTCTTAGTCGCGCTTCGGCGCCCTCCTCTGCCCGTGTATCGCCCTCCGAAGGAGTCGTTTCTTGGCTGCTGCAGATGCTCTCCGGACGCGCAGAAGCTTCGCGCGCCTGCACAAGACCGTTGACGTTCCCAACCTGATTGACATCCAGCGCCGCTCGTTCGCGTGGCTGACCGACCCACAGAGCGGCGGTCTGCGCGAGACGATCGACGACATCTCGCCGATCGAGGACTACACCGGCAACCTTGCCGTCCAGTTCGGCGAGTTCGTCTTCGACGAGCCGGTCGCGTCGCTGGACCAGTGCCGCGAGAAGGACCTCACGTACGCGCGCCCCCTGACGGTGACCGTCGCGTTCATCAACCGCGAGACCGGCGAGATCCGCGAGCAGTCGGTGTTCATGGGCGACTTCCCGTGGATGACCGAGCGCGGGACGTTCGTCATCAACGGCACCGAGCGCGTGGTCGTCACGCAGCTGGTGCGCTCCCCGGGCGCGTATCTGATGGAACCGAAGGACCGCGAGAAGCAGGTGTTCATCGCCAACCTGATGCCCGCCCGCGGGTCCTGGCTGGAGCTGGAGATCGACAAGAAGGGCAAGGTGTACGTGCGCATCGACCGCAAGCGCAAGCTGCCGGTGACGGTGCTGCTGCGCGCGATGGGCTACGCCAGCGACGAGGAGATCCTGCGGCTGTTCGACAACTCGCTGTACATCCGCAACACGATCGAGTCCGACACGGAGGCCACCCGCACCGAAGAGGGCGCCCTGATCGAGCTGTTCAAGAAGCAGCGTCCGGGCGAGCCGCCGAGCGTGGACAACGCCAAGGCGCTGCTCAACCAGCTGTTCTTCGACCCCAAGCGCTACGACCTCACGCGCGTCGGACGCTACAAGCTCAACTCGCGGCTGAAACAGGGGACCGACCTGGACATTCGCACCCTGACCAAGGACGACATCGTCGCTCTGATCATGGAGCTCGTGCGGCTGCCCAAGATCCTGGGGATCCCCGAGGAGCCCGAGGTCGAGATCAAGGACTACGCGGCCGAGGCCATGAGCATGCCGCGCGAGCCGGTCGCCGAGCACCTGGACGAGTACGAGCACTTCGGCAACCGCCGCCTGCGCACGGTCGGCGAGCTGATCCAGGAGGCGTTCCGCATCGGCCTGTACCGCATGGAGCGCGTCGTGCGCGAGCGCCTGACGACCGAGGACGCGGACACGATCACGCCGCAGACCATCATCAACATCCGCCCGGTGGTGGCGGCGCTGAAGGAGTTCTTCGGCTCCTCCCAGCTCAGCCAGTTCATGGACCAGACGAACTCGCTTGCCGGGCTGACCCACCGCCGCCGCCTGTCGGCGCTGGGAGCCGGCGGACTGACGCGCGAGCGCGCTCCGATCGAGGTGCGCGACGTGCACCCCACCCACTACGGGCGCATGTGCCCGATCGAGACCCCCGAGGGGCCGAACATCGGCCTGATCGGCTCGCTGTCCTCGTTCGCGGAGGTCTCCGAGTACGGGTTCGTGACGACTCCCTACCGCGTGGTCAAGGACGGGGTGGTGACGAACAAGGTCGAGCACCTCGACGCCACCCAGGAAGAGGAGCTGCTGATCGCCCAGGCGAACACGCCCGTGGACCCCAAGACCGGTCGCCTGAAGGGCTCGGAGATCCTGTGCCGCACGCAGGCCGGCCAGTACGTGACCGTCGGGCCCAAGGACGTGGACCTGGTCGACGTCTCGCCCGAGCAGATCTGGTCGGTGGCCACCGCCATGATCCCATTCCTGGAGCACGACGACGCCAACCGCGCGCTGATGGGCTCCAACATGCAGCGCCAGGCGGTGCCGCTGCTGAAGGCCGACGCGCCGCTGATAGGCACCGGCATGGAGCGGCGCGCAGCGCTGGACACCGGCGACGTGCTGCTGGCCAAGAGCGCCGGCACCGTCGACTACATCGACGCCAACCAGATCGTCGTGCAGAGCGCCGACGGCAAGAAGGAGGAGTACGAGCTGCAGAAGTTCATGCGCTCCAACCAGGGCACCCTGATCCACCAGAAGCCGCTCGTGAACACCACCCAGAAGGTCAAGGAGGGCGACGTGCTCGCCGACGGCTCGTCGACCGACAAGGGCGAGATGGCGCTCGGCAAGAACCTGATGGTCGCGTTCATGTCCTGGGAGGGCTACAACTTCGAGGACGCGATCATCCTGTCCAAGCGCCTCGTGCAGGACGACGAGCTGACCTCGATCCACATCGAGGAGTACGAGATCGACGCGCGCACGACCAAGCTGGGCGAGGAGGAGATCACCCGCGACATCCCCAACCGCTCGGAGGAGTCGCTGCGCAACCTCGACGACCGCGGCATCGTGCGCATCGGTGCCGAGGTGATCTCCGGCGACCTGCTCGTCGGCAAGGTCACGCCCAAGGGCGAGACCGAGCTGACGGCCGAGGAGAAGCTGATCCGCGCGATCTTCAAGGAGAAGGCCCGCGAGGTGCGCGACACCTCGCTGAAGGTCCCCCACGGCGAGGGTGGCGTGGTGATCGACGTCAAGACGTTCCGGCGCGACGACGGCGACGACCTGCCGCCGGGCGTCAACGACCTGGTGCGCGTGTTCGTCGCCAAGAAGCGCAAGATCTCCGAGGGCGACAAGCTCGCCGGCCGCCACGGCAACAAGGGCGTCATCTCCAAGATCGTCGAGGAGCAGGACATGCCGTTCCTGGAGGACGGCACGCCGGTCGACGTGATCCTCAACCCGCTGGGCGTGCCCTCGCGCATGAACGTCGGGCAGATCCTCGAGACCCACCTCGGGTGGGCCGCCGCGCAGGGCTGGTACGAGGACGGCTCGGAGGCCTACAAGGCGGCCAGCGCCGACAACGGCGGCGGGCGCGTGTACGTGTCCACGCCGGTGTTCGACGGCGCGACGGTCGAAGACGTGGACAACGCGCTGGTCAAGTGGCAGGACGCCCACAAGGGGCGCATCCGCATGGACATCGACAAGTCCCGGCGCGTCGGCGAGCAGGCATCGGGGAAGATGACGCTGTTCAACGGCCGCACGGGCGAGCCGTTCGAGGAACAGGTGACGGTGGGGTACATGTACATCCTCAAGCTCCTGCACCTCGTGGACGACAAGATCCACGCCCGCTCGACCGGCCCCTACTCCCTGGTCACCCAGCAGCCGCTCGGCGGCAAGGCGCAGTTCGGCGGGCAGCGCTTCGGCGAGATGGAGGTGTGGGCGCTCGAGGCGTTCGGCGCCGCGTACACGCTGCAGGAGATGCTCACGATCAAGTCCGACGACACGGTCGGACGCGTGAAGGCCTACGAGGCGATCGTCAAGGGCGAGAACATCGCCGAGCCGTCCATCCCCGAGTCGTTCAAGGTCCTGCTCAAGGAGATGCAGTCGTTGGCGCTGGACGTCAACGTGGTCTCCGAGGAGGGTCAGCGGGCGGAGATGCGCGACGAGGACGACGACCTGCTGCGCGCGGCCGAGGAGCTCGGCATCGACCTCTCCGGCGTGCGTGCGCTTGCAGGCGACGCCAGCGACGAGCAGGTCGAGGGGGAGGACGCCACCGACGCCGTCGCGACCGGCGAGGACGAGGATGGCGTCGAGGATGAGGTCGTGGAGGAGGACGCGCTCGGCGTGGAGGAGCTGATGGACGTCGAGGGGGCGGAGGACATCGACCTGGAGAGCCTCGCCAGCGAGGAGTCCGCCGAGGAGTTGCCCGATTCACCCGCGAGCGAAAGCGCACCCAGATGATCGACATAAATAATTTCGACGCCATCGAGATCAGCCTCGCCTCTTCGAAGCAGATCCGCAGCTGGAGCTCCGGCGAGGTCACCAAGCCGGAGACCATCAACTACCGGACGCTGAAGCCCGAGAAGGATGGCCTGTTCTGCGAGCGCATCTTCGGTCCGACCAAGGACTGGGAGTGCTACTGCGGCAAGTACAAGCGCGTGCGCTACAAGGGCATCGTGTGCGAGCGCTGCGGCGTGGAGGTCACGCGTTCGAAGGTTCGCCGCGAGCGCATGGGCCACGTCGACCTGGCCGCGCCCGTGAGCCACATCTGGTTCTTCAAGGGCGTGCCGAGCCGCATCGGCTACCTGCTCGACATGGCTCCCAAGGAACTGGAGAAGGTTCTGTACTTCGCCGCCTCGATCGTCACGTGGGTGGACGACGAGGCGCGCGAGAAGGACCTGGACTCGCTCGAGAAGGAGGTCAACAAGGTTCTCGACGGCTACGCCGGCGAGCGCGAGGAGCGCGTGCTGGAGCTGCGCGAGTCGCTGGCGCGCCGCGAGAAGTACCTGCAGAACGGCAAACAGACCAACTTCAACGACGAAGACCACCTGTGGGCGGACTCGCTCGACATCAACCTGGCGAAACTGTCAGACGAGGAGCGCGAGAAGCAGGTCAAGGAGCTGACCAAGTCCTTCGACGCCGACATCGCCGACACCGAGGCCTACATCGAGGACGCCGCCGAGCGCATGCGCAGCGTGTGGGAGCTGTTCAAGACGATGGAGCCCAAGCAGATCGAGCACGACGAGACGACCTTCCGCGAGCTCAAGGAGCGCTTCGGCTCGCCGTACGGCTTCGGCGAGTACTTCCGTGGGGGCATGGGCGCGGAGGCGATCCGCGACCTGCTCCAGCAGGTCGACCTGGAGGCCGAACGGGTGGAGCTCGAGGACCAGGTCAAGACCGGCAAAGGCCAGAAGCAGGCCCGCGCGGTCAAGCGCCTGAAGGTCGTCTCCGCGTTCATCCAGTCGGGCAACAAGCCCGAGATGATGGTGCTGGACGCCGTGCCGGTGATCCCGCCGGAGCTGCGCCCGATGGTGCAGCTCGACGGTGGGCGCTTCGCCACGTCCGACCTCAACGACCTGTACCGCCGTGTCATCAACCGCAACAACCGCCTCAAGCGGCTGCTCGACCTCGGCGCGCCGGAGATCATCGTCAACAACGAGAAGCGCATGCTGCAGGAGGCCGTCGACGCGCTGTTCGACAACGGCCGCCGCGGTCGCCCGGTGACCGGGCCGGGCAACCGGCCGCTGAAGAGCCTGTCGGACATGCTCAAGGGCAAGCAGGGACGCTTCCGCCAGAACCTGCTGGGCAAGCGCGTGGACTACTCCGGGCGCTCGGTGATCGTCGCCGGCCCCTACCTCAAGCTGCACCAGTGCGGGCTGCCGAAGATCATGGCGCTCGAGCTGTTCAAGCCGTTCATCATGGCCCGCCTGGTCGAGCGCAAGTCCGCGCAGAACATCAAGGCGGCCAAGAAGATGGTCGACTCGATGATCGCCGAGGTGTGGGACGTGCTCGAGGAGGTCATCCACGAGCACCCCGTGCTGCTCAACCGCGCGCCCACCCTGCACCGCCTGGGCATCCAGGCGTTCGAGCCGCTGCTGGTCGAGGGCAAGGCCATCCAGGTCCACCCGCTCGTCTGCCACGCGTTCAACGCGGACTTCGACGGCGACCAGATGGCCGTGCACCTGCCGCTGTCCGCGGAGGCGCAGGCGGAGGCGCGCATCCTGATGCTCTCCTCCAACAACATCCTGTCCCCCGCGCACGGCGCGCCGCTGGCGACCCCCACCCAGGACATGATCCTCGGCGCCTACTACCTGACCTACGGGCCCGAAGCCGAGGAGCTCTCGAAGATCGACCGCGCCACGTATGAGCCGCGGCCGCACGTGTTCCGCACCGCGCAGGAGGCCGAGCTCTCCTACGAGGGCAACGTCGTCAAGCTGCACGACATCGCCGAGTTCCGTCCGTACGGGCGCGAGGGCGGTCACGTGCTGACGACGATCGGGCGGATCATCTACAACGACCGCATCGAGCGGGCGCTCGCGGAGGCGCTCGGCGACGAGTTCGACGCGTCCAAGTACGTGTTCGTCAACCAGTCGATGAAGAAGCGCGACACGACGGTGCTGATCGACATGCTCGTGCAGTCATACGGCGCGACCACCATCTCGCTGGTGCTCGACGCGTTCAAGGACCTCGGCTTCAAGTACGCCACGCAGGCCGGGATCACGATCTCCAAGAACGACGTCGTGGTGCCGCCCGAGAAGCAGGCGATCCTCGACAAGTTCGACAAGATCGTCGGCGACATCACCGGTCAGTACGACGACGGGCTGATCACCCAGGAGGAGCGCCACGAGGCGGTCGTCGAGCAGTGGAACGCGGCCACCGACGAGGTCGCCGAGGCGATGATCGCGAACCTCGACGTCCTCAACCCGATCTTCATGATGGCCAACTCGGGCGCTCGCGGCTCGTTCAAGCAGATCCGCCAGCTGGCGGGCATGCGCGGCCTGATGGCCAACCCGAAGGGTGAAATCATCGAGCGCCCGATCAAGGCCAACTTCATGGAGGGCCTGTCCGTGCTCGAGTACTTCATCTCCACGCACGGCGCCCGAAAGGGGCTGGCGGACACCGCGCTGCGCACGGCCGACTCCGGCTACCTGACGCGACGGCTGGTCGACGTCGCCCAGGACGTGATCATCCGCGAGGCCGACTGCGGCACCGAGGAGTACATCGAAATGGCCGCCTTCAAGGCCGGCGGGGAGCCCAACGACGGCCTCGTCGGGCGCATCGCCGCGCGTGACATCACGACCAAGCGCAACCGGATGCTCGCCGAGCAGGGCGTCGAAATCGGCCTCGCCGAGCTGGCCGACATCGTGGGGGCGTTCGCCGACGACCACGCCAAGGGGGTCGAGGTCACGGTTCCCGTGCGCTCGGTGCTCAAGTGCGAGGCGCCCAGCGGCGTGTGCCAGGCCTGCTACGGGCGGGCGATGGCCACGGGCACGCTCGCCCAGATCGGAGACGCGGTCGGCATCGTCGCGGCGCAGTCGATCGGCGAGCCCGGAACGCAGCTGACGATGCGCACCTTCCACACCGGCGGCGTCGCCGGCGCGGACATCACGCACGGCCTGCCGCGCGTGGTCGAGCTGTTCGAGGCGCGGCGCCCGAAGGGTCTGTCGAAAATCGCCGAGCAGGATGGCGTCGTGGCGATCGAGGAGACCGACAAAGCGCTGACGGTGGTCATCACCGATGAGGCCGGCGAGGAGCATCGCCACGCGTTCCCGCGGCGCACGCGACTGTTCGTATCGGGCGGCGAGAAGATCAAAGCCGGCAGGCAGCTCAACGAGGGGTCGGTGTACCCGCACGAGCTGCTGGCCATCCGCGGGCGGACGGAGACCGAGCAGTACCTGGTGAAGGAGGTCCAGGAGGTCTACAAGTCCCAGGGCGTGGACATCAACGACAAGCACATCGAGCTGATCGTCCGGCAGATGCTCAAGAAGGTGCGGGTCGACCAGAAGGGCGACACCGACTACCTGCCCGGGCAGTTCGTGGATCGGTTCGAATTCGCCAAGGCCAATGACGCGGTCAGCCAGGCCGGCGGCGAGTCGGCGCAGTTCGAGGACATCATCCTCGGCATCACCAAGGCGTCGCTGAACACCGACTCGTTCCTGTCGGCGGCCTCCTTCCAGGAGACCACCAAGGTCCTCACGGACGCCGCCCTGGAAGGCAAGATCGATCGTCTGAACGGCCTCAAGGAGAACGTGATCATCGGCAAGCTGATCCCGGCCGCCACCGGTCTGAAGCGCTACCGGCGGATCGAGATCGAGCCATCCGAGCCGCTGCCACGGGCTATAGACGACGTCGGCCTGCTCGACCAGGACGAGATCGCCGCCGAGCTGGGCCTGGCGGGCGACGGCTTCAACGGCGGCTACGGACAGGAGTTCGACGCCGATCTCGCGTCGCTGGAGAAGATCGGCGCCGGCGGCACCGACCCCGGCTTCGCCGAGGAGCTCGCGGAGCTCGAGCTGCCCGACGAGGACCTGGCGACCGAGGAGTAGGAGGCAGGGCCGGGACTTCGTTTCTTTTGCGACGAGGGCCGTATAGCGATGGCTATACGGCCCTCGCAAGAGGACAAACAGGAGCAGGAGCCGGGCGGCGCTACAGAGCCCGAGCCCACGCCGCCAGCTGCCGCGCCTCCTGCGCCGTGAGACCCCGCGCGGGCTCGGTCTGGACGAGCAGCGTGGGCGCCGCTCGGGCGTGCGCCCACTCGTGGCAGGCGCGATCGAGCGAGTCGTCGATCCACGCCAGCGGCCGCGCGCCGGCGTACGCGTCGATCGCGTCGAGCTTCCAGTGAGCGTTGGAACGGGCGGGCAGGGGTCCGGTCGCACGCGAGAAGCGCAGGAACGGCAGCGCCGGCGGCAGCCCCAGCAGGTGGGGGAGATGCTCGTCGGCGCGCTCCTCCCAGCCGCTCGCCCACACCAGGTCGAACATGCTCGAGAGCTCAAGCAGGTGAGCGGCGGCGGTGGACGAAAGAAAGTGGGGTATGCCGTCGATCGAGTGGAGGGACCCGTCGACCGATCGACCGTCGGCGCGATCGTCCGAATGTTTCCGACCGTTCTGCGCCCATCCATCCCGTCGCAGCAGGCCGAACAGCGAGATGACGCCGTCGATGTCGACCATCAGCAGGGGTCTTGCGCTCTCTTTAGCTGCCATAGAGGTTGGGACGGGTACGCTGCGGACGGCGGACGATGTGCTGAGGTCGCACGTGCGCAGTAAAGCAGCCGTTGCCCACGGCCGATGGATCAGCCTGTCCCACTCTCGACTATGACTCTGGACCTAGGAATACTTCTTGCCCTCGCGTGCGCCTTCGTGGCGAACCTCGGGTTCTTCTACAAGTACAGGGGCGCCAACTCGGTGCCGAAGGTGCGGGTGCTGCATCCGCTGCGCTCGGCGCGCGAGCTGTACTCGTCGAAGTGGTTTGCCCTGGGCATGCTGATCGCGACGGCCAGCTGGGGCCTGCATGTGGCTGCGCTGGCGCTCGCGCCGATGTCCGTGATCCAGGTCTCGCTGGCCGCCGGCATGGTGTTCATCGCGGTGATGGCGGACAAGATGTTCGGCTTCCAGGTCGGGCCCCGGCAGTGGATCGGCCTGTCGCTGACCGCCGCCGGGCTGGTGCTGCTCGGCGTGACGCTGCCGGCGATGCACGGGGCGCACTCGCACTTCTCGCAGGCGGCGATGATCTCGTTCGAGGCCGGCCTGTTCGGGCTCGGCGCCCTGCTGCTGATGGGCCCGCGCATGGGCGGGCGCGTCGAGCATCACGGCGTGATGCTGGGCGCTGCGGCGGGCGTCCTGTTCGGTGTCTCCGACACTGCCATCAAGGCGCTCACCGGGATAACCGGCGCTCACGGGCTGACCGGCCTGATGCTGAGTCCATGGCTGGGCGTCGCGGTGCTCGCGTCGATCGTCGCGTTCTATGCCTCCGCGCGCGGCCTGCAGGACGGCGAGGCCGTGCCTGTGATCGCGGTGACGGGCACGGCGGCGAACATCGCGGGGATCGCCGGCGGGATCATCGTGTTCGGCGACCCGATGCCGGCGAGCACGTTGGGGGTCGCTCTGCAGGCACTCGCGTTCGTGCTCGTGGTGGTGGCCGCCGCGCTGATGCCCGCGCCGGTGCGCGCGGCCGGCGTGGCCCCGACCGCCTAGCGCTGCTAGCATTCCGCCCGATGCCAACCACCTCGCAGCTCGTGCGCAAGGGGCGCGTGACCCCCAAGAAGAAGATCGCCACCCCTGGCCTGAAGTCGGGCAAAGGCCGCAAGAAGAAGGTGGCCGCGCCGCAGCGGCGCGGGGTGTGCACGCGCGTGTACACGACCACCCCGAAGAAGCCGAACTCCGCGCTGCGCAAGGTCGCGCGCGTGCGCATCTCCGGATCGATCGAGGTGACCGCGTACATCCCCGGAGAGGGACACAACCTGCAGGAGCACTCGGTGGTGCTCGTGCGCGGCGGCCGCGTCAAGGATCTGCCGGGCGTGCGCTACAAGGTCGTCCGCGGCACGCTCGACGCGGCGGGTGTGAGCGATCGCAAGAAGGCGCGCTCGCAGTACGGCGTGAAGAAGAAGTAGTGCGCGACTGATGCCACGCCGCGCTGCCGCCCAGATCCGCCCCGTGGAGGCGGACCCGATACACCGCTCCAAGCTGGTCCAGCAGGTGATCAACAAGGTGATGCTCGACGGCAAGAAGTCGATCGCCGAGCGGATCGTCTACGACGCGCTGGCGCTGCTGGGCGAGCGCAGCGACAAAGATCCGATAGAGACGCTGGACGCGTCGATCAAGGCGCTGACGCCGACGCTGGAGGTTCGCTCGCGCCGGGTCGGAGGCGCCACCTACCAGGTGCCCGTCGAGGTGCCCGCCAGGCGCGCCCGGACGCTGGCCGTGCGCTGGCTGGTCGAGTTCGCCCGCCAGCGGCGCGAGAAGACGATGGCACAGCGGCTGGCGAACGAGCTGATGGACGCGCAGTCCCAGCAGGGCGGCGCGTACAAGCGCAAGGACGACATCTATCGCATGGCGCAGGCAAACAAGGCCTTCGCCCACTACCGCTGGTAGCGGGCCGATGAGCGGCGCGGACCTTTGTCCTCGGTCGCTCGTGTGCAGAGCACACTTCGCTCCCTGCGTCCGCGGTCCGCTTGCTCCTCGACCCGCTACGGGCTGGTGGAGATTCGTTTTTAGATAGCCCCCTCCGGGGGCTTCGTGGGGTCGCGCGCTGGAGTCAGGGGCCTGACGTCAGGGTTCGGTGGGGTGCTCTTTGCCCGCTTCTTCGCTGAGACGCGCGAGTTCGTCTTCGTCGAAGCCGCCTTCGTCCTCCTTCAGCAGCGCTCGTGCGCGCTCGAGGTCCGCTGCGAACACGTACACGTTCCAGGATCCGGCGATGCCCCGTTTGACGGCCCCGCCGGTGCGCATGCTGCGGATGCCGGCTTCGGTGAGACGTCCGACGATGAGCGTCTGCTGCATTTCGTCGGCGGCGGTGGTCAGCACCTGGAGATCGGCCTCGTCGTCTGACATCGCCGTGAGACTAGCGCCGAGCGGGCGCTCGGTGTTAGTAACGGCACGCCGCCCCTTGAAGAAGAAAGGTTTGGTACCTAACATTGAGGTACCGAATGTCTTCTGCCAACCAAGCATCGGTCGACGCCACACATGGACACGACCCGCACGCGTCGCTGAAGATCGAGCGTCACGTGTGGGTTATCTCGGGCGTGGTGATCCTCGGGATGATCATGTCGATCCTCGATACGACGATCGTCAACGTTGCGCTGCGCACGCTGGGCCGCGAACTGCACAGCAACATCTCGCAGGTGCAGTGGGTGGTCACCGGCTATCTGCTGTCGCTGGGCGCCGTCATTCCCGTCACCGGCTGGGCCTCGCGCCGCTGGGGCGCCAGGCGCGTGTACCTCGTCTCGCTCGTGCTGTTCACCGCCGGCTCAGCGGCGTGCGGGCTGTCGAGCTCGCTCACCTCGCTCGTCATCTTCAGGGTGCTGCAAGGTGTGGGTGGCGGCATGATCATGCCCGTCGCCCAGCTGATCATGGCCCAGGTCGCCGGCCCCCGGAGGATGGGGCGGGTGATGGGCGTGGTGTCGATGCCAGCCATGCTCGCGCCGATCTTCGGGCCGGTCGTCGGCGGGGCGATCCTCGAGCACCTGCACTGGTCGTGGATCTTCTTCGTCAACGTGCCTGTGGGCGCGGTGGCCTACGCGCTCGCCTGGCGCATGCTCCCGCACACCGACTCTGGCGAGGCTGGCAAGCTCGACGTGCTCGGCTTGGCGCTGCTGCCCACCGGCGCGGCGGCGGTCGTGTACGGCCTCAGCGAACTCGGCTCCGGTGCCAGCCTGGGCTCCACGATCGTGCTCGCGCCGCTGATCGCCGGCGTGGCGTTGTCGATCGCCTTCACGCTGCATGCGCTGCGCATCGAGCGCCCGCTGCTGGACGTGCGCCTGTACGCCAACCGCGTGTTCTCGGGCGCCTCGTTCACCACCTTCGGCCTCGGCGCTGCGTTGTTCGGGGCGATGATCCTGGTGCCGCTCTACTACCAGGAAGTGCGGGGCGAGAGCATCATCAACACCGGCCTGCTGAACGCTCCCCAGGGCATCGGCGCGCTGGTCGCGATGCCGATCGCCGGGCGCCTCACCGACCGCTTCGGCGGCGGGCGGATCGCGCTGGTGGGGGTGTCGCTGCTGTGCGTGAGCACCCTGCCGCTGGCGTTCGTCGGCGCCCACACCTCGATCGTCGGCCTGTCCGCGCTGCTGGTCGTGCGCGGCGTGAGCATCGGCCTGTCGTTCATGCCCGCGATGACCGCCGCCTTCGCGTCGATGCGTCCAGACCAGCTCTCTGATGCCACGCCGCAGATCAACGTGCTGATGCGCCTCGGCAGCGCGATCGGCGTGGCGATTCTCGCGGTCGTCCTGGAGCGCGCCTCCGGTGGCGCGGCCCTGCATCCGGCGCACGCCTTCCGCACGGCCTACTGGTGGGGCCTCGGCATCGCCGTGCTGTCGCTGATCCCGTGCCTGATGCTGCTGCGCGCCGAGCATCCGCGCAGACCAGCCGACAGCGTCGCAACGGACGCGGAGGCGGCCATCGAGCCGCTCGGGGTGTAGCCGGCGATGCCCATCCCCGTTGCAATTGAGCCCCCCGCCACGCCCGCCGCGCCGGCCGCACCCGACGGGGCCCGCCACGAGCAGCTGATCGAGCTGGGGATGGCCTTTCGTCGCGTCTTTCGCAGTCTCAGCCGGCTGCGCGGGCGCGACACGCATCTGGGCGCCACCGAGCTCAGCCACGCCCAGTTCGAGCTGCTGATCGAGCTGTCCGAGCGCGGCGAATTGCCCGCCGGAGAGCTCGCAGCCGCCGCCCGCCTGACGCCCGCCACCGTCACCCAGATGCTCGACCACCTGGCCGAGTCCGGCCACGTCGAGCGCGTGCGCTCGCAGACCGACCGGCGGGTGGTGGTCTCACGGCTGACGCCCCAGGGCCGGCGCAAGATCGAGGCCAAGCGCGAGGCCTGGCAGAGTCGCTGGGAGCAGGCGCTCGCGGGCGTCGACAACGACGAGCTGCGCGCGGCCACGCGGGTGCTCGAGCGCCTCGGCGCGATGGTCGAGGACGCTCCCGCGCAGGAGCGCTGCGAGGAGCGCCCGTAGGCTGCCCAAACGCGCGGTGCCGCAGGGAGGAACCCCGTCAAGAACGCAGAATTCCTCTGCTATAGTCGGGAGCGCGTCGCGGGTGGACGCCATTGTTCAAGAATGACCCCCGCGGAGTCGACAATCAAGATGGAGACCTCGAGCAGATAACGACGCGGACCGGTCCAAACAAGACCAGCAGCGCGCGTGGGCCCGAGGGGCCTATTTTTTTGCCCGTAACGCAGCCCAGCAACGAACCAAGATCCAAACATGCCACGTAAGTTCTCACTCCAAAACACCCGCAACATCGGGATCATGGCGCACATCGACGCCGGCAAGACGACGACCACCGAGCGCATCCTCTACTACACGGGGCGCACGTACAAGCTCGGCGAGGTCCACGAGGGCGCGGCGGTCATGGACTGGATGGAACAGGAGCAGGAGCGCGGCATCACCATCACCTCCGCCGCCACCACCGCCGAGTGGAAGGGCCACCGCATCAACATCATCGACACGCCCGGCCACGTCGACTTCACGGTCGAGGTCGAGCGCTCGCTGCGCGTGCTCGACGGCGCGATCGCGCTGTTCGACTCCGTCGCCGGCGTCGAGCCCCAGTCAGAGACGGTGTGGCGCCAGGCGGACAAGTACCACGTGCCGCGGATCGCGTACATCAACAAGATGGACCGCGTGGGCGCGGACTTCGACCAGGGCGTGCAGACGATGATCGACCGGCTGGGCGCCCATCCGGTGCCCATCCAGCTGCCGATCGGCGTCGAGGGCGGCTTCGAGGGCGTGGTCGACCTGGTGACGATGAAAGCGATCGTGTACAAGGACGAGCTCGGCAAGGAACAGGAAGAGCTGGAGATTCCCGAGCGCCTCGCCGAAGCGGCACAGGCCGCGCGCGAGCACCTGCTGGAGGAGGTTTCCCACTATGACGACGGGCTGCTCGAGCTGATTCTGGAGGAGGCGGACGTCCCCGAGGAGACGCTCAAGCAGGCGATCCGCAAGGCCACGCTGTCCACCAGGCTGACGCCGGTGCTGTGCGGCTCATCGTTCAAGAACAAGGGCGTGCAGCCGCTGCTGGACGCGGTCATCGACTACCTGCCCTCGCCGCTGGACGTCCCACCGGTGGTCGGTACGGAACTGATCAAGGGCGAGGAGCACGAGCGCGAGGTCGTCCGCAATGCCGACGACTCCGAGCCGTTCGCGGCGCTCGCGTTCAAGATCGCCGCCGATCCGTACGTCGGCAAGCTCACCTACTTCCGCGTGTACTCCGGCCACCTCGAGGCGGGCGCGCGCGTGCTGAACGTCGGCACCGGTCGCACCGAGCGCATCGGGCGCATCCTGATGATGCACGCCAACGAGCGCGAGGAGGTCGAGGCGGTCTTCGCCGGCGACATCGCGGCGGCGGTTGGAATCAAGCAGGTGATGACCGGAGACACCCTCGCCGCTCCCGACGCTCCGATCCATCTCGAGAACATCGTCTTCCCCGAGCCGGTCATCAAGGTCGCCGTCGAGCCGAAGACGAAGGCCGACCAGGACAAGATGTCGACCGCGCTCGGTCGCCTGGCGGAGGAGGACCCGACCTTCCAGGTGCGCACCAACGAGGAAACCGGCCAGACGGAGATCTCGGGCATGGGCGAGCTGCACCTGGAGGTGCTGGTCGACCGCATGAAGAGAGAGTTTGGCGTGGCGGCCAACGTCGGGCGCCCGCAGGTGTCCTACCGCGAGACCGTTCGCGGCGCCGTCGAGCACGTCGAAGGCAGGTTCGTGCGCCAGACCGGCGGCTCCGGCCAGTTCGGGGTGGTGTACATCAACCTCGAGCCGGCGCCCGGCGACGGGTTCGAGTTCGTCAACAAGATCAAGGGCGGCTCGGTCCCCTCCGAGTACATCCCGGCGGTGCGCAAGGGCATCGAAGAGGCGCTGGAGACGGGCGTAAAGGCCGGCTACCCGATGGTGGACGTGCGCGTGACGCTGACCGACGGCAAGTACCACGACGTCGACTCCTCGGAGATCGCGTTCAAGGTCGCCGGCTCGCTGGCGATCAAAGAGGCGGCCAAACGCGCCAAACCGGTGCTGCTGGAGCCGATCTTCGCGGTCGAGGTCGTCGTGCCCGAGGATTTCCTTGGCGAAGTGATCGGCGACCTGAGCCGCCGGCGCGGTCACGTCGAAGGCCAGGAGCGCCGCGGCAACGCGCTCGTGGTGACCGCGAGGGTGCCGCTGAGCGAGATGTTCGGGTACGCGACGGATCTGCGCTCCAACACGCAGGGACGTGCCACGTACACGATGCAGTTCGACGCCTACGAGGAGGTTCCGGCGAGCATCGCCGAGAAGATCGTCGAACAGCGCACGGGGGAGCCGGTCCCGGCCTAGACGGCTTGGATCAGGCCGGGTCGCACCCGCAGCAAGACTTCGAAGCAGCAGGCAGCAGTCACGGACGGCGGTAGTCAGCAGTCACGACGGGCGCCGTTCAGATAGATTTCTCAGGTTCGCCCTGTCAGGGGCGAACGTTCAAGTCGATACAGGAGCGAACAAAAAGTGGCGAAGGAGAAGTTCGAGCGCGACAAGCCGCACGTCAACGTCGGGACCATCGGGCACATCGACCATGGCAAGACGACGCTGACGGCTGCGATAACGACCGTGTTGGCCGAGCACGGAGGAGCGGAAGCCCGCACCTTCGCGGAGATCGACAACGCGCCGGAGGAGAAGGAACGCGGGATCACGATCGCCACCTCACACGTCGAGTACGCGACCGAGAACCGTCACTACGCGCACGTGGACTGTCCCGGCCACGCCGACTACGTCAAGAACATGATCACCGGCGCCGCCCAGATGGACGGCGCGATCCTCGTGGTGTCAGCTGCCGACGGCCCGATGCCGCAGACGCGCGAGCACATCCTGCTGGCTCGCCAGGTGGGCGTGCCGTACATCGTCGTGTTCCTCAACAAGGCCGACATGGTCGACGACGAGGAGCTGTTGGAGCTGGTCGAGGTCGAGGTTCGCGAGCTGCTCTCCGAGTACGACTTCCCTGGCGACGACATCCCGTTCATCGTGGGCTCCGCCCTGAAGGCGCTCGAGGGCGACGAGGCCTCCAAGCAGAAGATCCTCGACCTGGCGGCCGCGCTCGACTCCTACATCCCGGAGCCGGTGCGCGAGCTCGACAAGCCGTTCTTGATGCCCATCGAGGACGTGTTCTCGATCACCGGCCGCGGCACCGTGGCGACCGGACGGGTCGAGCAGGGAATCGTCAAAACCGGCGAGACGGTGGAAATCGTCGGCGTCCACGAGTCGACCTCTACGGTGGTCACGGGCGTGGAGATGTTCCGCAAGATCCTCGACGAGGGTCGCGCAGGCGACAACGTGGGGTGCCTGCTGCGTGGAACCAAGCGCGAGGAGATCGAGCGCGGCCAGGTGCTGTGCAAGCCCGGATCGATCACCCCGCACACCAAGTTCAAGTCGGAGGTCTACGTGCTCAAGAAGGAGGAGGGCGGTCGTCACACGCCGTTCTTCACGGGCTACAGGCCTCAGTTCTACTTCCGCACAACCGACGTCACCGGCGTGGCCAAGCTGCCCGACGGCGTCGAGATGGTCATGCCCGGCGACAATGTCCAGATGGAGATCGAGCTGATCCAGCCGATCGCCATGGATCAGGGTCTGCGCTTCGCCATTCGTGAGGGCGGTCGCACGGTCGGCTCGGGCGTGGTCAGCGAGATCATCGAGTAGTACACGCGCGTCCATCCGAAGACCGCCGGAGGCGACGCGCACATTGGCAGTCCGATACGACTAATTCAGCCCCACCGCACAGGTGTGGCGGCGACGGGGCGGGTTCCCGTTAGCAGAACCCGCCCTTCTCTCGCCGTCCGGGAGGGGTTCGGCGGGAGGCTCTCCCGCCGGTGAGGTACGGCAGCGAGCACAGGCACGAGCACAAGCACAAGCACACGACACGAACAGATCACCAGAGACGACTTCCATGGCAGCGGCCAACCAAAACAAGATCAGAATCCGGCTGAAGGCGTACGACACGTCCGCGATCGAGTCGGCTGCGCGGGAGATCGTCGAGACGGCCACCCGCACGGGTGCGAGCGTGTCCGGACCGGTGCCGCTGCCGACGGAGAAGAACGTGTACTGCGTGATCCGCTCGCCGTTCAAGGACAAGGACTCGCGCGAGCACTTCGAGATCCGCACGCACAAGCGCCTGATCGACATCCACCAGCCGACGCCCAAGACGGTCGACTCGCTGCAGCGCCTGGATCATCTCCCGGCGGGCGTCGACATAGAGATCCGCCTGGCCACCTGAACAGCGACGGCTTCGACGCACACACAGAGAACAGCTCGACTTTCGCTATGCCCGCCATCCTCGCCAAGAAGCTCGGCATGACCCAGGTCTTCCAGGAGGATGGAAGCGTGGCGCGCGTGACCGTGCTGCAGGCCGGCCCGTGTCCGGTGACGGCGATCCGCACGCCCGAGCGCGATGGCTACGCGGCGGTGCAGCTGGCGTTCGGCCAGACCAAGGAGAAGCACATCTCAAAGCCCGAGCTGGGCCACCTGAAGAAGGCCGACGCGCCGCCCATGCGCAGGCTGGCGGAGTTCCGGGACCCGGACCCAGCCCACCCCGCCGAGCGGGCGCTGGGCGATACCGTCACGGTGGACTCGTTCGAGGTGGGCGCGCGCGTGAAGATCTCGGGGACGTCCAAGGGCAAGGGCTTCCAGGGGACGATCAAGCGCCACAACTTCGTCAGCGGGCCGAAGTCACACGGCTCGCACAACGTTCGCGCGCCCGGCTCGATCGGGGCGTCGGCCACGCCCTCGCGGGTGTTCAAGGGCATTCGCGGGCCGGGGCAGATGGGAAACAAGCGCGCGACGCAGAAGGGCCTGGAGGTGATCCGCGTGGACGCAGCGGAGAACCTGCTGCTCGTGCGGGGCTCGGTGCCGGGTCCCACTGGCGCGATCGTGGAGGTGCGCAGCGATGCCTGACGCTCCGATTCTCAGCCCGGACGCCAAGGCCGGCGCACCCCGTGACGGGGCACACCCCGAGGGGCGCACCCCCGTTGGGGGCACAGGCGGGCAGGCCGGCAAGAAGGTCAAGCTCGACGACTCCGCGTTCGGCGCCCGCTTCGCCGGTCCGCTGGTCCACCAGAGCGTTCGCGCCGAGCAGGCGGCGCGCAGGCGCGGGACGGCTTCCACGAAGACTCGCGCGATGGTCTCGGGCGGGGGAGCCAAGCCGTGGCGCCAGAAGGGCACCGGCCGCGCACGCGCGGGCTCGAGCCGCTCTCCGGTGTGGACCGGCGGCGGCACGGCGTTCGGACCGCAGCCACGCTCGTACACGTTCAAGGTCAATCGCAAGGAGCAGCGCGCGGCGCTGCGCAGCGCGCTGTCCCTGCACGCCGGGCGCGGCTCCGTGGCGATCCTCGACGCGGGCGCGTTCGCGGCTCCGAAGACCAGCGAGGCGCTCGATCTGCTCGAAGACTGGGGCCAGCAGCGCCCCACGCTCGTCGTGCTGAGCGCCGAGGAGTCCTCGGCTGCGCTGTCCTTCCGCAACCTCGCGCGCGTGGCGGTCCTCACCGCGGAGAACGTTGGGGTCGCCGATCTGCTGGGAGCGGCCTCGCTGCTCGTCTCACAGTCGGCGCTGCAGGCGCTCACCTCGCGCACCGGTCAGCCGCGCGCGGGCCGGGAGGCGGACGCCTGATGGAGCACACGCAGGTGATCATCCGACCGGTGGTGTCCGAGAAGAGCTACGTGCTCTCGGCGGCCGACCGCTACACCTTCCGCGTTCACGCGGACGCGCACAAGACACACATCCGCCAGGCGGTGGAGGCGCTGTTCGACGTCCACGTGGTGGAGGTGAGGACGCTGAGCGTCAAGTCCAAGCCCAAGCGCCGCGGCAACACGGTCGGACGCACGCGCGGCTGGAAGAAGGCCATCGTGCAGGTGCGCGCCGGCGAGAGCATTCCGATCTTCCAGGGCCTGGCGGCCTTGGAGTCCTAGACCATGGCCATTCGCAAGCCCAAGCCGACAAGTCCCGGAAGGCGGTTCGTCTCCTACCCGGACTTCGCGGAGATCACCAAGTCCAAGCCCGAGAAGACGCTCGTGGAAGGGCTGAAGAAGAGCGGTGGGCGCAACGTGTTCGGGCGCAAGACCGCACGCCACCGCGGTGGCGGCGCCAAGCGCGCGTACCGTCGCGTGGACTTCAAGCGCCGCAAGGACGGCGTGGACGCGAGGGTCGCGGCGATCGAGTACGACCCCAACCGCTCCGCGTACATCGCCCTGCTGCACTACGTCGACGGCGAGAAGCGCTACATACTGGCGCCCCAGCGGCTGACCGTCGGCATGACCGTGTCCTCGGGTGAGAACGCGGACATCGCGGTCGGCAACTGCATGGAGCTGGCGCGCATGCCGGTGGGCACGGTCGTGCACAACGTCGAGCTGGAGCCCGGCCGCGGCGGCCAGATGGCGCGCTCGGCGGGAGCGTCCGCGCAGCTGATGGCCAAGGACGGGAGCATGGCCACCCTGCGCCTGCCTTCGGGCGAGATGCGGATGGTGCGCGCGGAGTGCCGGGCGACAGTCGGCACGATCGGCAACGCCGACCACCAGAACGTCAAGGTGGGCAAGGCGGGACGCAAGCGCCACATGGGCGTGCGCCCGCAGACGCGCGGCACGGCCATGAACCCGGTCGACCACCCGCACGGCGGCGGCGAGGGCTCCACCACGGCCGGCCGTCACCCTGTGACGCCGTGGGGTGTGCCGACGCTGGGCTATCGCACGCGCAAGAAGAACAAGAGCTCCAGCCGCTACATCGTGCGCGGGCGGCGGCGTGGGAAGGGCAAGTCCCGATGAGCCGCTCCAGCAAGAAGGGCCCGTGGGTGGAAGAGCGCCTGATGGCCCGCGTCGAGGCGCTGAACGCCGCCAACAACAAAAAAATGCTCAGGACCTGGTCGCGGGCGTCGACGATCTTCCCGGAGATGGTCGGTCACACGATCGCCGTGCACGACGGCAAGAAACATGTGCCCGTGTACATCAGCGAGTCGATGGTCGGCCACAAGCTCGGCGAGTTCGCGCCCACGCGCATGTTCCGCGGGCACGCGGGTTCGGGGAAAGTGCGATGAGCCTGAACACGCATGGCGGCGCCGGATCGGCGTCCTCGGTCGCTCGCGTGCACAGCACGCCACGCTCCCTGCGTCCTTGCCCGGCTTGCCCTGCGAGCTCAGGTTTGCGGCGACAAGTTAGCGAGATGCGGGTCCGATGAGCGCCGAGGAGGAGAAGGACGGCCACGCGCCGGACGAGTCGGGCGCCGCGAAAAAAACTGCGGCCGCGAAGAAACCGGCCACCGAGAAAAAGCCTGCAGCCGCGGAGAGGAAACCGGCCGCGGAGAAGAAACCGGCTGCCGAGAAGAAACCGGCCGCGGAGAAAAAACCCGCGGCGGAGAAGAAACCGGCTGCAGCGAAAAGGCCGTCCGCGGCCAAAAAACCGCCTGCCGCGAAAAAAGCGGCTGCGACCAAAGAGCCGGCTGCGGCCAAAAGGCCGGCCGCCGCCGAGGAGCCGCCTGCGACCAACGAGGCGCCTGCTGCGGCCAAGGAGCCGACAGCGGCCAAGGAGCCGGCGGCGACCAAGAAGCCGGCGACTGAGAAGGACGCCAAACCGGCGGCCGCGCTGCGTCGGGGGAAAAAAGGCGCTCCGCAGGCGCCGCGCCGCAGGGTCGTGCGGGCGCATGCCCGCTACGTGCGCACCTCTGCCCGCAAGGCTCGCATGGTGTGCGGGCATCTGCGCGGCAAGTCGGTGCAGGAGGCACGCGCTATCCTCGCGTTCACACCGCGTGAGGTGGCACGCGACTGGAGCAAGCTGCTCGAGTCGGCCGTGGCTAACGCCGAGAGCAACCACGAGTTGCTCGAGGACGATCTGATCGTCCGGGAGGCGTACGCCGACGAAGGGCCGACGATCAAGCGCTTCCGGCCGCGCGCGATGGGACGGGCGACGCCGATCCGCAAGCGCACGAGCCACCTGACGATAGCGCTGGTCCCGCGCCCCGAGCCGGGAACCACCAAGAGAAAAGGCTGAGAGACTGAGAAATGGGACAGAAGGTTCATCCAGAGGCCATGCGCGTGGGCTACATCCACGACTGGAAGTCAAACTGGTTCAACGAGAAGAACTTCGCGGAGTACCTCGCCGAGGACGTCCATGTGCGCGAGCACATCATCAGCAAGCTCGCCCACGCGGGCCTGTCTGACATCACGATCCGCAAGGACGCCAACGAGCTGGAGGTCAACATCCACACCGCCCGCCCGGGCATCGTCATCGGCAAGTCCGGGACTGAAGTGGATGCGCTGCGCCGCGACCTGCACCGCATGACCAAAAAGCAGATCAAGGTCAACATCCTGGAGATCAAGCGCCCGGAGCTCGATGCGAAGCTGGTGGCGCAGTCGATCGCCGAGCAGCTTCAGAACCGCGTTGCGTTCCGTCGCGCGATGAAGCGAGCGCTGACCAGCGCGATGCGATCGGGCGCCAAGGGCGTCAAGGTCCAGGTGGCCGGGCGCCTGGGCGGTGCGGAGATGGCTCGCACGGAAAGCTACTCGGACGGGCGCGTGCCGCTGCACACGATGCGCGCGGATATCGACTACGGCTTCTACGAGGCGCGCACGACGTTCGGGCGGATCGGCGTCAAGTGCTGGGTGAACAAGGGCGAAATCATGCCCGAGGGCTACACCGGCGCAGACCTGACCGACATGACCGCGCCTGCTCCACCGAGCTCCGAGCGGGAGGGTCGCGGTGGCCGCGACGGCCGCGAGGGCCGTGGCCGCAACCGCGCAGGCGGAAACGGGCGTGGCGGTGGACCGGGCGGCGGTGGCCGCGGACGCGGGGCGGGCGGGCCGGGATCATCGGGAGGCGGTCGCGGCGGCGGGCCGCGTGGAGCCGGCGGCGGACGCGGGGCGCGACCTGGCGGCGGACCGGCGGGCGATGGAGGTGCACGCTGATGCTCTCGCCCAAGCGCGTCAAGCACCGCAAGCACCACCGTGGACGTCGTCGCGGCAACTCGCGTGGCCAGCTGCACGTTCAGTTCGGCGATTACGGCCTGAAGGCGCTCGAGTGCGGCTGGCTGACCAACCGCCAGATCGAGGCCGCTCGTGTGGCCATGACCCGCAAGATCAAGCGTGGCGGCAAGGTGTGGATCAACGTGTTCCCGGACAAGCCGATCACCAAGAAGCCCGCCGAGACCCGCATGGGTTCCGGCAAGGGCTCGCCGGAAGGCTGGGTCGCGGTGGTCAAGCCCGGAAGGGTGATGTTCGAGCTGGCCGGCGTGTCCGAGCCGCTGGCCCGCGAAGCCATCCGTCTGGCCGCCCACAAGCTGCCCTTGAAATCCAAGTTCGTGTTGCGCGAGGACTGAGCATGAAGGCCAGCGACATCAGAGACCTGGACGACAGCGAACTGACCAAGCGGCTGGCGGAGCTGCGCAAAGAGGTGTTCGGTCTGCGCTTCTCCAACGCAACCGGAGAACTTGACAACACCGCTGGTCTGGGCCAAGCCAAGCGCGATCTCGCCCGCGCGCTGACCGTCGCGCGGGAGCGGGAGCTGGCGGCGGAACCCGGCCAGGGCAACTGAGGATCGAAGACGAGGACGAACCGACGAAATGGCTGATCAACCAGACAACGAGACACCCGAGACCGCAGACGACGCGCCCGAGCAGGCACCCGTCGCTGAGGCTGCTGGCGCGCCCGCTGAGGCTGACGCAAGCGCCGAGGCTGACGCGAGCGCTGAGGCTGACGCGGTCCCTGAGGCCGCTGAGGCTGACGCGAGCGCCGAGGATGACGCCAGCGCTGAGGCTGACGCGAGCGAGCCCGAGCAGGCTCCGGTTGCCGACGCCGAGGAGGCTCCCGCGCCCGCCGCCGAGCAGGCGCCCGCCGCCGAGCCCGCTGAGCAGATCTCCCCCAAGGAGCGCCGTCGCAGGGCACGGTCCAAGCACTCGGGCGAGGCCCGTCCGAGCCGCTCGCCCGAGGAGCGCCACGCCGAGCGTCTGGTCGAGCGTCGCACGAAGGCCGCCCGTCGCCGCGCTCGACGTCTGCAGGAACGCGCGAAGGCCGCCGAGCGCCGCGCCGCCGCGCCCGCGCCCGAGCCGCTCGCGCCCGTGCACGCGCCTGTCGAGGGCGCGCGCAGGGTGCGCCAGGGGGTCGTGGTATCGGACAAGGCCGAGAAGACGATCACGGTGCGCATCGACGTGGCGCGCCGTCACCGGCGCTACGAGAAGATCGTGCGCAGCTCGAGCACAGTGCACGCGCACGACGAGAACAACGACGCCCACGAGGGCGACGTGGTGCGGGTGATCGAGAGCAGACCGCTGTCGCGCAGCAAGCGCTGGGCGCTCGTCGACGTGCTGGAGCGGGCGAGATGATCCAGAACGAGACAAGGCTGCGCGTGGCCGACAACTCTGGCGCGCGCGAGATCCTCTGCATACGTGTCAAGGGCGGCTCCAGGCGCCGGTATGCGTTCGTCGGCGACATCATCACGGCGACCGTCAAGCAGGCCAACCCTCAGGGCGCGGTCAAGAAGGGCGAGGTGGTGACCGCTGTCGTGGTCCGGACCAAGAAGCCGATCGGTCGCGACGACGGCACGTACATAGCCTTCGACGAGAACGCGGCGGTGATCATCGACGACCAGAACAACCCGCGCGGCACGCGTGTGTTCGGGCCGGTGGCACGCGAACTGCGCGAGCGCAACTTCATGAAGATCGTCTCGCTGGCTCCGGAGGTTCTGTGATGGGCAAGCGGAGATCGTCCGATGTCGGCGCCCGCGCGAAGCGCCGCTCGCTGAAGATCCGCTCGGGCGATCGCGTGCAGGTGATATCGGGCAAGGATCGCGGTAAGACCGGTCGAGTCCTGCGCGTGGATCCGGTCAAGGAACGCTTGTACGTCGAGCACCTGAACATGGTCAAGCGCCACACGCGCCCTCAGGCGCGGAACACCGCGCGCGCGACCGGAGGCGGCATGCAGCAGCAGCTGGGCGGCGTGATCGAGCTCGAGGGCCCGATCCACATCTCCAACGTGATGCTCCTCGACGCCAAGGGCACGCCGACGCGAGTGGCAATCGAGCGAGACAACGGCCAGCGCGTCCGAGTGGCCAAGAGCTCTGGCACGAGGCTGGAGTGATCGAGTTGGCCGCCACCGACACCGCCCCCACGGCCCGTCTGAAGACCCGCTATCTCGAGGAGATCCGTCCGGCGCTGGTCGCCCGTTTTGGCTACTCCTCGGTGATGCAGGCGCCGAGGATCCACAAGATCACCGTGAACATGGGGGTCGGCCTCGCCAAGCAGGACTCCAAAATGCTCAAAGCCGCGACCGAGCAGCTGGCCACCATCGCCGGTCAGCAGCCGAGCGTGCGCCGCGCGCGCAAGTCGATCGCCGCGTTCAAACTGCGCGAGGGAATGCCCGTGGGCGTGGCGGTGACGCTGCGGGCCGAGCGCAGCTACGAGTTCCTCGACCGGCTCATCTCGATCGCGATCCCGCGGATCCGCGACTTCCGCGGCTTGAACCCGCGCTCCTTCGACGGTCGTGGCAACTACTCCATGGGCGTCAAGGAGCAGATCATCTTTCCCGAGGTCGACTACGACGCGATCGACCAGGTGCGCGGGCTGGACATCACCATCACCACCTCAGCCGCCAGCGACGTCGAGGCGTATGCGCTGCTGGCCGCGCTCGGCATGCCCTTCTCATCCCAGGGGCGGCCCAAGGGCTATGACCCCGAGGCCGACGAGGCAGCCGCGCGCGCCCATGCCGAGGCCGAGGCCGCCAGCGCAGCCGCAGCCGCAACGGAGGCCGACGCGACCGTGGAGCCGGAGGCCGCCGCCGAGCCGGAGGCGGCCGTGGAGGCAGAGGCCGTTGCAGAGCCCGAGGCTGCCGTGGAGCCCGAGGCAGAGGCCGAGGCTGCCGTGGAGGCAGAGGCCGTTGCTGAGCCGGAGGCAGCGGCGGAGTCGGAGGCTCCCGCGGAGCCTGAGGCCGCTGAGGCAGAGGCCGCGGAGCCCGAGGCAGAAGCCGTTGCTGAGCCCAAGGCGCCCGCCGAGCCCGAGCCCGAGGCCGCTGAGCCCGCCGCAGAGGCCGTTGCTGAGCCTGAGGCGGCGGAGCCCGAGGCAGAGGCCCCCGCGGAGCCCGAGGCAGCCGAGCAGAGCGACGCCCCCGGGGACGGGGATGCCCAGACCACCGAGAAGGAGAGCACCGACTGATGGCCAAGACCTCGCAGCGCGTCAAGCAGGCGCGGACCCCCAAGTTCAAGACACGTGCATATACTCGCTGCACCCGCTGTGGCCGGCCGCGCGCGGTGTACCGCAAGTTCGGGGTGTGCCGCATCTGCCTTCGCGATCTCGCCCACAACGGTCAGATCCCCGGGATGACGAAGTCGTCGTGGTGACTGTCTTTCACGAGGACCGTCTTCGCTTGAAAGGTCTGTGTAACCATGGCTATACACACTTTTCAAAAGCAGTACACCACCACCCCACCACGCAATACGAACGTATGACTCAGCTTTCTTCCACCGCAACAGCGACCCACTGAGAGCCAAGCAACATGTCAATGACCGATCCCATAGCCGACTTCCTGACGCGCGTGCGCAATGCGATCCACGCGGCGCACGAGACGGTTGAGGTGCCGGCGTCCAGTGTGAAGAGCGAGCTCGCGCGGATTCTGGACGAGCAGGGCTACATCGAGTCCTGGTCGGTCATACCCGCACCCGACGGTCGGGCAGGACAGCTGATCCAGATTCGGCTCAAGTACACCGAGGATCGGCGCTCGGCGATCTCGGGACTGCGGCGCGTATCGCGGCCCGGGCAGCGCACGTACGTCGATGCCAAGCACATCCCCAAGGTGCTCGGTGGAATGGGGACTGCGATCGTGTCCACATCGCACGGCGTGATGACCGGCCACGATGCCCGCGCGGCGGGCATCGGCGGCGAGGTCCTGGCCCAGGTCTGGTGACGGATGTCCAGAATCGGTAGACAGCCCATCCCCGTGCCGAGCGGCGTGACCGTCTCGATCGAGCCCGAGTCGGTCAGCGTGAAGGGGCCCAAAGGCGAGCTCAGCGAGCGCATCCACAGGGACATCCAGGTGACCCAGGAGGGTGAGCAGCTGGTGGTCACGCGACCGACCGATCGGGGCGAACATCGTGCGCTGCACGGTCTCACCCGCACGCTGGTCGCGAACATGGTCGAGGGCGTGACCAGCGGATACGAGAAGCGGCTGGAGATCCAAGGCGTCGGATATCGCGCCCAGCTCAAGGGCAACAACCTGGAGCTCGCCGTGGGGTACTCGCACCCGGTTCCCATACCGGCCCCCAAGGGCATCGAATTCGAAGTGCCCCAGCCGACCCGCGTCGTGGTCAAGGGCATCTCCAAGCAGCTCGTCGGCGAGACCGCCGCGATCATCCGCAAGCAGCGCCCGCCCGAGCCGTACAAGGGCAAGGGCATCCGCTACGAGGGCGAGTACGTGCAAAGAAAGGTCGGAAAGCGCGCATGAGCACGTATAGCTGCGCTGGATCGGCGTCCTCACTCGCTCGCGTGCCAAGCACGCCACGCTCGTTGCGTCCTTGCCCAGCTTGCTCTACGTGCTCATTCGGGGCGCCGCTGGTCAACGAGGGTCGCGCATGACCGTTCTCACGAAGGAGCATCGCCGCCTCAAACGGCGCCGCAGGGTGCGAGCGAAGATCTCCGGCACCGCCGCCCGCCCGCGGATCTCGGTGTTCCGCTCCAACCGCGGGCTGTCCGCGCAGCTGGTCGACGACGTTGCCGCGCACACGCTCGCCGCGGTCAGCTGGTTCGAGCCCGAGCTGCGTTCGCTGGCCAAAGCCGAGCGCTCCAAGCGCGCGGCCGAGCTGCTCGCCGAGCGCGCCAAGGCAGCCGGGATATCCGAGGCGGTGTTCGATCGCGGCGGCTACCGCTATCACGGCCACGTTCGCGCTTTCGCCGAAGCCATCCGCGAGGCGGGCATCACCGTCTAGGCGCCGCAGGCCAGCGCTGACGCTACCCTCTCCTTCCTGCCCATGTCCATATCGATAGATCGCTCAGTCAACCCAGCCGGCCTGGATCTCCAGGAGCGCGTGGTCGAGATCAACCGCGTCGCCAAGGTCGTCAAGGGCGGCCGGCGCTTCTCGTTCACCGCGCTGGTTGTCGTCGGTGACGAACGGGACGTCGTGGGCATCGGCTACGGCAAGGCCAACGAGGTGCCGCTGGCGATCCAGAAGGGCGTCGAGCGGGCCAAGAAGGACCTGTTCCGCGTGCCCAAGCACGGCAGCACCATCACCCACCAGACCACCGGCATCTTCGGCTCCGGTCGCGTGCTGCTCAAGCCGGCCTCACCCGGTACCGGCGTGATCGCCGGCGGGGGCGTGCGGGCGGTGCTCGAGCTCGCGGGGATCCACGACATCCTGTCCAAGAGCCTCGGCACGCAGAACCCGATCAACCTCGTCAAGGCCACCGTGGCCGGATTGCGCGGGCTGCGCACTCCTGAGGAGGTCGGAAAGCTGCGTGGCTTGACCATCAGCCAGGTGCTCGGCCTGGGCGGCGGGCCGGCCAACGGCGCAGCGCTGGCGTCTGACGCCGAGGCAGCGGCCGGGACGGAGACAGAGCCGGCGGCCGAGACAGCAGCCGGGACAGCGACAGCAGCCGGGACAGAGACAGCGAGCGCGACCGCGACTGAGCCGGGCTCGCAGGCCGCCACGGTCGTCCCCGACGGGACTGCAACGTAATGGGCGCGCTGAGCGTCACCCAGCGCCGCTCCAGCAACGGCGCCAACAGCAAACAGCTCGACACGCTGCGCTCGCTCGGTCTGCGTCGAATTGGCCACACGGTCGAGGTCAAGGACTCACAGCAGGCGCGCGGCATGCTGCACGCGGTGCGCCACCTGGTCGAGGTCAGGGAGGGCAAGTGAGCGCCGCGCAGGCAGGCAAACAGGGCACGCAGGAGCGCGTCGGGCTGCACAGCCTCGCGCCCGCCCCCGGAAGCCGCCGTCCGCGCAAGCGTGTCGGGCGCGGCGAAGGCTCGGGTACGGGCAAGACCTCTGGGCGGGGCCAGAAGGGCGCGGGCGCACGCTCGGGCTCCAAGCGACGGGCCAACTTCGAGGGTGGGCAGATGCCCATCCACATGCGCATGCGAAAGCTGCGCGGGCCGCACATGAAGAAGTCGATGCCGTTCGAGCCCTTCCGCACGCATACCCAGCCGGTGAACGTCTCCGCGCTGGAGAGTCGCTTCGACGCCGGCACCGAGGTCACGATCGAGCTCATGAAGGCCAACGGCCTGGGGACCCGCAAGGACATCCCGATCAAGATCCTGGCAAAGGGCGAGCTCAGCAAGGCGCTGACCGTGCACGCTCATGCGTTCAGCGCCGGTGCGCGAGCGCGCATCGAGGCCGCCGGTGGCACGTGCACGACCGTCGAGGGCTAGCAACCGCAGCGATGGGACCGGCGGGTGTATTGGAGTCCCACCCACCCGCATCCACTAGAATCGGCGGTTCCCCGGGCACGCGAGCCACACGCTCGAGTGCGTCGGGCTGAAAGCCCATGCTGTCGACCATCCTGAACGCCTTCCAGGTTGCGGAGATCCGCAAGAAGATCGCCTTCACCGGGGGGATGCTGCTGATCTACCGCCTGGGCTCCCACGTCCCCGTGCCGGGCGTCAACCTGACGGCGGTCAACAACATCCAGAAGTCCTTCGGCGGCGGCGGCATCCTCAGCTACCTGAACCTGTTCTCCGGCGGTGGCCTGTCCAAACTGGCCATCTTCGCGCTGGGGATCATGCCCTACATCACCTCGTCGATCATCCTGCAGCTGCTGCAGGTCGCCGTGCCGTCGCTGGAGAAGCTCTCCAAGGAAGGCGAAGTCGGCCAGGCGCGCATCACGCAGTACACCCGCTACCTGACCGTCGGCCTCGCGTTCGCGCAGTCGATCGGGTACGTCTTCCTGTTCCACTCGCTCCAGGCCAAAGCCGGCGAAAACGTCATCACCCACTTCGACCTGCCCCACATCTTCCTGATCGTCATCTGCCTCACAACCGGCTGCGTGCTGCTGATGTGGGTCGGCGAGCTGATCACCCAGCGGGGAATCGGCAACGGCATCTCGCTGCTGATCTTCGCGTCGATAGTCTCGCGCCTGCCCAGCGGCGTCCAGACCTGGTGGACCACCCAGGACCAGGTGTTCAAGGTGATGGCGCCGTTCCTGGTGCTCGCGGTGGTGGCCGCGATCGTGTTCGTCCAGGAAGGACAGCGGCGCATCCCCGTGCAGTACGCCAAGCGCGTGATCGGGCGGCGCATGTCAGAGGGCGGCCAGACATATCTGCCGCTGCGCGTGAACATGGCGGGAGTGATCCCGGTGATCTTCGCGGCGAGCATCATGGCGTTCCCTCCGACCGTCGGGCAGCTCGTCAAAACCCACTGGGGCCAGTCGCTGTCGGACTTCTTCACGCCCAACGGCTGGCACTACGTGATCGGCGAGTCGCTGTTCATCATCGTGTTCACCTACTTCTACACGGCCGTCACGTTCAACCCGGTCGACCAGGCGGACAACCTGAAGAAGTACGGCGGGTTCATCCCCGGCGTGCGGCCCGGGCGCCCGACCGCCGAATTCCTCGACCGTATCCTCGCGCGCCTGACCTTCCCGGGCGCGCTGTTCCTTGCCGTCGTGGCGGCGCTGCCCGCGATCCTGTTCTCCCAGACCCACCAGCAGTTCCAGTTCGGCGGCACCTCGATCCTGATCGTGATCGGCGTGGCGCTGGAAACGATGAAGCAGCTCGAGGCGCAGCTGATGATGCGAAGTTACGAGGGGTTCCTCAAGTAGCGCTTCGCCGGTCCGTCTGGCGGCCGCGACTTCGCGGCGACCGCCAGACGGACCGGCTTCGCTTGGCTGGGGGCCGACGCGCCCGTTCTGACAACGCTTTGCGCCGGTGCCGCGCGCCCGGCCTTGCAACGCCCGTCAGGTACGTGTGCGGTGGCGGCGGCACCCCCTTTGCGGATAGGCTGCGCCGGTGTCGTCCGAGTTGAACCTGATCCTGCTCGGCCCACCGGGCGCCGGCAAGGGCACGCAGGCCGATCGCCTGCACGATGACTTCGGGCTGCCGCACATCTCCACCGGCGACATCCTCCGCGCACAGGTCGCCGATGAGACCGAGCTCGGTAGGGAGGCGCAGCGCTTCATGGACGCTGGCGAGCTGGTGCCGGACGCGGTGATCGTGGGGATGATCACCGAGCGCGTCGCCGACGGAGATGCCCGCGACGGGTTCCTGCTCGACGGCTTCCCCCGCAACGAGGCCCAGGCGGACGCTCTCGGCGAGGCGCTCAGCGGCCTCGATCGGCGGCTGACGGCCGCGCTGCTGATCGAAGTGCCCGACGAGGAGCTCGTGCGCCGCCTGGCCGGGCGGCGGGTGTGCGTGAAGAACCCCACGCACATCTACCACGTGGACTTCGATCCGCCCAAGCACGAGGACGTGTGCGACCAGGACGGCGCGCGCCTGATCCAGCGCGACGACGACAGCGAGGAGGTGATCCGCCGCCGGCTGGAGGTCTACCACTCCCACACCGAGCCGCTGATCGCATACTACGACCGCGCCGGGCTGCTGCGCCGCTTCGACGGACGCCGCAGCGCCGACGAGGTGCACGCGCACGTCAGGGCGACCGTCGCCACCCTGCGCATGGAGGAGACGCTGTAGCGAGGCCGAGCCGGGCGCAAGCTAAGCTCCGTGGGTGATCATCAAGAAGTCCCCGCAGGAGATCGAGAAGATGGCGCGGGCGGGCCTCATCCTGGCTGCGACCCTCGATGAGATCGAGAGCAGGATCCGCCCTGGCGTGAGCACGGCGAAGCTCGACAAGCTCGCCGAGCGGTTCATCCGCTCCCGCGGAGCCACGCCGACGTTCAAGGGCTACCGCGGCTTTCCCGGATCGATATGCGCCTCGCCGAACGCGATGATCGTGCACGGGATACCGGGTCCCTACCGCCTCCAGAGCGGCGACATCATCTCGATCGACGTGGGCGTCACCCTCGACGGCTGGGTCGCGGACGCCGCGCGGACGTTCCCGGTGGAGGATGTGGACGGGCAGGTGCCGAACCTGCTGGCTGCCACCGAGGAGTCGCTGTATGCGGGCGTGGCGCAGTGCCGCGACGGCAACCGCATGGGCGACGTCTCCAGCGCGATCCAGCTCGTCGTCGAGGGTGCCGGGCTGTCCGTCGTGCGCTCGCTCGTCGGCCACGGGGTCGGGCGCAGCATGCACGAGGATCCGCAGGTGCCCAACCACGGCAAGCCGGGCAAGGGCCCGCTGTTGCAGGAGGGCATGGTCCTGGCGATCGAGCCCATGACCACCGCCGGTCGCCCGGGCGTTCGCGTCGGCGGGGACGGCTGGGCGATCTACTCCCAGGACGGCTCGCCGGCGGCCCACTTCGAGTTCACCGTCGCGATCACCGCCGCCGGGCCCGTCATCCTCACCCCGTGGCATCTTCCCGCGGACGCCCGCGCGGGCGAGCTCGTCGTCGAGGGGATCGCGGGCGCGCGCTGAGCTTGCTACCATCTGGGGTCCTGCCCTGGTGCCAGGCCATCGGCCTGCCGCGAGGGCATGTCCTCGACCCGGTAGCGGCGGCCGCAACGGCAGCCAGAGCCGAGTCGCCGGAACCCAGCCGCCGAAAGGGATCATGAAGGTAAGACCGTCGGTCAAGCCGATGTGCGAGAAATGCAAGATCATCCGCCGCCATGGGGTGGTGCTGGTGATCTGCCAGAACAAGCGCCACAAGCAGCGCCAGGGCTAGCTGGATGGCACGCATCGCTGGAGTCAACCTGCCCTTGAACAAGCGTTCTGAGATCGGGCTGACCTACATCTACGGGATCGGCCGCTCGACGTCCAACAAGGTTCTCAAGCAGGTCGGTGTCCACCCGGACACCTACGTTCGCGACCTCACCGAGGACGAGGTGGCCAAGCTCCGCGACGCGATCGACGACGGACTGACCGTCGAGGGAGATCTGCGGCGCGAGCGCGTGCAGGACATCAAGCGGCTGCAGGAGATCGGCTCCTATCGCGGCCTGCGCCACCGCCGCGGGCTGCCGGTGCGTGGGCAGAAGACCAAGACCAACGCCCGTACGCGCAAGGGACCCAAGCGCATGCAGGTGGCGGGCAAGAAGCGAGCCGGTAAGAAGTAATGCCCCCTGCCCCCAAACGCGCCCGCGGCCGGCGCAAGCCCAAAAAGAACATCCCCGTCGGGCAGGCGCACATCAAGACCTCGTTCAACAACACGATCGTCTCGCTGACCGACACCGCAGGCAACGTCATCGCGTGGGAATCCGCCGGCGGCGCAGGCTTCAAGGGCTCGCGCAAGTCGACACCGTTCGCCGCCCAGGTGACCGCCGACGCGGCCGCGCGCAAGGGGCTCGAGCAGGGACTTCACAAGGTCGAGGTCTACGTCAAGGGCCCGGGCTCGGGTCGCGAGACGGCGATCCGCTCGCTGCAGGCGGCGGGTCTGGAAGTCAGCGGGGTCAAGGACGTCACCCCGCAGGCCCACAACGGCTGCCGCCCGCGCAAGCGCAGGAGGGTCTGATGGCCAGGGACACGGGGCCTCAGTGCAAGCAGTGCCGCCGCGAGGGGCAGAAGCTGTTCCTCAAGGGCGAGCGCTGCCTGACGGACAAGTGCGGCGTCGAGCGCCGCTCCTACCCGCCGGGCGAGCATGGACGCGGGCGCATGAAACAGAGCGAGTACCGGGTGCAGCTGCGCGAGAAGCAGAAGGCGCGCCGCTACTACGGGGTGCTGGAGAAGCAGTTCCACGGCTACTACGTCAAGGCCTCCCGCCAGCCGGGGATCACCGGCGAGAACCTGCTCGCGTTGCTGGAGTGCCGGCTGGACAACGTGCTGGTGCGTCTCGGCTTCGCCGCCTCGCGCCGCCAGGCGCGCCAGCTCGTCCGCCACGGCCATTGGACGGTCAACGGCCGGCGGGTGAACATCCCCAGCTATCAGGTGCGCCCGGGCGACGTGATCGCCATCAAGATCGACACGCCGGCCACGCAGGTGGTCAGGGACGCCACCGAGCTGACCGGACAGATACCAGCGTGGCTGCAGGCCGATCACGAGTCGCTCACGGCCAAGGTGCTGCGCAAGCCGGAGAGGCGCGAGGTCGCCGCCCCGGTGCAGGAGCAGCTCATCGTCGAGCTGTACTCGAAGTAGAAGGACTTTGCCCGCGCTGCGGCCCACCCGGGCGGCGGCGCTCAGAGCCGGCGCTCCCAATCGACGCCGGTGCGACATCAAAACGACGTTAGGACTCTCATGCTCGACTTCCAAATCCCCCGGATCACAAGCGAGTCCGTGGAGCAGAATCGTGGCACGTTCACGATCGAGCCGCTGGATCGCGGCTTCGGCTACACGTTCGGCAACTCGCTGCGGCGCGTGTTGCTCTCCTCCCTCGCCGGCGCCGCCGTCACGAGCGTGCGCATCGAGGGCGTTGCGCACGAGTTCTCGACCATTCAGGGCGTCAAGGAGGACGTGACGGACATCGTGCTCAACCTCAAGGGCGTGGTCTGCCGGATGCACTCGGACGCGAGCGAGGTCGAGGCGCCACTGGTGGTGACCGGACCGGGCGACATAACCGCCAAGGACATCGATCTGCCGGCGGGCGTGGAGATCCTCAACCCCGACCTGCACATCGCGACGCTGGAGAAGAAAACCAAGCTCGAGCTGTACATGACCATCGGACGCGGGCGCGGCTACCGCCCGGCCGAGGAGAACAAGTCCGCCGACCAGCCGATCGGGGTGATACCGATCGACTCGATCTTCTCGCCCGTGCGGCGTGTCGCCTACGCCGTCGAGCAGGCGCGCGTGGGTCAGAAGACGGACTTCGACAAGCTCACGCTGGACATCGAGACGGACGGCTCGATCGACCCGCAGGCGGCGCTGCGCGAGGCCGCCGAGCTGCTGATCTCGCAACTGGCGATCTTCACCGACGCCGACCGCATCCAGGAGCTGCGCGCGACCCCCGGCGGCCAGCTGGACGGCCACGGCCTGGCCGTCGGCGGCGGCTCTCAGGCGGCCCTGCAGGGCGAGGAGTGGGGGATCCTGATCGAGGAGCTGGAGCTGGGCGTGCGCTCGTACAACTGCCTCAAGCGCGCCGGCATCCAGACGGTCGGGGATCTCATCTCAAAGTCCGAGGCCGAGCTCAACGCCATCCCCAACTTCGGCAAAAAGTCGATCGACGAGGTCATCGAAACGCTGGTCGCGCGGGGACTGAGCCTGCGCCAGGACTGAACGCCGTCCGAAGACAAAAGTCTGTATAACCATCGTTATACAGACTTTTGATGGGGGAATACCGACGTTCCCTCCCTCGCCTACACTGATCGACCGACCGGCCCCGCCCACCAGACACCAAGCTAGATGAGACACCAGAAGACACGCAACAAGCTCAGCCGCGACTCCGCGCACCGCAAGGCGCTGCTCATGAACCTGAGCAAGGAGCTGATCGAGCACGAGCGCATCGAAACGACTCAGGCCAAGGCCAAGGCGGTCAAGCCGGAGATCGAGAAGCTGATCACGCTCGCCAAGCGCGGCGACCTGCACGCGCGCCGTCAGGCGCTCTCGACGCTCTCACAGGACAAGTTCGCCGTGCACAAGCTGTTCGCGGAGGTCGCGCCCCGCTACAAAGAGCGCCCGGGCGGCTACACGCGCATCCTCAAGCTGGGACCGCGCCGCAGCGACGCGACGGAGATGGTGTTCATCGAGCTCGTCTGAGCTCGCGCAGCGTGCGCGGCCCGCGCAGTGGCGCAGCCCGCGCCGCTTGCACAGCTCGCGCAGCGTCGGCGCCGCGCGGGGATACCCGAAGGGCACACGTGATCACCAAGCTCACGATCGAGTACGACGGGACGGCGTTCGCCGGCTGGGCGCGCCAGCCGGGCAAGCGCACCGTGCAGGAGGAGCTCGAGCGCGCGCTGCGGACGGTGCTCGGCGAGAGCGCCGGCGACGGCCGGCCGCTGACGCTGACGGTCGCCGGGCGCACCGACGCGGGCGTGCACGCCTGGGGGCAGGTGGCCAGCTACGCGCACGAGGCCGTCGATCCGCTGCGCCTGAACGGGCTGCTGGACGACGACGTCGCGGTGCTAGCCGCCGAGCCCGCCCCGGCGGGCTTCGATGCGCGGCGTGACGCCACCAGCCGGACGTACTGCTACCGCGTGCTCGCGCGGCGCGCGCGCTCGGTGTTCGAGCGCCAGCGCGCGCTCTGGTGGACGGGCCGGGTCGACAGGGCGGCGCTCGAGCGGTGCGCGAGCGCGCTGCTGGGCACACACGACTTCACCGCGTTCACGCCCACCGAGACCGAGCACTCGCACTTCGCCTGCCGGGTCATCTCAGCGCAGTGGCGCGCGGAGGGGGAGCTGTTCGAGTTCTGGATCGAGGCTGACATGTTCCTGCGCCACATGAACCGCGTGCTCGTCGGCACGATGCTGGACGTCGCAAGCGGCGCGCGGACGCACGAGCAATTCACGGCGCTGCTCGGCGGCAGGCCGCGCGCGGAGGCTGGCAGGACGGCGCCGGCGCACGGGCTGGCGCTCGCACGCGTCTCCTATCAGAACTGAACGGCCGACGAACGCCTACTCGCGCCCGCTGAGCGTGCTCGCGCTGCCGCTCTCAGCCGGCGCCCCCGCAAGCGCCGGCTGCCCGGCCGCGGCCGCCGGTCTCACGCGCGCGAGCAGGCGTTCCAGGGCTGGGACGCCCGTGACCACCGCCACCGCGTAGGACCAGCCGACGACCACGTCGAAGACGTAGTGCTCCCCGCTGTACACCAGCGTGAAGGCCATCGCCAGCACGTACGCCACCAGCACCGCCCGCAACCACGCTCGCGCGCCCCGCCAGAAGAACAGGCAGATGAACAGCGACACGGCGGCGTGCATGGACGGGACCGCCGCGATCTGGTTGCCGAGTTCTCCGTTGCCGTGCTCGACGATCGAGCCGGCCGTGTGCAGCCCAACGCTGCCCCACACCTCGAACACCACGCGGTAGATGCTCGGCAGCTCGTGCAGCCTCTGGCTGACAAGCCACGGAGGATCGGCCGGGTAGAGCACGTAGGTCGTGAAGCCAACGGTGTACAGCGTGACGAGCTGTGTGCGGAACTTGCGAAAGCGCGGATAGGCGAAGCGCCACAGCAACGCGGCGATCAGGAGCGCAAGGAAGAAGTGCGTCATGTACACGCCGAAGAGCGCGTACTCCCAAGGTCGCACCGCTTTGGTCTGGCCCAGCCAATGCTGGAGCCTGACCGTCAGCAGCGGCTTGCCGAACAGCAGCTCGTCGAACCTGATCTGCAGTGCCGAGTGCGTGGCCGTCCCCAGCCACTGCGAGAGGTTGCGGGAGTAGTCGTAGAGCACGAACAGCAGCGCCAGCGGCAGCCAGTCGATCAGCAGCCGCGGGCCCAGGCGCCCGAGGTTGGCGAGCGACAACGCGACGAGCCCCGCGATCACCCACAGGAAGACCGTGTCCGTGTGGACGAGCAGGCCCTTGCGCGCGACCAGGACCGCCGAGCCGGCCAGGAACGCCCCGACGCCGACCACGCCCAGCACTCGTTCCCGCTTCGAGCGCCGCGCAGCCGCATCGCGCAGCCGCTTGGCGCGCAGCATGAAACCCCCGGGCATCTGTGAAGAATAAGGGAATTCTTACGAGGGCCGTGCGCTTTCGGGGGAGCGCGGGCGCCAGCGCCCGTGAGCTTACGGACCGAAGCGGCCCCTATGCTGGACAGGACAGCGATGCTCAACGTCCTGCTGACAAACGACGACGGGATCGAGGCCGACGGGCTGCAGGCGATGCGCCGCGCGCTGCTGCAGCTGGACGGTGTGCGCCTGGCTGTGATCGCCCCCGACGGCAACCGCTCGGCGATGGCTCGCTCGATCACCACCCGCAGGCCGCTGTGGGTGCAGGAGGTGCCGTTCTCGGACGGCACGATCGGCTATGCGACCGACGGCACCCCCGTCGACTGCGTGCGCCTGGCGAGCCTTGGGATCGTCGAGGACTTCGACACCGATCTGGTCGTGGCGGGCATCAACCACGGCGCCAACCTCGGCGACGACATCACCTACTCTGGCACCGTCGCGGCGGCGCTCGAGGGCGTCGTGCTGGGGCTGCCGGCGATCGCCGTCTCCCAGCAGTCGCGCGCGGGCGCGCTCGACTATCGCTTCGACGGCGGCTTCGGCTTCGATACCGCCGCGGCGTTCGTCGCGCGGCTGATCGATCGCATCGAGGACGTGCCGCTGCCGGCCAGGACGCTGCTGAACGTCAACGTGCCGGCGGGCGAGCCCAGCGGTGTCGAGGTGACGAGCCTCGGCAAGCGCATCTACCGCGACGAGCTGAAACTCGAGCGCGAGGAGGAGCACCGCCGCCGCTACTGGATCTACGGCTCGGACCCCGGGTTCCACGACGAGCCGGGCACCGACCTGGCGGCCATCGCGGCGGGCCGGATCGCCGTCACGCCGATCCACTTCGACCTGACTGACCGTCCGAGCCTGGAGGCGCTCAGACGCTTCGATCTGGAAGGGATGCTGGCACCACCGATCGGAGATCGGCCAGCACACGACGTGCGGTGAGCGCCGCGGACCCAGCGGTGAGCGGCGAGCAGGTGGCGGCGCGCGCGAGGCAGCTGCGCGAGGAGCTCGAGCACCACGCCCACCGCTACTACGTCCTCGACGACCCCGAGATCGGCGACGACGCCTACGACCGACTGCTCGACGAGCTGCGCGGGATCGAGCGCGAGCACCCCGAGCTGTTGACCGCCGACTCCCCCACGCAGCGTGTGGGAGGCGAGCCGGTGGGGCGGCTGGAGAAGGTCCGCCACCTGGAGCCGATGCTGTCGCTGGGCAACGTCCGCTCCGAGGAGGAGCTGCGCGCGTGGGTGGAGCGGATGCGCAACCACCTGGCGCGTGAGGGGATCGACGACCCGCGCTTCACGTTCGTGGTTGAGCCCAAGATCGACGGGTTGGCGATCAGCCTGGTGTACCGCGACGGTGTGCTCGAGCGGGGCGCCACGCGCGGCAACGGCGAGGTGGGGGAGGACGTGACCCACAACCTGCGCACGATCCGCGCCATCCCCCTGCACGTCAGCGATGCACCCCCGCTGGTGGAGGTCCGCGGCGAGGTGTACATGTCGCTCAAGGACTTCACCGTGCTCAACGAGCGCCGCGCCGAAGCCGGCGAATCGACGTTCATGAACCCGCGCAACTCCGCCGCCGGCACCATCCGCCAGCTCGATCCCGCGGACGCGGCCAAGCGCCCGCTGTCGATCTGGTGCTACCAGGTGGGCGTCGCCGAGGGGCTGTCGTTCGAGCGGCATTCGCAGGCGCTGCAGTGGCTGCGCGAGCACGGCTTTCGCGTCAACGCGGGCATCAGGGTGCTGGGCGATGAGGACGAGGTGATCGGCCAGTGCCTGGAGTGGGAGCGGCGCAGGGGCGAGCTCGACTTCGAGATCGACGGCGTGGTCGTCAAGGTCGACGACCTGGAGCTCCAGCGCAGGCTCGGCTCGGTCGGGCGCGACCCGCGCTGGGCGGTCGCGTGGAAGTTCCCGCCGACGACCGCTGTGACCAAGCTGGAGAAGGTGATGTGGAACGTCGGCAAGTTCGGCGATCTGCGCCCTTACGCCGTGCTTGCGCCGGTCGAAGTGGGCGGCGTGACGATCAGGATGGCCACGTTGCACAACGAGGAGGACATCGTGCGCAAGGACATCCGCGCGGGCGAGGAGGTGATCGTGGTGCGCGCGGGCGATGTGATCCCGCAGGTGGTCTCGCCGGCGCCGCACGTGGTCGAGCGCAAGCGCCGCCCGCCGGTGCCGCGTCCGCCGGCGAGCTGCCCGTTCTGCCACACCAGGACGGTCAAGCCGCCGGACGGCGTGTTCACGAAGTGCCCCAACGCCGACTGTCCGGCGCGTGCGTGGCAGCTGCTCAAGCACTTCGTCTCGCGCGGCGCCATGGACATCGACGGCCTCGGCGAGAAGCAGGTCGCGCTGCTGCAAGAGAAGGGTCTGGTGCGCACGGCGGCCGACTTCTACCGCCTGCGCGAGGAGCAGCTGCTCGAGCTGGAGGGCTTCGCGGAGCTGTCCGTCAAGAACCTGCTGGCGGCGATCGAGGCATCCAAGGAGCGGCCGTTCGCGCGCGTGCTGTTCGCGCTCGGCATCGAGGAGGTCGGCGAGGTCACCGGGCGCAACCTCGCACAGCGCTTCCGCGACATCGACGCGCTGCTGATCGCCTCCGCCGAGGAGATCGCCGAGACCCCCGGCGTGGGGGAGAAGATGGCCGGCTCGATCCGCGTGCAGCTGCACGACGAGCGCATGCGCGCTCTGATCGAAGACCTGCGCGAGCTGCGCCTGTGCTTCCACGAGCAGGGGCCGCCGCCATCGGAGGGCCCGCTGGCGGGCAGGACGCTCGTGCTCACCGGGACGCTGCCGCAGCTCTCGCGCGAGGAGGCCACCGAGCGGATCCTCGCCGCCGGTGGGAGGGTGACCGGCTCGGTGTCCAAGCGGATCGACTACGTGGTCGCCGGCGAGAGCGCAGGGTCCAAGCTCGAGAAGGCCGAGCGGCTGGGCGTGGCCGTGCTCGACGAAGCGGGATTGCGCGCGCTGCTGGGCCAGTAGCCGGCGAGCCGCGCCCCCGCTCGGCGTTGCGGGAGTACGTCGACGCTCAAGCGGCGAGTCGTTTGCGCCGAAGCCAGTCCCATGCCCCAACGCAGGAGAAGCCTGTGCGCCCTCGCGGCCCTCGCCATGCTCGTAGTGCCAGCGCTCTCGGGGTGCGCGGGCGCTGAAAGCGGGGCGTCATCCGCGCAGGCGAGCGAAGTGGGCGCCGCAGCGCTCGAAGGGGGGCTCAAAGGAGAAGACGACGAAGCCGAACTGAAACAGATCATCGACCGCGAAACCACTCCCGAAGAACGCCAGGAACTGCGGGAAGGCTTCGAAGTGGAACAGTCAGAACCGGGGCAGGAACGGTCAGAAGCGGCGCAGGAAGCTGAATCCGGATCTGAAGCCGAACAGGAAGCGGAACAGGAACGGGGCTAGCGGGCGCCCGTCCTACGGCGAGCAGCGCCCGCAAAGCTGGCGCCTGCCCTGGCGTATTGCCCGGCAACGTGTCCAGGTCCATCCGCTGCTTTGGCTGGAGCGGCTGATCTGGCTGGAGACTCCACGGTAGGCATGGCGGTTGCGTGGGCCGTGCAGGTTGGCCGCGAGGAGCACTCGGCGCTGGCGGCGTTTCGAGTAGTCCATGTATACCTATATACCCAGAAACGACATTTGGATCACTTTGGCGCGGCGTCGGTGCGGCTCGCGGCGCCGCTCGATCGTCCTCGGGTGGGCGTGATCTATCAGTAGTCGGCGACGGTGCTCGCCTGCTCAAAGCTCCACGTTGTTCCCGCCGCTGTTCATCGCGCGCCCGTAGGGCCGAGCCGGTTGCGGGGATCGCGGGGATAGCGGCCTGTAAGGAGGCTCACCAGGGGCGCAGCGCGCGCGTAGGGCGAGCCGGTTGCGGGGTCGCGGGGATTGCGGCCTGTAGGAGCTCCACCAAGGACGCAGCGCGGCCCCTGGCGCTGCCAGCGGGGTCCGAGCGGCGCTTCCACGGCCGCGCCGAGCTCGGCCATGCTCACGCCGAGAGCGCGGGCGAGAGCGCGCACGGTCGGCCACGCTGGCGATGTTTGCCCGCGCTCGATCCGCGAGTACGTGTTGAGCGCGATCCCGGCCGCCTGGGCCGTCGCTTCTTGCGAGAGCCCACGCGCTTCGCGGAGTCGCCGCAGTACGGCGGGCAGGGCTTGATCGACAGGCTGGTCCGGCGCAGGCATCCCGGCATCCTCGCGCGCGTCGCATCGCTCGGTCTACAACAGCAATGTCGATATTTTGTGATTACATCGCTACAGGTGTACGCTGGCCGGACACAAATTTTGTGTACGCGCTCGGCTTCTCAAACTCCGCTATTTGCGGGTTTCGTCTCGCCCGCTACAAGCACGGATCGAGTAGACCGCAAGGACCCCAAATCCACTAAGGCACTCGCCTACAGGCAACCGGCGACACCTTGACCTCGCCGGTTTCATTCCGGCGAGGTGCTCCATCCCAGCAACATCAGCCGACCGCCAGAGCGGTCGCAGCGGAGGCATCGCACCCGTACATGTTGGCTTCGTGATCGCCCTTGATCGAGCTGTACGGCAGTGCCGGATCGCCCACGAGGTCAGTCAGTGCCGTGCGGATCAGCCCGCGCGTGCCGGCGATGGCTTCCTCTAGGTACTTCGTGCTGAATCGCTCGCCGTCGTGTTCGTTCAGGAACACCATCAGGCTAGCCTTGATCTTCGCCAGCGTGCGGTCCTCTTTGCTCGCCTCCCCGTCGATGCGCTCGACTGAGAGCAGGCCAGCGCCATCACCTACTGCTAGGAAAATCTCCGGTGGCAGAATACCCTCGCGGTCCTTGTGCTTTGTCAGCCGAAGCCGGCCGCGCTGCGTGCGATTGAACTTGAGTTCGGCCTCCACGTACCACATGACCTCCGTGTCAGCGAGCTTGGACCCCGCACCCCTCGCATAGGGCATCGCGCGGGTGGCACTCTTGACGACGTGATCGACGACGATCGGCGTGGCGTGCTCGCGCAGCGGCATGATGACCTCAGTTGTCCACTTGGTCGCGTCCTTTGGCAGGTTCTCGTCAAGGCCGGCGATGCTGAGCGCCTTCGAGCTAGGGGAGCCCGGCGAGCACCCGCTGGTCGTGTTCGACTCACGGTCGTCTTGCCGTGCTCGGATGCCCACACAGCCAGTTCACCTGATCTTCGACAATGATCTGATCCTCGCCTAGCGTTCCCGGCGGTTGCGGACGCAAGCGCGTCAGACATAGCCAGCATATCGGCGCGCTTGTGCATCGACGCGCGCTTGGCCGGATCTGGCTCGGCCGCCGGCGCCTGCGCGAAGACAGCAGATGGTGTAAAATCAGTCATACGACCGCGCTCCGGTTGTGTGTTTGGCGACACTTTGAGAGGCTGTCACTCCGGTGGCAGTCTCTTTCTCCTCATTCTCAGGCGCTAGCAGAATCTCGATCGGCGTCTGTAGGACGGCGGCCAAGCGTTGCGCGTATGGTTCGGGCGCGGAATGACGCGGCTGCGTTAGACCCCGTTCCCAATTGTTGACCGACATTGCCGCCACATCGACGGCGGCGGCTAGGTGCTCGTGGTTGGTAAGCCGTGTTCCTTGCAAATTCGGCGCAGCTTCGTGACTTCGTTTGGCATCCATGTCTCGCTTTCGGTTGTGTTTTGGCTGACATCTATATTGTGTCACATCCTGTGCCAAGCGTTGAATCTGGCATAGACACAGGTGAAGCGGAGTCGCAGGCGCTAGGCTTGGCGCGGGCGCAGGTGAAACAGGCTGCCGGTGCAGGGATTTCGCATGGATAGTCAAGGTTCGACCACTCCGAGTTAGTTGTTGTCCTCGTGAATGGGCGGTGGCGGAATCTTCGGCGGTTTCACGCCAAACTCGCGTTGCTGGGCCTCAGCAATTGGGATTAGCATCCGCTTGCGGATGTGGCCTAGTCGTGCACCACCAACGGTCTCGCTCGGCACTTCAGAGGGCGGTACGTCTACGTGCACGGGCAGCCCTCCGACCCTATGCTCGCTCCAATACACCGTCAGAGGCGCATAGATGGTGCCTGGCGTGACGATCCAAGGCGTCGGTGTCGCCGGAAGTGCCGCCGGACCGATCGTCGGGCGCACACCGTCATAGCGAATGCGTACAGAGCCATCGGCGATCATTACCGACATGCAGTCGGTACCTATCACGCTCTCGTCGGACGACTCGGCAGCTCGCCGAATTGCGTCGACGAGGATCGCCTCTACTACGTCTGCATCTGACTCGGTGCACTTACTCAGTTCGTCCGCAAGTCGATCGTTGTCAAGCGCTGGCGTGTCTGGAATTGTGATCGTCCCAGCCCATGTCGGCTGTCCTCTGCGATACACATTCAGCACAGCCTCGTAGCGGCCGTCTGTCGGCGAGATGCTGCCCATTATCTGCGTCACGCGCATGGAGCGCGCGTGGGCTCGCGGACGCTTCCATTGAAATCCGGCGTAGGCGATCTCGGTCTGGCCGGCGGCAAAGCGCTCGTCTGCGTTCATTGCGTGACAGACGGCCTTCAGGGCATAGCCGAGGTCGAGCTTGTACTTCGGCGTACCGAGGTTCATGGCGGCTTCAAGAGACGACGCTCCTGCGAGCTGTTCCACGATCCACTGGTCCGTCGCGCGCTCAGCCGAGCCCTTCTTGAAGTCAACCACCGCCGTGCCCGCATAGGCGAGCGTCACGAGGGCGTTGCTAGCGAGGAACACGATCGCCTTGTTCGCGCTCGGGTCGAGAGGACCATGCGAGTTTGGGTCCGTCACGAGCCTGTCGCTGATCTGGAGGGCGTAGACGGGATTGACGTAGGTGAGCACGAGCGTCATGTCTGCGAGAGTACCTCGCGCTAGGGACAGCCAGCAATCCTCGCCGCCTGACGATGCCCGGTCTGCTGGGGTCGGTCTACGTCAGCAGCGCCCTCGCACGAGCAATAGCAGTGTCCGGAGCCAGAGTGGCCGGTGTCCGGAGCCAGACACCGGCCACGTCAGTGGCTAATGCGTAACGCCGCGCGATCGGATATCTCGCCCAGACCAGTGTGTCAGCCGATTATTTGGCGAGTCCCATGCCTTCTGTCGCTCGGCCACGCCAGTGGCTAGGGCAATAATCTGGCCCCTCCTGGTGTATGCGGGTCGCCATACATTCCTGAACACACGTCCGTGCCAGCTCCTTTTTCGAATAACCCGTAGTTAGCGGTTTTGCACTCCATTTGTGCGTACGAAACCTCGAGCTTTTCGGAGAACTTGACGCTGCCGGTGACAGTCTCGACGTTCGGGCCTGTGTTTTCCCAGGTTTCTCCACCGTTCTCGGAGAATTCTGTCACGAGGTCCTGTTCGCCTTTTCCTGCACCGAATGTCTCGGTGCCCTTGGGCGACGGCTTCCCTAAGACCGGCGTGACCACAGCAGAGGTCGTGCCGGTCGTCCGGAAAATGACTCCCGGTTCACATATGTATACGGCCTGGTACGGGAACAGCGCCGATTCCGGGTCGGGTTCAAATGAGTTCCAGACTTCGCCTTCAGCGGGTTCGTCACCGCTCGGGCCTTTTTCACCGTGGTCGATCAGCGTAGTTAAGCTCACGCTGGTGATCTTGCCGCTGTAGCTTCCCGTGAAGCCAGCCAGGTTGGTGCACTTTCCGTTGGTGAGGCTGAGGACGCAGGTTTCGAAAGTCGTTTCCTCTAAGTCTTTCGTCGCGCTGAGGAGCGAGCCTGTGCCTTTGCTTTCTTGCACTTGATGTCACCGGCTGCCGAGCTCAGAACGGCTTCTTTGGTCGTGCTCGTGACTTTCACCGGGAAGCTCGGTTCACCTGCTTCGTACTTGCCTTCTTCGGTTGCCGACAGCGCCGAGCAATTGTTGTTGGTGTAGGAACCAGTGTATTTTTTGCCCACCTTCGCGGCCTTTCCACAGGTGATGTACTCTCCTGCGAGGGCCGATGACGACGCCATCGCGCTGAACGCGAACAGGGCGACGAGGCACAGGCCGATGATGCCGATGCGTTTCATCTTGTCCACTTCCTCTCCCTCTCGGGCTTAGTTGAGTGGCGTCCGAGCCCCCACATTCGAGACGCTTGCGCCTCGAAGCCAGTCCAGCCCTGGCAGGCACGCCGCATCGAGCGCAGCCCCCGCGGCGCAAGGGCGAGCCTGCCATAACGGCACGCCCGTGTCAAGTGCAATTCAAGCCTCTCGACGCTTACTGGCCAGCCAGCCAGCTCCCGGCGTCGTGGGGATTCGACATGTACGCCCGGTCCCAATTGAGAGTGGTGGCTCCGTCGCGGATCGAGAGGCCAGCCGTGGCCCGTTGGAAGGCTCAGGAACCCCAGCATTCCCGACCGCACATGGACGCTAAGGGCGTATAGTGGGACACGGAGGCGAAGATCGCGCCGCTAAGGCCCAAGTTCGAGAGTGAGCGCGAGGCTGCGCAAGCATCCCTTGCTTTGCTTCACATCACGCCGAGACAATCACGCAGGAGCCGCAGAGTGTGTCCGACACGGCCGGGATGCTCGCGCAGCTCCGGGCGGAAGTAGCAGGACAGGTTGCCGGCGCTCCCGGCCTAGATGGAGTGCGCGCGCGTCTCTCGACGCTGTTCGCAGAGGTTTTGATTACCAGGACAGGCGACGGTTGGACGGTCCCGCCGATCCCGCGTGAGGAATGGCTCGGCGAGCTAGTCGGCTACTGGCAGTCGGTGTTGCGCCCGCTGGCCCTCCCTAATATGGCGGCTTCAAGTTTGAGTCCGCGAGAGTGATCGCCATGTTGTCCTGGAAGGTGTGCGCGGTTTCGGTGGGGATGCCGTCGGTGAAGATGGCGAACGCGAGCGTGTGCCCGTCGGCGGCCTGGCAGTAGCCGACGAGGTTCGAGACGCCGGTGAGCGTCCCGGTCTTGCCCTGGCAGTTGCCTTCGGCGCGGGTGTGGCGCATGCGCAGTTCGAGCGTGCCGGTGCGCCCGGCGACGGCGAGGCTGTCGCGCAGCACGGTGCCGATGGGCGTGCCAGCGAGCTCGACGAGCAGGTCGGCGACCTGGTAGGGGGAGGTTCTGTCTTCTTCTGAGAGCCCGGAGCCGTCGACTACGTGCGGGTGGATGCCGAGCAGCGCGGCGATCGTCTTGGTCACGACGGCGGCGCCGGCGGCGGTCGTGCCGGCGCCGCCGTAGCGGGCGCCGAGATCCTTGACGAGCGTCTCGGCGAAGAAGTTGTCAGAGGGCGGGAGCATCAGGCCGAGCAGCTGCTGGACGGTGGGCGATTGCACCTGGGCCAGCTGGACGGCGCCTGCGGGGGTTGTGGCGGCGCCGCTGCCGCCGTGGATGGCGACCCCGTCGGCCTTCAGCAATCCCCACAGCACGTGCGCGGCGTATGCGGCGGGCGCATGCGGGGTGGGTGGGTTCCCATGAGGGCCGGTTTCGCCGCGGTTGAAGGCGAGCGCGCTGAGCGTGCCTTCCAGGAACGGGTCCCATTGGTAGTCGCTGGATGGCTCGCCGCGCAGCGAGTCGAAGTAGGACTCGTCCCCCTCGATCGCCCCGGTGATGCGGTGGATCCCGTCGGTGCGGACGAGCTGGGATACGAGCGCGGAGACGCTCGCTCCGACGCCGCCGTAGTGGCTGTGGATGAACGATGTGCTGCCGAACGTGGGGTCGCCGCCGCCGCGCAGGTACAGGCTGCCTTCCCAGACGCCGCCGGGCGCCATGTGGCCGACGCCGAGGACGGTGGTGGCCAGGCGGGTGGAGGCGCCCATCAGGTCGAGCGCGGTGGTGGCGGTGTAGAGCTTCTCCACGGACGCGGGCGGGCGCATGGTGGTGGCGCGCTCGGAGAACAGGCCCTGCTTGGCGGTCAGGTCGTAGACGTAGGCGCCGTCGGCGGGCCCGGCGAGGGCGAGCTGGTGGCTGAAATCGCCCTGCAGTTCGGCCAGATCGCCCTGTGCGCTGGCCGCGGAGGGTGTCAGGACGCCCGTCAGCAGGAGTCCGCAGAGCACAATGAGGAGCTTCGCGGGAAGGTCTTGGCGCACGCGCCATAGAATGTCCCTTCCATGGGCAAGGTTGTCAAGCTCGAACCGACGGTCAAGGCGACGCCACGGAAGGGGCCGATGGCGGCCCGCGGCGTCGGACGGCCGGCATCGGTCGACCGCCGGCGCCGGCCGAGGCGCGACAAGACGGCGCTGGTGCTGGGCGGCGGCGGGTTCACGGGCGGCGTGTACGAGATCGGCGCGCTGCGGGCGCTCGACCTGCTGGCGGTGAACAGCACGGTGAACAACTTCGACGTGTACGTGGGCACCTCGGCGGGCTCGTTCATCGCCGCGCTGTGCGCCAACGGCGTGACCCCGGAGGAGATGATGAGGGTGGTCTCGCGTCAGGGCAAGCCGCCGTTCAAAGACATCGACATCGGCGATCTGCTGCGCCCGAACGTGATGGAGTTCGCGCGCAAGGGCGCGCTGATGCCGCTGCGCGCGATCTCGCTCGCCCGCCAGCTGCTCTCCCAGCCGGGTGGCGTGTCGTTCATGGACGTGATGATGGGGCTCGCCGACGGCCTGCCCTCGGGCCTTTACACGGGCGCTGGCATCGAGCGCTACCTGAGCGACGTGCTGAGCGAGCCCGGCCGCACGGACGACTTCTCCCAGCTGGGGTGCGAGCTGTACCTGACTGCGACCGACCTGGACACGTGCGAGCGGGTGGTGCTGGGTGTGGACGACACGGAAGACGTGCCGATCTCGACTGCGGTTCGCGCGTCGGGCGCGCTGCCGATGGTGTACACGCCCGTGCGGGTCAAGGATCGCGAGCTGATCGACGGAGGGATGGTCTCGACGACCAACCTCGACATCGCGATCGAGGCGGGCGCGAAGCTGGTGGTGGTGATCAACCCGATCGTGCCGTTTGTCAACGACTTCTCCGGCACGGTCAACACGCTGCGCGGCAGGCGCCCGCGCCGGGTCTCGGACATGGGCTTCGCGCAGATCGGCTACCAGGCGTTCAAGCTGCTGGCCCACCAGCGGCTGCACGAACTCGCGAAGGGCTGGGAGCAGCGCTATCCGGGCGTGGACATCGTGCTGATCGAGCCGGAGCCGAGCGACGAGCTGATGTTCCAGACCTCGATGATGAGCTTCACCTCGCGTGTGGAGATCGCGCGTCATGGCTTCGAGTCGGTGACCAAGCAGCTGGCGGGCGAATACGACCGCTACCGGGCGGTCGCGGAGCGCCACGGGCTCGAAATCTCCGCCAAGCGCGTCCGCAAGGTGGTGGAGCACTTCGACGAGGAGCAGGAGTCGGTGAGCGCGTGGCGGAAGATCCTCGAAGGCACGACGGGAGCGTTGCTGCGCCAGGCCGGCTCCGCCAGCTAGGACGCCGCATGGCTGCGCGCTACGGCGCCCCTACAGCGCTTTGTCGACGGCGCTGAGCAGCCGGTCGGTGGCGGCGGCGGAGCGCAGGGCGATGCGCACGTGGCCGGGCTCGCCGAGGGCGTCTCCGGCGGCGACGAGCACGCCGGCGCGGGCGAGGCGTCCGGCGAGCTCGGCGCCGGCGAGGGAGGGATGGGCGGCCCACAGGAAGTTGGCCTGGCTGTGGGTGACGTCGAATCCGTGGGCGCGCAGCGCGGCGGTCAGGCGCGGGCGCTCCTGACAGATGGTGCGCACGCGCCGGTCGATGAGCTCGGAGCAGCTGTGCAGCGCCTCGAAGGCGCCGGCTTGGGAGATCTCGGAGACCCCGAGGTCGGGCTCGAGCTCGGCGAGCAGATCGCCGGAGCCGGGGCCGCCGAGGGCGTAGCCGATGCGCAGGCCGGCGAGGCCCCATGCCTTGGAGAAGCTGCGGAAGACGAGCAGCCGCGGATTGTGCTGGAGCAGCTCGAGCGACGCGCTGGAGGGCTGCGCGTCGGCGAAGTCGACGAGCGACTCGTCGAGCAGCACGGCGACGCCGGCGGGCAGCCCCTCGAGCAGCCGCTGCAGCTCGGCGGCGGGCAGGAGCTCTCCGGTGGGGTCGTTGGGGCTGGCGAGGGCGATCGCGCGGACGTCGTGGTCGCTGGCGGCGGCCTCGAGCAGCGCGTCGACCCCGCCGTTGACGCGCACGGCGCGGCCGTGCGCGCGGCGGGCCATGATCGGGTACAGCGGGTAGGAGGGCCAGTGGGTGAGCAGCTGCTGGCCGGGCTCGAGCAGGGCGCGGGTGGCGGCGGAGAGCAGCTCGGCGGCGCCGTTGCCGAGGATCAGGCGCTCGGGGTCCACGCCGTGGCGCTCGGCGAGCTTGCCGCGCAGGCCGGAGCCGCTGAGGTGCGGGTAGCGGTTGAGGCCGCGGCGGGCGACGTAGGTGATGGCGTTGACGACGCGCTGGTGGGGCAGCTCGGGCCAGGTGGTGAGGGACAGGTCGAGCGTGTCCACGCGGGTGAGCGCCTTGCGCCTGCGCTCGGCGGCCTGTTCGCGCAGGCCGAGGTTGACCTCCTCCTCGGACATGCCCTCGAATTGGCGGTAGTAGTCGAGCATGCCCATGTGGCCTCGTTCCGGCAGCCTCGTCCTAGCAGCGAGCTTGCGGCGCGGGCGGCCGCGCGGCGAGGCTGCTTGCGCGGGGTGCTCTCACAGGCTTTCGCCGCTGGTGAGGGTGGGGCCGGGCCCGTGAATGACGAGGAACCAGAACACGAAGGCGAGCGCGCAGACGGCGACGGTGGCGGCGAAGATCCGCCCGAGCACGCCGGTGCGCTGATCGTGGCCGGCGGCGCGGCGCACGAGGATCCAGGCGCTGTCGATGCGCCGCATGAGCGCGAGCGCCCCGAACAGGAACGCGAACAGGGCGGCGAACGAGACGAGGATGCCCAGGCTGACGCTGCCGGACAGGTAGTTGGCGCGCGAGCCGAGCCACAGGCAGGCGAGCGGGATGGGCCCCCAGCAGAGCAGGCAGAGGAGGGTGATGGCGGCGAACATGGCGCTGGCGAGGTAGCCGTCGACGCGCTGGCGCAGCTCGCTGCCACGCTCGGGCAGGGAGCGGAAGCGGACGGGCGCGGTGCCGGGCCGGCGCCCGACGAACAGCCCGCCGTTATCGGATGGGTCGGTGCGCATCGCTCCCCATGTTCGCAGCTATGGCGCGCGTTGCCGGTCAGCCGGCGTAAAGCGCGTCGAACAGCTCGGCGTAGCGCTCGTTGACGACGTTGCGCTTGACCTTGAGGGTGGGCGTGAGCTCGCCGGTCGGCTGGGAGAGATCGTGGTCGAGGATGACGAACTTCTTGACCTGCTCGACCTGGGCGTATTTGCTGTTGGCGCGGTCGATCTCCTGCTGGATGAGGGCCTGCACGGCGGGCTCGCGCGAGAGCGAGGGGATGTCCTCGGGCAGGCCGTGCTCGCGCGCGTAGGCGGGCAGCTCTTCCTCGTCGAGGGTGATGAGCACGACCGGGTAGGGGCGCTGGTCGCCGTGCATGACCGCCTGGGAGATCCAGCGGCTCTGCTTGAGGTCGTTCTCGATGTTGGCGGGCGTGAGGTTCTTGCCGCCGGCGGTGATGATGATGTCCTTCTTGCGCCCGGTGATGGACAGGTAGCCGTCGTCGTCGATCGAGCCCAGGTCGCCGGTGTGCAGCCACCCGTCCTCGACGGCGCCGAAGCTGGTGGACGCCTGGTTGTGGTAGCCGTGGAAGATGTTGGGGCCTTTGATGAGGATCTCGCCGTCGTCGGCGATCCTCAGCTCGACGCCGGGCAGCGCGCGCCCGACGGTGCCGTAGCGGTGGTTCTCGACGGTGGAGACGGTGGCGGCGGTGGCGGTCTCGGTCATGCCGTAGCCCTCGAGCACGGGCACGCCGCAGGCCCAGAAGAACTCGAGGATCTCGCGGGCGATGGGGGCGGCGCCGCTGGTGGCGTGGCGCACGTTGCCGCCGAAGATGGCGCGGACGTTTTTGAACAGCTGCTCGTCGGCTTGCTCGAACGGCACCTTCAGCTCCTCGGGCACATCTTCGCCGCGGGCCATGATGTCGCGCACCTTGACCCCCAGCTCGATGGCGGCCTGCGCGCGCTGGCGCTCCTCGGGCGGCTGCGCCTCGATGGCGCCGTGGGCGAGCGTGTAGATCTTCTCGAACACGCGCGGCACGGACGGCAGGTAGGTGGGCTTGACCTCGAGCAGCTCGGGGATGATCTGCTTGGTGTCGCCGCCGAAGTAGGCGAGCGTGCCGCCGAGGTCGAACACGGCGAGCTGCACGAGCAGGGCGTAGGAGTGGGCGAGGGGCAGGTACAGGTAGATGATCTCGTCGCCCTGGATCTCGCCGGCCTCGGCGATCATGTCGATGATGGCGCGGTAGTTGCCGTGGGTGAGCACGCAGCCCTTGGGCGGCCCGGTGGTGCCGGAGGTGTAGATGAACGTGAAGGGGTCCTCGGGGCGCACGCTGGCGCGACGTGCGTCGAGCTCGTCGGCGGAGCGTTCGCGCCCGCGTTCGCGCACGTGCTCGAGCGTGATCGCGTCTATGGGAGGCTGGCCGGTCGCGGACCCGTTGCTGGCGGTCTCGCTCGCGGGGGGGTCGATGACAATGACCGTACGCAGGTTGGGCAGTTGGTCGCGCACGGCGGCGATCTTGGCGAGCTGCTCGGCGTCCTCGCAGACGACGGCGCAGGCGCCGGAGTCGGAGATCACCCACAGGCACTCCTCGGGGGAGTTGGTCTGGTAGATGGGCACGACGACGGCGCCGGCGGAGGTGGCGGCCATGTCCACGTAGGACCACTCGGGGCGGGTGTTGGCGAGGATGCAGAAGCGCTCGCCGGACTGGATGCCGAGGTCGATCAGCCCGAGGCCGATCTCCTGGACGACGTCGGCCAGCTGGGCGTAGCTGACGTCCTGCCAGGCACCGTCGCGCTTATAGCGTACGGCCACCTGCTCGGCGTGCGCCGCGGCCGAGTGCGGCATCAGGTCGGCGATTGTGAGCGACCCGGTGCTCGTCGTCGCGGCCGTGGCCTCCATTGAGACTCCCTCCCTTGTTATCCAGGCGAATGGTTTAGGTGATGTTAGACGCTGGCGGGCCGTTTGGATAGTCAGCCTGGACGTCGATCCTCCGCTTGGAGGACGACCTTGGACAGCGGGGATTACACGGGGCTGGGCACGTCGAGGGAGACGTGGGAGCTGGAAGCGCTCGGCCAGGTGCTCGCCCAGGCGCCTGACGCCGAGGGTCTCGGTGGCGTCTCGGCCGGCGATCGTGTGCACGTGCGCCTGCCCGGACACGTGCAGGCCGTTGACGCGGTAGCCGACGAAGCGCTCGGGTTCGAGCGGGCGGTCGAGCTCAGTGCGGATCTTGGAGGTGGCGGCGGGTATCGTGGCGACGATGGTGCCCGCGCGGGTGTGGTCGGCGGCACGCATGTGGGATACTGCTGGGGCGTCGGGGCGTGGCGCAGCCTGGTAGCGCGCACCGTTCGGGTCGGTGAGGTCCCGAGTTCGAATCTCGGCGCCCCGATTGGTTAGTGTTTTGCGAAGTCCAGCAAACACGGGCGAAAGCCCCCGAAACCACGGGGGATCGGCGTCGGCCGTTTCGCCCGTGTTCGCGGGCTTTCGCCGGCATTTCCGTAGGAAGCCCGTAGGATCGGGACGCCCAACCCGTAGGAAATCCGTAGACCGGACGACGAGAGCGGGCGTCCGAGGGGACGCAGGCGCAAAGCGCCTGGCTGCCGCCGACTTCCGCATGAGCGGCGAGGCCGCGGCGTCCGTTGCGCGAGGCCGCGGCGTAGTCGGGACGCGAATCCGCTCGCCACGGGGCGCCTGATTGGCTCCCGCTCAAGAGGCCAGGAAGTCACGTCTGCCACGAACTCTATGCTGAGATGTTCGACAAGGACCTATGCCAACAGTCCGACTGACGGAAAGGATGCACGTCCGATGACCGAAACAAGCAACGGAGAGCGCCGCGCCGCACGCCCGATGTTCGTTGAGCCATTCCTCACGCCCCTGCTCGACGCTCCGGGCGCCGAGCCCGAGCTACGTTACGACGAGCAACGCGGCCTGAGCCTCGACGCAACTGGCCGCCCCTTCATCGAGACGGGCATCACACGAGGCGCCGATACCTTGACGGAGGTGCGCGCAGAGCAGGACGACTTCGAGCGCATGGACACGGCGATCAGCCTCGACACCGTGACAAAGGTAGCCAGGGAGGCTGACGATTTCGCGCGGAGCGCGCTGGCTGCTGCAACCGAAACCCGCGTGAAGCCGGAGGCCGACGATTGGGCACGTGACGACCGTTACGTGGCCGTCGAGCAGTTTGGTGGCACCAAGACCGGGGTACGGGGAGAGTCCGACGATTTCGCGCGCGACTTCTAAGACCGCTTTGCGACATAAATGCTGCTGATCGTCACCGAGCGCGGCGACTTCCATGCAGACTGGCTTATCCTGGAGCTTGAGGCACGGCACATCCAGTTTGTACGCTTTAACACTGAGGATTATCCTCAGCGCACGCGCCTTATTTGGCGTAACGATGACCGATCCGCCCTCGTCATCGGTGGCCAAACCTATGACCTGAGCAATTTCGATGCCATCTGGTATCGGCGCCCGGTCCCGCCACAGATGCCAGCAGATATACCGGCACCGCTGGCGGCATGGGCACAGCTAGAGGCGCGAGAGGCACTGCTCGGCGCTTGGCGAACGCTCGACGCCCTATGGGTGAATCATCCTGACCGCAATCGTGTCGCGGAATCGAAGCTGGGGCAACTTCGGGCGGCACGTTCACTTGGCTTCGACGTGCCATCGACATTGGTGACAAATGAGCGCGCAGCTCTCATCGAGTTCCTTGATGCACGGGTCCAAACAATCTGCAAGCCCCTATACGACGGTCGAGTACCCGGCGGCGACCAGGAGCGCGTTTTCTTTACTTCACTCCTAGACGAGAACGTTAATCTCGACCATCTAGGGCCGGAGCCATATCTTTTCCAGGAGCTAATCGACAAGCGCTACGACGTTCGTGTCACCGTCATCGGAGATGACGTATTTGCTGCGCGCATTGACAGTCAGGATCAACCGGAGACTCGCACCGACTGGCGGCGTAGCGCGCCCGGTGATCTACACCATATCGTGGAGACTCTGCCAGACGATATCGCAACGCTCTGTGTTGCACTTTGTCGCCACTACGATCTTTCGTTCGGTGCGATTGACCTTGCGCGTCGTGTTGACGGAGGTTACAGCTTCTTCGAGATAAATCCCAACGGACAGTGGGCGTGGGTAGAGCAACGGACAGGCTTGCCGCTGCGCGCCCGACTGGCGGACCTGCTCACAGCATAGAAGGCTCACGATGGGCGACGCAAACGATACGACCAAGCCTCCGGTGCCGGCACCCCAGAATTGGGTTGAGCAGTGGCGTGCGCGACTACCTGCTGGCTCTAGGCGACGCCGCCTCTACGATGTTGTGGCTCTCCCTATTCAGCAGCCGACAGAGTTCACGCAGGGCGGGGCGACGCTCGCTGCCGAATTGACGCCACACACGGGGGACGACGATGCGGACGCCGAGCGCGCTCTGGAAATCCTGACCGAGGCACAGGATGTATTTGCCCGCGCAGATGAGCGAGCTGAGGGTGCCGAGCGTAGGGCGACAACGCTCCAGGGAGCAGTAGCGATCGCTGCGAGTCTCGTGGTAGGAGCAGCCGCGTTGTCTATAAATCAGACACGCCTCGAAGGCACTTTTTGGCGGATTACTGCTGCGATGCTGGCTGGTGGCATAACGGTAGCGCTTGTAATGACAGGCATACGTGCCCTAAGTGCCACCTCGACGATTCATAGATGGCACCGTCCCACTGCCGGCGATATGGTCATACGATCGCAGGTCCCCATAACACAGGCGCGAATTGAGCTTGCAGCAGAGACGTTGGTCGCTTACAGTTTCAACACCAAGGTAGCAGCATGGAAGATCGCATATCTTGGCGCTGCGGCCTGGTGGTTCCGTGTCGCTCTTGGGCTGCTAGTTGCTTTGGCGTTGGTACTGACCGCATACGCCTTTGCTGCCCCGGCCTCGACCTCTACCAAGCAGCCATCAGTTACGGTATCGCTGCCTGGCCGACCTTTCTATCACCATCGCTGGTGTACCACGCCGACTGAGTGCCGCTAGGCGGTCGCTGCACGTCTGTCGATCGTGACGCGGCTTCGATCGCTAAGCCGACGCGACGACGTGCAGGCGTCGGGGAGTCTCGGGGGGAGTCTGCCGGCGCTCGTATTCCTTCATCGCCCGCTGCGCGCGTTCGAGCGCGCGGCGGCGGCCGAGCTTGGTATAGACCGTTGCGATGAGATAGCCGCCGTCGTCATGGCCGACTATTTCTGCAACCGTCGCTGGGTCGAGTCCGAGGCCCCCGTCCTCGATGGGATCGACCATCCATTGAATCGCGCGGTGCTTTAGCTCATAGAACTCTTGGCCCGGCAGTCCTGCCGATGCGCGTACCGAGTGCCAGATGTTCGACCAAGTGCTGCGCAGCATGTAACTGCCTCGTATAGTGGAGAAAACAATCTCGCCCTTCTCGGGGTCGATCGTTTTGCCTTGGCGCGGCATGGCTTCCAGGTGCGCGCGCAAGCGCGGGCTCATCGGAACCCAACGCCCGGTGTCGTCCTTCGGCCACGTCACCTTGCCCCTGTCGAGGTCAGTCTGCCAGCGCACATGAATCATGTTCTCGCTCCAGTGAATGTCGGGACGGTGGAGCCCAAATACCTCGCCGGGCCTCATCGCTGCCTCTCCAACGCATAGCGCTGCACCCTCGATCACGAGCCCGTAATCGTCGGTACGGCTCTCGCTGGCACAGGAGAGCAGACGATTGTACTTCTCGTCGCTAAGTATCTCGAAGTCGGGACGATCGACCCGACGCTTTTTCTTACTGGCGCCGAGCTTCGTGAACAGATTGCGAGGGATCAGTTCACGGTCTACGGCGTGGTTGAAGAATTGGCGCACGGATTGTTGCGTGTTCGCCCCCTTTGGCCGTGTCCAAGTGACTGCTTCATCCCGAGTAAAGCTGTCGAGCGGTCGATCGTGAAACTCTCGGATGAATGACCTTAGTCCGTCGCGCGCTCGTTTTATGGTGGACTCCCGGCGGCCCGTCTCCTTTTCGCAAGACTCACCATCCGGCCAGGTCATTGTGATTCGGCCATTGTCGTGAATCGTGGCGCCGGCAAACTCAAGCACGGTTGGCACCCGCCGCTTGGAGCCGTGGTCTACTTCGTCGCGTAGCTCGTTGAGGCACCGCGCCTTTGCCCTGTTGTAGTCCTCCAGGCTGTCGTAGGTGCCGACCCACTTCTGGCGTCCCTTGTACTCGACCTTACCCTGCCATTTGGGCTTGTGGCGCGTCCCGCGGTTTTGAGGCATCAGTCACTCTCTCCCGCGGGGTAGCGTTTGCGGAGCCATGCCTCGACCTCCGATATGCGGTAGCGGACGAGGCCGCCCATACGCAGGCAGGGGAGTCCGACGTGCTGTTGAAGCTCGATCCAGCGTGGCGTGACAAGCAGGTGTTCGGCGAGCTGTGGCTTTGTGATCCAACGCTCGTTTGCGTCGGCAGGCGTGTTGGACTCTGTGCTCGTGCTCGTGCTGGTGCTCGTGCTCGTGTCGGTCAAATGGCGTGGTGCCGGCGGGCGACTCTTGGCACAACAGAAAGGTCACGAAGCGGCCTCGAACGGGACACGAGCCGTTCGCTTGGCGTCGATGTACGTCGAGGGTGAGGAAGTGGACTTGGCGGCGGATCATGCGTGTCTCAAGCCTTCGGTGTCGATCCATCTAGATCACATTCGGCCTCGGTTTTCAACTCGTATCGACGGCTGCGGATTGGCGAGCGTCGCAGGCTTCGCAGAGCGGGCCGGGCGCCTGCCCTGCTGCCTGTGTGGCGCGGTTGCCGGCGCAGTCGTAGCCGCCCCATCGGCACCAGCGCAGGCCCGCTGCGTCGGCTTCTGTCTCTAGCGCTTCGATCGAGGCGAAGAACTCGGGATAGAGGGCCTTGAGCATCGCGCGCTCTTGCTTGGCCGATGCGAACGCGCCGCAGTTGCACTCGCCGCTTCTGTGGAGTAGAGCGGCGGCGTCAGATTCGTGCAGCCGATGGGTCTGCCGGTATCGCGCCATGTCCGGTGTCGTCCAGTTGATAAGCGGACTGGCGAACACCGCCGACGAGCGCTCGACGCGGCCAATCGGTTCATGTTTCGCGCGGCGCTGACTCTCTGCGCGCCGAACGCCCGAGAGGAACAGCACGCGAGCGCGGCGCGAGTGCCCGACCTTGCTCTCGCGCAGCAGCGCCCGTATCGGGCGCTCCTTGAGCACGCCGTATGCTCGCCCGTGCATCGCGGGACCGGGAAAGCCAAGGCCGGGTTTCACCCGGCCGTCGCGCAGCACGTCGCCTCCGAGCACCATTCGACGGTAAGCGTCGCCCGCGTGCAGGACGCGCAGCGGCTTGTCCAGCCAACGGGCGAAGTCGTGGACGAACTCGATGACGCCGGGAACGGCTGTGCCTGTGTCGATGAAGGCGAGGCCGTCGTAGTGGTTGCGGCAGCGGTGCGCGAGCACGGTCGAGTCGTTGCCGCCGCTGAACAAGCACCATACGGCGACGGGTTGGTGTTCGTCGCGTGCGCGAGCGATCAGCTCGTCCGGCTCGCGCTCGACGGATTGGTGTGTCTGTTGATTTGTCAGCGCGCACGGTGCCGGCGGGCGACCCTGGCACTACAGAAAGGTCGTCATTGACGCCTGAACGGGACACGGAGCCCTGCTCATATCGGCATCTCCCAACGGAGCTTCTTGCCGAGAGGGTGCGTGTCCGATGCCGGGCGTCCGGGCCGATTCCACGTCCCGCCGCCTGCCTCGCCAACGAGCGTGAAGCCGCTCGCGCGTAGCGATGCGCCGCCCTCCTCGGGCAGCGTGTAGGTGATGAGCTTGCGATACCCGAGCGCCTTCACTGCGCGCCACGCGGCCCGGTAGAGCATGGAGCAGGCGTTAGGGGCGCCGTCCGTGCAGCAGCGGCGCACTTCTGCGGTCCAGCCGTCATCGAGCGCCCTGGCGATCGGGCGTCCGATCACCGCGACGCCGCGAAGCTCCTCGCCATCGGTGACGCCGACGACGCTTATGCAGCCCGGTACGGGTCGGTTGTGGCGGTGGTACTGCGCGATGAAAGCGTTAGCGACCTTGAGGGTCGTAGGAATGAGTGACAGGCGAACGCTGCTCGCCCGTGCCTCGCTTGTGGCGTGTGCGGATTTGTCGGTCAGTGCTCACGGAGCCGGCGGGCAACCTGGGCAACACAGAAAGGTCGTCCGACGCCACGAAACGGGACAGGGAAACGGGAAAACATGCTGGCTGGTGTCTCCCCGCCGAGACGCCAGCCAGCTACCGGCCCTAGAACGGCAGCGCGGACTCGGCTAGGCAGGTTGGGCAGTAACGCTCGCCATACGCGCGAAACTTGCTGCAACCGTCGTGTGCGCACTGCGGCTGTCGTGTGCGTCGTGGTGGTGCGCGTCGTTCGATCGCATCGACGTACCCAAGCTCTCGCATGACCTGTGTGTGCGATTTACGGTCGAGGTTGGCGAGAAGTTGCTCGAAACCGTCAGGGTCGATGGCCTCAAGGTCGCGCAGCAGCGGGACCGTGAACGTCCCGCCGCACGCGCACTGCGGTAGTCCTGCCGTGCGGATCGCGCCAGCCGACCCGTACAGGATGCAGCCACAGTCTGAGCACTCGATCTTGCGCAGCCGGCACGACGACTTGCGCCGGCCGCGCTTCAATGTGGCGGGCATCACGCGACCGCGCTTTCAAGCGTGCGGGCGATCGTGTCCACCGTCTCGGCATAACGTCGGATCGCTGCCACGTCGTTAGCCTCTCCCCACCCTGCGATGTAGGGGATGCTCTCGCCGGACGTGTCGAGCCCGATTGACCGGCAGACGATCACCGCTGCTGTCTCTACGATCACCTCTGCGTCCGCGCGGCCGTGCTCTTTGTATGTCGGGACGCCGACCGCGTGCGCTAGCTCGTGGATAAGCGTTTTTACTCGACGGTTCGCGCTCGTGTTGTTGGTCGAGACGCAGATCAGGCTCTCGGATGCCCTGCAAAACCCGCCGACGTGCTCTAGCGGCCGGTACTCGACGTGGTAGCCGATGCTGCGCGCGAAGCTCTCCAGCATGGCGATGTAGGGCGCGTGCGAGTCGCCCGTGACAGGCTCGCAGGGAGGCTCCGGCAGCAGCTCTCCGTCAGTCTGCGATATGTCGAACACGGAGACGGCACGAAACAGCGTGACCGTCTCGTCTGTTTCCTGGCCTTTGTCGTCGCGCTGCTTGACGACCATAGGCGCCATGATCCTGATTGCGTGCTCACCCTTGCGGACCTGGCGACCGAGCTGCTGCCACGCCTTGAAACCCGCGACCCGCGTAGCCTCCGGGCACTGCATGGCGATCAACATGCAATTGCCAACGCTGTAGTCGTGGAACGTCGCGCGAGTGTCAGCCCATCTGCGCCAGCCCTCCGAAGTGAGCAGGGCGCGCGCCGCGCGCTCGATCGCGTCCCGCGCCTCAGCGCGCTTAGTCTCACGGTATGCCGCGCGGTCGGCGTCCGAGAAGGTCCGTCGGCGGCGCGCTACAGTAGTAGATGACATCGAAACTTACCCTTTCGTTGTCCATGAGCCCGGACGTTAGCGCGTCGCGGGCTCACCTTTTTGTTATTGACGTTTATACATTATAACCCGTGCCAGCCTCGCGTCAACCAGATGTCACACATTTTTTTATGTATAAACGTGACTCCATGCCGCAAGTGTGAGTGTGAGAGGTGACGTGTCACGTTCAGCAGCAGTCCAGACGACGACAGCGATCGGTGCGCCCGTGCTGGCGAGCGCCGCAGCAGCGGTCTGAGCGCGCGCGGCGTTCGGGACGGCAAGCAGCACGAGCGGGTTTGCGTTTCGCAGCGCGCCACGCGGGATCGCTTGTGCATAGCGTTCACCCTTCTCGCACAGGCGCTCGATCGTCTCGGTGCCGCGGTCAAGCTCGAACAGGAGGTGAATCGGCGCGCGGTCGGGCATGATGAGCGCGCCGTAGCTGTCGGGCTTGGCGATGCCGTCGAGCAGGCGGTGTGTCGTGCGCTCGCCGTACCACTGCGCGAGTGCTCCCTGCTGCGCGGCGGCCTGCTCGGCTAGGAGCGTGACGAACTCGTTGGTTTCGACGCGGTGCCGCAGCGTGGAGGACGTGACGATGCCGAGCGCCGTCGTGTGGCGCCAGCGTAGCTCGCGTCGCTCGATGCGTTGTTCAGCAGCGACAATGTAGGCGCCTGTCTCATCGAGAAGCCAGTGGTAGGGCGTACTGCCTTCCCCACGTTGCCAGTACGGGCGGAAGCGATCGAGCACGCGCATCTCATAGAGAGCGTCGAGTCGGTAGAGCGTCGCCCGGTTACTCGTGAAGTGCAGCCGGTGTAGTTGTTCGGTTGTGAGGACTTGATGCTCGTAGCAGTCCAGGGCGATTTGCCGATCACGTTGAGTCAGCCGGCCAGCAGCAGCGGCTATCTGCGTCTCGCTTACCTTGCGGGGGCGAAGCCCTTTCACGTTTTTTCTCATTCTCCACCTTTGTCGGGCGCTGAATCGGATCGCGGATCATGCACATTTGCGGGGGTTTCACTGATCGGAGGGTGTTCGTCTCTTAAATCCGAAGGCAGGCCCGCAGGCAGACCGGAAGGCAGAACCGCGCCGGGGTCTTTTGCTGCCGGCCGGGGCGCATCGTCGGCTGCGACCTCGACTCCCTTCAGTTGCCGGTCGGTGAGCCACTTCTCGGTGGCCTCGCGCGGGACGCCGATGCGCTCGCGCGTCGCATTGCGCACGTTCTCGACCTGGCCGGGTATCTCGTGCGGCAGGGCCTCGGTCGTGATCGTGAACGCACGGCCCGTCTGACCGTTGTTGCACAGCCGGACGGCGGCGGTGAATACGGGCAGGTTGGCGAGGTCGTGCGCGGCCAGCTCGGGGCGGACCTCGCGCTCAAGCGACTGTGCATCTTCGCGGCTGACCTGGAAATAGACCTTCGTGCGAGCGTTCGCGGCGATGCCCTCGCGCAGCTCACGGGTCAGTTGCCCGAGATGCTGGTGTGCCATGCACAGCGACAGCCGGTAGCCGCGGGCCTCCGCGAGCACGTCAGGGATCGGCGTCGGCAAGTTCAAGAAGTTCTGAACCTCATCGACGTACAGCGCGGCGTCATGGCGTTCGTCGGGTGCGACCGCGGCGCGTGCGAGCGCGGCCTGCCAAACCCTTGCTACGACCATCGAGCCAAGCAGGCGGGACGTGTCCTCGCCGAGCGTCCCCTTCGGGAGTCGGGCGAGTAGCAGCCGTCCCTCGTTGATCGCGCGCGGAATGTCGAGCGTCGTGCGCGGCTGGCCGACGATCGCGCGCACTGGGCCGCGCAGCAGGAACGCGCGCAGCTTGTTCAGTAGCGGCCCGATCGTCTGCGCCTGCACTGCCTCCGACAGGCCCTCATACCACTGCCAAAACGGGTCAAGGCCAATCGGGTCATTCACCTTTTTGAGGAGCTGTGAGCGGAACTTGCTCTCACTGAGCAGCCGTGGCACGTCCGCGAGCGTCGCGTTGCTGTCGTTTGAGAGTGTGAGCAGGGTGGCGCGGAACACGTCATCGGTGCGTGGACCCCAGAAGCGCTCGAACACGCGGCGGAAGATGCCGACGAGCTGATCGACGCCGAGGTCGCGGTCGGGGCTGTCGAGGACATTCAGGCCGGGCGGTGCCGGGTCCATCGGGTCCAGCAAATCGACCTCGCCCTCGCGGCCGGGTGGGATGCGTGCCAGCACATCCTCTACGAGGTCGCCCTTCGGGTCGATGACGATGGCGCCGACGCCTCGGTCGAAGTCGGAGAGCACGAGGCGCGCGATCAGCGTGGACTTGCCGACGCCAGTCGGCCCGAGGACGTGCAGGTGATGGCGCGCGTCCGCGACGGCGAGGTTCACCTGTCGGCCGTTTGCGCTGCGCCCGAGCGGCTTGCCTTCGGGTGGCAGGCCGGGCGGGGGTGCGACTTCGCGTGCGCCGGCCATGACCACTCCGGGGATCGCCTGCTGGGTAGGCAGGTGCGCGAGCGCTGCAAGCTCGGGCACGCCGAGCAGGAACGCGCGACGCCCGAGCCGGCGGTCATGGAGCTTTCGCTGTGCTCGGTAGACGCGGCGGCGGCGCAGGAATACCCGCGTGCCGTTGTAGGGCGCGAACGCGCCGAGCACGGCATGGATACGGCCGCGGGCCTCGCCGCGCGAGCCCGCGGTGACGGTGACGCGCACCTTGCAGCGGTAGAGCGACCCCGTGCTCTTGACCATCGCCTCGCGCACGTCCGGCGCGATCGTCGGGTCTAGCCGCGGCGGCGTCGGCGGCTGTATCTGAAAGAGCTGCACGAGGCGAAGCAGGCCGCCGGCCTCCTGGCCTCTGCGTATCCGCCTGGCGGCGCTGCGCAGCCGGTGTTGCTCGCGGCTTGTCGCGGGACGCGCGATCACCTGAATCAGCGCGTGCTCGCTGCCAGTCAGCCCCGAAAGCTGACCGAGGATCAATGGCAGCGGATCGGGCCTCATCGAGGAGTCCAGCGAGAACCAGCCCGGCCCCGACAGCGCAAGCTCGGAAGTCACCTGCACAGTTCCCGCCTTGACCGTCCGCTCGGCAGTATCGGCGGGCTCGGTCGTGACGCTCGCGCCCGGCCATGCCGCGCTGACGGCCCGCTCGATCAGCCCAGGCGGCGTCACCTTTGGCACCCACACTCGGAAGGTCGTGCCTGCCTCGCTGGCGGCAACCTCCCATGAAAGGTGAGGCTGACCCACGATCAGCCTGAGAAAGCGCGGGCGCAACAGGTCGTGTAGCGAAGCCCACAAAAGCTGTCCGCCGAACTCCTGCACGTCAGGCGGCACGCCGATCCGCACGAGACGCGCCCCGCGCGCAAACCCGCGCTGATGCACGACACGGACGAGCAGCAGAGCAACGATCGCGGCAAGCCCGCACAGCGCCGCCGGCAAGAGCAACTGCGCGCCGGCCGCGAGCGCGTGGGCAGCGTGCCCGACCGTGGCCTTGACCGGCCAGTCCGGTTCGCGCAAGAAGCGTTCGACCGCCGGGCTCGGGCGTGGCGGCGGTGGATAGTAGGGCTGGGAGGGCTTCACGCTTCTGTCTCCCGTGCCGCGGGGCGCGTCGCGCCCACATAGACCTCTTCACCCCAGTGTGCGCCGACGGTGGTCGGGAACGGCTCGGTACGAACTACCGTCCGGGTGTGCGGCGCGTCCACCATCTCGCCAGGTGCGACGACGATGCCAACGTGTTCCACGTCGCTCGTGCTTTGGCCGAAGAAAACGAGGTCGCCGGGCTCCAGTTGCGCGCCGGCCGGCAGGTGAGGGCCTGCGTCGTACTGTTCCTGCGCGGTGCGCGGGAGGCTTATGCCGGCCGCGCGGTAGGCGGCTTGCGTGAGCCCAGAGCAGTCATAGCCGGCGCGACTCTCCCCGCCGTAGACGTAGGGCACGCCGAGCTGTTCGAGCGCAAACGCGAGCGCCCGCCCGGCCGCCCCGCTCGCTGCCGGTTCTGCTGAGAGAGTCTGCGCTTCGCGTTCGTAGTGCGCGGCCCATCGCAAGACTTCTTCGACGTATTCCTGCGAGTGGTTGTACGCGAAGATCGCACGCTGGAGTTCCTGCGGAGCGCCGCTGGCCCGCAGGTATCGCGCGGCGGTGAAGATCGCATCCGCCGCGTTCCAGCGGTCAGGCGGCCCGCCATTGACGCTCACGCCATAGACGGCCCACGTCGAGGCGAGGAACTGCATCGGCCCGCCCGCCCCCGCGGAATTGGTCGCGCCCTCCTGGGTACAGGCCGGGTCGGGGTCCTGGCCGTCGTCGCACTCCACCTTCCCGATCCCGGCGAGCACGGTCCACGGCACGCCGTAGGCAGAGCCGGCGGCCTCGAAAAGCCGCAGATATTCAGGCGGGATGCCGGCGACGGATTCAACGCTGGCCGCCGGCTGGCCGAGACTCGCGTCCGCGCCGCCGCCGAGCAGTCCGGCAGCGGCGCCGATCACGAGCACGGGCAGCAGCAGCACGAGCCCGCACGAGCCGATGAGGGCACGCTTCATGCGGCCTCCGCAAGCTCGGCGGGGTCGCTCGTGACAAGCTCGTGCTCGGCAGGGCTCGCCTTGGCGACGAGCGGGATGCGCTGATCGTCGGTCAGCAGCAGGCCGTGGCCGACCGGGCAGGTAAGCAGATAGCGCCGCTCGCCCGGTGTGAGCCCAAATGCCTGCCCTACGCGCTCGATCGCCTGCGGCGACTGGCGCAACAGCCGGCGCTCGCAGGCGTTGTTGACGACGGCCTGCCCGAGCGGCGAGTCCAGCAAGTCGCCGGGGTCTTGGGTGATCGTGGTAAGGCCGGTCCAGCGCTTGCGAGCCTTCTTGGCGAGCCGGAACAAGAACCGCGCGCCCGGAGCCTCGCGCGTCGCGCTCGGCGTCTCGCGCATGAGATCCCACGCCTCGTCCACGAGCACGACGCGGCGGCGCAGCGGACCCTCAAGCGAGCGCCAAATCGCGTCGAGCGTGAGCATCAGCGCGGGGGCGCGCATCCGCTCGGGCAGCCCGCGCAGCGAAAAGCAGACGAGGTGACTGTCCGGCTTGACCGATGTCGGACGGTCAAACAGCGACGAGTGCGAGCCGGTCGCATATGGCGACAGGCGCTCCGCGAGTCGCCGGCCGGTATCGCTCTCGGCCTCAAGGGAACGCACGAGATCGGCGAGCAGCGGCGCCGGCCGGCGGTGCGTAGCCGGGTCGCTCGTGATCCCGGCGGCCTGGTAGGTGGCGCGGGCGCTGCGGTCGAGCACGGCCAGCTCGCCACCGTCGAGGCCGCCGGCCAGCAGTTCGATGAGGTCGGCTAGGAACAGGATGCGCTCGTCAAGCGCGCGCCCTTCCTCGCCGCCGGCCTCGGGTAGGTCGAGCGGATTCAGCGCGACAGCCCGCGGGCCGGTCAATGGCAGATACGCGCCGCCGACGGCCTCGCAGAGCGGGTGGTACTCGTCCTCGGGGTCGAGGATGAACACCTGCACCGACCTATAGAGCAGCCGCAGCGCTTCGAGCTTCGCCGTGTAGGACTTCCCCGCCCCTGAGTAGGCGAGGATGACCGAGTTGAAGTTGGTCCGCGCGAAGCGGTCCACGAGCACCGGGGCGCCGCTGTCGGTGAGCCCGTAGAGCACACCGTCCTCAAGCGGCGGGTCCGCACTGGCGAACGGGAACCCGGCGGCCAACGCGGCGGTGTCGAACGTGCGGCGCAGCGTCAGGCGGTCGCTGCCGAGCGGCAGCGTCGAGAGCCATCCGTCGAGCGCCCGGAATGTCGCCGGTACGACGTGCAGCAGCATCGAGGCGCACAGCGCCTTGACGCGCTCGGTGCGCTGCTCAAGCTCCTCGCGGCTGCCGCCCGTCACCGACAGGTACAGCCCGGAGCGGAACAGGCGGCTCTCGCCGCGGGCAAGCGCGCCCGCGAGCTCGTCGGCGTCCTCCACGGCGGCGGCGAGCACGGGGTCTGTCAAGCGTCCGCGGTCAGCGTCGATGCGGCGGCTGGACTCAAGCCGCGCGCGCTGGCGACGCAGACGATCGGCGCCGAGCGCGGGCGGGATCGGGCCGATGTGCAGTGCGAGGTCAAGCTCACCGGCTGCACGCAGCAGCGGTGCGAGCCACCCGCGGCCGACCTCGCGCGGGTAGCCGACAACTGCGAGCGTTCGCTGCCACACATCCCCTGTGCGTAGCCAGTCGCGCTCGACCTCCACTGCGCTAGGCGCCGGCACCGGGGCGTCTTGCGGCGCACGGGCCGTCCTCGCCGTCCTTGTAGCTACACGGGGGGCGATGCGAGGCGCGCTGCTCAGCATCGGTGGATCACCCCGTCCATGTGCGAGCCGGCCGACGGGCCTGGCGCTTCGAGCGCCCCGAGCAGTAGCGTGGTCGCACGCTGCCCGTCCAGCGCTTCAAGCTCGACGCCGGCCGCGGCCAGCAGCCCGGTTGTCTCGTTCGCGCGCCGCTCGAGATCGTTCTTGGCCGTCTCGCGTTTACGGCTGCGAGTGCTCAGCACGACGACGATTTGCCGTCGCCGAAGCCCGTCGCCCTCGCCCGAAAGCTCACTGAGGAACTGCGCGTATGTGTGCGCGCAGTGTCGTAGCGCCGGGTGCGGCAGCGCCCGGCCGGCGTCCTCGATCGCGCTCGCGTGCTCGGCCAGGTCAACGGGCTCTGAGCGCACCGTGATCGCGGTGGGCTCGATCAGGCTGTTCAGCCACTTGGCATAGGCGTCGGCCAACGCCGCCTGCTCCTCCTCGGAGCGAAGCGCCCAGTTTGTCCCGGCCGCCGTGAGCAACAGTGCGCTCGTGCCGTCCACCAACTCCACGACGCCGCTCGCCAGGATCGCCTTGACCGGCACTCGGAGCAGTGACACCGAAGGCTGCTCGGGTGCGTCCACGAGCCGGCCGGGCAGTTGCTCGCCAGCGACACGCCACCGTGATTGAGTGAGATGCCGCGCAGCGGCGAGCGCGATGCGGTCCCCGGAGAGGCCGGCATGGCGGCCGAGCGCGAGCGCGACGCCCGCGAGTGCGGTAGGCGCGGCGAGCGCCGCTGCGACCGGCATCGGCAGCGCCGAGCCCGCGAGCGCGAACACGCCGTAGGAGACGAGCGCCGCGATTCCGAGAATCACGAGCTGGCGGGCGGTGAGCCCGAACGCAAGCCGATCCTCCATCTCGACATCGGCCGGCAGACGCACACGCGGAGCGCTCACAGCACAGCCCCGAGCGCGCCGCGGATGACGCGGAAGGTGACGTAGCTCTTGACCATCCGAGCCGCGCTGGAATGGCGGCCAGAGAGCGCCAAGTCCTTAGCCCAAAACGGAATCCGAAACAACACGAACAACAGGCACAGCGCCAGCAGCAGGTCAACCAAGTTGCCGCTCGCGCCGATGCCGAGCGCGCCGTGCGCGCCTTGCGCGAAGAACACATGAACCGCGCCAGCGAGCACGAGCGCCTGCGCGACCTGCACGCCGAGCGCGGCGAACATCAGCCGCCACCAGAGACGCGCGAGCCCTTCGGTCTGCGGGAGCCCGTGTCCGAGTAGACAGACGGGCGCGGCGCCGACCAAGAACACGATCCCCGCGGCCCTCACGAAGTACACGACGATCAGCGCGACCGCCAGTAGCGCACACACGAGCCCGATCAGCACGAGGAAGATGCCGCCGCTTTCGATCGAGTTCAGGACAAGCGTCTCAAGCGTGTGACCCGCTTGTTCGGGGCTCACGCCGCCGCCCAACAGCCCAGACGCGAGCGCGTTGGTGATGCTCACCATCTGTTCGCAGATGACGAGGCTCAGGTTCACCGCGACGGCGGCGACCGCCAGGCGCGGGAGCACGTCCTTGATCGCGTAGCGGCTTTGCAGCGTCTCGTGGCCCATCACGAGCACGCCGCCCGCAACTACAACGAGCACGAGCAGCGCGTCCGCGACCCCGAGCGATGCCTGCCAATAGGAGTGAACCGCAGCGTTCCCGGCGATCTGCGGTGCGGAGAGCAACGTGCGCCCGACGAGCACCATCGCCGGGTCAAGCGCGCTCTTAACCAAGGCGCTGAACCATTCGTTGATCGCCTTTCCGACGAGCCCGCCGAGGTTCAAGAGGCTCGGCCCGCCTCCCAGCCCGCCGCCACTCGGACCCAGCGGCAAGGGAATCGGCGTCGGCAGACCAGGGAGCGGCAGCGGGAACGCGGCCGGGACACGCCGGCCATAGCTCGCCGTGCCGTCCCCGTCGCCCGGCATCAGCGGGGAGGGAACGGCCGGCGCGCTCGCGGCGGCGGGTGTCCCCGCCGCCGCGGCGCCTGCCGGCGCGATACCGGGCGCCGCCAAGAGCGCGAGTGCGACGATCGTCGCGGCGATGGTTGCGCGGCGTCGTCTCACCCGACGATGTGCTGCAAGACGGCGATGATCGCGGGCGCCAGCGCGGCCAGCGCGAAACCGTAGAGCGCGGCCTTGAACGCTGACTTGGCACGCTCGATTTGCCCTGGGTCGCCGCTTGAGATGACGTAGCGAAAACCAGCGACAGTCAGCAGGCACACGCCTACCGCGACCATCAGACCACTGATCCAGTTGCGCAGGTTTTCGACGACCTGATTCAGGCTCGTGGCGGCGTCCGCCACTTGCGGGACGAGCAACGCCGCCACGAGCACGAGAGCGACTGCGAGGGCGAGTCTGCGTGGCATAACAAGCTCGGGGCCGGGTCGGGCAACAGGCCCCTTTCACCTCCTTCATGGGTTGCATTTGTCAGCACCGCCGGCTAGACCCGAAGGCCCAATCACCAGCGACCCGAGCAACCCAGAAAGGTCGTTTCACCCCCCTCTACGGGACACGGCCGACCGAGAAAAAATTGAAGGCGCCGCTCGGCCCGGCCACGTCGATGCTTGAGCGTGTCGAAGCTCACGCCCCGCGAGCGCGCAAGCACGCTCAGCGGCACGTCGTCAACCCGCGTGGCGAGAATCAACTCGGCCTCATCCCGCGAGACGGCACCCGCGCGCACGGCCGCGTCGAGCAGAGCGTCAACGCCGGCCGACGCTGGCACCGCCTCCACGCTGTACGGCAAGCTGCCAGCCATCGAGGCAGGGTCACGACGCGCGCTTGAAAGCGTGGCGAGCGTGCCACGCATCGAGTCGAGCAGCACATTGGCGGCCACCCTTCTAGGACGCCGCTCCACGGGGTAGGTCCGTATGCGCTCCCACGCGCACGCCAGCAGCACCGACCAAAGCTCCTCACGGTCGCGCACATCGGTCAGCAAGCGTCCAGCCAGGTTCTTTAGACCCGGCAGCATCGCCTCCAACACGACCCGGCCGGCGACGGGCTCTCGTCGCGCTCGCCGCAGCAGCGCGCACAGAACCTCGTCCTTGCGCACGCCCGATCCCGGCCCACGCAGGAACCGAAGCAGAGCCGCCGGGTCACGAAATGCGACTAGCGCGGGCTCGGCTTCTCGCCAGGCGCGAAAGCATTTGCGCAGGCGGGGCGCGACAAGCTCGTGCCGCCAGTCATCGTCCAGAATGTCCACAGGTAGGGGGCTCATAAGGCGGCTCCTTCGATCGGGTTGCCGCGAAGGTGCCCCGGCGTGCTGACCCGTGGCTGACAAATTGCTGACCAGCCCGCGCAGAAATGAGCCGCGCCACAAGGAAATGTTCATAAAACCGAATCGCCGGGTATGCAGGACTGTTAGAGGAATGGAGTTCCCCCATGCGTCGTGCTGCCAACAGGTTCTATGCCGGCAGACACACCGCCGCGACAGCGACGGCGAGCATGGCTTTGTGCGTCCGATCCCCCGCCGCGAGAGTCCTCTCAGCGGTCCGTATGCCACCGATCGAGCCGGCAGTCGGCTGGCACGGCGGCGCCGCTTCTCGCTGGAAAAGCCCCGCTAAACGGGCGTGTAAGCGCCGTGTCAGCGATGTGTCAGCGCCACGAGGAAGGAATAGGCCCATGAACGCACCACGCATCTCCCTCCCCCGTCGAGGTCACGATCAGAGCAACGGCGCCGGCCCGATGCTGCGCCCGCGCGAGCAGCCCAAACCACCGTCTACTCCTCCTGAGTCGGGAGGCGCGCGCCGCAAGCTCCAGCCACTTCCCCTAGTCGGCGCCGTGCTCGTGCTGATCGCGTTCCTCGGCTACGTGGGTGTCTACAGCGCAAGCACGAAACGCACGCCCGTCCTCGTCACGACGCACGCGTTGGCCGCCGGCACGGTCCTGTCCAGCGGCGACCTACGCACCGCCGAACTGTCCGGGGAAAGCTCTGTCATCGACTCGATTGTGCCCGAGAACGATCTGACGCAAGCCGTCGGTCGTCGGCTCTCAACCGCTCTACCGGCCGGGATGCCGCTGCCATCCGGCGCGCTCGCCGCGCAGCAGTCCCAGACCTCCGCGATGACGCTCGCGGTCCCCGAGTTCGACGTGTCCGGGGCGACCCTCCAAGCCGGCGATTCGGTCACGGTGCTGGCGACGTTCGGCGCCGGCTCCGGTGATGCGACGACGCGCCCCATAGCCCGCGATCTACAAGTCCTCTCGATCGGCGAAGCGCCGCCAAACGCGGACGCGAGCAGCACGACAGTTCCCGTCACGCTCTCGGTAACTGATCCGTCGATGGCCTCCGCGCTCGCGCTCGCCAACGAGGACGCCAAGCTCGACCTCTTGCTCGAAGGCGCAGGCGCCTCCAGTGCCCCGATCCCGCAGGCCAGTCAAACGAGCGCACCATGACCGGGCGCCCGAAAGTCGTCCTCGCGCTGACGCCGCTCGCTGAGCGCGAGGTCGAGTTGCTGCTGTTCGACGACGACGCACCACTGACGCTCGTCAGCAGCGTCGCCGAGGCTGACGACCTCCAACGAGCGGTCGAGCAGGAGGCCCCGGATGCTGTGCTGCTCTCCCCGGAACTATCCGGGCTGACCGCCGCGCATTGCGCACGAGTTCGTGCGTTGGGTGTCCGTCTCGTCGGCCTCGCACTGGACGAGCGCGAGCGCGAAGCGCTTGCCGCGCTGAGTGTTGATGAGACGATCGACTCCACCGTCTCACGGGATGGCCTCCTTACGGCCATCCGTGGAACAGTGAGCGAGGCGCGGCCTGCTGCCGTGACGCCCGCGCTGGCACGCCCCGAGCGCCGAGACGACGCCGGCAGCATCCTGGCCGTGGTGGGGGCTAAGGGTGCTCCCGGCGCGAGCGAGTGTGCCGCGTCGCTCGCCGCGCTCGCCGCCCGCAGTTGGCCCACGGTGCTTGTCGAGATAGACGCGCTCGGCGGCGGCCTCGACGTGCGGCTCGGCGCGGACGCAAACGAGGGCTCGATACTCGGGCTCGTCAGAGCCGCCAACAGCGGCGGTGTGCAGGCCGAGCTTGTGGAGCGTTGGCTAACAGAACGCGCCGGCTGGCCGGCGGTGCTGCTCGGCGCACCCGAGCCGCAATCGTTCATAGAGCTTGCCCAGCCCGGCGCGATGACGCGCGCTCTGACCTCCCTCGCCCCGCTGTATCCCCTCACCGTTTGCGACGTGGGAGCGTTCCTCGCAGACGGCCACGCCGCCGCTGCTCTGCACCGTGAAGCACTGATCGCTGCCGACGCTGTGCTCGTCGTGCTCGGTGCGCGGGATACGCAGCTGCGCCACGGACTGCGCCAGCTCGATCTGCTGCTCGGGACGCTCGGAATACCACCGGAGCGCTTGCGGGTCATCGCTAACGGCATCGGTGCCCCCGGCACCGCGAGCCGTAGCGCCATCACCCAGACGATCACCGGCCACTTGGCTGAGCGTGGCGTCACCGTGGACGCCTGGGTGCCGTGGGACACACGCGGCCTCACGCGCGCTCAGCGACGCGGGATGCCGCTCGCTACCGCTCGCCAGCGAAGCCGCTACAGCAGCGCTATCTCGCGGCTGTTGGAGGAGCTGTTCCTGCCGACCGTCGCCCCTACCGCGAAGGGCCGCAAGCGGCGTCTCTCCTCGCCCGGACAAGCCACTGAGGAGCAAGTCGTATGGCAACGGTAATGACTCGCAGCACGACCGATGCCATCGAGGTCGTGCGGCTTCACGTCGAAAGGACGCTCGCTGAGGAGCAAGTCAACCTCACAAGCGAGGAAGGCCGCGAGCGCACAGCCGACATCATCGAGCAAGCAATCAGCACCTTCCACGCCGAAGCGCTCAACGGGCAGCAGGCCGAGCTTTCCGAGCAGGACCTCGCCGCTCTCTCGCGCTCCTTGCGAGACGACTTCATCGGCTTGGGCGCCCTCGCTGAGCGGATGCTGAGCGACCCCGATGCGCAGGAGTGGATGGTCAACGGTCCCAAGCGCGTTTTCCGCGATGACGGACAACGCATCGAGCGCGTGCCCGGCGTCATTTTTGCCGACGATCGTCAGGTCCGTAGCTTCCTCGACCGGCTCCTTGAGCAAGTCGAGGGGAAGCGCCTTGATCGCATAACCCCTCGCGTGGAGGCGCGGCTGCCGGACGGGTCACGTCTCACGGCAGCGATCCCGCCCGTTTCCTCTAACGGCTACACGATTTGTTCGATCCGCCGATTCCGTCTCCCGGCCGGCACCTTGAACGAGCTTGTCGAACTCGACTTCCTAAGCCCACAGGCTGCCGACTTCCTCGCCGCCTGCGTCAGGGCCGGCAAGAACATCGTCGTCGCGGGGCGGGTATCGGCGGGCAAGACGACCCTCATAAACGCGCTAGGCCGTGCGATCCTCGGAACGGATCGTGTCGTCGTATGCGAGTCATCCGCTGAGCTTCACTTGCCGGCGGTTCTGCCGAACTGCGTTGGCTACGAGGCCCGGCCCGCGAGCGCCGATGGCCTCAAAGCCGAAACACTTGAGGAGCTTGTTGCTGACGCTCTGCGGATGAATCCTCACCGCATCATTGTCGGGGAGTGTCGCGGTCCCGAGACGATGGCGATGCTGTGGGCTATCGCCACCGGCCATGCCGGCATGACGAGCGTTCACGGCGAGTCCGCCGAGCACGCCTTGATGAACCTCGCGCGGTTCGCCCTGACATCGGGAGCGAGGATTGAGGCGGACCAAGCACTCGACTGGATACGCGAGATTGACCTCGTTGTCCATTGCGACCGCCCGCGAAGCTATGACGGCGGAGAGCGACACTTTCTCCCTCGCCACATTGACCAGATAGTCGAGGTCGCGGGCATCGAGGGTCGCCGCATGACGCTCAACCCACTATTCAAGGGCGCTGGCGCCGACCTGCAATGGGTCGCGCCTGGACCCCGCTTCCTACCCGACCTAGAAGCCGTTGGCTTCACACCCCAACAATGAGACTCCAAGCACTAGCTCTTGTTCTCTGTCTGTTCGTAGCCGGGTGCGGCGGCGCGAGCGGCCACGCCACAATCGCCGCGACACAGACGACAAGCACGGCGCAGACAAGTCCGGCCGCCGCGCTTGAACAAGCAGCACGCACGGCAATTGAACAAAACGCGAAGGTGTCTGACTATGTGCTCTCGAACAACGCGATCCCGTCGTGGGCGTCTCAGTCCACCGCCGGACCCGCGCTGGCCGGGCTGCGCGGATCGGCTGCTCAGCGCAAGGAAGCAAAGGTGCGCGTCCGCGTGCTTGCGAGCAACGTAAGGATCAACTCAATACAGCTAAATCCTTCATACCTCAGCGCTACCGCCTCGATCGTGTACGAAGGCCGCGTGAGGGTCTATAAAAATGGGCACCCAGAACGCAGGACAATCAGGCTAAAGGAACCCGCACACGTCGCGCTCCATCGCATCGGCAACGAAACAAGGTTCGTCGTCTGGAGGGTGGCGGTAGTCAAATGAGAGCCTGCGTTCCGCTCATCATTGTGATGGTGGTGCTGCTTACCGCGAGCGCCGCCCATGCGACGAGCTACCAGGTTGGGATCGGCTCACAGCAGGAAGGCCGAAGTCACGCCTCCGTAAGTGCGGGAGTTCGCGTGTCCGTGTCCGCGCCTGGCGCTCCCGGCAGCAGCGGCGAAGGCGGGTCAAGCCCCGTCGAACCGCTCGGCGGCGGCGAAACCCCCTCCAAGACCGAAGCCGAATCTTCGCCCGTGAACACATGCGAAGTGGAACCGAAACGAATCCCATGTGCCCCACAGCCAGAAGCCCCCGAAAAACCCGCTGCCGCTCCGGCGGTCAGTCCCGCCATAGTAGCTGTGAACGTCGCAAGCCGACTAGCTCTGCCCGCAGGTGCAATTGAAGCGAGCCCGTCTAGGCATCTGGCCGGGCTGACTGGCGCGGCCTCGTGGTTCTGGCTCTCGCCGTCACCCGCGCCGCAATCGTTGTCGGCTTCCGCCGGGCGTGAGCGTGTCACCGTGACTGCTTCCGTTAGCGCCGTCCGCTGGAACTTCGGTGAAGGGGAAACGCTTGTCGGCGGTCCAGGTGTCACGTACCGACCAGGAGCGACACCGCCGACTGCCGTTCTCCACACCTACCAAACTCGTTGCCTGCCGGGGGATCATGGGCATGATCCCAATGTCGCCTCAAGTTGTGGACCCAACGGGTACGAAGTGCAGGCTGCAATCGAATGGCGCGTGTCCTTCCAAGCGAGCGGGCCGATAACGACCAGCGGATCACTCCCGAGCCGAACAACGGCGGCGACCGTCACATATCCAGTCACCGAGGCACGCGCCTTTCTCACGAACGCGGGTGGAACATGACTGGCTTTCTGCTTGGCCTCGTATTCGCCGCTGGCGTGGCGTTCCTGTTCCTGCATGTGACCGGCGTGCGCGTGCCTATGCCTACAAGCGCGCTGCGCCTAGATACGTTGCTCGATGACGCGGGCCTGGGTGCGTCTCCCGGCGCAGTCCTAAGCGGCATCGGAGCCTGCGGGCTGCTGGCCGGCGTCCTCGTGTGGTGGATCGTGGACGTGCCGGCAGTCATCATCGCGGGAGTGCTCGGTGCGGTAGTCGCCCCGGTCGCATGGTTGCGCTCTCGACGCGAGAGCCTACGGCGAGAGCGTGAGCGCGCCTGGCCTGCGGTGCTCGGCCAACTAGCGGACGCATTGGAGGCTGGCTTGGCGTTTCCGGCAGCAGTCGGGTTGGTCGCCGACTCGGGACCCACGGCGCTACGCGGCGACTTCGCTGCATTTCGAGCCCGGCTACGCGGCTCCGATCTGACGAGTGCGCTCGACGGGCTACGACGACCAGGAGAGCGCACAACCGACTCGGTTGCACTGTTGCTCCGCGCTGCCCTGCTTGAGCTGCCCACCGGGGGACTAGCCCCAGTTCTGCGCGAACTTGCCGGCGTGCTCTCAGAGCGCCTTGAGGCCCGCGAGAAGGCACGATCCCGAACGGCGAGCCTCGGCATGGAAGCCGCGATCCTCGCCCTCAGCCCGATCGTGATTCTCCTACTCATCGGCGTCTCCTCGCCCGGCTTCCTCGCCGCGTACCGCACCACGGCCGGCACGGTCGTCTCCCTGCTATGCGGCGGCCTGATCTTCGGCTGCTACCTCCTCATGCGCCGTCTAGGGCAGGTGCCCGAGCCGCGCAGCACACGATCGGAGAGCAGCCGATGAACGCCGCGCTTCTTTTCTCCTCACTTTGTCTAGTCGTCGGTGGCCTGCTGCTCTGTGAGTACGTCCTATCTCGGCGGCGCCCGGCGCTATCGACACGGCTTGCCGCTGCTCAGGGCACACGGCAGCTCGTCCACGGCGCGGGCAACCTCAGCGTGGGCCTGCCCGAGCCCGTCCGCGCGTGGATCGAAAAGATAACCGCAAGCTACGACGCCCGCTTGCACCGCGCCGGCAACAAAGACTCGGTGGGCCTGTTCTTCGCCAAGAAAGCGCTCCTCGCGTTCGCGGTCCCGTTTATCCCCTTGGCGCCCTACGCGACCCTAGCTCGTCAACTCCCACCGGGGATCGTCGTTCTCGTTCTCGCCGTGCTCGGCTTCTTTCTCCCAGACCTGTCTCTCCGCGTCGAAGCTAAGAAACGACGCGAGGCACTGTTCCTAGACTTGCCCGAGGCATTGGCCGTGATGACGCTATCGCTACAGGCCGGGCAGTCACTCAGGCAAGCACTGGAGCTTGCCGCGCGAGACTGCGAGGGTGTTCTCGGCGACGAGTTGACAAACGCACTGTCACTTGCCCGACGTGACCGCGCGCTCAGCGAGCGCGACGCACTAGTTGTAGTGGCACGCGAGAGCGACGAGCCAATGTTCCTGCGCTTCGCCGAACTGCTCGCGGCTAAGGAGAGCCCTTACGGCGAGTTCCTGCGCGGCCAAGCACGAGAGATGCGTGCCGAACAGAACCGCTACCTCGAACGCGCAGCCGACCGCGCCCACCTGGCGATGCACCTGCCCCTGGCGCCGTTGATCGCCGTCGTGGTCCTTTGGGTTTCCTTTGGCTTCCTTCACTTGCTCGCCCAAACGATCTAATCCTAGAAAGGAGAAACGAAAATGGGCACCCTCACAAGAATCTGGCTCGGCCTCGCTAGAGGACGTGTCGTAAGCGATGAGCGCGGCGAAGTCGTCACTTGGGTTGTCCTCGCTATCGGCATCGTCGTTATCACGACAGGTGTCCTCGCAATTGTGGGACCGGGAGTGTTGAACGCCGGGCAGAAGCTCGTCAACGAAATGAAATAGGCGCTGCGCGAATGTCAGTGCGAGAACGGCTTTTCTCGGAGCGCGGCGACACGCTTATCTCGGGACTGCTGGCGTTGGGGCTGGTGCTGCTCACCGTCGGGCTTGCCATACAAGCCCTAGCGTTCGCCCACGCCGGATCAGTCGCGCACGCGGCAGCTCAAGATGGCGTGCAGGCGGCCAGCTCCGAAGGAACCGGCGCGGGTATCGCTCGCGCCAATGCGATTCTCGCTGCCGCTGGAGGCATCGGCTCACACCTGCGACCGTCCGCGCACAGCAATACCAGCGTCGTGACGGTCGTAGTACAAGGATCGGCGCCGCATCTATTCCCCGGCGTGGACCTGATGCTCCCGACGATCACCGCGACCGCGAGCGAGCCCGTGGAGCGCTACCCACAGGACGAACAGTGACCATGCGCCATCTAGGAAGCAGGCTCTCGGAGGAGCGCGGCGAAGCGGCGATTATCAGCGGCGTACTGCTGCTAGCAGCCGTCCTCGTGCCCTTGATGTTCCTCGTGCCGTTGTACGCACGGATCGAGCTTGCCCACGTAGACGGCCAGCAGGCCGCCAACGACGCGGTGCTCTCGGCGACCCAAGCCCCCAACCCGTCAGCGGCTCATGCCGCCGCGACCGAAGCGCTTGCACGCGAACAGCCCGGATCGCCCACGCCTCTGACGCTGAGCCTCACCGGCACCTACGCACGGGGCGAAGTGATGAGCGCTCAAGTTACTACCAGCGTTCCCATCGGCACGCTGCCCTTCCTCGGGCACTTTGGGACCATTGTCGTGCGTAGTCGTGCATCGGCTCCCGTCGATCGCTACCGAAGCATCTTGCAGCCGGCGCCATGAGGACCGCTCTCCGACACCGGCTGCTCGGGGAGCGCGGCTCCGTACTGATAGGCGGCCTCCTGCTCTCACTGGCCGTAGTCATGGTGATTGGCCTGGGTGTAGACGTAGGGCACGCCTTCCTCGTGCGCCGGCAACTGACCTCGATCGCCGACGATGCCGCGCTCTCAGGCAGTCAAGCCATCGACATTCCAGAACTGCACGCCGGGCATCTCGAGCTTGACCCCGGCGAAGCACGCGAACAAGCATTGCGAACGATCACCGCCAATCCTTCAACCACGGGGCAAGCGACCGCGACCACCGGCCAAGTAACCGTCACCGTCACCCGCACGGTGCCGACGATCCTGCTCGGCGTCGTAGGACTGCACTCCCTGACCATCTCGGCCCACGCGACTGCAGCGCCTCGCCAACCGTGAAACCGAGTCCCGCCATATCTGCCATCGCGGGCGCTCTCGCGTTTCTCCTGATAGGTGCCGAGCTTGGGTTCGACCTGATCGTGCTCGCGCGCCTCGCCATCCTCGGCGGCGCACTCGGCCAAATCGTCGGCTACGACCTACGAGAGCACCGGATACCCAACCGCATCGTGCTCCCTGCCACCGCCGCGTGCGCCGCGCTCTCACTAATCGACGGCGTGCGCGTAAGCAGCCTCATTGGCGGCGCCATCCTCATAGCGGTGCTATTCACGGCGAGCCTCATGCGCCCCGCATGGCTAGGCATGGGTGACGTAAAGCTCGCGCTCCTCATACTCTGTGGCCTGCACGGCGCGACACTCCTGGCGGTCATGCTCGCAGTCACGCTTGCCGTCGTCGTCGCTCTGCTTTTCACGATCCGACGCGGACGCGAGGCACTTCGCCTCGCGTTGCCACTCGCTCCCTTCATGGCCGCCGGCTCACTACTGGCACTCCTGATATGAGAAGCCATGCAGCAGCGGCGCGGGCTTGGGCGACGGCACGAGCCGTGATCGCCCTCGCCGGCATCGTTGGACTGAGCCTCATCCGCCCCGCCCTGCCACACCTATCCGGCTCGCTCACGAGCCAAGTCACGACAAACGAGGTTGAACAGGTCGCGGCCTGCGCAGCTTGGGTGCTCGCCGCGAGCCTCGCAGCAATCTTGCTGATTCGCGCGATACGGGGCCTCACACCAACGGTGGGGCGAGTGCCAGGCGTCCTGCCAAGACGGGCGTCGCCGAACACCCGTCCCACAGGTGGGCGTGCTCGCCCCAGCTACGTCTTGACCATCGCGGCACCGCTCGTGGAGAACCGCTCAGCCACATCGCCGGCATCCACTCTGCAAGACGTAGCAGAGATTGCGCCGGTCGAGAGCAACGCACCCACCATCTCGATTTCCGTACTCGGCCCGCTCGCAATCGACGGGCTTCTCGGGCGGATCAAGCGCGCCGCAACGCACGAGCTATTGGCCTACTTGGCGTTTCATCCCAGAGGCGGTAGCCGAGACGAGCTGATCGAGGCAATCTGGCCCGCGCAAGACCCCAAGCGCACACGACCTCGCTTCTGGCAATCCGTCACCGAGGCACGAAAAGCGCTTGGCGATGCGTGGGTCCACCACGGCGAGCGCTACGAGCTTGACCGCTCAAAGGTTCGTGTAGACCTCGATGACCTCGACCGCCTGCTCGCTGCGAACAGCGATGACGCAAGCCACGATCCGGCTGCCCTTGAAAGCGCGCTGGCCCTGTGGCGAGGAGAACCATTGGAGGGCAGCGACTATCTGTGGGCTGAGGGAGAGGTTCGAGTGCTCCACGCGACACTTGTCGATCTGCTTGAGCGGGTCGGACGCTCACGGCTCGCACGCGAGGATGCGCGCGGCGCGCTCCAGATGGCTGACCAAGCCATCGCACTCGACGGGCTGCACGAGTCAAGCTGGCGCCTGGCGCTCCAAGCCGAACACGCTCTAGGACTGCGCGAGTCGATCACCCGCCGCTACGACGAGCTAACCCGCTCTCTCGATGAACAGCTTGGCCTTGAGCCCGCCCGCGAGACACGCCTCGTCTACCGACAGTTGCTGGGTCAAACATAGCTAGACGGCACTAGCGCACGAGCGAGACTACGAGCGCGATCACGGATAGCACACCGCTGGTGGCGGCGACGGCGAGAGCGGCTTTGGCTTTCGTATCCTGCTTGCGCGCGATGGCGGCCGTCACGGCGGCGTGCAGATACTCCGTCGTGTTTCCTCCATAAGTCGCGTCTAGGAGATGATCCTCAAAATCCTTGAGGATTTCGTCTACGTCCTTCCCTCGCGCGCTGTATCGCTCGCCAGCCACGATCACAGTATGGGCCGCGAGGCAGACCTCAACACGTTCGCCGGCATCGCGCCCGCATCCGTGCCCGGCTATCGCCGCGCAGCTCGTCGGCGGTGCCTGCGCGATCCTCGCTGTGTGGGCGCTCTACCCCGACCTGACGCCGGAGGAGGCAGGCGAGGCCGTCATGCCGCACCGCCAACACGCAGCCGAGCACCGACGGCCCACTCAGCCAGCCAGCCCGGAGTTAGTGCTTTACTCCCCCTGCGCTGCTCAATGAACCGGCCCGTTCATCCAGAGCGCAGCGTAGTAGGCCATGACACCGGACAGCACCCATGAGACTGCGACGCTCACGAGGAACGCAGCATCGGAGCCGAGAACGGCGTCGCGGCGGGCCGTGTCCAGAATCCACCAGCGGCGGTGCGGCTCGACGTATGCCTCACGTGGTCGGCGTTGAGGCTGGACCGCCGGCCGCAGCACGACTATTGCCCCGGTCGGCCAGTCCTCATCCGGCTCGTGCGGGACAAAGGGCGCCGATCGTGTGCCGCTTGGTGGGGGAGCAAGGGTCGTCGTCATCGCTCACAACTTCCTTTCGTGTGGTCGATCTGCGCCAAGCCGGCGTCCCAAGGATCGGGATACGCTAAGCCGCCGGATCAGCGTCAGCGTGCCCCAGCACTATGGCTAATCAGCCATAAGCCCGCAAGCGGAGTCTCTGTCCGCTCGATCCGTCTCCTCGGAGGAAGGCTCAGGGCTTGTGCTTGACGCGCTCGAACAGCTTGCTTGTGGGCACGCCGAGCCCGTGCGCGATCTTCGCCACGACCTTGACGCCGGGGTCGCGTCGCAGCGTCTCAATTCGCGCGATGTCCGTCAGGTTCAGGCCGGCTTTTTCGGCCAAGCGTTCCTGGGTGAGCTTGCGCTCATTGCGTAGCCGCTTCACGTTCGCGGCGAATGTCTCCAATGGCTCCATGCCCTCAGCCTGCATGGCGGCGCTCCCCCGGTCTATGGCTGATAAGCCATAAGCCCTAGTCGAGCGAGAATAAGGCGGCTGGCAGAAACCCGAATCGTACCGTCAAGCCGTCTGCCTGGCGATCGTTGGAAACAAAGTTCGGGTTCTTGGATTATGCTGCTCAGCGCTGGCGGGGGAGGCCGGCTCGATGCCCTATCGAAGCAAGAGCCGACAACCCCCGATCGGAAGCGCTGACAGCCGAGCCGGCCGTCCGATAATGGGCGAACCTCTCTGCGTTTTTCTCACTTTCCGTGGAGGGGGGCATTGGCCGTCGAGCGCGTGAGGCCCGGCTTGTAGCGAGCCGGGTCCTCATTTTTTTTGCTTCTGGCCTGGGGGATGGTGCTTGACGCGCTCGAACAGCTTGCTTGTGGGCACGCCGAGCCCGTAGGCGATCTTGGCCGCGACTTTGACGCCGGGGTCGCGCCGTAGCGTCTCGATGCGCGCAATGTCGCTCAGAGCCAGGTCGGCTTTCTCGGCCAACGCCTCCTGCGTCATCTTGCGCTCGTGCCGCAGACGTTTGACGTTCGCGGCGAATGTCTCCAGCGGCTCCACACTTCGGAGCTTTCCCGGTAGGGACTCCCTAGTCTATGGCTGATAAGCCATAACGACAGAACCGAACTAGTCCAGTGTCCCGGCTGGCGGCGCGTGATTGCGGCTTGTCCTTGCCATCCGGCACGAGCTTTGATCTCATCCGCCGCCAGCCAACATAATCAAGTGGCCGGGCGAGTGCTACTAACACCCGCCCGGCCTGTGGACACCGAAGAAGCAACCTTCGGCGCCACGGGACGAAACCGTAGCTGTCTCAGCACGGCCAGGTCCAGTGCTCGTCGGCGTGCTTCTTCGGCTGATCGAAGGAGAGAGTCCCCATGACTGAGCATCGCGGCCCATCGTCCGAGCATCGGGAGGTCGAACGGGCCATCTTCGTGCGACTGCTGCCCAGGCACTACGAGCGGCATACCAGCCTTCAAGCAGCGCTCAAGCACATCGAGCCCTCCACGTTGCAGGCAGCGCTTGAGCGCTTGCAGCAGCAGGGCGTCGTGGACACGCTGACTGCTGACTCGATCCGTCTCTCGACGTGCGCGCAGCACCTTGACGACCTGGGGCTGATCGGCATATGACGACGACCCCGCAACCCTCCGAGCTTGGGCCACACACGCCCGTCAGCGACGCCCTGGTGCTCGCTGCGCTGGATCGCGCCCAGCGCCACAACCCGCACGGCTACGAGGTCGGCGTGGGGTGGCCCCGCCTTGTCGAACACCTTGGATTCGTGCATAACGCGGCGACAACCTGCAAGCTCCGCCCCCAGGTTACGCAGCTCGCCGCTGCCGGTTTGGTCGAGACGGGCAAACCACGCGGATACCACGTCTGGAGGCTGACGAGCGACGGACGCAAGCAACTAGCGAAGGCCCGCCGCAAACGCGAGGATTTGCAGCTGCCCGAGTCTCCGCAGCATCGCGTGTGGCGGGATGCGCGAGCGACTGCCGCTAGACGGCTCGACGGCCTCCGCGAGCAACTGCGCCGCTCCGTGAGCGAGGCGACCACGCTGCTCGACGGCGAGGGCGACTCCGATGCGTACTTCCGACTTCGCTACCGCGTGGGCTCGCAATTGGAGCGGCTTGGGGCGGTGGTCTACTGCCTGCGCGAGTGGCCCGAGCCAGATGACGCACGGGCAGATGTCGATCACGACTCCAAATACAGCGAGGGGCGGCGCAACGTACATAAGGGAGAGGCCGAGGAATGCGGCGACGAAACCGACTGAGCCGCAGCATCTGTCCATCCGTGCGGTGTCGCCGCGAGCACGCGGCGCCGCCGCTGGCGTTGCTCGCGCGCCGCTGGTGCCAGCGGGAGCATCCGGCATCATCTTGGGGGCATCTACGCCGCGTGCGCTAGAAGCGCAATAGGCGCCGTGGGCATTGGGAGCTTCCCCGACCCCAAAGGGAGGCCCAACTCGCCGAGGTCCGCGCGATGCAAGACGAGATTGCCCGCCGCGTTCGAGTGCTCAGCGACGAGCTGTTGGGCCGGATTTAGCGATAGAATCGGGGGATGCTGAATACTCGCATCGAGTACACATGGGTCGTGGCCCGCTTCGACGGGCCGGCTGTCGCCGGTTCGACTGGCGCAGTCGTCTCCTACCACGGCACGCGAGGCGAGGCCGATGCCGTGGCAGCTCGCTTGGGAGCTGGGCACGAGGTCTGGCCGCGACCGGCTTGCACCGCGTGGCAGCCGCTCTAAGGCATCTGTCTCGACCAAGCTGACGCCGACTAGCGCCGTGATCCCGGAGCGCTTGCTGGGTGGGTTTCCGAGCTTGATCCCGGATGAATCATGGGGGCATTGGTGGCGCATCCATTGGGACGATCTAGGCCCCTGGTTCTTCGCGTCCGACGATGGCAGTCGTGCTGAGCCGAAGGTCGGGCGGTTCGACCTTCCGCTACGGCTCGGGACGTGCTACGTGACAGAGCAGCCGCTTCCGGGGATGGCTGAGCACCTTCGCACCCCGGACGTATCGGCCCGCGAAGCGCAGAAAAGTGCCAACCAGCGCGCGATGACCGCCATGCCCCTGAATCCGTGGTTTGGAAAGCCGCTTGCCGACTTCGCATCGCCCTTCGTCGCCGAGCACGGCGGACCCCCGGACGTAGCATTACTAAGTCGTGCCGAAGGCCGACGCTGGGCGCTTGCTGCCCGAGAGGCGGGCTACTACGGCATCCGCTACCGACTTGGGCAAGACCCATGCCGGCGTATCGGATTGGCCTTGTTCTGCGAGTACGGGGAACGTGACCTGCCGTTCCATTCGACCGTGGCTTTGCCGGTACGCCCTCGCAACGAACTCCTGGCGCTGTTCGGAACCTATAGGGGCGACGATCCGCAAGCCGCGTAGGCTCTATGAGTACATTTGGCTCGTAGTCCTCGGGGGCGATTTAGCCGGTGAGATTGGCGAACGGCCGGCCTCCACCGTGTAGCCCGGCGAAGTGGGCGAGCAGTCGCTTCTCATAGTCGCGCGCCGGCTCAGTCCACGAGATCGCGTGCCACGCGATCAGGAGTTGATCGGAGTCAAGGAGTTGCCATATGTAGCGGCCACCCCAATGTCCAATCTTCTTGCCGGCCCCGAAGCGAGCAAACTGGCGCAGCCGCCGATCCGCGACGTTCGCCTTACCGATGTAAACGACCCGCGAACTCGGCACCCAGTTCGCTGACAGCACCTCGATTGGCACCGTCGGGTCTTGCTCCTTGAACCGCCCGCCCGGATTCGTGTCGAGGAACGTCGGGGCTCCTGCCGTGGGGCGGAACACCACGTAGACGGCAGGGGTGCTCGGCACTTCGCGCAGGTTGCTGATGCGCAACTCATCCCACTTGCGCCATCCGACGAACCCCGCGGCCTCAAGGTCTGTGCGATCGAACGATGTCGGTAGCGGCGGCGTTAGCCCCATCGGGGAGGACGCTACCGGGCAGGGGCCGCTATGGACCCGCTGGCAGTTTCGTGCCGGCGCGGTAGGCTCGGTTTCATCGTGCACCCGTTTCTCGGTGAGCCCACGGTCGAGCAGAAATACCTGCTTGACCTCATTTACCGAGGACGAGGGCTAGCAAGCTCAGCGCACGAGCGGCGCTGGCCGGTATTCCAGTATGTCGAGCAAGAGCTGTACCGACAGCACGAACTAGACGTTATGCAGGTACTCGCCACCTGCCCAACTATCGGTGGCCCCGCAAGTGGCGGGAGCTATGGCTGGACGTGGTGCTCGACACGACAGGCCGACGACGAAATCCGTCTTACCGTCGCCGGTATGGGGCATGTGCCCGACGCGGACCACGAGGTCAAACTGTTCATAGACGCGCTCGCGGTCGTGGTCAAGACACAACGCTCGTTCAAGCCGTCGCCGACGGAGGTCAAGACGGTTGCGATCAGTGTCGCCGAGATACGCGACTGTCTGCCGCCTGTCTGGCGACTGGACACGGCTGGACTCGCCGGCATTCGTGATGCGTTCAAGCACGAGCCGGCCACATGGCATTGCAATGCGCAACCCGTAGATGACTGGGTGCTTACGCTGAGTCCATTTCTGCGTCAGTATGCGGGTCTAGATACGTGGGGGGCGTACCTTGAGCGCGTCATTGAGGTGCTTTCGCCGCCGATCGCGCGGCCAGAGCCGCTGTACCCCTCGCCGCTATCGCTGCCAGAGGCGATCGACTACCTAAACGCTGTCTGGCGTCTGCACGCTGAGCGCCCCCTGCTCAGGATCGGGCGGGCCGAGGCGGCTGCGAAGCTCGTGCTCGATTGCGCAACCGTTGACGAGTTCGAGTCGCGCCTGAGTGCGCTGTGCAGCATCCTCGATGCTCTCGATGTGCCGGCTAGTGATGGCCACAAGCTGACCGACCTCGACGCCTATCTACGGGGCAAGCTAGGGGAGGATTCGGCCGATCGTGCAGCGGAGGCTATCGGCGACCTTCGGGCGCTTTTCGACCTGCGGGTCTGGCGGCAGCACAGCGGTACGGAGCGCAGGGCAGCCGCAGGGATGGGACGGCTCGGAATTGTGCTGCCGGTATTGGATTGGGCCGAGGCATGGCAGAAGGTCCAAGCGTGCACTGTCGCCGCACTCGCGGCACTCCGCGAGGAGATCGAGACGCTGCTCTCGCCGAGCTAGGGGGGCGAGTCATGCGCTATCGGCTTCGCCACAGGCAGTGACGAGCGAGCGCTGCGCCATGCGGGAGCCAGGACTCACGAAAGGAAGGACGATCGCCGATGCGACGGGGGTCGAGCCCAGAGTCGCCTCTAGTCCCTACGGCTAGGTCGGTGCTCCATCATTGTTCGGTGGTGCAGCTTTCGGCCAGCTGCGGGTGGGGGAGGGTCGTTTGGGCGAAGGCTCGTTGCTGGGGCTATCCGGGATGGCGATCAGACTTCCTCGTCATGCGGCCGTCCAATGCTCAGAAGCGTCTAGAAGCAGGAGAAGGGCTGACCGGCATGTTTCAGCCAGCCGGTGCCGAGTTCGAGACAGCAGGCATCCTCGATTGGAATGCCGAGCGGGGTGCCGAGCTGCGCTTGGCTGACCTCTCCGACCCGTGGCCAAATCAGGTCAACGACAGCCTGACCATCCACGGTCAACTGCACGCCGGCGAGAAGGTCACGCTGATGCGGACGCGCTTGGCTGGAAAGACGGCGATCAACCGTGCGGCTCGGTTCCTGAGCGCCATGCTCGCGCTCGGTGCGCACACTGACATAGACGAGACGTGGACTTACGCCAGCTATTGCCCGACCAGCCTGCATGAGTGGTATCCCGAGAAAGGCTTCGTTCATGGTGATTCCGAGGAGGAGCCGAGTCGGCCGCGTGTGGAAATGCAACCAGCCGAGCCGCTGCGAATCGCCGTGCCCGGTGCTGAGGTCAGCCTAGAGCTAGATGGCGACTGGACGGCCAGCTATGCGCCGAGGTTTTGCTTCGAGACGACGATGGAGTTCAGCGTCCGGCCCGATGAGCCGCTGACGATCGAAGATTACTGGAGCCATTACGGCAGTCCGCTGCTCGGCTTTGTCATCTTCGCGTCCGATCGGCCCGACGATCTGCGTTGGGAGGCGCTTTACAATCCTGATGCCAAACGCAAAATCGTCTTGCTCCGAGACGACCGCAAATCGTTTGAGCGCGAGTGGCGGCCAGGCCCCGGACACTTCTTGTTTCGGGCTGAGGACGTGGCGGATGAGGGCGACGCGATCCGTGGGTGGCTGGCCGCTTGGCGGCCGAGCGAGCCGTCGCTTGGCCTGTTCTGCGAAGCGATCCAGCAGGACTCTGCCTACTCGGCGCCACGCTTTTTGACCCTCTACACAGCGGCTGAGGGCTACTGGAAGGGCACGAAGCAGCCGGGGGAGAAGAAGTGGAATATCCGTGCACTGGCGAACCGCGCCGGCATCGATCCGGCCGTCAGCAAGGCCAACCGAAAGGCTCTACAGCTCATCGGTGCCTTGCGCGATTATCACGCGCACCTGACACGTCGTGGAAGCCTGACCCCCGAGGAGATTGCACTCAGCACGTTTGACTCGACGCGCAGGCTCCATGTGCTGATGCAAGCGTGCTTGCTGAGGGAGATCGGTCTGGAGACTGAGCAGATCGAGTCGTTGATTGCCGCGCGGTATGTGTCGTGGCTGATTCCGTAGCGTTTGAGCGCTCAGAAGTCCCCCGCCCCACAAGTCGGTGGTGCTACGGCTCCCCCGAGCTGGAAGGGCTTACGTTCCCCATCGCGGCTTCGCTCTCGGCTACGTCAGTCGCGTGAGCGGCGGGCGAGCGGAAGTCCAGCGGGAAGGGTGTCTCGCCGTAGCCGATTACTAGCTGCATCGTGACGTTTGCGATCGTGTCGATGCCGATGGTCGTGAAGTCGGTGATGTTGCCTGTCTCGATTACGGGCGTCGTCTCCTGCACGCTGAGGATGTAGGCGTAAGGAGGCATCGCCAGTTCGTAAACGAAGCGCGTCTCAGACGCCTCGGTCATAAAGCCGCGAGAAGTAGGTGGCCCGAAGGACGTTCTGAGCCAGCGATCCTCGTGGGATGTAGTCCAGCTCAGCTTTAGCAATAGTGAGTGGTTCGTTCATGCAGGCTATATCCACGGGTTGTAATCATCGACACCAAAGTCAATCGGCGCGTCCGAATCCTCGCCATCAACCCCCAAGTTGATTGGAGGCTCGCCAAAGCCAGGGTCGTAGCCGGCATCCAGATCGAGACGGCCATCGTTCCCGCCGCGGTCGAGTAGAGCATCAATCGTCGCCTGTTCCCGCGCCTCCTGCCGCAGGTCGGTTCGCACGCGCCATGCAAGGCTGCCGACGGCTGCCGTGGCTCCGACGACGGCAGCTCCAGCCTCGATCCAGTCGGTGGCGCTCTCGCGTAGCTCGCGGTGTTCTAGCTGGGGGTCGGGGTGCTGCTCGTCGCTCATTAAGGCTCCAGATCGCTTCCTAAAGATTTAGCAGAGCTTGCAGTCGGCAAGTCAATCTCCAAGCGCTGACCCGCTGCGACGACGTGGCGACGCAGGCGCGGGTTCGATGATCGGGCTCGCCTTCGCCCAGGGCGATAGGCCCTCGCCCGCCCGACGCGGCGAGCACGCATCATGCACGCTGACGATAGGCTGCGCTGCCAATGTTCCGCATCATGGCGCTATCCCTGCTGGTCGTCGCCCTGGCCGGCTGCGGTGGGAGCAAGGGCAGCAGCACGACGATCGTGGTCAACAACCCGGCGTCAACGCAGCAGCCAGCGCGGGTGTACCGAGTGCCGTCAGGCTCGATGGAGCCGACCTACGGCATCGGAGCGCGCGTCATCGTCAAGGAAGGCTCCCCCAAGGTGGGCGCAGTCGTGATCTTCCACCCGCCGGAAGGCGCTGAGCAGGAGGAGTGCGGTCCCACGTCGCATGTCATCAAGCTCGGCGGCGCGGCGTGCTCAGAACCGATTCCGCAGGAGGACACTGGCACCACGTTCATAAAGCGCGTTGTTGCCGGGCCGGGCGACGAAATCTACGTCAAGGAAGGGCACGTCTATCGCAAGGCCGCCGGCTCGTCGGCGTTCGTGGAGGAACAGAACTCGTCCACCCGCGAATGCGGCGTGAGCCCCGAGTGCAACTTCCCGACGCCGATCAAGATTCCAGCGGACCACTGGTATCTCATGGGTGACAACCGTGGCGAATCCGACGACAGCCGCTTCTGGGGTGCCGTGCCCTCGTCGTGGGTCGTCGGCGTCGTGACGGGCACCGAATGAAGGCTGTCTGGTGTAGCCTGCCGCCAGTCAGACAGTCGAGACAAGACCGATAGGGGTCAGGGTGGCGGGCACAACGACGTTCGATAGCACAAAGGAAACCCTAAAGAAACTGCTGGAGAAGGTTCACGACGGCAGCTTCCAGCTTCCCGAGTTCCAGCGGGACTGGCTTTGGGAGGACGAGCGCATCAAGAGCTTGCTCGCAAGCGTATCGCTGAGCTACCCAATCGGGACTCTGATGCTGCTCCAGACAGGCAATCCAGAAGTGCGATTCAAGGCACGCACAATCGAGGGTGCGCCAACCTCCCTTGCTGAGCCAGAACGGCTGATACTCGACGGGCAGCAGCGCATGACCTCCCTCTATCAGGTACTAGCATCCGGCCAGGTCGTGCGCACCCGTGATGATCGCAAGAAGCCGATCGAGCGTTGGTACTACATCGACATCAACACGGCCCTCGATCCGGCAGGCGATCGTGACGAGGCAATTATCTCTGTACCGGAGACGCGACAGATACGAACGCTCCACGAGATTAAGCGTGATCTCAGCACAGTAGAGTTGGAGTGGGAGCAGGCTCTATTTCCCTTGCGGTTGGTGTTCGGTGACTATTCCGAGCTACGGCGATGGCTGCGAGGCTTCGCAAAACATGGAACGCCAGACGAAACCGACGCACGAGACGAACTTATGGATCGCTTCGACTCGGAGATTCTTAAGGCGTTTGACGGTTATCTCGTGCCAACGATCATTCTTGGCAAGGAATCGCCAAAGGAGGCCGTATGCCAGGTCTTTGAGAAGGTGAATACAGGAGGGGTCTCGCTAACGGTATTCGAGTTGCTTACGGCAACGTTCGCCGCCGACGATTTTGACCTCCGCGAGGATTGGAAGCAAATCCACGACGGGATGGTTGCGCGGAACCCACTTCTGAAGGCGATCGGGGACACCGATTTCCTACAAACTGTAACTCTGCTCACCACATACGAGACGCGGCGCGCTTGGGACGAAAAGATGGCATCGCTCGCCGAGGGCGAAGATGACGCTAGGGGTCCAGCGGTAAGTTGCAAGCGCCGAGACGTACTTCGCCTTACGCTTGACGACTACAAGCGGTGGAGGGACGTGGCCATTCAGGGCTATGAAGATGCTGGCAGGTTGCTCGTGAGTCAGTTCCTCTTTACGCCCAAGGATCTTCCATATCGCACCCAGCTCGTACCTCTCGCGGCTATCTTCGCGGTTCTCGGTCAACGAGCCGAAGCCGAGAGTGTGCGATCTCAACTTCGACAGTGGTTCTGGTGCGGCGTATTCGGAGAGCTATACGGGTCTGCAACTGAGACACGGTTCGCAAAGGACCTCCCCGAGGTCGTTCAATGGGTCGGTGGCGCTGCCGAGCCCGATACGGTGTCACAGGCTAGTTTTGCACCGGGGCGACTCCACACGATGAGAAGCAGGCAGAGTGCTGCCTATAAGGGCATGTACGCCTTGCTCATGCGAGACGGCGCGAAGGATTTCCGAACCGGAGACACGATCCAACTTGCGACGTACTTCAACGACCAAGTGGACATTCATCACATCTTTCCGCAAGGCTGGTTCAAGGATCATGCTATCTCGAATCCCCTTATGAACTCGGTGGTCAACAAGACGCCGCTCTCCAAGCGAACGAACATTGAGATTGGTAAGAATGCTCCGAGCGTCTACCTTGCGAACCTAGAACGGCGTCACGGCATCGACGCTCAGACCCTTGATGCGATTCTGACAACGCATGTGATCGACCCGGCCATTCTTCGAGACAACGACTTCGAGCGCTTTTACGAGACGCGGTTCGAGCAGTTGCTCCAGCGGATCGAGGCAGCTATGGACAAACCCATAGCGCGCGAGCCGAGCGAGTCCACCGTTAGCGCAGGCGAGCAGACCATTGACTTCGAGGGGGCGGCGGAACCCGACGATGGGGAACTGTCGTCGGAGGACGTAGAGACGTTGGAAGCCGAGTTGGCGCCCGCAGGCTAAGGCCCGATCAATTGACCGGGCCATTCATCCAGGGGACAGCGAGTTGGGCCATGAAATACGTCAGGATCAACACGATTCCGACGCACACGAGGTATGCACCCTCGGAGCTGACCACTGCGTCACGGCGTTCGACATCGAGAAACCAAGAGCCCAAGGTTTGAGCGATTGAACGATGTCGGCGGCGGTGGGGGCCGTTATGGACCCGCTGGTAGTTCGATCGTGGTCCTGCCGATCTCGTGTGTGCGTTTCCCTCGGTGCTCGGTCGCGTACCACCGTATTCGATAGTTCCCCGGCTCGTTGAGGCTCCGAATCCCTGTGGCGATGACTCCGTAAGGCTTACCGGGGCGAGGAGTGAATATGTCCGTTCGGTCGAAGTCCCCTGACGGGCGTTGGATGATGACCTCCTGCGCGCCGAGCTGATTGGGGTCGGCTGGTACCTCGCTTTTGCAGACGAGCTGGATTAGCTCGCCGCCAGATCGCCCCGGATGCCGCTCGATTACGACTTCCCAGGTGTCATCGCCGTGCCAGAAATAAGAGACTATGCCCCCGCCGGCCGCCAGCAGCGTCAGCACGACGATTCCGCCGACGCTGCCCACTACCGCCGGCCAGAGCACGTCCCACACGGACGGTGGGGCAGCAGCGAGCTTTCCGTCAATCGTGACCGTCCCAAGCTCAGACACAGCGACGGCCGTGCCGACGACTGCGCCGAGGACGGGGCCTAGCAAGAGCATGGGAAGGCGGCCCAACGTGTCCTCCACGTAGAGCAGTAGCCAGCCAGCGAAACCCCAGCGCGCGAATCCGCTTGCGGCCTCGGGCTTCGGGAACATCGGGTTCTGGCCAGATGGGAGAGATGGCAACCCGCCAAGCCTCCCCCATATGACGGACGACAGCCTGCCCGTCGCGCAACCTCACCCCAGTCGTCGGCGCGCGCCGGTCGGCCGATGTGATCGCTACAACAGACCGATGATGCTGATGCCTGTCCCCGTGGTCGTTGACGCCGACGTGCTGATCCGCAACGTCGAGTACACGATCCGCAAGGGCTGGGCCGGCGCGCTGCTCGGCCGGGCGAGCGGCGGCTACTCGCTCGCCACGGGAGTCGTCTTGTTTGCCGCTGCGCCTGCGGGCGGCGAGGCGATCCGGCATCTGCCCGAGGTCGCTGAACGTCAGGGCGTGGATCTACAGACGGTATGGGCAACCTGGAACTCGCTCATCGTCCCGAACGTCCGCTTTGTCGAGTTGGGCGATGATGCCGTGAGCGATCCTCGGATCGAGGGCGTGCATTGGAAGGATGTCCCCACGGCCATCCTCGCCTGCCTCCTCGCCCCGGCCGTCCTTGCCACCGACAACCGCAAGGACTTCCGGCCCTTCGGGCTCCCTGACGAGATCAAGACCGATGCCGTGGCGATCGACCTGTACGCCATGCGCAAGTATGGGGCCGGCGTCAACAGCGCCGTGCTAGTCCCGCGGCTCAGCGGGGCGCTGGTGGTCGAGGGAGCTATGAGGGCAAGCGCGAAGCTCGGCAACGAGGCCGTAGCGCTCGCCGGCTTGGTGACCCTCGGCGGGTTTGTCCTGTTCCTTATGAGCGAGCGGGGGCGCAGCCTCCGCGCCAAGGTCGGCAAGACGGCGCAGGAGTACGGACCGCCGCTGATGGAATGGGTGGCGGACGGCATCGCGGCGAGCGAGCGCGTGGGAGAGTTTGCGATCGAGCGGGTAGGCGAGCCCGATCCCCTCGCGGTGTTTGCCCGGTACCTGGCGGTGGGGCGGACGATGATGTCCACGGTTGAGGTGGCCCGCGAGCTGCGGCGTCGGGGCTACTCCTTCGGGGGCGAGGTCCGGCACGAGACGGCGACACGGGCCTGGCTCGTGAGCGAGCCCTGTTTCCATGAGTTCCAGCGCGGGCACTGGTCGCTCGGCTACGAAGCTGCCGCGCTGACCGATTGAGGGTGGCTCGGCGGGGATCGGGGCGCCGCAGGTCCGATACGTGCGTTCACGATGGCATACAGCCGGCGTGGCTTCGCGGACCCCACGGCTTCGACGCGGTATGGCCGTAGAAAATCCGTAGACAGCGGCCCGAAAACCGCTTAGGAAAGCCAACTCTAACCGTTCGCCCCGATGTCGTTCAGCTTCCGCGAACAGCGCGAACAGGGACGAAAGCCGGCAAGCGGCGGGGCTCGCGCTACGGGCCGCTGGAGCTGGTCTACTGGTCTTGCGGCTAGCCGCACTGCTCGCGTTGCCAGCTCTCAACTTCCGAGATGCGGTAGCGGTTTATGGCGGGCGTATGGATGTGCGGCAGGCCGCGTCGTTGCTGGAGCTCGATCCGGCGCGGCGTCACGCTCAGGTGCTCGGCGAGGCGCTGCTTGGTGATCCAGGGCTCGGGCGAGGGGTGGTGGTCGTTCGCCTCGCGCCGCCCACCGCGACCCGTCGCAGAACTATACGCTGCTGGCCTTGGCACGCCGAATCCCTTATACGAAGGTCCTTAGGCAAGGACAGGAGCGACCCGCGCACGTGAAGGGAAAGAGCGATGTCGTCTATCGCCGCTTCCAGTGCTTCGCTCCCGAGTGCACCGAGACCTTGGTCGTCCTTGAGTCAGAGTGCGGCCCAGGCTTCGATATCTCGTGCCTCCGATGTGGCTACCGTCACGTAGACGGCGGAATCGCGTGGCGCTTCATGGCCGAAGTCGTGAATCTGGAGACCGGAGAGGTTCTTGCGAATGGCAACTTCGAGTTGGCCCATGCCGACTACATCGCGCTCGCGGAACGAGTCAAATACTGCATTGTCTGCTACGCGCTCCTCCCCCTTGCCGCCTTCGACCATCACGGCAGTCGGAAAAGCGGGCGCCAAGGGGAGTGCCGGATGTGCAAGAGTCCTTACAACGACATCAAGAACGGCACCCGACTGGTCGAGCAGCATCGGGAGGCCGCAGATAATCGCCGGTTGCTGCGCGAGCTAAGCGGAGAGGAAAGCCGGGGACAACGCAAGCTCTCCGTCGATCAACTTCTCGCCACGTTCGATCAACGATGCTTCAACTGCGGGAGAGAGCTAGAACCTATCCCCGGTGGGGAAGACGGCTATTATCTCGACCACACTTTGCCCGTCGCATGGCTCTGGCCGCTGGATCATGGGCCAACGGTCCTCTGTCGCCGATGCAACGCGCAGAAGGCCGACAAGTGGCCGGCGATCTTCTACTCCGATGCGCAACTACGCACACTCTCCACTCGAACGGGCATCCCCTACGATGTCCTTAAGGGTGCCCCCTTCTTCAACCCGGAGGCGATTCAGCGGCTACGAGACGAGAGTGACAAGGTGATCGAGCGATGGGCCGCACACCCAGCTCGTCTTCGAGCGCTACGGGACCGAGTGCTCGCAAGAACGGGGGACGATGTGTTCCAAGGCGCGTCTGCTAATGCGCGTCGGTCGATCGGGGTCGTGGACGACGCGTGACTATCACAGCTCAGCCCGTCAAGAGTGTCTGTCTCTTGCCTGCATTACTTGCTGGTATGTCTGGTCCATAGAGCTCGGCTTGGTCATTCCAAGGAGTTGGGCGACGCTGAAGGGCCGCTCTCTACGGTCGCAATTTGATCCCGCGAGGTGGCAAACACGTACCAGTGCGCCACTGTGGCGCCCTTGTCCGTCAACCCGTGACTCTCGCCTCCGGCGACCGACTCGCGCCCCATAAAGTGAATTTCGAAGTTAGGTTCAAGGATCGGCCGAATCGCCTCTGCCATATTGACCGTCGTCGTCTCGCCTAGATGCAACACCAGGAGGCCCTTCGGCTTGAGCAACCGAAGGAGCGACTGAAACAGCTCCGAATACACGGCAAAATCCTGTCGCTGCTCGACCTCAAGGAACTTCGCTGGCTGTTGCCGAAAGTCCGCCGGTGACCAGCCAGCGAACCACAATCGCATCCAGTTGCTCGACCAGAAGCGGACACTCTTGCTGAATGGCGGGGAGGTAATAACGGCGTCGACCGGCTCCTCTAGCCGAAGCGAACGAAAGTCCGACGTGAACGAGGCGCCGCTGGCGCCAGCATCGCATAGCTCAACTAGATGTGGAAGTACGCGTTCCAGACGGCTACGTAGAGCGCCGATCACTGGTCGATACACAGCTGGACCGGTCGGAGCAAATGGGGTCACCGGATGAGAACGCCGAGACAGGGCATAGGGCCGATTGCCATGAAGAATGTGGAGAAGGCTCGCCTTCAGAACATCATTGGCTACAGACGTGTCGTGCCCCATATCCATGAAGTAATGGCGTGCTAGCAGGATCTCCCCTAGGGTCGCGCTGTGGAAATATCCGCGAATAGGCCCGTTGAGCCCAAACTCGACGTCGCTCGCATACTGGTCGCTAAATACGGCTTTCTTGAGGAATCGTTGCAAGTCGCTGAGCGCGTTCCAGACGTCGCCCTCGTTGAAGGGCTCAAGCTTGGCCCGGCACACCGTAGCCGCCAGCGGGCTCAGATCGGAGGCAAGCCCAACCCGGCCCTGACGCCGAGCCTCGAGTGGGATGGTTCCCACCCCGGCCAACGGGTCCAAGACGGACTGTCCCGGATCGGTGAACCATGACACCAAGAAGTGTGCGATCGACGGCTTGAGCTTGCCCTGATACGAACACAGCGAGTGCAGTGGCCCACCCCAATTCCGCTTGGCATAGCTGCCGGCGCGATGCGGAGAAGTAGCACAGAACGTAGCAGCGCAAGCGGCGAGGTCACCGGCGCTTCGCTGCTCCGGTAGTGCTTCTGAAGGCAGATATGCCACTAACGAGCCTCGAACTGGAGAAGGACTTGTGTCAGGAGAGATCCATCGTACGAGCGTCGCGCGCGCAGGACATCTTCCCCAAGACAACGCCAGCCCACATTCTCTGCGAGACGGCGTGTCAGGCTATGTGTCGGAACGTGTACACCGCAGTACTTGCTATCCCCAATGTCGAAGTACATTTGTGCTCCCGGCAGAGCTCGCTGACGCACTCGTTCTAGCGCGGCTTGCATATCGGCAAAGTAGGCTCGCACGAGCGCTGGGATGCGGATATCGTAGGCCGCACGGTCGAGCCGTCGGGCGGTTGGCTCAACGCATTCAAGGGGGGGCGTCGGTCGGCGAACCGACACGGAGTTGATACCGGCGCTGATGGAGGCGGCACGGAGACCTCGGAGCTCGCTCTCGGACGAAATGAAGCCAAGCGCGAGGAGCTCGAGCTTAGTGTTTCTACAGTAATTCGTCCCATTTAGATATGGTGGTGAAGTCACCACAACTGCGACGTCTGGAGTATCACTCCACTCGCCCCGTACATCTGCTGCTACCCGGATCGTCTGCCCCGCGATAGCCGACCCGTGAGTGTCGATGTCATCGGCAAATTCGCACAAACGCATGGAGACGGTAGTGCGAAAATCTAGAGGCCGTGGATCGCTGACAGTCCGTCTGCGAAGATCTGTGCGGCGTACCATAAGGCTCGCGGGGATGACTGCGGTAGCTACTGCGAGGCGGGCGACCTCCCTAGAGGCGCCTTCTAGGGACTCGTCGATGAGGCTCAGCACACGGACGATTTCCAGGGCCACTCCGGCGGGAAAATATCCACGCTTGCGGTCGGCGAGGAGGAGCGGGTGATCGTCGTTGACAGGATTCAGTGCGCTGGCCGTCACCTGCGCAGTGCGCCTCAGCTCGCTCGCACCACCTAGAGCGTCCGCCACATCTCGAGCTTGGTTGACCTTTACGTCAGCAACCCACGCCAGATAGGGATTGACCTCAGCGAAAATGGAGTCCCGGCCGAGTAGTGCTGCCGCTAGCGCTGTGGTACCTGAGCCGCCGAACGGGTCGAGAACGAGGCCATTGGGCGCGGGCTCGGCGAGTGCCCGTTCGACGAGTTCAGCGCTGTAGCCCTCAACGAAGGGGTACCAACGGTGGAACGGGCGAGACCTATTGGCGCCAAAGACGCCCAAAGCGTTTTGGCCGATTGGCGCCGCCGACCTGCGCGCGGGTTGTGTCTTCGATAGCAGCGACATCAGCGAGACGCTACGGGATGCTTGGGACGTAACGCGTCGCCCCAGCTCCGAGGGCTCCCATGGGCGGCGGGCACGGGAGCCGCTCGCCGCTCCGACCATCGGGCAACGAGGTGGGCGTTCGGCTTTCGGCGATTCGCGAGTCGGATCGTTCGCTGATCGCCGCGCCGCAGACCACGAGGCCACGGCGCTGGAGAAGTCACGGCTTCTTGGCGAGCGAGCATCTGCTCGACACGCGGGTCGATCTCGGCGACCGCAGAATGACCGCAGCGAGCCGGAAACTGGCTTAGCCAAGCCATTCTGAGCCGTTCGCCCCGATTGGATTGTTGTTGGACGCAGGAGGCTGCTGGGAGCCTCCTAGAGAGTCTAGATCCGGCCCTGGGACTTGGTTTTCGGTGGGTTGGGCCACTCGTGACGCGATCTCTGGAAGCGCTCGGGTTGGGTCCGACCGGACACGGACCGTACAGGCCGGGTGCATGCGACCGCACACGCCGGGCGGGCGCGATCGCATAGGGCTCTGTAGCTCGTTCTCCTTTCCCGCAAGGCCGCGGCTTCCGTGCACCGGCCGTCTCAGGCCGTTAGCGTCGAAGTCGAGGTCGGCCGCGCGTCGCTCCTTCGCGATGGAGCCCTTCCACGCCTCGGTGGGGTTCAGAGCGATGTAGACCGGACCATCGATATCAGACGGCTTCTCCACGTCAGGCTCGTAAAGGACTGCGACGCTGGTACATGGTCAACGTGCTGGAGATGCCCTCCGAGGACGTGGCGATCGTTCTCGGCCACTAGGACGGCGGCAACCTCGTCCGGCGCCTATACGGGCACGGCGACATGCGCCGCGCGCTTGACCGCATCGTCGGCGCATACAAGACGCAGGCCAGCGAGAGCCATCCCAAGGCGCGAGAATCATCGGCTCCTGTCTCCCATCAGGAGAGCCCGTTCTAAGGCATGACTTGTGTCAGACAAAAATGCTAGAGTGTCGGGAATGGGCGTACGGCCGAGCAATCGAGGTGATCGCCGTGGAAGGCGACAAGGACGATCTGATCGTGATCCACGCGATACCCCTACGCGATCAGTACCTAACCCAGTACGAGGAGGCCAAGCAATGGCGACTATGAGGACGCGGAGCGGAACCAAGCTGACCAAGAAGGTCATCGAGGCCCTAGCCGCCGAGGCCGAGCGCGGCTATGACCTGACTAAGGCCAAGAGGGTCACGCTTGGCAGGCCATCGCTCGGACCGGCCGGCACCTCCCCGCGCGTGCAGATCCGCGTGGACCCCGAGCTGGCCGAGGCACTCAAGGCCCGCGCCAAGAAGGAGCAACGCTCCGTCAGCGAGATCGCACGCATCGCTCTGCGCGAGTACGTCGACCGCGCCGCCTGAGCGGTTCCGAGGCGTGCACTCGGCGTAACGTCGAAGCCGTAGGCTGGTGGGCGTTCGCTTCACATCTACGCTCGTCGAACGACATGCACGCGCTGAGGACCGCTATCGCCGTGGCCTGGATCATCTTCTGGGTGTACTGGCTCGCGTCCGCGTTCGGCGTGAAGGAGGGCAGAGCCAGCAGGCGTCGGATCCCGCTGAATGGCCTGAGCGCCCTGTCGGTCATCCTTCTCCTCCGCGTCTTCCGCGGTGGGAGCCTGGCCGTGCACAGTCCGGTCCTCGGAGCGGTCGGGGCCGTCGTGTTCGCGTGCGGGATCGCGCTGGCGGTCTGGGCTCGCGTCCATCTCGGGCGCAACTGGGGGATGCCGATGACCCAGAAGGCCGAGCCTGAGCTCGTCACCTCCGGCCCCTACCGATTCGTCCGCCACCCGATCTACTCGGGGCTGCTGGCCGGGCTGCTCGGTACGGCGCTCGCGACCAACCTGATCGGCCTGATCATCGTCGCGGTCCTGGGTGGGTACTTCTACTACAGCGCATCCGTGGAGGAGAAGAACCTCATCGCTACGTTTCCCACGGCGTATCCCGCGTACCGAAGCAGCACGAAGATGCTCGTTCCGTTCATCCTCTAGCGGCTCGCGCTGCTCAAGCAGACGCAGTGCGCCCGACCCGGGCGGGAGCGGTTCGCGCGGCTCACGCAGCGGCCGCTCACGCACCGACCGCTGGCGTTGCCCGGTAGGTGCCCAATCTGAACAGGGCGTTGCTCGCCGCGTTCCAGCGCTCGAGCTGCGCGGGCGTGAAGAACGGCTGCGGCAGGTGGCGGTCGACGGCGTCCCTGAGCAGGACGGTGCCCAGCACGAGCACGACCGCGTGCAGCGCCGTCCACGTCAGGTCGGCATCGGGGCGCAGGAGATCGTGATCGGCCAGTCGCTGCCATTGATCTTGGGCGATCGCTACGAACGCATCGAAGATCTCGAGCGCCGCCTCCTCGCCGTCGGCCGCTGACCTTGCGACGTAGAGCAGCGCCGTCGGGTGCTCCCGCACGAACGCCGTGACACGATCGCCGAGCTCCTGCTGGGCTTCGATCGGCGAGCCGCTCTCGGAGAGATCGGCGAACGCGTCCGTCGCGATCCTCACGACGTGCCCGTTGACTGCCTCGACGAGCGCCGCCTTGGTCGAGAAGTAGTGCTGGACCAGCCCGGGCGAGACTCCCGCCTCCTTCGCGACGTCGCGGATCGACGTGGCGGCCACGCCATCCCTGGCAAAGCTCTCCAACGCGGCGTTGCGAATGCGCGCCAGGCCGGTCAGGTCTGCAACCGCTGCGCCATACATACGCATAGTATACGATACGAGCGTATGGGAATCGGTGGCGACACCAAGGCAGCGCTGCTGGCGGCCGCCGGGATGTTCCTGTGGGCGCTGCTGCTCGGAGTCTGGAAGTACAACCAGATCGCGACCTCCGAAGGACACGCCGCGCATCGCTACGTCGACATCGCCCACCGGGCGGCGCTTCTGTACAGCTTCGCCCTGCTGCTGGTCGCGACCTTCGTCCAGCTGAGCGGCTGGAGCGCACTCGTGAACCTGCTGGCGGCGGGCGCCATGACGCTCTACTTCTACGCCGCTGTCGTCACCTACACCATGCACGGCTGGCGGCGCGACACCGACAACCAGTTCCGCGATCCCGTGTCGGGAACCCACGCCTTCATGATCACCCTGATCGCGGCCGAGATCGGTGGGTGGCTGGTCCTGGTGGCCGGCTTCCTGGACCGGCAGGTCTTCTGACGAGTCCCGCCGCCGGCTGTACGCGCTCACCTACGATCGGTGGAGGTGGATATGGAGATCCTCACGGGAGCGTCCGTTCGGACCATGGACCAGCGGCGCCCCGTCGCCGAAGCGGTCGGGACCCGCGCGGGGCAGATCGCGGCCGTCGGGTCGCTCAGCGAGGTGCGCGGGGCGATGGGCGCGGGCGCTCCCGTAAACGATCTCGGCGGTGGCGTGCTGCTGCCAGGGTTCATCGACGCTCACCATCATCTGGCGTACGCCGCGCTGGACTACGGCGGGGTGAGCCTGCGGCTCGGCGCGGACGGCCGTATGGAGGACCTGTTGAGGGCGATCCGGGATGGCGTCGCGGCCAAGCCGCCCGGTTGGGTGTACCTGTGCGGATATGAGGCCGGCGATCTGCGCGAGCGCCGCGCGCCCCGCGCCGATGAGCTCGAGCAGTGCTGCCCCGGGCGCCCGCTGTTCGTTCAAGCCGCCAGCGGCCACGATGGCGCGCTGAACCACGCCGGGCTGGACGCCATGGGATGGACCGCCGGCTCGCCCGACCCACGCAACGGCGTGCTGCTGCGCGACCGTCGCGGGCGGCTCACGGGCGTCGTGTCGGAGGGGGCGGCGTTCATGGCCGAGGCAGCGTTCCGCGACCAGCTGCTCGCCGACGGCCCAGAGGTGTGGCTGGCGGCATGTGAAGCGCACGCGCGCGATCTGCTCGCGCTCGGCATCACCCGCGTCGGGGACGCCGCGGTCGCTCCGAGCGTGGAGCGTCTCTACCGGCGCGCCGCCGAAGAAGATCGCCTGCCCATCACCGTTCACTCGATGCCCGTCGCGTCGACCAGCCTGCTGCTGCCCCGCTTCGACGGTCCCGCGACCGGCGACGGTCCCGCGCGGGCGCCGACCGGACCCGCGAAGCTGTACGTCGACGGAGGGCACCGCTGCGCCGTCTGCCTCTCTGCCGGCCAGGCGGCATGGGTCGCCGGAGCGCTGCTCAAGAACGTGCTCGGCGGAGGCGGGCTGGCCGTGCTGCGAGCGGCCTCGCGCAGCGGCCGGCCACGACTCGGCCGCGACCTGCACCTGCACGCCGGGATGCGCTTCTGGCAGCAGGATGCGCTCATCGACGCCGTCGGTCACGGTGCCGAACGCGGTTTCCAGATCGCGCTGCACGCGATCGGCAACGAGGCGATCGAGCAGGCTCTCACCGCCCTCGAGCGAAACGAGCGCCAGCTGAGCGCCGCGCCCGGGCACCCGCGTCTGGAGCACGTCATCTTCGCCGACTCCCACCAGCCGCGCCGGATCGCAGACACAGGAGCGATCGCCGTCGTGCAGCCCGCGTTCATCGCCAGCGCCGGCGACGACATGCTGCTCACGCCCCTGCCACCCTCGATCCAGACGATGCCGCTGCGCTCCCTCAGCGAAGCAGGCGTGGAGCTGGCCGGGAGCTCGGACTACCCCGTAACCCAGCCAAACGTGCTCGCGGCGATCAGCGCCGCCGTCACCCGCCGAACCGCCGCCGGCGCCACGCTCGCGGCCGATCAGGCAGTAGACGTCGAGCTGATGCTCCGCGCATACACCGTCGGCTCAGCCCGAGCGCTCGGTTGCGAGCGCCAGGCCGGCTCGATCACGCCCGGCAAGCAGGCGGACCTCGTCCACCTCTCCCACGACCCCCTCACACACGACCCCGCCCACCTCGCCGACATACAGGTCAACGCGACCTGGATAGCAGGCAGCCGCGCTCAGCCGAACAGGCTCGCCGGGACCTGATCGTCAGAGCTCGAGCAGGAAACGCAGTGCGCGAGCGGCTTGGAACATGACCTCGTCACCGACAACGCCGAGCCGGCCGATCAGACGCTGCTCAGAGACGGACTTGACATCCTCGCACTTTGCGTAGCTCACCTCGTCGAGCCCTGAACTGCCTCGGTCAATCTCCACATGGGACGGTAGGCCGCGATAAGTCGTCGTGATCGGGACCACGACGACGACGCCGGCGCGGCTTTCGTTCAGCGAATCAGCCGAAACGACGACCGCGGGTCTGTTGCCTGACTGCTCACGGCCGACAGGGTCGCCGAAGTCGACCAGCCACACCTCACTCCGGCGAGGGCTCACGACGAGCGGTCACGCAGCGTGCCGCTCTCGACATCGCGCTCGGCCTCGATCTCGCTCCATGCGTTCGGGTCGGCGCGTAGGACCTCATAGCGGGCAGATAGCTGATCGAAGAACACACGCCGCTCAAGCGCATCGGCGGCCTCGTCTACCAGCTGACTCATGGGACGACCCGTCGCCCGCGCCAACCTCGCGAAGCGATCTCGGGTCGGCTCGCTCACTCGGATGGTGGTGCTCATGCGCAGAGTCTACTATATAGGCGCTTGACCAGTCTACAGATGGGCAAAGCGGCGCCGACGGTTCCCGCTGCCGAACCGCGGCTTGTGTGGCCACGGCCGCCCTGACACTGGCGGCGCGCTCCGGGTTCTCAAAGCGCGAGCAAATTGTCCGACATACCAAATCATCCGACATACATGACCTTGCCCAGCAGGCCCGTGGGTCCGACGGCCTGGATGCCGACACGCGTCGTGCCCGGGGGAGCGCTCAGCGTCTGCGTCGCGCCCGCCGATGCCGTCGCGCCCATCGAAACCGCCGTGTGCTCGGGCTCCAGCGTCACCCGGTAGGAGCTCGGCGTGCCTTCATACCAGGTCGAGCCCGGGGCGGTGAACGTCGCGGTCCTCGAGCCCGCGTCCCAGCGCGCCGCCCGGATCGCCCCCGGCGGGCGCGTCACCGCCTCGTAGTTGCCGGTGTTCCATTCGTCGTGCTGCGCGCGCCACCACTGCGTGTTCGCGCTGGCCGGCCCGTCGGTTTCCCACGCGAACAGGTAGCCCTCCCTGGTCACGCTCACGAGGTCTGTGTGTCCGTTTGACAGAAGATCCCCCGCGGCCGGTGAGAACATGCTCCAGCCCGTCGTCCACTTCGGGAACTCCGCAGCCATTTCACCCGACGCGGTGTACGCCGCCAGCGCGTTCGAGTCGCCGCTCTCGATCACCGCTCCCGCGCCGTCCGCGGTGACCGGTGCGATGATCGGCTCGCCGAAGTAGTCCGCGCCCTGGCGCTTCGCCGGGAAGCCCGGCGAAGCCGACCCTCCGGATGCCGGGAACGACGACTCGAAGTATTCGATCGGTTCCCCGCTTTCCGCTTTCAACAGCGCGCGCGCCAGCGACCCCGCGCCCAGCTCGCTCGTCGCGAAGCTCATCGTTTCACCCACCCTGCCGAACGCCCCCGTCGTGGCGAACGGGGTCAGCACCTCGTCGGATGCGGTCAACGGAGGCTTCGCTACCGCCAGGTAGGAGCCCACCACGTGCCCTTCGCCGTCTATCAGGTAAGGAGGTGTGAACGCCGGCGCGACCGCCACATCGTCGGCGTCCGAGCCCGTGCCTGACGGGTCCGCCGCCACCGGGTCGGAGCTGCCCTCTGTGAGGAACTCCTGGGCGGAGTTGTAGTACTCGATCGTCCCCAGCAGTTTCACCGGCCACCCGCGCATGAGCGTGCCGTCGCTGTGGTACGCAAACGCGAACGCGAACGGCGCGACCTGGAATTCTTCTCCCGGCCCGAGGATCTCCGTGTACTGGGGGCGCACCACCAGGTCCGGCGAGCTCGATCTCCCTTCGAGGTACGCGACCGCGGGCGCCGTGTCGAGCTTCTGGTCGTTGATCAGGTTGTAGCCGGGGAGCGTTTTGAAGCTGCTCGGCAGCGTCACCTTCACCGGCCAGCCGGGGACGTTCGAGCCGTCCGGGCGCCACACGTGGATGTAGCCGTCCCAGCCGGCCACGATCACGTCCAGCCGATCGCCGCCGCCGAGGTCGTACAGGACCGGTCCGCCGGCCGCCACGCCCTGGACCGGCAGACGCGTGTACGGCAGCGCCGGGCGCGGGATCGGCCGGGGTGTGACGCCGGTGTCGCACACCTGCGGCCACCCCGGCTCGAGCTGCCCTCGCGCGTTCCACACGAACACCTTGCCGTTCTCCGTCGCCGCGACCACCGACAGCGCGCCCGTGTGGTCGAGGTCCCCGACCGCCACGTCGGAGAGGATCGCTTCATAGCCCGGGTTCACCCCGGGATGGGACACGAGCACCGAGACCGGTTCGGTGTGCACCGGCCAGCCCGGCAGCTCCCTGCCGGTCCTCGGGTCGATCGCCTCGACGTAGCCGTCCGCGGTGCCGAACACCGCGTCCAGCCTGCCCGTCCCCTGCAGGTCCACGAGCGCCGGCTGGCTCTCGCCGCTCGAGGACAGCTGGATCGGGAAGCCGCCCATCCAGCTCGGATCGTGCACGACGTCGATCGCGCGGCGGTCGACGCCCACGCGGCCGCTCGCGTCCGTCACCGACAGGCGCAGGGTCACCGCGTACTGTTCCGCGGTTTCCAGCTCCTTCGTCCTGGACAGGCTGAACGCCGCCGACCAGAAGCTCGCCGGGATGTCCTTGAGCTTGAGCGTTCCAAGACGGCCGGCGAACGAGCCGTGACCCGCGCCCGTCCCGATCGTGAACCAGCTCTGCGGATCGCCTCCCAGCCCCGCTTGCAGCACCCACCCGAACGAGGCGCTGCCGGGAGCTTCGATCGTGCCCGTCACCGGCACCGAGCTCAGGCCCTTCCTGGTCGGGTCCAACAGCGAGTACCAGGCGGGCGATTCGATCCTGCCGACCGGCGGGATGTCATCCGCGGCGACCGCCTGCATCGCCGCGTACACGTCCGGTATCCCGTAGCCGTACTGGGGGTTCCATTCACCCGGCCCGCCCGGCCACGCCAGCGAGGTTTCGGTGATCCGTTTGGCTGTCGCGATCAGCTCCTGCTCGGCCTCCGGCCCTGACAACGGCGAGGAGATCAGGTGTTTTTCAGCCGCTTCCAGACCCCAGGACTGCAGCAGCGCGATCGCACCCCCGATCGTCGGCGTCGACTGCGAGGTCGTGCCGCCCGTCGTCGCGGCGGTCAGGACGTTGTGCGCGCCCCACGAGGTGTAGTCCGAGCGACCCCAGGCCGTCGCTTCCTCGACCGGGAGCGCGCCGTTGCCCGGGATCACGTACGGCCAGAACATGCCGCCCTGGTGGTCGGTCGAGTCGAAGTCGTTTGACGCCTCCACCATCGCCACCCCCTTCGCCTCGAGCTCCGAGATCACCTGGCGCATGAACGAGGAGTAGCCCAGGTCGGCGGTCACCGACACGATCACGCTCGCGCCCGCGTCGGCCGCGAACTGCCACGCCTTGGCGAGGTCGTCGGTCTGGTCCAGTGCTTCATCGCCCGCTTTGACCGGCAGGATCATGCATTTCGGGCACTCGCGGTGGATCACCGTCATCTGTTCGTCCGAGTGGTTGTACGTCGAGTCTTCGGTGGCGGGGTCGTTCTGGTTGTCGTAGAAGTCCCAGCCGGAGATGTCGTTCGGGTAGCCGTCGCCGTCGTGGTCGACGTTGTTGGAGAACGCCGCGATCAGGTCCTCCGGGTCGATGTAGCCGTTGGCGTTGGAGTCGTGCACGCGCGGGTCTTCATCCCAGTCCGAAGCGTTCACCACGCCTTCGTGGTGGATGTCGTAGTCCGCGAACGAGTTCGTGTAAACAAGTTCGCACGGCCGCGTCACGCCGCCCACGACCATCGTCGCCTCCGCCACCGTCGGACCCGTGCACGGCACCGGCAGCTCGTGCCAGTTGACGTAGATGCTGTCCGCCAGTTCTTTGGCCTGCGGCAGGTGCCAGTTGATCCCCCCCTCGATATAGGCCACGATCTCCCGCGGGTCGCCCCTCGTGTAGTGCGACCACGCGTCTTCGAGATCCATGCCGCACGGGCCGTCCACCGTGACCGGGGGACTGGCGCACGCGGCGCCGTCCGTGCCCGCTGTCAGCAGCCCGCCCGCATTGGCACCCGCGTTGGCCCCCGCGTTGGCGCCCGCTTCGGCCCCTGCGGCCGGGGCCGGTGCGGCGCCGATCAGGAGCGCGAGCAGCAGGGCGAGGGACAGCGAGCCGGCGACGGCCGTCGCCCGCACCGCACGTGACGACCGGACATCCACAGACCCAGAGCTTCGCATCCTTACCCCTGTTTCGTCCACCGTGCGCCATCGTCTCTACGACCGCGCAAACGTATCAAACGGTGAGCACCGTCTTCACGCCGCCGCCGAGGACGTGCTCGCGCAGCACGGCCGGGGCGTCGTCGAGCGGGGCGACGGCGGTGACGACGTCCTCGGGGCGCAGAGAACCCTGGACCATCAGCTCGAGCACGGCCGGCATCAGGGCGCGCGTGTGGTGGATGCCGAGGTGCAGGGTGGTGCGGCGGGCCCACATCTGAAAGAACGGGATGCGGGCGCTGCGGTGCAGGCCGCCGGAGCTCGTGCAGATGCCGTCCGCGGCGGTGTGCGCAAGGGCGGTGGACAGGGGGTCGGTGCTGATGTGCACGACCAGCGGGGCGGGCGCGCGGCGGCGCAGCTCGCGGGGGCGCAGCGCGTTCAATCCGAGCCGCTCGGCGTGCGCGCGGACGTGGGAGCGGGAGTCCACGACGTTGACGTTGCGGGCACCGAGCGCGCGCGCGATCAGGCCCGTGTACAGCGGGCCGCTGGCGCTGAACGTCGGGCGCGAGCTGAGACCGGCGAGGATCAGCACCTCGGCATCGGGGTCGGCGTCCAGGAGCGCGGGCAGATGTGGCGCGATGTGGCGGTAGGAGTCGCAGATGTTGTCCGCGACGCTGGCCGCGGCCACCGGGTCGATGCCCTCGGGCAGCGGCACGAGCATGGCGTCGGCATACGGGACGGCGAGCTGGTCGGAGAACGCGCCGCCGAAGTGTCCCGTGGCAAGGCCCATGCCGTAGGAAGACAGCGGAGGAACGCTGGTGCAGCTGCCGGGACGCCCGGCCGTGCAGGGAGCGCAGGCGCCGCAGTTGATCTGGAACGGGACGACCACGCGATCGCCCGGCTTGACGGTGGCCACCCGCTCGCCGACCGAGAGGACATCGGCGACGCATTCGTGCCCGAGATGCAGCGGCAGCGCGAGCTGGGTGACGCCGAGCACGAGCGGGCAGTCGATGTCGCACGTGGAGGCGGCGACCGGGTGCACGATCGCCCCGTCGGCGCCCGGCGGGGCGGGCGCCGGCACCTCACGCCAGCGCAGTCGCGCACCGGGCGCGGCGGTGAGCGCGCGCATGCGCGGCCGGGTCGGCCGGCGCCGCTGGGCGGCGCTGTCGCCGACTGTGTCCGCCAGTCGTCGCAGGCGCTGGGGGCGGTTGCGTTCCAGGATCAGCGGCATGGCGGCGGCGGCGCCGGGCGTGAGCAAGCCGGCGTAGTGGCGCAGCCATCCGTGGGGTCGGTTCGGCATGACGCTCCTTCGCGTTGCGCTTCGCTTCCGGTAGATAGATCGCTCTAGAAGCGAAACCGTATCATCGACCGGGCCGGCCCGTTACTCGTACTGCAGCGCCCGCAGCACGTCGAGCCGCGCGGCTCGACGGGCGGGGAAGATGGCGGCAAGCAGGCCGACGACGATCGCGGCGATCACGAACACCACGAGCGTGCCGACCGGGATCGTGAACGCCGGGTATTCGATCGCCTGTCCGACCATCAGCGCGAGCACGATCCCGACGGGGATGCCGAGCGCGGCGCCGATCAATGCCGTCACGACGCTCTCGGCGCGGATCATGCGGCGAAGCTGCCGGCGCGTCATTCCCACGGCGCGCAGCATCCCGAGCTCGCGCGTGCGCTCGTACACGGTCAGGACGAGCGTGTTGACGATGCCGAACAGGCTGACGATGATCGACAGGGAGAGCAGCACGTAGAGGAGGTTCAACAACGTGTCGATGCCCTTCTCCTGGTTGCTCTTGAACTGGCTCTCGGTCTGGATCTTCGCGTCGGGGTAGTCCGCGAGCGCGGCCTGGAGCTTGCGGGTGTTGGCGGCGTTCGCGCCGCCGGCGATGTCCACGAACGTGTACACGGCCTGCGGCTCCTGGTATTCGTCGTCGAAGCGCCTCGCCGAGATGGTCACGTCCCCGTAGGGCGCGCCCGCCTTCGGGGGCGCGAACACGCCGACCACGCGCAGTTGCATCACGAGCCCCGTCGGCGTCTCGACGGGGACCGCCGAGCCGGCGCGCAGATGGTGTTCTTTCGCGTATTCCTTCGACACGAACGCGCCGCTTTCGCCCAGCTGGGCGGGGACCGCCTGCGATCCCATCTGCCATTTGACCTTTATGACCCTGCTGATGTCAGGGGCGACGCCGGTGACGCCGACCTTCTTGCCGAAGGCGCGGCCCGTGCCGGCGAGGACGCCCGAGGCCACTTCCACGCCGGGCACGCTGCGCAGCGCTTCGGCCGAGGCCGAGGAGATCGGTGAGAAGTCGTTGGCGGCGGTGAGCGCGTAGTCGGCGTGGAAGATTTCGTTGACCGAGCCCACGAACGTCGACTTCAGCCCGGCCGCGAGCACCGACACGAGCGTCACCAGCGCGAGCCCGATCATCAGCGCCGACGCCGTCGAGGCGGTTCGCGCGGGGTTGCGCATCGCGTTGGCGCGCGCGAGTGCTCCGGCGGCGCCCCCGGTCCTGCTCGCCGGCCATCCGAGGACCGAGGCGAGCGGACGCACGAGCGTCTTGGCGAGCATCGCCACGCCGACGAACAGCGCGGCCGCCCCCACGCCGATCGCGAGCAGCCGCTGCGTCGTGGAGAGCGCGGAGAGGAACAGGCCGACCAGCATCAGGGCGAGCGCGGCCGCGATCGTCAGCAGGGCCGCGTACGCGCCGAAGCGCGCGAAGCGCGACGGCGGCAGGATCGCGCCCTCGCGCACGGCCGCGATCGGCGGCACGCGCGTCGCGCGGATGGCCGGCCGCAGCGCGGCGAGCACCGTGATGAGCACGCCGACCAGCAGCGAGACGACGATCGTCCGCGTGGCGAACACGGTCGCGGCCTGCGGCAGGTCGATCCCGAATGAGACGAACAGCGAGTTCAGGCCCTTCGCGAGCGCCAGCCCGAGGAACAGCCCGACGATCGAGGCGAGCAGGCCGAGGATCAGCGCTTCCAGCAGCACCGAGCGGAGCACCTGTCGCCGGGTGGCGCCGAGCGTGCGCAGGGTGGCGAGCTCGCGCGTGCGCTGCGCGATCGTGATCGACAGCGTGTTCGCGATCACGAAGCTGCCCACGAACAGCGCGACGCCGGCGAACGCCAGCAGGAAGTCCTGGATGATCGTGAGAAAGCCGTTCGTGTTGTTCGTCGCCTGCTGGGCCTGCGCTTCGCCGGTGCGCACCTGCGTGTTCGCGGGCAGCAGCGGTCGGACGTCGCGCACGAGCTGCGCGGGCGTGTAGCCGGGCTTCGCGGCCAGCGATATCGAGTCGAGCTCCCCCACCTTGTGGAAGATCCTCTGCGCGACGGGGAAGTCGAAGATCGCCATCGTCGCGCCGCCGAGCGAGGAGACGCCGCCGATCTTCACGATGCCGGCGATGCGCAGGTGCTGCTCGGCGCCGCGGGCGATCACCCCGATCGTCTCGCCCACCGCGTAGTGCTGGCTTTCGGCCGTGTTGGCGTCGATCGCCACTTCGTCGGGCCCGGACGGCCATCCGCCGGCGACGAGCGTCAGCGGGTTGAAGCGCTGCGCGCCGTGCGGGTGCACGCTGAAGGCGAGGCCGGGGGCGCCGCCGGTCGCGATCACCTTGCCGTCGCGTCCGACCAGCTGCGCGTGGTCGGCGATCCCGCCCTGCGCTTCGGCCACCTCGGGCAGTGCGCGCACCCGCGCCAGCAGCGATTCTCCGAACGCGGGCACCCCGCCCTTGCTTTCCCCTCCGCCTTCGCCTTCTCCTTCCCCTTCGCCGAGGGCGTTCTTGCCGCTGATGACCGCGTCGGTGTGCTTGTAGACCTGCGTGAAGACCGTGCCGAAGGCGGACTTGATCGTGTCGGTGAGGATGTAGGTGCCGCTGATCATCGCCACTCCGAGGACGATCGCCAGCGCGGTCAGCGCCGCGCGCAGCTTGCGGCCGCCCAGACCTTTGAGCGCGACGCGGATCACGCCGAGAGCTCGCCCATCACCGCGAGCACCTCCGCCGCGTTCACGCCGGCGAGCTCCTTCACGATCTGCCCGTCGGCGATGAACAGGATCCGGTCCGCGATCGAGGCCGCGCGCGGGTCGTGCGTCACCATGATCGTGGTCTGGTCGTAGGCGTCGACCGACTCGCGCATCAGCTCGAGGATCTCCTGGCCGGTCTTGGAGTCGAGGTTGCCCGTCGGCTCGTCGGCGAGCAGGATCGTCGGTCGTGTGACGAGCGCCCGTGCGATCGCGACCCGCTGCTGCTCGCCGCCGGAGAGCTCCGAGGGGCGGTGGCTGCGCCGCGCCTGCAGGCCGACCTTCGACATCAGCTCCTCGACCCACGCCCGCTCGGGCTTCTCCCCGGCGATCGACAGCGGCAGCACGACGTTCTCCTCGGCGTCGAGCATCGGCAGCAGGTTGAAGAACTGGAAGATGAAGCCGATGTGCGTGCGACGCAGCCGCGTCAGGGCCGTGTCGTCGAGCGTGCCCAGGTCGGTGCCCGCGATCGTCACCGTGCCCGAGGTGGGCTTGTCGAGGCCCGCCAGCAGGTGCATCAGCGTGGACTTGCCCGAGCCGGACGGACCCATCACGGCGACGAGCTCGCGGGCGCGGACGTCGAGATCGACGCCGCGCAGCGCCTGGACCGCCGTGTCGCCCTCGCCGTAGCGGCGTGTGAGCGCGCGGGCGGCGACCGGGACGCTCGCGGGTGCCTCGGTTGTGCTCTCGGCGGCTGTGGACATCCGCTCCTCAAGCTAGCCGATGTGCCCGTCGCACTCGCTAACGGCGCGGCGCGGCGCTTCGCTTGCTAGCTTGGCGTGGACGCTCTACATTACTGTGCCCCGGTGCGGTTCCCGGTGGAAACCAAGGCGTCCCCGCCAAACAGAGACCAAGGCGTTCCCGCCGAACAGAGAGGTTAAAACCATGAAGCGTGTCAGCCGCGTAGCAGCGATCGCACTAGTTCTGGCAGTGTCGACGGTCGCGCTCGCCCTGGCCTCGAACGGGCCGTCGGGCACCTACACGACCACGATCAAGGGCTCGGAGTTCGCGGGCACGTACAAGATCACCTTCACGCCCGGACACTTCCAGGTGCAGGGCCCCTACGGACTCACCGGAAAGGGAACCGACACGATCTCCGGATCGAAGATCACGGTGCACGGCCCCGGGAAGGGATGCACGACGGCGGGCACGTATGAATTCAAGATCTCGGGCAGTTCGCTGACGTTCAGGAAGATCAAGGACACGTGCCTGCGCTCGATCATCCTCGCTCACACCATGAAGAGGGTCTGAGCCGGCGTCAGGCCTGCATCGCCGCTCCGGCCGCGGGCCACTCGTCATCCGCCGCGGGCCACTCGTCATCCGCGGCCGGAGCGCGGGTGATCCGAGCGCCCAGGCGGCGTGGTGTGGCGCGATCGAGCGCAAGCGCCCGCGCCACCTGCTCGCGGGTGTCACGCGGCTCGACCACGGCGTCGATCGCGCCGGAGGCGAGCGCGGCCTCGGGCGTGACGCTGTGCTGCGCGTACAGGCGAGCGAGCTCGTCGCGAAGATCCGCGGCCCCGGCTCCGGCCCCGGCGGCGAGCAGCCGCCGGCGGTGGATGATCTCGACGGCGGCCTGCGGGCTCATGATCCCGATTTCGGCGTTCGGCCAGCAGAATGACGCATCCGCGCCGAGATCCTTGGAGTTCATCGTGATGAACGCGCCGCCGAACGCCTTGCGCAGGATCACCGTGACCCGCGGCGAGCGGGCGGCGGCGAACGCCCGCACCAGCTCGGCTCCGTGCTTGATCACTCCAGCCGCCTCCTGGCGGCTCCCGGGCATGAAGCCCGGCGTGTCCACGAGCACGAGCATGGGAATGCGAAAGGCATCGCACGTGCGCACGAACTTCGCCCCCTTCTTCGACGCCTCGACGTCGATGATCCCGCCGCGGTAGCGCGCCTGATTGGCGACGATGGCGACCACGCGTCCCTCCAGCCGTGCGAAGCCGACGACCATGTTGCGTGCCCACAGCTCCGACACCTCTCGGAATCGACCTCCGTCGACCAGGCATCTGATCACGTCTCGAACGTCGTAGTAGCTGCGGCTCCTCGCGGGCAGGACGGCGCCCGGGTCCTCGCCGGTGGGGCCCTCGGGCGCGACCGCGGGCGGGGGTTCGGACGCGTTCTGGGGCAGGTAGCCGAGCAGCTCGCGGAGCAGCTCGATCCCGCTGGGCTCGTCGGCCGCCACGAAGTCGCAGACGCCGTTGCGCGCGTGCACCTTCACGCCGCCGAGATCGGACGCGGTCACCTCCTCGCCGAGCGCGAGCTCGACGATTCGCGGACCGGTGAGGAACATCGACGCCTCGGCGGTCATCATCACGAAGTCGGTCAGCGCCGGCGAGTAGCAGCCGCCGCCGGCGGAGGTGCCGGTGATGACCGAGATCTGGGGCGAGCGGCCCGACAGCGCCACGTTCTCGGAGAAGATCCGCCCGAAGCCGGCGAGCGCGGCGGCGCCCTCCTGCAGGCGCGCCCCCGCCGACTCGACGAAGCCCACGAGCGGAACCCGCGCCCGGCGGCTGTGCCGGAGCGCGGCGACGATCACCTCCGCCTCGGCGACTCCCACCGATCCCCCGGCGATGGCCGAGTCCATGGCGTAGGCGACGATCGGGCGTCCGGCCACGCGGCCGCACGCCGCGTGCACGCCGACCTCCGGGCCGCCGAACGGCGAGGACGGCTGCAGCGCCTTCAGGCTGCGCGGGTCGCACAGCCGCTCCAGCCGCTGCCACGGATGGGGTCGGTCTGGATATGAAGACGGCGACGACATCAGAGCAGTGTCCCCCCTGGACGCAGCGAGACGACGGTATGGTCTGGACCCGAGGTGGCCGGTCGTCTCGATCCGAGTACGGCCGTCCCTGACCCTGAGTTGCCGTGACAGGTTAGGGCCGCTCGTGAGGGACGGTCAATGCGGTTTGCACCTTTGGGCAAAGTTGGATTGCAGTGCTTGACCGCTCTACCTGCTTGGGCCAAAGTCCCTACCCTAGGGAAGGATTTCCAACCGCTGGAAGCGACTGGGGGGCGCAGCTTGTTTGACTTCATCACCCTGTGCCCGTCCGGATCGTCGGACGCCACAGTTCCGATAGCCGGCAGTCGCGCCGGAGCGCTCGGCGTCGTGAACCTCGAGTTCGCCGCCGACCTCGACGCCGGGCTCGAGCAGCTGCGAAGGCTGTGCGAGCTGGGTCGCGGACGCTGCGGCGCGCTGCTCGACGGACAGGAGGTGCTCGCGGCCGTCCTCGGCGCTTCGCTCGACGGCCTCGAGACTGTCCTGCTCGCGGACACGCCGGTCGACCAGTTGGGCGTGCTGGTCGAGCTGGTGCACGGCGCGGGGCTGCGGGCGTACGTGGTGGCGACGCGGCTCGAGCAGGCCCTGGCGGCCGAGGCCGCCGGCGCGGACGCCGTGATCGCCAAGGGCCATGAGGCGGGCGGGTGGATCGGGGAGGAAGGCTCGTTCGTGCTCTCGCAGCGACTGCTCGCGACGCTGCGCACGCCGGTGTTCGTCCACGGCGGCATCGGGCTGCACACGGTCGCCGCGGCGTACGTCGGCGGCGCCGCCGGCGCGGTGCTCGACGGGCAGCTGCTGCTGGCTCGCGAGTCGCCCCTGCCCGAGCGCCTGCGAGCGACGCTCGCGGGGTTCGACGGGAGCGAGACGGCGACGCTCGGCACGGATCTCGGCGCGTCGTTCCGCGCGCACAGCAGGCCGGGCCTGCGCGGCTTGGAGCTGCTGCGCGGCGCCGAGCAGGAGCTCGCGGCGAGCGCCGAATCGCGGGATGCGTGGCGCGCGGCCGTCAAGGCGCACGTCGGTGGCGGCCCGGCGGACGCCGCGGTGCTGCCGCTGGGGCAGGACGCCGCGTTCGCCGCCGACCTCGCGCGGCGCTTCGGCAACGTCGCCGGCATCCTCGACGGCCTGCGCGCGGCGATCGCGACCGCGTGCGAGACGCTCGATCGAGCCAACCCGCTGGCGGAGGGCGCCGGGGTCGCGCGATCCCACGGCACCCGCTACCCGATCGTGCAGGGTCCGATGACGCGCGTGAGCGACCGCGCGGAGTTCGCGGCCGCCGTGGCGGAGGGCGGTGCGCTGCCGTTCCTCGCGCTCGCCCTGATGCGCGGTCCGGACGCGGACGCGCTGCTCGCACGCACCGCCGAGCTGGTCGGCGAGCGCTCGTGGGGGGTCGGCGTGCTCGGCTTCGTTCCGGCGGAGCTGCGCGCCGAGCAGCTCGACGTCGTGCGCGCGCACCGGCCGCCGTTCGCGCTGATCGCCGGCGGACGCCCCGATCAGGCGCGCGAGCTCGAGGACGACGGGATCGCGACCTACCTGCATGTTCCCTCGCCACAGCTGCTGCGGCTGTACCTCCGCGACGGCGCCCGCCGGTTCGTGTTCGAGGGGCGCGAGTGCGGCGGCCACGTGGGGCCGCGCACGAGCTTCGTGCTGTGGGACACGATGCTTCGCGTCCTGCTCGAGGAGCTGCCGCGAGACGCCTCCGACTGCCAGGTGCTGCTCGCGGGCGGCATCCACGACGCGAGGTCGGCCGCGATGGCCGCCGCGACGGCGGCGGCCGCGAGCGAGCGCGGCGCCCAGATCGGCGCGCTGATGGGGACGGCCTACCTGTTCACCCGCGAGGCGACCGAGTCGGGAGCGATCACGCCGCTGTTCCAGGAGGCGGCGATCGCGGCCGTGGACACCGCGCTGCTCGAGAGCGGACCCGGCCATGCCACGCGCTGTCTGCCCTCGCCGTTCGTCGAGCAGTTCGAGACCGAGCGGCGCGAGCTGCGCGCGGCCGGAGTGGACGCGGAGGAGCTGCGCGGCAGGCTCGAGCAGCTGAACATCGGGCGCCTGCGGGTGGCGTCGAAGGGGGTCGATCGCGGGTCCGGGTCCGGTCGCGAGCCGGAGGCCCCGGAGCTCGTGGCGGTCGATTCCTCCGAGCAGTGGCAGCGCGGCATGTACATGATCGGTCAGGTCGCCGCGCTGCGCGAGGGGGTCACGACGGTGGCCGACCTGCACGGCGACGTCTCGCACGGCAGCAGCGAGCTGCTCGAGGGGCTGGCCGCGCCCGAGCCCCAGTCGGAGCCGGCGCCGCCACCGCCCGCGGACGTCGCGATCGTGGGCCTCGGCTGCATCCTGCCGGGCGCGCCCGACGTGGCGACGCTGTGGGCGAACATCCTCGACAAGGTCGACGCGATCGGCGAAGTGCCGGCCGAGCGCTGGGATTGGCGGCGGATGTACGACCCCGACCGCGGCGCGCGCGACAAGGTGTACTCCCGCTGGGGCGGGTTCATCGACCCGGTGGCGCTGGATCCGATGGCGCTCGGGCTGCCGCCCAACTCGCTGGAGTCGATCGAGCCGTTCCAGCTGCTCGCGCTGCTGTGCGCCCAGGCCGCGCTCGACGACGCGGGCTATGGCGTGCGGCCGTTCGATCGGGAGCGCACCTCGGTGATCCTCGGCGCCGGCGGCGGGGGGGCGGACAAGTCGGTCGGCTACACGGTGCGCTCGGCGCTGCCGTCGCTGCTCGGCGACGCCCACCCGCGGCTGCAGGAGCAGATCTTCGAGCAGCTCCCCGAGTGGACCGAGGACAGCTTCGCCGGCCTGCTGATGAACGTGGCGGCGGGGCGCATCGCCAACCGGCTGGACTTCGGCGGCACGAACTACACCGTCGACGCGGCCTGCGCCTCGTCGCTCAGCGCGATCGGCCTCGCCGCTCGCGAGCTGCAGGTGGGAACCAGCGACATGGTGCTCGCGGGTGGCGTCGACGCGATCCAGAACCCGTTCGCGTACCTGTGCTTCGCCAAGACCCAGGCGCTGTCGCCGACGGGGCACTGCCGGCCGTTCGACGCGGCTGCCGACGGAATCGCGATCAGCGAGGGGTTCGCGACGGTCGTGATGAAGCGCCTGGCCGACGCCGAGCGAGACGGCGATCGCATCTACGCGGTGATTCGCGGCGTCGGCGCGGCGAGCGACGGCCGCGACCGCAGCCTCACGGCGCCCCGCCCGGAGGGCCAGATGCGCGCGCTGCGGCGGGCATACGCGCAGGCGCGCTTCTCGCCGGCGACGGTCGAGCTCGTGGAGGCGCACGGGACCGGCACGGTGGCGGGCGACGGGGCGGAGATCAAGGCGCTCAGCACCGTCTTCGGCGAGCACTCGCAGCGGCGGCAGTGGTGTGCGGTGGGGTCGGTGAAGTCGATGATCGGCCACACCAAGGCGACGGCGGGCGTGGCGGGCGTGGTCAAGACCGCGCTGGCGCTGCACCACCGGGTGCTGCCGCCGACGATCGGCGTGAGCGAGCCGAACCCGAAGGCCGCCTTCCCGGAGAGCCCGTTCTACGTCAACAGCGAGGCGCGCCCGTGGCTGACCGGTGGCGCACCGCATCCGCGCCGGGCCGGGGTGAGCGCGTTCGGCTTCGGCGGGACCGACTTCCACATCGTGCTCGAGGAGTACGAGGGCGGATACGCCGAGCAGCCGCAGGCCGCCATCTCCAGGTGGCCGGGCGAGCTGCTGCTGTGGCGCGGGTCGAGGGCCGAGGTGCTGGGCGCGCTGGACGCCCTCGCGGCGAGGCTCGCGGCGGACGAGCAGCCACCGCTCGATGCGCTGGCCCACGAGCTGGCGCTGCGCTCGCGCGATCGGCCGCGCGAGGCCCCGACGCTCGCGCTGGTGGTCGAGTCGCACGACGACCTGCGCGCGAAGCTCGCGAGGGCGCGGGAGCTGCTCGCCGCCGGCGAGGCGCGGGTGCACGAGCGGGATGGGATCCACTGGTCCGAGCAGCCGCTGAGCGCGGAGGGACGGGTGGCGTTCCTGTTCCCGGGGCAGGGCTCGCAGCTGGTCGACATGGGGCGCGAGCTGGCGATCGCCTTTCCCGAGGCGCGCGAGCAGCTGGAGCTCGCCGACCGCGTGCTGGCCGAGCGCTACGAGCGACCGCTGAGCAGCTACGTGTTCCCGCCGCCCTCGTTCACGCCCGAGGAGCAGCGGCGCCGCCAGACGGAAGTGACCGACACGCACGTGGCCCAGGCGGCGCTGGGAGCGACCGAGCTCGCGTACGTGCGCGTGCTGGAGGCGCTGGGAGTCGAGCCGGAGCTGACGGCGGGGCACAGCTATGGCGAGTTCGCGGCGCTGGCGGCCGCCGGCGGGATCGACGCGGAGCAGCTGCTGCGGATCTCGGAGGCGCGCGGGCGCTACATGAAGGAGGCGGCCGAGGCGGAGGCCGGGGCGATGGTCGCGGTCGACGCGCCGCCCGATGCGCTGGCGTCGCTGCTCGAGGGCGGCGGCGTGGTGACCGCGAATCTCAACTCCCCGCGCCAGACGGTGCTGTCGGGTCCGCGCGAGCACGTCGAGGCGGCGCTGGAGTGGTGCCGCGAGCGCGAGATCGGCGCGCGGATGCTGCCGGTCGCGTGCGCGTTCCACTCCCCGCACGTGGCCGGCGCCCAGCAACGGCTCGCGCAGCTGCTGGAGCAGACGACGATCGCCGTGCCGCGGATCCCGGTCTACTCCAACACCAGCGGGGACGCGCATGGGCAGCAGGCCAGCGCGATCGCGGAGCTGCTGTCCGAGCATCTGATCCGACCGGTCGAGTTCGTGCGCGAGCTCGAGGCGATGTACCGCGACGGCGCTCGCGTGTTCGTCGAGGTCGGACCGCGCTCGGTGCTCACCGGACTCGTCCCGCAGATCCTCGGCGAGCGCGAGCACCTCGCGGTCGCGATGGAACGGTCGGGCCGCCCGGGCCTGCTGTCGCTGCTGCACTGCCTCGCCGCGCTTGCGTCCGAGGGCGTGCCCGTGCGCACCGAGCGCCTGTTCGACGGACGTCCCGCCGCGCGTGTCGATCCGCGCGACAGCGGCCGCGCCGACCGACCGTCAGGCGCCGCCTGGCTGGTCGACGGCGGCAGCGCCTGGCCCGCCGGTGCGACGCGGGCGCCGGCAGCGCCGATCCCAGTCACCGAACCAGAGGAGCAGACACCCGTGATCACGACCAGTACGAACGGCGGGGGGTCGCTGGCGCCCGCCACCACGCCACAGCAGCCAGGGCCGGCCGGCGCTCAGCCCGAGCCTTCGCCGCCGCCCGCCGCCGAGATCCCCGCTCCGGCGCTGCCCGCCGGTGAGGTCCCCGGTCAGGCGCTGGCCGCCACCGAGATCCCCGGGCCGCCGCTGGCCGGCGACCGGGTCGCGGACGTGATGCTCCGCCACCAGCAGGTGATGCACCAGTTCCTCGAGACGCAACGCGCGGTGATGCTCGGCTATCTCGGCGCCGCTCAGGGTGCGCCGGCGCCGCGGCCCGCCGTCGGGATCGGGCGACGCCCGGTGGCGGCGCTCCCGGCCGCGCCGGTACAACCCGCACCGCCGGCCGTGGCGCCAGCCCCGGCTGCCAGCGCGCCCGTCCAGCCCGCATCGGCGCCCGCCGCGCCTGCACCCGCCATGCCGGTGCCGGCGACGCCCGCGCCCGCCGCTTCCGCGCCGGCGAGTGCGCCGGTGGCCGCGGAGCCCGCGGGCCCGGCGGCGGCGATGACGCGCGAGCAGATCCGGGAGCGGTTGCTGGCGGTGGTGAGCGAGCGGACCGGCTATCCGGCGGAGATGCTCGCGCTGGACGCCGACCTCGAGGGCGACCTCGGGATCGACTCGATCAAGCGCGTTGAGATCGCCGGCACGCTCACGCAGGGCCTGGCGCCGGCGCAGCGCGAGGCGATCGATCTGGAGGAGCTCACGGCGAGCCGCACGCTGACGGCGGTGATCGACATCCTCGAGGCGGCGATCGCAGGCCCGGTCCATGCCACCGCGGGGCCACCGGGGGAGCAACGCCCTTTTGATCGAGGGCCGGCCGAGCAGGAGCGAATCGGCCGGTTCGTCGTGCAAGCTGCGAGCGCTCCCGCGATCACCGCCACGGCGGGGCTGGCCGCCTCGGGCACGGTGGTGATCGTCGACGACGAGAACGGCGTGGGCGAGGAGCTGGCCGGCGCGCTGGCCGCGCGGGGCGAGACGGTCGTGCGCCTGTCCCACGACGAGCAGCCGCGCGATGCGCAGGACGCCGGCCGGCTCGCCGCCGGGTTGCGCGAGCAGGGAGGCGTCAAGGCGCTCGTGCACCTCGCGGCGCTGGGCGATCGCCAGCCCGAATACGGCGGGCTGGCAGCGCTGCTGGCGCTCGCCCAGGCGCTCCAAGGGGATCTCGAGGCGGCGGGCGGCGCGGGCGGCGCGGTGGTCCTCGGTGCGACGCGGCTGGGCGGCGCGTTCGGCGTGGATGGGAGCGCCGCGTCGGGCACGGCGCCCGTGGGAGCGATCCACGGCTTCCTCAAGACGCTGGCGCAGGAGTGGCCGGCGGTGCGCGTCAAGACGGTCGATCTGTCAGACGCGCCCCCGGCGCAGGCGGCCGAGCAGCTGCTCGCCGAGCTGGCTGCGGGGGATGGGCTGGTGGAGGTGGGCTACCGCGATGGCGAGCGCACGCGGCTGGCGCTCGCGCCGGCGCCGCTGGCCGATCGCCCGGCCGAGCTGGCGCTGGACGAGGAGTGCGTGCTGCTCGTGACGGGCGGCGCGCGCGGGATCACGGCGCGGGTCGCGCTGACGCTGGCCGAGCGCCACCGCCCGACGCTGGTGCTGGTGGGGCGCACACCCGTCGAGCAGGAGAGCCCGGAGATCGCGGCGCTGAGCGAGCTGGCGGAGCTGCGCCAGGCGATGATCGAGGCCCGCAGGCGCGAGGGCCGGGAGCTGAAGCCCGCGCTGGTCGAGCGCGATTGCCGGCGCATCCTGAACGCGCGCGAGGCGCGCGAGAACATCGAGCGCCTGCGCGCGACCGGGGCGCGGGTCGAGTACCTGATCTGCGACGTCTCCGACCAGAGCGCGTTCGCCGAGGCGATCGACTCCGTGTACGAGCGCCACGGGCGCATCGACGGGGTCGTGCACGGCGCGGGCGTGATCGAGGACAGCCTGATCCGCGACAAGCAGCGCGACTCGCTGGAGCGCGTGCTGGCCACCAAGGCGGGCGCGGCGCAGACGCTGGCGGACCGCCTGCGCCCGGATGGCCTGCGCTTCCTGGTCCTGTTCAGCTCGGTCTCCGGTCGCTTCGGGAATCGCGGGCAGGCCGACTACGCGGCCGCGAGCGAGGTCCTTGGCAAGCTCGCGCACGAGCTCGACAGCCGCTGGCCGGCCCGTGTGGTGTCGATCGATTGGGGACCGTGGCGCGCGGCAGGCATGGTGTCGTCGTGGCTGGAGGAGGAGTTCGCGCGCCGCGGCGTGGCGCTGATCGAGCTCGAGCAGGGCTGCCGGATGCTGGCGCGGGAGCTGGAGAGCGGACGCGGGGGCGAGGCCGAGATCGTGATCGGGGCGGCCACCGGGTTGGCCGGTGAGGAGGTCGGGTCGGCGGGCGCGGCCACGGGGCCGGCGGGCGCGTCCTCGGGGCCGGCGGCGACCGCTGCCGCGTCCGAGCTCGCAGACCTGGCGCTGCTGGCGGGCGCGACGGAGATCGTGCGCGGCGCCGATGGGGAGGGCCGGGCCGACGGTGGGCTGCGGGCGCTGTACACGTTCGACGTGGAGCGTGACCGCTACCTCGGCGATCACCGCATCGACGGCCGACCGGTGCTCCCGTTCGCGGTCGCGATGGAGCTGATGGCGGAGGCGGCCGTGGCCGGGACGCCCGGGTCGTCGGTCTCCGGCCTGCGCGAGATCAGGCTGCTGGACGGCGTGGCGCTCGAGAACGGGCGCCCGGCGAGCGTCCGCATCGACAGCGCGCCGCAGGCGGGAGGCGGGGAGGCGCAGGTTACGATCGAGCCGGTGCGGGGCGGTCGCCCTCACTACCGCGCGAAGGTGCAGCTGGGCGATCCGCTGGGGCCGCGCGAGGTGCCGGGGCTGCACGATCCCACCAGGCCGGGCATCGCCGCGCGCCCGGCTCCGCTGGCGCAGCTGAAGGCGTTCCCGATGGGCGTCGAGGTCGCCTACCGCGACCTGCTGTTCCACGGCCCGCTGTTCCAGGGGATCGTCGCGATCGACGGGATGGACGAGCGGGGAGCGAGCGCGCTGCTGCGCCCATCGCAGGCGGCGCAGTGCGTGGCCGGCGCCGAGGGGCTGCGCTGGCTGCTCGATCCGGTGCTGCTCGACAGCGCGCTGCAGATACAGGTGCTGTGGGCGCGCCTGCAGTGGGAGGTGACGCTGCTGCCGGCCGAGATCGGCCGCTACGTGAGGGTGGCGGCAGCGGGCGAGGGAGAGCCCGTGCGCCACGAGCTGCGCATCCGGGCGGCGAGCAACCCGCCGCTGTGTCACGCCGACCACTGGTTCTACGGATCGGACGGGCGCCTGCTGGCGCTGCTGCAGGACGTCGTCGGGGTGGGAACGCGGGCGCTGAATCGACTCGCGGGAGCCGAGGCTTGATGGCGCTCGCGAGCGAGCGGCGCGGCATCGCGATCATCGGCATGGCGGGCCTGTTTCCCGGCGCGCCCGACGTGGACGCGTACTGGCGAAACATCCTCGCGGGGGTGGACGCGACCTCCGACCCGCCGCCGGAGGCGTGGGACCCCGACGTGTACTACGACCCCGACTTCACCGACAAGGATCGCACGTACTGCAAGCGCGGCGGCTATCTCGGGGCGATGGCCCGCTTCGACCCGCTGGCGCACGGCATCCCGCCGATCTCGGTGGGCGGCGAGCCCGACCAGTGGCTCGCGCTGCAGGTCGCCTGCGACGCGCTCGCGGACGCCGGCGAGGCCGAGCTGCCGGCGGAGGTCCGCGCGCGCACGGCGGTGATCTTCGGCAAGGGCACCTACCTCAACGGCGGCAACGCGGTGGCGCTTCAGCGCGGCCTGGTCGTCGGCCAGACGCTGGACCTGATCCACCAGCTGTATCCCGAGCGCACCGAGCAGGAGCTGGAGGGGCTGCGCGACGAGCTGCAGCGGGTGCTGCCGCCGCTCGGACCGGAGACCGTTCCCGGGCTGATCCCGAACATCATCGTCGGGCGGATCGCCAACCGGCTGGACCTGATGGGCCCCGCGTACACGGTCGATGCGGCGTGCGCGTCGTCGCTGGTGGCGGTGCAGCACGCCGTGCGCGACCTGCTGGCCGGCGACTGCGATCTGGCGCTCGCGGGCGGCTCGCAGGTGTGGATGCCGGTGGCGACGCTCAACCTGTTCTGCCGGCTCGGTGCGCTCTCGCGCCGCCAGCAGCTGCGCGCGTTCGACAAGGACGCGGATGGCACGCTGCTGAGCGAGGGCATCGGCGCGGTCGTGCTCAAGCGCGCGGAGGACGCGCTGCGCGACGGGGACCGCGTGTACGCGGTGATTCGCGGGGTGGGCGTCGCCAGCGACGGGCGCGGGATGAGCGTGATGGCGCCGCGCATCGAGGGCGAGGAGCTGGCGCTGCGCCGCGCGTACGCTGCCGCCGAGGTCTCTCCCGACAGCGTCGGGCTGATCGAGGCGCACGGCACGGGCACGCCGGTCGGCGACGTGACCGAGGTGCACGCGCTGACACGCGTGTTCGGGGAGCGCGACGGCGAGCTGCCGCGATGCGCGCTGGGGACGGTCAAGTCGATGATCGGCCACACGATCCCGGCTGCCGGCGTCGCGGGCCTGATCAAGACGGCGCTGGCGCTCCACCACCGCGTGCTGCCGCCGACGATCGCGTGCGATGAGCCGAACCCCGAGCTCGAGCTCGAGCGCACGCAGTTCTACATCAACACGGAGACGCGGCCGTGGATTCACGGAGGCGCCGAGCCCCGGCGCGCGGGCATCAACGCGTTCGGGTTCGGCGGCATCAACGCCCACGCGGTGCTCGAGGAATGGGACGGCGCGAGCAGCGTCGACCACCGCCCCGCGTGGGACAGCGAGGTGTGCATCCTCGAGGGCGACTCGCCGCAGGGGCTCGCCGACGCAGCCGCGGAGCTGCTCGCCGCGATCGAGCGCGACGACGGGCTCGCGCTGGCGGACCTCGCGTTCACGCTCGCCCGGGAGCTCGGCGCCACGCCCGAGCCACGGCGTCTGGCGATCGTCGCCTCCTCGCTCGAGGATCTGCGGGGCAAGCTCGTCCAGGCGATCGAGAAGCTGCGCGCGCCCGACTGCCGGCGGATCAAGACGACCTCGGGCATCTACTACGACGGCGAGCCGCTCGGCCGCGAGGGCAAGATCGTATACGTGTTCCCCGGCGAGGGCGCGCAGTACCCGAACATGCTCTCCGACCTGTGCCTGCAGTTCGAGGAGGCACGCGCGGTGTTCGACCGGATCGACCGCATCTACGACCAGCACCCGCGCGGCCACCTGCTGAGCGACTGGGTGTTCCCGCGCCCGGCGTTCTCCGAGGAGGAGCGAGCGCGCACCGAGGAGCGGCTGATGAAGCTCGACATCGCGGTCGAGGCGGTGCTCACGGCCAACGCGGCCGTGTATGCGGTGATGAGGCGGCTGGTGGGGCGCTGCGACGCGATGCTGGGCCACAGCACCGGGGAGCACTCGGCCGCGATGGCCGCGGGCGCGCTCGACGTCGAGACAGACGAGCGACTGGCCGCCTTCTCGCACGGGCTGAACGCGTCGTATGCGGACGCTGATGCCCGCCACGAGGTGCCCGCCGCGGTGCTGCTGGCGCTCGGGACCGACGCCGCGAGCGCGCAGCGGATCGGCGAGCAGGCAGGCGGCGAGCTGTACCTGGCGATGGACAACTGCCCCCACCAGGCCGTGCTCGTCGGCGAGGCCGAGGCGGCCGCCCGTGCGCGCGAGATCGCGGTCGGCGAGGGCCTGATGTGCGAGGTGCTCCCGTATGACCGCGCGGTGCACACGCCGCTGTTCGCCCCGTTCGCGGAGGACCTGCGCCCGATCTTCGCCGGGCTTCCGGTGCAGAGCCCGACCACGCCGCTGTGGTCGTGCACGACCGCCGGCCCCTACCCGGAGGACCCGGAGGCCATCCGCGAGCTGCTGGTCGAGCACTGGACGGCGCCGGTGCGCTTCCGCGAGACGATCGAAGCGCTCCACGACGACGGCGCGCGCATCTTCGTCGAGGTCGGCCCGCGCGGGAACATGACCTCGTTCATGCAGGACATCCTGCGCGGGCGCCCGGCCTGCGTCGTGGCTCCCGATCTCATGCGCCGCTCGGGCACCGCGCAGCTGAACCACCTCGTTGGCATGCTCGCCGTGCACGACGTTGAGCTCGACTTCGACTACCTGTACGCCCAGCGCGACGTGCACGCGATCGACTGGCGCCACCCCGCCCAGCGAGCGGACGGCGACGGTGGCCGCGGGATCGCGCTGTCGACGACCTGGCCGATGCTGCGCCTGCCAGAGGAGGCGCTCGAGCGGCTGCGCCCGCTCGCCGCCGCCAGCACGCCCGCTGCCGCCGGCGCGCCTTCCGTCGCCAATGCGCCTGCCGGCGGCGCGCCCGCCACCGCCGGCATGCTCACCGCCAGCGCGCCTGTCGCTGCCAGCAACGGGTCCGCGAACGGGCACGTCGCGCCGGTGCTCCCGCCCGCGCTCGCGCCGCAACCCGCGCCGGAGCCGGCGATGGCGTCCGCGCCGCAGCCCGCGTCGGCCGCGATCGCGGCCGACGAGGACGACCTTGCTGCAGCGCTTGACGGCTACATGCAGACGATGGAGCATTTCCTGATGACCAACGAGCACGTCATGAGCGCATATCTCGGCGGTGGCGCGGCGGTGGCGGTCGAGCGCGCGCCGCGGCCGCTCGTCGGGACGGTCGTGGCGTGGGAGCCGGAGGTGGAGCTGGTGGCGCAGCGGATCGTCGATCCGGCCGAGGATCGCTACCTGCTCGATCACACGCTCGGCCGGATGGTCTCGCGTACCGACCCCGAACTGCACGCGCTGGCGCTGATGCCGCTGGCGATGAGCGTGGAGATCCTGGCCGAGGGGGCGTCGTGCCTGCTGCCGGACCTGGTCGTGACGGGGCTGCGCGATCTGCGCGCGCACCGCTGGCTGGCGTTCGGCGAGACGCCCAGGACGCTCGAGCTGAGCGTCCGCCGCGTGGCCGCCGATGGGGGCTGTGAGCGGGTGCGGGCAGAGCTGCGCGACCTCGGCGACGGCGGCGCGGCAGCGTCGCCGGTGGTCGAAGCGACGGTGCTGCTCCAGGACGACTTCCCTGACGCGCCGGCGCCGGCGGCGAGTGCGCTGGCGGATGGCAGGCCGTCGCGCTGGCGAGGAGAGCAGCTCTACGACGAGGCGATGTTCCACCAGCCGCTGTGGCGGGGAGTCCGCGACGTGGAGGTCGTCGCGCAGGAGGGCGCGCGTGCGCGGCTGGAGGTGCTCCCGCGGGCGGGCCTGCTGCTCGAGAGCTCCGAGCCCAGCTTCGTGCTCGACCCGGTGGCCCTCGACGCGGCCGGCCAGGTGGTCGGGTTCTGGGCCGCCGAGATGCTCGATCGGGCGCGTGTCGTGTTCCCGTTCCGGCTCGCGGCGCTCGACCTGTACGGGCCGTTGCTGGCGGAGGGCGAGCAGCTCTCGTGCTCGGCGGCGATCGCGCTCGAAGGCGATCAGCTGGTTCGCTCGGACATCGACGTGCTCGACGCGAGCGGCCGCTGCTGGATGCGCCTCACCGGCTGGGAGGACAAGCGCTTCGACGTCCCCGAGCAGTTCGCGCCGCTGGCGCGCCCGACGGAGCTCACGCCGCTGTCGGCGCCGTGGCCCGCGCCGCTGGCTGCCCACCGGTCTCAGCGCGCGGCGTGCCGGCGCCTGGACGTGCGGCTGCTGGCCGATCGAGCCCTGTGGAAGCCCGTGTGGGCGAGTCGCGTGCTCTCTCGCCGCGAGCGCGACCTGTTCGATGCGCTCGCGCTGCCGGAGCCCAGGCAGCTCGAGTGGCTCGCGGCGCGCACCGCTGCCAAGGAGTGCGTCGCCGAGCTGTTGCGCGGCGCGCACGGCCTCGAGCTGCTCCCCGCGGAGATCGAGATCCTGCCCGACGACCGCGGCGCGCCGATCGTCGTCGTGCCCGGGCTGGAGGGCCTCGCCGAGCTGCCGGTGGTCTCGCTCACGCACTCGCACGGTCATGCGGCGGCGCTCGTGGCGCTCGCGCCGCCCGGCGACGACGGTGGGGTCGGCATCGACATCGAGCCGCTGGTCCCACGACCGCCGGGCTTTGCGCAGGCGGCACTCGGCGAGGCGGAGCTGCGCCTGCTCGAGGGGTTGCCGCAGGACGCCGCGGAGGAGTGGCTGCTGCGCCTGTGGTGCGCGCGGGAGGCGGCCGGCAAGGCGCGCGGCTCGGGCCTCGGCGGCGGCTCGGGCCTCGGCGGCGGCTCGGGCGCACCGCGCGTGTGCGCGATCGACGCCCGGGGCGAATCGGTGGCCGTGGACGTCGCGGGCCGCCGGTTGGTCGCCTGCACCCAGCGCGAGGAGGACCTGATCGTCGCTACCGTGATCTGTTCGGGTACATCAAGCGATCACGAAGGCAAGGAGGCGGAGCGATGACGGTGCTCGATCCGGAGGTCCTGCAGGGCATCCTCGCGCTCCTGGGAGATGCGCAGGGCGACTGGGAGTACACGGGCGAGATCGGGCCGCAGACGCGGTTCGTCGCCGACCTCGGTCTGGAGTCGCTCGAGATCGTGGTGCTTTCGACGATGATCCAGCAGCGCTACGGGCGGCTGCCGTTTCCGCAGTTCTTCGACGAGATCGGCCAGCGCCCGGTGGATGAGCGTGACCTGACCGTGGTGGAGGTCGCGATGTTCGTATGCGAGCACCGCCAACCGACTCCCCTGGAGGTGTGATGTGGGACCGACGCTGCTGATCGGCCTGGATGGAGCGACGTTCACGGTGCTGGACCCGTACATGGAGCGCGGCCTGATGCCGAACCTGGCGAAGCTGTCGGCGCGCGGCACGCGCGGCGTGCTGCGCTCGATCATGCCGCCGCTGACACCCCCGGCATGGACGTCGCTGGTGACCGGAAAGCATCCCGGCCAGCACGGCATCTTCGACTTCTTCCAGAAGGAGGAGCCGGGGAGCGTGTACTTCTCCTTCGCCAGCTCGCAGGAGGTCCGCTCCGCGACGATCTGGACGCTGGCCAGCGAACAGCAGCGGCGGGTGATCTCGCTCAACTTCCCGCTGATGTTCCCCGCGCCCCCGGTGGAGGGCGCGGTCGTGCCCGGCGGGATGATGCCGTGGCGTCAGCTGCGCCTGGGCTGCCATCCTCCCGGCCTGTTCGACCGGCTCAAGGCGCTTCCCGGCTTCAATCCGCGCGAGATGCTCGACATGGAGCTGGAGATCAAGGCGATCGACGGGTGCCCCGAGGACGAGCACGCCGAGTTCGTCGAGCTCCACATTCGCCGCGAGCAGCGCTGGGCGGAGGTCGCGCGCTACCTGATGGAGTCCGAGCCGGCGGACCTGGTGGCCGTGATGTTCGACGGGGTGGACAAGCTCCAGCACCTGTGCTGGCGGTTCATCGATCCCGCCTGCCGGCCCGAGCAGCCGGATGCCTGGGAGCGCGAGATGATCGAGCGCTGCGAGCGCTACTTCCACTCGCTCGACGAGCTGATCGGCGGGCTCGTCGAGCTCGCGGGCCCGCAGGCCACGGTCGTGCTGGCATCCGATCACGGCTTCGGGCCGACGCAGGACGTGTTCCACGTCAACTCGTGGCTGGAGCAGAACGGGTACCTCGCGTGGGCACCGGAGGAGAACGGAGACGGCCGCTCGGACACCGACGTCGGCTTCGCCGAGATGACCCGCCACGTGCACGCGCTCGACTGGTCGCGCACGGTCGCCTACGCGGCGACGCCGTCGAGCCAGGGGATTCACATCGTCGATCGCGTTCCCGGCAGCGAGGACAGGATGCCCGGGGACGCGCGCGCGAAGCTCACGCGGGACATCGCCGAGGCGCTGCGCGATGTCCGCCGCCCCCACGACGAGCATCAGCTGGTGGAGGAGGTGTGGACGCGGGAGCAGGCGTTCTCGGGCCCGTTCGAAGAGCTCGGCCCCGACCTCTCGCTGGTGCTCGCCGACGGCGGCACGATGTCGATCCTGCCCTCGGAGTCGATCGTCGCGCGACGCCCCCAGCCGCGAGGCCATCACCGCTGGGAGGGCATCTTCTTCGCGGTCGGTCCCGGCATCCGCGCCGGCGAGTCCGTCGAGGAACTGTCGATCGTGGACGTGGCGCCGCTGCTTCTGCATCAGCTCGGCCTGCCGGTGCCGGAGGACATGTCCGGCAGCGTGCCGGAGGCGGTCTTCGAGCCCGGCGAGCTCGAGCGCCGCCCGGTGCGCCACGCCCCCGCGCAAGCCCCCGCGGCGCTGGTGTCGAGCCCCGCGGCCGACGTCGACGTCGAGCTCGAGCCCGAGGAGCAGGCCGCGTTGATGGAGCGGCTGCGCGCGCTGGGGTACGTCGAATGAGCGGCGAGCGAGAACGCTGATGGGAAAGACGATCCTGCCGAGCGGCGTCCGGATCCACTATCAGCAGGTCGGCGAGGGGCCGGACCTGGTGATGGTCCACGGCCTCACGGGCAACCTGGCCGTGTGGCATCTGCGGATCGTGCCGGAACTGTCAGAGCGGTTTCGGATCCTCACCTACGACCTCCGCGGCCATGGCCACAGCGACACGCCGCCCTCCGGCTACACCCCGGACGCGATGGCGGATGACCTGCTCGGACTGCTCGACGCGCTCGAGATCGAGCGGCCGCTGATCGCCGGTCACAGCTACGGCGCCGACATCGCCCTGTACCACGCGCTGCGCCAGCCGCAGCGCGTGCGGGAGGTGATAGCGATCGAGGCGGCGCTGCCGGCGCTCGAGGAGAGTCGCCGGCCCGAGGACTGGGTCGGCTGGTCCTACTGGGCGAGGGCGCTGGAGGAGGCCGGACACCCCGTACCGCCCGAGAAGCGCTCGGACATGCGCTACATGATCCGGGCGACGATCGACCTCCCGAAGCAGTGGGGGCCGCTCAAGGGATTGCCGCGAAACCCCAAGCCGCTGCTGCGGCTGGTCGACGAGACGACACTGGCGCAGGACTACCGGCAGGTCGGTACGCTGACACTGGACCGTATTCCCTCGATCCAGACGCCGGTCGTGCTGATCTACACCGAACGCTCGGCCTTCATCGACACCTTCGAGTTCCTCAGCGAGCAGCTTCCGAACGTGCATCCCGTGCTGATGCCGAGGACCGAATGGGGCCACTTCGGCCCGATGGAGCAGCCCGAGCTCGTCGCCCGGGAGATCGCCGCGCGGCTGCCAGGGGCCGGCGAGCCGATGCCGGACGTGGAGACCGTGCCGTGACCCGCCGCTTCCTGTTCACGGCGTGGCCGTTTCCGGGCCATCTGCTGCCGATGCTGAGCGTTGCGATCGAGCTGCGCGAACGCGGTCATGAGGTCGCCTTCTACAGCGGCGAGGCAGGGAGGGCGAACATCGAGCAGGCGGGCTTCGAGCTGTTCGGGTTCGAGCGCGTCGGCGAGCAGCACGTCTCACGGACACTGCGCGGTATCGACGGCGCCGGGCGGCGAGGCCGCCCCGGCCGCGGCCGGATGCGCGCGCTGTTGCGCGCATGGCTGGTCGAGACGATTCCCGACCAGGTCGCCGACCTGCGGGGAGTGCTCGCACGCTGGCATCCCGATGTGATCGTCACCGACCCGACTCTGTGGGGACCGATGCTCGTGCTGTGGGAGGCGGAGCGCATTCCCGTGGCGCTGTTCTGGCCGGTCATGGGGCCGCAGATCCCCGGGCCTGACCTGCCGGCGTCCGGCTTCGGACTGCGCCCCCCGCGGACGCGTTTGGGCCGGCTGGGCTCGGCCGCGCTGACACGCCTCATGGAGCTGCTCGCGCGGCCCCTGCGCCGGCGCGTGGACGAGCTGCGGGTGCAGTACGGGCTGGTGCCGCTGGGCGAACCGGTAACCCGCTTCACGGCGCGTCTGCCGCTGCACATCGTCGGCAACGTGCGCGAGCTCGATTACAACCGCCGCGACCTGCCGGACAGCGTCCACTACGTGGGCCACTGCATCTGGTACCCCGAACGCGCGGACGGCGAGCAGTGGCTCGCTCGGATCCCCGCCGAGCGGCCGTGGGTGCACGTGACCGAAAGCACGATGGCCTCGGGCGAGCCCTTCCTGCTGCGAACGGCGATCGCCGCGCTTGCGCAGGAGCCCGTCGAGGTCATCCTCACGACCGGGGAGGGGCGCGAGGCGACGCTCGTCGAGGGCCCCCTGCCGTCCAACGTGCACGTCACCGGCTGGCTTAGCCACGGCGAGCTGCTGCCACGCTGCTCTGCGCTGGTGACGCTCGGCGGCAAGTCCACGGTGCTCGCCGCGGCCGGGGCGGGCGTGCCGATGGTGCTGGTGCCAACCAACTGGGACAAGCCGGACAACGCGCGCCGGATCACCGAGGCGGGCGCTGGAATCCGGCTCTCGGCGCGCCACCTGGACGCGAAGAAGCTGCGCGCGGCGGTGCGCGAACTGCTCGCCGAGCCCACCTATCGGCGGGCGGCGCAGCGACTCGCCGTGCAGCTGGCCGCCGCGCCGGGACCGGCGCGCGCCGCCGAGCTGCTCGAAGGGCTCGCGTCCCGGCCGCGTCCCCCGCAGCCCGCTCGAGCTCGTACAGCGCGAGGCGGCGTGAGCATGGCAGCGAATCGGACCGAAAGGATTCTGTCTTGAGGCGCGAAAGGAACCCGTCATGAAGCTTTCAAGGCGGGTGAGCAGCGGGCTCGGCGCGCTGCTGGTGCTGGCCGCGCTGCTCGCGTTTGCCTGCGCGACGGCCGCCCCGAGCATGGCCAGCGAATCCGCGAACAGCGTCATCGCCAAAGACGGGTTCGGCGAAAGCGAAAACTCCTTCGCCTGGTCGATGGGCTGGTTCGACGGCAAGCTGTACGTGGGGACGGGCCGCGACGTGCTGTGTGTGGAAAACGAGACCAGCCAGTACTTCGTCCCGCTCGAGGAGAAGTACTCGATCGACCCGTCGCTGGACGTGCACTGCCCGGCGAACCCTTACGAGATGAACCTGCGCGCCGAGATCTGGCAGTACACGCCCCCCACCAGGAGGTGGAGGCTCGTCTACCGCTCACCGACCGAGCAGAACCCCTACGCGCCGAATTTACAAGTGGCCACCGACATCGCCTATCGCGGCATGCTCACCTACAAGGACGCGCAGGGTAGGACGGCGCTCTACGCCGCCGGCGTGAGCGCGGACGAGTACCTGCCCTCGCTGCTGGTGAGCCATCCGCCGCGAATACTGCGCAGCTACGACGGCGTGCACTGGCAGGCGCTGAACCTCCCGCGCGTGGTCGTCCACTTCCCGGGCGGAGACGTCCGGCCGATGGGGTTCCGCTCGCTGGTCGTGTGGAAGAACCATCTGTTCGTGACAGCGACACCGGACCTGACCGGCGACGGAGCGCTGTTCGAGATCACGCGACCGTGGTCACAGCACCCCGGCCTGGTCCAGGTCAGCCCCCCGAACCTCGACATCTTCGAAGCGGTGACGTTCCACGGCGATCTGTACGTCGGGTGCGGAAGCGAGCAGTCCGGCTACTCGGTGTGGGAGGCGAGCGCCGAAGACAGCCCGTTCAGGCCGGTCATCACCGGCGGGGCGGGACGGGGAGCTCTGATCACCTCCGTCGTCTCGATGCACGTCTACCGCGACGCGCTGTACGTGGGCTCCAGTGGCTGGTACCAGAACACGCTGCCGCAGTCGGAGATGATCCGCATCGCTCCCGACGGCCAGTGGACGCTGGTCGTAGGCGACCCCCGCAAGCTGCCCAACGGCCAGACGGCGTACCCGACGAGCGGGCTCGACGACGGGTTCAACAGCCTGTTCAACGCGCACTTCTGGCGCATGGCGGACTATGAGGGGGGGCTCTACGTCGGCACCAACAGCTGGGCTTACCTGGTGAAAGGCTACAAAGGGAAGGGCTGGCTGGGGGACCTGGTCGCCGCCTCCGCGGGCTACCAGCTGTGGGCGACGTGCGAAGGGGAAGACTGGTATCCGATCACCCGCGACGCCTTCGGCTACGGCGAATACAACTTCGGCGGGCGGACGCTGCAGCCAGGCGGCCCGCACGACGACGAACTGTACATCGGCAGCGCCAACGTGGCACAGGGGACGACGATCGTCGACGATCGCGAATCGGTGTGCTCGTCGGGCATCAACAGCTCGCGCGGGGTTCCGGCGCCGAGCGCGATGATCGCCGAGGCGGCCGCAAAGGACAAGGGCACGCTGCTCTCGTGGAAGCGCTCGCCTTCGGCGGTGCGCTACGAGGTGCTCGCCGCCTCGGAAATCAACCTGACGCTCTACCTGCAGCCACAGCCGACATATCCGGACGGCTTTCCGTTCGAAGGCGCGGAGCCCATCCTGAGCAGCCCCGAAACCCCCGGCAGCCTGCCGGTGACGGTCTCGCAGGCGGGGGAATTCGAACCGGTGGGGACGACGAGCAACTCCTTCTTCGTCGCTCCCGGGGATCGCCATCGCGTCTACGAGGTGATCGCGGAGAACGCGGCGGGGAAGCGCTCTGGTCCCTCGAACATTCAGATCGTGCCGACACCCGAGCCCGCGCCCACCTTCGCCGCGTTGGGCGGGGCCATCGGATCGGCGCCCGCGACTGGCGCGAGTGAGGCGCGGGCGGGCTCCCCATCGCCCGTGCAGCGGGCTCTGGATGGGGCGCAGGCGGCCTGGGATCGCGGCGAGCACGGCGTGGCGCTGCGCGACGTGCGGCGGCTGCAGGCAGCCGCGTCGCCCCAGCACGGTGAGCTCTCCGCGCTGCTCACGCGACTCGAACGAAGGATCCAGTACGCCAGCGCCGCCGGCGCACCATGAGCACGGGCACGAGATGCGGATCACGATCCTGACGGTCGGCTCCCGCGGCGACGTCCAGCCGCTGCTCGCCTTCGGAGTCGGCCTTGCGGGGGCCGGGCACGAGGTCCGCCTCGCCGCGTTCCCCGGCTTCGAGCAGCAGGTGAGAGCGACGGGGCTCGAGTTCGCCCCACTGGCACAGGGGCGTTTGAGCCGATCCTCGGCGACCGCCGAGGATCGCCGCTGGCTCGAGCGCGGCACCCGGCGCATGCCCGCGGTGGCGGGGTTCGTCAAGGACGCGCGTTCGGTCGCCGGCCAGCGGCTGACCGACGCGCTGGCGGCGTGCGAGGGGGCCGATGCGATCGTGACCAACGAGCTGGCGCTGCTGCTCGGGTGGCAGGCGTCCGAGCGCACTGGAGCCGAGCTCGTGCGCGCCCGGCTGTGCCCGCCGCCGCGGATGGCGCAGAGGCCGGCCGCCCCCGTCGTGCGCCAGGCGGCGTGGCTGTTCATGCGGCGCTGGCTGGGGTCGGCGCGGCGCGCGGCGGGGCTGTCGCGGCTGCCGCTGCGCGAGCCGTTGGGGCAGTTGGACGCTCGCCGAACGCTCGAGCTCTACGCGTTCAGCCCGGCGGTTGTTCCAGACCCGGCGCGCTCCGGGCCGTGGACGCACATCACCGGCTACTGGGTTCTGGAGGGCGAGCTCGATCCCGAGCCGCCGGCCGGGCTGGTGGACTTCTTGAACGCCGGACCGGCTCCCGTGTGCATCGGCTTCGGCAGCATGGTCGACGCCGATCCGGCCGGCACGACGGCGCTTGCGATCGAGGCGCTGCGCGGAGCGGGCCAGCGCGGGGTCCTGATCCGCGGTGAGCACGGCTTCGGCGAGGCGGAGCCCTCCGACAGCGTGTTCGCCGTCGACACGATCGGCCACGAGTGGCTGTTCGCACGCTGCTCGGCGGCCGTGCACCACGGCGGGGCTGGCACGACCGCGGCGGCGCTCAGGGCGGGTCTGCCGTCGGTGATCGTGCCGCACATGATGGATCAGTACGCCTGGGCTCGCACGGTCCACGAATTGGGAGCGGCGCCGCCCCCGATCTCGCGGCGTAAACTGTCGAGGAAGCTTCTGCAGGAGGCGATTCTCGCGGCGGTCACCGATCCCGGCATGCGCGAGCGCGCAGCCGCGATCGGCGGGCAGATTCGCGAAGAGGACGGCATCGCCCGCGCTCTTGAAGTGTTCGCAAGACACCTGGATGACCCCGCCGGCACCTCGGCGCTGGCAGTGACCAATGGCTAACACACGGAGGCACAAATCGATGTTCACCCGTACTGCACTGACTGGGCTGCTCGTAGCGGCTGCGACCGCGATCTTCCCGGCCTTTGCAGGGGCGACAATCGCGCCGACCCTGGCGCTCGAACAGAGCGCCACGGCCGCGGGCTCTAGCTCTGCGACCGGGCTCAACATCAACTTCAACTCGATCGTGGACTCGGACAAGAGCCTCACGATCGGGTTCCCGGCGGGATTCCTGCTCAACCTCGACATGAACGGGGGGTCGTGCGTGGCCTCGGGCGCGCCCAGCCCGCTCTGCGTGCTGGGCAGCGGCACGATCGACGCCGCGTCGGCGACGCCGAAGCCGATAACCCTGTACCTCGTGGCACCGCCGAGCCTGGCCGATGTGGCCGGCGTCGCGCTCGTAGAGCAAGGTGGCACGACCTACACGGGGGCCCTCACGCTCGCGAGCACGCCGCCCATCGCCTTGAGCCTTTCCCTCAGCTTCACTCCGGCGCCCGGACCCACAGAACTGCAGTTCACGCTCGCGAGCACGCGGCTTCCCACGAGCTGCAGCCCGACTCCCAGCGTCGCAGTGCATGCAACCTCCTGGGGGGAAACATCCGCATCCACGAGCGCGCCGCTCACCGTCAGCGGGTGCGGTTCGCTGCCCTACGCCCCGACGGTCGCGGCGACGGTCAAGGATGAGGGAAACTCGGGCGCCGAAGTGACGGTGACGGTGACGCAGGGCGCGGGCGAATCGGCGACGAGCGCGATCGCCTACGGCAACCCGACCGGGGTCAGGATCAACAAAGTCCTGTCACCGTGCTTCAACGGGACGACGTGCACGGTCGGCACCGTGGCCGCGGCCTCTCCCCTGCTGCCCTCGTCGGCGCTGGCCAACGGCATGCTGACGCTCGCGGGCGCGGTCAACTCGGGTTCGCTCGCCTCGCCGATCACCGGGTCGGTGACGATGTCCTTCCCGCCGCCATACCAGTTCTCGATCGCCGGGCCGATCAACCTCAACGAACACACCATCAGCTTCCTGGGCGTGCCCGACATCCCGCTCAGCTCGGTGACCTACACCTTCACAGGCACGCCGGCGGGCCCGGCGTTCACGACCGCCTGCGAACAGGGCACGATCGCGGCGACGCTGGTGCCCCAGGACGGCAACGCACCCGTCAAGCTGAGCGGCCCGGTCACGAACGTCGACTGCCCGCCCCCCTCGACGAAGCCCACGGCCTCCGGATCGCTGACGGGGCTCTCGGGCGGCAAGCCAAAGCTGGCGCTGCACGCGACGCGCGCCAGCAACGGTCCCGACCTCGCCTCGCTGTCGATCGGACTGCCCTCGGGCGTGAGCTTCAGCGGCAGGGCGCTTGTCGAGCACAAGGTGTGCAAGGGCAGCGGGAAGCACCCGAAATGCACGACGCACGTCTCGGTGCAGGGCCTGTCGCTGTCGGGCGCGAGCGTCAAGAACGCGCACATCCAGGGCGGGGCGCTGGTGATCGCCTTCACGCACGCCGTCGCGAGCGTCTCGCTCGTGGCCCACGGTCCGCTCCTCCTGGAGAGCAAGACCCTCGAGCAGAAGTCCAAGCGGCACAAGCAGGGAACGCTGGTCACCCACCTGCACATCACCGATGCCGACGGGCACGCCACCGCGGTGAGCGTGCCATGAGCTGAGGCGCGGCAGAAGCAGCTACAGGCGCTCGCCGCTGGCGCTCACTGCTTCTCCAGCACGAAGCGCAGGTAGGTGAGCCGCCGCTCTGCGAACGAGCGGTAGATCGGGGTGCCTTCGATCGCGGCGAACTCGAGCGCGCGACGTCGCAGCACGCGCGGCATGCGCCGCTGGATGTAGGCCCGCACCGACGGCGTGGCCAGCGATCGCGCTCGCACGACCTCGGCCGTGATGTCCTGCTCGGTGATCGTCCGCATGCCCGCCTCTGCCAGCCGCCGGCGCAGCGCCGGCACGTCGTCCGGGTTGGCCTGGCCGGGCGGCGAGCTCGTCAGGCGGAAGTCGGCCAGCAGCAGCACCCCGCCGGGCCTCAGCACGCGGTGGACCTCGGCCAGGAACGCGGCCATGTCCGGGTAGCAGTGGGAGGACTCAACGTTGACGACCGTGTCGAAGGACTCGTCCGGGAACGGGAGCTGCTGTGCGTCTGCGGCCAGGAAGGTGAGCCCCGGCCGCCCATATTGGCGCCGGCAGCGCTCGATCGCGATGTGGGCCAGATCGACTCCGGTCATCGAGCGCGGCGCGAAGCGCTCGAACAGGAAGGCCGAGCCGCCGCCCCGCCCGCAGCCCACCTCCAGGACGTCCCTGTCCGTCAGCTCGGCGCCCGCGGCGACGGCGCCATACAGCGCCAGACCGAAGCCATCCGTCACCTGGCCGTCGGACGCGCCGCGGGCAGCGGGCGCCTGAGCCTCCTCGGTGTCCGGGGTCGGCTCGAGCTCCGCGTAGCCGTAGTTCATCAGCCTGATCGTGAGCGCGTCCGCCCTGAGGCTGGCGATCTCGTAGACCGCCCGCCAGAGCAGCGTCTGGACGGGCGCGCGCAGCCGCGGCACGGCACGCAGCAGAACACCTATGGCGGCGCTTGCGGGACGCACGCGCCGCCCTGGCCGCTCGCCGGTCTCAGAGCTCACGCGGGGGACGATACGGCATCGGCGTGAGGAGGTCCCACCTCCGCAGGCCCGCCGCGCCGCCTGCGGCGACCCCTGTCGGACGTTCGTCCAGCGACCGGTCCGGCCGGGGAGTCCCGCCTGTCCGACTGCCGTTACATGCAGGGTGCGAAGGAACGCCGCCCCCCGTGTCCTGCCGCTCGCCGTGGCGCTGCTCGCTGGCCTGTGCTGCGCCCAGAGCCCCGCGCTGGCCACCACCAGCGGCACCTTGATCGCGGCCAACTGCGCTCCGGTGGCGGCGGCCAGCAACGGCACGATGGTCTGGTACAGCCGCAATGGCGCCGGCGTGTGGGAACCCTACATCGGCGACGAAGACTGCCAGGGGACGCCCCTGCTGGCGCCCTACGACGGCAACCGGGGTCCCGCCGACATCACCGCCGACGGTCGCTACGTGCTGCTGACGACGGCTGAAGGATGGGAGCGAGAGCTGCCCGACTCATCTCCCGGCGACGGCTCGGACAACTCGATCCAGCTGTATGACCGCAAGACCGGCCGCCTGTCGACGCTGCTGGCGGGGGCGACCGCCTCCCAGCGGGGGGTGATCTGGCCCGCGTTCAACGCCAACGCCACGAAGATCGTCTGGTCGCAGATGATCGAGACCGCCACCGAAGCCCCGCCCAACGGTGCGTGGGCGCTGCACGTCGCCGACGTCAACCTCGAAACTGGCACCCTCAGCGACAACGTCGAATGGCAGGACCCCGACGGCAAGCCGGCGTTCTATGAGGCATACGGTTGGATCCCGGGAACCGACAAGCTGATCTTCATGTCGACCACGCGGGCGCAGGTGAGCGGCTTCGGGTCCTCGCAGCTGTTCACGCTGCCCGAAGACCTCGCGCCGAGCGCCGTGCCGACCCGCATCAGCCCCGAGTACGCACCGGCGTGGCCGTGGGAGTCGCCGATGAACGCCTTCCAGGAGTTCGCCCACTTCGCGCCGGGCCATCCTGACACGCTGTACACGTCGATCGGCGCCGACACCGTCGGCGGCGACGATCTGTTCGCCTACGACCTGCAGAGCCAGGAAGCGGACGGGCTGCTGGGGCAGCCGACGAGGATCAGCTACTTCGGCGGCGACCTGAACCTCAACCTGGGCACGAAAGCCGTGCCCGGCTGGCCGTCGCCCTCCTACACGGTCGTCACCACGATGGCCTGGGTGAACGGCGCCTGGATCGCGACCACCTGTCCGGACATGCTGTGCTCGCAGGTCAACGCCTGGCGCATCAGCCTGTCAGGCGGCCCCGAACCGACATCCGATGCGCCAGCCGGGGAAGCGGGCGCGCAGCCCGCCCCCCCGCCATCCTCACCCAGCCGCCCGGTCAAGGTCGCCCGACACCCGAAACGCTCGTGCGCGAGCAGCGCCTCCACGGCGAGGCGCACGGCGAACACCGCGAGCAGGGCCTCCACGGCTAGGCGCACGGCGAACACCGCCAAGCGCCGGCGTCCGGCCAGGTCGCGCGCGCTGTGTCGCCGGCCGCGCGACGAATCTCGCTCGCGCCGCGGCCGCGCCGCACGGCGGGCGTAGCATCTGCTCAGTCGGGCCGAGCGCGCGGCGGCCCACGGTGCAGCGATGCGAGCACACTTCTCTCACCTCCTTCGTCTCACGCTCCTCGCGGTTGCGGCCGGCGGGCTCGCGACGGGGCAGTCGCTCGGCGCGAGCGCTCCGCATGGGAAGCTGATCGCGGCCAACTGCGCCCCGGTGGCGGCGGCCAGCAACGGCACGATGGTCTGGTACAGCCGCAACGGCGCCAGCGTGTGGGAAGCCTACATCGGCAACGGCGACTGTCAGGGCAAGCCGCTGCTGGCGCCCTACGACGGCAACCGGGGCCCGGCCGCAATCACCGCGGGCGGCCGCTACGTGCTGCTGACGACGGCTGAAGGATGGGACCGCCGGCTGCCCGACTCATCTCCCGGCGACGGCTCGGACAACTCGATCCAGCTGTATGACCGCAAGACCGGCCGGCTGTCGACGCTGCTGGCGGGGGCGACGGCTTCGCAGCGGGGGGTGATCTGGCCCGCGTTCAACGCCAACGCCACGAAGATCGTCTGGTCGCAGATGATCGAGACCGCCACCGAAGCCCCGCCCAACGGCGAGTGGGCGCTGCACGTCGCCGACGTGGACCTGGCGACGGGGAGGCTCAGCAGGAACGTGTCCTGGCAGGACCCCGACGGCAAGCCGGCGTTCTATGAGGCATACGGCTGGATCCCGCACACCCACCGGCTGATCTTCATGTCGACCACGCGGGCGCAGGTGAGCGGCTTCGGGTCCTCGCAGCTGTTCACGCTGCCAGAAGACCTCGACCCGAGCGCCGTGCCGACCCGCATCAGCCCCGAGTACGCACCGGCGTGGCCGTGGGAGTCGCCGATGAACGCCTTCCAGGAGTTCGCCCACTTCGCGCCGGGCCACCCTGACACGCTGTACACCTCGATCGGGGCCGACACCGTCGGCGGCGACGACCTGTTCGCCTATGACCTGCAGAGCCAGGAAGCGGACGGGCTGCTGGGGCAGCCGACTCGGATCACCTACTTCGGCGGCAACCTGAACCTCAACCTGGGCACGAAAGCCGTGCCCGGCTGGCCGACCCCCTCCTACACGGTCGTCACCACGATGGCCTGGGTGCACGGCGCCTGGATCGCCGCCACCTGCCCGGACATGCTGTGCTTGCACGTCAACGCCTGGCGGATCGAACTGTAGGCGGCGCTGACAGGCGCATCTGGTGGTGAGCCGGCCAGGCGGCCATCCCGGCGCGAAGTAACATCCGGTCATGGCAAACGCGAACCGGCGTCACCTGCTGTCGAACGGGCTTTCGGTATATGGGGCATCGCGCGCCGAGGCGCGCCGTGATGACTACCTGGTCGGCGAGTATTTCCACTCCGAGCTCGCACTCGGGCCCGGCGCGACGGTGTTCGACATCGGCGCCAACATCGGCTTGTTCTCGCTCGAGCTGCTTCGTCGCTACGGCACCGGCGTCCGTATCTTCGCGTGCGAGCCGGCGCCGAGATCGTTCGCGTTCCTGGAGCGCAACGTGCACGAGCTGTTCCCCGATGCTTCGGTGTCCTGCAGGTGTTGCGCGGTCGGCGAGCAGGCAGGTCGCACGACGCTCTACTTTCGCCCGCGCGTCTCGCAGATGTCCTCGCTGCAGCGCGGACGGATCGACGACTCGCAGGAACTCATCGACGCCATCCTCAAGGAGCCGCCGGCCGGTTTTCAGCGCAGCTCTTCGCGGGTGCGGAAATGGCTGAGGCCGAGAGCCAGCATGCTGCTGAAGGCGATCAGCTGGTGGATGGGACGCGAGGTCGTCGAGATCCCGTGTGAGATGACAACGGTCTCGGACATCATCGAGCAGTCGGGCGTCGAACGAGTCGACCTGCTGAAGGTCGACGTGGAGGGTGCCGAGCTCGCCGTGCTGCGTGGTATCAAGGCCGAGGACTGGCAGAAGATCGGGGCGCTCGTCGCAGAGGTGCACGACCGGGACGGCCGCGTCGAGACGATCCGCGGCATGCTGGAGTCGGCGGGCTTCGCCCAGATCAGCTTCAGCCAGGAGTGGCCCTTCGAAGGAACGAACATATACATGCTGGAAGCCATCCGGGCGCTGCCGAGCGTCGACTCGCCGCCCGCCGAGCACCCAGCGGGCGATCGGGCTTAGCGCGCGCGGCCTCCGCCAAGGCCCGGCCGCGGCCGTTATAGAGCGCGCGCGGCCTCTGCCAGGACCCGGCCGCGCATGGCGTCCTCCGGAGGAAGGCCGGCCTGGGCGAGGATCGTCGGTGCGATGTCGTAGATCACCAGGTCATCGCGCCGCCCCACCGGCACCTCGGGACCCGCGATGATGCAAAGTCCGTTGCGGTCGTGGTTGGCGTCGTCGGGGCCGGTGTCGTTGTCGTAGGTCCAGTGCCGGCCATGGCCGAGGCTGCCGTTGCTGCGCCAGCCGAGATCGCCGAAGTACACGATCAGGTCGGGCGGGATCCCCTGCTGCTCGCGCCACAGCTCCTGCGGGCGAAAGGCGCGCGTGCCGATCGACTGGCCGTCCGGGCCCGGCAGCCGCTGGAGGCGATCGGCGAGCTCGTCGAGCAGTTGTTCGTACTCGTCGCCGGGTGCGACGATGCCCTGCGGCTCGCGGCCGGCGACGTTGACGCACAGCCGGCAGTAGTAGCCGCCCTCGCCCCACGCGCGGGTCCTGCTCCAATCGACACGCGCGTCGCTGAACGGGGTCGGCCCCTCGGCTGGCTGCTCCAGCACCAGGTAGCCCTCCTGGACGAGCCATTCGTTGACGCAGATCGCGCCCTGCATGGGTCGCGCGCCGTGGTCGGAGACGACCATCACCGTGGTGTCCTCGTCGAAGCGCTCGAGCAGCTCGCCGATCTCTTCGTCCAGATAGGCGTAGTAGTTGCGGATCGCGTCGCGGTAACGGTGCTCCGGCTCGTGGCGCGGGTGCTCGGGATCGAGGAAGCGCCAGAAAGCGTGGTGCATGCGGTCGAGTCCGATCTCGACCATCATGAAGAAGTCCCACGGCCTCGTGTCGAGCAGGTGCCGGCAGACGGTGAAGCGCTGCTCGGTCATCTCGTAGACCTCCGCGAGGATCCGGTCTCGATCGTCGCTGCGGAAGCTGCCCACGTCCACCCGGTAGTGACCGACGATCGACTCGATCTCGGCGCGCAGCTCAGCGGGATGGGTGTACGGGTCCTTGCGGGTATCGGCGGTCAGGAAGCACGACACCAGCTCTCCGTTGACGGGCACCGGTGGCGATGTCTGCGGCACGCCGACGACGATCACGTGCTTGCCCGCCCGCGACAGGTAGTCCCAGACGCGGTCGATTCGCACCGCGCGCGAGTCGGCGACCGCCAGCGAGCGATAGTCGTGCTGGCTGCGGTTACGGAAGCCGTAGATGCCGAGCTCGCCGGGATCGCGGCCGGTCATCATGCAGCTCCACGCTGGCACGGTGATCGGCGGGTCGACGCTGAGAAGCGGTCCCCAGGTCCCCGCGCCCATCAGCCGGCTCAGGTTCGGAAGCTCCTCACGCCAGCGATCGAACACGAGCCGAGGCTCGGCGCAGTCGAGTCCGATGACCGCCACCCTGCGGCTCATGCGGCGCCTTTCGACCCGACTCAGATCACGCCTTGCCGCACGGCGAGCGCAACGGCATGGGCTCTCGTCTTGCAGCCCAGCTTGACGAGCAGGTTGCGCACGATGTTCTTGACGGTCCGCTCCGAGTAGCTCAGCCGCTCGGCGATCCCGCGCGTGCTGGCGCCGTCGGCGAGCATCCGCAGCACCTCGTATTCGCGGTCGGTCAACTGTGGCTCCCTCGCATCCGGACGTCTGCCCCTGCCCACCGGGAGCAGCTGACCCAGAAGCTCGGGGGAGATCGACCCGCCGCCGCTGGTCGCCGCCCGCACGCACGAGACCACGCGTGCGGGCGCCACGTCCCGCAGGATCAGCGCGGCTGTGACCTCGCCGGTGCGAGAGCGCCGCTTCCGGTCGGCCGACGCATCGTGTGCGCCACGTACCAAACGCGCGTCATAGCGGGGCGCCGGCACGCCGGGAGCGTCAATGTCGGCGGCGTCTACCTCGATGATCAGCATCGGTTGGCGGACACCCCAAGGCGTACCGAGCTTCCGACACCTGCTGCAAAGGGCCGAGCCACTGGTACACCCCCTAGATCGTCCATAACCTTCGAGCCTGGGCCTGGCGAAACCAGCCCAACCCCGCCATTTGAAACCTAGTGTTACCACGGCCGGACGGGGGTGTCAAGGTTGGCAGGCCGCCCGCAGCGCCGGCAGGGGCGGCGCTCGTCTCAGCCCTGCTCGAGCACCAACCAACGGCGCACATCGCTCACGCTGCCCTCCCCGCCAGTCGCGCGCGCCCGCGTGCGGCGGTGACGGCCGCGCTCAACGTGGCGATGTCATAGGCGCCGTAGTGACGGCGCCCGTTGATGAAGAAGGTCGGCGTGCCGGAGACGCCGCTCTCGTCCGCGCTGGCGACGTCTTCGCTCACCCGCGACGCGTACATGCGACGGTGGATCTCCGACAGCAGGCGCTCCCCATCCAGCCCGATCTCCTGCGCGTATGCGGCAACGTGCGTCGGGCGCAGATCGCCCTGATGGCCGAGCAGCGTGTCGTGCATATCCCAGAAGTTGCCCTGGGCGGCAGCCGCCTCCGAGGCCTCGGCGGCGAACTGCGCGTTCGGGTGCACGTCGTTGAGCGGGAGGTGGCGCCAGACGTAGCGAACGTCCTCGCCAAAGGAGCCGAGAAGCTCACGGATGACCTGCTCGGCCCGTCCACAGTACGGGCACTCGAAGTCGCCGTACTCGACGAGCGTGACCGGCGCGTCCTCGGCGCCGCGGGCGTGGTCTCGCTCGGGGTCGACCTCCTGGGAGAGGTCGAGGATGTCCTCCGCCGTGCCCGCGATCTGACGCGCGCGCACGCTGGCCGGCAAGCGCCTGACGAGCCGCAGGACTGTCCACGCGAGCACCGGCGCGAGCACCACCGAGCCGAGCGCACCGAGCTTGGCCTCCTCGAGTCTCTGTCCCGTGAACGCTAGGCTCGAGATCAGCAGCGAGACGGTGAAGCCGATTCCGGCGAAGGCTCCGCCGGCTGCGAGCAGCGGCGGGCTCAGCGGGGAGCGTGGGCCGTGCACCGCCGGTCGCGAGGCCAGCCACGAGGCGCCGGTGATCCCGAGGGGCTTGCCGGCCACGTAGCCGACGAGGATGCCCAGCGTAATCGGAGAGCTGACCGCGTCTTCGATCAACCGTCCGGTGATGTGGACGCCGGCGTTGGCGAGGGCGAACAGGGGCACGATCACGTAACCGGTCCACGGGTGAAGGCCGTATTGGAGGCGCTCGTTGGGCGAGATCGCGGACATCACCCCCTGCTGGGCCGAGCGGGCCAGCTCGGGAGTCGGCTGCTCGCGGAACGAGCGCGCGAGGACGGTCGCGCGCTCGAGGTCGTCGCGCGAGGGCGGGTAGGCGCTCGTGGCAAGCCCGACCGCGAGCCCGGAGATCACCGGGTCCACACCCGACTCGAACATCGCGATCCACAGCCCCACACCGACGGTCAGCGACACCGGGCGACGCCACTCCGGCGCGAATCTCAGCGCCAGCAGCACCGCGAACAGCGCCACGGCGACCGCCAGGGCGAGCACCGACACGTGGGTCGTGTAGACGGTCGCGATCACCAGCAGGGCGCAGAGATCGTCGACGACCGCCAGCGTGAGCAGGAACACGCGCAGGCGCGTGGCCGCACGGGGCGTCAGGAGCGCGACGGCGCCCAGCGCGAAGGCCGTGTCGGTCGACATCGCGGCGCCCCAGCCGTGTGCGCCGGGGCCGCCGGCGTTGAACGCGAGGAAGATCGCGACCGGGACGCTCATGCCCCCGATCGCCGCCACTACGGGGATCGTCAGCCGGCGGCGCTCGCGCAGCTCGCCGAGGTCGAGCTCGCGCTTGGCCTCCAGCCCGACGACCAGGAAGAACAGCGTCATCAGCCCCTCGTTGACCCAATGGCGCAGGTCCAGTGAGATCCCGCCGCTGCCGATCCTCACGGCGAGCCTCGTGCTCCACAGCGATTCATAGGAGTGCGACCACGGCGAGTTGGCCCACAGCAGGGCGAGGATCGCTCCCGCCAGCAGCACGCTCGCGCCGCCGGTCTCGGTGCCGAGGAAGTCGCGGACCGGCGCCGCCAGGCTTCGCGCCCAGGCTGTCCGCCCGGCGTAGGTCGCAGCGTTGACGTCGGGATCCGGTGTCAAGCGACCCATAGGATGTCGGAAACGATGATCTCGCGGCCCGGCTTGCCGGTATCGACGCGGTTACGGATGCTGCCATCGACAGCTAGCAGACGATGTCGTGGGCGTACCCGGTGACGGGCGATTGGCTCGCTTCGTGTCATCGATGACGGCACTCATCCACGTGTCGGCAGTGCTCGCCACAGCCCGCGAGATCGTGCCGGCGCGCGCGCAGATGGCCACCACGCTTGGCTTTCACATCATCCTTGCGTGCTTCGGGATCGCGTTCCCGACGATCGTGCTCGTGGCGGAGTACATCGGTCTGAGGCGTTCTGACGAGGTCGCGATGACGCTCGCGCGGCGGTGGTCGCAGGCACTCGGCGTGCTCGTTGCCGTGGGGGCTGTCACCGGGACCGTGCTGTCGTTTGAGATGGGGCTCTTGTGGCCCGGGTTGATGCGCAGGTACGGGGCCGTCATCGGTCTGCCGTTCAGCGTCGAGGGGATCTTCTTCTTCCTCGAGGCGATCTTCACCGGGATCTATCTCTACGGCTGGCGACGCCTCGGCGGCTGGGCGCACTTCTGGTCGGGTATCCCCGTGGCCGTCAGCGGCATCTTCGGCGCGATCTCGGTGATGGCGGCGAACTCGTGGATGAACCAGCCCGGGGGCTTCACCCTGCGGGCCGGACGCGTGGTAGCAGTGGAACCGTGGGCCGTCTTCTTCAACCGTGCCTCCGTATATGAGATGCCGCACATGGTCCTCGCCGCCTACATGGTCGCCGGCTTCGGTGTGGCGTCGGTCTATGCCGTCGGGTTTCTGCGCGGGCGACGCGACCGCTACCACCGGCTGGGGTTCGCGATCCCGTTCGTGCTGGCCGCCGCGCTCACGCCGTTTCAGATCTTCGTCGGCGACACCGCCGCCCGCGCGATCGCCACCGACCAGCCGGTCAAGTTCGCCGCGATGGAGTACGTCGCCCACACCTCCCGCGGGGTGCCCGAGTATCTCGGCGGTGTCTATTCAGGCGGGCACGTCTATCTCGGCGTGGCCATCCCCGATATGGACTCGCTGCTCGTCGGGTTCAGCCCGCGCACGAAGGTGATCGGGTGGGACTCCGTCGCGCCTGTCGACCGTCCGCCGGCGCCGACGCTCATCCACCTCTCCTTCGACGCGATGGTAGGTCTCGCGTTCCTGCTCCTCGGTGCCGGATTGTGGGCGCTCGTGGCGTGGCGACGCCGGCGTGCGCTGCCGCAGCACCGGTGGTTCTGGTGGCTCGCCGCGGCCTGCGGGCCGGCGGCGCTGGTGGCGATGGAGTGCGGCTGGATCGTCACCGAGGTCGGGCGCCAGCCGTGGGTCGTCTACCGGCTGCTCACGACCGCGCAGGCGGCGACCACGAACCGGGGTGTGATCGCGAGCCTCTCCGCGGTGATCGTCCTCTACGCCGTGCTCGGGATCGCCACCGTCCTCATCCTGCGGCTGCTCGCACGCCGCTGGCGGGAAGGCGATGAAGGGGAGGCTTCCGTCCCGTACGGACCGCGACGCAGACCCCCGACGCCCGTGGCCGGGGAGGGAACATGACCGCCAAGGCCGTGGGTGCGATCCTGCTGGCGGTCCTGACTCTCTACGCGATCCTGGCGGGCGCGGACTTTGGCGGTGGCCTGTGGGATCTCCTGGCCGGACGCGATAACACGGGGCGGGCGCCGCGGCAGCTGATCGACGAGACGATCACGCCAGTGTGGGAGGCAAACCACGTATGGCTCGTCTTCGCCCTGGTCGTCTTCTGGACCGCCTTTCCGACTGCGTTCGCGGCTGTCATGACGGCAGCTGCCCTACCCCTCTGGCTGGCCGTGCTCGGGATCGTGCTGCGCGGGGCGGGCTTCGCGTTTCGCAAGGAGGTGCGGGGACTTCGTTGGGAACGCCTGCTGGGCGCCACCTTCGCAATCTCCTCGCTGCTGACCCCGTTCTTCATGGGCACGGTCGTCGGAGCCATAGCAGCCGGCAGGGTCGAGCTCGACGCCGAACACTCCACCCTGGCGGTGTGGGCCGGGCCCACCTCGCTGCTCATCGGGGGGCTGTTCGTCGCCATGTGCGCCTACCTGGCGGGCGTGTTCCTGATCGGTGAGGCGATCCGCCGCGGCGACCATCGACACGAGCGCTACTTCAGGCGCCGCGCCGCGATCGCCGGTGCAGCCGCTGGGGCGCTGTCTCTCGCCACGCTCGCAGAGCTCCGCCACTCCAACCGCGCTCTCTACCACGGCCTCACCGGCCGCGCGCTGCCGCTCGTACTGCTCGCAGCCGCCTGCGGGCTCGCCGTCCTCGCGCTCCTGGCACTCGACCGATCCAAGTGGCTGCGCGCGCTCTCCGCCCTCGCCGTAGCGGCGGTCGTATGGGGGTGGGGCGTGGCACAGTACCCGACGCTCCTGCCCGGCACCGGCCTGACGCTCGCCAACGGTTCGGCTCCCCGCGGCACGCTGGTCGGCCTGATCGAGGCGTTCGTCGCAGTCATTCTGCTGGTAGGCCCGGGATTTCTCCTGCTCTTCTGGCTGCACGGACGCCAGCTGCTCGAGTCCGACGCCGATCCGACGGCGGACCGATGAGAAGATGGGGGAGAGCTGGTGTGGAGGGTTACCTGCAATGACGGCGCTCGCTGACAGGAGGACGTACCGATGATTGACGCTTTCGTTCTTGGTGGTGTGCGCACTCCTGTCGGGCGCTACGGGGGCTCGCTCTCGCACATGCGCGTCGACGCTCTGCTCGGTCAGACGATGGTCGCGGCCTGCGAGCGCGTGGGCGTCAAGCTCGACCGCGTCGAGGACATCGCCGCTGGATGCGTCAACCCGGCGCACGAGGGCATGGGCGATGTCGCGCGTTGGGCAGCGCTGGCCGCGGGCTTCCCGGATTCGGTGCCCGCGATCACCTTCAACCGGTTCTGCGCGTCTTCGCTGTCTGCGGCGATCTCGGTCAGTCATGCGATCCGCAGCGGCGAGCTCTCGGTCGGCGTGGCCGCGGGGGTCGAGTCGATGTCGCGGTCGGGCTGGGCGTTGATGAAGGGGGAGGAGGCGTTCGCGCCACGCGGACCGGTGTTCATGCTCGACACGATGTGGGCCGGCGCCGGCGGCCCACCGAACCCCGCGCTTCTGGCCAGGGACGCGTATGTCGAGATGATCAAGACCGCGCAGAACGTCGCCGACCGGTACCGGCTCACGCGCGAGGAGATCGACGCGTTCGCGCTGCGCTCACAGCAGAAGGCCGCCGCGGCACGCGACTCGGGGAGGTTCGCCGCCGAGATCGAGCCCGTGGAGATAGCCGCGACCCGCAAGCAGCCGGCGCGCTCCTTCGAGCACGACGAGCACATCCGCGACACGAGCGCCGAGGCGCTCGCCGCGCTTGCACCGCAACCGAACACGACCCAGATGACCGCCGGGAACTCCTCGCCGCTGAGCGACGGTGCGAGCGCGGTCGTGATCGCCAGTGCCGCCGCCGCCGAGCAGCTCGCGATTGACCCGCTGGCGCGCATGGTCGCCTCCGCGACCCACGCGCTGGATCCTCAGTTCATGGGCATCGCGCCGGCCTTCGCGATCGCGACCGCCCTTGGGCGAGCCGGACTCGCTCCCACCGACGTCGACGTGTGGGAGGTGCACGAGGCGTTCTCGGCGCAGGCGCTTGGCGTGCTGCGGGAGCTGCCACGCCAACTCGACGGCTTCGAGGTTCCGGACGATCGCCTCAATCCCAATGGCGGAGCGGTCGCCATCGGACATCCTTTCGGGTCCTCGGGCACCCGTTACGTCCTCACGCTCGCCACCGAGCTGAGACTGCGTGGGGCGCGCTACGGAGTCCTCGGCGTGTGCGTAGGCTCGGGCCAGGGCGTGGCGCTTGTCCTGGAAAATCCGAGCGCCTAGCGACGAGGCTATCGTCGGGTCGCCGTGATCGACTCTCCGCCCGATTTCGGTCGCACGGCCGATGACTACGCGCGCCACCGCGCGGGGTTCCCGCCCGAGCTGCTCGAGCGCCTGGAGGCGAGCGGGGTCGTGCACGCGGGGGCGCGCGTCGTGGACCTTGGCACGGGCACGGGCAGCCTCGCTCGGCTGTTCGCGCAGCACGGCTGCGCGGTGACGGGCGTGGACGTCGCCGGGCCGCTGCTCGAGCAGGCGCGGCGGCTGGACGGCGAGGCTGGGGTGGAGGTGGCGTACGTGGAGGCGTCGGCCGAGGCCACCGGCCTGCCGAGCGGCGAGTTCGACGTGGTCAGTGCGGGCCAGTGCTGGCACTGGTTTGACCGCCCTGCGGCCGGGCGTGAGGTCGGGCGGCTGCTCGTCGTCGGCGGCAGCGCGGTGATCGCGCACTTCGACTGGCTGCCGCTCCCGGGCAACGTCGTGGAGGCGACGGAGGAGATCATCCTGCGCTACACGCCGACGTGGCCGTTCGCCGGTCGAGCCGGGCTCTACCCGGAGTGGCTGACCGATCTTCAGGTCGCGGGGTTCACGGGGATCGAGACGTTCTCGTTCGACACGGCGGTGCACTACTCGCATGCCGCATGGGTCGGTCGTGTGCGCGCGAGCGCCCCGATCGCCGGCACGCTGGACGCCGACGGCGTGCGCGCGTGCTCGCGCGAGCTGACCGCGATGCTGCGCGAGCGCTTTGCCGAGGACCCGCTTGCGGTGCCGCACCGCGTGTGGGCGGTCACCGCGCGGGCGGGGGCGTCGCCTGCTCGGCCGTGATGCCGAAGCGCCCCTGGTAGTCGCGGTTGAGCTCGCTCCACCCCTCCGGCAGATGATCACCGCTCCCGCGCTGCGGCCTGAGCAGCCGCTCCAGCGAGTCCGACAGCGCGTCCAGGCACAGGTGCCAGCCGGCGGCGTCGCGTGCGGCCTTGAAGCGATCGTCGAACGTGTGCGTGAGCCTCAGCAGGCATCCGTCGTCATGCGCCCGCAGCTCCCAGCGCAGCTCGTCCTCGCCCCAGCTGTAGGCGAGCACGTGCGGAGGGACGCACTCGAGTACCTCTCCGTCCGGCATCTCGGGACCGCCCTCCGTATGGACGTATCTGACCCGCCCGCCCGGGGTGGCTGGGTCGGTGTCGAGCTCGAACGGCGTGGGATGCCAATCGAACAGCTCGTCGTGGGCCACCAGGGCTTGCCAGACGCGCTCGGGCGCATGCGCGAGCACCCGCTCGAAGATCAGCGCCGGGCGCCCACCGTGCTCCTCCAGAACCGCATGCTCGCCCGCGGGCATCGCTCACTCCCTTCGCTCGAGGTGACGCTCGAGCGCGTCCAGGCCACCCTGCCACAGCAGCGCGTACGGCGTCAGCCAGCGCGCGAGCTCCGCGAAGCCCTCGCCGCGCAGCTCGTACACTCGGCGTTGACCCGCTGCGCGCGACTCCACGAGGCCGGCTTCGCGCAGGATGCGCAGGTGGCGCGAGGTGTTCGGCTGGCTCAGCCCCGTCGCTGAGACCAGCTCGCCGACGGTGCTCGCGTTGCCGAGCAGCAGGTCGAGGATCTGCCTGCGCGCCGGCTCTGCCACCACGTCGAACGCACTCATCATACAGATAGGTAATCAAACACTTATATATTTGTCAAGTGATATATGTCGGCCGTCGGTCGCACCGTTCGTCCCAGGGGCGACCATAATCCGCAAAGGAGGAAGCGATGAAGTACATGCTCCACATCTACATGCCCGAGGACAGCTCCGTGTGGGAGCGCCTGTCGGAGGCCGAGAAAGGCGCCGTGAGCGGCGAGTACTTCGCGCTCTCCGACGCGCCCGGCGTCACCGGCGGCGCACAGCTGCAACCCCCGACGAGCTCCACGACGGTCCGCGTGCAGGACGGCCGCGCATTGACCACGGACGGGCCATTCCTGGAGACCAAGGAGGCGCTCGGCGGCTACTACCTGCTCGACGTCGACGACCTCGACGCGGCGATCGAGCTCGCGGCGCGAGTTCCGGCGGCGCGCATGGGCGGTGCGGTCGAGCTGCGTCCGCTGGTGGAGCACTGATCGAGCAGGTCTTCCGCGAGCAGTGGGGACGCGTGCTCGCCGCGCTGGTCGGCTACCTCGGCGACTTCGATCTCGCCGAGGACGCCGCCCAGGAGGCGTTCGCGATCGCCGCCGAGCGCTGGCCGCGCGACGGAACACCGGAGAACCCGGGCGCGTGGCTGATCCGGACCGCGCGCAACCGCGCGATCGACCGCATTCGCCGTCAGCGCACGCTCGCGGCCAAGTCGAAGCTGCTCGCCTCCCTGCCCTCCGCCAGGGAGGGTTCCGGAACGGGGGTTGGGCCCGAGGCGACCGAGGATGAGATGGAGGAGACGACGTTTCGCGACGAGCGCCTGGAGCTGATCTTCACCTGCTGCCACCCGGCGCTCGCCACCGATGCGCAGGTCGCGCTCACGCTGCGCGCGCTGGGGGGCCTTGGCACCGAGGAGATCGCCCGGGCGTTTCTCGTGCCCGAGTCGACCATGGCCCAGCGGCTGGTGCGCGCCAAGCGCAAGATCCGCGACGCGGGCATCCCGTTCAGGATTCCGCCGGCGCACCTGCTGCCCGACCGGCTCACCGCGGTGCTTGCCGTCATCTACCTGATCTTCAACGAGGGTTACGACGGTCGTGGCGAGCTGCTCGCCGCGGAGGCGATCCGTCTCGGCGCCTCGCTCGCCGAGCTGATGCCGGATGAGCCCGAGGTGCTCGGCCTGCTTGCTCTGATGCTGTTGCACGACTCGCGCCGCGCGGCCCGCGTGCGCGATGGGGAGATCGTCCTGCTGGCGGACCAGGATCGCGCGCTGTGGGACTGGACGCAGATCCATGCCGGCCGTGCGGCGCTCGAGCGCGCCGTCGCGCTGCGCGGCGGCGTGCTGGGTGGGGTCTATGTGCTGCAGGCCGCCATCGCCTCCCTGCACGCCGGCGAGCGCAGCGAGTGGCCGGCGATCGTCGAGCTCTACGGTCAGCTCGCCGACCTGACGCGATCTCCGGTCGTCGAGCTGAACCGGGCCGTGGCGCTGGCCGAGGCCGAGGGGCCGGAGGTGGGGCTGCTGGCGATCGACCGGCTCGAGCTCGACGGCTACCTGTACCTGCACGCCGCCCGCGCCGAGCTGCTGCGCCGTCTTGGGCGCTTTGCCGATGCCCGCGTCGCGTACGAGCGGGCGCTCGAGCTCGTGCGCTCCGAGCCTGAGCGGCGGTTCCTCGAGCGTCGCCTCGACGAGCTCCCTCCGGCCGGTTCCGTATAGCGATGGTGTCACAGCGTTCGTCGGCGGCGGCGTGCGTGGGGGAGTTGGCCTCACGCGGGTAGGCTCAGTTTCAATGATGCCCGGCGAGCCCACGCCCAGCGTGCACGAGATCCTCAGCGTCCGGACCGGCGAGGAGCTGACGCTGAACGACAGCTATCTGAACCCGCAGATGGGGCGGATCCTGCGCACGCTCGGATTCGACAAGGTGTGGACGGGCGGGGAGGGGGCGCATCTGATCGACGCCGACGGGGAGCGCTATCTCGACCTGTTCGGTGGCTACGGGGTGTTCGCGATCGGGCGCAACCACCCGGAGGCGATCGCGGCGATCGAGCAGGTGCTGGCGGCGCGAACGGGGAACCTGCCGCAGCTCGGGGTTACGCTGCTCAGCGGCGTGCTCGCCGAGCAGCTGCTCGCCCGCGCGCCGGGCAGCGTGGCGGCGATGGTGCCGGCGAACACCGGCACGGAGGCGGTCGAGGCGGCGATCAAGATCGCGCGTGCGGCGACCGGCCGCCCGCGCGTGCTGTACGCCGAGCACGCCTTCCACGGGCTGACGCTCGGCTCGCTGTCGCTCAACGGCGGCGTGGAGTTCCGCGACGGTTTCGGACCGCTGCTGCCCGGTTGCGACCCGGTGGGCTTCGGCGATCTGGACGCGCTGCAGAGCGAGCTCGCGCGTGGCGACGTGGCGGCGTTCGTCGTCGAGCCGATCCAGGGCAAGGGGGTCAACCTGCCCCCGCAGGACTATCTGCCGGCGGCCCAGCGCCTGTGCCGTGAGGCCGGCGCGCTGTTCGTGTGCGACGAGGTGCAGACGGGCATCGGGCGCACCGGGCGCTTCCTCGCGCTCGAGCACTGGGGCCTGGAGCCGGACATGGTGTGCGTCGCCAAGGCGCTGTCCGGCGGGTTCGTGCCGATCGGCGCGGTGCTCGTCTCGCGCGCGGCGTTCGACAGCGTGTTCGACGGCATGGAGCGCGCGGTCCGCCACGGCTCGACGTTCGGCGGCAACGACCTCGCCGCCGCCGCTGCGCTGGCGACGCTGCGGGTGCTCGACCGCGAGGATCTCGTCGCCCGCGCCGAGCGCATGGGCGCGCTGCTGCTCGAGCTGACCGCGCCGCTGGTGGAGCGCTTCGAGGTGGTCAGGGACGTACGCGGACTGGGGTTGATGTGGGCGATCGAGTTCGGGCCGCCGGCGGGGGCCGGCGCGCGGCGGCTGTGGGAGACGGTCGAGCGCCGACAGCCGGGCCTGTTCTCGCAGCTGGTCACCGTGCCGCTGTTCCACGAGCACAAGATCTTCTGCCAGGTGGCGGGCCACCGCATGAACGTGATCAAGGCGCTGCCCGCGCTGACGATCGAGGAGGCCGAGATCCGGCGCTTCGCGGCGGCGTTGGAGCAGACGATCGCCGCCGCCGAGCGCTACCCGGCGGCGCTCGCGCGCTTCGGGCTGCGCACCGGTTTGCGGGCGGTGCGGGTCGGGCGGTAGCCGCTGCGCGCGGCGGACTGACGCGCACCTGCTCCAGTGCGCGCGGCTCGCGCCGCTAGCCTAGTCGGCCGTGCTCGTAACCAGAGATGACATCCGCAACGTGGCGATCGTCGCGCACGTCGACCACGGCAAGACCACGCTGGTCGACGCCATGCTGTGGCAGTCCGGCGCGTTCCGCGTCGGCCAGGACGTGGCCACGCGCGTGCTCGACTCTATGGACCTGGAGCGCGAGAAGGGCATCACGATCCTCGCCAAGAACACGTCGCTGCGCTACAGGGACGTCAAGCTCAACATCATCGACACCCCCGGGCACGCCGACTTCGGGGGGGAGGTCGAGCGCGGGCTGACGATGGTCGACGGCGTGCTGCTGCTGGTGGACGCCTCCGAGGGGCCGCTGCCGCAGACGCGGTTCGTCCTGCGCAAGGCACTGGAGTCGAAGCTGCCGGTGATCCTGGTGGTCAACAAGGTCGACCGGCCGGATGCACGCGTGGCCGAGGTGGTGGACGAGGTCTATGAGCTGTTCCTCGACCTGGACGCCGACGAGAAGCAGATCGACTTCCCGATCGTCTACTGCAACGCCAAGGCCGGGGTGGCCTCGCTGGAGTACGACACGGGCCATCCGATCGAAGAGAAGAACCTCGCGCCGCTGCTGGATCTGCTGCTGGAGCGCATCCCCGCGCCGACCTACGACCCCGAGCACCCGCTGCAGGCGCTCGTGACCAACCTCGACGCATCCCCCTACGTAGGGCGGCTGGCGATCTGCCGCGTGCGCCACGGCACCATCCGCAAGGGCCAGCAGATCGCATGGTGCCGCGCCGACGGGTCGATCCAGCGCGCGCAGGTGGCCGAGCTGTACGTCACCGACGCGCTGGACCGCGTCGACGCTCCGGAGGCGGGGCCGGGGGAGATCATCGCCGTGGCGGGGATCGCCGAGGTGACCATCGGCGAGACGCTCGCCGACCTGGGTGACCCGCGGCCGCTGCCGGTGATCACGGTGGACGAGCCCGCGATGTCGATCACGCTCGGCGTCAACACCTCCCCGCTGGCGGGCAAAGACGGCGACAAGATCACCGCCAGGCAGATCGAGGGGCGTCTGGAGCAGGAGCTCGTCGGGAACGTGTCCCTGCGCGTGCGCCCGACCGAGCGAACGGACACCTACGAGGTGCAGGGCCGCGGCGAGCTGCAGCTGGCGGTGCTCGTGGAGATGATGCGCCGCGAGGGCTTCGAGCTGACCGTGGGACAGCCGCACGTCGTCGAGCGGGAGATCGACGGCAAGCGCCATGAGCCCGTCGAGCGCCTTTCGGTGGACGTGCCCGAGGAGCACGTCGGCACGGTCACGCAGCTGCTGGCCGCGCGCAAGGGGCAGATGGAGCACATGATCAACCACGGCATACCCCGTTCGGGGCACAGGCCGGCTTGGGTGCGGATGGAGTACCTGGTGCCCGCGCGCGGGCTGATCGGCTTCCGCACGGAGTTCCTCACGGAGACGCGCGGGACGGGGATCATGCACCACGTGTTCGACCGCTGGGAGCCGTGGGCGGGCGAGCTGCTGACGCGCACGAGCGGAGTGCTGGTGGCCGACCGCCGTGGCGAGACGGTCACGTTCTCGCTGTTCACCCTCCAGGAGCGCGGCTCGCTGTTCGTCGGTCCCGGCGAGGAGGTGTACGAGGGGATGATCATCGGCGAGAACTCGCGCTCGGAGGACCTCGACGTCAACCCCGTCAAGGAGAAGCACCTGACGAACATGCGCTCCTCGACCTCGGACGTGCTCGTGCGCCTGGACGCCCACCGCAAACTGACGCTCGACGAGGCGCTGGAGTTCGTGCGCGAGGACGAGGCCGTCGAGGTGACGCCCAAGGCCGTGCGCATGCGCAAGGTGGTCCTGTCCAAGGTCGAGCGGCTGAAGGCGGTGCGAAGCGCGCGCAAGTGAGCACGCGCGCGTGAGCGCGCGCGATGACGCGGCGAACGTTCAGTGACGGTAGGGTACGGACGATGATCCGAACGACAAGAGCCTCCCTGGCAGTCAAGATCGCCGTGTGTTTTGCGTCTCTGGCCTGCGCGTCGCTGATCCCGGCCGCGGTCGCCGCGGGCGCGGAAGTCGCGCTGAGCTACCAGAACGAGAGCCTCAAGGAATTCCAGCAGCAGCTCGCCGGCGCTCAGATTCAGGCCGTCACGATCAACAAGCGACTGCGCACGCTGCACGTGACGCTCAAGGACGGGCGCTACGTGCTCGCCACCTACGCACGTCACGAAGAGCCGACGATCGCCGCGGCCCTGCACGCGAAGCACGTTTCCGTGACGGTGATGACGGAGGCGGAAGCCCTCAAGGAAGCCGCGAAAAGACCGGTACACCACAAAATCCGCTACATCGCCGGCGGGGTTCTGATCGTCGTGATCGTCCTGGTGGGCGGTGTGCTGTTCATCAAACGCCGCCGCCAGAGCGGGCTGGATTAGCTCGGCAGGAGCCGCGCTCGGATGGGCGCCGGTGCGGTCATGATCTGGCCGCGGTAGAAGTGGCAGCCTGTGCACCGCGCTACCGTTTCGGGCAGGCAGATGAGACTTCTGACGGCACACCACCACGGCCACCCTCGCGCCATGGCCAGTGTGCGCGTTGGCGTCGGTGTCTGGCTGCTCGCCCTTGCCGCCTATCTGTGCTACTCCGGCTTCTGGTGGGCATGCTGATGGCAGCGCCGGCGGTGCTGCACTTCTACCTCGCCTACCGCCTGCAGCGCAGCGTCCACAGTTAGCGTGCGCGACAGCGCGACAGCAAACCCGGTAGAAGATCGATCAAAGCGAGAAAGGAGCATGAGGATGGCAATCACGACTCGTTCAGCACACCTACCGGCGCTCGGAACGCACGAGCGAGACGAAATCGGGGCCGAGCTGCAGGCGATGCTGCTCGAGCTGGTCGACCTGTCGCTGATCGGCAAGCAGCTGCACTGGAGTGTCGTCGGTCCGCTGTTCCGACCGCTGCACCTCTATTTGGACGAGTTGATCGACTCGTGGCGGGATCTCGCCGATGCGGTCGCCGAGCGCAGCGTCGCGCTCGGGGTCTGGCCGGACGGGCAGGCGGACGCGGTCGCGGCGGGCAGCGGGGTCAAGCGGATCGAGCGTGGCCCTGTCGAGGATCGCTCGCTGCTGCACGAGCTGGTCAAACGCCTCGCGGAGGTTGCGGAGCGCAGCAGAGAGCGCATGGATCGGCTCGCTGAGCTCGACTCTGCCTCAGAAGACGTCCTCGTGGAAGTCGTCCGCGCGCTCGAGGAGCAGCTGTGGATGGTCCGCTCGCAGCTGCCGCAGGAAGGAGGTCGTGGCAGCGACACACCCACGTGAGCATCGAGCTGGCGATCGGCCGGAGGCTCAGTCAGCGTAACTACCAAGCCTTATCTCGGATCAACCGGAGCGTCTCAACGAGAGTCCGGGCAGCGGCCTCATCTGCCCACAGGAATGATTCGTTGTGATCTGGTTCCGGGACCGACGGCGGCGAGCACAGTCTCAGGCTGCGGCCAAAGCCTTCGCGAGGTCGCCGGGGTCGGTTTCCATCAGGCTGGGCACCGTGACTTTGAGCCCGCCGTCGCGCTCCAGGAGCCATTTGGCGTTGACAATCGTGATGCCGATGACCTCGCCATGCTCATCCAGACGTACTGCGTGCCCCTCGGGGGTCCCGAATGTATCCGTGGCCGGCTTCTGCGGCCCGCGACGTAGGTAGAGGACGTCTCCGTCCTTGTCGTAGGACACGTGATCGAACTCGTACGGCCCGACGTGGACAGTCATCGCTGCCAGCTTACCGAGCCAGGATCGTTCGACTGCGGGAACGCCGTAACGATGCGGTCGACGCTGCCCGAGAGCTCCGTCACGACGCGAATCCAGCGCAGCGGGCCTCCGCGGCGGAAGTAGCGTTCTCGTCCGGCTCGGAGGTCGGGTTCTCGATCATCCGGGGCCGTGATCGCCGCCATCGTCTCGCAAGGTAGTCCTTCATCTCGACGTGCTCTTCGAGTACATGTTCCCAGGCCGTGTGGTCGAGCTGGACGAGATGGCCCTCTGGGTTGCGAGCCTCGGCGATTATGTCGGTCTGCGGCACGCTGGGCAAGGCTAAGCTCGGCTGCGGACACGCCAGTGGAGTAGACGGGAGCTAGTGCGCCCGACCGCCACGATTCCGCCCACGCGGAGCCATAAATCCCGCGCTCACGGGGCCACAACACCCTGTCTCCCCGATGCGGTTTTGAATCCTGTGCGGTCAAGGAGCATCATGAGCCGCTGGCGTTGCCGATCACGTGTGGACGCTCAAGGAGGTCGCAGGGCTGCTCGACTAGCAGGCGACGGGCTCCCGACGGGCACGCGCCGCGATCAGAAGCTCGCGTGTCGCCGCTTCGACGCGTTCGATGGCCCATATCTGGATCTACATCGACCAAGCCGAGCCTGGGTCAAACTGAGCCACTACCCGAGCCGCCGGCAGCTGTTCGCGGGCGCTATTCGGCTGGGAGCAGGCCCGGGTGCGCGCGTTCGTAGGCGACTCGGCGTTCGATCTCGTGGATGCGCGCTTCGAACGGCGCAATGAAGCCGCGTTCGTGCGAGCCGCGTGAGTGGGCGCGTGCGCGCAGCGAAGTGAGCGTCTGCTTGGCGTCGCGCAGTCGCACGGTGAGCGGTTCGGGCTCGTAGGAGCCGGGGCCGTAGCTGGCGATCTGCTCGGTTTGCACGTGTCCGTCTCGCAGTCGCACGGTCGCGGTGAGCTTGCCGCGCAGGAAGTAGCCGTCGTAGACCGCGAGGATGGCGTGCAGCGGGCCGGATGGGCGCAGGGTGCGCACGTCGCTCGGGGAGCTGAGCGTGACCGACACGACGTCCGCGTGGGCGACGCCGGTGACGATTGTGCGGCCGGGGAGCGTGCGCCATTCGATTTCAGGCTGGCGGAGCGGCTCCCGTTCACCCGTGAGGGGGTCTTCGCCGTCGCTGACCTGCTGCTGATCGAATTCGACGGGCTCGCGCAGCTCTGCGGCGGGCTCGAACGCTCCGGGATGGGTCGCGCAGCTCGAGCTGTATCCGCTGAATTCGGATCCTGCTTTCAGCACGCCGTCGTACTCCTCGATGCTCGCCAGACGGCCCGCGACGATGCGCCCGACGGCGGTGGAGCAGTTGCGGGTCGCGGCGAATCCCCACGGAGCCGCCCCGTCGGGGTCGGGCGCACGGACCTGGGGGACCCGCGCTTCGGTGCCGCGCAGGTAGGTCCGTCCGGGCCCACCGTGGAGCTTTCCGACGCGGCGGCCGTGCAGGATGTAGGAGATGTGCGGACGCGCGTTCCAGTAGCGGCCGGGCAGCACGACCAGAAAGGCGTTGTTCGCGTCGACGGGAAGCGCTCGCGCGGGCCCCACGCCGAGCAGCACGGGATCGCTGGCGCCCGGGGGCAGCATGCCGCTGAGGACGGCGCGCGCGGGATGCGGCGCGTACTGGTAGGGGTCGTCGAGGAAGCTTTCGAGCAACAGCATGTAGCGCATGCGCGTGAGGTCCTTCGCCTGGTTGCAGCGACCGCCTTCGGCGCTCAGCGCCACGCTGCGAGCGGATGGCGTCGCGCTCGGTTCGACGAGCCTTCCGTGCCACAGCACGCCGAGCTCGGCGCACAGGAAGCGTTCGTCTCCGATCCCGCTGACGCTCCTGTTGGGGTTTCCCCGCCAGCTGCGCAGCACCCACTCGGGCCCGCCCGCGGGGTCTGCGGCGCGCAGCGTTTCGGTGACGGTCGAGGCGATCGGGAGCTCGAACGGCGGCGGCAGAGTGGACTTGGCCGGAGCGGGCGGGCGATAGGCGGGGACCGCCTGGACCCCGATCGGCGTGTTGCTGCGGTAGGCCAGCAGCCCGGTCGGATGCCGGTAGGTGAGGACGGCGCCCGTGCGCAGCGTGGCGGTCAGCGTCAGCGAGCGGGGATCCGCGTGCCCGTCCAGGACCGCCATGAACGCTCCGCCCCGGCGGTCGATCGCGAGTGTCCGCGCGGCGCCCGCGCCGGTGAGGGTGAGGCTCTCCACGCGCGGCGCTGCAATGCCGTAGACGATCGTCCGCGACGGCGAGTTGCCCCAGGGAAACGGCGTCGAGTCTTCCCCCGGAACGAAGCGGCGCATCTGCACGAACAGCGGGCTCGCGCTGAGACGGCCACAGATCTCGGGGGTCAGGGGCAGCTCGAAGCGTCTCGGTTCGCCCTGGCTGGGCTCCCGTGTGACCTGCACGCAGTCCTCGTCGGGGAACGCGTTCGGTTCCAGGTCGGGTTCGCTGCTGGCGGCCCATGCGGCCCCATTTTCGGGGTCGGGAGCTTCAAACACCCCGGACTGCTCGAGCGCGATCGTGTGGGTGCGTCCGTCGCGCGTGACGATCACCACGCGTGGGCGCACTTCTTCGGCCTCCCCGGCATACACCGTGATGAAGCTGCCCTGGGGCCCCAGCTTCAGTCGCCGGGGGGCGCCGGTGGCGTAGGCGGTCACCGATCGCGCACCGCTGCCGGCGACCCCGCTGAGGACCGTGCGCGCTTCCCTGGAGGTGGAGCCGACGAAGCTCTTGGCGCCCACGAGGATCGGCCCGTTGCCGCTGTCGATGCCGCAGCTGTCCACCGAGCCGAGCGGGAGGGCTCTGAAGACGCGGTCGAGCCCGACGATCCCGAAGCGCCCGTCGAAGACCTGGCCGACCGCGGTGCAGGTCTCGCCGCTGCTCGTTCGAGACAGGCGCAGGTCCCACGGCGGGTTTGAGCTTTCGGGATCGGGCGCGTCGAGTCCCGCCAGACGCGCGCTGCCGGGCAGCGGGATGCCGCTCGAGCGCAGATCCTGTGCGTGCGGGGCGGGCAGCGGCGAGCCCTGCTGGATCAGCAGCACCGCCGCCGCCGCGGCGGCCGCCAGCAGCGCCAGCAGGATGCACACGGCCGCCACGCTCAGGCGCCCCGCCGACACTCGACGCAGCGCGCCGCGAGAGCGCTTGGCGTCGTGCAGGAGAGCGCCGGCGGCGCGGTCCAGCTCGTCTCCGAGCTGCTCGAGAGCCCGCGGAAGCTCGTTCATCAGGCGCTCTCCCTGGCAGCGTCGGAGTCCGCCATGCAACGCTCCTGGGCGGCGTGATAGGGCTCGAGCGCGCGTGCGAGGGCCCGCAGTCCTCTCGACACCCGTGCGCGGACGGTCTGCTCCGAGACGCCCAGCTGCAGAGATATCTCGTCGTAGCTGCGCTCCTCGACCACCCGCAGACGCAACGCCTCGCGCTGGGTGGCGCTCAGCCTGGTGAGCTCGAGCTCGACCGTGCGGCGCAACTCGGGCAGGCCGGCGCGACGCTCGATCAACAGCAGATCGTCGTGATCGACCCGCGGAATCTGCATGCCCAGCCGCTGCACCGCCTTGCGCTCGACCCGCGCGCGGCGCACGTAGCGCGCGAGCTGGCGCCGCGCGACGGTGAACAGCCACGCGCGCTGCTGCTCGGGGCCCAGCCCCCCGAGCTTGCGCCACGAGCGCAACGCCACCGCGAACGTCTCCGCGGTCAGCTCCAGAGCCGTCTCGCCGTCCCACGTGCGCCGGGTGAGGAAGATCAACACCGGTTCTCCCTCGCGTCGATAGAGCTCGGAGAAGGCATCGGCATCGTCCATCACCACAAGAGTGCCGCGAGCGGCGAATCTGTGACCGCGACGCCATCGACTGAGAACGAGACTCAGTCTTATGATACGTTTTGGATTGTGCCGCTGCGACCGCCCGCCCGCTGCGACGACCAGCCCGCCGCGAACACCCCCGCCCGAAGGAGAGCTCCCGCACGATGAAGCGCCGCCGTCCCATCAAGCGCCGACGCATCGGCGCCGCCACGATCCTGGCGGCGTCCGCTGCGCTGATGGCGGGCTGCGCCGGCGCTGGCCCGGGCGCGACGGCCGCTGGCAGGATCGTGGCGGTCGGCGCGGAGAGCCAGTACGCGAACGTGATCGCGCAGGTCGGCGGCCGCTACGTGGACGCGCTCGCGATCGAGAGCAACCCGAACACCGATCCGCACACCTACGAGGCCAGTCCGAGCGTCGCCGAGGTCGTGAGCGGCGCGGGGCTGGTGGTGCAGAACGGCGTCGGATACGACACGTTCATGGAACGCATCGAGTCCGCCTCCGGGGGGGTGGGATCCAATTCCAAGCGCAAGGTCATCGACGTGCAGAAGCTGCTCGGGCTGCCGGACTCCACGCCCAACCCGCACCTCTGGTACAAGCCGCGGACGATGCCCGCGGTCGCACGCGCGGTCGCCGCCGACCTGTCCGCGCTCCAGCCCGCGCACGCCGCCTACTTCCGTGCCAACGCGCTCTCGTTCGAGCGCTCGCTGACCCCGTGGTATGAGGCGCTCGAGCAGTTCGCCCGCGAATATCCGGACACTCCCGTCGCGACCACCGAGCCGGTCGGCGACTACATGCTCGAAGCCGCCGGGACGGTCGACCTGACCCCGTTCTCCCTGCAGGCGGACGTCATGAACGGAGTCGATCCAGCGCCGCAGGACGTGACGCTGCAGAACGGCCTGTTCGCGGAGCATCGCGTGAAGGCGTTCGTCTACAACCAGCAGGTGGCCGACTCGCTGACGCAGTCGTTCCTGGAAGCCGCCAAGAGCGCCGGCGTGCCCGTCGTGGCGGTGTACGAGACGATGCCCACGCCCGGCTACGACTACCAGTCGTGGATGCTCGCCGAGGTGCGCGCGCTGCGCCGGGCGGTCGCCGAAAAGGTTTCGACGGAGAAGCTCTGATGGCCCGTGGCAAGGAGATCGGCGGTGGTCGGGAGATCCTGTCGGTGCAGGGCATCGGCGTTCGGCTTGGTGGGCGGGAGATCCTGCGCGAGGTCAGCTTCGCCATCCGGCCGGGCGAGCTCACCGGCCTGATCGGGTCCAACGGCGCCGGCAAGACGACCCTGTTCCGGGTGATCCTCGGCCTGCAGCCGGCGAGCGCCGGGCGGGTGCTGCTCGACGGCGCTCCGCGCTCGCACCGCAACCCGCTGATCGGCTACGTCCCGCAGAAGTTCCTGCTCGACCCGGACATGCCGCTGCGGGCCCGCGACCTCGTCGGCCTCGGCCTCGACGCGCACCGTCTGGGCATCCCGCGGCCATCCCGCGCCCGCAGGGCGCTCATCGACCAGATGCTCGACGCGGTCGACGCCGGGCGCTTCGCCGACGCGCGCGTCGGTGAGCTGTCGGGGGGCGAGCAGCAGCGCGTGCTGATCGCCCACGCGCTGATCGGCCAGCCGAAGCTGCTGCTGCTGGACGAGCCGCTGGCCAACCTCGACCTGCGCGCCGGTCAGGACGTCGTGACGCTGCTGGCGCGGATCGCCCGGGAGCTCGGCGTCGCGGTGCTGATCAGCGCCCACGAGATGAACCCGCTGCTGCCGGTGATGGATCGCGTCGTCTACCTCGCCGGCGGGCGCGCCGCGAGCGGCACCACCGCGGAGGTCGTGCGCGCGGACGTGCTCAGCGAGCTGTACGGCAGCCACGTGGACGTGCTGAACGTGCACGGGCGCGTGCTCGTCGTGGCCGGGGCGGGAGACGCCTCCGATCTCCACGGGCACGAGGCCGCGCTGCCGGGGCTGGAGATCGTCTCGTGAGCGTCGCGGTGCTGGCGCCGGTGATCGAGCCGGGGTTCTTCGCCGCCGAAGACGTGCGTGTGGCGATCGTCATCGGCGCCGTGGCGGCGATCGTGTCGGGGACGGTGGGCATGTTCACGGTCATGCGCGGGCAGTCGTTCGCCGGCGAGGCGCTGGGGGACATCGGCACGACCGGAGGAGCGGGCGGGTTCCTGGTCGGGGTGGGCCCGCTGTGGGGCCTCGTCGCGATCGACCTCGTCGCTGCCGCCGTCATGGAGCTGATCGGCATCCAGCGCCCGCGCGGGCGCGACCTGGCGACGGGCGTCGTGCTGGGGGCGTCTCTCGGGCTGGCCGCGCTGCTGCTGTACCTGAACACGACCGTCCACAACACCACCGGCGCCACGTTCACGATCCTGTTCGGCTCGGTGTTCACCGTCGCGCGCTCGCAGATCCCCGCGATCGTGGCGCTGAGCGTGGCCGCGCTGGCGATCGTCGCGCTGCTGTACCGGCCGCTGCTGCTCAGCTCGATGAGCGCCGAGATGGCCGCCGCGCGGGGGATCCCCGTGCGCCTCGTCGGCGCCGCCCACCTGCTGGCGATGGCGCTGGCGGTGGCGGTGGCGGCGATGACGATCGGCACGATCCTCTCGACCGCGCTGCTCGTCGGCCCGGCCGCCACCGCGCTGCGCCTGACCAGGCGGCCGGGTCTCGCGATCGCCGTCGCCGGCGCGCTCGGAGTGGGGGCGATGTGGCTGGGCATCCTGCTGGCCTACGACAGCTTCTACTGGCCGCCCGCGCACATCGGCTGGCCGGTCAGCTTCTTCGTCGTGACGCTGATCTTCCTCGCCTACCTGCTCTCCGGCCTGCCCGGGCTGCTGGCGCGCAGCAGGCGTCCGGACCTCCCGCCGGCGCTCGCCTCCGCGCCGGCCGCGCCGGGGAGGCGCTAGATGTTCTCGGGCTTCATGGTCGACGCGTGGACGGTCGCCAGCGTCGTCGCCGTGGTCGCCGGCCTGGTGGGCTTCTTCGTCGTGCTGCGCGGCTCCGCGTTCGTCGCCCACGCCGTGCCCAACGGCTCGTTCGCGGGCGCCGCCGGGGCGAGCCTGATCGGCGTCAACACGCTCCTGGGGCTGGGCGCCTTCTCGCTGCTCGGAGCGCTCGGCATCGGCTTCCTGGGCCGGCGCGGGCGCCACGACGTGGTCACCGCGCTGGCGCTCGTGGTGATGCTCGGACTCGGCGCGCTGTTCGTGACCGTCAGCGGCGAGTACGAGCCGGCGGTCTTCTCGGTGCTGTTCGGCGAGGTGCTCGGCATCTCCAGCAACCAGGTGGCGCCGACCGTCGCGCTGGCGCTCGTGTGCGTCGTCGCGATCGCGACGCTGTACCGCCCGTTGATGCTCTCCTCGGTGCTGGCCGACGTCGGCGAGGCGCGCGGGGTGAGCGCCTTCAGGATGGAGCTGTGCTTCCTGACGGTCGTCGCGCTGGCCGCCACCATGACCGTGCCCGTCGTCGGCACGCTGCTGATCTTCAGCCTCATGATCGGAGCGCCGGCCGCCGCGCGCTCGTTCACCGACCGTCCGCTGCTCGCCATGGCGCTGTCGGTGGCGATCGCGCTGGCCACCGTGTGGAGCGCGATCGCCGCCTCGTATGAGACCGACTACCCCGTCGGGTTCTACGTCGGCAGCCTCAGCGCCGTGTCCTACGCCGCCGGTCGCGGATACGCCGCCTGGCGCCGGCGCCGGCGCCGAGTCGTGACCGTCGCCTGGCCCGGGGGCGGGGCGAGCCCGACACCGCCAGCGAGCCCGACGCCGCCAGCGAGCCCGACGCCGCCGTCTACCATCGTCACATGAGCTCCCACGCCGTCGATGCCCCCACCCCCGCCGGCTCTCCCGCCCACGCCGGCGCCCCGGAGGAGTGGCTCGAGCGCGCCGAGGCGACGCTTGCCGCGGCCGGGCACAAGCGCGGCGGCGCGCGGCGCGCGCTGCTGGAGCTCCTCGCCGCACAGCAGTGCGCGCTCACGGCGATCGAGATCGAGGACGCGCTGCGCGAGGACGCGCCGCGCACGCGCTCCCCACGGCCGGTCAGTCGCGCGAGCGTCTACCGCATCCTCGACGAGCTGGAGGGGCTGGGGCTGGTCCAGCGCGTGGAGACCGGTCAGGCGATGGTCCGCTACGAGCGCGTGTGCGAGCGCGACCAGCACCATCACCACCTCGTGTGTGACGAGTGCGGCGTTGTCATGCCGTTCTCCGATCCCGACCTCGAGCGTGCGATCACGAGTCTCAGCGAGCGTGTGCCCCTGGCCGTGTCAGAGCACGAGATCGTGTTGCATGGGGCGTGCCGGGACTGCGCCGCCTGAGAGCCGGCACGGGGTTCGATTCCGGCTGGCTCCATAGACACTTGTCTGCAACTGCGTCTTTGGCGCGAGTTTGAGCAAGTGACGGCGATCTCAGGTTGGCCCTCTACTGGGCGCGCGCGAGATGCGTTTGCGTGTCCCGACGATCACGGCCTGACGATGCCCTCTCGCTCAAGTACTCGTCGGACATCCTCAAAGACCGTTGCAATCTTCCCTTTCGGAAACCGAATCTGTCCGAGCCCATCTATGTTCGAGAACTGCTCGCAGTCGTCCTCGAGCAGGACGATCGCGCGACTGAATCCCAGGCGACCTTGGAATAGGCCCGCCTCGTGTACGACGTTCTGGCGAGCAGTCGTCGAGCCGTCGAGCCTCTCGTCCTCGGCTGTCAGTACAAGCAGCGCGATCGCTGCACCGTCCAGCATCTCAGTGAGTCTGGCTACGTTCGTCATGCCAGCGGTCGAGACCTTGTTGAACTCGTCCCAGGGCACTGCGAGACGATCCTGAATGAAGTCCTTCAACTCGCGCCACACGGGCGAGCTGCCGTGCCCGATGAACACGGATGGTGCCAACTGTTGACGCAGGGAGCGCAGCGTCATCCGTTCTGGCAGGCGCACAAATCCACGCCCGGCGAGATTCCGGTTCGTGCGAGCAACCACTCGCTCAATCGCGCCTGAGCGTGACTTTGCCTGCGCGGGGGTAGCGGCCCTAGCCACCGGATGCCCGTCCGGCACGATGCTTTGTAGGAAACCCGACGACCGTGGATCGAGACTTCCGCTGACGCTCATCCCGTGCCTGTATAGCCAGCTGTACCGCCACGTCGTCTTGAAGGAGGTCCGCTAGGTCTTCAACGGCCGCGCGAATCAGGTCACCCACGCTTCGGCCGTCAACGAATGCAGCCGCCTCAAGCGTCTCTAGCTTGCGGGAGTCCAACCGTACGTTGACCTGACTTTGGGCCACGTGGCTCCTTTGTCGTCCGAGCCCTCTGGTATGCGAGGCTGCGACGATGCTACAGAGCTACGATGCTAAGGTCAAGGCAAGCTAAAGCGCTCCCTCGGAGCGCTGACGCTGGACTTCGCGGCCGAGAACGCGAATCCTTCTTAGGCCTGAGGGCCAGAAGCAACGTTGGTGGGCCACAGCGCCATCCGCCCGCCAGGCACTTGCGCAAAGCGGGTCGCGTTGACTTCGGTTGGCTCCATAGTCCCGATTTGCAGCGGTTTCGGCGGTGCAGCCTTGACGGTGGTCGAACCACGCACCGTGGTCGCTGCGATGGGGGTCGTACAATCCGCGCATGGCCACGCGAACGATCCACCTGCCAGAAAGTTCCTACGCGCTGCTGTATGCCGAGGCGCAGCGGCGTGGCGTGGACCCCGACGCGCTGGCAGACGAGCTGGTGCGCGCCGACCTCGCCGCACACGGCGAGCAGGACCTTGAGACTACGCTCAAGAGCCTCGCGGAGTTCCGCGCGAGGCTGCCTGAGATCGACGGAATCGTGCTCGCGCGGGATGCTCGGACGCAGCTCGAACAACGCAGCGACAGTTGAGCGTCGTCCTCGACGCCAACGCGCTCATCGTGCTCGCGCTCGATCGGCAGCGAGCGGTCGCCATTGAGGAGCTGTTGCGTGTCTGGAAGGCCGAAGGCGAAGAGCTACACGCTCCAGTGTTGTTGCGCTATGAGACAGCGAGCGCCTTGGCGCAGGCGGTGTCCGCCGGACAGCTCATGTCGGAGGCCGTTGCCGATGCCTCGCAGCGCATCGGCGCAGTACCGATCGTCTTGCATCAGCTGGGGGACATGCCGGCGGTCGTGGCGATGGCGCAGCGTCTTGAGCGTCGAAGCGCTTATGACGCGGCGTATGTCGTGCTTGCCGAAGAACTCGGCACGCAGCTATGGACGCTCGACGGGCGGCTCGCTCGAAACGCTGCCGCGCGTGGATTGCCGGTGCAGCTGATTCAGACGGACTGACGCCCCATCACGCACTGTCGGCCAGCGCCATGCGCCCGCCGGGAAGCCGCGCCGAACGGTTCGACTTGGGGTCGGCTGGCTCCATAGACGACTGGCCGCAATGCGGCCAGCATGGCATACATGTGGCATAGTGTTGGCATGGCGAGGACGAGGGTAAGCACGACCGTTGACGAGCAGCTCCTGGAGAGCGCTCGTCAGGCACTCGCGCCGTTGACCGATGCCGCAGTCCTCGATCAGGCGCTGGCGGCGCTCTTGGACCGCCATCGTGCAGCCGAGATCGATGCTGCATACGCGGCCTACGACGAACACCCTCTCGAGGAGCCCGATGCATGGGGCGATCTGGCGTCGTTTCGAGAGGCGGCCGCAGCATCGTGAGCGGTGGCCCTCTTCCCGCGAGGGGTGAGGTGTGGTGGTGCGAGTTGCCGGAAATCGGGCGGCGGCCTGTTGTGGTGCTCTCCCGTGATGCGGCTATCCCGCGATTGAGACGAGCGCTTGTTGCACCGTGCACGACCACCACTCGCGGCTTGGCTAGCGAGGTCGTCCTAGAGCCCGACGACGATCCAGTCCCCCGCCGATCCTCGATCAACCTTGACTCTGTCGAGAGCGTGTCCGTCGCGGTCCTCGTGGAGCGTGTCGGACGACTCAGCGGCGAACGCATGCGAGAGGTGTGCGCGGCGCTCGACGTGGCCGTCGAATGCCACAGCTGATATCGGCCTTTCGTCAGGCGATTCCGACGTGATCTACGCGGCTCTCGATCTTGGCCCAGACAAGGCGCGCATCTACGTCCTCGCCCGCAGCGTCGGTGCCTGACGCGAGCGAGATCGGCTGGTCTGATCGGCGCTGCCACGAGACGTACAACGCTGGCGTGACGAGGGCGGCGTGGTCATGCGGTCGAGACCGCCGGTAGAATGAAGCTATGAAGCCCGCACCACAGACCCCGCTCCTGTCGGTCGGTCACGAGGAGGAGTGGGCTGAGATCAACCGGGAAGAGGCCGAGCAGCTTCGCGCCAGCAACATGGCGCTGACACCGGCCCAGCGACTGGAGGTCGGCCAGAGGCTGTCGCAGCAGGCGGTCTCCCTGCTCGCCGCGTCGATACGTGCCGGCCATGCCCCAAGACGCGCTCTCTGGTCCTGATCTTTCCGGCGTCGTAGCCGACGCCGACGCTGTCGGGCTCGAGTATGTGGTGATCGGCGGCTTCGCCGTGATCTACCACGGTCACGTTCGCGCGACCAAGGACAGCGACCTGCTCGTGCCCGACGGCCCCGATGCGGACGCTGCGGTGCTGCGCTTCCTCGAGCGGGTGGACGGCAGGCGATTGCGCGACGACAAGGTGCTCACGCCTGAGGACGTTGCCAGTGGACAGCATCTACGCATAAACAGCCGTCACGGCATCGTCGACATCATGCGCGGCGGGCTTCCACCGCTGGACTACGACACCGTCGCCAGGCGAGGCGAGGTGACGGAGTGGTGCGGGCAGGCGGTTCGCGTCGCGTCGCTTGCCAGCGTCGTCGGCTTCAAGCGCCTGGCTGGGCGACCCCAGGATCGTGTGGATCTCGCCGAACTGGAAGGACTCTACGACGAGCTCCCGATCGAGCCGATCCCGGGACTGGACGAGTAGCGTTTCGCCGGCCGCGCCAGCTCGCCCGACTGCGCCAGTTATCCCGACCCTGCGCGCCTGATCTCAGCGCGGGGCCTCCCCCACAGATACGAGACGACGCACCCGAGCGCCATCACGGCGACGACCAGCAGGACCGGGCCGGAGTCCTCGACGAGCGCTCCGACGACGCCCGCGGCAAGACCGCCGGCGAGCGCCGCGAGCCACGCCGGATCGCCACCGACCGGCGCGAGCAGGCGCTCGCGCCGGCGTACGCCGACCGCGCCATATGTGAGTGCGACGGCCGTCGCGCCGGGCATCACGTGGTTGTGCAGCTCACCCCAGGCCGCGCTGTAGCGGCGGACGAGGATGTCGCGGATGTCGCTCGCCGAGCGCGCGTGCAGGACGCTGCCGGTGAAGTGGCCGCCGCCGTGCGCGGTCGCGAGGTCGATCGCCGCCAGCCCCGCGAGCCCGGCGACGGGGGCGATCAGCACGATCAGCGCGCGCCTGCGCGTCAGCGCGCCGGGCGCGAGCATGGCGGTTGCGACCGCGAATCCGAAGCTCACGAGGATCACGCCGCCGACGCCCGCGCCGATCCGCGCGGAGCCCTCCACCACGGCCAGGAGCACGCCGGCGCCCGACATCGCCACGGCCGCGCGGCGGCCCCGCGCCGCCGGGTACAGCGCGGCGGCGACGGCCGCGAGCACGAGCACCGCCAGCCCTGACTTCAGCTCGTTGCCGATGCCGTAGAAGCGCGCGCCGAGGATCGGGTCCGGGCCGAGCAGCGAGCGCATCAGCAGCTGCGTGCCCGCCAGCGCGTCGGTCGTGAGCGCGAGGATCGCCGCGATCGCGGGGGCGAGCACGGCGCGCGGCCACGGCACCAGCGCGTCGGTGAGCGCGCCGAGCGCCAGGCTGCCCAGCGCGATGATGGCGTACTCCGCCGGCGCGCTCGGCTCGAGCGCCGCCGGGATCAGTACGACGACGGGCGTCCACAGCACGCCGAGCGCGCCGGCGCGCATCGCCCATGCGCGGGCACGCGGCCACGGCGCCGCCGACAGCAGCAGCAGCGCCCACGCGGCCAACAGGAACCCGAGCGCCTTCAGTCGCCGCCCGGCGATCACGTGCAGGCGCGCCATCAGCGCCCGCAGGCTGGCGGAGCGCAGCGGGCCGTCGGTCACGATCGGCTTGCCGCGCACGTCGGCCGGGATCGCCGCGCCGAGATGATCGAGGATCGTGGGCGCCAGGTCGAACGCGGCGATCAGCCCGCGCTCGTTGGTGCTCTGCGAGCTCAGCTCCCTGCCGCCGCCTCCGGCGAGCCCGCCGGCGGCGCTCCACAGCAGCTCGCCGGCGGGCGCCTGCGAGACGCGCTGGAGGACCAGCAACAGCTCCCCCGCCGCGCGCTTGTGGCTCAGCGCGAGCAGGTCGGCGCGGCCTTCGGCTCCGCCCGGCAGATCGGCGACGACGAGGCGCTCGCTGCGGAGCAGGGCGGCCACGCGCGTCAGCAGCGTGGACGCCGGTCCGAGCGAGAAGGCGGCGATGCGCCCATCCCGTTCGGCCGCGAGCACGCCGTCGAGGTCCTGGGCGCCCGTCACTCCCGCGTAGCCCGCCCCGCCCGGTATCTGGGCGGCGAGCAGCCCCGGCCGCAGCAGCTGGGGCGCGCCTTCGGCGCGTCTGCCTGCCGCCTGCCAGCCGGCGACCACCGCTCCGGAGCCGGACGGCGTCAGCGACAGCTCCGGTGGGCTGGGCGTCGGATAGGCGGACGTCGCGACCCGCGCGCCCTGGCCGATGTCGAGCACCAGCTGGCCGGTCGAGTACTGGCCCTGGCTGGCGGACATGATCCCCACGGACAGGCCGCTGACGCTCGCGAGCTCCGACTCGCCGGCCGGCGCGAACACCACCAGCGCGGAGCGTCCAGCGAGCGCGCCGGCCGCGCCGGCGCCGGGCGGCCGCGCGCCGAGTGCGACCACACAGAGCAGGAGGGCGAGCGCCGCCGCCCGCTGGCGTCGGCTCAGCCCTCCGCTCCCTCTGTGGCAACGCCGGGGCGCCCGCGTGGGGATGCGCCGCCTGGCACCGTGGCGCCGCGCTCCTGCTGTGTGGCGGCGTCGCCGTGTGGCGCGCTGCCGTCGATGTTCAGCCGCGGGAGCAGGCGATCCAGGCGCGCGGGGATGCTCCACGTGACCTTGCCGACGAGGTCCAGCACCGCGGGGAGCAGCATGCAGCGCACGATCAGCGCGTCGAGGAACACGGCGCTTGCGAGGCTCAGGCCGAACTCCTTGATGATGCGGTCTTCACCGAGCATGAACGACAGGAACACGCACACCATGATCGCCGCGGCCGCCGTCACCACGCGTCCGGTCAGCGCCAGTCCCTCGGCGACCGCGCGCGAGTGCTCGCGTGTGTGCGTCCAGCGCTCGTGCATGCGCGAAACGAGGAAGACCTCGTAGTCCATCGACAGCCCGAACACGATCGCGAACAGCATCACCGGGATGAATGACTCGATCGGCCCTTTCTGGACGCCCATCAGGCCCCCCAGCCAGCCCCACTGGAAGATCGCCACGATCACGCCCAGAGACGCGCCGATGCTGAGCAGGTTCATCACCGCCGCCTGCAGCGGGATCACCAGCGAGCGGAAGACGATCATCAGCAGCAGCGCCGACAGCAGCACGACCACGCCGATGAACAGCGGCAGCTTGTGCCCGAGCGTGGTCGCGAAGTCGACCGCGCCGGCGGTCACGCCGCCGACGTAGACGGTCATGCCGGTGCGCGCCGCGATCGGCGGTATGACCGTGTCACGCAGCCGCGAGACGAGTTGGGTGGTCGCGTAGGCCTGGGGGGAGGAGCGCGGGTAGACGGTGATCGTGGCGACCTCGCCAGCGGCGTTGAGCTTCGCCGGCGTGACCGACACCACGCCCGGCGTGGCGGCGATCGCCGCGCGCAGCCTTTCCACGGGCGCGTTCTGCGCGTGTTCCACCGCCAGCGCCAGCACGCCGTTTTCGGCGGCTTCGCGCTTCGGGTTCGGCACCTTCGCCACGATCAGCAGCGGCCCGTTGAAGCCTTCGCCGAAGCCCTGCGCCAGCAGCTCGTAGGCGCGGTGGGTGGTCTGCCCGGCTGGGTCGTTGGACGCGTCGCTCGAGCCGAGGCGCAGCGCGGTGGCGGGCGCGGCGATCGCCAGCATCGCGAGCGCGGCCACGGTCGCGATCGTCCGCGGGCGGTGGTGCACGAACGCGCTCCAGCGCAGCCACGCGGTGCCCGCGCCCGCCGTACCGGTCGTGCCGGGGGTGCCGGCCGCGGCGCTTGCGGCGATCGGCGCCGCCGGCGTGCCACCGTGCTCGGCGGCCCTGGCGCGGGCGCGCGCCCGCCGTCCGCCCGCGGCGACACGCGGGCCGGCCATGCTGAGCAGCGCAGGCAGCAGCGTCAGCGAGGCGAGCATCACCAGCAGCACGCCGATCGACGCGGAGATCGCCACCCCGTAGAGGAAGTCGACGCCCAGCAGCATCATGCCGAGCAGCGCGATCACTACCGTGGAGCCGGCGAACAGGACCGCCCGCCCGGCGGTGTCGATCGCCTGCACGACCGACTCGCGCGAATTCTGGAAGGTCGGTCCAGGGGTCGCATACGCCTCGCGGAAGCGCGTCAGGATGAACAGCGCGTAGTCGATGCCGACGCCGAGGCCGATCATGGCGGCGAGCTCGGAGGAGAAGTTGGGCGTGTCGACCACGTGCGTGAACAGCGCGATCGCCCCCAGGCCGGTGCCGAGTCCGAACAGCGCGGTCACGATCGGCAGGCCCATGGCGATCAGCGAGCCGAAGGTCAGCAGCAGCACGACGATCGCCGCGAGCAGCCCGACGGCGGTCGACAGCCCGAAGCCGACCTGCTCGGTGGCCTCGATCGCCTGCCCGCCGAGCTCGACCTGGATCGGGTCGCGCCCGCCCCTGGCGGCCGCGCGCGCCACCTGCACGACGCGTTCGGGGGCGCTCTCGGGCAGCAGGTTGGCTTTCTCGTCGAACACGACCGTCGCGAACGCGATCCGCCCGTTGGCCGATATCGACCTGCCGGCCGCGGCGCCGGCGTAGGGGCTGATCACGCTCGTGACGTGCGGCAGCTTCGCGACTTCGGCGAACATGGCGCTCATGTGCGCCTGCACGGCCGGGTCGCGGACGCTGCCGGAGCCGACCTCGAAGACGATCTGGTCGCGGTCGCCCGCCTGGGTCGGGAAGCTGCGCTGGAGCAGGTCGGCGGCGCGCTGGGCGTCGGAGTTGGGCAGCGTGAAGTTGTTGGAGTAGCTCGTGCCGGCGGTCTGGGCGAAGACGTTGACGACGAGCAGCAGCGCCACCCAGCCGAGCACGACGTACTTGCGATGGGTTGTCGACCAGCGGGCGAGCTTCAACACGGAGGACTCCAATGGGTCGGCGGCAGGGGGCTCAGACTAGGGTAGCCGCCGGCTCAGGCGACACTCGGGCCAAGCGGCGTGCGAGTGGCCGCCCGCTCAGTTGACGCTGGGGTCCAGCGGCATGCGGGCGATCAGCGCGTAGCGGCCGCCCATGCGGGTGAGCACGCGGCTCCAAAGCTCCTCCGGGACCTCGGTGAAGATGTCCTCGGGCTGGGCCGCGTGCGCGATCCAGTCGCCGTCGGCGACCTCGGCGTCGAGCTGGCCCCGGCCCCAGCCGGCGTGTCCGGCGAACACCCGCCGGCGCGCCGTCGCCTCGGCCAGCTCCTCGATGCCCGCGTCGGGCGCCGGGAAGCCGATGCGACCGAGCACCAGCAACCCGGCCGGCGAAGGGTCCAGGAACTCCGCCAGGAACACGATCGAGCTCGACTGCACCGGACCGCCGACGTACACGAGCTCGAGCTCGTCCACCGCCTGCTCCAGCTGCGGCACCGCCTGCCCCACGGTCACCGTCGAAGGGCGGTTGAGCACCACGCCCATCGCTCCGTCCTCGCTGTGCACGCCGATCAGCACCACCGTGCGCGCGAAGTTCGGATCGCGCAGCGACGGGGAGGCGAGCAGGAGCTGGCCTGCGAGCGATTGCTCCATCACGCCTGTCAGGCTATCCCCATGGAGGCTCGTGAACTCGAAGAGCGGATCGCCGCGTTTCCCGGATGGCGCTACAGGTTCCAGTTCGACAACGGCGTGAGCACGCCGATACCGGACCTGGGGGTGGTCAATCGCCAGGAGCAGCGGCGGCGCTACTTCTTCGATCCGCTGCTTGCGCTGACCGGAGGGTCGCTGAGCGGGCATCGCGTGCTCGACCTGGGATGCAACGCGGGCTTCTGGTCGCTGCACGCGGTCGAGGCGGGGGCCGACTTCGTTCTCGGAGTCGACGGTCAGCAGCGCTACCTCGACCAGGCCGATCTGGTGTTCGAGGCGAAGGGGATCGACCGGGCTCGCTATCGCTTCGAGCAGGGAAACGTGTTCGAGCACGATTTCGCCGAGCGCTTCGATCTGGTGCTGTGCCTCGGCCTGATGGATCACGTCGCCAAGCCCGTCGAGCTGTTCGAGCTGATGTCACGGGTTGGAGCGGAGCTGATCGTGATCGATACGGCGGTCTCCCGAGCTCGCTCCAGCCTGTTCGAGGTCTCGAGCCTGTACGACGCGCGCGATGCCCTGGAATCCCCACTGGTGCTGATCCCGAGCAGAGAGGCGGTCGCGGATCTGGCCGGTCAGTTCGGCTTTCAGACAGTGCCGCTGGAGCCGAGCATCGGCGACTACTCGGGGATGCAGGACTACCGCCGTCAGCGACGGCTGGCGTTCATCTGCTCCAAGAGCCTGCCCCTGAACGGGCTGCCGGCGGCGGGTAGCGCATCGAGGATTCCGTGGTGGGTGCGCGATCCCGGCTCGCTGCGGAGCGCGTGAGGACGGGCTCGCGTTCAGCCGACCGAGAAGATCTCGAGCGCACCGGTGAGCTGGTGGTCGTTGGCGTCGCCCTCGGGCTCCACGACGTGCCCGTCGACGACGATCGGGCTGTTCCAGTGGCCGGGTTCGCCCGCCAGCCTGGCGATCGGCCGCGGCGAGCCCGGCCGGTAGACGTAGATCCCGCCGGCGGCGGGATCGTAGACGTACAGCAGCCCGCCCGCCATCACCGGGCTGGTTCCCGGGGTGGCGGCTTCCCACGCCCGGTACAGCCTCCCGCCGCGCAGGACGTAGGCCGCGGTCGCGTGTTCGTCGGCCACGAACACGGTCGTGCGCCCATCCCGGCGCCAGACGGCCGGCGCGGTGAACAGCTCGCCGCCGCCGGGGATCGAAAGCCGCTGGACTTCCCCGCCGAGCGGGTGCACCTGCGCGCGCGCCCCGGACGGGGGGTGGCCGTCCAGGCGCGAGAGCACGAGCACGCGCATGATGCCGTCCTTGCCGGCCAGCACGACGCGGTTTTCGCCGAGCAGCGCGGGGGCGCTCGAACCGAGATCGCCGTCGCTGGTGTTGAGGTGTTCCTGGTCGGTCGGCGTGAAGGACTGGCGCAGGGTCAGGGTGGGGAAGCTCAGCTCGAGCACGCTGTCGCCGAAGTCCGTCGTGCCGTTCCACGGGCCGTTGCCGGTGTCGATCAGGATCCGCGAGCCTCCTGGCTCGACCACCGGCCCGCCGCGCGAGAGGATGGCCGAGTCGCTGGCCGGGCAGGTGCTCGGGACCTGCAGTTCGCGGCGGTTGGCGCAGAGCGTGTTGAACACCTTCAGCAGCCGACCGCTGGAGCGGCTGACGAGGACGACGTGCCCCTGGTAGGGCGGGATGTCGCCGATGTAGCCGCTGGTGGCGGCCACGATGTCGGGACCGTCGATGTTGAGCGCCGCGCCGAGCTTCTCGTGGACAGGTTCGAGCGTGATCCTCGCCGGCCAGGAGCCTTCTCGGTCCTCGCTGCCGTCGGCGAGCGAGAGCTTGTGGATCAGCCCGTTGGGGGAGGCGGCGTACACGAACCGCCGGTCGGGGTCGGCTACCGGGCTCGCGACGGTTATCTGCGCGCTGCCCGCCCACCCGCTGTAGCCGGGCGGGGTGAACGTCCACAGGATCTTGCCGCTGTTCGCGTCGATCGCCAGGGTCCTGCCGTATGTGGTGGTGACGACGATGACGTCGTGGACGGCGCCGTCCACGGACACGCCATGCAGGTAGATCGGCGAGGAGTCGACGGTTCCTGCCAGCGCCACGGTGATGTGGCGCAGGTGGGCGACGTTGGCGGGCGTGATGCCGGTCGCGAGTTCGCTGACGTCGCTGCGCTGCGGGTCCAGCCCGAACTCGGGCCAGTCGAGCAGCTCCGTGGCGGAGGAGCGGACAGCGGCGGGGATCGCGGCGACGCCCACCGTCGGCGTGGACACCTCGGCCGGAGTGGCGCTCCCGCAGCCGGCCGCCAGCACGCAGGCGGCCCAGGCGAGGCCCAGGCTGGTGAGGCGGCTGGCGCGCATCGGCTCAGTTTCTACCGCATCCGCTAGGGTGGCGGGGATGGCCAAGACCCCGCAGGTCGGCGAGCAGGCACCCGACTTCGAGCTTCAGGGCACCGGCGGCCCGTTCAAGCTGTCCGAGCATCGCGGCGAGCGCGTCGTGCTGCTGTTCTACCCGGGCGACAACACGCCCGTTTGTAAAAAGCAGTTCTGCTCGTACCGGGATCGGCCCGACGCCTTCGCGGCACTGGGTGCGACCGTCGTGGGCATCTCTGCGCAGGACGTAGCCTCTCACGAGGCGTTCATCGCCAAGGAGTCCCTGACCGTGCCGCTGCTCGCCGACGTGGACAAGGACGTGGCGCGCAAATACAGCGCCCTGAACGCAATGGGCGTCAAGCGCGCCGTGATCGTCATAGACGAGGAGGGCATCGTCCGCCATCGCCACGACCACATGCTCGGGCTGGATTACCAGTCGGTGGACGAGTTGAAGGCGGCGCTGGACACCTTGCCGGCAGCCGCATAGTCTGCATCCGCGTCGAAAACATAAGCCCGAGGCGAAGTGCGACACAACCGACGCTCGGCCGTGCAGGTGTGTGGCGTCGGCCCTGGCGCTAGCCTTCGATTGGTTTCCGGGGAGGCCGGCCGATGCAGGCGATCCCGAGGGCCTTCTCGTCGGCGTAGCGCTTGACTTCGGACCGGTAGGATTCCTTCAGTAGTCGGGTAAGGGTGCTGGCCGCGTCGCCGAAAAATGCCCGGCTGGAGCGCTTGCCGATGGCCTTGTCGAGCGCGGCGTGCACTCTCTGCTGTGCAGCGAGGTCCGAGATCAACGTGGCGACACGAGGTGCCTTGTGAGCTGACAACATCAGGGCACGAAGCCTCGCACCTTTCGCCCTGAAGCCAGCGTAGTCGGGCTCGGACCTGTCTTCCCCTTGGACCTCGCGGCATATGACCTTGGCGAACGCGACGAAGTGCGCTTGGGCAGTCATTGCTGCTGTCGATGACGCGCTACCACCACAGCCGGCGAGAACCGCCGCGACACAGGCGAGCGTGATAGCCAGTAGCGACTTGCGGGTGCTCATCCGCTATCGCTGGCTGAGACGACTTTGCGGATGCGCTCGGCGGATCGCACAGAGGACATTGTCGGTTTTTCTTGATGCGCCTGCACAGCCGCGTACCCGCTAATGCATTTGCCTTCATCCACACTGGCCCGAACGGCAGACGTCGTCGGAAAGTACGTGCCCGAAGAGATCAAGAAGCTGCCGCGCCGCGGGCCGCTCAGCGCCCGCCCGCGCCCAGCGACGCCGTCTCGAGATCCCCTACGGGCCGCTCGTCGCCGCCGCGCGCCGCATACAGCTCCGCGAGCTCGAGCTGAAGGTTGCGTGGCTCCTCTTCGGGGCCCGGCGAGCGCCGGTGCCAGGCGCCTTCGCTGTCCAGGTCCCAGGAGCTCTGGTTGTCGGCGAAGGCGCGTTCGAGCGTGTCCAGCAGCTCGGCGCGCAGCTCGGCGGACTCGATCGGCACGGCCAGCTCGACGCGGTGGTCGAGGTTGCGCGGCATCAGGTCGGCCGAGGCTATGTAGATCGTGTGCTCTCCGTTGCGTTCGAACGCGTAGATGCGCGAGTGCTCGAGCAGCCGCCCGACGATCGACACGACCCTGATGTTCTCCGAGACGCCCCGCACGCCCGGACGCAGGCAGCAGATGCCGCGCACGTTCAGGTCGACCTGCACGCCCGCCTGCGAGGCCGCGTACAGGGCGCGGATGCAGCGCCCGTCGACGAGCGAGTTCATCTTCATGTCGATCCGCGCCGGGTGCTCGTCGGAGTGCGCGGCGATCGTGCGCTCGATCTGCTCGATGATGCCCTCGCGCAGGTGGTCGGGGGCCATCAGCACCCTGCGGTAGTGCAGCGGACGTCCGTAGCCGGTGAGGTAGTTGAACATGTCCGCCACGTCCGCGCCGATCTGCTCGTCGGTCGTGAACAGGCCGAAGTCCGTGTACAGCCGCGCGGTGGCCGAGTGGTAGTTGCCGGTGCCGATGTGGACGTAGTTGCGCACGCCGTCGCCCTCGCGGCGGACGACCAGCACGCACTTGGCGTGTGTCTTCAGCGCCGGCTGGCCGTAGACGACGTGCACGCCCGCCTCCTCCAGTGCCTTCGCCCAGTGGATGTTCATGCGCTCGTCGAAGCGCGCCTGCAGCTCCACCAGCGCCACCGCCTGCTTGCCCCGCTCGGTCGCGTCGATCAGCGCCGGCACCAGCGGCGAGTCGTCGCTCGTGCGGTAGACGGTCTGCTTGATCGCCAGCACGTTCGGATCCGCCACCGCCTGCTCCACGAAGCGCTCGACGGAGGTCGCGAAGGACACGTACGGGTGGTGCACCAGCAGATCGCCTTCGCGCATCGCGCCCAACACGTCCGGGCGCTGGCCCTCGTGGCGCAGCAGGCGCGGGTGGGTGATGCCGACGATCGGCTCTTCGCGCAGCTCTGTGTGGCCGGGGAGCCTCACGATCTGCCACAGCGCGCCCATGTCCAGCAGGCCGTCGACCGGGTAGACCTCCTCCTCCTGCACCCCCAGCAGCCCCGCCAGCTCCTCGCGCAGCTGCTTCGAGCCGCGCGCGCCGACCTCGACGCGCACCACCTCGCCGAAGCGCCTGCGCCGCAGCTCGTCCTCGACCGCCTGCAGCAGGTCGGCCGCGTCGTCGGAGACCTCCAGGTCGGCGTCGCGGGTCACCCGGAAGACGTCGTAGTCGACGATCTCCATGCCCGGGAACAGCGCGTCGAGGTGGTGGGCGATCACATCCTCCAGCGGCACCAGCAGGGCCGGTTCCGGCGCCGGCTGCTTGAGGGTGACGAAGCGTGGCAGGATCTCGGTCGGGACCTTCACGCGCGCGAACACCGTCTGCTCGCTGATCGGGTCGCGCACGAGCACGGCCAGGCTGAGGGACAGGTTGGAGATGTAGGGGAACGGACGCCCGGGCGCGACCGCCAGCGGGGTGAGCGCCGGGAAGATCGCCCTCTGGAAGTGCCTGGCGAGCTCCGCTCTGCGATCGTCGTCGAGGTCGTCGACGCCCACCAGGCGGATGTCGTGCCCGGCGAGCGCCGGGCGCAGCCTGCCTTCGAAGCAATCGGTCAGCCGCTGGCTCATCCCGAGCACGCGCTCGCGGATCAGCGCGATCGTCTCGGAGGGGATCAGCCCGTCCTGGCTGGGATTCTCGACGCCCGCGTCGATCTGATCGCGCAGGCCGGCGACCCTCACCATGTAGTACTCGTCGAGGTTGGTCGTGTAGATCGCGCAGAACTTCACCCGCTCCAGCAGCGGCGTGCGCTCGTCCTCTGCCAGCTGGAGCACCCGGTCGTTGAAGTCCAGCCAGGAGAGCTCGCGGTTGAGGTACAGCGACGGGTCCACGAGCGAGGGGTCCGGCGTCGGCGACTGGTCCGGCAACAGGTCCGTGTGCGACGGGAGCGGGTGCGACGGGTCCGCGTGCGACGGGTCCATGTGCGACGGGCGCGGGTGCGACGAATCCGCGCCGCCGTCGGGGGCGGCGGTGATGACCGTCGCCCGGTCGTCCCGGTTGTGCTCGCGATCGCCGTTCATACGCTCCTCAAGCTACAGCAGAACCGCCGCGAGCCGGTCATCTTGACGGCCGCGCTCAGCCGCTGTCATCCATGAAGTCGGTGGTTTCGACCCCGAGCACTCCGTCGAGCTTGTCGAGCGCGACCGTCAGTTCCTCGATCGTCGGCTTGCCGCGGACCTCGAAGGTGACCGCCACGGCCGGAACGCCGGCGATCCGCCCACCCTCGATCTGCTGTGTGACCATCCGGTGGATCGCCAGCCCCAATCCGGTGCTCTCGGTGATGATCTGGCGCAGGATGCCGCGGCCGTCCTCGTAGACGACCCGCAGTCGAAAGCCGAGGTAGCGGGACGGGGGTAGGCGCGCGGCCAGCGCCGGGTACAGGAAGACGACGACGAAGTGAGCGGCCGTGACCGCCAGCGCGAGAAGGATCAGCCCGGCCCCGCACGCCATGCCGATCGCCGCGGTCGTCCACACGATCGCAGCGGTCGTCAGGCCGCGGACGATGTCGCCGCGGACGAAGATCAGCCCGCCTCCGATGAAGCCGATGCCCGAGACGACCCCGGCCGCGACACGCGAGGGGTCGACGATCACCCGGCCCGGGCTCAGCACGTCGTTGAAGCCGTACTTGCCGATGATGATGAACAGCGCCGCGCCCATGCCCACCAGCGCGTGGGTGCGCAGCCCGGCGGACTTCTGGCGCCACTCGCGCTCCAGCCCGATCAGCGAGGAGAGCACGAACGCCAGGCCGAGCTCGCCAATCTGCTTCCATCCCTGGTCGCTGACGGCCGCCAGCGCAATGCGAGAACCCGACAAAGTCGATCGACAATATCGAACGTGGCCGTGTTGGCGCTGCCTGAAAACGCAAACCCCCTGGATTTCCGCGACACGGTAGGCTCCAGCGGAGGGCAATGGCTCGTCAGCTATGGCTACTTCGTCACGCGGAGGCCGAGCCGCATGGCACGCGCACGGACGCACAGCGCCGCTTGACCGAGCGGGGGCGCGAGCAGGCGCGCGCGGCGGGCATCGCCATCCGGCGCCTGCAGGGGGCGTTCGACCTCGTGCTGTTCAGCCCGCGTGTGCGCGCGAGACAGACCGCGGAGCTGGCAGCGGAGGCATGGAGCGAGGAGCAGCAGGCTCGGTTGACCCTCCACACGCCGCTCGCCGGCGGCTTCGAGGCCGTGCAGGCGCTTGACGCGATCGCGGCCGTGCCGGCGGACGGACGCCTGCTGCTGGTCGGGCACGAGCCCGACCTTTCACGACTCGTGGGCGAACTCACCGGCGCGCGCGCCGACGTCAAGAAGGGCGGCCTTGCGATCGTACGGCTGGAGGGCGGGGCGCCGCGCCTAGAGGGCGCGGACGGTGAGCTCGTCGCCCTCTTGCGGCCCCGCGAGCTCGGCCTGATCGCCGACGCGGCCGTCGAGGTCGTGGGCTCCCCACTCGGCGGGGAGTGACGAGGGCACGACGCTCGCGTCGATGACCTCCACCGATTCGGCCGCGAAGCGGTAGCCGATGCCGAAGTGGGTGTGGATGTAGCGCCAGCTGGGCGAGGCCTTCTCGAGCTTCTGGCGCAGCTTGCGCACGAACACGTCGACCGAGCGGTCGCCGCGCACCATCGTGTAGCCCCACAGGCGCGAGTAGATCTCCTCGCGCTCGAGCACGCGTCCCTCGGCTGCGGCGAGCAGCTCGATCAGCTCGAACTCGCGCCTGGTCAGGTCGATGCTGCGCTCGCCGACGAACGCCTGGAAGCGGTCGGCACGGATCTCGACCTCGCCCGCCACGATCGGCTTCGTCTCGGTGCGGTTGGCGCTGCGCCGGCGGCGGCGCACGACGCTCTGCACGCGGGCGATCACTTCCTCGGGATGGCACGGCTTGGTGATCCAGTCGTCGGCGCCCAGGCGCAGGCCGCGCACCCGCTGGGCGACCGTGGAAGGGCCGGTGCACACGATGATCCCCAGCTCGGGCAGCGCCTCGCACAGCCGCTCGAGCCATCCCCACGCCTGCGGCCCGAGCACCGCGAGGTCGACGACCAGCGCGCTCAACCGCATCGACACGACCGCGTCGGCCGGCACCGGACTGGCGAGCACCCGGTGCTCCCACGCGAGCCGGTCCAGGCGCTTGCTGAGAACCTGGATGAAGCCGCTGTCGCGATCCAGGACAGCGATGCGCAGGGACCCCGCGGCGCCGCCCGGGCCGTCCGGCGCCGCCGATGCGCCCCCCACGTCTCCGGCGCTCACACTCGAGCTCATTGCGGCGCAGTGTAAGCGATCGAAGGGACGCCGGACAGCCCTGCAAGCGAACGTAACAGGATGTTCACAGGCGGCGCCGCTATGTGCGGGGGCCCGGGGGGCGGGGGGCGGGGAACTCCCGGAACAGGCCCGTGACCACGAACGCGACCTGCTCGCCGATGTCCACGGCGTTGTCGCCGATCCGCTCCAGCGCGCGGGCGACGAGCGTCATGTGCATAGCCCACTCGCGCCTGTCCGGATCATCGCCGATCTCGATCGCCAGGCGGAAGATGTCGCGGTTGAGGCGGTTGATCTCGCGATCCTGGCGCACCAGGTCTTCGGCCAGCCCGACGTCGCGCGCGGCGAACGCGGCCTTCGACTGGACCACCTCCGAGCGCGCGAACGCGCCCATCTTGGCGAGCGCGTCGAGCAGCTCGCGGTGCACCGGCGGCTCATACCCGGACAGCGGGATCAGCTTGGCGATGTTCACGCACTGGTCGCCCATGCGCTCGATGTGCTTGATCATGTGCAGCAGCGCCGCCACCAGGCGCAGGTCGCCGGCGACGGGCGCCTGCAGGGCCAGCAGCGAGAGGATGCCCTGGTGCACCTCCAGGTAGCGGCCGTCGACGCGGTCGTCGTCGGCGATCACCATCTGCGCGAGCTCGACGTCCTGGTGGTGCAGCGCCTCGAGCACACGGTCGAGCTGCTCGACGATCAGGTCCAGGCCGCCGAGCGCGTTGGCCTCGAGCTCCTGCAGCTGGGCCTGGAAGTGCGCGCGCCCCTGTGCGTGCCCGCCCTCGCTCTCGTTGGTACTCCGCCCGCCGTCCGCATGGTCGGTCGCCGTGCCCGTGGGAGCGGAGCTCGCGGGTGGGAAGTCGTCGCTAGCCGAACTTCCCGGTGACATATTCCTCGGTCCGCGGATCGGTGGGTTTCGTGAACATCTCCTGCGTCGGCCCGATCTCGACCAGCTTGCCGTCGAGCATGAACGCCGTGCGGTCGGCCACGCGGGCGGCCTGCTGCATGTTGTGCGTGACGATCACGATCGTGACTCTGCGCTTGAGCTCGTCGATCAGCTCCTCGATCTTCAGCGTCGCCACCGGGTCCAGAGCCGAGCAGGGCTCGTCCATCAGGATCACCTCCGGGTCCACCGCGAGCGAGCGCGCGATGCACAGGCGCTGCTGCTGGCCGCCCGACAGCCCCGCGCCGGGCTCGTCGAGGCGCTCGGCGACCTCGTTCCACAGGCCGGCGTCGCGCAGCGCCGCCTCGACCTTGCCGCGCAGGTCCCCGCGCCCGCGCGAGCTCAGCCGCGGCCCGGCGGCGACGTTGTCGAAGATCGACATCGTCGGGAACGGGTTGGGCTTCTGGAAGACCATGCCCACCGCCCGGCGCACCGCGACGACGTCCACCGACGGGTCGTACACGTCCAGGTCCTCGAGCATCACCCTGCCTTCCGCGCGTGCTCCCGGGATCTCCTCGTGCATGCGGTTGATGCAGCGCACCATCGTCGACTTGCCGCACCCCGACGGCCCGATGATCGCGGTCACCTCGTTGGCGCGGAACTCGAGGTCGATGCCCTTGACCTGTTCGGCGTCCCCGTAGAACGCGCGCAGCCCTTCGAGCCTGACGCCGAGGCCGGGCTTGGCCTCGATGTGCGCGTTGCCGCTGACGTCAGCATCGCCGACGGCGGGCGTCGAGCCGGTGGCAGCACCCGTGATGCGCCGCAGGGTCGGTCGCGGGCTCGTCTCGGGCGAGCCCTGCTCCTGGCGGTCGAGCTCCGGGTCGAGCTCCGAGCGGCTCTCGGGGTCCACGTCAGCCACCTCCGGAAGCGGTCCGTCGGGTGTCATGCAAGGCGACTCCTTCGCGAGATCAGGCGGGCGATGAGGTTGAGCAGCAGGATCATGGTGACGAGGGTGAGCGCAGCGCCCCACGCGCGGTGTTCGACGGCCGTGGTCGGCGAGATGACGTCGTTGTAGATTTGCACAGGCAGCGAGTTCATGAACCCGCCCGGGTTGAAGTTGGTGTTGTGCGTGGCGGCCGCGGTGAACAGCAGCGGCGCCGTCTCGCCCGCCGCGCGGGCGACCGCGAGCAGCACGCCGGTGAGCATGCCCGGCAGCGCGGTCGGCAGCACGATGCTGAAGATCACCCGCCAGCGCGGCGCGCCGAGCGCCAGCGCCGACTCGCGCAGCGCGGCCGGGATCAGCAGCAGGATCACCTCCGCCGAGCGGATGACCACCGGCAGCATCAGCAGCGAGAGGGCCAGCGAGCCCTTGTAGCCGGCGTAGGTGCTCCTGGTGCCGACGATCAGCACGATGTAGATGAACAGGCCGAACAGGATCGACGGCACGCCGGTGAGCACGTCGACGAAGAAGCGCACAGTGTTCGCGAACCAGCTGCCGCGGCCGTACTCCACCAGCCACACCGCCACGCCGACCCCGATCGGGATCGCGACCGCCGAGGCGATCGCGACGATCTCGACGGTGCCGAGGATCGCGCTCTTGATCCCGCCGATGCTCGAGCTCCCGAAGAACGTGTTGCCGGTCGGGTCGGTCGTGAAGAAGCTCACGCTCCACGAGCCCAGGCCCTTGCGCAGCAGGTAGTAGACGATCAGCGCCAGCGGGATCAGCGCGAGCACGGTCGCGGCCAGGATGCTCGCGCGCGCGATCCGATCCCTGCGCCGGCGCGAGGGGCTGACGTCGAACCGCGCCAACAGCTCGGGCGAGGCGCCGTGCGCGCTCATCACGCGCCCGCCGCCGTGTCGGCCGCCAGCGCGGTCGCGCCCGTCGAGCTCCGAGTGCCTGCCTGCGAGTTGGTGGCGCGGGCGGCGCGCACGACCAGCGCCCGCGCCACGCCGTTGACGAGCAGCGTCAGCACGAACAGGACCAGGCCCGCCGCGAACAGCGCCGAGCGGTGCAGGCCCTGAGCTTCGCCGAACTCGTTGGCGATCACCGCCGCGAGGCTGTAGCCCTGGGCGAAAAGGTGGCTGCCGAGCTTGGGGGCGTCGCCGATCAGGATCGTCACGGCGATCGTCTCGCCGATCGCCCGCCCGAGACCGAGCATCGCCCCGCCGACGACGCCCGAGCGGCAGTACGGCAGCACCGCCATGCGGATCATCTCCCAGCGGGTGGCCCCCAGCCCAAGCGCCGCCTCCTTGTGGTCGGCCGGCACCGTGCTCATCACCTCGCGGCTGATCGCGCTGACGATCGGCAGGATCATGATCGCCAGGACCAGCCCGGCGATGAAGTAGTTGGGGATCGTCACCAGGCCGCCGCCGATGAACGGCACGAACGACAGACGGTCGGCCACCCACTGCTCGGCTCCCTGGAGCTTCGGGGCCAGGAAGAAGATCCCCCACAGGCCGTACACGACCGACGGCACGGCCGCCAGCAGCTCGACCAGCACCGTCAGCGGCGCGCGCAGGCGCAGCGGGCACAGCTCGGTGGCGTACACGGCGGTGGCCACCGCCACGGGAACGCCGATCAGCAGCGCCAGCGCGGAGGTGATCAGCGTCCCCACGACCAGCGGCAGCGCCCCGAAGTGTTCGGCGCCGACGTTCCAGTCGTTGCCGAACACGAAGCCGAACACGCCTTCCTTCGCGAACGCCGGGCGGGCTTCGCCGACCAAGCGGATGAAGAAGAAGACGATCAGCGCCAGGATCAGCGCCGCGAGCGCCGTCAGCCCGTACTTGAGCGCGCGGTCAGGGAGACGCGCAAGCGGTGACCGCGCGAGCGTTGCGCGGCCACCGCCTGGGATTGCTGCGGCGTCCATGCGATTCCTAGTCGCGGCGAACCGTTTGACGACCTCCAGCCGACAAGATCAGCTCCGTTTCGATTGCTGCCTCCACGGCCCCTTGTCCACCCGAAAGGGGCCGTGGAGTCACAATCAGCCGATCGCCGTGCCGTTGCACTGCAGGCCCGCGAGCGCTGCCTTGGACTTGGCCAGGATCGCGGCGGGCAGCGCGGCGTAGTCGGCCTTGGCGAGGACCGACTGCCCTGCGCTGCCGAGCCCGTATTCGAGGAACTTGACCACGCCCTTGGCGGCCGCTTCGCCGCCCGGGATGCCCGCCTTGCAGAGGTCCTTGTTGACCACGATGAACGTCTGCGAGGTGATCGGGTAGGCGGCGGGGCTGGACGGGTTGCTGATTTTGAAGCCCAGGTTCGCCGGTACGGTCACGCCTTCGGCGGCGGCGCTGGTCGAGGCCAGCGTCGGCGCGACGAAGTCCCCGGCCTTGTTCTTGACCGACGCGTAGGTGAAGTTGTGCGCCAGCGCGTATGCCTGCTCGACATACCCGAACGCTCCGACCGTCTGCTGGACCGCGCCCGCCACGCCGGCGTTGCCCTTGGCCCCCGTGCCGATCGGCCACGGCACGGTCTTGCCTTCGCCGACCTTGCTCTTCCATTCAGGATCGACGTCCGACAGGAATCCCGTGAAGCCGTCGGTCGTGCCCGAGGAGTCCGAGCGGTGGATCACCGTGATCGGCGTGTCGGGGAGCGCGACCCCCGGGTTCAGCGCCTTGATCTCCGCGGCGTTCCAGGTCTTGACCGTGCCGAGGTAGATGTCCGCGATCGTCTTGCCTTCGAGCTTCAGGCCGGTCTTCACGCCGGGGAGGTTGTAGGAGACGGTGATCGCGCCCAGGAACATCGGGATCTCCACCGCCGGGCTGCCGTTCTTGGCGATCGCTTCTTCGTCGGCCGCCTTCAGCGGCGGGTCGCTGGCTCCGAAGTCGACGGTTTTGCTCTCGAGCGAGGTGATGCCGGCGCCCGAGCCGACGGCCTGGTAGTTGACGGTCAGGGGGGACAGCGACGAGGCCCACTGTTCGTAGACGGGCGCCGCGAACGTGGAGCCTGCCCCGGAGATGGTCGCGGATGCGCTGCTGGAGGTCGAGCTGCTCGAGCTGCTTGGGGAACTGGAGCTTCCGCATGCGGCGAGGCCCAACGCGAGTATCGCGCAACCTGCGAGCGCGCCCAACTTGTTCTTGATCACTACGTCTCCTCTGGCTGGATTGTCGTTTGGCGGCGCGGATGTCCCGCGCCTATCCGCCTACCCGGCATGGCAGGAGCAGTCTCTTCAACCGCCCGTGGCCTCCATGTGAACATTTCGTGAAGGCTGCGGCTGATTTCGCGAAGGTTGCGGCTGAAATCGGTATCCGAAGCCCGGGTGCGTGTGGATGAAGCGGCGGTCGGGCAGCGCATCCTCGAGCTTGCCGCGCAGCTTGCTCACGTAGACGTCCACCGAGCGGTCGCCCGCGCGCAGCGCGCCGCCCCACACGTTCAGGTACAGCTCCTCGCGTGTGATGATCGCGCCGAGGCGCCTGGCCAGCGCGACGAGCAGTTCGAACTCCCGCACCGACAGCGTGAGCGCCTGTCCGGTGGCGAGCACCAGCCCTTCCTCCAGCCTGATCTCGAGCTCGCCGGCATAGAGGACGTCCGCCGTCATGTCCGTGCTCTCGGGGAAGGCCGCCACGACGCGAAGCGTCGCACGCCGCGGCGGTGAAGGCGTTGCAAACTCGTGATCTCACTGTGAAAAATCCGTAAAGGGACTGGCCTCGGTGTGGCCGGGATGCGGCCCCGGCCGTGCGGGCGCTGCGCGGTGGGCGCGCGTGGCAATATCCTCGGCCGATGAGCCTCCTGCGCCGCGGCGTCGACCCCACCCTGATGGCCCTCGTCGAGGAGGCCGGGCGCAACGTGCAGCGCTCAGGGCTGCTGCTGCGCGATCTGCTGACGGACTATCCCGAGCGCGCGACGCTGGCCCAGGACCTGAAGGTGTGCGAGCAGGAAGGCGATCGCATCACCCACGACATCATCCACCGGCTCGCCGGGCGCGGGCGCGTGCGTGCGCCGTTCGACGCCGGCGACGGATACGCGCTCGCGACCGCGCTCGACGACATCGTCGACCACTCCGAGCAGGTGGCCGCGCAGCTCGGGCTCTACGGCGTGGAGGCGCCGATGGAGCAGGCCGTCGAGTTCACCGAGGTGCTGGTCGGCGCTGGCGAGCAGATCGCGCAGGCGCTGCGCTGCCTGCGCACGGGCACCGAGCTTGGTCCCCATCTGGTGGAGATCCACCGCCTGGAGAACGAGGGCGACCGCCTGCAGCGCGACGGTGTCGCCTCGCTGTTCGCGGGGGGCATAGACCCGATGGTGGTGATCCGCTGGAAGGACATCTTCGAGTCGCTCGAGGCCGCCGTGGACGCATGCGAGACGGTCGCGCACGTGCTGGAGGGCATCACGCTCAAGCAGCGCCGGCGACCGCGCTGACGGCCGCCAAGCGCTCGGCAAAGGCCGCGCGCCCGAAGACGGCGACGGCTCGCGCGCTGGTCGGGCGCCACCTGAGCAGGGCTGCTTTCACGCTTTCTTTACAAGTCCCATAATCTCGACTTGCATTGTGAACAACTTTCCTGTAAAAAGCGTGTTGCAATTGTCCTGTTTGGAGATCGGAGTAATGGGGTATGGAGACTTCAGCGCTTACTCGCCTTCGCGCGTCGCGTGCAGCGGACGGTGCCGCGGCGCCGCACAGTGGCCGCGCCTCGGGCGTCCGGCGGGCGGCGCCCGTTCGGGAGCTTGGCCGCGACTCCGACGAGCGTTCGGCGCTGCGCGTCGCGATCCTGGACTGCGACTCGGGCTTTCTCGTGGTGCTCGCGAACCGCATGGGGCGGCTGGGCTGGAAACACCGGGTGCTGCCCGCGCGGGTATCGGCCAAGACGCTCGCCTCGATGCAGGTGGATGCGCTGATCGTCAACATCGCGATCCTCGGCCCCCAGCGCTGGAAGTGGCTGGCGCGCCTGTGCGAGCAGCGGCCCGACGTCAGGGTCGTCGTCTGCACGGGCTCCTCGACGGTCGCCGAACGCGTCTGTGCCCTGCGGCTCGGCGCCGACGACTGGCTGAGCAAGCCCTGCCATCCTGAGGAGCTGATCGCGCGCGTCGAGGCGGTCACCGCGCATCGCCGCCAACCGGAGGCCCGCGAGGTCGAGCCCGTGGTCGTCGGTGAGGTCGAGATCCGCCCCGACCAGTACCAGGCGTTCGTGCGCGGGCGCAGCCTGCGCCTGACACGGCGCGAGTACCAGCTGATCGAACTGCTCTCGCGCGCCGGCGGCGAGGTGCTCGCTCGCGAGCACATCTACGAATGCCTGTGGGGTGCGGAGATGATCCGCAACGACCGCTCGGTGGACGTGTTCGTGCACAAGCTGCGCCGCAAGCTCGAACGCGCCTCCCCATCCTGGCGCTACGTCCACACCCACTTCGGCATCGGCTACCGACTCGCGGGTGAGTTGCTCGACGCCTCACCAGCCCACGATCTGCAGGCCGCCGCCGAGCCGTCCGCGACGCCGCTCGCTGCCTGAGCCGCCGGCGTGCTCGCGCGTCCGACCGCCTGAGCGGGCCCGCGTCCGCTGGCGCGTCAGCCCGGCGTGGTGGCGGGCGCGCTGACTTCCAGGCGCGCGCCGCCGGGATCGCCGACGAAGAATATCTGGAAGGGGCTCGAGCTTCCCGCGGGAGCCTGCGCCAGGACGGCGCGGCCGGCGGCGACGATCCGCCCGGCCCGCCGCGCGAGCGCGTAGACGACCAGTTCCTCCTGGGCGACGGTCGAATGGTTGACGATGTTGCCTTCGGCCTCGGCGCCACCTGCCTGTTCCGCGGCCAGATGCGCGCCTTCGACGCTCAGCCGTGGGGCCGTGCCGGTGGCCGGCGTGCCTTCTCCAACCTTCGCGCTGACGCTCGCCGGGGTGCCGGTGGCCTGCACCTGATCGTCGATCCACGTCATCACCGCGTGTGCCGGCAGCAGCGCCGCGGACCTGAGCGTCGCCGACAGGCCGGGAATGGCGTTCGTGTAGATCGAGGCTCCCTGCGCGTTGCGGACGGTGATCTGGATCGGGACGTCGAGCAACGGCGTGCTCGAGGCGTTGCGCAGGGTCACGACCGCGGCGTCTCCTTCGGAGCTGTGCACGACGGCCGTGGCGATCACCTTCACCTTGCTGCTCTGGCGCGTGATCGTCAGCGCGCGCTGGGCGAGCGCCCTGCGCCTCGACGCTTCTTCTTCTTTGGGCTTGTCGATCTTTTCCAGCGCGGCGCTCTTTTCCTGATTGGACTCGCACCCGCTGAGCGCCGGCGCCACGAGCCCGAGCGCCACGAGCCCGAGCGCCGCCCGCCTCACCCGAAGGCCCCGCTGATGTAGTCGCGCGTGCGCTGCGCGGAGGGCCGGTCGAACACCTGCTCGCTGGTCCCGTACTCGACGAGCTCGCCGAGGTGCATGAACGCGACGTGGTCGGCCACGCGGAAGGCCTGCTGGAGGTTGTGCGTGACGATCACGATCGCCACGCTCTCGCGAAGCTCCACGATCAGCTCCTCGATCGTCGCCGTGGAGATCGGGTCCAGGGCCGAGCACGGCTCGTCCAGCAGCATCACCTCCGGCTCGGCGGCGAGCGCGCGAGCGATGCACAGCCGCTGCTGCTGTCCGCCGGAGAGCCTCAGCGCCGAGCGATCGAGGTCGCCGGCGACCTCGTCGTAGAGGCCGGCCCGGTGCAGCGCGTCGGCCACCGCGTGCTCGAGCTCGGCGCTGCGCCGCCGCCGGCGGCCGCGGCCGGGGCGCTCGGCCAGCGCGTAGGCGACGTTGTCGAAGATGCTCATCGGGAACGGGTTGGGCTGCTGGAAGACCATCGTCACGCGCCGGCGCAGGTCGTTGACCTCGAGCTCGTGGATGTCCTGCCCGTCGAGCGTGATGCGCCCGCTGCGGGCCGCGCCGGCGGTGACCTCGGTGAGGCGGTTGAGCGAGCGCAGCAGCGTCGTCTTGCCCGACCCCGACGCGCCGATCATCGCCAGCACCTCGCCCTGGCGCACCGGCAGGCTGACGTCGCGCACCACCCAGTTCTCGCCGTAGGCCAGCCACACCGACTCGATCGCCATCCGCTCGCGCACGTGCGTCGAGGAGGCTCTGGCGGTGCGTAGCCGCGTTGCCACCGCCGGAGCGGGCGCGGCGCCGTTGGCGGCGGGTCGCGGCGGCGCCACGTACGGGTCGCGGTCGACCGCTATCCGCCGCACGGGCGGTGGCATCATCGGGTCCATCGTGTCTCCACGCGGTGGCTCATCCCGATGGATCCGGCATGAAAGGGATCAGGCGGAACGCGCGGCTCAGTCCGCCTCCGTCGGTCCGCCCACCCCTGTTGGTCAGCCACGTGACGATCCCGTTGAGGATCAGCACGATCGCCAGCAGCACGAAGGCGGCCGCGTATGCCTTTTGCGGGGCGTCGCCTTCGCCGGCGGGCGAGTTTTCATAGACGTAGCTGGTGAGCGTGGAGCCGGTGCCGCGCAGCGCGCCGATGAGGGGCACACCACCCACAGGCTGGATCGTCAACGCGGCTCCGAGCAGGATCCTGATGATCGCCGTGTCGCCGATGATCCGTCCCATGCCCAGCACGGTGCCGGTGGCGATGTCCGGGCGGATGGCCGGGAGCAGGACGCGGCGGATCGTCGTGGCGGGGGTCCGGCCCAGCGCGTAGGAGGCCTCCCGCAGGCGATCGGGCAGCTGCGCGAGGCCCTCGCGCGCGGAGCCGACGATCAGCGGCAGCGCCAGCACCGCCATGACCGCGCCCGCGCCGAAGAACGAGCGCCCGTAGACGGCGCCGCCGGCGGCCCTCTGGGAGAGGAAGCCGAGGAAGCCCTGCGCGAAGATCAGCAGCCCGAACAGCGCGAGCACCACGCTCGGCGCGCCCGCGATGATCTCCAGCGCCGACTCCACCGTCCGGGCGAGCCATGACGGGCGCCGGTACTCCGACAGCCAGGCGGCGATCGCCACGCCCAGGGGAGCCGCGATCACGGTGCCGAGCACCGCGACGATCAACGTCCCCTCGATCGGGTCCAGGAAGCCGCCGCTCTGACTCTGGACCTGCGACGGCGCCGGGGACTGCACCAGCAGGCTCGGGCGCAGGTAGGAGATCCCCTTGACGAGCATGAACGCCACGATCGCCAGCGCGATCAGGCACAGGCCGATGCCGACCGCCCAGCACAGCCAGTAGCCGATGCGATCGGCCAGCGGCCAGGAGCTCGTGCGCTCGCGCGGGGCGCGGGCGATCACGCTGCCGCTCGGCGGAGCCGGTGCGAGCTCGGCCGAGGCCATCAGGCGCGGATCCCGTAGCGCTTGAGCCGCTGTTTGGAGGCCCATCCGGCCAGCGAGAGCATCGCCGCGGAGACCAGCAGCACCGCCCCGATCGCGTAGATCGTGTGCGCGAGCGCGGGGATCGTCAGGCCTTCGCTGTTCTCGAAGATCGTCGCCGCGAGCGGGCGCACCGGCTCGAACAGGGCGGTGATCCCGTCGAGCAGGTTGGGCGCGAAGCCGCGGCCGCCCGAGACCATCGCGAGCATCACTGCCTCGCCCAGCGCGCGCGCCGTCGCGAGGATCGTCGCCGCGACGATCGCGGGACGCGCGGTGCGCAGCGACACCCGCCAGATCGTGCGCCAGCGGTTGACCCCGAGCGCGAGCGAGCCTTCGCGCCACGACAGCGGCACCGCGGCGAAGGCGTTGGCGCTGATCGCGACCATGATCGGCAGGATCATCAACGTGAGGATCAGCGTCGCGGTCATGACGTCCTTGCCGTTGAGCTGCACCACCCTGAGAACCGACACCTTGCGGGCCTCGCTGAGCAGGTGGTCTTCGACGTACCGCGCGATCACGAGGATCCCGATCAGCCCGTAGATGACCGAGGGCACCCCGGCGAGCAGCCGGATCACCGGGTCGAGCACCCGCCGGATCGCCGGCGGCGCGAACTCGGTCAGGAAGATCGCGGCGAGGATGGAGACGACCAGCGCGATCAGCACCGCGCATACCGTTGTCAGGAACGTGCCCCAGATCAACGGCCAGGCGCGGAAGTAGTAGATCGAATGCCCGGGCAGCGCCTTGCTTTCCGCCATCGCGCGCAGCTGCGTGTCGACGTTGCCGCCGGGCCCGAACCAGCTCAGACCGTTGTGCGAGAACGACGGCCAGGCTTTGACAAGGACGGTGGCGAGCATCGCCCCGATGAAGACGAGCGCCGCTACCGCCAGCGCGCCGAGCGTGCGCTCGACGCGCCGGTCGGTCCTTCCCGTGGCCCAGCGGCGCGTGCGGCGCGGGCCGCGGGAAGGCGTTGCTGTCAGTGGATGGCGATCCACTCGGAGCTGACGATCTTGCGCACGGTCAGGTTGCCGGGCTTGGTGATCCAGTCGATGAACTTGGCGGCTTCGCCTTTGGGGACCCCTTTGGTGACCATCCAGAAGTTACGCACACCGCCGTACTGGCCCGACTTGGCGTTGGGCAGAGTGCAGGGGATGCCCTTGTAGTCGACCGTGTGCACGCCGCCGTTGAGCGTGGCGGCGAAGGACGTGAAGCCGATCGCGCTCTTGTCGGCATCCACCGCGTCGACCTCCGTTCCCTCGGAGTCCTCGGCGGTTGCGGCGGGAGAGATCCTCAGGGATTCGCCGAGGAAGATGTCCTGGAAGGCGTCCTGCGTACCGGAGACCGATTCGCGGTCGAACAGGTCGATCGGACCCGTGAGGGTCGAGCCGGGGACCTGGCTCCAGTCGCGCACGTCGCCCGTGAAGATCTCCTGGATCAGTTCCTGGGACAGGTCGGGCAGTGGGTTGGCGGTGTTGGTGATCACGCAGATGCCGTCGCGGGCGATCTTGCTCCACACCAGGTGTTCGGGGTCTTGGCCGATTATCGGGTCGCGCGAGGCGTCGCCGATGTCGACCCTGCCGGCGGCCACGTCGTCGATGCCGATGTCCGTCTGCCCTCCGCCGACTTTCGGCGTGGGGATCTTGGGGTAGGCTTTGTGGTAGGCCGCGGCGAGTTTTTCCACGAGCGGCAGCATCGATGTCGAGCCGTCGATGATCAGGCGTTTGGGCTTGGCGCTCGCCGGCGCGGCGCTGCCCAGCGCGGCCAACAGGAGGATTGCGAAGAGGATGAGGGTGCGGTGCGTGAGGGTGCGGTGCGCGCGCACGGTTGTTGCTCCTTTGGTTGCGGAAGGTGGCTGTGACTTCAGCGCCTTGGGACGCTCGGAGGGCACAAACAGATCGAGGTGTTGATCGTTGCGGTTATGCGCGATGGACGTCACCCCAAAGCGAAGACTGTCGCGCGTCGGTGGGGTTGGTGTTTCGTTTTTGTGAACGTTGCCGCGCGGCTGGACCGTGTGCTTCTCGTGAACGACCGTTGGGGTGATGTGTCGTTTTTGTGAACGCCATTGCTTTTCCGCTCGCCTCATGTGACCCTGGCGACGGTCCGATCGGCGCTGTGTTCCACGGCTGCCCTTGTGGCGCCCGCGGCGTCCTCGACGGAAACCAGATCCCCCCAAAATGACAGACGACCCCACTCCACCCAAATCCACGACCAGCAACGGCGCCGGCTCCGCGAGCGCGGGCAAGGCGGCGGTGCGCTCGGGCCTTGCCCAGCGGCGCAACCCGGTGCTCGTCGCCCTTGGCGAGATCGCCTCCGGGGTTCGCCGGATCGTCTTCCGCGATCCGGTCTCGTCGTTCCTGCTGGTCGCGTCGATCGGGCTGGCGATCGCCTTCGTGACGCTGCTCGGGGCCATCAGGCCGAGCAGCTCGGGCATGGAGGTGCCGATCAGCACGGTGCAGAAACTGGCCACCAGACACGACATCGCCACGGCGGTCCTGCTCGATCACGACAGCCGCGTCGAGCTGACCACGGCCGCGACCGCGCCACAGGTCCTCGCCTCCGGCGCGATCGAAGAAGCCGATGCCGGTGCGCTTGGCGAACTCGGCACCACCAACGAAGCCGCGACGAGGGGTGCGAAGGGCGCGACCAGCGCCGCGGGCTCCGCGGGCGCGACCGGCTCTGCGGGCTCTGCGGGCGCGACGGGCTCTGCTGGCGCGACTGGCTCCGCGGGCGCGACCGGCTCTGCTGGCGCGACCGGCAACGCCGGCGCGACTGGCTCCGCGGGCGCGACGAGCGCTGCGGCCGGCAGCGAACCGACCACCGCGATCACGGCCGCCGGCGGCTCCCAGCCGCTGTGGGCCGCCTATCCGGCCTCGGGCGCGCAGACGCAGCAGCTGCTGAAAGAACTCTCCGCCAGTGGCGCGACCGTATCGGTCGAGCAGCAGTCGGGCAAGGGCTCGGAGGCGATCGTCGTCCAGTTCCTGATCCCGATCCTGCTGCTGGTGTGCCTGTTCTCGCTGTTCACGCGTATGGGCGCCGACGGCGGCGCGGGCGGGATCGCGGCCTTCTCGCAGTTCACCGGCAAGGGCCGCAAGAAGGGCAAGGGCATGGCCGACAAGATCACGTTCGCCGACGTCGCGGGCGCTGGCGAAGCGGTGGCCGAGCTGCGCGAGATCCGCGACTACCTGGCCGATCCGAGCAAGTACCTCGTGGTGGGCGCCGCCGCCCCCAAGGGCGTGCTGCTGGTGGGTCCGCCCGGAACGGGCAAGACGCTGCTGGCCAAGGCCGTGGCCGGCGAAGCGGACGCCGCCTTCTTCTCCCTGTCCGGGTCGGACTTCGTGGAGTCGCTGGTGGGGGTGGGAGCGGCGCGTGTGCGCGACCTGTTCCGCAAGGCGCGCAAAGCGGCGCCCGCGATCATCTTCATCGACGAGCTCGACGCCGCCGGGCGCAAGCGCGGCGCGGGCATCGGCCAGGGCAACGACGAGCGCGAGCAGACGCTCAACCAGATCCTGGTCGAGATGGACGGATTCGCGGGCGACGGGGGCTTGGTGGTCATGGGCGCGACCAACCGGCCGGACATCCTCGACCCGGCGCTCCTGCGCCCGGGTCGCTTCGATCGCCAGGTGACGATCGACACACCCGACGTGCACGGACGCCTGGAGATCCTGCGGCTGCACGGCGGCAAGCGACCGATGGCGCCGGACGCGTCGCTGGAGGAGGTCGCGCGTCAGACGCCCGGCTTCAGCGGCGCCGAGCTGGCCAACGTGATCAACGAGGCCGCGCTGCTCAGCGTGCGCGACGGTCGTGCGCAGATCGATCAGGCGACGCTCGAGGAGGCGATCGACCGGGTGGTCGCGGGACCCGCAAAACACCACATCCTCAGTGAGCAGGAGCGCTGGCTGATCGCGATCCACGAGTCCTCCCACGCGGTCGTGACCGAGGCTCTGGGCCACACGACCTCCACGCGCAAGCTCTCGATCGTCGCGCGCGGGCGCCAGCTGGGCACCGCCGCGCACATGCTCTCCGACCGCGACCAGGTGATCATGAGCAAGCCCGACCTGCAGAGCCAGCTGATCGTGATCACCTCGGGCCTGGCAGGAGAGCGGATCGCGTTCGGGCACTCCTCCACGAGCGTGCACGACGATCTGCATGCCGCGACAGCGCTGGCGCGCAGCATGGTGACGTCCTTCGGCATGTCCGAGGCGCTCGGGCTGGTGACGATCGGCGAGAAGTCCGGCGAGGTCTTCCTCGGCGCTTCCTTGCAGGACCTCGGCTCGGTGGGCCCCGCGACGCTCAACCTGATCGACAACGAGGTCGAGCGGCTGGTGGGCGACGCGGAGGCGCGCGCCGCGGTGGTCCTCGACCGCAACTGGAGCACCGTCGAGGAGACGGCCACCGCGCTGCTCGAGCAGGAGACGCTCTCGGGCGTCGCGCTCGACGCCGTGCTCTCCACCGTCCACGAGGTCACCCTCGACGACCTCCGCGACGTGCGTCGCCCCTCGCCGGCGCGCGATCCCAAGCAAGCGCAATGAGATGGGGCCCGCGCTCACCGAGGCGGCGCCTGCCCTCACCCGCGATGATCGTTGCGCTGATCGCGCTCGTGTTCTCCACGACAGGGCTCGCCGACGCGGCCAGGCGAGCGGTGATCAGCGCGATCGACGGCCACACGATCAGCACCACGCCACACGCGGGCGGCCTGCTGCTGCTGGGCAGGAACAGGAAGTTCCCCGCGGCGGCGATCCCGACCGTCCACGACGCCTCCAAGGTCGACGGCAAAGACGCGGAAGAACTCGCCGGCAGCTGCCCGCCGGACACGGTCGACCTCGGCACCTGGTGCCTCGACTCGGCGCCGTATCCGCTCACCAACGCGCAGGCCGGCAAGAACAACTTCATCTGGGCGAACAAAGCCTGCGAGGCCGAGGGTGGCTGGCTGCCCAGCGCCGGGGAACTCATCGGCGCGGCCGCGCGCGTGAAGCTGGAGTCGACGATCCACGACAGCCCGGACACCGCCACCGTCAACCAGGACCCGAGCCGCGGCCTGAAAGACGAACGCGAGATGAGCTCCACGCTCGTGACCACGGAAGCTGGCTCGGCGGCGGCCGGCTTCGAGGGCGTCAGCGAAGGCGCGACGGGGGACCCCCGCCAGGGACAGGCCAACCCCATCCCCCTGCCCGCCGATCCGGAGCCCGAATCGCTGCAGTACGTGACCGTCTACGACAACGCCCAGCAGGGCGGCTTCGCTGGCTCGCAGCCGGTCTCCGAACCGCAGAACTTCCGCTGCGCGTTCAACCCCACGCCTGGCGCTCTCAGCAAACCGGAAGAATGAGGCGCTGCCCACGAGGCCCGTCAGACCGGCTCGTGACGTTTTGGTGAAGCACACATTCGAGCTGCGTCCAACCGATCCGGGTGTGTCTATCTTGGGCCTTTCGATGAGTGACGAGAGCATGGCGAGCCGGAGGGTGCTCGCGAATCGGCGGTGCACGACCGCGCTGGTGGCCGCGCTCGCCGCGATCGGGCTTGCGGCCCACGCTCGGCCGGCCCGCGCGGTGGTCCTCCCGGCGGTGACCCTCGACGGTCCGAGCCAGGACATCGTCGGCTTCGGCGGCGTCGCCATGGCCGAAGACGGCAGCGGCGGAGTGGTGTACCTCAAGCAGGTCGAAGGGGTCGCCCACGTCTTCGTCCGGCGCTACGTCGCGGGCCAATGGCTCGCGCCGATCCGGGTCGACACCGGCGAGTCCTTCGCCGCCAGCTGGCCGCGCATCGGGGCCGCCGACGGAGGCGAGCTCGTGGTCGTCTGGGTCACGCCGTACGCCTCGGAAGACGAGCGGCCGGTCGACGAGCTGCTCAGCGCCACGCTCGGCCCCGGCTCCTCGACGTTCGGGCCTGCGCAGGTCGTCGACCGCGAGCTCCATCAGGGCGTCGGCGCCAGTCCCGACCTCGCGATGAGCTCGACCGGTCAGGCCGACGTCGTCTACAGGGTGGTCAAGGAAGGTGGGGGGATCTCGCTGCTGCGGCCAGGCGACGTCGAAGAGGAAGTGCGCGTGGCGCACTTCGACGGCGAACGATGGTCCGCGCTCGGAGCGGTCAACCGCGACCCGGGGATCTCGATGCGCCCGCCCACGCAGGCCAACGCGCCGCAGATCGCGATCAGCCCGACCGGCAACGGCGTGGTCGTCTGGCAGGAGCCCGAAATCACGGGCGTCGCGCGCATCTTCGCCCGGCGCCTGTTCGGGTCGAACATCGACTACGTGATGCCGGTCAGCGCCACGACGTTCAGCGGGGCGCCGATCGAGGAAGACGCCGACGCGCCGAGCGTGGCGCTCTCGCGGCTCGGCCAGGCCGAGGTCGCCTACCGGCAGGTCGCCGGGCCCGGCTCGCCGCTGCCCGGGCCGCGAATCTTCCTGAACGAGCTGCCAAACGGCGAATCGACCAGCGGCGTCGAGTTCCTCGGGGCGAGCATCGCCGACTCGTCCGTCTCGGGCGGCGAGGGAGCCTCGATCGGGCGTCCGAGCGTGGACGTCGACGAAAAGGAATCCGTGCGCCTGCTCTACGACAGCAACGGCACCCCGCGCGTGGTCGAGGGCACCGCGCTCGGCCTGTCGGGGACGCTGTCGCTGGGGCCGCCGTTCGTCGGCTCCGAACTGGCCCCGGCGAGCGAACTGCCCTCCGCGAGCGTCATGAACCCCGAAGGCGGAGGCGTCTCGGCGTGGCCGAGCGCCGACCCCTTCGGACACCCGGCCGTGGCCGTCCGCGAGGACTTCCCGGACGGCGCCGTGCAGACGGCGCTCGTGAGTGGCGGCGCCGGTGGCCCGATCGGGGAACTGGCGGTCGGGCGCTCGGGCCTGGGGGACGGGCTCGTGGCCTTCCAGCAGGGGCCGCTCGGCGACGCGGCGATCGTCGCCGCGCAGGTGAGCGCGCCGCCATCGGCGTTCGTCATCAGCGTGCCGAAGGGATGGATCAAACCGTCGCAGGCGCAGATCTCCTGGGAACCGGCGGCCAGCGCCAACGGGCCGCTGAGCTACAGCGTCGTGCTGGACGGCCATCGCCTCGCCACTCCCGCCGGCGCGTCCACGTTCACGATCGATCCCCGCGAACTCGGCGATGGCGCGCACGAGGTGCAGATGCTCGCGACGGACGTCTACGGGCAGTCCACGCTGACGGCGCCCTTCCCGCTGAAGATCGACGGGCGGCCACCCGCGGTCAAGGTCAGCCGCGCGATGGGCGGCTACGGCGTGACCGTGCGCGTGAGCGATGCCAAGTCGGGTGTCGACGCGCGCGCGGTCAAGGTCAGCTTCGGCGACGGTAGGCGCGCGAGCGGGCGCAAGCTGTTCCATCACCGCTACGCCCACGCCGGCATCTATGAGATCGTCGTGCAGGTGCGCGACGACATCGGCAACCAGGGCACGGTCCGGCAGCTGGTGAGCGTGCGATGAGGCGCTCGGTTTTTTTTGCCGTGTTCCTCACATCGCTGGCTCTCCTAGTGAGGATCGCCGCCGCCAGCGCGGACGTGTTCGGACCCATAGGGATGGCCTCGGACGGCTTCCTCGCCGGCGAAGCAGGACTCCAGCAGGCTCTCTACGCGCACGACCCCGCCATCTCGGGGAACGGGCAGTACATCGCCTTCGACGGCTACTTCGCCGGGCTCACCGGCGTCTGGCGGCGCAATCTGCTGACCGGGGAAGTGCAGCCGGTGGCCGTCGGCGCCGAGGTTCCGGGCAGCGAACAGGAAACCCACCCCACGTGCGTCGCGGAAGAGCCATGCGATGCCGAACTGCCCTCGATCAGCGAAAGCGGGCAGTACGTGAGCTTCACGACGACCGCACCGCTCGCTCCCGAGAACGACAGGAACAAGGGCCCGGACGTGTACGTGCGCAACATGAACGTCCCCGAATCCCAGCCGTGCACCGAAGAACAGGCGCCGCACCCGGCTCAGCCCTGCGCGTACAGCCTCGTCTCGGCGGTCAACGGCAAGACCGAAGGCCTGACCTACCTCACCGAAGCGGGCTTCCCCGCGCTGCAGTACGGCTCGGTGGCCGCGGGACGCTCGGCGATGAGCGCCAACGGACAGGAGGTGGCCTTCGTCACGACCGCCGTATCCAATCTCGCCGCGTGCCAGCTGGGAGCCGCGACGATGAACGACTGCGAAGAACACTCTCCCGAACCGCCCGAACCGACCACGCCCGCCCTCCAGGTCGCCGTCCGCAATCTGGCGACGGACGAAACGCAGCTCGTGAGCGTCGAATACGAACCCAGCACCGGTCACGCCATCCCCGACAGGCCGGTGTCGGTCACCGAAGGCGCCGCCACCTTCGGGGCCGTCTTCAAACAGACGGTCACGCAATTTCCATTTCACCCGCGGGCCTACGCACCGCCCCCGGCGCTCGGGGCGTCGATCAGCGCCGACGGCACGACGGTCGCTTGGCTGGGAGACGCCGTCCCCCAGCAGGCCGAGATGCTCCCGGGCGAACGCGACACCCCAGCGAAATACACAGAGCCGCTGTGGCGGCGCATAGCGGACGGGCCGCTGGCCCCCACCAGGCGGGTGACCGGAGGCTCGCAGCCGGAAGATGCGGCCTGCATCGAAAGTGGCCAGGCCAGCGTCCAGGGCTCGACCTCGTTGTCGGACCCGTGCCTGGGACCGTTCGAGGTGGAAGGCGAATACGGAGTGTGGACGGGCAAGGCCGATTACGCGCTCCCGCAGCTCAGCGCGGATGGCTACACGGTCGCGTTCCTGGCGACCGCGCAACCGGTCGCGCTCGGTGTGGACTTCGGCCGCGCCGCCGAAGGCGAAGCCGACGACCTGTATGTGGCCAACATGGATGAAGGGCTGACCCGCAGCGAAGCCCTGCGCACGCTGACCGAGCTGGCCAGCGGCAACACGGGCGAAGTCGCGGGGGACGCGGCGATCGTCGATCTGGCCATCTCTCCCAAAGGCAATCAGGTCGCGTTCTCGACTCAACGCACCGAGTTTCCGCTCGACTCGCTCGACTACGTCAGCCAACCGGCGGCGGTCCCCGGCATGGCCGAACTGTTCGACGTCGACCTCGAAGACAGCACGCTCACCCGCGTCACGGTCGGCTACGAAGGCGGTCCCAGCGAACGACCTCATGGGAGCGGCGTCAGCGGGGAAGATCCGTACAAGAACAGACCAGCTGACGGCGCCCTCTCGCCCTCCTTCTCGGAGAACGGGGGCGTCCTGGCGTTCTCCTCCACCGCCTCCAACCTCGTCTACGGCGACGGCAACACACCGAGCAAGGAACCCGAAGGCACCTCGCTCGACGGCAGCGACGCGTTCTTCCTCTCGCGCAAGCTGTTCTCGCCGGAACCCGCCGAAACGTACGTCTGGGGTCAGTCAGCCAACCCTCCGGTCACGCCGCAATGGCGCCTGGGCCTGACCGCGGAGTCGCTCTCGAACGGGAGCGTGCGCCTGTATGTCGAGCTCCCGGGCGCCGGGGAGCTGAGCGCCACCGCCGACAGCGCCGTCCGGGTCTCCGCCCGGCATAGGCGCTCGAGGGCCAAGCGCGGGCACGCCAGCGAGAGCGTGGTCGAGCGAAAGGTCGCAAGCGCCAAGGAGGCGATCGCAACGAGCGCCGGCGGGCTCGTGCAGCTGACCCTCACGCTCGCCCCGAGCTATCGGACGCTGGCGGGAAGATCGGGCGGGCTGTCCTCCACGGCCAGCCTCCTGTTCACCGCGCCAGGGCACCCGGCCCTGCGCCAGAGCATCGCCATCTCGTTCCTGCGCAAGGTCAAGCCCACGCGGGCCAAGCGGGCCTCCAAGCGAGTGGCTTCCAAGGCAAGGCATCGGCGATGATCGCTCCGCGGACAGCCCGCGCGCTGATCGTCGCGGCCTTCGCCGTCGCGACCGCGATCGCCGGCGGGCCGCTGGCCGCGCGCGCGGGCGCCTCGGGGCTGGAATGGCGCCTGGAACAGCCCAAGCCGCCGCCGCCCCCCCTGGGTGTGCATGGCTCGGAAACCCCGGTCGGCCTCGGTCGCATCGGCGACATCGAGTTCTCGGCCCCCAACCGCGGACTGCTGATCACGGCCGGCAACGGCAACACCGTCCCTCCCGGAGTATGGGACTACGACGGCGAAGGCTGGCACGAGCTCTCCAACAAATGCGGCGCGACCGATGGGCGGATCGCATGGGTCGCGCCGGCAACGACGGAACTGGCGTCCGCATCGACCCCCAGCGAATTCTGGACGGTCTCCGATGGGCGCCCGGGACAGGCCGCCAACGGTGAAAACAAGACCCCGCCGCTGGAAGACGATTCGCTGTGCCGCTTCGGCGTCAATGCCGCAGGCAAGCTGGAAATCCTCGACTCATACGCCACGCTGGGATTTCAGGCCAGCTCCTATCAGGCGATGAACGGCGCCACGTGCATCAGCTCGAGCGACTGCTGGTTCGGCGGAGAACCGCTGCCCAAACCGCTGCCCGGCGCGTTCCAGCTGCACTGGAACGGCAGCTCGCTCGAAGCCGATCCCAACACGCGGGTTCGCTCGATCCAGGACATGCGCGCCTTCGCAGGCCGTGTATACGAGAGCCTCGGCACGCCGGAGGAAAGCGAAGGGGAACCGTCGATCGAAGAAATCGAACATCCGTACCTGCTCAACGAAATCTCCGCAACGGGAGCCGCTTTCCAGGGGCTGCGTCCCGAGGCGACGTCATCGATGGGCGAACAACGGCCCATACCCGAATACGCCCCGGGGTCTTTTCCGCAGGCGCTCGGCTTCCTGCGGCTGTCGGCCGACGAAGACGCGCTGTGGGCGGCCGCCAGCCCGCTCGAAACACCACCCAAGGGATCGAAGGCCGCCAAGGTCGCCGTGCTGCGAGATTCCGGTGGCGAATGGAGCGAGCCGCTCGGACCCGAAGCGGGCGAAGTCGTGAAGGCGAGCGACCCGCCGCAGTGGGCCGAGGACCAGGATGTCGTGACCGCGATCGCCGCCGAACCCGGCAGCTCCAACGCGTGGCTGGCGCTCGACACGCAGACGGACTTCGACAGGCCGCAGCCGACGGTGCCGGCGAGCGTCGCAAATGTCGCTCCAGACGGGTCCGTCTCCGAAGAACAGCTGCCCTCCGAGCGCGAACGGGAAGAGGGCGTCGGCTCGAAGGGCGCCGCCTCCAGGATCCTCTGCCCCGCACAGAACGACTGCTGGATGGCGACCACGCAGGGCTGGCTGTTCCATCTCAGCGAAGCGGGCAGCCGCACGCTGCCCCTCGACAGCGATCCGGCGTTAAACGGCCCGCTGATCACCTACCGCCCGCCCGACGAAGGACTTCCGCAGGTCCAATCGGACGCGCTGGCGGTGAACGACTCCGGAGAAGAAGAATCGCAGCCGGCCAGCGCCGTCGCGCCGCTTGAAAAGGCCACGGCGGAATCCTTCGCGCGCGTCGCCGTGCCACTGCTCTCGGACGAGCGCACGCGCCTGGTTCACGGCACGACGCTCGAACTGAGCTTCCACCTCGCGGTCAAGGCCAAGGTGCGGCTGCTCGCCAAGCGCCACAGGAGCGTGGTCGCGAGCACGCCGATGCGCACGCTCAAGGCTGGCAGGCGCAGCCTGCTGCTGCGGCTGAGCGTTCGCCGCTGGCCGACGAAGCTCGAACTGCAGACCCACGCGCTCGCTCCCCTGCCGACGGTCTCGACCCTCAGCAGCGACGTCGAAACGGTCACCACCTCGCTGGCGTTTCCCAGCAGGCTCTCGCTGCCCAACGGGCTCGGGCTGCTCGCGTCAGGACCAGCGTTTTGAGGCGCCCCAGCCTGATCGGGCGCCGCTCGCGCCGGCGCGTGCTGGGCATGGCCGCGCTGATCGCGGGCCTGCTGGCGCTCGCCCTGACGGGCGCCCTGCCCGGGTCAGGCGGGACGTCCCGCGCCGCCGGCCAGGAATCCGTCGTGCAACCGACAGCCCAGACCGACGACTCGGTCCCGGCCAATCGCGTGACGATGATCGGCGCCACACCGCAGGAAGGCGGCGCCGGCGGGAACGAGACGTGGGGGCTCGGCCAGGGGCCCGCCGGAGCCGTGCTCGTTCGCTACGCCGCCCGCAACGAACACGTCCCCGAAACGGGTTGGACGCTCGGACCGGGTCTGCAGAACGAAGCCGGTCAGCCCCTGACCGGATTCGCGCTCGACACGCCGGAAGCCTACGCCACCTCCTCGGGCCCCAGCCCGCTCGCCGGTCAGATGACCCCCGATGGCGCGGGTGTGCTCGTGGGCACCGTCGACGGCAAGGACGTGCTGCTCGTGCGCGACCCCGACAACCCCGCCAACCCCTTCCGCGAGACCGAACCCGGGGCGGAATCGGCGCTCGAACCCGACGAGCGCCTGTTCTCCTTCACGCGTGCACCGCTGGTCGCCCCGCTCGATGAAGCCGCCGGAGGAGCCGGGGCACTGGTCGTGCCGGTCAGGGAAGGCGGCTCTGGAACCGAAGAAGCGGTCCTGCACTGGGACGGCGAAACCGGCGAATGGACGAGGGAGAAGATCGAACTGCCCAGTGGCGTCAGCGGCGCGGAATTTCGCGTGCTGGGCATCGGCGCCAGCTCGCCGAGCAACGCATGGCTGCTGGGCGAACTGTCTCCGGGCGCGGTGGCGCTCTTCCGCCGCCAGCTCGGCGGCGCAGCCCCGATCTGGGAAGCCGTGGCGTCGACCCCCAGCGGCAAACCCGGAGAACCGATCACCGTCGCCGGGGAACCGCTCACGATCCCGGGCGCCCGGCAGGGACGCACACAGACCCAGGTCCTGACCGTCACCGGCCAGGGTGTGTGGATCGACGGGGAACGCCCGGAAGTCAACGCCTCCACGACGATCTTCTTCAAGCCCGAAGGCGGAGATCACGGCACGATGAGCACCTGGTGCAACCTCGAACGCTCACCGTCCGGAACCGAAAAATGCGAACACGAACTTCCCGAACCCCTGCCCACCGGTCCCTCGCGCAGCATCGCCTGGGCCAACCCCTCGAGCTCGACGCCGTTCGGCGAACGCGTCATCACCGGGCTCAGCGAAGGGGTGAGCCTGCGCCTCGAAGGCACCGAATTCAAGCGCGTGCTCGCGCTCGGCGGCAGTGGTAAACACCCTCCGGGTGGGCAATACGGAGCCGCGTTCTCCAACCCGCGCGAGGGCTGGCTCGGAAACTTCGAGCTGCCGGTGCACCTCACCACCGAACCGGCGCCGAGCCGCCTCAAGCCGTGGTCGGTGCCGTTCCGTCACGCCCTGCTCGCGCTTGCTCCGCAGCCGGAAGCGCCGATCGGATCGCTCGAAAAAAGCGAAGCGCTCGCGGTCGGCGATCTGGGGGAGGTCGCGCGCTATACGCCCGGCAAAGGCTGGCTGCCGGAAAGCCTGCTCGGGCCGGGCGGGCGGCGGGAAACGCCGCTGCTGCGCGCGGTCGCGTGGCCGACTCGCAACCGCGCCTACGCCGTCGGCGACCGCAGCACGCTGACCGGCCTCGGACAGATGTGGGTGTGGCGCGGCGAAACGGGTCTGTGGGAACCAGACCCCGCGACCCCGCGCAACTTCAGCGGCAACCTGCTCTCCATCGCCTTCGAATCCGGCAATCCGGCGCGGGGATATGCCGTGGGCGAGTCCGGCGTGCTGCTCCGCTACGGCAAGAGCTGGACCCAGGAACCCACCTGTGAATCCGGTGCTCCCGAGCCGTGCCTGCCGCCGGAAGTCGCCCACGCCAGCTTCACCTCGGTCGCCTTCGCCGGCTCGGAAGCGATCGTCGCCTATCGCATCCTGCCCGACCGCCAGATCAACCAGTACACCGGCGGCCTGCTCGTCAACGATGGCTCCGGCTGGCATGTGGATCAGGGTGCGGCGCAGCTCCTGGGCGCGGACAGCGCGCCGTGGGTGGTCGCCGGCCTGCCGGACGGGGGCGCGGCATTCGGCGCGTCCGGGAGGGTCTACGAGCGCGAAGGGCCCGGCGCTCCCTGGAGTGAAACCCCCACGCCGTTCCCCGGTGGGGTCGAACCGGGCTCGCTGGCGCTGTTCCGCGAAAACGGCGCGTTGCGCGTGATCGCCACCGGCAGCGCGCCCGACACCTTCACATCCGAAAGCGAACTCGAAGCGCCGCCGGGATTCCCGCCCGTCCTGACCAAGCCGTACCCGCTGCCCGACGAGGAAGAAGTCGGGGTCCTGCGGCAGACCGCGACCGGCTGGAGTGACGAGGAGCACGAACTGAACAACGTCAGGGAAGGACCCGGCGACTACAGGGATTTCGACATGGTCTACCAGCCCGACCCCGTCGCGGCGGTGCTGGTCGACCCGAGCGGCGGTGGGCAGGGGTGGGCGGTGGGCGGTTTCGTCGAACGCGAACCCCCCCACGAAGGGCTGCTCGACACGGCCGACGTCGAGCGCTACCGCGGCGAACCCGGCGAACCGGCGCCGCCCGGGGAAGGCACCTCGCCGGTGAGCACCGATCCCGCCGCGCGGGCGATCTTCGCGATCGGCGGCAACGCGCAGTGCGCGGCGCCGTGCGCCGATCGGGCCAACGCGGGGATCGGCCCCGACGTGTGGCTGACCAAAGCGCTGGAACGCGCGGGGAACAAGACATTGATACCCGGTGTGCGGGCCTTTCTCTACACCGGCCCTCGCCTGGTCAACCCCCGTGCGCTCAACGGCCCGCCGGAAGCGGCGGACAAGTTCTCATATGAACGAGAGCAGGACCGCTACGCGGAAATCCTGCGCGACCCCGTGAATCCCGAACTCGCGGCCTACGCCGTCGCCACCGAAACCGACCTCGACGAAGCGAAGAGCGAGCTCTCCTTCGAGCAGGCCTTCAAGGGATTCCCCGCCCCCTTCGGCGAACCGAAATGCACGGTGCCCGAATGTTGGTCGGCCTATTACGCGTTCCCGTCGGAAGGTCCGGCCGGGACGGTGTGGGTGATCGTGCTCGACGACACGACCGAAGTCCAGCCGCGCCAGGTGGAATGGCTCGGGGATGAGCTCAAAGACGCCCATCAGGCGGGCGATCCCGCGATCGTCGTCGGCAACGCGGATCTCAATGTGCAGAGCACCGCTCACAACAGGGGCGCCGAAGAGGTGGCGGAAGCGCTCGACAACGCAGAAAACAGCGCCTCCGCCTACTTCTTCGACTCGCCCGAAGAGAACGTCCACGAAGCGCTGCTGGTGGACGGCCGACCGAGCTCGGTTCCCACGTTCGGATCGGGCACGCTCGGGTATGTCAGCTACCAGGACGAAAAGAGCGAGGCGTTCCTCGGCTACAGCGGATTCCTGCTGGCTGAAGTCGAAGTCGCCAAACGCAACCCGGACGACAACGTCGCTCCGGTGAGCGCGAGGCTGATCCCCAACGTCGGGGAACTCGCGATGGAAGCCAGAGAAGGGACGTTGCTGCGCCGCAGCGAGGTGGCCCAGTTCGCCGCGCTGGCCCGTCGTCCACGCGCGGGCAACCGCTCCGAAGCGCCTGGGCCCGCACCCGAAACCGATCCGTACATCACGATCCCGGCGAACTGCGTGGGGGTGGCGTGCGGGACGGTCGGGCTGCTGCCCGAATACGAATTCAGCTCGTCGGACCCGAAGGTCGGCAACTTCGTGGAGGCGAACCTCGCCGCGTCCGCCAAGGGCAACGTCCCCCTCCTGGGCGCGAACGAAAAGCCGATTCCCGACGCCAAATCGGGCCTGTTCTGCGCCTACAACGCCGGGCAGACGACCGTGACGATAGCGGCCGGCGGGCTCTCGGCCTCGCTGCCCGTGACGGTCGAGCCGGGGAGCGTGCGAAAGCCCTGCGAAACCGTACCCCTCGAAGTACAGCCCGCCTCGCAGCAGCCGGCCCCTGCCCCGCCGCCGGCGCCGGCGCCGGCGCCGACGCCGGCCGCGGCGGCGCCAGCGCCCGTGCCCCTGCCGGTGCCGCCGCCACCCGCGACGCCCGTGACCCCGCCCGCGGCGCGTGTGGCGCCTGCGCCGGCGGCGGAGGCGTTCTTCGCGCCGCAGCCGCTTCCCGCGTTCGTGCCCCCGTTCGTGCCGCCGCCGGTGCCGACACCGGCGCGCCCGACACCGCCGAGCGGGACCTCGGCCGTCGAGGCGGTCGAACGCGAAGAGGAGGAGGAGTCCGCGCCCGAGTCGGTCAGCAACCTGGCGTACGCCTATCGCGCTCCCGAACACGAGCCAGCACCGGCCTACATCCTCGGGATCGTGATCCTCGCGGCGTTCGCCGGCGCATCGGCGCGCAGGCGCGCCGGTCGCGGGCGGCGTGAGATGCGCCTCGCTCCGGCGACGATCTCCACGATCCGAGCTCAACAGCGAATGAGCCGGCAGCTCGGGCGCAGGCGCTAGCCGGTCCACATGTCCCGTCCTTGTAACGGAATGGTGAAGGCGTTTGCCTGGCGCCGACGCTTTGTGCGAGGGTCAATCGAGTGCAATCGATCGACCGGAGCATGATGGCGAACTTCCGCAACCTCCGCTGGTGCCTGCTGCCCGTCCTCACGGGCTTTCTGCTGATGGCTGCCGCCGGCTGCGCTCCGGCCTGGGCCTCCTATGGCGAGTTGTCGCATTTCTCCGGCAAGGGGACGAACGACACGGGCAAGGCGTTCGAACTCGAAGGCGAAGAAGCGCATGCGTTCGCGGTCAATCCCGAAGACGGCAGCATTTACGTCGGCGACGAAGGCGCCAAAGGAGAAGACGAAGAAGAACTTCGGATCCAGAAGTACAGCGCGAGCGGTGCGTACGAAGCCGCGGTGACGCTGAAGAGAAGCGACCTCACCAACGCAAAAGTCCTACCCAAAGGCATCACAGGCGTGGAGGACTTCGACGGCTTCGCGGTGGATGCAAAGGAAGGCCGTCTGTACGTGCTCGTCGCATACAAGCGCGGCTACTCCAGCGTCGACGCGGACGACGAAGTCGCAGGCGCCCTGTACGCCTTCAAGACCACGCCCGAAGACGGCGTGCTGGTCCCCGCCGAAGGCACGAGCAAAGAAGCACACGAGGAAGGTCTGCTCGGGACGACCACGACGCTCGAGGGCAACTCCGAAACCGCGGGACAGGCGCTTCTGAATCCGTCCGGGATCGCGGTCAATCCGAAAACCCACGAAGTGGTGATCCTCGGCGAGGTGGAAGAAGGAGAATTCATCAAGCACGTGACCCTGGACCGCGTGAGCAAGGAAGGCGCGCTCCTCGGCGGGAGGTATGTCGATCCAGAAGTCGCAGGCGAAGAGCCCGACTCGCCGGTGGTCACCGAAGACGGAAGGATCTTCTTTGAGAGTGGCGACGAACTTCTGCAGGTCCCATCGGCGTTCGAATCGACTCCCCCGAAACAGATCTTCAAATTCGAAGAGCCTGAAGACTTTGAAACCGACCCGTTCAAGCAGGAAATACTCGAGTTCGACGAGGGTGTGAGCTCGTCCGGGGGCGCCCTCTCGATCTTCTCGGAGGGCGACGGCAAGGGCAGGCTCGTGACCGACGCCGAAGTCTGGGAAGTCAACTCTGAAGGCACGTTGAAAGGTGGGACGCTCAACGCCGCGGTGCTCACTCTGCAATACACCGAAGAAGGCGAAAACACGAACGTGGAAGAGGTCGGTTGGACGGGCGGCGTGCCGGGCCCGGGGAATGGGTCGGGAGAACCGAAACCTTGTGAGATAGGCTCGGCGGGGAACTACCCCCTGGTGGCGGCCACCAGCGACGAAGGGATCGAGGTTCTCGCCGCCAGCATCCCCGAAGTCATCAAGTTCGGGCCGACCGGCACGGGGTGCCCGACCGCGAAGGAAACCGCCTCCGGCCTGGAAGCGACCGTCGAGGGGACGAAGGTCAGCACCGTGGACACCACGAACACCGTCGCCCTGTCGGCGGACGTGCAGGGGGCGGACGTCCGCAGCGTCGAATGGAAATTCGGCAGCGAAGGCGGCGAAACGATCGTGGTTCCGGCTGAAGAGGAGACGCAGGTCGCCGAAGTGAGCCACATCTTCGCCAAACCGGGGAAAGAAGTGGCGGTCGAAGCGGTCGTGCACACCGACGATCTGACGACGCCGGAGATCACGTTCAAGACGAAACTGAATGTCGACGAGGCCCCGATAATCAAAAAGCAGCCGAAAAACGACGAAGGAGTGCTCGAAGGCGACAACGCGGTATTCGAAGCCGAAGCGGAAGGCGAACCGGCGCCCACGGTCCAGTGGGAAGTCTCGAAGGATGGCGGCACAGAATGGAACGCCGTCGTAGGGGCCACGTCGGACGTCCTCACGGTATTGAAAGTCACGACCCTCGAGAACGACTACGAATACCGCGCTCATTTCAAAAACTCCGTGAGCGCAATCAACAGCGACGCCGCGAAGCTGACCGTCAAGGCAGACGACGAAAAAGCCCCCACTCTCACAAAGAGCCCGGTCAGCGTGAAGGTATTCGAAGGCGAACCGGCGGTATTCACGGCGGAAGCGTCCGGCGACCCGACACCGGAAGTCCAGTGGGAAGTCTCGACCGACGGCGGCGCGGACTGGAGCTCCCTCGCGGGGGACACGTCAGACACGCTCACATTCTCGAAAGTCGCGCCGACTCAAAACGGGTACGAGTACCGTGCGGCGTTCACGAACACCGCTCCCGGCGGTTCAACCCCGGTGTACAGCGCGGCGGCGACCCTGACGGTCGAAACCAAAGCGCAGCGGGAACAGAAAGAAAAAGAAGCAAGAGAAGCTAAAGAAGCCAAAGAAGCGAAAGAAGCCAAAGAAGCCGAAGAAGCGAAAAAGGCCAAAGAAGCCGAAGAAGCGAAAAAGGCCAAAGAAGCCGAAGAAGTGAAAAAGGCGAAAGAAGCCGAAGAAGCGAAAAGGGCCAAAGAAGCCGAAGAAGCGAAAAAGGCAAAAGAACTCAAGGAAGCCGAAGAAGCGAAAAAAGAAACCAGTCCCGACGCGAGACTTGCGAGCACATCGCTCAGCGTGAGCTCCTCCGGCGCGCTGAGCATCAAGGTGAGCTGCCCGGCGGGCACCACGTGCACGGGCACCATCACCCTGCGGACACTCGGGGCGGTGAGCGCGCGGATCTCGGCGAGAGCGGCCAAGAAGAGCATCCTGACGCTCGCGACCGGCTCCTTCACGGTGGCAGGCGGGCAGTCCAAGACCGTGACCCTGCATCTGTCGGGCACGGCGCGCAAGCTGCTCGCGCGCTCACACGTGCTCAAGGCGCGGGCGACGATCGTGGCCCACGACCTGTCGGGTGCCTCGAACACCACGCAGGCGACCGTGACGCTGCGTCCGGCCAAGGCGAAGCCACACCACTGAGGCGCGAGTCGTCGCTGGGCCAGGGAAGGCCCGCGGCGACGGTCCCTCGGCCGAGCGGCGTCGCGGCGCGCCGGCACTGCACGCGGCCAGGTTCACAAGGCCGCGACAATCCGCGATCACACCGGCCTCGGCGGCTGCTCCGGGCGCGATCGCGCTCGATGCGACGTTCACAAGACCGCGACATGTTCACGGGGTCTGTGAGGAATACTCAACGGCGGACACGAGTCCATGCACGCATGCAATCGCAAAATCAGGACGCACAAACAGGAGGTTCGTGAGTAATGAGGTCTCTCAGCGTACGCCGCCTTATACCGGTGTGCATCATCGCGGTGCTAACTTCAGCCGCGCTAGTGACGGTCGGGGTTGGCGTCGCGAGCGCCAAAACCAAACTGCCGAAATGCAGTGGCGGCGAAATCAAGGGTCAGGGCGCCGCAGCGGCGCAGGTCGCGATCGAAGGTGTCTGGGATCCCGACTTCAACACGTCGACCAACGCGGCAGCCTGCCCGCCAGGTCCGCAGCCAAAAGTGAACTTTCACAAGACGTCGAGCGGAGAAGGGCTGGAATCCTGGGGCGTGTTCGGGAAACAGTCGAAAGCGACGTTCGGCCCGCAGAACGCCTTTGTCGCGACGGAGGAACCGCCGAACGGGACAGATATAACCGAAATCGAGGATAGTGGCGGCAACACCGTCAATACGGTCGAGACGATCCCGGTGGCGCAGGAGACGATCGCCATACTCGTCCACCTCCCAGCCGACTGCACCTCGGCCACCAGTACATCCGCCCCGGGCCGCCTCGTGTTGGACAACGAGACGCTCGCGAAAATCTGGGCCGGAGAACTGAAAGATTGGGGCGAAATCAAAGAAGGCGGCGACACGTTCGAAGGCGCGGGATGCACCGCATCGACGGCTCCGATCACTCGCGTCGTGCGAAAAGACATCGCGGGTACCACGCACGTGCTCAAGAAGTACCTCGGCGTGTTCGTGACCGCGCCGTTCGCGACGACGGAAAACGGCGCCACGAACGTGACGTGGGACGACCTGTCCGAAGGCGCGATCGAAAACCTGAACTGGCCCACCCCCGTTGGCGACCCGAAAGTGCAGGTGGAGACGAGCAAGGGCGACAGTGCCGAGGTGACGGAAGTCGCCAACACGGTCGGCAGCATCGGCTATGCAGGTCTCGCCGACGCGCGTGCCAACACGAAATTCCAGCCGAGCACGGGTGGACCTAAATCGGCGACGTTCTGGGTTGAGGTCCAGAACACCGGGACCTCGCTCCCCCCGAAGAAGCAGGGATGGGCGGATCCGTCGGTTGACAACGAGACATCGAACACGCCGACGCAGGCTAACTGCGCCAAGGAGAAGTACACCAACGGCTTCAAAACGTTCCCGCCGGCGAGCACGCTCGAAGCGTGGAGCTCGGCGACGACGGAAACGAAGGAGAAGGCGTACCCACTGTGCACATTTGTGTACATCCTCGCGTTGAACAAATTCAGCCTGTACAGCAACGTCACCGAAGCAACGACCCCTGGCGAGGCGGAAACGCTGAACCAGTACCTGCAGTACGTGCTTGAAACGAAGGGAAGCGGATCGAGCGCTGGTGGGCAGGTGGCCGTCAACACCGCCCACGACTACGAAGAGCTACCGAAGAAGATCGACAAGGAGGCTCTCATCGGTGCGGACGAAGTCGCGTACTGAGTCTCAGAGCTCCGCTCTAGAGACCTAGACGCTGTCTCAGGCCGGGCCGCTCGATCGAGCGGCCCGGCCGTCGTTTTGTGGCGAGGGCTTCGTTCGACGAGCGCCGCGGCGCCCAAGGGCGTGCTCCTGGTCGGGCCCCGGCGCCGGCAAGACCCTGGGCGCGGCGCGCGACGAGCTCGACGCCGCCGGGCGCAGGCGCGGCGCGGGCAGCGGCCAGGTGCCCTGTGACTTTTGTTCACCGCTGGTAACTTTTTTGTGAAGTCCTCCTGGAGTCGGTGCGGGCAGGGTTATGTTGGCCGCCTCGATGAGTGCTGACGCGTTGTGGACCCGGCGCGTGTGGGTGTGCCGTTGGACGATGTCGGCGCTGGCCCTCACGGTCATGCTGTGCGCGGGCCGAGCGCCGAGCGCTGGCGCCGTGATCCTGCCGGCGGTGACGGTCGACGGGCCGAGTGAGGAAATCGTCGGCTTTGGCGGCGTCGCGATGGCGGAAGACGGGACGGGCGGGGTCGTCTACCTCAAGAAGGTCGACGGCATCCCCCACGTGTTCGTCTCGCGCTACATCGAAGGCCATTGGCTGGCCCCGATCAGGGTCGACACCGGGCAGTCTTTCGCCGCCAGCTCGCCTCGCATCGGTGCGGCGGACGGCGGCCAGCTCGTGGTGGTCTGGGTGACGCCGTTCGCGACAGTAGGGGAAGGTCCGGTCGACGAGCTCATGAGCGCGACGCTAGGGCCGGGAGCCTCCCAGTTCCAGGAACCTGTGATCGTCGACCCGGACATCGGCGAAGGCGTCGACGCGAGCCCGGAGATCGCGATGGACTCGGCGGCCCAAGCGTACGTCGTATACCGCGTGGTCGAACCGCAGAGTACGATCCCGAAACTGCATCCTGGGGATGTCGCCGAGCAGGTGCGCGTCGCCCACTACCGCGGGCATCGCTGGGCGCTGCTCGGGGCGATCAATCGCCTCCGCGGCATCGCCATGCGGCCCCCCGCGGCCAGCAACGCGCCTCAGGTCGCGATCGCGCGCACGGGCGAGGGCATAGTGGTCTGGCAGGAGCCGGAAATCAACGGCGTCGCGCGGATCTGGGCCCGGCGCCTGTTCGGCAACAGCCTGGACTATGTGCTGCCGGTCACCGCCACCAGCTACGACGGCAAGCCGATCAGTGAAGACGCCGAAGATCCCAGTGTCGCGATCTCGGCGCTTGGCGAGGCCGACGTCGCCTATCGCCAGAGCGCCGGCCCCGGTTCGCCGCTTGGCGGTCCGCGCATCTTCCTCAACAAGCTGCCGAACGGCGAATCGGAAAGCGGGGCGGAGTTCACGGGCGCGTTCGTCCCCGACCCCAATGTGCCGGGAGGCGTCGGTGCGCGCCTCGGAGCGCCGAGCGTCGACATCGACGAAAAGGAATCCGTGCGCCTGCTCTACGACAGCAACGGTACGCCACAGGTCATCGAAGGCAACGATCTCGGGCTGTCGGGGACGCCAACGCTCGGACCCCCCTTCGGCGGACCCGAAGAACCGTCGGTCAGCATCATGAACCCGCAGGGCGGCGGCGTGTCCGCATGGGTCTCCGCCAACCCGCTGGGTACGCCGGCAGTGGCCGTGCGCGAGGACTTTCCCGAAGGCGCCGTGCAGACCGCGCTCGTCAGCGGCGGCGCCAGCGGGCCGATCGGTGAACTGGCGGTCGGGCGCTCCGGGCTGGGCGACGGCCTCGTGGCTTTCCAGCAGGGAGCTCTGGGCGACGCCGCGATCGTCGCGACGGACGTGAGCGCCCCCCCCGCCGAACTCCTCCTGATCGTGCCCAAAGGCTGGATCAAACCCTCGCAAGCGCACATCAGCTGGTCGCCCGCGACCAGCGCCAACGGCCCGGTCACCTACAGCCTCGTACTGGACGGACGCGAGATCCTCTCCGCCGGGGACGCGCTGGAAGCGACGATCGACCCTCAGCGGCTCGGCACCGGCGTGCACGAGGTGCAGCTGCTCGCAACCGACATGTTCGGTGAGCAGACGCTCAGCCCGCCGTCGAAGATGCTCGTCGATGGTCAGACACCGCGCGTGAGCGTCAGACGTTCGCGCTCCGGCAGCTCGATCGTGCTGCGCGTCAGCGACGCGCAGTCCGGCGTCGACGTCAGCGGCGTGAGGGTCGACTTTGGCGATGGCCACCAGGCCCGCGGCAAAGCGGTCTTCCACCACACCTACGCCCACGCCGGCGTCTACAGGGTGCTCGTGCACGTGCGCAACAAGGTCGGCAACGCGGGTGTCGTGAGCCAACTCGTGAGCGTGCGATGAGGCATCTGGCGCTCAGCGTCTGCCTGTGCTGCGCCGGCGCGTGGGCACTCGTGTACGCCCCGTGTGCTTCGGCTGACATCTTCGGCCCGATCGCGCTCCTGTCCGAGCGACCCGTACAGCTAGCCTCGGGGACCGTCGACGAACAGGCCGAATACGCCGAGGAATCGGTGATCTCCGGGAACGGACGCTTCATCGCGTTCGTCGGCTCGTTCGGTGGGGTCGCGGGCATCTGGCGCCGCGATCTGGAAACGGGTGCGGTGGAACAGGTCGCGCCGAGCACGTCCAGGATCCCTCCGAAGCTCCCCTCGATCAGTGCCGACGGCAGATACGTGAGCTTCACGACCACCACGGCCCTGGCTCCCGAAGACGATCACAACCATGCCCCAGACGTGTATGTGCGTGACATGGACAAGCCATGCTCCATGGTGGGTGGCGCGTGCCTTCCCTGCGCCGAAGATCAGGACGCCGCCGAACGCGAAGGCTGTCCGTTCGTGCTGGTCTCGGCCGTCAACGGCAGCGAGGAGGGCGCGACCTACCACTACGCCTACGCCAGCGAAGAAGAAGGGCTCGGCTCGCTTGCCGGTGGGCGCACGGCGATGAGCGCCGACGGGCGCTACGTCGTCTTCGAGACCGCCGCCGAATCCGACCTGCTCGGCGCCGCCACACCGCCACGCGAGATCCTGGTGCGCGACCTCGAAACCGACGAAACCAGCCTCGTAAGCTCGGAATACGACCCGCAGACCGAAGCCGACACCGGGGTCCCGGTGCCGATGGTCGAAGGCGTCGGCGCGGCCTATCCGGTCGAAGTCTTCAACAACGCCAAGTTCGGGGGCGCGTCGATCAGTGCCGACGGCTCGACCGTCGCCTGGCTCGGCCAGGACATCGGCCGGCAGGCGAAGCTGCTGCCCGCCGAACAGGCGGCGTATCCGGTGGTCTCCAACGAACCGGTGTGGCGACGCATCCACGAAGGGCCCTCGGCTCCCACGCGGCGGGTGACGGGTGGCTCCGAACCGGAAAACCCCCTGTGCATCGCGAGCGGCGAGACCGAACTACCGGGATCGCCGAGTCCGCTGGACCCGTGCCACGGGCCCTTCGCGAGGTTCGACCGCCTGCAGCCCAACTACGTGCTCGAAACCTCGCACGTGAACTTCGTGCCTCAGCTCGATGAACACGGCGATGAGGTCGCGTTTCTTGCCAGCGCGCCGGTGGTCGGCAGCGGCACGCAGCTGTTCGAAAACGAAACGAGCTCGGACGTCTACGTCTCCGAAATCGGCGGGTCGAGCACGCGCGTCCAGGCGCTGCGGCGGCTGACGGAGGCGGGAACGAACGGCGCGGACACCGAACTGGCGGCGAAGATCGTCGACCTGGGGATCTCGCCCGACGGTAGCCAGGTCGCCTTCACCACGCGGCGCACGCAGTTTCCGCTCGGCTCGCCCAGCTATGTGAGCCCCACCGCGCCGCAACCGGGCTTCGAAGAGCTCTACGACGCCGACCTCGCCGACGAGACGATCACGCGCGTCACCCATGGCTACGCGGGGACAGCGGTGCCGAGCGAACAGGCTGGCAGCGACGAAGAAGCCGAAGGGGCGTCCTCGCCGTCGTTCACCGAAAGCGGCAACACGTTGAGCTTCTCCTCGAGCGCCGACAACCTCGTCTACGGCGACGGCAACGGCGCCTCCGACGCGTTCGTCGACAACCGTGTGGTGCTCTCCGGCACCACCCCCGTGCAGTTCGTCTCGAGTGCCCCTGTCGCGCCCGCACTGGCACCGTCGTGGCAGCTGTACGCCGTCGTCGAACCCCAGGCCGACGGCGCCGTCGTGCTCGAGGTGACGGTGCCCGGCGAGGGCGAGCTCAGCGCCGGCGCCAGTGCCGCGGTGCCGGTCACCGTCAGCGCGGCCCGCGCCACGCGAGCCCGAGCTCGCGCGCACCGCGCGAGAAGGACGCGCACCGAGCTCATGACGCGCGGCGTTGCCAGCGCACGGGCAGCAGTCCTACAGACCACAGACGGCCTGCAAGAGCTGACGCTCACGCTCGCGCCCGCCTACCGCGCTCTGGCGCAGCGCGCGGACGGCCTCTACAGCACGATCACGCTGCGCTTCACGGCGCCGGGCCATCCCGACCTGAGCGCGAGCCTGAACGTCAGCTTCAGGCGCAGCGTGCGCGCCGCGCGCTCGACCCGTGCCGCGCGCAGCTCCCGCAAACGCAAGCAGCGGCGCCGATGAGCCTGTCACGGTACGTGTCCCCGGGCTGCGCGGCGTCGCTCGCGGGCGCGCTGGCCTCGTGCGCCCTTGCAGCGTTCGCGCTGAGCCCGGCTTGCGCGCGCGCGGAATCGACCTGGCGCCTGGAACAGCCCGCGCCGCCGCCGCCGCCACCCAGCGTGTCGGAAGCGCCGGCGCCGGTGGGCCTCGGCAGGATCGGCGACATCGAGTTCCAGAAACCCAATCTCGGCGTGCTCATCACAGCGGGCAATCCGAAGACGATCCCGCCGGGCGTGTGGATCTACAACGGCCGGAGCTGGCGCGAGCTGGCCACCGTATGCGGCGGCTCCGACGGGCGCATCGCCTGGGCGGGCCCCGACGAATTCTGGACGATCGCCAACGCCAGGCCCGGGCAGGCTCTCGTCGACGGGAGGCCGCCCCCGAACGAAGACAACACGTTGTGCCGGTTCGCCGACGGTCGGGTCCTCGAATCGTTCGCAAGGCCAGCCTTCGAACCGGACTCCTATCTGGCGATGCACGCCGCGGCGTGCATCGGCGCTGAAGACTGCTGGTTCGGGGGCGAAGCGCTCACCAGCGAAAGCACAGAAATCGGCGCCTTCCAGCTGCACTGGAACGGCACGACGCTCGCGGAGACGCCGTACCCAGCCGAAGGTCACGCCATCGAGGACATGCAGGCCTTCGACGGCAGGCTGTACGCGAGCGTGAGGCTGGCGCCCGCCGACCTCGAACAGGTGCCCGTCGCCTTTCCGCCCCTCCTGCATGTGTTCGACCCGGAAACGAGCTCGGTCTTCAGGCCCGATGAAGCGCTCGACCCCGAAGTCGTGTACGCCGAAGGAGAGGCTGCGACGGCGCTCGGCTTCCTGCGCCTGTCCGCGGGCAGCAAATCGTTGTGGGCCGCCACCGGCCAGGCGGTCGAAAAAGTAGAGGGCGAAGCGCCGCCGCCCAGCGAAGGCCAGCAGGCCACTGTCCTGCGCTACACCGCGAAAGCGGGGGGCGAATGGAAGCAGATACTGGGTCCGCGCACGGAACACACCGGCGAGGCGGAATTCCCCGGCCAGACCGTCGAGGCGATCGCCGCGGAGCCCGGCTCGGGCGAAGAAGAAGCCTGGCTCGGCTTGCAGACGGTCCAGGAAGCAAAAGAAACCCTCAGCAGGCCGCCGCGGGCGTCCGTCCCCGCGACGCTTGCCCGGATCTCCGCTCAAGGGATCGTCACCGCGCACGAAACCCTCCCCTCGGCGGCCGAAGGAGGCGGGGCGAAGGGGGCGGCCTACAAGCTGGTCTGCCCCGCTGCCGGCGACTGCTGGATGGCGACCACCGCCGGCTGGCTGTTCCACCTCGCCCCGGAAGGCGAACGCACGCTTCCCGAAGAAGCCGAATCGGGCTTCTCGAGCCTCATCACCGAACGTCCACCCGATCAAGGCCTGCCGCAGACGCCTCCCGACTCCCTGCCACCCGAAGACTCGGGAGCGCTGGGTGAACAAGCCACGCTTCCGACGGTCCCGATCGTGACGCAATCGCAGGAAGAAGTCCGTGTCCCCGTCGCGCTCGTGTCGCAGGTGCGCTCGCGTCTCGTGCACAGGACGATGCTCGAACTGCGCTTCCACCTCGCCGTCAAGGCGCGCGTGCAGCTGGTCGCCAAGCGCAAGCACCGGGTCGTGGCCAAGACGACGATGCACACATTCGACGCGGGTGAGCGCAGGTTGCTGCTGGCGCTCAACCCCAAGCGCTGGCCCACCGAACTGCACCTCGTCGAAAAGCCGCTCGCGCCGCTGCCGACGGTCTCCACCAACGAGAGCGGCAGCGAAACCGTGGAAACCTCGCTGGCTTTCCCCGCGCATCTGCTGACGAACCGATCAGGGCTGCTGTGAGCGTCAAGCGCGCCAACGCGGCCGGGTCGCGCCGGCGCCTGCTCGGCGCGGGCGCGTTCGCCGTCGCGCTCGTCGCGCTCGCCCTGATGCTCGGCCTGCCCCGCGGCGGCGGCGTGCTTGCAGCGTCCGGGGCGACGAGCTCCACGGGATGTGGCGAAGACTGCTACCAGACCGACTCGGCGCTGCCAGCGCTCGAAGTGATGCTCTTCGGAGCCTCCCCGCGAGAGGCGCCGGCCGAGACGTGGGGAATCGGCAAGGCCAGGACCGGCACCGACGCGTATGTCGTGGTCCACTACGTGGCCGGCAGCGGCTGGACGCAGGCTCCGGCGATCCTCGACGGCGCCGGAGCACCGCTGTCGGGCTTCGTGCCGGCGAAAGGAGTGCTCGCGGGCCAGATGGCTCCAGACGGCGCCGGCACGCTGGCCGGCTTCGTGGGGCACTCACAGGTGCTGCTGGTGCGCAACCCCGGCCAGCCATTCCAGGAGACCTCCCCCGAGCCGGTTCCCGAAGAAGGCGAAGAAGCCCTCCTGCACCCGGGGGAAGCGCTCTTCTCCGGTACCGGAGCGCCGCTGCTGGCGGCACTGGAAGAAGGCGCCTCGGCCGGTGTCCTCGTGGTGCCCGCCCGCAGTGAAGGAACCAACACCGTGCCGGGGGTGCTGCACTGGGAAGGACAGGCGCGACGGTGGACGCGCGAGCCGATCGAACTTCCCGCCGGCGACAACCCCGCCGATTTCACGCCGATCGCGGTCGGCGCGAGCTCGCCCGAAAACGCTTGGCTGCTGGCGGAGGTGAACGGGTCGGAGGCGGTGTCGCTGTTCCGCCGCGAACCGGGCTCGGGAAGCACGCCGGCGAGTTGGAAGCCTGTCTCTCCCGGCGCGGGTCAGGAACCGGGATCTCCACTCGAGGTCGATGGCGCTCCCGTCACCCTCGAAACCGGAGCCACGGCCGGTGGACAGCGGCTGACCGTGACCAGCCAGGGCGTGTGGGTCGACGGCGAACGCAACGAAACGATGCTGCTCACGCTGTTCTTCGAACCGTCAGCCGGGGAACGCTACGGCGGCAAGGTCGCCGCGAGCTGGTGCAACGAAGGCTGCACCCACGATCTCCCCGAAGAACTGCCGCTCGGCTCGTATCGGAGCTTCGCGTGGGCCGGAACCGGCGAGTTCGGCCAACGGGTGATAACCGGGTTCCCCGACGGCGTCATCCTGCGCCTGGAAGGCGAAGAATTCAAGCGCGTCGCCACCGTCGGCGGGCCGCCGGCACCAGAAGACGTGGGCGGCACCCTTGGGGCCGCCTTCTCGAGCGCGTTCGAGGGCTGGCTGGGCAACGATGCGCTACCGGTGCACGTGACCCAGACGAACGCGGAACCGGAAGAAAGACTCGACTACTGGCCGGCGCCCTTTCACGAGCCGCTGCTCGCGATCGCCGCGCAGCCCGGCGCCCCGGTTGGGGCGCTTTCCAGCGAAGCGCTGGCGGTCGGCGATGGCGGCGAGGTGGCGCGCTACACGCCCGGTCAGGGCTGGCAGCCGGAAACCCTCTTCGAAACCGGTGGGCACGGGGAGCCACAGCTGCGCGCGCTCGCCTGGCCGACCGCCAACCGGGCCTATGCGGTTGGCGTGACCGCCGACGGCAGCGGAGCCATGTGGCTGTGGCGTGGCGAAACCAAACTCTGGGAACCGGACCCGGCCACCCCGATCAATCTCCGCGCGAACCTGCTCGGCATCGCCTTCGCTCCCGGCGAGCCAACGCGGGGCTACGCCGTCGGCCAGGGAGGGACGCTGCTGCGCTACGGCAAGACCTGGACACAGGAACCGACCTGCGAAAACGGCATGCCACAGCCGTGTTTGCCGCCAGAAGTCGCGGGCGCCAGCTTCACCGCGATCGCGTTCGCTGGGCCCGAAGCGCTCGTCGCCTATCGTGTGCCGCATCTCGTCGAAGGCGCGCTCGGCTACACCGGTGGGGTGCTCACGAACGACGGCTCGGGCTGGCATGTCAACACAGAAATCGCCGCCGCGCTCGGTCCGAGCACGCTGCCCTGGACTGTCGCCGGGCTGCCCGACGGCGGCGCGGCCGTGTCGGCCGCGAATGCGTTCGGAGAGGGGCCCATATTGCTCGAGCGAAACTCTGCCGGCTCACCCTGGCAGCCGACGCCCGAACCGTATCCCGGGGACCCTCCATCCTCGCTTGCGCTGTTCCGTGAAGGCGGGGCGCTGCGGATAGTGGGCACCGGTGCGGTCCCCGACACGGTTGAAACCGACAACGTCAACCCGGCGCCGGTGGGCTCCCCGCCGACGCTGATCGCGCCCTATCCGCTCGGGTTGGCCGCCGGACTCACCCGCCAGAGCGCCACGGGCTGGATCGACGAAGAACCAGAACGGCGCGTGCTCAGCGCCCCCCCGGGCCACTACGAGGAATGGGACGTCCCTTACAGCCCCGACCCGACGGCCGCGATCCTCCTCGGCGAAGACGGTTCGAGCGGATGGGCGGTCGGCGGGCAGAGCGCGCACAGGCCGGGCGCGGATACCGCCGACATCGCCCGCTATCCGACCGACGGAAGCAGCCCTCCCAATGCGGGGCCGGCCGCGATCGAGCTGGAAAAGGCAGAACAGGAAGGCAGAGAAAAGGAAGGAGAAACGATCCCGCTCGAAGGTTCTGACGATGCGACCTTTGCCCTCGCTGGTGGTGCCGGCTGCGCAGCGCCGTGCGCCGACCTTCTTCACTCGCGGCTCGGCCCGGACGTGTGGTTGAAGGACGCGCTCGCGGAGGCGGCTGGCATTCACGGCGTGAGGGATTTCCTGTACACGGGGCCCCGGCTCACGGACGGCGCCACGATCGGGCGCGCAACGATCCCGGTCCCCTACGAACGCGAGTTCGAGCGTTACGCAGCGGTTCTGGATGAAGGGCGTGGCTCGTTGCCTGTCGCCATTGCCGCCTCGAGTACCGATTACGTACCACCAACGCCGCAGGGCAGCCTGTGTCAATTTGAACATGAAACGATGGCGCCCCTTTTCGGGGGAGAGTCACTGGCAGACCTGGAAGCCCCAGCGGGCGAATGCGCCGCGGGCCAATCCGCCTACTACGCCTTCACATCGCAGGGCACGCCCGAAGTCCGGGTGATCGTGCTCGATGACAACCACGAAGTTGGACAGGCACAGCTGGAATGGCTGGAAAGGGAACTCAAGGGCGCCAGCGAGAGCAGCACACCGGCAATCGTGCTGGGCGGTGCGAATCTCGATGGCCCCGTGGACAAGGAAGGATGGGCTCACAGAGTCAAGAACGCCCTCGTCGAAGACGGCGCCTCCGCATATCTGTTCGACTCGCCTGAAGAGAACGTCGTGTTGAAGATCGAATCTGAAGCTCTCGGACACACCCCGGTTCCCGCATTCGGCTCGGGCACGCTTGGCTACGTGGAAGCGATAAGCTCGGAAGAAAGCGACTTCATCGGCGCGAGCGGCTTCCTGCTCGTCGTGGTCGAGAAGGGCAGCCACGCAGCGAAGGGAAACGAACCGGAAACGAACCGCGTGCCGGTGATCGCGCGCCTGATCCCCGCCATCGGGGAACTCTCGCTCGATGCCGAGGGCGGGACACTGCTGCGACGCAGCCAGGTAGCCGAGTTCTCGGCGCTCGCACGCAGACCCCGCGCGGGCGGCCGCGCTCCCGCGGGGAGCAGCGAAAACCTATCGGACACCTTCATACCGATCCCGTCAAACTGCCAGGGCGGTGAGTGCGCTGAGGGCATCTTCCCCGAATACACCTTCTCGTCCTCGGACACCAAGATCGGCACGTTCGTCAAGCCCAACCTCAGCCTCGGCCCGGAAGCGGTCGAACTCAAGAACGAAGAACCTATTCCCGACCCGAAGTCCGGCCTGTTCTGTGCCTACAATGCCGGCGAAACGACGGTCACGATCGACGCGGGCGGCCTGAGTGCGGCGCTCAAGGTGACGGTTCAGCCCGGCAGCGTGCGCAGGCCATGCGGCACGACGCCGCTGAACGAAACGCCGGCCAAGGCCCATGAACGCGCGGTCACCGCGCCGCTGCAACCCTCGCCCGTGACCAGCGGCGCTTCGCCCACCCCCGCGCCGCTGCCGCTGCCGCCCCCGCCGGCGACGCCCGTGACCCCGCCCGCGGCGCGTGTGGCGCCTGCGCCGGCGGCGGAGGCGTTCTTCGCGCCGCAGCCGCTTCCCGCGTTCGTGCCCCCGTTCGTGCCGCCGCCGGTGCCGACACCGGCGCGCCCGACACCGCCGAGCGGGACCTCGGCTGTCGAGGCGGTCGAACGCGAAGAAGAGCAAGAGGAGGCGCCCGAATCGGCCAGCGTGCAGGCGAGCGCCTACTACCAAGCTGAACAGGAGCCCGTCCCGGCGTACCTCCTGGGCCTGATCGTGCTCGCCGCGCTCGGCGGCGCCACGATCCGCCCCCGCCTGCGTCGCAGGCGGCGCGAGGTGCGCGTGGCGCCGGCGACGATCACGACGATGCGTTCGCAGCGGCGGATGGGGCGGGATCCGCGCCCGCCGTGGTGAGGGTCGTTCACAACTCGGCAACATGACGGCAACGCCTCGGCAACATGGCGGCAACGTGATTCGGGCATGCTAGGGCTCGCTTGGCGGACGTGGGCGTCGAGCCCATCGTGTCGCGCCGCTGCAGTTGCCAAGGCACGCCACCTACGATCGGAGCCCTCAATGAACGCGTACCGCATTCGCCGGCGCCTACCCGTTGCGCTCGCCGCGATACTCGCGATCCTGGCGGTCATCGCCGCTGGTGCCGGGAGCGCCGCTGCGGCGAGCGCTCACTTCGGGCAATTGACACGGTTCGGCAAAAGAGCCAAGCAGGGCGACGAAGCCGACCCTACCCCAGACGAATATCTCGCGGGTCAGGGTGGTGACGCTGAAGCGGAAGAATCCCACTACGCGATCGGCGTCGATCCGAAAGAAGGCGACGACGTCTTCGTGCTCGACGAACCGATCAAATCCAAGGAAGAGAAGCTGGAAGGTGGAGAACTGTTCCAGATCAAGCGACACATCCGCATCCAGAAGTTCGACAGCTCCACCGGGACGTTCCTGGCGACGACGAGCACCTTTACGGTGACATCGCCCGAAGTCGAAGAAGAAGAAGACACGGAAGCCGAATCGATCTCGAACATCGCGGTGGACCCGGAACGCGAAGTGTTCTACGTGCTCGTCGGGGAGCCCCGCAAGGTCGAACTGCTGCCAGACCAAGAAGCTCGGGTCGCCACGGCGCTGTACGCATTCAAGACCAAACAGGAAGGGAACAAACTGGTGCCCGCCGAACACGCCGACAAGGACGGCGTAGAAGGCCTGCTCGCGGGCCCTAGCGAACTGCGGGCTGAATCGACAGAAGCCGGCGCGGCGCTGATCGAACCAGCCGGAATCACCGTCGATCCCAAAACCGGGGAAATAATCATCCTCGCCCATATCGACGAACACGGCGCCGAAAAAGACGAAATCGGCAAGGACCACTTCGTCCTCCAGCGTGTCAGCGACGAAGGCAAGTTGGGCGAACGCTACGTCGACGAGACGGGGTTCTTCGAGAAGGAAAAATATTACGGCTATGAGTTCCCCGACTCCCCGGTAGTCACCGTCAGCGAACCGGAACCCGGGCACAAGCAGGAGCACGTGCTCGTGCTGTTCGAAGGGATCACCGAAATCCCGAGCGACTTCGAAAAGGCGACCGAAGATAAAGAACCACCCAAGCGGCTGTTCCGCGAAACGCTGCCCCCAGAAGACATCCGGTCGATCGCCGGGTCCGGGAACGAACTCGAAGCGGGTGGCAGTCTCTCGGCGAGCCCGGAAGGGACGCTCTACGAAGCGGCGCTGATCAACAACGAAGAACTTGACAAGAGCAACAACAGCCCGTACGTAGCGGGCGTCTCGGAGCGCTCGAGCGTCACAGGGGCGATGATCGGCTGGGGCGGAGGCCAGACACCGAATGTCCTGACACCACACGACGAATGCGTGCTCGAACCCTGGATCGACGATGAAAGCCTATACGTCGCCGCCGGTGAACACGAAGACGTCTTCGTGCTTGCGCCTGAATACCTGAAACCCGGCGAAGGCGAAGGCGGCTTCAAACCGGCGACCCACGAGGCGATCGTCGAGCTCGGGCCGGACGGGAGCGGGTGCCCGACCGCGGCGGGCTCCGCTATCGAGTTGGAACAGGACGGCAGGGAACTGGCCGAAGCAGAACCGGTCGCCACCGAACAGAGGCTGCAGTTCTCCATGAAAGTGGCGCAGGCGGACGCACTTTCGGCAGAACTCACGATCGAAAACAAAGCCACGAAAGTAAAGACGACGGTGACCGAACCGCTCGAATTCGGGCTGACGGAAACGGTATACAGGACGCTCCAAAAGCCCGTGCTCAGCTATGCCTTCGAGGAACCAGGCGTGTACGCGGTGACCGAGAAGGTCCACACCGACGACCTGGCGACGCCCGAAGTGACCTCGACCGCGCCGCGGACGGTGACGGTCGACGCCGTACCGAAGATCGTCAAGGAGCCGGCATCAAAGGAAGTCAAGGAAGGCGAATCCGCGACGTTCACGGCCGAAGCCTCCGGTACGCCGGAACCAAAAGAAGTGGGGTGGGAGGTGTACGTCGGGAATGAAGAATGGGAAGAACTACAGTCAGGCGACGGTGTGAAGGTGCACGGAGAAGCGGCGGGAGCGAACTGGATGTCGAGCCTGACGATCGAAAAAACGACCGTGTCGGAGTCCGGGAACCAGTATCGGGCGGTTTTCAAGAACAAGATCGGCGATTACAAATACAAAGCGGTCACCGAACCGCCCGCGACCTTGACCGTCACATCCGCCTCGGGCGGCAAAGTCCCGGTAGTGATACAGCAGCCCGTGTCGAGGGAAGTCACCGAAGAAGAAGCCGCGCAGTTCACCGCCACGGCGTCTGGTTCGCCCAAGCCGAGCGAGCAATGGGAAGAAAAGGTGGGAGCAGGTGAATTCACGCCGATAGCCGGGGCGACGTCGGAAACCCTGACGATCGAAAAAGCAACGGTGTCACAGAGCGGCAGGCAGTACAGGGCGAAATTCACGAACGAATTCGAATCGGAACAACACGAAGTCGACAGCAACGCCGCCACGCTGACCGTCAAGACCAAAGCACCCCCGACAGGACCGCCCAACCAAACAACGACGACGACAGGAGAATCCCCTCCACCGCCTAAAATTGAAGTCAAGGGCGAAACGGTGGTCCACAACCCCGAAGCGAAGATCGCAGACACGACTCTGACGGTGGCTCCGTCGGGCGCCCTAACGCTCGGGGTGACATGCCCCGCCAAGGAGCAGAGCTGCTCGGGCACGGTTACGCTGCGCACGGTCAACGCCGTCAGCGCGAGCGCGCACAAGCACAAGCCGGCGCCGCTGGTGCTCGCCAGCGGCTCGTTCACGGTAGCGGGCGGAAAGGTCGAGACGATCACGCTGCATCTCTCGGGTAAGGCGCGTGCGCTGCTCGAGCATGCACATGTGCTACGAGCGCGCGCGACGATCATCGCCCACGACCCTGCGGGCGTGACGCACACGACCGTGACCACGGTGACACTGCGCCCCGCGAAGCCCAAGGCGAGGCGCTCCGAGGCGGGCTTGCGCGCATACCCACTTGAGGATCCGACGTGGTCGGGGATGTGATCGGGCAGCGTGGAGTCAGGGTGGGAGCGGCGACGGCGCGGGGCTGGCCATCGTGGGCGGCAGTCGCCAGATCGACGACATGGTCGGCCAGAGAGTACGTAATCCATCCTGGGTGATGCCGTAGCGCAGCATCTTCACACCGTGGCAATGAGCTCCAGGCCAGACGGCGCGCACACGCCGCAGCGAGCCGTTTCACATCCACTTCACATCACGTCACAGTCTCTTAACATCCTGTCACAGCCTCGTAACCTAGGCGCAGTTGCTCCCTGAGAGGGTTGCCGTGGGAGGTCCGGCTTCTCCCGCATACTGTCAATTCATGGAGGTGTCGAAGGACATGACGGGACTCAAATTGAGAAGTCTCGGCTTGGCGTGTGTGACCGCTGCGGTGTCAGCGGTGGTGTTCATTGCGCCAGGAACGGCCAGTGCCGCGATAAAATGCGGCACCGTAAAGCTCGAAGGTAACGGCTCAAGCCTGCAGGCGAACGCTCAGAAAGACTTCTTCGCGAAAGAATACAACGCAGCGTGCGGGCCCACGTCGACAGTGGAATACGAATCGACGAGCAGCGGCAAGGGTCTCAAATCATGGGACGTCGAACCCGAATCAGAACCGCCCGTGAGGAAAGTGCCGTTCAGGGGCTTTGGGCCGCTGAACGCGTTCGTCGGCAGTGACGCGCCGCCGAACCAAGGTGAGGAGAACGAAATCAAAGCACAGGGTGGCGGTGTAGTCCTGTCAATTCCGGTCCTGCAGGCAGCGGTAGCGCTGCCGACCCACCTGCCCGCCGAATGCATGGCGACGAGCGGGAAAGGGAAGAAGCTGGAAGACCGTCTCGCCCTCGATGACGAAGTGCTGCAGAAGATCTGGTCCCACGAACTCAAGACGTGGACAGAAGTCAACACGGCGCTCGCCGGCTACGACGGCGACACGCTCACCGGGTCCGGTTGTGGAACAGAGATCACCAGAGTCGTGCGTAAAGAAGGCTCCGGTACGACGTCGATCCTGAAGAAGTTCCTGTGCGGGATCAACAACAAAGCATTCGAACCGCCTGTGCTGGCGACGAAAGGCACATGGTGCGAAATTGCTGAAGTGAGCCGGAATCTCGAATGGCCCGAAAAGAGCTTAGCTGTTATCGAAGCTGAAAAAGGCAGCGGCGTAACTCAGAAAGTTGCTGAAACGGAAAGCTCGATCGGATACGCGAACCTCAACGAAGTACGCGAAAACGCCAGCTTCACGACGTCGCCTACACCCGCTACAGTAGTGTGGAAGAGCACCACGAAATACGCCGTAGGCGCCAGGGTCGAACAGCCGGCAGGAAGCGAGAAATGCTACCAGGCGACGAAAGAAAACAAGGGCGTAGCACCGCCAGAACCAGCCACCTGGCAATCGATAGCTTGTCCTGGCTTATTGTTCTGGCCTACGCTGCAGAGCAAAGCGTCCAAGGTTCAGGACCCGTCAGATAATGGTGAGCAGGCGACCAAAGACCTCGCCAACTGCGCGGACGAGACGTACATCACACTGAACAAGGAAGGCAAAGAAGGGAAATTCCCGCCGCCAAAGACGAGCGCGCTGTGGAACGAAGTGACCGCCAGCAAGGCACAGAAGAAGTCCTACCCGCTGTGTGGTTTCACCTACGACGTTGCGCTCACGGACTACGAAGCGTTCAGTGCGGTCAGCTTAACCGCTGTGGCGCCGTGGACTGGGATGACGTCTCTGGAAGAGGCCGAAACGGTCAAGGACTACCTGGGCTACGTGACGGCGAAGGAAGAAGGCCAGAAACTGATCGGCGAATTAGCAAAGGGAACGGACTTCTACCCGTTGCCGGAAGGCAAAAAAGGCGAGAACGTCCAGGTCATCGCCGAGGAAGGCGCGAACGAAATCGCGTACTGATCGAGCAAGCAATGACGTTTGTGAACAAGGAATGGAATCTGACGCTACGAGGACGGTAGTGGCCTGAGGACAAGGCAAGATTCAGTAGACGGTCAGCCGGGTCGCCCCAGGGACGGGGCGGCCCGGCTTTTGATCCTGGAGTAGAACTGCGGGTTGGCTTCGGGGATGAAGGTCACACGGGTGCCAACGTTGGCGTCTGTCGATGGGGATGGCGATCCCGTCTTGGGGCGCGCGGCGCGAGTGGCGGCGCGGTCGGCGGTGGCTGGCCGTGGCCAATGTTCGTTGGCCCGCGTGGCGAGACTGGCTTCTTCGAGCGCTCGCGAGGATTCGGCTGCTGGATCTTTGCTGTCGACCCCTTGTGCTGGGGCTCGGCGGCGTTTATCATCGGGTGCCTTAGCAAGGTCACGGAATCTCGACATTTGTTCGGGTTGGTGGGTTCAAGATGGAACCCGTGTTGCTAGCAAGGAGGCGAAAGGCGCTGTGAGTGTCGAGGCGGGGAGCGAAACGCGGGCCGGTGTTCGGTCGGGCTCCGCGCTGGCTGGCCCGCGTGGCCTTTTGGGGCTGTCGGGGCGGCGTGGGCGTTCGACCTCGGGGATCTGGGAGGTTCGTGGTCCGGCGGCTTGTATGCGTCGGGATGCGTTGTTTCGGCGGTTGTTGGTGGTGGCGGATGTGGTGGCGGTGGTGGGGGCGTTCGTGTTGACGGTTGAGCTGTCGCGGCGGTCGTTGCAGTTGACGTGGGCTGCTGGGGCGGAGCTGCCGATTTTGGTGGTGTGCGCGAAGTTGACGGGTCTTTATGATCGGGATGAGTCGTTGTTGCGCAAGACGACGTTGGATGAGGCGCCGAAGCTGTTTCAGCTGGCGACGTTGTGTGCGCTGGTGGCGTGGTTGACGGGTGGGTTGCTCACGCATGGGGTGCTCGATCGTCATGAGGCGTTGTTCTTGTGGCTGGCGTTGGCGGGGGGGTTGATCCTGGCGCGCACGGTCTCGCGGGCGGTTGCGTTGCGTCTGGCGCCGGCGGAGCGGTGCTTGTTCATCGGGGATGAGGCTGGCGCTGAGACGATCCGCTCGAAGCTGACCGGGCATGGTGGGGTCAAGGCGGAGGTGGTCGCGCATCTGGATCTGGACAAGGTCTCCTCGTGGTCGACGGACAGCTTCTCTGAGGCGCGTCTGGCGGAGATTCGCGATCTGGCGCAGACGCTTGACGTGCACCGGGCGGTGATCGCGCCGCGCAGCGTGGATGGGGGGGAGATGCTGAACCTGGTGCGCACGCTGAAGGCGGTCGGGGTGCGTGTGAGCGTGCTGCCGCGGTTGTTGGAGGTGGTGGGCTCCTCGGTCGTGTTCGACGATCTGCACGGGGTGACGGTGATGGGCGTCCGCCGGTTCGATCTGACGCGTTCCTCGGCGGCGTTCAAACGCGCTTTCGATCTGCTGGGCGCGTCGCTGGGGTTGCTGGCGGTCTCGCCGTTGCTGGCCGTGATCGCGGTCGCGATCAAGCTCGAGGATGGTGGCCCGGTGTTCTTCCGCCAGCTGCGGGTGGGCAGGCATGGGCATCGCTTCCAGATGTTGAAGTTCCGCACGATGGTCCCGGATGCGGAGGCGATGAAGGAGTCGCTGCGGGATCGCAACGAGGCCAAGGAGGGCCTGTTCAAGATCGCCGAGGACCCGCGCGTGACGCGTGTCGGGCGGCTTTTGCGGCGCAGCGCGCTGGATGAGCTGCCGCAGCTGTGGAACATCGTGCGGGGCGAGATGAGCCTCGTGGGGCCGCGGCCGCTGGTGATCGACGAGGATCAGCGCATCGAGGGCTGGCACCGCCGGCGCCTGGAGCTGACTCCCGGCATGACCGGCCCGTGGCAGATCCTCGGCCCCGCCCGCGTCCCCCTCCGCGAGATGGTCGCGATCGACTACCTCTACATCGCCAACTGGTCCCTCTGGACCGACATCAAGATCCTCCTGCGCACCATCCCCCACGTAGTCGCACGCCGCGGACTGTAAGCGCCGCTACTCGATCTCCGGCCGCGGCGTGATGTCCGTGGCGAGGTCCCCGAGCTCGTCGAGCCTGCCCGGCGGCTGCCACGGAGGGCTGACGGCCAGCCAGCCGAGTGCCGCGGCGAGCAGCGTCGCGCACAGGACCCAGCCGAGCGCGGTGGTGCCGACGCCGACGTACTTCAGGCCGGAGGCGAAGATGACGAACGTGATCGCCGGCCTGATGTAGCGGTCGGGAGCGCTCGAGGAAAGCAGTGAGCCGACGAGCACGGCCGGCACGCTGCCGATGATCAGCGAGGTCGTCACGCCGAACTCGACATGGCCGAACGCGAGCGCGCCGAGAGCTGCCGCCAGCGTCAGCGGGAATCGCGCGATCGGGACCGCAGACCCCGATGTGCCGCCCGCGCCGCCGGGTGGGCCATGATAGACCAGCCGCTCGTGCTCGCAGGGAGTCTCGTCCGCGGCGGGCGCGATTGACCTCGCCGGCGCACGAAGTTTCTCGAATGGGTCTTGCTTTAGCTCTCGCTGGTGTTTATGATGCGAGACGCTTAGCAGGGGTCACGAGGTTTCAAGGGGTTGCTTGGGCTCCCCGTGTGGGGTCCGTTCGTGGCGAGCAAGGAGGCGGGAGACGCTATGAGTGTGGAGACGGGGAGTGGGGTCGAGGCCGGGGTTGGCTGGGGTCCCGAGGCAGGGTCGCTGCCCGGTTCGCGGGCGCTGCCCGGTTCGCGCGGGTTCCTGGGGTTGGCTGGTCGTCGCCGGCTGGCTGCGGGGGGGATCGCGGAGGTTCGTGGTCCGGCGGCTTGTATGCGTCGGGATGCGTTGTTTCGGCGGTTGTTGGTGGTGGCGGATGTGGTGGCGGTGGTGGGGGCGTTCGTGTTGACGGTTGAGCTGTCGCGGCGGTCGTTGCAGTTGACGTGGGCTGCTGGGGCGGAGCTGCCGATTTTGGTGGTGTGCGCGAAGTTGACGGGTCTTTATGATCGGGATGAGTCGTTGTTGCGCAAGACGACGTTGGATGAGGCGCCGAAGCTGTTTCAGCTGGCGACGTTGTGTGCGCTGGTGGCGTGGTTGACGGGTGGGTTGCTCACGCATGGGGTGCTCGATCGTCATGAGGCGTTGTTCTTGTGGCTGGCGTTGGCGGGGGGGTTGATCCTGGCGCGCACGGTCTCGCGGGCGGTTGCGTTGCGTCTGGCGCCGGCGGAGCGGTGCTTGTTCATCGGGGATGAGGCTGGCGCTGAGACGATCCGCTCGAAGCTGACCGGGCATGGTGGGGTCAAGGCGGAGGTGGTCGCGCATCTGGATCTGGACAAGGTCTCCTCGTGGTCGACGGACAGCTTCTCTGAGGCGCGTCTGGCGGAGATTCGCGATCTGGCGCAGACGCTTGACGTGCACCGGGCGGTGATCGCGCCGCGCAGCGTGGATGGGGGGGAGATGCTGAACCTGGTGCGCACGCTGAAGGCGGTCGGGGTGCGTGTGAGCGTGCTGCCGCGGTTGTTGGAGGTGGTGGGCTCCTCGGTCGTGTTCGACGATCTGCACGGGGTGACGGTGATGGGCGTCCGCCGGTTCGATCTGACGCGTTCCTCGGCGGCGTTCAAACGCGCTTTCGATCTGCTGGGCGCGTCGCTGGGGTTGCTGGCGGTCTCGCCGTTGCTGGCCGTGATCGCGGTCGCGATCAAGCTCGAGGATGGTGGCCCGGTGTTCTTCCGCCAGCTGCGGGTGGGCAGGCATGGGCATCGCTTCCAGATGTTGAAGTTCCGCACGATGGTCCCGGATGCGGAGGCGATGAAGGAGTCGCTGCGGGATCGCAACGAGGCCAAGGAGGGCCTGTTCAAGATCGCCGAGGACCCGCGCGTGACGCGTGTCGGGCGGCTTTTGCGGCGCAGCGCGCTGGATGAGCTGCCGCAGCTGTGGAACATCGTGCGGGGCGAGATGAGCCTCGTGGGGCCGCGGCCGCTGGTGATCGACGAGGATCAGCGCATCGAGGGCTGGCACCGCCGGCGCCTGGAGCTGACTCCCGGCATGACCGGCCCGTGGCAGATCCTCGGCCCCGCCCGCGTCCCCCTCCGCGAGATGGTCGCGATCGACTACCTCTACATCGCCAACTGGTCCCTCTGGACCGACATCAAGATCCTCCTGCGCACCATCCCCCACGTAGTCGCACGCCGCGGACTGTAAGCTGGGCGGCGACCTCGTGAGGCCGCGGAGCCATGACAGCATCGGCTGAGCCAACGGCTGCCCCGCGCGAGCTGCCGCAGCGAGTCCCCGACTTCTTCATCGTCGGCCACAGCAAGAGCGGCACCTCAGCCCTGTTCGCGATGCTGAGGCGTCACCCGCAGATCTACATGCCGCTGAAGGAGCCGCGGTTCCTGGCGAGCGACCTGCGCGATCGCTTCCACATACCCGCCACGGCGAACCTGCCGGACACGATGGAGGAGTACCTCGCGCTGTTCGCGCCGGCGGCGCCCGAGCAGCGGGCTGGAGAGGCCTCGCCGTCATATCTCTCCTCGCGCACCGCCGCGGACAGGATCGCCGAGCTGCAGCCGGCGGCGCGCATCATCGCCATCCTGCGGGAGCCGGCGAGCTTCGTGCATTCGCTGCACCTTCAGTTCGTGCAAGCTCACGTCGAGACCGAGAGGGATCTGCGCAAGGCGCTCGCCCTCGAGCCCGCCAGGCGTGAGGGCAAACGCATTCCCCGCGGCTCCCACCGGCCGAACGTGCTCTTCTATTCCGATCACGTGCGCTACGTGGAGCAGCTGCGCCGCTACCACGCCGTGTTTCCACCCGAGCAGGTGCTGGTGCTGATCTACGACGACTTTCGCCGCGACAACGAGGCGACGGTACGCACGGTGCTGCGCTTCCTCGACGTCGACGACGGTCCCCCGGTCACGCCGAAACAGGTCAACCCCACGGTACGCGTGCGGGCGCAGCGCCTGCACCGGCTGGTGCACGCGGTGTCCGCCGGCCAGGGTCCTGTCCCGCGCGCCCTGCGCGCGTCAGCCAGGACGCTCGCGCCGCTCGGACTGAGCCGCAGCTCGGCGCTCGCCGTGCGCGACCGCATCTTCTTCGCCAAGCCGCGGCCGCCCGACGAGGCTCTGATGCTCGAGTTGCGGCGCCGCTTCAAGGGAGAGGTTCTCGCGCTGAGCGAGTACCTGGACCGCGATCTCGTGACACTGTGGGGCTACGACAGCATCGACTGAGCCGGCGGCCGCGAGCAGCGCGTGCGGGCCAGAGGCTAGCGGCCGGCGTGGCCGGCGAGCTGCCGGCTGCGCACGCGGCTGGCGTCCTGGTGGCGTGGGCGCCGAAGCGGACGCCTGACTCGCATCGGGGCTGAGGACTGCTCCCACACGACCAGCCCCGGACCGAGCGAGCGGCCGGGGACGTCGATGACCTGTGCCGGTTCCCTGTCGCCCCGCGACGCGGCCTGGCAGATGGCGATGAACAGCGCCACGACGGCCAGCCAGGCGAGAGGGATCAGGATGAAGAGCACGTGATCTGGGGGTTGAGACGGTCTGGGTCTATTCCCTACGAGGAGGGTCTATTCCTCCTGTCGGCCGGAGCCCCGCAAACCTTTACCGCCGGCCCGCGGGTCGGTCGAATGTCCAGTTGGCCGCCTGCGAGCGCCGGCCGGCGCGGCGCGCCCGCGCGCTACCCGGCGCTGGCGCTGGCGCTGGCGACCAGCGCTTCCAGGGCGTCGGAGATCTGTCCACAGACGACGTCGGGCGCGAACCTCCGCTCTGCCTCGGAGCGGGCCAGCGCCCGCAGCTCGACGGGGTTCGCCCGCAGGCGCTCGAGCATCTCGGCGATCGCCGTTGCCAGGCCCGCCACGTCGCCCGGCGCCACCTCGGCGGCGACCGACCGGTCCACGCCCTCGATCGAGCCCACCTCGCTGGTCGCCACGACCGGCACTCCCGCGGCCAGGGCCTCCAGCACCGACATCGGACAGGGGTCGTACTTGCTCGCCAGCAGCACGACGTCGCTGCGCTCGAACTCCGCCGGAATCTCAGGCGGGCGAACGCTCCCGCCATATTCGGAGTTCTCGCCCGGCAGGTCCTCGAGCAGCTTCGTGTAGTCCGACCAGATGCTCGGGCCGCCGATGACCCGGATCCTGGCATCGACACCGCGTTCGAGCAGCGTTCTCGCCACCGCGCTCACGTCCTCGATGCCCTTGCGCATGGACACCCGCGTCGGGACGAGCACCAGCGGCGGGTCGGAGGGCGGCCGCCGCGAGGGGACGAACCGGTCCAGGCGGACCGGGTTGGTGATCACCACGGTCTTCTCGAGCGGGAAGCCGTAGTCGTGCACGATGTGGTCGCGGAACACGCTGCTGATGCAGATCAGCAGGCTCACCCGGCGGATCCTCGCCCGCTGGACGAGCGTGCGGAAGGCCATGATCGCGGCCACCGCGAAGAAGATGTAACGGGGTTGGCATCTGAACGCCAGACGTCGCTCGGCGATCAGCCACCTCAGCTCGCCGGCCTGATGGCTGTCGGGGCGCACCACCAGCGGCACCGAGCGCGCGACGCTCGCCGGCACCCCCAGCGACTCGATCGTCTGGTTCTGGTAGATCAGGTCATACGGCTGGCGGCCGTGCCTGCGGGCGATCTCGCGGCGCAGGCGCAGCGATCCGACTGCGCGCGAGAGCAGGCCCGAGGCGAACGCGCCGAGCTTGGTGCGGCTGTACCACCGGTTCCAGCGCCAGTCGCCGGAGCCCCACACGAAGGTGAGGTTCTCGTGGGCGGCCAGGCGCTCGGGGAGGTTCCGCCCCGCGCCCGGAAAGAAGCAGTCGATCTGGTGTCCCCTCCTGGCCAGGCCGTCCAGCAGCTCCGTCACGACACCGGGCGCGCCACCGGACTCCCGCGGAGCCCCGCCGAGCCACGCGATCCGAAGTGGTTTGGCGGCGGACACGGCGCGGCACGCTATCAGCCGCTCACAGCCCCGCTCCGCTCGGTCCGGCCCGCGAGCACCCGCTGCACGTGCTCGGAGAGCCGGCGGTGAAATTCGGCCACCGAGAAGCGCATCGCGTGCCGCATGGCCCGCTCGGGGTCGAAGTCGAGGGTGTCTATCCGCGCGATCGCCTGCGCAAAGGAGCCCACGTCGTCGAGACTCGCCAGCAGCCCGGTCTCGCCGTCCAGCACCGTCTCCAGCGCTCCCCCGGCGCGGGCTGCTATCACCGGCCGTCCCGCGGCCTGCGCCTCCACCGCGGTGATGCCGAACTCCTCGATCCCTGGCACGATCACGGCGCGGGCGCGCGCGTACAGCTCGACGAGGTCCTCGTCGCTGGCGCGGCCGAGGAAGCTGGCCTCCGGATGGGCCTCGCGGAGGGCTGCGTAGTCGGGGCCCGAGCCGACCACCTGGATCGGCACGCCGGCCCGGCGGGCCGCCTCCAATGCGACGTGCACGCGCTTGTGGGCCACCAGCTCGGAGACGACCAGCAACGCGTCGCCGGGCTCGCCCCGCACGAAGCGCTCGGTCTCCACGGGCGGGTGAATGATCGTTGCCTCGAGGCCGTAGTAGAGCCTTATTCGTTCCTGCGTCAACTGTGAGTTGGCGATGTAGGAGTCGACCCGCCGGCTGGCCGATACGTCCCATCTGCGTATCGAGCCCAGCTGCCAGCGCAACAGCGGGCGCAACGGGCGGGCGACCTCGCCGAGCGCGCGCTCCTGCTCATACCACGCGTAGCGAAACGGCGCGTGACAGTAACAGATATGCACGGCGCCGCTGGGTACGCGCACGCCGTGCGCGAACGCGCTGCTGCTGCTGAGCACGACATCGCTCGCCGGGAGCTCGAGACGCTGCACCGCGCGCGGATAGAGCGGCAGCAGCTGTCTGAAGCTGCTCTGGCTCACACCCAGGCGCTGCAGCGCCGACGTGGTGATCGAGTGCTCGGCGAAACGCCCGCCGGTGCCCTTCTCGTCGTAGAGGAGAGTGAAGATCGGCGCGTCCGGATACAGATCCGCGATCGCCGCGAACGTGCGCTCGGCGCCTCGCATGACCAGCAGATAGTCGTGGGCCAGGACCACGCTCTGAGGGGATCGAGGCTGAGAAACGGCGGCATTCACGTTAGGCAGCCTAACCGCAAGTAGGCTATGCTCGCGCGGGTGAGCGACAGGCCGGGATGCCGAGCATGAGCAGCAGCCGCCACATTCGATGCGCATCCTCGTAACGGTTCCGTGGGGGCGGCGGCTGGGTGGATCCGAAGATATGCTCCAAACCGCGCTCGACGGAGCCTCCGCGGCCGGGCACGAGCTCGACCTCGTCTTCCTCGACGGCGGTCCGTGGGCGGACGAGCTCATGCGCGCCGGCTTTCACGTGGAGGTGATCCCGGCGGGGCGTCTGCGCCAGGCTCACAGGATGCTCGCGACGGTGCTTCGCCTGTCGCGGGTGATGCGTTCCCGTCAACCGGACCTGATTCTCAACTGGCTGCCCAAGATGCACCTGTACGGAGCGCCCGCCGCGATGCTGGCCGGCATGAGCGACCGTCTTCTCTGGTGGCAACACGGCATTCCGCGCTGGGAGTGGGTCGATCGCTGCGCGACGACGCTGCCGGCGATCGCGATCGGCTGCTCATCGCACGCCTCCGCTCGGGCGCAGGCGAGACTGTGGCCCTCGCGTCCCACCTTCGTCGTCGCTCCCGGGACGCCTGTGCCCGAACCGCACTCCAACGGGTCGCCGCTGAAGCTGCCGCCCGACGTTCCCGCGGTCGGTCTCGTGGGCCGTCTGCAACCGTGGAAGGGGCAGGATCGCCTGCTCGAGGCTCAGGCTCTGCTGCGCCGGCGCGGATACGACATCCACACGGTCATCGTCGGAGGTGACGCCCACGGGTTGTCTCCCGAGTACGCGAGCTCGCTGCCGGCGCTCGTCGACCGCCTGGGCCTGGGCGACGCCGTGACGATGACCGGCCAGGTGGCAGATGCCGGGCCGTACATCGAACAGATGGACATCCTCGTCAACGCGTCCGACGGCGAGCCGTTCGGCATCGTCCTGCTGGAGGGCATGGCCAGAGGGGTCCCGATCGTGGCCGTGAACTCGGGCGCGCCAGGCGAATTCGTCGAGGACGGACGGACCGGCGTGCTGGCGCGCTCGGGCGAGCCGAGCGCGCTCGCGGATGCGATGGAGCCACTGCTTTCCTCTCCGCAGCTGCGACAGACGATCGGTCAGGCCGGGCGCGAGCGCTTCATGCAGGAGTTCACCGACGTCGCGATGTGCAAGCGGTTTTACCATCAACTCGAGAACCTCGCCCGGCGCCGAGGCGTGTGATCCGATGCAGCCCGATCCGCAGCCGCTGCCGGCGGATGTCGCCTCCACGCAGGAGGCCGCCCACGCGAGCGCTGACTACGAGGTGACGATCGTCGCCCACCATGTCGGCTCCGTCGGTGGGATGGAGCGAATCATCACCGAGCTCGCGATGGGTCTCAGACGGCGGGGCCACGAGGTGAGCGTGATCGCCTACGCGTGTGAGCTGCCCGCGGGCTCGGGTGTCACATTCCGCCGCGTTCGCGGGCCGAGTCGCCCGTTCGTGTTGAGCTATCCATGGTTCATGGTGGCGGGCACGATCGCAGTGCGCAGATGGCGCCGGGGCGTGGTGCAGACGACGGGCGCGATTATCCTCAATCGTGTGGATTTCACTGAAATTCAATACTGCCAACAGGTCGGGCCGGCGACCCCCAGTCGCTCGAACTGGCTGTTTCGCCTCAACGCCAGTGCCGCCGGACTGCTCGGTCGCATCGCCGAGCGAGTGTGCTTTCCCCTGAACCGCCCGTGGCGATTCGTTTGCGCCTCCGAGGGCGTGGCGGAAGAGATGCGCGAGCATTTTCCCAAGCAGGCGGCTCGCGTGGTCACGGTTGCCAACGGGGTCGACATCGATGCCTTCTCGCCCGGGTCCAGAGCGGGGGAGGCGCGCACGCTGCGCGGGCAGCTGGGCATCGATGGGGATCGGCTGGTGGCGATCTTCGTGGGGAGCGAGTGGGAGCGCAAGGGCCTCGAGCCGGTCATCCAGGCGCTAGCCCTCACCGACGGCTGGGATCTCCTGGTGGTCGGCAACGGGGACCGCGACCGTTACCGGGAGCTGGCCGAGCGGGCGGGGGTGGACAGGGCGGTTCACTGGTTCGGCGTCTCGCGCGATGTGGCGCCGCTCTACCAGCTGGCCGACGCCTTCGTCTTTCCCTCCAGCTACGAGGCCTTCCCCCTGGTCGCACTCGAGGCCGCCGCGAGCGGCCTGCCGATCCTGGCGACGCCTGTGAACGGCGTGCGCGAGCTCGTGCAGGAGGGCGCCAACGGCTTCCTGATCAGCCGCGAGCCGCGCGTGATCGCCGATCGCCTCGAGCGGCTCGCGGCCGATCCGCAGCTGCGAGCGCGCCTCGGCGCCGCCGCTCGGCGCTCGGCGCTCGAGTACAGCTGGGAGAAGATGGTGGCCAGGCATGACGAGCTCTACGCGGCCCTGCCGGTCCGATCGCGCGCCCGCCGCCGGCGCCCCGATCACTCCGCCTGATCGGTGCCGGCGAGGATGTCCGTGACGAACTCGCTCATCCGGCGCTGCTGGGCGAGCTTGTCGAACGGGCTCGAGCCCAATCGCGAGATCGCATCGCGCCGGCGCGCGATCTCCTGCGCGCTCAGTCCCTCCAGCAGCGCGCTCAGCGCATCGACGTAGGTGGCGCTCCACGGCGCTCGTCCGGGAAGCCTCCACATGAAGCCCTCGTCGAGGTCGTAGGCGACGGGGGTCTCACCGGTGAGGATCGGCAGCCCGGCCGCGAGATACTCGCTCAGTTTGGTGGTGTAGCGAAACGAGCCGACGCCGTCGACGCTCTGCGAGAGACTGCCGACGTCGAACGCGGCCAGGTAGTCCGGCACCTCCTCGGGCGCCACCCTGCCGGGAAGGATCACACGGTGCTCCAGGTCCTCGCCGGCCATCTCTCGCAGGCGCTCGCGACCCGAGCCGTCCCCGACCACGCAGACCACGACGTCCGCTCGTCGCACAGCGCGCACGGCGCGAACCAGCTCGGCTCCGTAGGCATAGCCGACGCGATCGTTCCAGTGCAGCGAGCCCACCAGTCCCACCACCAGCGCATCGGCGGGGATCCCGAGGCGGGCTCGGATCCGCTCCCGTGCGCCCTCGGAGGGATGGCCGCGAGTCCAGCCCGGCGCGGTCATCGCCCGCGGCGCGCCGAGCGTGAGCGCACGCCCCACCAGATATGGGGTCCACCCGACATAGCCGGCGCAGCGCCTGCACAGCAACCGCTCGTACAGCCCGCCGAGCACCCCGATCGGGCGGGAGTGCAGGTGCAGGAAAGGGCCCACCGCGTCGCCGCTGGAGACCACGAACGGAATGCCCAGCAGGGCGTCGATCGCCAGCAGCACGAGACCCCCCGCCGTGCCGGTCCCCTCCATCACGATCAGCTGGGGGCGCTCCGCCCGGACCGTCCTCACCAGTCCGAGGGCCGAGCGCAGCTTGCTGGTGCGGTCGAAGGGATAGACGGTGGGCGCCAGCGGCTCCAGCAGCCCCTGGATCCGCTCATCCTCGATGTGCCCCCGCCCCTGTGTCGCAAAGCACAGGATTCGCTGTCTTCCGCCACGCTCCACCCGCGCATCCTACGCGAGCGCCGGCGGGGTCCGGATGAGGGCTTGCAGCGTCCGTTTCGCCCGTCTGGAGGGGCGCTGGCGCCCGCTAAGCTTTATCGGTCGATTAGTCGAGGCCATACGATTGCTGGCACAGCACGCCACGGACGGACCCTGTACCGATGAATGAGACCACCGATGCGACCTCAATCTTCGCTCCCCTGTGGCGGCGCAAGTGGCTGATCCTCGCCGTCGCGGTGGTCGTCGGGTTGGGCAGTTACGTCTATTACAAGGGTAAGCCGGCGGTCTATCAGGCGAGCACGCAGCTGTTCCTGGGCGGGGCCAGCGAAGAAGCGGCTCCCGGTGAAAAAGCAAGCTCGAAGACCTCGAGCTCCGATGTCACCAACCAGGCGTCAGTGGTCAACTCGATCGTGGTCGAAGAGGTTCGCCAGCGGCTGCGCACGGAACATCGAGCGGCGCTTGCGCACGGCAGCAAGGTGCGGGCCAAGGGGTCGGAAAAAGGTGCGTTCATCACGATCACGACCGAAGCCCACAGCGGCAAAGCCGCGGCGCTGGTGACCAACCTGGTCGCCCAGACCTACATCGCCCGCCAGCACGCCCAGCACACGCGCGTGATCGACCGGGCGATCGCGATCACCCGCCGTCAGCTGCGCAGGGTCGAAGCGGCGAACGCCGCGAAGGCCGCGTCGGGGAAGGGCAAGGGGGTGAGCTCGTCGAGCATCATCGAGGTCGCCAACCTCAACACCAAGATCAACCAGCTCGAATCGAGCCTCGAAGCGGCCGGCGCCGAACAGATCAAGCCCGCCAAGGCCGCGAGCTCCGTGCAGATCGCCCCCGAGCCGAGGAAAAGCGCGATCTTCGGCTTCGTGCTCGGTCTCGTGCTCGCCGCGATCGCCGCGTACGTGATGAGCCGCTTCGACCGTCGCCTGCGCTCGCTGGCCGGCGTCGAGGACGCGTTCGGAGTGCCGATCCTCACGGCGCTGCCCAGGGTGCGTCGTCCGATCGTCCACCGGGATGGATCGCCCAGCCCCTCCAAACTGCTGCTGGAGCCGCTGCGGCGTCTGCACACCGGCCTGCGGCTCACCAGCACCCACGGGCAGCAGAACGGGTCCTCGCCCTCCGTGCTCCTGGTGATGAGCCCGGACGCCGGTGACGGCAAGTCCACGCTGGTCGCCGATCTCGCCCTCATCAAACGCGATGCCGGCGAGCGGGTGGCTGTCGTGGAGGCCAACTTCCGCCGGCCCGTGCAGGCCAAGCTGCTGGGCCTCGAGGACGCTCCCGGCCTGGCCGACGTGCTCGCCGGCGCGCTCGTGCTGGAGGAGGCCATGCGCCGTGTGCTGCCGACCGACCAGGCGCCAGCCGGCTCCGACCTCGAGCCCGACCGTGGCGGGCTGGCGACGGCCGTGCAGGCCCGGGCCGGCTCGCTGTTCCTGCTCGCGGGCGGGGGGTCGGTGCCCAATCCGCCCGCCGTCCTGGCGCAGCCGGCGATGCACGAGCTGCTGCGCGCGCTGGCGGCGGACTTCGACTATGTGCTCATCGATGCCCCGTCGCCGCTGGAGGTGAGCGACGTGATGCCCCTCGTGAAGGAGGTCGACGGGATCGTGATGGTCGCCAGGATGGGGCACACGCGCGAAACCTCGGCCGGGCGGCTGCTGCAGCTGCTGAGGCAGACCGCCAGTGCGCCGGTCCTGGGGGTGGCGGCCAACTGCGTCGCGCCGCGGGACCTGGAGCGCTACGGCTTCTCCTCGTCCAACGGCAAAGGGTGGCCGCGCCGGCTGCGGGGCCGATGAGCACCCCGCAATGGCGCCTGACCGGCGGGCCCGGCGCGGTCCACCCGGTCGTCCTGAGCAGGCGTCTCAGCGATCTCGGCACGGTCGCGATCGTGGGCCTGATCCCAGCCCTGATCGGGCTGGCTGTCAGCATCGGGCTGCCGGGAGTGAGCCTGTTCCTGGTGCTCGCGGCGATCGCGGCGATTCTGGCCGTCGTCGCGCTCATGATGTGCAGCCGCCTCGATCTGACCGTCGCGCTGCTGGTCCTCTACCTCGGGCTGCTCGACGGGCCGGCGAAACTCCTCTTCGGGGGGCACGAAATCGGGGCCGGTATCCGCAACGTGCTGATCCTGGCGGTCTGCGTCGGGGTGTTGATGCGCATGGCCGTGCGCCGGCAGCGCCTGCGCATGCCCGCGCTCTCGGGCTGGGTGCTGGCGTTCGTGGGCGTGGCGATGATCGAGGTGTTCAACCCCAAAACCGAAGGCATCCTGAAAGTGGCCGGCGGCTTCCGCCAGCAGTTGCAGTTCGTGCCCTTCTTCTTCTTCGGCTACTACCTGATGCGCTCCAAGAGGAACTTCCGCCGGCTGTTCGTGATCGTCGGCGTGCTGGCGCTCGCCAACGGTGTGGTTGCCGCCTACCAGACGGATCTCACACCCGCCCAGCTGGCCGCCTGGGGACCCGGCTACCACAATCTCATCTACATCTCCTCCGAAGCGCATGGGACCGGGCGCACCTTTGTGAGCGAAGGCGAAGCGCGGGTCCGTCCCATGGGGCTGGGCGCGGACCAGGGGTTCGGCGGCGGGATGGGCGCGGTCGCGCTGTCCTTCTGCCTGGCGCTGCTGGCGACGTCGCGCAGGCGAAAATGGAGGGTCATCGCCGCCCTGCTCTGCCTCGGCGCGATCGTCGCCGTCATCACCGGCCTGAACCGCGCGCCGGTGATCGGAGCGGGGCTGGCCGTGTGCGCCTTCGCCGGGCTCTCCGCCCTGGCCGGGCGGCGCGTGACCCGCACGTTGGTCTCCCTGGCGGCCGTCGTCGTGCTGGCCGTGCCTGTGGGCGTGCTGGTCGTCGCCACGCTGCGCAGCGGCACCTTCAAGCGCTACGAACACATCGGGACATCCTCGTCGACCACCGAGTACAAGGAAGGGGCGTGGTCGCTGATCCCGCACTACCTCTCCGTCGCCCCGTTCGGCTTCGGCCTGGGCAGCGTCGGCTCGGTGTCGGGGCTGGAAGGCAAAAACAAACAGCTGCTGGAAGGCCACGGCGTCAGCTCGGAGACGCAGTTCAACCTCATCGTCAACGAACTCGGGGCTCCCGGCCTGGTGGTGTGGACGGCCATGTTCATCTATGTGCTGATCGTGATCACGCGCGGCATGCACACGGTGAGCGATGGAGATATGGCGATCATGCTCGCTGGGGCGCTTGCGCCGCTGGTCGCTGCGCTCTCCGAGAGCACGTCGGGCGCGATCACCAACAGCGCGGTCTGGGGCACCTACTTCTGGTTCGCCATCGGCGTCGCGGCGTATTGGTTTGCGGGCCGCAGGCGGGAGCTCGCTCGATCCATGAGCGAGCTCGCGGGGTCCGAACCGGAGCTCGCTCGATCATCGGCCGGGGGGCCCAGTGCGCAACCTGCCCTCGCCTGAGACTCCCAAGCCCTCGCGGGCGACGATGCGCAGTCGACTGGGCCCGCTCCTCGGCGAGCGGCGCAAACTGGTCGTCGGGATGGCGGTCTGCTCGATCCTGTCGAGCTTCGTGGAAGCCGGGACGCTTGCGATCGTCGCCCTGCTCGCGGTCTCCCTCGTACCCGGATCCCACGCGGCCAAGAGCGGTCACAGCACTCTGTTCGACGTCCACGCGAGCACACGCACGCTCCTGATCGCGGCGTTCGCGCTGGCGATCGTGCGTCTGCTGTTCCAGATCCCGCTGGCGATCATGTCCTCGCGGATCACGACCGACGTGCTGGCCAGCACGCGAGAGCGGCTGTTCGACGCGTTCACCCGCGCCTCGTGGAGCCTGCAGTCGCGCGACCGCGAGGGCCAGCTGCAGGAGACGTTGACCGGCCAGGCCTTGCAGGCCGCCGGCGCCGCATCGCAGACGCTGCAGCTCATCACCTGCTCGTTCCAGTTCGCGGTGCTGATCCTCACCGCTGTGGTTCTCAACCCGCTGGCGGCGTTGGTGGTCGGCAGCATCTCCGTGCTGATGTTCGCGTTCCTGCGCCCCATGCGCGCACGCGGCATCCGCGTCGCGCGCGCGCTCTCACGCGCGAACGTGCTGTACGCCAGCGGGATCGCCGAGGCCAATCGCCTCACCGAAGAGGCGCACGTGTTCGGTGCCTTCCCGGTGCAGCGCCGTCGCGTGGGTGAGCTGATCGGCAACTCGCAGCGCTTCTTCTATCGCTCCCAGCTGATCACGAGGCTGACCTCGAACATGTACCAGAGCCTCATCTTCGTGTTGCTGGTGAGCTTCCTCGCCGGTCTGTACATCGTCGGCGGGACCCACGCGGGCGCGCTCGGAGGCGTGGTGCTCCTGCTGCTGCGCGCCGGCACGGCCGGGCAGCTCGTGCAGGGCGCCTACCAGGGGCTCGTCCAGTCGGTGCCGTTCATCGAGCGCACGCAGGAGACCGCGCGGCGCTACGCCGACAGCATTCCCGTCGAAGGCAGCGAGGCGCTCGACGCGGTGCAGACGATCACCTTCGATCAGGTTTCCTTCGCTTACAACCCCGGCCGCCCGGTGCTCTCGGACGTCGCCTTCGAGACCGAGGCCGGCGAATCGATCGGGATCGTCGGACCGTCGGGCGCGGGCAAGTCGACGCTCGTGCAGATCCTGCTGGGCCTGCGCCCGCCCAGCACAGGGAGATACCTCGTCAACGGCGTGGACGCGGAGCGCTACCGGCGCGCCGACTGGCACAGGCAGATCTCCTACGTCTCCCAGGAACCGCGCCTGCTGCATGCCTCCGTGGCGGACAACATCCGCTTCTTTCGCGACATCCCCGACGAGGAGGTCGAACGCGCCGCACGGCTTGCGCGCATCCACGACGACATCATGAGCTGGAGCGCCGGCTATGAGACGATCGTCGGCCCGCGCGCGGACGCCGTCTCCGGGGGCCAGCAGCAGCGGCTGTGCCTGGCGCGCGCGCTCGCGGCGCGGCCGGCGGTGCTCGTCCTGGACGAGCCGACCAGCGCGCTCGATCCCCAGTCGGAGGCGCTGATCGGCGAGTCGCTGCTCGAGCTCAAGAGCGATCTGACGCTGTTCATCGTCGCCCACCGCATGTCCACGCTGGAGATGAGCGACCGCGTGATGGTGATCGTGGACGGCAGGCTGGTCGGCTTCGACACCCGCGAGCATCTGCAACGGGAGAACCCCTACTACCGCCATGCCTCCGAGCTGGCCGTCGGCGGCGCGGGGCGATGAACGACCTGCGCCTGCCGGACTTCTTCGTCGTCGGCCACGGCAAGAGCGGCACGACGGCCATGTACGAGATGCTCAGGCGCCACCCGCAGATCTACATGCCCGAGGGCAAGGAGCCGTGGTTCTTCGCGGAGGAGCTGCACGTGCGCACCCCGCCGCGGCCGCAGGGAACCCCCAGGACGCTCGCCGAGTACGCGGCGTGGTTCGACGGCGCGGGAGCGGACCAGCGCGTCGGCGAGGCGACCGCGCTCTACCTGTGGTCGCACACCGCCGCCGGGCGCATCGCGGAGGTCCGGCCGGACGCGCGCATAATCGCGATCCTGCGCGAGCCCGCCTCCTTCCTGCGCTCGCTGCACCTGCAGTGGGTGCAGACCTACATCGAGACCGAGAGCGACTTCGCCGCGGCGATCGCGCTCGAGCCGAGCAGGCGCGAGGGCCGGTCGCTCTCGCGCCACACCTACTGGCCGCAGGTGCTGCTCTACTCCGAGCACGTGCGCTACGTGGAGCAGCTGCGCAGGTATCACGCGGTGTTCCCGCCGGAGCAGGTCAAGATCCTCATCTACGACGACTTCCGAGCCGACAACGAGCGGACGATTCGCGAGGTCCTGCGTTTCCTGGAGGTGGACGAGTCCGCGCCGATCGAGGCGGTCGAGGCAAACCCGACCGTGCGTCCCCGCTCGCAGCTGCTCAACGAGCTCGTGCACGCGGTCGGCGTCGGCCGCGGGCCCGTCTCCCGAACGATCAAGGGAGGCATCAAGGCGGTCACGCCCGCGGCACCGCGACGGGCCGCCTTCCATGCGGTCAAGCGCCAGCTGGTGTTCGCCGGGCCCGCGGCGCCGGACGAGGAGCTGATGCGAGAGCTGCGCGCGCGCTTCAGGGGAGAGGTCGAAGCCGTGAGCGAGTACCTCGACCGGGACCTGGTCGAGCTGTGGGGCTATGACAGCCTCGACTGAGCGGGCGTCGGACGCGGGCGTGGACGCGAACGGAGGGGCGCCGCGGGGCGAGCGGGCTCTGCGGATGGCCGTGATCGGCATGTCCACGAGCCACATCTGCGGTGTACGCGATCACGCGACCCTGCTGGCCGAGGCCCTGGAGGGCGAGAACGTGCGCTGCTCGCTGCACTGGCTTCATCGGGAGCGCTCGTCGTTCGCGGGGGCGCGGGCGGAGATCGCCTCGTGGGCGCGCGAGCTCGAAGACGAGCTGCGCGGCGAGCAGCCGGATGCCCTGCTGCTGCACTACTCGGTCTTCTCGCACTCCCATCGCGGACTCCCCGTGTTCGTCGCGCCGATGGTGTCGGCGCTGCGGAGATCGGGGATCCCGCTGATCAGCTTCATGCACGAGTTCGCCTTTCGCCAGCGGGGGCGGACGGGCCTGAGCGGGGCGGCGTGGTCGCTCAGCCAGCGCGCGGCGCTGTTCGGGGTGATGCGCGCCTCGGCGGCCGCCGTCGTGACCGTGCAGGAGCGGGTCGACTGGCTCGCGTCGCGGGTGTGGCTGCCGCGCCGCCCGCTCGCCTTCGCGCCGGTGTTCTCGACCCTGCCCCCGCCCGCCGGCGCGTCACGCGGCGATCGCGCGGCGCCGCTGGTCGGGCTGTTCGGCTACTCCTCTTGCAGAGCGGACACGGTGGCGCTCGTGCTCGACGCCGTGGCGCTGCTGGGACAGCGCGGCGTCGCGGTCAGGCTGCTGCTGCCGGGCGCGCCGGGTCCTGACTCGGACGCGGGCGAGATGTGGACGACGGCGGCGCGATCGCGCGACCTCGCACAGGCGCTGTGCTTCTCCGGGACCGTTCCCTCCCAGGAGCTCTCGGACACGCTCGCCGGGTGCGATCTGCTGCTGTCAGCCGACCGCCCGGGTCCGACCTCGCGCAAGACGACCCTCGCCGGGTCGCTCGCCTCCGGCACCGCGGTGATCGCGACCGACGGTCACGGCAGCTGGAGGCAGCTGATCGAGGCCGGAGCAGTCGAGCTGGTGCAGCCGCGTCCGGACGCGCTGGCCGGCGCGATCGAGAAGCTCCTGCGCGAGGACGATCTGCGCGAGGCGATCGGCGCGCGCGGGCGAGCCTTCGCCGAGCAGGGCATGGGCGTGGCGCTGAGCGCGGCCGTGGTAGCCGCCCTGCTTCAGGAGATCCTCGGCGAGGCCGACCGTCTGGAGTCCCACTCCGCGCGCGCAAGCCGGTAGGCGTCCAGGAGCGCGGCGACATGCCGCTCGGGGGAGAAGCGGGAGGCCACCATCTCCCGTCCGGCGAGGCCCATCGCCCGCTGCCTCGCGGGGTCGCCGAGCAGCTCGTCGAGCGCCCTGGCCAGCGCCGGGGCGTCGCCGGGTTTCACCAGCAGCCCGTTGACGCCGTCCTCGAGCCAGTCGCCGACCCCTCCGGTGGCGCTGGCGATGACAGGCCGCCCCGCGGCCAGGGCCTCGATCCCCACGAGGCCGAACGGCTCCGGCCACAGCGAGGGCATCACCACCACCGACGCGCCGGCGAGCTCCCGCGCGAGCGCCTCCGCGCCGAGCCAGCCCGTGAAGCGGACGCGGTCGAGCACGCCCAACCGCCGCGCGAGCCTGCGCATCGCATTCAGCTGCCAGCCGTCCCCGCAGATGACGAACTCGCCGTCGACCGTCCGCGCCGCGCGGATCAGGACACCCACCCCCTTCGGCGTCACCACCCGTCCGGCGAAGACGACCCGCCGGCGCGTGTGGTGCCCTGACTCGGCGGTCGGCGTGATCGTGGTGAAAAGCGGAATCACGCTGCGCCGCGTCACACTGTTCTGCGACAGGTGCCGGTCCACCGCGCTCGAGTATGAGATGGCGAGGTCCGCGTCTCTCAGCGCCCGCACCGAGCGCGTCGTCCTGCGGTAGGAGGAGGGCAGGGCGCGCGGATCTCGTGTATGTGCGCATCCTTTCACGAGCAGGTTTGGAACGCAGCCCGCGCCGTGCGGGCGGGTGCACTCGTGTCCCGGGCGAAAGTAGTGAACTCCAGACGTGCAGGCCGAGTAACCGTGCACGCTGAGAACGACCGGCGCGCTCAGGCGCATGAATGCGAGAGCGTCGGGATCCTCGAACTGGTGCAGATGGATCATCGCCGGACGGATCTCCATGGCGTCGCCCAGCCTCAGCGATGGTGACACGCGCGCGTTGAGGAGATCTGGACTGCGATGCACCGTGACCCCCGCAACCGACTCGTCCGATTCGGCCCGCGCCGCGAGCACGTGCACGGAGATGCCGTGTTCGGCCAGCGCCGCGGCGCTCGCCATCGCGTGCGTTGCCACCCCACCGTCTCTGATCCATCGCGGTGTCACCATCAGCACCGGGCTGGATGTCACGTGCATGCGCTCTCATCGTCGCCGCACGCGCACGCGACGGAAGCACTCGGACGAGGACCCTCCGGCATCAGAGGCGCATCATAGCCAAGCCCCCGCCGCCCCCGAGAGGCGTTTCGCCGTGAGGCGAGCACCGATGCGTTGTGGAACACTGGCCGCGTGGGCGAGCCCTCCGAGTCCGAGCTTCCGCTGCCGGCACGCGCCCGGCGGCCGAAGGTCCTGTATGTGATGGGAGCCGGTCGCAGCGGCAGCACGATCCTGGGGATCGCGCTCGGGAACTGTGAGGGCGTGTTCTTCGCCGGTGAGCTCGATCGCTGGCTGGCGAGAGCGGGCGTCCCGCGCGACGGCGCCGAGCGCGAGCGCTTCTGGGCGGGCGTGCGTGAGGAGCTCGACTACCCGCCCGGGCTGGCCGGCGGCAGGACGACCTGGCTGGAGCGCTCGTCGAGCCGGCTCGACCTGCGCAGATGGCCCGCCCGCCGGCGCCTGCGCAAGGATTACCGTCGCGTTTCGCAGGAGCTCTACGACGCGATCGCGCGCGTCGCGGGCGCCACGCACATCGTCGACACCTCTCACTATCCGATGCGTGCGCGCGAGCTGCAATCGCTTGACGGCATCGAGCTGTATCTCCTGTTCCTCGTGCGCGACCCGCAGGGCGTCGTCGCATCGCTCGCCCGCTCTGACGTGCCTGAGCGCAGCTTCGGCCCGCTGCGGGCGAACGCGTATCTGTGGCTCACATATCTGCTGTCGGTGCTCGTCTTCGCCCGTCATCCCGCCGACAGGCGCCTGCTCGTTCGCCACGAGGACTTCCTCGCGAGCCCCGAGGCGGTGCTCGGGCAGATCCTTCACCATTGCGATGCGCCTGCCACGCCACCGGATCTGAGCGCTCTGCGCACCGGTGTGCCCTTTCACGGAAATCGCCTGGTCAAGTCGGAGGTGATCGCCCTTGACCCGCGTCCTGCCGAGCATCCGCGCGGCTCACCCCTGACCGCCGTGTTGCAACGACCGTGGGCGCTCGTCTTCTCGCGACTGCGACCCGCTGTCACCGTGGCCGCACGCGAGGAGCCCGCGTCGACGCCCGTCTGGCATTAACCTGTCGGCAGCGATGGCGGAGCAATCGACGGTCGAGCGGCCCAAGGTCATCTATTTGATGGGCGCTGGACACAGCGGCAGCAGCATCCTCGGCGTGACCCTCGGTAACTGTGAGGACTTCTTCTATGCCGGCGAGGTCGAGGAGTGGCTGGTGCGCTCGGGGCGACCGCAGTGGGGGGGCATGGGGCGCACGCGGTTCTGGGACCGGGTGAGCGAGCAGATGGATGGGGCCGATCTGTTCGGCGCCGAGGTCAATCGATACGTCGAGCGCTCCTCCGCCGCGCTGCGGTTGGACCGCTGGCTGGCCCGACGCAGGATGCTGGGGCGTTATCGCCGCGTCTCGGAGGATCTGCTGCACACGATCGCCCGCACGGCGGGTGTCGGGCATGTCGTGGATTCCTCGCACTTCCCGCTGCGCGCGCGCGAGCTGCGGAAGCTGAAGGAGACCGAGCTGTATCTCGTGTACCTCGTCAGGGACCCGCAGAGCGTGGTCGACTCGAACACGCGCGAGCTCAGCAAGCACGAAGTCGCCGAGCGGCGATGGCGCGCCCTGAACATGAACGCCAACCTGTGGCTGACGCAACTGCTGTCGGTGCTCGTCTTCCTCCAGCAACCCCGCGAGCGCCGGATCTTCCTCCGCCACGAGGAGTTCGTCGCCGACCCGGAGGGGGTGCTGCGCCAGATTCTCGACGCTGTCGGCTCCTCCGCGGCGATCCCGGATCTGGGCGCGCTGCGCATCGAGACGCCCTTGCAGGGCAACAAACTCCTTCGCTCCGACGTGATCGCGCTGCGCCGCTCGCCGGCCGTGACCCCGGCCTGGTCGCCGCTGACGGCGCTGCTGCAACGGCCGTGGATGCCGATCCTCGCGCGGCTGCGCCCGGCGGTCACGGCGCGACGCTCACCCGAGAGCGCATCCCCATCGGACGCTGGCTAGACCCTGCTACAGTGCCCGCGCGATGGCGGAGCCACTGGTGAGGCGCGGCGTCGGCTGGCTCTCGCGGCGGCTTCAGCGCCCGGAGCTGCTCGCCGCCGTGTATGCCACAGCTCGCGAGGAGCTGCACGAGGAGATCGCGATCAGGGCGGTTCTGGCCAGCGCTCTGCGCAGTGACGGCACCTACGTCGACGTCGGCACCAACAGGGGTCAGGTCCTGGGCGAGGCCGTCCGCGTGGCGCCGCGGGGGCGGCACGTCGCCTTCGAGCCGATTCCCGCCCTGGCCGCGGAGGTGGCGCGGACGTTCCCCGCGGTGGACTGCCGCCAGCTGGCTCTCGGCGCGGCTCCCGGGACGGCTGAGTTCTGCCATTTCCGCGCCCTGGACGGCTGGAGCGGCCTGCGCCGGAGCCCGGTGGTCAGCGACGAGCGGGGCGATCCAGAGTACATCTCCGTGAAGGTCTCGACGCTCGACGCCGAGCTGGGCGATCTGAGCCCCGCTGTGGTGAAGATCGACGTCGAGGGCGCCGAGCTCGATGTGCTCGAGGGCGGGCGCTCGCTGCTCACCAGGGCGAAACCGCTGCTGATCTTCGAGCACGTGGCCTCAGCCTCGGCGCTGTACGAAGCCGCGCCCGCGGCTGCATGGGATCTGCTCGCCGAGCTGGGCTATGAGGTCCTGACGGTGACCGGGCAGGGTCCGGTGACGCGCGCGGCCTTCGCCGACGACGCCACCGTGGTCAACTGGCTGGCGCGCCCGGCCCCCGCGTGATCGCGATCGTGAATTCGGGGCTGGTGCTCCCGAGCGTCTGCGGGCCGGCCGCCACGGTGACCCGCACGACGGCGCTGCCGGCGCTGTCGAACGTGTGAGCGATCGAGTAGGAGTCGCCGGCTGCGACGGCGCCCGAGTCGACGACGTGGAAGCCGACGCCCGAGGGGTTGCGGCGTTCGAGGTGCACGAGCGCTCCAGCCGGGGCGCCGAGCACCGTGCCCGAGAAGCTCACCGGCATGCCCGCCTGCACCGTGCTCGCGGGAGCTTCGGCGCTCAGGGCGTACCTGACGCCCTCGAACAGCTCGCTTGACTGTGCGCTGGCGCTGAGGACCCTGTAGGTGGTGTTCTGCAGCGGTGTCACCGCGAAGCTGTAGGCGCCGCCGGCTTCGGTCCTGGCTTTGGCGATCGGGGCGAAGGGCTGGCCGTGCGTGCGTGCGAGCAGCGTCAGCGTCTGGCCGGCCGCTCCGGCGGCCACGCCGGTGATCGTCGCGGACTGTCCCGGGGAGATCGTGTCGGCCGACGCCTGGATCGTGAGCTGCGGAGCCTGCGTCTGGGAGATGTCATAGCTGAGCGGTTCGCTGGCGATGGCCAACTCGCCAGGCGGGTGCACGACGACGCGGATGCTCACCTCCCCGGGCGTACGGAAGCCGTGGCTGATCGAGTACTGGCCTTCGTCGTCAAGCCGCCCGAGGGCGATCGTGTGCCAGCGTTCGCCGCTCGCCAGGTACTCGCGCTGCAGCGCCACGAGCATGCCTCCTCGGGCGGGGCTGACGGTGCCGCTGAACGTGAACCGGTTGCGGCCGTCGCCGCGGTCGCCGCGGGTGTCCAGCTCGGCGCCGCCGGCGGCGGGGCCGTCGAGCGTGACCTTGGGCGTGACCCGCACGACCGTGCGCGCGCTGTGGGCGAGCAGCGAGCGCACGACGAACACGCTCTTGCTCGTGAGGGGGCCGGTCGTCAGCTGGTAGGACCCGTCTTCCCCGGTCGTGACGGTCGCCAGTTCGCTCTGGCCGCTGCCGCGTTCGCGCTGGTAGACGGTGAGCGATTCGCCGGCCGCGCCGGTGGCGCCCGGGCAGACCATCTGACCCAGCAGCGTGACCGGTTCGCCGGCCGTGACGACGGGCGCGGATGCTTCCAGGCTGACGCTGCACGTGCCGCGGCCCTGCTTGCGCGCCGGCGCCGAGGCGGGGGCCAGCAGCCCGCCGGCGAGCAGCGAGATCGAGAGTGCGAGGGTGCTCCGGCGAAGAGGGATCGACATGGTGTCGTGGTCGCTGCTCACAGACCGTATCGACCGTCCACGGACGGGGCTTGAGGCGTCCAGGCCGGCCCGATCGCCCCGGTGATCGCTATGTTGGCGCAGTGTGCGGAATCGCAGGGAGCACGGATGACCCCGGGGGACGCGCGGTCCGGCGGATGTGCGCGACGCTGCGCCACCGCGGCCCCGACGACGAGGGGTTTCACAGCGATGGCGCGACCGGCGTCAGCATCGGCATCAGGCGCCTGTCGATCATCGATGTCGAGGGTGGACATCAGCCGCTGTGCAACGAGGATCGCTCGGTGTGGGTGGTCTGCAACGGCGAGATCTACAACCACCCGCGGCTGCGCGAGGATCTTCGCGCGCGCGGGCATCGCTTCGCGACGAGCTCGGACGTGGAGGTGCTGGTGCACCTCTACGAGGAGTACGGCGAGGATCTCGTGCAGGCGCTCGACGGGATGTTCGCGTTCGCCCTGTGGGACGAGCGGCGCGGGAGCCTGCTGCTGGCGCGCGACCGCTTCGGCGAGAAGCCGCTGTTCCTGCACGAGCACGACGGCGAGCTGACCTTCGCCTCCGAGCTGACTGCGCTCGTCGAGGTCAAGCCGGGGCTGCGCGAGCTCGAGCCCGCCGCGATCGATGCGTTCTTCGTGTTCGCCTACGTGCCCGGCCCGGGCACGATCGTGCCCGGCGTGCGTCAGCTGGCGCCCGGGCACCTGCTCAGCTGGCAGCGCGAGGGCTCGCGCTGCCACGAGCGTCCCTGGTGGACGGCCGGTGACGAGGGCGTGGCGCCGCACGAGCGGTTCGAGTCGGTCCTCGCCGAGGCCCAGCGGCTGTTCGACCAGTCGATCAGCGCGCGCCTGATCTCCGACGTGCCCCTGGGCGTGTTCCTGAGCGGGGGGGTGGACTCCACGCTGGTGGCGATCGCAGCCGCGAAGGCCTCCTCGCGGCGCCTGCAGACGTTCACGGTCGGCTATGACGTGGGGTCGGTCAGCGAGACGGCGCAGGCGCGCCGGACGGCCGCTCACCTGGACAGCGAGCACCACGAGGTGACGCTCACCCAGGAGCAGGTCGCCGAGCGCGCCCCGGCGCTGCTGGCGAGCCTCGATCAGCCGCTGGCCGACCGCGCGCTGCTGCCGCTCAACGCCCTGTCCGAGTTCGCCAGGCCGCGGGTGACGGTCGCGCTCGGGGGCGAGGGCGCGGACGAGCTGTTCGGGGGCTATCCCCGCTACCGCTGGCTGGAGCGCTCCAGGCGGGCCGAGTCCGCCCTGCCGCACGCTGCCGCGAGCTCCCTCGGCGGGCTGCTGCGCGGCGGCGCCGCGCGCGCCGGGCGCGGCCAGCGGATCGCGCAGCGCCTGGCGCCCTCGCCGCTGCTCGAGCGCAACCTCGACTGGGTGACCGCCGAGCGCCGCCGCGCTCGCCAGGCGCTCTACGGGCCCCGCCTGGCCGGTGTGGGCGCCGAGCGGGTGCTCGAGGACCTCTCCGCCCGCGCCGGCGAGCTCGACGGGAAGGCGACGGTGCGCTGGCTGATGCACCTGGACCAGGTCGATTACCTGCCCGACGACGTGCTGTTCAAGACCGATCGGGCGGGCATGCTCGCCTCGCTGGAGATCAGGACGGTGTTCCTGAACAGGGAGCTGGCCGACTTCGCGGCCTCGCTGGGCACCTCGGTGCACCTCGCCGGCGGGGGCAAGGCGATCGTGCGGGCGATGCTGCCCGAGGGCGTGATCGACACCTCGCGCCTGGGGCGCTACCGCAAGACGGCGTTCAGGGTGCCGGCGGCGGACTGGCTGCGAGGTCCGCTGGCGCCCGTCCTCGAGCGCCAGCTGGAGCGCGGCGTGATCTACGCCGAGGGGTACTTCGACCGTGCTGCCGCGCGCGCGCTCGTCCGCGAGCACTGCTCCGGGGGCCACGATCACAGCGACCAGCTCTGGCCCCTGCTCTCGCTCGGGCTGTGGGCCGACCGCTTCTGCGGGCTCGATGACAGCTGACAGACCGCGACTGCTGATCCTCACGCCGGACTATCCTCCGGCGCCGGGAGGCATCCAGCTGGTCAGCGAGCGCCTGGCCGCCGGCATCGAGCGCTTTGACACGCGGGTGCTGGCGCTCGCGCAGGCGGGCGCCGCGCAGTTCGACCGCTCGCGGTCCACCTCTGTACGCAGGGTCACGGCCCCAGGGCTGCCGCGCGCCGGGCGGCTGGCGCTGCTGAACGCGCACGCCGTGGGCGAGGCGCTGCGGTTCAGGCCGGACGTGACCCTCAGCATGCACCTCGTGGCCAGCCCGGCCGCGGCGGCGATCAGGCGGGCCCTCGGCGTGCCCGTCGCGCAGTACTTCCACGCGGAAGAGATCGGCGCGCGACCGCGACTGGCGGCGTTCGCCGCGGAGCAGGCGGACGAGGCGATAGCGGTGAGCAGCTACACCGCCGGCCTCGTGCGCGCGACGGGCGCCGCGCCGGCCGGTATCCGCGTCATCCCCAACGGCGTCGACGTTCCCGCCGACCCCGCGCCCGAGCCGGTCGATCGCCCCACCTTCCTGACCGTCGCGCGCATCCAGGAGCGCTACAAGGGCCACGACGTGCTCGTGCGGGCGCTCGCGCTGGTGCGTGCGAAGGTCCCCGACGTGCAGTGGGTCGTGCTCGGCGACGGCTCCCTGCGCCCGGGCATCGAAGCGCTGGCCCGCTCCTACGGGGTCGCCGACGCGGTGCGCTTCCTGGGATCGGTCTCCGACGAGCAGCGCAACTCGTGGCTGCGCCGCGCCGGCCTGCTGGCGATGCCCAGCCGCCTGCCCGCCGGCGGCTTCGCGGGCGAGGGCTTCGGGATCGTCTACCTGGAGGCGGGCGCCTACGGCAAGCCGGTCGTGGCGGGCAACGTCGGCGGTGCGCTCGACGCGGTCGTCGACGGCGCCACCGGGCTGCTCGTCGATCCGCTCGACCCGCTGGCCATCGCCGAGGCGATCAGCGCCCTGCTGCTCGATCCGCAGCTGGCCGGGCGGCTCGGCGCGGCCGGCCGGGTGCGAGCGCAGGAGCACGCCTGGCCGCTGATCGTCGAGCGGGTGCAGGCGGTGCTGCTCGAGCTGCTCGCGTCATCCCCGCGCGCGAGGGGTCGTGGTCGCCGGCGCGGGGGCCGGGCGCGGGCGCAGGCATGAGGGTCCTGTACGTCAACCACACCGCCGAGGTCAGCGGGGGCGAGCGCTCGCTGCTGAGCCTGCTCGGCGCTCTGCCCGCCTCGGTGGTGCCGCTGGTGGCGAGCCCGCGAGGCCGCCTGCAGGCGGCCGTCGCGGATCTGGGCGTCCCGACCACGACCATCGTCGGGACCGCCGGCAGCCTCAGGCTCCACCCTCTGCACACTCCGCGCACCCTCGCCGAGCTGAGCTTCGCCGCGCTGCAGGTGCGCCGCGCCGCGCGCCGGCACCGCGCGGATCTCGTGCACGCGAACTCGATCCGCGGCGGGATCGTCCTCGGCCTGGCGCGGCTCTCCGGAATGGCCACCGTCGTTCACGTCCGCGACTGCCTGCCCGCGGGCCCGCTCACGACCGCGACGATGCGCCTGATCGCGGCCACCGCGACCACGGTCATCGCCAACTCGCAGTACACCGCCCGCTCGGTCTGGGCGGCGGCTCCGGGCGCGCGCGTCGAGGTCGTCCACAATCCCGTCGACCTCGCGCGCTGGGATCCCGCCCGCATCGACCGCGCGCAGGCTCGCGCCAGTCTCGGCAAGGCCGGCGAGCGCGAGCTGCTGCTCGGCGTGGTCGCCCAGCTGAGCCCCTGGAAGGGGCAGGACACCGCCGTCGAGGCGCTGCGGCTGCTCTGCGAGGAAGGGGTCGACGCGCAGCTGCTGCTGATCGGCTCGGCCAAGTTCGTCGCCCGCTCGACGCGCTTCGACAACGAGTCCTACGTGGCCGACCTGCGCGCGCGGGTCGCGCAGGCGGGCCTGCAGGATCGGGTGTCCTGGCTGGGGGAGCGCGAGGACGTTCCCGAGCTCGTGCGCGCACTGGACATCCTGCTGCTTCCCTCCGAGGAGGAGCCGTTCGGGCGAGCCCTGATCGAGGCGATGGCCCTGGGCGTGCCGGTGCTCGCCACGAACGTCGGGGGGCCGCCGGAGATCGTGCACGACGGGCGCGAGGGCTACCTGCTGGCGCCGCGCCAGCCAGCCGCGTGGGCGCAGGCAATCCGCCGCATAGCCGACAGCGCCGATCGCGGCCGGGAGATGGGGGAGGCGGGTCGCCGCACGGTGGCGGGAGCGTTCACCGCCGAGCAGCACGTCGCGGCGGTGCTCGCCGTCTACGAGCGCGCGCGCGCTCGCCCCAACGCTTGACAAACAGGCTCTCGGACAGCTATGCGAGCTCACCCCAACTGGTAGCATTCGGCACTCTCATGGGCGCCACCGAGACAACGGCCGCGCTCGCCCGCGCGCTGCCATCGGTCCGTGGCAGGGCGGCGCTGGGGTGGAGGCTGATGCGCCAGGCGGAGAGGCGGGGGAGACTCGACGGCATGTGGCGCGTCAGACTCAAGGACGGCACGCCGCTGGAGCTTCCAAGGCAGAGCCGCCAGAGCTGGGCTGTCGCCTTTACGGGAGCCTACGATGCTTTGACCATCAAATACGTCGCGCGCTTCGTGCGTCCCGAGACGGTCGCTCTCGACGTCGGAGCCTCTCTGGGACTCTGGACGGTTCAGCTCGGCAAGGTGGCAGCCGCCCGCGGTGCGCGGGTATGGGCGTTTGAGCCCAACCCGGCCAACATCCCCTGGATCAGACGCAACGTCTCCCTTGGCGGTCTCACGGAGACAGTCACCGTGTGCGATGTGGGCCTGGGGGACAGGGCCGAGTCGAGGACGCTTGGAACGACACCATATGGCGTCGGCAGAGGGGCCGTTTCGATTCGCGAGGGCGAGGGAACGACAGATTCGCCTGGCGTTACCGTCGAGCTCGCACGCCTGGATGAAATCGATCTGCCGCTCCCGGTGAGCTTCATCAAGCTCGACATGGAGGGGTATGAGGTGCCCTTTCTGCGCGGAGCGGTCGAGCTGATCGAGCGGGACCGGCCGGTGATCTTCGGAGAGTTCGACGCCGTCTGGCTGGAGCGACGGGGCGAGAATCTGCGCGAGGCGCTCGGGGATCTCGAATACGACGTCGCGAAGCTGGGCGCAAGTCGTCCCGCTCGCGGATTGGGGTCGATTCGTGCGCTGCAGACCTATCCAGTCGATCTCGCGGGCGGCGACCGGATACCGGCGAATCTGCTCCTCTGCCCCAGGAGCGCCTAGCCGCGCGCCGGCGAGTCGACCAGGTGAGTTGACCAGGCGTGGATGGTCGCGTAGCATGAGATCCGTTGCACTCAGGTGAGCGGCCCGCACTTCTCTGTATCTCGCAGTCGTTCTCCCCCAACACCAGGCCCACCGCGATTCGAGCCAGCGAGCTGCTGGAGAAGCTGAGCGCACGGTGGGACATCACGGTTGTGACGGAGGCGCAGGGCCCTCGCCGCGAGGGGCACGTTCAGGTGGAGGTCGTGCGCAGCTGGCGACCCGTGAGGCTGCTCGCGGTGCTGCGGCGACTGCGCCTGAGCAAGCTGCTGGAGCTGGGCGTCTGGCCCGACGAGTCGATCTTCTGGGTGCTCCCGGCGGTCCTCGCCGGACGGCGCCTGGCGCGCGAGCGCGCGCCGAGCGCGATCGTCGTGTTCATGATGCCCTACTCGGCCGGGCTCGCCGGCATCCTCCTCAGCCGTCTCACCGGTCTGCCGCTGATCCTCAATCTCGACGACTCGCCCACGTGCACGGACATGCACCCGTCGTTTCCCACGCGGCTTCACTATCGCCTGGCCGGGGCGCTCGAGGACCTGTACGCAAGACGCGCGGATGCGGTGGTGTACGTGTCGCAGACGAACCTCGAGGCGGTACGCTCGCGTCAGCCCGAGCAGGTCCGAGAGAAGTTTCACATTGTCAGATATGGAGCTGACGCGGCTGACTTTCACCCGCAGCAAACGCGCGCCGAGCAGTTCGAGATCGCGTACGTGGGAGCGATGTCCGGCTGGTGGGCGCTGATCGAGGAGCATGCGCCGGCGGGTCGGCTGAAGCGCGTCTACGGTGCCTGGCTGCGCCTCGGCCGCTATGAGCGGATGGTCCTCGATCCGCGCACGTCGTCCCCCGCGATCATCGGTCGGGCGATCATCGATGCGATCGCCGAGCACCCCGACTGGGCTGGACGCGTGGGCCTCACCCTGTACGGGAACCCGTACGCCGCCGACGTGGTCGCCCGCGCTCTGGAGAGCGCCGGGGTGCAGAGCGTTGTGAGCGTTCTCGATCCCTTTCCGCATGAGCAGGTCGCGGGCATCCTCGGGCGCGCCGATCTCCTGTTCTTGACGCTTCCCGCGCGCGTGGACGGATCGCGAGGCGGGCGGATCTCGGCGAAGACCTACGAGTACCTCATGACCGACCGGCCGATTCTCGCCGCGGTGCCGCGGGGCGAGAACTGGGATTACCTGGCGGAGGAGCCCGGAGCGTGGCTGACCGAGCCGCACGACCAGCAGCGGATGAAAGAGGTGATCGTCGAGCTCGTGGACGCCAAGTTCGCGGGCACAGAGCGCACATTCGACCGCGGCCATCTGCGCGAGCAGCTCTCATATGAGACGCGCGCGACGGAGTTCGACACTGTCATTCGTGCGGCGATCGAGCGAAGATCTCACTCCGGTACGCGGCGTCGATCGTTTCGCTGAGCACGCCCAGATCGCCGGTTGGCAGGACCAGGCCGTTGCGAGGCACGTCGATCAGCTCCTTCATCCCTGTGTCCTCGCTGACGAGCACCGGCACGCCGCACGCAAGAGCCTCCGCTGGAGCGTATGCGAAGCCATCCTCGTAGCTCGGGTGGACGTAGAGCCTGGCCGCGCGCAGATGGGGCAGTGGATCGCCCGGGCCGCTGCTGATCCGCGGGTCCTCGGCGCATGCGGCCTCGATGAAGCGGCGCATGCCCCGCGTCGCCCAACCTCCGACCAGGACGAGCCTGATGTCCGCGTGCGGTAGACGACGCACGGCGTCGATCAGCAGCGGAACGCCCTTGGCGACGGTCAGGTTTCCGGTGTAAACGATGTCGAACGTGCCCGAGCTCGGTGGTGAATCGCCGGGCTGATAGCGAGGGTCGGGCGTGAACTGAAAGCGCGACAGCGACTCCTCGCGAAAGCCCTCCTCCAGAAACGACTCCCTTGTGTACTCAGACGCCACGTAGATGCGATCCGCCCGCGCGTACTCGCGCTGGTTGCGCCTGAGGAGGTGCGTCGTCCAGGATCCCTCGAGCGGGTACTGCTCGTGCGCCCTGGCGTGCTGGCGCGCGACGCGGCGCAGATGGGAGTTCGCGGCCACGAGCGAGCGTGACTCATAACCCTTGCGCCTGGCCGCCCTGAATTGGGTGAGAGCCTGCCCGTTGAACGCGATCAGGTGCTCGGCGACCGGCAGGCGCTGCGCGGCGTAGGCATCGAACTCGGCCATGAAGGCCCGCGCGCGCAGGCCGGGAGACAGCGGAACCGGCAAGTGGGAGAGCAGCGTGGCGGGGTCGGAGATGCCCGGCCTGCGCTGTCGGGACTGCGGATCGGACTCGCGCGTGGAGCCGCAGATGCAGACCGTCGGCTGCGCGCTGCGCTGGAGCGCATCCACGACCTCCTCGAGGTGGCGTCCGAGGCCGCCGGCGCCGAGCGGCGCCGAGCACGACACGGCCACGCTGCCGGAAGGGAGAATGGCCTGCTGCGCCCTCTCGGCCTGCTCGCGCCAGTGCGCGTCGAGCGGACCGGGCGGTTGCCCGCTCGCGCTCGCCGGCTCAGGCGATGCTGTCATAGCCCCAGAGCGTGACCAGGTCGCGGCCCAGGTACTCGCTCAGCGCCACAACCTCTCCCTTGAAGCGGCCCCGCAGCTCCAGCATCAGCTCCTCGTCGGGCGCCGGAGGGTCGCTGTAGAGAACGCGTCTGCGGGTCGTGCGCAGCGCCTGCAGGCGCAGGCTCCGCGGCGTGAGCGCCTTGATCCCCACCTTGGCGACACGCGCGAGCGGTCCTCGTCCCAGATACACCGAGCGTACGAGCTCGTACATGCGCAGCGAGCGAACGCTGACCGACGGATTCGCTTCGGTCACCTCGATCGGAGAGCTGTCGTCGACTTCCAGGAATCGCAGCACCTGACGTACGGTCGCGTCATTGTCAGCGCGGAAGTCGTCGTAGATGAGAACCAGCACCTGCTCGGGCGCGAACACGGCGTGATAGCGACGCAGCTGCTCGACATACCGCACGTGCTCTGAATACAGGAGCTCCTGCGGCCTGATGGCATCCCGTGGGATCGCCTTGCCCTGGCGCCTGGGCTCCTCGAGCGCGATCGCCTTGCGCAGATCGGTCTCTGTCTCGGCGTGATTCTGCACGCTCTGCATGTGCAGCGAGCGCAGGAAGCTCGCGGGCTCACGCAGGATGGCGATGATGCGCGCGTCGGGTTGCAGATCCGCGATGCTGGCCGCCGCGGTGCGAGATACGAGATATGACGGCGTCGCCTCGCCGATCCGCTGTTCCGGTCTTGCCGCGGTGAACAGTGAGAGATATTGGTCAAGTGTCTGGGGAAGTGGATTCTCCGGTTGGAAGCGAACGCCCAGGTCGCGTGCGAAGAACCACGGCTCCTTGACGTCTGGCATGTAGATCTGCGGGTGGCGTCGCAGCATCTCATACAGCGCCGTGGTGCCGCACTTGTGGTGGCCGACGATGAAGAAGTCCGGGACCCTGTCCTGCGACGGCATACGCGCCGCGGCCCGTGCGTCAGCCGATGCTGTCATAGCCCCAGAGCGTAACGAGGTCGCGGTCCAGGTACTCGCTCAGCGCCACCACCTCGCCGTGGAAGCGGCGACGCAGCTCGAGCATCAGGCCCTCGTCGGGCGGGCGGGGGTTGGCGTAGACGACGTGACGCTGGGTCGCCCGCAGCGCGTCGCGACGCAGTCTCCTCGGTGTGAGCGCCTTGATCGTCGCCTTGAGGGCTCGTGAGGTGGTGCCTCTCCCCTGGTAGATCGAGCGCAGGAGCTCGTCGATCTTCTGCGAGCGCAGGCGCACTGTCGGATTCGCTTCCGCCACGTCGATCGGGGTCCGATCGTCGACTTCCAGGAATCTCATCACCTGACGTACGGTCGCAACGTTGTCATGCCGGAAGTCGTCGTAGATGAGAACCAGCACCTGCTCGGGCGCGAACATGGCGTGATAGCGGCGCAGCTGCTCGACATACCGCACGTGCTCGGAATACCGCAGCACCTCGGGTGAACCGCAGCTCCGCGGGATCTTCTCACCTTCGCGCCTGAGCGGCTCGAGTGCGATCGCCTTGCGCAGGTCCTTCTCTGTCTCGGTGTGGTTCTCCACACATTGCAGGTGGAACGAGCGCAGGAAGCTCGCCGGCTCGCGCAGGATGGCGATGATGCGCGCATCCGGTTGCAGCTCGGCGATGCGCGCGGCTGCGGTGTGAGACCTGAGATATGACGGCGTCGCCTCGCCGACGCGCTGCTCGGGCGCTGCTGAGTCAAACAGAGCCAGATACTCCTCCAGGGTTTCCGGACGCTTGACATATCTGCCCGGCTCCTCGCGCGCGCGCAGCTCGGGCACGAAGAACCACGACTCCTTGAGATCGGGCATGTAGATCTGCGGGTGGGCTCTCAGCATTTCGTACAGGGCCGTGGTGCCGCTCTTGGGGTGGCCGACGATGAAGAAGTCAGGCACCCTCCTCTTGGGGGAACGAGCGACGGCCGATGCCTCAGCCGATGCTGTCATAACCCGAGAGTGTAGGTGCTCGCGCGGGAGGATGCCGTGAAGCTATGATGCCCGGCCGTGCTGTACATCGCATCCGTGCACTACAAGTCTCCGCGGTGGATCGAGATTCAGAGCAGATACCTGCGTGAGAACCTCTCGGTTTCCTATCAGACGTGGACCTCGCTGGAGGGGATAGACCCGTCCTACGCCAGCCACTTCGACCGGGTGTTCGAGCAGCGGGGGCTGCATGCCTCCAAGCTCAACCACCTCGCGCTGGAGATATCACACGAGGCCTCCGACGGAGATCTGCTGATGTTCCTCGACGGTGACGCCTTTCCGATCGCCGACCCGATGGGGCTCATAACCTCGGGCCTGGCCGAGGCGCCCCTGATCGCCGTGCGCCGGGCGGAGAACGTCGATCAGCCCCAGCCCCACCCGTGCTTCTGCGTGACGACCGTTGGCACATGGCGGGCCATAGGCGGCGACTGGTCCGGCGGCTACGCCTGGCCCGGCCGGGGGGGCAGGCTCACCAGCGACGTGGGGGGCAACCTGCTGCGCAGCCTGGAGCTGTCGAACACGCCGTGGGTGCAGGTGCTGCGGTCCAATCGCAAAGACCTCGACCCGCTCTACTACGGGATCTACGGCGAGACCATCTACCACCACGGCGCCGGCTTTCGCACCGGCGGGTTGAGCCCGGCGCATCGCACCGGCCCGGGTCCCCTGCCACTCTCGCGCGTCCCGGGAGTGGGCGCGGCCGTGCGCCCGTTCAACGGCCTGCGCTGGCGGCGATGGGAACGCGGCGTGGAAGCCCGCCATGTGAGCCAGTCCCAGCAGATCTACGAGAGCATCAAGGCCGGCGGCTCGGACTGGCTGGCCGCGTTCACCTGAATCGAGCTTCGACTCGGGACACCAGCCGCCATCGACTCGGGACACCAGTCGCCACGCGCCTCAGCCGACGCCGTCATACCCCCACAGCTTGATGAAATCGCGATCGAGGTACTCGCTCAGCGCCACCACCTCTCCCTTGAAGCGGCGGCGCAGCTCGCGCATCAGCTCCTCGTCGGCAGCACCGGGCTTGCCGTAGAGAACCTGGCGCCGGACCGTCCTCAGGCCATTGTGGCGCAGCTGCTGGGTCGTGAGCGCCTTGACCCCCGCCTTGACTGCCCGTGCGGCCGGACCCTGTCCCAGGTAGAGCGAGCGCACGAGCTCGTATGCGCGCGGCGAGCGCACGCGGACGCTCGGGTGCGCGTCCGCGACCTCGATCGGGAAGGCGTCGTCGACTCCCAGGAAACGCAGCACCTGGCGCACGGTGCCCTCGTTGTCAGCGCGGAAGTCGTCATAGATCAGAACCAGCACCTGCTCAGGTGGGAAAACGGCGTGATAGCGGCGCAGTTGCTCGACGTATCGCACGCGCTCCACCGAGTACCTGGGCCCCTGCTGGGCTGAGTCCTCGATCTGCTGCTCTCGGTGCCTGGCCTCTTCGAGTGCGATCGCCTTGCCCAGATCCTTCTCCATCTCCACGTGATCGCGCAGCAGCTCCAGATGCATCGAGCGCAGGAAGCTCGCGGGCTCGCGCAGGATCGCGATGATTCGCGCTGCCGGTTCCAGCTCCGCGATGCGTCCTGCGGCCTTGCGTGACCTGAGATATGACGGTGAGGCCTCGCCCGCACGCTGCTCCGGGCTCGCCGCGTCGAACAGTGACAGATACTCCTCGAGCGTATCCGGGTGCGCGCTGGATTCCTCCAGGTCGGGGTGCAGCTCGCGCGCGAAGAACCGCGTCTCCTTCAGATCGGGCATGTAGATCTGCGGGTGACGTCTGAGCATCTCATACAGCGCAGTCGTGCCACTCTTGGGGTGGCCTACGATGAAGAAGTCAGGCACCTTCTGCTGGGGCAGGCCAGCGTCACGCGATGTCGTCATAGCGCCAGAGTGTGACGAGATCGCGATCCAGGTATTCGCTCAGCGCGACGACCTCTGCCTTCGAGCGGCGACGCAACTCCAGCATGAGCTGCTCGTCGGGCGGAGAGGGCTTGCTGTAGAGAACCCGGCGACGCAACGCCGCGAGCCCGTCACGGCGCAGTTGCTGCGGTGTGAGCGCCTTGATCGCGGTCTTACCGGCGCGTGCGGCCGGCCCGCTTCCCATGTACAGCGAGCGCACGAGCCGGTGCATGCGCGGAGAGCGGATGAGGACTGTCGGATTTGCGTCCGTCACCTCGATCTGAGCGGTGTCGTCGACTTCCAGGAATTGCAGCACGTGACGCACGGTCCCCTCGTTGTCGGACCGAAAGTCCTCGTAGATCAGAACCAGCACCTGCTCACGCGGGAACACGGTGTGAAAACGGCGCAGCTGCTCGACATACCCCACGCGCTCCTCTGAGTACCTGAGCTCGTCCGGGGGGGTCGAGTTGCGACCGTGCTGCTGGCGCCTGACCTGTTCGAGGGCGATCGCCTTGCCGAGGTCCTTCTCCGTCTCGACATGATCCTGCAACAGCTCCAGATGCAGCGAGCGCAGAAAGCTGGCGGGCTCCCGCAGGATCACGATTATGCGTGCGTCCGGTGCCAGCGCCGCGATCGCGCTCGCCGCGGTCCGCGACCTGAAGTATCCGCGTGACATCTCGCCGGCGCGCTGCTCCGGCCGCGCCGCGTCGAACAGCGACAGATACTCCTCGAGCGTGTCCGGAATCCTTTCCTGGTCGCTTGCGAAGAACTGCGTTCCCAGGTCGGGCATGTAGATCTGCGGGTGGCCCCTGAGCATTTCGTACAGGGCTGTGGTGCCGCTCTTGGGGTTGCCGACAATGAAGAAGTCAGGCACTCGTGCGTTGGCTGCGCGAGCGGCAACCGATGCATCTTGGGACGCTGTCATAACCTCACGAGTGTAACGAGGCGGCGTGCGAGCCACTCGCTGAACGTCAACCCTCAGGCGCGAGGCGGGCACCCAGCTCTTGACAAGGCTCGGAGATGCACCGTAAGGTTCACAATCGTCAGGCCAGAGCACAGGCCAGCTCGAAGCGGCTGATCGTCAGCCATCTGCACGGATGCCCGCCACCTACCACATATCGCACCTGCGCACGCTCGAGTCCGAGGCGGTCCACGTGATGCGCGAGGTCGCCGCCGACTTCGAGCGTCCTGTCCTGCTTTTCAGCGGCGGCAAGGATTCGATCGTCCTGCTGCGACTGGCGGAGAAGGCCTTTCGGCCGGCGCGCTTCCCGTTCCCCGTCATGCACGTGGACACCGGCCACAACTTCCCCGAGGCGATCGAGTTCCGCGACCGGCGGATCGAGCAGCTGGGCGAGAGGCTGATCGTGGCGTCGGTCGAGGAGTCGATCCGCGGCGGGCGCGCGGTCGAGCAGCGCGGGCCGCGCGCGTCGCGCAACACGCTGCAGACGGTCACGCTGCTGGACGCGATCGCCGAGCACGGCTTCGACGCGGCGTTCGGCGGAGCCCGCCGGGACGAGGAGCGGGCCCGCGCCAAGGAGCGCATCCTGTCCTTCCGCGACGAGTTCGGCCAGTGGGAGCCCCACAAACAGCGTCCCGAGGTGTGGAGCCTCTACAATGCGCGCATCCGCAAAGGGGAGCATGCCCGGGTCTTTCCCATCTCCAACTGGACCGAGCTCGACGTGTGGCAGTACATAGCCGAGGAGGATTTGGAGGTGCCGTCGATCTACTTCGCCCACGAGCGCGAGGTGTTCTCCCGCGACGGCTTGCTCTACGCCGTCAGCCCGTTCGTCGAGCTGATGGACGGTGAGGAGCCGTTCTCGGCGTGGGTGCGCTACCGCACGGTCGGCGACATGAGCTGCACCGGAGCCGTCGAGTCCGACGCGGGCACGCTGGCGGAGGTCGTGGCGGAGATCGCCGCCACCGAGGTGACCGAGCGTGGCGAGACCCGCGCCGATGACCGGGTGACCGAGGCGGCGATGGAGGATCGCAAGCGGCAGGGGTACTTCTGATGGCGCGGGTGGATGGGTCGGACTCCTCGCGCGGCGTGGCGATCAACGGCAACGGCAGCGTCGGCTCGGGCACCGCGGACGCCGATCCGGTTGCGCGTGAGAGCGCCGCGGAGGTGTTCCGGCGCCTGACCGAGCGCCCGACCGACCTGCTGCGCTTCGCCACCGCGGGGTCGGTCGACGACGGCAAGAGCACGCTGATCGGCAGGCTGCTGTACGACTCCAAGCAGGTGCTCGCCGACCAGCTGGCGCACGTCGAGCAGACGAGCCGGCGCATGGGCCACGAGTTCGTCGACCTGTCGCTGCTGACCGACGGCCTGCGCGCCGAGCGCGAGCAGGGCATCACGATCGACGTCGCCTACCGCTACTTCGCCACCGCGCAGCGCCGGTTCATCATCGCCGACACGCCGGGGCACGAGCAGTACACGCGCAACATGGTCACCGGCGCCTCCACGGCCGACCTGGCGATCGTGCTGGTCGACGCCCGCAAGGGCGTGGTCGCCCAGTCCAAGCGCCACGCGTTCATCAGCGCTCTGCTGGGGATCCCGCACGTGGTGGTGTGCGTCAACAAGATGGACCTGGTCGACTACGACGAGGCGGTGTTCGAGGCGATCGTGGAGGAGTTCGACGCGTTCGCGGCGCGCCTGGAGCTGCCGGACGTGACCTTCATCCCGATCTCGGCGCTGCTCGGCGACAACGTCGTGGAGCGCTCGCAGGCGATGCCCTGGTATCAGGGCCCGCCGGTGCTCTACCACCTCGAGCACGTCCACATCGCCTCCGACCGCAACCTGATCGACGTGCGCTTTCCGGTGCAGTGGGTGATCCGGGTGGGCGGGCGTCAAGTCGGTGGCAACGTGGCCGACTACCGCGCCTACGCCGGCCAGCTCGCCGGTGGGATCATCCGTCCGGGTGACGACGTGGTCGTGCTGCCGAGCGGGCAGCGCTCGACGGTCGCGGGCATCGACACCTACGAGGGGCCGGTGCAGGAGGCGTTCCCGCCGATGTCGGTGGCGCTGAGGCTGACCGACGACATCGACGTCGGGCGCGGCAGCACGATCGTGCGCACGCAGAACCAGCCCACGGTCTCCAGCCGCTTCGAGTGCCTGCTGTGCTGGATGTCCGAGCAGCCGCTCAGCCCGCGCCGGCGCTATCTGGTCAAGCACACCACCCGCATGGCGATGGTCGGCAAGGTCGACGTCCGCTACCGGATCGAGGTGGAGACCCTGCGCCGCGAAGACAGCGTCGCCACGCTCGAGCTGAACGATCTCGCGCGCGTGCACATGGAGCTGAGCTCGCCGCTGGTGTTCGACTCCTACAGGCGCAATCGCGTCACCGGGAGCCTGATCGTGATCGACGAGGCGACCAACGACACGGTCGCGGCGGGGGTCATCCTCGACACCGAGGTCGAGGGGGCGACCCACCCCGGATCGGTGGGCGCGGAGACCAAAACCGAGCGCAGCCCGAACGTGCGCTGGCAGGGAACCCGCATGACGCGCGAGCGGCGCTGGCAGTCGCTGGGGCACGGCGGGGCGACGCTGTGGTTCACGGGGCTGCCGGGCGCGGGCAAGTCGACGGTCGCCGCCGCCGTGGAGGAGCGCCTGCTCCAGGCGGGTCAGCCGGCGTTCCTGCTCGACGGCGACAACCTGCGTCACGGCCTCAACGGCGACCTGGGATTCGACGAGGGCGCACGCACCGAGAACGTGCGGCGCACGGCGCACGTCGCCAGGCTGCTCGCGGAGTCCGGGACGGTCGCCCTGGTCAGCCTCGTCAGCCCCTACGCGGCCGATCGCCAGAGCGCCGCGGCGCTGCACGCGGCAGACGACCTGGCGTTCCTGGAGATCTTCGTGGACGCTCCATTGGAGCTGTGCGAGCAGCGCGACCCGAAGGGGCTGTACGCGCGCGCGCGCTCGGGCGAGCTCGCTGGCCTCACCGGGGTGGGGGCGCCTTATGAGAAGCCTGCCGAGCCGGACCTGGTGCTGGGCAGCCGCGAGGAAACGGTCGAGGAGGAGGTGGCCCGCGTGATGGACCTGCTCGCCGCCCGAGGACTGATCCCGGGCGAGCGCTGAGCGGCGCTCAGCCGCTCTTGCTGTGCTTGTCGCTCTTGGCCTTCTTGCCGGGAGCCTTGAGCGTGATGCTCTGGCTGTGGCCGGATGCCACGGGGCCGAGGGGGACCTCCACGAACGCGCGGTAGGCGCCCGCGTCCTGGATGTTCACGATGACGCTGAAGCGCGAGATGCTTTTGGTGGCTTTTTTGACTCTCCCGCTGAACTTGGTCGAGAACGTCGGCTTTTCTTCGGAGTTTTCGGATTTTTCGCTCTTGCCGGGCTTTTCCGGCTTGTCGGGCTTTTCGCCCTTCGGCGCCTTGGCGGTCTTCGTTTTCTCGAGCTGGATGAAGAGGTGTGCCCCGACCTCCGCGGGCGTGACCGTCCCGTACAGGCGGACAAGCCCCTTGTGGCTGGTGGTGCGCGCTTTCAGGGTCACGCGCACCGTCACCTGCTCGGTCAGGACGAGGCTGTACAGGGGCGTGGGGCCGACCGTGGCGACACGGAACCTGGTGCTGGTCGACAGGTTGGCCACGCGGAAGGCGAAGCTGCCACTTGCGCCCGTGAGGATTGGGGCGCCGACGTTGGCGAAGGGCGCGCGGTAGGGGTACGGGCTGGCCTGCAGCACGATGCTCCGCTCGGCGTTGTCCGTTCCCGTGAGCGTGCCGCTGAGGATGAACGTGCCTCCGAGCACGGTCGGTTCGAAGCTCTTGGGAAGCTCGAACCCGCTCTTCTTCTTTTTGGTGACCTTGACGGTGTACGTGCGGTCTTTGCCTTCCTTCGGACCGTCGGCGTTGGACGCCACCAGGCGGTAGTGGTAGCCGGACAGGAACCCGGTCACTGCCTGATCGACTTTGACCCTCGTGGTGCCGGCGGGCAGGCTGGCGGGAGTCGTCTGCTGACCGTAGGCAGAGGTGGGGCCGTACTTGAAGTAGTAGCTGGTGGGGAGGGTGCGAGGATCGATGCTTCCCTCGAGCACGGCCGAGGTGCCGCTCACATGGCCGACACCCCCGGTGGACACGAGCGGAGGCCCGGACCTGGTCTCGTTGCTCGCGGTTGCGGCCTGCGAGGCGAGCGGCAGCGCCAGGGCCACGCTCGCCAGAGCCAGCACCTGCAAGACCGTTGTGCGTTTGATCCCGAAGTCGCTCATGTTCGAGTCCTTCCCTGTTCTCGCAGCTCCTCGCGTGGTCGCTGCTCGTCTGCGGCCACACGCTCGCGCCACGCGCGCGTGGGTCCATCTTCGTAAACCCCGTTGGCGCCGGTTCGATGCGGTGCGCCGGGAACGGATTGTCGCCTACTCGAGTCGAGATCGGCGGCTGGCACACGCCGCGCCCGCATTTTGCGGGCAGGCGTGTCGATCCGGGCACCTGATGGCTATAAATCTGATATGGTTGGTGAGGAACTGGCCACCGAAATCCGGAGCTCCCCATGATCCTCCTGCTCGCAATCGCCGCCTGGATACTCGCCCTCTCGCTGGTCATGGGTCTGTGCGCGGCAGCGCGCACGGGCGATATCGCGCAGCTGACCCGTGCGCCCGCGTCGAGCGGGTGGGGACGGGTGCGGCCCCTGGCGTGGGAGCCGGCCGAGCACCGGGAGATCCTCGCCCATGCGGATGTCCGCACCGCACGGCCGGCGGAGTCGGGCGTGCCGCTCGTGCGCAGCGGCGGCGTGGCGGCGTAGGCAGCCACTGCCCGCGCGCGTCCGCGAGCGGTGCGGCCGGAGCGGTGGGGCGCACGACCTTCACAAAATCATCACGCCCGGGCGGGCGGGCGGCCCGACCATATCGTGACCAGCACGGAAGACCTCACGGGCGCACGTCCGCTTGCGCTCGCCGGCCACCCGCCGCGCAGACACTAAGGTAGCCATCCTGTCCACCGAATCGATCGCAAGCTCGTCCTCCTCTCCGCCCTCTCACGCGGGCGCGCCCGCGCTGTGCCCGAGCTGCGGCGCGCCGCTGGCGGCTGATCAGCGCTACTGCCTGGAGTGCGGCGAGCGACAGGCTCCGATGAGCAGCGTCCTGCTCGGCGAGCCACCCGTGCGCGGCGACGCTCAGTCGGCTCCGCCCGCTCCGCCCGCCTCCTCGCCGGGCGCTCCTGCGGCCGGGGGCGCCGGCCAGCGCAACAACACGCTGACGGTGATCGCGGGCGTTGGCGTGCTGCTGCTGGCGATGGGCGTGGGCGTGCTGATCGGGCGCTCGAGCGCCCCCAAGCAGGTGGCGGCGCCGGCGCAGGTGATCAGCGTCGCGTCCAGCCCGTCGACGGGCACGGCCACCACGGGGTCGACCGAAGCGTCCTTCACCGGCGACTGGCCGTCGGGCCGAACCGGCTACACGGTGCAGCTGCAGACACTGCCCCAGTCGGGCACGGCTGTCAGCGCCGTGGAAAGCGCCAAGTCCTCGGCGAGCGCCAAGGGCGCCAAGGCGGTCGGCGCGCTGAAGTCCGAAGAATTCAGCAGCCTGACGGCGGGCAGCTACGTGATCTACTCGGGCGACTACGGCAAGCGCGCGGAAGCCGAAAAGGCACTTCCCGGACTGAAGAAGAGCTTCCCTGGAGCCAAGGTCGTGAAGGTGTCCAGCGGCGGATCGAGTGCGTCCAGCTCGGCGGAACCCCCCACGTCATCCCCGGGCGGGGTCGGCGAAAGCGAGAACCACCCCGCTCCGCCCTCGGTCCTCAAGAGCCTCAAGTCGGGTGGAGGCAAAGGCCCTGGTGGCAAGAGCTACGAGGAAAGATCCAAGAACCTCCCCGACGTGGTCGAAGACTGAAGCGGGTTGACGCATGGGCATCGTCAGCGATCCGTTCGGCCAGGGCAGGCCAGAGTCCGCAGGTGGGCAGCGGCCGCCGGTGAGCGGACCGCCGGCCGGGCTCGCTCCCCCGGCTGGGCTCGCCCCCCCGGCGCCCGTATCCCAGCCTGTGCCCGCGGCGCAGGATGACGGGCGCTCGGACCTGCACCACAGGCGCGACGAGCTCGCCGAGCAGGTGACAGAGCTGCACTGGGACCTGGGGGGGCTCGCCTACGAGATGGCCATCCGCGACCACTTCCGCCTCGACGTGCTCGTGCGCCGCGCGGCGCTGCTGCAGGAACGCGACGCCGAGCTGGCGGAGGTCGAGCGCCTGCTGCGCATGGAGCAGGGCGGCGTGGCCGGCAACTGCCCGAACTGCGCGGCCCCCCACAGCCGCGGTGCGCTCTACTGCTGGCAGTGCGGGACGATCCTGATGGAGCGCCAGCCGAGCGCAAGCGCGTCCGGCGGGCAGGACGGTGCGACCGCGGTGATGGACGCGCTGCTCGCGCACCAGTCCGGCACGGGCTCCGAGCCCGCGTCGAGTCCGGACGAGTAGGAGGCGCCGCTCATCGGCGCAGAGCGCTCCAACCCGTGTGAGCACTGCGGCTCCCCGCTCGCCCACGACCAGCGCTACTGCCTGCACTGCGGCGCGCGCGCCGGGTCGCGCAGCCGGCTGCTGGAGGAGCTCCTGCGCCACACGCGCGACCGAGCGCGTGGCATCGGAGCCGCGCAGGAGGGCTCTGCCGCGCCCGCCGGGGGCTCGGCCTCGCCCCTCGTGGGCGCCGCCGCGGGTGCCCTCCCGCCGGCGTCCCCCTCGCCGGCTCCCACCGGTCTGAGGCTGCCCTCGCCTCGGGTGTCGGCGCTGCTCGTGCTGGTGTTCCTCGGCTTCGGCGTGCTGTTGGGCAACGTCGCCGGCTCCCCGGTCAACGACACGCTCGCCTCCGCGCGCTCGCACCTGGAGGTGGTGCTCCCCGCCTCGGGGCCCTCGACCGCGTCCACCTCGACGTCCTCCTCGTCCGAATCGAGCGCCTCGGTGTCAGGCGGCGAATCGCCGTCCTCCGGCGAAGCGCCGTCCTCGGAATCCGAACCGACGCCGACGGCGGCCGCCAAGAAGAGCACGACCCCGGCGAAGGCCCCGTCCGGCTCGAGCGGTGAATCCTCCGGCTCAGTAGGGGAATCGACCGGTTCGAGCGGCTCCTCCGGCTCGAAGGGCGGATCGAGCAAGGCCGCCGCCGGCGCCCCGGCCAAGAAGCTCCCGCCGATCAAGCACGTGTTCGTGATCATGCTCTCCGACGAGCCGTACGCGTCGGTGTTCGGGCCGTCCTCCACGGCTCCGTACCTGTCCCAGACGCTCGAGCGCAAGGGCGAGCTGCTGGTCAGCTACGACGCGGTGGCGCACGAGGAGCTGGCCAACGAGGTGGCCCTGCTGAGCGGCCAGGGGCCGACCGCGGAAACGGCGGCCAACTGCCCCAACTACACGGAAATAGCCCCCGCGAGCAACGGCGCCGAAGAACAGGTGCTGGGCAGCGGCTGCGTGTACCCGGCCTCCACGCAGACCCTCGCCGGCCAGCTGCTCGCCAAGAACCTCACATGGCGGGCGTACGTGCAGGGCATCGACGAAGCCGGCACGCAGGCGGGCGCGTGCGCCCATCCGGTCCTGGGGCAGCCCGACCCGACGGCCGTGCAGAGCGCGAGCACGGGCGCGTACGCGACGTTCCGCAACCCGTTCGTGTACTTCGACTCGGTGCTCGACTCGCCCGCCTGCGCAGCCGACGACGTCGGCCTGGGCAGCCTGAAGGGCGACCTGGCCGACGCCAAGCGCACGCCGAGCTTCGCCTACATCGTGCCCGACCGCTGCAACGACGGAAACCCGACGCCGTGCACGCCCGGCGCGCCGTCCGGCCTGGCGCCGGCGAACACGTTCCTGAAACAGGTCGTCCCCGAGATCACCGGCTCGAAGGCATACAAGGAAAGCGGCCTGCTGGTGATAACCGTCGACGAGGCGCCGTCGAGCGGCGAATTCGCGGACTCGAGCTCGTGCTGCGGTCAGCCGCTGTTCGGAAACGTGCCCTCCAAGTCGCCGCTCGGCGTGCCACGCGGCGGCGGGGCGGTGGGGGCGCTGCTGCTGTCGCCGTATGTGAAGGGCGCGAGCACCAGTCAGGAACCGTACAACCACTTCTCGCTGCTGCGCACGATCGAGGACCTGTTCTCGTTGAAGCACCTCGGCTACGCGGGGGCCCCCGCGGTCAAATCGCTCGAACCCGCGCTGTTCACCGCCGGCAAGGGCTGAGCCGCGCGCGCCGGCGCGGGGCGCCGTGCGGCCCCAGCGGCTGGCGCCGCGGCCGGCGAGGGGTCACACGCCGGCGAGCTGCTGGTAGGTGATGGCGGTGCGCCGCGAGCCCGCGCGCGCCAGCACCCACTCGAGCGCCATCATGTGGCGCGGGTGCTGGAGGTCGGCTGGATGCAGATCCAGGCGCAGCGTGCTGGTCGGAAGCAGCGAGCCGGCGCGCACCAGCGGCGGCGAGAACACGCGGCCCAGCGGCCCGGTCGCGGCGAAGCTCCAGGCGAGCGCGAGGGGCTCGCGCTCGCGGGCGTCGAGTCGCGGCTGGGCGCTGTGCACGCGCAGCAGCCCGGCCCACCAGCGGAACCTGGAGCTCAGCGTCTGTCGCAGCGCGGACGTGTACGCGTAGGACGGGGCAACGAAGCCGTCCGGCTCGATGCCCGCGAGCTTGAGCACGCGCCAGCCGGCATGCACCGCGCGGCGGGTCTCCTCGCCGTCCAGCCCGACGAACTCCCCGCCTCGCTGGCCGGGGGCGCGGGCGAGCAGCTGGCGCGCCGAGGAGCGCGTGCGCGGGCGCACGTGCTGGAAGCCGTGCTGGGCGATCGAGTCGCCGGCGCGGCGGCGCTCTCGCAGCCAGTCGACCATCTCCGGGGAGCGCTCGCCGACCGGGTGCAGGTCGCGCGCGGGGATCACCAGCAGGGTGACGCGGTCGACGCCGTGGTCGTCGAGCCAGTCGCGGATGACGGCGCAGCGCTCGAACGTCGCCGGCTCGATCCCGTGCAGGGCGACGGCGATCGTGTGGCGTGGATGTGTCGATGGCGTGGCGGTCATGGATCCTCGCGCTGCTTCTCAGGCGGCGCGGTCGCTGGCTGTCGTGGACAGGCGCCGGGGGTCGTGACCGGCAGCTCGCGGGCAGGCCAGCGCCCGGCGGTAGCCGCCGGCGAGCAGTCCCAGCGTGTGCTCCCACGTGCGCGCACGCGCCGAGCGAAGCCCGCCGCGGGCCAGCTGGCGGCGCAGCAGCGGCGAGTGCGCCAGCTCGAGCACGGCGTCGGCGAGCGGCCGCGCGTCGGGCTCGCACAGCAGCCCGCTCACGCGATCCTCGATCAGCGACAGCGGGCCGCCCCTGGCGAGGGCGATTGCGGGCAGGCCGCTCGCCTGCGCCTCGAGGATGACCTGGCCGAAGGTGTCGGTGGCGCTTCCGAACAGGAAGATGTCGGCGCTGGCGTAGACGCGGGCCAGCCCCTCGCCCTCCAGCCAGCCGAGGAAGCTCGCGTGCTCCCCGAGGCGCTCGCGCAGGCGCTCCTGCTCGGGGCCGCCGCCGGCGAGCACGAGATGCAGGCGTGGCTCGCGCGCGTGCGCCAGCAGGAAGGCGTCCGCCAGCAGCTCGACCCCCTTCTCGCGCGTGATGCGCCCCGAGTACAGGACGTTGAGGGCGCCGGGCAGCAGCGACTCCCGGCGCAGGGTCGGGTGAAAGCGCGAGGTGTCCACGCCGCGATCCCAGCGCAGGACCCGCTCGGAGCCCATCCCGATCGCGGCGAGCGCGGCGTCGGCGGCGGGGCTGGGGGAGAGGACCACATCGCACGCGCTGTAGAACGCGCTGACGGCCAGCGCCATCGCGTCGGCCACCCGGCGCTCGCCCGAGCGCAGTCCGGCGTAGGCGGTGAGCTCGGTGTGGTAGCTGCCCACGAGCGGAAGGCCGAGCGCGCGCGCGACGAGCGCGCCGGCGATGCCGGCCGGTCCCGGCGAGCAGACGTGGATGGCGTCGTAGCCGCAGCCACCGTCGGAGCCCGCGAGCGTCTGCACGGCGGCCGGCAGGCTGGGCACCCCGATCCGCAGCCCGGGGTAGAAGGGCACGTCGACTTCCGTGACGGCCGGCAGGCGCCGATCGACCTCCGGGTCGGTGCCCACGACCTCGATCTCGAAGCCGGGCACGCCGCGCTGGCGGATCTCCTCGATCGTGCGCGTGACCCCGTGCATGGAGCCGATGCCGTCGGCGAGGATCGCCACCCGCGGGCGCTCGCCGTCCTCGCGCCGCGGCTCCAGCTTGGCCTGCTCGCCGGCCAGGAACGCGGTGGCGGGCGCGTACGGGATGGCGGCTATGCACGCCTCGAACAGGCCCTCGGCGGCCGCCGGCACCTCGGCGTCGCCACGCGCGGCGGCGACGGCCTCCTCGACGGCGCGGCGCAGCTTGCGCTCGTGCGCGCGGCAGGCCCGACGGTAGAGGTCCGCGTGGCTGAAGCCGTCCTCCTGCATGTACGCGATCAGGCCGTGCTCGCCTGTGCCCGTCAGGGTATCGAGGTGGTCGAGCTCGACCGCGCGCAACCACGCCCGCAGCAGGCAGCGCGCGTCCTCGGGCGTGAGATCGGCGCCGACGGCTCCCTGGCGCGCGTCGGCCTCGCGCAGCAGCCGCTGCACCATGTTCATCACCCGCGCCGGGTCCGGGCCACGCGACTGGCGCTCCGAGCCGCCCCGGCCGAGCGAGCGGGCTGCCAGTGCGATCGCGGCGTGGGCCCACTTGGCGGCGCTGCCCTGATCGCCGCGCGCGATGACGTTGCCGGCGCGCACGTGCGCGAGGAACTCCGGCGGAGTGCGCGCGTGCGGCGCTTCGGTGCAGGTGCGCCCGACGTCCACGCCGGCGTGGTCGTCGGAGCCGCCGATGCCGATGCCGTCGCGCGTGGCGATGTACGTGGCCGCCGGCCGGTTGAGCTCGCGGGCGCGAGCTCCGTTGCGGATCTCCCACACGCCGAACAGCTCGGCCAGGCGGCGGCGGTGGCGGGCGCTGAGGGGCGCTGCGACGGTGTAGTAGGGGTGCGCGAGCGCGCACGCGATCTCGCGCTCGTACATGTACGCGGCGCACAGCTCCACGTCGCCGCTGTTCGCCTGCAGCCACCGATGGTCCTCGCGGGTGATGCCGTAGCAGAGGACGTGCACCGCCTGGGGCTCGCCGCGGAAGCGCGCGGTCAGCTCCTCGGAGACGAACACGTCGGGACGATCGGCGATCTGGAGCACGCCGTCGATGGTGTCGTGGTCGGTGATGGTCACGAAGTCCATGCCCCGCCGCTTGGCCAGCTCGTAGACCTCCTGCGGTGGCGTGGCGCACTCGGGCAGCCCGACCGCCCGCTGCACGCCGAGCCTGGACTCCTGCGACGCGGTCGAGTGGCAGTGCATGTCGACCCTGATTGTGTCCTCGCGCGTCTGCGTGTTCGTCCGCCGATCGGATGTCGTCGCTCGACGCGAGGTCGCGGCCTCCTGCGATGTCGTTCCCTGGCCGTCCATATCAGACAGATTCCCCTGCAAAGCGCGTGCTTTTGTGATCAAGCCGGAACGATGGTGTGAAACGCTGGTGAAGATTCCCCGGGTTGTGAAGATTCCTCGCGGCGTTTCCGGCTTCGCGCTCGCGGGCTCGGTGCAGCGCGGATGGGCGCGCGCTCAACCGGGGATCGGCGCGCCGAGGAGCGACGCGAGGACGCCCGCGCACCCGGCGAGCAGCAGCGTCGGCACGACGCCGCGGCGAAGCGCGAGCAGAGCGACGGCGGCGGCGGCGAGCACCGCGTACTGCCAGCTCTCGGCGAGCGCCGCCGTCAGCGGCACGGCCGCTCCCACGATCGCGCCGGCGGCGCTGGGCGCGGCGCCGGCGAGGAACGCGAGCACGCGCTCGTTCACGAGCAGGCGCTCGAAGCGCGCGGCGCCGAGCAGGACGAAGGAGAAGGACGGGGCGAACGCGACGGCGGCGGCCAGCAGCGCGTCGGGCAGCCCGCCGGCGGCGTAGCCGACGACGGCGACCGTCTGGGTGATGGGCCCGGGGGTCACCTGCCCGAGCGCGACCGCGTTCAGGAACTGGCTGTGGCTCATCCAGTGGTAGGTGCTGACGGCGTCGGTCTGCATCAGCGGCACGATCACGAAGCCGCCGCCGAAGGCGAGGGCGCCGACCTTCAGCGCGGTCCACACGAGCGCGAGCGTGCCGCCGGGGTCCGCGGCGGTGGCGGTGAGCAGCGGCCACGCGGGCGGCGCCAGCCAGGCGTGCGCGCCTGCTCCACCGTCGGCGAGCCGACGGCCGGCGAGCTCGACGATCCCGCAGGCGAGCAGCACGAGCACGAGCCACGGTCCGGCGAGCGCGGCGGCGAGCCCGCCGGCGAGCCCGTAGGCGAGCACGCGCACGCGCCGGCGCTCGGGCGCCGCGCGATCCCAGATCGGTCGGGCGACGCCCAGGCCGGCTCGCACCGCCACGGCGGCGACCGCGGCGCCTGCTCCGAGGCCGGCGCCGCGCAGCCAGGCGGGCGGTGAGCCTGTCAGGAACAGGACGGCCAGCGCGAGGATCGCGAGCAGCCCGGGCACGATGAAGCAGAGACCGCCGAGCAGCGCGCCGCTGCTGCCGCGCAGGCGCCAGGCGCAGTAGATGGCAAGTTGCGTCGAGGCCGGGCCCGGGAGCAGGTTGGTGGCGGCGATGGCGCGCTCGAACTGGTCGCTGCTCAGCCATCCGCGCCGGGTCACGCAGAGCTCGCGAAACAGCGCGACGTGCGCGGGCGGCCCGCCGAAGCCGATGCAGCCGATGCGGCCCCACTCGCGCACGATCTCCGCGAGCGACGGCTCGCTGTGACGCTCGCTCCGATGCTCGCCCTGAGGAGCCTTCACTGGCATCGACGGGAGGGTATGCAAGCCAATAAGCTCCCGCGGCGATGTCGGCGGTCCTCGGGATTCCCCTCGCCTCGGCGATCAGCTACTTCCAGGCGGTCGTGCTGGGCGCGTTGCAGGGAGTGAGCGAGCTGTTCCCGATCTCCAGCCTCGGGCACACGGTGCTGTTCCCGACGCTGTTCGGGTGGAACGAGCTGGTCAAGGCGCAGTCCGAACGGGAATCGTTCTGGCTCGCGCTGGTGGTGATGCTCCACGTCGGCAGCGCGCTCGGCCTGCTGGCGTACTACTGGCGCGACTGGGTGCAGATCGTGCGTGCGTTCCTCCACACGCTTGCCACGCGCCGGATCGAGACGTCCACCGAGCGCTTGGCGTGGCTGATCGTCACCGCGAGCGTCCCGGCGGGGATCATCGGTCTGGTGCTGGAGCATTCGCTGCGCACGCTGACGGCGAAGCCGGAGATCGCGGCGATCTTCCTGATGGTCAACGGCTGCGTGCTGTTGGCGGCCGAGCGCTTCCGCCGTCGCGCGGAGGTGCGCGAGCTGGCCGTGCGGGAGGGCGCCAAGCCGGACGGCGCTCGCAAGCTGGACACGCTGGAGTACCGCGAGGCGCTTGTCGTGGGCGTGGCGCAGTCCACGGCGCTGGTCGCGGGCATCAGCCGCGACGGCGTGACGATGGGGGCGGGTCTCGCGCGCGGCCTGGACCACAGCGACTCGGCCCGCTTCGCGTTCCTGCTGGCCACGCCGATCATCCTCGCGGCGGGCGTGTTCAAGCTGCCCGACCTGCTCGGCCACAACGGCGACGGCGTTCGCGGCCAGGCGCTGGTCGCGTGCGCCGCCGCGGCGGTGACAGCCGTGATCACGGTCCGCTTCCTGGTCGGCTACTTCAAGACCAGGACACTGACCCCGTTCGCCGTCTACTGCCTGCTGTTCGGCCTGGCGATGGTCATCTACACCCAGACTTAGCGTACGCGTGGTCACCCGCGCCGACGGTGTCGCCTGCCGGCGTCGGTGTCATCAGGCGGGCTGGCGATCGGTAGATGGCGCGGGTGCTGACGGGCTGGCGGCCGGCCGATGGCGCACGCTCGATGTCGGGGCGGCGGCCGCTCACCGCGCACGCTCGATCCCAGGGCGGCGACCGAACATGCACCATCATTTGACGCCGATGCCCATCCCGAGGACCCCGCCGAAGATGTTCGAGACGCGCAGCCAGGCCTGGCAGGAGGTCGGCCTGCTGCGCCAGATCAGCCCGCGCGTGGTCAAGCGCGCGCGCCTGCAGGCGCTGCTGCTGGTGCCGCTGTTCGCGGGCATCGTGGTCCTGTATGACGAACGCGTGAGCCTGTTCGGCACGCGCTCGCTCGAACACGGTCACCCGGTGGGCAAGCCGTATGTGGAAAAGGCGATCGAAACGCCGCTGACGGTGGCGACTGTGCTCGCGCTGATGATCCTCGGCTGGGCGATCGCGCGCGACCTCGGCCGCGGACTCGGCCCGCCGCTGTTCCGGCGGCTGGACCCGGCGACGGCGGGGACGGTCGGGTTCCTGATCCGCCTGGCGACGGTGATCGGGGCGCTGTTCGTGGCTCTGGGGGTGGCGGGCGTGGAAGCCAAAACGCTGGCCCTGGGCACGGCGTTCACGGCGGTGATCTTCGGCCTGGCCGCCCAGCAGACGCTGGGCAACCTGATTGCCGGCCTGGTGCTGCTGAGCGCGCGCCCGTTCCGCGTGGGCGAGCGCGTGCGGCTGCAGGGCGGCCCGCTGGCGGGTCAGCTGGAGGGCACGGTCAGCTCGCTGGGGCTGCTGTACACGACGTTCGCCACGGGCGAGGACTCGATCATGGTGCCCAACAGCGTGGTGTTGAACGTGGCGGTGCTGCCCCTGCGCGAGCCTGAGGCGGTCAACCTGCGCGCGCGCCTGCGCGCGGGCATGACGCCGAGCGACCTGCAGGAGATCCTCGAGAAGTCACTGCAGACGCCGCTGCGCGGCGCCCCGCGCATCACGCTCGAGGAGCTCGACGGCGACGAGGTGGTGGTGCGGATCGCGGCCACCCCGCGCGTGGCCTCGCAGGGCCGTCACCTGGCGAGCGAACTGCTGAGCGTGGTCTCCCGCGAGACGCGCTCGGGCGCGGAGACGCCGTAGCGCAGGAACAGGTGGGCGCCGCTGCGCAGCGCTCCCAGCAGCTCCAGCTCGACGGGAGGCTCGAGCTCTTTTCCCGCGAGGATTCGCGGCGCCTGCCCGCCCGGCGGATCGCCCCCGGCGAGCAGCGGCGCCAGCGAGAGGAACAGCTCGTCGACCAGCCCGGCGGCCAGCAGCTGGCAGGCCAGCTGCGGTCCCCCCTCGCACAGCACGGCGTCCACGGCGAAGCGCTCGCGCAGCTCGGCCAGCGCCGCGGGCAGGTCCAGCTGGCCGTCGCGCTCGGCTCGCACGTAGTCGACGTGGGCGGGCGTCGCGGGCAGGCTGGCGGCCGAGGCGGTGAGGATCGCGACCCGCGCGGAGGGCTCGGCCAGCAGCGGGATGTCCGCCGCCAGCGCCAGGCGCGCGGAGACGATGCACGCCAGCGGCTCCTCGCTGAGCCCCCGCGACCGCCGCTCGCGCCGGCGGGCGGCGTCCGGGATGATCCGTCCGTAGCGCTCCGTGCGAACCGTGCCGGCGCCCACGAGCACGGCGTCCACGGCGCTTCGCAGTCCGTGGAACAGCTCCCTGTCGGCGCGGTCGCTGATCGGACCCGACCGCCCGCCGACGCTGGCGCGGCCATCGGCGGTGCTGATCATGTTGAGCATCACGCGCGCCCGGCCGGGCGCCGGCACGGGCCTGTGCCAGAGCCCGAGCTCCTCGACGATCTCCGCGACGCTCGCCGGATCGCCGGGCGCCAGCAGGCGCTCGAGCCGCACAGGCCGCTCCCGCGCCGGCCGGGCATCCGGGTCCGCGTGCGCGTCCATCGCCCCACCCTAGCCGCGCTGGCGGCCGCAGAGCGGTCTTCGGTATCCCCGCTGGCGGCCGCAGAGGGGTCTTCGGTATCTGCGCTGGCGACCGCAGGGCGGTCTTCGGTATCTGCGCTGGCGACCGCAGAGCCGCCTCTCGGCGGATGCCGGTCCGCAACAACTCGACAACACGTGATCATTGCGACGTGCTACGGTCGTGGTGTATGGCCGGCGCAAAAGACCGGCGAAAGTAGTGCAAGCGCTCGCAGGTCGAAGCTTTGAGAAGCATCCTCCGCGTGCAGCACGCACATACCGTGGAGGAATTCACACCATGCCAACTGGCACAGTAAAGTGGTTCAGCGACGACAAGGGGTTCGGCTTCATAACCCCGGATGACGGTGACAAGGACCTGTTCGTCCATCACACCGGCATCAACGGCGAGGGCTATCGCTCGCTGCAGGAGGGGGCCAAGGTTTCCTACGACCCGGAGCAGGGCGAGAAGGGTCCCAAGGCCGTAAACGTCCAGACGATCTAGTCGACGGACGCTGAACCATGCTTTGAGGGCCCGCTTCGGCGGGCCCTCTGCGTGAGGGGCCCGGCATGGGTATCGTGGCGACGCTGAGCATGCCGGGCGACGCGACAACCCTCCCCTTCGGCGGAGCGACCGCCGGCGAGCGGCCGTCCGTGCGACGGGGCTGGCGCTCGGGCGGGCGCGCCGGTGAGCTCGCGGGCGCGGACACAGGCGTGCTCGCCGGGGCGCTGGCGCTGACGGCGATCGTCGCGGTCAGCCTGTTCGTGGTGCTGATGGCAGCCAACCGCCCGAGCATCCTGACGCCGACGACGCACACCGGCTACTTCCCGCGCTGGATGGCCGGTCCGCTGGGCGGGCTGCTGTCCGGGTTCACCAACAACGGCACCACGCTCAAGTACTGGTTCTCTGGCGCGGTCGTGGCGATGTACGCGGGCTATCTCGTCGCGCTCAAACAGGCGCCGCGGCTGCCCGCGCGCTGGGTGATCGCGGCGATCGTGGCCGTTCACGCGATCTTCCTGCTGTCCCCGCCGCTGGCGTTGACGGACCTGTTCAACTACGTCAACTACGGGCGCATGGAGGTCGTGCACGGCCTCAACCCGTACACGACGATCCCGATCCTCGAGCCGCACGACGATCCGAGCTTCCTGCTGAGCAACTGGCACCAGCTGCTGAGCCCGTACGGACCACTGTTCACGCTGCTGACGTTCGCGGTCGTACCGCTCGGCGTGGCCGCCTCGTTCTGGGCGCTGAAGGCCGTCCTCGCGGTGGCGAGCCTGGGGACGATCCTGCTCGTGTGGAGGTGCGCGCGGCTGCTGGGCCGCGATCCGCTCAGGGCGATCGCGTTCGTCGGCCTCAACCCGATCGTCCTGGTGTGGGGGCTGGGAGGCGACCACAACGACTTCCTGATGATGTTCTTCATAGTCCTCGGCTTCTACCTGCTGCTGCTGACGTGCACGCGAGCGCAGGACCCGGCGGGCGGCGTAGGCGAGGCGGGCGAGGCGGGCCGGGCGGGCGGGGCCTCATCGCTCGGCCTGCGCGGATGGCTGCTGCCGCTGTCGGTCCTCGACATCGGGGCGGGCGCCGCGTTCGTGACGGCGACGGCGATCAAGGCGTCCGGCGGAATCGTGATCCCGGTGGTGCTCGCGGGTCTGCTGCGGGCTCCGCGGGCGCTCGTGCAGGTGGTGGTGGGGATGATCGTCGCGGTCGCGGTGGTGGGTGCGGCGAGCTTGCTGGCGTTCGGCCTGCACATCCCCGATCTGAGCACGCAGGGCAGCCTGGTCACCAGCGAGAGCATCCCCAACCTGATCGGGCTGGCGGCCGGCGCGGGCGGTGAGAGCGCGGGCCTGCGCGAGGGCCTCAGCGGCGTGCTGGTGGCGCTGGTGCTCGCGTGCTGCTGGCTGGCCTGGGGCGGGCGCAGGCCGACGGCGGGACGGCCTGCCGCCGGCTCGGTCACGGTCGCCGCTCGGTCGATCGCGGCCGCCCAGTCGATCACCGCCGCCGCTCGGTCGATCACGGCGTCCGGCTGGGCGAGCGTGGCCCTGCTGGTGACCCTCAGCTGGGTTCTGCCCTGGTACGTCCTGTGGGTGCTGCCGCTGGCGGCGCTGTCGAGCTCGCGCAGGCTGCGGACGGCCGCGCTGGTGATCGGGGTGTACCTGATCGTCGCGTGGGCGCCCGCGTCGGGCCTGCTGTGGGACGCGATCGGCTTCCATCCGGAAAAGACGACGCTCGGCAGGCTGCACCAGCGCTGGGTCAAGGAGCTGCTTGACTGACGGGATGCCGGGGCCTAATCGAGCTCGACGTCGAGCACGGGCCCGATGTGCGGCTGCGGTGGGGCCTGCGCGCAGGGAACGTCAACGCGGGTGATCGCCAGGTAGGCGACGAAGGCGACGATCACGACCGTCAAGCCGAGCGCCACCGGCCCCGTGCCCAACGCGAGGCCGCCCAGATGGTGGGGGTTGTCCATCCAGTCTGCAAACGACGCGCCCAGCGGTCTGGTCATGATGTACGCCAGCCAGAACGCGACGATCGAGTTCAGGCCGAAGCGCCAGTACGCCACCGCCGGCAGCGCGATCAGCGTGGCGAACAGCACGCCCGAGGACAGGTAGCCGATGTGCATGCTCGTCGCGGTCATGTCACCCGCGGCCGTGCCGAGCGCGAACGTGGCCAGCACGGTCGCCCAGTAGAACTTCTCGCGCCGGGCGGTGTGAATGCTGTGGATCGACAGCGTTCGCTCGCTCCTGTACCACGCGACGAAGATGACCGCCAGCACGACCAGGTAGAACGTGCTCGACACCGGATAGGCGATGCCGAAGCCGACGTGCAGCGCGTCGGCGGCAGACGTGCCGAACACGCTGACCATCACGACCACCAGCCAGTAGGTCCACGCGCTGTATGCGGGCGCCCTGAGCTGCATTTTCAGCGCGGCCGCAAGGCCGATGAGCATGATCGGCACCGCGATCGCCGGACCGAGCGCCGCGTTCATGAAATCCGATGTCGCCTCGCCCATCGCCGTGGTCAGCACCTTGGTGATCCAGAAGAGCATCGTGATCTCCGGGACCTTGCTCATCGCTCGCTGGGCGGAGGCTTGGCTGCTCATGTTCAGGGATCGTGCTTTCAGTTACAGATGCGTGGTGAACGTGGTGCGTGGTGATGCGTGGTGAACGTGGTAGGTGGCGGACCAGGTACGTGGTGGAGCATGCGCGCCCGCCGGTCCCGCCGTGGAGCGGCCCGACTCGCATCGAGCCGCCGGGGACCCTTATCGCTTCGCCGCGCGCTTTCCCCCGGACGACGCGAGAATCAATATCAGCCCTTCATTTCGCGTGGCTAAAGTGAGAAGACTCTCACCTCGCCCCGCGGGTGGACAACATCCTTGGGGGAGCTACATCTGGTCCCCGTCCGCCGGCGGGGGCCTGCGCTCCAGCTTGCGCTGGGCCGCCCTGCGCTTGTCCGCCAGGCGGCGCGCGCGCGAGGCGGCGCTCGGGCTGGTCGCGCGCCGGCTGCGGGGGACCGCCAGAGCCCGCTCGAGGCGCTTGGCGAGCCGCTTCAGCGCGAGCTCGCGGTTGCGCGTCTGCGAGCGCTCGTCCTGGGCCACCGCCATCAGCCGCGGCCCCGCGCGCGCGAGCACGCGGGCGCGCTGGGCATCGCTCAGCGACGGCGACGCGAGCACGTCGAAGATCGCTTCCACGCGCGAGGCGGTCACGTTCGCGTGCTGGCCGCCGGGACCGGAGGAGCGGCTCGTGCGCAGCGTGATCTCAGCCAGCGGGATGACGAGGTCGCGGCCTACGCGCAACAGCCGCCGCTGGTCGATCTCCGAGGGGTCCTCGACGTCGCTCAACTGAGGCCGCCGGTCGAGCTCACCGCGGCTGCTCTCCTCCGGGGAGGTCGTGAAGCGCTTTCACGCGTTGCTCCTCGCCCGGGCGCACGCGTCCGTCGCGCCCGATGTAGCCGTCCTTGCCGCCCGCGCACAGGTACACCGCGTCCACGTCGCCGACGTTGCGGATCTTGCGCACCGTAGCCGCGTCCACGCGCGCCAGGCCGCCCTCTCTCAGCAGCTGCACCGAGCCGTCGCCGAACTCCATCTCGATCGCGCCGCGGTGGACGAAGTACAGCTCCTCCTGGAGGTCGTGGTAGTGAAAGCCCGTCTCCATGCCCGGCGGAAGCACGATCGCGTTCACGCCGAACGCCGTCACGCCCAGACCCTTGCGGATCTTCAGAAAGCCGGGTCCGTCGCCCAGGTTCTCGAGGTGCGAGACCGCGTAGCCCTCGCCCGTGGTCACTCCGGGGTAGTCCGTGGATGCCTCCATGTGATCTCCTCCGTCGTCCGATTCGATGTTGCCGTTAAAAAGTCTGTATAACCATGGTGGGACAGAGTTTAGAAAAGCGATGAGTGGCGAACCCGGCCGGGCTACGGGCTAATGGTCGGCGACGTGGCCGCCCTCCGGTGACAGGGGTCGACCCTCGCCCGCCCAACGCACGAGGCCGCCCACCATCGAGTACGCCTCGAAGCCCGCCGCGCGCAGCGCCTGCGCGGCCATCGTAGAGCGCGAGCCCGCCCGGCAGTAGAAGATCACCGGCCGCTCGCGGTCGATGCTGTCCGCCTCCGCTGACAGGTGCACGAGCTCGATGTGGCGCGTGCCCTCGATGTGCCCCGCGTCGCGCTCGTAGCGCTCGCGCACGTCGATCACCTGCGCCGGCGGACTCTCCGCCATCCAGCTCGAGACGCGCGCTGGCTCGACGTCTATGCCGGAACCGTCGTCCTGGGCGCTCATCGGTTGAGCGTAGCGCCCGCAGAAAACCCGGAACGCGCCGCCGGCAGCCGCGGCCCGGTCACGCGGGCGCCCCGCCCGTGCTCTCAGCTGCGCGAAACGGTCCTCTCATCACTAGGATCACCGTTGATGCAGGCGGTGAGCGATGTCTACACGATTCCCCAGGAGCATCTCGACTTCTGCGAGACGATCGGGCAGATCGCCCGCGAGAAGATCGCGCCGCGCTCGGCCGAGATCGACGAGCATGCGGAGTACCCGTGGGACGTGCGCAAGCTGCTCGCCGAGCAGGACATCCTCGGGCTGCCGTTCGGAACCGAGTACGGAGGCACCGGCACCGGCACGCTGATGCTCAACATGGCCGTCGAGGAGATCGCCAAGGTCGACGCGTCGTGCGCGCTGATCCTGATGGTGCAGGAGCTGGGCACGCTGCCCATCCAGCTGTTCGGCAGCGACGAGCTCAAGGAGCGCTTCCTGCCGCGCTGCGCCACCGGCGAGTGGTCCCCCGCGTTCGCCCTGTCCGAGCCCGAGGCCGGCTCGGACCCCGCCGGGATGAAGACCGCGGCCGTCAAAGACGGCGACGAGTGGGTCATCACCGGCACCAAGAACTGGATCTCCAACCTCGGCGTCGCCGACTTCTACATCGTCTTCGCCGTCACCGACCGTGACAACCGCCGCATGAGCGCGTTCGTCGTCGAGGCCGACCGCCCCGGCTTCAGCGTCGGCAAGCTCGAGCACAAGCTCGGCATCCGCGCGTCGCCCACCGGACAGCCCATCTTCGAGGACGTGCGCGTTCCCGCCGACAACGTCATCGGCGAGGTCGGCAAGGGCCTGTCGGTCGCGCTCGGCACGCTCGAGCGCACGCGCCTGGGGGCCGCCGCGCAGGCCGTCGGCATCGCCCAGGGCGCCACCGACTACGCCGTCGCCTACGCCCGCGAGCGCCGCCAGTTCGGCAAGGCCATCAACGAGTTCCAGGGCATCCAGTTCAAGCTCGCCGACATGGAAACACGCACCGCCGCCGCCCGCGAGCTGCTGTACAAGGCGTGCGCCATGGCCGATCAGCTCCATCCACTGCGCGCCAAGTACTCCTCCATGGCCAAGGTCTTCTGCTCGGACACCGCCATGGCCGTCACCGTCGAGGCAGTTCAGGTGCTCGGCGGCTACGGTTACGTCAAGGAGTACCCGGTCGAGCGCATGATGCGAGACGCCAAGATCACCCAGATCTACGAGGGCACCAACGAGATCCAGCGTCTCGTCATCGCCCGCACCCTGAAATAGGACGACACCCACCGGCGACGCGCGTGTCCAAGCCTCCCGGAGCCACCAGTCCTCTACGTCACGTCGGCCTCGGCGTGCTCGTTGCCATGTCCATCGGCCTCGTCGTGCTCGTCGTCGGGCAGGGCTTCAGCTCCATCGGCGTCGTCAGGGCGCTCGAGGACGTCGCCCTCGGGGTGATCGTCGCCGCCGCGCTCATGGGCAGCGTCGCGTTCGTCGCCGTCCACCTCGCCGGCTGGCGCGACCCCGAGTCCGAGAGCGAGTTCGAAGAGATCGTGCGCTACTCCGAGCGCCTCGCCCGCGAAGGCCTCGCCGTCGATCCCGACGAAGGCGAGTTCATGGAGCTCGATCCGCTCAACGACAGCGACTTCGAGGAGCTTGTCCGCGACGCGCTCGACGATCTGCCCGACCTGCTGCGCAACGCGCTCGCGCACGTCGCCGTCGTCATCTCCGACGGCGGGCGCCGCGCCGGCGCCTACGGGCTCTACCAGGGCGACGGCGCCACCCGCGACAACACGCACGACCGCATCGTCATCTTCCGCGACACTCTCCGCCGCGACTTCGGCCACGACGCCGAGCTGCTGCGCGACCAGGTCACCCGCACCGTGCGCCACGAGCTTGCCCACCACGTCGGCTTCGACGAGTTGGGCGTCAGCCGCCTCGATCTGTAGGCGATCCCGTAGGATTCGCGTCCTCGCTTCGCCCGCGGGCGTTCTTCCGGGCGAATCAAACGACCAAGGAGAGAGTCTCACATGCCCGAAGCTGTGATCGTCGACGCCATCCGCACGCCCATCGGGCGCGCCGGCAAGGGGTCGCTCAAGAGCGTGCGCGCCGACGACCTGGCGGCGATCCCGCTGCGGGCGCTGATCGAGCGCAATCCCGAGCTCGACCCCAGCTCGATCGTGGACATCATGATGGGCTGCGGCTTCTGCGAGGGCGAGCAGGGCTACAACGTCGGGCGCGTCGCCGGCCTGCTGGCCGGCATCGACCATCACGTGCCCGCGACGACCGTCAACCGCTTCTGCGCCTCGTCGCTGCAGACCGCCAGGATGGCCTTCCACGCGATCAAGACCGGCGAGGGCGACACGTACATCGCAGCCGGCGTCGAGGCCGTCTCGCGCGCCGGCGGCGGCGCCCAGTTCGAGTTCAACCACGCCGTCGACGGCTCCGAGGGCGCCGCCTACAACGTGTACATCCCCATGGGCATGACCGCCGAGAACGTCGCCGAGCGCTGCAACGTCAGCCGCGAGTCCCAGGACGAATGGGCGGTGATCTCACAGGGGCGCGCCGTCGAGGCCGTCAACAGCGGCCATTTCGACAGGGAGATCGTGCCCGTGACCGTGCCCGCGCACAAGGACGTCGACAGGGAGGGCAACGAGATCGACGTGCCCGAGACGGTCGTCAGCCGCGACGACGGGCCGCGGCCGGGGACCACCATGGAGAAGCTCGCCGCGCTCAAGCCCGCGTTCAAAGAGGGCGGCACCGTGACCGCCGGCAACGCCTGCCCGCTCAACGACGGCGCGGCCGCGCTGCTGATCATGTCCGAGGACCGCGCCAGGGAGCTCGGGATGAAACCGCGCGCGCGGATCGTCGCCTCGACGGTCGCCGGCCTGCGCCCGGAGATCATGGGCCTCGGGCCGATCCCGGCGATCCAGAAGCTGCTGAAGGACACCGGCATGTCCATCGGCGACATCGACGTGGTCGAGATCAACGAGGCGTTCGCCGCGCAGATCGTGCCGTGCAAGGAGGATCTCGCCATCGACGACGACAAGCTCAACCCGTTCGGCGGAGCGATCGCGCTCGGTCACCCCTTCGGCATGACCGGCGCGCGCATCATGACCACGCTGCTCAACGACCTCGACACGCTCGACGGGACCTACGGCATCGAGTCGATGTGCGCCGCCGGCGGCATGGGCATGGCGATGCTCGTGCAGCGGCTATAGCCGTTGTTATGCTCTTTTCGCTATGAGCCCTCCTGCGGAGCAGCCGGCGGCTCGGCGGCCATCCGGGGGCTCGACGGGCGCGACGACGGCCGGCGGGGCGGCGACGGGCGAGGCGGCGACGGGCGCACCGGCCACCAGCGCGGCAGCGACCGGCTTGGCGCCCGGCCGCGTGCCCGACTTCTTCATCATCGGCCACGAAAAGTGCGGCACCACCGCGCTGTTCAAGATGCTCAGGCAGCATCCGCAGATCTTCATGCCCGACCACAAGGAGCCGCGGTTCTTCTCCGGCGATCTGCGCGCGGTCGCCGCTGAGAAGAGCAGCGGCGGAACCCGCCCGCGCACGCTCGAGGCCTACCTCGCCCTGTTCGCCCCCGCCGCGCCCGGGCAGCTCGCGGGGGAGGCCTCCCCGCAGTACATACGCTCGCCCGGCGCCGCCAAGCGCATCGCCGAGCTGCAGCCGGACGCCCGCATCGTCGCCATCCTGCGCGAGCCCGCCAGCTTCCTGTACTCCGTCCACAGCCAGTACGTGCACAGCGGCGTGGAGACCGAGAGGGATCTGCGCAAGGCGATGGCGCTCGAGCAGGACAGGCGCGAGGGCAGGCACCTTCCCAACAGCTCCACCTCCGCATCCTGGGTGATGTACTCAGAGCACGTGCGCTACGTCGAGCAGCTGCGCCGCTTCCACGCCGAGTTTCCCGACGAGCAGATACTGGTCCTGATCTACGACGACTATCGCGCTGACAACGTCGAGGCGGTGCGCACGATCATGCGCTTCCTCGGCGTCGACGCCGATGGCCCGATCGAGCCGATCGTGACCAAAGGCGGGGAGATGAAAGCCGTCCGCTTCATGCCCCTGCACCGGATATCGCGGATCCTGCGGCGTGCCCGCGACACCCCGCGCGGCGCGAACCCGATCGCGCGCACCGTCAGCGCGCTCACGCCGCGTCCCGCGCAGGTGCTGTGGAAGCACCTCGTGTACACGCTCCCGCCCGCGCCCGACGAGCGGCTGATGCTCGAGCTGCGCCGGCGCTTCAAGCCGGAAGTGCAGGCGCTGAGCGACTATCTGGGCCGTGATCTGGTGAGCCTGTGGGGCTATGACGGCATCTAGCGCGAGCGCCGGCTCGGACGCCGGCCGCGCGCTGGCGGGCCGGGTGCCCGACTTCTTCATAGTCGGTCACGAAAAGTGCGGCACGACGGCGCTCTACACGGTGCTCAGAAGGCACCCCCAGGTCTACATGCCCGACTTCAAGGAGCCGCGCTTCTTCTCGCCCGAGGTTCGCGTCGGCGAGCCCGAGCGCGACGACCAGCCGTTCACCGACACGCTCGACGCCTATCTCGCGCTGTTCGCCGCCGCCCGACCGGAGCAGCTCGTGGGCGAGGCCTCGCCCCAGTACCTCAGGTCCCCCACCGCCGCCAGGCGCATCGCCGAGCTGCAGCCGGACGCGCGCATAATCGCCATCCTGCGCGAGCCCGCGAGCTTCCTGCGCTCGTTCCACATCCAGTGCCTGCAGGCCGGGCGCGAGACGCAGAGGGATCTGCGCAAGGCGCTGGAGCTGGAGGGCGCCAGACGCCAGGGCAGGCACCTGCCGCGCGGGCACACCTCGCCGGCCTGGCTGCTGTACTCCGAGCACGTGCGCTACGTCGAGCAGCTGCGCCGCTTCCACGCCGAGTTTCCCGCCGAGCACGTGCTGGTGCTCATCTACGAGGACTATCGCCGTGACAACGACGCGACGCTGCGCACCGTGCAGCGCTTTCTCGGCGTCGACGACAGCACTCCGATCGAGCCAGTCCAGATCATGCAGACGCAGTCGACCGTTCGCTTCACCCACCTGCATCCGCTGTCGCGCAGCCTGCGGCTCGCCCGACACAGGCCCGAGGAGGCCGGAGCGCTCGCCCGCGCTGCGACCGCGCTCGCGCCCAAATCGCTGCGCGTCCTCTGGCGCCGGCTGCTCTTCACACAGGCGCCCGCGCCCGACGAGCAGCTGATGCTCGAGCTGCGCCGGCGCTTCAAGCCCGAAGTCCAGGCGCTCAGCGACTATCTCGGCCGCGATCTGATCGAGCTGTGGGGCTATGACCGCATCTAGCGCTCCGCCAGGGGGGCAGCCTGAGGAGACGGGCGGGCAGCCGGAGGAGGCGGCCGCGCGCCCGACCATCTCCGTCGTCATTCCCACGTACAACGACGCCGGCCGCATCGGCGACGCGCTCACGTCGATCGTCGGACAGACGCTGCCTCCCGCCGAGATCGTGGTCTGCGACGACGGCTCCGACGACGGCACCGAGCGCTTCGTTCGCGAGTTCGCGGACGGGGACACGGGGGCGGTGAGCATCCGCTACGTCCGCCTCCAGGCCCGCTCTGGCTCCGCGACCGCGCGCAACGAAGGCGTCGCGGTCGCCTCCGGCGAATGGATCGCCGCCTGCGACTCCGACGACCTGTGGGCGCCGACGAAGCTCGAGCGCCAGGTCGGCTTCCTGCGCGACTGGAGCGGGCGCCAACCGATCGCCGTGCTCGGCACCCACGGCTACAACGTCAACGACGCCAAGCGGGTCATATCGCCGGCGTCGATCGGACCGACCAGCGAGGAGCAGTACCGGGCGGCGAGGGAGAGGGGCGACAGGCTGGTCGTGCTGCACTCGTCGATCCTGTTTCCCCGCTCGGAGTTCTCGGCCGTCGGCGGCTACTCCGCCGAGTACGGGAACTCGCTGGAGGACGTCGACTTCGTGTGCAGGATGGCCGAGCGGGGGGTCGTGATCTGCCTGTCCGAGCGGCTCGTCTACTACCGCAAGCGTCCCGGCTCCGCGCAGCTGACCACCTTCTGGGGTCAGCGTGAAAACGCGTGGCGCCTGATGGTCAACCAGCGCAGACGCGCCGCCGGCGAGGCTCCGATCGGCAGAGAGGAGTTCGCCGCGCAGCTGGCCGCCGCCCCCGCCTGGCAGCGCCTCGCTCGTCGCAAGCGGCTGTGGGGGCTGTACTACTACCGCGCGGGAGCCACCGACATGGTCAACTCTCGCAGGCTGCGCGGAGCCGGGAAGCTGCTGCTCGCGTCGGTGATGGACGGCAGGCGGCTTCGCGCCGGTGTCCGCAACGCCGTGCGCAGCCGGCTCTCGCGCAGAGCGCCAACTGACGGCCCGCAGGGCCCAGCCGGCGGCCCGGAGGCGCCGGCCGACGGCTCAGAGTCGCGCGCCGGCGGCTCGCCTATCGAGGCGGCATCCGCAGCGCGCCGTCGAGCCTGATCGTCTCGCCGTTGAGCATGCGGTTCTCGACGATGTGGCAGGCCAGCTGCGCGTACTCGGCCGGCTGGCCCAGGCGCTGCGGGTAGGGCACGCCCGCTCCGAGCTTCTGACGGGCCTCCTCGGGCAGGGCGGCGAGCAGCGGCGTGTCGAACAGGCCCGGCGCGATCGTGTTGACCCTGATGCCGTACTGGGCCAGGTCGCGCGCCGCCGGCAGCGTCATGCCGACCACGCCGCCCTTCGACGCCGAGTAGGCGATCTGTCCGACCTGGCCGTCGAACGCCGCGATCGACGCGGTGTGCACGCACACGCCGCGTTCGCCGTCCTCCAACGGCTCGTTGGCGATCATCGCGCTGGCGCAGAAGCGCAGCACGTTGAACGTCCCGATCAGGTTGATCGAGATGATCGTCTCGAACGGCAGCAGCGGGTGGGGGCCCTTCGAGCCTGCCACCTTCTGCGCCCAGCCGGTTCCCGCGCAGCACACCGCGATGCGCAGCCCGCCGCCGTCCGCCGTCGCGGCCTTCTCGACCGCCGCCTGCACCTGGTCCTCCTCGCGCACGTCGCACGCGACGAACTCCAGCCCGAGCTCGGTCGCCAGCGCCCGGCCCTTCTCGGCGTTGACGTCCGCGATCGTCACGTTCGCGCCCCGCGCGTGCAGGAGGCGAACGGTCGCCTCGCCCAGCCCGGAGGCGCCGCCGGCGACGATCGCTGAAGAGCCCTCGATGTTCATGGCCGGCAGCCTACTCGCCGCGCGGGGCGCGATGTCGGGCGCTCGGCGTTATGACCAGTGGCGAGCTTCCAGCTGAATGAGCGACAGCATTCGGCTGGCAGCCAGATATTTATTCTATCATCAGGGCATGTTCCGATGAGCTGATTCTCAGGGACGGAGGACGTGATGCGATTCGATGGCCAGGCCGCGTAGTGCAGGGTGAGTCTCACCGGCCGGCCCAGCGCCCCGGGGGCGAGCCCCGGTTGGATCCCGATCCCGATCAGACGACCTCCGATCTGGACCAGACGCTCGCGGATGCCGACCAGACGGCCTCGGAAGCCGATCAGGGTGGATCCGATCAAGATCAGGTCGGGGCGAATATCGACCAGCTTGCCTCAGACCGCGATCAGGCCGCCGCCGACCGCGAGCAGACCGGGCACGCGTCCGACGAAGACGACGGCGCGCGGGGCGCATACGAGCGCTCGCGCAGGGAGCGCGAACAGGGGACGCGCGAGCGCAAGGAGACCGCTGAGCACCGTGCGGACACCGCAACCGAGCGCCTGGAGAACGCCGCGCGCCGAGACGAGTCCGCGCGGATGCGAGACCTCGCCGCCGAGGCCCGCGACCGGGGCGCCGACGCCCGCGACCGCGCGGCGGCCGAGCTGGAAGCCGGCTTGCACCCTCACGGTCAGGAGCGTGCCGCGTACGAGTACGCGAGATCGGTGCGCGCCAACGCGGCAGCCGATCGCGCGCGAGCGGCCGCCGACCGGGCAAGGGCGGCCGGCGATCGCGAACATGCGGCCGGCGACCTCACGCAGGCGGAAGCCGACCTCCAGCACGCGCACATCGACGAGCTCACGGGAGCGTACGTGCGAGGCGTCGGAACGATGGCCCTGCAGAAGGAAATCGAGCGGGCCAGGCACTCGGACGAGCGGCTCGTGCTCGCCTTCATCGACGTCGACCAGCTCAAGAAGGTCAACGACGCCTTCGGCCACGAGGCCGGCGACGCGATGCTCAGAGACGTGGTGAGCGCGATCCGCTCGAAGCTGCGCTCCTACGATCCGATCGTGCGCGTGGGCGGCGACGAGTTCGTGTGCGCGGTCTCCGGCATCGACCTGGCGATGGGCCACCGCCGCTTCGCCGAGATCGCAGAGGCGCTGCGGGCCGAGCACCACACCTCGATCAGCGTCGGCCTGGCGGCGCTGCAGGGCGGCGATACGCTCGACGACCTCACCGCGCGTGGCGACGCCGCCCTCTACCAGGCGAGGCACGATCGCCGGGGCAGCGAGCGGGACGCCGGTTCCTGAGGATCGGCGGAGACGGGATGCAGGCCGGGGAGCGGGTCTAGGTTCAGGGGCGGATCCGCGCCAGCGACAGCGCGAACAGTCCGTCCGGGTCGGTCAGCCAGCGCACGAGCTCGAGGCCCGCCGCCGACAGGTCGCCTTCCAGGCGCTCGGGCGTGAACTTGGCGCTGATCTCCGTGCGCAGCTCCTCGCCCGCGTCGAAATGCACCGGCAGGTCCAGGTCGCGCACTAGCGTGGTGTGCGCACGCCGCGCTCGCAGGCGCATCTCGATCCACTGGTTGTGCGGGTCGAACAGGGCCACGTGGTCGAAGTCGTCGGGGTCGAAGTCGGCCCGCAGCTCGCGGTTGAGAACACGCAGGACGTTGCGGTTGAACTCGGCCGTGACCCCCTGCGCGTCGTCGTAGGCCGCCTCGAGCACGCGCGGGTCCTTCACCAGGTCGGTGCCTATCAGCAGGTGGTCGGACGGACCGAGCAGGCGTGCGATCTGGCGCAGGACGCGGCGCCGGCTGCCCGGCGGGAAGTTGCCGATCGTGCCGCCGAGGAACGCGACGATCCGCGGGCCGGCGGCCGGGGGAACGCGGTCGAGATGACGCTCGAAGTCGCCGATCACGCCGTGCACCTGGAGCCCCGGGTACTCGTGGGTGAGCGCCTGCGCGCACTCGCGCACCATGCTCTCGGTGACGTCCACCGGGATGTAGCGCTCGAGCGTTCCCGCGGCGTGCAGAGCGTCCAGCAGCACCCGCGTCTTGGCCGCCGTGCCGGAGCCGAGCTCGACGAGCTCGGCCGCGCCGGTCAGCTCCGCCAGCTCCTCGGCGCGCTCTTCGAGGATCGCCCGCTCGGCGCGCGTAGGGTAGTACTCGGGCAGCTCGCAGATCCGGTCGAACAGCTCGGCGCCGCGGGCGTCGTAGAAGTGCTTTGGAGGCAGCTCCTTGAAGGGGCGTGTGAGTCCGTCGAGCACGTCATCGGCGAGCGATCGCTCGTGCGTGCCGTCCAGGTGGGAGTCGATGCGGATGGCCGCCTCGGCGATCGGCTGGCGTGGCGCGGATGGCTCCATCACGTCTCCCTTGCCAGGCGCACGCCCGCGAAGATCTGGCGCCGCAGGGGCAGGTCCCAGTTGCGGAAGGTCACGCTCGCCACACGGGGGTGGGTCGCCCACGAGCCGCCGCGCAGCACGCGGTAGGCGTCCCCGAAGAACACCTGCGAGTACTCGCGGTAGGGATACGGGACGAATCCCGGATAGCCGCCGAAGCTCGACCCCGTCCACTCCCACACCTGCCCGACGCCCGCCAGTCCCTGCGCGCTCCGCTGGGTCCAGGTCGCCGCCTTCTCCCACTCCGCCTCGGTGGGCAGACGCGCATCGTGCGCGCGCGCGAAGGCGTCGGCCTCGAACCAGGAGACGTGGCACACGGGCGCCTCCGGGTGGCCTGCCGCCACCGCCGGATGATGGGTGATGTCGTGCTCCTCCTTCCACGCCCAGCCCTCGCGCGACCACCACTCGCGCCGCTCATAGCCGCCGCCCTCGCTGAAGCGCATCCAGCTCTCGTTGCTCACCGGGCGGCGGGCGATCGCGAACGCGCCCACCTCGACCGTGTGGCGCGGGCGCTCGTTGTCGTAGCTGAAGCCGTCGGACCCGGCGCCCATGGCGAACGCGCCGGCCGGGACGTGCACCCACCGTTCGGGTCCGTCCAGCGCCACCAGCGCCGGTTCCCCCTCCCCGAGCACGCCGGCGATCGCCATCGTCTGGCGCATCGTCTCGGAATGCTGGAGCTCGTGTCGCAGGACCATCTCGCAGATAACGCCGTCGCCGGTTCCCCGCTCGGCGATCACCTCGCAGGTGCGCTCGCGCACCCGCGAGAGGTACGCGCGCGCGTCTGCCGGCCCGAGCGCCTCGATCTGGCCGCGGATCGCGCGCGGGGTCTCGAACGCGTCGTACAGGTCGGCGAGGTCGGGGCGCAGCAGCGGCAGCCCGCCGACGCGATCGGCGAGCCACAGATCCTCGTAGGCGGCGATGTGGCCGAGGTCCCACGCGAGCGGGCTCATGATCGGCGAGTGCACTCGCTCGAGCTCCTCGTCGCTCAGCCCCGCGACCAGCGCCAACGTCCTCTCTCGCGCGTCGTCCATCGCCATGAGCATCTGCTCGGCGCCGTTGCCACGGGGGTTGGACTTGACCGCGCGGGCTGCCATGGCTGGCTGTGCTGCGTCACTCTAGAAGGTATGTCCCGCGAGCGGCGCGTGCGTTACGCGCTCACCGCGCGCGTGGCGCGCCCGAGGCGGGGCCGGGCTCCGCGCCGGCGTCGTTCCAGCGGGCGACGACCGCTGTGTCGCGCTCGTGGCCGAGCACGCAGATGGCCCCCGTGGAGAGCCCCAGGCGGCCCCCGCCCTCGGGTCCGAGCGCGATCCAGCGAGCGCCGAGCACGCGCAGCGTGTGCCCGTGCGAGAACACCGCGACAGCGCCGCCGCCGGCCGCGATCTCGCCGATCACGCGATCGGCGCGCGCGCCGACGTCCGCCGGGCTCTCGCCCCCGGGGCAGCCGTCGCGCCAGAGGAGCCAATCCGGCCGCCGCGCACGGATCTGCGGAGTCGTCAGCCCCTCGTAGTCGCCGTAGTCCCACTCGAGCAGGTCCGGGCGCACCTGCGCACCGGCTCCCAGCCCGCACAGCTCGCACGTTTCCCGCGCGCGCGCCGACGGGCTGACGAGCACCAGGTCGAAGCGCCACGCGCTCAGCCGCTCGCGCAGCGCACGGGCGACGTCGCGGCCGTGCTCGGTGAGCGGGACCTCCGCGCGCCCGGTGTGCCGGCCGTCACGGCTCCACTCCGTCTCGGCGTGGCGCACGAGCACGGCCTCGCCCGAGCCCGGGCTGGAGCCCGGGCTGGAGCCGGAGCCCGGGCTGGAGCCGGAGCCGGAGCCGGAGCCCGGGCCGGAGCCGCTCACGGCGTGGGGTTCTCGGGCGCGGCCGCGTCGTCGGCGATCACCGTCAGGCGCTCGCGTCTGAGCAGGCTCGCGGGGACGTGGCGGCTGGGCTCGGCGAGCATCGCGGCGACCGCGTCGGCCTTGCTCGCGCCGGTGGCCAGCAGCACGCACTCGCGCGCCGCGCGCAGCACCGCCAGGCTCAGCGTGATCCGCTCGGGCGGCGGCTTGGGCGCCTCTCGCACAGCCAGGCAGACCGCGTCCTCGCCGGCGTCCAGCGTGGCGGCTCCGGGAAACAGCGATGCGACGTGACCGTCCGGGCCGATGCCGAGCACGATCAGGTCGAGCATGGGCGTGGTGGACGGGCTCTCCCGCGCGGCCGCCAGGCGCTGCGCGAGCTCCTCGGCGTAACGCCGCGCGCCCTCCGCTGGCCCCAACTCGCCCTCCATCCGGTGAACCCGCTCCGGCGGGATGCCCGCTCCCGCCAGCAGCGTCTCGGCGGCCAGCCGGTAGTTGCTCTGCTCGTCCTCGGGTCCCACGCAGCGCTCATCGGCAAACCACACGTCGACGCCGATCCAGTCCCGCGGCTCGGCGGCGAGCAGTTCGTAGGTGCGGCCCGGCGTCGTTCCGCCGCTGAGCGCCACATGTGCCGCGCCCCGCTCCGTGCGCGCCCGCCGCAGCTGGCGTGCGATGTGCGCGGCGGCCCGCCGTGCGACCGTGTCGGCGTCCGGGCACGTGGTCAGGCGGGTCACGAAAGCATCGCGCGGGCGGCCTGGAGCGCGGGCACGTAGGTGGGGTCGCGCAGCAGTGCCTGGCGGATCCCCTCGCCGAGCACGCCGGTCTCGCCACGGGATGCTCCGGGTATCGTCCACTCGCGTTCCCCGCCGTGCGACCGATCGTCCGACAGCGGCCAGCGGCGGTGGGCGCGCAGGCCGCCGGCGCCGCGGCTCAGGCGCAGGTGCAGGCCCGAGGCCGTCTCCAGCGTCAGGTCCTCCAGTCCGGGGACCTGCAGCTCGGGAGCCGCCTCCAGGCGCAGCGCGACATCCTGGCGCCCGGCGTGGGAGGTGCCGACGAGCGCGTCGCCGTCGGCTGCCAGCGGCCCGGCCTGCCACTGCAGGCGCGAGGCGAGCCAGCCGACGAACAGCATCGCGGCGGCGGTCGAGGCCGGATGGTGACGCACGGTGACGGCGACGATCGCACGCAGCTCGCCGCGCAGCCACGCCGGGTCGAACAGGGCCGCGACGCGCTCGCGCCAGGGAGTCGATCGCAGCCACGCGAGGTCAACGACGTAGACCTGCGCGGCCAGCGCGCACGCACGGTCCAGCGCCTCCTGCGCGAGCGGCTCCTCGACCGAGTCCAGGAGCACCGCCTGGGACATCTGCAGCAGGACCTCGACGACATCGTGGTGACCGTGGGGGGACCACAGCAGCGTCGGCAGGTCGGTGACGACCAGGGGATCGGCGATCGTCAGCAGGTCGTCGAGGTGGCGGTCCCCGATCTCCACCACCACCGTCTCGCGCAGCAGCGCCAGCTCACCCGGCGCGGGCTCACCTTCGGAGGCGATCATCACGCGCGCGTCCAGGCGCTCGCGGTCGGGCTCGTACGCCAGCACCAGCAGGCGCGAGGCGTGGTAGCGCCCGACCCCGCGCAGGCGGTTGGCGATCTCGCCGGTCCACTCGCGATCCACGAACGCGATCATGTTGAGGACTCGCGCGGGCACGTAGTTTCCGTTTTCGGCATGGCGCTGGGCCAGCAGCTCACGCAGCGCCGCTTCGATGGCATCCGGGGTCGTGCCCTGCTCGCTCCAGACCGCGTCGCTCGTGCTCATCAGATCGCGCGCCAGCTATCGCCCTCACGCAGCAGCCCGTCGGCCTCGCTGGGTCCCTGCGAGCCGGCCTCGTACTGAGGCAGCCGGACCGCCTGTCCGCTCGCCTGCGGGTCGGCGGGCGCCCAGGCTTTGACGATCGGGTCGCAGATGCGCCACTGCCCCTCCACCTCGTCGTTGCGCGTGAACAGCGTCGCGTCGCCACGCATCGCGTCGGTGATCAACCGCTCGTAGGCCTCCGGGGACTGCGACAGGAACGCCGTCCCGTAGAGGAACTCCATGTTGACCGGGCGGATGATCATGCGCGTGCCCGGGATCTTGGCGCCCAGCCGCAGCGAGACCCCCTCGTTCGGCTGGAGGGTCAGCACCAGCTGGTTGGGCTGGACGCCCAGCGAGCCGTCCTGGCTGAAGGCCAGGTGGGGGACGGGCTTGAGCGTGACCGCGATCTCGGTGACCTTGCGCGCCAGGCGCTTGCCGGTGCGCACGTAGAAGGGGACGCCCGCCCAGCGCCAGTTCTCGATATGCAGGCGCAGCGCCGCGTAGGTCTCGGTGATCGAGCCCTCCGGAACGCCCTCCTCTTCGAGGTAGCCGGGGACGTCCTCGCCGCCGGCGTGGCCGGCGGCGTACTGTGCCCGCACCGCCATTCCGGGGATGTCCGTCGCGGTCGGCTCGGGGATCGCCTGCAGCACCTTGACCTTCTCGTTGCGGACCTCTTCGGCGGTGAAGCTCACCGGCGGCTCCATGGCGACGTGGCAGAGCAGCTGCAGCATGTGGTTCTGGATCAGGTCGCGCAGCGCGCCGGAGCTGTCGTAGTAGTCCGCGCGGGAGCCGATGCCGATGTCCTCGGCGGCTGTTATCTGGACGCTGTCGATGTAGTTGCGGTTCCACAGCGGCTCGAACATGCCGTTGGCGAACCGGAACGCCATCATGTTCTGCACGGTCTCCTTGCCGAGGTAGTGGTCGATGCGGAAGACCTGAGCCTCGTCGAAGATCGCCAGCACCCGGCGGTTGAGCTCGCGCGCCTCCTCCAGCGTCGTTCCGAACGGCTTCTCGATGATCACCCGCACCTCCGCGCCCTCGTGGTGAGCGAGCTTGGAGCGGCCGAGCTCCTCGACGATCACAGGGAAGAAGCTGGGGGCCGTGGACAGGTAGAACGCGCGGTTCAGGCGCTCGCCCGCCTGCTCCTCGAAGTCGTCGAGCACCTTCCCCAGCTCGGCGTACACGGAGTCCTCGTCGAACGTGCCGCCTATGTACCTGACGCTCTCCAGCAGGCTCTTGAGGACCGCCTCGTCGGGCGTTCGCCGGGAGAAGCGGCGAATCGCCTCCTGGCATTCGGCTCGGAACTCCTCATGCGGTTTGTCTTTGCGCGAGACGCCCACCAGGTGGAAGCGCTCGGGCAGCCCTCCCTCGTGCGCGAGGTTGTAAAGCGCCGGCAGCAGTTTGCGCCTGGCCAGGTCTCCGGTGGCGCCGAAGATGACCAGCGTCGTCGGCGCCACCGGCAGGCGCTCCAGCCCGGCGGTGAGCGGGTTCTCGGGTTCGGTGTGACCGGTCGGCAGACCGGCGGCGACCGCCACCGTCAGCGTCCTCCGCGTCGAGCACCGGCCTTGCGGGCGCCTGTGGACCGGGAACCGGCCTTGCCGGCGCCTGTGGACCGGGAACCGGCTTTGCCGGTGGCGCCTGTGGCCCGGCCGCCGGCGCTCGCGGTCTTCGCGGCGGCCGGCGGGGCGCTCTTGACCGCGTGACCGCCGAACTGGTTGCGCAGCGCCGCCAGCACCCGGTCGGCGAACTCGCCGTTGCCGCGCGAGCGCAGCCGCTCGTAAAGCGAGGCGGTGATGACCGGCGTCGGCACGTCGCGGGCGGTTGCGTCGGCGATCGTCCAGCGCCCCTCGCCGGAGTCCTCGGTGTAGCCCTCGATCGTCTGCAGCTCGTTGCCGTCCGCCTCGAACGCCCGCGCGGCCAGTTCGCACAGCCACGAGCGCACCACCGAGCCCTGTCCCCACAGGTGGGCGATCCTGGCGTTGTCGAGCTCGTACTCGCACTTGTCGAACAGGTCGAAGCCCTCCGCGTAGGCCTGCATCAGGCCGTACTCGACGCCGTTGTGGACCATCTTCACGTAGTGCCCCGCGCCGGACGGGCCGAAGCGCAGCCAGCCGCGGGGGCCGATCGCGCCGCGGCTCTGCTCGTTGGTCTCCGGCGCGAGCACGTCCAGAATCGGCGCCAGGCGCGCGACCGCCTTCTGGGGCCCGCCCACCATCATGCAGTAGCCCACCTCCAGCCCCCACACGCCGCCGGAGGTGCCCACGTCGACGTAGTCGATGCCGTTGCCCTTCAGTGCCTTTGCCCTGCGCTTGTCGTCGGTCCACTTCGAATTGCCGCCGTCGACGATCGTGTCGCCGGACTCGAGCAGCTTGGCGAGCTTGTCGACCGTCTGCTGCGTGGGCGGGCCCGCGGGCACCATGATCCACACGATCCGCGGCGCGTGGAGCTGTCTGACGAGGTCCTTCAGGGAGTCCGCGCCGGCAGCCCCGTTCTTGACCGCCTGCTTGACGGCCTTCTCGTCGAAGTCGAACGCCACGACCTCGTGGTCGGAGTCGCGGCGGATGCGGTGCACCATGTTCCCGCCCATCTTGCCCAGCCCGACGAAACCGATCTGTGTCATTTGTTGGTCACCTCGATCCGGCGTCCGGCCGGCTCTCTTGATTGGAATGTCCGCCCTCCGGGCGCCCTTGACCGCGCCTGCCGGCGCTCTTGATCTTCGCGGTAAGGGCGCGCAGGGCGCCCACGGGGTCCTCGCCTGGCAGGCGCACGCGCTCGGCCGGCAGTCCGAGCTCGCGCAGGGTGTTCAGATCGCCGATCGCCTGGGCGTTCTTGAGCGTCGTGAACGTGTACGGCGCGCCCGGTATGTCGACGTCGTGCGGGCCGTCGTGGATCAGCTGCAGGAAGCGGCCGGTCTTCGGACCGCCCTTGTGAAACTGGCCGGTGGAGTGCAGGAAGCGCGGTCCGTATCCGAACGTCGTGGTCGCCTTGGTGGCCTCGCGGACGGCGACGCGCAGCTCCGCCGCGGCCTGGTCGAACTCGGGCGAGGGCTCGCTGTAGGCCATGATCGCCACGTACTGCGGCGGCTCCGCGTCGAGCAGCAGCGAGCGCAGTGCGGTCTCGTCGGCGTCGGCCACCGCCGGAAGCTCGTGCTGGGCTTCGTAGTCGGCGAGCACGCGCTTGGTTGCGTCCTTGGCCTGCTGCACGTTGGGCTGGTCGAACGGGTTGATCTCGAGACCCCAGCCGGCGACCGCGACGGCCAGCTCCCACAGCAGGAACACGCGCCCGAGGTCGGTGGGGCCGCGGGTGGGCATCGTGATCAAGGGATGCCCGGCGGCGGCGAGCGCCTGCACGCGGGCGTCGAGCTCGGCATCCGGCGCGTGGAGGTCCGGCAGGTAGGCGAACACCCGATCCTCGCCGTACACGCCCGGCTCGCCCAGCGGCTCGTCGGCCACCGGCAGGACGCCCTTGCCCTGCTTGCCGGTCGACTCCGCCACCAGCTGCTCCAGCCACAGTCCGAGACCGGGCAGCGTCTCGGAGATCACGAACGTGAGCTTGTCGCGACCGGCGCGCGCGAGCCCGCTCAGGGCCGCTCCCAGCCACACGCCGGCATCCTCGCTCGCGACGCCGCCGGAGCCGTCGCCGAGGGGAGTCTCCCAGGCGCCCGCCGCGCCCTCGAGCAGCAGGCGCACGCGGATCCCCATCAGCGCACCCGGGACGATGCCGAAGGCCGAGAGCGCGCTGTAGCGCCCGCCGATGTTGGGGTCGCCGGGGAACACGCCACGGAAGGCGTGCTGCTCTGCCAGCGCTTGCAGGCCCGAGCCGGGGTCGGTGATCGCGACGAAGCTGTTGCCGTGGTCGACCAGCGAGAAGAAGTGCGCGAACAGCGACAGCGGCTCGATCGTGCCGCCGGACTTCGAGGAGACGATGAACAGGGTGCGCCGCAGATCCACGGCACCCCCGATCGCACGGATCCTGGCGGCGTCGGTGGAGTCCAGAACGTGCATGCGCGGTCCACCCTCGCGTGCGGCGAACGCGCGGCGCAGGACCTCCGGCGCCAGCGAGGAGCCGCCCATCCCCAGCAGCACGACGTCCTCCAGTTCGTCGTCGTGCGCCTCGGCGGCGAACAGCTCGAGCGCGCCCAGCTCGGCCAGCATCCGCCCGGCGATCGTCAGCCAGCCGAGCCGGTCGGCCACCTCGGGCGTGTCCGGCGCCCCCCACAGCGTCGCGTCCCCGCTACGCAGTCGCTCGCCCACGCGTTCCTTGCGCGCGAGCGCCAGACGGTCCTCCACCTGCCCCGCAAACGCGTCCGGGATGCGGGCCTCGACGGTCATGGTGGGGTCGCTCACGCCACGATCGTAGTGGCCGCGGCGCTGTTGTAGGTTCTTGGCGATGAAAGCGACCCGTCGATGGGCTGGATGAGCCACCAAAGGCTCCAACTGCTGAAGCGCTGGGTGGGTCGATTGTGGGTGTTCAGCCCGGAAAGGCTGTGGCTCCTGTCGATCGCGCTGCACAGGCGCGGGCACTGGGTGCTGGCGTTCTGGCTGAAGCAGGCGAACACGCTGCTGTACTCCAACTCGCTCTCGCCGGGCGCGTCCGTGAGCCCCGACATACTCCTCGGCCACAACAGCATCGGCATCGTGGTGACCAGCAACTGCGTGATCGGAAAGCGCGTCAAAATCTGGCAGAACGTCACGCTCTCGGCCGGGCGTCCGGCGCGGGCCGGCTCGGAGGCCGGAGCAGCGCACGCAGACGGTGGACCCGACACGCCGGGCTCGCCGCCGACCCCTGGCCCCGGATCTCGGATAATCGTCGAGGACGATGTCAAAATCGGCGCCAACGCGGTCGTCATCGCGCCTCGTGGACGCACGCTGCGCATCGGGCGCGGCGCGCGGGTGGGCGCGGGGACGGTGGTGACGGAAGACGTGCCCGCGCTGGGGACCGTGGTCGGTCCGCCGTCGCGCCTGCTGGAGCGCGAGCCGACCGCCGGAGGGTCGAGCGAGCCAACCGCAGGGGAGTCGAGCGAGACGATCCCCGGAAACAGCACGTGACGCCTCACAAAGGAGAACCTTGAGCCCAGACCCCTCCCGTCAACTGCCCGACCGCAACCTCGCGTTGGAGCTCGTGCGCGTCACCGAGGCCGCGGCGCTCGCCACCGCTCCTCTGGTGGGCTCGGGCGACAAGGAGGCCGCCGACCAGGCAGCCGTCGACGGCATGCGCCACATGCTCCACTCCATCCAGATGGACGGAGTGGTCGTCATCGGCGAGGGCGAGAAGGACGAGGCGCCGATGCTCTACAACGGCGAGCAGATCGGCGACGGCTCGCCGCCGCAGGTGGACATCGCCGTCGACCCGCTCGAGGGGACCACGCTCGCCGCGCACGGGATGCCGAGCGCGCTCGCCGTGATCGCGCTGTCCGCCCGCGGAACCATGTTCGATCCCGGGCCCTGCGTGTACATGGAGAAGATGGCCGGCGCGCCCGACATCGCCGACCTGCTCGACCTCGACCGCCCGCTCGGTGAGACGGTCGGGCTCGTCGCCCAGCGCAGGCGCTGCCCGATCGGCGACGTCATGGTCGTCGTGCTCGACCGTCCCCGCCACCACGATGGCATCGCCGCCATCCGCGCCGCCGGCGCCCGCGTGCGCCTGATCGCCCACGGCGACGTCTCCGCCGCGCTGCTCGCGGTCACCGAGCGTTCGCCCGTCGATCTGCTCTGGGGGATCGGCGGCACGCCCGAGGGGGTCATCTCGGCCGCGGCGGTCAAGTGTCTCGGCGGGCAGCTCCTGGGACGACTGTGGCCGCGCGACGAGGTCGAGCGCTCAGCCGCCGTGCAGGCGGGCTACGAGTTGGAGCGGGTGCTCGACCGCGACGACCTGATCGCCGGCGACGACGTGTTCTTCTCCGCCACCGGCGTGACCGACGGGGACGTGCTGCAGGGGGTGCGCTATCCCAGCGCCGGTGGCGCCACCACCGAATCGCTCGTCACCCGTTCGCGATCCGGGACCATCAGGCGCATCAGGGCCACGCACGACCGCGCCAAGCTGCGCGCTGTCGCCGGCGATCGCTACTAGCGTCGCCTGCGCAGTTTGACGGTAGCGACTGCTAGCTTCCTCGTCATGCGTCTGCGCCGATCGCGTATGCATGGGTGATCGGGTGAAAGGTCGTAGGGCACTCCCGACGGCGCTCGGTTGCCTGATCGCGGTGGCCGGCTGCGGCGTGCTCGCCGGCTGTGGCGCGGGTGCCTCCAAGGCCGGGCAGCCGAGCGCGGCGGACGTCGAACACAGCGAAGAAGTGGCCCAGAAAAAACGGGAAGCCGCGGAACTGGCCGAAGACCGTGAACTGCTTGCGCAGATAGAATCGAAGAAGCGCGAAGAAGCCGCGGAAGAAAACGCCAAACACAAAGAAGCTGTCGCGGCGGCCAGGGCGAAGAAGAAGGAACAGGCCGCGGCGAAGGCGGCCGAGCACAAAGAACAGGTCGCCGAAGCAAAGGCCAAGAAGCTCGAAGAAGCCTCCAAGGCGCAGGCCCGGAAGAATCGCGAAGCGTCCAAGAAGAAGCAGGAACAGGAAAAGAAGTCCTTGAGCGAACCGCAGGCGAAGACGCAGGGGGCGACGCGAGGTAGCACGACGCAGGGTAAGACGACGCGGGGTAAGACGCCGATCAAGGCGGGTGGCGAGGAATGAATCGGCGCAAGTGGCACATACGTGGTTCCGAGGATCGCCGCGGCGTCCGTCGACCGCTGCTCCTCTGTGTGCTCCTGGTCGCGATCGCCGGTCCGATCGCAGGCTGCGGAGGCTCCTCGACAAGTGAATCCGCAACCGAAGCGGAACCGAGCGCTGAAGCGCCGAAGAGCAGCGAATCAGCCCGTGAAGCCGAAGCCAGGAAGAGAGAGGCCGCGGCGGAAGCCGCGTCTGAAGCCGAAGCGAAGAAGATCGAGGAAGCGGCCAAGAAGAGCGCGGAGGCCGCGGCCGCGGAACCGAAGAAGGGAAAGAAGGGGAAGAAGGGCTCCGGAAAAGGCAGGAAGAGCAAGCAAGGCGGAGCGAGCACCGGGGCGAAGAAGTCGAAGAAGGGGAGCAAGCCGGCGAAGGAGGACGCGGCGGAAGAAGCCGCCCGTAGGCAATTCGCCAAGGAAGAAGCGGCCGAAGTCGAGGCGTTCAAGAAGCTTGAACAGAAGGAAGGCAAGTGACGCCGGGGAGGTGTGCCGCGCGTCGTCGGTCCGCTCGTTAGGCGCCGCTCGGCCGGGTGGTGCTTCAGGGGTCGAACCGCCGGACCCTCGACTCCGCGAGGTCCAGGCGCGCGAGCGAGCGCAGGAAGCCGTGGGTGACTATCACGTGGATGCGCGACTGGGTCGCGTTGTAGAGCCGGCGGCTGAGTCTCGATGCGATCGACGGATAGAAGTTGGCGACCTCGACCTCCACGTGCAGACGGGCATGGTCGGGGTCATCGCCCGGATACCTGCGGACTTCGATCTGCAGGTATCCGCGGCCGTTGCGTCCCCGCCTCGACACCAGCAGGCCGCGCGCGATGCGCCAGCGCACGAGGCCGCGGGTGGCATCCATCTCATATTCGGGAGCCTGGAAGCTGAGCAGCTTCAGCGGCCGGAACAACAGCACGACCGATCGCTCGCCCTCGTCGTAGCGGACGCGGATCAGCCCGAGCGTCACGCGAGTCAGGAAGCGCCAGTAAGTGCGGGCGAGCCGCTCCAGGTGCATGGGGGTCCAGATCTGCGCGAGGGCCGCGTCGTCGATCACGAGGTCGGCGCTCTGCACCGAGCGGACGGCGCCGGTGCCGTGGTCGAGAGAGGTCGAGTCCCCGAGATCGGCGATCACCGCCCGCCGGCGGCGGGCTCCGGTCGGCTTCAGGCTTCGCACGGACTTTGCAGGCTATCCACGGGAGTCGACGCGGCAACGCGCGATCACATCCTCGGTTGCTGATATCCAACACGTGTGGCTGACGATCCGCGCACGCATCCACCTCTCCGCGCACGGCCGGTCGCCGACCTGCCGGCCGATGCGGTGCTCGCGCGTGCCGAGGAGCTGGCCCGGCGCTGGGCGATCGCCCTGATCCTCGTCCGTCCGCTGGATGGCATCGGCGATGTCCCGCTCGAGGATCTCGCGCGCGAGGCGCCGGCGCTGTGCGCGCAGGCGGTCCGCGCGGTTCAGTCGGACGTCGAGCTGGGACGCCTGACCGGACGGGGAGCAGCGAGCGGTCGCGAGCACTCCGCTCCGGCGCTGCGCCTGGCGGCGATCTGCGGGGCGCAGGACGCGGCGGCGGCGGTGGAGGCGGTGGAGGCGCTGCGCGGAGTGCTGTGGGAGGCGCTGCTCGACCAGTTGAGCGAGCCGTCGGCGCGTCAAGTCGGAGACGTGTCCGACCGGCTCGCGTACGTCTGCGCGGCCGCGCTGGCGGTTGCCGTGGACGTGGCTCTGGCCCCCGACGCCGGTGAGCGCTTCGACGACGCGGAGGCTGCGAGCGGCGCCTCCGAGCCGGCGGCGCGCGGCGTCGCCCGGGCGCATGCGCGCGAGCGACAGGCGATCATCGTCGACGAACGCGCACGGCCGCTCGCCGCCGCGGGCGGGGCTCACGCGCCGCATGGCCCACCCACGCAGCCGGCCAGCCGCGCGCCCGAGCGTCCGCCGTCATGGGACGAGTCTCCGCCGATCCCGCCGCCGGCGTCGCCGGCGCGCGAGCGTCCGCCGTCATGGGACGAGTCTCCGCCGATCCCGCCGCGAGCGCGGGGGGACGAGATCGAGATCCGCGACGAACGAGGCGAGGAAGGGCCGGCGGCGTGGATCGAGTCGATCGGCGGTCAGCTGGAGCGGTACGAGCGGGACAGGCTGCCGTTTGCGGTGCTGCTGGTCGAGCTTGCGGAGATCGAGCGCCTGCGTGACGAGGAGCGCCGCGAGGAGCTCTCACGGCTGGCCGCACGGTTGGAGCAGGAGCTCGCCGGGGTGCTGGGTGCGCGGTCGGGTTCGCTCACACGCGAGCGGCCGGGCAGGTGCTGGCTGCTTGTGCCGCAGACCGACCGGGCGGGTGCGCGCGAGCTGGCGGAGCGCCTTGCGCGTGCGGTGGCGTCCCACGCGAGCCATCGCGGGGCGCCGCTGGAGGTGGCGATCGGCACGGCGGTGTGTCCCGAGGATGGACGGGAGGCGGCCGCGCTGGCGGCGCACGCCGACGTGGGGCTGTACGCCGCCCGCTCGGCGGTTCGTGCGTCGGCCGCACGGTCGGCCACCCCGGTGGACGAGTCCGCCTGAGAACCCCGATGCGAGGCTGTCAGCCGGCGAGCGCGCCGCCGGCGAGCGTGGCGCTCGCTGAGCCGGGCGGCAGGCCGAGCGTCGGGGTGTTGGCGACCTTGCCGACGACGTGGGTGCCGATGCGGACCGTCTCGGTGATGCCGAGCGCGTCGGCCGCGCCGGCGGTCAGGTCCCAGTTCGCGCCGTGGCCGTACGGGCCGCGGTCGAGCACCGGCACGGTCAGGCTGTGGCCCGCGTAGGTGACGTTCACGAGCGTGCCGCACGGCAGCGTCCGGTTGGCCACGCCCACCAGCGCGGGAGTCAGGGTCTGGCCGCAGGCGGTCTGCCTGCCGTACAGGCCGGGGCCGAACCACGTGGCGATCCCGCTCGGGCGGACGCCCGTGTTCGCAGGGGTCGAGCCGGCCGGCGCGGAGGAGCCGCCGGTGTCCGCGAGCGCGGTCACGGCGGGGCTCGCGACGCAGGCTGTCACGGCGAGCAGGGCGAGCAGGGTCGTGGTTGTCCTGAGCTTGACTGGCATGTTCCTCGACGCCTACGGGGTGAGCTGACGGGCTCGCGCGGCACTCGCGTGCGGCGCTACGGCCCTGCCGGGCCGATTCGCCCCAGCGGATCGACTCGATCCGCATTGGGTCCCCCGCCTGCCCCGAGAAGACTCGCGGCAGCTCGGCGTTGCGGCGGCAGTATACAGAGCGCGCTCAGGACAGCGGCAGGCGCGACAGGACGTCCTTGAGCAGACGCTCGCCCGTCGCGAGCCCGGACTTCGTCAGCTCGCCGACGATCTCCGCGGCGGACGCGAGCAGCTCGGCGCCTCCCGGCGGCTGCACCGGTCCGCTGGCGCGTTCACCCTCGCACTCGAACCCCTGTCTGGGGACCGGTTCCCCGCTCTTTGCCGTCCCGGCTGTGCGCGCGCTCGCGCCTCGCGTGCGTCGGGAGCCGGCGGGGCCGCGCGCGGCTGGTCTGCGCGGAGGGCGCGCGTCGTCGTCGTGAGCCCTCGCCGCCGGGCGGCCGTTCGAGCGCTCGTCGGCGACGGTGGCCGCTCCCGCGGCGGCCGCCTCGCGCGCCGCCGCTCGGCGCGGGCTCGAGCGTTGCGGGCGGGTGCGGGGGAGCTTGGACAGGACCCCTTGACTCTCGGGCAGCTCGCTGTCTTTGGGGGCGCTCATATGCACATCATTGCTTAACGCGACGCTGCGAGCGGATCGGCAACCGGTCCAAATGGGCGCGACGCGTTAGCATGAGGTTCTGGAGAACCGAGTGGATCTGTAACGTCGGCGGGGTTGCGACCGTATGTCCGGCGGTGCGGCTGTCTCGGCCATAATCTTGCGCGGGGCCCTCTCGCCTTCGGGTTGTCGATCGACGGAAGAAATGGAACACGAATGTCAGTAGCCGAGCTGCAGGAGCTGGATGAGGTCAAGGGCCTGCTGGCCAAGGGGCAGCAGGTGGGCGTCCTCTCCTATGCGGAGATAACCAGGGCGATGTCCGAGCTCGACCTGGACGAGTCCGACGTCGAAGAGCTGCACGGCTTCTTCGAGCGCTCGGAGATCGAGCTGGTCGAGGACATCGACCCCGCGATCGCCGCCTCCGCGCAGCTCGAGCGCGCACCCGACAAGCGCGGCCGGCGCAAAGCCAAAGCGGCGCTCGACCTCAAGCCGGACATGACCACCGACTCGCTGCAGCTGTTCCTCAAGGACATCGGCAAGGTCCGGCTGCTCACCGCCCAGGAGGAGGTCGACCTGGCCAAGCGCATCGAGCGCGGGGACCTCGACGCCAAGCAGAAGATGGTCGAGTCCAACCTGCGGCTGGTCGTGTCGATCGCCAAGAACTACCGCAACCAGGGGCTGCCGTTCCTCGACCTGATCCAGGAGGGCACGCTCGGCCTCGTGCGCGCCGCCGAGAAGTTCGACTACCGCAAGGGCTTCAAGTTCTCCACGTACGCCACCTGGTGGATCCGCCAGGCGATCGCGCGGGCGCTGGCGGACAAGGCGCGCACGATCCGCATCCCGGTTCACGTCGTGGAGAAGCTCAACAAGATCGGGCGCGCCGAGCGCAAGCTGGTGACCGAGCTCGGGCGCGAGCCGACCGCGCAGGAGATCGCCGACGTGACGGGCATCGACCCGGAGGAGGTCGACTCGATCAAGCGCTCGGCGCAGGCGCCGGTCTCGCTGGAGAAGCCGGTCGGCGACGAGGAGGAGTCGGAGTTCGGCCAGTTCATCGCCGACGAGCGCGCCGAGTCCCCGTACGAGCGCGCCGCCGAGATCCTCACCAAGGAGGCGTTGCGCGAGGCGCTCGAGAACCTCTCCTACCGCGAACGCCGGGTGCTCGAGCTGCGCTACGGGCTCGGCGGCGAGCACCCGCGCACGCTCGACGAGGTCGGGCGCACGTTCAACGTCACCCGCGAGCGGATTCGCCAGATCGAGAACCAGTCGCTGAAGAAGCTGCAGAGCCTCGCAGAGGCGCAGAAGCTGCGCGACGTGGCCTGATACCCCGTTCGGGGCACAGGCCGGACGCCTCGGGGCGCCTGACGGTGTCCTTACCCCGTTCGGGGCACTTCGCGATCGCTCGCGTGCCAGCGCACGCCACGCTCACTGCGTCCTTGTCAGCCACCCCGATCCGCCCGTCAGGGGGGAATGGTCCAACGCGCCGGCCGGCATTCAAGCCGAGTGGATGGCGTGCCGATCAGGGGGGCATGTTCGACGTGATGCCTGCGCTGCGTGAGCTGGTCGAGAAAGAGGGCTCGGATCTGCACCTGAAGGTCGGCTCGGCGCCGCTCTACCGTGTGCACGGCGAGCTGACACTCGACGAGAGCGTGCCGCCGCTGAGCGCCGAGGACACCGAGAGTGCGTTGCGGGCGCTGCTGAGCGACGACGCCAAGCTGGCGGAATTCGCTCAGGAGCACGAGGTCGACTTCTCCTACGAAATCCCGCAAGTTGCGCGCTACAGGATCAACGCCTTCCAGCAGCGGGGGGTGATCTCGATGGCGTGTCGCGCGATCCCCCACCACATCAGCACGATCGAGGAGCTCTCGCTGCCGCCGGTCGTGCGCGAACTGGCCGAGGAGGAGCGCGGGATCGTGCTGCTCACGGGTACCACCGGCTCTGGAAAGTCGACGACGCTCGCGGCGATGATCGACCACATGAACCGCACCATGAGCAAGCACATCGTCACGATCGAGGACCCGATCGAGTTCGTCCACTCAGACGTGCGCTCGGTGATCAACCAGCGTGAGGTGGGCATGGATACCGCCTCGTTCAAGCGAGCACTGCGCAGGGTGCTGCGCCAGGACCCGGACGTGATCCTCGTCGGTGAGATGCGCGACGAGGAGACGGTCCAGACCGCGCTGTCCGCGGCCGAGACCGGACACCTGGTGCTGTCGACCATCCACACGGTCGACGCGACCGAGTCCATCAACCGCATGCTCGACTTCTTCCCCCCGCACCAGCACGCTCAGGCCCGCAGCATGATCGCGGGCACGGTCAAGGGTGTCATCTCCCAGCGACTGGTCCCCGGCGCCGACGGCGGACGCGTGGCGGTGTGCGAGATCCTGCGGATGACCGGCCGCGTGCGCGACATGATCGTCGACCCCTCCCAGACGGGAAAGCTCGTCGAGGTGATCACCTCCGGCGGCTACTACGGCATGCAGACCTTCGACCAGGCCCTGTTCGGCCACGTCAAGGCCGGACGCGTGACCTTCGAGGACGCCATGCGCGTGGCGTCGAGCCCGCACGACTTCAAGCTGCTGATGCAGGCCGACGGACGCAGGGGAACGACGATGGAGGATGTGGCCGCCGCGGAGGCCAACCGCGACGCGGCATCCAACCCGTCGCTCACCGCCGCCTGATCAACCGCGGCGCGGCGCGTCACTTCAGTTGGTAAAGTAAAGGCTGAAATGGCCGTGGATGAGACATGCCCGGTGTGCATGACCGCAGAAATCGTGTGCGGCAAGTGGACGCTGCTGCTGGTACGCGATCTGGCCGAGGGCTGCTCGCGGTTCTGTGAGCTGGAACGCTCGCTCGCCGGGATCAGCCCCCGCACGCTGTCGCTGCGGCTGCGGGCGCTGGAGGAGCAGGGGATAGTCGAACGCCACACCTTCGCTGAGGTGCCGCCGCGCGTCGAGTATGCGCTGACCGAGAAGGGTCGTGCGCTGCTGCCGATCATCGACGACATGCGCGCTTACGGCGAAGACTGGCTGGGCGCGGAGTGCGCCGAGCGCGCCGAGGACCGAGCGCGGACCCGCCAGCAGGCCCTCGCGGTCGCGTAGCTCGCCCGTCTGGGCGCCCACCGTAAGCTGCAACAGGGGGTGCGCTGGGCAGGATCGCGCACGGGTAGCGCGAAATCAGCGGACCATGCGCTCACTCCAGCTCCAGGCGGCGCTGACGGAGTTCGTCGAGGCTGCCGCCGCCCACCTGCACGCCGAGGTCGCCGCCGGCGCGGAGGTCCCGTTCGAGCTGGAGCAGCAGAGCAGGCGCAGGGGATCGGGCGGCCAGCGGGTGGGAGGGGCCTTCTACGCCTACCGCCCGCTCACCGGCGAGTTCATCGCCGAGCGCGAGGCGGCGCTCGAACGCCTGCCCGGCCACGCCGAGGCGGCGAGGCTGCTGGCGGGCTTCGACGGGCTCGACCGGTATCTGGTGAGCGTCGGCGCGGACCCGGCGCGCGCCGACGCCCGCACGCGCGTGCGCGCCGCCATCGGCGCCCTGCTGCGCGACGTGTTCGCGGAACAGACCGACTTCCAGCTGCAACCTGAGCGCCTGCGCGCGGCGCTGGAGGGGCTCGAGCGATCGGCGCTCTCGTGCACCAGCGAGGTGACGCTCGTGGCGACGCTGCACGGGCTGACGATCACCTCGGCGGAGCTCCCGCTGACGCGCGGCCTGACGATCGCCCAACCCGACGCGCTCGAGGGGCTGCCGGCGGCGGCCTGCGCGGACGAGGAGGAGGCGGGCGGTCATCTGGTGGTCGTGCTCGCGGTCGAGGAGGACGATCCACGGGAGGCGCTCGCGCGGGGACGCGAGGTGCTGAAGGACCTGCTGCGCGCGCTCAGGTTGTTCGGCGACGGCCGCGTGACACTCGGCGCGCTGGCCTGGACCAGACTTGGCGGCGGCGCGTGGAGCTCGCTTGCGTTGGGAACGGGCGGACGACCCCGCGGCATGCTGGTGGTGACGGCCGAGCAGGAGGATGAGTTGCGCGCCTTCTGCAACCTCGTCTCGCGCCGCGCGCCCCACGGCAACGAGCTGGCCTGGGCGCTCAGGCGCTTCGAGCTCGGCTGCGAGCGGGAGAGCTGCCTGGAGGGCCTGACCGACCACCTGCTCGCTTTGCGCGCGCTGCTCGAGCCGGAGGGTCACTCCAGCGGGCTGCTGCCGGGGCGTCTGGCGGCGCTGTGCGCCACGCCGGAGCACCGGGTGGCGCTGACCGAGCGGGCTGTCGCGGCGCTGGCGATCGAGCGCGAGCTCGTGATCGGCAAGGCGGCGCCGCGCGGCGAGCGCCGATCGAAGGCTGGCCGGCAGAAGCCCCAGCAGGAGCTGGCCAACGAGATGGCCGACCATCTGCGCGCGCTGCTGAGGGACGTCATCTGCGGCCATCTCGATCCCAATCTGGCCGGGTTCGCCGACCAGCTGCTGCTGGCGCCCCCCGCGCAGTCGCATGAGCAGGCCCCCGAGCACGCCTCCGCGCAGGCTTCAGCCGAACAGGTGCTCAGCGATCCGGGCCAGGCCCTGGAGATCCTGGACGTCTTCATCTAGGTGCGGGACCAGGATCGGCCCGCGCTCGCCCCAGGCTTTGGACAGGCGCGCGATCGTCTCCCGATCGCGACGCACGAGCACGTCGAAGTCGGCGAGGTTGGCCGCCACGCGGGCCGCCAGGCGCTCGTCCAACGCCGGCTGCAGCAGTGACGCGACCTCGTGTGCGGAGAAGCCGTGCAGGCCGTGTGTGTGCACACGGTTGACGATCAGCTCACCCAGCGGCATCCCGGCCGCCGCCAGCCGGTCCGCCAGGAACCTCGCCTCCCGTGCCGGCTCCACCTCGGGCGAGGTGACGATCAGGAAGCTCGTGTGCGGGGCGCGCAACAGCGCCGCCACCTCGCGCGTGCGCTCGCCGAAGCCGTCGATCACGCCCGACAGCGAGCGGAAGAAGCGCGAGAGCTCGCCGAGCATGTCCACCCCGGTGACGCGCGCGAAGATCGCGAACACCAGCGCGGTGCCCCGTCCGAACACGCGCGCCGTGAGCCCGCCCGGCCCGAGGAACACCTGCAGCGCCCGCCCTTCCAGGAAGCCCAGCAGGCGGCCGGGCGCGTCCAGGAAGTCCAGCGTGTTGCGCGACGGCGGCGTGTCCAGGACGATCGCGTCGAAGTCGTGCTCCTCGTGCAGCTCGTACAGCTTGGCGATCGCGCTCAACTCGTGCGAACCGGCGACCGCTGTCGACAGCTCTCTGTAGATGGGGTTGGCGAGGATCTCCTCGCGCGTGTGCTCGTCGGGCGCCAGGCGCGCGATGAGCTCGTCGAAGGTTCGCTTGGCGTCGAGCATCATCGCCCACAGCTCGCCCTCGATCGGGACGCCCTGCTCGGCGAACAGCGCTGGCTCGATCCGCTGGGGCTCGGAGGGCAGCTCCGCCAGGCCCAGAGCCGAGGCCAGACGCCTGGCCGGGTCGATCGTGACCACGGCCACCTTCTGCCCGCGCACGGCAAGCCCGAGTGCGAGCGCGGCCGAGGTCGTCGTCTTGCCCACGCCGCCCGCGCCGACGCACACCAGGACGCGCTTGCCGCGCAGGCGTGCGCTCAGGCTGGGATGGCTGTCCGGGGCGGGAGGCTTACCCACGGTGGCCGGGCTGCCCGGGGCGGGAGGGCCGAGCGAGTCGGTCATCTCGGGATCGTAGTTGCCGTGCAGGAATCGCCCCTCGCTATGCGAATACCCACCGGACGGCTTTCCAGCAATCGAGCATCGGAGCCACCGTGGAAGGAAAGGCCAAGGTCATCGCGTTCGCCAACCAGAAGGGCGGCGTGGCAAAGACGACGACGACGCTCAACCTGGCCGCCGCGTTCGCGGAGGAGGGTCACCGGGTGCTGTGCGTGGACATGGACCCGCAGGGCAACCTGACGATGTCCCAGGGGATCGACCCGGACACGCTCGAGAAATCGATGTACGACGTGCTCGTCCACAAGGTGTCGATTCGCGAGGTGATCCGCAAGCGCGAGATCGACGTGGCGTGCGCGTCGATCGATCTCGCCGGCGCCGAGATCGCGATGTCGACCATGATCGGTCGCGAGCGCTCGCTGCAGAAGGCTCTCGAACCGATCATGGAGGACTACGACTTCATCTGCATCGACACCCCGCCGAGCCTCGGGCTGCTGACGATCAACGCGCTGACGGCATCCGACAAGGTGATCGTCCCCGTGCAATGCGAGTATCTGTCCATGCGCGGACTCATCCAGCTCCAGAACACGCTCGCGATGATCCGCGAGAACCTCAATCCGGGCGTCGACATCGAGGGTATCCTCCCGACGTTGGTGGATTCGCGCACGATCCACGCCAAGGAGGCCATCGAGATCCTCGAGGAAAACTTCGGCGACCGCGTATTCGCCTCCCGCATCCGCAAGACCGTCCGCTTCGCCGAGGCTCCCGTGAAGGGCATGTCGGTCCTCAAGTACGAGCCGGACGGCGTCGCCGCCCAGTCCTACCGGCAACTCGCGCAGGAGGTGCTCACCAATGGCCAATCCTAAACGCGCGAGCATGCGCGAAGGGCCGCTCGCGGCCCTGTTCCGCAAGACCGAAGACGCCGAGGGCCTGGGAGACGGCTCACAGGCGCCGGGCGCGTCCGGCGCGCAGCGCACGGCGAGCGACACCGGTGCCTCGCTGCCACCGGTTCATCCTCGTGAGAGCGGGCTGCCCCATCCAGCCCTGACCGCCTCCGCGCAGGCCCCGCCGCGGGAGGAGGTGCGCGTCGCCTCTCCGCAGGAGCGTCTGCGCCACGCCTTCTCATCGGAGCTGTCCGCGAACGTGATGGACCGGCCCGCCAGCGGCCGGCCGCTGATCGACGCCTACGCCCGCGAGTACGAGGCTCCCATGGGCTCTCCCGCGACGGTCGGGCGACCGGTGATCCGCGTGGTCGGCGTCGGCGGCGCCGGCGTCAACGCCGTCAACCGCATGGTCGAGGCGGAGGTCGAGGGCATCGAGTTCGTGGCGGTGAACACCGACCTGCAGTCGCTGCGCGAGTCGACCGCCGACATCACGCTGCACATCGGAGCCGAGCTGACGCGCGGTCTGGGCTCGGGCTCGGACGCCAACGTCGGTCGTCAGGCGGCCATGGAGGACTACGACCGCGTGAAGGCGCTGCTGAAGGGGTCGGACATGATCTTCATCACGGCCGGCGCCGGCGGTGGCACCGGGACGGGCGCGGCACCGATCGTCGCGCGCATCTCACGCGAAGTCGGCGCGCTCACAGTGGCGATCGTCACCAAGCCGTTCGGCTTCGAGGGCACGCGTCGCAGCGAGCAGGCCGAGCGCGGCGTGAGCTCGCTGGCCGCCGAGGTCGACACGCTGATCGTGGTCCCCAACAACCGGCTGCTGACGGTGCTGGACAAGCAGACGGCGATGGTCGAGGCGTTCCGTGTGGCCGACGACGTGCTGCGCCAGGGTGTGCAGGGGATCTCCGATCTGGTCACGCTGCCCGGCCTGATCAACCTCGACTTCGCGGACGTGCGCACGATCATGAGCGACGCCGGCAACGCGCTGCTCGGGATCGGCATGGGCGTGGGCGAGAACCGTGCGACCGAGGCAGCGCTGCAGGCCGTCTCCTCGCCGCTGCTGGAAACCTCGATGGAGGGCGCACGCTCGATCCTGCTGTCGATCACCGGCGGCGCCAACCTGTCGCTGTGGGAGGTCAACGAGGCCGCCAAGTCCGTCTCGGAGGCTGCGCACCCGGACGCGAACATCATCTTCGGGGCGATGGTCGACGAGAAGCTCGACGATCAGGTGTGGGTGACCGTCGTGGCCACCGGCTACGGCGACGAGGGCAGGCGCAAGAGCATCAGCCGCTTCAAAGAGCCTGCCGCAGGCGAGGTCAAGGTCCAGCGCGCCGCGCCCGCGCGCCCGAGCCGCCGATCGGAGATCAGCCAGCGCCGCGCCGGGCTCGCCGCAGAGGAACTAGAAATCCCCGAGTTCCTTCCGAACCTCTAGCCTGACGCACTGCGCATCGACACTGGCTCCTGTGCTATCGCTCTGCAATGGGCGAAGCTGACAAGGGGGTTGTGGCAGCGGGGCATCCGCTGACCGCGCAGGCCGGCGCGAGGGTGCTGCGGGAAGGCGGCAACGCGGTCGACGCGGCGGTGGGGGCGATGCTCATGTCGTTCGCCAGCGAGTCGCTGCTGACGGGCCTGGGGGCGGGCGGGCACATGCTGGTGGCCGGCGGGGGAGTGGCGCCGACGCTGCTCGACTTCTTCGTGCAGGCGCCCGCACGCGTGGGCGACGGCTCGGAGGTCGAGCTAGAGGCGGTCGGCGTCTCCTTTGGCGACGCCGAGCAGGTGTTCTACATCGGCCCGGCCTCCTGTGGCGTGTACGGCACGCCGGCGGGCGTGTGCGAGGCGGTGCGCAGGTGGGGCACGGTGCCGCTCGAGGACCTCGCGGCGCCGGCCGCGGCGGTGGCGCGGGAGGGCGTCGTGCTGAACGCCGGCCAGGCGTACGTGGCGGAGATCCTCGCCGACCTGTTGACCTCCACGCCCGAGTGCGCGGCGCTGTGGGCGCCCGGCGGTCGCCTCCTGCGCGAGGGCGAGCTGCTGCGCAACCCGGAGCTCGGGGACGCGCTGGTGCGCCTCGCGCGCGACGGCGCCGAGCCGTTCTACAGAGGGGACATAGCGGCAGCGGTGTGCGACTGGCTGGGCGTGCGCGGCGGCTCGCTGCGCGCGAAGGACCTGGCCGGCTATGAGGCGATCGTGCGGGAGCCCGCGAAGATGGCCTACCGCGATCGCGAGATCCTCACCAACCCGCCGCCGTCGGCCGGCGGGACGCTGCTCGCGTACGCGCTAGCGCTGCTGGACCGCGGCCCGGCGCCGCCGACGCTGCGCTCGGTTGTCGAGGCGATGGCCGCGGCCCAGTCCGAGCGAACGCCGGAGTTCGTCGAAGGCCTCGACCAGGCGGGCTTCCTGGAGCGCTTCCTGGCCGCCCGCCTGGGATCCACGACGCACATCTCGGTGATCGACGCCAATGGATGTGCATGCAGTGCCACGTGCACCAACGGCGAGGGCTCCGGTGTCGTGGTCCCGGGCACCGGCATGCACGTCAACAACGTGATGGGCGAGGAGGATCTCAACCCGCTCGGCTTCCATCTGCACCCAGCCGGGCGACGGATGCCGAGCATGATGGCCCCTTCGGTGGTGATGCGCGAAGGCGAGGTCGAGCTGGTCCTCGGCAGCGCCGGCTCGAATCGCATCCGCTCGGCGCTGCTGCAGACCATCGTCGGCGTCGTCGACCACCGTATGCAGGTGCGCGAGGCGGTGGCCGCCCCGCGGGTGCACTTCGAGGACGGCGTCGTGTTCGCCGAGCCCGGGATCGATCTCGGCGGGCTGGCGGCGGACACGCGCATCGTTCGCTTCGGTGAGCTCAACCTCTTCTTCGGCGGGGTGCAGGCGGCGCTGCGGCAGGGGTCGCGGATGACCGGCGCGGGCGATCCGCGGCGTGGCGGGGTGGCGGTGAGCGCGTGAGGCGTGTGGGGCGCGTGGGGTACGTGGGGTCCGCGAGGCGCGTGGGGTCGGCGACCGTGCTGTGCGTGCTCGTCGCGAGCGTTCTCGTTGCCGGGTGCGGCGTCAGCGCGGCCGACCTGTTCGTGGTCTACCGCAGCGGCTCCACTCCGCACGCACGGCTGACACTGCTCGTCAGCGAAGAAGGGGCCGTGACCTGCAACGGGAAGCTCGTCCAGCAGAAGCTGGCCGACTCGCAGATCGACAAGGCGCGGGAAATCCAGGAAGAACTGGAAAAGCCCTCGTCTAGCCATCTGTCGCTGCCGCCCAGGGCCGGGTCGGTGCTGAGCTACTACGTACGCGACGAAAAGGGGACCGTCCGCTTCAGCGACAACTCGGCCGGCCAGCCGGCGGTCTTCCACAAGCTTCAGCTGTTCGTGCTGCAGACAGGCCAGGAAATCTGCCATCAGGCGGGGTGAATGCTCCCGCGCTGGGACCCGCTGTCCAGTGCGGTTTGTCGTCGGCGAGGGCAGTGTCCTCGGCGACGGTAGTGTCTCAGTTTGGATCGAGCAGCGCGGCGATCTCGCCGAGCTGTAGTGCATGAAGTGCAGCGCGATCGCGGCGATGTGGTTGTCCACCTTCTTGACGCGGATGTCGCAGCTGGTGCATCGCGGGGCTGTAGCGGCGCTCGGCGGCGGCGGGTCGCTCCCGTTCTTCATGGCTATGGACCTCCTCGTGGCATCTCGGCGTGTATTACAGAGATCTGGGAAGTGGCCTTCTGAGGGGCCATTAGTAGCTCTTGAAATTATGCCGTGAATCATTTATTATGCCCAGTCATGCAATCTGACGACATGAAAGCCGGGATCGGCGGCAGCGACGGGGCCGAGGATCAAACGGCAGTGAACGGAGCGCAGGAGTCCGGCAAGTACCTGCGCTCCACCATCGCGTTTCCCTACTCGGGGCTCAAAGACGCGGAGCAGATCGCGCGTGCGCTTCACGACTCGTGGGGAGGTGGGGCTAGCCCAGATCAGCTAGCCGCGAGCCTCGATGCGAGCCCACGGAGCGGTTCTTTCCGCGTGAAGCTCGCTACTGCGCGGACGTTCCGCGTGGTCGCCATTTCGCGGGGAAATGTGGCGCTTACAGACCTTGGACGCAAGCTGATCGACCCGCAGACGCGGGCTGGTGCGCGCGTCGAGGCATTCCTAGCGGTCCCGTTGTTCGCGGCGCTCGTCAACGACTACAAGGGCACGATGCTGCCGCCCGACGAGGGGCTGGAGCAGAAGATCCACGATCTCGGCGTCAGCGTCAAGCAAACAGCCAAGGCTCGCCAGGCTTTTCAGCGGTCGGCCGAGCTTGCAGGCTTCTTCAAGATGGGGAAGGACCGCCTCGTGCAGCCGCCAAACCTACCGGGCTCCGACAAGCCCCCCGCGGCGCCGAAAGAGCCCAACCAGGGCGGAGCGCTGCCGATGTCGTCGGCTGCACTTCCCGCTCCGCTGCCGGAGCTTTGGCTGACTCTCCTCCGAGAAGGTCGGGATTGGTCGCCAGAGAAGATCCAAGAGTTCGTAGAAGCTGCGCGAACGCTGCACGACCTACTCGCCAAGGAAAGCTAGGACTCCTTGGCCCAACGAGCGCGCGCCGCACGTTGGGCCGACTCTCGACGCTCCTCAGGGGTCATGCTCGCAGCCCTGGCCTTTCCGCCCTTCAAGCCGCCTTTGCGTCCCAGGGCGACCGCTGCCGGGTCCTTCCCGTCATCGGCAAGCGTGTCCTCGACCTCGCCGGTGGCTATGTCGACCACTAGCTTGGCGAGCTGGTTCGGGTACCGCGGGCGGTTGCGTGAGCGGTCAGGCACACCAGGAAGATAGCACCGACTCCTACGCTCCCGATGCCCCAGCCTCCCCCCAAGCGCCCCAAAGCGCCCGACAAGGACCTTGACAAGTACGTCAAGAAAGCCTGGGACGCTGGCTGGCGATGCGTCCTGCGGCGGAGTAACTACATCCAGTGCTTTCCGCCAGACGGCGGGCCGCCGGTGACGGTCAAGTGCACCCCGAGCGAAGGGCGATACCGCAAAAACCTGCATGGCGCATTCAAACGCGCCGGCCTCGACGTCTAGGCCGGGACAAGCTCCCGATGCTCCGGGGAGCCGGTGGTCGTCGCCGTCTCGAACGAAAACGGAAGGACTGCTTCAGCGGCCTCGATCACCGAAACCACGTCTCGCTGCACATCGGCCGCGCGTATCGCCTCCGTCGTAAACAGCAGCTCCAAGCCCATCGGCTCGTAGAGACTGCGGATCGCGGTCCCCAGCTCTGGGCGACTCGCGTCAACAGCTTCCTGGACATCGAGGGCGTAGTCATCCACGACCTCACATGCGCAGCCGGGCAACGCGAGGCGAAGGATCACGCACCTCTCCTGTGGGTTCGGGGCGTTCATCGCCTCATTATCGGGTCGGAAAGCCGCCGGCATGAATCCTGTTCTCGGTCCTCAGCGCCATTCCTGCGCGCTGATCGGTGGTGTTGGGCGGACGCGACGCCTGCCAAGCGATGCTCCCGCCGAGGTTCGGATTCTTATCATGATAACCAAAACCCCCCGTTGTGCCTAATGATACGAACGCACTGGCGGGCCTGCCAATTTTGTGGGGCTCGCTATGCACTTCGGGAGTCTTCGGCGCCGATTCAAACTGAGACAACACCTCGGCGGAGTCGGTATCACCATCGCTATACAGAACTCGTCGTCGGTGTAGTTGCCGCCGACACGGCATCACTGCCCCCGCCGCGCCCACCCCAACGGCTCGCCCACCCCAACGGCTGTTACCCGAAGCGGACCTTCCCGTTTGACAGCGCGCGGACCTGGGCGCGCTCGACCAGCTCCAGGCGCTCGATCGCCGCGCGGATGAGCAGCGCGAGCAGCCGTAGCCGCGCGTTCTCGGAGCGCAGCTCGAGCAGCTCCTGCTTGGCGTCGACGCCGAACTCCACGGTGGCGGCCATCCGGTAGGCGTCCATCTCGCTCAGCTCGCTGGCCTCGAGCTCGCGGTCGGTCGCTTGCAGGACCAGCTCCCGGTAGAGCTCGCGTGCGGTGTCGGCGGCCTCGGAGTCGAGCTCCTCGTCGGCCTCGCCGAGGAACTCGACCACCCCGGCGGGATAGGCGAGGTCGTCCTGGCGCTTGACCAGGCGAAAGGGCCGGGTGCCGCGCGCGAGGATGTTCAGACGTCCGTCCTCCATGCGCTCGAGCACCCGCTCGATCTCGCAGGCACAGCCGATCGGCTTGAGCTCCTCGTCGGAGAGCCAGACGATCCCGAACTCCCGCCCGGGCGACCCGAGCTCGGCGGTGAGGCAGTGCTCGATCATCTTGCGGTAGCGGTCCTCGAAGATGTGCAGTGGCACGCTCTCCGTGGGAAGCGCCACGATCCCCAGCGGGAACAGCGGAAAGCCCCGGGAGAGTGGCTCGGGCATGGATTTGAGTTTAGGTCGGCTTGCGCGCTGCGAGCATCAGGTTGTAGAAGATCGCGGCGGGCAGCCGAGACTCCAACAGCCGTCGGTCGAACTCTTGCAGCAGCAGGTAGCCGCGGTGCGCGTACAGGCGCCATGCCCACGGCACATCCTCGGGGTCGGCGGTCGCCTCGAGGGTGCGGTTGGCCCACCCGAACCAGTTGGCGAGCAGCTCCTCGCCGCTGACACGCACTTCCTGAAGGCCGGCAGCGCGGGCGATCCGCGAGAGCTCGGCGGGGGCGAAGGCGTGGATGTCGACGACACCCTCGAGCGCCGCGTGTGGCGCTCCGCCATCCGTGACGGGTGCGCCGCCGGCGCCGATGGCGCGCCGCCACAGCGGGGCGACGGTGGTGGCGAAGCGCTTGGGCACGTTGGCCAGGCGGTCGCCGTAGCGAGACGGCTCTCCGGCGAACAGCACGGTGCCGCCGGGCGCGAGCACGCGCGCGAACTCGGCGAACGCGCGGGGGAGGTCCGGGATGTGGTGGAGCACGGCATGGCCGAGCACGAGGTCGAAGCTCTCGTCGGGGAACGGCAGGCGCTCGGCGTCGGCGGGCTCGGTTGCGACCTCGAGGCCCAGGCGCCCGGCGTTGGACTGCAGGGTCTCGAGCATGCCGGGCGAGATGTCGCTGCAGGTGGCCGCTCCGATCAGCCCGGCGCGGAGCAGGTTCAGGGTGAAGTACCCCGTCCCGGAGCCGATCTCCAGCGAGCGCGGGTAGTGGCCGGGCTCGCGGCCGAGCGCCTTGCGAACCTTCGCGCTGACCTGGTTGCGCCCGAGCTCGCCAAAGTCGATCCCCCACTTCGAGTCGTAGTGCTCGGCCGCCACATCGTGATAGCGAGTGTTGGCGTCGCGGATCTCCTCGGCGCTCAGCGCGGGCGGCATGGGGCGGACCATATACTCGCGCGCCGTGGGCGCGCCTCCCAATCCGGCCTGACGGTGTCGACCGAGATCATCTCTTGACAGCAACCCCTCATCCGGCTCCGTCCCCGCGCGTGTACCGGCAGCGCGACCAGCCGGAGGGCGTGCCGCCGCTGGCGCTGACCGGCGAGCGCACGCTCCCGGACGTGCCCGAGGAGAACTACTGGTTCCGCCGGCATCTGGTGGTGTACGAGTGGATCGCCGAGCGGATGCGGGGGCTGCGCGCGATCGACATGGCCTGCGGCGAGGGCTACGGCTCGGACGTGCTGGCGCGCACGGCCGCGAGCGTGGTCGGCGTGGACGCGAACCCCGAGGCCCACGAGCACGCCCGCGCGCGCTATGCGCGCGCCAACCTGCGCTTCGTGCGCGACCTGATCGACAGCTTCCGCGAGGACGCGGACGCGGTGGTGTTCCTGCAGACGATCGAGCACCTGCAGGAGCCGGGCGCGGCGCTCGAGCACTTCCGCTCGCTGCTGAGCGAGGGCGGAGCGGTGTTCGTGTCCACGCCCAACGTGCTGACGCTCGCGCCGAAGGGCGCGCCGCGCTCGGACAATCCGTGGCACGTCCACGAGTACCGCCGCGAGGAGTTCGAGCGGCTGTGCGGCGAGCACTTCGCGAGCGTGGAGATGTACGGCCTGTTTCACGCGCGCAAGCTGCGCGCGCACGAGCTCGCGCTGCGCGTGGGATGGGATCGGCTGCACGCCCGCGTCGGTCTGACGCGACGCTTCTACGACTGGTTCACGCCGGCGATCGCCGTCTCGGACTTCGCGCTGCGCCCGGCGGGCGACGCGGACATGAACCGGGCCCTGGACTTCCTCGCGGTGTGCCGGTCGTGAGTGCCGGCCGCGACCGCGGCGCGCTGGCGATCGTCCTGCACACGCACATGCCCTACGTCGAGGGCTTCGGGACGTGGCCGTTCGGCGAGGAGTGGCTGTGGGAGGCCATCGTGGGCTGCTATCTGCCGCTGCTGGACCTGCTCGACGAAGGCGCCCCGCTGACGCTGTCGCTGACGCCGGTCCTGTGCGATCAGCTGGAAGCCCGCGGGGTGTCCGAGCGCTTCGGTGCGTTCGTGGAGGGTGTCCGGCGCGAGACCCACGAGGAGGACGCGGCCGGGCTGCGCGCCGGCGGTCACGAGGCGCTCGCGTGCGAGCTCGAGCGCTCGTGGTCGGACTACGCGGGCGCCCTCGAGAGTCTGCGCGGGCGTGGGGGAGACCTGCTGGGGGTGTTTGCCGGCCACGCTCAGTGGACCTCGTCGGCCACCCACGCGATCCTGCCGTTGCTGGCGACCGACACGGGCGTGCGGCTGCAGGTGCGCGGCGGCGTTGAGGCCCATCGCGACCGCTTCGGCGATGGCACCCTGAAGGGCACACCCGCTACGGGGGCGCACCCCCTGCGGGGGCACACCCTGAAGGGCGCACCCCGAGGGGCACAGGCAGGCAGGCAGGCAGGTTGGCGTGGCGGCCTGTGGCTGCCGGAGTGCGCGTACGCGCCGTGGCTGGAGCGGGCGCTCGAGGACGCGGGCGTGGGCGCGGTGTGCGTGGAGCTGACCAGCCGCTTCGGGCTGGGCGCCGGCGAGCACCTGCGTCCGATCGCGACCGAGTCGGGGGTGCTGCTGGTGCCGATCGACCGCAGCACGATCTCGCTGGTGTGGAGCGAGCGGGGCTATCCGGCGAGCGGCGCCTATCGCGACTACCACCACCACACCGTCCATCACCACAACCCGTGGAGCAACGACGGTCGCGCATACGACCACGCCCGGGCGCTGGCGCTCGCGCGAGAGCACGCGGCGGACTTCGTCGCGCGGACGCTTGCGCGCCTGCGCGACGCGAACGAGTCCTCCGGGGCGTCGGCGCTGCCGGGCGGCGGACTGGTCGTGTGCGCGCTGGACACGGAGCTGCTCGGGCATTGGTGGTACGAGGGCATCGCCTGGCTGCGGGCGGTCGTGGAGGAGTGCTCGCGTCAGGGGCTCGAGCTGGTGCGCGTGGACGACGCGCTGGAGCGCTGCGAGCCGGTGGCGGGCGCGAGCGGGGAGGTGGAGGCGTGGCAGGCGAGCACGTGGGGAAAGGACGGCGACCTGTCGACCTGGTCGGGTCCGGCGGTGGCGGAGATGGCGTTCGCGGTGCGCGCCGCCGAGCTGGAGGTGGTGGCGGCGGGCGAGCGCGCGGGCACGGCGGCGGTCCGGGAGCTGCTGGCGCTGCAGGCCAGCGACTGGCCGTTCATGGTCTCCCGCGACATCGCCGCGCCGTATGCGCGCGAGCGCTTCGAGGGCCATCGCCAGGCGCTCGCGCGCGCGCTGGCGGGCGGCGAGCAGGCGGACGTGGCGGGCCTGCGCAATCTCGCCGTTCACGCGGATCGCGCGTGCCTGCTGGACCCGTCGTAGGTCTCGGCGATGATCTGGCGGACCTGTTCCGATGAGAGGAGTCGAAATGGCCGCGACCGAGGTCCAGCAGCAGCCGCCGAGCTTGGGCGACCCCCTGCGCCATCACAAGCACTACCAGGACGGCGAGCACGGCGCGTCCCCGTACGCCGGCGGCAGCAGCTTCATGGAGCGCGTCTCCGAGGCTGTGGCGAGCGGCATGGGCACGGTGGGCTTCCTGCTCGTCAGCTCGACGATCATCCTCGCGTGGGTCCTGGCCAACCACGTCATCCACTTCCTCAGCGACTCGTGGACCGGGCTGCTCAACGGCAAGGGCTTCGATCCCGCGCCGTTCATCCTGCTCAACCTGGTGTTCTCGGCGGTCGCGTTCTACACGGGCGCGCTGGTGATCATCGCCCAGAAGGCGCAGACGCGCACCGACAAGGCCAACGAGGAAGCGGCGGCCAAGCACAGGGACGAGCTCGCCGAATATCAGGAAGCCGCGGCCAAGCGCAGAGACGAGCTCGCCCAGCTGCAGACCGATCTGCTGCAGAAGAACACGGACCTGACCGAGCAGATCCACACGCTCAGCAAGAAGCTGAGCACGCTCACCGAGGAGGTCCACGAGGCGACATGCAGGAGCGGCGCATCCCCGGCTTGACGGTCGAGCGGCCCGCTGCGCACGGGCGTCGAGCGCGAATGGTTCGGGTCGAGCCGGCCGCTGCGCCTCGGGCCTCGAGCGCCATTGGATCGGGTCGATCCGCGCGTGTTAGGATGCGCGCGCCGAGGACGCTCATGCAAGGCTGTCGAGCACAACCCGCAAAACCGCTACGCACGATCCGGAGACTCTGATGCGCAAGCCTTGGGCGATCTCACGCCGTCTCACTCCCGGTCGGGCCTCACCGGCATCCCGATCGACCCGTGTGCGGGGCGGCGCGCGTAGAGTCGCGCTCGGTCTGCTGCTGGGCTGCCTCGCTCTGCTCGCCACGGCTCCCATCGCTGCGGCGACGCTCGGCAAAGTCACCGGCAAGGTGACGAGTGCGAGCTCGAAAGCAGGAATCGAAGACGTCGAAGTGCGCTTCTACAAAACGGAGAACTCCTGGAATCGCGAATTTACGGGCACCGGCGGCGACTATTCGGCTGAGCTCGAACCAGGTGAATACAAGGTCGAGTGGGTCCCCGAATCAGGCTCTCCCTACGCTGCGCAGTACTACAAAGAAAAGCTCACCTATGCGGCCGCTGGCACGATCAACGTGGTGGAAGGTGGGGAAACCGTGATCAATGCGGCGCTTGTCGCGAGCAACACGATCACGGGCACCGTGACGAGCTACATGTCAGGCGCGGAAGTCAACGGCATCGTGGTGACCGCTTATGAAGCAAAGCCGCCCAACGACGTTGTCGAGTCCACCGAAACCAAAAGCTTTGGCAGCTACGAACTCGGCGGCCTGTCCAAGGGGGAATACGTGGTCGGGTTCGCGGCGAACCTTGAAAGCGGGCTCAACTTCGCGCCGCAGTTCTACAAAGAAAGCGCGCGGTTTGGTGAAGCGACCCTCATCGACCTCACCGAAGGCGAGAATCGAGAAGACGTCAACGCAAAGCTGCGGGAGGGAGGCTCGGTGTCGGGCACGATCACCGACGCCGCGACGCATCAGCCGTTGGCGGGGATCCTCGTCTACGCGATCGCAACCGGCAATGGCGAACCGGTGGCTGTGGCCATTTCCGGCGCGGGCGGAAGCTACCTGCTTCCGGGAATGGGGAGCGTGTCGGTTGTCGTCGCGTTCGTACCCGAGACCAAAGAAGACCAGACGCTGTACAGCCCGCAACTCTACGATGGCCGGCCTTTCCCGGAAGAACTCAAAGAATTGAGCGAACTGCGCATCTTCGGCACTCCAGTGGAGGTGACCGCGGGGAGCGAAACGACGGGAATCAACGCGGCGATGGTGCGAAAGGAACCGGCGAACACGGTGGCACCCGTAGCGTCGGGGACGCCGGCGGTGGGGCAGACGCTGTCCTGCGCGAACGGGTTCTGGACCGGTATCGCGCCGCTCTCCTACACAGAGCAGTGGTTGCGCGACGGAGCCGCAATCGCCGGCGCGGACGGCAGCACTTACGTCGTCCAAGCCGCCGACGAAGGCCACGGTCTGGCTTGCGAGGTGACGGCGACCAACGAATTCGGCAAAGCGAGCGCCACGAGCAACACGCTGACCGTGTCGCTTCCGCCCGCCGCAACCCCCACCGCAACCCCGACCGCGACGCCGGCCGCTGCGCCTGTCGTGGTGCTGTCCAGCTCCAAGATCATCGTCTCGGGCAGCTCCGCACGCGTGCCGATAGCCTGCGCGGACGCGAACTGCTCGGGAACGATCGAGCTGACCGAGCAGGTGCTCGTCAAGCACCGCAAGGGCAAGAAGACGATCACCAGGAAGGAAACGCTCATCCTCGCAGAGGGCTCGTACTCGCTGGCGGCGGGGCACAGCGCCACGATCTCCGTGCACGTGACGCCGAAGGGCAGGATCGCGCTCGCCGCGGCGAAGCATCACCAGCTGGCGGTCAAGGCGCTCGCGTCCGTGAGCGGCGGCAAGACGGCGCAGAAGTCGGTCGCGCTCAGCGAGCCACCGGCGGCGAAGCCCAAGCACAAGTAGGACGGACCGTCCCCTCGCCGGCGGCAGGCCGTCCTCCTGACCGGCGGCGCGCCTCCTCCTCACCGGCGGCGGACCGTCTCCTCACCGGCGGCGGACCGTCTCCTCGCCGGCGGGAGCGGCGCGCCTCACTCCCAGCGCATCGCCCGCGGCGTCTCGCGCATGCGGATCACGCGCGCCGGGGTGCCACCCACGACCGCGTTCGCCGGCACCTCCTTGGTGACCACCGAGCTGGTGCCGATGACGCTGTTCTCGCCGACACTCACGCCGCGCAGGATGCACGCGCCGTAGCCGATCCACACGTTGTGCCCGACACGCACGTCGCGCTTGTAGATCCCCTGTGCGCGGATCGGCCGCTCGACCTCGGTGACGCCGTGGTCGAAGTCGATCAGCATGACGCGGTCGGCGATGATGCACTCGCGCCCGATCGACACGTGCTGGTATGCCGAGATCGTGCAGTCCTGGCCGATGACCGTCTTGGCGCCGATGCTGACCTCGCCCTCGTGCACGCGGATCTTGCTGCCGTGCCCGATCCACGCCCAGCGCCCGATGCGCAGCGTCGCGTGCGGGCCGATCTCGAGCGTCACGCGCGGGCAGATGAAGCAGATGCCGTCCGTCCGCAGGCGCCCGCGCAAGCGCAGCTTCAGCAGGGCGTAGCGGCCCAGCAGCCGCGCGTAGTGGCGGTTGAGCATGTGGTTGGCGCGCATGAAGCGCAGCAGCGCAAGCGGTCCCCCGTGCAGCGGCTCCGGCGCCCGGCGCACCGCGTCGCCCAGCCGCTCCGCTCGGGCCTCGGCGGCGACCGGATCGGCGGGGGCGTCGGCTACGAGCTCCATCGCGGTCGAATCGTAGGGGACCGCCGGGTGGACCGGCGGTCAACCGTGCGACCTGGCCGTCGAGCGGGCGGCCGGCCATCGACCGGACGTGTCGGCGTCAACCCGGCCGACCGGCGGTCAACCGCGCGGGCCGGCGGGACGACCCCTGCGATGATTGCGCGCGCCATGACCGAACCCACGCTCGCCCAGCGCCTGCTCGACGGCGACCGCCGCGCGCTGGCGCGGGCGATCACGCTGGTCGAGGACAACCGTCCGGAGGGCTGGGAGCTCGTGCGGGCGGTCTACCCGCACACCGGTCGAGCGGAGGTCGTCGGCTTCACCGGTCCCCCGGGGGTCGGCAAGTCGACGCTCATCGGCGCGCTCACCAAGGCGCGGCGCGAGGCCGGACGGACGGTGGGCGTGCTGTCGATCGACCCGTCCTCGCCGTTCACCCACGGCGCGCTGCTGGGCGACCGCATCCGCCTGGCCGAGCACTTTCTGGACCCGGGGGTGTTCATCCGCTCGATGGCCAACCGCGGCGCCCTCGGCGGCCTGTCCGAGGCGGCGCTGCAGGCGGCGCTGCTGCTGGACGCGGCCGGGCGCCAGGACGTGTTCGTGGAGACCGTCGGCGTCGGTCAGGCGGAGATCGACATCATCGACCATGCGGATACGATCGTGCTGGTGCTGATGCCCGGCTCGGGCGACTCGATCCAGGCGCTGAAGGCCGGCGTGATGGAGATCCCGGACGTGATCGTGATCAACAAGGCCGACCACCCGTTGACGGACACGATGATCCGCGAGATCCGTGGCGTGCTGTCGCTGGCCAACCTCGATCGCACGCCCGAGCAGGCGCGCGCGCACTGGCGGGTGCCGATCGTCAAGACCGAGGCGACCCGCGGCGAGGGCATCGACGAGCTCGTCAGCAGCCTGGAGGAGCACCGCGCCCACATCCTCGCCGCCGGCCAGCTGGACGAGCGGCGCGCGCGCAACCTGCGCAACGAGGTGCTGGCGATCGCCAGCACGCGCATGCGCCGGCGTCTGGAGGAGGATCTGCGCGAGGACTCGGAGTTCCAGTCGCTGCTCGAGCAGGTGGTCGCGCGGCGGCTGGACCCGGCGAGCGCCGCGACGACGCTGCTGGAGCGCGAGTCGGGCGCTCAGCGGCCGACCACGCGAACGTAGAGCTGCCACAGGACGATGAACTGCGGGCACATGCCCGCAGGCGGGCACGCCGGGCGCTCGGAGGCGCGCAGCTCGGTTCGGCCCGGCGCGATCGCCCTGTATGCGACCTGCACCGCGCCGCCGGTCCTGTGGAGCGCCCCGATCTGGTGCAGCAGATCGGGGCCCGACTGCGAAGGGCCGGCCCACAGGGTGCTCGGCGCGTGCAGGTCGACGTCGAGCGTCCAGCCGACGTCCACCGTCACGGTGTGCCCGTCGGCGGCGCGTGTGACGCACACCGAGCGTGCGCCGCTCGTGCACGCCGCGCTCGCCGGGGCAGCGGGCGCGCTGTGCCGTGGCGGTACGGACGCTGGCCTGCTGTCGGCGACCGTGCCTCCACACGCGCCCAGCAGCATCAGCGCGCTCGAGACGAGCGCCGCGGTTGCGAGCGGGCGAGAGACGTTCACGTGGGTCGTAGCGAACAGCGTATGCCGCCGGCGCGGCGGCGTCAGCGCTCGGTGTGCAGCGAGCGAGCGGTCGCTGAGCGCGGCACCGAGCGCTGGTCGGGCAGCGTGCCGATCAACCGGTCGCCGACGGTCGAGGTGACACCGAACCAGTAGCGCTCGTTCTTGTAGTGGTGCAGGCGGTGGTTGCGCCAGATCGCCCTGTAGTAGCGCCGCCGCGGCCGGTGGGGGGTGTGGATCAGGAAGTGCGTCCACTCGTACGCGGCCAGGATCGCGAAGCTCGTCAGCACGCCCGTCGTCGCATACGCCAGACGCGGGCCGCCGAGCACGAGGTGGGTGGGGAACGACAGCGCCCAGTTCACGAGCGCGATCATCGCCAGGAACACGAGCACCGCGTACACGGGGATCAGCACGCCCTCGAGCACCGCGGGCGCTTCATGGTGGGAGCGGTGCTCGCGCGCGCTCAGCATCTCCATCCGCCGCCCCAGCAGCGTGAACGGCCGGGCGTGCAGCAGGTACACGTGGATCGCCCACTCCACGATCGGCGTCACCACGATCAGGCCGGCGACCATCACGAGGTCGCGCCAGCTGAACGCGCCCTGGGCCAGGCGCAGGGCCAGCGCCAGCCCGACCGCGCCGAACAGGTACGGCGGCGAGGGCTGGCGCGCGAAAAAGCGCGCGCAGTCGCGCAGCGACGGGTCCTTGCCGCGGCTCGTTGGCACCGCCACCGTCAGAGGGTCGCGCGCGGCATCCTCAACGGTCGCGTCCTCGCACCGCTCCCGCACTCGGGCAGTCGCCTCTGCGCGCGACTCCCATCCTCTGACTCGTGCCAACCGCTCGGACATCGTGCACAGATGCTAAGCGAGATCCCGCTCGTCTTGGGCCAGCGAGATCCACGTTACGCAGGATTGCGTAACGCAAGGTTGCGTAGCACGCGTCCGTCCGGACTATGCGTCGTTCAGAAGCACCCACTGCGCGAGAAACGGCTCGCTGATCCAGGCGTCGCCGCGCCGACGCCCGACGAGCTCCGCTTTCTCCAAGGCGCCCAGCGCGCGTTGCACGCTCGATGCTCCGGGCAGCGCGTGGCGACGACGGTAATCCGCTGAGATCGGATGTCCGGGGTCTTCGGCCAACGCTCTGAGCAGAAGGCGCCGGTGCGCGGTGGCGTCCTCCCACACGAGGCTGAAATGGGCGTGCTCGGAGTTGAGCACCTTGACGACGGCCTCGACGACCTGCTCGGCGGTCGCCGTGGCGCCGGCTGGCGTGTCCTGCCACAGGAAGTAGCACAGCTCCTGGGTTGCGTACGGGTGGCCGTGGGTCGTCTCGAGGACGGCGTCGATGGCTGCCGGTGCGACGCTCTTGCCGGTGCGCTCGAACTGTCGCTCGATGTATTCGCCGAAGGGTTGCGGGTCGATCACGCCGAGCTCGATCTGCTTTGCGCTGCGCCAGAAGGGCTCGTTCTCGTCGCTGAAGATCTGCTCCATCATGTGGCGCTTGCTTCCCAGGTAGATGTGCGCCACCTCCGGTTGCTGCTGAAAGACGGAGCGCATCAGGCGCGGGAGGTTCGGGTCGATATCGACGATCTCCTGGAACTCGTCCAGGATCAGCACCACCGGGCGTTTGCGCTCGCCGACGAGCTGCCCCGGCAGCTCGAGCAGCCGCTCCAAGGTTGCGTTGATGTCCTCTCTGCGCCCGCTCGCGTCGAAGCTGAAGCTCAATGAGCCGTCCTCCGGATCGACGGTTACGGTCGGGCGGATGCGCAGACCTTGGAAGATGCGCAGGCGCTCTTTGGCGCGGAACAGCGGCGAGGCGATGTCCTCGTGAATCGTGCGAGCCAGCTTCTCGGCGAGTTGTGTGGTGGTGGGTGTCGTCATCAGATTGACGTGCGCGACCAGCGCACCCTCGCCGATCAGCTCCTGCGACACGCGCCACACGAGCGATGACTTGCCGTAACGGCGGGGGGCGAACAGCACGACGTCCTGTCCGTTGAGGGCGTCGGCCTTCAGCTCCGCGGTCTCCCGCTCGCGGTCCGTGAACGCGTCATCCAGCGCGAGCGCACCGTAGCGGAAGGGGTTGACGATCGCCGTCTCAACCATCGCCTTCAAGTATAGCGCAGAATTGCGTATAGAAAATGACGCAGCAATGCGTTACGCAGCATTGCGTAACGCAGGCTTGCGTAACGCTCAGGCGCCGAGCGCCCTGGCGATCACCATCTGCTGGACCTCGTCGGTGCCCTCGCCGATCGTCAGGATCTTCGCGTCGCGGTAGAAGCGGCACACCGGGTACTCCTCGATGTAGCCGTACCCGCCGTGTATCTGCACGGCCTCCTCGGCGCAGCGCACCGCCAGGCGGCCGGTCTTGAGCTTCGCCTGCGCGGCGGTGAGCGTGAAGTTGCGCTTTGCGTCCTTCTCGCGCGCGGCCTTGTACACGAGCAGCCGCGCGGCCGCGATCTCCGTGGACATGTCCGCGAGCTTGCCCTGGATCGCCTGGAACTTGGAGATCGGCTTTCCGAACGCCTTGCGCTGCTTGGCGTACTTCAGCGCCTCGTCCAGCGCGCCCTGCGCCAGCCCCACGCCCATCGCGGCCACGCCGATGCGCCCGATGTCGAGGATGTGCAGGAACTGCTTGAAGCCCGCGCCACGCGGCCCCAGCAGGTTGGCCTCGGGCACGCGGCAGTCGCTGAAGCTCAGCGGGCGCGTGTCCGACGCGTTCCAGCCCATCTTCCTGTACGGCTCGCCCTGCTCGTAGCCGTCGGTGCCGTTGGGGACGATGATGTTGGAGATCTGCTTGGAGCCGTCGCCCTCCTCGCCGGTCACCGCGGTGATGCACACCACCCCCGAGATGTCCGTGCCGGCGTTCGTGATGAACTGCTTGGCGCCGTCGATCACCCAATCCCCGTCCTCCAGACGCGCGCGTGTGCGCGTGTTGCCCGCGTCCGAGCCCGCCTCTGGCTCGGTCAGCCCGAACGCGCCGAGCCGCTCGCCCGAGCACAGCCGCGGCATCCACTCGCGCTTCTGGCGCTCGTCGCCGAACACGTAGATCGGCTGGGTCCCCAGCGAGGTGTGCGCGCACAGCGTGATCGCCACCGAGGAGTCCACGCGCGTGAGCTCCTCCACCGCCAGCGCATACGCCAGCGTGTCCCCGCCGCCCCCGCCGTACTCCTCCGGGAACGGAATGCCCATCAGGTTCAGCCTGCCCAGCTTCGCCACGATCTCGTACGGGAACGACTTCGTGCGGTCGAGCTCCTCGGCGACCGGCGCCACCTCGCCCTCGGCGAACTCCCTGACCGTGCGCCTGATCAGCTCGTGGTCGGGCGAGAGGTCGAAGTCCATCCGAGCATTCTCCCAGACTCCGGCAGAGCGGCGGATCGGCCCTGGCGTCGATTCTGATGCATAGTGACATTCAGCCATTCGGACCACGCTTGACGGCTCCTAGACTCAAGCGATGGCCAAGAACGCGGAGCAGGCGCAACTGATCCCCGGAGGCGATATGGAGGGCGCACGGGACGAGGAGATCGATACGGAAGACTCGATGAGCACCGACGACGAGACCGCGGCGCACGAGGGGACGGGCGCCCCGCTCGTCGCTCCCGGTGACGTTCTCGTGGCGGTGCCCGAGCCAGTGCGCGATGAGGCGACCGGATTCACGAAGGAGACGCTCCTTCCCGTAAGCGGGATTGTCAGGCTCAGCGCGCGCGAGCTTGAGATCATCGATCACCCCGCCTTCCAGCGGCTGTTCGACATCTACCAGTTGGGTCTGGCGCACCTCGTGTACCGCGGTGCTACGCACATGCGTGGTGAGCACGCGATCGGGACGCTGCACACGGCGATGCTGCTTGTGGACGCGACGCGACGCAACGCGGCCACGAGAGCTCCAGAGCCCAGCGAACACTGGCGCCGTGCCGTTGAGCTCTCCGCGGAGGAGGTCACATTCGTGCGTCTGGCGGCGCTCCTCCACGACATCGGCCATCTTCCCGCCGGCCACACGCTCGAGGACGAGCTCGGTCTGCTCGCGTACCACGATGGTGACGAGCGCATCGACCTGATCCTTGACCGCACGGAGTGGCACGGTCGCGTCTACCCGTCGCTGCGTGTTCTCGTCGACCAGAAATACGGCGCCGACGCGCAGCGTGCCGGGCAGCGCGACCAGTCCGGAGCCCAGTTGAGCGCCAGCCGGCTGCTGACGCTGCTCATATCCAGGGATCACAAGGACGTCGATTCGACGCCGGGGACGGACTTTCGCGTCCGTGTCTGCCGCGACCTGGTGGCCAACACGATCTGCGCTGACCTGATCGACTATCTCTACCGCGACTTCGAGCATCTGGGTAAGCCGCACGTCTTCGATCCTCGTCTACTGGACTACCTGGAAATCCTGACTCGCGATCGCGGGCACGGACGCGAAGATCGCGTCGCGATCAACCTCAAGGACGGGCCACGCCCCCGTCCTGATGCCGTCACCGCGATCCTGACTCTGCTGGAGAGTCGCTACCAGCTCTCAGAGGTGGCCCTCTTCCACCGCGTCAAGCTTGCGGCATCGGGGATGCTCGAGCGAGCCATCGCAGAGTATCTGGACACGTTCCCGGACTCTGAGCGCGCGACGGCGCTTGGCGGGCTCGTGGAGCGTCTCCTCGAGTGCTCGGATCGCGAGATGCTGAGCTTGTTCGAGGGGGAGCTGGAACGTCGTCGCCGTCATGGCAGTGCGGCTTGCGTCGACGGTGCCCTGGGGCTGATCCGAAACCTGAGAGTGCGTGAGCTTCACCGCGACCTTCACATCCTCTACGAGGACGAAGCCGGGGGCCCGGAGGCGGCGCGGGCGATCACCGAGCGCTTTCGCGGCGACTCCAAGCCCGGCGCTGGGGACGGGCTCGGCGTGCCCCGTGCCGCCAGCTTCAGGTTGGCCGCTCTCAGGACTCTGGAGGAGGACTTCGGCCTCGACCCAGGCCAGATCGTCATGTACTGCCCACCGCTCGAGATGAACACGAAGATCGCCGAAGTCGGGATCTTCTTCAAGGGCGTGCTCGACTCACTCGCGTCGCTTGACGCGCGCAACAAGAACATCACTGGCGGTCACCTGGCCGCGCAGCAGGACCGATTCCGCCGCTTGTGGCGGGTGTCCTTCGCGATCGATAGCAGGGCCATCGACAGCCTTGAAGAGAGCGGCATGCTCGATTGCCTGCGCAAGACGATCGAGGATGCGGTGCTGTGGCGACCGGTCTGCGCGGAGCACGAGCGCGACGATCGCGTCCGCCGGATAGCCAAGACTATGGTCGAGCTTGACTCGTCTCCGTGGCATGGGCGCTCGCTGGTGGAGCCGGCCCTGAATCGAGAGGAGCCGAGCCGCCCCTATCCGGGAGGTGCACCATCGATCAGATCGTTCATCGGCGAGAAAGCCAAGGTCGCGAGGAGATCAAGGCGAGCCTCAGCGCCCAGCTAGAGAGCTGGGCGTGCGAGCTAGCCGCCGACCGCAGCCTCCCTCTCGATCTCGTTGCCCTGTGCCGCGAGCTCGGCGTGGGGCTTCGCATCGCGGCGGCGGATGGCCGCCGTCGCGGCGCGCTCATGCGTCGCGGTGAGGGCTGGGAGGTGGTGCTGATGCGTCGCGACGCTCGACCCGCGCCCATCGGCCGGCCTGAGCGGTTCACCGTCGCGCACGAGCTGGGGCACTACCTGCTGGCGAGCAGAACTACGTTTCGCCCTCAGCGCGAAGCCGACTACTGGCTGGGGGAGATGTTGTGCAACCTCTTCGCGTCCAAGCTGCTCATACCCAGGAGCCTTTCGGATGGCATCTCCGAGCCGGGCACCAGCGCCGAGCTGGCCGCGACGGTTACCGCGATTGCACGTGCGGCCGACGTCACGCACGAGCCCGCCGCCCGCGCCGTAGGCGACCGCCTCCACACCCCGGTCGCGCTCGGCACCTTCCGGCTCGAACCCTACTCCGGCACGGGCCGCCTGGGCTTCCGTGGGTGGTGGGTGGAGAACCGTCGCTGGTGGGGTGCCAGTGGCGGCCGACGACTGGCCGTATACGCTGACCATGGGCTCGCTCCGGTGATGCAGCGCATGCTCGCTATGCGCCCCGGGGAAGTCACCGCCCCCGATCTCGCGGGTGCCACCAGCACCCTTCTGCGCCGCCGTCGTGGAGTGTCGGCCACGTTTTCGGCGATCCTGGCCTGACGAGCCCTCAGGGGAAGTGGCGGCCTCCTCACGTCCACCGCGGCGCTTGGCAGGCGATTTACGGCAAGGTCATCATGCGCCCGCTCGCATGTTCCCAGACGCTTCACCACCCCGCCGCGGGGGTGTACTCTGACGATCGTGGGTGAGCCCCCCGAACTGCCGGGCGTTCGACATGAGTACGTCGACATCGGTGCCCTGCGGATGCACGTTGCGCTCGCCGGCAGCGACGACGCGCCGCCGGTCTTGCTCGTCCATGGCTGGCCGCAGCACTGGTGGGAGTGGCGCCACGTCATTCCCGCGCTCGCCGAGCGCTTTCGTGTGATCGCGCCCGACCTGCGCGGTTTCGGTTGGAGCGAGGCGCCCGCCGGCGGCTACGACAAGGAACAGCTCGCCACGGACCTGCTCGCGCTGCTCGACACGCTCGACATCGAGCGAGTCACCTGGATCGGCCACGACTGGGGCGGATGGGCGGGCTTTCTCGCCGCGCTGCGCGCGCCCGAGCGCTTCGAGCGTATGCTCGCGCTGTGCATTCCGCACCCGTGGGTCAACGCGAGCCTCGGTCGGCTTGCCGTGCTGCTCAGCTACCAGGGGCCGATCAGCCTGCCGTTCGTCGGCGAGCGCGTCGCCAACCCGATGCTGCGCAGGATCCTCCAGGTCGGACGCTTCGGCGAACGACTCGACGCGGCCGACGTCGACCTGTTCGCCGAGCACATCCCACCCGCCGTCACGGTCGCCATGTACAGGACGTTCCTCATACGCGAGCTGTTGCCGATCGTCAAAGGCCGCTACGCGGCCGCCAAGCTGCAGGTGCCGACCACGCTGATCCTCGGTCGCGCCGACGCGGTCACGCGCGGGGCGCCAGCCGGGCCGGTTGCCGGCCAGCCGCAGCTGCGCGTTGAGTTGCTCGATCGCGTCGCCCACTGGGTGCCCGAGCAGCGTCCCCAGGCGATCGTCGAGTGGGCGCAGACGATCGACTCGGGCGTCGAGTGGCCCGCACAGGCCTGATCTTCGACTTCCTGCGCGAGCGCGGGCGCACCTTCAGTTACGGCCCCGACCGCTCACAGCGCGCCGAGCTGCACCTTCCGCGCGCCGACGGGCCGTACCCGGTGATGGTGCTGATCCACGGCGGCTCCTGGCAGGCCCGCTTCAGCAAGATCGTCATGCGCGGGCTCGCCCGCGATCTACTTCAGCGCGGCTGGGCGGCCTGGAACATCGAGTACCGGCGCGTAGGAAACGGCGGCGGCTGGCCTGAGACGTTCGCAGACGTCGCCGCCGCCATCGACCACCTCGCCCGCGTCGCGCACCCCGCGCTCGATCTCGAGCGCGTGAGCGTGCTCGGACACTCCGCTGGCGGGCATCTCGCGCTGTGGGCCGCCAGCCGCGACAACCTGCCGCCCGGTGCCCCCGGCGAGCTCGCAGAAAGTGAGCCCGTCGTGCAGCTGCGCCGCGTCATCGCCCAGGCCGGCGTATGCGATCTCTCCGGCTCCTACATGCGTCACGCCGGCGGCGGCGGCGCCGCGCTGCTGATGGGCGGGTCGCCGGACGAGCTCCCCGAGCGCTACGACGCCGGCGACCCGATCCGCCTGCTGCCGCTGGCCATCCCCGCGCTGCTCGTGCACGGGACGCTCGACGAAACCGTCTCCGTCGAGCTCAGCCGCAGCTACCAGCGCGCCGCGCTTGCCGCCGGCAGCGACGTCGAGCTCGTCGAAATCCCCGGCGAGGCCGGCCGCCACCGCGCGCACATCGACCCGCACGGGCGCGCCTGGGAGGCCGTCGCCAGCCGGCTGCCCGACGCACGCCTGCAAGCGGCTGGGCGCGACCCCGCCCTCCGACCGCGGTAGCGGTCGCTCTTAAAAAGTCTCCTCAGCCGCCGGCGCTCACGCGCAGTATGACCTGGCGAGCTCCACCAGCAGGCGCACGCCATAGCCTGAGGCGCCCTTGCCGACGTACGCGCGGTCGAGCTCCCACGCCGAGCCCGCGATGTCGAGGTGCGCCCACGGGACCTCCCCGACGAAGTTCGACAGGAACGTCGCGCCCACGATCGTGCCCGCTTTGCGCCCTTCCGGCGCGTTGTCGAGGTCGCCGTAGCGACCCTTGACGAGCTGGTCGTACTCCTCGTGCAGCGGCAGCCGCCACACGATCTCACCCGTGTCCTTGCCGGCCGCCGAGATTCGCGCCGCCAGCTCGTCGTCGTTGCTCATCAGGCCCGCGTACGTCGAGCCAAGCGCGATGATCACCGCGCCGGTCAGCGTCGCCAGGTCGACGATCCGCTCAGCGCCCTGCGCCGCCGCATGCCACAGGCAGTCAGCCAGCACCAGGCGGCCCTCGGCGTCGGTGTTGTTGACCTCGATCGTCTTGCCGTTCGCCGCGGTCACGATGTCCCCCGGCTTGACCGACCGGCCGCTCGGCAGGTTCTCGGTCGCGCCCACTACCGCCACCAGTCTCACCGGCAGCCGCAGGCGGGCGATCGCCGACACCGCCTCGATCACCGCCGCGCCGCCCGACATGTCGAACTTCATCTCCGCCATCTTCGCCCCCGGCTTCAGCGAGATGCCGCCGCTGTCGAACGTCACCGCCTTGCCCACCAAGCCGAGCGTCGGACCCTTCGCGCCCGCGGCGCCCGGCCCGTTCGCGCCTGCGGCGGGTGGCGCGTCGGGGGTGGGTGGGCCTTCATATCTCAGCGTGATCAGCGCCGGCTCCTGCGCCGAGCCCTGGGCGACCGCCGCGAACGCGCCCATGCCGCGCGCGAGGATCCCCTCGCGACCCTCCACCTCCACCGACACGCCCTCGATCTCCGCGCCCAGCGCCTTGGCGTACTCCGCCAGCGCGGTCGGAGTGAGATCGTTGCCCGGGCGGTTCTGCAGGTCGCGGGCGCGGTTGACCGCGTCCGCGACCACCGTTGCCTCGGCCACAGTCGCCTCCAGCCCGTCCGCTCCCGCGACGATCAGGCCCTCCAGATGCTTCGGCGGCTCCTCGCCCGCGTCCTGGCGAGCGCCGGCGGGGCTCGACTTGTGGCGCTCGAAGCTGTAGTCGCCGAGGATCGTGCCCTGCACGATCGCCGCCGCGATCGCCGGGTCCTCATCCACGGGGACCTGCCAGCACAGCCTGCGCGTGGAGATCTCGCGGGCGCGCTCGCCCGCGATCGCCGCGGCCACGCGAGCGCGCTCACGCGTGAAGTCCGCGCGTGCTCCCAGCCCCACCGAAAGCCAGCGGCGGCCATCCGCGTGCGCCAGCGCCAGCGCCTTGAACGAGCGGCGAGCCTCGCCCGAGGCGAGCAGCTCGCCGAGGGCGGCCGGTGCGTCGGCTGGAGCGTCGCCACCCTCGAACACGCCGATCACGACCGTGTCGGCGTCGCTGCTCGCGGCGTGCTGGCCGATGGCGGAGACGTGCATCCGCCGGGCACGATATCCGGCTTGCCCTCGCTCCGTCTCCCGGCGTCGCCGGGCCGGTCCCCCACGGTTGCGGGGTCGGTCCCTAGGCGTTGCGGGGTCCGTCTCCCGGCGTCGCCGGTCCGGTCCCCCACGGTTGCGGGGTCGGTCCCCCGGTGTCGCGGAGCCCGTCCACTACCATTCTCGTCCTCCGTCCCAACTCAGCGACCCACAGGAGAAGACCCGCTTCCATGCCCAAGACCGTCATTCTCGCCAGCGCGCGCACCCCCATCGCCAAGATGGGCGGCGGCCTGTCCACGCTGGAGGCCACCGAGCTCGGCGGCCTGGCGATCGGCGCCGCGCTCGAGCGCGCCGACGTCGAGCCCGAGCAGGTCGAGCACGTCGTCATGGGCCAGGTGCTGCAGGCCGGCCAGGGACAGATCCCCTCCCGCCAGGCGCAGATCAAGGCCGGCATCCCCAAGGAGGTCTCCTCCGAGACCATCAACAAGGTCTGCGCGTCCGGGCTGCGAGCGTCGGTCATCATCGACCAGGCGATCCGCGCCGGTGACATGCAGGTCGGCGTCGGCGGCGGCATGGAGTCGATGTCCAAGGCCCCCTACCTGCTCCCCCAGGCGCGCTTCGGCTATCGCATGGGCGACGCCAAGATGCTCGACGCGATGGTCCACGACGGGCTCACCAACCCGTTCTCCGGCAAGCAGATGTTCGTCGAGGCCACCGAGGTCGGAGACGAGCTGGAGATGACGCGCGCCGACATGGACCGCTGGGCGCTGCGCTCCCACGAGCTCGCGCTGAAGGCCATCGACGAGGGGCGTCTGGCGGAGGAGATCGTGCCCGTGAGCGTCAACGGCGGCAAGCAGATCACGGTCGTCGAGGTCGACGAGGGCCCGCGCCGGGACACCTCGTTGGAGAAGCTCGCCGCGCTCCCCGGCCTCGTCGGCAAGGACGGCTCGCACACGGCCGGAAACTCACCCGGCGTCAACGACGGCGCCGGCGCGCTCGTGCTCGCCTCCGAGGAGTGGGCCGCCGCCAACGGCAAGGAGGCGCTCGCAGAGATCGTCGCCCACGCGCAGAGCGCCAACGACTTCGCCTACCTCGCCACCACGCCCGCCAGCGCAGCCAAGAAGGCGCTCGAGAAGGCCGGCCTGCAGCCGGGCGACATCGACGTGTGGGAGATCAACGAGGCGTTCGCGTCGGTCACGCTCAACTCGATCCGCATGCTCGGCATCGACGAGGAGCGGGTCAACGTCAACGGCGGCGCCGTCGCCCTCGGGCATCCGATCGGCGCCTCCGGCGCGCGCATCCTCGGCAGCCTCGTGCTCGAGCTGCGCCGGCGCGGCGGCGGGCTCGGCTGCGCGGCGCTGTGCTCGGGCGGAGGTCAGGGCGACGCGCTGATCGTCAACGTCTGGTGACCGAGAGCGGAAACGGCGCCAGCGCATCGCCGAACGGCCAGCCGCGCGGCGGGGCCTTCTTCGACCTCGACAAGACCCTCATGGCTGGCTCCTCGGGCATCTTCTTCGCCCGCGCCGCCTACGAAACCGGGATGATCTCGCGCGGGCGTCTCGCTCGCGACGTCTACGAAAACCTGCGCTTCCGCCTGCGCGGCTCCACCGACGATCGCGCCGACGACGTGCGCAGGCGGGTCGGCGAGATGATCGCCGGCGTGCGCGTGCGCGACCTCGCGCGCCTGACCCCGCGCGTGCTCGCCGGGGTGCTGCCGCGGCTGTACCCGCAGATGCTCGAGCGCGCCTACGCCCACCAGGACGCCGGCCTGCCCGTTTACATCCTCACCGCCGCTTCGCAGGAGATGGCCGACCTGCTCGCACGCGTGCTCGCCTTCGACGGCGGCCTCGGCTCGCGCTCGGAGATCGTCGACGGTCGCTACACCGGCCGGCCGGCCGGCCCCTTCAACTACCGCGAGGGCAAGGTCGTCTCGATGCGCGAGGTCGCCGAGCGCGACTCCATCGACCTCGCCGCCTCCTACGCCTACTCGGACTCCGAGTCCGACCTGCCGATGCTGCGCGCCGTGCGCTACGCCGTCGTCGTCAACCCCGATGCCGTGCTCAGGCGCATCGCGCTCGCCGAAGGCTGGGAGGTGATCGAGCTCGATCGTCTCGCGCGGCGACTGAAGGTGCTCGCCGCGCTCGGCGTCGGAACCGCGCTCGTCTCGCTCGGGCGAGCCGTGCTCGAGCGGGCCGGCTCGCAGCGACCGAGCGACGCTCGAGCCGCGCCCGCACGGCTGCGCGCCGTACAATCCGCCGCGTCCCGTCGCCAGTCCGTCCCGGCCCGTGCTCGCGACCGCCGCCGCTGACGCCGGCGCAGCGCCCGATCGACCTCCAAGCCAACCATCCATCAAAGCGTTCCCCGCCGATGCCTCCAGCCGCCCCAATCACCGACAGCAAGATTCGTGTCGTCGTCGCCAAGCCGGGCCTCGACGGCCACGATCGCGGCGCCAAGATCATCGCGCGGGCGTTGCGCGACGCCGGCATGGAGGTGATCTACACGGGCCTGCACCAGACGCCCGAGCAGATCGTCGAGACGGTCATCCAGGAGGACGCCGACGCGGTCGGCCTGTCGATCCTCTCCGGCGCCCACATGACGCTCGTGCCGCGCGTCGTCGCGCTGCTGCGCGAGCAGGGCATCGACGACGTGGTCATCACCGTCGGCGGCACCATCCCCGCGGAGGACATCCCCGAGCTCAAGAGCCTCGGCGTCGCCGAGGTGTTCACGCCCGGGGCTCCCACCCAGGCGATCGTCGATTTCATCCGCGGGGCGGTGGTCAGCCGCTAGGCGCCTGTGGCGGTCGAGGTGTCGCGACGTCGGCGTGCGCCGCGCGCTGCCTCCCTTTCGAGAGAAGGTCTGTATGACTATGGCTATACGGTGCGTCACGTATATCATTCCCCTCCAGAGACTTCTGTATAACCATGGCTATACAGAACTTTCTCGCGCTGACAGTCGTGCGTTCGGCGGTGCGTCCCGCGCAAAACCGATTGACTCGTCAGTCAACCGCCCGAGCAAGTAGGATTGCCCCACTCAGACCCAAGGAGAAGCCCAGAGAATGAAGATATGCGTCCTGGTGAAGGAGGTCCCGGACGCCGCCGTCGAGAAGAGGATCGACCACTCGACGGGGCGCATGGACCGCAGCGGGGAGAAGAACCTCAACCCGTATGACACGCACGCCATCGAGGCTGCCATGCAGATCAAGGAGGGCGGCGCGGTCCCCGTCGAGGAGGTCGTGGCGGTGACCATGGGTCCCGACAGCGCCGTGCGCGCGCTGCACAAGGCCGTCTCGCTCGGCGCCGACCGCTCGGTGCATCTCTCAGACCCCGTCGTCGCCGGCTCCGACGTGGCGGCCACCGGCTACGCGCTCGCCAAGACGCTCCAGCGCGAGAGCCCCGACCTGGTGCTGCTGGGCCAGCAGTCCGACGACGGCGAGTGCTACACGATCGGCGCCGTCGTCGCCGAGCACCTGGGCATGCCGTCGCTGACGCAGGTGATCAAGATGGACATCGACTCCGACAGCCTTCGCTGCGAGCGCCAGGCCGAGTACGGCTACGACACCGTTCAGATCAAGCTGCCGGCCGTGATCTCGGTCGGCGACGCCATCAACGAGCCGCGCTACCCGTCGCTCAAGGCGATCATGGGCGCCAAGAAGAAGCCCCTCGACGCCGTCACCGCCGCCGACGTCGGCATCGACGCCGGCAAGGTCGGCGGCGAGAACTCGGCCGCCCAGTGGATCGCCGCCAAGGCACCGCCGGCGAAGGCCGCCGGAGAGATCATCGAGGACGAGGACACCGGCGAGACGGTGGAGAAAATCATCGCCTGGCTCGACGAGAGGAAGCTGATCTAGATGGCGAACATCCTCGTTTACGCGCTGCACTACGACGGCGCGATCAACAAGAACTCACTCGGCGCCGTCTCCGAGGGCGCCAAGCTCGCCGCCGAGCTCGGCGGCGAGGCGCACGCGATCCTCCTCGGCGAGAACGTCCCGCACGAGCTGGCCGCGTCGCTCGGAAAATACGGCGCCAAGAAGGCGCTCGTCGCCGAGGGGCCCGAAGGGCTGGCGCAGCCGCTGGTCGACGCCATGGCCGCGGCCATCTCCGCCGGCGGGTACAAGTACGCGCTGTTCGGAGGCGGGCTGCTCGGCTTCGAGATCGGTGCGGGCCTTGCGGCGCGGCTGGGTGCGGGTGTAGTGATGGAGGTCACCAACGTGCGCGCGGAGAACGGAGAGCTGATCGCCGAGCGTCCGATCCTGGGCGACTCCTCCATCTCCGAAGTGAAATACCGCTCGGAGGTGGGCATCGTCATCGGTCGTCTGAACGCGTTCGAGATAAGAGACGTCGGCGGCGCGGACGCGCCGGTCGAGACGCTGAGCTTCGAGCTCTCGCCGCAGGCGCAGCAGGCGACCATGATCACGCGCGGCGAACAGCGCGGCGCCGACGTCGACATCGAGGGCGCCGACGTGCTCATCGCCGGCGGGCGCGGCCTCGGCAAGGCCGAGGGCTTCCAGCTGGCCGAGGACCTCGCCAAGGCGTTCGGCGGCAACAGCGCCGTCGCCGCCACCCGCGCGGTCGTCGACGCCGGCTGGTATCCCTACGCCGCGCAGATCGGCCAGACGGGCAAGACCGTCGCGCCCAAGCTGTACCTCGCCGCCGGCATCTCCGGCGCGATCCAGCACAAGGTCGGCATGCAGGGCTCGGAGAACATCGTCGCGATCAACAAGGACGCCAACGCGCCCATCTTCGAATTCTCCGACCTCGGCATCGTCGGCGACCTCAACAAGATCCTGCCCAAGCTCACAGAGGCTGTGAAGGCCAAGAAGGAGAGCTGAAAGTGAGCGGACACGGCTCGAGCAACGGCAGGGTCGCGCCCGCGGCCTTCCCGCCCCCGGTCGACTCGCGCAAGGAGTTCGTCAAGCACGGCCTGGACTCCGAGGACGAGCTGATCGAGGTCGGCGTCGCGATCGTCGGCGGCGGCACCGCCGGCCTGGCGTGCGCCAACCGGCTGCTGCAGCTGCTCGCGGACGATGCCGAGACGATGGAGCGCCTCGGCGAAGTGCCCGTGGCGGTCGTCGAGAAGGCCAAGACCTGCGGTGGGCACAACCTCTCCGGTGCGGTCATGCGCCCGGGGCCCCTCGAAGAGCTGTTCCCGGAGATGACGCGCGCGGACTGGCGCAAGGAGGGCTTCGCCTACGGCGAGGTCGACAAGGAGGCGGTCTACCTGCTGCCCAGCGCCAAGACCAGACTGCGGATCCCGCCGCCGCCTCCGTTCAAGAACCACGGCAACGAGGTCATCTCCGTCTCCGCGATGGCGCGCTTCCAGCAGCGTCAGGCCGAGGACGCCGGCGCGTACATCCTGACCGAGACCTCGGCCACCCAGCTGATCGTCGAGGATGGCCGCGTCGTCGGTGTGCGCTCCGGTGACAAGGGTCGCGGCAAGGACGGCGAGCCGCTCGGCAACTTCGAGCCGGGAACCGACATCAAGGCGCAGGCCGTCGTTCTCGCCGAGGGCTGCTGGGGGCATCTGACCGGCGCCGCCATCAAGGAGTTCGATCTCGCCGACGGACGCGAGCCCCAGGTCTGGGAGCTCGGCGTCAAGGAGGTCTGGAAGGTTCCCAAGCCGCTCGACCGCCTGATCCACACGATCGGCCCGTGGCCGCTGAAGCTCTCCGCGAAGTATGGACAGATCGGCGGCACGTGGATCTATCCGATGAAGGACGAGAAGACCGGCGATGACCTGGTCAGCATCGGTTTCGTCGTCGATCTCGAGTACGCCGACGCGACGACCTCGGCTCACGATCTGCTCCAGCAGTTCAAGCTGCACCCGCTCGTCAAGGGCATCCTCGAAGGCGGCGAACGCGTCGCGTGGGGCGCCAAGGCACTGCCTGGTGGTGGCTTCTGGTCGATGCCCAAGCTGTCGATGCCCGGCGCGCTGCTGGTCGGCGACGCCGCCGGGATGGTCGACACCGTCGCGCTGAAGGGCGTTCACCACTCCCTCATGTCAGGCAAACTGGCGGCCGAGTCGATCTACGCCGCGCTCGTGCGCGGCGAGAGCTCGTTCGAGTCCTACGAGCAGGCGATCGAAGACTCGCAGGTGGGCAAGGAGCTCTACGAGGTACGCAACACCCGCCAGCCCTTCCAGCGGGGCTTTCTGCGGGGCGGTCCGCTGGTCAACCTGATGATCGCCTCCAAAGGGCGCTTCCCGGGCGGGCGCTGGGCCTGGCATCGCAACGACGCCCAGCCGATGTTCATCGGCGACACCAAGGACTCCTATCCCAAGCCCGACGGCAAATACACCTTCGACAAGCTGTCCTCGGTGTTCATCACCGGCAACGCCACCCGCGATGACGCCCCCAACCACATCCGCATCCGCAAACGCGTGCCCCGGGAGATCGCCGAGACATGGCGCTGGATGTGTCCCGCGGGCGTGTACGAGATCCCCGACGACGGGGAGGATGGGGACGAATCCGGCGAGGTGGACGTGATCGTCAACTACACCAACTGCGTGCAGTGCGGCGCGATCACCGCCAAGGGCGGTCGCCTGACGACCCCCGAGGGCGGTGACGGACCGCTGTATCAGCTCACCTGAGCGCCGCCACCCGGGCAGACAGAGACGTTCCGCACGAGCGCCGGTGTGAGATGTGCGCGGGTGTCAATGCGAAACGTGCGGGTATCTCGCGTGTTAGGAGTATGTGATGAGAACCACGACCTCCAGCGCACGCGCGTCGCGCACCGCCTCCCGACGCCCGGCGTCGGCGCTCGCGTGCGCCCTTGCCGTGTCGTGCCTGGCGTACGCGCCCGCCGCGCTGGCCGGCACGGCCGCGCAGTCATCCCCGAGCTCCGGCGAGACCGCCGCCAGCGGCGGGACCGGTCAAGGCGGTTCGAGCGATGTCACCCCGACCAAGCCGTACGCGTCCGCGACGCTCCAGCAGTGCGTCACAGCGCTTACCCAGGGCGAACGCTCGGCCACGTTCGCGGGCGAAATGACCGCCATCCCGGGCACGGCGCGCATGGAGATGCGCGTCGACGTCGAGGAGAGGATCCCCGGAGAACCGCTGTACCGCGTCGTCAGCGCCCCCGGCCTGGGCGTGTGGCGGGCCTCCGATACGGGCGTCAAGCAGTACACGCACATCCAGCAGGTGACAGACCTCGCGGCGCCCGCGTTCTACAGAGGTCTGGTGCGGTTCCGCTGGCTGAACGCCAGGGGTCGCCTGATCAAGGCCGAGGAAGTGCGAACGCCGCGCTGCGAACAGCCGGCCGCGCCCCCCACCAGCGCCCCCATCACCGCTCCATCCGACTAGAGCCGACCGCAGCCCGCTAGAATCGAGCGACGATGAAGGCGAAGATCCACCCCAACTACGTTCGCGCACACGTGCGCTGCACGTGCGGCAACGAGTTCATCACGCGCGCCACGCAGGAGGAGCTGCACGTCGAGGTGTGCTCGAACTGCCATCCGTTCTACACGGGCAGGCAGAAGCTGATGGACACCGGTGGGCGCGTCGAGCGCTTCCAGCGCCGGGTCGCCAAGGGTCGTCTGCACTCCGCGCAAGCTCGGTCCGCGCAGTAGTCCGATGTCAAGCGCCGTGGCTGACCCCGCGGTGCCCGCAGCGCTGGTCGAGGGCGACGGCGAGCTGACCGCGCAGCGCGACGCGCCCGTCGGGGGGCAGGCGGTCATCGAGGGCGTGATGATGCGGGGCGTCGCCAACTGGGCGGTGGCAGTGCGCAAGCCGCCCGCCGAGCAGCCGGGTGAGCCCGGGGCGGACGGGACATCGGTCCCCGCCGCGCTGGGCGAGATCGAGGTCACCACGCTCCCGCTGGATTCCGCGATGCGCCGTCATCGTCTGCTGCGGCTGCCGATCCTGCGGGGGGTCGTCGCGCTCGGCGGATCGATGGTCATCGGGTTCCGCGCGCTGGAACTCTCGGCGAACGCGCAGATGCCCGTCGAGGAGGAGCAGGAGCAGCAGGAGATCCCCAAGGCGGTGTGGGCGGGCACGGTCGTCGTCGCCGTCGTGCTGGCGATCGTGCTGTTCTTCCTGATCCCCGTCGGGTTGACCAGCCTGATCAAGAACCAGCTCGGCTCCTCGATCCTGTTCTGGGTGGTCGAGGGCGCGATCCGCACGAGCCTGTTCCTCGGCTACATGCTGCTGCTCTCGCGCGTGCGCGACCTGCGACGCGTGTTCGAGTACCACGGCGCCGAGCACAAGACGATCTCGTGCTTCGAGGCCGGTCTCCCGCTCACGCCGGGCAACGCCCAGCGCTTCTCGCGGCTGCACCCGCGCTGCGGGACGAGCTTCCTGCTGGTGGTCATGATCGTCGCCATCTTCGTGTTCGCGCCGATCGGCCTGCCGGCGTGGTACTGGCTGATGCTCACACGCGTGCTGGGCGTGCCGGTGATCGCCGGGATCTCCTTCGAGCTGATCAAGTTCGCCGGGCGCAACCGCAGCAGGGGCTGGGTGCGGGTGCTGATGTGGCCGGGCCTGAAGCTGCAGCTGCTGACCACCCGCGAGCCCGACCTCGATCAGCTCGAGGTCGCGATCGCGGCGCTGCAGGCGGTGCTTGCCCGCGAGACCCCCGGCGAGCTCTCCGCGGCCGACCTGGTCGGCGTCGAGGTCGTGGCTTAGCCCTGTATCGGAGGATCGGCGTCAAGGTCCATGTGGCGTCGCATGAAGCGGTCGAACTGCGGCACTGTGAACTTCGCGAACCCGTATCTAGGCGTGTAGAGAAGCCCCTTGTTGATTAGCCGCGCCCGGAGCGGCGCGACCTGCTCGGATGTCTTGCCCAGGACGTCAGCGACCTCTGCCGCCTTCTGTTCATCGGAGCCAAGCTCGGCCATCGCCCGCATGTACCGCCGCTCCTCGACGGTACATCGCTGAATCCGCGCCCTGAAGAAGCTCTCGTCCAGCTCCGCCTCGACCAGTTGTTGAGCCGACTCAGCGTCCTCGGCTGTGATTCGTGGTCCAGGTGCTAGGTCCCAGACTGCCCTGCCGAACTCTTGGATGAAATAGGGGTAGCCCTCCGTGTACTCGAGGATTGCCTCGACGGCGTCTGCGTCGATCTCGACGCCCTCGGATTTCGCTGGCTCGACAAGGGCGGCGCTGGCGGCATCGTCCTCAAGCTCGCCTATCGTCGGGAATTTGAATAGCCGCTCGGCATAAGACTTGGCCTCGCCGGCGAGGCCCGGCAGCTGTGGTAGGCCCGCGCCCGCGAAGGTGAGAGGCAGCTGGTACTGAACGGTACGATGGACGGCGCCTATCAACGCCTCTAGCTCCGCCTTGTCGAGAAACTGGATCTCGTCGAAGAGGAACACGACGCCGCGGCCGTCGGCTTGTGCCGCCTTGCCGATCGCCTCGAATACGTCCGCAAGATCCTCATTGAGGTTGCCGGTGTCCGCGCGGCCGGCAGCGGCGTCGACGTCAAGACCCACCGACAGGCTCCCATCGGGCCGCACCCTGAGCGTGAACGACTTGAGCACAGCAGCGGCATGTTTGGCGCGGTCACCCCAGCGCGCTTTGGGCGAGGTTTCGAAGAGGGCTCTCCGCGAAAGGTTGGCTATCTGCGGCTCGAACGGCGTGGTCTTAGAGACCTCGGCTTTGACCGCAACCCAAGACTCCTCCGCGGCGATCTTCTCGTACTCGCCCAGGAGGACCGTCTTGCCGACGCCGCGCAGGCCCGTGATGACGAGAGACTGCTCCGTGTAGCCGCCCGTGAGGCGCCGCAGTAGCACTCGGAAGTCCTCGACCTCAGCTCGTCGACCGGCGAGATACCGAGGGGGTGCGCCCGCATTTGGTGTATAGGGATTGCGCGCCCGGTCCACAGCTTTAGAAAGTTTAGCTGGGTTTAGCAGCTTTCAGAAAACATCGCTAAAGCTGTAAAGGCCAGCCGATCGCCCAGGCCGAGGAGGCGCTCGGCGAGGATGGCCTGCCGCGCGAGCGCGCCGCCGTCGAGGCGCTGTCGGCGACGCTCGACGAGCTGCTCGAGCTCGCCGATTCCGGCCGGCTCGCCGCCTGAGCCCGCTCCGGGCGCCCGCGCTCGGGCGCCTGCGCTCGGCCGCCTAGACTCACCCCCCATGATCGAAGAGCTGGTCAAGCAGATCGAGACGCGCTTCGCCGAGCTGGGCGCGCAGATGACCGATCCCGAGGTCATCTCCGACAGGGAGAGCTACGCCGAAGTCGGCCGCGCCTACAGCCAGCTCGAGCCCGTCGCCAAGCTCGCCGCGCAGTGGCGCCATGCGCGCGACGACGCCAGCGGCGCGGAGGAACTGCTGTCGGAGATGGGCGAGGACTCGGAGATGCGCGAGGAGCTGGGCGACGCGCGGCGGCGGATCGAGGAGCTGGAAGAGGAGATCCGCCTGGCGATGGTCGAACGCGACCCCAACGACGACAAGAGCGTGATCGTCGAAATCCAGGGCGGCGCCGGTGGCGACGAGGCCGGTCTGTGGGCCGGGGACCTCTACCGGATGCTCGACCGCTACGCCGAGCGGCTCGGCTTCGAGACCGAGCCGATGGACGTCGGCGATGGCAAGTACACGTTCGAGATCAAGTCCCGCCCGCCGGACGGCGCGTACTCGGTGTTCAAGTTCGAGGGCGGGACCCACCGCGTCCAGCGCGTGCCCCAGACGGAGTCCCAGGGCAGGATCCACACCTCCACGGCGACCGTCGCGGTGCTGCCGGAGGCCGAAGACGTGGACGTGCAGGTCGACCCCAACGACCTGCAGATCGACGTCTACCGCTCCTCCGGGCCGGGCGGGCAGTCCGTCAACACGACCGACTCGGCCGTCCGTGTGACGCACAAGCCGTCGGGGATCGTCGTCTCCATGCAGGACGAGAAGTCCCAGCTGCAAAACCGCGAGAAGGCGCTGCGCGTGCTGCGGGCACGGCTGTACGAGCGTGCGCTGGCCGAGCAGCAGGCCGAGCTCGCCGCCGACCGCCGCTCGCAGGTCGGGACGGGCGACCGGGCGGAGAAGATCCGCACGTACAACTTCGGTGAGCGGCGCGTGACCGACCACCGCATCAAGTTCACCGTGCACAACCTCGACCAGGTCCTGGAAGGCGAGTTGGGCGAGCTGACCGCCGCCCTGCAGGCGGACGAGAAGCGCCGGCGCCTGGAGGCGCAGGCGGGGACGCAGGAGTGAGCTTGACGGCGGGGAGCTCGATGACTTCGCTCGATTCCGGCACTCCCGTACGCGACGCGCTCGATGGCGCGGTCACGGCGATCGCGGCCGCCGGCTGCGAAACGCCCCGTCTGGACGCCGAACTGCTGCTGGCGTACGTGCTCGGCGTCGGGCGCGAGCGTCTGCTCACCGGCAACCTGCTCGTCGCGGGACCTGCCGTGCGCGCCTTCCAGGACGCCGTGAAACGTCGCGCGGTCGAGCGCGAGCCGGTCGCCTACATCGTCGGACGCCGCAGCTTCCGCCGCCTGGAGCTGTCCGTCGACCGTCGGGTTCTGATTCCGCGTCCTGAGACCGAGCTGCTGGTGGAGGCCGGTCTCGGGCTGGGCGCCGGCGCGCGCGTGCTCGACCTCGGCACGGGCAGCGGCGCGGTGGCGCTCGCGCTGAAGGACGAGCGCCCCGACCTCCACCTCAGCGCCAGCGACATCAGCCAGCCCGCGCTGGATCTGGCCGCCCGCAACGGCGAGCGCCTGGAGCTGGAGGTGCAGTGGCTGCACGCCGACCTGCTCGCGGGGCTGGAGGAGACGTTCGACGCGATCCTCTGCAACCCGCCGTACGTGGCCGAGTCCGAGCGCGCCCTGCTGGCGCCGGAGATCGTCCGCCACGAGCCCCGCGAGGCGCTGTTCGCGGGCGCGGACGGACTGTCGGTGATCCGTGCGCTGCTCGCGCAGCTCGCAGAGGCGCACCGCGTGCGCTTCCTCGCCCTGGAGATCGGCGCCGGGCAGGCGCGGGCCGTCGCCGAGCTGGCGCGCGCGGCGGGCTTCGACGCGGTGCGCTTCGAGCGCGACCTGGCGGGGATCCAGCGGGTGCTGGTCGCGGAGCGCCGCCGGTGAGCGGTGCGAAGCTCGGCCAGCAGGACGCGGGGCGCCTGCAGCGGTGCATGGCCGGCGGCGGCGTGGCCGTGTTCCCGACGGACACCGTCTACGGCGTCTGCTGCGATGTCGAGGACGAGCAGGCGGCAAGACGCCTGTATCGGCTCAAGGGCCGTCCGGCGGCGCGTCCGGCCGCGGTCATGTTCTTCGCGCTGGCGCCGGCGCTGGACACGCTCGGGGAGCTGCTGGACGCCGAGCGCGCCGCGCTGCAGGCGCTGCTGCCGGGCCCGGTGACGCTGCTGCTCGCAAATCGCGCGCTGCGCTTCGCCCCCGCCTGCCGGACCGATCCCGCGACGCTCGGACTGCGCGTCCCGCGCCTGCCCGAGAGCCTCGACGCGCTGTGCTCGCTGGCAAGGCCGGTGATGCAGTCCAGTGCCAACCTCTCCGGGGAGCCCGACGCGCGAGCGCTGGCAGAGGTCCCGCGCAGCCTGCTCGACGGCGCCGACCTCGTCCTCGACGGCGGCGAGCTGCCGGGCACGCCCTCCACGGTGATCGACCTGCGCGACTACGGCGCGCACCGGCGCTGGCACGTCCTGCGCGAGGGTGCGCTCCCGCTGGACGTCGTGCGCGACAGGCTCGCGCCGCTGGCCTGAGCTGCGGAGATCCCCCGCCCGTGCTAGCCTCGTGACAGCTGCCGCGACTGGCGCCTGAGGTGGAAGCGACCACCGGGAAGCGGCCAGCGAACCCGCCGCGCGCCTGGGCACCACCGTCCTCACCGCCCGTCCAAGGAGAGCGCCGTGTCCGAGCTCAGCCCCGACTACTTCAACCGTCCCCTCGCCGAGGTCGACCCCGAGATCGCCGACGCGTTGCGCGGCGAGCTCGAGCGCGAGCAGAGCACGCTCGAGATGATCGCCTCGGAGAACTTCGTCCCCCGCGCCGTGCTGGAGTGCCAGGGCTCGGTCCTCACCAACAAGTACGCCGAGGGCTACCCCGGACGTCGCTACTACGGAGGCTGCGAGTGGGTGGACGTCGTCGAGCAGCTCGCCATCGACCGCGCCAAGGCGCTGTTCGGCGCCGAGCACGCCAACGTCCAGCCGCATTCCGGCTCGCAGGCCAACGCGGCGGTCTACCACGCGCTGCTCCAGCCGGGCGAGACGATCATGGGGATGTCGCTGGCGCACGGCGGACACCTGACGCACGGCATGAAGATCAACGTGTCCGGGCGGCTGTACGACATCGCCGCCTACGAGGTCGACCGCGACAGCGGCCTGATCGACATGGACGAGGTCGCGCGCATCGCCCGCGAGCGCCGGCCGAAGCTGCTGCTGGCGGGCTGGTCGGCGTATCCCCGCCAGCTCGACTTCGCGCGCTTTCGCGAGATCGCCGACGAGGTGGGCGCGCTGCTGATGGTGGACATGGCCCACTTCGCCGGCCTGGTCGCCGCCGGGCTGCACCCCAGCCCGATCGAGCACGGCGCGGACGTGGTCACGACGACGACCCACAAGACGCTCGGCGGCCCACGCGCGGGGGTGATCCTCTGCAAGCAGGAGTACGCCAAGAAGATCGACTCGGCCGTGTTCCCCGGCCAGCAGGGCGGCCCCCTGGAGCACGTGATCGCGGCCAAGGCGGTGGCGTTCAAGATCGCCGCCAGCGAGCTGTTCGCCGAGCGCCAGCGCCGCACCGTCGATGGCGCTCGCGCGCTCGCGCGCCAGCTGCTGAACGCCGGCCACGGCGTCAACGTGCTCACCGGCGGCACCGACGTGCACCTGATCCTGGTGGACCTGCGTGACACGCAGCCGGCGCTCACCGGCAGGCAGGCGGAGGACCGGCTGCACGAGATCCAGATCACGGTCAACCGCAACGCCGTGCCGTTCGACCCGCGTCCGCCGATCGAGGCCTCGGGCCTGCGCATCGGCACGCCCGCGCTGGCCACGCGCGGTCTGCAGCAGGAGGACTTCGAGGAGATCGGGCGGATCCTCGCGATCGCGCTGACGCCCGAACACGAGTCCCGGGCCGGCGAGCTGGCGGATCGCGTGGGCGCGATCGTCGAGCGCTATCCGCTGTACGAGAGCCTGGCGGTCGGTGCGCACGTGTAGATCGTCGGGGCGAAGCCCGGGAGAGCGCGCATGCGCGCTCTCCCGATCAGCCGCATGCGGCTGATCGCACGGTCGGCGCATGCGCCGACCGACGGGGTCGCACATGTGCGACCCCGAACCGCATCCACCCCGGCGACGCTTGCGACCTCCCCGCCTGCGATGCTGTAAGCGAGCCGATGGCGCATCCAACCGAGCTCGACGCGCTTTACGCCTTCCTGGCCGCCGCGGTGCTGACCGCGCTGCTCACGCCCCTCACGATGCGGTTCGCGAGGGTCCTCGGCGCGATCGACGAGCCGCGCGAGCGGGGCCTGTCCGAGCGTCCCACCCCGCTGCTCGGCGGCCTGGCGATCTTCGCCGGAGTGCTGGTCGCCGGCTTGATCTGGCTGCCCAGCGGCTACGAAAAGGGCTCGCAGCTCTGGCACGGCGTGCTCCTGGCCGCGGCGCTGATCACGCTCGTGGGCGCCGTCGACGATCGCTTCGAGCTGCACCCCGCCGTCAAGCTGCTCGGCCAGGTGATCGCGGCGGTGATCGTCGTGCACTTCGGGGTGGCCGTGAAGGCGATCAGGCTGCCCTTCATCGGCCTGCTCCACTTCCCGAACACCGGTCCCGCGGACGCCGGCCCGGTGCTGACGGTGATCGGCCTGGTGGTGATGATGAACGTGGTCAACTTCTCCGACGGCGTCGACGGCCTGGCGGCGGGCGTGTGCGCGATCATCGCCGCGGCCATGGCGGTGATCGCGTTCGATCTCTCCCGCCCGCAGCCGGGAGTGCTCGCGGCGTTGACCGCCGGGGCGGCGCTCGGCTTCCTGCTCTACAACTTCCCGCCCGCGTCGAGCTTCATGGGCGACTGCGGCGCGAACCTGCTCGGTCTGCTGATGGGCGTGATCACGGTGGAGGCGGCGGTCAAGACGGCGGCGGTGGTGTCGTTCGTGCTGCCGCTGATCCTGCTGGCCGTGCCGTTTCTGGACACGACCTTCGTGGTGCTCAAGCGGCTGAAGTACAGGCAGCCGATCTACAGGCCCGACAGCGAGCACTTCCACCATCGCATGGCCCGCATCGGCTTCTCCGGCAGGCGCACGATCGCCTACCTGTACGCGTGGACGCTGATGCTCGCGGGCATGGCGCTGGCGCTGCGATTCGTCCCCTACAGCGACCACAAAGGCCACTACAACACCGGCTGGACGCTCGTCATGCTCGCCATCGGGCTGGTGGTGGCGGCGGCCAGCGTGTACCTCGTCTACGTGCTGGAGATCCTCAAGTTCAGGCGCCTCGACGCGATCCGCCTGCGGCGGCTGCGCCCGGACGTATCACCAGCGGAGATCGACCTGGATGTGGTGGCGCAGCTCGAAACCGGCGAGTTTCAATCGCTCGCGCAGCCCGGGGACGGCGATGTGGACGTGCACGAGGACCCGGTGGCCGGCGGGGCTGAGCAGCGGGTCGGCAAGCGGCAGGTGAATGAGGACCGCGTAGCCGCAAAGCAGGAGCGTGGCGGCGCAAAGGCGCCGATCGCGGCTGACGGCCGCTAGCGGCAGCACCCAGATCGCGTACCAGGGCAGCAGCCAGGCTGTCGAGAGCAGCAGGGCGATCGTGCTCCAGCCGGCGGCCACCCGCCAGTTCGCGCCGACCCCGCCTTTCAGGCGCGGTGCCGCCGTGCGCCACAGCGCGTACGCGAGCACCGCCAGGAAGCCGGCGATGTAGAGGTGGCGCCACCAGCTCGGCGGGTGGGCGGGGGTCCCGATCCCCACCAGGCGGGCCGTCTCCGCGGGCACGCTGTGCGTCGCCACCAACTGCTGCTGCTCGCCGATGGCGCTGAGGAAGCCCAGCGCGTGCACGCCGAAGCCGATCAGCCCCAGGACCGCGACGGCCACCAGCGCGCCGGCGGCGGCGAGCGCCACTCCCGCACGCTCGCGCGTGCCCCGCGAGGCGAGCACCAGGAAGGGGAGCGCGAGGCCGGCCGTGACCTTGATGCCCACCCCGGCGGCCAGCGCCGCCGCGGCCGCACGCGGGCGCGTACGCGCACTGGAACGGGAACCCACCTCCGCCGTTCCCGCGCTCAGCAGCAGCGCGGCGGCGAGCGCCAGCAGCAGCAGCGTGTCGTTGTGCGCTCCGCCCACCGCCAGCACCAGCAGCACCGGGTTCAGCCCGACGAACGCGGCCGCCCAGCCGGGGGAGTGGCCGAGGCGCCCGGCCGCCCGCGCGATCAGCGCCACCGCGCCGAGGGTCGAGGCGACGGCGATCGCCTTGAACGCCCACAGCCCACCGGCGAGCCCCAGTGGGGCGATCGCGTAGCTGAGCAGCGTGAACAGCGGGCCGTACGGGGAGGTCTGGAACGGCCACCCGATGAACCGGAACACGTGGTCGGTGGGCGCTTCGGCGGCGAAGTGCGTGTACGGGTCCAATCCGTGCAGGACCCCCAGCCGCGCGAACGCCAGATAGCCGAACACGTCCTGGGAGATCAGCGGCGGCCCGAGCAGCAGGATCGCGTTCGCCAGCACGATCGCGCCCGCGAGCGCCGCCAGCGGCAGCCTCGATGCGGCCAGCAGCACCAGCAGGTAGCTCGCGCACATGAGCAGCATCAGCGTCTGGAAGCCACCGCTGGAGAGGCCCACGCCCAGACCTCGCAGCGGGCCCGCCAGCCAGGCCGGCCAGCCTCCTTCGCGTGCCGGGACGTACCGCCCTGGCGCCGACGCTGCGCCCGCGCTCACCAGGAAGACCGTCGCCACGATGCCGAGCAGCCCGAGCGCGCCGAGCGCTCGCACGACGCCCACGGGTGTCCGTGCGGCGGACGGCGCGCCCGTATCCGCGGGCGTCGTCCCGGCGATCCCAACGGAGGATATGGGGGTCGCGGCCGGTATGGCGCCCATTGTTACGTCTCCCCGAGCCGCGAGCGTCCCCTGCGCCCGATAACCTGTCGACAGGGCTGCGCCACCCGGGAGGCTCCCGTGTGTCCGCATGCTTGCGCTGAGTCGCTCGAGCGCGGGCTGTCCCTTCCTTATGCGACGTCGCAACCGCACACATAATCGGCGCCGGGCCTCGGATCCCTCCCGCCCGCGCCGCGTCCTGATCCTGTCCGCCGATGTGGGCGAGGGCCACGCGGCCGCCGCGCGGGCGCTGGCCGAGCAGATCGAGGCCTCCCAGCAGGCCGAGGTGACGGTGATCGACGGGCTCGCCGCCATGGGCCCGCTGGTGCGCCCGGTGGTGGAGGACGGCTACCGCGTCCAGCTGCGCTTCTTCCCGTGGACCTACACGATGGTCTACTGGCTGCTCGAGAACGTCATACCCGTTCGCGTGCTCGCCCGCCGGCTGCTGTGCGGGCTCGGGTCGCGCCCGCTCGCCCGGGCGATCGCCGAGCACGACCCCGACGTGGTCGTCTCGACCTACCCCGCCGTCACGGTCGTGTTGGCGCGGCTGCGGCGCACCGGAGCGGTGAGCTGCTCGACGGTCGCCACCATCACCGACCTGACCGGCCTGTTCTTCTGGGCGCAACCGGGCATCGACATCCACCTGGTGATGTACGGGGAGTCGATGTCCTCGGTCGAGCGCATCGCCGGGCGCGGGAGCGTGCGGCTGGTGCGACCGCTGATCTCGGCCGAGTTCCTGGAGTCCCGCTGTCCCGCCGAGGCCCGTCGCGCGCTCGGCCTGCCGGAGGAGGGCCGCACGGTGGTCGTCTCCGGTGGAGGCTGGGGGGTCGGGGACATCGCGGGCGCCGTTCGCGAGTTCACGAGAGTGCCCGAGGTCAGTGCCATCGTCTGCCTGGCCGGACGCAACGACCACCTGGCCGCGAAGCTCCGCGGCGCGTTCGCCGACGAACCGCGCGTGCGCGTATACGGGTTCACCGACAAGATGCCCGAGATCCTGGCCGCCGCCGACGTGCTCGTGCACTCGACCGGCGGGGTCACATGCCTGGAGGCGAGGGCGGCGGGCACGCCGGTGGTTTCCTACGGCCTGCCGGTCGGTCACGCGCGCCTGAACACGCGGGCGATGGCCGCGCTCGACCTGCTGCGCCTGGCCAACGACAGGGACGAGCTGCGCACACACGTGCAGGCGAGCTTCGCCGACAGCCGCGCGACACCGGCCGGCGACGGCGAGGACTCGCCCGGCGCGCAGAGCGCCGCCCACCCCCATCGGGCCCATCCGGCGGCCGTCGACGTGGTCCTGCAGGCGCCGCGGCGGGTGCGGCCGATCCCGCGCTGGCGACTGCGCCTGGTGGCGTTCGCGACCTGGGTGACGCTGCTGTTCGCGGTGGGCTCGTGGATGATGTCCACCGACGAGGTGACAGCGGTGGCGGCCAAGTTCCTGCACGTCCATCCGCTCGTCCATGTCAACACCACCGAACCGGACGTCGGCGTGATCGTGCACGTGCCGGCGAGCGATGTCGCGCTGGTGGCCTCCGAGCTCGCCGTCCGGGGGATCCACGTCTCCTTCGCCGACGACGCCTGCGTGCCGTTCGCCCGACGCATCGCCACGCTGCACGCTCTGGGCGACGAATTCATGCCGGAAGTGCCCGGCTCGGCGCCGCTGCGCTGGGAGCGCACGCGCGGCGTTCTGCACTCACAGGCGCGTGCGTTGGGCCTGCATCACCACTTCTACTACCTGCAGCCCCGCGGCGGTCTGTCGGTCGGCCAGCTGGTGCTCGCCCGCACCGAGGGGGCGACCCCGGTGAAGGGCGCGCTGCGATTGAGCGCCACCAGCCAGCTGCCTCAGCGCCCGATGCGCGCGGGGGACGTCTTGGTGGTCGAGCTCGACGGCTCGTCTGCCTCGGTGCTCGGGCTCGAGCGCATCGTCGCCTGGCTGCGCTCGTCCGGGTTGGGCGCGGAGCCGCTTTCATGGCTGACCCGCTCGCCTTCCATCAGCGGGGCACCGCCCTCCATGAGGGCGGTCAGCAGCGGCGAGCGCGCCAGCAGCGCCGCCCCGGCGATCAGCACCGCCAGCGACACCGCCAGCGGCACCCCGTCGAGGGGCGTGTCGCTGAAGCTCTCGCCCAGCAGCAGCGGCGCGAGCACCACCGGAATCACCGTCTGAGTCACGAACACCAGCGGCGCGACCTGGATCGCCGGACGCGACTGCAGCGCGGAGCTCTCGCTGAGAACGCCGACGCCGGAGGCGGCGGCGGTCGACAGGCCCCACGCGGCCGCCGCGATCAGGTGGTGCGTGGCGAGGTCGTCGGAGGCGAGCTTCGTCGCCACGCCGCTCCAGCCGAAGGCCAGGCCGGCGCCGATCATCGTCACGACCGCACGTGTGCGCCCGAGCGCGTGAAGGAGGTACGGGAGCATGCTCGCCAGCGCGAGGCCGACGAGCACCAGCGTGATCGTCAGCTCCTCGTGGGCGTGATGCACGTGGCGCGGGGGGGCCGTCAGCCCGGCGCCGATCACACCGATGACGATGGCGGCCATCGCCATGTACTCGTAGCGCCCGGCGCGCTCGCCGAGCATCCGCTCGGAGAGGAACAGCAGCACCAGCAGACCGGCGGCGAGCGCCGGCTGGACGACCACCAGCGGCGCCAGCAGCAACGCCACCACCTGCAACGGCCAGCCGAGGATCGACAGTCCCGTGCCGAGCAGCCAGCGGGCTCGTCTGAGCAGTCCCCAGACGAGCGCCAGGCGCAGGTGCTCCTCGCGCGGCGCCTCCCTGGCGTCCATCGCCTGTAGGGCGATCCCTAGGCTGTAGAGGGTCGACGCCCCCACCGCCGCCCCGATTCCCAGCACCAGATCGACCATGTCCGCTCACGATCATCGCACTCACGGGGTACGTATCGCGGGCGCGCTCGGCGCCACGGCGATGGCGGGCTACCTGCTCCCGGGACTGGCGTTCCACTCGCCGGCTCTGCGTGGACTGCTGGGAGTCGAGGATCGCACGGCGAGCGGTCGCGGCTACGCGCTGAGCTTCGACGACGGCCCTCACGCGGAGGGCACGCCGGCGGTGCTGGAGATCCTCGCCCGCGAGCGGGTCCACGCGACGTTCTTCCTCGTCGGCGAGCAGGTGCGGCGCAACCCCGGCCTCGCCCGCGAGATCGTCGACGCCGGGCACGAGATCGGCCTGCACTGCGACCGCCACCGCAACCTGCTGCGCCTGGCTCCGTGGCAGGTGCGCGAGGACATCGCCCGGGCGCTGGAGAGCATCGAGGTTCAGGCCGGCCGCTCGCCGGCGCTGTATCGCCCGCCGTACGGCATCCTCAACGCCTCCGCGCTGAGCCTCGCGCGGGCGCATGGCTGGCGCACGCTGCTGTGGAGTCACTGGGGCCGGGACTGGGATGCGCGCGCCACGCCCGCCTCGATCGCCGCGCGCGTGACCGACGGCGCCGGCGAGGGTGCGGTGCTGCTGCTGCACGACGCCGACGACTACTCCGCCCCCGGCTCCTGGAGGCGTACCGCGGACGCCCTGCCGCGCGTCCTTCAGATCCTCGCCGAGCGGGATCTGGAGCCCGTGGCGCCCTGACCGCTGGGTCGGTGGATAACATCGATGGCTTGTCCACCGCCGTACCAATCGACGGGGGCCGCTCCGCCGCGGCCGGCCCCTCCGTGGCGCTCCCCTCCGTGGGAGCGCTGCCGCGGACGCGGGCTCGCGCGCGCACGCGCTGGTGGGTGGAGGCGCTGACGATCGCATGGCTGTGCTGGGCGTACGACGCGATCACCAACCTCGCCCCGCTGCGTCTGCACGCGGCGCTGAGCCACGCCCGCGACGTCCTGAGCGTGGAGCAGTCGCTGCACATCGATCCCGAGCACACGCTCGACCTGTGGCTCGCCCGGCAGCACACGCTCGGGCTGCTGGTGTCCTACTACTACGACAACGCGCACTTCGTCGTCACTCTGGGGGTGCTCGGCTTTCTGTGGTGGCGGCGGGCGGACATCTACCGGCCGCTGCGCAACGCGCTCGTGCTGGCGAACGTGATCGCGTTCGTCGTGTTCTGGCTGTTCCCGGTGGCCCCGCCGCGCATGCTCCCGGGCTTCGTGGACGTCGTGGCCGCGAGCCACACGATCGGCTCGTGGCACACCGGCGCGCTGGCGTCGGCCGCCAACCAGCTCGCGGCGATGCCGTCGCTACACATCGCGTGGGCGGTTTGGTGCACCGTCGCGCTGTGGCGGATCTCCACGCGCAGATGGGTGCGAGCGCTCGCCGTCGTGTACCCGTTCGTGACCGCGTTCGCGGTGCTCGCCACGGGCAACCACTACCTGCTCGACCTGCTCGGCGGGCTGGCGACCATCGCTCTGTCCCTGCTGATCGTGCGCCTGCTGGGGAGTCGGCCGCGGTGGCCCGACGTGCGCGTCTCTCGCAGACGTCCGCTCCTCGCAAGGGCCGAGCCGAGCCCGTACCGACTGTCACAAACTTGTTACGAAGTCCAAGACCAGGTAGACTAACGTCGCCGCCGCAGTCAGTTGAGGGACTCTCCGACGGCCCTGGCGCAAGACAGCGTCGGGACATTGCCGTCTGTAGGGTGGCGATACGAACATGCCCGAATTCGATGCCAACGAGGCTCTCGCGCGCCTGCCCGCTGCTGGGACCGGGGGGCCTCCCCGATCCCGTGAACGCCCGCACGAGCGGCGCTCGACTGCGATCCTGCGCTATCTCGACGTCGTGCTCGTCGTCCTCGCGGCCGCCCCGGCGCTGGCGCTCGGGGCGCCCGTGCTCGGCTACGCGATCGGCGCGGGGGCATGGCTCGCTCAGCGCATCATTGCCGAGGCGGATAAACGCCTCCTCAACAAGGCCGCCGAGCCACGCACGCAGTTCGGGCTGAACCTGTTCGAGGCCTTCGGGCGGATCTGGCTGCTCGCGGGAGCGATCGTGGCCGCGGGTGTGATCGGCGGCCGTGCGGACGGCCTCACCGCGGCCGTGACGATCTTTGCCGCCTACTCGATCGCGTTCGCGATCAAGGTCATGTCCGGCCTGTCCGCGGCCCGTCCCGCCGCGCGCGCCCCCCACGGCTCGCCGACGACGGGGGAGACGCGATGAGCGCGGTCGCGGCAACCAGTCCGATGCGGCCGCTCGCCCCCAACACGGGCACGCCGCCGGAGCACCAGGGGATGAGCAAGGGCCGGAAGATCGGCCTCAGCCTCGGCGCCGCCTGGCTCGGCGGGATCGTCCTGTTCATCATCCTGTTCGGCTTCAAGTCGCACAAGGCGCCGGCCGTGGCCAGCAGCCTCTTCTCCCCGACCGACGAGTTCAAACTCGACACCTGGTTCAAGCTCGGCCCGATCGCGTTCAACAAGGGTGTTCTGTACCTGCTGATCGCGGCCGCCATCACCATCGGGGTGATGCTCTACATCGCCAGGCGTCTGCAGCAGCGCCCTGGTCGCTTGCAGGTGGCGGTCGAGGCGTTCTACAGCTTCACCCGTGGCATGTCGAGAGAAAACCTCGACGAGGACATGCAGCGCAAGTACTTCCCGTTGATCGCCACGATCTTCGTGTTCATCCTCGTCACCAACCTGATCGGCTACATCCCGCTGCCGATCAACAGCGGCGAGTCGTTCAAGCTGTTCGGCGCGAACATCCCGTCGTTCCAGATCTTCGCGGCCGACACGAACGTCGGCTTCCCCCTGATCCTCGCGCTCGGCGTGTTCGTCCTGTTCACCTACGAGGGGGTCAGGCACCACGGCCCGATCGGATACATCAAAAGCCTGATGCCGGGCGGCATCAAAGGCCCGATCGTGGGCCTGATCTTCCCGATCGAGATCCTCTCGAACTTCCTGCGCCTGATCTCGCTGACGGTGCGACTGTGGGCGAACCTGCTCGCCGGTCACATGCTGATCGCGTTCATGGGCGGTGAGCTGGGTGTGCTCGTCGGGGATCAGTGGGTCCAATGGTTGCTGCTGCCGTTCGGGATCGCGATCTATCTGTTCGAGGCCGTGCTGATCGCCGGCCTGCAGGCCTTCATCTTTTCCATCTTGACCGCCATCTACATCGGCGGAGCGGTGGAAAGCCACTAACAAAACAAGGGAGCTATCGAGCAATGCAGTTTCTCCATCTTTTCAGCGTGATCCATCCACTGCTGCTGACCGTGGAACCGATCATCAAGCAGAGCCAGGATGCAGGTCGCGCGATCGCGCTGGGCGTCGGTGCAGGTGGCGGCGCTGCCGGGGCCGGGGCGGGCATCGGCGCGGTCTTCAACGCCTCGATCCAAGCCAAGACTCGCCAGCCCGAGCTGCGCGCCGAGGTCGAGCGCGATCAGTGGCTGGGCTTCGCGCTCACCGAGGCGTGCTTCTTCTACGGTCTCGTCGGCGGCTTCATCGCCTTCTTCCTGTAGGCCAAATGCTCCCTGCACCACACATCCCACTCGCCTCCAGCGGCTCGTTCCTGATCACCCCCAACGTGGGGATCATGGTCTGGACCCTGGTCGTATTCGTGATCTCGCTGTTCATCCTGCGCAGGTGGGTGTTCCCGCTGATCGGTGAAGCCCTGGACAAACGCGCGAAGGCGATCGAAGGCGACATCGACGCCGCTGCGGAGCTGCGCAAGGATGCCGACAAGGTGCTCGACGAATACCGCGAGCGCCTGAAGGAGGCCAGGACCCAGGCCGAGGAGATCCTCCAGCGCGCGCGCCAGACTGCCGAGTCCCACGAGCACGAGGCTCGCGACCGCGGGCAGGAGCTCCTCGCGGAGGCGGCCAGGAAGGCCGAGCGCGACATCGACGCCGCCACCAAGCGGGCGCTCGACGACATCCGCAGGGAGGTCGCCGACCTCACGATCATGGCCACCGAGAAGGTCACGCGCAAGACGCTCGACGACGCCGACCAGCGGCGCCTGGTCGAGGAGGCGCTGAGCGAACTGGACTTCTCCAGCCTCTCCTCAGGGGCCAGCTGATGGAGGAGCTGGCCCAGGTGTACGGCCGCTCGCTGTTCCAGGTCGCCCGCGAGCAGCACAAGCTGGACGAGCTGCGCGAGCAGCTCGGCCAGTTCGCCGACGCGCTGGACGAGCACCACGAGCTCGCCGTGTTCTTCTTCTCGCCGTACTTCTCGAGCGTCGAGAAGCAGCAGTCGCTGGGCAAGCTGCTCGACGGCGCGGACGAGATCCTCCTGAACTTCCTCTCGCTGCTCATCGAGAACCATCGCATGCCCGTCATCTTCCGCATCCGCCACGAGTACGAGCGCCTGTGGGACGAGGAGAACAGGACGCTGCCGGTGGAGATCACGAGCGCGATAGCGCTCGACGAGGCGACCACGGCGAGCCTGGGCAGGACGATCGGGGAGCGCGCGGGGCGCAAGGTCACGCTTGCGGCGCGTGTGGACCCGGACATTCTCGGCGGCATCGTCATCAGGGTCGGCAACTCGATCCTCGATGCCTCTATTCGCAACCGACTGGAGCAGCTGCGCAGGCACGTTGCCCAAGGAGCTTCGTAATGCAGATCAATCCCGACGAGATCACAAGCATCCTCAAGAGCCGCATCGAAGGACTCGACAGCGGCACCGCAGAGCTGACCGAGGTGGGCACCGTGCTGTCCGTCGCCGACGGCATCGCGCGCCTGCACGGCCTGGAGAACTGCATGTCCTTCGAGATGCTCGAGCTGCCCCACGGCGTCACCGGCCTGGCGCTGAACCTCGAGTCCGACAACGTCGGCGCGGTGCTGTTCGGCGAGTGGGAGCGAATCTCGGAGGGCGACACGGTCAAGCGGACCGGCTCGCTGCTGGAGATCCCCGTCGGCGACCAGCTGCTGGGGCGCATCGTCGACCCGCTCGGGCGCCCGCTGGACGGCAAGGGCGAGATCTCCGTCGAGCAGACGCGCCCGGCCGAGTTCAAGGCGCCGGGCGTCGTCCAGCGCCAGCCGGTCAAGCAGCCGATGCAGACGGGCCTGAAGGCGATCGACGCGATGATCCCGATCGGCCGCGGCCAGCGCGAGCTGATCATCGGCGACCGCCAGACCGGCAAGACGGCGATCGCGATCGACACGATCATCAACAACAAGGACACCGGCGTCGTGTCCGTGTACGTGGCGATCGGACAGCGCATGTCAACGGTGGTGGCGCTCGCGCAGACGCTCGAGGAGAACGGGGCGCTCGAGAACACGATCATCGTGGCCGCTCCCGCGGATGAGGCGGCGCCGATCAAGTTCATGGCCCCGTACGCCGGCTGCGCGATGGGCGAGCACTTCCTGTACAGCGGCCGCCACGCGCTGTGCGTGTACGATGACCTGACCAAGCACGCGTACGCCTACCGCCAGATGTCGCTGCTGCTGCGCCGCCCGCCGGGCCGCGAGGCCTACCCGGGCGACGTCTTCTACCTGCACTCGCGCCTGCTCGAGCGCGCGGTCAAGCTCAACGACGAGCTCGGCGGCGGCTCGCTGACCGCGCTGCCGATCATCGAGACGCAGGCGGGGGACGTCTCGGCGTACATCCCGACGAACGTGATCTCGATCACCGACGGGCAGATCTTCCTCGAGTCCAAGCTGTTCAACTCGGGCGTGCGCCCGGCGATCAACGTGGGGATCTCGGTTTCCCGCGTCGGCGGCAACGCGCAGATCGGCCCGATGAAGAAGGTGGCCGGGAGGATCAAGCTCGAGCTCTCCCAGTACCGCGACCTGGAGGCGTTCGCGCAGTTCGGCTCAGACCTGGACGTCGACACCCAGCGCACGCTCGCGCGCGGCGAGCGCCTGGTGACGACGCTCAACCAGCACGAGCGCGCGCCGCTGGCGGTGGAGGATCAGACGGTGCAGATATTCGCCGCCACCAACGGCTACCTCGACCGGCTGAACGTCGAGCGCGTCGAGGAGTTCCTGCTCGGCCTGACCGAACGCCTGCACGCCCAGCACCAGGAGCTGCGCGCGAAGATCAACGGCGGGGACTGGTCGGATGAGACCCAGAAGGAGGTGCGCGACACCGTAGAGGCGTTCGCTCGGGACTTCGGCTACGACCTCGATGAGGAGGGCCAGCCGCTGGAGGACGACGAGCCTCGCCGGCCCGACGAGGGCGCACGGGGCACGCAGGGCGAGGGCGACCGCGACAAGGAGGCACAGCCGGCCTAGCGCCGGCCGCGTTCATCTGCCATGGCTTCTCAGCGCGACGTCAAGAACAAGATCGCCTCGGTCAGGAACATCCAGAAGATCACGCGGGCGATGGAGATGGTGGCAGCGGCGCGCCTGCGCCGCGCCGAGCAGCGGATCTCCGCGCTGCGCCCGTACGCGGATGCGATCGGGCGCATGACGCGCCAGGCCGCGCAGGCGGCCGGCGCTGAGGCCGCGCGGGTGCCGCTGCTGCGCGAGCACGAGTCCGAGGTCAACGTGGGGCTGCTGCTGGTGACCGGCGACCGCGGGCTTGCCGGCGGCTTCAACTCGCAGATCATCCGCGCCGGCGTGCGCCTGTCGGCGGAGATGGCCGAGCGGGGGCTGAGCAGCGAGTGGTACGCGACCGGGCGCCGCGGCGTCTCCTCGCTGGCCTTCCGCGGACACGAGCTGAGCGGAAGCTACACGGGCTTCGCCGATCGACCGTCCTACGCGGATGCGCGCACGATCGCCGACGACGTGATCCAGGCGTACGTCGACGGCCGGGTCGATCGCGTGGAGATGGTCTACAACTCCTACGTATCCCCGCTCACCCAGAACGTCACGCGCCAGCGTCTGCTGCCGCTCACGCACGAGGCGCTCGCCGGCGAGCAGGACGCGCCCGCGGCAGCCAAGCGGACGCCCGTGGACTACGAGCCGGACCCTGAGAAGATCCTCAGGCGCCTGGTTCCGGACTACATCGAGATCTCGATCTACCGGGCGCTGGTGGAGTCGGCGGCCGGCTTCTTCGGCGCGCAGATGACCGCCATGCGCAGCGCATCCGAGAACGCCGGCGAAATCATCACCGACTACACGCTGGAGATGAACCGTGCCCGCCAGGCTGAGATCACCCAGGAGATCATGGAGGTAGTCGCCGGCGCAGAGGGCCTGTCCTGAGGCGGCCGATGAGCTGCGCAATACTGCGTCCTTACCCCGTTCGGGGCACTTCGCGGTCGCTCGCGTGCACAGCACGCCACGCTCCCTGCGTCCTTGTCTTGCTTGCCCCTCGACCGCCTCGGGCGCGCACACCAAAACGACTTCAAAAGAGATAAGAGGAGAATCGAAGACAAATGGACGCCATCACCACCGAGCCCACCAGCCCCAGCGCGCACTCCGGCAACGGCGACGCGGCGAAGCGCAACGTCGGGCGCATCGAGGAGATCCAGGGCGTTGTGATCGACGTCGTGTTCCCCGACAGGCTGCCCGAAATCAACCACGCGATCACGATCGCCCGTCCGGCCGCGGGCGCCGAGGAGGAGGCGCCCGGCATCAGCTCGAGCGCCGGCGGAGGCGTGCTCGTGTGCGAGGTCCAGCAGCACCTGGGCGACGATCGCGTGCGCGCGGTGGCGATGGACACCACCGACGGGCTGGCGCGCGGCGTCGAGGTCATCGACACGGGCGGCCCGATCACCGTTCCCGTCGGTGAGGCGACGCTCGGGCGCATCTTCAACCTGCTGGGCGAACCGATCGACCTCGGCGCGGAGCTGCCCAAGGACATCGAGCGCCGTGGGATCCACCGGGAGGCGCCGCTGGCGGTGGACCTCACCCCCACGACCGAGATGTTCGAGACGGGCATCAAGGTCGTCGACCTGCTCGCGCCGTACGCCAAGGGCGGCAAGGTCGGGCTGTTCGGCGGCGCGGGCGTGGGCAAGACGGTGCTGATCCAGGAGCTGATCCACAACCTCGCCAAGGAGCACGGCGGGCTGTCGGCGTTCTGCGGTGTGGGCGAGCGCTCGCGCGAGGGCAACGACCTGTGGCTGGAGATGAAGGAGTCGGGCGTGCTGGACAAGACGATGCTCGTGTTCGGGCAGATGAACGAGCCCCCCGGGGCGCGCATGCGCGTGGCGCTGTCGGGCCTGACGATGGCCGAATACTTCCGCGACCAGGGCCAGGACGTGCTGCTGTTCATCGACAACATCTTCCGCTTCGTGCAGGCCGGCTCCGAGGTCTCGGCGCTGCTCGGGCGGATGCCCTCCCAGGTCGGCTACCAGCCCACCCTGGAGACGGAGATGGGCCAGCTGCAGGAGCGCATCACCTCCACGCGCGAGGGTTCTGTGACCTCGGTGCAGGCGATCTACGTGCCGGCCGACGATCTCACCGACCCGGCCCCGGCGTCCGTGTTCGCGCACCTGAACGCCACCACCGTGCTCTCCAGGGCGATCTCCGAGAAAGGCATCTACCCGGCGGTCGACCCGCTGGACTCCACCTCGACGATCCTCAAGGCGGACGTGCTGGGCGACGACCACTTCCGCGTGGCCAACCGCGTCAAGGAGATCTTGCAGCGCTACAAGGAGCTGCAGGACATCATCGCGATCCTCGGCATCGACGAGCTCTCCGACGAGGACAAGCTGACCGTCCAGCGGGCGCGCAGGATCGAGCGCTTCCTCTCGCAGCCGTTCTTCGTGGCCGAAGAGTTCACGGGAACCCCCGGCGCGTACGTGCCGATCGCGGAGACGATCAGGGGCTTCGAGGAGATCATCGACGGCAAGCACGACGAGGTGCCCGAGAGCGCGTTCTTCCTCAAGGGCACGATCGACGAGGTCGTCGAGGCGGCCAAGCGATGAGCCACACGAAGTTCCTCGCGGAAGTGCTCACACCGGAAGGCGAGGTGTTCTCGGAGGAGATCGAGATGCTCTCCACGTTCACGACCGTGGGCTCGATCGGCATCCTCGCCAATCACGAGCCGCTGCTGGCCAGGCTCGAGCCGACGGAGCTGCGCCTGTATCGCTCGGAGGACGAGATCGTGCGCTTCGCGCAGGCCGAGGGCTACCTGCAGTTCGCCGAGAACAGGGCGCTGGTGCTCGTCGAGGAGGCGATCGCCCCCGAGCAGATCGACCGCGCCACGTTCGAGACGAAGCTCTCCGAGGCGCGCGCGGCGGCCGAGCGCGCCCAGCAGGACAGCGAGGAGGGCGCTCGGGCGCTGCGCGACATCAAGCGCTACGAAGCCTTCCTGGCCGTCGGGCAGTAGCGGCCTCGCGGCGAGCGGTAGTGTCTGCGCATGGACAGTGGGAGTCCCGCTGCGGCTCACTTCGAGCGCAAGCGCCCGGGTTGGTTCACGACGCACGTCTTCAACCGCATCGTCGCGGCGTTGAGCGGTCGCGGTGTCAGCCTGTTCGGCTCGCGCGTGCTCGAGGTGCGGGGACGCAGCTCCGGCCAGCCGCGTCGCACCCCGGTCAACCTGCTCGACCTCGACGGAGAGCGCTACCTGGTCGCGCCGCGCGGCGAGACGCAGTGGGCGCGCAACCTGCGGGTCAGCGGGGAGGGGCGCCTGCTCGCGGGCAGGCGCAGCGAGAGCTTCACGGCGACGGAGCTCTCCGACGAGGAGAAGGCGCCGATCCTGCGCGCGTACCTGGCCCGTTGGAAGTTCGAGGTGGGGGTGTTCTTCGACGGCGTCGGACCGGACTCCTCAGAGCAGGAGCTGCGCGAGGCCGCGCCGAAGCATCCGGTGTTCCGGGTTCTTCCAAGCGCTCATTGACCGCCCAGCAGCTAGCCTTCTGCGCCTCATGAGCACAGCGCGAGAGCCAATCGGGGTGATCGGCACCGGCTATGTCGGCCTGGTGACCGCCGCCGGCTTCGCCGAGCTGGGCAGCGACGTGTGGTGCGTCGACATCGACGCCGCCAAGATCGAGCGCCTGCGGCGAGGCGAGGTGCCGATCTATGAGCCGGGGTTGGAGGAGCTGCTGGCGCGCAACGCCGAGCGGCTCCATTTCTCCACCGACCTCGCCGGCGCGCTCGAGCACGCCCGGCTGCTGTTCGTCGCGGTGGGAACCCCGCCGACCTACTCGGGCGACGCGGACCTGACCGCAGTGCATGCGGTGGTCAACGCGATACCCGCCTCGAGCGAACGTGCGCTGGTGATGAAGTCGACGGTGCCGTGCGGCACCGGAGCGTCATTGCTGCGCGTGGTCGGCGAGCAGGGCAAGGAGGCGCTCGGGTATGTCTCGTGTCCGGAGTTCCTCAAGGAGGGTTCGGCGGTCAAGGACTTCCTGGAGCCCGATCGGGTCGTGGTCGGGGACGACGGCGGCTGGGCGGGCGACGCGGTGGTCGAGCTGTACGCCCCCCTGGACGCGCCGCTCGTGCGCACGGACGTAGCCAGCGCGGAGATGGTCAAGCTGGCCTCCAACGCCTTCCTGGCGACCAAGATCTCGTTCATCAACGAGATCGCCAACGTGTGCGAGGAGACGGGCGCGGACGTGGTCGAGGTCGCGCGCGGGATGGGCCTGGACGACCGCATCGGCTCGAAGTTCCTGCAGGCGGGGATCGGCTTCGGCGGCAGCTGCTTCCCCAAGGACATCGACGCGCTCAAGCAGCTGGCGGGCAACTCCGGCTACCACTTCCAGCTGCTGACGGCGGTGATCGAGGTCAACGACCTGCAGAAGCGCCGCGTGATCGGCAAGCTGCACAAGCATCTAGGCGGGCTCGCGGGCAAGCGCGTGGCGCTGCTCGGCCTGGCCTTCAAGCCCAACACCGACGACATGCGCGAGGCCTCCTCGCTCGTGCTCTCCGCCCGCCTGCATGCCGACGGCGCGACGGTCGTCGCGTATGACCCGGTCGCAGAGGAGCAGGCCCGGATGCTGGTCTCGGGGATCACGTTCGCGGACTCCCCGCTCGCCGCCGTCGAGCGCGCCGACGCCGCCGTGCTGGTGACCGAGTGGCGCGAGTTCCTGGAGCTCGACTGGAAGCAGGTTGCGGCGGCGATGGGCGGCACGCTCGTCGTGGACGGGCGCAACGCCCTGGACCCGCAGGAGATCCGCGCCGCGGGCCTCATCTACGAGGGCATCGGAAGGCGGTGAGCCCATCCAGGCGGTGATCCCATCCAGGCGGTGATCCTGGTGGGCGGGCAGGGGACGCGCCTGCGTCCGCTGACCTCGACTGTGCCCAAGCCGGTGGTGCGGCTGGTGGACCGACCGTTCATCGCGTTCATGCTCGAGTGGCTGCGCCGGCACGGGGTGGACGAGGTGATCATGTCCTGCGGCTTCCTCGCCGAGGGCGTGCGCAGCGTGCTCGGGGACGGCTCGCAGCTGGGCGTGCGACTGCGCTTCGTCGAGGAGCCCGACCCGCGCGGCACGGCGGGCGCGCTGAAGCTCGCCGAGCCGATGCTCGACGAGCGCTTCCTGATGCTCAACGGCGACGTGCTCACGGACATCGACCTGACCGCCCAGATCGCCCAGCACGAGCAGACCGGCGCGAAGGCCACGCTCGCGCTCGTCCCGGTCCCCGATCCGAGCGCGTACGGCCTTGTGGTGCTGCGTGAGGACCGCTCGGTCGGCGACTTCGTTGAGAAGCCGAGCTCGGACAGCGGCGAGAGCAACCTGATCAGCGCCGGCGCGTACGTGCTCGAGCGCGAGATACTTGAGCTGGTCCCGCCCGAGCGCAACGTGTCGATCGAGCGCGAGGTCTGGCCACGGCTGATCGGCGGCGGCCTGTACGGGTTCCCCTCCGAGAGCTACTGGCTGGACATCGGCACGCCCGCGCGTTATCTGCAGGGGACCTTCGACATTCTCTCCGGCAATGTCGAGACGGCCGTCCGCGAGCGCCTGGGCAGCGACTGGCTGGCGATCGACGAGGGCGCGCGGGCGTATGGCAGGGTGATCCCCCCGGCGCTGCTCGAGCGGGGCGTGCACGTGGCGCACGGGGCGCACGTGGGCAGCCTGGTGGTGCTCGCGCAGGACGTGGCCGTCGGCGCCGGCTCCACGGTCGAGCGCGCGGTCGTCCTGGAGGGTACGCGCATCGGCGAGGGCTGCGAGCTGCGCGACTGCATCGTGGCGGCCGGCTGCCGCGTGGGCGCGGGCACCACGATCACCGGTGGCGCGGTGCTCGGCGACGGGGTGAGCGTGGGGGCGCACAACGTGATCACGCGCGGGGCGCGTATCTTCCCTGGTGTCGAGTTGCCCGACGGCGCGATCGAGTTCTAGGCGTATGCTCGCGCGGGCAGCCGGCAAAAGCGAAAGGCTTCACGTGTCCATGGCCAAAATCCCCCGAGCACCACAGGAGGCGAGCAGCAGATGAGCGACGGCGGCGCGACCACGATACCCACCGCGGACCAGCTCTCGCGCGCGACGATCGCCCGGATCGATCCCTCCGACCAGCTGAGCGACGTGCTGGCGCTGCCAGAGCATCTGCGCGACGCGCTGTGGCGGGTCGAGTCGGCGATCATGCAGGACTGGGACACATCCGCCGGACTGGTCGTCGCGGGCATGGGCGGCTCGGCGATCGGCGGCGCCCTGGCGCGCGCCGCCCTCAGCGACCAGGCCTCGCGGCCGATCTTCGTGACCCGCGCGTACGGCCTGCCGACATGGACGACGCCGGACACGATGGTGCTGTGCGCGAGCTACTCGGGCGACACCGAGGAGACGCTCGCGTGCTACGAGTCGGCGGGCGCGCTGGGCGCCAAGCGCACGGTCGTGACCACCGGCGGGCGCCTGGCCGAGATGGCGCGCGCGGACGGCGTGCCGGTGATCCCGCTGCCGGGCGGCTTTCAGCCGCGTGCGGCGGTCGCGTACGAGATCGTCGCGTCGCTGGAGGTGGCGGCCCTGTGCGGAGCCGGCCCGCGATTGACCTCGGAGATCGACGTCGCGGCCTCCCACACCGAGCAGCTGGTGGCCGAGTGGGGCCCGGACGCGCCCGAGGACTCGCTGGCCAAGGAAGTCGCGCGCGGACTCCACGGGACCACGCCGGTGATCGCCGGCGCCGGCCTGACGTCTCCGATCGCCTATCGCTGGAAGACGCAGATCAACGAGAACGCCAAGCAGCCGTGCTTCTGGAACGAGCTTCCCGAGCTCGACCACAACGAAATCGTCGGCTGGGAAGGCGCGCGCGAGCTCGGGCGCTTCTCGGCGGTGTTCCTCGACGACTCCGACGCGCACCCGCGCTTGAAGGAGCGGATGGACCTGACCGAGCGCCTGATCGCCGACAATGCCGCGGCCAGCTTCCGCCTGGAGACGCGCGGGCAGACTGCGATCGAGCGGGTGATCTCGCTGCTGCTGCTGGGGGACCTCGTGTCGATCTACCTGGCGACGCTCCGAGGCGTCGATCCTGGACCGGTGAAGGTCCTCGACGAGCTGAAGGCCGCGCTGGCCAAGCGCTGAGCCGGCCCCGGCCAAGCGCCGAGCCGGCCGGGAGTGTGTGATACCTTGCGAGGCGGCCGAGGAGCGCTGCGACGGGCTGCAATCCGCCACGCTCGGCCTGTCTCTGCAGCAAGGGCGCTCACCTGACCAGACAGGAGGCTTCGTCATGTCAGCAATGACCCCCACAGCCACGCTGAGCACCGATTTCAAGGTCGCCGACCTCTCACTGGCGGAGTTCGGCCGCAAGGAGATCACGCTCGCCGAGCACGAGATGCCCGGCCTGATGGCGATCCGCCGCGAGTACGCCGACGCGCAGCCGCTGAACGGCGCGTGCATCACCGGCTCGCTGCACATGACCATCCAGACGGCGGTGCTGATCGAGACGCTGACCGCGCTCGGCGCCGAGGTGCGCTGGTGCAGCTGCAACATCTTCTCCACGCAGGATCACGCGGCCGCGGCCGTGGCCGTCGGGCCGGAGGGTACGGCCGATGACCCGCGCGGGGTGCCGGTGTACGCGTGGAAGGGGGAGACGCTGGAGGAGTACTGGTGGTGCACCGAACAGGCGCTGCGCTGGCCCGCGGAGGAGGATTCGGGGCTGGCGGCGATCGGCTCGGGCCCGAACATGATCCTCGACGACGGCGGCGATGCGACGCTGCTCGTCCACAAGGGCACCGAATGCGAGACAGGCGGGGCGGTTCCCGATCCGGCGAGCGCCGACTCTGAGGAGCTCGGCGTGATCCTGTCCCTGCTCACGCGCTCGCTGGCGGAGGACCCGCAACGCTGGACGCGGATCGGCGAAGGCGTCAAAGGCGTCACCGAGGAGACCACGACGGGCGTGCACCGGCTGTACGAGATGGTGGAGGCTGGCGAGCTGCTGTTCCCGGCGATCAACGTCAACGACTCGGTGACGAAGTCCAAGTTCGACAACCTGTACGGCTGCCGGCACTCGCTGATCGACGGCATCAACCGGGCGACGGACGTGATGATCGGCGGCAAGGTGGCCGTCGTGTGCGGCTTCGGCGACGTCGGCAAGGGCTGCGCGGAGTCCCTGCGCGGTCAGGGCGCCCGCGTGGTGATCACCGAGATCGACCCGATCTGCGCGCTGCAGGCGGCGATGCAGGGCTACGAGATCAGGACGCTGGAGGAAGTGATCGGCAGCGCGGACGTCTTCATCACGGCGACCGGCAACAAGAACATCATCACCGCCGCCCAGATGCAGCGCATGAAGCACCAGGCGATCGTCGGCAACATCGGCCACTTCGACAACGAGATCGACGTCGCCGGCCTGGCGGCGATCCCGGGCGTGGAGCGCGTGAACATCAAGCCGCAGGTCGACAAGTGGGTGTTCCCCGACGGACACGCGATCCTGCTGCTCTCAGAGGGGCGCCTGCTGAACCTCGGCAACGCGACAGGGCACCCGAGCTTCGTGATGAGCAGCTCGTTCTCCAACCAGACGATCGCCCAGATCGAGCTGTTCACCAAGAACGACGAGTACGAGAAGCGTGTGTACGTCCTGCCCAAGCACCTCGACGAGAAGGTCGCCCGCCTGCATCTGGACGCGCTCGGCGTGAAGCTCACGCGGCTCACCGACGAGCAGGCGGCCTACATCGGCGTGCCCGTCGGCGGCCCGTACAAGCCGGATCACTACCGCTACTAGCCATCGCATGAGAGCGATGGTCCTGGCGGCGGGGCTGGGCACGCGCCTGCGCCCGCTGACGTATGAGATCACCAAGCCGATGGTTCCGGTGCTCGATCGGCCGGTGATGGAGCACATCCTCGACCTGCTCGACAGGCACTCCTTCGACGAGGTGATCGCCAACCTGCACTACTTCCCCGAGTCGATCCGCGAGCACTTCGGCGAGCGCCTGGAGTATCGCTACGAGGAGGAGCTGCTCGGCACGGCCGGCGGCGTGCGGGCGTGCGCGAGCTTCTTCGGCGAGGAGCCGTTCCTGGTGATCTCCGGAGACGCGCTCACGGACATCGACCTGACGGCGCTGGCCGCCCGGCACCGCCAGGCGGGCGGGGTCGCCACGCTGGCGGTCAAGGAGGTGCAGGACACGCGCGAGTACGGCGTGGTGCTGCACGACCGCGACGGGCGGATCACGGGCTTTCAGGAGAAGCCCGCCCCCGAGGAGGCGCTGTCGAACCTCGGCAACTGCGGGATCTACGTGTTCGACCCGCAGATCTTCGACTACTTCCCGGCACGGCCGTTCGTGGATTGGGCCCAGGACGTGTTCCCGGTCCTGCTCGAGAACGACGTCCCCTTCTTCATCCACGAGACGCGCGAGTACTGGAACGACGTCGGCTCGCTGAGCGAGCTCCAGCAGGGGACCTTCGACGCGCTGCGGGGCGAGCTGCGCCTCCAGGTCGAGGGCGAGGAGGTCAGCCCGGGCGTGGTCGTGGCGGACGGCCGATCGACGATCGGCGGGCGGCTGGGCGAGGACACGGAGATCGAAGGACCGGCGTGGATCGGGCACGACGTGAGCATCGGCGCGGGCGTGCGCCTGATGGGTCCGCTGGTGCTCGGCGACGGCGCGACGATCGGCGAGCGCGCGCAGTTGCGCTCGAGCATCGTGTTTCCCGGGACGGAGATCGCCGCGGAGGCGATCCTGATCGGAGCGATCGCCGGACACAGCGGCATCCTGCAGAGCCTGCGCCGACGCGGTTAGGCCGAGGCTGCGGCGGGGTAGAACGCGAAAGGGCCCGCCGAAGCGAGCCCCTTCACGGAAAGTGAGACTATGACAACTGTCACGATAGCACGTTGCGAGGACTGGAGTGCTCTCATTATCGCATTTTGCGTAGGCAACATTCCGTCGAGGGCCATTTACATCCGCCGCGCTCGGGCGTAGCATCGAAGGCACCGCCACAGAGGCGCCGCCACACCAGACAGAAGGCCGACCAAAGAGGAGCCTGTGATGCAGATCGACATCAAGGGTCGCAACGTCCCGGTCACCGACGAGCTGCGTGCGCACGCCGAGCGCCGTCTGACCAAGGTCACGCGGCAGGTTTCGGACCTCGCGCGCCTGGAGATCGAGATCTTCAAGGAGCGCAACCCGCGGGTCGCCGACAGCCAGGTGGCGGAGGGCACGCTGTATCTGAAGGGCGTGACGCTGCGCGCGCGCGACGCCTCGCCGGAGATGCTGCACTCCCTGAACCTCATGGTCGACGAGCTCGCGCGCCAGGTCAAGCGCCACCGCGACAAACTGCGCGACCGACGCGACCGCTCGGCGAAGATCGGCCAGCGCGCGGCTGCCGCGGCCGCCTCGCCGATCGCGCCCCAGGGGGCGAGCCTGCCGTCGGTCTGAGCGACGGCGCTGGGCCCGCCGTCAGCCGGCGAGGGCGCGCGGCTGAGCGTTCAGCGCCGGGAGCTATCCTTGGCGCATGCCATCACTGCTCGATCGCGCGCTGAACGTCGGCGAGGCGAAGAGATTCAAGAGCTACCAGCGGCGCGTGGCGCTGATCGGAGTTTTCGAGGCGGAGCTCGAACACGACAGCGACGTCGAGCTGCGCGAGCGGATGGACGCGCTGCGCGAGCGCGCGCGCGAAGGCGAGGAGCTCGACGAGCTGCTGCCGGAGTGCTTCGCGGTCGTGCGCGAGACGGGCAAGCGGACGATGGGCATGCGCCACTTCGACGTGCAGATGATCGGCGGCATGGCCCTGCACGAGGGCCAGATCGCGGAGATGAAGACAGGCGAGGGAAAGACGCTGACGGCCACGCTGGCCGTCGTGCTGAACTCGCTGGCCGTGCGGGACGCCGACCGGGAGCCCGACCCCGAGCAGCCCGACCGCCCGCCTGAGCGCAAGGGCGTGCACGTGGTCACCGTCAACGACTACCTGGCGCGACGGGACGCGGAATGGATGAGCCCGATCTACGACGCGCTCGGCGTGACGGTGGGGGTGCTGCAGAATCAGCAGGCCTACGACGAAAAGCAGCGTGCGTACGCGTGCGACGTGGTGTACGGCACCAACTCGGAGTTCGGCTTCGACTACCTGCGCGACAACATGGCCAAGGACCTCGGCGAAAAGGTCCAGCGCGGGCACTACTTCGCGATCGTGGACGAGGTCGACAACATCCTGATCGACGAGGCGCGCACACCGCTGATCATCTCCGGCGCCCCCGAACAGGCGGCCGACCTGTACGTGAAGTTCGCGCGCCTGGCCCCGCAGATGGTGCTCGGCAAGACGCCGGAAGGCATGGACCCGCGCAGCAAGAAGCAGTTCATGGCGGACTTCGACTTCGAGATCGACGAGAAGCAGAAGACGGTGGCGATCAGCGAGCAGGGCGTGGCCAAGGCCGAGCGCTTCCTGAACATCGACCACCTCTACCGCGCGGAGAACGGCCATCTGGTCAACCACCTGATCCAGGCGCTGCGGGCCGAGTCGCTGTACAAGCGCGACGTCGACTACGCGGTGATCGACGGCGAGGTCAAGATCATCGACGAGTTCACCGGGCGCATCCTCGAGGGCCGGCGCTGGTCGGAGGGCCTGCACCAGGCCGTCGAGGCCAAGGAGGGGGTGCCGATCCAGGAGGAGAACCAGACGCTGGCCACGATCACCTACCAGAACTACTTCCGCCTGTACGACAAGCTCGCGGGCATGACCGGCACGGCGCTGACCGAGGCGACCGAGTTCATGAAGATCTACGAGCTGCCGGTCGTGCAGATCCCGACGAACATGGAGATGGTTCGCGAGGATCGCAACGATCAGGTCTACAAGACCAAGGAGGGCAAGTGGAACGCGGTCGTCAAAGAGATCGCCGCCCGCCACGAGAACGGCCAGCCGGTGCTCGTGGGCACGATCTCGGTGGAGGTCTCAGAGCTGTTGGGCGAGCGGCTGAAGAAGCGCGGGATCAAGCACACGGTGCTGAACGCCAAGCCCGAGCACGCGGCGCTGGAGGCTGAGACGGTCGCCGAGGCGGGCCAGCCGGGCGCGGTGACGATCGCCACGAACATGGCCGGCCGCGGCGTGGACATCAAGCTCGGCGGCAACCCCGAGCACCTGGCCGCCCAGCAGCTGGCCCGGGAAGGCGTGGAGCGGACGGACGCGGAGGCCTACGAGCGGCGCATGAAGGAGATCCTGCCGGAGGTCGAGCGCAAGCTGGCGGAGAGCCGTGCGCACGTGGTCGCGGCGGGCGGCCTGTTCATCTGCGGCACCGAGCGCCACGAGTCCAGGCGCATCGACAATCAGCTGCGCGGGCGCTCCGGACGCCAGGGCGACCCGGGCGAGTCGCGCTTCTTCCTGTCCGCGGAGGACGACCTCGTGCGGCTTTTCGCGGGCGATCGCATCTACCGGATCCTCGACAAACTGGGCGGCGTCGACGAGGAGGGCAACGAGGAACCGATCGAGGCGGGCATGCTCTCCAAACAGATCGAGAAAGCCCAGAAGAAGGTCGAGGAGCAGAACTTCCTGATCCGCAAACGCGTGCTCGAGTACGACGACGTGATGAACGAGCAGCGGCGCGTGATCTACAAGTACCGCGACGAGGTGCTGGAAGGCAAGAACATCGGTGAGGAGGCTCGCGAGGAAGTCGCCAAGGTGATCGAGCGCACGATCGACCAGTACACGCCGGGCGACTTCATGGACGACTGGGACCTGGACGGCCTGTTCACGGCGCTCGGCCAGCTGTTCCCGCTCGACCTCGGCGGCGAGGACCTCGACCGCGACACTGTAGACCGCGACTCGCTGTCCGAAAGGATCGTGGACATGGCGATGGAGCGCTACAACGCACGCCAGGAGGCGCTGGGCGACGAGCTGATGGGAGCGCTCGAGCGCTTCCTGCTGCTGCAGACGATCGACGAACGCTGGCGGGAGCACCTGTTCGACATGGACTACCTGCGTGAGGGCATCCACCTGCGCGGCTTCGCCCAGCTCGATCCGCTGGTCGCGTACAAGAACGAAGCGTTCGTGCTGTTCGGCGACCTGATGAACAGCGTTTGGTCTGACTACGCGCGGATGATCTTCAACGTGCAGGTCAACGTCGAGGGCGAGAACGGGGGCGGTGCGGGCGGGCCGGGCGGACGGGGAGCGATCCCCCCGTTCTCAGCCGCAGGCAACTCCACGCGCGCGGGCCGCGTGTCCTACTCCGGCGGCCACAGCGCGGCCGGCTCGGGCGCGCTGGCGGCCGCCGCCGCGGCAGCGGGGATTGGTGGCGGGGGCACGGCGCAGGCGGCCTTCGGCGAAGACGGCGAGGAGATGGAAGCGCTGCCGGTGGTCGAGCAGCGCGTGCTCGACGACGAGCACCAGGTCGGGCGCAACGACCCCTGCTGGTGCGGGTCGGGCAAGAAGTTCAAGAAGTGCCACGGGGCGTAGCGCTCCGGCGAAGAAGGCGGACGGACCACCGGCCAAGGGACGGCACGCGCCCAGCGTGACGGAACTGCAGAACGAGGTCCTCGGGTTCTTGAAACTAGAGGCGTGCTACGCCCAGACCGAGCAGGCCCAGCATCGCGACGCAAGAGTCGCCTGACATAGTTCGGGACGTGGCGACGGGCTATTCTGCACAAGACTGGACCGAGCTGTTCGTCGCGAGCGCCAGCGCATCGGCCGCGCTGACCGGGCTGCTGTTCGTGGCAGTCTCGGTCAACATCGAGCGTATCCTGGAGTTCAAGGGCCTGCCCGAGCGCGCACTCCAAACGCTCCTGCTGCTGCTGAGCGTGGTGGTCGCATCGGTGATCTGCCTCATTCCGGGGCAGAGCACGACGACTCTCGGCATCGAGCTGCTGGTGGTGGGCGTCTGCTTTGGGACGGCAATCTGTCGGCTGCTGTTCGAGACCGTGCCCGGTGCACGTGAGTACGAGCGCGCTTCCTTCCACCTGTGGCTCGTCCTCCCCGGCACCGTCCCACTCCTGGTCGGTGCGGTGAGCCTGCTTGCGCGAGCGGGCGGAGGCCTTTACTGGATCGTCGGCGGAATGCTTGGCGCAATCCTCGGGGCGTCGGTCAACGCATGGGTGCTGTTGGTGGAGATATTGCGATAAGTCGGCTAGCAGCACGGTATCCGCAGCTCCGGCCAATTCACAACAACGAGTCGCTTTGCCCAGAGATGGCAGGCCTCCGGCGGCGCCACGGTGCGCCTCCTCCCGGTCCATCTAGCGCAGGGCGCGATCTACGGCGGCGCGAATGAAGTCGGCCTTTGCGGTCGTGTACGCCTCGCGGTCGTGTTCGAACTTCTTCGCGAGGCCACGCTTCAGGAGGCCGTATTCCTGGGCAACTCCGCCATGGCTGCGGAGGTGGTCGCGAAACGCCAGCTCGTCGCGAAACCTCGCCGAGTCGGTCGGTACGAGGTGCAGGTGGTGGGTGCGCCGACTCGGGTCCGGCTTGCAGAACCAGTGCATCTCCGTGGTGCGGTAGGGGGCGTACAGGTATCCGAGCGCTCCGAGTCGGTCAAAGCACGAACGCGACCCCTCCAGATCTCCGACACCGACCAGGATGTCGATGATGGGCTTCGACGCGAGTCCGGGCACCGACGTGCTGCCCACATGGTGGACGCCGCCCACAACCCAATCGCCGATCGCAGCGACCAGTGCTGCCCGCTCCTCCTCGAAGCGCGCAGGCCAGATGGGGTCGTACGGTGCGATCTTGACCGGTTCGTCTTCCGGCATGGACACAGACGTTACGCATCCGAGGTCAGCCCGGCAGCGCCCCGGGGGATCAAGCTACGCTGAGATGGTTCGCCCAGGACGGCGGCCGCCGATGGCCGTTACGCCGGGTTCGCCGCAGCCCACGCGGCGATGTTCTTCGAGTCGTCGATGACCGTGCCGTCGTCGAGCACGAGCGTTGGCACCTTGAAGTTGCCAGTCAGGCGCTTGACCTCGTGGCGACCCTTGAACAAGCGGTCGGTGCCGTAGCAGCCATAGGTTCGCGTCACCTGCGGGCCATAGCCAGCCGCCTCGAGCGCCTTGTAGGCCCTCGTGCAGGGGTGGTGACTGGCGGGGCCGAGCGTCCCGTAGCAGACGTAGAGCCGCATCTACGGATCGTACCGTGAGTCTCGCCCGGCGCGCAGGCATGAGCATTCGTGCTGGCGCGCGCCTGCGATGATTCCCATCATGCCCGACGACTGGATCCGTCAGTGGGGCGACCCGACGCTTCGCGAGGTCGCCCAGCCGGTCGGCGGTGTCGACGAGCTGCTGCGCCGGCAGGTCGTGCGGATGCAGCAGCGCCTGATCGAAGCGCCGGGAGCGGGTCTCGCCGCCACTCAGGTCGGTCTGCTGCGCCGTCTGTTCGTTTTTTGGATGTCGCCTGAGTCAGACGTCGACGTTGCGATCAATCCGCGGATCACGGCGAGCTCTGCCGATCGTGCGACCTTCGTCGAGGGGTGCCTGAGCTTCAACAGCGTGCTCGTGGCGGTGGAGCGGCCAGTGGCGGTACGGGTCGAGTGTCAGGACCTGGAGGGACGCTCGAGAGCCGTTGAAGTGGAGGGCTACGGCGCGAGTCTGATGCAGCACGAGATCGACCATCTCGACGGCGTTCTGACTCTCGATCGCGCGCATCCCGCCGAGCGGCGACGTGCAATCGCGCTGCTGCTGGACGAGGCGCGCGGCGCCGCCACGCAGGCCGCGTGAAGGGCCTGCGGGCGTAGGTCGAGCGATGGACGTACAGCTGGAAGGCTTTCTGACCGGGCTCCACCGGAGCGGACGCGACCATGACGCCGTGCTGGAGGATCGGCTCCAGCGCTTGCGCAATGTGGAGCCGGAGACGGCGCGCCTGCTCGGAGTGCTGGCGCGCGGCCTGAGAGCCAAGCGTGTGCTCGAGCTCGGCACGTCCAACGGGTACTCGACGATCTGGCTCGCGGACGCGGCGAGAGCCTGTGGCGGAGCGCTGACGAGTGTCGAGATCGAGCCCAAGCGCGTGGCAGAAGCCGATGAGAATCTCCGGCATGTCGGCCTGGAGGCGTTCGCGGAGCTGCGCGTGGAAGATGCGCGAGCGTGTCTGGCGAAGTCGGCCGATGCCGCCTGGGACCTCATCTTCCTCGACGCCGAACGACCCGAGTACGTCAGCTACTGGCCCGATCTGGTGCGCACCTTGAGGACCGGCGGGATGCTCGTCGTGGACAACGCGATCTCGCATGAGCACGAGGTGGCCGAGTTCCGCGAGCTCGTCGGGGGCGACGCCCGAGTGATGGACGCGCTGGTGCCGACCGGCGCGGGCGCGCTGCTGGTTGTCAAGCATCCTTAGCGGTGCCGCCGGCCGCTAGCCTGACGTGGTGGGCACCCCCTGGGACGCGAGCACCTACGACCGAACGAGCGAGCCGCAGCAGGCGTGGGCATCGGAGGTTCTGGCGCGGCTCGACGGCATCGCGCAGAACGCGACCGTCCTTGATGTCGGCTGCGGCACCGGGCGCGTCACCGAGGCGCTGCTGGCGCTCGTGCCACGGGGCCGCGTGCTGGCGATGGACGCGTCGGCGGACATGGTGGCACTCGCGCGCGGGCGGCTCGGCGACCGCGCGCAGGTGTGGTGCCAGGATGCGCTCGATCTGGATCTGGACGAGCCGGTGGACGCGATCGTCTCGACGGCCGCGCTGCACTGGGTCCCCGACCACAATCGCCTGTGGGCACGGCTGGCCCGGGCGCTGCGGCCGGGCGGCGTGCTCGAGATCCAGTGTGGGGGACAGGGCAACATCGATGGCGTGCGCGAGGTGATCGAGGCGGTCGCCCGCGACAGCGCTCCGGAGCTCGTCGGCTTCTCGCCGTGGGTCTTTGCTGCGCCGCAGGAGACGGAGCGGCGTCTGCACGACGCGGGCTTCACGGCGACTCGGTGCTGGTTGGAGGAGCGCCCCACGTACCCACAGGACGTGTACGCGTTCGTGCGCACGTCGATCCTCGCCGCGCACCTTGCGCGCCTGCCGGAGGAGCGTCGGGAGGGCTTCGCGGCGGCAGTGGTGGCGGGGGTGCGCCCACCGCTGGACTACGTGCGTCTCAACGCCTCCGCGGTTCGCGGCCCCGCTTGAGGCGCGGCCACGATTGCCTGGAGGGCCCTGATCGAGCGCGCCACCACCGGCAACCACTGGGGTAGGTTGACGTAGCCGTACGATGTCCGTACGATGCTCGTATGCGTACCCAGCGAATCGAGCTTCGCCTGACCGACGAGGAGCGCCAGATTGACGGCGCCGCGGCCTCAGCGGTGGGCGAGACGTTGAGTGACTTCTTCCGCCGGGCAGCGCGCGCACGGGCGCAGGAGGTCCTCGCTGACCAGCAGAAGCTCGCGCTGAGCGCCGACGAGGCCGTGCGCTTCCTGGACGCACTCGAGAGCGTCGATCAGGACACCGTCGCCCGTCTGCGAGACCTGCGCCGCCGCGCGTGAATGCCCGCTTCACCGGCGCTGAGCGCTACGACGCCGCACGGCACGAGTCCTCGGGCTTTCACTGTGGCAACGAGCTGCTTGACCTATGGCTGGTGCGGTACGCCGGGCAGAACGAGCGTCGCGACGCAGCACGCACCTTCGTCGCCACGACCGACGGACGCACCGTCTGTGGTTACTACACGCTGCTCGCCGGCCAACTCGAGCACTCCGCGGCTACGCCCGAGGTTCGTGACGGGCTCTCGCGCCATTTTCCGATCCCTGTCGCGATCCTCGCACGCCTCGCGATCGATTCGAGTCATCAGGGTCGAGGACTCGGTGCGGCGCTGCTCGACGATGCGCTCAGTCGGGTCTGTGCGGCCGCGCAGCAGGTCGCTGTACGCGCGATAGTCGTCCACGCTGCAGATGAGAGGGCCGCCGCCTTCTACGAGCGGTACGGCTTCAAGGCCCTCGGCGCGACACCGCGAACGCTCATGGTCACATTGGCGGCGCTGCGCGTCGCGGGCTACGAGTAACCGCCGCCGCGCGCTGGCGCTGGCGGCACGCGCGAGCTGTGGACTGCTGCCGCGCTCTCATCGCCGGCCGATGGCTCAGTCCGGCGACCGCACAACGGATTAGGGTCCCAGACCCGAGCCCCGGTGCTGCGAACGTGGTATTCGCACTCGCGTTGTCGGCCACGCGGTTACTTCAGAGCGAGCGTGCGTGGCTTTACTCGCACGAACTCGCTGGGCTGCCGCGACGGCGAGGCGAGGCTGTTGAGCGACGACTCCAGCTGCCTCGGGTTGGCCGGCACGCGGCGGTGCTGGAACCCCAGCAGGTACATTCGCTTCGCCAGCTCTCTGACGTGTAGCGGACCCGACTCCTGCAGCACGAGCTTCGCGAAGCCGACCATGTCGTAAGGGGATAGGTCGGTTGGGGGCGGCGCCGAGGCCGCTCCATTCGGCTCGACCGCCCTTGCCGCGCGGATCTCCAGCATGGCCTCCCGCACGATCGCCCTCACGACTGCTCCCAGCTTCTCATCTGTGATTCCTGGCATCGTTCGCCCCTTGTCTTATATACGTTGCAGACATGCTAGGAATACTCTAGCAGCATGTTCGGCAGCGCTGTGCGGCGTTGGACGGTATGGGCACGCCTCCAAACGTTGCGTAGCGTGATCAGCGCCTCCTCGACGCCGTCAGCAGACCAGGTCGACCAGGTCTGATACGATGTCTGCCATGTCGGAGACTCGCACACCGGCCGTCGTCACAGTCACCGAGGCAAAAACACAGCTCTCCAGCCTGCTCGAGCGCGTGAGCGACGGCGAGGAGATCGTGATTCGTCGGGGGCAACGGCCGGTGGCGAAGCTGGTCCGCTACGACGAGCCGGCTGTCCGCCGTCGAATGGGGGATCTGCGCGGGCAGATCTGGATGAGCGATGACTTCGACGAGCCGGACGAGGAGATAGAGCGTCTGTTCGGCATGCGGGATTGAGCCCGCTCCTGCTGGATACGCATGCGCTCCTGTGGAGTGTCGGCGACACCGATCGCCTGTCGCCCACCGTCCGTGGTGTTCTGGACGCTGGAGTGGTGCCCGCGTATGTCAGCGCGGCGAGCATCTGGGAGATCGCTATCAAGCGAGCCTCTGGGAAGCTCAAGGTGCCGGAGAACCTCCTCGAGTCGATCGCGGCGGCCAGGTTCGGCGAGTTGGGTGTCAGTTTCCAGCACGCCTACCTCGCCGGGGCGCTGCCGCCTCACCACGGCGACCCCTTCGACCGGATGCTCGTCGCCCAGGCGCAGAGCGAGAACCTGACGCTGGTCACCAACGATGCGCGGATTGGGGCCTACGACGTGCCTGTGCTGTGGTGAACCGCATCAGCCGCTGGTGGACACGGGGTGAAGCGTCCAGCTACGGCGAGATGCGCCCTTCGACCCTGTAGGAGTCGTAGAAAGCTTCGAATGGCCCGACTCTGATGTAAACCACCGAGGGGCATCCTGCTCCGTGGCTCCTCATCGCGCCTCTGAACGTGAACGTCAGTGGACCAGGCAGCGTCGTAGTGGATCTGAGCCGCCCGAGGAAGTAGCAGCCATTGATTTCGAGCTGCGGCCAGTGTTCCAGAAGCTCATTCCACCCCATCACGATTCTGCCGCTGGCGCTGAAATGGAGCGTGCCGTCGAGCAGAAGCCCTCCAAACCTCGTCCCCGAGCATTCCCTGGCCGGCCCGGCGTAGTAGCCGTTGGTCTGAACGATGTCCGTGGCCTGCCCGTTTGATTCGAGCCATCCCAGCGACTGGAACTCGGGATCGGCGGGGCATGATATTGACAGCCCGGTTGCGGGGACGAAGATCTTGACAGGACCCGTGGTCGCGATTTCGAACGGATCGCCGAACGCCGGCCCCATCTGAACCGGTTCGCCGTTGGCGTAAAGCGTCAACAGCGTCTCGGTCGCAGACGACTCGGCCGCCGTAGCTCCACTGACGGAAAGCGCAACGACCATCAAGCAAACAATCCCGACTGACCGCATCCCGTATCTCCGAACTATCCTTATTTGCTGAGCATCGCTCGCGGATCCTAGCCTACATCGCCACCTACGCTCGGTGCACGCGCGCAGCACACCATGGCAACCCGTACGACGTGCCGGTGCTTTGGTGACAGCGCGAGTCCGCGGCGGCGGGGTAGTCCGGCGCCACCTCAGCAGCGTCGGACTGTATCGCCATGGCTATACAGCATCTGAAAAAGCAACAGCCACCCCAGCCAGGGCACACGTAGGCCAGACCAAGGTCACACGCAGGTCACACACAGCGCACACGCAGGGAACACACGATCCCGCCCCGCTGGTCGGGCCGCCCGGCCCCAGCCACCGCCACTGATAGCGTTGGGGCATGGCCACAGCCGCCCCCAGCGAGTCCACGCCCCAGCGCCTGGCTGCAATCCGTGAGCAGATGACGCTGCTCTCGGACTATCTTTGACCCGGCAGGGCTGAGCGAGCGCGTGGCTGCGCTGGAGGACGAGATGGGCGCGGAGGGCTTCTGGGACGACTCCGAGCGGGCGGCGGCGGTGTCCTCGGAGCACGCGCGCGCGTCCAGGCGCGTGGAGATGTTCAACACGCTGCAGGCGGACGTGGACGACCTCGACGGGCTGGCGGAGATGGCCGCCGAGGACTCCTCGCTGCAGGCGGAGGTCGACGAGCAGATCGCGTCGGTGGAGGAGCGCCTGGCGACGCTCGAGGAGCAGCGGCTGTTCTCCGGGCGCTATGACTCGGGCGACGCGCTGGTGAGTGTGAACGCGGGAGCGGGGGGGACGGACGCGCAGGACTGGGCGGAGATCGTGCTGCGGATGCTGATGCGCTGGGCCGAGCGCAGGGGCTTCGACGTCGAGCTGCTGGAGGTGAGCGCGGGCGAGGAAGCGGGGATCAAGTCGGCCACGTTCAGGGCGTCGGGCGAGAACGCGTACGGGCTGTTCGGCGCCGAGCGCGGCGTGCACCGGCTGGTTCGCCTGTCGCCGTTCGACTCCGCCCACCGCCGCCACACGAGCTTCGCCGGCGTGGAGGTGGCGCCGGTGGTCAAGGACACGGGCGAGATCGAGATCAACGAGGACGACCTGCAGGTGGACACCTACCGCGCGTCGGGCGCGGGCGGCCAGCACGTCAACAAGACGGACTCCGCGGTGCGCATCACCCACCGACCGACGGGCATCGTGGTGCAGTGCCAGAACGAGCGCTCGCAGTCCTCCAACCGCGCGACGGCGATGGCGATGCTGCGCGCGAAGCTGCTCGAACGCAAGGAGCGCGAACGCCAGGAGGAGATCGCGCGCGAGAAGGGCGAGGCGCAGGACGTCAACTTCGGCTCGCAGATCCGCTCGTACGTGATGCACCCGTACACGATGGTCAAGGACGCCCGCACCGGGTACGAGATGGGCGACGTCCAGCGAGTCCTCGACGGAGACCTCGATGGATTCGTCCGTGCGTACCTGCTCTCCAGCGCGGCGTCGCACGGATAGGCGCGGACGGCGTCGCACGGATAGGCACAGACGGCCGCGCACGGATAGGCGCAGACGCCTGCACCCGCGGCGCCGCGCGCTAGGGTCAGCGAGCGGCCTGGATCTGCTCGCGCTCGGCCAGCCGGTTGCTGCGGCGAAGCTGGGCCTCGCTCTCGCGACGGCGCTCCTCGTCGGTGCTGGTGAGCAGCGGCGGCACCGGCATCGGGTTGCCGTGCTCGTCGATCGCCACCATCGTCAGGTAGGCGCTGTTGCTGTGCCGGCGCTCGCCCGTGCGGGGGTTCTCCGTGTCGACCCGCACGCCCACCTCCATGGAGGTGTGCCAGACGGCGTTGACGGCGGCCTGGAAGGTGACCAGCTCGCTGACGTGGATGGGGATCATGAAGGTCATGCGATCCATGCTGGCGGTCACCACCCTGCTGCGACAGTGTTTGACGGCGGCCAGCCCGGCGGCCTCGTCGCACAGCTTCATGACCGTGCCGCCGTGCACGAAGCCGGCGCCGTTGGCGTCGAGCGGCCCCATCCAGTGGGCGAGCGTGGCGCGCGAGTCTGCGGCGGAGCGCGTGTCCATGTCGCTGATCCTATGCTGAAGCGCGGTGAGCTCGACTTTGGACGCCGACACGGCGGCGCTCGTGCAAGCGGCGCTGGCGGAGGACCTCGGCACTGGCGACGTGACGACGCTCGCGACCGTGGACGCGCAGGCGCGGGCCAGCGCGCTGATCACGCAGAAGGCGCCCGGCGCGATATACGGCCTGGACGCCGCCGAGACGACGTTCGCGCTGCTCGACCCCGACGCTCGCTTCGAGCGGCTCGTCGACGAGGGCGTGTGGCGCGAGCAGGGGGGCCCGGTGCTGACGATCTCGGCCCGCGCGCGGGCGCTGCTCACGGGCGAGCGCACCGCGCTGAACTTCCTCGCTCACCTGTCGGGCATCGCCACGCTGTCAGCGCGCGCGGCGCGCGAGGTGCGGGGGACGGGCGCGCGGGTGCTGGACACGCGCAAGACGACGCCCGGCCTGCGTGCGCTGGAGAAGGCGGCGGTGGCAGCCGGAGGAGCCACGAACCATCGCGTCGGTCTGTACGACGCGATCCTGATCAAGGAGAACCACATCACGGCCGCCGGCGGCATCGCCCAGGCTGTCGCGCGCGCGCGCGAGCACGCGCCGCAGCTGGCGGGCACGCTGGAGGTGGAGGTGCGCAACCCCGAGGAGATCGACCAGGCGCTCGCGGCGGGCGCGCGGCGGCTGCTGCTGGACAACATGGACGAGTCCCAGCTGCGCGCGGCGGTCGCCCAGGTGGCCGGCCGCGCGGAGCTCGAGGCCAGCGGTGGCGTGACGCTGCGCACGCTCCGGGCGCTCGCCGAGACGGGGATAGAATGGATCTCGATGGGCGCCCTGACCCACTCGGCGCCCGCCCTCGACCTCTCCCTGATCATGGAGGCTCAGCCATGAACCTGCCCATGGCCCCTACCCTGCCGATGGCTCCCAGCCAGGGGTCGGCGGCGGCTCTGTCGGACGCTGAGATCGCCGAGCTGCAGTCGGAGGTGCGCGCGCTGGCGGGCGAGCGCCGGGCGGTGATCCTCGCCCACAACTACCAGGTGCCGGAGGTGCAGGACGTGGCCGACTACGTCGGCGACTCGCTCGGGCTCTCGCGCAGGGCGGCCGCGGCCGACGATGCGCAGACGATCGTCTTCTGCGGCGTGCACTTCATGGCGGAGACCGCCTCCATCCTGTGTCCGGAGAAGACCGTCCTGATCCCCGACCTGGACGCCGGCTGCTCGCTGGCGGATTCGATCGACTTCGACCAGCTGGCCGCGTGGAAGGCCGAGTACCCGAAGGGCGTGGTGGTGATGTACGTGAACACGACCGCCGAGGTCAAGGCGCTGACCGACTACTGCTGCACGTCCGCCAACGCGGTGGACGTGGTGCGCCACATCTACGACACCCACGGCCCGGACACCGAGATCCTGTTCGGCCCGGACATGTGGCTCGGCGCGTACGTCGAGAAGCGGCTCGACCGGCGCATGCACGTGTGGGACGGCGAGTGCCACGTGCACGCGGGCATCCGCCCGGCGGACATCGAGGCCACGCGCGCGGCGCACCCCGGCGCCGACTTCCTGATCCACCCCGAGTGCGGCTGCTCGACCAGCGTGATGGAGTACGTGGCCGCGGGCGACGTGTCGGCCGAGGGTGTGCACATGCTCTCCACGGGCGGGATGCTGAAGTACGCCGAGCAGGCCGCATCGTCCCCGGAGGGGGAGCTCGCGTCCGGCAACGGGGCATCCGGCCCGTCGACGCGTCGCGAGGCGGTGGTGGCGACGGAGATCGGCATGCTGTACCCGCTGCGGATGGCCGCCCCGGACGTGGAGTTCATCCCGGCGAACGCGGAGGCGTCGTGCAGGTACATGAAGATGATCACCCTGCCCAAGCTCCGCGACGCGCTGCGCGAGATGCAGTTCGAGGTGCGCGTGCCGCCCGAGATCGCCGCCAGGGCCAGGGTGCCGATAGAGCGCATGGTCGCGCTCGGCCGAAGCAGTTGACGTCGCGGATACGCGAACTCCGGGCCAGCTGTTCGCGGATCCGCTAACATCGGCCGTATGAGCGCCATTGCGCTGGACGCCGACGCCGGGGTCGCGGGCGAGTTGATCCGCGAGGTCCGCCACGAGAGCGGCCTGAGCCAGGCGGAGCTCGCCCGCCGAACGGGCATGCCCCGCTCCGTGCTCAGCGCGTACGAGCACGGCCACCGCCAGCCGGCGGTCGCGGCGCTCGCGCGTATCGTCGCGGCGGCCGGGCTGGAGATCACGGTGGGGCCGCCGGCCGAGCGGCTGGACCTTGCGCGGGCGGGCGCGATCCTCGCGCAGGTGCTCGATCTGGCGGAGAAGCTGCCGCAGCGACCGCGCGGCGAGCTCGCGTATCCGTCGCTGAGTCGCCTCGCGGCATGAGCGTCCTCGCCAGCAGGCTGATCGAGATCCACGACGCGCTCTCGGCGGCCGGCCTTGCGCACGCGTTCGGCGGCGCGATCGCGCTCGCGTACTGCACCGAAGAGCCGCGCGGGACGCGCGACCTGGACGTCAACGTGTTCGTCGGACCGGAGCTCGCCAACGATGTCTTCGCGGCCCTCCCGGACGCGGTGGCCAGGAGCTCGGCCGACCTCGCGACGGCCGAAGCGGAGGGGCAGGTACGGCTGTGGTGGCAGGACACGCCGATCGACGTCTTCCTCAACGTGCACCCGTTCCACGAGGAGGTCGCACGGGGCGTGCGCCAGGTGCCCTTCTCGGGCCGCGTCGTTCCCGTGCTCGGCTGCACGTCGCTCGCGGTGTTCAAGGCGCTGCTCAGCCGGACAAAGGACTGGGCGGACATCGAGGAGATGCTCCAGGCGGGCGCGATGGACCTACCTGACGCGCTCGCGTCGCTGGGGCAGATCGCCGGCGCGGACGCTCCGGCGCTCGCGCGCATGAGCGCTCTCGCGACCTAGCCACGACGCCGTCCAGCGCGGTCGTGTCGGATCTGGCGCTCGACATGCCCGCTCGCCGGCGGGCAGGGGATTAGGGTGCCCTAACTTATGCTACGGTCCGGTATACCCGAGTTCCACAGTCGGATTTCACACCAGCGGTCGCGCAATGCCCCATGCCCACCAGATCCATCAGCGGTCAGGCTCGTCTCCTCGGCGCGATGGTCTGTGCCGCGTCGGTCAGTGGTATCGAGCGGGCGCTACCGTCGTCGCGTTGCCGCTCATCACCGCGCTGCTCGGCGCCTGCGGGTCCTCGCCGGCGACCGCGTCAAGCGCCGAGGTCAAGCAGACCTGCAAGCAGGTCGAAGCGGTGCTGAGCGACGGTCCCGAAGCGAAGGCCGATCCGTTGGGCTACGCGCAGGCCCAGATCCTTCCGCTGCGCCAGATCCGCACGTCTGACAAGAAGCTGCACCAGGCCATCGACGATCTGGCCGCCGCCTACCAGACCGTCGCCGCCGAGCGCCGCGCCGAGCGCGCGGCCAGCGCTGCCGTCAGCATCGCGGTCGACAGGGTCGACGCGATCTGCCCGGGAGCCGCGGCGTGAGCGCCGTGCCCAAGGCGCACAACGTCGGCCTGCGGGCGCTGGCGCTCACGCTCACGCTCATGCTCGCGCTCGCTCTGCTCGCCGGCTGCGGGAGCGGCGGCCAGTCGATCACCCTCTACAACGGCCAGCACGAGCAGACGACCGACTCGCTGGTCGCCGGCTTTGAAAAGGCGACCGGCATCGCGGTGAACGTGCGCAGCGACGACGAGGACACGCTCACGGACGAGATCGTGACCGAGGGCTCCAACTCGCCCGCCGACGTCATCTACACCGAGAACTCGCCCGCCCTGGAGTACCTGCAGGGCAAGGGCCTGCTCGCCCCGGTCGATCCGTCGACGCTCGCGAGCGCTCCGAGTCGGTATGACTCGCCGCAGGGCGACTGGGTGGGCGTGTCGGCTCGCGTCAGCGTGCTCATCTACAACCCCAGCCTCATCAGCCGGGCCCAGCTTCCGAGCACCGTGCTGCAGCTGGCCGAACCCCGCTACAGGGGCAAGCTCGCGTTCGCGGCGGGCGAGACGGACTTCCAGCCGATCGTCACCTCCCTGGCGCACTCCTACGGTGAAGCAGCCACCCTGAAATGGCTGCGGGGCATCGACGAAAACGCCGGCAGCCACATCTACCCCGACAACGAGACGATCGCCGACGAGGTCAATCGCGGAGCGGTTGCCTTCGGAGTGGTCAACCAGTACTACTGGTATCGCCTGCGGGCCGAGCTGGGCGCGTCGAACGTGCACTCGCAGATCGCCTACTTCGCCGCACGCGACCCCGGCTACGTGATCGACGTCTCGGGCGCGGGCATCCTCAAGTCCTCCACGCACAAGGCCGCCGCCCAGAAGTTCCTCGCGTTCCTCGTCAGCAGGCAGGGCCAGGAGATCATCGCCCACTCGATCAGCTTCGAGTACCCGATCGCCTCCGGGGTCGCCACGGCGGCGCCCGAGACCCCCTTCGACCAGTTGCAGCCGAACCAGATCACGATCCCACAGCTCGGCGACGGCTCGGCGGCGATCGCGTTGCTGCGCAAGGCCGGGCTGCTTTGAGGCGCCGGCCGCGCGCGCTGATCGCGCTCAGCGCGGCCGTGGCCGTCGTCCTGGTGCTGCCGCTCGTGTTCCTGCTGATCGAGGCGCACGGCGCCGGGACCTCGACGATCGTGCACCTCATGTTCAGGTCGCTGACGGCCACGCTGCTGTGGAACACGGTCCGTCTGACCGTCGTCGTGACCGTGCTGTGCGCCGTCATCGGCACCGCCGCGGCATGGTTCGTCGAGCGGACCGACCTGCCGGGTCGCCGGCTGTGGGCGGTGCTGGTGGTCGTGCCGCTTGCCATCCCGGACTTCGTGGTGAGCTTCGGCTGGGCCTCGCTCAGCACCTGGGTGCAGGGCTTCCGCGGCGCGGTGCTCGTGATGACGTTGGCGGTCTACCCGCTCGTGTATCTGCCGGTCGCTGCCAGCTTCCGTCGCGCCGACCCCGGGCAGGAGGAGGTGGCGCGCAGCCTCGGCGTCGGGCGCCTGTGGACGTTCTGGCGGATCACGCTGGCACAGGCTCGGGTTGCGATCCTCGGCGGCTGCCTGCTGGTCACCCTCGTCATCCTGGCCGAGTACGGCGCGTTCGAGATCCTCGGCTATCAGACCTTCACGACCGAGATCTTCACCGAGTTCAACGTCTCGTTCAACGTGCCGACGGCCTGTGCGCTGGCGCTCGTGCTCGTGCTCGTCAGCCTGGTGGTGCTCCTGGGCGAGCGGCTCGCCCGCGGCCGCGGTCGGGTCAGCAGGTCGGGCCCGCTCGCGCAACGGGTGGCCCATCCCCAGCCGCTGGGACGCGCCAAGCCCGCGGTGCTCGCCGGCTTCGCCGCGCTCGTCGTGCTGGCGCTCGGCGTACCGGTCGGCGCCAGCGTCTACTGGATGCTCGAGGCCGGGCACGCGTTCCTGACGGGCGTCTCGCTGCTGGACGCCGCCTGGCACACCGCCCTCTACAGCGGGCTCGCCGCCGCCCTGGCCACCGTCATGGCGCTGCCCGTGGCCCTGCTCGCCGTCCGCCATCAGGGGCGGATCTACCAGTTGCTGGAGCGCAGCACCTACCTCGTGCTCGCGATGCCCGGTCTGGTGATCGCGCTCGCGTTCTCCTACTTCACCGAGCGCTACGCCGACGGCTTCCTCTATCAGAGCGCTCCGCTGCTGGTGATCGCCTACGCGGTCCTGTTCTTCCCGCTCGCGCTGGTCGGGGTGAAGGCGTCGGTCGCGCAGGCGCCGGTCCGTCTCGACGAGGTCGCCCGCTCGCTCGGCCAGCGGCGGCGGGCCGTGCTGTGGCGAGTGACGCTCCCGCTCGTCGGCCCCGGGCTGGCGGCTGCCTTCTGCCTGGTGTTCCTGATGGCGGTGACCGAGCTAACCGCCACGCTGATCCTGATCCCGACGGGCGTGCAGACGCTTGCCACCCAGTTCTGGGCCTACCAGCAGAACCTCGCATACGGACAGGCCGCGCCGTTCGCGCTCACGATCATGGTCATCGCCGCGGTTCCCAGCTACGTGCTCGGCCGCTTCTTCGACCGGCTGCCGTCCCGGGCGCTCGCGAGCTGACGCGCCCGGGACTCCGCAGCCGCTTTTAGAACTGGGCCAACGCGCGGACGAACTGGTTGGCGTTGATCGTGCCCCACCCGGCGGCCAGGTCATAGCCGGGGGTGGCTTCATAGCCGGTCACGCCTGCAAACGTGTTGTTGCCTTCGGTGATGGGCACGATTCCGGTCGGCCGATGCCAGTACTGGGACTGCTCGCCGAGCTGATAGAGGCCAGGGTTGATCTCGCCCAGCCGGTGCCCCGCCACCTGGTCGGCCAAGGCCACGATGCCGGCGAAGATCGGTGTCGCCTCAGAGGTCCCGCCGACGATGTTCCAGCCTTCGTCGGAGAAGCCCGGGAACGACCAGTACACCCAGGCGCCGCCGTTGACCGCGGCGCTCATCGAGATATCCGGCGTTCCGCGCCGGCCTCCGACCACGTTGGCCACGCCGTTCTGGAAGAACGGCCGCTGAAATACGGCCGACACGCCGCCGCCGCCTGCCCCGAAGCCGTCGTTCCAGACCGTGTCCGGGTGCACTCGACTGCCTTCGTCGTTCAGGTACAGCTGCGAGCCCCCCACCGACGTGACCAGCGGGTCAGACGACGGCCACGAGTTCACTCGATACGGATACAGCGTCGTTTCGTCCAGTTCGTAGTTGGTGGCCCCCTCGTCGCCGGACCCTGCGAGGACGGTCACGTCGTGGCGCTGCGCGTCCTCGAAGGCGTAGCGGAGGTCCAGCAGGCTGGAGTAGTTGCCCTGACTGAATCCGGGGAACGTGTTCTCGGTCGCCCCGAAGCTCTGCGAGATGACGTCGCCGACGCCCTGGTCGATCAGCGACTCCTCGGCCTGCATGATCTGCGGGAAGCCGGTCACGCCCTCGGTCTCCGGAACCGAGGTCTCGGCCAGCACGATGTTCGCGCCGGGCGCGATCGAGTGGGCGTACTCCACGTCCAGCGTGGTCTCTATCGCCCAACCGAAGTCCGTTTCGTTGGTCGGTTCATACGGCGGGATCGCGCCGAAGCGGACGATCCGCAGGTTCGGGTTGGGCAGCCCGAACTGCGCGTCGAAGGTCTGCAGGTCGCGTTGGATCGTCGGCGAGCCGAGGGCGTCGACGATCACGATCGTCTTGCCCGCGCCGGTGATACCGGAGGAGTAGAGCGGATTCAGGCCGTACGCCGTGTGGTACTGCAGCGGCGTGTAGCAGCTGATCCCGAAGTCGGCCTGGCAATCGGTGGTCGAGATCGGCGCCGGCAGCTGACCGCCTGCGTCGATGACGCTGATGGCGGTTGGCGCAGCGGCCGCGACGCCGCACATGCCCCCCAGCGCCGACAGCGCCGCAACCACCGTGATCGCGGAGCGCCTGAGACACACTGCCTGAAATCGCATAGGGACTCCCTCCCTCGTGTCAAGGCCCCTGAGGCTGGCTCCGGGCCGGTTTTGGGCCGATCAGCGTGTCCCAAAAATACCAGGACCTCGGGGCCGGCCACTCCGCCAGAGGCTGCTTGTCCGAAAGTCCGTTTGTCGGAACATCTGTCCATTGCTCGCCGCACGCTCATGCGCAAAGCCGTGCGCGCACGATGAGCAAGCATGGTTGCGCGTCCGCACCTGGCGCATGTGCGCCCACCGCGTCAGTGGCTGACGCTCGACGGTCCACAGACGATCGTGACCGCGCTCGTGCTGTTCGCCGGGGTCTACGCGCTCCAAGCGCAGGACGCCACTGCTCCCGACGCGCTGGAAGTCCTGTACGTGGTGCCGATCGCGCTGCTCGCGCTCCGCTTCGGCCTTCGCGGCGGACTGGCGGGCGCGCTGGTGGGGCTCGCGTTGATCGCCACGTGGGATCTCTCCGCGCAAGAGTTCGATGTGAGCGTGCTGGGAAACCTTTGCTGGATGGTCGCGTTTCTGCTCCTCGGCACGCTGCTCGGCAGCTTCGTCGATCACCGCCGCCGGCTGGAAGCCGAGCTCTCCCGCTATTTCGAGTCCTCGCTCGACCTGCTGGCGACGATAGACATGAGTGGCCGGTTCACGCGCGTGAACCCCGCATGGGAGCGCACGCTGGGCTACTCCGCCGAGGCGATGCGCCTGCGACCCACCCGTGAGCTCGTCCACCCGGACGACCAGGAGGCGACCGACGCCGAGCACGACGCGCTGGCCGGGGGATCGCACGAGACGATCATGTTCCGCAACCGCTTCCGCGCCGCCGACGGGGCCTACCGATGGTTGGAGTGGAGCGCCACCAGCTCGCCCTCCGAGGACGTCATCCACGCGGTGGCGCGCGACATCACCGTCCAGCGCGAGGCCGAGCAGCAGCTCGCCAACCACGCGCACGTGCTCGAGGCCGAAGTCGCCGAGCGAACACGCGAGCTGGAGGACTCCCGTACGAAAATGCTGCACCGCCTGGCTCTCGCCGCCGAGTACCGCGACGACGACACCTTCCAGCACACCCAGCGGGTGGGGCAGACCTCGGCGGAGATCGCCGCCAGGCTCGAGCTGGGCTCGGAGCAGATCCTGCGTCTGCGCGAGGCCGCGCCGCTGCACGACGTCGGGAAGATCGCGATCCCGGACTGCATCCTGCTCAAGCCCGGAAAGCTGACAGCGCAGGAGTTCGAGGTCATGAAGACCCACGCGGCGCTGGGCGCGCGCCTGCTCGACGGCAGCGGCTCACCGGTGCTGCAGATGGCCACGATCATCGCCGCAAGCCATCACGAGCGCTGGGACGGCAGCGGATATCCGAACGGCCTGGCCGGTGAGGAGATCCCACTCGTCGGACGGGTGGTCGCGGTTGCGGACGTGTTCGACGCGCTCACCCATGATCGCCCCTACAAGTCCGCGTGGCCGGTCGAGCAGGCGGTCGAGGAGATTCGGCGCGGAGCTGGCAGCCAGTTCGACCCCCTCGTCGTCGCTGCGTTCCTCGCAATCCACGGCGGTCCTGCGCAGGCCGCCGAGCCCGCCGGGCGAGGAGCGCCGCTGCGCGCCACCGGTGCCCGCGGGTCAGACAGATCGGCCCGCCTCCAGCGCGCCGGAGCTCACGCCTGAGTCGGCCGCCCCGGCTCTGCTGCGAACGGCTCTTCGGCCAGGCCGTCGAGCGGTTGGCCGTCGAGCGGTTGGGGACGGGCGGGGGACGGGCTCACCGCGTGCAGCGAAGCCGCGTGGGCGCGCGCTAGCAGCGATTCGGCCGGCTCCACGATCTTGTGTGTGCCGATCAGCAGTTCGGTGATCGCGCCGTCGATGTCGCGGGCGAGCATGTCCGCGTCGGGCAGCGCCTGGCGGTCGGCGTAGACGCCGAAGCAGGCCTGGTCGTGGACGGTGATCATGCCGACGGACACGGCGTGGTGTTCGGCCAGCGGGACGACCGGGTAGGCGGCCTGCAGCGGGCAGCCGAGCATGTACATCGGCACGGTGGGTCCGGGGATGTTGGACACCACCAGGTTGAACGTGCGCGGGCCGGCGATCAGCCGCGACAGCGTCCGCTGCACCGTCACCGGGGTGCGCGCCGCGGCCTTCAGCACCAGGTCCGATCCCTCGGGCACGCCGTCGCGCTTGCGCCGGATCATGGAGGCGTGCACCTGGTAGAGGCGACCGACCGGGTCTGGTTCGTCGCACGGCAGCTCGGTGAACACGAACGAGATGTGGTTGCCGAGGACGTCCTCGTCGCTGCGCACGCTCACCGGGACCATCACCTTGAGCGCGACCGGCTCCTCGCCGCGGCGTATCAGGTAGGCGCGCATGCCGCCGGCGACGGCGGCCAGGATCACGTCGTTGATCGTCGTTCCGTACGCGCTCCTGATCTTGCGCAGGTCGGCGAGGGGGCGCTGAGTCCAGGCCAGGCGCCGCAGCGGCGACTGCTGTCCGTTGAGCACGCTCGCGGGCGCGGCCCGCAGCAGGTGGCTCAGGGCGCGGGTCGCCCGCAGGGCGCCCGCGGCCGTCTGGCGTGCCACGGGGGCGGGGGCGGCCGCCACCCGCAACGGCAACTGCAGCAGGCCGAGCTGCTGAGAGACGAGATCGCGCAGCCCGCGCGCCAGCAGGCGCTCGCCACCGGGCTCCGGCGCGGCGCGCCAGCCGTCGGGCTCGCAGACGACGGTCTCCGGCGTGGGGTCGAGCAGCAGCGAGGCGAGCTCGACCGCGGCGAGGCCGTCGACCATGCAGTGATGGGTCTTGCCGACGATCGCCAGGCGGCCGTCCTCGGTGCTCTCGCAGATCCACATCTCCCACAGCGGGCGATCGCGGCGCAGCGGTATCGACATCACCTCATCGACCAGGTCGTCCAGCGGTCCCGGCGCGCGGTAGACGTGACGATCGACCGAGAAGGCCTGATCGTCGGTCCACTCCGGCGCGTACAGGCCGAGCGGGACCGACGCGAGCTTCTGCCGGTAGCGCGGCGCGTACGCCAGTCGCACCGCGATGTGATCGCGGAGCTCCTGAAAGCTCGGCAGTCGCCCGTCGGCGGGCGCGCCGAACACGGCGACCCAGCCCACGTGCATGTGCGCGGTGGGCGTCTCCACCGCGAGGAACGACGCATCGAGCGCCGACAGGCGCCGGCTCGTCATTCCGCCAGCACCAGGTGGGGTCGAGCTCCCCGGCTGCGCGTCGCGCGGCTCGGCGTCAGCGTCATGCCGCCGGTGGCGCTCACGCGCGGTATCTGTCGCCGCCCCCATTCCGCGGCCAGCGCGAACTCGACCAGCCGCACGAAGTAGGTGCGCAGCGGCGTGGTCGCGATTCCGGTCCCGCGCAGCGCCACGCGCGCACGACGATCGTCGTATGCGACTCGCATGGCGAAGTACGGGAAGAAGATCTCGCTGCGCCTGAGGGCGTTGCGGGAGCGCTCATCGCGAGCCGCACGAACGAGTAGCGGGTGCATCAGACGCAGATACAGTGACGGCTCGATCAGACGCGGTGGCTCACGTCCGAAGAACGCGGTCGCGAGCTCGATGAGCTCGCCGACGGTGCTCACGTGCGCGCCAGCGGTGAGGTGGAAGGTGGCGTCCTCGGCCTCGGGAGCTTGACTGAGCGCGAAGGTCGCGTCGGCGACGTAGTCGACCGGCACGACGTCGACCGGCGCGTGCCCGCGTGCGGGCAGCGCCGAGTAGGAGCCGCGTGAGAACACGCGCAGCGGCCAGTAGAGCACGTTGAACGACGCCGTCCAGCCGCTGTCGCGCTCACCGACGATGATGCTCGGACGAAAGACCGTGATCGGGAGATGCCCGCGCGAGCGGGCCACGAGACACTCCGCCTCGAACTTCGACTGCTCATAGGTGTTGCGAAAATGCTGGCCCACGTCGAGGTCGTCCTCGCTGAAGCACCCCGCGTGCGCACCGGAGACGTATGCCGTCGAGATGTAGGAGAAGCGCCGCAGGCCGCCGCGGGCCTGGCAGCGCTCCGCGAGCTCGAGCATGCGCCGAGTGCCGTCCACGTTGATCGCGCGCGCATCCTGCAACCTGAGCTCGAAGGACACGGACGCCGCGCCGTGCACGATCTCGCTCACCCGCTCGGAGAGCCCGTCGAGCCCCCCGCGAATGCCGAGGCCCGGGCGTGTGATGTCGCCGCGCACGGCGACGACCCGCTCCGCATAAGGGTGGCCGGGACCGAACAGGCGCAGCAGCGTACGCTCCATCCTGGCGGCGACCGCGCGATCGTCCGCGCCCCTCACGAGGGCGTACACGCGACGATCGGTGCGCTGCAGATAGCGCGCCAGCAACTCCATGCCAACGAACCCAGTCACACCTGTCAACAACACACCATCCGTTACCCGATCCACGGTCCTCTCCCCGGCTCGCTCCGACCCGCAAGCATCACGACCACCACGCGCCAGAATGTCGAGTCCCGGTGTGCAGCGCTTCGCGGTTTGTCGGAATCTCCGTGATTTGACTTGGAATCTACGCAACGCCCCGGTCGGAGCGGGGCGTGAGCAGATCGTAGGTCGGCGCGCCCTGTGGAGCGCCTTCACATTGCGACCGGGGGCGCCGCCCTCTGGCTCGCGCCGGCGCGCTTATTGACAACCCGCACGACAACCCGCACGCGTGCGCCTCCGACTGACACGTGGCTGAACCACCGTCGCCCGTTGCCGGCGCGCGTCAAACGGCGCGCGTAGCTGTAGTGTTAGCGCCGGTGGCCGGGACTACGGCACTTGGTCGGGGGAGGGATCGGTCGCGGCCGGGGGGCCGCGCGCGGAAGTGGCTGGCGCTGCTCGGCGCGGGTGTCGCGGTTGCGATGCTCGGTGGGGCGCCCTCGGCGGCGTTCGCGGCTGAGACGATCACCGTGTCGAGCACGGCGGACACGCTCGGCGCGGGCCCGGAGGGCCAGTGCACGTTGCGCGACGCGCTGGTGGTGGCCGACGAGGTGTCCAATCCGGCGCTGAAGACGGGCGCGGAGCCGGGCGGCGTGCACGCCGACGAGGACTGCGCGAGCGACGTGAGCGGCGCCGGCTCGCCCTACACGATCGTGCTGCAGGCGGGGGCGACCTACACGCTTGGGACGGTCGATGACTACTGGTTCGGGCCGGACGGCTTGCCGGCGATCTCCGACACCGTCACGATCGAAGGCAACGGCGCGACGATCGCTCGCAGTGGCGCCACCGCGTTCCGCTTCTTCTACGTCTCCGGCGGGCTGTCGGGGATCCCGGCGGGGAGCCTCACCCTGCAGGACCTCACGCTCTCGAACGGGCTGGCGCGGGGCGGCGGCTCCGACGGCGGTGGTGGTGGTGCGGGCATGGGCGGCGCGATCTTCGATCAGGGGGCGCTGGCGCTCGAGCGGGTGACGTTGAGCGGCAACATCGCGCAGGGCGGGAACGCCAGCGACGTGTCGGCAGGGTCCGGCGGAGGCGGCATCGGTGAGGACGCCGGCGAAAACGGCGGTGGTTTCGGTGGGACGGCCCCGGGCGCAAGCGCTGTCAGCGGCGGCGCCGGCGACTACCCGGAAGGCGGCGGAGGCGGCGGAGGCGGCTTCGACTCGGGGAGCGACGGTTACGCAGCCACCGGCTTCACCGGCGGCCTTGGCGGCGGCCTGGGCGGCTTCGGCAGCGGCCCAGGCGACGGCGGCAACGGCGGCGAGTCGGGCGGCTATGGCTTGACCGGCGGAAAAGGCGGTGGCTTTGGCAGCGGCGGCGAATCGACTCCCCCCAGCGGCGGCGGTGGCGGCGTCGGTGCTGGCGGTGGCAGCGGCGACGAAGCGGGCGGCGGTGGTGGTGGCTTCGGCGGCGGTGGTGGCGGCAGCCCCTTCGAGGAGGGCGACTTCGGTGGCGGTGGCGGTTTCGGTGGCGGTGGCGGTGGCGGCGCGGACGTCGGTGCCGGCGGCTTCGGCGCGGGCACAGGCGCTGCCATCAATGGCGGCGGTGGCGCGGGGATGGGTGGCGCGGTGTTCTCGCTGTTCGGCGACGTGTCGGTGTCCGACTCGACGCTGTCTGGAAACAGCGCGATCGGCGGGCCGGCGGGCACGCTCTCCACGGGAGGGGACGGTGGCGCGGGCGACGGGCTTGGCGGCGCGGTGTTCAACGTCGACGGCTCGCTGTCGCTGAGCGGGTCGACGGTCGCCGCCAACACCGTGAGTGGTGGCACGCCGCACGGCGGCGGCGTGTACAGCATGGCGTTCGGGAACACGATCACGAGCGGGACCGGGACGAGCGCGGCGGTGACGGTCGCGGGGTCGATCGTGCACGACAACACGGGCGGCGACGGGATCGACCTGAACAGGGTCAACGGCGAAAACACGAACCAGAGCAGCGCCGCGCTGGCCAGTCCCAGCATCATCGGATCGTGGAGCGCGTCGGGCGGCGCGACCACGTCGGGGACGCCGATCGCCACCAATCCCGAGCTCGGACCGTTGCAGGACAACGGCGGGTCGCTTGCGACCATGAAGCCGGGGCCGGGCAGCCCGGCGCTCGGCGCTGGCAGCTCGTGTGACGCGACCGATGAGCTGGGCACGCCGCGCCCCACCGACGGGTGCGATCTGGGCGCGTTGGAGCTGACGCTCGTCCCGCCGGGGCTGTCCACGAGCGCGGCGAGCGCGATCTCGCAGACCGGCGCGACGCTGAACGGCAAGGTCGATCCCAACGGGGGCGAGACCACCTACTACTTCGAGGTCAGCACGGAACCGGCGTTCGGATCCTCCACCGCGCTGCCCGCAGCCGACGCCGGCGCGGGCACCGCGCCCGTCGCGGTCAGTGCGCTCGCCGGCGGGCTCAGCGCGGCGACGGTCTACTACTACCGGTTGGTCGCGAGCAACAGCGGCGGCACCTCGACGAGCAGCCCGGCTGAGAAGTTCACGACCGCTGCGCCGCACGGCAAAGAAGGGACGCCCCCGCCCCCGAAGGTGGTGAGCACCGCGACCGTGGGCAACCAGCGGATCATGCTGACGACGCCGTCGCCGCTCGCGTGCATCAGCGAGCTCGCCGTCGCGCTCAAGTCGACCACGATCCCGAAATCCAAGGGCGCGATTCTCAAGTTCGCGCGCGTCGCGTTCTTCATCGACAAGGGCGTCAAGCACGTCCAGCACAAGACCGTGCGCACATCCCACGGCAAGAAGAAGGAGATCGTGATCACGTACACCGCGAACGCGACCGCCCATCAGGTCCCGATCGGCCTCGAGCTGTCGCTCGCGGGCCTGAAGGCGGGCGCACACACGCTGAAGGCCGTGGTCTACTACAGGCAGACCAAGAAGAAGCACGGCCACAAGATCACGGTGACGGTGACCAAGACGCTGCAAGCGTCGTTCACGGTCTGCTGAACGCGGTCGCCGAGGGTCTCTGAGCGCACGGCCGCGTTGCGCGGTCGGCCGTGCCGGAGTATGGTCGTCGCATGGACGTCAGCGAGTTGCCCGCGGGTGTCGTCCCGGAGCTGCGCGAGTTCGCCGAGCGCTACGTGGCGGCGTGGAACGGCTGCGACACCGATGCGATGGCGCAGCTGGTCACCGAGGACATCGTGTGGGCCGATCCGGCGCTGCCCGCACCGGCTCGCGGTGTGCCGGAGGTGCAGGAGTTCATGCGCACCAGCTTTCGCGCGTTCCCCGACCTGCGCTTCAGCGAGCCCGACCCGCCGGCGATGGCGGCCAACGGCGAGCTGGTGCTGTGGGCGTGGAGCATGGAGGGCACGCACCGCGGCGTGATCGACCCGCCGGGCTTCGCCGCGACGGGCCGCGCGATGCGGGTCGACGGCATCGATCAGTGGACCATGCGCGACGGTCGCATCGCTCGCTACCGCGCGTTCTACGACATGAACGACGTCGCCCGTCAGCTCGGCATCGTGCCGCCGCCGGGCAGCCGCGCCGAGCGTGGGATGGTCGCCCTCCAGCGCCTCCAGGCCCGGCTCGCGCGCCGGTGAGCGCGGACGCGGGCGACTACGACGTCGCGATCGTCGGCGCGAGCGTCGCCGGCTGCACCGCGGCGCGGCTGTTCGCGCTGCGCGGCGCGCGCGTGGCGCTGGTCGAGGCCCGCCCGCAGCTCGACGCGTACAAGACCGTGTGCACGCACTACATCCAGTCCAGCGCGAGCCCGACGATCGACAAGCTCGGCCTGACGCCGCTGATGGAGGCGCGCGGCGCGGTGCGCAACACGGCCGACTTCTGGACACACGACAGCGGCTGGATCGTCCTCGACGGCGACGCGCCGCACGGCTACAGCCTCACGCGCCGCACGCTCGACCCGATCCTGCGCAGGCTCGCCGCCGAGACGCCGGGCGTCGAGCTGCTCGCCGGCTGGACCGCCGTCGGTCTGCTCGGCGACGGCCGGCCGGCCGGCGTGGAGGTGGAGGATCGCGCGCACGAGCGCCGCCGGCTGAGCGCCCGACTGGTCGTGGCAGCCGACGGGCGCGACTCGAAGCTCGCGCGCTGGGCGCGCGTGCCGGGTCGCGTCAAGCCCCACGGACGCTTCTTCTACTGGGGCTACTGGAGCGGGGTGCGCCCGGCCACGACACGCTCGAAGATGTGGCTGCTCGATCCCGACTGCGCGTACACGTTCCCGAACGAGGACGATCTGACGGTCGTGCTGGTGGCGCCCCACCGCGACCGGCTGCCGGAGTTCCGCGCCGACCTCGAGGGCGCCTTCCGCCGGATGATCAACTCGCTGCCCGACGGGCCCGACCTGGGCAGCGCCACCCGCGAGTCGAAGCTGCTCGGCAAGCTCGAGCTGCCGAACGTGTTTCGCCCGGCCGCGCGCCCCGGCCTGGCGTTCGTGGGCGACGCGGCGCTGGCCGCCGATCCGCTGTGGGGAGTCGGCTGCGGTTGGGCGCTGCAGAGCGCCGACTGGCTCGTGCAGGAGACCGCCGGCGCGCTCGGGCGTGGCTCCGATCTCGATCGGGCGCTCGATCGCTACCGCCGCGTCCACCGCCGCCGGCTGCTGCCGCACTACCTGATGATCAGCGACATCGCCACCGGCCGGCCGATCAGCGCGATCGAGCGACGGCTGTACCGCGTCGCGGCCCGAGACCGGGTCCTGCGGCGCGCGTTCGAGCAGGTCGGCAGCCGCCGGCGCTCGCCCGCGCGCATGCTCGATCCGCGGGTGCTGGTGCGCGTGGTCCGCTGAGGCCCGGCTCAGAACTCGTCGGCCGCGTGCGGGCCGACGCAGGCGACGGCGAGGTCCTCGGCGACGCCGGCGGCGATCTCGCTGACCTCCGCATGCGTGACCGCGTCCAGCGCCGCGATGGCGGCGTCCGGGTCGACGTCCTCGCCGAACACGATCTTCTGGTTGGCCGCGTAGCGGGCGACGGCGCCCGAGTTCTCGAACGCCAGCACCAGCCGGCCGGCCGCGTACGCCCGCGCGCGCACCACCTCCTCCTCGGTCGGGCCATCCGCGCGCAGCTCGTCGACGATCCCGCGCATGCGCGTGTACGCCTCCACGCACTTGGCCGACTCCAGGCCCGAGCCGAGCTGGAGGATGGGCACGTCCGCGAACGCGTGGTTGATCGCGTACACGGAGTAGCACAGGCCGCGCTTCTCGCGGATCTCCTCGAACAGCCGCGAGCCCATCGAGCCGCCCAGCAGCGTCGAGTAGATCGACAGCGCCGCCCGTTCGCGCGCGTCGGAGACGGCGATCTGCGGGCGGTAGATCATGCGCAGGTGCGACTGGTTGGTGTCGCGCTCGTCGATGAGCGTCTGCGGCGCGAACTCCGGCGCGGGCACGTACGGCTCGGGCTCGGGCAGCGACGGGAAGCGGGCGAAGCGCTCCTGCAGCTCCTCCTCGGCGGGCACGTGCTCGAGGTTGCCTACCAGGAACGCGCCGCCCCGCGCGCCCGCCCAGCGGCGCTCGCGGAACGCGACGATCCCCTCGCGCGTGAAGCTGCGCAGGTTCTCCTCCGGGCCCAGCACGGTGCGCCCGAGCGGATGCTCGCCGAACGCCGCCCGGTCGATCAGGTACTCGGCGACCGTCGAGGGCTGGTCGTAGGCGCGGTTGATCTCCTGGATCACCACGCCGCGCTCGCGGTCGAGCTCCTCGGCGTCCAGGCGCGGGCGCCCGACGAAGTCGCTCAACAGGTCGATCGCCTGCGGGGCGCTGCGCGCGCGGACGGTGATGTGGAACGCCACGAGGTCGTGGCTGGTGTACGCGTTCAGCACGCCACCCAGCCGCTCGGCGGTCTCGTTGACGTCCTTGTACGTCGGGTAGCTCTCCCCGCCCTTGAACACCAGGTGCTCGAGGAAGTGGGCCATCCCGTTCTCCTGCGGGCGCTCGCTGCGCGCGCCCGCGTCGAACGCCGCCAGCACGGTCAGCGCCCGCGTGCCGGGCAGCTCGATGCGATGGATGGGCAGCCCGTTCGCGGGTACCGTCGTCGTGCTCACGTTTGCCATGGCCCAACCCTAGAGCGTTCCCGGCGCGCCGGCGCCGGCGCGCGGAGCTCTCGCCGTCAGCCTCCGCCGCGAGCCCGCGCCTGCACTACGCTAGCGCCGAGTTCGATGTCCCCCTCTCCGCGACAGCCGCTGACGACCGCGCTCACGCTGCTGCTCCCGATCCTGCTCGTGGCCGGCCTGTGGCTGGGCGGGCATCCGGAAGACCTGCCCGGCTTCCTGCGCAGCACGTTCGTCGCTCCTCAGCAGCAGCCGGTGCTCGACGAAGCGGTCCAGCGGATCGAGCGCGACTACTACCGGCGGATCCCCGCCAGCCAGCTGTCGAACGCGTCGATCGCGGCGATGGTCGCGAGCCTGCACGATCGCTTCTCCCACTACCTCACCCCCGGCGAATACCGCGAATTCAACGCCCCGCCGCACTTCACCGGCATCGGCGTGTCCGTCGGCTCCGAGCGCCGCGGGCTGCTGATCGCGCGCGTGTTCAACACCTCGCCGGCGGCCCGCGCGGGACTGAAGCCGGGCGATCTGATCGTGGCTGTCAACGGGCGCAAGCTCGAACGCCTGACCGCCGAAGCGGCCACCGCGATGATCAGGGGGCTGCCCGGAACGGACGTGCGGCTGGGGATCGAACTCCCGCCCGCCGGGCACGCACGCCGCGGCGCGATCCGCGACGTCAAGATCACGCGCGCGATCATCACCGAGCCGGTCGTGGAATCGGTGACCAGGACCGTCCACGGGATCAAGCTCGGCGTGGTGGCGCTGGCGATGTTCAGCCCCGGCTCGCACGTGGAAGTGCGGGAAGCCGTCGAACACGAGCTGCACGCGGGCGCGCGCGGGCTGGTGTTCGACCTGCGCACCAACGGCGGCGGCCTGGTCGAGGAAGCGCAGCTGATCGCCAGCATCTTCATCCCCAAGGGCGTCATCGTCACCACGCGCGGGCGCACCCAGCCGGCGCAGGTGCTCGACGCCACCGGCGGCGCCATCTCCTCGTCGATCCCGATGGTCGTGCTCGTCGACTCCGACACCGCGTCCTCCTCGGAGATCGTCACCGCGGCGCTGCAGGACCACCACCGGGCGACGGTGGTCGGCACGCACACGTTCGGCAAGGGCGTCTTCCAGGAGGAGCAGCCGCTGTCCAACGGCGGCGCGCTCGACATCACCGTCGGCGAGTACTTCACCCCCGACGGACGCAACCTGGGCGGCGGCGGCGTCAAACAGGGCGCGGGCGTGATCCCCGAAGTGCTCGTGCCCAAGCGCGACGTCGACACCGACCGCGGCCTCGACGTCGCGCTGAGCACGCTGGCCGCCAAAGTCAAGTGAGCGGCTCCGGCTCGCGCGGGCGCAGCGGCCGGCGCGCAGGCGGCGGCTCAGCGGGCAGGCCCGCCGGCGCGGATCGCGACGCGGCGAGCAGCCCGGCGCCTGCCGGCGCGCTGGTGGCGGTCGTCGAGCGGCGGGGACGCTTCCTGACCGCCGAGCCGCTGTTTCCGCCCCGCGACAGCGACGGTGACGGCGCGCCTGCGCGCGGCGGCGGCGCCGCTCGGTTGACGCTCGGACCGACCGGCTCCGATCGCGGCGGCAGGCTGGAGGTCTCCGCGGGCGAGTTGGTGCTCGTGCAGAGCGCCGCGCGCGGGTCCGGCGCGGGCGTGCGCGTCGTGCGCGTGCTCGGGCGCCCGGACGTAGCACGCGACGTGATCGAGGGGCTGCTGCTCGACCGCGGCCTCGCGCGCGGCTTCGACCCGGCGCTCGAGAGCGACGCGAGGGCGGCCGGCGAGCGCGTCACGCGGGCGCCCGGGGCCAGGCGCGACCTGCGCGCGCTGCCCACGTTCACGATCGACCCCGCCAGCGCGCGCGACTTCGACGACGCGATCTCAGCTGAGGAGATCGCTGGCGCGGAGGTTGCAGCGGGCGCCGCGGGTGGGGCACGCGGTCCTGGCGGCGCCGGCGGCGCGGGCACGGGCGGTGCGGGCGCAGAAGGCGGCTGGGCTGCGGGGGGCGGCGCGGGTGCGGGGGCGGGCGGGATCCGGGTGTGGGTGCACATCGCGGACGTCGCCGCGCACGTGCCGGAGGGCTCGCCGCTGGACCGCGAGGCGCGCAGGCGCGCGACCAGCGTGTACGCGCCGGGGGCCGTCGAGCCGATGCTGCCGCACGCGCTGTCCAGCGACGCCTGCTCGCTGGTCCCGGGGGCCGACCGCGCGGCGGTGACCGTCGAGATGGAGCTGCACGGCGCGGTGCTCACGCGCGCCGCCTTCTACCGCTCGCTGATCCGCTCGGACGCGCGCCTGGACTACGAGCGCGTGGACCGGATCTTCGCCGGCAGCGAGTCCGCGGCCGAGCCATGGGGGGCGCCCCTGAGCGCCGCGCGCCAGGCCGCTGCCGCCTTGCAGGAGGCGCGTGAGCGCGGCGGCGCGCTGGTCCTCGACTCCGAGGAGCCCGAGTTCTCCTTCGACGAGCACGGCAACGTGCTCGCCGTCCTCGCGCGCGTGCAGACCGAGTCCCATCGCCTGATCGAGCACCTGATGATCGCCGCCAACGAGGCCGTCGCCGAGCTGCTGCAGCGCCGCGGCGTGCCGTGCCTGTACCGCGTGCACGAGCGCCCCGAGCCCGAGCGCGTGGAGCGCCTGGCCGACCAGCTGGCGACGCTCGACGTGCCCACGCCGGCGCTGCCCGAGAACATGTCCTCGACGCAGGCCGCCGAGCTGCTCGGCGAGATGTCCAGGCGGGTCGAGCAGCACGTGCGCCGCAGCGGCCATGGACGCCAGGCGCTCAGCACGCTCGTGCTGCGCTCGCTCAAGCAGGCCTGCTACTCGCCGAAGAACCTCGGCCACGCCGGGCTGCGCTCGGCCGCGTACTGCCACTTCACCTCGCCCATCCGCCGCTACCCGGACATCGTCTGCCACCGCGCGCTGCTGTCGGCGCTCGGCGGGGGCGAGGCGGCGCCGCGCGCGGGCGAGCTGGTGGAGCTCGGCGTGTGGACGTCCGAGCGCGAGCGCCAGGCGATGATCGTCGAGCGCGACGCCGACGACGTCGCCCGCTGCTTCGCGCTCGAGCGCCTGCTGTACGAGCACGGCCACGACCAGGTCTTCCCCGGCGAGATCACAGGGCTGATCTCAGCCGGAGCGTTCATCTCCTTCGGCCTCGACGCCGACGCCCGCATGGGCGCACGCGGGGAGGGGAAAGGGGAGGGGGAGGACTCGGGCGAGCTGGACGCCGCGTCGTTCGTGGGCATGCTGCCGGTGAGGCTGCTGCGCGCACCCGCGCCGGCTGGCGCGAACGCCGGCACGGGCGCCTCCGGCGACGCGAGCCGGCGGGCTCGGCAGGGCGCTCGCGGGCGGCGGGACGGGCCCCGCCACGGCGGCGGGCGCGACGGGGGCGCCGGGCGTGACGGCGGTCGCGAGTGGTGGGAGCTGAACGAGCAGGGCACCATCCTGCGCGGCGAGCGCACGGGCGCGACCCTGCGCCTGGGCGACCCGGTCGAGGTGCGCGTGGGGCGCGTGGACTCGATCCGCGGCCGCGTGGACCTGACGCCCGCCCGGTGACGGTCACCGCGCACGCCTCAGCGGAGCCCGTAGGGCGGAGCCGATCGACCTCGACCGCTAGTCTCGGACGGTGGCGAAGGGCAAGAAAAAGCGCAAGGTCGGCGCCGGCGACGTGGCGTCCAACCGCTACGCCTCGCACCGCTACGAGCTGATCGAGCGGCTGGAGGCCGGCATCGTGCTGGAGGGCACCGAGGTCAAGGCGCTGCGCACCTCCGGCGCCCAGCTGAAGGACGGCTACGCGGCGATCCGCGACGGCGAGCTGTGGCTGCATTCGGTGCACATCCCTCCGTACGGCCCCGCGTCGCGCGAAAACCACGAACCCGAGCGCCCGCGCAAGCTGCTCATGCACCGGCGCGAGCTCGACCGCATCGCCGCGCGCGCCGCCGAGCGCGGGCTCACGCTGGTGCCCACGCGCGTGTACTTCTCAGGCGCCCACGCCAAGGTCGAGATCGCGCTCGCCCGCGGCAAGGACCTGTACGACAAGCGCCAGTCGCTGCGCGAGCGCGAGACCAAGCGCGACATGGAACGCGGGATTCGCGAAGCGCGGCGTTAGAGCGAGCCGAAGCTGTGGCCGCCGCTGCTGAGGATGTGCGTCTGGTCCATCCCGAACACCAGCGCCACGATCAGGCCCACGTACACGACGCCCACGAGCAGCCGGTGGCGGGGCGCCACGCGGTAGTACGCGGCCTGCGCCAGCGAGTGCGTTTTGCGCTGCTGCCAGCGATGCCATGTCTGGAAGCCGGCGAACAGGACGATGATCAGCAGGATCGGGTTTCCCGGGTTCAGGAACGCCAGCGCCACCAGCAAGCCGAAGCCGACGAACCACATCCACGGGCTCATCGCCGCCGCCGCGCGGCCGCCGTCCAGCGGCACCACCGGCAGCAGGTTGAACAGGTTGATGAAGAAGCCGAAGTACGCCAGCGCGATCAGCAGCGAGCTGCCCGTGAGCTCGCCGACGACCGCCACCGCAGCCGCGCCCAGGCTGCCCAGGATCGGGCCCGCCAGGCCCACGCGCGCCTCCGCCAGCGCGTTCTCGCCGAGCGAGCGAGCGACGATCACCGCGCCCATGAACGGGATGAACATCGGCGCGCTCGCGCTCAGCCCCTCGCGGCGCAGCGCGATCACGTGGCCCATCTCGTGCACGAACAGCAGCACCACGAAGCCCGCCGCGAACCACCAGCCGAAGAACAGGCTGTACGCGGCCACCGACACCAGCGCCGTGCCCGCCGTCACCAGCAGTTTCAGGTTCGGCAGCGCCACGAACAGCGCCTTGATCGCAACCCCGAACTTCGCCAGCAGCGCGCCGATCGCCGCGATCGCGCTGCCGATGCGCTTGCGCACGCCGCGCACCGGCGCCGGCCTGCGCGGCTTCTCGCCGAAGGGGTTCTCTCCGGGATGCCCCGGCGCGTGGCTCGGGTACGCACCCGGCGAGACCGCCGCCACCGGAACCACCGGCGCGGGCGTAGACAGAGACAGCTCGGGATTGTCCATCACTCCATTGTGGCAGCACTTTTAAGTCCTTCCTAACGGCCGCGCACGGGCGCTTGCGACGCCGCCGCCGGCGTCCTGGTTCGCGCCGCGCGGCTTTTTTCCGGAACGTGCGGGATCGAACGTCCAACGGGGTTGCAAACGGTGCGCGCGCGAGCTACTTTCAATCCAGACGCGGAACCGAGCCGCAAAGAGCGAGGCCACCGAGGTGTGAGGCCGTGCCACCCACAGAGAAAGGCTTTCGGGCCAGACCGAGTGGGTTCCTCAGGCGGCTTGGGACCGCGTCGACTTGTATCCGCCCTCTCCCCGCCGGGTCGCGCGCACCGGTACACTGGAAGGGCACAAGCATCCCCGGGGACGACAGGCTTCGACGTGGTCGGCTCGTGGGGGTGGTGGCGAGTCGAGGTCCCGGGCGGCCTCGTAAAACACCCGGGAAAAACATAAGTGCGGACTCTCACGAGTACGCCCTCGCCGCTTAGTCAATAGCTAAGCCGTGAGGTCTTGGCCCCCGCTCGCCTGCGGCGGGGATCGCCGGGATCAGAAAGCAGGCTCACCCGGCGCGGTCCGCCTTCGCCAAGCCGGGGAAGCTCAAGGAGGCTGGTCCCCCGCAACCCCGCCGGCGAGGCGAGCAGGGGATGAGATCAGAGCGCCGGCTACGCTCGTAGAAGCCATCCACACGCGATTACGGACGTGGGTTCGATTCCCACCGTCTCCATCGAATCCTCGTTTCCGCTGCAAATAGGCTGTTTTTGCGGCGGGGACGGGGGGGACGATTGCGAATCGGGCGTTGCGTCGTCCTCGTCGGCGGCGAGCACGTCGGCCATCGTGGCGGCGCTGGTCGATGTCCCAGTCGGCGTAGATGTCGCCGGTCGTCTGGATCGAGGCGTGGCCGAGGAGCTTCTGGACGGCCTTGAGGTTGCCGGTGGCGTCGAGCACGCGCTGGCCGGCGGTGTGGCGGCTCTTGTTCTCGCTGGACGTGACGGCATCCTCGTAGCCTACCCTTAGGCACTCACTGTGCCGGGCTTGACAGACATATGGACGGCGTGCGCTAGCCGGAATCGGCGCTCGATGCCCAAGATGGGTTGCGGTACGCTGGTCCCATGGCCACATCGCACGACGAGGAGGAGATGGATAACGTGCTTGAGCAGGCGTTGATCGTGATTGATGAGCGGGATTTGGAGCGCTCGCGACGCGATCCTCGTGTACGCGCGTTCCGGGAGAGCGCCGCCAAGCTCCACGCTGAGCTGGAGGCCGAAGGCGCTGACTACTGCTGAACGCGAGCGGCTGCCGGCGTAGCCGGCGGTTGCCGTGCATCCATTCCGGGCGATGCAATGCAGGCCTTTGGGGAGAAGTGCTACGCTGTGCCACGTCATCATGGATGTATCGGTTCGAGAACTCCGTAACCACACCGCGCGGGTGATTGCTGCCGTTGAGGGCGGTGAGCCAATTGTGCTCACCGTGCACGGAAGGCCTGTAGCGGACATCGTCCCCCGGCGGGTGCGCAGCGAACGGCGCCCGAGCGAACTGCTGCTAGCGGACCTCGCTGCGATCAGCCAAAAGGCTTCCGAGTTGGACGTTGCCTCCGATGCCAGCGACTTCGACGTTGGGCTGACCACCGACGACATGGTTGCGTGAGCGGCTATCTCGCTGACACGAGTGTCTTCGTCGCTGCCGAGCAGCAGCGTCCACTCGGAAGTCCGCCTCACGGGGACGCTCGGATCTCGGTAGCCACGCTAACCGAGCTGATCGTCGGCACCCGACGTGCACCCGCTGGGCCATTGAAGACGCTACGCGAAGCGACGCTTGCCAGCGCGCGCACGTTCGTAGCGCTGCCCTACGACGAGAACGTCGCGGAGCGGCTTGGCGAGTTGCTTGCAAGCGCACGGGACGCCGGGCGGCGCGCCGGTGCGATGGACGCGATCATCGCTGCGACCGCGCTCGCCCACGATCTCTCTGTGTGGACTCAAGACGGAGATTTCGACGTGCTCGCCGAACTGTTGCCGGCGCTGCGCGTTAGCCGAGGCTGATCTGAGCCTCCACGCCGGGAACGTTGCGTGGGTTCGATTCCCACCGTCTCCACTGACAAATTGTCTGCGGGTGCCGCGCGCTCACAGTTGATCCCGGCGGTCCGATCAGCGATGAACGAAGCGTGAGGCCGGCTCGAAGTCGCCGCGCAACACGAGGGGGTCGAGGTTCGCACCGTTGGGCCATACGACGGTCCCCAGCTCGTCGTCTACGCGAACCTGCGCAAAGAAGTCGGGGTCGGCAAGTGGCTCGAACGCGGGGCCGTGCAGCTCTCCCGTGAGATCGACATCACGCGAGCTGCCATCGCTGAAGCTGACCCTTAGAAGCTGTCTCATAACCTCCGTAGGCTGTTGGGGTGGTGGCGCAGACGTGGCTTCGGATCAAGGTGGACTTGCTGGGCGGGCGGGGGGTCGCGTGCGACCCGTCGCCGGGGCGGATCTTTCTGGTCGGCCCGTCGCATTCGTTTGAGCAGTTCGCGGAGGCGATCGATGCGGCGTTCGCGCGGTGGGATCTCTCGCACCTGCACAACTTTGAGCTGGGCGATGGCCGGCTGATCGGCTATCCGGATGACTCGTTCGCGCCCGAACTGGTCTGGCTCGACCATGCCAAGCTGAAGGTCGCGAAAGAGGTCAAGCCGGGCGAGGAGTTTGAGTACGTGTTCGATCTCGGCGATAACTGGCAGCACCGCTGCACCGTCGAGCCAGAGAAGGGCGATCCGCTGGAGGAGTACGGGATCGTGCCCGAGGGGCCGGTGGCGATCTGGGGCTGGGGTTCGATCCCTGACCAGTACGGCCGCCGCAGCTTCGACGATGACGGAGAAGACGAGGATTGATTCAGGCGTCTGTGAGCTTGCGCTGGCAGACCACCGCGCAACCGAGCAGCATGAACGCCATGTGCAGGCCGGGATCGCGCTCATAGCGGATCCTCAGCCGGCGCAGGTTGTGCAACCAGGCGAAGGTGCGCTCCACGACCCAGCGTTCTTTGCCGAGCCCCGAGCCGTGCTCGGTGTTACGTCTAGCGATCACGGGCTTCACGCCGCGTTTCCATAGCTCGCGGCGGTACTTGTCGTGGTCATAGCCCCGGTCAGCGAGCACCCGCTCAGCGCGCCGGCGGGGACGCCCGCGCTTGCCGGTGACAGGCCCAACCCCGTCGATCAGCGGCAGTAGCTGGGTCACGTCGTTGCGGTTCCCGCCGGTCAACGTGATCGCGAGCGGGATCCCGCCAGAGTCGGTGATCAGATGATGCTTGGAGCCCGCACGGGCACGGTCAACCGGCGAGGGCCCGGTGTGGAGCCCCCCAAAAGCGCACGAATATGACTGCCGTCAACAACAGCGGTGGACCAGTCGATCCTTCCTGCGGCATTCAGCTGTCGCAGCAGCTCCTGGTGCAGCCGCTCCCACACCCCCGCGGCCTGCCAGGCGGCCAGCCTGCGGTGCGCGGTCGCTGGCGAGCAGCCCATCTCCACTGGAAGATGCCGCCACGCGATCCCTGTGAACAGCACGAACACGATCGCGTTGAAGCACACACGATCATCCACACGCGGACGCCCGCCACGCGGGTCCGGCGGGCACTCCGGGAGCAACGGCTCAACCGCCTCCCACAGCTCGTCCCGCACCCGCCAAACCGAGCCCGCCACAGAGCACCTCCCTCACCGGGTTATGTCACCCAGAAAGATTCGCCCCCCAACACCCAAGCCCTCCCCCAAGAGGTATTGAGACAGCTTCTTAGCCGGTAGTGGCCCAGCATTTGCGCGGATGTGACCCTAACGAAGTCCATCGCATCATTTTACGGCAGCGGGTCGATCGGCTCGGGGGTGCCGCCACCCTTTGCGCGTGCCCAGTTCGCTTCGAGTTCGCCGCGGTGCAAGCGGCCCACTCTGCGACGAGTTTAGCGCGTGGGCGTATGGCGAATCACAAGCGAGGGCGACCCAAGCAGCGTCGCGCCGGCTGCCTGCTGTGCAAGCCGCACAAGCTGTCGTCGGCGAAGAAGGCCGAGCGCAGACGGGGTCGTCGCGACGCGATGCTGCATGAGCTTCGCGCTACAAAGGACGCTCGTTAGCTGGGGACCGGCCAGCCCTTACACCAAGCTCAGCATCTGCGCCCGCACGACCAAGGGGTTTGCGCAACGCACGGTCCTCTCCATTTTTTCGGACGTTGCGCAAGCTGGTCGTGGGCGCGAGTACCGTCGCAGTCCGACCGTAGGCTCGTCGTGTGCCAGGATCGCCAGTTTGGATGGCCTGGTCGTCAAGCTCTACTTCAACGACCACCCGTCCCCGCATGTCCATATATACGCCGGACGCGTCGGCCATCCCGGCGTCCAGGCCGCGCGTATCTCGATCGACACAGGCGACGTGATCGACGGCCAACTCGCTCCAGCGAAAGTCGCTGCCGTTCGCAACTGATGCGAGCGACACCGCGATGCGCTGCGCTCTGACTGGCAGCGTGCTCAGATGAATCTCCACCCAATCGGGCGCTACGATCAATAGCGATGGAGCCTTCCATCGCCCCCGAGATGGTCGCGGTGATCGCGCGGCCAGAGCATACGGTCCGCATCGTGTTCGCCGACGGCGAGGTCCGCGACGTGGACATCACGCCGCTGCTCGATACCCCGGCCTTCTCGCCGCTGCGCGACCCGGCTTTGTTCGAGCAGGTCAAGATCGATGAGCAGACCGGCACAATCACTTGGCCCGGTGATGTGGACCTGGATCCAGACGTGATCTATGCGGCGCTCGATCTCGGGCCGGACAAGGCGCGCATCTACGTCCTCGCCCCGAGCGTCGCTGGCTGACACTTGGCGGGCGCGGTCGCAAGGCGCTGAGCAGGGCCAACAGCACGTCGCTGCGAGGCGTCGAGTGCTGGTGCGTCGAACGTCACGGGGTCGCCGAGGCCAGTAAGATGTTATCTTACTCGTATGCGTACCACCATCTCCACAAAGGGCCAGATCGTTCTCCCGGCGGAGCTTCGTGCTGCGGATGACATCAAGGCGGGCGAGGAGTTCGAGGTCGACCGGGTCGGCCCTGATGAGTACCGGCTCACCCGGCTAACGCCGCCGCCGAACCGTGGCTTGGTCGAGTGGTTGCGGTCGTGTCCGGAGGACGGTTGGTTCGTAGAGATTGAGTCGGAGTCAACCGACTCGCTTAGCTGATCGCATGGCGCGCTTTCTGGTTGACGCCAACGTCCTCTCGGAGGCGACCAAGCCCGCCCCGGACGAGCGTGTTGTCGAGTGGCTTGGCCACAATGAGCCCGAGCTCGCCGTCGATCCGATCATCCTGGGTGAGATCCGTTTCGGCATCCTGCTGCTTTCACGTGGTCGTCGCCGAAGTAGGCTGGAGCGTTGGTTCGAGGACGGAGTGCAGAGGTTGCAGTGCATCCCGTGGGAGGTCTCGACGGGATTGCGCTGGGCCGAGCTGCTGGCGACGCTTCGCGCACAAGGACGCGCGATGCCGATCAAGGACAGCCTCATTGCTGCGACCGCGCTGGCGCACAATCTGGCGGTTGTGACCCTCAATCGACGCGGCTTCGACGCCGCAGGCGTGGTTGTCGTCGATCCGGCGGCAGAGCCGGGCCGCTGATACGTGCTTTAGGTCCGGCGTTGCCCTCCCAGTCCAGCGTCCAAAACCATGCCTGGACGGGGTCGACCTTGCGCTCGGGTGAGGCTGCGGAGCAGCGCCGCCGCTCCGTGGCGGAATCCGCTCGAATCCGGTGCCGTGGAGCAGTTTGGGTCACTACGACGGTCCCTTGGCGGGTTGCGCGAGGGCCGCGATGCGGCTCGCGGCGGGCGAGTTGGGGGAGTCGGCCGCTCCGCTGTACAGCGCGGGACCTTGACGGTGGGCTCGCGGGAGCTACCGAGGAGAAGCGGTCACAAACGCCGCTCGTCGTTCGTGTAATGGATATATGGAGCCGATGGCCCACGATGACCGAGAGCTGTTGCGCGCCGCCCGGCGCGGGGACGCAGAGTGCTTCGGAACGTTCTTTCGCCAGCACCACTGCGTAGTTCTGGCGTTTCTGGCTCACCGGGTCGATGAGCCCGAGGTCGCGGCGGACCTACTCGCCGAGACGTTTGCTTCACTGCTCACGGTCGTACGTGATCCTCGGCGAGATCTACCTGCGAGCCCGCTGGGCTGGCTGTTGGTCACGGCGAGAAATCTGCTGATCGATCACCACCGGCACGGCATGGTTGCCGAGGCGGCACGCCGACGGTTCCAGCTCGCACCCGTCGCATTGGACGACCATGACATCGAATTGATCGTCGAGGCAGGTCGAGACGACGAGCTGCTCAGGCGCATCTACGAGCTGCTGCCAGTCGAGCAGGCGGACGCACTGACCGCGCGCGTTGTCGACGAGCTCGACTACGAGGTCATCGCTGGTCGTGCGAATACCAGCGAGGCCGTTATCCGAAAGCGCGTCAGTCGCGCGCTTGCCACCCTCCGAGCCGCAATGGGGAGCTAGACCATGTCGACCTTCATCGATCGCCTTGAAACCGACCTCGTCCGCGTCTGTGATGCACCGATCGCTCCTCGGCGGTCCCCGCTGCGGGGCCTCTCGCGCCGCGGGAGGCTCCGGATGCTGGCCGTTCTGACCGCGGTTGCCGCGATCGCTGCCCCGGCGATCGCGATCGGGGTGGCCCCGATCGTGCGTGACTTCCTGGGGCAGCCCGTCACCACGAACGCCGATGCCCCGCCGGCCGAACAGCTCGCGCTGCTGGGCATCCTGCGTGACCCACCGCCAGGGACCTCCGTGGACCCCGCGACGCTCGGCTCATCGATTCTCCCGGGAGTCCACGGGATTCGGATGAACTACATCCGGCTGCTCCCGCCGGCGCCGGGATTCCCGCGCCAGCTGCTCTACACCGTCACCAGCGCCGACTTTGGGGCTGCGCAGTTCGACCCGGCGGTGGGCGCCTATGTGCCCACCGAAGCCAAGAACCTGATCTGTGTCCAGCAGGTCGAAGCTCACGGCGTCGGAGGGGATTGCACCGACACGAGCGTCCTGACATCCGGACATTGGCGTGAGAGCGCCGGCCTGGACGGGTACGGGCTCGTGCCCGACGGCGTCGCCAGCGTCATCCTTCGCTATCCCGACCATCCCGCTCAGACCGAGACGGTGACGGATAACACGTTCTCGTGGCAGGGCTACCCCGCGCCCGCGGGGCCCGTCACGGGTGGCGGGGGCCACCCGAGTCCCGGTCCAACCCCGGAGATCCCAGCCAGCATCACATGGCTGAACGCCAGCGGCGAAGTTCTCTCCACCCACATCAACAGCAACGTCGTCTCCAACCATCCCCACACGTGACTCGCGCGAAACCCCCCGCGGCGGCGCACGCACACGACGGTGCCGCCGAGATCACGCGGCGGGAGCGTCGTGAGCAGGCGCGCTCCAGGCGCAAGCAGATGGAGTCAGAGGCCGCGGCCGGTGCCGTTCGCAGACGCAGACTCTCCCTGCTCGGAGCGACCACCGTCGGGGTGTCGATGGCCGTCGTGGTCATGGCGCTCGCGACGGGCGGGAGAAAGGTGCGGATCGAATATCGCTCGCTTGAAACCGCGACACACGATCCAGAGGTGTTCAAACCGCAGCAGGTTGCGGCGCTCGCGGCGGGTGCGCAAGACCGCATGTGGAACTTCATCGAGACCTTCTACCACGAGCAGGGTCGAAGAAGACAATTCGCTGGCAAACAGCGACGGTCTTACCGCTACGCCGTCATTCCTTCTCGGTCGATCGGGCGGGGCGCTCAAGAAGTTCGAGTACGCGTCGATCACGGAACCCGGCGAATTCAGCGCCGCGATCGAAGGCACACTCGCCCGCTGACCCGGCATCATCGGTGATGGCGCGAGTACAGCGCCAAGTCCTCGTCGCGAGCAACGACCGTCGTTCTACCCGCCGTGGCGCGGGGTTGACAGACGACGGGCAGGAACCGTAGTCTCCCCCGATAGACGGCGGCGCGATCCGCTGCGGATGGGAGCCGGGGGCGCCGCGCACGAGCTCGGAGGAGGAGACGCAATGCTTGGGCCGATCGGACGGGCGCACAACACGTCGAGCTACGGGTCTGTCGTCGGCGGAGGGACGCTGTTGCCGTGGCGCGCGCTGCTCGCCGCCGCGGTGGTGGCGCTGGGGATCGGCGCTGCCTTGCGCGAGGGCCTGCGCGGTGGACGGCAGGCGCTCCCGCCCGCGCCCGCCGCTCAGCTCGCGGGCGAGCACGGTCTGCTCAGCCTGCCGCTGGCCGCCCAGGGGCCGGTGTCGGCGTCGCTGGGCGCCCGCAGCCCGGCCTATCGCGTGAGTGCGGGCGGTGGTGGCCTGCGCGCGGTGAACCCCGCACAGCGCCTCACGGCGCGCTTCGCGAGCTCGGGGGCGTCCGTGAGCGCCGGTGAAACGCTGGTGCGATTCCAGCTGCGCGGCGTGGGCTACGGGTCGAGTGTGCGCGCGCTCGCGAGCGTCTCCCCGCGCGGCCGTGGCAACCAGGTCGTCTACCGCTACGCGGGCGTGAGCGAGTCCTACGTCAACGGACCGCTGGGTCTCGAGCAGGTGTTCACGATCGCCAGGGCTCCCGCCGGCCACGCGGCCGGCCCGTTGACGATCTCGATCGCGCTCTCCGGCAACCTGCGCGCGTCGCTGGCCGGGAACGCGCGGAGCGTCACCCTGAGCCGCACCGGCAAGGCCGTGCTGCGCTACACCGGCCTGTCGGCCACCGACGCCCACGGGCGCACGCTGTCGAGCTGGCTGGCTCTGCGGGGCGGCCGGCTGCTGCTGCGCGTGGACACCCGCGGCGCGCGCTATCCGCTGCGCATAGACCCGTTCGTCCAGCAGGGCGAAGAACTGAGTCGCCTGGGCAAAGGGCTGACAGGCGCCAGCCAGTTCGGGGCGAGCGTGGCGCTGTCCGCGGATGGAAACACCGCGCTGATCGGTGGACCGGGCAACAGCGAAGGAATCGGCGCGGCGTGGGTGTTCACGCGCTCGGCCGGGGTCTGGAGCCAGCAGGCCGAGCTCACCGGCGGCGCCGGCGAGCTCGGCGCGGGCGCGTTCGGCCGCGGCGTCGCGCTGTCCTCCGACGGCGACACCGCGCTGATCGGCGCGCCGGGCGACAGCGAAGGAATCGGCGCGGCGTGGGTGTTCACGCGCTCGGGTGAAGCCTGGGCGCAGCAGGGTGAAAAGCTCACCGGCGGCGGCGAGAGCGGGGCCGGCCAGTTCGGCTCCAGTGTCGCGCTGTCCTCCGACGGCGACACCGCAACGATCGGCGGGCCGGCCGACAGCTCGGGCACCGGCGCGGCGTGGGTGTTCACGCGCTCGGGTGAAGCCTGGGCGCAGCAGGGTGAAAAGCTCACCGGCGGCGGCGAGAGCGGGGCCGGCCAGTTCGGCTCGAGCGTCGCGCTGTCCTCCGATGGTGACACCGCGCTGGTCGGCGGGCCGGCCGACAGCTCGGGCACCGGCGCGGCGTGGGTGTTCACGCGCTCGGGTGAAACGTGGGCGCAGCAGGGTGAAAAGCTCACCGGCGGCGGCGAGAGCGGGGACGGCGAATTCGGCTTCAGCGTCGCGCTGTCCTCCGCGGGCGACACCGCGCTGATCGGCGGGCCCGGCGACGACGGCGATGTCGGCGCGGCATGGGCGTTCGCGCGCTCCGGCGAAAGCTGGACGGGGCAGGGCGGGAAGCTCGCCGATCCCCACGAAGAGAAGGGGCCGGGCGCGTTCGGCTGGAGCGTGGCGCTCTCCTCGGATGGGAACCTCGCGCTGATCGGTGGACCGCACAACGTCAACGGACCGCATGACAACATTCCCGACAGCGCCGCGTGGGCGTTCACGCGCTCCGGCGAAACCTGGACCGGCCAGCCCGAAAAGATCGAAGGCTACGGGACCTACGACAACGTGACCGATGACGGCCAGTCGGCGGCGCTGTCCTCCGAAGGCAGCACCGCGCTGCTGGGCGCGCCTGAGAGCTACCGCAGCGGTGGCGCCTTCGCGCTCATGACGGGCTACGCCGAATATGGTCAGTGCAGGGAACTGACCAAGTACACCACGCCGAAGGTCAAGCAGGGCCTTTACTCAGTGGACTGCGACGGCGCGAAACCTGTGAAACACGGGAAACCGGACGGCCGCTTCGAATGGTACCCCGGCCCCGCGTCCAGCTGCCACGCTGTCAAGAAGGGTGAATACACGGAAGCCGGCTGTCTGACCAAAGCCGCCAAGAAGAACGGTGGCAAATTCGAACGCTTCTCCTGCTTCTCAGATCAGGGCGGCTGCGCCGGATACGCCTCCACCAGTGGCACGGTCACGCTCGACACACCGAGACTGGGCAGCGACATCGTGTGCTCGGCAGGCGCGGGAACGGGCGAAATCACCGGCACCAAAACCGGCGAGGACCGGCTGACGCTCACCGGCTGTGAAAGCTCGGGCAGGAAGTGCGCGAGCGAAGGTCCCAACAGCACGCCGTCGGGCAAACCCGGCGTCATCGACACGAACCTGCTCGACACCGACCTGCTCCTGACGGTGGTGAAGCCGCCGCTCGTGGAGCTCACGAGCTCACAGCACGAGCCATACCTGTTCGAAGTCGACTGTGAAGGCCAGCTGCTCAGGACCAGCGGCCTCGCGAGCGGAGCTCAGACCGGCAACGTGTCCGAAGCCGTCCTCACGAGCACGACGACGTTCGCCGCCGACGAAGGCCAGCAGTCGCTCGCCACCGAAGTCTCCGAAGACGGCGGCCTCACCTGGACGCAGCCGCAACCCACCACCTTGGAAGCCGTCCTCGACAACACCACCGGAGTGGAGACCGAGATCCAGACCGAGGACGAAAACCCCTACTGATCGCTCCTGCCGCGTCCCCACCGGAGCGACGGCGCGCAAGCGCCGCGCGCCTTCCTGAAGACGAGCCCTCCTCGAAGGCCCCCGGCCGGCTGCGGCGCTCGACGTCGCTGATGCCGACGCCCGTTTTATGCGAACATATGTTCGTATGGACTCGACCCGATCGATAGGCGCCGCCCTCTCGTCAGGCGAGCTTGCAGACAAACGTCGGTCGCTTGGTCAAGTGGCTGATGGACATGTGGCACTCGGCCAAGTGGCAGATGGACATCGGTCGCATTCCGCTCTGGCGGTAGGGAGAGTGGAGCGATGAGCACGATCGAGGCCTACAAGGCGGAGCTCGCGCGCTTCCTCGAAGGCTTTGGGACCAACGTGCGCCGCGCCCGGATGGCGAAGAGCCCACCTCGCTCCCAGGAATGGCTGTCCCACGCCACCCGCCTGCATCGCACGGAGATCGGCAAAATCGAGCAGGGGGCGGTGGACCCGCGGCTGAGCACCCTGGTCATCCTCGCCGATGGTCTCGGCGTCACCGTCGACGATCTCCTCGCCGGCCTGTGGGTGCCGGTCGAGCGCAAACCCTCGCCGAACGCCAAACCGTGGTCATAGGGGCGCCGGCCGGCATCCGTCCAACCCTCTGGCGAAATCGCGTTCCGGGCGTGGGCCGGCTCGCTGCATGACCCGGTCCTCGACACCGGACCCAGCGCTCGCGAGCACCCTGCGCCGGATGCGCGCGGAACGCGGGATCACGCGGGAAGCGCTGGCGCTGCGCGCTGGCATCACCACCGCCGCGTTGGCTCGAATCGAGCTCGCCCAGGCGGTGCCGGGATGGAACACGGTGCGCCAGCTGGCCGCCGGGCTGGACGTCGGCATGTTCGAACTGTGCGTCGCCGTCGAAGGCAGGTGCTGGTCGGCGCTCTCGTTTCCCTGCTGAGAGCGTTCGTCGCCGTGCGCGATCGGGCTCATGCGCGGCGGTTGACCGCACGGCCCGGCGGCTACGTGGCAGCCGGCGGCTATGGGCTCTTGTAGGTGAAGAGCGCCTTCGTCGGCTGGTCGCCGCTGCCGGTGAAGTAGCTCTCCACCGTGGTGAGCGTCACGGGCACCTTCGTCCCCGCCTTCCCCGGTGGCGAAACCGCGTCCACGGCGCTCGTCGAGCCGCATGCGAGGCTCGTTTCGACCGGGTTGAACGCCTCCGCTTCGCTGCTGCCGAACGAAACCGACAGCGGGCAGCCGAGGTTCTCGCCGTGCACCACCACCTTGGTGGCGCCGGCGGCGCTGCCGGCGTGGGGCGTCAGCGATTCGACTTCCGGCTGGCCCGGCGGGTAGAGGAACAGCAGGTCCGCCTTGGAGGTGGCGCTGCAACCGCTCACCGTGCACGCCTGCACGTTCGCGAGCGCGGGGTTCTGCGAGACCGTCTGCGTGCTCAGCTTCGTGTTGCTCGCGGCCGTGACCGTGTAGTCGGTGCCTTCGGACGGGAAGCTCTCGCTGTCCTCGAAGCGCACGAACGTGACCTGTCCGGACATGCCCTTGCCCGTGATGAGGATCGGCGTCCCGCCCGTGTCGGCAGCCCCGCTCATCCCTTCCAGGCGGACGCTGCTCGCGGTGCTTTCGACCCCCGTCAGCCTCGGCACGCCGGCATACTCGACCGGTGCCTGTGCCGATTCGCCTGCGAGCGTGCGCAGGGAGAACTGGATGCTCCTCGGATCAACGCTCGCTTCTTCGGCCGATTCGACCAGCGCCGGCGCCGCGATCTGGATCTCGGTGCCGGTGTCGAAGACGACGTTTTCCTCCAGCGACTCGACTTCTTCCACGGCGGGGGCACCTGCGAATTGCGTGTAGTCGAGCGTGAAGTGGCCGAGCCCGCTGCCGTGGACGGTGACGAGCGTCGGCTCCGTCTCGCTCGCGAGGCTGGACGGTCCCGCGGAGGTCGAGATGGACGTGATCGTCGGCGCCGGCGCGTAGTCGTACTCGCTGGGTGTCGGGTAGACCTCGCAGCCGCAGCCGGGCGGGATCTCGAGGGCCCCGTCCTGTTCGAACGCGGTCGCGCCCTCCAGCGGAGGGAGGATCGGGGCGGCGGTGCTCGTCCCGTCGGGGCCCTGGACGCGCACGGGGACCTGGCAGATGTCGTTGCTCGCGCTCTCGCCGGCGTAGACGCCGCTGTCCGGCAGCTGCGAGCAGACGGTCTGCCGGGAGTAGGGGGGAGGCGTGATCGCGATCTCAGAGTTGCTGAGGACCTTGAAATCGCCGTCCTTGACCCCGCCGAAGCTCACCGATCTCGCGCCCGTGAAGTCCGACCCGAGGATCGTCACGGGTTCCGGGTCGGTCTCGCTGCCGCCGTGGGGGAGGATGCCCGTGATGCTGGGAACCGAGCCGTCGCCGGCGACGTCCACGTAGTCGAACGTGGATGCCGGGCCGGGGGCGCTGGACTGGCCGTCGGCGAGCGTCACGATCACGTCGGCCGGCCCCGCCCCGTCCTGAGGCGCCGGCGCGTTCGCCGGCAGCGTGTCGCGGGCGGGCGGGAGCGTGATCGTGAGGGACGTCGGGCCGAGGACGTGGATGGCGTCCACCGGAACCTGCCATGCGCCGATCTGGACGCCCGCCACGGCGGAGGCGCCCCCGCTCGCGAAGCCCGCGCCGCCGACCTTCACGCTCTCGCCCCCAGCCGTCGTCCCCGAGCTGGGCGACAGCCCGGTCACCGCCGGCCCGCCCGCGTTGGCAGCGTAGCTGCACAGGTAGTACGCGAGCCCCGCCGAGCCCCCGGGACCGGTCATGCGCGGGGAGCCGAGCCCCGACGCCAGGTCGTACCCGGGCGTGGCCGGGAACACCTTTCCTTCGTCGAGGCCGTACTGGTCGTTGTCGCCTTCGGTGATGTCGTTGAACGAGGCCGCGTACGCGGTCGGGTTCGAGGCGATCGCGTACAGCAGCGGCACGGCGAAGCCGACGCCCGAGGACGTGGACGGGTTCGCCCTGCACGTGGGCGAGGCGTCGGCGAGCGCGAGCATTCCCGCCCAGATCGGTGTCGAGGAGGAGGTGCCGCCGGTGGTGATCCACCCGTCCGGGTTCATTTCTTCGCCTTCGCCCCTGTACTCCTCGCTGTACACCGTGACCGCGCCGGTGTACTCGTCGGCCTGCGCCGAGACGTCCGGCTCCAGCCGGCACGGGGTGCTCGCTTGCGCTCCCGTCAGCGTGCCGTCGCAGAACCCGGTCGGATAGCCGAAGCGCCGCTCGACGCTCGCCGCGTTCGTGTAGTCGGCGCTTCCCGGCAGGGCGATGCCCGGCACCGTCGCGTCGCGCTGCCAGCTCGGCATCGCGAACGACTGCGAGATCCCGCCGCCGCCCGCGCCGCCTTCCCCGCCGTCGTTCCAGACGTGCTCGCGCACGGGCTGGGTGGCGTCCGTGATCGTCGTGCCGCCCACGCCCAGCACGTAGGGCTGGCTGGCGATTTCCCCGGCCGATATGGGGTTCTGGCCCGGCTGGGGCGTGTCTTCGCGGTGGATTTCTTCGCAGTTGTCGCTGCCGCTGTCGCCTGCCGCCCCGAGGAACGTCTGGCCCTGCGCCGCGCCCTGCTGGAACAGGAAGTTCAGGGCCTCCTGGGTGCCCGGCTGGCCGGCCTCCTCCTCCTGCTCGCAGGGCTGCCCGTAGCTGGAGGTGACGATCTGATCGCGATCTTCGTCGACCATCGCCGCGATCTCCGCGACTTCGCCCTCGGGGGTTTCCGGATTCTCGTACACGTCGATGGCTGCGCCGGGCGCCATCGCGGAGACGTCCTCGACGTCGAGGGACGCCTCGCCGTCGGAGCCGGGCCCCTGCGGGATCCCGCCTTCCAGCGGGACGATGCTGAGGCGCGAGAGCATCGCGGCCGCCGCCGCCGCGCCGAAGTAGCAGGTGTCGAAATGGCGGATGTCCGACGGCAGGAACGGTTCCTGCTCGAAGACCCCGATGTGGACCCCCGAGCCGGTGTCGCCCACGCCGTAGAGGCCGAACGCGCCGTATGCGTTTGCGATCTGATCGTCGGTCAGCCCGCCTTCTTCGGCGGCGTCCGCCTTCGCGTCGCCGCATGCGTCGGGTGACCCGGAGGGATGCGCGAACCTCGCCGCCTTCGCGGGCGGGAAGCGGCCCCTCCCAGACGCCGTGCGGTGGACCCTCAACGGGTGCGCGCGTTCGAGCTCGTCGAGCCCCACCACCGTCGCGACCGATCCCGCGATCGACCCCGGCAGCGCGGGCGCTGAGGTGGTGGCGCGGGCGAGCCTGCCGTTCGCCAGCCGGTAGCTGTCCAGACCGGTCGCGAACGCGCTCGCCACGCGCGACACCGGGCCGGAGAAGCGGACGAGCAGCCCGTCGCTCGTGACGCCGGCGACGCGCAGCCCGTCGGTCGCCAGCTGGGTCCTCACGGCCGCGATCGCCGCCGCCGCCGGACCGAAGCGTGCGGCGAACTGGCCCTTGAGGAGATAGCGCCCGAACAGCGCAGAGCCCTTGCTGGTGACCTCGCGGATGAAGCTTTCAAGCGCCTTGGCATCGCGCGGGCGAAGCACCACCGCGCCGGAGATCGCGGCGGCGCCCGCAGCGGGCCCGAGGTCGACCGCTCCCCGCGGGAGCCGTGGCGCCGCGCCGATACGCACCAGACCGCCCTGGCCGGCGGCCGTGGAAGCCTCGATCACGACCGGCACGGCGAGAATGAGCAGGACCAGCAGCGCCCACGTCAGCCGGCCGTGTGGCCTATGGCGGCGACGGCTCGACCGCCCGCGGAGGCCCGTCCCTGCGCCACCTGCCCTCTCGTGATCGCTGCGTCCATCCATGACGACCTCCAGGCCGTGGGCCGCCGCTCGTCAATGAGTGTGGCCGCTCGTAGAGGCATAACAGACGGCGAGTGGGGGTGTCAATCCGCCTCGCTTCGGTGGACGGCTCCTTCGGTGGACGGGGCCCGCCGGCGCGCGAGCCGCCTGACAGGCAAGCATGCTAGAAATATCATGAAATCAATATCAAGAAATGCTAGACTGGATACATGAGCGAGGATACGCCACGTCGCTGGGCCTTCCTCACCAACCACGCGCAGGTGCTGGTGTGCATCGCCGATGAGCCCGGTGTGCGGCTGCGCGACATCAGCGAGCGGGTCGGGATCACCGAACGCGCCGCGCACCGGATCGTCGCGGAGCTCTCCGGAGCCGGCTACATCACGCGGCAGCGCGCCGGCCGTCGCAACACCTACGAGATCCACTCCGACGTTCCGCTTCCGGACGCGCTCGCGCGCAATCAGAAGGTGGGCGACCTGCTGGCCATCCTCGCAAGCCCGGTTGCGGCATGATCCGCCGGTCGGCGTCGGCAAACGGCGCTGAGCTCGATCGCTCGCCGGTGCCCGGAGTGACCGGGGACACCCCGCACGTGCAATGGTCGCCAGACTCGTCCCCGCGACCGGCCGCCGACGAGCCACGCGAGACCCCCGATCCGCCGGCGTCGGGACCCGAGCCGGGCGGCGCTCGCTTCGCTCGTCGTGCGCACCGCGTACGGCTCTATCTATATGCGTTCCTCGCCGTGGCGCTGCTCGTGTACGTGGTTGCGCTCGCCCGCGCCAACACGCACCGCGTGAGGGTCGACTGGGTGTTCGGTCACTCCTCGGTCTCGCTCGTCTGGCTGGTGCTGCTCGCGGTGATCCTGGGCTGGCTGCTGGGTCTGATGGTCGCCGCCGTGTTCCGCTGGCGCACGCGCGCGCCGGTTCCGCGATGATCGGCCTGCGGCGGATCGAGGAGCTGCAGGCGGAAGCCAGCTATCACCGCGAGCGCTACGAGCTCTACAAGGCCAAGACCTACGGCCCGCGCCTGACGAGCGTGGCTCGGCTCGAGGAACTCGAGCGCCGCCACCGAGGCGCCGACGCGCGCCTGCGCTCGGCACGGCGGGAGAACGCCGCCGAGTCGCGCTGAACACGCTGAACACCCTGAACACCTCGAGCACGCCTCTCACAGCATGTGTGCCAGGCGCCAGCCGAAAGACGGACCGCCGAGCGAGTGTCTGGCAACCACGCCGGTCCTGGCGCCGTTCGCGCCGCGGACGAGCACCGTCGCCACCAGCTCGCCGGCCCGCAGGCTCCTCGCCGCCGGGCGCACGCGCAGCTGGAGCGTGAGCGTCAGCCCGCCCCATCCGATCACCCGCAAGGCGCCCGCGGTCGCGGCGCTGATCCGCCGGCCGTCAGCGTTGCTCGCCGTGAGCACGCTCGTGCCGGTTGGCAGCACCGTCTCCACGCGCAGCGCCGCGGCGACCGAGTCGCCGAGCCGCTGCGCGCTGGACAGCGCGGCTTCGATCCAGGCGCCTTCGCGCTGACCGAGCACCGCGCCCAGCACCGTCAGCCGACGACCGCCGATCGTGACGTCCTTGGCGAACACCAGGCAGCCGCCGGCCGCCGGGTCCGAGCCCGTCTTGACGCCCACGTAGCCGTCCGATCCCACCAGGCTGTCGTAGTTGGAGACCATCCCCACGACCGGCAGTTCGGCCGCCGGCTCGTCGACGATCGCCGCGAAGGCCGGCTCGTCCATCGCCGCCCGCGTGAGCTTCAACTGGTCGGCGGCCGTGGACACCGTCGAGGCGTCGAAGCCGCTCGGGTCGGTGTACGTGGTCGAGTCCATGCCGAGCCTCCTCGCGGTGAGGTTCATGCGGGCGACGAACGCCGCCAGCGTCCCCGCGTCGTGAACGGCCAGCAGCGCCGCGATGTTGTTCGCCGAGGGCAGCAGCAGCGCCTCCAGTGCCTGGCGCTCGGTGATCCGCTCGCCGGCCCTCACGCCGAGGGTGGACTCGCCGAGGGCGACCCGCTGTTCCTCTTCCCCGACGTCCGCGGGCGTGATCGTGATCGTGAATCCCTGTTCGCCGGCCGCCAGCGGATGCTCGAGCAGGGTCAGGTAGGCGGTCATCACCTTGGCCACGCTCGCGATCGGGACGGGCGTCAGCGGCCCGGAGCTCGCGACGCCGCCCACCCCCTCGACCTCCACGGCCGCCTGGCCTTCCCGCGGCCACGCGAGCACCGGCCGGCTCCCGGGGAAGCGGACGTACGCGGGCAGCGTGCGGCGGATGACCACGCGCGGGGCTTCCTCGGTCGCGATCCGTCGCAGCGCCAGCACCGCCAGCAGCACGAGCACGAGCGTGCCGACCGCCACCCAGCGCGCGCGCCGGCGGGAGCGGTGCGCGACGCGAGCGTCGCCGCATGCGATCATGGCGGGGAGCTTAATGGCCCGTCTCGCCCCTCTCGACCCTGCCGACGCCGAGCCCGCTGTGCGCTCCGCGCTGGAGCGCCTGCCGCCGCTGGCGGTGTTCGCCACGGTGGCCAACGCGCAGGGCGCGTTCGTCAACTGGCTGCGGTTCGGCGGAGACTGCCTCGACGCGCGCTGGTTCGACCCGGTGCTGCGCGAGCTGGCGATCCTGCGCGTCGCGCGGCTGACGCCCGGCGCGCATTACGAGTGGGCCCAGCACGTGCCGATCCTGCTCGCCGTCGGTGGCTCGCCCGAGCAGGTCGCGGCGCTCGAGGCGGACGACCTCGACGCCGAGGTTCTCGGCGAGGACGGGCGGCTGGTGGTGCGCTTCACCGGTCAGGTGGTGCTCGACGCGACCCCCGACGACGCGACCTTCGCGGCCATGAGCGCACGCTTCACGCCCGCGCAGATCACGCAGTTGCTGCTCGTGATCGGCCAGTACATGATGGTCGGGCGCGTGATGGCGACCGCCCAGCTCGAGGTCGATGCGGTGCTCGGCGCCGACGTGCTGGCCGGCATCGAGCGCTCCCAACAGGCGCGTGAGCAGAGCAGCTGAAGCTCACTCGCCTTCCGCGCGCCAGCGCCGGTAGAGAGTCGCGAACTCCTGGCGCATCTCGGGCGAGAGATCCTCGGCGCGCAGGCGACCGGTGAGGCGGATCGTGGCGCGCATCTGCTCGAGGTACTCCGTGCAGTGCTCGCAGCCCGCCAGGTGCGCCTCGAAGCGCCGCCGCTGCGAGCGCGACAGGGCGCCTTCCAGGTAGTCGGTGATCAGCTCCACCATCTGCTGGCAGACCAGCTCGTTCCGGCGCAACAGCCTCATCGGACCGCCTCCATCTCCGCTTCGAGGGCCTGACGCAGGCGACTGCGCCCCCGGTGCAACAGGACCCTCTGGTTGGCCTCGCTTATGTCGAGCACCTCGCACACCTCCTGGCCGCTCATCCCGTCGACGTCGCGCAGCATCACGACCTCGCGCTGGCGCGGCGGGAGCTCGCCCAGCGAGGTCTGGATCCGGTCGGTGAGCGCCTCGGCGAGCATGCGATCGTCGCTGTCCTCGATCCAGTGCTGCGGCGGGGACATCCACGCCCCCGACGCGTCGAAGCGCGCCCGGTCCACCGCCGGGCCGGCGTCGCCGACGGCGACGCTGCGGTGCTCGCGCGCGCCGGTGCTCCGAGCTCGGTTGACGAGGATCCGCATCAGCCACGTCTTGAACGTCGAGCGCCCCGCGAACCCCTCCAGGCCGTGCAGGACGCCCAGCCAGGTGTCCTGCACGACCTCCTCCGCGACGGCCGTGCTCGAGACGAACGAGCAGGCGATGCGCAGCATCGCGGCGTGGTGGCGGGAGACGAGCAGGACGAACGCCTGCTCATCTCCCGCTCGCACTCGCGCGAGCAGCTCACCGTCCTCGTCCGCCATGCCGTGCAGGCTAGGACGCCCGCCGGCGCCGTCGTCCGCATCGCGTGGGTGCGCTATTGGGCGACGATGCCCTCACCTCCCACCGCGCCCGGAACGCTCACCGAGCCGATCTCGCTCAGCGCGCCCGCAGCCCCGATCGCGAACTCGTCGACGATCCCGGCGGCGCCCGTCTGCACGTACAGGAAGCGACCGTCACCCGACACGGACGCGTCGACGGTGCCCCCGTCGGTCGAGATGTCGCCGAACGAGGTCAGCGCTCCACCGAAGCCCCACTGGAAGCCGGTGAGCGAGGCGCTGCCCGCGTTGGAGGTGTAGAGGTAGCTCCCCGCACGGGCGACCCAGCACGTGGCCGCCTGATCGGTCGCGACCGAGTCGAGCTGCGTGAGCGTCCCGTTCGCGTTCAGCCGGAAGCTCGCGAGGAAGCCCGCCGCCTCGGCCACGATCAGGTTGCCTTCCTGGTCGAAGACCACCCCGAAGGGGACCGTGCCTCCGGCCGAGTTGACCACCGGCGTCCGCGACAGCTGCCCGGATGGGCCGACTGCGAACACGTCGATGTCGCTGCCGTTGGCCTTGGTCGTGACGATCAGCTTCGAGCCGTTCGGCGAGAAGGCGACCTGGCCGGGCGTGTGGGTGAACTGCGGTTCTTCGGTGGGGTTCAGGCCGAGCGCGCGGCCCGACCGGGGGATCGGGAGCAGGTGGCCGAACACGCTCGTGTAGCCCTGCACGAATCCGCCTTCCGCTGCGTCCAGGACATACACGAGCCCGTCGCGGACCGCGATGCTGACGGGGAACGACCCGTCCGAGCCGAGCACCTGTCGCAGCACGAGACGGTCGCCGAGCACCGCGAACACGGAGATCGTGTTGCTGCCCGCGTTGACCGCGTACAGCTGGCCGGCCGCGGGATCGTAGGCGAGCGAGCCCTGTGAGGCGAGGTGGTCGACTTCCGAGCCGGCGAGGGCTCCGCCCAGCCCGCCGGTGTCATACACGCCGGCCTGTGTGAGCGTGCCGTCGGCGGCGCGGTCGTAGGCGACGATCTGGTTGCCGGCGAGGTTGTCGGTCTGCACGAACACCGCCTGACCGGGTCCGCCGAACGCGCTCGCGGATGCGCCGGCGCCGGCCAGCACGGCGACCGCGGCGATCGCGGCAGCGCTGAGACGAGTGATTGCCTTCATTGCAGTTCTCCTCGGGGTTGGGGACGGAGGTGCAACGCTCAGTCCGCCGAAAGCGCGGCGCGTTACACGGGGCGCGTCAAGCGCGCCCCGTTCGCGGCTGCACTGCTCCCGTTCGCGCTCAGGCCGGCGCGCCGGGCCCTGCGCTGGGCGCTGGACGCCTGTCCGTGGCGGCGGCCGCGCGGGCGCGGGCGCGGATGACCTCGGCGACGGCGGCGGGGTCGTCGAAGAACGGCACGTGTCCGGCGCCGAGCGTCACGTGGGTCGCCCACGGCAGCAGCGCGCGGGCTCGCGGCGCCTGCAGGCGGTAGGGCAGCAGCCGGTCGCGCCTGCCCCAGGCGATCGTGACGGGCATGCTGCGCAGCTGCTCGGGGCGCTCGAAGCGGTAGTGGCGGAAGGCGTCCAGCGTGGGCGTCATCGCCGGAGAGGCCCACGCGTCCCTGAGCGTCGCGACGGCCTCCTCGGCAGGCAGGCGCGCGGGGTAGCCGAACGTCTGCGAGAACAGCGCGACGCGCCCGCGGCGGGTGCGTGCGAGCGCCTCGACGGCCGGGCGCGCGACGGCGGGCGTCTGCGCGAGCGCGCGCAGCGAGAGCTGGCAGAAGCGCAGCTCGGCGGGCGTCCAGAAGCCGGCAGGGGAGAACGCGCTGACCGAGCGAATCGCCCGGCCGCGGGCCAGCTCGAGCGCGATCGCGCCGCCCATCGAGTTGCCCGCCACGTGCGGGCGCTCGAGCCCGAGCTCGGCGAAGAACCACTCGAAGGCATCCGCGTAGGCGGGGATCGTCGGCTCGATGCCAGCCGACAGCGACGCGGAGCGGCCGAACCCCGGGGAGTCGCACGCGATCACGTCGAACTCGTCGACGAGCCGATCGATCACCGGCTCCCACGCCTGCCAGTGGTGCCCGACCCCGTGCAGCAGGACCAGCGGCGGGCCCTGGCCCTCGCGGTGGTAGTTGATCGACAGGCTCACGCCGCCGCCCTCACGCGCACGCGGGCCTGACGGCCGCGAACAGGTCGTTCGCCGCGGCGCTCACGCGGGTGGGTGGGCTCGAATTAGATCGGCCCCCCGCTCGGCGATCATGATCGTCGGCGCGTTGGTGTTTCCGCCGGTGATGCTCGGCATGATCGACGCGTCGATCACGCGCAGGGCATCCAGGCCGTGCACGCGCAGGCGCGAGTCGACCACCGCTTCGGCGTGGGTGTCGCTCATGCGGGCGGTGCCGACTGGGTGATAGATCAGCATCAGGCGCCGGCGCAGGTCGGCTTCGAGCTCCTCGCGCTCGACCGTCGCGCTCCCCGGCTTGAGCTCCTTGACGACGATCTCGCGCAGCGGCGCCTGCTCGGCGATCTCGCGCGCGAGCCGCGTCCCGGCGATCAGCGATTCGACGTCGTCGGGCTGCGACAGCGTGTTGGTGAGGATCCGCGGCTTGGCGGTGGGGTCGGCCGAGCGCAGCCACACCTGGCCGCGGGCCTGCGGCGAGACGAGCACGGGCGCGATCACCATGCAGTGGCCCTCGTAGGTCTCCGCGCCGTGGTCTTCGTAGTAGGCGGCGCCCATGTGGAACTGGATGTCCGCCGCCGGCAGGCCCCCGCGCGTGCGCGTGAACGCGACGACCTCGGCGACGGTCGAGCTGAGCTTGCCCGATTTGCGCAGCAGCCACTCGGCCAGCGCCCTGGGCTTGTCGGCGCCGTACAGGGTCTCCTGGTCGGAGACTTCCCAGATGACCGTGACGAACGGGTGGTCCTGCAGGTTGCGACCGACGCCCGCGAGCTCGTGCCGGGCCTCCACGCCGGCGGCCCTCAGCTCGTCCGGCGCGCCGATTCCCGAGAGCAGCAGCAGCTGCGGCGAGCCGATCGCCCCGGCGCACAGCAGCACCTCGCGCCCGGCGCGGGCGAGCTCGACTCCGCTGCGGCCCTTGCGCAGGCGCACGCCCACCGCGCGCTCGCCCTCGAGCTCGACGCCCAGCACGGTGGCGTTCGTGCGGACCTCGAGGTTGGGGCGGGTGAGCGCCGGGCGCAGGTAGGCGTCGGCGGCGCTGAAGCGACGCCCGTTCTTCTGGGTCACCTGGAACATCGAGACGCCGTCCTGCTCCGGGCCGTTGCAGTCGGCGATGCGCGGGATGCCGGCGGCCTCGCTGGCGGCCAGCAGGCGCCCGTTCATCGGCCGCGGCGAGCGCTGCTCGGCGACGTGCAGCGGACCCCCGGCGCCGTGGTACTCGGATGGGCCGCGCACGTTGTCCTCGGCCCTGACGAAGTAGGGAAGCACGTCCGCGTAGCCCCAGCCAGGAGCGCCCTGCGCCTCCCAGCCGTCGTAGTCCAGCGGGCGCCCGCGGACGTAGAGCATCGCGTTCATCGAGCTTGAGCCGCCGAGCGCCTTGCCGCGCGGCATGTACAGCGAGCGCCCGTCGACGTGCGGCTCGGGCTCGGTGGCGAAGTCCCAGTCGAGCTTGGTGTGGAACTGCTCGGGGAACGCCGCCGGGATCTTGATCTTCGGCGAGCGGTCCTTGCCTCCGGCCTCCAGCAGCAGCACCCGCACGGAGGGGTCCTCCGAGAGGCGGTTCGCGAGCACGCAGCCGGCGGAGCCGGCTCCGACGATTATGTAGTCGTGCATCGGCTGGCTACTCACCGGGCACCCTAGGCACTCACGACGGCGACTGGCTTTGGCAGCGGGGCGAACCGGTACTCATGCGTGTCCAGCTGGCTCGTCTGCTGGAGGTACTCGCGCATGTAGCCCGGCCAGTTGGCCACGATCCGGCCCCGCTCGTCGCGATACCAGGAGTCGCACCGCGTCCAGGCCGTTCCGGCGAAGCGCGCCTGCAGCGCGCGGTCGCTGGCGGCCTCGACCTCGGCGCGAACCTCGATCGCTCCGGCCGCGCGGTCGCGCAGCTGCTCCAGCGCCTGGCGCAGGTAGGCGGCCTGCGCCTCGAGGTAGACGATGATCGAGCCGCCGGAGGTGTTCGTGTTGGGCCCGTACATCACGAACATGTTGGGGAAGCCGGGAACGCACATGCCGAGGTGCGCGTGCGCGCCGCGCGACCAGTGCTCGGACAGGCTGAGGCCTTCGCTGCCGGTGATGCTCATCGGGAACATGAAGTCGTTGGTCTTGAAGCCGGTGGCCCAGATGACGCAGTCGACAGCGTGCATCGCGTCGTCGGCGGTGACGATGCCCTCGGGCGCGATCGCGGTGATCGCGTCGGTGACGAGCTCGACGTTGGGGCGTTCCAGCGCGGGCAGGTAGTGGGAGCTGAACAGGATGCGCTTGCAGCCGAACGTGTAGTCCGGCCAGGCCTTGACGCGGAGCTGGGGGTCCTTCAGCTGGGAGCGCATGAACGCGGCCGAGCGCGCGCCGGCGAGGCGTCCGACGCTGCGCGGGTGGCGGATCGCCAGCGTGAGCGACTCGGTGTACTGGAAGACGAACTGGCGACGGAACGCCTGCAGCCCGGGGACCAGCGCGACGGCGGCCCTGACCGCGGCGGGGTAGCGGCGGTTCTTGCGCGGCAGGAACCAGTTGCCGCTGCGCTGGAAGATCCGCATGCGCCTGACTTCGGGCGCGATCTCGGGGACGAACTGAACGGCGCTGGCGCCCGTGCCGATGACCGCCACGCGCTTGCCGGCGAGCGGGTAGCGGTGATCCCACTGGGCCGAGTGGAAGCTGTGGCCGGCGAACGTGTCGGCGCCCTCGATCTCCGGCCGCGAAGGTTGATGCAGCTGCCCGGTCGCGAGGATCAGGGCGTCGGCCTCGTGCGTGGCGCCCTCGGCGGTCTCGACGATCCAGCGGCAGCGCGCGGCGTCCCACGTGCAGGAGGTGACGGTGCTGTTGGTGTTCACGAGGCGATCGATCTGCTGCGCGCGGGCGACGTCGTGGAGGTAGGTGTGGATCTCCGCCTGGGGGGAGCACAGGCGCGTCCAGTCGCGTCGCTGGGCGAAGGAGAAGGAGTACAGGTGGCTCGGGACGTCGCACGCGGCTCCGGGGTAGCTGTTGTAGAACCACGTGCCGCCCAGGTCGGGGGCCTTCTCGAGAATCGTGACGTCGGTGATCCCGTGGCTGCGCAGCTCGATCGCCGCGGCGATCCCGCCGAAGCCCGCACCCACGATCAGGACCTCCAGGGCCCGCTTCGAGGACGGCGGTGGCCGCTTCGGGGACGGTTGTGGAAGCACCGCTGCGGCGGACATGCGACTCCTTCCTCCTAAAGGTTGTCGGCTGCTGTTGTCAACCTTATGCCCTTCCGCTCCGTCCTGCTAGGGATGGGCCGCTGTCGGCCGCGCCAGCGTGTCCTTCAACCAGGCGCCGGCGGACGGTATCTCCCGGGGATCGATGTGGTGCGCGGCGTCTGACTCGTGGTAGTCCACGGGCAGGCCGGCGTCTCGCAGCCGCTCGGCGGCGGCGCGCGCGAAGGCGACGTCGATGACCTGGTCGTGCCGTCCGTGCGCGATGAACACGCGCACGGCGGTACGGGTGGCGAGCTCGGGCTGCCAGTCGTCGATGGCGGGAATGAACCCGGAGAAGGCAAGGACGCCGGCGGGCGCGGGGCGCTCCGCGCTGAGCGCCATCACGTAGCTCATCACCGCGCCCATCGAGAAGCCGCCGAGGACCGTCCGCTCGGGCGCGACGCCCGTGCGCTGCCACAGCTCGTCGTGCAGCTCGGCCAGCGCGCGGCGAGCCGCGTGGAAGGTCTGCGGGTCGGGGTGGCCCACGCGCGGCACCGTGTACCAGTGGTGGCCCGGGGATGGGGCGGGTGGGCTTCCATGCATTGTCAGCGGCGCGCGCGGGGTCACCACGTGCAGCCGAGCGCCGGGATCGAGCACGTCGGCGAGCGTGAGCAGGTCGTGCTCGTCGGCGCCGCGCCCGTGATGCAGGACCAGCAGGCCCTCCGGCTCGCCGGCGGGGAGGCGCTCACGGAAGACGAGCGCGCTCAACTGGCGCTCGCGACCGGCTCGCGGGGCATGTACGGCGCCAGCTCGCGCCGCGCGATCGAGAGCTTGTGCACCTCGTCGGGGCCGTCGGCCAGGCGCAGCGTGCGCAGGTGCGCGTAGGCGGCGGCCAGCGAGAAGTCATCCGAGACGCCCGCGCCCCCGTGCACCTGGATGGCGCGATCGACGACCTTCAGGGCCACGTTCGGCGCGGCCACCTTGATCGCCGAGATCTCGATGCGCGCGTGGCGGTTGCCGACGGTATCCATCAGCCACGCCGCCTTCAGCGTGAGCAGACGCGCCATCTCGATTTCGATGCGCGACTCGGCGATCCAGTCCTGGACGTTCCCGCGCATGGCGATCGGCTGGCCGAAGGTCACGCGCGAGACGGCCCGCGCGCACATCGCCTCGAACGCCCGCTCGGCGGCGCCGATCGCGCGCATGCAGTGGTGGATGCGCCCCGGGCCCAGGCGCGCCTGCGCGATCATGAAGCCGTCGCCCTCCTTCGCGATCAGGTTCGAAGCGGGCACGCGCACGTTGTCGAAGTCCACTTCCGCGTGACCCTCCTGGTCCTGGTAGCCGAACACGGGCAGACCCCGCATGACGGTCACCCCGGGCGTGTCGATCGGGACCAGGATCTGGCTCTGCTGCGTGTAGGTCGGCGCGTCCGGCTGCGTCTTGCCCATCACGATCATGATCCGGCAGTTGGGGTGCAGGGCGTTGGAGGTCCACCACTTGCGCCCGTTGAGGACGTAGTCCTCGCCGTCGCGCTCGATGCTCATGGCGATGTTGGTCGCGTCCGAGCTGGCGACGTCGGGCTCGGTCATCGCGAACGCCGAGCGGATCTCGCCGTCGAGCAGCGGCGTCAGCCAGCGGTCCTTCTGCTCGGGGGTGGCGAACTGGTGGAGCACCTCCATGTTGCCGGTGTCGGGAGCGGAGCAGTTGCAGGCCTCGGAGGCGATGTGCGAGCGTCCGAGGATCTCCGCGAGCGGCGCGTAGTCGGTGTTCGACAGCCCGGCGCCGTGCTCGGCGTCCGGCAGGAACATGTTCCACAGGCCGGCCTCGCGCGCGCGCGCCTTCAGCTCCTCCATGATCGGTGGATGGTGGTGCGGGTCGCCTGACTCCTCGCGCTGGCGCTCGTAGACCGCCTCCGCGGGGTAGACGTGCTCGTCCATGAACGCGGTCAGGCGCTCCTTGAATTCAGCACAGCGCTTGCTCGGCTCGAAGTCCATCCGTTCCTCCTCGGTGGCGGCAGTGTGCCAAGGATCATCGCCGATGAGCCCGGAGGACGCCAGCTACCCGATGGCGTGCGCGTCGCGGGCGGTCGGTTCGAGCGCTCCGCGGTGCAAGCATGAACCTCCAGTCGAGCCTTATGGTCAGTGCGGCACCGGTACTTCACGTGGGCTGGCGGTATACCCTTGGTATGCGTGCGAGTTTCCCCCAGACATCCGTGGGCTCGCGCGTGAGCAGACTCCACCCGCCGCCAGCTCGTCGCGGCCGTCGCAGCTTGAACGCGTCGCGTCAGCCGGATAAGATTTGTCGTAGAAGTCGCAACCGTTCCCCGGCGAGCAGCCGGGGGATCTCGATGTCGCCGGACCGCATGGCTCCGGAGCTACCCGGATCGAGGCGGTCCCGTCCATCAAAAGAGGAGAGAATCTGATGCGCAGAGCATCCATCTGTCTTGCCGTTCTCGGCCTGGCCGTGCTGGCGCTGCCAGCCGTGGCCTCGGCCATTCCGACGGTCACGTTCAAAGCGGAGGCCGTCCCGATCCCGGGCTACAAGGGCACCGGCAACATCCTTGGCGCCGGCGCGGCCCTACAGGCCGAATACACGATCACGGGGAACGAATACGGCGGCGCGCCGCCGCCGATCGACCACGTCAACTTCTATCTGCCCAGCGGCGCGAAGCTGCACACGAGCGGCTTCCCGACGTGCTCGAAGACGGTGCTCGAAGAAAAGGGCCCGATCGGGTGCTCGAAAGCCTCGGCGGCCGGACCGATCGGCCTCGTGGAAGGCTTCGTCAACTTCGGCAAAGAACCGGTCGAAGAGAACCTGGAACTGTCCTCCTACTACGCGCCGGGCGGTGGCATCGAGTTCTTCGCCAAGGGCGATGACCCCGCGGAGATCGAAGTCATCTCAAGCGGCCACTACATCCACGTGGGTGGCGGCGGCGGCTACGGCCCGGAGCTCGAAACCGAAGTGCCCCTGGTCCTGAGCATCAGCGGCGGGCTGTACGCTTCGGTCAAGGCGATCCACGTGAAGGCCGGCTCGGCGATCGGACCGAAGAACAACCCGAAGAAGGACACGTACTACGGCAGGCTCCCGACCACGTGCAACCGGAAGACCGGCTTCCCGCTGAAGACGGAAGTGACGTTCGCCGAAAACGGCGAAACCTCGAAACCGGAGACCGTGACCAAGACCTACGACGCGCCGTGCCCCCCCAGGCTCAAGAAGTAGCTCCAGGGAGGGGAGGGTTCGCGCCGCCGAGGGCGTAAGCTCGACTGCAAGCCAAGTTGGATGGGCGACCTCATCGCAGATGGTGGGGTCGCCCGCTCGTTGTAAACGCAAGGAAGGATTGGGTTGAGGACGGAGATCGTGGGGTGGAGGAGATGGGCGGCCGCCGTCGCGGGCGCCGCCTGCGCGGCCGCGCTCGTGCTCGTCGTGGCGCTCTCGATCTCAGCCGGCGGCTCCAACGCCGGCTACACCGTGCGCGCGATCTTCGACGACGCCGGCAACCTGATCCCCGGCGAGAACGTCAAGATCGACGGTGTCAAGGTCGGGACCGTCGGGTCGGTCACGCCCACGCCCCAGGCCAAGGCGGCGATCACGCTGGAGATCGAAAACCCCGGCTTCAAGGACTTTCGCGCGGACGCGAGCTGCCACATCAGCCCGCAGTCGCTGATCGGCGAGAAGTATGTCGACTGCCTGCCGACCCAGCCGCGCGCGGAAGGCACGCCGCTGCCGCCGCCCTTGAAGAAGATCCCCCACGGGCAGGAAGGCGCCGGGGAGTATCTGCTCCCCGTGCAGAACACCTCCAGCCCGGTGGACGTCGACCTGCTCGGGGACATCGACCGCCTGCCCGAACGCGAGCGCCTGACGATCATCCTCAACGAACTCGGCGCCGGCCTGGCGGGGCGCGGCAGCGATCTGAACGAAGTGATCAAGCGCGCCAATCCGGCGCTGCGGGAACTCGACAAGGTGCTCCAGATCCTGGCCAACGAGAACCACGTCCTCGCGAAACTCGCCGTCGACTCCGACAAGGCGCTGGCGCCGCTCGCGAAGGTGCGCGGGCGGGTCGCTGACTTCATCGTGCAGGCGAACACGGTCGCGCAGGCAAGCGCCGCGACCCGCGGCGCCCTGGCTCGCAACCTCGAACTTTTCCCGCCCTTCCTCGAACAGCTCGGTCCGGCGCTGGAACGGGTCGGCCGCTTCGCCGAACAGACGACGCCGACGTTCACCGACCTGAAAGTCGCGGCGCCCGGACTCGACAGGGCGTTCACGAGCCTGCCCGCGTTCTCGAGCGCCACCGAAAAGTTCTTCGAGAGCACCGGCAGCACCGCGAAGGTGTCGGGTCCCGCGCTGACCGGCACCAGACCGCTGCTCAAACGCCTGCAGAGCCTCGGCAACGCCGCGCTCCCGTTCACGAGCAACTTCTCAGAACTGCTCGAGGGCCTGCGCAAAACCGGCGGCCTCGAGCGCATCATGGACTTCATCTTCCTCGGGACCAACGCCGCCAACGGCTACGACGCGCTGGGCCACTTCCTGAGGATCGAGGGCGTCGTCAACGCCTGCGACACGTACGCCATCACGCCCGTGGCGGACACGGGCTGCAGAGGCAAACTGTTCAGCACCAGCGGCGCCAGCAGCTCCAGCTCCACGGCGAGCGCTTCCTCGGCGATCGATCCGAGCACGACGAGCGTGATGATGGCGCGCACGCTGGCGGTCATCAAAGGCGCCACGCCCGCGCAGGCGCTCGCGAAATACCCTGGCCCCACGACGGTGACCGCCGGCGAGAGCTCCGGCGCGGGCCTGACGGGCGACGCGGCGGCGACCGCCGAGCCGGTCGGCGGCTCGACGGCCGGCACGACCTACTACACGCCGTCCAGCGAAGGCGCCGAAGCCGGCGGGCTGCTGCTCAACTACCTCCTCGGCAACGAATGACGCGATGACCCGACGACCGCTGCCACTGCACCTGCTGCTCCCCGCCCTCGCTCTGGGAGCGCTGGCGCTGGGCGTACCCGCGGCGAGCCTCGCCAGCGAACCCACCACCACGCCGAGCCCGCCGGCCGAAGGGACATCCACGTCGCCCGCGCCGGAATCCTCGGCGACGAGCACCGGCGCGAGCGAACCGGCGCCTGCCGAATCGACCCCGGCCGGTGAACCTTCCCCGCCGCAGGTGCAGGCCGAGCACGCGCAGGGCGCGAGTCCCAGCGGCTCGCACGCCACCGGCCGCACCCGCAGGAAATCGACCGCCCGCAAGACCCCGGGCGTGCGCGAAGCGCTCGGCCCGCGCGCCAAGCGGAAGGCGCCGGCGCCGTCGACGCTGACCCCTTCCCTGCCGCTTGACCTGCGCTCCTCGATCGCCGGCGTGCCGAGCTTCTTCATCGAAAGCTTCCAGATCCCGCCGTTCCTGCTGCCGATCTTCCAGGCGGCGGGCACGGCCTACGGAATACCGTGGCAGGTGCTGGCGGCGATCAACGAGGTGGAGACGGACTACGGCCGGGACCTGAGTCTCTCCAGCGCGGGCGCCGAGGGTTGGATGCAGTTCCTGCCCTCCGAGTGGGCCCAGTACGGGGTCGACGCCAACGGCGACGGCTGGAAGGACCCCTACAACCCGGCCGACGCGATCTTCGCCGCCGCCAGGTACCTGCGGGCGGCCGGTGGCGACACGGACATACGGGCGGCCGTGTTCTCCTACAACCACTCGCAGGCGTACGTGGAATCGGTGCTGCTGCGCGCCCAGCTGCTCGACGGCACCCCCCCGGAACTGCTCGGCGCGATCACCGGCCTGACCGAGGCCCGCTTCCCGGTGCACGCCCCCTCGCACTACAGCGACGGCTTCCAGACGGTCGCAGCGGGAGGCTCGGGGACGCCGACGACGCTGGTCGGCACGACGATCTACTCGCAGGCGGGCGCCCCGGTGATCGCCGTCGAGGACGGTGAAATCGTGCAGATCGGCGACTCGCCGACGCTCGGGCGCTTCGTGTCGCTGCGCGACGCGTACGGCAACACCTACGTGTACGCCCAGCTCGGCGAAGTGGCGTCGGTGTACCCGGTGCTCGAGCCGCACGTGCACACGACCGTGAGCAGGCGGATCGCGTCGGCGGGCGGCGAGGCCGAACCGGCGCCCACCGGTCCTGCGACGGCGGGCGCGCAGCCACGCTCGCCGATCTCCGAGGCCGGAATCGTCTCGGGGCTCGCGCTCGGCGCGACCGCCGGTCTCGAAGTGGCTCCGAGCTCTCCCACGCCCCCGCCGGTGCCCGCGACTCAGGCGCCGCCCAAGCCACCCGCGCGGGTGCGGGTCTTCCGGGAAGGTCCCGACGACGTCTACCTGCATCCGCTGGTGCCCGGCGTGCAGGTGATCGCGGGAACGGTCCTGGGCCACCTGGGCACGGGCACACCCCCTGTGGGCACGCGCCCCGAAGGGCAACCGCTCGGCGCCGGCGCGAGCGGTGAAGCCGCCCCGCACATCCTCTTCCAGATCCGCCCGGCCGGCGTGGGCGCGCCGCTGATCGATCCCAAGCCGATCCTCGACGGATGGGTGGCCCTGGAAGACACCTCGATCTTCAGGGCCAGGGGCGAGAACCCCTTCCTGGCGACCTCGCCGTCGGTCGGTCAGGTGCTGCTCGAGTCCAAGCAGCAGCTCGAGCCGCAGGTGCTGCGCGACGGCGGCATCCATCTCGGCGCCTGCGCGCGCCAGGACGTGCAGGAGGGCAGGGTGGACAAGCGCGTGCTGGCGATGCTCGAGTACCTGTCGGTGTCGGACCTGAGGCCGACCGTCTCGGGCCTGCCGTGCGCGGGTTCGACCGCGGCCGCGGCCGCGGCCTACGCTCCGGCGAGCGCCAGCAGCGAGGCCGTGAACATCACCGCGGTCAACGGCATCCCGATCGCCGGCCACCAGGAGGCGGGCTCGATCGCCGATGAGACGGTGCGCAAGCTGCTGATGCTCCAGGGCCTCTCCAAACCGCGGCGGATCGTGAGCCTGATGAGCTATCCGGGCACCGGCGCGCTCGCCAGCCCGAGCGCCGGCAACGCGATCCGCGTCGCCTTCGGCTCGCTGGGGGCTGGAGCTGGGCACGCAGCGAGCCTGTTCGATTCTGGGCTCTCGCCGAGCGAGTGGATCGAGCTGGTCGACCGGCTCGGAGAGATCCCCGACCCGACGGTCGGCAGCGGGCACTCGAGCGCGGCGACTCCCGACAGCGCCGGCGCATCCGGATCGGCCGGAGAAGGGCAAGCCGGTGGCAACGACTAGCCCTCCCAGCCCCCCGGCAGCCCCGCCGCCGCCCCCACCGGGCGCCCCGGAGCCGACGCCGCGCGCGCGCGCCCCGCGAACGAGCCCCGTGCGGATGATCGCGGTGGGCGCGCTCGGACTCGTCGTGCTGATCGTCGCCTACCTCGTGTTCGTTCCCGCGGGCGGTGCGAGCTACAGGCTGGAATTCGCCGAAGCGGACGGACTCGTCAGGGGGGACCAGGTGCAGGTCGGCGGCGTGCCGGTCGGGAGCGTCACCAACATCGAACTTACCCACGCCTTCAAAGCGGTGATCACGATTCACGTCTCCTCCTCGCTCGTGCCGCTGCACCAGGGCACCGTCGCCCAGGTGCGGGTGCCGTCTCTGACGACGGTGGCCAATCGCTACGTCGCGCTGAGCCCGGGGCCCAACAGCAACCCGGCGCTGTCCGCGGGCACGACGCTGCCGGCGAGCGCGACCCGCGAAGTCACCGACCTCGACCAGCTGTTCAACACGCTCAACCCGGCCACGCGCAAGGGTCTGCAGGGGTTCATCCAGGGGACCGCCGAACAGTTCGCCGGACAGGGTCCCAACCTCGCGAAGTCGACCGAGTACTTCCCCGCGTTCCTGACCTCGACCAACCACTTCTTCTCCGAGCTCGTCCGCGACCAGCCGGTGTTCACGAGCTTCCTGATCGAAACGGCGAAGGCCGTGACGACGATCGGCGCGCGCAAGGAAGCGCTCACCGACCTGGTCGAAAATCAGAACAAGACCTTCGAAGCGATCGGCTCCGAGCAGAGCGAGCTCGCGCGCGGCCTGAAACAGCTGCCGGTGACGCTGCGCCAGGGCAACCACACGTTCGCCGAACTGCCGTCGACGTTCGCCGCGCTGAGCGAGCTCGTCAAAGAATCCAGGCCGACGACCAAGTCGCTGACGACCCTGCTCGAACGCCTGCGCCCGCTGGTGACCACGGCGACGCCGGTGGTGCACAACTTCAGCCAGGTGTTCAGCCGCCCGGGACCCAACAACGACCTCACCGACCTGGTGCGCTCGCTTCCGGGGCTCGCCAAGCAGCTGACGACGGCCTCGCCGATCACCGTCACGACGCTGCAGGAATCGGTCCCGATCACAGCCGTCTTCGGCCCGTACACCCCCGACCTGACGGGCACCCTGCGTACGTTCGGCGAGGCCGCCGGCTACTACGACGCCGAGGGCCACTACATCCACGCCGCCGCCGTGTTCCCGAACTTCAAGCTCGGCGCCAACGAAACCCTCACCCCGGCGGCGACCGCGCAGCAGGGGCTGGAAGGCCTGAAGAGCGGGCAGCTGCGCCGGTGTCCCGGCGCCGCCACGCAGCCGGCCGCCGACGGCTCCTCGCCGTTCGTCGACGGAGAACTCCTGAGCTGCGACCCGACGGAGACCCCATGAGGCGCCGCAACTCCATCGCCGCGAGCCCGCTGCTGATCGGCGCGATCACGACGCTGATCGTCGTGGTGGCGGTGTTCCTCTCCTACAACGCCAACAACGGGCTGCCGTTCGTGCCGACGTACAACGTCAAAGTCGAACTGCCCGAGGCCTCCGGCCTGCTGCCCTCCAACCAGGTGCGCATCGCGGGCACGCGGATCGGGATCGTGAGCTCGCTCTCACCCCGCCAGAACCCGCGCACCGGGCGCGTCACCGTGCTGGCGAACCTCAAGCTCGAAAAGAAATTCGAACCGCTGCCGGCCGACACGAGGGCGATCGTGCAGTCGGTCTCGACGATCGGCCTGAAGTACCTGGAACTCGAAAAGGGCAGCTCCAAGGCGACGCTGAAGGCCGGCCAGACGATCCCGATCTCCCAGACGACCGAACCGGTGGACATCGACGAACTGTTCGACATGTTCAACAAGCCCACGAGGACCGCGATCAAGGTCAACACCAACAACTTCGGCGACGGCCTCGCCGGGCGGGGCCTCGGCCTGAACAACACGATCCACGAACTGCGCCCGCTCGTGACCAACGCGATCCCCGTGCTGCACAACCTCGCCAACCCCGCCACGGGACTGCACGAGCTGTTCGTCGCGCTCGACAGGGTGGCCTCGCAGACGGCGCCGGTCGCGGAACAGAACGCCGAACTGTTCAGCAACCTCGACACCTTCTTCAAGGCCTGGGCGAGCGTGGCGCCGTCGATCGAAGCGGCGACCAGGGGCGGGCCGGCGTCGCTGGAACAGGGCATCTACTCGCTCCCCCACGAGGCGCCCTTCTATGAGAACGCCGCCGAGTTCATGCACCTGCTGCGTCCCAGCGCGAGCGCGCTGCGCACGGTCGCGCCGCAGCTCGGACACGCGTTCAGCGTGGGCGCCGTCAACCTCGCCGCGGCGACCACCCTGAACACGCGCCTGGCCGAATCCTCCCAGGCGCTCGAGGAATTCGCGAACAACCCGGTGGTCTCGCTGTCGTTCGAAGACTTCGCGGAAACGCTCGAAATCGGCAACCCGCTGCTCGCCGGGATCGCGCCCGAGCAGGCCAACTGCAACTACTGGACGCTGGCGTTCCGCAACCTCGCGAGCCTGGAGTCCGAGAACGTCGGCGTGGGGACGCTCGTACGCGCGGACACGGTGCTCGCGCCCACCGGCGTCAACAACGAGGGCTACCCGGCCTCGGCCCCCGCCAGCGGCCCGTCGATCGAAAGGGCGGCCAAGGGCAGCTCGGTGATCGTCAACAACAACTACCTGCACTACAACCCCTACCCGAACGTGACCGGCCCGGGCCAGCCACAGGTGTGCGAAGCGGGCAACGAGACCTACGTGCCGGGTCAGACCCTGATCGGCAACCTGCCGGCCAGCGATGTGTCGAGCAACCGCGAAATCACGAACCGCGAAGACAGCCTGTTCGGCGAAAAGTACTCGCCGGCGACGCTCAAGGCCCTCGGGATCGCCACCGCGCAGCCCAAGCCGAAGCCCAAGCCGAAGGCCAAGGCCAAGGCCAAGGGGAAGGGCAAATGAGCCGGGCGCGTGGGTGGCGTCGTCAGGATCGGGTTCCGGCCGCCGATCTGCAGCGCACGAATCCGGTTCGCACCGGGATCGTGCTGATCGTGGTGATCGTGATCGCCGTGTACTTCGGCTTCACCAAGCACATCCCGTTCAAACACGGCTTCCGCCTGAAGGCGCAGTTCGCGACGGCCGTCAACATCCAGGCCAAATCGCCGGTGCGCATCGCCGGCGTCAACGTGGGCCAGGTCACCGGGATCCAGCGCGATGGCCACACGGGCGTGGTGAGCATGGAAATCGAAACGCGCGGCCTGCCGATCCACGAAGACGCGACGATCAGGATCCGCCCGCGGCTGTTCCTGGAAGGAAACTTATTCGTCGAACTGCAGCCCGGCACCCCGTCGGCGAAGACGATCCCCTCCGGGTACACGATCCCGGTCGCCCAGACCTCCGTTCCCGTCCAGCTGGACCAGGTGCTCGACGCCCTGAACACGGATACGCGCGCGAACCTGCAGAGCTTCCTGATCAACTACGGCGAAGCGCTGACGCGCCAGCCGGAAGCGGCGGAAAACGCCGAACAGGAACCCGAAGTACGCGGGTTGAACGCCGCGCAGGCGCTCAACAAGATCTACGCGCGCGGGCCCGCGTCGCTGCGCGGCGGCGCGGTCGACGCCCAGGCGATCACGGGCACCGAACCCCACGACCTGTCCGAGCTGATCGCGTCGATCGGCAAGGTGACCGCCGCGCTGAACGTGCACGAACAGGATCTGAGCGAACTGTTCCCCAACTACAACACGTTCTTCGCCGCGCTCTCGTCGCAGGCGGCGGGTCTGAAAACCCTCGTCGCCGAGCTGCCGAGCGCCCTGCTGAGCGTCGATCAGGGTCTCGCTGGCCTGGACGCGTCGTTCCCGCCGACGCGAGCCTTCGCCCACGACATCCTCCCGGGCGTCAGGAACACCAACCGCACGGTCGCGGCGACGCTGCCGTGGCTCGAACAGGTGCAGGCCTCGCTCGCGCCCGAAGAACTCGGCGGCGTGGCCAAGGGCCTGGCCGAAGCCGTGCCCTCGCTGGCGCGCCTGGAGAGCGAACAGACCCCCCTCTACAAGCAGACCGAAGCGTTCAACGAGTGCATGACCAAGGTGATCTACCCGGCCGGCAACACCAAGCTCCAGGACGGGACGAGCACGACGGGCGTCGAAGACTACAAGGAATTCTGGTACAGCCTGGTGGGCCTGGACAGCTTCGGCCAGGGCTTCGACGGCAACGGCCCAGCGGTCAAGGCGCTGGTCGGCAACAGCGGGCAGACCCTGAAGTCCCAGCCGGTGTCGATCGTGGGCACGGATCTCAAAGGCGAACAGCTGCTCACGCACTCGCCGCTGCCCCCGCTCGGCACGCGCCCGGCCTACCCGGCCGAAGAGCCGCCGTATGAGCCGCTCGTGCCGTGCGACACGCAGGCGCTGCCCAACTTCAACGGGCCGCTGTCGCAGGGGCCCGCCGACGGAAGCGGTCAGGGATGAGCCGGCCGATGGGCTTCGCGATACGGCGTCCTCGGTCGCTCGCGTGCCAAGCACGCCACGCTCCCTGCGTCCTTGTCTCGCTCGCCCCTCGGCCGGCTCATCGAGTCTGGGTCGTCGAAAGGAGCGCGGGATGACGCCCACCACCGGCCACGAGGGCGGGCTGAGCGTCCGCGATCAGATCGAGCGCTACCGCTCGGCATTCATCGCCGTGGTCACGATGATCGTGATCGCGGCGGTCGTCGGCGGCTACATCCTCGCGCACGAGAACCTCAAGCTCCCGAGCTGGGTGCCGGTGCTCGGCCACAACTACTACACGCTGAAGGCCGAATTCCAGACGGCCCAGGCGGTCACCCCGGGCCAGGGCCAGGCGGTGACGATCGCCGGCGCGAAGATCGGGGAAATCGCGACCGTGGACCTGCACGACGGGGTGGCGATCGTGACGATGAAAGTGCAGCCCAAGTACGGGAAGTACATCTACCGCAACGCGACGCTGCTGCTGCGCCCGAAGACCCAGCTGCAGGACATCACCGTCGAGGTCAGCCCCGGCACCCCGTCGGCGGGCAGATTGCCCAGCGGCGACACGCTCCCGCTGTCCCAGACAGCTCCGAACGTCGACTTCGACGAATTCCTGGCGGGTCTCGATGCCGAAACGCGCTCCTACCTGCAGGAGCTGCTGGCTGGTCTGGGCATCGGGTTCAAGGGCAACGGCAGGGCGCTGGCAGCGGCCCTCAAGCGCTTCGACCCGGCGGCCCGCTACACGGAAGAGATCGCCCAGCAGGTCGAAATCCGCCACGCGAACGTCGCGCGCTCGATCCACAACTTCCGGCTGCTGACCCAAGCGCTCGGCGACAAGGACGAACAGCTCTCCCAGCTCGTCGACGCCTCCAACGCCGTGTTCGCCACCTTCGCCAAGGAGGACGCCGCCTTCAAGAAGACGCTGCAACTGCTGCCCGGCGCGCTGCACAAGACGGGGGTGGGCCTCGGCAAGCTCGCGACCGCGACCCGTGTGCTCGGCCCGACGCTGCACGAGCTCGAGCCGTTCGCGCGCGCTGTCGGCCCGGGCAACGAAGCCACACGGCGGCTGTCGGAAAAGACCACGCCGATCATCAAGAACGAGATCCGCCCGTTCGCGCGCGAAATCCTGCCGGTCGTCAACGAACTGGGGCCGACGACGCAGAAGCTGGGCGAAGCGCTGCCGAAACTCGCGGCGAGCTTCTCGGTGCTCAACGAATTCTTCAACGAGATCGCCTACAACCCCGGGCCGAGCAAGGGCGGCTTCCTGTTCTTCCTCGACTGGGGCAACCACGACCTCAACAGCGCCCTGAGCACCGCCGACGCCACCGGCGCCCTCGGCCGCGGCCTCGTCTACTTCAACTGCAAAGTCCTGCCGATCTTCAAAGGCGCCGCGGAAGTCAACCCAACGGTGAACCTGCTGGTCGGCCTGCTCAAGCCCCCGACAAAGGAAGAATGCGAAAAACAGGGCATCCTGGGTGGCAAAGGCGTCACGACGAGCGAGCGAGGGCGAACGAAGGCGCCGGCGGGCGGGGCGGGCGGGCCCTTCTCGAGCCTCGATCAGTCCCCGTTCGGGGGGAAGGGCTGAGATGCAGAAGCGCGCGCCCACGCTCGGCAACCTGCTCGTGATCGTGCTGTTCGTGCTCGCCTGCTTCGGGCTGCTGATGTTCCTGTGGGAGTCCTTCGGGGGCCCCCTGCCGCTGAAACCGAAGGGCTATCGCTTCACGGTGGCGCTGCCGCGCGCGTTCGCGCTCGCCGAAGAGTCGGACGTGAGCATCAGCGGCGTGGAAGTGGGGCACGTCGTCTCGCTCAAGGTCGGCAAGGAAGGGCGCACCGACGCGACGCTCGAAATCGCCAGTCGCTACGCGCCGATACGCGCGAACATGCACGCGATCCTGCGGGAGAAGACGATCCTGGGAGAGACGTATGTGCAGCTGATCCCCGAGGGCGGCGGCGGACCGTTCCTGCGCGACGGAGGCCAGCTGCCCGTCGGCCAGGTCGAACCGTCGGTCACGCTCGACGACATCCTGTCCCTGTTCAACGCCAAGACCAGAGCCGACTTCCAGATCTGGCAGCAGGCGGTCGCGGAAGGGATCAACGGCCGCGGAGAAGACATCAACGCCTCCTTCGCCCAACTGGAACCGTTCATCGAAAGCGCGAACAAGCTGGTCACCCTCCTGGACGAGCAGGAAGGGGCGGTGAAAGCGCTGGTGCACAACACGGGCGTCGTGTTCAACGCGCTTGCCGGCCGCGACCACCAGCTCGAAGGGTCGATCGTCAGCGGCGAGCGCACCTTCCACGCGGCCGCCGAAGCCAGCCAGGCATTCGCCGAAGCCTTCCGCGCGCTGCCCACGTTCGAGCACAACGGGACTGTGGCGCTCAAGGAAACCGACCGCTTCGCTGCGGTCGCCAATCCCTACTTCGAAGAATTCCGGCCCACCGAGCGCCAGCTCTCGGCGCTGCTGCAGGCGGCCAAGCCGTTCGCTCCCGAATTCAACGACTTCCTCACGGCGCTCGGGCCGCTGACCAAGGCCGCCAAGACGGATCTGCCGGACATGAAGACGTCTCTGCAGCTGACCATCCCGGTGCTCGAAAACTTCAGGCCGGTGCTGCACAACCTCGACCCGTTCCTGCAGTACCTCGGGGAGTACGTGCCCGAGCTGCAGGCGTTCTTCGCCAACGTCACCGCCGCCACCGAGCCCAGCGAAGACAACGCCGACACCTATGGGAAGGGACCCAAGCAGCACGTCCTTACGGCGATGCAGGTGCTCAGCCCGGAAAGCCTGGCGATCTACCCGAGCCGCATCGGCACCAACCGCGCCGACGCCTACCCGCACTCGGGCGCCTACAGCTCGCTCGCCAGCGGGCTGCCGGTGTTCAGCTCCAGCTCGTGTGCGAACTCGGCCCCGTCGGTCAGCGGGCCGGCCAACGAAATCGTCTCCGAAGAACTCCTCAAAGAGCTCACCCATCCGCCAAACGCGGGAGAATCTCCGCTCGCCAACGAACCGGAAACGGCCAACAGGGTGGCGGCGCCGGGCTGCACCCAGCAGGGTCCGTTCACGTTCAACGGCCAGACGGGCCAGTTCCCACGCGTGTACTACTCTGGTCCCATCGCAGCCAAATGACCCCCGAGGATCTCCACCAGTATCACGCGACCGACCTCGACCTGGCGGGGGGCTCAGAGGAGGGCAACTGGTCCATCCGCTGCCTGGACGTGCACAAGCGCCTGGGCGGAGTGTCCGTTCTGGACGGGCTGAACGTCGCCTTCCCCGACGACACGATCACCGTCGTGCTGGGTCCCTCGGGCACCGGCAAGAGCGTGCTGATCAAGCACATCATCGGGCTGATGTTCCCCGACTCGGGCGACGTGGTGGTGCGGGGACAGTCGGTTCCGACCCTGACGATGCCGCGACTGCTGGAGCTGCGGCGCAAGATCGGCGTGCTCTTCCAGGACGGCGCCCTGTTCGGGTCGATGAACGTGTTCGACAACGTCGCGTTCCCGCTGCGCCAGCACACGGACTTCTCCGAGGCGCAGATCGCGGAGCGCGTCACCGAGCGGCTGACCGACGTCGGCCTGGGGGACGCGATCGACGAGCTGCCCTCCCAGCTCTCAGGGGGCATGCGCAAGCGCGCGGGATTCGCGCGGGCGCTGGTGATGGAGCCGGACATCGTGATCTTCGACGAGCCCGACTCGGGACTGGACCCGGTGCGCACCGCGCTGCTGTGCGAACTGATCCAGGAGATGCACCAGATCCACCGGGGCACGTACGTGGTCGTCACCCACAACATCGCCTCGGCGCGGCAGATCGGCGAATACATCGCGCTGCTGTGGCGGGGCAGGATCGTGGAAGCGGGCGACGCGGCGAGGATGTTCTCCTCGGAGAACCCGTTCGTGCGCCAGTTCCTGAGCGGGTCCGCCGAGGGGCCGCTGACGATGGATTGAGGCTGGGGCGGATGTGCGTGGGCGCACGGAGTGCTGCCCATGGGTGCCCTCGACTGTGTCCTGCGACATAGCTCGCGAGGCATCTGGCGGGCTCGAATCGGCTGATCTCGCCTGTGTGCGTGGTGGCGCCTTCGCAGGAGCTGCAAGGCGCGCGAGAAGGCTATCCACGAGGCAGGCGTGCGGATTTTTGTCCGTATTTTGCGCCAAACCGCTGATCCCTGTTATTGACATTGGTGTGATCTTCGGATTTATTGCGCGTATGCGCACACCGCGTAGGGACTATGTTGTTACCGTGATGCTTGCGGCGACGGGATGCGTCCTAGTTGCTGTGCTGCTGCTTTCTGGCTCGGCAAGTGCTCGGAGTTGTAAACCGCCGCCGCCGATTCCCCGGGTCGCGGGGACTGCGATCGCCGGTCGTGTGTATGAGGCTGGTGGTCCACCTCCGCTGCGCGATTCGTGCCTGGCCCGTTACGGCAGGCCGATCGCGAGGGGGGTTCTTGTGAAGCTCACTACGACATCGGGGCGCGTGATCAAGACAACTGCTACCGGTGCTGGCGGGATCTACCGCTTCGCGGTCAGGCCCGGGCGATACGCTGTCAGCGCGTATTGGGCTCCTTTCGGGCCGGGTCCGTGTGAGACCGCGACCGTGCGTGTCCAGAGAGACGAGAGGAAGATCCTCAGCCTGTCGTGCAGCATCCCATGAGTTGCGTGTAGCGGGTAGATCGCGCTCTCAGCGAGCTTGTCGTTTTACTCCGCTCCGTGTCGCGAAGTCGCCGCCGTCTCGGTGGGGAGCGGGATATCTGCCGCGATTGGCGGCGCTGTCAACGCGCCGGAGCGCGTGCCGGGCAGGGCACGCGGGTTCGGGCGGTGGTGTGGCTGCCGTCGAGGAAGGCGAAGCTGGCGCTGAACGCGAAGCCTCCGTGGGGGCATGTGTTGGGTAGGAGGATGCCTTTGGGGTGGTAGGCGACGAGCTTGCCGTGTTCGCGTTCGTAGTAGGTGAGGCCCTTGGGGCCGAAGGTGGCGTGCAGCTGCACGACGGCGACGTCGGGGGCTTCGGGGAGGCTGGGGACGAGCGGCACGCCGACGTGGATGGTTTCCTCATCCGGTGTGGGGCCTTGGAGCAGCAGACCGGGGAATACGATCTGCGCGTTGACCGGGCTTTGACCGTCGGCGTAGAAGAACATCGCGATCTGGCCTTGTTGTTGTTCGGGTGCGCGTAGGATCGCGACGTCGGCGGTCTGCTGGATTATTTCGGGGCCGAAGGGGACCTCGGCGAGCGCGCTGCCCTGCCCCATGCGGGAGTCCGCGGGGCAGGCTTTGGGGCCGTAGGCTTCAAGCGTTGCTCGAGAGCAGGTGACCAGTCCCAGGCCGCTTATGGCGATGCCGAGGGAGCTGGGGTAGCGCATGTCGAGTTCGGTCAGGGGAGGGGGGACGTACCCGGCGGGAGCGTGGATCTGGACGCTGAAGGCGACGGTTGTGGTCTGGCCCAGGCGCTCTGGCGTGAACGTGACGTGCAGGCTTGCCGATTGCGCTGCGTGCGCGGTGCCCGGCACGCATGCGCAGGCGACGAGGAGCGAGGCGAGGAGGTCGCGGGCTCGGCGCACGGCTACTCTGCCTTCAGCGGGTGGCTTGTCTCAGTAGGAGAGCGTTCCGTCGGTGGTCTGGATGACCACCGACTCATAGCGTCGGTCGAAGACGCCGTAGAGTCCCGCGCGGCCGCGGATGTGGGCGTAGCGGCCGCTGCCGCTGGAGGCGACGAACCAGCCGCTGAAGCTCTGGTAGCGCCCCGACCCGTGTGGGGTCGCTTGTCCGTGGCCGCTGATCGACCCTGCGTGGGTGTGGATCGTGAACTTGGCGGTGAAGACCGCGCCGGTGTGGAGTTCGGCCCAGGCTGAGCCGACGAGCGCTCCCGTGACCGGTCCTTCCTCGATCAGCGTTGAGCCTTCGGGTTTGATGAGATGCAGGTGTGCGGTGGCCGTGCCGCTGAGCGTGCGTGCAGCGTGTGCATCGCGCCCGGCAGCGGAGGACTCGGCGGTGTTGATCATTACCGTGGCTGCGGCGATGAGGGTCGCGAGCGACGCGAGGAGGCGCGCAAGGCCGCGACGGGTCCTATCGTGAGTTGGGCTGATTCCGGATGATCCGATCATGGCAACTTGTAGGCTCGCCCCAACGGTGGGGGTAGCCGAACAATAGCGTGGAATTCTAGTAGTTGGGCGCTCCGCTTGTGCGCGATCTTCGCTTCGCGAGGTACTCGGCGCTCAGCAGTCGCCTGCGCCAGGCCGGCACGGTGACGCGCCCGGGTTCGCGCCCGTAGCCGTCACGTTCGATCTGGCGCAGGATCTCTCTGTAGAGGGTCGCTGAGAGGCCCATCGCCTGACGGCCGTTGGTGAGCAGCGGGATGGCACGAAGGCCCTCCTGGTAGAGGGCGTCGGCGCGGGCGATCTGGTCGCGCAGGAGCTCTTCTCGTGCGCCTGGCGTGGGGAACCCGAAGCGCTCGATTGTGCTGCGGGCGATGTAGACGCGGCCGCGGGCGAGGTCCTCGTCGATGTCGCGCAGGATGTTCGTCCACTGCATCGCCGCGCCGAGGATCGCCATCTTGCGCTCGCCGTCCGGGTGCGAGGTGCCGAGCAGCGCGGCGAGCATGATCCCGACCGTGCCGCCGACGTAATGGCAGTAGAGCTCGAGGTCGCTTTCGGTTTCGATCGCTGTACCGACAATGTCATCGCGCATTCCTTTGCAGAATTCCGACAGTGCGTCGGGCGATAGTGGATATCGACGTGAGAGGTCTGTCAGTGTGCGCGTCTCGGGGGTGTCCACTACCTTCTCGCCGCGTGTCCAGCGTTCGATGGCATCGACGCGTTGCGCGGCCTGCGGGTCATCTTCGTCGACCAGGTCGTCAACGGTGCGCAGCAGGTAGTAGAGCCGTCGCGCATCCGCTTGCAGATCGGCTGGCAACAGGAGCAGGCCGGCGTTGAACGTGCTGGAAGCCAGGACAGACGCCGGGTCGCGCCGCGGTCCTGCTGGGCTACGCCTGGTCGTTGGTGGCCCGGCTGCGGGGCGTTTGAGCATCGATTCCGTGTCACCTTTCGGCTTGATCGGAGTGGGTGGCACGGCCTGACACCTCTGGTGGCCTCGCGTTTCGCGGCTCAGTTCCGTGGTTGCGGGCGAATGTAAACGTCCGCTCGGGTCGAGCACAACGGTCTGGGCCGTCGCTTCCCGCAGTTACCGGGGGAAATGTGGCGTCATGCCGACGCGACCAGGTATCAGGTGAGTGAGAGACACGCGGACGTTCATCGAGTCACTCACTCGGTCGAGAAGGCGGTGCGTGCCTGGAATCCGCCGGACTGCAGGACCGCGATGACGGTCGCGACCGCGCAGATGCCGGCGGCGATCACGAGGGTCCGCAGCCCGAGCTGCCATGCGGGCGCGTACTGGACTGAGGCACCGGTTGTCTGGTGAAGCCAGCCATCGATGAGGTATTGCCCGACGAGGCCGGCGGCGGTCCCGATCACGCATCCGGAGAGCAGCACTGTCCCGCTCTCGTAGCTGATGAGCCTCGCGAACTGGCCGGAGCTCATGCCGATCGACATCAGCGAGTTGAGCCTCCCGCGCCTCTGCCAGATGGCGGCGACCATCAGCGCGATGACCGAGGCCATCGTGGCGATGAGCACCACGATTGTCGTGTCGTTGAGTCTGGAGAGGGTGCTGCCCAGCACGGCGCTGACTTCCGAGCGTCGTTCGCTGTCGGTCTTGACCGCGAGCGCCGAGCCGCTCGGGAGCGCTCTTTCCACAGCGCTCTTGCCGTCTTTGATCGAGACGCCGGGCGCCAGCGTGACGGACAGCTCGCTGGCGGTGTCGCTTGCCCATAGCCTTGCGTGGTCGTCGGCGTTCATGACGATGGCGCCCGGTAGCCAGCCGTAGTTGGCGATCGTCGCGGCGAGGCGGAAGCTCGCGTAGCCCGCGGGGGTGGGCAGTGTGAAGCGCTCGCCGAGGTGCAGGTGCTGTTCGCGTGCGATCGGCTGGCTGATCGCTGCCCAGCCGCCTTCGCGCAGGTGCCTGTCGGCTGTGGCCAGCGATCCTTCCAGCAGCTGGCTCGAGGCGATCTGTCCCGGGACCTGCGGCGGTACGCCGAGGACCCACACCCGTCTTCCCGTCAGGTCCAGGAACGAGTCTCGCCAGGGCAGCACGGAGCTCACGACCCCGAGGCGTTGCAGCCGGCGTTGGGTTTCGGTGTATGCGAACGGCTGCGTCGTGTAGACGTTCTCCGCTCCGCCGGGCTTGATCCAGAGGCTGGCGCTGGAGAGCAGGTCCGTGGCGCCCCTGCGCGCTGCCTGCTGGACGTCGGCGACCGAGCCGCCGATCAGGACCATCAGGAACGCCGCGACCGTCCCCGTCGCGAGCAGCGCGACCGACCTGGTGGGCGAGCCGCGAAGCTCGGCCACCGAGAGCACCGCGGCGGGGTCACCGGAATGGCGTGATGCCGCGCGTGCCAGTTTGAGCAGGCAGCGGGTGACCATCGGCAGGCAGATGACCAGCCCGGCGACGATCCCCACGAGCGCGATCACCGTCGTCGCTGGCTTGATCGCGGAGGCGGCCACCGAGAGGCATACGAGCAGGGCTCCGCAGGCGAATGTGATCGCGTCAGACAGACGCAGCTTGCGTGCCAGCGAAAGCGTGCGGCCGACCGCTTCGGGCTCGGCTGCCGCACCCGCGCGAAGGATCACCAGCGCCGGCAGGGTCGCCGCGGCAAACGCCGCGAGCATGCCGCCGGCCAGCGCGATCAGCACCGTCTGGACTCCGACGATGCGCTGGCCTCCGACCGCGAACGCGGCGGCGATGTACCCCGGCAGTGCCCGGTAGGCGATCAGCGAGATGACATCGCCGGCGAGCAGCCCGAGCGCCGAGCCGACCAGACCGAGGATCAGGGCGTCGAAGGCGAGCGAGGCGATGACCATCGAGTCGGGTGTGCCGATCTCGATCAGCGAGACGATGAAGCGCCGGCGCTCGTCGCTTGCCAGCAGCAGCGCGTTGTAGGCGAGAATGATGCCCGCGACGAGGCTGATCGCGCTGAACAGCAGCGTCACCTGCTTTTCGGGGCCCGCGGCGTTCCCGAGAAGCTTCGCTTCGGTGTCGATCGGGCGGGCGTTGAGCCTCGCGCCGAACCGGTCTGTGAGCGCGCGGCGCAGCGCGCCTTCGCGTCCCGCTCGCGCCTGGATCAGGATCCGGGTGACGCGACCGGGTAGCCCCGCGAGGCTCTGCACGATCGGCAACGGGGCCGCGGCGATCGGGCTTTCGGCTGCCGCGCCGAGCTTGCCGGAGGGGACGGTCGCGTCGAGCGCGAGGTGGCGGGTGTCCGCGCCCACGAGGATCGTGACTTCGCTGCCGGGCCGCACGCCGATCGCGTGCGCGCTCGCTTCGGTCAATACCAGCAGCCCGCGATGGGAGGCTTCTCCCGCGCGCTGGAACTGCAGCGAGAGCCTGCCCCCCAGAGGGGTGATCTGTTCGGTCGCGCCGACCAGCGTGAGGGCTCTGCGGCCCTTCGGTCCGACGGCGACGATCGGCTGCTCGAAGATCGGCGCGTCGGCCTGCACGTCGGGCATGCGTTCGACTTCTTTAGAGACGCTCGCATCGAAGCCTTCGGGTCCTCTGGAGGCCAGTTCGAGGCTCGCGCGCCCGGCGACCCCGTGCGAGATTTCTTCGAAGGAGCCCGTGACGCTGCGGTGGGCGACCTGCACGGCGAACAGCAGCGCGACGCCGGCGGCGATCCCGACGATCGCCATCAGCTCCCGCAGCGGCTGCACGCGCAGATGGCGCTTGTAGAACAGCAGCAGCGTTCGCAGGTAGCCGATCATTCGCTGATCGCTGGCTGCGGCTGCAGCTCGGGTTCTGTGAGCCTGCCATCGCGCATCCCGAGCACGCGGTCGGCGTAGCCCGCCACCCGCGCGTCGTGGGTCACCAGCACCGCCGCGGCCCCCCGCTCGCGCGGGAGCGCGCACAGCAGCTCGAGCACGGCCTTCCCGGTCTCGCTGTCGAGGTTGCCCGTCGGCTCGTCCGCGAGGATCAGCTTCGGCTCGCCGACGAGCGCCCGCGCGATCGCGACGCGCTGCTGCTCACCGCCGGAGAGCTCGTCCGGGGTGTGCTCTGCGCGGCGCGCGAGCCCCACATCGTCGAGAGCGCCGTGCGCTCGCGTGTATGCCTCGCGGTGCGCGACCCCGCGCAGCAGCAGCGGGATCGCCACGTTCTCCCTGGCGGTGAGACCGGCTGTCAGGTTGAAGCCCTGAAAGACGAATCCCAGCTTGCTGCGCCTGTAGGCGAGCACCTCCCGCTTCTCGAGTGCGCCGAGGTCCGCGCCTTCGAAGCGCACGCTGCCGGCGTCCGCGCGCAGCAGCCCCGCGGCGAGCAGCAGCAGCGTGCTCTTGCCCGAGCCGCTCGGGCCGAACAGAGCCACGAACTCCCGCGCCTGCACGTTCATGCTCACGTCATCGACGGCGTGGATCTCCTCGCCGGGACTCACGTAGTACTTGCGCGCGCGCTCCAGCTCAAGCATCGGCCGCGGTTCGGCGTGAGCGTTCAGGCGGGAAGCGATAGATGCGGCCGCGCTCGCTCGCGGGCTCCGGGTTGACGAGCCTGCCATCGCACAGGTACAGGATGGGGTCCGCCCGCAGCAGCGCCTCCGCGTCGCTGTCGGTGATCAGCACGGCGACCTTCGCCTCGGACGCCAGCGATGAGAGCAGCACCATGATTCCCTCCTGCTCGACCAGCGAGAGGCTCGAGGCGGGGCCGTCGGCCAGCAGCAGCCGGGGTTCGCTGACAAGCGCGCGGGCGATGGCCACACGCTGGCGCTCGCCATCGGAGAGCTGGTGCAACTCCATGCCCGCACACTGGTCTGCCTCACACACGAGCAGCGCCTCGCGTGCCCGCCGCTCGGTGCTGCGGTGATCGCGGCGATCCACCAGCAGCGGCAGCGCGACGTGCTCCAGCACGCTCATGCGCGCCTGCCAAGGCTGCGCGGCCCAGACGCACGCGATCTCCCGCCGGCGAAAGCGCGTGCGCTCCGCCGGGGACATCTCATCGAGACGCTCTCCGTTGTAGCTGACCGTGCCGCTGTCCGGCGTCTGCAAGCCCGCGGCTATCCGCAGCAGCGTCGTCTTGCCAGACCCGCTCGGGCCGAAGATCCCCACGACCTGACCGCGGTCGACCTCGAGGGAGACTCGATTCAGCGCGAGCTTGTCGCCGGCACCCGGCCTGGGGTAGCGCTTGGAGATCTGCTCGAGGTGAAGGATCACCTCAGCGCACCTCCCGCAGGTGCTTGGCGGCCATCCTGGCGAACAGATCTTCTCGGGCGGCTCGGCGATCGCGTGTCTCCTCGCTGGACGCGCCCGCGCGCTCAGACGCCGACGGCCAGATCGCCTCCCGGCTCATAAGCCAGGTGACCATCTCACGGGCGTGCCTGGCCCACCTCAGCTCTCCCTCCAGCTGGAAGATGTCGGCGCTCAACCCGAGCCTCAGCAGCACGTGATCGGCGCGCACCTGCAGCCCATCGACTGGCACCGCTTCGCGCCTGCCCGAGAGCTCCTTCAGACGCTCGGCGCAGTCGAGCTCATAGGAGTCGATCTCCTCTACCGTGTCTTTCAGGCGCTCGGGACCCGCGAGAGTGATCTTGACCAGCAGCGGCCGGCGAGAAAGGCGAGCGCTGTTCCTGACCTCGTCAAACCAGCGCTCGAACTCCATCGCGCCGCCCTCGGTGATTGCGAAGACGTGCCGATCGTTGCGCCCCCCGACCTGTCCATCGACCTGCTCGATCAGCTCGTCCCGCTCCAGCTTGTCGATCGTCTGATACAGCTGGCCCGAGTTGATCTTCCACGTCGGGCCCAACCGCGCCTGCAGGCGATCGGCGAGCTCGTAGGGATAGGCGGGCCTATCGAGCAGCAACCCCAGCAGCGCGTGCTTGGCAGACATTCAATCTCCTCTGCGACCCCTTATCGATCCCTATCAGCGGTCATGTTCCGCAAGGCGAAACCCTACACGCTGCCCGTTCTCGACGTTCAGCGGGTCGACGAATACCTACTTAAAGGGTCTCGCCAGCGTCCCATCAGCCACGCATCTCGCCACGAGCGAGCCACCGCAGGCCTTCTTCTCACTGCCCCAATAGCGCCCCGCAGAGCCAAATCTCGATAGGCGCCGCCTCCGACGCCGCCCATTTCGCGGGCTCGATCCGGGCACCCGAAGCGCTTCTCCGAATGCCTACTTAAAGGTATTGGCTTTGCACACGACACGCTACATGCTCCACAGGGCATGGCGACTGATGCAGCCACCAGCATGCTCCGAGAGGGGCGGAGGAGTCGCTCGCGGCAGTCCGCGTTCGACACCGGCGGTGCCTCACGCGCCACGCGCTGTCTCGTCAGTGGCGGACCCGGGCGCTCCTCTCGCGCCCGGGTCCGGGTATCGCAGGCCGCGCTGAAAAGATCACAGCCTAGCTCACCAACGGCCAGCACGACGACGACCAGTTCGACGAGGCGGACGAAGCACCGGGGTCGCGATGTCTAGGCGGGTGTCTCGGTGAGCGGCGGTCCGACCGTGACGATCACGCTATCCGATGCGCAGGTGGCGCTGGTCGTGCGTGAGGCCTCCGGTCGCGCTGGGCTGGTCACGCTGCTGTCGGGGGTGGGCGAGCTGCAGGAGTTGCGCCGGGCGATGCTGCCGCTGTTGGGCGATGTGAGGTGTTCGCACTCGACGATCCGCGCGCTGCTGGTGCTCGCCGCGTTCCCGGCGGATGGCGGCGAACGCGATCTGACGGACATCGCCAGGGAGATTGGGTTCTCGCCGAGTACGACGCACCGCTACGTGAGCACTTGGATGGCACTGGGGTTGCTCGAGCAGGACCCGCGTTCGCGGCGTTACCGACGTGCGCCGGCGTCATACGCAAACAGCCAGCGCGCGATGGCGACGAGTCGCCGGGGTGGCGGTGCGGGCTGAGCACAGACGCCGAACATCTCGGGGTGTGGGTCGTGGTGGTCGGCGGTCGAGTCGAGTGCCAGCGGGTCGCAGGGTGGTGGCGGTGAGCGCCGCGGATGGCGATCCGATCGTGGTGGACAGCAAGCCCGGTTTGCGGAGCATGCAGGCTCACCTGCTGTCGGGCGAGCGCGAGCAGCCCGTAATAGCGCTCACGTGGTCTGCGGACAGGGACGAGCCGGTGCTCGCGCCCGAGGAGGTCCGGGCGATCGTGGGACCCGGCCCACGGATCTACTTGATCCAGGCGGAATATCTGTTGCGTCGCCTCCAGGGCGCGGTCGGGCCGCTCGCGCTGCCGCGTGGCAGCGCCCGCGTGTGGTGGCCGGGGATCAGCGTTCGCAGCGACCCGGGCGAGCACCCACTCGTGCTGGCGCTTGACGGCGAGCCGCAGGCGAGCATGTGCGTCGAACTCGCCCGCCAGTTCGATCTCAGCCGCCCGCACGTGCGCCGCGAGATCGAGCTGATCGAAGACACACGCAGGCTCGCCGAACACCAGCTCGCCCAAGCGGTCGAGCAGAGCCGCAGCACCGAGGAGCGCCTGCGCGACGTCCAGATCGAACGCCACCAGGCGCTGACGCGCGCGCAGGCAGCCGAGGCGAGCCTCAACGCTGCCACAGACCCGCTCGGTGAGATGGGCTGCGAGGAACGGCTGCATACCCTCATCACCCGCGAATGGGTGCAGGCGCTCACCGCGAGCGACCGGCGGGAGCATCCGCTCGGCGCCTACGTCCTGACGGGGGAGCTCGTGGCGATGGTCGAACACCAAGCGAGCCTGCCCCAGGAGCGCCTGGCATGGGTGTGCGCGATGCTCGTCTGCGGGTACGCGCCCGCGCTCGCGGGCCTGGCGGCGCACCCGCTGCTGTCTGGGCGTGCCGGTGGGCAGCTGCAGCGCGCTGATGGCGCCAAGGGTTGGCGCTGCAGCCTCAAGCGCAACGCGTCGGGAGGGCCGAGGCTTCACTACTGGATACGGCCAAACGGGATCATCGAGTTCGCCGAGGTTGGCAGCCACGACCAGCTCAAGACCCTGTGAGCCCGCCGGCCAGACGCACCCGCCCTGAGGTACGGGCGGGCGAAAGTCGTCTGCGAACGGCGAGCGAGCGCATCGCGCTAACGCGCGCCTTCGGCGCAAGACTGCGAGAGCTACGCCTCGCAGCCGGGCTGACCCGCGCGCAGCTCGCCCGCAGGTGCCGCCTCCCAACCTTCACGATCAGCCAAGCCGAGCTGGGGCGCGGCGAGCCACGCCTCGTGCTGATCCTGATTCTCTGCGATGGCCTGCGCGTCTCACCCGACGCGCTCATGGGTGCCCTGCCAGTACCCCAGGAGCGCAGAAGCACGTGAAGGTATCTGTGCATCCCGGTCCTAGAACTACTGGTTTGAAAATGGCTGGCACCTGACAGATTCCCAAGGTGTAGCGGTGAATCAGTGAAATAGGTTGCTTTACGATGACGGCTGCTGACACGAGGCGCGACACGGGACTCCAGCAATCCTTCGGCAGCAACTCGCGGCAGAGCTGGGCATCGAGTCGGCGTCGCGGCTCAGCGCCTGCACTAAGCGGGAGTCGTGATAGCCGGCGCGCTGCGGTAGATATGCCAATTATCGGGATAGTGCCGTGTAGTGGGCTTTCTACAGCGGGCATCGCTATCCTGCTCGCGATGTCCGAGCTACCTGAGGGCCTGTCGCCGCGGCTGCGGCTGCAGTTTACGATCACACGTAGGATAATCCGGATCTTGAGGCTCGCGGGCCTGCGCGAGACGGTGCTTCGGACGCGCGCAGGGCTTGCCCGGCGCAAGCGCCGGCTTTTCGAGACCTGTGGCTCTGCGCGGTACGCAAGGCCGGCGCTCCACCAAATGGATCGCAAGCTGGATGCGATCATCGATATCGAACACGGCTTCTTCGTGGAAGCCGGTGGACACGACGGGTACACTCAGTCCAACACCTACTATCTCGAACGATTCAGGAAATGGCGAGGCATCTTGGTGGAGCCGATGCCGGAGCTGGCGGCTGAGGCTAGACGCAACCGGCCTAGCGCTCAGGTGTTTCAGTGCGCGCTCGTAGGCGCAGGGTATGTGGGCGGCGATGTCCAGATGGAGTTCGGCGATCTCTTTACGACCGTGTGCGGGTCTCACGATGACGATCGGCTTTATGTCAAGGACGGACTCGCCCTCGGTTGGCGGGACCATCGCGTGGAGCGAGTTACAGCTCATTCTCTGGGCGGCCTGCTTGACGAAGCCGGGGTGAGCGAGGTTGACCTGCTGTCGCTCGATGTGGAGGGCTACGAGGACCAGGTCCTGCGTGGCCTGGATCTGTCGCGCCAAGCCCCGGCATGGATTCTGGTCGAGATGCATGACCTCGATGCAGGCCGGGCGAGGATCGGCGCGCTGCTGGGAGATCGCTATGTCGAGCATGAACTGCTCTCACCACTGGACGTTCTCTACAGGCGCAATGACGTCTCCGGCGTACGTGTTGTGTGCACGGGCGAGGGGTCGCAGGCGACGCTTGCAGGGCCCCGGCGGCACTACCGGCGCGCTGCCGTTGGTCTGGTCATGACCGCGAAGGAGAAGTTGCGCTCTATGTCTGCTGTAGACCCGGGCGGCCAAAGCAAAGACCCGTGACCACCGCATGTAGCACACCCGTGCTACGATAATGCACATGGCGCGAAACGTATCGGTGCGCGATCTGCGTAACAGCACAGCCGACATCGTGGCTGCCGTGCGCGCCGGCGAGCGGTTGACGCTGACCGTCAATCACGATCCGGTGGCGGACATCGTGCCGCACGTGGAGCAGCGCGATCCGTGGGCGCCATCGGCTGTGCTGCGCGACATCGTTCGCGAGGCCCCGGCCGACGAGGGTCTGCTGGCTGATCTTGCCGATGTGCGTGGAGCGCTCGTAGAGGACTTGTGAAGCGCGGGATCGCGGACACGTCGGTCTTCGTCGCTCAGGAGACGGGGCGTGAGCTGGGCGAGCTGCCGGAGAAGATCGCGGTGTCGGTGATCACGGCGGCGGAGCTGGAGCTGGGTGTGCTTCGTGCGCAGGACACCGACACCCGCGCGCGCCGTATCGCCACACTGTCGCGTGTCCGCAGCGCGTACAGGCTGCTGCCGGTCGATGCGCAGACCGCCTCCTGCTTCGCGCGAATCGCCGCTCACGAGCTGGACGCAGGCCGGAAGCTGCGCAGGCATGACGCCTGGATCGCCGCGACCGCCCTTCGGCATGGCGTCGCCGTGGTGACGCAGGACGACGATTTCTCGGTGTTCTCCTCGGTCGAAGTGGTGCGAGTCTGAAAAGCGCGTTCCCGTTGCTCGAGGTTTGACGCGGGCGACATCGCATGCGAACATACGTTCGCATGATCGTCTGCGTGTACATCCTCCGCTTCGAGCTCGCCGTGGCGGCCGGTGAGGGGTCGAGGGTCGCTCACCAGACGCTGGCGGGACGCGCGCTGGCGGTGGCGCCGCTGGTGGGGGCTCAGCAGCGCGTGGGGCAGGTCTCGGGAGCCGCGGAAGCCCGTGGCGTGGCAGCGGGGATGGCTCTCGGCGAGGCGCTGGCTCGCTGCCCCGACCTCGTGCTCGTGCCGGGCGACCCCGTGCGGGTGGCGGAGACCTGGGAGGACTCGCTGGCGGCCCTGGAGTCGATCGGCGCGGCCGTCGAGCCGGCCCACCCCGGGCTGGCCTACTTCGAGACCGATGGGCTGGGGGGGATCCACGGCACGCGGGAGGCGACGATCGCTGCGGCCCGTCGCGCGCTGGGCCGTCCGGCGCGGATGGGGGTCGCGCCGACGCGCTTCTGCGCGCTGGCGGCCGCGCTGGCGGTGCGCTCGCGCCGTCCGCTCGTGATTGAAGGCCCGCCCACCGGCGAGGCCCGGCGCTGGCTCGCCGGCCGGCCGGTCGGGTTGCTGGGCTTCCGGGAGGAGACCGCGGCGCTCCCGCGGCAGCTGCACCGCCTCGGCGTGCGCACGCTCGGCGAGCTGGCGAGGCTCGGGCGCCCGGCGCTCACCGACCGCTTCGGTGCGCCGGGCGCGCTCGCCCACAGGCTGGCCTGCGCGCAGGACACCCCGCTGCGGGTACGCCGCGTCGAGGAGCGCCTGCGGGAGTCGATGGAGGTCGCCGACGCCAGCTCCGGCGAGGCGCTGAAACGTGTGCTGGGCGTGCTCGTCGATCGGCTGCTGGCCCGGCCCGAGCGTCGCGGGCGCACGCTGCGCGCCGTCACGCTCTCCGCCCGCCTGCTCACGGGTGGCGGCTGGCGTGAGCGGGTGGTCTTCCGCCAGGCGATCTGCGATCACGAGCGCATCTGGCTGGCGCTGTCGGTGCGCCTGCTGGCGCTGCCCGCCCCGGCCTCCGCGCTGGGGCTGACGGTCGAGCGCTTCGGGCCCCCGGCCAGCGAGCAGGGTGCGCTGTTCGACGAGGCCCCCGCCCGTCCCGGCGCTCGCCCCGTCCATCCATCCGCCCGTGCGGTCCGCCTGCGGGAGGCTGTCGCCCAGATGCGTGCGATGGCGGGGCAGGACGCGGCGCTGCGCGCCGTCTGCATCGATCCCAACTCGCGCGTGCCCGAGCGGCGGGTCGTGCTCGCGCCCATCCCCGAGTGAGCGTCCCGGATGAGCGCCCGAGCCCTCAACCCTCCCCGGCCGGCGCGCGTGCGCTGGAGCGGGGACCGCCCGGCGCGGGTGAACGGCGAAGCGGTCGAGTCGCTGCGGGAGTCCTGGCTGGTGGAGGACCGCTGGTGGACCGACGAGCCGCTGCGCCGCCGCTACTGGGAGCTCGTGGGTGAGCGCGGGCGCAACCTGGTGGTCTTCCACGACCTGTCCTCCGGCCGCTGGTTCCTGCAAGGGCCTTAGATGGCTGAGTTCACGCGGGCGGGCGGGAGGGTGAGTGGGAGGGCGCGTGGGATTCCATATGTGGAGCTGCACTGCCACTCGGCCTATTCGTTCCTGGACGGCGTCTCGCTGCCGCAGGAGCTGGCGCAGCGTGCGGGCGAGCTCGGCCATGCGGCCCTCGCGCTGACCGACCACAACTCCGTCTCCGGCTCGATGGAGCTGGCGCAGATCGCCGCGGACTACGGGGTGAGGGCGATCCACGGCGCGGAGATCGACGTGACGCTGGGCCCCGCCCGCGCCGCGCGCCTCGGCGACACCACGCGCCCCAGCGACACCACGCGCCCCGGCGATACCACGCGCCCCGGCGCGGGCGCCCGCTCGGGCGCCGCGACCGAGCCGGCGGAGACACGCCATGTGACGCTGCTCGTGCGCGACGAGCGCGGCTGGAGCAACCTCTGCCGGATCATCACGCTCGCGCATGCGCACACCCGTACCCCCTACGGGGGCACAGGCGAGGGGGCGTCCGGGCGCGAGCGCACGGAGCCGCGGGTGGACGTGCAGGCGGTGATCGACCACGCCGAGGGCCTGGTCTGCCTGACGGGCTGTGCGGGGCGATCTGCGATCGGTCGCGGCGTCCACGACGAGCGCACGGCCAGGCGGCTGCTCGACGCGTTCGGCCCGGAGGGCCTGTACGTGGAGCTGCAGCGCCCGTACGCACGCCACGATCGCGCCCGCAACCGTGCGCTGGCCGCGCACGCCCGGCGCTTGGGGGTCAGATGCGTGGCCACCGGCGACGTCCACGCGCACTCGCGCGCCAGGGCGGAGCTGCAGGACGCGTTCGTGGCGCTCGCCCACCACGCCACGCTCGACGCGAGCGAGCCGTTGCGTCGTGGCAACCACAGCCACGTGATGAGCACGCCCCAGGCGATGGCCAGCCGCTTCGCCGACCATCCGGACGCGGTTCGCGAGACCCTGGCGCTGGCCGAGCGGCTGACGTTCGACTTGACCAAGGACCTCGGCTACCGCTATCCGGGGGCCGAGGACGAGGACTCCTCGCGCCGCCTGGCCGAGCTGTGCCGGGCGCGGCTGGAGGAGCGCTACGGAGCGGATGGGGCCCACCCGTACGGATCTGATGCCCACCCACCCGCTGGGGCGCGCCCGGCACGTGGCGCGCGGGCGGAGGCCCGGGCGCGCCTGGAGGAGGAGCTGCGCGTGATCGACCGGCTCGGCCTGGCTGGCTTCTTCCTGCTCCACTACGACATGCTCGAGCTGGCGCGCGAGGTCGCCGTCGAGGTCCGCGGGCCGGACTCGGTGCGCGCGCTGCTGGCGCCAGGGCGCGGACGGGGATCGTCGGTCTCCTCGATCGTGTGCTACCTGACCGGGCTCTCGCACATCGACCCGATCGCTGGCAGGCTGGCGCTGGGGCGCTTCCTGCACGAGGACCTGCACGGGCTGCCCGACATCGACCTGGACTTCCCCCGCGACATCCGCGAGCGGCTGATCCCGCGCGTGCACGAGCGCTACGGGCGCGATCGCGCGGCGCTGGTGGCGGCCTTCCCGACCTTCCGCGCGCGGGGGGCGATCCGCGAGCTGGGCAAGGTCCTCGGCCTGCCCGCCGGCGAGATCGAGCGCGCGGCCCGCGGCGCGGAGCCGTGGGGCGCGGACACGCAGAGCATCGTCCCCGCGGGAGCGCGCTCGACCCGCTGGCGCTGGCTGGCGCACCTGGTCGAGCAGGCGTACGGGCTGCCCCGCCACCTCTCCCAGCACCCGGGCGGGATGGTGATCGCGACCAGGCCGCTGATCGACTGCTGCCCGGTGGTGCCGGCCGCGATGGAGGGCAGGCAGATGGTTCAGTGGGACAAGGACTCGTGCGCGGACGCGGGCTTCCTGAAGATCGACCTGCTGGGCCTGGGGATGCTCTCGGCGGTGGAGCGCTGCGTGGAGGAGATCGCGCGCGTGCGCGGTGAGCGAATAGACCTGTCCCGCATCCCGTTCGACGACCCGCACACCTTCGACGCGATCCGCGCGGCAGACACGGTCGGCGTCTTCCAGATCGAGAGCCGCGCGCAGATGCAGTCCATCCGCCGTACCCGGCCGGAGAACCTCGACGACCTCGTCGTCCAGGTCGCGATCGTGCGTCCCGGGCCGATCCAGGGCGGGGCGATCAACCCGTACATCGAGCGGCGCCGGCGCCTGCGCGAGGACCCGGCGTATGAGGTCCCCTACGAGCACCCGACGCTCGAGCCTGTCCTGTCCGAGACGCTCGGCACGATCATCTTCCAGGATCAGGTGATGCAGGTGGCTGAAGCGTTCGCCGGCTACAGCCCCGGCGAAGCCGACGGGCTGCGCCGGGCGATGAGTCGCAAGCGCTCGCACGAGCTGCTCCAGCGCCACCGCGAGCGCTTCGTCGAGGGGGCGCTGCGCCACGCGGGCGCGACCGGGTCGGCGCCGCCCGATCGTCAGACGGCGGAGCGCGTGTGGGGGATGGTCGAGGGCTTCGCCGGCTTCGGCTTTCCCAAGGCCCACAGCGCCGCCTTCGGCCTGCTCGCCTACCAGTCGACCTGGCTGCGGGTCCACTACGGCGCCGAGTTCCTGTGCGCGCTGCTGAACGAGCAGCCGATGGGCTTCTACGCCCCGGACAGCCTCGTCCACGAGGCCGAAAATCGGGGGATCGCCATTCACAGGCTCGACGTGAACGCCTCGCACGTGCAGTGCACGGTCGAGCGCGGAGGCGTGCGCCTGGGCCTGGGCTACGTCAAGGACGTGGCCAGCGCGGAGATGCAGGCGCTGGTGGCCGAGCGCGAGCGAAACGGACCCTTCGCCAGCCTCGGCGAGCTCGCCGGGCGCGCCGGCTGCAGGCGCGGGACGCTCGAGCAGCTGGCCTGGTCGGGCGCCTGCGACCCCCTGATCGGCGGACGCGACACCCAAACGGGCGCAGGCCGGCGCGAGGCCCTGTGGCAGCTGGGGGTGGCGACACCGGCCGAGACACTCGGGCGCGTGGGGGATGGCCAGCGCTCGAACGCGCCGGCGGGGGAGAGCACCCAGCTGGCGCTGCCCGTGGAGCTGCCGGCGGCGCCGAGCCTGCGCCCGCTCGGGCGCTGGCAGCGGTTGATCGCCGACTACTCCACCAGCGGGGTGACGATCGGCGAGCATGCGCTGGCGATCCTGCGCGGGCGGCTGACGGCCTGCCTGCCTGCGCCCCCATCGGGGGTGTGCCCTCCAGGGTATGCCCCGCGACGGGGTATGCCGACCGATCGGAGATCGGCCAGCGCCGACCCGGTCGTTCTCGCCACCAGCGCCCAGCTCCCCCGGCTGCCGACCGGCTGCCAGGTGGCGGTGGCGGGGCTGGTGATCGCCAGGCAGCGGCCGGGAACGGCGAAGGGGACGATGTTCATGCTGTTCGAGGACGAGTTCGGCACGGTCAACCTGATCGTGGGAAAGGCGGTCTACGAGCGCCACCGCCAGCTGGCGCGAGCGGAGCCGCTGCTGCTCGCCAGAGGCACGCTCGAGCGCGCCCAGGGGGTCATCAACGTGATCGTGCGCGAGCTCGCGCCGCTCGAGCGCTTCCTGGCCGGCGGCCTGGAGGAGGGGGAGCGCCGGGCCGCGGGCGCGCGCGTCCACCGCCTGCCGACCGCCCCCGGCGCGGACGCGGTCTCGCCGGCGGGCGGCCACCCAGATGGGCGCACCCCAAGGGGCACACCCCCGATGGGGGCGCAGGCAGGCAGGCGGGAGGAGGTCGAGGGCGCCGAGGTGGGGTCGAGCATGCGCGCGGCCGCACCGCCGGTTCAGAGCTTCGCGATGGGGCGGCGGCGGTAGCGAGCCGGTCCCCGTACCCGGACGCTGGCCGAAAGGCCGTCGAGGTTCTCAACCTGTTCTACATCAAGCCGATGCGTCCACTGATCCTCGCCGCATCGTTTGGGATCATTCGCGCCTGTGACCAAGGATCGGGCTCGCCGGCGTCGTGTCGCGCGCGACGTGCGGATCGTGGTTGAGCGGTCCAGCACCCATCCCGTTGAGTACGCGATTGTCCTTCTCGTAGAACGCGATGGCGTCTGGCACACGGTGCGAACCTTCGATAACGCCCATGCTCCCGACGAGCACCATGAGCACTGCTACCTGGGGTCAGAGAAGCAGCCGCCGATCGTGACGCATGGACCGCCGAACGACGCGATGCATCTGGCAGAGATCAAGCTCCTGGAGGGTTGGAGCGATATCGTTCGTAGCTGGGAGTCCACTTGACGAGCACTATCGACAAGAAGACAGACGAGCTGTTCATGGCCGCTACGCTCGGCGATGAGAGCCTAGGCTACCCCGATGATGTCGAGTTCGTCCCTGGCGACCAGGAGTGGGCCGACGATGTCGTATGGCGCAATCTTGCCCAGGAGGGCCGCCCAACAGTCATTGTGGATGAGGAGACCGAGTTGCTGCTGATCCCGCTTCCTCGTCGCCTCATCGACCGGCTGCGTGGGAGCGTTCGGGTGCGCGTAACGCACCGGCCACATGGGCAGGTGACCGCTTACGCTACGGCTAGCACACTAGGTCGTCATCCGGTGCGCGAGATGCGCGAGCTCGCACACGCGTAGATCGATGAAGCTGCAGCACAGTCGTCACTACCCGGCCGGTCCGCTCGGTCGCAGCCCATGTCGCTACCGTGCAGGCGGTGGAGCTCGTCGAGCTGGACGAAATCACCTCGCGGCAGTGGAGCGAGCTGGTCGCCGGTGAGCTCGAGCCGTGGGGCGGGATTGCCGAAGAGCTCGCCTGGGGCGACAAGGATCGCTTCGTCGGGCTCCGCGACGCCGGCGGAGAGCTGGTGGCGATCGCCGGAGCCGTGACCGCCGAGGTCGAGGTCGAGGACGCCGGGGACTTCCAGGTGGTGGGCATAGGCGGTGTGCTGGTGAGGCCGCGCGAGCGCGGGCGCGGCCTCGTGTGGCAGCTCCTCGAGCCGCTGCTGGAGATCGCCGCGGACATGGGTCCGGAGCGCGCGATGCTGTTCTGCCGGGCGCAGCTGATGGCGCTGTACGGGAGGCTGGCGTTCGCCGAGATCCCGGCCGCTGTCTGGGTCGAGCAGCCGGACGGAAGGATCGAGATCCCGCTGCGCGCGATGTGGCGCCCCCTGCGCGAGGGCGTTCGCTGGCCTGACGGTCGCGTGGAGGTGCGGGGACTGCCGTTCTGAGCGCCGAGGACTCGGGGTGGGAGGACTCGGGGCGTCGAGGACTCGGGGAGGGAGGCTTCACGGCGGATCGATACCCTGGCTGCATCGCGCGCCTGGCCGACACCGACCTGGACGTATTCCCGCTGTGCCTCGGCGGCAACGTGTTCGGCTGGACGATCGACGAGGAGCGCTCGTTCGCGGTGCTCGACGCCTACTTTCAGGCGGGCGGGAACTTCATCGACACCTCCGACAGCTACGGGCGGCGCGGCTCCGGCGGGGCGGGCGAGTCCGAGCGGATCATCGGCCGCTGGATGGCATCGCGGGGCAACCGCGAGCAGCTCGTGATCGCCACCAAGGTCGGCATGTCGCCGGATCTCCCGGGGCTCTCGCAGGCGACCATCAGGCGGGGCATCGAGGGCTCGCTCGGCAGGCTCGGCGTCGAGCACGTGGATCTGTACTACGCCCACCGCGACGACCCGGACACGCCGCTGGCGGAGACGCTCGGCGCGTTCGGCGCGCTCGTGCGCGAGGGCAGGATCCGCCACGCGGCGGCCTCCAACTACAGCGCCGCCCGCTTGGAGGAGGCCGCGAGCGTCGGCCGGGGCGAGGGCATGGCCGCGTACGTGGCGCTGCAGCCGCATTACAACCTCCTCGAGCGCGACAGCTACGAGGGGGAGCTGGCGGCGGTGTGCGCCCGGCACGGGCTCGCGTGCATTCCCTACTTCGGCCTGGCCAGGGGCTTCCTGACCGGCAAGTACCGCCGCGACGGCGAGCCCGTCGACAGCCCTCGGGCGGCGGGGGTGCGCGACAGCTACCTCAACGAGCGGGGCTTCGCGGTGCTCGACGCGCTGGACGAGATCGCCGCGGCGCACCGCACACCGCTCGCGGCGGTCGCGCTCGCGTGGCTGCTCGCACAGCCGACGGTGCTCGCGCCGATCGCCAGCGCCACCTCCCCCGAGCAGCTGGCCGAGCTGATGGCGTGCGCCGAGCTCGAGCTCTCCGCCGACGAGCTCGAACGCCTGGGCTCGGTCAGCGCCTGACGTCCCCCGGCGCGGCGAACGTCAGCAGCTGCCCGTCGGGGTCGCGCACGGACAGCTCGCCTCCGGCGCCGCGCTCCAGCGACGTCCGCGGGGACTCGGCGAGGGTGCGCTCGAGCGCGTCGAGCGCGTCGGCGTCACTGAGCTCGAACTCGATCCGGCGCAGGCCGGGCGCGCTGTCAGGGGCCGCCGCCGCGCCCTCGCTCTGCCACGAGTTCAGGCCCACGTGGTGGTGGTAGCCGCCGGCCGCCAGGAACGCCGCGGATGGCAGCTGAGCCTGCTCCTCCAGGCCGAGCGCGTCACGGTAGAAGGCCGCCGCGCCGGGCACGTGCGAGACCTTCATGTGCACGTGGCCGATGCTCGTCTGCGGCGATGCCGCCGCGGCGGGCTCCCCGGAGAACTGCGCCAGCAGGTCATCCAGGTCGAGCGGCAGGGTGACCATCTTCACGCCGTGTCCGTCGGCGGGTCGCTCCCACCGCTCGCGCGGACGGTCGGCGTACAGCTCGATCCCCAGGCCATCCGGATCGCTCAGGTACAGGGCCTCGGAGACGCCGTGGTCGGAGGCGCCCTCGAACGGCCAGCGAGCCCCGGCTACCCGTCGCACGCTCTCGGCGAGCGCCGCGCGCGAGGGGTGCAGCCAGGCGACGTGGTAGAGACCGGTGGCGCCCGGGGGCAGGGGCGTCGGATCGGCGATGTCGCCGAGCACGAGCGCTGCGCGCTGCGGATCGGGCCCCAGCCGCGCGAGGTGCTGTTCGCGGGCGATCAGCGGCAGGCCGAGCACGCGCTCGTAGAAATCCGCGCTGCGCCCGAGATCGCTCACGTCGAGCTGCACCGAGCCGATGCGCAGGTTGGGATCGATCGCGGCCATCGCTCCAAACGGTAGTGTGCCGCTCAGCATGAACCTCCGCAAGCTCGGCAGCAGCGACATCGACGTGTCGGAGATCAGCCTCGGCTCGTGGCTCACCTACTCCGGCGGAGTGGAGCGCGAGCGGGCGAAGGCGTGCGTCGAGGCGGCGTTCGACGCGGGCATCAACTTCATCGACACCGCCAACGTCTACGGACGCGGCGCGGCCGAGACGCTGCTCGGCGAGGTGCTCTCCGGGCACGACCGCTCCTCCTACGTGCTCGCCACGAAGGTGTACTTCCCGATGTCCGACACCGACCGCGGCCTGTCGGCCGCGCAGATCCACAAGCAGATCGACGCGTCGCTGAAGCGGCTGCGGACCGACTACGTCGACCTCTACCAGTGCCACCGCTACGACTCGCACACGCCGCTCCAGGAGACGATGAGCGCGCTGAGCGAAGTCGTGCGCTCGGGCAAGGCGCGCCACATCGGCTTCAGCGAGTGGCCGGCCGAGAAGATCGACGAGTCGCTGGCGCTGCCCGGCGTCGAGCGCTTCGTCTCCAGCCAGCCGCAGTACTCGATGCTGTGGCGCGCCCCCGAGGCGGAGGTGATCCCGCTGTGCGAACGGGAGGGCATCTCGCAGATCGTGTGGTCGCCGCTGGCGCAGGGGGTCCTCACCGGCAAGTACCTCCCGGGCGAGCCGCCGCCGCCGGACTCCAGGGCCGCGAGCGAGAGCATGGGCGGCTTCATCGACCAGCTGATCGAGCCCCGTGTGCTGGAGGCGGTGCAGGGACTGCGTGAGGTCGCCGAGGGGGCCGGCCTGAGCATGGTCCAGCTGGCGCTCGCGTGGGTCCTGCGCGAGCAGAACGTCGCCTCGGCGATCGTCGGCGCGAGCCGCCCCGAGCAGGTGCGCGCGAACGCGTCGGCTTCCGGTGTCGCGCTCGACGCGGACACCCTCGCCGCCATCGACGACGCGCTCGGGGATGTGGTCGTGCGCTCGCAGTAGCGGAGCCGCCGCGAGCGGGGATGGGCGATCCGCGACCGCCGCGCCGTGCGCGCCCCGCCTCCCAGGGCCGTGTGGCGCGACACCGCGACCGGGTGTGGGAGACTGATGTCGTGAGACGCCGTGAGGGGTCCCGGGGGCGGGTCGAGTGAGGGGGTCGATGGCAGACGCCATGCGCCGGCTCACGCCCGCACGGGCGGTCTGCGTCGGTCTCGGCCTGTGCCTGTGCCTGTGGCTGGCGTTCGCCGGCACGGCCTCCGCCAAGGTCCACCGTTGGGGCTCCGAGGGGCCGCAATCGGAACAGTCGACGCCGCTGGGGATCGCGGGCACCGAAGAAGCGCCTGCGCTGATCGACGCCAGCAACCGAAGCGGCTATGCCCTGGAGGCGAACGGAAGCGTGCTGGCGTGGGGCATCGGCAACGAAGGCGAGCTGGGCGACGGCGGCAGGGGCAAGTCCTTTGACACAGCCGTCAAGGTGGACTTTCCGACGGGCGTGAAGATCGTCGCCATCGGCGAGGCGCGCGCGAGCGGCTACGCCATCGACTCGACCGGCCAGGGCTGGTCGTGGGGCCAGGGCGGCGACGGCTCTTCATGCAACGGGCTCGAAGAAACCGATACGCCCGCGAAGGTGCCGGGCGTGACCGACGCGGTGGCCGTGCAGGGTGGCGAACAGCACGTGCTGTGGCTGCTTGCGAACGGGACCGTCGTCGGGTGCGGGAACAACGTGGATGGCCAGCTCGGTCTACCCAGCTCGATCAAGGCAGCCTCCACCCCGCAGCAGGTGGTGGGGCTGTCGAACGTGGTGGAAATCTCGGCGGGGCAGGTTCAATCGCTAGCGCGCACGGCCGCGGGCAAGGTGTACGCCTTCGGCAGCAACGGGCAGGGTCAGCTGTGCATGAGCAAGTCGGTCAAGAAGCTCTATACGCCAACCGAAGTTCCGCTGCCGGGTCCGGCGAGCGACATCTCGGGCGGCGGCAACCACCTGTCCGACGGGACGACGCTGATGATGGTGGAAGGCGTCCCCTACGGGTGCGGTGACGACGAATCCGGTCAGATAGGGGACGGGCAGACCACCACCAAATACGCGCCGATCGTCGCCGGCGAACTGCTCACGCTTGGCCTGACGCGGGTCGTGGCGGCCGGCGAAGCGTCCATGGGCCTGTCCAGCTCAGGCGAGGTCTACACCTGGGGTTCGGCTGTGTCCGGAGCGCTTGGCGACGGCAGCGAAACGGGCTTCTCGCTCTCGCCGCTCGCGGTTGACAGCAGCGTGGTCGAAATCTCGGGCACCGCGTGGAACATGCTCGATCGCGGGAACGTCCCCGTGGTCGCCGAAGTGCAACCAGGCGCCGGCCTGGTGCAGGGCGGAACAGCGGTGACCATCGATGGGTACAACTTCACGGAAGTCCTGGCGGTCAAGTTCGGCTCGCGCGAAGCCAGCGCCGTCACGGTCAACTCGCCGACGTCGATCAGCGCAGTCTCCCCCGCCGGGACGGGCACGGTCAACGTGACCGTGATCACGTCGGCCGGCGCCAGCCCGGCCAGCCCGCTCGACCAGTTCGTCTACGTCCCGGCCGGTGCTCCGCCGGTCGTCAAGAAGCTCGAACCAAACGAAGGGCCCTCCGCCGGCGGAACCAGAGTGACGCTCACCGGCAAGAACTTCTCCGGAGTCACCGCCGTCACGTTCGGAGCGACCGCCGCCAGCAGCTTCACGGTGAATGATCAGCAGACGTCGATCGTCGCCGTATCGCCGGCTGAGTCGCCGGGAACCGTCGAAGTGACCGTGACGACGCCGAACGGCACCAGCGCGACCTCCAAGAAGGACCAGTTCACGTTCTGGGAAACGGCCGCCGAGTCAAGCGAGATCGACCCGGCGGCGCCCGGCGGCGTCGTGGCGCGCTGACGCCGCCGCCGTCGCCTCAGCTCGGCGTGGGCCGCTCAGGCGGCCTTGACGGCTGAGACCTCGAGCAGGATCTTGACCTTGTCGCTGACGACCACGTTGCCCGACCCGAGCGCCATGTTGAACTTCATGTCGTAGTCCGAGCGGTTGATCTGGGCGCTCGCGGAGACGCCCACGCGGGGGTTGCCCTGAGGGTCGGTCTCGGTGCCCTCGAGCGTGGCGTCCAGCTTGAACGGGCGGGTCACCCCGTGGATCGTGAGCTCGCCCTCGATCTCGAAGCTGTCATCGTCGATCGGCCGGATGGCCGTCGAGGAGAACGTGATCTCGGGGTGCTCGTCGGCGTCGAAGAAGTCGGCCGAGCGCAGGTGCCCGTCGCGCTGGGGCTCGTGCGTGTCGACGCTGGCGACCTGAACCGTGCCGGACGCGCGGGCTCCGTCGGGCCCGACCTCGAGCGTTCCCTCGAACTCCTTGAACTGACCTTTGACGGTGGCGATGCCCAGGTGTTTGACCTGGAACTCGACGCTCGAGTGGACGGGGTCGACCTTCCACGTGCCGGTGGGCAGGAACGTCTGTGTGGCGGCGGACTCGGCTGTGGACATTGGATCTCCTTCTCGCGGGCTGGATGGCTTAGGGGGGTACTACCTCGACAGTAGCAAAATAATTGCGCCTGCAACCATTGTGCCTGCAACATCTCCTTCAGCGCGGCTCGACGACGAGCGTCTGGAAGGCGCGGCCCACCGGCCCGTGGACGTCGTGGAGCACGCTCTCGGCAAGGCCGGTGCCGCCACGGTGCAGCAGCGTGCGCGCGTCCAGCCCGATCCACTCGCCTCGTGGTGGGCGCTGCAGGTGGACCGTGAGGTCGGCGTTGATGAACAGGTAGCGCTCGAACGGCAGCGCCGCGCCCACGCCGTTGCCGAAGTCCGCCGTCGCCGCCAGGCGTGCCAGCGGCGTGAGCTCCCGGCCGGGCACGAGCGGGTGGCGCAGGCGCATCCACACCCGCGCCGGGCCGAGCGCCTGGGGGTCGTCGAGCCAGCGCATCTCCATCGCGGTGGCCGCGAAGCTCGCGTCGGTGGAGCCGTTGAGCGAGAACGGCACCGGCTCGCCCTGCTCGGGTGGCGGCAGCGCCGTTGCCGCGTCCCCGTCGAAGGCCCGCTGCGGCGCGTCCGACGCAGGCACCTCGGCCGCGATCTCCCGCACGCGCAGAGCGCTCGCGCGGCAGACCAGCTCCTCGCCCGCGTGAAGCTCGCCCGCCAGCTCCTGCACGCGCCGCCCGGGACGCACGACGCGCGTGGACAACGTCAGCGGCGCGAGCGGGATCGGGCGCAGGTACTCGAAGCCCAGGCGCGCGATGCGCAGCTCCGCCCCCGGTTGCAGGCGCTCGAAGGCGGCCGTCATCAGCGCCGCCGGGGCGCCGCCGTGCAGCGCTCGCGGGTCCCACGGCCCGCGTGCCTGCTCCGTGGGCCGTACAACCATCGCTATACCGTCTTCGCCAGCGGACATATGCCCGCCGGTAAGCCCGCCGGAACGCTCGCCGGTAGGCCCGCCGGGCCGCTCGCCGTCCCCCTCCCCCTCCGGGGACGATGCGGCGAGGAAGATGCTCTCGCTCATCGGCTGCTCAGTCCGGCAGCCGCGCGACGAAGTCGGCGAGCCTGCCCGGGTCGCGCAGCGGCGCGCCGTGGCCGAAGCAGGTCACGCGCGGGCGCAGCGCGGCGAGCCTGCGCGCGGAGGCGCGGTTGCGGGCGGGGTCGGGCGTGAAGATCGCCGGCGGCTCGTGCAGGCCGGGGACCCCGGTCCTGACGTTGACGTTGTTGAGCACGTCTCCGAGGATCAGCACCCCGTCGGACTCGCGCCAGTAGGCGAGGTGCCCGCGCGAGTGCCCGGGGACCTCCAGCACGGTGAAGCCGGCCACCTCGTCGCCCTCGACGAGCGCTCGCGCGACCGGGTGCGGCGGCCCGGTCCAGAAGCGCCGCTGCAGCCGGTTGAGCCAGCTGGGCGCCTGCGAGTTGTAGACCCCGCCGGGCGTCTCCATCGCGGGCACGTCGCCCTGGCCGCACCACAGCGGAATCCGCAGCGTCTCGCAGATCGCGTGGCTCGAGCCCTGATGGTCGGGGTGGGCGTGGGTGAGCGCGTGGGCGCGCGGCTCGCGCCCTGCGATCTGGCGCATGATCCGCCTCTCCCCCTGGCGGGTCGCGGCGTCGATCAGGACGTCGCCGACGAGGTACACGTTGATCGCGTTCGGCGGCCAGCCACGCAGCAGGTGGACGCCGTCGGCGAGCTCCCTCATCGCGCCCCCTCCCAGGAGAAGCCGCGCACGGCGAAGTACAGCCCGAACGCGCCCCACAGCGCGATCACGGCGAGCGCGTCGAGGTGGCTGCCCAGGCCGGCGCCCGCGACCATCGCCCCGGACAGCCCGTCGATGAGCGGCTTCAGCGGCAGCGCTTCGGCGATCGTGCGCACGAAGCCGGGGGGGCTGCTCGAGTCGAACACGTAGAACGAGACGGCGACGACCGGCAGGAACACGGCGTTGACGTACGCGGCGGTCGACTCGAAGTTGGGGATCGCGTGCGCGAAGGCGACCCCGAGGGCGGCAAAGCAGACGACGCCGACGAGCACGAACACGATCAGCGCGCCCCAGTGCGCCGGCCATCCGATCCCGAAGAACGCCCGTCCGGCGAGCACGATGATGGCGATCTGCAGCGTCGTGTTGGTGACGGCGTTGGCGGCCACGCCGCCGAAGTAGGAGATGCTCGGCAGGGGCGTGCCGCGGATGCGCTTGAGCACGCCGCGCTCGCGCAGGAACACGATGTTGTAGGCGAGCGCGGTGAACGTGGTGGACATCACGCTCATGCCGGCGATCATCGGCACGAGCCGGTTGAGCTGGTGCTGGTTGCCGCTGAGGGCGGCTCCGGCGCCCGCCAGGAACAGCAGCGGCAGCACGAAGTTGAAGAACGCGGCGCTGGGGTTGCGCCAGAACATCCTGCGCTCGAGGCGGTACTGGCGCCAGGTGAGGGTGAGCGCGTCAGGCACGGCTGGCCTCGCGGCGCGACTTGCCCTCACGTGGTGCCGCGGACGCGCCGGCATCGGCGTCGGCGTCGGCGTCGGCGGTCAGTTCGAGGTAGACGTCCTCGAGCGTCGGGCGGCCCACCGACAGCTCCTGCAGGCGCTGCCCGCGGGCGAGCGCGTCGCCGGTGAGCTCGTGCAGCAGCGTCGTCGGGTCGCTGGTCTCGCGCTCGACCAGCTCGCCGCCGGCGTCGCGGTAGGCGACCTTGTATCGAAGCCCGCCGACCCGACCCGGCTCCCCGCTCGTGCCGACGCCGAGCTCGCGCGGCGGCCCGATCGCGAGCACGCGCCCGTCCTTGACGATCGCGACGCGGTCGGCGAGCGCCTGCGCCTCCTCGAGGTAGTGCGTGGTCAGCAGGATCGTCTTGCCGAGCGCGCGCAGCGAGCGCACCGTCTCCCACGCGGCGCGGCGGGCCTCCGGGTCGAAGCCGGTGGTGGGCTCGTCGAGGAAGATCAGCTCGGGGTCGCCGACCAGCGCGAGCGCGAAGTCCAGGCGCCGCAGCTGTCCGCCGGACAGCCTGCGGCTGCGCACGTTCCCCTTCTCCAGCAGCCCCGCGAGCTCCAGCACCTCCTCGACGTCGCGCGGATGCGGGTAGAAGCTCGCCCAGTGCCTGAGCGCCTCGCGCGGGGTGATGTGGCTGTAGATCCCGCCGGACTGCAGCACGATGCCGATCCGCCGGCGCAGCTCGATCGAGCGGCGCGCTGGGTCGTGCCCGAGCACTGAAACCTCGCCGCTGGTGCGCGTGCGGTAGCCCTCGAGGATCTCCACGGTGGTCGTCTTGCCCGCTCCGTTCGGGCCGAGCAGGCCGAACACCTCGCCTTGGCGCACCGTGATGTCGATGCCGCGCACAGCCTGGTAGTCGCCGTAGCGCTTGCACAGCGCGCTCACCTCGATCGCCGGGGCCGTCTCGCTCACGCCCCTGATCATCTCAAGACCGCGGCCGGTCCGACCGCGCTCGGGCCGCGCTCGGCCCGCTCGGAGCTACCAGTGCACGCCTCTTGTCAGCGTCGCCATGGCGATCTGCTCGAAGGACGCGCGCTCCTCGACGTCCGCGTGGCCCTTGGAGGCGGCCGAGTCGGGGAACACGCGGTAGGCGAGGTGCAGGAGGCGGTCGACGGCGCTGGGCGAGAGCGTGTAGGCGACTTCGCCGAACTTGCCCATCCACGTGCCCATCTCCTTGGGGCGCGCGCGCAGCGCCTCGCAGATCATGTCGGCGGCCTCCTCGGGGCTGAGCGTGGGGAAGGCGTCGTACATCTTCGTGGGGGCGATCATCGGCGTGCGCACGAGCGGCATGTGGATCGTGGTGAACGTGACGCCGTCGCCGATCACCTCGGAGGCGACGACGCGCGTGAAGGCGTCCAGCGCGGCCTTCGAGGCCACGTAGGCGGCGAAACGCGGCGGGTTGGCCTGCACGCCGATCGAGGAGACGTTGACGATGTGCCCGGAGCCCCGCTCGCGCATGTGCGGGAGCAGTCCGATGATCAGCTTGATCGCGCCGAAGTAGTTCAGCTGCATGGTGCGTTCGAAATCGTGGAAGCGGTCATAGCTGAGCGCGATCGAGCGGCGGATCGAGCGCCCGGCGTTGTTGACGAGCATGTCGACGTTGCGGTGGTCGGCGAGCACGCGCTCGAGCAGCCTTTCGACGGACTCGATGTCGGCGATGTCCGCCGCGTACACGTACGCGGTTCCGCCCGCGGCGACGATCTCCGCGCGCACCTCCTCGAGCTTCTCCACGTTGCGCGCCACCAGCAGCGGCACCCCGCCGGCGGCGGCGATCTTGACCGCGGCCGAGCGCCCGATGCCGGAGGAGGCGCCCGTGATCAGCACGTGCTTGCCGTCGAGCGCCTGCTTGAGCGTGGCGCCGCGGCGCAGCTGGTTGTCCATGTCGCGCTCCCAGTAGTCCCACAGGCGCGGCAGGTAGTCCTGCATCGCCGGCGGCTGCTCCAGCGGCGAGCCGGCGAGCGCGCGTGCGGTCTCGCGCGTGTCGAAGCGGGGCACCAGCTCCATGTGCGCGAGCACCTCCGTGGGAATGCCCAGCTCACGCAGCGTCAATCCGCGCGCCTGGCGCAACGGCGGCAGCGCGAGAGCGAGCCTGAGCGGCCACTTGGGCAGGGGGTCGATGAAGCGTTTGTCGATGCTCACGGCGAAGCGCGGGGCATGCGCGATGGTGGCCAGCTCGTTGATCAGCTCGTCGACGCGCTGCGGCCGCGGGTCGGTCAGGTGAAACGCGCGGCCGTCGAGGGCCGGCTCGTGCGCGATCTGCTCGAGCGCGCCGGCGACCCAGTCGACGGGGACGATGTTCGTGTAGCCGAGGTCGAGCCCCACCAGCGGCACCCACTCCGGCAGCAGCTGGCGCATCCGCTGGATCGCCTTGAAGAAGTAGTACGGGCCGTCGATCTTGTCCATCTCGCCGGTGTGCGAGTCGCCGACGACGATCCCCGGCCGGTACACGCGCCAGGGGATGTAGGGCTGCTCGCGCACGATCCGCTCGGACTCGTACTTGGTGCGGTGATACGGCGAGGGCAGCCGCTGGCCCTCGTCGAACATGGTCTCGTCGAACATGCCCTTGTAGGTGCCGGCGACGGCGATCGAGGACACGTGGTGCAGGTGCTTGGCGTCGAGCGCGCGCGCGAGTTCGACCGCGTGCGTGGTGCCGCCGACGTTGACCGCCGTGTTGCGCTCGGCCGGAGCGGTCATGTCGTACACGGCCGCGAGATGGAAGAAGTGCTCGATCTGGCCGCGCAGCTCGGCCACCTGTTCCTTCTCGATGCCCAGCAACGGTCGGCGCAGGTCGCCGATCACGGGCTTGACGCGCTCAGATGCCTTGGCGCCCGTGCTCAGGCTCCAGCGCTCGACCAGGTCGTCCAGACGACCGGTCGAGCTGTCGCGTACGAGCACGTACACGTCGCCCTGGCGCTGTTCGAGCAGCCGCTCGACCAGCCTGCGGCCGATGAAGCCGGTCGCTCCTGTCACGAAGTACGCCATTGCCTATGCGAGCATACCCTGCGCGCAAGGCCAAGCGCCAGAACCGCCGGTCCTGCTAACGCTCCTGAGCTTCTACGGCGCCGCCGAGATCGGCGAGGCTTACGTTGAGCGCCTTGGCGATGGCGCGCACGGTGTCCCATCCGGGGACGGACTGCACCAGCTCCACACGGGCGATGCTGCCCACGGTCAGACCGGACGCGAAGGCGAGTCCTTCGCGGGTCATGCCGCGTTCCTCGCGCAGCCGGCGAACGACGGTCCCGAGCGCCGGGTCAGGTTGCGGATCGCGTGCCATTGAGGAAACATCGCACGCCGCATGTGTCTAGGTCCATCCCTTCTAATAGATGCCATTGACGACGTGTTGTCCTGCGCTATACGCTCCACGACATGCGGGGTCGTTACATCCACACCTTCCAGGTCCGTGTGACGCGCCGCGAGCGGGAATGGATCGAACGCCTGGCCAGGGTCCGGCGTATGAGCGTCGAGGAACACCTACGCGACCGCAGCGGCCTTCGCAACCTTCCCGCCGCGCAGGTAGAGGCACAGACGCCCGAGCGCCACCTGCAACTTCTACGCGGCGGCCAGCGATGAACTTCGGCGACCGCATGCGCGACGCTCGCCTACAGGCCGGGCTCTCGCAGGACGCGCTCGCCGGCGCTACCGGCCTGCACCACACGCACACGCATATCTCGACGATCGAGCGGGACCTGCGGGAACCCCGACCGCTGGCGATGAACGGTATGAAGCCGACGCCCCGCCTACGAACGTCCCGATCAGAAGCTGGTAGCGGACGCCGCATTTCTCGGCGCGCGATAGCGCGGCCACATTGTCGAGGCGTTCGCTGAGGCTTCGTTCACGCAGAGGACGGTCGAAGGGCTGATCGGCACGTGCGCGATGGTCTCGCTGGAGCTGTTGCAGAGCGTTCGCAACGGCCGCGAGTTCGACGAGCGCAGAGTGGAGATGGACGAGATCCCACAGTTTCCGATCGCCGCGCGAGAGTGGGCGCGCGCGATCGACGTCTACCGCGAGCTGGCCCACCAGGGCGGCTCCCATCAGCGCAGCGTCGGACACGCGGACCTGCTGATCGCCGCCGCCGAGTCCGCCGGCGTGGAGCTGCTGCACTACGACGAGGACTTCGAGCGCATCGCCGCGATCACCGGCCAGCCCACGTGCTGGATCGTGCCCCGCGGAAGCCTGTAGGCCCGCTCACGCACCTGCGCCGGCCCCGCCGCGGCCCTCGCCTGCGGCGAAGCGCGCGATCAGGCCCCTGCGCCGGCCCCGCCGCGGCCCTCGCCTGCGGCGAAGCGCGCGATCAGGCCCCTGCGCCGGCCCCGCCGCGGCCCTCGCCTGCGGCGAAGCGCGCGATCAGGCCCCTGCGCCGGCCCCGCCGCGGCCCTCGCCTGCGGCGAAGCGCGCGATCAGGCCCCTGCGCCCGCGCCCCCGCGGCCCTCGCCGGCGGCGAAGCGGGCCGCCCCGCGGGCACCGTCCTCGAACACCTCCGGTCCGGCCTTGGCCTCGAGCGCGAGCGCGTCGGCGAGCGGCATCCCCAAGCCCTCGATCGCCGCGCGGCGATCGGCGAGCATCGTGCGCTGGGGGAAGCGCGCGAGCCCGTCGGCGAGCGCGAGCGCGCGCTCGAGGTGCGCCCCCGGCGCCACGATCTCGGTCAGCAGGCCCATCGCCAGCGCCTCCCGCGCGTCGACCATGCGACCGGTGAGGATCAGATCGAGCGCCCGGCCGAGGCCGACGATGCGTGGCAGCCGCTGCGTGCCGCCATCGACCAGCGGCACGCCCCAGCGGCGCTCGGGGTAGCCGAGCGTGGAGCCCTCGGTGGCGATGCGCAGGTCGCACCACAGCGCCAGCTCCAGGCCGCCGGCCAGGCAATAGCCGGAGATGGCGGCGATCGTCGGCTTGGACGGCGTCAGGCGGGTGAAGCCCATCGGCCCCTCCTCGCTCATCAGCCGTCCGGCCATCGTGCCGGTCGCCTTCAGATCCGCGCCGGCGCAGAAGGAGACACCGCCCGCACCCGTCAGCACGAGCACGCGCGCATCGTCGTCGGCCTCGAAGCGCAGGTACGCGTCGTGCAGCGCCGCCGCGGTGAGGCCGTCGACGGCGTTGCGCCGGTGCTGGCGGTCGATCGTGATGAGCGCCGCCGCACCGCTGCGCTCGTAGCGGACCGGCTCGGGCTCGCTCATCGGCGGATCGGCGCTACCAGCCGCCGCGCAGGTGGCCGTTGGCGATGAGCGCCTTCTGCGCGGCTTTGCGTGCTTCCTTGCGCTTCTCCAGGTGGCGCTGGAGCATGCTCATGACGAACACGAACGTCGGGAAGAACACGATCATGATGAAGCCCGTGTCGACCACGTCCATTTCGGTGGTCGACCCGTAGAAGCCGCGTCCGTCGTTGTACGCGCTCGCGGCGGGCGCGAACGCGAGCGACACCACCAGCGCGAGCAGCGCGAGCGGGACGAGCGTTGCGAGCAGGCGGTGGCGCATCGGTCGTGACGATCCTAGCGGAGGCAATGGATGCCCGTCACGCTCGCCCTGGGGGCCACAGGCCCATCCGTGGGCCGGCTGCGCGGGTGCGCGCTCTCGGCGTGTGCTCTCGCTGCGCGACTGTCATTCGCCCCGACGACCGCTGTATACGATCGCTATACAGAACTTTCAAAGAGACAACACCCACCCGCCGCGTCACATTCACGGCACACGAACGCGGGCGCCTACCATCAGCAGCCGATGGCCCTCCTGATCGCATCGGACCTCCACAAGGACATGGCCGGGCAGCCCCTGCTGAAGGGGGTGTCGTTCAAGCTCGAGCGCCGCGAACGGATGACGATCGCCGGACGCAACGGCGCGGGCAAGACGACGCTGCTGCGGATGCTCGCCGGCGAGACCTCGATCGACGGGGGCGAGCTGAGCGTGGCCAAGGGGGTGCGGATCGCGCTGCACGATCAGCGTCCGCCGCGGGAGCGGGGGATGGGGCTGCGCGAGTACCTGCTGTCGGGCTGCACCGAGGAGCTGCAGATCGAGGCCGAGCTGGGCGAGCTCGAGGCGAGGATGGCCGCCGGCGCGAGCGACGAGGCGACGTACGCCCGCTACGCCCGCGCACAGGCGCGGCTGGAGGCCCGCGGCGGATACCTGTGGCGCAACCGCGCCACGGCGATGGCGCGCGGCCTCGGCTTCCGCGAGCCGGACCTCGATCGGACCCTGAACACTTTCTCCGGAGGTGAGCTGACGCGCGCGTCGCTCGCGCGAGCGCTGGCCACCGGCGCCGACGTCCTGCTGCTGGACGAGCCCACCAACCACCTGGACATCGAGTCGCTGGAGTGGCTCGAGCAGACGCTCGTCGACCTCGACGCCGCGGTCGTGCTGGTCGCGCACGACCGCTGGTTCCTGGAGGCCGTCGGCACGGCCGTCCTCGAGCTGTACGGGAACCCGCCCGCCCAGCCCACCCGCTCGCGCTTCTTCGCCGGCACCTGGCACCAGTGGCGCCGCGAGCAGGCCGCCCGCGAGCTCGCGCTCGGCCGGGCGATCGAGGCCCAGCAGGCGGAGATCGCGCGCATGGAGCGGTTCATCGAGCGCTTCCGCTACAAGGCGAGCAAGGCCAAACAGGCGCAGTCGCGCGTGAAGAAGCTCGCCAAGATCGAGCGGATCGAGCGCGATCCGAGGGACGCCAAGGGCCTGGAGTTCGCGTTCTCCGCGCCCGAGCGCACGGGGCGGGTGATCTTCGAGCTGCTGGACGGGCGCATCGAGGTGGGCGACGGGACGGTCCTGCTGGAGCACGTGGAACTGTGGCTGGAACGCGGCGAGCACGTCTCGCTGGTCGGCCCCAACGGCAGCGGCAAGACGACCTTGATCGAGACGCTCGCCGGCCGCCGGCCGCTCGCCGCCGGGAAGCTCAGCACCGGCCACAACGTCAAGCTCGGCTATCTCTCCCAGCACGCCGACGAGCTCGACGCGGGCGGGGATGGGATGCCCGCCCAGCCGAGCGTCGTGGAGGCCGCCCAGCGCGCCACCGGCCTGAGCCCCGGCAGGGCGCGGGCGCTGCTCGGGCGCTTCCTGTTCTCCGGCGAGGACGCCGACAAGCCGCTCAGCGGGCTCTCCGGCGGCGAGCGCCGGCGCCTGTCGCTGGCCGTGCTGGTGCAGTCCAAGGCGAACGTGCTGATCGTCGACGAGCCTACCAACCACCTCGACATCGAGAGCCGTGAGGCGCTCGAGGACGCCCTGCGCTCGTTCCCCGGGGCGATCCTGCTCGTCTCCCACGACCGTGCGCTGCTGGACGCCGTCGGCACGCGCACGCTCGCCGTGGAGGAGCGCTCGCTGCACAGCTACCTCGGCGGCTGGCCCGAGTACGTGCGCGTGCGCGACGAGCGCCGGGCCGACGCCTCGGGCCGGGCCGGCGGCGCGGGCCGCGACGGCGCCTCGCGCCGGGACGGCCCGTCGGGTGGGGCCGGCCCGGTAGGCCGGGCGGGCTCCCGCCGGGCGCTCGCGCCGTCTCCCGCCGCGCCCAACGGGTCCAGGTCCCGGGCGGACGCGCACGGCCGGGCGAGCGCCGCGAGCGCTCCCGCTTCGCCGGCGCCGGCGAAGCGGGGCAGGTCCAAGTCCGGCCGCTCCGGGCCGTCCAAGAACCGGCTGAGCGCGCAGCAGAAGGCCGAGCGCGCGATCGAAGAGGCGGAGGCCGCGCTGCGGGCGCTCGAAGCGGAGCTGACCGATCCGGCGGCGTGGGCCACGCGCTACGAGTCGGCCAAGTCCGAAGCCCGCCACACGGCCGCCACGCGCGCCGTCGAGGACGCGTACGCGCGCCTGGAGGCGCTGGTGGACTGAGCGCGTCAGACGGTGCGGGTGCGTGCGGCCGTACCGTTCGTGTCGAGGAGTCGCTGGATGTCCTGGGGGTCGCTCGTCAGGACGGTGTCACCGTCGCGGGCGAGGAGCGCGACGGCGGCGTCGGCTATGTCGCTGGTGCCCGCGCGGGCAAGCAGGAGACCGCAGCGCCGAGCCTGGGCTGGGTCGAGGGGCCACTCGAGGAAGCCGGCGAGCGCACGCGTGAGCCGTGCCTGACGCGCGGGAGCGCGCCATGCCTGGGCGACGCAGGCGGAGGATGTGATGGCCTCGGTGCCCTGTTGCGCGGCGACCGCCAGCAGCGCGCCGACAACGCGGTCACCCCGATCCAGGGCGATCAGCGCGCCGGCGTCGAAGACGAGGGCAGCCACTCGCGAGCCTCGCTCAGCTCACGCTCGGTGTAGGCGCCGCCGGTCGCCTCGGCGATCTCCTCCGCGACAGCGCGCATCGCCTCGGCGCGCAGGCGGGTGGCCGCCGCGTCGGCGAGCCAGCCCGACACGCTGTCCGCGCCCGCCGCGTCGCGCACGCGCTGGTACAGCCCATCCTCGAGGCTCACGCTTATCTTCGCCATGGCGACATGGTAGCACCGACGATACTACCCACCCACAGTAGCTACTCCACAGCTACTCTCTTTGTGTGTCGGACACGCTCAAGACGGCTCGCAACGTGGCGATCGTGCTCGTGATCGCTGCGGCCGTGTACTTCATACCGGGCGGCGGGCGGGCGGCGAACACGTTCGAAGCGGTGCTGTGGGTCGCGTTCGGGCTGGGTCTCGGCTATCTCGGCCTGCGCCTGTATCGCGAACAGCACATCGCGCTGCACAGCCTCGGCGAGCCTCACCGCGCGCTCCTCTACGGCGGGGTCGCGCTGGCCGTGTTCGCGTACCTAGCGCGGGTGCGCATGTGGCAGACGGGGATCGGCGAGCTCGCGTGGTTCGTGCTGCTCGGCGTGATCGTGTACTCGCTGATGGCGGTGTACCGCCACTGGCGCGCGTACCGTACCTACTGAGCTCCTCGCCGCGCCGCCTATCCTCGGAGCGATGGCTGGGACAGGGGAGCTGACGAACACGCAGGACGCGCGGCGGGACACCCGCGCGAGCCTCGCCACGCAGCGCCGAGCCCTGCCGGACCAGCCGGGTGTGTACCTGTTCAGGGACGCCAACGGGCGGGTGATCTACGTCGGCAAGGCCAAGTCGGTGCGCAAGCGCGTCGCCTCGCACTTCTCCAAAGCGCAGGTGCGAAGCAGCCCGGGCCACGCGGAGATGGTCGCGAGCGTCGAGCACATCGAGTGCGTGGTGGTGGCAACGGAGGCGGACGCGCTGCTGGCGGAGCAGAGCTTCATCAAGCAGTACCGGCCGCGCTTCAACATCCGCCTGCGCGACGACAAGTCCTACCCGTTCATCGCGATCTCGCTCGACGAGGACTACCCGCGCGTGTACTTCACGCGCGAGCGCCACCGCGCCGGGCGCGCGTACTTCGGCCCTTACTCGAACGCCAAGCGCGTGCGGTCCACGCTGGAGGTGCTGGCGAAGGTGTTCATGTTCCGCTCGTGCACCGGGCCGGAGCCCGGGCGGCGCAGCGGCAGCCCGTGTCTGGACTACTACATCAAGCGCTGCGGGGCCCCCTGTGTCGGGTACGTCTCCAGGGAGGGATACCGCGAGAGCATCGACGGCGTGATCGACTTCCTGGACGGGCGCTTCTCGGCGATCGAGCGTGGCCTGGAGGAGCGGATGCGCGCGGCGGCGGCGGCGGAGGAGTTCGAGCAGGCGACGCTGGAGCGCAACCGGCTGCAGGCGGTCCGCTCGCTGCTGGAGCGCCGTCGCGTGACCAGCGAGTCGGTGGGCACGTTCGACGCGGTCGCCGTCGCGGTCGACGGGCGGGAGGCCAACGCGCAGGTCTTCCAGGTGCGCGACGGCGTGCTCTCGGACCGCCAGTCCTTCTACCTGGCCAACGAGGCCGAGCGGGATCTGGCGGAGGTGGGGGAGGAGTTCATGCTCCAGTACTACGGCGGAGCGACGTCGATCCCGGCGCTGCTGGTCCTCCAGCGAGAGATGGTCGCCCACCCTCCCCGCCCGGCGCTCGCGGAGGCGCTGTCCAGCCGCCGCGGCGGGCCGGTGGAGCTGCGGGCGGCGGAGCGCGGCGAGAAGCGCCGGATCCTCGAGCTGGCGCAGCGCAACGCGCTGCTGGCGCTCGATCAGGAGCGGCTGCGCTCCGAGCGCCGCCGCCAGAGCCGGGTGGAGGCGCTGGAGGGCCTGCAGCAGGCGCTCGGCCTGGACGCGCCGCCGATCCGCATCGAGTGCTTCGACATCTCCAACCTCGGCGGCACGCACACGGTGGCCTCGATGGTCGTGTTCGAGGGTGGCGCGCCGAAGAAGTCCGACTACCGCCGCTTCACGATCCGCACGACGGAGGGCGCGCCGGACGACTTCGCGGCGATGGCCGAGGTCCTCGGCCGGCGCTTCGCCCAGTGGGAGCGCCAGGCGGACATCTCGCCGCACGACCGGGCGTACGACCGCAGCTTCGCGTCGCTGCCGAACCTCGTGGTGATCGACGGCGGCAAGGGACAGCTGGCGGCCGGGCTGGCGCCGTTGCGAGGCTTCCGCGAGCGCGGCGTGGCGGTCGTGTCGCTGGCCAAGCGCATCGAGGAGATCTTCCTGCCCGGCCGCCGCGCCCCGCTGGTGCTCGAGCACTCGACGCCTGAGCTGCAGTTGCTGCAGCGCGTCCGCGACGAGGCGCATCGCTTCGCGATCACCCACCACCGCGCCCGCCGCGACAGGGCGATGAAGAAGCTCGCTGCTGGACGAGCTGCCGGGCATCGGCCCGTCGCGCAAGCGCGCGCTGCTCACGCACTTCGGCTCGCCGGAGGCGGTGGCGGCGGCGTCCAGTGAGGAACTGCAGGCTGTCCCCGGCCTGCCGTCGAAGGTCGGACGCGACACTCACGCCTACCTGCACCGCGCGGGCTGAGCCGGCCGATGGGCTTCGCGATGCGGCGTCCTCGGTCGCTCGCGTGCGTAGCACGCCACGCTCCCTGCGTTCTTGCCTCGCTCGCCCTTCGGCCGGCTCAGGGGCCGGCCGGTCCTGATCGCGCCGGCTGACACGCGTGTCCGCCGCGCGCGGCACAATGCAGGCGATGGCCGTGATCAGGCCCCTGCGTCCGCTGCGTGCCGCCGGTGGGAAATCCGGCGCGCCGGTGATCGAGTCGCGCCTGGAGGACTTCGTGGTGATCACCGGGTTCTCCGGCGCGGGCAAGTCGACGGCGATGAACGTGTTCGAGGACGCGGGCTACTTCTGCGTGGACAACCTGCCGCCGGAGATGATCCGCTCGCTGGTGGAGCTGTTCGTGCACAAGGGATCCAAGGTCGAGCGCGCGGCGGTCGTGTCGGACGTGCGCGGGGGCGTGTACTTCGAGGCGCTGCGCGCGGTCGTCGACGACCTGGACGCCCTCGGCCTCTCCCACCACGTGCTGTTCCTCGAGGCGGCCGAGCAGACGCTGGTGACGCGCTACAAGGAGACACGCCGCCGCCACCCGCTGGCGCCGGAGGGCAGCATCGCGGCGGGGGTCGCGGCCGAGCGCGCCCTGCTGGAGCCGCTGCGCGGCCGTGCGGACCTGGTGATCGACACGACCGGCATGTCCGCGGCGATGCTGCGCGAGAAGATCGCCGAGGAGTTCCTTCCCCGCAAGACCGTCGGGCGGCTGTCGGTGACGTTCATGAGCTTCGGGTTCAAGCACGGCCCGCCGCGCGAGGAGGACCTCGCGTTCGACGTGCGCTTCCTCGCCAACCCCCACTACGAGCCCGAGCTGCGCGAGCTGACCGGGCTGGACGACGCGGTGGTCGAGTACATCGCCCGCGACGGGCGCCTGGAGCAGCTGTACGACAGGCTGCAGGCGCTGCTCGACTTCCTGCTCCCGCAGTACGTGGCCGAGGGCAAGGCGCACCTGGTGATCGCGATCGGCTGCACCGGTGGCCGTCACCGCTCGGTGGCGATCGCCGAGCAGCTGGCCGCGCGCTACCGCGACCACGACGACCTCGACGTTGCGGTCGCCCACCGGGACATCGACAGGCACCCTGGCGGCGCTTGAACGGGCCGAGCGTATAGCGATGGTTATACGCTCGACGGAAGCGAAGTCATCGAGCGAGCTCGCCCGTACGCGCGGCGGTCAGCTGTCCGCGTGCAACGCGCTCAGCCGCCTGCAAGCGGCGCGCTGATAGCCTCCCCGGCCGGTCGGGCGATGGAGATGCGCTCCTGGAACCCGGCATGATTCATGTTTGCTTTCAGGAGGCAATGAATGCCGGTACGCGTGGGGATCAACGGATTCGGCCGGATCGGGCGAAACGTCTTCCGTGCCGCGAAGGCCCGGAGCGAGGAGGTGGGAGACGCGATCGAGTGGGTGGCGGTGAACGACCTGACCGACTCGCGGACGCTGGCGCACCTGCTCAAGTACGACTCGATCCAGGGTCCCTACCCCGGCACGGTCCAGGCTCGCGGCGCGGATGCGATCGAGGTGGACGGCAGGGAGCTGAAGGTGCTGGCCGAGCGCGATCCGGCGGCGCTGCCCTGGGGGGATCTGGGGGTCGACGTGGTGATCGAGTCGACCGGCCTGTTCACCGATCGCGCCAGTGCCGCCAAGCACCTGGCGCAGGGCGCCAGGAAGGTGATCATCTCGACGGCGGCGAGCGACGCGGACGTGACGGTGGTGCTGGGCGTGAACTTCGACGAGGCCTACGAGCGCGAGGCGCACGACGTGATCTCGAACGCGTCGTGTACGACGAACTGCCTGGCGCCGGTGGCGAAGGTGGTCAACGACACGGTGGGGATCGAGCACGGCCTGATGACGACGATCCACGCATACACGGCGGATCAGCGGCTGCAGGACATGCCGCACAAGGACCTGCGCCGCGCGCGGGCGGCGGCGATCAACTTGATCCCTGCCTCGACGGGCGCGGCGAAGGCGATCGGCCTGGTGATCCCGCAGCTCCAGGGCAAGCTGCACGGCTTCGCGGTGCGCGCGCCGGTGCCGACTGGCTCGGTGGTCGACCTGACGGTGGAGTGCGCGCGGGAGACGAGCGTGGAGGAGGTCAACGCGGCGCTGAAAGCGGCCGCCGACAGCGGACCGCTGGCGGGGATCATGCAGTACACGGAGGATCCGATCGTCTCGACGGACGTCATCTCCTCGCCGTTCTCGTCGATCGTGGACTCGCTGCTGACGGCTGTGATCGACGGCACGATGCTGAAGGTTGTCGCATGGTACGACAACGAGTGGGGCTACTCCAACCGCCTCGTGGACCTGACGCTGAGGGTCCTGTGAACCGAAGTTGGAGTCTCGCCAGCCTGTTGGCTGGTCGGGTTGGCACGAACGCACGGACGATTTGTCGGGGGGTATCGTGAAGGAGCACGAAGAGATCGGAGATAGCCGGTGAGGAGCATTGACGACCTGGACGTGCAGGGCAAGAGGGTGCTCGTGCGGGTCGACTTCAACGTGCCGCTGGACGCCGATGTGGACGCGGACCACGGGCCGGCGGCCGGCGGCGTGCCGCTGGTGAGCGACGACACGCGGATCGCGGCGGCGCTGGCGACGATCGAAGAGCTGCGCGCGCGCGGCGCCCGACTGGTGCTGGTCTCGCATCTGGGCAGGCCGAAGGGCAAGCGCGTCCCGGAGCTGTCGCTGGCGCCGGTGGCGGACCGCCTGCGCGAGCTGACGGGCGCGAAGGTGACGCTGGCGCCGGCGGTGGTGGGCGAGGAGGTGAGCGCCCTGGTGGACGAGCTCGAGCCGGGAGAGATACTGGTGCTGGAGAACGTGCGCTTCGAGCCGGGGGAGACGAGCAACGACCCCGAGTTCGCCAGGGAGCTGGCGGCGCTGGCGGACTGCTACGTGGACGACGCGTTCGGCGTGGCGCACCGCGCGCACGCGAGCAACGAGGGCGTCACGCATCTGCTGCCGAGCGCGGCGGGACGGCTGCTCGAACGTGAGGTGAAGACGCTGACGGGGATCCTCGAGCACCCGCAGCACCCGCTGGTGGCGATCGTGGGCGGCTCGAAGGTGGCGGACAAGATCAAGGTGATCGAGCGCTTCCTGGCGGTGGCCGACGTGGTGATGATCGGCGGCGCGATGTGCTTCCCGTTCCTGTGCGCGCAGGGCCACACGGTGGGCGAGTCGCTGTGCGACGACGAGGACGTGGAGCACGCGCGCAGCGCGCTGTTGCGGGCCAGCGACACGCACGCTCCACAGGTCGGGCGAGCTCGCCTGCTGGTGCCGAGCGATCTGGTGATCGGCGAGCGCCTGGCGGCGGACGCGCCGCACCGGGTGCTCGACGGGGTGGAGGTGCCGAAGGGCTGGATGGGCCTGGACATAGGTCCGAAGACGGCGGAGCGCTACGCGAACGTGATCGCGACCGCCGGCACGGTCTTCTGGAACGGCCCGATGGGCGCTTTCGAGGTGGAGCCGTTCGCGGCGGGCACGCGCGCGGTGGCGGAGGCGGTGGCGAGCGCGAAGGGCATGACGGTGGTGGGCGGTGGCGACTCGGCGGCGGCGCTGGCGCAGTTCGGGCTGGAGCACGCGGTGGACCATCTGTCGACGGGCGGCGGGGTGACGCTGCAGCTGGTGGAGGGCGCGGCGCTTCCGGGCGTGCAGGCGCTCGAAGGCGCCGGGGTGGTCTCCTGATGGCCGCAGCCCGCACGCCGCTGATAGCGGGCAACTGGAAGATGCACAAGACGCAGGAGCAGGCGGAGGAGCACATCCAGGCGCTGCTGCCGCGCGTGTCGGCGGTGGACGGCGTGGACGTGGCGATCTGCGTGCCGTTCACGGACCTGCGGGCGATGGTGGACAGCGCGCGCGGCTCGCGCGTGGAGGTGTACGCGCAGAACATGCACCAGCAGCCGGAGGGCGCGTACACGGGCGAGGTGTCGGCGCCGATGCTGCGCGAGCTGGACGTGCACGGCGTGGTGCTCGGACACTCCGAGCGCAGGGCGATGTTCGGGGAGACGGACAGGGCGCTCGCGCTGAAGGTCCCGGCGGCGCTTGCGGCGGGGCTGGTGCCGATCGTGTGCGTGGGCGAGACGGAGGAGGAGCGCGACAACGACGACACCGACCGCAAGCTGCGCCAGCAGGTCAGGGACGATCTCGGGGGCATCCCCAGCGAGCGGCTGGCGGAGGTGGTGATCGCGTACGAGCCGATCTGGGCGATCGGCACGGGCAGGGTGGCCACGCCGGAGCAGGCTCAGGAGGCGATGGCGTTCATCAGGGCGCTGGTGGCCGACCGCGACAGGCAGGCGGCGCAGGCGGTGAGGATCCTGTACGGCGGGTCGGTCAAGCCGGAGAACGCGGCGGAGCTGCTGGCGCTGGCGGACGTGGACGGGGCGCTGGTGGGCGGAGCGTCGCTGGAGGCGGAGTCGTTCGCACGGATCGTGACGGCGGCCAGCGGGTCCTCGCCGGCAGCGCGATGAGCCTCCCGGCGGGGCCGGCGGGCCTACCGGTGGCGCGCGCGTGCCTGGTGGTGCTGGACGGGTGGGGCCTGGCGGAGCCGGGTCCGGGCAACGCGATCTCGCTGGCGCGCACGCCGGTGTTCGACGAGCTGTGGGAGTCCTACCCGCACACGACGCTGCGGGCGAGCGGTCGCGCGGTGGGGCTGCCGGAGGGGCAGATGGGCAACAGCGAGGTCGGGCACCTGAACCTGGGCGCGGGGGCTGTGGTGCGCCAGGACCTGGTGCGCATCGACGACGCGGTGGCGGACGGCTCGCTGGCGCAGAACGAGGTCCTGCGGGCGGCGTTCGCGGACGCCGAGCGGGTGCACCTGCTGGGCCTGGTGTCCGACGGCGGGGTGCACTCCTCGCTGCACCATCTGCTTGCGCTGATCGCGCTTGGGCACGCGCTGGCGGTGAAGGACGTCGTCGTGCACGCGTTCACCGACGGGCGCGACACGCTGCCGCACGCGGGCACGGCGTACCTGAGGGAGCTCGACCACACCTCGGGCGCGCGCGTGGGCTCGGTGGTCGGGCGCTACTGGGCGATGGACCGCGACCGGCGCTGGGAGCGCACGCAGCGGGCGTACGACATGCTCGTGCACGGGCGCGCGGGTGGGCGGGCGATTCATCATTCGGACAGCGGCGAGCAGGCGGTGCAGGACGCGTATCGCAGGGGCGAGACGGACGAGTTCATCGAGCCGACGCTGGTCGGCGGGGACGCGAGGATCCGACCGGGGGACAGCGTGATCGCGTTCAACTTCAGGCCCGACCGCATGCGCCAGATCACACGCGCGCTGGCGGAGCCTGGGTTTGGGGAGTTCGACCGCGGGGGCGTCCCGGCGATCGCGCGCTACGCGACGCTGACCAGCTACGAGGAGGGCTGGCGCTACCCGGTGGTGTTCTCGCCGGAGCACCCGGCGACGACGCTGTCGACGGCGCTCGAGCGGGCGGGGGCCTCCCAGCTGCACGTGGCGGAGACGGAGAAGTACGCGCACGTGACGTACTTCTTCAACGGCGGCGAGGAGGCGCCGCTGAGAGGCGAGCGGCGCGAGATGGTGGCGTCGGCGCGGGACGTGCCGACGTATGACCACAAGCCGCAGATGAGCGCGCGGGAGGCGGCGGCGGCGTTCGTGGGCGCGTGGCGCGATGATCGGAAAGAGCATGACGATGACGATGAGAGCGGGGTGGGTGGGTATCAGTTCGGCATCATCAACTTCGCGAACGCGGACATGGTCGGGCACACGGGGGTGATCGAGGCGGCGGTGACTGCGGTGGAGACGGTGGACGAGTGCCTGGGCGAGGTGGTGGCGGCGGTCCACGAGAGCGGCGGGGTGTGCGTGGTGACGGCCGATCACGGCAACGCCGACCACATGCTCGAGCCCGACGGCAGCCCCAACACGCAGCACTCGCTGAACCCCGTGCCGCTGATCCTGACGAGCTCCGGCGCACGCCTGCGCGAGCGCGATGGCATCCTGGCGGACGTGGCGCCGACGGTGCTTCAGGCGCTGGGGATCGAGCAGCCGGCGCAGATGACGGGGCGCTCGTTGATCGAGGGTCGCTAGATTTGATCGATGGGCGGCCTCCCGGCCGCCGTTCGGCGCTCGCGGCGCGGGAAGGCGGAAAGTGGATTCGGAGGAGCAGATGGCGGAGTCGGGGTGGCGATCGCGGGGCCTGCTGGCGGCGTTCTTCATCGGCGCGGGCGTGAACCACTTCGTGATGCCGCGCCCGTACGAGCAGATCGTGCCGCCGCGGCTGCAGCGGGAAGCCAAGCGGCTGGTGCTGCTGAGCGGTGTGGCGGAGATCGCGGGCGGCGTGGGGGTGCTGCTGCCGTGGACGCGCCGCCTGTCGGGCGTGGGGCTGGTGGCGCTGCTGGCGGCGGTGTTCCCGGCGAACGTGCACATGGCGCGCGAGCCCGGGCGCTTCCGCAGGATCCCCCGCTGGGCCCTGTACGCGCGGCTGCCGCTGCAGCCGCTGATGATGCTGTGGGCGTGGAAGGCGACGCGGCGATGAGCGCGATCGCCCGAGCGGCGCGCGCCGGCGCTGCTATGTTCGACTGAGAAGGCTGTTGGATCGGACCGCCATGTCGACCGTCACCGCCGTCAAGATCGCCCACTCCGAGCAGGAGTCCCTGACATTGGGGGAGCTACGCGCCTGGCGCGGACTGCTGCGGGCGCACGCGTGCCTGGCCAAGCGGCTGGACGCCGAGCTGGAACAGGCGCACGGGTTGCCGATGACCTCCTACGAGGTGCTCTACCACCTGGAGGAGGCGAGCGGCGGGCGGATGCGCATGTGCGAACTGGCCGAGCAGGCGCAGCTGTCGCGCAGCGGGCTGACGCGACTGGTCGACCGCATGGAGCGGGACGGCCTGCTGGAGCGCTGCTCGTGCGACCACGACGCGCGCGGCTCGTACGCGTGCCTGACGTACGCCGGGCGCGAGCGGCTGGAGGAAGCGCGGGTCACGCATCTGGCGGTCGTTCGCGAGCACTTCTTCTCGCGCTTCTCGGAGGTCGAGCTGAGCAGCTTGGCGGACATGTGGGAGCGCATCGCTCCCTGCAGCGGCTGCTGAGGGGTGGTTGGCTGACACCCGGCGCGGCGTGCGCGGACTTCTTCGTGCGCTCTCGCGCCCGCTGAAGTCGCTCCCGCCGCGCCGGTGCGCCGGGCTCACCCACGGCCTCTGAGCAGGCCCGGCTGTCGTCGTCGCGATGGGCGGGGTGGGACGGGGCGATTTCGCGGGGCGTCGCCGGAGTGCGCGCCCGTGGGCGTCTGCCCTCGCTACGCCATCCTCCCTAAAGAACTGGTGGAGGAGGGCGATCGCTTCGTCCTGCGCGCGGACCTGCCGGGCGTTGGCGAGGACGAGGTGAGCATCGAGCCGCATCCCCAAGCCCGAGCAGCACAAGCCGCGGCGCGTCGCTGTCAAGTTGGCGAGAAGGCCGGCGTGATCGACGGCGGCGCCAGCGAGGCCGCGTGAGTCGCGCGCGCGTGGCCGTGTAGCCGCTTACTCGTCCGGCCGATCGCTCGGATCCCGTGGATGGCGCGCCGTGACCGCGGCGTCGCCGTCCGCGGGTGTGGCGGTTGCATCGTCGGTGGGCGCGGGTGGTCGCTGGCGGACGTGGCGACGGTGCAGGACGAGCCCGCTGAGCACCGCCAGCAGCACGGCGAGGAGCCCGTAGATTCCGAAGGCTTCGATGGCGCTGCCGGCGGAGTGCCCGAGGAAGTACGCGACCAGCCCGACGGCGCTCGCCCAGGCGATCCCTCCGAGCGCGTTCCACAGCGCGAACAAGTGCCAGCGCATGCGTGTGGCGCCGGCCAGCCACGACGCCCATATGCGCAGGCCGAGCAGGAAGCGCCCGAAGAACACCGCCTTGGGGCCGTGGACGTCGAAGAACGGTTCGCCGACGCGCAGCACCTCCAGGCGCTGGCGCTGGAAGGCGCCGGGCCGCTGCAGCAGCCAGCGTCCGCCCTTGCGGCCGATGAGGTAGCCGAGGTTGTCGCCGACGATGGCGGCGGCGGCGGCGAGCGGGATGACGAGCGCGATCTGGAGCTTGCCCTGGCTGGCGAGGATCGCGGCGGCGATCAGGGCCGTCTCGCCCGGGATGGGAACGCCGCCGGACTCGCTCATGACGAGCACGAACAGCAGCGGGTAGCCAAAGTCCTTGACCAGGTGGTTGACGTCGAGGAAGGCGGCGAGCATGGGTTGCGCTCTAGGATGGCGCAGTCGCGATGCGCGGCCGGCGAGATGCCGTGTCGCGCTGGGAGGGCTCGAGCCGGCGGCGCGCGCGCGTGCCCCTGCCGGCGCCCTACTGGGTGTTTTCGGAGACGAGCTGCTTGAGCGCGGAGGAGGCCTGCTGGACGTCGGAGTAGACGACGTTGCGCAGCACCACCTTGGTCGGCGCGGGCGCTGTGAGGACGACCACGACGACGATCGCCAGCGCCAGCGCGAGCAGCGCGAGCAGGGCGACGAGCAGGCGGCCGGTGCGGCGACGAGCGGGCGCGGTTGCGTGACCGGGCCGCTGGCCGGTGGCGGGTGCCGCCCTTGGCGATCCGCGTCGAGGCTGGCGGGCGGCGACGGCGGGGGAGGGCGCGCTCGGGCGCCGAGCGCCCGCCAGCACGCTGGTCGCCTGCGTGGGCGGGGCCCCGCTTCGCCCCGCCCCGCTCCGCCCGGCGGAGCGCGCGCGGGGCCGCTCGCCCGGTGCGATGCCCCTGGCGCCGTCGCTGAGCGCGTCGCGCATCTCCAGGGCGCTGTGGTAGCGATCGCGCGGGTCCAGCGCGAGCGCCATCGCCACCGCGTCGCCCAGCTCGGAGCTGACGGCGGCGACGAGCGTGTCGAGCTTCGGCGGCGCCTCCTGCTGCTGCTTGAGGGCCAGCTCGGTCAGCGACGTGGCCTCGTAGGGGAGGCGCCCTGAGATCAGTTGGTAGGTGACGACCCCGAGCGCGTACAGATCGGCGCTTGGCCCGGCCTCCTCGCCGCGTGCCTGCTCAGGGGCCAGATAGGCGGCGGTGCCGAGGACCGAGCCGATCTGGGTGATGCTGGACTGCTCGGTGGCCTTGGCGATCCCGAAGTCCGCGAGCTTGACCTCGCCTTCGCGCGCGCGCAGCAGGTTGCCGGGCTTGACGTCGCGATGGACGACGCCGTGGCGATGGGCGTAGTCCAGGCCGTCGCACGCCTGTTCGATGATCGACAGCGCCTCGTCCACCTCCAGCCAGCCGTCGTCGCGGAGGATCTCCGCGCACGAGGAGCCCTCGATGTACTCCATGACGATGAAGTACTGGCCGGTGCGCTGGTCGCGGCCGGAGTCGAACACCTGGACGATGTTCGGATGCACCAGGCGCGCGGCCGCTTGCGCCTCGCGCTGGAAGCGCGACACGAACGCGGGATCGTCGGCGAGGTGCTCGGCCAGCAGCTTGACGGCGACCTGGCGCTCCAGGCGCAGGTCGAGGGCGAGGTGCACGGTGGACATCCCGCCGAAGCCCAGCCGGCCCTCCAGCCGGTAGCGCCCGGCGATGTCGCCGACGCTCATCTGCCGGCTTCCTGTCCGTTGGCGCCCGCCCCGCCGCCCGCTTCCGCGCCCGCGCCGCCACTGCCGCCGGCACCGGTGCCGCCGCCCTGTTCGCCGCCGGTCGGAGGCGGGGCTTCGCCGGCGCCCGGCGCCGGCGTGCCGCCTCCGGTTGGCGTGGTGGCTGGGGTGGTGCTCGTCGGGGTGACGGTGGGCGTGGTCGCGGGGGTGGTGGGAGTGGTGGTGGTCGGGGTGGTGGTGGCGTGGGTGCTGGCCTTGGAGGTGGTGCTGGTGACGGTGGGCTGCGCGAGCGGCTGCGCGCACAGGGCGAGCGCGTGCGAGCGCAGGTTGTCGATGCCCTGGCGCAGCGTGTTGCGCAGGCCGGCGTCGACGCCGGCGGGGAGCGAGTTGAAGTCCTGCTCGGTCTTGGCGATGGCGGCTTCCGTGGCCGTGCAGCTGCCGTCGCCGGCTTCGGCCTCCTGGGCGACCGCTTCGAAGTCGCTCTGCAGCGGCCCGGCGTCGGCGACGGGGATCAGCTTGTCGTTGCTGGCGCCGCAGGAGACCAGCAGGGTGGCGGCGAGTCCGAGCACGCCCGCGAGCAGGACACGTGCGCGTGCGCGGCGGCGCGGGCTCACTGACCGTACCCCAGGCGCTCGGCGAGCGAGTCGGGCAGGCGCGCGGCGCGGATGGCGGCGGCCGCGCCGGCGATGTCGTAGTCGGTGCGATGGAAGGACGCGGCCATGTCATCGAGGTCGAGCAGCATCCACGATGCGCGCGGGTCTCCGTCGCGCGGCTGGCCGACGCTGCCCGGATTGAGCAGCCACTCGCCGTCGGCGACGTCGAGCTGCGCGTCCTCGCGGCGGGGCTCGCCGGTCGCCAGCTCGCCCTCGCGGCGCACGAACGACAGCGCGACGTGCGAGTGGCCGATCAGGGAGATGCGGTGGGGCTGCGCGTCCAGGCACAGCTCCGCGAGCAGCGCCGAGAGCACGTACTCCCACACGGGGTCGCGCGGGCTGGCGTGGTAGAGGCCGACCGCCCCCTCCTTTCCCTGCGGGCGCAGGCCCTCCAGGAACGCGAGGTTCTCGGGCGCGATCACCTCTCTGGTCCACTGCGCGGCGAGGCTGGCGCCGCGGGAGAACTCGTCGAGCGCGACCTCGCCGGTGACCGCCAGGTCGTGGTTGCCGGCCAGGCAGACGGCTGCGTGCTCGCGCGCGAGCTCCACGCAGGCGTCGGGCTCGGCTCCGTAGCCAACGAGGTCGCCCAGGCACCACAGCTCCGACGCGTCGCTGGCGGCGACCGCGTCGAGCGTCGCCTCGAAGGCGTGTCGGTTGGCGTGTATGTCAGAGATGACCGCGACCTTCATCCTTGCAGGGTAGGAACACCACAGTTCGTGGCGCGTTCCACGATCTGTCCCGCTGCAAGCACGCAGCCGCTCCGCGGCGCACGTGGCGCGGAGCCTCAGTCGGCGTCCGAGCCGGCCTCCGCGCCGCCGTACTCGGGCAGGTTTTTGATGCCCTCGCGGGCATTCCACTTGGAGTAGTTGTCCTCCATCGCGTCGATCAGCTCGCGCATGAAGCGCGGAGACAGGTTGACGCGCGAGACGACCACGCCCGGGACCTCGTCGGACTCGACCTCGTGATCGACGCGCGCGAACGTCACGGTGAACTCGTAGTCGGAGTGGCTGACGTTGGCGAAGTTGGCGTATACGCCCCCCATGATCTCGGGGGACAGATGGATGTTTATGTGGCGCTCGGCGCCTGAGTCTTGGTCGTTCACGTAGCTAGTATCGCAACCGCCGAGAACGGACCCATGACCGAGCCTTCACCCGACCACCACCAAGCCCCGCTGGAGAGCCTGCGCCGGGCGGTGCTGGAGGTCGCCGAGGAGCTCGCGCCGGGCGCCTCCGCGAAGGGCGGCCGCGCATCGATTACGCTGGAGCGTCCGCGGCGGGCGCAGTTCGGCGACTACTCCACGAACGCGGCCCTGCTGCTGGCGCCGGCGCTGGGCGTCCCCCCGCGCGAGCTGGCCGAGCGGCTGGGCCGCGCGCTGCAGGCGCGGTTGGGTGCGAGCGTCGAGCGCTTCGAGGTCGCCGGCCCGGGCTTCGTGAACCTGTTCGTGTCGGACAGGTGGCTGAGAGCGGCGCTCGCACGGGCGCTGGCGGCGGGCCAGTCGCTGGGCGTGCAAGCGGTCGAGCGGCCCGAGCGCATCCTCGTGGAATTCGTGTCGGCGAACCCGACCGGGCCGATGCACGTGGGTCACGCGCGCAACGCGGCGTACGGCGATGCGCTCGCGCGCATGCTGGCGTTGCAGGGTCACGAGGTGGAGCGGGAGTTCTACGTGAACGACGCCGGCTCGCAGGTACGCAAGCTGGGCGAGTCGATCGGGGCGCTCGCGCGCGGCGAGCCGGTGCCGGACGACGGCTACAAGGGCGAGTACGTGGTCAAGCTCATGGCGAGCTTGGCGAACGCCTCGCAGATAGATCCGGACGAGCTGGGCAGGGTGGCGGTGGCGAAGATGGTCGGGGACATGCAGATTTCGCTGCACGACTTCAATGTCGCTGCCTTCGATCACTGGCAGTATGAGAGCAAGCTGTACGAGGGTGCCCCGAGCCTCGTCGACCTCACGCTCGCCGTTCTGAAGGAGCAGGGGCATACGTATGAGCACGACGGGGCGTTGTGGCTGCGCACGACCGACTTCGGCGACGACAAGGACCGGGTGCTGGTGCGCTCCAGCGGCGAGCACACGTACTTCGCGTCGGACATCGCCTACCACCAGGACAAGCGCGAGCGCGGCTTCGAGCGCCAGATCAACGTGTGGGGCGCCGATCACCACGGCTACGTGCTGCGGATGAAGGCCGCGTACGAGGCGCTCGGCGGCGATCCGCGGGAGCTGGAGCTGCTGATCATGCAGCTCGTGCACCTGGTGCGCTCGGGCGAGCGCGCGCAGATGTCCAAGCGCGCGGGCGAGTTCGTGGGCGTCGACGAGCTGGTGGCGGAGATCGGCGTGGACGCGGCACGCTGGTACCTGCTGGCGCGCTCGCACGACACGACCGTCGACCTCGACCTGGACCTGGCCGCAGAACAGTCGAGCGAGAACGACGTGTACTACGTGCAGTACGCGCACGCGCGCATCGCGTCGATGCTCGCCAAGGCCGGCGGCGAGCGCGTGGCGGCGGCGATCGCGGCGGTGACGGACGGGGAGCTGGACGCGTCGGCGGACGCACGGCGCGAGCCGCTGCACGAGACCGAGCGGGCGCTGGTCGAGCAGCTGCTGGCGTTCCCGGCGGAGCTGGCGGAGGCGGCGGAGCGGCGCGCCCCGCACCGGATCGCGGCGTACGCGCTGGCGCTGGCGCAGACGTTCACGGCGTTCTACCGCGACTGCCACGTGGTGGGGGCCGAGCCCGAGGAGCTCGAGTCGCAGCGGATCGCGCTGTGCGTGCTCGGCGGGCGCACGATCGCGCGCTGCCTGGGCCTGCTCGGTGTGGACGCGCCGCAGGAGATGTAGCCCGCCTGGGCGAGTGCGCCGGATCTGGGCCAGGACGCGGTTGCGCGGCTCGTGGCGGCGGTCAGTCGAAGCGCGCGAGGTCGGAGTCGAGCCTGGCGGCGTCGGCGGGGCTGAGCGTGGCGGCGGTGCTGCCGGTTCCGGCCTGGGCGCGGGCGTGGCGGCGCCAGCGGGGCAGCAGCACGACGACCGCGCCGAGCAGTGCGATCACGACTGCGAGCGGGACCAGATAGGCGACCAGGTCGAAGCCGTGCGTGCTCGGCAGCCCGAGCACGGTGGGGCCGTACTGGGAGACGAGGGCGCGCTTGATTTCCGCTTCGCCCTCGCCCTGGTCGATCAGGCTCTGGATGAATTCGCGCTCGAGGTTGGCCTGCGGGGACTCGGCCACCTGAAGCGGGATTTTGCAGGTCACGCACATGACCTGGCGCTCGATGATCGGCAGGGTGGTGCGCGGCTGGGCATGGGCGGCGGCCTGGGAGGCGGGTGCGGCGATCGCCACGGCAAGCGTCAGCATGGCCGCGGCCAACCCCGCGAGCGGCGTGAGCGCGCGACTCACGAGCTCTCCGCGAGCGCGACCGCGCGGTTGACGAATGCCTGTTCGATCTCGCCCCTGGAGATGGCGACGATCCGCCCCTCGCGGTTGATGATGAAGCTCTCGGGCAGCTGGTCGGTGCCGTAGGAGTGCGCGAATTCGCCGGTTGCGTCGCGCAGGTTGGGGTAGGTGAGGTGATAGCGATGGACGAAGCTCTCGGAGTCGGGCGAGGCGTCCTGGTAGGTGACGCCGAGCACGGTCGCGTCGTGGCGCTCCAGCAGGCTCTGGGCACGCTCGAGCAGCGGCGCCTCGAGCTGGCACGGTTCGCACCATGAGGCCCAGAAGTTCAACACGACCACCTTGCCCCTGAGGGCGACCAGCGAGCCGTGCCCGGCGCCGCCGAGCATGGGCAGCGTGTGCGTGGCGCCGGGCGCGAGCGGCTGGCGCCCCTGCGCGACGAGCTCGTCGAGCGTGCGGTTGGGCGACTGCGCGTTCACGCCGTAGATCAGCAGCGCGATCACGCAGGCGCCGGCCAGCGAGGCGAGGATCGGCAGGGCGCGGCGTCTCACGGCCACCAAGATTAGACCGCGGCGGCGTAACATCTGCCGCTGCGCGGCGGTAGCTCAGTTGGTAGAGCGCAAGCTTCCCAAGCTTGAGGTCGCGGGTTCGAGACCCGTTCGCCGCTTACAGCGCCAGAGCGATATTTGGCTCTGGCAGCCGTCTCCGGCCTCAGGCTGTGCTGGGAAGCGCACGGCCAGACACGGACGATAGCGGGTCAGGCGGACACCGATTTGCAGTACCACTGCAGTATCGGCCGCCGCTTCGATTTGCAACGGAGGCCGTCCGCCTGCGCATCAGCGACCGCGGCGGTGCGCTTCGTGTGTCCGGGCGGCTCGCTCGTCTTTCCATCCTGACGATCAGCTACAAACTGCCCTGCGTGATGTCGTTGCGAATCGCGCGGGTGGGGTCTTGCTGCCCGTGCCGTCCGCCGCCCATGCTTTGCTGGTCGGTAGACCCGTGGCGATAGTCGCCACCCCACCGGCACCGCAGGAGGCGGGACCGTGCGATGGAATGGCTCAGTCTCAGCGGCGACCTGACCCGCGAAAACGCGGTCGAGCAGCTGCTCGCGCCAAGCACCTCCGCAGATGCCGACAGCGAGCTCTGCGTACACGCCGGCGCCGTTCAGCGCCTGGACACGGTTACCGCAGCCGCCGTCAGACTGCGCATGGCCCGGCACCATCGCGAGCACGAAGAGGGGACGGTCACGCTCGTGTTGCCGAGCGAGCCCGACCTGGCCGCGCGACTGTCGGCGCTCCTGGACCCGCTGTCCGATCGCGTGAAACTCACCGGGCAGGTCGATAAGCAGCCGCCGGCGAACTACGCACTGGTGCCGGCGACAACCGTCGAGGATTCCCACGCCGCGGTCGCGCTCGGCGGCTGGACGTTGGATGCGTGCGAACGGGCGAGGATCTCCCGCAGGCGCAGCGCATTCATAACGGCGGCGGCGATGGAGCTCGCCGACAACGCCGTGGTTCACGCCCAGGCACCGAGCGATCCACCGGTAGTGGCGCTGACGAGCGCTGCTCGCGGCCGGTTCATCGAGCTCGCCGTCCTCGACACTGGACGCGGCATCGCCGAGAGCGAGGACCCGCGAGATTTCCTGCGGGCGATTCCTCGGCGTGCTCTGGACGCCGAGCCTGGATTTCTCGGGTACATCCTTCAACGAGCGCGCGACGCGCGGGTGCAGGCCCAGGTGCAGATTCTCGCCGGCACCGGAAGGCTGCTGTGGACCTCGATGCAGCACCGCACCGTCGTGGGCCGCTATCTGCCGGGCACGACGGTCATCGTGCGCATCGCGGGCGAGCGGTCGGTCGATCGTCCGTCCGGTTCAGGCCAGGACGGGTAGCAGGAGAGGTATTGTTTCAGCGATGTCAGTGAAACGGGATGCACTAGCTTTCAAGGTGCCTGGAAAGGTCCTTGGTACGCGTGCGCTCGGTCGTGAGGTCTCCGAGCAGTTGCGGGAGCGTGCAGGCGACGGCGAACGGGATCTGTTCGTCGACTTCACCGGCGTGCAGGTCGCCTCCTCGCCGTTCCTCGACGAGCTCGCCCTCGCATTGCGCGCGTGGAACGCCGACCATCCCGATCGCTTCGTGGTCCTGACCAACCTGAACGAGGACGTGCAGGACACGCTCGGGCTGGTGCTCGAGCGTCGCGACATGACGCTGGTTGCCGTGGAAAAAGGAACGCTGCGGCTGATCGGCGGGCGTGCGCATCTCGACGAGACACTTAAGGCGGCGCAAGAGCTAGAGGTATTCACGGCCTCCGAGCTCGCTGAGCAGCTCGAACTCAAGCTTCCAAACCTCCATCAGCGTCTCGTCGCGCTGCAGGCCACCGGCGCGGTTGTGCGCGTGCGCCCTGACGGAGCGCCGCAGCGTCCCGTCGTGTTCGCCACACCGCAGTCCGGCGAGCTCGCTGCCTGCTCCTAGCTGCCGAGGCGGCCCGCGACGAGTTCGGAGATCGGCCGTGCTACATTAGTTCAGTGAGTTCATTGAACTAAGGAGCCGCGCATGACCGACAGCACCCTCAGCCCAGAGTCGGACGCCAGACACGCCGTCACGATCCTCGTCAACGACCAGCCGGTGACGCTCCCGACAGACCACGCGACCGGCCATCAGATCAAGGCCGCTGCCGGACTGCCCGAGGATCTGCAGCTGCATGGCCCCGGCGGTGAGCTCATCACAAACGACGAGCGAGTGGCGCTGCAGGAGAACGAGCAGTTCACAACCGCCTTGAAGGGCGTCAAGATCCTCGTCAACAACAGGGCCGTCGAGGTGCCCGGCCACGAGGTCACCGGCGCGCAGATCAAGGACGCGGCGGAAGTCCCTGCCGACTTCAAGCTCTACGGGCCCGACGGCACCGAAATCACCGACGCGCAGACCATCAAAGTCAAACACGACGAGCGCTTCACGGCTATCTCGGGACAGGACGTCTCGTGAGCGTCGCGACGATGCCCGCCGAGATCGCCGGTGCCGTCGCAGAGCTGCAGGCCGCGTTCCCCGATCGCGTCCAAGTTCATGAGGACCCAGCCGGCGTGATCGTCGAGATCGCCGACGTGACGCTCAGTGAGCGCTGGAGCCCCCGCACGGGGACGCTGTGGTTCTCGATTCCCTACCACTACCCGGATGCTGCGATCTACCCCTTCTACCTCACCTGCGCACGCCCGACCGGCGGCAGGATCGGCGGTCTTCAAGACGTCGGGTGGCGCGGCGAAGCGGCAATTCAGGTCTCGCTGCGCCACACCGCTTGGGACCCCAAGCTCGACACCGCGCTCGGCTCGGCGCTACAGGCACAGGCATGGCTCGCAGCGCACTGAACGAGCTGCGTATCTCTGCAGGCGACTACGGGCGCCTGCACGCGCACCTATTCCCCGGCGACCACGACGAGCACGGCGCGATCCTGCTCGCCGGTGAGCGCCACGCCGCGGACCGAAGCACCCTCGCGGTCCGCGAGATCCATCTGCTCGTGCCGGACGAGTTCCCGCCCGGCACCCACGGCTATCGACAGTTCGCCGCTGGAGCGCTCGCGCGACTCGGCAACCGCGCCGCGCAGGAGCGTCTGGCGATGGTCACCGTGCACAGCCACCCCGGCGCGCACGAACGCAACGGCCTATCAGGCGACGACTTGGCCGCGCACGAACGCGTCTTCCCGCATCTGCTCGACATTACCGGCGCCGCCAGCGTGACCGGCGTCGCGCTCGGCGAGGCCAGCGCCGCCGGAGAGAGTTGGCACACCGACGGCAACCGCCGAGAGCTCACCCGCGTGCAGCTGATCGGCGCCAGCGCGCGGACCCTGCGCCCGTACCCGGCAGAGGACCGCAGTGGCGATCTCGAGCGCTTCGATCGTCAGGTGCTGCTGTTCGGCGCCACCGGACAGGCCCGGTTGCGCAGCCTTCACGTCGGCGTGCTCGGTGCCGGCGGCGGCGGCTCGATCCTGATCGAGCAGCTCGCGCACCTCGGGGTCAGGCAGATAACGGCCGTCGACCCCGACATCGTCAAGCGCCACAACCTCTCACGGATCATGGGCGCCTCAGAGCGCGACGCGCGCAAGAAGCGCAAGAAGGTGCACGTCGCACGCGATCATGCGCAGCGGATCGACCCGAGCATTCACTTCAACGCGATCGACGGCGACATCAGCCACTCCCACGTGGCCCAGCGGCTGCTCGACTGCGACTACCTGCTGCTCGCGACCGACACCGCGACCGCACGCTTGGTCGCAAACGCGATCGCGCAGAGCTTCCTGATCCCGCTGATCCAGATCGGCGCGAAGGTCGAGCTCCGCGCCGGCGGTGAGATTGAGCAGATCTACAGCGCCGTGCGTCCCGTCCTGCCTCGTCACGGATGCCTATCCTGCGCCGGGCTGATCGACCCCGTCCTGCTTCAACAGGAGGCCGCGACGCCCGAGCAGCGCGCTGAGCAGAACTACCTCGGCCAGGAGGACGTCGCCGACCCGTCCGTCACCACCCTGAACGCCGCCGCCGCGGCGGGCGCCCTGAACGCGCTGCTCATGTCCGTGATTGGCCAGGCCGACCCATACCTCGCCGAGCACCGGATCACGCTCACGCGCGAGGGTCGGGTGCTGACCACCACCCCCAAGCCCCACCCCGACTGCCGCTGGTGTGGGGAGGGCAGCGGCTCGCGCTACGCCCGCGCCGATGTGAGCCTGCTGCCGTTGCGCCCGACCGTCGAGCCGAGCAGCACAAAGCGCTCCCTCGCCCGGCGGCTGTTCGCGGCGATCCTTCGCCGCTGAGCTGGCCTCCGGCTCGGACGCCATACCACACGTCAGCCGCCCAGAAGCTACCGACACGGGCTGCGCCCGTCTGGGCGCGTGCTAGCGCCTTTGGCTCGCATCGAGAACGGGGAGCGCGGCCAGTGCTCGACATCACTGACGCTGGAGAGGTGCTGGTCGAGTTCGACGTCACGGGGCAGTGGCGCACCTTGGCCGGCGAGGACATCGCGCGTCTGCGTCTCGGCTACGCCAGCCACACCCACCGCGCGCAGGGCGCGACCGTCACCCGCCACGGGCATCGTGGCTTCATCGACGGCGCGGCACGCCCTTGTCGGCTACAACGGAACACTCTACGTCGTGGCATGGACCGGTGCGTCAACCGTGGTGCAGGGCGCTTCCGCTGAAGCGATCACCGATGCCGCTAGCTTTTCGCCGCGCGAAGACTACGTAGTCTGGGAGACGCCGAACACTGGGGAACAGAACACCGGGGACACGATTTGGGTTGCTGAACTCACTGGAGCACCGTCGGTACGCGCCGAACCACTGAAAATCCCCACCCAGGTCACCGAAGCGGCTGACGGCCACGAAGTCGGTTCTCAGGGTTCACACCCGACGACACGTTCATTCTCAGCGCGGAAGGGAGCCTCTGGACCGTGTCAGCCAACGGAAGTAACGTAACGGAGATACAGGCACCCGTCGCACCGGCCGCGACCACGGCCGAACGGATAAGCGGCCCGATTGTCACGGTCGGTGAAACCGAGATGGCCGGGCGCCGCCTCAGCGGGGAAACCGAGTCAGTGGTGATCCTGAACGACAGCTTCAAGACTGTCGCGACCGTGCCCGACGCCACTGTCGGGTCCTCGCCCGGAAACCACTTGGCCGCCTTGGCGAGTTGGGACGGCAAGTACCTGCTCGTGAACCACGGGCACGAATCCTCCAGCGGGGCGTCGCAGAACGAGGTCTGCGTCGTGGCGACGCTCCATTGTCGCTCGGCGCCGAGCAGCGCGTCCACGTTTATGCCCAACGACGAACTCCTCATCTTCGGAGAAGGCTCCGTACCGCGACCATCGCCAGATCGTGGAGCCTTCTTCAACCCGGCAACAGGAGCCATCACGCCGGCTCCCGCGGTCTGGTCGCAACTTGAAGCCCTCCATGCAGTCTTGCCTACAGCTCTCCTTGACAGCGTCCTGAAGGTCATTGAACCGTCGTGACGGCTGTCCTCTGGCGCGCGATCGCTTCCAGCACGCCGGGCTCGCGCTCGGGCAACGCCCGCGTCACTTCACGCTCCTCGATCAGCCGGTCGAGCCGCCGGCTCTGAGCATCCGGTGCGCACGGGCGTTGGCCTCGAACCACGCTTAGAACCGCTTGAATCGCCCACGCCATCGCCTTCTTCTTCGGTGCGCCGGTTGAAAGTGAGCTTCGCAGTCTTCGGGCGACAGACTTGGGCGGCGCGGAGGCGACTCGAGCATGGCCAGGGCGAGACGAGGGCGTTCCGAGTGACGCTTCCCGCCGCCCCGTGTGACGAGCAACTCGCGTGAGGCGTCAGAAGGGTGGGCTGAGGAACCCTTTGGGTGGGTTGTCACGCCGTTGCCGGACCCGCAAGCTGCTAGCACAGGAACTCCAACAAGGGGAGCGGCCCACGCTGAGCGCCGGGTTACTCCGCAGAGGCGCCGCCTTACGGCGGCTGCATGTCATCCGGCCGAGGGGGATAAGATCGCGACATGGGACTCTGAAAACGCGCCTATTTCTGGTACATCGCACAATGGGAAAATGGTCTGGTAGCGGCGCTGCTAGGGCCGCTACCAGCCAGCCGGAAATCTATGAGGAGGGGACGAAGCGGTGTCCAGAATGCGCCGAGGAGGTGCAGGGACCCGCACGCGTTTGTCGGTTCTGCGGCTATCGATTCGACGGAAGCGCGCTGCCACCTGGCGTGGCCAGCACGAGCGGGGCAGCGGTGGCCGCCTTCATATGCTCCCTGGTCGGACTTTGGATCGCCGGACTTCCGCCGGGTATTCACGCTCAGCGGCAAATCGACAGATCATCGGGTCGCGTGACCGGCCGCGGTTTCGCAACGCCGGGTGTCGTCCTGGGCATCATCGGCCTCCTGGGTACCGTCATCCTCGTGGTCCTAGTGGTCAGTGCGGCGCAGCGCGCCTCGTGCCCAGTCGGCGCCAGCTGTTGAGGCTGAGCCGCCCTGTGTTTGACGGAGAGCGTGTTTGTAGGTTCCCTATCTTCTTTTGATGGGGATGGTTGGCTCGTCTTTCACAGCGTAGAGTTCCTCGACTTCGCGTGGTGGACGGTCGCCGAGTGATTCGTGGATGCGCTCGTTGTTGAACCACGCGACGTACTCGAGGACGGCGAGCTCGAGCTGTGAGCGTGATGTCCAGGTTCGGTCAGCGATGAGCTCGGTCTTGAAGCTGTCCACAAAGCTCTCAGCGACGGCGTTGTCGTAGGCGTCGCCGACTGTTCCGATCGAGCCGAGGACACCAGCGTCGTCGAGGGTCTGGGTGTAGTCGATCGAGGTGTATTGGGCGGATTCAGGTGGTCGTCGCAACGCTCGATAAGGAGTGGTTGCGATGGGCAGACCGCGAGGGTGGGGTTCGGCGATGACGGGGCGGCCGGTGATGCGTTCGCCGGGACGTCCGACGGCGGGGCGACGGGAGGAGCGTGTCGTGTTCTGGCTGGCGGTTGCGGACGGCGCGTCGAGCAGCGAGGCCGCGGTGTTGGCCGGGGTGTCGGAGGCGGTTGGTGTCCGCTGGTTTCGGGACGGTGGGGGGATGCCTACTGTCACTTTGGCCCTGCTGTCGGGGCGATACCTGTCGTTCGCTGAGAGGGAGGAGATTGCGTTGTTGCGCGCCCAGAAGCTCGGGGTGCGGGAGATCGCCAGAAGGGTCGGTAGATCTCCGTCAACGATCTCGCGGGAGCTGAGGCGCAACGCGGCGACTCGCAGTGGGTCGCTGACTTATCGGGCCTCGACCGCGCAGTGGCACGCTGATCGACGCGCCCGGCGGCCGAAGCCCGTGAAGCTCGTGGTCAACCGGGAGCTGCATCGCTATGTGCAGGACCGGCTGGCCGGTGCCGTGAAACGCCCCGGCGGCGTCACGGTCACCGGGCCAGCGGTGGCGGCATGGAGCGGACGTCGTCACGGACGCCGCCAGGATCGGCGGTGGGCGCAGTCTTGGAGCCCGGAGCAGATATCGGGCCGGCTCCGCTTGGACTTCCCCGATGATGAGTCGATGCGGATCTCCCACGAGGCGATCTACCAGTCGCTCTACGTGCAGGGCCGCGGAGCGCTCAAGCGAGAGCTGACCGCCTGTTTGCGAACCGGTCGGGCGCTGCGGGTTCCCAGGGCTCGCGCGCAGCGCGGCAAGAGCTTCGTGACCGACGAGATCATGATCAGCGAGCGGCCCGCCGAGGCCGATGACCGTGGCGTCCCTGGGCACTGGGAGGGTGATCTCATCCTCGGCCTCGACCGCTCGGCGATCGGGACGCTGGTCGAGCGATCGAGCCGGTTCACCATGCTTCTGCATCTCCCGCCACCCGTCGACCGCCGCGAGCCGAGCACCAAGGACGGCCCGCCGGTATCGGGGCACGGCGCAGAGGCTGTCCGCGACGCGATCACGGAGGCGATCACGACGCTGCCGGAGCAGCTACGCCGCTCACTGACCTGGGACCAGGGCGCGGAGATGGCACAACACACGCAGCTGCGAATCGACACGGGCTTGCAGGTGTACTTCTGTGACCCGCAGAGCCCGTGGCAGCGCGGCAGCAACGAGAACACCAACGGGCTGTTGCGCCAGTATTTCCCGAGAGGGACTGACCTAGCCCGCTATAGCGCCGACGACCTCGCGGCGGTCGCCACGACACTCAACGCCCGGCCCCGCAAGACCCTCGGGTGGCGAACCCCCGCCGAGGTGCTGAACGAGCACCTCGCGTCGGCAGCATGAGGGGGATCCCAACGACGCGCACGCGGCTATCGCCGCTCCGGTCCGCCCTCCGGGCGAACCTCCACGACGACAGCCGCGTCACCCCCCACTCACACGCCCCTACAATTCACTCAAATACAAACTGTTGCGAGGACCAGTTGAAAGCGGGTTGGCTGCCGGCATCCGAGTGGTGCACGAGCGCGACATCGGCACCGGGCCGGCGTTGGTGCAGAGCCATTCTGAGCGCGTCGAGGACGAGCGTGGTGCGCATGTGGGAGGCGAACTGCCAGCCGACGATCCGCCGGCTGTAGGCGTCGATCACGAAGCTGAAGAACACCAGCCCCTCCCAGCAACGCAAATACGTGAAGTCCGCAAACCACGTCTCGTCCGGCCGGGACGCCTTGAAGTCGCGGTTAACGCGGTCTGGGCTGCGCAGCGCCCTGGGGTCGGCACGGGTCGTGCGCCAGGGCTTTCCTCTGCGCTTGGCGCCTTGCAGGGCGTTCTGGCGCATCAGACGTTCTACCCTGCTGCGGCCGACCTGCTCACCGGAGCGCAGGAGCGACTTCCACATTCGCCGTGATCCGTAGGCGTAGTAGTTGCGCGCGTGTAGCTCGGTGATGACGGCGAGCAGCCGCTCGTCCTCGATTTGGCGGGCTGAGCGTTGGCCGGTCGCGCGCTGGTAGTAGGCGGACGCCGACACGCCCAAGGTCTCGCAGATCGGCTCGACCCCGAAGCGCTCGCGATGCGCGTCGATGAACGCGCTCACTTCGGACGGTGTGGATCGAGCTCGCCCGCGAAAAACACGCTGGCGGCCTTCAAGATCTCGTTCGCTCGACGCAGCTGCGCGACCTCACGGCGCAGGGATTTGATCTCCTCGCGCTCCTGGCTGCTCAGAACGTCTTTGCGTCGACCCTCGTCAGCTTCGGTCTGCCGGACGTGTTTGCGCAACGTCTCGCTCTCGATGCCGAGATCCTTCGCGACGTGCGCAATCGGACGCCCCGACTCGAACACCAGACGCGCCCCGCGGTCCAGCAGCTCCTTTGAATACTTCCTCGCATGTGCCATGACCCGAGACTTCTCCTTCCGCCAGGCAAACCCTGGCCTCAAAGTCTCCGTCAAACACAGGATGGCTCAGGCGAATGACCAACACCATGCTCGGTTGGAATCCAAGGCGTCCTGTGACGCCGGGCGCTGAGCTGGGATCTGAGCTGGGATGCGAGCGCCGCGCGTGCCAGCCGCCGACGGTTTGCGACACTGGCGCCGCCACTTCGCTACGAACGTGCCGCTAGCCCCGTAGGTTCGTCAGCTTTTCGCCCTGTCGCCACGCGATCAGCGAAGCTTCCGGGCCGAGTGCGCTGTTGCCCGTGGCGGGCGTCGGGTTGGATGTGTAGGTCGACGTGGGCACGACGTAGACGCGCGTCGCTTCCGTTTCGCCGCCGGACGGGCCAGTTTCGCCCCCGGCGGCGCCAGTTTCGCCGCCGTTCTCCGAGGTGCTAAACCACAGCGCCTGGCCGTCCGGCGTGACCTCCGCCCACTTCAAGGTTTGCTGCGTTTCTGGCGTGAGAGGCGTCGCTTTTGCAGGCTTATCACCTTTATCTGCGACCGTCGCCAGTGAGAACCGGCTGCCCGTCCCGCTTGATTCCTGGCATACATACTGGCTGGTCGACACGAACCCAATTATTACCCGACAGCTTTGACTGACATCGAAGGCTGCGACGCCCTTACACCCTGACCCTTCCGCGAACGATGCCACGCCGAGATACGGTTTGTTTTCGCACGCCGTTTCTGGCCCAGACCCGGTCAACAGCGTCCCGACGACGATTTCGTTACTAGTGAGATGGTATTCCTCGCCGTTCGGCTGGAGGAACACAACCTTCCCTTCGAGGGACTGCTGCCAGGTCTGTTCCTGTGGTTTGCCGTCCGGAGAAAAGCCGTTCAGCACATTCACGGAGTTGTCGCGCGCCTTGGGTTGCCTTGCGGTAATCGACGCCGACCACATCTCGTGGTTACTTACCCACCAAAGTTCACCGGTGCCCCAGTCGAACCGGGGCTGTTCGTCTGTCACCGCTTCGTCACTAATGCCTCGCGTTTCATTCCCCGCTAGGTTCACGAACGGACCGCCTCCGGCCGGCACGTATCCCGCCACGACATTGCCCGCCGCGTTGTGTTCGGTCGCAGCCATGTATGCCAGATTGGCCGAGACGGGACACCCTCCCTTTTTTGCCGCCGCGTAGCTCGCGACGGGACTGCTCGTCATGGCACCGTTTTCATACCGGAGCGCCACAACGCTCGACGATCTACTGGTTTGCGATTCTTCGCACGCGAGCAATTCGAGGGCACCCGATCCGGTGGTCACGGGCGTCGGCTTCTGCGCTTCCTGCGAGTCCGCCGGTGGGCGGGTAGTTACGCTGCGGGTGGTGGCGCTCGCGCTTGAGGCTGTCCCAGAGGCTCCGCCACAGCCGGCCGCGACCGCGGCGACCAGCAGCGAGGTTACGAGGAATGTCGTAGCCCGTAGCGCGAGCATCGGCCAGCGGAGGTTGGTCGGGGCCATCGCCTGGTTTCGGCGTCTCATCCCCCCAGCTCCAGTCGAAGCGAGGCGACGCCGCTGGCTCGCGATAGCGTGTGTCCCGAGAGAGCGGGCAAGCAGATCAATGTGGGACGTCGGAGCTTCACGTGTTCGCAGCTTCGACGAGCCAGCGTTCGCCGATTCGCTTGACAGGCACGGTGGAGTCTTCGAGCTGCGCGACTTCCGAGGGCGGGATGCCGAAGTTGATCCGAACGTAGACGGTGTTGCCGGAACCGGTGGTCGAGACGACGCTCGGATGCTCGGTGCTTGGTTCGACCTCGGGCGGGCCGATGTTCTGAAAGTTCTCCGTCCAGATCGCCACGCACGTCCCCCCGGCCGCTGCGCCTACGGCGTGCGCGAGCTCGGCCAGGTACTGTGGGGTGACGTATTCGCAGATCGTCGAGGGATCTCGGTTTTCCAACGCGTTCTCGAAGGCGAGAGCCGCCGCCTGCGGTGTAGAGCTCCCCGAGGGGTCGAACGCCGGCGCAGTGCTCTTGGTGGTCGCGGACGCCCTGCCGGCCGGTCCGCCTGACCCGCTCTGTCCTGCCGCTCCAGTGCGTTGGCCGCCCGCTGCGCCGCACCCCGCCAGCAGGAGCGAGACGCTCACCGCCAGCAACGCCGTCGGAGCGCAGGACCTAGGGGACATGAGGCGGGCGTGGTTGGCGACCCAAACGTGGGATTGTCAGGCAAGGTGAGTCCTCCGCGGGCACGCTGCTGCTGGTCACGGGGCTGGTCTCGTCTGGAACAGGCGCACCGTCGACATGAGCACCAAGGCCACGGCCGCACCGAGCGCCAGCCAGAATCCAGCCGAGTATGCGTCCAACACGACCGATGAAAACTGGACTTCGCTACCGAATTCCAGCTGCGGGACACAGTACTTGAGCGCCACCGCGGCGACGGCTGCGACCGACGCGATCCATCCCATGCTCCGCGCTCCGGGCGTTCCCCGTCCGAGCGCGACGCTGGCTATCACGATCACCGCGGCGATGACCCCGACGACTCCGGTCCATCCGTTCGGGGCTTCGACGGCCGTCAAGCTGGTGAACTTGAACCACGGAACGGCGAGCAGGGCGACCGCGAGCACGATCGCCAGCAGCACGACCGTCCAATCGAGGCCAGACCAGCGCACTCGCGGACCAGGTGCCTGAGGCGTTTCGGGTCCCGCAAAGGCCCGGCTCGCCGTTGCTGGGCTCGCCGGAATCGTCTGCGGGGGTTGAGTGGTCGGCGCGGCGAACACGGGTGGCGGCGTGGCCGTTCGCGCCACGGCCGAGCTCTCGGCCGCGCTTTGCGCAGCGCCGCACGTGGCACAGAATCTGTCGAGCGTGTCCACTGCCTGGCCGCAGTCCACACAGAATTGTTGCTCAGTCATGTTCCCCCTCGGGCAAGGCTCGAAATCGTAGGCGAGTCAGTCGACACGGCGGTGATCCGGCTGGAAGCACGAGGACGATCACGCTGGCGGTGCAGCATGACAGACAGCTCACGCGCCCGTGGCGCACCCAAGGTGTCGGGTCGGTGACCCTGCGAAATACGAACGCGGATCACCTCCGTGGGCGGCCGGGTCCAGCGGAGGCGCCGGCTCCGACTGGAGCGGACGCCCCCCTGGGCCATACCGGCCGGCTGCACAGCCGCACGCTCAAGGGTGACCTCGTCTACCCCTGGGTGCGCTCTCCCTGAGACAAGGCGGCCATAGCCTCCGACCTGAGCTCGACCACCAACTGCAAGAGGTCTCAGGCAGGCCTACCCGATAAGCGAGCGGGGATGCAGGTGGACAAAAACAACACAAGGAGGAGCTATGTCCTTTGTAGATGCACCACAGATCGTCAGCCCAGCACCTTCGATCAAGCCGCCGGTCGCCGAGGTGCACGCGGCACGACTGTCCCAAAGCGACGCCGCAGAGCTGGCCGCGCGGCGCGCAGCCGATGCAAGACTCGCTGTCAGGCTCCACGGCTGGAAACCGATCGTGCTCTGGTACGCACTCTGGGCAATCCTCACCGCAGTCGGCGCCATCAGCAGCCTCGCTTCGGGGCAGGTCACAGCGAGTCTGGTCAGCGTGATCATATGCGCCCTCTGCGCAAAGTACGCCCACTATCTGTACAACGGCGGCCGGCGTCGCGTGTGGTTCGTCATTTGGTAGTGATACAGGCTGTCGCACGCGTAGAGACGGACGTGTTTTGACGGAGACACCGCGAGGCGGGTCCGGCTCACATCGTCGATCGTCGCGCGGCGTCCACATGAGACCCGGACATGAAGCACGCGATGGAAGGTTGCCCGCGGGCCCGAGTCTCGCAATCGCTGGGTGAGACCCTGACGAGATGGCCATGCATCCGGCCGTATAGTCTCGGCGGGTGTCTGGACGAGCACATCGCGGGCTCGCAATCGTCCTGCTCTGCGCAGGCCTGCTCGCGGGCGCGATCGGTCTACTCTCGCGCAGCGCCGGCGCTCTCGGCTGGCTGGAGCAACGCAGCATCGACGCTCGGTTTGCTCTGCGAGGCAGCCGAACCCCGTCGCACAGGGTCGTGATCGTTGCGCTTGACACCGAGAGCTACAGACACCTGCCGCTACCACCCTTGCCACGAACGCTCGATGCCGAACTGATCGAAGATCTGAACCGTGCAGGCGCACGCGTGGTCGCGTTCGACTTCGCGCTGGAGCGCCCGAGCACCGACGCCCGCGCCGACGCGGACGTGATACGCGCGCTGTCCCGTGCGAAGCGAGCCGTCGTATCGGTCACCGCGATCGAAGCCGGTGGGCGGACCGCACCGCTCGCTGGGCGCGTCCTCTTCCAGGTCGTGGGAGTTCGCCCCGGCGTGACGCTGCTCGAGCTCGACAGTGACGGTGTGGTCCGTCGCTTCCCGTCCGGACTCGGCGGCGTTGACAGCTTCGCTCTCGCCGCGGCGCAGAGCTACAGCCCTACAGTTGGCGACAGCGTTCCCAAGGGCGCCCTCATCGATTATCCGGGTCCACCCGGCACGGTACCTGCGCTTTCATTCCTGGATGTCTTGGAAGGACGGTTCGACGCCAGCGCGGTTCGCGGAAAGGTCGTCGTCGTTGGACCGACCGCCCCGGTCCTCCAGGACATACACCAAAGCCCTGTCGGCGCAGCAATGTCCGGACCCGAGATACAGGCGGACGCGATCGCGACAGCCCTCGCCGGGTTTCCGCTAAGGGGCGTCTCGGCGCTTACTACAGGCGTCATTCTTCTCGGCCTCGGATTGATCGTGCCGCTGCTTGCGATCGTCCCCCGATGGGCGTGGACGCGGCGCACCGGCCGAGGCGCTGACCCACTCGCCAACCTCGCTCCGGACACCATCGTCGTTTTGGGCATCGGAGCGCTCACAGCCGTCGCGTGGTCGCTCGCCGCCCAACTCGCGTTCGACAGCGGGGCAGTGCTCGACTACGCCGACGGGCTGCTCACCGTCGCTCTGGCAACCGGAGGCGTCTGGGTACTGGCCGAGGCTCTCGATAGGCGCGAGCGTCGACGACTACGCATGCTGTTCGCGGCGTCCGCGCCCGACGTGGTTGCCAAAGTCCTGCACGGGCCCGACGGCCACACGAGGGTCCTCACAGCAAGGAGCGTCATCGCCGGCTACCGGATCGAGGAGGAGATCGGAAGGGGAGGGATGGGCGTCGTGTACCGCGCGTCACAACTGCACCTCGCACGACCCGTCGCGCTGAAGCTCATCAGACCGGAGTTCGCACAATCACCCGTGTACCGCGCCCGCTTTGAGCGCGAGTCGCGGCTCGCCGCCGCCGTGAGCCACCCCAACGTCATCCCGGTAATCGATGCGGGTGACGATGCCGGCCTGCTCTACCTTGCGATGCAGTTCATCTCCGGGATCAACCTCGCGAGCGTCCTCAAGGGCGCCGGACTGCTCGACCCATGGGATGCTGCCGTCCTGCTGCACCAGATCGCCGGTGCGCTCGATGCGGCACACGATCGGGGGCTCGTGCACCGCGACGTGAAGCCGGCGAACATCGTTCTGCGCGAGGAGGACCCGAGCCACGCGCTGCTCACCGATTTCGGGCTCGCCAAGAACATCGCCACGGGAGATCAGGTTACGCAGCTCGAGGGTTGGGCCGGGACCATCGACTATCTCGCACCCGAGCAGCTCGAGGGAGGCCAGGTCGACCACAGGGCCGACATTTACGCGCTCGCCGCCGTGCTGTTCCACTGTCTAACCGGCAGCGTACCGTTTCCACGCGAGGAAACCTTCGCAAAGATCGCCGCGCACATGAACGCCCCCCGCCCATCGGTGACCCGGATCCGACCTGATCTACCCGAAGCGATCGATGAGGTGGTCGCGCGCGGCATGGCCGTCTCGCCCGCAGATCGTCATCCGAGCGCCGGCGCTCTCGCCGCGGATGCCTGCGACATCCTCGGCGTGCCCGCCAAGCGTCCCGCGCTCGGGCCCACGGCCCTGACGCCAATGGCGACGCCGATATCCGCGGACGCCGCGACCGAAGTCCCCCATCCTCGCCACGAGGTGCGATCCCATCGGTCGGAATGATCGCGCCGCGCCGCAGGTACACTCCCCGCCAAATGCCCAGCGGGTTTCCGCATCTCGACGGTCTCTGGCGAACCCCGAGCCACGGTCATACGCTCAGGGATGCGCCCTGCAGCCACAGACTGCGGTCATCGGTGGCCATGATCCCGGCGGCCGCAACGGCCACGCTGCTCCTGCTCCTGCTATTTCAGCCATCATGGGCCGGAGCGCGGATCGCGATGACGCGGCCACCCGTGCATTACTGCAACTCCCGCGGCCAGCCGCGGGGCTGCATCCGGGTTCCCAAAGCGGCGAAACGTCCCCCGAAGTCCGTCAACGAGCAGGGTGGCCCAGCGCTCACACCCCCTGAAGTCGCCGACGGCGGTGGGCTCGGCGGTGGCCCGGACGAGGGGCGCGCAAGCGCCGTGCAATGGGCCCGAACACAGCTCGGGAGCACCATCTGGGCCTATCGCTGTGAGCGCTTCGTCGAGGAGGCATACGGCACCCGTTACATCTTCGCCTCGGCATGGGTCGCCGCCCAGCACGTCACGCTCCACCACAGCGCAGTCACGACCGCTCCCCCCGGAGCACTCGTGTTCTTCGGCCCCGACAGCGCGAACAGGGGCTACGGACACGTTGGCCTGTCCCTGGGCGGCGGAAAGATGATCTCCGCACTCGAAACCGTCCAGATTACCGATATCCCCAAGAGCCCCTATTGGAGCAGCCTCTATCTCGGCTGGGCATACGCACCCGCTTCATGGCCCGGCCGAATCCCGCCACCGCCGGCCCCGACGGGTCCGCTTGTCTCGAGTGCCGTTCAGATCACCGCCCCGGCCTTTGGCTCCACGATTAGCGGAAGCGTCACGCTCGAGGCCAGCGCCGCCAACGTCAGCGGCGTCGCGTTTGAGGCCTACTACGCAACAGAACCCGCGAACATTCAGACCGTGGGCTGGCACCTGCTCGGCGACGCGACCCTGCAGTCCGGCAGCTGGGCCTACGAATGGAACACGTCCGGTATCCCCAGCCAGGGCAACGCGCTCTGGGGGACCATCAACATTGCAGCGATAGCCCTCAATGCCGCCGGCGAACTCACCGGGACGCGCGACTACCGGCGCATCGCGGTCGACAATAGTGGCGGCACCGGCGTCGTCTCCACAACCATCGGAGGCACGACGAGTACCACCCCGACCAGCCCCACCCAGCCCTCTGAAGCGACCTACGCCGAGACGACGGGCAGCGTCGTTCACACCTGGACCGACTACGAAAACGCGGGGGGCACCGAGGGACCTGAGATCCCGTCGAACGAGACGGTTCAGGTCGCCTGCAAGATTCCCGGCTTCGCGGTGGCAGATGGCAACACGTGGTGGTACCGAATCGCATCCAGTCCCTGGGACAACGCCTACTATGCCTCCGCGGACGCCTTTTACAACAACGGTGCGACGTCAGGAAGCCTGGTCGGCACCCCGTTTGTTGATCCAAACGTCGCGTCCTGCTAGGCGCGGTGCCGACTTGACCGCGGAAGGCGTTCGGCTCCGACGCCCGACGGCGACCTCTCACCGAGGACCTCTGCTGGCATCCTGAGAGGCTAGACAATGGGGCCCGTACATACCTTGAGGCCCAACGCTGACTCAAGCCTGGCAATCGGCGCCCCTTCCGTTTCCCCTTCCTTGTCCAGGCGTTGTTCGCGTTCTGATTCGTGCCCCAGGGTGGCTTGCTCCCCTTCAGCGACATGCTGAGACTCTTGTTGTAGAAGGCCCAGCAGCTTGGCGTATTCTGCACTCCGGGCTGATGGCGGGACGATCGCGGATAGGGCGAGCTCCCGTTCGCGTTCGATCGTGAGCAGTTGCTCATAGAAGCTCGCGTAATGTCCTGACTGCAAAGCGTTCGATGAGACCAGCGTCTTGGCTTGAGCGTCGGTCTTGGCGCATACTGCGTCGGCGCGTGACACGAATTCGCTAACCGACGCGGCGCCGGACGATGGCCTGGGCTCAACCACTTGCGCCGGCGTGCCGCTTCCCGCCGGTTTGGCGGTCGAGCTGCCGCAGCCGGCCACGACGCCGAGTAGGAGCGCGCCGACGCTGATTATTTGAGCCCATCTGCACACGGTTAGCTCGCCGCCCGCCTCATAGTGCGCTGTACGCGTGCCGCATGATGTTGGCCCATTGCTCGGTGGTCACGCCGGCCGGCACGTCGCGAGTTGCCTCGTCGAGCATCGCGCGCGCCTCAACGGCATCGCCGGCCGCCACAGCTCTGCTGACGCATATGACGAGGTCGCGCGGGTTGTTCGTCATGGCAAGCCGCTGCTTCTCAGGCGGCAGCCGCTGAAGTAGCGGCCCGAAGAAAACGCGTGTCGCGATGAGCTGCGTCTTGAGAGCCTTGATCTGCCTTCTCTTGCCCAACACCTATCACTCCTTTCTTTGGCTCGTGCGATCGCAGTGCATTGACAGCCGCGGACGCGGCGCTGCGTCTGCCGACGCACTCTGGTCGCGACCTATCGCGTCAGCTGAGACACCCTCGCCGCGCCGATCGCCGTCGGGGCCGCGCCAACCTTTCGCTGCAGTGCGCCCAGCGGCCTTTCTGCGATACCCATTCGATGCCACCTGAACAATCGCTTTATCGCGGCCGTCAGTGCCGACGTTGGCCACGAGCGACTCGCGCTTGCCGGCGAGAACCACATACAGGATGCCCGGCACGATGAAACAGAGAAGTAGGATCAAGGCGACAAGCACATTTGGACCCTTGCGGTACTGAAAGCTAGCACCGTGCTCACTCTGGCTCACAGCATGCCAACGCCGCTTTGTTCCCACCAGACCGACAGCGGTCATGATCACATTGTGAGGCGCCGCGGACGTCTCGAACCGCAGCGTCTCGCCTGACCGCGGCATGAAGAACGCGACGGTCGCTCCTATAAGAATCAAGATAATGACGACAGACATCCTTCCTCCTTTTCGGCCGTCAGACCATCGACTTCCGCGACGGTGAGCATATTGCATGCCCGTGCTGTTGGTAACTGAAGTTCATCCAGAAGTGACCGTCCCAGACACGACGGAACGACACACGCGCACGCGACTCCAGGCAGCGACGAGATTGCTTGCGTGGGATACGTGCGATGGCCGCGATCATCAGCCGGTCTTCCAGTTGAACTGGACGCCGATGCGTCCGCATGCACGCCCAGCCGCCTCGACGGTCTCCCAGATCACGCCGGGCCACAGGCCGTCTTGATCCACGAGGCACCGGGCGTGCGCAACGACCGCATGACCGGCTGCCTTGCCGTCACGGTCGATCATGAGAGCGGTTCCAATGTCCATGACTGCGGCTCGTACGCTCGCAGGACCGTGCGCGCCCGCGAGCTCCGCCTTGATGATCGCGTCCTGCTCTGCGGTGATCCCGGGTGCTATGCCCGTGAAGAAAGCGCCGAGAGAGCCAAACACGTCCTGGGCGGAAAGAGAGCCCAGGGCTTCGCCGGCGGCAATCATAGCCGGCACATCCTGTCGCGACGCCGCCTCAACAGCGGCCATGGTCACCGACAGGGAGTCGGGCTCCTGTTTGCGGCGAAACACTGCGTCCCCCTTCAGTTAGACGATGCGAGTGCTCGCATCGCATGCTCATTCTGTCCGCACGATTATGACTCGGCGGCGCACCGCCGCCACACACCCTAGGGGTACTGGGTCCCACCCCGGACGCGATGGCCGATCACGCTGCACCTATGGGCACTGGGGTGTGACGCAGGCGCGAGGCGAGCAGCACAAGCGCGACAGAGAGGATCGCGGCGAGCCAAAACCCAGCTCCGAACAGGCTGAAATGGATGTGAAAGAGGAACTTCAGCCCAACACATGCGCCGGCGGCCGAAGCAAGGAGAAACCGGGTCGCCCCGTGGCCCCGCCTGAGCGACGGCAGATGGATGTGCGGTGAGAGACGCTCGATCGCCAAATCCGCGATGACAGCCAGGGCGGAGAGGAGCGCGAGCACACCAAGCCATCCATCCGGGTTTTGGGTTGCTGAGGTTGACACGGAGAAGCCCGCGACGCCGACTTCAAACCATGGGAGGAAGAGCAGGTCTATCACTAGCAGCAGTGCGACTCCCCCAAGTATCTGCTCCTCGCGCGAAAAGCTCTCGAGGCTGACTCTCCTCGGTTGGCTGCCCGTCGGCTGGCCCGGCTCTCCGGGTCCTGTCGCCGGGCGCGGTGGCGCATCCCCCGACGCCTCGGGCGCCCGGGTTCGGGGCGTGTGGGCGACTGGGTCCGGCTGTACCGAGGAGACGGCAGGGGGCGCCTCTGGCCCGGCACTGGGTGCGTGGGCGCTTTGGTCAGCTGCTACCTGGTCCTGGAGGCTTCCGCAGCTGGGGCAGTAGCGGTCTGAGGCCTCGATCGGTCCTTTGCATTGCTCGCAGAACGCGGTTTCGCTCACCATGGGCTCCTTGTCGTGTGTGGGCGGGCAGTCTAAGACACGATGCAGCGTCGTGGCACGCCCGGATGGTTGGCCTACGGTATGCCCCGTAGACGTGTCCTGTCGCTTCTCCACACGCTCGCGTGGTCAACCGTGATTGTCGCCTGCAAGGTGCCACGAAGCCGGGCGCCTAGGGGTCGCATCGGCGCCCCTACCTGCCGGCCGGTGCTATAGGCTGGCCGGCGACGCATAGGTGGATCACGTGGAGTCTGTCTGGGTGGCCGAGGAGCGCGACAAATGACTATTCAGCCGGCGCCACACGCGCGATCGGCCAGCGAGATCAAAGCCATCATTGAAGCCGAGCGCACGGGCCTACCGTTCGCACTCTGGCGCGACGGTAAAGGCGAGCAGCGCATCGTGAGCCTGGGGACGCGTCAGCGGGCGACCGTGGGGCGCGGATCGACGTCGGACATCTTGTTGGCGGATGATGGGGAGGTTTCCCGTACCCACGCGGAACTCGAGCTTGTCGGCGAGGAGTGGGCGGTCATCGACGATGGCCTATCTCGCAACGGCACATTCGTCAACGGAACGCGCATCTCAGGGCGAAAGCGCCTAGCTGACGGTGACGTGATCCGCTTCGGCACCACGATCGTTGAGTATCGCTGCCCCGGAGAGGGCTCGACCGCGGCGACGTCCGCCGCCTCATACATCCCCGCCGTGGACAGCCTCAGCGATACCCAGCGCAAGATTCTCGTAGCCCTATGCAGGCCCTACAAGGACGGTTCCGGCTTCGCCACGCCGGCGAGCAACAACGAGATCGCCAGCGAGGTCTTCCTCAGTGTCGATGCCGTCAAGAACAATCTCCGAACGCTGTTTCAGCGCTTTGAGATCGGCGAGCTGCCGCAAAACCAAAAGCGAGCCCGACTGGTGGAGTGCGCATTCCAGTGGGGACTGGTGGCAGAGAGGGACCTTTGACGAGCGCCTGCCGCGCCTGCGGCGCCGATGTTTCACCGACAGCAAGGTTCTGTCGCCACTGTGGCGCTCCCATAGAGATGCCTCCGGCGCCCGAGCTTCGAGCCGACGAGGCGGTCGAGCCGCGCGCGTGCCCCGCATGCGAGGGACAGTTGGTCCCAGGTGCCCGCTTTTGCCATCAGTGCGGGAGTGCCGTGCCGGCCAACTCTGATGCGCAGAGCGTTGACTCCGTCCGGGACCAGCCGTCCACCAGCGCGATCGACGGAGCCACAGAGCCGGAGCGCTCCACTTCGGCAGCGAACTCCGGCTCAAGCGTCGACGAGGCCGAAACGATCGTCTCGGGCGAGTCTGCTCCGGCGCCAGAGGTCGCCGTCGCTGCGTCAGAACCTCGCCCAGCCGGCGAACGCATATGCGTGAGCTGCCAAAGACCAGCGTCCACGGGCAACTACTGCCGCAGCTGCGGAGCTGCGCTTGCGCCGATGATCGCCGCGGCCCCCGTCGGCGACTTGAACGTCGAGGTCTGCCCAGGTTGCGGCGGTACCGGCGAGCCATGGGCGGCCTTCTGTCGACATTGCGGTCTCAGGCTTTCATTCCCAGACGATACTGCGACGAGAGCATCCGCTCGCGCTCAAGCGGCGACGCCGTGTGCCGTCTGCGGTGCTCCCGATCCGGGGCCCGGCGGGCTATGCGCGCAATGCAGCCAGGCGGTCGCCCCCTAGCCTTGATAGAACACTGCCACTTCGGTCCCAGCGTTGGCATTAGCTTCGCTGTCCATCCAGAACCGTTCAGCCGTGCATGAACGGTACGGCTTGAAAACCATGGTCGGCGGCGGCTGGCTCATCGACAAGTCGTGATATCCGGGTAGGCATTGAGGCTAGCGACCGGGCGCCACAGAACACGCCAGAGTGCAGTGACGGGGTGACACGGCCTCATCTCAGGACGCCCAGGAAGAGTGGAGAAGCTGTCACCTCGGCGGAGGAGTGGCGGGCGGCCGCTCCGAGGTGGTGCATCCCTGCCTAGTGGGTTCCCCGGCGACGTTTGCCGGTTTTCATAACCAGGGGTGTTGACGCTGGCGGCGAAGTCGTTGAGTCGAGATCGCTACTCGACCGGGAGGGGCCATGGCCGCCAGGGTGCAGTTGCGGGAGATCACCAGCGAGGAGGGCAACCGGCTGCTGCGGATCGTGCGGCGCACGTCGGGGTCGGTCGTGACGTGGCGCCGCGCGCAGATCGTGCTCCTGTCGGCGCAGGGCATGTCGCCGCCCGCGATCAGCGAGGTCGTCTTCACCGACCCGGACACCGTCCGGGATGTCATCCACAACTTCAACCGGGACGGGTTCGATGCGCTCTATCCGCGCTATCGCGGCGGGCGGCCGCAGACGTTCACGCTGCCCAAGCGCCAGGAGATCAAGCGGATCGCGCTGGCCGACCCCCAGGATTTGGATCAGCCGTTTGCGACCTGGAGTCTGTCCAAGCTCGCGGACTATCTGGTCGCCGAGGGGGTGGTCACGGACATCTCCCACGAGGGGCTGCGTCAGCTCCTTCGCGAGGAGAGCGTCCGGTTTCAAGCCGTGAGGACGTGGAAGCGCTCCACCGACCCGGACTTCAGGGTCAAGCGCGACAGGATCGTCGAGCTCTACGAGATGGCGGAGGCCGGCGAGGCACTCGTGATCTGCCTCGATGAGTTCGGGCCGCTGAACCTGCAACCCCAGCCAGGCGGCCGCGGCTGGGCACCACGCGCGAAGCCCAAGCGGATACGTGCGACCTACAAGCGCCCACACGGTGTCCGGCATCTGATCGCTGCCTACGACGTCGGCGCCGACCGGCTCTACGGGCACATCAAGAAGCGCAAGACCCGCGTCGAGTTCTTGGAGTTCTGCCGCTACATCCGCTCGCTGCACCCGCCCGAGATCAGGCTCCACTTCATCCTCGATAACTTCAGCCCCCACAACGGCAAACAGATGCGTGAATGGGCCGCGCTGAACAACGTCGAGCTGGCCTACACGCCGCACTACGCCTCCTGGCTGAACAGGATCGAGGCGCAATTCCGGGCGCTGCGGTACTTCACGCTCGCCGGCACCGACCACCCCGACCACGCCACCCAAGCCCGCCTCATCCGCCGATACATCCACTGGCGCAACCGCAACACCGACAACCCCCGCCTAAAACGCCTCATCAACACGGCAAACGTTGCCTGACACTCCACTAGTCGCAGGGGGAGTACATCGACACCATGGTCGAGCTGAAACCGCGGCTGATGCGAGCGACGATGCCATGAGAGCGAAGTGAATGCGAGGAACAAGAGCTTATGAAGACAATGACGCGGCGGACTGCCGGGCCAGAGCATGCGCCTCCGATCGCGCGGCGCCCACAGCCGTGAGTCGCTTGTGGGGGTGGCCGGTGGTCATCGTGGTGTCCGGGACGAACGGTGCGCGTTGCAGTGCGGCGGAGACCGAGCCGACGGGGCGCCCTTCGCGATCGCCGATCCTGACTCGTCGCCTGGCTGGAATCGCGGGATGGCTCAACCCGATGCGCCACGGAGCGAGAGTGGCCGGACCAGCGGATCGTGGGTGCAGCGTCGAGCGGCAGGCTTGGATGGCGCCGAAGCCGGTAGATTCTCGCAGCGTGGCGCGGACAGCTATGCGGCGATCCAGAACATTGCGACCGGAGACGATCGAGCGCTCGCTCGGGTTGCGTCATGACTGAGGAGCCGATGCGATCGGGTGACGAGCTCGCGGGCTACCGTATCGAGCGATTTATCGCCCGAGGCGGAATGGGCTCCGTCTACGAGGCCACCCAGCTCTCACTCGATCGGCGCATCGCGCTGAAGTTCATCTCCGGCGGTCTGGGTGCGGATGAGCGATTCCGTGAGCGCTTCCGCCGCGAGGCGCGCTCGGCCGCCGCGATCGACCATCCCAACATCCTGCCCGTCTACGAGGCAGGCGAGCTCGACGACGGACGTCTCTTCCTCGCGATGCGCCTCGTCGACGGCCCCGACCTGAGCAGCCTGCTGAGAGAGCGGGGCCCGCTCGATGTCCATCAGGCGGTGGAAGTTCTCTCCCAGGTGGGAGCGGCCCTCGACGCAGCTCACGAACGGGGCCTCGTGCACCGCGACGTAAAGCCGGCGAACGTGATGCTGGAGGGACGCGGCCCCGGCTGGCACGCCTACCTCACGGACTTCGGGCTGGCAAAGCCAGACGAGCAGGGCAGTGCGCATACGGCGACGGGCGAGCTGCTCGGGACGATCGACTACATGGCACCCGAGCAGATCAACGGAGAGCCGCTGGATGGCCGAGCCGACGTCTACTCGTTCGGGTGCATGGTTTACCGTTGCCTCACCGGCGAGCTTCCCTACCGGCGCGAGACCCGCACGGCTACCCTCATGGCCCACGCCAACGCGCCGATTCCGTTGCCCAGCGCCACGATCGCCGGACTGCCCGCTCCGCTGGACATCGTCGTACAGCGCGCCATGGAGAAGGATCCCGACAAGCGGGCGCGTTCGGCCGGCGCATTGATGCGCTGGGCCGAGACACAGTTGGACGAGGCGTCGCCGTCACTGGGAGTCGTCACGGAGGAGAGCCCAACCGAGGAGACGACCGTGCAAATCCTCGCCCAAGCGCCTCCCGTGGACCCATCTTCAGACCAACGCCCTCGACGGCTCTCGTTGCGCGCCGCATCGACGCTCACCGCCGTTGGATATGCGCCACTGTGGGTCGCTGGATACCTGGTTGGGCGGCACCTATGAACTGGAAGTCGAGCCTGCTTGGCGCCGTCGTCGTCATGATCGTCGGCGCGGCCACAGGGGTCGCGATCGGTGGCAAGACCAAGACACAGACGAGGACCGCGACCGTTGTCCGGACGGTCAACGTCACGACCCCCGCGACCTCGACGCCAGACACCGACACCACGGCAACGACGGTGAACCCCGGGGGGCCGAGCGAACAATCCAGCACCAGCACCGAAGCCACCGGTTCATCATCCTCTGGTAACAGCGATGAAGAGTATCTCGCCGCCTATCTCGAAAGTCAGGGCGGCGCCGAAGCGCTCAACCACAACTCAGAAAACGCGTCCATGGACACGGAAGCGGCGAAGCGGGAGCTCAAAGGGCAGACCTACCCGCATGCAGTTGCGTTCGATCTTGGTGCTCGGGACGAAGGCCAGACAGCGAGCTATCAGATCCCGACCCCGGGCTTCACCCAGCTGACATCCGACGCGGTCGGGCTGCAGACCAGCTCGAACGCGAGCACCACATACCACCTCACTGTCTACAAGAACAACGACAGCTCCCCCCACTCGGTCGTCCTCTATGAGGAGGAATTTAGCGGGCCGAGCACCGTCCACAAGATGAGCTTCGCTATCCAGGGCGCCACCGACGTCCTGTTCGTCTGGACACACAAGATCCGCGAGCCAGAAGAAGGGAGCACGTTCATCCTCGCGGAACCTGTGCTGACGCGCTGATCAGCCATGAACACGCACGAGGGCAGCTCGCCAATGAGTAAGCCGCTCTGCCACAACTGCAGCACATCGCTTGCATCCGGAAGCGGCACAGTGCGCCCCTTCCGCGCAGGACGCCACTGTCGCCGCATGTCGCGCGTGCTCTCTGCGGAGCGTTCGGCGGTCCTGCTGGCCGTCGTTATCTCGGCCACGATTGTTTCTGGATGTGGTTCGGCCGCTCCCATTACAACCGTCTCTTCCTCGCCTCCGCTAACCGACGCCTCGACCTGCCAAGCCTGGGAAACCGCCTCCACGCCGCTCAAGGAGCGTACGCCGCCCAGCTCGCCCCGGACGTGGGCTCTCCTTCCGCGGGCACCGGTACCGCGGCTCGAGACGCATACGCTTTTGGCTACATCGGAGGGCGCTGCCACCGAGAAGCAGACCACAGAGATGCCTCGACGATCACCCTCGCCACGGCTCTCGGCCTACAGCCCCTCACAGCCACGTCAACCTGCCACGCATTCGAAACGGCGTCATGGTCCGTCCAGACGGCCTACGCTTCGCAGGTCGCTCCCGACCTGAAGGATCCTTCCACAGCCGACGGTGACGCCGCGGCATACGGGACCATCGCAGGCAGCTGCCACCGAGAATCGGTGCACGGCGATGCCGCAAACACCACGCTGTCCGCGGCTCTCGGACTCCCCGTCCCGGAAACACCCGCGGAAGCCGGCCGCACGGAAACATCGCCCGCAACCGCAGGCTCTTCGGGCACGGGGTAATTATCTCTCGTATTCTGTGAGAAGGTCGTCTGCTCCTTGCTCGGCGTCGGCGCCAAGCCAATCTCGACGCGGAACTGGCGCGTCTACGCACGATGCAGGCACGCGATCCTCTTCCACGGTGCGAACAGCCGACGATCCAGGGGGATCTGGGGTGGCCAACCGTGCGCCAGGTCTGGCCAACATCGCGCGGCTGTTCGGCCGGACGTGGCTTCCCGAAGGTGTAGGCCGTCTGACCCAAGGTGCGTCTCTGCCAGGGAATCCCGCTGCGACGATCAACCCACGGGGGAACTCCCCTCGGCCAATCTCAAAGGGAGGACTAGACGCCATGATGACGTCCCAGACGCCACAGCACGATACGGAGCGAGCGGCTCGCCCACCGGCGGCCGACACCACGCACCCCCACACGCTTCGGTCTCTCGCCGCCGCGATCGGCCTGGCGGTCACGCTGGCGGTTGGTTTGACTCCGGCGAGTGCCCTAGCCGCCCGGGCGAGGCTCTCAGTCCACGTGGATGTCGTGGGGCAGGGCCTAGCGGTGCACGTCGGTGCCGCCTCGGGCGCCCGCTGCACGCTGCGCGTCACGGCGGGACACACCTCGACCACGCTCTCGCCGATCACGTTGAGCCGAGCCGGCCACGGCGCATTTGCCTGGACGGTCCCGGCGGGTGCTCCGAGCGGCACGTGGACGTTCGCGGCGACGTGTACCAAGCGAGGCAGGTTGACGCACCGAGGCGCTCAGCTCGTTCTCATCAACCATGGCTCCGGTACCGGCGGTCTCGTCGCCGGAGAAGCCGCCGGGGCAGGCGGTAAGGGCGGAGGAGAGCAGTCCTGTGCTGAAATCGCGACGCCGCCCGGCGGCGAGGCGTGCTTCATCGGTGATCCCTTCGCGCTCTATCAGGGCGGCGAAGACGTCGGCCAGTGCACCTGGTACGCGGCCGGCATGCGCCCCGATCTCGACGGCATCACAACCGGCAACGCTTCCGAATGGCTCGAAGAGGCGAAGGGCAAGCGGCCCGAGGGCACGGTGCCCGTGGTCGGCGCCATCGCCGTTAGCACCACTGCAGACGGAGGTGTCGGGCATGTCGCCTACGTCGCGGGAGTGGAGAACAACGGCGCGACCTTGATCCTCGACGAGGCGAACCTCAAATACGACGGACGGGTCTATCTCAACATCGAAACGCCGGCATCAGAGTTCCAGGGATACATCTACGGAGGGCCAGCCGGCAACGGCCCGGGCACCACTGCACCCGCCCCGCCACCCGCACCAACCCCTACGCCCACGCCCGAACCGACTCCCGCGCCCCCGCCGGCCCCCGCACCCGCCCCGACGTTCGCCGAGACGACTGGCAGCGTCGTCCACACGTGGACGGACTATTCCAATGCTGGCGGGACGGAGGGTCCCGAGATCGGCTCCAACGCGACGGTGCAGATTGAATGCAAGGTGACGGGATTCGCCGTCGAAGACGGCAACACCTGGTGGTATCGGATCGCCTCAAGCCCATGGGACGGTGTCTACTACGGCTCCGCTGACGCCTTTTACAACAACGGTGAGACGTCAGGCAGCCTGATTGGGACGCCCTACGTGGACCCAGCGGTCCCGAACTGCTAGCTCCCAGCACCGGCGGTCGGCTCGACGGGTCAGGCGTATCCGCCCACGAGCCGACCGCCGGGTGACGGGACCGCAAACGTCTGTGGGCCCAGGAGACGGCGACGCCGGGCGTTGTGCAAGGCGCTTGCCTGCCGAACGCCGGGGGATTCAGCCCTTGGTGGCCTGCAGAAGGCTGAAGCTGTCGAGAATGCGGGTCGCCGTGGAGTGAAGACTGTCTGGGAGCCAGAGGTCCTCCTGTGCGTAGCCCGTCGGCGTGGAGCCTTCGCTCGTGACTACAACTACCCCGTTGTCTGGGTTCGGATCACCGCTCGTATAGGCCTGATAGCCAACTGCCGACTTGTTGATTTCGAAAGAGCTGACGGTGCCGGACGGGAGTCCGACGGCGCGCGGGTCCGGGCCGGAGCCGCCGGTGACGCACGAAACACAGCTACTCACCGTGACCTGGAGCTTCTCGTCGGAGTTCGCTCCGCCCCACACGCCGGTCGTGTCGCCGGAGGGCGCTGTTTCGGTGTGGTAGCTCCAGTTGGACGGAACGAGAATGCTGTAGCCACCTTCCGGTGGGCTCGCCATCTCCAGGGCCGCCGGGGAGGCTTCACCGCTTGATGCAGCCTGCGCCGCGGCTACCCCGGCGTTGGCACCCGCCGTCGCGGCCTGGGACGATCCTGTGGTCAGGGTGATCGTGGTCGAGGTGGGCGTGTATCCAGGAGCGCTGGCGATGATGCTGATCGTGTTCGAGCCGCTGTGGAGCGGCGCGTTCCCCGCGAAGACGCCGTTGCCGACGGGGGCCGGCTGACCCTGTACCTCTACGCTGGCGCTGCTGGGCATCACGGTCCCGCGGACCGTGACGTCTTCGGCGTTGATGACGCTGCCGCTCGAGGGGGAGGTGACGTTCAGTCCAACGGCTCCCGCGGCGGGAGCGCCGTTGCCACCGGTGCTCGCGACATCGGAGGCGCTGTGGTCGAGGGATACACTGCCTGCCGCTCGCGTGCCGCTCCCCCCGTGGAGCGAGAGCAGCGCCGCGGCGACGGCAGCAGCAACGACAAGGAGCGCTCCAGCAGCCGCCAGGGCAAGCGTCCGGTGGCCCTCGCGCCGTCGGGGTGCCTCGGTCTCTTGGTGTCGTTGGTGCGCGGGTGGGGGAGCCGGGCGCGGATTGCGCGGCCGTCGAACCGTTGCCTCTGGGCTGAAGAACGTCTCGGCGAGCTCGCGAGGGGCCGCGCTCGGCGCCAGGCGGGGCTCGGTCGCCTGCGGCTGCTCTGTCTCGGGGGTCGCGCTCGGGCGAGTGTCGGAGGCGTCATCAACTGCCGGAGTTGAGACCGGGAACGCCGGTCTTGTGTGGCGCGCGGCGGTGTCCATTTTCGAAAGGAGCGCGCCAGCGTCGGCCATCAGCTGGCCCGCATGCGGGTAACGGTTCCCCGGATCCTTCGCCATTCCCCGCGTGAGGATGCGGCTGAGCTCGTTGGCCTGCGGCGAGCCTGCCGGCAGCCGTGGGGGAGCCTCGTGCAGGTGGGCGTACATCACGCTCGCGTCCGTGTCTCGCATGAACGGAACCTGCCCGGTCAGGCACTGGTAGAGCACCGCGCTCAGCGCATACACATCCGTCGTGGCTGTCGCCGCATCACCGCGAATCTGCTCCGGCGCGGCGTAGTTGAGGCTCCCGACGAACCCACCCGTCGGGGTCAGCCCGCCTGCACCGGCTGAGCCCTTGGCGATACCGAAATCGGCGAGATACGGGTGACCGGCCTTATCCAGCAGCACGTTCTGCGGCTTGACGTCTCGATGCACGAGGCCCAGCGCATGCGCGGCATCGAGGGCGCTCCCGACCGGGGTGAGCAGCGAAACAGTCTCGTCGGCGGACAAGCCAGCGCCAGCCATCGCCTCGGCGAGGGTGCTGCCCTCGACCAGCAGCATCGCGATGAACAGGCGGCCATCGACCTCGCCAGAGTCGAAGATCGTCACGACGTTCGGGTGATGCAACGCCGCGGCGCTCTTACCCTCGCGACGGAACCGCTCCCGAAACGCTTCGTCTCGTCCGAGCCGGGGCGAAAGCACCTTCAACGCGACGCGGCGCCCGAGCGAGACCTGCTCCGCGCGATAGACGATCGCCATTCCGCCCACTCCGATCATGTCATCCACGCGGTACCCGGCGATCATGTCGCCTCGACCAAGCATCGCTGAGCTATCCGTCACTGTGCTCCCCAGTCCAAGGCCATCAATCGCGAAGATCGCGCTGCGCATCCTACGCAACCCGCCACTGGTAGGCATTCCTGCGGCAACGGCGGGCCGCCAGCGGATGCGCTCGACGGGTCAGCGTCGTTCCGGACAGGTGCGCCATCCCGCTGTCGCGGGACGAGCCGCAGCGATCTCATCGATCCCCTCGAGCCCTGTCCGAACCTACGCAAGGAACGGCGGGGAGATCGCGGCGTGCACCAGCCCGCGGTCATCGAGGTAAGTGTCTCCGACGCCACCGCGGACGTGTCGCTCAACCAGGATCCCAGCCGCCGAGCGTCGAGACGGCTTCCATCCCCATCCTCTGGTTGCCTAGCGAGCACCTAGATGACAGCACGATACGCGCCGAGTAAGCCGATGACAAAACGGGCGGCAGTATCGCGAAAGCACGGGGCCCCTCGTGCTTTTCAGAGATCCCACGCTCCTCCTGCTTTATGTTTCCATGCCCACATGCCGAACGACATCGCAAGGCCCTCACACATGCGTTGCAGATCGCGCCTCGCACTGGTCTCGTCGCCTCGACGCTGGCAGGCTGTGGCTCTACATCTGTCTCGTCGCACGCCGTGCGCCCACACGCTAGCGACGCGCCGACCGCCAGGCTTGCGAGCCGCAGCACGCCGCGCCCGACAGGCAGCGGCGATGCGAGCGTCCCCGCCAATATCACCGGCCAACCTGTCCAACCGAGCGACACTGCAACTGCATGCCGGCTCCTGACGCTAGCCATGGCGCAGCACGTCCAAGCCGGTAATTCAGCCCTTCCGCGGCCACCCAACCCAAGCTGCTAATGGCGAATCCGGGCTAGCCCCCGAGGCTCGCTCCGGTCCTCCGGGTTCGGGCCCTGGTGGCGCCACCTGACACCTTGGGGGGCTGGTGCCAGAACCCAGCAACGACGATGATCGTAGACGCGCAAGAACGCGAGCCGATGGCGAGTTCACGACCGATCTGTCAATCGAAATAAGGTGAGGCAGTATGAGACTTCCAATCGCACGTACCACTGTCGCTGTCGCGGGAGTTATTTGCTGCCTGAGCCTGAGCGCCTGCGCCGGAAGCGGATTGTCCGCGTCGAGCACCTGCCAGGATTTCATGAAAGCATCCGCGACGGAACAGCACGAAGTTGCCGATCAACTCGCGAGCCAGTACAAAAAGGGGGAGTACGCCACCCCGCTGGGCGAACCTGAGATCGCGTTCTATTGCTCAGCGAACCCTTCGGTCACCCTCGGCGCGTTCTTCCAGAAAGCCGAAGAATAATCGTGCGACGCACGCCCTTGAATTGCATGTCGCTCGTCCGAAGCGGCGCAAGTTGCGAACCTGCTACACGCAGGACGCCACTGAGCTCGTCTAGGAGGATGCGTCGGCAGCCAGCGTCTCTGTCCAGAGCGTTGTCGGAAGTCCGAGTCGCACCGCAAGCGCTCGCCGCGTCGCCGGACTGGCGGTGCGGCCCAAGTAGACGGGGTTGCCTGGCGAAAACCGCTCGAAATCTTATAGGCTCCGGGGCCCCACAGACCAGCGGCTCAACCAAGGAGATGTCAAACGAGACGGTCGGCTCAACTCAAGCGTCCTGCGGCCTGATGGAGGCATCCGGATCCTCAGGTGGGGTCGTCGCCATCGACGGAGTCTATGGATAGGCCAGAGATGTTCCGGGAACAACACCGCAGACCAATTTAGAAAGGCAGGGCGCGTGGGTTTCATCGCAAAGTCAGCTACCAAGAAGCGTGTCGCCATGGCCTCCGGACCCGTAAACGAGGCGCTAGCCGGGAGTCCGTGGCTTACGACGGGAGCGATCCCGACCGGAGCGCTGATCCGTTCATCGGTGTTTGCTCTCGACCTCACCGGCGTTCGGTCGAACAGCGCTCGAGGTCGCTCGTCCATCTTCGTCCCGACGTACACGGCGCAGTTGTGGGTTGAAACGAGCGACTTCAAGAAGTGGGTCTTCATCTTGGGGGTGTCGAATGGCGCCGGAGGTATCGCCGCAGACTGGGTTGTCGAGCTGCTCATCAAGGACGACCGTTCCGTGTCCATCGGAACGTCTCGCTGGCTTACGAAGGACGGCGCACTCGTCCACGGTGAGCATCACGACGCATTGCGCACCGAGCTGCTTCGGGCGGTGGGCGTGGGCCGGCTCACGGAGGAGGCCGGGGAGGCCGAGCTCACGGCCAGTTCTCTGCGGCTTGCGCAGCGGTTTGAAGCGCCCGCGCGCGGACCTCAGCAAGCGATGTTCAGTTACTCGACAACCCTGGGAGTTGAGGACATCAGAGACCGCCTCAGGCTCGTGGGCCTGCGCGTCACTAGCGCATCGCCTGATTCCATCACTTGGGGCCTCGGATTGCCGAGCCACGACGGGTTCGACTACGCATCCTCAACACTGAGCGCTGAATCGGTCAGCGTTGACGCGAATGTCGGCTCGCAGTCTCCGACGGCTCGGCGGGTGGCTCACTCCGATCTTCGCTACCTAGCAGGACGGATACGGACTTGCCTTCGAAGCACGGATGCCACCGCAGAGTTTCACGGTCCTGAGGAGCTAGCACCATGAACCGTTGGGAAGCTCCCGAGTCGATCTTTGCACCGATCATCGCCGCGGTGCCACCCGGCACGGAGTGGGCGGGATTCTCAAACACGTTGGACTGGGCGGCCACTGGCATTCCACGCGCAGTCCTCCCCTACAAGGTAAAACGGCCCGGTACGTTCCGAAAGATCGCCGAAAGCCGTGAACGGAAGGCGACGGCGGTCGCCGGCGAGTCGGCTAAACCGTTCACCTCACGCGCATGGCTTGCGGACGTCAACCGTGAGAGCCCCGGGCCAGGCGACGCGGCCTCGAATCTCTGGATGCTCGGCATGACCCATCTCAAGGACGGCCTCTGCACGCCGGCCGTCCCAGACGATTACGACAGTGCCATTCTCCAGGTCATTCGGTTCCGTCTGAACAAGGACGGCCTGAGCGGAGCACCCCAACTCGCCCTCGTTCGACACCGCTGGGCCGAGGGTGTCCTAGCTGCCTCCCGAGGAGCGATCGTCTTCGGTGGTCAAAGGCAGTGGGACGACTCCTGGTGGACCGAGAGCCTCCCGCAGCCCACGGTGGCTTGAGATGCCCTCCGTATTCGCCATATGGATTGTCCTTCCGTTCGCCATTCCGCTCTGGGTTTGGGTCGTGCTCATAGTCATCGGGGGTATCGGATGGGTAATCGAGCAGCCTCGACGGGCGCGGCAGCGCAAGCGTAAGCGTGAGGCGCGGGCGCAACTGGCCTCCGACCTACAAAGGCCGCAGGCTCCGCCGAGCCTGCCTTACGGATACTCCGGTGCGACTACTGGTTCGGACTCCGACCAGCAGCGGAACCCGCCGGGCCCTGCGACGCAGGCACGACGGCCAGCGGCGACGCGACAGGCCGGCCGAGCACCAGCGCCGTCGCCGGATGCCGGGCGGCAGCACATCCGATGCGCCGCCTGCAACGCGCTGAACTACGCGAACTCAGGCGACGTCCCATGCTACGCGTGTGGCACCGCATTGCAACCGTCATAGTCAAACGAGCCGAAAACGGATGTCGCGAACCGCCAAGGCAAGCCGAAGCCAACCGACCCGGACGAATGGTGCTAGACACGACCCTCGTCTATGCGTGTGGCTCGGCTCGAACGCTCGGCCCTCTAGGCATCAACTCGGACCCGAGATGTCCGCTGGTGGTCGCACGAACGTCGAGAAGTTGGTCAACACGAACGACATAGGAACTCGTTGGACTACAGGGGAAGACGGGCCGTAGCTATGGGGCGTGGGAGGATCTACTCCGAGACGGCTGCTCGCTGGGCGAGTCGCAGTCGAACCCCGAGCGCTGGGGCCACCGCGCTTAGGGGCGTGGCTCTGGTGTCAGGCCTTCTGCTCCTCGCGAGTGTGCTCGCCGCGTGCGGAACGGCGTCTCACGCGTCCTCCAAACAGGCGCATGAGCGCGGTCGGGAGCCTACCGTCGTCGGACGAGTCTCTACTACGGTGTCAACGACCCAGGGCCACACGCCAACGACAGCTACCGCAAGCACGCCGACCGCGGCGAAGGTCTCGACGACAAAGCCTCGCCTGTGTGCCTTGCTCACCCTCCAACGCGCGCGCTCGATCTTGCCGATCGTCGGACTCGAACGCCACCTCTCGGACGAACTTCAGTGTGACTACAGCACGCCAGAACCTCACGAGTCCGAAGCCAGTGTTAGTCTGCTCGGGGGCAACCAAGCTTCCAAGGCGACGTGGGAAGAACTCGTCGCAGTGGCTAAGAAGACCGCCTTGTACGAAAGCGTACCTGGACTGGGCGAACGCGCGCTGTGTTCTGGGGAACACATAAAGAATGCGCCAAACTTTCCCACAGACATCGTTCAGGTAGCGTTCATAAGCGGCTCGTTGTCTTTCGTGATCCTTGTCGAGTCGCGCACCGTGCCCAACTGTGGGCCTGTGGTCACGCTAGCGCGAGAAATTGACGCCGCTCTTCGCGCCGCGCCCACGTATACCTCCAGCCACCCGCGAGCCTCACCTGTTGGCCCGATCACCGCGCAGAACGGACCTTGCTACCTCCTGCCGGCGTCCGCAGCCGCCGTCACCGGCGTGCCCATGTTCATTGAAGCTCAGCGGGGCGAACAGGAACAGTCAGCCTGTGCTTACACCTCGGAAAGTAAGCATGTGCTGCTCAACCTCTCCACGGGCTCCGCGCTGATCGATCAAGGCGAAAACGGCGACGCGTGCGCAGAATCACAAGTTGGCACGATCAGGAAAATCCCGAACGGTTGCCTGATCCTCAGCTCCAGTGATCCCGGCGACCCCGACGCCGAGATCCTCAGCGTCTCCATCAACGGCAAGCCGGCTGTCACCTTCCAGTATCAGGGGCCTAACGGCCAGAGCGTCGGCCCGGTGAGTGGGCGTCTCGAACGCGCCGCTCTGGTGGTCGGGGAACACCTCGCCGCTGGCGGATAGCTCCGCATTCGGGCTTCGCGTCGCTACCTTAGACGCGTTATCGCAGCCGCGAGGCCAGTGGCAACGTGACGAGCCTACACGTGCGCAGCCCCCGGCGAGCTCCCGCCCCGGGGCCGTTGGCGGGACCCCTGGAGATCGGTCCGGGTGCTGTGAGAGCTTCGATGACCCTGGAGAACGGGTCGAAGGAGCTATCGCATGTCGAGACGCAGGCATACGCCGGAGCAGGTCGTTCGCAAGCTGAGGGAGGCCGACAGGCTGCTCGGCGAGGGGCTGGAGTTGCCGGAGGTGATCAAGCAGCTGGAGGTGTCGGAGCAGACGTACTTTCGGTGGCGCAACCAGTTCGGTGGGATGAAGGCCGAGGACGTGAAGCGGTTGAAGGAGTTGGAGGCGGAGAACGCGAGGTTGAAGCGGATTGTCGCCGATCAGGCGCTGGATATCCAGGGGCTCAAGGAGCTCTCGCGGGGAAACTTCTGAGCCCGGCCCGGAGGCGCCGAGCTGTTGCTGCGCTGCAGGAACGGCTCGGGTTCTCCGAGCGCCGGGCGTGCCGCCTGGCTGGACAGCACCGGTCCACGCAACGTCACGAGCCGACCGTCGCCGTCGACGACGCGGCGATCAGAGCTCAGCTGCGTGCGTTCTCCCGCAAGCGGCCGCGGTGGGGGTACCGTCAGGCGCATCAGCATCTGCTCGGGGAGGGCTGGAGCATCAATCGCAAGCGGGTGCAACGGCTGTGGCGCGAGGAGGGCCTGCGGGTGCCGCAGAGGCGCCGCAAGCGCCAGCGCCTGGGCGAATCGACCGTGCCCGGCGACCGGCTGCGGGCCGAGCGTCCCGACCATGTGTGGGCGTTCGACTTCCAGTTCGACGTCACCGACGACGGCCGCGCGGTCAAGCTGCTCTACGTCGTCGACGAGTTCACCCGCGAGGCATTGGCGATGGAGGCCGAGCGGCGGATCAACGGCGACCGCGTGGTCGAGGTCCTCGACCGGATCGTTCGCGAGCGTGGCCGCCACCCCGAGTTCCTCAGGTGTGACAACGGGCCGGAGATGACCTCCCACGTGCTCAGAGACTGGTGCCGGTTCAGTCGTACTGGCGCGGCGTTCATCGAGCCCGGCAGCCCGTGGGAGAACCCGTTCGTCGAGAGCTTCAACAGCCGCGTCCGCGACGAGCTGCTCTCCGTCGAGGTATTCAGCTGCCTTACCGAGGCGAAGGTGATGATCGAGGATTTCCGCCAGGACTACAACCGCTGCCGGCCGCACCGAGCGCACGGGATGATGGCCCCCGCGACGTTCAAGGCCAGCTGGGAGACCACCCACCAGGCCGCGCCCGCCAGCGTCGAACTCCGCCGCCGCTACGCGTCGGCTCCATCCGACGCTGGCGACACCCCTACCCTGCAAGTACCTACCACCCACCAGCTCTCACAACAGGTGGACCGATGAACGGGGTCCGGCCACCGTTCAGGGGCCCGGCAATCCGACGCCTCATCGCGTCGATCGCGACGAGTAGCCAGTCGACCCATACCGCGCCTCGGTCGTTGCTGGGCCGTATCACTGGTGGGCGACTTTGCCGCGAAGCGGAAGCAGCGTCTCGCTGACGGCGGCCTCCGGCTTTCCCGGAGCGGAGAGAAATCTGCGCCCCTCGCCGCCGCCCCTGATATCCTGCAAAAGGGCAAAAGGTTCGATTTGCGGGGCGTTTCTTGAGGCCCGAGGCAGGCGGTGAACCCTCAGCCGGGGATTTATGATTCGCGTCTACGCGGCACGGCCTTGTCGATCGGCATCTGAACGCTTGGCGAGCACGGCCGCTCGGGTCTTCCGCCACTGCTCATCCACGGGCTGCGGGCCGATGTGTTCGAGGTCGTCGATCTCGTAGCTGTAGTGCTGCGAGAGCATTTCGAGGCTCGTGCCGCATTGGCTGGCGACGGACTGTGCGTTTCGGCGCGCAAGCGTGCAGAGATGCCGCCGCGGCGGAGGCTGTACGGCGTCGCGCCGTTCACGTTCGCGAAGGCTGCGTCGCTGCCCGCGACCGCTTCGACGGCCGGCTTCATGGATCTTGCACGCCACTGTCGCGCTTGATTGGAGCTCATGTGGCACGAGCTGGGTGGCCGTGCTGGCGCAACACGGCGCGCCACGTGGCGAGGTCCGTGGCGAGTAGAGATGGGACTCGCACTGTTCGGCCTGTTGCGCGCTCGGTCTTGGCCTGGTTGTCCAGCTCGTTCCAGGCCAACACCTCCGTGATACGGGCGCGCTCGCTGTCCGCAAAGGGGAGCCAGCGAACGCCGTAGACCTCCTGGTTACGCAATGCCAGGCCGAACTGCAGGGACACGACCATTGCGTCGCGGTGCGCCAGGATCGGCTTGGTGGGGTGGAGTGCGCCCTCGAGCATCTCGGCCCGGATCAGCTCTACCGTCAGAGCGGAGAGTGCCCAACTGCGGATCTCATCGCCGTGGCGGCGCATTGACGTGCGGCCGTGAGCGCTCCGCATCGACTTGCGTCGGTTGCCGATCTTCTCGTTGGCGAACAGGCATCCGTTGGATTTGATCTCGGGCACGAGCTCGGAGTTTGCGCCCCACGAGAGCACGGCTGACAGGACGCGCCACGCATGGGCGCGGGCTGACGGGCCCACCTTGGCGTGCTTCATCGCCTCGCGAAGAGCACGAGGGGCGTCAGGTCCGTTGAACTCCGTGGCAGGCTGCGCGGCGAAGCGCACGGCGTACGCAGCCGGCGGCTGCGGTTGCCCTTGTCTATCCCCGGCATGCCAAGCAGGTGGCGACTGGCCGAATGGCGGTAGGTGCGAAACGTAGACGCCGACAGCCCGTCCGCTATTTCTGGAGCGTTGAAGGCGAAGTAGAGCTGGATCACCTCGCCGATCGTCTTGCCCGCAGAGTCGCCGGTGGCGTCTTTGGCGTCCAGGTCGAGAAGGAAGCGTTGCAGGCTGTGTGCTCCTCGCCGCTCGGCCGCGATGTACTGCTGGACCCATTCGTTGGCGAGCTTCGCCGAGGGGAAGGCCTTGCTTCTGACGATCGCCTCGTGGTCGCGAAAGCCGACCCGGTAGGACTTCCGGCCGCTCTTGGCGACGTACGGCCATTGCATCTTCCACGGTCGAGCCATTGCCTAGACGAGCGTTTCAGGCGTGATGGCGGATGGAGAAGGATCACGATAGTCGCGCTCGTACGGCCCGGAGCGTCCCGAGCGAGAGGTCGTAGTCGCGAGCTGCCTCGGTGCCGAGGCGAAGCTGTCTACGGGGAGACAGCGGGAGTTGGGGCCGCTGACGATCACCTTGGTGAGAAGTGGGGAGCACATCGGCACGCAGCGCTGCGTATCCGCCCCTGTGGCCGCAATCGTTCGCGCGCCAGAAGTCGGCCAGAGCGCCCGCCGGAACCCGGTAGTGGCCGCCGGGAAGCCTGTGGTACTCCAGCAACCCTGCTGACAGATATCGTCGCAGCGTACGCTCGTGAACGCCGAGCGCGGCGGCGGCTTGCCGCGTCGTCAAGAACTCGCCACCGGCAGCAGGCGCACCCGCCGAGATCGGAATGGTTCGGCGCTGTTGGTCGCCGAGCTCTGGAGTACGGTCGGATGGGCGCAATGGGGTCTGCATCGTTGGCAGCGGCGGCTTCGTGGGATCGTTCGGGGTTACAGACCCCCAGGCGACCCAACCGGCCATGTAATTAGGTTGGCGCGGAAGTTGGGGGTCGTCGGCAGCCGCCGGGACGTAGGTCAGCCTCCTCTTCGAGTTGCTCATTGGCCCAGGTGTGTGCGGGCTTAAACCACTGTCGGAGGAGGCTGGATGCAGAGGATGACGGACGTGCCTGGGACTGTCCACGCGGGCGAGCCCGCGTGGACAGTCGGCATCGATCTGGGGCGCCGCGCGGCGCACGAAGCGGTGGTGCGCGCACCGGACGGGACCGATCGGCGGCTCAGGTTCACTCATTCCCGCGATGGCATCGACGGGTTCGTTGGAGAGCTCGCCGGCCTTCAGGGTCGTGTCTTGGTGATCATCGAGCCGACCGCGACACGCTGGCAGGCCCTCGCGGAGGAGCTCTCCGGCCAGGGCGTTGAGGTGCGCCAGGTCCACGCAGCGACCGTCGCGAAGCTCCGCGGCGCACTTGATGTCACGGGCGCGAAGTCCGATCGCGTCGACGCGCGCACCCTCGCCGGCGCGGTCGGCTACTCCCATCTCGTGCAGCCCGATGCGCCAGCGGTTGCCTGCGCGCACGCGCTGTGCTTGGAGCGGCTGCGGCTGCGCCGTGAGCGTCGCCGGCTTCGCTGCGCGGTGAAGGTTTGCCTGGACACGATATGGCCCGAGTTTCTGCAGACCTTCCGCGGCGGCGAGCGAGGCGTCACAGCACGCGCTGTGATCGCTGTCACCGGCGGAGACCCCGCACGCGCAACCAGGCTCGGAGCTGTCGAGCTTGAGCGTCGAGTCCGAGCTGCCGCACCTGGGCGCCATATCGGCCACACCAAGATCAAAGCCCTTGCAGAGAAGACGAGCCGCACCGTCGGCTACCGCGCCGCGAGACCCGCCTATGCCGCCAGGCTGCAGCGGCTGATGCGACGCCGCGTGCTCATCGAAGGCCAGCTCGAGGCGCTCGAGGAAGAGCTTCTGCGTCTCTACCCCCGGCTGCCCGGCGCGCACCGACTGCGCAGCCTGCCGGGCCTGAGAGAGCTCGACCGGGCACTGCTCCTCGCCGCCGCGGGCGATGTGCGCCGGCTCAGGTCCCCGCGTGCGCTCGGCAAGCTCGGTGGCTGCGCACCGATCGCCCGCGACTCCGGGCAAAGCACTCCCAGACGCAAGATCTCCGAGCGCTGCCGCTACCAGCTGCGCGACGCCGCGTTCCAAGCCACGCGACGCATCGTCCGTACCTGCCCAGCGTTCAGGGCGCTTTACCGCACGCTGCGCCAGCGACTCACCGCGACGCAAGCCGTGATCGCGTGCGCGAACCGTCTGCTCCGCGTGATCTGGCGCATGGTCAACAGCGACGTCGACTACAACCCCGCGAAGGTCGCCCCTGCACTGAACCGATAGACCACACACTGTCACGGCGACCGCCTCACCAGACCGACCGAGCGCAAGCCCGCATCCGTAATTTCGAGCCTTCGAGCTCGCTCCGCAAACAAGGGCCCCTGCGCACGCCAGAGACCGCACAAGACCCCCGGCCACCAAAGGTCGCAAGCGCACCTAATCAGGCCACGGCGTGCCACCTCACCGCTCACGAAACACACCCCGAAGCGCGCAGCCAGCCACACCCACAAACCGCGCGAGCAGCACGGACGAACACCCCTGCCAACACCAAACTTGACAAAACGCCAAAGGCCAGTTTCTTCGGGGCCTGTAGGGGCCCTGTGGTTGCGGGCTCGCCGTCGCGGAGCGAAGCCCGTAGGGCGTAAGCGGTGTGCTGGGCATGGCGTTTGAGATCGGAGGTGGAAGTCCTGTCTTGGGACCCTGACAGGGGGAACCCAACATCGATGAGGCAAGGGCGCGGCTCGGAGTTCACCGGGCGGTCCCAGTGCGGCTGTTTGCGCTGCGGGGCTTCCGTGAGGGCGGGTCTGAAGGAAGCCGTAGGTGTGTCGTGGTTGCGAACGAGAGTGAAGCGCCGTAAGGCGTCCTTTGGGTGGGTGAGCTGGCCGCCAGCAGCGATGCCCTGTTCCTGTCGGTCCCGAGGGCGTATTGGCGACGTGATCGCGGCGAAATCTCAGCGTCTTACCCCAGGAGGTCTGCTGGGTTCCGGCTTGTTGGCCGGTAGGCCGAAGAACGAGAGGACGACGGTTGATGACCCAGCAGAAGTCGGAGGATCGCGTACTACTGGAAGGTGGGGTAATGCCCGCTGAGCGTGCCGGGTCGAGTCCTGGTCCGCGAGGGAAGGCGATCCCGGTTGATCAAACGGCGTGGCAGCTCTGCCTGCCGATCGCGACAGCAGAAGACTCGCAAGAGTCCGCTCGCGTGGTGGCCTCGAACCTGTCGGGGACCGGCCAAGCGGGGGTGCCGGAGGCGATCGTCAATGCGGGACAGGTCACGTCGGTGACGATGGAAGGGGTTGTGAGCCGCTTGTCGGCGGCGCTTGTGAAGGTGGTGTCGAACAAGGGGGCGCCCGGTTCTGACGGGCAGACGGTCGGCGAGCTGCGTGAGCAGTGGCCGGTCGCCGGCTCGAAGCTGGCCACGGCTCTGCTGGACGGGTCCTATCGGCCTGGCGCGACGCGCCGGGTGATGATCCCGAAGGCGGGTGGCGGCCAGCGCGGGTTGGGTATCCCGAACGTGATCGATAGGGTGGTCTGTGAGGCCGTGCGCCAGGTACTCGAACCTGCGTTCGAGCCGACGTTCCACCCGTCGAGCCACGGGTTCAGATCGGGCCGTAGCTGCCACACGGCGATCGAGGAGGCCAAGCAGCACCTGCAAGATGGGTATGGGTGGGTGGTGGACATCGATCTGGAGAAGTTCTTTGATCGGGTCTGTCACCAGCGGCTGATGTCCCGGCTCGCGCAGCGAGTTCCGGACCGGCGGCTGCTCGTGCTGATCGGACGGTTGCTGAAGGCCAAGATCGTGATGCCGGACGGCGTTGTGATCGCAAACGAGGAGGGCGTTCCGCAAGGTTCGCCATTGTCCCCGTTGCTATCGAACATCGTGCTGGACGAGCTCGACTGGGAGCTCGACCGGCGTGGTCACAGGTTCGTTCGTTACGCGGATGACGGCAACGTCTACGTCAAGAGCGAACGAGCGGGGCTGCGGGTGATGGCCAGCCTGGCCGGGTTCATCGAAGGGCGCCTGCGCCTGAAGATCAACCGGGGCAAGTCAGCGGTCGCTCGTCCGGAGGACCGCCATTTCCTCGGGTTCTCTCTGCGGTTAGACCTGCAGACTGGAACCGTGGAGGTTCTGCTCTCCCAGCGCGCCAAGCGCATCGCGATGCAGAAGATCCGTCAGCTCACGCCGCGATTGTGGGGGTGGACCCTTCAGGGGTGCATCCTGCGGATCAACGCGTGGCTACACGGGTGGCACCAGTACTTCCGGATCGTCTCGCCCGGCGAGCAGTTCGTGTTGCGCGCTCTCGATGCTCATATCCGGCGTCGCTTGCGCGCGATCCTGCTGCACCACTGGAAGCGCCGTCCGACGATCGTTCGCAACCTCATCGCCCTCGGCGCCCAGCCGCGGGCAGCATGGCACGGCGTCTACACGGGACGCAGGTCCCTGTGGGCGCTCAGCCATATCCCGCAAGTCGATAACGCTCTGCGGACCCGGTTCTTTACCGACCGTGGGCTCGACTCGCTGGTGGCGCTGCACCGTGATTGGCACGAGGAGATCGTCGCCCCCACCCACCCGCAGCTCGCGATGGAGTGGGGATAGGTCAAGGTCGTTAAAAGTGGCCGGCGGCGGGGTTCACAACCCGCCGTCCCGAGGAGCCGTGTGTGAACAGCACAAGCACGGTTCTGTGGGAGCCGGGGCGGGCAACCACCCCGGCTACCCGACAAGCGGCGGCGATGCAGTGGCGTCCGGTGCCCCGTCGAGGGTGTGGCAGACGACGGGATGACTCGATTAAACCGGCTGGCCCCTTGCGGGTGCCCTCCGTTGGATTTGTCTCCCGTCGCCTGCCACGGACGCCGCCATGACTTCATAGAAGCGTGCTTGCTTGCTCGACATGGCTTTGTCTGGCGGCCTCCACATCACCAGCGCCAACCAGCAACAAAGGAGACCGAAAGATGATCATCGCAGTGGGCGTGGACACCCACAAGCACCAGCATCTCGCCGTCGCCCTGGACGCTCTCGGGCAGCTGCTCGCCGAAGTCACAATCACCGCGACGCTCGCCGGATACCGCGAGCTGCTCGCGTGGATCGCAGGGCTCGAGGGCGAGATCCGCGTCGGGATCGAGGGCGCCGGCAGCTTCGGTGCCGGCCTGTGCGAGTACCTCCAGGACGAGGGCATCACCGTGTTCGAGGTCGAGCGGCCGCGCCGCCGCGAGCGACGCACCGGCAAGTCCGACCGCCTCGACGCGCTCCTTGCCGCCAAGAAGGTGCTCGCCGGCGACGGGCTGTCCACCCCGAGAGGTCACGGCAAGCGCGTAGCGCTACAGATGCTGCTCGTCGCCCACCGCTCCGTCGTCAGCGAGCGCTCACGCCTCTACAACCAGCTCCAAGCCCTCCACGTCAGCGCACCAGCCACGCTCCGCGAACGGGTCGGGTCCACGCGCAACGGCGCCACGCTCGCACGGCGGCTCACAGGGATGCGCACACGCCCGAACGCCAGCCTGCAAGAGAACACCACCCTCCAGGTCCTGCGCGACATCGCCAACCGCACCCGCGCACTCGACACCCAAGCCACCGCCTACACCCGCCAGATCGACACCCTCGCACGCGAGCTCGCGCCCACGCTCATGGACGAACCGGGCATCGGCCCGATCTGCGCCGCAAAGCTCATCGCCTTCAACCCAGCGCGCTTCAGGAGCGAGGCCGCGTTCGCGCGAGCCAACGGCACCGCCCCACAACCCGCGTCCTCGGGCAAAACCGTCCGCCACCGCCTCAGCCGCGGAGGTGACCGCCAGATCAACACCGCGATCTACACGATCGCGCTCTCACGCTCCGTCCACCACCCACCCAGCCGCGCCTACATCCAACGCCGCACCGAGGAAGGAAAGACCAAGCGAGAGGCCATGAGATCCCTTGTGGGCGCCGGTTGAATACTGGGCCATCTGCGCCGCTTGAAAACTAGGCCACTCGGCGTGGCGGCTGGATGTCCGGCTGGGTCGTGACGCTCGTTTGATCTCATTGGATCGGACGGGAGGAAGGCGGTGGTCGGCGTGGAGCAGTGGGCTGAGGTGCGGCGGATGAAGCGGGTGGAGGGGCTGTCGGTGCGGGAGATCGGTCGCCGGACGGGGTTGGCGCGGGACACGGTCTCGAGGCTGTTGGCGGCGGAGGAGCCGCCGCGCTATTCGCGGGCGCCGGCGGGGTCGATCCTGGATCCGTTCAAGGGGTGGGTCTGTCAGCAGTTGCAGGCTGATCCGAAGGTCCCGTCGCAGCGGTTGCGGGAGCTTGCTGCGGAGATCGGCTATGCGGGCGGCAAGACGATCTTTGACGCGTATGTTCGGGAGGTGAGGCCGCGGTTCTTGGTCAAGCGCACGTTCCAGCGGACGATCTATCGGCTGGCGGAGTTGATCCAGTGCGATTTGTGGGAGCCGAGCCAGCACGTCCCGGTTGGCTATGGACAGACCCGTCGTGGGTGGGTCGTGACCTGTCAGTCGTGTTGGTCACGGGCGTTTGCCGGCACCCTGGTGTTCAGCAAGGAGGCGCCGGACATCCTCGCTGGCCTGGCCCGCAACCTCACGCGGCTGGGGGTGCGCGCGGAGAAGCTGGTCTGGGACCGCGAGTCGGCGATCGCCGGGCGTGGCAAGCCGAGCGAGCCGTTCCTGTCCTTTTGCGGTCAGCTGGAGGTTGGCTGGATCATCCTTGATGCTGGTGATGCTCAGGCGAAGGGGCAGCTCGAGCGTCAGCATCGGTTCCTTCGCTCGAACTTCGAGCCACGTCGGTTCTTCGCGAACCACCTGGACTTTCAGGACCAGTTGGACCGGTGGGCTGAGAAGGTGAACGGTCGAGCGCATCGCACGATCCGTGGTATCCCGGTCGAGCGGCTGGCGAAGGAGCGTCAGCAGCGGCCGCTCGGGGCGGTGACGGTCGAGACGGATCGCCGATGGGTGGCGAGGGTTGCCCAGCAGCCGCTGATCAGAGTGGACCGCAACGACTACTCCGTTGACCCGGTGTTTGCCGGCAGGCGTGTCGAGGTCCGGGTCTCCCAGCGCGAGATCACCGCGGTGGTCCTGGACACGGGCGAGCTCGCTGCTCAGCACACCCGGATCTTCGCGGGTTTCCAGACGATCGTCGACCCCGCGCATCAGGGCCAGCTCGAGCTCCAGCGTCAGCGTCGCCGGCAGCAGCGTCACCAGGTCGACGTCGAGCAGCGTCCCTTGTCCGTCTACGACGCTCTGATCGCATGAACGGCGCAACGTCGGAGCTGGCGCACCTCTTCCGGGCGCTGAAGGCACCCGCCGCGGCCAGGGCATTCCCGGCGCTGGCCGACAGGGCCCGGGAGGAGTCATGGAGCTATGAGAAGTTCCTGCAAGCCCTGCTCGCAACGGAGGTCTCCGTGCGCGACAGCCACGGCGGGGAGAACCGGATCAAGGCCGCCCGGTTCCCCGCCAGAAAGACGCTCGAGGAGTTCGACTTCACTTTCCAGCACAGCATCAAGAAGCAGGTGATCGAGCACCTCGGCCAGCTCGACTTCCTCCACTCCCGACAGAACGTGATCCTCCTCGGCCCGCCCGGCACCGGCAAGACCCATCTGGCTACCGCATTGGGGGTCAGGGCGTGCCTGGCAGGACAGCGCGTGCAGTTCGCGACCGCGACCGCATGGGTCGCCAGGCTCGGCGACGCCAAGCGCCAAGGCCAGCTGGAGGCCGAACTGAAACGCCTCGCGCTGATCCCGCTGCTCGTGGTTGACGAGGTCGGCTACATCCCGTTCGACCCCGAGGCCGCGAACCTCATGTTCGCGCTCGTCAGCTCCCGCTACGAGCGCGCCAGCCTAATCGTCACCAGCAACAAGCCCTTCAGCGCCTGGGGCGAGATCTTCGGCGACGACGCCGTCGCCACAGCGATGATCGACCGGCTCATCCACCACGCCGACATCCTCAGCCTCAAGGGCGATAGCTACCGCCTCCGCGGCAAGGACCTCGGCCCCCGCCCAGCACCAACAGACCCCGCCTGATCAACACGCCCGCCGGCATTTCCTGCGCTCGCTTACAGCTCGCTCCGGAAATGCCGGCGCAACAACCCTCAAGTGGCCTACTTTTCAACCGGCGAAACCGGCCTACTTTTCAACCGGCCTTGACATCCCTCAAGCGATACCTCTCCCGCGACCTCTACAACAAGCTCGCCAACACGCCCTTGACAACATAGAAGCATCCAACGAATTGAGTACCGCCTCTCCATCTGGCTCTTGTCTGCGCCAGCTCGTCCGCAGGGGGCGCTCAGGCGGGAGCTGTGGCGCCCACGGCGCACGCGCCCCAAACGGCAGGGATTTGCAGTACCCGTGCAGTACCGGGCTTCACTCGAGGCGCGAAATATGAGTGCTTTCCAGGCCATATCGACGATATGGCTGCGCGCTTCCCAAGCTTGAGGTCGCGGGTTCGAGACCCGTTCGCCGCTTGCGAGAACCCGCGCGAGACGGCTAGGACCAATGTTCGCTTTGTCTGGATATACTTCTCGTTAATGCGAACACACGCTCCGTCGCTACTGCCGCTTTTTCGGTCCGAGATGCAGCTTCGACTGCTTGCGCTCCTGCTGCTGCAGCCCGAGCGATCGTGGACGCTGCACGAGCTTGCCGAGGCGGTCGACGCGCCCCAATCGTCCGTTCACCGCGAGCTCGGGAGAGCGGAGGCAGCGGGCATCGTGCGCCGGGATGCCACGGCGCGCCCACACCTGTTCTCCGCGGCGGGCGATGACGCGTTCTATGAGCCCTTGGCGAGTCTCCTGCGGCGATCGGTGGGCGTTGAACTGCAACTGCGTGAGGCCCTCAATCGCCCCGACGTGCATGCGGCGGCGATCTACGGCTCCTGGGTCACCGGCGCTCGCCGACCCGACAGCGACATCGATGTGCTCGTCGTTGGCGACGTGGACCTGGGATCGCTACGCAAGCTCGTGCGGCCGATTGGCAAGAGCGCCGGGCGCCGTGTGGACCTCACTGTTCTCGGCGACGATGAGTTTCGCCGCCTGCTCGCTGAGCGCTCGAGCTTCACCCGAAGCGTCATGGAGGCCCCTATGACACCGCTCGTTGGCGACCTGGCGAGCGTCGCCAGCCAATGACCGCCGCGCGGGTCGAAAAGGTTTACGAGGATCGGATCGGCGCGAGTGTGTTCCTCGCGCAGGCCGACACCTTCCTCGGCGACGCCGATGCCACCGGCCTGAGTGCACCGGCTCGTTCGATCCTGCTGCATAGCGCGGCTGTCTCGGCTTGCGATGCGATTCTCCAGGCGGCCGGGCTGCGTGTAACCGTGGGCGACGGCGCACACGTGCTCCGGCTTGAAACGGCGCTTGAACATCTCGACGGCGACACCGAGGATCTACTGGAGCGGCTCGAAGCCTCCCGTGCCCGTCGTAACGAAGCTTCCTACGCGGCGGAATTCATCGCCCAGGCCAGCATCGACGAGGCCCGCGAAGCGACCACTGAGCTGATCGAGCTCGCACGCGGCTTCGTAGACGTCTGACAAGAGCGGGAGCCCATCGGGGGCCGCAAACACTCTCGCCTGCCGACAGACGAACTGGCACATGCGTTGAGCAGCAAGGGCGCAAGCGTGCCAAGCTTGAGGTCGCGGGTTCGAGACCCGTTCGCCGCTTGGGCCAGAATCGAAGCGGACCGCTCAGAGCGTTCGCCCGCGAGCGCGAAGATGACCGAGCCGTGTGGCCGTGCTTCTCCTGCTGGCCTTCGTGCCCGCCGGCGACCTGTGTTCGCCGTGATGGCGTAGCCGCTTGGCGCCGCGCCAAGCCCGCATGACGGCGAGTGTGGGCGTGATGAGGGGTCGCAGCTCCTGGATTATGCGCGTGGTCACCGGCCGGGCGAACTCGCCGGTCGCCTCGGGCGCGGAGAGGTAGTAGGCCACGACCCCGACGACTGTCATGACATGGTGCGCTTCGTTGGGAGCGCCACGTGCCTGGTCGATCGCGTATCGGACGATGCTTGCCAGCTGGTCGGCGAGGATGTCTCGGTCTTTGTAGTAGCGGATGTAGCCGAGATTGCCCAAGCGTACGTCGTATTCGTAGTCGATGAGGCTGTCGAGCATTGTGCTGAGCGCGCCGATCGCGAGGTATGTCTGATCGATCCGCTCGGCGTGTGCGCATGTGGTGCGTCGGTCGGCGGCTGCGGCTATGAGCGCGTGTATCACCAGGACCGAGGACGCGGCGCCCATCAGATACTCGCGCCAATCGAGTTGCGTGCCGGGCGCCTCGCGCATCGCCCAGTCTTCCAGCTGGGCCGTTCCTACGCGTGTGACGGCGTGGGCGCGGACCTGTGCTGCGGCGTTTCGAGCGGCAGCCTGCAGTGCGACATCGGCGATCGCCGACGTCGAAGGCAGCCTTTCCAGATTGTCGTTCACGGTGGCCGCCAGGTCGCCGAGGTAGCCGTTGTCGTGACCGCCGTGCTCGGATTGGACGCGGGGGGTGACGGCGTGCGTGAGGGCCTTGTACAGGCGATGGCCGTCGCGAAGCGGGTCGGGCAATGGCTGCTCGACCAGGCTGTCGAGGTAGTCGTACAGGACCTCGAGGGCTACGATCGCCTCCACCGTGGCTGTGCGAAGTGGGCGTGGGGCGAGTGTGGCCAGCGTCGCGGCGACCTGGGAGTTGAAGCCCTCGCCCTGGAGCGTGTCGAGCGCCAGGTTCCGGAGATGTGGATCGTGGATCATCTGCGCGCGGCGCTCCCAGCGCTCCAGCTGTGCGCGCACGATGGGCACGAGGCTCGACCAGTAGCGTCCATTTGCGAGCAGGAGTGCCACGCCTGCTCGCGGTGCGAGCGAACCGCCGCCAAACATCGGCGCTCGTCGAGAGCGGTCGCCCGGATGATCGGTGTGCATTGCTGTCGCATTTTGGACGGTGCACCGGCTACTCCTCGAGCGCGAGCGTCGGCGATACGCGTGAGGCCACCCAGCCGGGGGCAGCCCCGATCACGGATGCGGCCACGACCACGAGCGCCAGGATCGCGAGCGGGCGCCAGCTGGCGGCGAGAGTCGCGACCGGGAAGCCCGTGACGTGTCTGAGGTAGCCGTCGATTATCGCCTGCCCGTAGATTCCCGCGACGGCACCGGTCAGACAGCCGGTGCCGAGGATCAGGGTGGATTCGAGCAGCAGCAGGCGGCGCAGCCGGTGGGGCGGTGCGCCCGAGAGCCGGAGCATCGCGAGCGACGTGCGCCGCTGCCAGATGTTCGACCCGAGTGCCGCCGCCATCGCGAGGATCGCGGCGATCACCAGCAGGGTCGATATGTCGCCGAGCCGAGCGAGTCCTTCACCAGCGATGGCGTCGAACCGTTCTGCCCGCTTTTGGGCCGTCAGTGCTTCCAGGCCGCTGCCCGAGCCCAGCACGGCGACGATCGCGCGCTGAACGTGGGTGACACTCGCGCCTGGCGTGAGAGTGATACCGAGGGCGGTGGGCTGCGTTGTCGCCCACACGCGGCTGTAGTCGGTGGTGTTCATGAGCACCGCTCCGGCTGTCCAGCCGAAGTTCGTCGTTATCGCAGCGAGCCTGAAGTGCGCGATGCCCGACGGAGTTGGCAGGCTGAGCGTGTCTCCGACTTTGAGGTGGCCTTCCTCTGCGATCTGGGCGGAGGCGGCGACCCAGCCTCCTTCGCGTATGTGGGTGGCCGCGGTGAGTGGATCGCCGGAGACCAGCTGGCTTCTCAGCAGGGCTGGACCGGCGTTCGGCGGTCGCGCGATGATCCACACGCGCCGGTCGCCGACGTCCATGAACTCGCTCTGGAAGCTGCGGACGCTGGCAACTCCCGGTATCTCGGCAATGCGGGTCGAGTAGTGATCCGGCGAGAAGGGGTCGACTGCCGCCGTGTCGCCCGGGTTCAGTACCCAGACGTCCGCGTCAGCCACGTAATCTTTCGCAAAGCTGCGGAGTCCGCGAAGCAGATCGCTGCGAGCGCCGCCGAGCGCGACGCTGCCGAAGATCGCGACGGCGCCCGTGGTCACAAGCGCGAGCGAGCGCAGCGTGGTTGCCCGCAGCGACGAAAGCGCCACGGGGAGCATCTTGAATTTGCTACCGCGTCTCGCCAGCCTGTCCGCGACTGCCAGGATGGCCGTGAACGCCAACGGGACCATCAGCACCGTTGCCAGCGCGAGCAGCACGCATGCAACGAGTGCCAGGGAGGGGACCAGCGCGAACAGAAGCGTCGCAAGGAGTGCCAGGACAACGGCGATTGCGAAGAACGTTCTCTGCATATCGGCGTCGAGCGAGTTGCCCGGGTCGCCGTCCTCGACATACACACCGTCGAGCGCGCGTCCGGCGCGCAGATCCAGCAGCGGGACCGTAGAGGCCATGCACGTCGCCACCACACCGCCGAGCAACGCCACCAGCGCTGGCAGCACACCCACGACGGTGTTGGAGCCGAGCGTGAAAGCCTGGGCGAGATAGCCAGGCGATTGGTGCAACAGGCTCAGCGAGATCAGATAGCCCGCCAGCAAGCCCACGAGTGACGCTGTGAGACCGAGGCAGAGTGCTTGAAAGACGACCATCTGCACGATCGCTGTACGCGTGGCGCCCTCCAAACGTCGATCGGATATCATCCGGCGGCGCGCGGGGACGGTGAGCAGGATCGCGTTGAATGCCAGCAAGAAGCCGAGCAACGCGCTGATCGCGGCGAAGAACTCGGTCGCCTGATCGCTCGGACGCAGCGCTTGACGCAGCACTGCAATTTCCTGGTCGGCGGCCGCTACCGTCAGGCGGCCCGCGGCGAGCACTCCCAGCTCGGCGCGTACGGAGGCTTCGCGCCCGGGCTGGCTCTCGATGAGGATGCGCGTGATCCGTCGCGGCAGGTCCGCGAGCCGCTGCAGGCGTGCCAAGGGCATGACCGCCGCGCTGGCCTGCGACAACGCTCCCGCTGCTTCTCGCCCGAGCACCGCGTTCACGTACAGCGAACTGGCCCGCCCGCGCAGCTGCAGGAGGACATAGGTTCCGTGCGTGCTTGACGCGGAGATCCCGAGGTCGTCTGCGAGCGCGATGCTGAGATCGAGCCCCTTCGACGAGGCGGCTTCGATCGGGAGGGTGTGGGCGAGCCCGTCTAGTTCGGCGAGGCCCAGGGTCGTGCCAGCGACGTCGACCGCGACGCGGTGCCCGTGCGGTCCGCGTATGGTTGCCGTCTGCTCCAGCAGCGGCACTGCCCGCTCGACTCCCGCAAGCCGCTGGACGCGCGTCAACAACTGTTCACCGAAGCCGTCGCTGTCGCGCGCTCGCAGCTGCAGGGTCGCGGGACCCACCACCGCGTGGATCACTTCCCTCGCCGAGCTGGCGATGCTGCTGTTGGCGACGATGACCGCGAAGACGAGCGCCACACCAACCGCTACGCCAACGCCGGCGAGCAGCTCTTGGACGAATTGCACACGCAGCCGGCGGCGGTAGAAGTACACAAGCGCGGAGGGACGCATCAAGGCGCGCGCATTCAGAGGCTCAGGGCGAGACAGCGCTGCTCACCCCCGTGCTCCGGCGCCATGCGAGTCCGCCGCGCGGGTCGTCCATGCCACGTCCGCACAGCTCTCGGTGAGCTTTCACGACCACTCCTTCGAGCTCGAGCGCGCCACGTCTGGTCGCTCCGGATCGCTAGAGCATCCCCTCACCGTGCGCTGACCTTACCCTGAGACGGAGCGGCGCAACATGATGACCGGGCTCCCATCGGCGCTCCACACTAGATGAGGGTCGCCCGGTCTGACCAGCGACGTTTCCTACCGCCGCTGGGCTCAGTGCGCTACCCGTCGCGCTGCACCACCCTCCCTGCTCGGCCGACGCCCACCACGGCGGGTCCGCGCGCATGAGCCGGGTGCTTGCCCGGCGCCGCCGAGCACGGGCAGCGTGTGCGTGGCGCCGGGCGCGAGCGGCTGGCAACTGCCAGGACGGTGATCAGTACGCCACAAGACGCCAGCTGCCGATGGTTTCCGCGCTGCGTACCGTTCGGATGGCTGGTCTTGACTTTCAAGTGCTCACGTGGTAGGAGTCCCTTGGCCCGCTTGGGTGGTCGCTGGGGTCGACAGCGCAGAATTCACACCGAGTTCACAACGTCATCGGCTCCCACTGGCAAACGGAGCGTGCTGTGTTTCGGCTGGACTTTGAGAGCCGCTCTAGTCAACGACTGCCCGAGGAGGAGCGATGTGTGCTGATTTTCTATCTGCGGCGGGACCGCTGGCGGGCCCCGACTTCGTCTTGATCACGGTGACCGACGCTGGTACTCGGTACGAACTCATGGTCTATCCGGACGCGAACAACCCGCAGCTCAAGGAAGCGGGCATCCCCACCCAGTATTACTTCCAGCCGGCGGGCGTGTATCTGGCGAAACGGCCCACCGACCCAGCGAATTTCGAATTCGGCATGACCGTCTTCAAGGGCCTGCTGACCTCCGACAGGGATGTCGGCGTGACCAGCGACGTGGAAGTCGGCGGTGGGTGGTGCACCTTCACGACGACCTTTGGGGTTCCTGAAGGGGTAGTCGAGCAGGCGCTCCAGAAACTCCTGGCAGAAGAACACCCCAAGCCGGCGGAAAAGATCGCGCCCTACTTCAACTACAGCGCTGATGCCCCGACCCCGAAACTCGGCGTCGTCACCATCACAGCGGATGAAGTGACGATCAATGTCGCAAACCTGACACAGGCTGGTGGCGCCAACCAGATGTGGGTCGAAGCGGTCGGGTCGGGCAAGGGTAGCATCGCGGCAAATGGCCTCAACAGCTTCCTGGTGACCTGCAACGAGCTTGCCGCCGGGGCCATCGCCGGCAGTCTGAAGGCCGGAGGCGTCCCGCCGTTCCTGATCGCGTGCAACCTCAAGGAGCAGTTCTACATCGACGCCGCGACCGTGACCGTAAAGGTCGATGTCGACAAGGTCTACGACGCGGTCTCGGTGGCGATCTCCGCCGGAGGGTTCCTGGGCATCGGCTCGGCGTCGCTCAACGCCGCGTACAGCAACATGCAAACCACCAGCGCGATCGCCATCGACGTAAAAATGGATGGCGCGGTCCTCACCGAAAAGGAAAAGGAATGGATCCAGGGCAGCGTCGACGAAATGCGCAAGCGCGTCTTCGAACTCGTCAAGAAAGAAATCTTCGAATGGGAACCCGGCAAGGGAGAAACGCCAGCAACCGCCGAAAGGGGCTGGGCCAGCAGCCTCTTCGGCGGCGCCTCCGCGTCGCTAAAGACGAACTACCAGCGCCGGGGGCTGACAATGGAAGAAGAATTCAAGCTAGAAACCACGATTACCGTCAACCAGACGGTCCATGGCACGCTGGATGAACTGATGCCCGCGGTCAAGGCCGACCTCGAAAAGTACCTGGCGATCGTCGACATCGGCCAGTTCTTCGAAAAGATGCAGGTCGCTGCGACCTGCGCGGTGAGCTTCGACGCGACGCTGCCCGACGGTACGAACATCAGCGACCCGGTCGCGTCGGTGGAGCTCGTCCCGAGCTACCCCGATTTCGACCAGCCGCTCAACTCCGACGGTACACCCAACCTCGTGCAGGCGGAGGGATTCGCCTACACGATCGGCCAGACCCAGCAGCCTGCCGGCGCGGCGACGCCGCTCATCTGGAGAGCGGCCAACGCCGGCCAGTCGTTCAATGCGGCTTGGCTGCGCCTCAGCAAAGACGTTCCTGGGTGGCATGCAGCCAACGTGCAACTGGCGCAGACGCTCGTCTACAACGGCGATGATCCGCGCGTCGATCTCCAAAGCGGCGGCGTTACCTGGACGTCGCAGCACGAGACGGAAACCGAACACGCGCCGATTCTGACCGCGTCCGCGGTGGGATACGTGTATGTGCACTTCGTCCTCGATCGAGTGCTGCCGACGGAAAACATAACGATCACGGTAACGCTCACGATCGGTGGTCGCACCGACACGCTCACCGTCACCCAGGCAAACCAGCACAACATTCTGTGGGAAATCTTCTCCGACAAGTTCTTCAACGCGGCCGAGTTCACGTACTCGATCGAAGTCGAGGTCACCGGTCCCGAATTCACAGACAATCCGGTGTCCTGGAAAGACGCAGCGCCGATCAGCGTCGCGGTGCCGATCGGACGAATCAAGTATCTCAACCCCTTCAAGCTGCCCTTGCCTCCGATCCCTGCCGCTGAAGCTGCGACGGTCAACGAATACATCCGCAAGTACCCGGCGTCGACGCAGGCGGCGGCCAAGTCGAAGGTTGTGGCAGGCCCCGGTGCGTGACCGCTCGCCTGCAGCGGCCACTGGCGCTCACGGACGGTAGGGATCTCCGTGAGCGGATCGATGCCTCTCGCGGGCACCCAGCACGGCAGCATGTACAAGGACCGTGAAGATGCCTCGCTGACCTGGTACCTGCCCGCGTTCGCCCGAGTCGAACCGTCGACGGCCTTCGCCTTTGCGGCTGTCGAAGGCTCCGCCATCGATGCGTCCGGGAATCCTTTGGACACCGCGACCGTCACGATCGCCGTCAAGCCCATCGAACCTCAGGATGTGATGGCCGCCAGGCAGCAACCCGGCGGCGAATATCAGCCGATCACGGCGATCGCCTACTCTGTCCAGCTGATCCTGCCATACGAGGACGATCAGGGCAACAAGCAGACCACACAGGTTCCGGGGCAGGTGGCCGTACAGGGCGATAGCTCGCTGCTGCTCACGTTCGCCGCGCTGCTCGGTACGACGGTCGTCAAGGCCTACCGGGAGCTGGCCGAAGCCCGACTCGGCGGCGCGTCGGTGGAAATCGGCTTCACCTATGACCTCGCTGAGCACCTGAGCTCGCAGCCACCTCCGTTCCGGCCTCCGCTTCTGTTTCCGCCTCCGCTCAGGCCTCCGGTGGTATTCCCGGTCGAGCCCCCGGTCGTGCCCACGCACCAGCCCCCAGTGGCGCCGCCGATAGCCCGACCCCCATTTCCCATAGCCCGACCCCCATTTCCGATAGTCAGGTCGCTCCTGTCGGGGATGCCGGTGGAGGTGGGACCGGGCTCGCCGACGATGCAGCCCGTCCCGATCGGGCCGCACCCCGTCCTGCCGGTTCTCCCTCCAATTCGCATCGGCCCGATCCTGCCGATCGTTCCCATCCCGCCGCCGCCCGAAGGCAGGTGGATCGTGACCACCGAACGAGCGTCCACGGTCGTAGCGCTGGAAAGCGCCTACGCGGCGCCGAGCTACAAGCCGAGATACACGATCACGCAGAGCTCGGGGCCCACGCGTCCACTCATCGAAGCGAGTGAGCTGGAAAGCTTCGACGCGCAGCGATCCGTGTTTCGGGAACTCACCAGCCTCGGGGACGTCACCGTCCGCTACCCCTCGCTCACGGGAGTCTACCTGAGTCAGCTCAGCAGCACGGTCTACGCGATCCCACGCGTCTATGGAATCGTGCACGGCAAAGGCGGCTGCGCGGCCCAGATCGATGTTGTGGCCGACACGTCCTCGGCGAGCGGTTGGCGCTTCCAGATGGCATTCGAGGTTGCCCCCGTGGTCGATCCGGTGGACCTAGCGCAGCTCGCCGAAGACCTCAAGGCGCTGCCGGAAGTCAGCGGTCTCACGCTCACGGTGACCGCTCCGACGGCCATGGACGAGCGGGTCACACCGACGTTCTCTGTCGGTGTGCCCCTCGCCAACGTCGTCTGGGCCGGCGCAGCCGATGGCGAAGGGCTGCTGCTGTCATTTGAAGTGCAGGACGCCGGCTCCACGCCCGCGCTGGTGAATGCCAGGCTGCTGCTCGCGCAGCTGACCACGACGGCCACCCCTCCCCCGCTTTTCGGGACGATCGGGGTGCGGCTCGACGAAATCTACACCCCGCCCGTAACGGCGACGGTATTCATCAGCCTCGGCACCACATGCGCCAGCAACGATGTGGTGACCACGACAGGAGCTACGTTGACCGCGACCAATCAGAGCCCGAACGCAGTGCGCCTGGTGCGCATGCGGACGGAGGCCGGGCAGCAGGTCACGATCAACCCGCTCGGCAAGGTGCTTCCGGCGGGTCACGAGGCGAGCCTGCCGGTTTCGAATCCGGAAACAGTCACGGCGGTGGAGGTGCAGCGAACGCTGGCGCTGCCCGAACCGTTTCTGGCGTCCGAACTCAGCGAATACCTCGCCATTCACGCCGAAGACACCCAGCAGACGACGCACCCGTTGACCGTCAACGCAACAGACATCGAATTCGCCAAAGTCCAGATCAAGGAAATAGACGTCGAGATCACGCTCGACGCGCTGCCCACGATCGAGGTTCCCGCGCTCGTGCTCACTGGGCAGAGCCCGCTCGAGACCGTAAATGTCGTCGTCCCGATCGAAGCGGCTCTGACCGGCCTCGCCGCGAAGCTGACGATCTCGGTGCACATCGAGCCGGAAGGCGAACGCCACGTCGAGCTGGCCAACGACTTCTCCGCGAACCCGATGTTCGTGCTCACCGCGGAAGAACTCGGCTTCGATCCTCCACCTTCGCCCCCGAGCTGATGAGAGCCGTCCACGCAGGTTCGGCCCCGTCCGGGCGACGAAGCCTGTAGTGAGGCGTCGCGCTCATGCTTTGGGCACATATTCGAAGCTGCCCGCGGAGAGCAGCGTGCCGGCTTCGGGAACTATCGTCACGGTGACGGGCTTCGCGGGCAGGGGTTCCGGGTTGAGTGCTTTCGTCTCGAGATGCGCAAGCCCTTCGGCCACCTGGGCTTTCACGAGGTCACCCTGATCTTCCGGTCCGAATCGCACCCAGAACTCCGCTTCCGCGTTGGTGGTAGCTGGAAGGCCGCGCACGGTGATGATGACTTTTTCTTCCGCCGGCCCCTTGCTCGGCGCGAGTTCGGCTGACATCGGTTCGTTTGGCAGCATCTTCTTGCCGACGTAGCCGGCGGCGGACACGCTCGTGAGGCCGAGGAGCACATCCGGAATGTGCGGCAGCCCGCTGGCCGGAGCGTGCATCAGCGTCCCGACCACGAATACGAGCGCTACGGCGTTGAACAGAACGTACTGGAGGTCGCCGAGATCGGTGTCGCCCGCGTCGTTCACCACGAGATCGGACAGCGCGGCGGATTCGGCGGGCGGCTTGACGCTGGGGTCTTCGTTGACCTGTCCGGTGACGATCGCCTTGGCGAGGATCGCCGCACCTAGCGGACCGCCGAAGAGCAGCGCGTACTGCCCCACGACGCCCGAGGCATTCGTCGCATTGAGGGGTTCTGGGTGGTTGAGGAGGTCGGCGTAGACGAGGGCCAGCAGCCCCGCCGCGACGACGAAGGTCCACACGACGGCAATGGTCTTGGAGGTCGAGACGCGCCCGTCCTTTCCGATCACGACCGTCAGGACCGTCTTCTTGAGGATCACGACGAAGATCAGCTCCAAGACGAGACCTACCACGAAGCCCCAGCGGACCGCGTCCATCGCCCCGTGGCCGCCGGGCGCGGGGACGCTCGCGCCGCCGGCCCACGCGGAGCCGGGTAGGAGCAGCAGGAGTGCCCCGACCGCGAACGGCGCGGCGATCGCCGCGGGGAGGCGCCAGCCGTGTGTTGGTCCTGCGCCCGGGGCCGGCTTTCGATCAACCACCATGAGATGGCCTCCTATAGGTCGTACTCGAGGTTCGAATGAGAGTCACGGCTTAGCAACGGCCAAGGCTTGACAGTGGGGCAGCGGTGACGAGTATTCACCGACGTTCGGAGTGTTCAAGTATAGATCCGAGACGAACGCGCCGCTGCCGAGCTCGTCCCAGATCGCACTGGGTTGTCCGCTTGCGCTGGTCATCGTCTGGCCGACGGCCTGGCAGACGACGCTCACCTCCTGACCCTCGTAGGCGGCGCCAACTCGCTGGAAGCTGCTCGTTCCCGGTCCGCTCCACTCCGCGAGGCCGCACGTCCCTGCGGCGCAGGTGCCGCCCACCTGGTAGTCGTAGAGCCTGCTTGCGGAGTTACCCGGGAGCGCTGGCGCGAGCCCAGCGGCGGCGATTCGCCCGGCAATCCGGCCCGGTTCGTAGCGCTTGGCGAGGTCGTCGTAGAGTTGAATCCCCGGAGTGGAAAGCCCTCGTTCGGTGGCGCTGAGCGACTGCCCCGAACCGCGCGCGAAGTACAGCACCACCCGTGGGCAGCCTTCTGAGACCGGTCCAGTGTCTTCAAAGAACGCAACCGCGCTTGCCGCGTATACCAGCAGCGCCACCATAGCTGCCGCTGTCACCAAGGCAGCCACAGGGCGTCGAAGCACGAACGATCCGATCGCGCTGCCACGTGGTGAGCTATTCATCGCGTTCCCCCCATCGGACAGCTAAAGTCTACTCCAGTCGAGCCTCTCCCAATCTCACTTACGTAGGTTTTCCCGTCTTGCCGGCAGATGCCTCCTACCCGTCGATTCCGTGCGAGGTCATGGTCGGCCGCTATCTGCTCAAGCTCGGCGCTGCGGCCGGAATGGCGATTGAGCCTGGCTCCGGCCAGCAGGAGGCGCGCGCGCTGGCGCAGGCGATCGCACAGGCGCGCACAGAGCACGAACCGCCGCCGCCGGGTGTCGCGTCGCTTGAAAGCGCGGCGGATGACGCCTCGCAGGTGACGAGCAAGGTGGAACTCGCAGTCAATCTGTTCACCCAGGTCGCGCAAGGTCGTCTCGATCCCGGGGCGATCAGCGAAGAGATCGACGCTCTGTTCGGCCTGCTGCGCCGCCTCGATCGTGACGGACGTTCGGAGGACGCTCTGCGCGTCGCGCGCTCTCTTGCGATGCTGCTGGCACTGATCGGGCGATGGGTCGAGCTGCTGCAGTCGCTGCGTGTGGCTCTGCGCGCCGCGGAGCGACTCAAAGACGTCGCCGGCGAGGCGTGGGCACTGCACGAATTAGGGACCTTGCATCTTGCAGCCGAACAGCATGCCGAGGCCGATCGCCTACTCAGCCGAGCCCGTGAGCTAAGAGAGCGAATCGGCGACCGGCATGGCCTGGCGATGACGGAGCGCAATCTTCAGACCCTCTGCCGGGCACTGCGAGCGCGGCTTCACGAACCGCCACGGCGGAGCGCGCTCGAGCGGATCCTGCGCAGACCAGTGCCGGCGCTCGTCCTCGCAGCAGTGCTACTGACCATAGGAGGCGTCGCCGGGGCGGCCATCGGCAGCCGGGGCGGTTCCGCTCGGAAGACGGGCAAGCACTCGCTTGCCGTGCGGATCGATTTCGCTCCCACCGCGCCCCGTGCAGGGGAAGCCGTCGCGTTCCACGCCGTCCTCGAGAACGGGACGGGCCCCTCTCATTATGCCTGGCGCTTCGGTGACGGCGATGGCGCCACCACCGCAGATCCGACCCACATCTACCAGCGCCCAAGCATCTACAAGGTGACGGTGACTGTGAGCGGAGCTCGCGGCAGGGCGACGAGTGAAGGGGCTCAAACGGTGGTCGTTCGGCCCGCATCGACCACCGGGAAGCGATCGCTCATCAGCCTCGCGTGTCCCTCCAGCCCGGTGTCGCTCGAAGGGGGCGTAACGATATCCGGCACGGTCACGCCAACACAGCCAGACGTGACCGTAGTCATCACCTACACCAGACCGTCCGGAGCGACGACAGCCGAAGATCAGCAGACCCAAGCCGACGGCGCGTATGACAGCGTCACGCACGCGGGCGAACCGGGCGAATGGCACGTCAGCAGCTCATGGGCCGGGGACGCAGAATACCTCCCCGCCACATCCCGACGTTGCGCCTTCTCCGTCCAGCGACCGAACGGAAAAGGCTCCACGGGGACGACCGGCTCGACGGGCACGACAGGCTCCACCGGAACGACAGGCTCCACTGGAACGACCGGCGCCACGGAAGCAACGGGCGCCACGGGAACGACGGGCGCCACGCCCACGGGCGGCCTATTTTAGGCTCGTTCCTGCTCGGACAGCCGGACCGCAGGCAATGCCCCGCCGGAATCGACTCGCCACACGCGCCAACCGGGGCTTCTGCCCGCTCGTGGCGACCCGTCGGCTGCTCGTTCTCGGGTCCGATCCGCAGCTCGACGGGCTCTCCTATCCATAGTCAGAAACATCGAGCCCTAACTACACAATCTTCACAGCATCTTCTCGCCTCGATGGGCTAGGATCCGATTCCGATCCGTCGAGTCGTGGGGCATCGTGGATCGCTTCATCCCTGGCCCTCCGTCGGTCGGGTCAATCAACGTCTTCAAGGGGGGTCCTCGTGAGCGTGCATAGTTCGACCAAGCCGCGTCGGTTCGGCATCCCGCCGGCGACCGCGGATCAGCAGGTCCAGAAGTTCCACTCCTTCCAGTCCAACCAGACATTCCAGCCGCTGCCGAATCCGACCGGCGCCTTTCCCTACCACCTGGCAACCGGCGAGCTCGGCATCCCGCCGGCGACCGGCGAACGGGTCTTGCACGTGACCGGGGACACCGGGGGCGTGAAGGACCCCAACCCGCAGCTGCACGTGGCCGAAGCGATGGCCGCCGATCTGCAGGCGGGAGGCGCGGGGTCGGCGCCCGCGTTCCTCTTCCACGTCGGGGACGTCGTGTACTTCAACGGCGCCGAGCGCGAATACGGGCCGCAGTTCTACGAGCCCTACGCCCACTACAACCTCCCGATCCTCGCCATCCCGGGCAACCATGACGGCGAAGAAAACTCCGAAGAACCGGGGGTCGCCTCGCTTAGCGCGTTCGTGGAGAACTTCTGCGCGAGCACCCCGCACCTGGACCCCCAGGCGGGGGAGACCAACCGCGACACGATGACCGAGCCCAACGTCTACTGGACCCTCGAGGATGAACTCCTCACCATCGTCGGCATGTACACGAACGTGCCGGAGGGCGGCCAGGTCCAGCAGGATCAGGTCGAATGGTTGGTCAGCGAGCTGAAAGGCGCGCCCACCGGTAGTGCGCTGCTCGTCGCGCTGCACCACCCTCCCTACTCGGCCGACGCCCACCACGGCGGGTCCGCGCGCATGGGCCAGCTGCTCGATGAAGCTTTCCAGAAGTCCGAACGGGTCCCCGACATGGTGCTCTCCGGCCACGTCCACAACTACCAGCGCTTCACCCGCACCATCGGCGGGAAGCAGGTGCCCTACCTCGTCGTCGGCGCCGGCGGCTACCACAACCTGCACCACATGGCCCCGGAAGCCGGCGGCGGCCCGCTGCAGCTGCCCTTCAAAGCCGCCCCCGACTGCGAACTGAACGCGTTCTGCGACGAACAGTGGGGGTTTCTGCGGCTGACCGTCACTCCCGGGCTGATCGCAGGCAGCTACACCGCCGTCGATCAGAGCGGGGCCGTGACCGCGGAATTCGACACGTTCTAGACCTGAGAGGCCAGGCTGGGCGCCAAATCCTCGCCTGCCCTACCGAACAACCTGACCGTCGATCAGTCCATTACCCGAAAGGAAGCCATGAGCACGCTGAAGCTGGGCAAGAAGGACCCCGTCTACCACCCCGAGGACCTCCGCTGGGCGACGCTGCGTCTGCCCCTGAAGGCGGCCGGGCTGCTGCCGGCCGTGCCTCCCACGTTCGGCCACGGCGAGACGTTCCAAGGGGCGGGATGGCTGATGCTCGGCAACGGCCCGCTCCTCCCGAACGAACCCCCGCCGCCCGCCAGCTACAAGTCGCCGTGGGAGGGCTGCGGTGACTGTGTGTGGGCGGCCGCGGCACACGAGGTGATGGAGAGCCTGACGGATGCCGGGCAGACTCCCGCGCAGGCGGCCGCGCTGTTCAACACGGAAGTCGTGGTCAACGAATACGCAAAGGTGACGAACTACAACCCGGCAACGGGCGAAGGCGACAACGGCACGGAAGTACGCTCGCGCCTGGTCCACATGCAGGAAACCGGCATCCTCGACACGGCCGGGACGCTACACAAGGTCGGGGCGTTCGTCGAACTGGAACCCGGCAACCTGCAGCACCTGCTCGAGGCGCTTTACTTCTTCGAAGCGCTGCCCCTGGGCGTGCAAATCGGCCCGGCGGCGGAAGCGGCCTTCAACACCGCCGAACAGAACGGCACGACGCCCGTGTGGACCAACGCGGCGGGCTCGGAAAAACTCGACGGCCACTGCGTCCCGATGGTCGGCCGCCCCGACGGAGAACACTTCGCGGCGCTCTCGTGGGGGCGACGTGTGCTGCTGACCCCGACATTCATGGAAAAGCAGTGCGACGAGGCGTGGGCATACGTGACGCCGGACCGAATCAACAAGGTCACGGGGAAGAACTACGACGGCACGGACCCGACACAGCTCGAAGAATATCTGCAGCTCGTCGCCAAGTCTCCGTCACTGCGTTACAAGTAGAGATAGATCCTCGGAGCCCGTGGCAGCGCTGCCGGCCGCGACGGCTGGCAGCGGCTGCCGGCGAGGAGCGCGCCGCGTCCCGCCTCGGGTGTCGAGCCCTCACGGCAGTCCGGCGTGCGGCACCTCGACGACCGTGCTCAGCAGCACCGCCTCGCGCGTGTGCGCGCGGTTGGCCTCCAGGAAGTCGGGTGCGGCGCACATCAGCAGCGTGCGCCCGTCCTCGCCGCCGAGCATGCACGCGAAGATCCCAAGGCCGTCCGGCGCCCGGATCTCATCGACGATCGCGCCGCCCTGTGCGACGCGGGCGCAGCGCGCACCGACCGCGTCGGCCGCCCAGATGCAGCCGTCGGCGTCGAGCGTGCAGCCGTCGGGCGCGAACTTCAGCTGCGGCAGCGTCTGCGCGAGCGGTCCGAGCTCTGGCGTGGCGGCCAGTTGCGCCCAGATGCGCCGGTCGCTCGCCGTGCCGTCGGGCGCGAGCGCGAACGCCGTGTAGCGCGCGCCCGCCGTCTCCCCGACGATCAGCGTGGCGCCGTCGGGCGTGATGACCGCGCCGTTGGGGAACAGCAGATCGTCCGCCAGCACCGCGATCGAGCCGTCGGGATCGACGCGCATCAGGCTGGCGGGCGCCGGGTCGGCGAACGCCTGCAGGTCGAACCCGAACTCTCCGACGTACGCGCGCCCGTGCGCGTCCACCACCATGTCGTTCACATGCCCGCCGCAGTGGGACGCGAGCTCCGCGTGCACGGAGACCGCGCCAGAGGGAGCGCGGCGCAGAATCCGGTGATCCTTCATCGAGACCACAAGCAGCGATCCGTCGGGCATCCAGCCCAGTCCCGAAGGCTGCTGCTCGACGGCCATGATCTCCTCGGTCGACCCGTCAGGGGCGACCGTCATCACCACGCCGCGATAGAAGTCCGACACCCACCACAGCCCGCCATGCCAGCGGGGTCCCTCGAAGAACCCGCCGCCCTCCAGCAGCGTCGTGAGCTCCCGCTCGACCATACGCGAGAGACTACGCGCTCCCGACAACTCACAGAAGGAGGCGGCGATGCCCGACCGGACACTGCTGCGAGGCGGTTACGTGCTCTCCATGGATCCGACGCTCGACGAGCTGCCCAGCGGCGACGTGCTGATCGAGGACGGCGCGATCGCTGCCGTGGACGCCCGCGTCGAGGTCGAGGACGCCGAGCTCGTGGACGTCTCCGGGCACGTGGTGATGCCGGGCTTCGTCGACACTCACCGGCACACCTGGCAGACGCCGTTCAGGGGCATCTGCGCGGATTGGACGCTCGAGGACTACTTCCGCGGCATCCGCATGTCGATCTCGCCGAACTGCTCCGCCGAGGACGTGTACGCGGGCAACTACGTCGGCGCTCTGGAGGCGCTCGACGCCGGGGTGACGACGATTCTCGACTTCTCGCACTGCAACAACACGCCCGAGCACGCCGACGCGGCGCTCCAGGGCCTGCGCGACGCCCGCATCCGAGCGATGTTCGCCTACGGCTACTATCCGGCGCCCACCGCCGAGCCGGCTTTCACCGAGCACGAGCAGCGCCTCGCCGACGCAAGGCGCATCCGCGAGCGGGAGCTCTCCTCGGAGGACGCGCTGGTGACGATGGGCGTGGCGCTCACCGAGGTCGGCCTGCTGCCGTTCGAGCAGACCATCGCCGAGGCGCGCTCCGCGCGCGAGCTCGGTGTCCCGAGCGTCCTTCACACCGGGTGCAACTGGGGATCTCCGGTAACCGAGGGGATGCCCGAGCTTGATCATCACCACCTGCTGGCGGCCGATCAGGTGCACGTGCACTGCAACACGCTCGACGATCGCGACTTCCGTCGCCTGGCCGAGAACGACTGCAAGGTGTCCTCCAGCCCGGAGACCGAGATCCAGATGGGCATGGGCCATCCTGTCATCCGTCGCGCGCTCGAGTTCGGGATGCGCCCGAGCCTGTCCTGCGACGTCATGTCCTCGAACTCGGGGGACATGTTCAGCCAGATGAGGCTTGGCCTGCAGTTCGAGCGCTGCATGAGAAATGACGCCTTCAACGCGCGCAACCGGATGCCCGAGCCGCTGGACCTGACGGTGCGCGACGCGCTGCGCTGGGGAACCGCCAACGGCGCCCACGCGATGGGCTTGGAGCACCGCGTCGGCTCGCTGACCCCCGGCAAGCAGGCCGACGTCATCGTCATCGGAGGACGCCGCCTGAACCTCACCCCCATGGCCGATCCCGTCGGCTGCCTGGTCTCCCAGGCAAATCCCGCCAACGTGCGCCACGTTTTGGTCGCCGGACGGTTCGTCAAGCGCGACGGCGAGCTCGTGGACGTCGACCTCGATCACGCCATCGAGCTCGCCAACGCGGCCTCACAGCGCGTGCTCGGCGCCGTCCGGGCCGGTGGCCAGCCGCTGCTTGCACCGGCGCCCGAGGGATTCGCCGACATCATCAACTCGATGGCCGCCCAGCACCTCGCGCGCGCGTGGAGCATCGACGTGAGCCCCGGCGCCTAGACTGAATCCGCGCATGCCGCAACAGAATGTCATCACCCGACTCGACGCCGTGGCCATGGGTCTCGGACGCCTCGCCGAGGAGCTGCAGAAGGTCTATGGCGAGCCCACGCCCAACCTCCTGTATTGGCGCAACGAGATCATCGAGGTCGTCGAGGAGCTGACTGCGACCGGCTCGCCGAGTCCGGATTCACCCGGGCCGTGAGTCGATCGCGACACGCGCGCCGTCGATCATCCCAACACTCGTGTGGCCGTTCGATCAGGCGGGCACAGTCGATCGGGAGATCACCGCCGTCAGCGCATCGACGACCAGCGGGTCGAACTGGGCGCCGGCGTGCTCGGCGAGCTCGGCGAGCGCGACCGAGGTCGGCAGCGCCTGGCGGTAGGGCCTGGTGGTGGTCATCGCGTTGAATGCGTCGCAGCAGGAGATGATCCGCGCCTCCAGGGGAATGTCCTGGCCGCGCAGGCCGTCGGGGTAGCCGCCGCCGTCCCAGCGCTCGTGATGGGAGCGCACGATCCGACCCACGCTGCCCATGAAGCCGCCAACGCGCTCGAGCATCCTCTGACCCTCGACGGTGTGGGTCTTGATGATCTCCCACTCGTGTGGGTCGAGCTTGCCGGGCTTGTTGACGATCTCCTTCGGGACCGCGATCTTGCCGACGTCGTGCAGCAGCGCCCCGAACTCGACGGTGCGCTGTTCGTCCATGTCCAGGCCCAGCTCGAGCGCGACGTCGAGCGCCAGGCGCACGACGTCCTTGCAGTGCTCGCCGGTGTACGTGTCGTCCGCCTCGACCACGTCCCCCAGCAGCAGCGCCGTGCCGCGGTAGGCGTCGTTCAGCTCGATCAGCTGCTCGAGCCGCGCTCGTCGCTCCTTCGAGAACCACCGCAGCACCCCGAACAGCGGCACGATCAGCAGCACGGCCCATTGATGATCGACGGCGGCGATCGCGACCGCGAGGCCGAGCGCGGCGAGCGCGATGTCGATCAGGTACACCTGACGCACTTCCGCGGCGAGCTCCCTGATCGTGATCCCGCCCCGCAGGCGCTCCCTCACCACGTTCTCGGAGAAGTCAAACGCGAATTGAGCCGCCAGAGCGAGCACCAGCAGCCCCCAGTGGGCGTCCGGGCGACTGTCATGCGTGAGCGCCAGCACGAGCGAGGGACCGACCGCGAACCAGCTGTTGGCCGGCACCGTGAGGATGCGGCTGACCGGCATGCGCCCCGCCAAGATCGCGGGCACCATTCCAAGCGCCAGCGACAGCGCCACCAGCAGCGGAACGAGCGAGACCGGGACCGCGAACAGCATCGGCACGAACAGCGCTTGCGTCGGGACTGTGAATCCCGCCCCGATGTCAAACCGAACTTCGCCGGCCGCCGCCACGAGCAGCACGTACAGCGCGGCGACCGGTAGCGACAGAGCCCTGTTCGAGCCGCCGAGGAGCGCCAGCGCCAGCGCCGCCGCGACGAAGCCGGCGCCGACGATCAGCGCGCTGCGACGCTCGGCGTCGACCACCCGCTGCTCGCGACCGGCGAACGATGCGCGCAAGCGCTCCGATTCGGTGAAGGCGTGAACGGACATAGTCCTCTTGATCCGCCTATCGTCAAGACCGTGCCGCGGGTCAAGGGCGCTCGACGAATAGCCCCAGCATGCGCGCGCTCGAACAAGTGTCCACTTGCCTTGTCTTGTGGCGATCGGCCCGCCATGCTGCACGCCAGATCGGTTAACAGAACTGAAAAAGGCAAACCCGCCGCGAGGTGGGGACGCAAAGCCAGAGGTCTCGCGCACGAGATGGCTCAGCCGCCAGCAAACGCATGGAGGCTCTCGTGTTCGCGCTCCCCCCAACTCCCAAGCTCACCGGCTCGCTACCGCGGCGCCTGCGCCGCTCCCAGCTGGGCCTCGCAGTGACGCTCGTCGGCCTCGTCCTCCCGGCCTGCTGGAGCGCTCCGGCCCAGGCCGCGCTCATCAGCACCGGCGCGTGCAACGAAGCCGCGCTCTCCCAGCCCTTCCTCGCGTGGGGCGACTCGAACCTCTACGAGCTGGTTCCCGGCGGCGACTTCGCCGGCTCGCCGTCGGGGTGGACCCTCAGCGGCGGCGCCCAGCGGGTCACCGGAGGCGAGCCCTACACGGTCGACGGCGCCGTCGGCGGCCACTCGCTGAGCCTCCCGGCGGGCGCCTCCGCACAGTCGCCGTACGTCTGCGTGAACGCCTCATACCCCACCTTCCGCTTCTTTGCGCGCAACGAAGGGGTCGCGTCCACGGTGCTCGTGCAGGTCGTCGACAAGACGCTGCTCGGGCCCGTCGCGCTGCCGCTGGGCGTGGTCGCCCTGAGCGGCGATTGGCAGCCCACCCTGCCGATGCTCACGGGCTCGCTCGTCACCGGAGCGCTCTCCGGCGGCACAGCCGAGGTGGCGCTGCGCTTCACCGCGCTCACCGGCGCCTCGCGCGTGGACGACGTGTTCGTCGATCCGCGCATGGTGTGAGGGCCGCTCAAAGCGCTATGCCGCGATCGCGGCATAGCGCTCAGCGCCCGCCGAAGCGCCGTTGGCGCGCTCTGAACTCCACCAGCGCCTGCTCGAGGTCCTCGCGCGCGAAGTCCGGCCACAGCTCGTCGCTGAACACCAGCTCCGAGTAGGCGGACTGCCACAGCAGGAAGTTCGACAGCCGGCGCTCACCACCGGTCCGGACGATCAGATCCGGGTCGTGCATGTCCGGCGCGTACAGGCAGGCTCGGAACTCCTCCTCGGTGCCTCCGTGGAAGTCGCCCGCAGCGTCCACGATCTCGGCCCGGCCTCCGTAGTTGAATGCGACGAACAGCGTGATCAGATGGTTGTCCGCGGTCAGCGATTCGGCTCTCTGCATCTCCTCGACCAGTGCTCGCGCGACCCCCTCGCGTCGCCCGATGAAGCGCATGCGGACGCCGTGCCGATGCAGCTCCGGAGCCTCCCTGGCGATGCGCCCGGCGAGCATCGCAACCAGTCCGCGGACCTCCTCGATCGGGCGCGACCAGTTCTCGGTCGAGAACGAGAACACGGTCAGCTGCTCGATCCCCAGCTCGACCGCGTCTCGCAGGCGCGCCTTGAGCGTATCGGCGCCGGCGACGTGACCCTCGTTGATCGACAGCTGGCGCGAGCGCGCCCAGCGGCCGTTGCCGTCGGTGATGATCGCCACGTGGCGCGCCGAGCCGACGAGCGAGCGCTCCGGCGATGCCGGGGTGCTCATACCTCGGCTTCAGTCCTGATCCCGGCGACCGCGCCGGTCACACACCTCGCGTTCAGCATCGGAAACGATTCTGTCATCAGCACTCGTCGGAGCCGGTATCCGCGCATGCCTGAGAGCCGCGTCGCGCTCCCGGGTGCTCACGCCGGCGCGATCGGAGAGCGCGGCTGCGGCGCGAACGGTTCGCCCTCGCCGCTGCGGTGGCCCTCGCGGAGCTTGCCGTCCCGCAGCGTGCAGCAGCGATCTGCGAGGGCGGCGGCCTCCGCGTCGTGGGTGACGAGCACCACCGCCGCTTCGCGCTCGTGCGCGATCGAGCCCAGCAGCGTGACGATCTCCTCGCTGCGCGCGCTGTCCAGGTTGCCGGTCGGCTCGTCAGCGAGGATCAGCCCCGGCTCGCCGGTCAGCGCGCGCGCGATCGCGACCCGCTGGCGCTCACCTCCGGACAGCTGATCGGGGTTGTGCTCGAAGCGCTCGCCGAGCCCGACGCGCCGCAACCAGGGAGCCGCACGGATCTGAGCCTCGCGCATGCCCATGCCGCCCAGCAGGAGCTTGATCGACGCATTCTCGATCGCCGACACCCGGGGCATCAGATGGTAGTTCTGGTAGATGAAGCCGACGTCGCTCAGCAGGTAGTCGCACACCTGGTTCTCCGACAGCGACGACAGGTCGCGCCCTTGATATTGGACGGTGCCGTGCTCCGGCCGCAGCAGAGCCGCTATCAGCAGCAGGAGCGTCGTCTTGCCGGAGCCGCTGGGTCCGAGCAGGGCTACCATTTCACCGCGCTCGACCACCAGGCTCACGTCGTCCACGGCGCGCACCTCCTCGCCGGCTCCACGATAGTGCTTGACCACGCGGTCGAGCTCGAGCACCGGTCCGCTGCTCCGCGATCGCTGGGGATCGGAGCCGCTCGCGAGCTGGCCGAGCATCAGGCGCTGCGACGTAGCGGAACGACCGTGGCAGGCTCGCGAGCCTGCCGTCCATGCAGTTCGCCTTCGCTCAGCGTGAGCGCGCGGGCCCCTGACAGGCCCGAGGTCTCCCCGGTGCTCGCGAGGATCGCCATGCCTTCCTGCGTCAGCGACTGCAGCAGTCCGAGGATGCCGTCCCGCTCGAGCAGGTCCACGCCGATGGTGGGCTCGTCGATGAGCAGCAGCCTCGGTGCGAAGGCCAGCGTTCGAGCGATGCCCGCGCGCACGGCTTCGGCGCAGTCCAGCTCACGCGTCCTCAGCGTGGCGCAGCTGCCCATCTCCACTCGTTCGAGCGCCGCACGGGCGCGGCTTGCTGCGCGCGACAGCGGCACTCCGCGTGCGAGCAGGCCGATCAACAGCTGGTCGAGCACGGTCTGCCCTTCGCTGGGGGCGAACCTTGCGTGGCAGTAGCCGACCCCGTCGCCCAGCCGCTCGCCGCGCTCAGCGCGTAGATCGCGCCCCTCGAAGCGCACCACACCCGTGTCCGGTGCCTCCACGCCGGCCGCGACGCGCAGCAGCGTCGAGCGGCCGGAGCGCCGCATGCCCCACACCGCGACCATCTCGCCGGCTTCGATCTGAAGTGAGACGTCACGAAGCGCGACCCGCTCTCCCAGCCGGCCGTAGCACTTGCTGACGTGCTCCAGCTCGAGCACGCTCATCGCGGCTGCGTCCTGGCGGCGGCCAGGGCCTTGAACTCGCGGCGGGCGTACTCAATCCACGGGAGCCTTGCTTCCATCGCCAATCGGCGCTCCTCGGACACGAGCCGGGAGGCCAGGCCGGAGCGCGCGTCCGCGCGGGAATCAGCCGGCGCGGGGATGGGCGCTTCGCCCGCCTCCTCCAGGCAGGCCTGCCCGTAGCGCTCGATCACGTCCAGTGCCATCTCCGGCTCCTGCGCGAGCGCCGCCAACTGCCGCGCGAACAGCCGAGAACGCCGGAAGTCCTCGCGCATCTGGGCGATCAGGCGCTCCTGATAGCTGCGCACCCCCGCGGACGTCGCCCGGTAGCGCGGCTTCGGCTGGCGTCCCGTGCGCGTTCCGGGTATCTCTTCGATCATCTCCCTGCACTGGAGCGTGTCCAGCGCGGTGTACACGTACGAGGTGCCACTCAGCGCCAGCATGCCCGCGTAGGTCTCTTCGAATCTGTGCGCCAGCTCGTACCCGTAGCTCGGCCGCTCGATGACGAGTCCCAGCAGCGCCCAATGCACGGCGGACTGCATCGTGCTGGCGCTGCGCTTGGGGGGCTTTTCGATCGCAGATCTTGCACTCATTTTCAACCTATAGCGTAATCGCAGCCCCGCTGTGAATAGAAGCAATGTTTCTATCTTTCATCGACAGTCAGGATGTAGAACATTCAACAGCCTGCCTTGTCAGAGCGATTGAAGCCGTTCATCATCTGGCACGTGAGCACGGATGCAGACACTCCACGCCGGCTGTCCCGGAGAGCCAACGTCCGCCGTGTGGGCCGTCTGGGCCAAGGCGTGGCCGCCGACGGCGAGCTCGCGCCGTCCAGTCCGCGGGAGTGGACCGCTCGTCCGAGCGCGCCCGCGGTCCGCGGAGGAGAGGGGCGCTACGCGGGTGCGGCGGGGGCGGACGCGGCCACGGAGAAGGTCGTCATCGAACTCTCCCCGGCGCAGGTCGACCGCGTGATTCGCAGCGCGACCGAGGGCGGCAGCATGTCCGTGCTGCTGTCCGGTCTCAGAGACGTCCGTGAGGTTCTCGCGCGCGAGCCCCGCCAGCTGGAGGACAGCAGGCTGTCGCGCTCGCTGCTCGCCGGCCTGCTGATGCTCGCGTCCTTCCCGACCGACGGCAGCTATCTGGGCAACGCCGAGATCGCGCGGATGCTCGACATGAACCCGAGCACCACCCACCGCTACGTGTCCACGCTCGTGTCGGTGGGACTGCTCGAGCGCGATCCCTCGACGCGCCGGTACAGGCTCGTGTGAGGAGCCCCGACGATCGGGATCAGCTGATGGCCTTCACGACCGACGACCAACTTCTCATCGACGCTCTCGACGCCTCCGATCCGGATTGCATCGCCGTCGAGACGATGGGCGATCTGCGGTGTCTGTCCGCGGACATCCTCGGCCGTCGCGATCAGCCCGTGGTGGGGCTCACGCTGGACGCGAACGGGGATGCGCCGGTGCTCGCGTGCGGCGACGTGCGCGCGGTGGTCGGGCCTGGCGTTCGCATCTACCTGATCTTCAGCGACGATCTGCTCTACGGCCTGCGGCAGATGCTCGGAGGAAGGCTCGCGATCGACCGCGGCGTGGCGCGGATCTGGTGGCCCGGCGCCGGCGCGCGCTGCGATGCGACCGATCACCCCGTCGTGCTGGCGCTGGAGGGCGAGCCGTACCAGCTCACGCTCGAGGAGTTCGCCCTGCGGTTCGACCTCAGCCGCCCGCGGGTGCGCGGGCAGATCAGGTTGATCGAAGACGCACGGGCGTTCCTCGAGCACGAGCTGGGCCGCGCACGGGAGCAGAACCGCAGGGTCCACGAGCGGCTGCGCGACGCCCAGATCGAGTGCCATGCCCTGCGCACCCGCGCCGAAGCCGCCGAGGCGAGCCTCGCGGCCGCTCAGCGTCCCCCCGACCTCGGTCGGCGCTAGGCGCTAGGCGCTCTGCCGGCGCCAGGCGCCCGGTCCGCGCCAGGCGCCCGGCAGGCGCTAAGCGCTGTAGGAGCTCGGCGCGGGCGGGTCTTCGCGAGTGTCGCCCAGCAGTTCCAGCAGCTGGTTCGCCGTCGTCCCTCCGAGCACGCGCACGCGGTGCAAGCTGTACGGGTCGTCGTTCGGGTGCGCCCAACCGGGGACCACGGTCGTGGCCCCGGTGAAGCCGGCTGCCTCGACAGCGGCGACGACCGTCGGGTCGTAGTCGCCGGAGGGGTAGCAGAACCAGTTGACCGGGACGTGGTAGCGCTGCTGGAGGATCTGCCGCGCGACTGCCACCTGGTAGTGCAGCTGTTCGGCGTCCAGCGTGATCAGGTCGGCATGGCTGATCCCCTGCGTGTCGAGCTCCCAGCCGGCCGCCAGCAGGCCGCGGACCTGTTCTGGCCCGAGCCCGCCCTGTGAGGGCGGAAGGCCGGTCAGCTGGATGTTCTCGTCTCCCACCCAACCCAGCCGGCGCAGCACGGGAAGCGCCTGCGTGTACTGCGAGTTGTAGCCGTTGTCGAAGCTGACCACGATCGGTTTGCCTGCCCCGAGCGGCACGCCGCGCCGCCAGTAGGCCTCCACCTGATCCAGCGTCACCGCGTGCCACCCTGCGCGCTTCAGCGCCTGCATCTGTTCGGCGAACTCCGCGGGTTCGACGTACAGCCCGGGGAACGGAGCGCCCGGGGGAGGGGCGGCGATCACGTGATAGATGAGGATCGGCACCGGCTCGGTCCCGGGCGGCCCGTCGCTCGAGCTCCCGTTCGCGTGCGTCGCGGACCCGCCGCCGCGCCGGTGGGTGGCGGTGCGCCGGGCCGCGGAGCGAGCCGCGAGCCGCGAGCCGCGAGAGCTCCCACCCGAGCCCGGGTCGACCGCCAGCAGGACGATCGCCGCGACAGCCACCGCCGCCGCCGCGAGCAGGCAGGCGAGCACGCGACGGCGACGCCGGACCGATCGCCGGCGATCTTCACGACGCGCGCGCAGAGCCTCGAGGTCCATCAGTCACCGCCCGGGCTCGACGGTAGCGGCCGCTCCGGCGGCCAGGAGCTCTGGAGACGAGGGTTTAGGGACCTGACATTGCGGGTAGCTGCGGTAGCTGAAGTGTCAATGTACGTCACGACAAGGGAGCGGTGGAGAGGAGCAATGGAGAGATGAGAACGATGTTCGAGAGGTCGTTCGATCGATTTGCAGGCATGCGTAGATGTGGGTTGGTCGTTGCGATCGCCGTGCTCGCGCCGCTGGGAGCCGCGTCGCCCGCGCTCGCGGCGTCGAAGGTCAAGGAAGAGTTCGCACCGTTTGCCGACTGTCCGGTGGAATCGGCCGCGGACTGCGTCCTGGCGACGACGACCGGCGGCGAATTCGTGCTCGACCTCAAGAAGGTCGCGATCGACAAGACGATCACGCTCCAGGGCGGATTGCCCGTGCAATTGAACGCGCAACCGCTGATCGCGGCGGTGGGCGGCGAAACCCTCTCGAAGACGCCGCTGACGATCCCCGGCGGGCTGGTCGGGATCGAAGGGCTCGAAGGGGTCGGCGGGGAAGTCACGGCGACGGCCGAAATCGCGGGCCCTCCGAGTTCGATAATCATCAACAGGGGCGCGTTCGCGTTCGACACGCCAGGCGCGGTGACGCTGCCGCTGAAGGTCAAGCTCAGCAACGAAATCCTCGGCGAAGAATGCTACATCGGCTCCGATGCCGAACCGATCGTCCTGCACCTCACCACCGGGACCACCAGCCCTCCGTTCCCCGCGCAGCCGATCACCGGGAGCAAAGGGACACTCGAAGAAATCGACAAGGACAAGATTCGCGCCTTCGTGAACACGTCGCTGGTCGACAACGACTTCGCGGTGCCCGGGGCGAGCGGCTGCGGCGGGTCGCTGTCCTTCCTGATCGATCCGATCGTGGACGCTGACGTGGGCATCCCGGCTGCGGCTGGACTCAGCACGGCGATCATGAAGGGCGAGCTCGAGGAAACCACCGCGGCGTTGGCGCAGAAGTACAAACCCAAGCAGAAGAAGGTCAAGAAGTAGCGCTCGGGAAGCAACGCCCGGCCAATGGGCCTCACCGCGACCGGAGGATCGGCCGCGGTGAGGCCCGCTTGCCGGAGTGAGACCCGCGGTGGAACCCGCCGGCCGCTTTGGGACCCGCTCATTCCGGTTCGGGCCCGACCTGCTCGATGAACGCCGCGAGCGCGGCGACCTGCCGCGGCTGGCCTCCCAGGTGCAGGCGTGCGAGCGCCGCGAGCATCGGCGCGGGGTCGTATCCGGCGAGCTCGCTCGTACGGGGCTCGAGCAGGCCTTCGCGCATGAAGCGTTCGTCCACCAGCACACTGCGCCCGTCGGCGAGCCTCACACGATGGCCGGCGAAGCTCGAGAAGCTCGGGGCGATGCCCTTGCCCTTGGCCGATAGGTGGCACGCCGCGCAGCCATCGGCGACGACCAGGCGAGCGCCCTGCTCGATCAGCTGCTGCTCGTGGGTGAACGGTTCGGTGACATACGACGGCACCGTCGCGGAGAGCGTGCCGTGGGTGCTTGGCGCGCCGCTCGCGCCGCAGCCTGACAGCGCCAGGAGGATCGTGCCCGCGAGCACGGCCGGCGCCCGCAGCGAGCGGGGTGACGCCGGGCGGGGCCGCGGGTTCTCGACGCTCATCGCCACAGTGTCTCGAAGTCGCACGCGGGCCATGATGGAGCAGCCGTGGCGGCGCGCCACCGCTATCCTGAACTGGAGCATCGAGCATGAGCACTAGCCAGATCGCAGAGCCGACCGTCGCAGCCGGGTCCTCCGACGGCCTTCGCGAGGTGGTCGAGATCGAGGTCTCGGGAATGACCTGCGGCTCGTGCGCGGCGCGGGTGCAGCGGGCGCTCGGCCGCCAGCCCGGCGTGAGCGAGGCGCTCGTCAACTACGCGACCGGGCGCGCGACCGTCGAGCTCGAGCCGGGGGCCGTGGACCCCGACCAGCTCGTCGCCGCGGTGGTGCACGCAGGCTACGGCGCCACGCCGGTGGCGCCGAGTGCGACCGAGCAGGCACGGACGTTTCAGGCGCTCGAGCGCAGCGAGGCACGCGAGCAGGCCAACCTCGTGCGGCGGATCGCGCTGGCGGTGCCGCTCGCGACGGCCATCGCGATCCTCACGTGGACGCAACCGCACGATCAGACCGCGCGCTGGATCACAGCGGCGCTCGCGGTGCCGGTGCAGTTCTGGTGCGGAGCGCCGTTCCTGCGCTCGGCGTGGACGCGTGCGCGCGCGCGAGCCACCAACATGGACACGCTGATCGCGCTCTCGACGCTCGCGGCGTTCGTGTACTCGACCGTCATGCTGCTGAGCGCCGACGCGGTGTACGAGCACGGCGTTCCGGTGGCGAAGTTCGACATGCCGCTGTGCTACGACATGGGCGCGATCATCATCGCGGCGCTGCTGATCGCGCGCTGGTGCGAGGCCAAGGCACGCAGCAGCTCCGGGCGCGCAGTGCGCGAGCTCGCGCAGCTCGGCGCGACGCAGGCGCGCCTCGTCGATCCCGAGGATCCCGGCGCGCCCGAGCGTCTGGTCCCGGTCGAGCAGGTGCGTCGCGGCGACGTCTTTCGCGTGCGCCCCGGCGACAGCGTCCCGGTCGACGGGATCGTCATCGCCGGCGCCTCGGCGGTCGACGAGTCGATGCTCACGGGCGAGTCGCTGCCCGTGGAGAAGGACGTCGGCGCGCTCTTGACCGGTGCGACGCTGAACGTCGACGGGGTGCTGCAGGCGCGCGCCACCGCCGTCGGCGCCGACACCGCGCTCTCGCAGCTCGTGGCGCTGGTCGAGCGCGCGCAGGCCACCAAGCCGAAGATCCAGCGGCTCGCGGATCAGATCGCGAGCGTGTTCGTGCCGGTGGTGCTCGTGCTCGCCGCGCTCACGGCGCTCGTGTGGGTCATCACGGGCGACGGCCTGCAGGGGATGTTCGCCTCGATGCACCTGCAGCGCGGCTTGGACGCGACGATCGCCGTGCTGATCGTCGCCTGCCCGTGCGCGCTCGGCCTGGCCACGCCCGTCGCGATCCTGGTCGGCACGGGGCGCGGCGCCCGGCTCGGGCTGCTCATCCGCAGCGCGGAGATCCTCGAGCGAAGCCAGCATCTCGACACGATCGTCCTCGACAAGACCGGCACGGTGACCACCGGCGAGCTGTCGCTCGCAGACGTCTGGAGCGCTCCGGGCGAGAACCCCGATCGGGTGCTGGCGCTCGCCGCGGCCGCAGAGGCCGGCTCGGAGCATCCCGTCGCGCTGGCCGTCGTCGCGGCGGCGCGCGAGCGCGGCCTGGAGCCGGCGCCCGCGGCCGAGTTCCGCTCGATTCCCGGTCGCGGCGTGCGCGCGCTCGTTGACGGCTCCAGCGTGTGGGTCGGACGCCCGGGCTCGCCGGAGGACTCGCCTCGGCCCGCTGCCCAGCTCGCGTTCGTGCTCGAGGAGTGGGAGGCGGATGGTCGCACGGCGGTCGTGATCGAGCGCGAGCAGCAGGTCGTCGGCGCGCTGGCCCTGGCCGACACCGTCAAGCCCGAGGCGCGCTCGGCGATCGCGGGGCTGCGCAGCATGGGCATCGACGTCGAGCTGCTGACCGGCGACAACCCGCGCGCCGCGCGGGCGGTCGCCTCGGCGGTCGGCATCGAGCACGTGCGCGCGGGCGTGAGCCCGAGTGGGAAGCTCGAGGAGATCGCGCGGCTGCAGGGCGAGGGCCACCGCGTCGGCATGGTCGGAGACGGCGTCAACGACGCCGCCGCGCTCGCGCGGGCGGATCTCGGGATCGCGATGGGGACGGGCGTCGGCGCGGCGATCGAGGCGGCGGACATCAGCGTGCTCTCGGGCGATCTACGCGGTGTCGCGCGTGCGCTTCGGCTCGCACGTGAGACCTACACGATCGTGCTGCAGAACCTCGGATGGGCATTCGGCTACAACCTGATCGCGCTGCCGCTGGCGATGACCGGGCTGCTCAGCCCGGCGCTGGCCGCCGTGGCGATGGGCTTCTCGAGCATCACCGTCGTCACCAACAGCCTGCGACTGCGGCGCTTCGGCGCTCCCGGTCGCCGAACACCCGTGCGCGGTCGCCGCGAGCGGCTGCTGAGCATCGCCACGGCCGCCACGATCCCGGCTGTCCTGCTCGGCGGGCTCGTGCTCGCCGACCCGAACTCCTTCGCCGTGCCGCGGACAGCCTCGATCACGCTCGCCGAGCCGGCCGGCGAGACGCTCGAGGTCTACGCCGAACCGCTGCGGCCGGGCCTCGTCAACCTGCATCTCTACCTCGAGGGCACGACCAGCGCCCGCGTCAGCTATCGCTCGATCTCGATGCGCGCGACCTCATCGACCGGCAGGCACGCCAACGTCACCTTCTACCACGCCGGCACCGGCCACGACATCGCCCAGGTCCAGCTCACGCGTGGCGTCTGGGACTTCCACATCGCCGGCCTCGACGGCGCCGGGCGCCCCCTGAGCGGCTCCTTCGCGGTGCCGATCAACTGACCGCTACATCATCAGCTGCATCGCGGCGAACATGTACGCCATGCCGAGCGTCATCGCGAACATCGACGCCCGCAGGTCGCGGAAGCAGACCAGCGGCTCGGCGGCGGCCATCGCGACGGCGCCGCCGGGTGTTACCGAGACGCCGCCGCCCAGCAGCGTTCTGTGGTCGACCTCGCGCATGCGGTCGCTCACCCACAGCAGCGACTGCGCGGCGAAGTAGGCGACGAGCAGCCACGTCAGCGGCGCCTGGAAGCCGCTGGGCGACCACATGTAGGCCATCGCCCCGAGGTCGATCGCCATCACCGGCCACAGCACGTTGACGGGGCGGCCGCTGACCGCCTGGGTGAGCATCCACAGGACGATCGCGATCGCGCCGTTGGCGAACGCGAGCTGCCAGAAGCCGCTCGGGACGTTGAAGTGGTCGATCGAGGCCGGCGCGAACATGAACGCCATCCCGAAGGCCATCAGCACGTGGCCCGAGTGCCAGATCCGCCGCTGGCCACCGCTGTCGAGCACGTGGCGTGTGTGGATGACGACGATCGCGACGAACGCCAGCATCCAGATCACCGCCAGCCACTCCGGCAGGATGTTGGTCGTGCCGTGTCCGCCGGCGCCCATCGACATCCCCCCCAACGTCGTCGAGTGACCGCCGCCGCGGCCCATGCTCATGCCGCTCATGCTGCCCACGAGAGCTCGAATGTAGCACAGCAAGTTTGGCTCGCGTGGCGCTGTCGGCGCGCCGGCACGGCGCCATCCGCACAGGCGCGGCGGCGCCTTCACTAGGCTAATATTGCCGCGCGATGAGCAGCGTTCGCTCTGTCCTCGGACCGCGGGCACGCCTCGTTTGGCGCCTGGCGCTGATCCTCGCGCTGGCTACCCTCGTGGCGCTTGCGCTCAGTGGAGCGGTGGATGCGCTGCAGAGCGGCGCGCTGACGATGCTCCCCGCCGTGTTGCTGGCGCTGATGATGCTCACCCGGCCCTACCTGGGTGAGCGCGTCATCGCAAGGCTGCGTGCCCGCCGTCCGCGCCGCGCGAGCGCCGCGCACGCGATCGTCGTATCCCTGCGCCGCGAGGTGCGCGTCGCGCGGGGTGGACGTCTGATCGCGGTGGCGCTGGCGGGCCGTGCTCCGCCGCTGGCGCTCGCGGGCTGCCGCTGAGGCACTCGGCGGCTCGCGTCCGCACCGCGAGGCCCCGCTCGCGCGGGGCGAGTCACGGCGCCGGCCGGCTTCTGGCCAGGCCGGGTCGGTGAGCGACAGAGGAGTCGTCGTCATGTCCGAACTTCATCAACCGGCGTGCGCACGGGCCCACGCGCCGTCGTCATGAGCGCCCCGCTCGGCGGTCGCGCGACCCAGCCCTCCGGGCTCTCTGCCCACGATCGGAGATCCCGTCGGTCTCCGATCCTCACCACGCGCGGCATCCAGATCGCACTCGGCCTGATCTGGCTGCTCGCCGGCCTGCTCCAGTTCCAGAGCTTCATGTACACGCACGGCATCGTCACCGAAGTCTTCGGGCCGGCAGCAGAAAAACAGTGGTCGATCGTCGGCGGCCCGATGAGAACGATCGACAGCTTCTACGGGCGCGACCTCACGCTGTGGAACACGCTCGCCGCCGAGATCCAGTGCGCGATCGGGCTCGGGCTGATCCTCAGCAGGAAGACCGTCAAGCCCGCGCTGCTCCTGTCCTTCGCGTGGGCACCGCTGGTCTGGTGGTTCGGCGAGGGCTTCGGCGGCCTGACCTCGAACACCCTGCCCTCGCCGCTGATGGGCGCGCCCGGGGCGGTGATCCTGTACGCGCTCATCGGTCTGCTCGTCTATCCCACGAGCAGGGAGACCGGGCGCTCGCCGGCGGACAGAGGACCGCTCGGCGACCGCGGCGGCCTGTACGCGTGGTCGGGGCTGTGGCTTCTCTCGGCGGGCCTGTGGCTCGTGAACGTCAACCGCGCGAATGCCGCGACCCACGAAATGATCAAAGGGATGGCCGAAGCAGCGCCGCACTGGCTCGGCAAGGTCCAGAGCTCGGTCGGGAACCACACGCAGGGTCACGGCACGACGATCGCCGTCGTGCTCGCGATCGTCTCTGTCGCGGTGGCGATCGGCGTCTGGACGCCGCTGCGCTGGCCGGCGCTCGCCGTCGGGATCGTCGTCTCGCTCGCCTACTGGGTTTTCGGGCAGAGCCTCGGCGGCCCGTTCTGGATCGGTAACGCGACCGACGTCAACGCGGGACCGCTGTTCGTGCTGCTCGCGGTCGCGCTGTTCCCGGTGGCTCAGCTCGCGAGCGCGTATCCGGCCGCTTCCACGGCGGCCCGGACGGCCTCGCCGTCGAGGTCGCTGCCGCGCACGACGACCTCGCCGCTGTCCAGGTCGACGTCGACGCCGCTCACGCCCGGGAGCTCGCCGACCTCGGCGGTGACCGCCGCGACGCAGTGCTCGCAGGACATGCCGGTGACGCTGTAGGTCCGCTGCTCGCGCTCGCTCATCGACGCTCGATTTTACTGGAGCGGTGCGACCGGCCCATGGGCGGCCACGGTCACCGGCGTGCCGACCGCCAGCGCCTGCTCGCCGTGCACCCGCGCGAGCAGCAGCTCGGCGTTGCCCGGCTTCTCCGGGCGGATGTGCAGCAGCGCGTCATGGCCGTAGTAGCGGCATTGCTCCACGCGGCCGTCGAGGCCCGTGACGGCGCCGGCGGCGCCCTGCCCGCGCACGCGCACGTCGAGCTGCTCGGGACGCACGATCACCGCCCCCCTCCCAGCGTCACCACCGGCCGCATCCTCGCGCAGCGCCAGCGCGCCCAGCGCGGTGCGCGCGGTGCCGTCCTGCAGCTGCGCGTCGATCACGTTGACCGCGCCGAGGAAGCGCGCCAGCCGCTCGTCGGCGGGCCGCTCGTACAGCTCCACCGGCGCGCCCTGCTGGACGATCCTGCCGTCGCGCAGGACCGCCACGACGTCGGCCAGCGACAGAGCCTCGTCCTGGTCGTGGGTGACCAGCACCGTCGTCATGCCCTGCTCGCGCAGGAGCTCGTGCACCTCCTCGCGCACCCGGCTGCGCAGCGAGGCGTCCAGCGAGGAGAACGGCTCATCCAGCAGCAGCGCCTGCGGGCGACGGGCGAGCGCGCGGGCGAGCGCGACGCGCTGCTGCTCGCCGCCGGAGAGCTCGTGCGGCAGACGTCGCGCGAGTGGCGCGATCCCGACCATCTCGAGCAGCTCGGCGACCGCCTTGCCGCGACGCTCGCGGCGGGAGAGGCCGAAGCCGACGTTCTGCTGGACGCTCAGATGCGGGAACAGCGCGCCCTCCTGGGGCACGTAGCCGACACCGCGCTTCTCGGGCGCGAGATGGGTGCGCCCGTCGTCGAGGGTCAGCGCGCCGAGCGACACGCTGCCCTGCTCCGCTCGCTCGAAGCCCGCGATCACCCGCAGCAGCGTCGTCTTCCCGCAACCGGAAAGGCCGAGCACGGCGGTCAGCGACCCCGCCTGCACCGCGAGATCCACACCCTGGAGCACGGTCGTGCCCGGGTAGCCCTTCCACAGCCCGCGCACCGAAAGTCGGCTCGTACCGCTGTTCATGTTGCAAATCCGATCTACGTGGTCGGGATGACAAGAGGACGGTAGCACAGGGTTAGGGTTGCCTAACTTCGTGGCCCGCGCGCCGGTTCGCCGTCGAATACGTGAGAATCACGGTATGCACGTGACCGCCAAGGCCGACTACGCCGTACGGGCCGTCGTGGAGCTCGTCGACAGCGGCCAGGACTCGCCGCGCAAGGTGGACGAAGTCGCCCAGGCTCAGAGCATCCCCGTGTCCTTCCTGGAGAACATCCTCACGCAGCTGCGCTCCTCGGGCATCGTCCGCAGCCAGCGCGGCCCCGAGGGCGGCTACTGGCTGGCCCAGCCCGCCGACGAGGTCAACCTGGCCCAGATCATCCGCGCGGTCGAGGGTCCGCTGGTGGGGGTGCGCGGGCAACGACCGGAGGAGGTCGAGTACGCCGGCTCGGCCGAGAGCCTGCAGCAGGTGTGGATCGCGCTGCGCGCCAACCTGCGCAAAGTGCTCGAGCATGTGACCGTCGCCGACGTGGCCGCGGGCACGCTGCCCAAGGAGGTTCTCGCGCTCACGCGTGGCGAGGAAGCCTGGCAGACGCGCTAGCACGAGGGCCCCGCGTGGGGTACCCTGTCAAGGGTCGCGGCGAGGTCTGTGTCAAGGGTTTACGCCGGCCCGCTCGAGGGCAATGGTGTCAGCCCGATTTCCGCCGCGCCCCCGTAACCCCAAAAGGAGATCCCACTCGATGTCAGCCCCACCCACAACAGCTTCGTCCGTCTCCAGCCCCACGGCCAGCGAGGTCGCGGGGGCAGCAGAGGCCGCGGTCGAGGCAATCGCCGGCGCAGCCAACCAGGACGTCACGTTCTCGCTGGCGCTGAGCCAGGACCAGAAGGACATTCGCGACTGGGTCCACGGCTTCGCCGCCGACGTCGTGCGCCCGGCTGCCCACGAGTGGGACGAGAAGGAGCAGACGCCCTGGCCGATCCTTCAGGAGGCCGCGAAGATCGGGCTCTACGGCTTCGAAGGACTCGCGCAGTTCTTCGCCGACCCGACCGGGCTGACGCTGCCGATCGTCAACGAGGAGCTGTTCTGGGGCGACGCGGGAATCGGCATGTCGATCATGGGCACGGCGCTCGCGGTGGCGGCGATCTTCGGCCAGGGCTCGGGCGAGCAGATCGGGGAGTGGATTCCACGCTGCTTCGGCACCCAGGACGACGTCAAGGTCGCGGCGTTCTGCGCCTCCGAGCCGAACGCCGGCTCGGACGTCTCCGCTCTGCGCACACGCGCCAAGTTCGACGAGGCCACCGGCGAGTGGGTCATCAACGGCCAGAAGGCATGGGCGACCAACGGCGGCATCGCCGACGTCCACGTCGTGATCGCGACGGTCGATCCGGAGCTGGGGGCGCGCGGCCACGCGGCGTTCGTCGTGCCGATGAGCGAGGCCAAGGGCATCTCCCAGGGCAGCAAGGTCTCCAAGCACGGTCTGCGCGCATCCCACACCGCGGACGTGTTCCTCGACGACTGCCGGGTGCCCGCCGGCCACGTGCTGGGGGGCAAGGACAAGCTCGACGAGCGTATCGCCCGCGTGCGCGAGGGCAAGCGCAGCAACTCCCAGGCCGCGATGCAGACCTTCGAGGCATCGCGCCCGACCGTCGGCGCGCAGGCGCTCGGCGTCGCGCGCGCCGCCTACGAGTACGCGCTCGCGTACTCCATGGAGCGCGAGCAGTTCGGCAAGAAGATCGTCGAGAACCAGGCGATCGCATTCACGCTCGCGCGCATGAAGCTCGAGATCGACGCCGCCCGCCTGCTCATCTGGCGCGCCTCGTGGATGGGGCGCAACCTGGTGGCGTTCGAGAACGCCGAGGGCTCGATGAGCAAGCTCAAGGCCGGCGAGGTCGCCGTGTGGGTGACCGAGCGCGCGATGCAGATCCTCGGCGGCAACGGCTACACGCGCGAGTTCCCCGTCGAGCGCTGGCACCGCGACGCGAAGATCTACGACATCTTCGAGGGCACCGCCGAGATCCAGCAGATGGTGATCGCGCGCGCGATCACGGGGATGCACATCACGTAGCCGGCGGTTGGCTGCTCGCGTCGAGCGGTACGCGCTTGACATAGGGCCAATCTGTGAATACCGTCCTATCAAGGACGGGTGCTGCGCGGAGGGGATCGTTGCCCGAACAGACCTCGCATGGAGGCTGCTGGACGGTCCATGCGGCGTTCGTCCACACAGGCCCTGGAGGGGCTCACACGTCGATGGACTCGAAGCAGAGGACTTGACGCAACGAACGGAGACACACATGTACGGAAGGATTCCAGCGAGGCTCGCCCGGTTGGCTGCGGCGCTGCTCGCGGCAACCGCTATCTTGGCCCTCGCGGCCGGGGCGGCGAGCGCGTCCGAAGTGATCTACAAGAACATCCCGAGCCCTCGCCCCAAGGCTGGGTTGCCAGCGCTTGGCTTCGAGTCGGACTCGGTGTCGGAATTCGGCGGCGAGGTCCAGTTCGGAGGGACGGCTCGCACGAGCCCGACGATCGTCGTGGACCTCGAGAGCTACGCATGTCAGTCCGGCAGCGGAGCCACGTGCACAACCGCCAAGGGCGCGAGCTTCGAATGGCCGATCACGCTCAACATCTACCGAGTGGGCTCGCTGAGCTCGCCGATCGCGCGGATCACGAGGATGGTCAAGATCCATTACCGGCCATCCGAGCGCGCGAAGTGCCCGCTCGAAATGCCCGAAGACGTCAAAGGCTATGGCAAGGAATGCGCTTTCGCGAAGGCTGTCAAGGCCAGCTTCGCGTTTCCCGGCGCCACGCTGCCCGCGGACGCGATCATCGCGGTCGCCTACAACACCGAGACCTACGGCAGTGAACCGACCGGTGAAGCGGGGCCGTACGACTCGCTGAACGTGGCGATCAACGCGGATTACGTGTGCGCCCCGGGGCATGAAAACCCCGTGACCAAAGAATGTGAAGGCGAGGACTACGAACGGGTGGCGGTGGCACCCCCGTCGGTGGGCAGCGACCCGCTCCCCGAACAGGTCTTCCTCAGCACGACGTACAGCCCGATCGACTGCGGAGGAACCCTCGGCTCCTTCACAGCGACAGGGATCCAGACCGAACCGGAATGCAACTGGAAGTACGAACAGCCGGCGTTCGAAGTCAAGGCTAAGTAGGACGGCGGGCGCGTCGCTCGTGCGAGCGGCGCGCCTACCAGGCCTGATCCGCGCCGCAGTGCGGGCAGGCGACGGTCGTCGAGACGGCCGCGCTGAACAGGTAGCCGCACGCGCACGTGTATGAGGCCCGATCCACCGGCCCGCCGGCCTCGCGCACACGCTGGACGGCGGGATCGCGGGGCGGCGCTGCGGGCTCGCAGGGCTGCGCGGCGGGATCGCAGGGCTGCGCGGCGGACTCGCCCGTACGAGCCGCGCGCCTGTGGCGCTGCCGGCGCGAGTCACGCCGCTCGTCGCGGGTATGCAGGAGGCTCGGTCTCATGATGCGCTACCTCCTACAACGTCAGGCACGGCTAAAGGTTTCGCCATGCAACCATTGTTTCCTGGTCGATCGCCGCGGCGAGCGCCGGCGCTCCTCGCCGGCGGGCCGCTGACGCGGGCGCAAACGCCGTTTGCGATACTTGCCGGCGATGAACCCCGCGCGTAAGCGAACGGTGCGCTTGGTGGTGGCGTTGAGTGCGGCCGTCGTGCTGGCGAGCGCGTTGATCTACACGAGCTTCAGCGCCGCCAGCCCGGCGCTGACGCCCAGCCAACTCGTCCGCGAGGCCCAGCCCGGTCGCAGCTACCAGTTGACCGGGACCGTCGTGAAGGGCTCGGTGCACCGGGAAGGCGCGATCCTGGACTTCGCCGTGGAGGATCGCGTCGGGGGGACGGAGATAGCGTTGGCGTACACGGGCATCGTGCCGGACCCGTTCCGCGAAGGCCGCGAGGTGATCGTGACGGTGCAGAAGCAGGGCGGGCGGTACGTCGGGGAACGCAACTCGTTGATCACGAAGTGTCCCTCCAAGTACCAGGCCGCTCCTCCGAGCGAGAACCAGAACTCCTGAGTGTCGGGCTTCGGGTTCGCGTGTCTGCTGCTGGCGCTGGCGGTGTGCGCGTACGGCATCGGCGCCTCGCTGTACGGGGTGCGCAGCGGGCGCGTGGAGTTCTCGGAGTCAGGGCGGCGCTCGGTGTACGCGCTGGCGGGGATCCTGACGGTCGCGTTCCTGGTGCTGGAGGTCGCGTTCCTGAGCAACGACTTCGCGTTCAAGGCGGTCGCCGACACATCCAGCCGCACGACGCCTGAGTTCTACCGGGCCGCCGCGGTGTGGTCCTCCCAGGAAGGCTCGCTGCTGCTGTGGGCGTGGCTGCTGTCGCTGTGGTCGAGCCTGGCGCTGTTCATCACCCGCAAGCGCATGCGCGACGTGGCCGCGTACGCGACCGCGATCCTGCTCGGTTTCGGCGGCTTCTTCGTGGCGCTGATGGTGTTCTACGCCAACCCGTTCACGACCCTCCATCCGGTGCCGCCGGAAGGGGCCGGGCTGGATCCGCTGCTGCGCTTCCCGACGATGATGATCCACCCGCCGATGCTGTATTCGGGCTACACGCTGTGCATCATCCCGCTGGCGTTCGGCATGGGCGCGCTGCTGGCGCGCAGGGTCGACGCGGACTGGATCAAATCGATCCGTCGCTTCGCGTTCGCCGCATGGCTGTTCCTGGGGGCCGGGATCCTGCTGGGCGCCCTGTGGTCCTACTCGGAGCTCGGCTGGGGCGGCTACTGGGGTTGGGATGCGGTGGAGAACGCCGCGCTGCTGCCGTGGCTGACGGGCACGGCGTTCCTGCACTCGTTGATGATCCAGGAGAAGCGCGGGATGCTGAAGGTGTGGAACGTGTCGCTGGCGCTGGCCACCGGGACGCTTGCGATCATGGGCACGTTCCTGGTGCGCAGCGGGATCCTCGACTCGATTCACGCGTTCGGCGGGCATACGCTGGGGGTGCCGTTCGTGGTGCTGATCGCGGCGTTGATCGCCGGCTCGATCTACCTCGTGAGCTCTCGTCGGGAGATGCTGCGCTCCGAGCACCGCCTGGACTCGCTGCTCTCGCGCGAGTCGATCTTCCTGGCGAACAACATCGTGCTCGTGGGGTTGTGCTTCGTGATCCTGTGGGGCACCTACTTCCCGCTGATCTCCGAGGCGATCACCGGCCAGGAAGCCTCGGTCGGTCCGCCGTGGTTCGATCGCTACACGGTGCCGCTGGCGTTGATCCTGGTGCTGCTCAGCGGCGTCGGACCGGTGATCGCGTGGCGACGCGCGACGCTGGCCAACGCCCGGCGCAACTTCGTGGTGCCCACCGCGTCCGCGCTGCTCACCCTGCTGGCGCTGGCGTTGATCGGAAGCCCACCGCCCCTCACCCAGAGGCCGCTCGCGAGCGCCATGTTCTGCTGCGCGGCGTTCGTGTTCGGCAGCATCGGACAGGAGTTCTTGCGCGGCACGCGCGCGCGCCGCGCGATGGCCGGCGAGCCGGCGCCGCTGGCGCTGCTGGCGCTCGTGCGGCGCAACCGCCGCCGCTACGGCGGCTACATCGTGCATGTCGGCATCGCCGTCCTGTTCGTGGGGGTGGCCGCGTCCTCGTCCTTCCAGCACGCCTCGCAACTGGGCCTGTCGCCGGGGCAGTCCACCCGTGTCGGCGCCTACACGGTGCGCTATGTGCGCCCGACGGCCACGATCACCCCGAAGTACGACCAGGCGCACACCGGCTCGACGCTGAGCCTGGGGGCGGTGCTGGACGTCACCAAGGACGGACACCACGTCGCCACGCTGAACCCCAGCGAGGGCTTCTATGCCTCCGACGAAGCCAGCCAGGGCACCGTCGGCAGCCTCATCGGCGGACAGGCGGTCAGCCACGTGGCGATGGACGCCTCGCTCACGCGCAACGTGTGGAGCGCGATCGAGCCCGACATCGAAGCGCCTGCGCTCAAGCGGATCATCAGCGTTGGCAACAGCACGCTGCCCTCGGAAGACGCGCTCGTCGCGATCGCCTACCTCGCCCGCGCCTATCTGAAGCACCCGCCCCAGGCGCAGTTCAACCTCCTCGTCTCACCACTGGTGATGTGGATCTGGCTCGGCGGGCTGATCAGCTTCGGCGGTGGCCTGATCGCGCTGTGGCCGGCGCCGGCGGCCGTTCGCCGCCGCGTCGCCGCACGCTCGCGTGCTCGCGCCCTGCGGGGCCTGGCCCGCGCCTGACGCGCCCGGCGGCGTGGTCCTCCTGATAGCGATCCTCACATTGGTGCTGGTCGGGCTCGTCGTGCTCGTCGTCGGCGCGCCGGTGCGCCGCGCGCGCCGGGTCCGCGACACCGGGTCGGGCACGAGGGCGGCTCTATCCAATCCCGGTGACGCGACAGGTGACGCGCCCGCTTCGCGACCCGCATACGCGCGGGATGAGCTGGAGGCGGCGCGCGAGGCCAAGTACCGCGAGATCCGCGACGCGGAGCTCGACTACCGCACGGGCAAGCTCTCGCGCGCGGACTACGAGGCGATCGACGCCGATCTGCGCGCGGAGGCGATCGAGATTCTCAACCGGCTCGAGCGACTCAGGCCCAAGGGGCCTTGAGCAGCAGGAATGCGTTCAGGAAGAACAGCACGGCGAAGAAGACGGTCCAGCGGTTGAGGTTGCGCTCGACCAGCGATCCGCCGCCGAGCGGGCCCGTTCCGCTCCCCACCCCGAACGCGCCCGAGAGGCCGGAGTCCTTGCCCGAGTGCATCAGCACGAGGAACACCAGGATCAGCGCGATGGCGACCTGCAGCACGGAGAAGATCGTTTCCACGGGCCACAGGATATCGCTTTGGCGCCGCTATGGGCAGGCCGCGGCGGCGGCTACGGGCAGGCCACGGCGGCGCTGGCGGCGGCGGTGGAGCCGTCGCCGAAGGTGAACGCGGCGGCGAACGGAAACCCGCCGTGCGGGCAGCTGCGCGGCACGGTGATCGCCCCGGCGGCGGCGTGCGCCCGCGGAGTGCCTTCGAGTCGGCCGATCGTCAGCGACAGCGAGGCGAAGGACGCGTCCGGCTCATACACAAGCGTCGGGATCGCTGGTATCGACACCGTCAGCTCGTAGCTGTATGGAGGAGCGGCGGGCGTCAGGACGCCGGTGCTGATGGTCTGCCGCTGCAGCGGCGTGTTGCCCCGGCCGAAGATGGCCATCGCCGGGCGGCCGCCTACGTTGGCGCTGTGAAAGGCCCACAGCGTGGATTGCTCGGGAATCGTCTGCGAGCCGGCGTGCACCTCGAGCACCGCGTGACCGCGTCCGAGCAGCGAGCCCGCCGGACAGCCCGCCGGACCCTCGCGCCGCAGGCGGGCCGTGGGGCACGTCCCCACCCCGCGCAGGTCGATCCCCAGGCCCGCCGGCAGTCGCAGGACGATCGTGCGCACGGGGGCGGGGACGCCTTCTTCGCCGCCGGAGAAGCGCAGCGCGAGCGTGAAGGCGGTGCCGGCCCCGAGCCGGTCGGGCAGGAAGGAGGGGCGGATGGACGCGACGGTCGCCGCACCCGCGCCTGCTGCGACCCCCGCCGCCCAGCCGATCACTGCGAGCACGGCCGGGAGCGCCCACGCCGCCCGGCCGGTGACAGCGAGCACAGCCGGGAGCCCCCGCGCCGGCGCCCTCATCACTACGGGCAGGGAACCTTGCGCTTGGCCAGAACGGTCGAGCCGTCCTGGAAGCTGAACCGCGAGGCGACCGGCCAACCCCCGTGCGGGCAGTGTTCGGGCAGGACGATCCCCTTGACGTGGACGAGCTTGCGCTTGCCGTGGACCTTCTTGTAATAGGCGACGTCATGCGCACCGAGCGTCACGAAGGCGCTCTTTGCGGAGGCGTCGGAGGCTTCGGGAAGGACTTTGATGAGCGGCACTTCGGCGCTGAAGCCGAGCCCGTAGGGCGGGGGACCCGTGATGATCGTGGCCGTGAACACGATTTCGATCGACACGGGACTGGAGCCCTTGAGGAAGATCAGCAGCGCGACGTGCCCCGGGTGGTTGTCGGACAGGAAGAAGTCCAGCGTGTATTCCTCTTCGACGATTTCGTGGGCGAGTTCATAGACGCCCTCGCCGCCGCCGAACCCGGCCTTGGAGTCGGAGGGACAGGCCTGCGGGCCGAGCTGTTCGAGCTTTTCCCTGTTGCAGATCCCGGTGCCTTCCAGGCCCAGCGTCACCCCCGCCGGGCCGAGCACTTCGACGTGGGTGATCGGCGAGGGCACCGGCAGGGTCGAGCCGATCGTGGCGCGTCCGAAGGCGTTCGTCGGCGCGCCGAGCGCGTTGGGCGAGAAGCCCGCTTCGGTGATGGTCACGGTTTCTTCGGCTCGCGCGAGGCCGGGCGTCAGCAGCGACGCCCCGCAGGCCATCGACGCGACGCCGCAGGCCAGCGCTGCAACCATCCGACTCCCACTGTGGCTCATCCTCGACCCCACTTCGTTGCGGACCGCACAAAATCGCCGATCCTGTCATACGGCTGACCCGTTCCGCTGTCAACAATAGTGCGCTCGGGCGGTCCGATACAAGCGGGAGGCGTCGCACCGGCCGCGCGCGTATCGGCAGGAGTGCGGCGAGTCGTCTAGAAGACGCAGCGGGCGGCCGACCGCGACCCGACCGCGACGCTTGCGCCCCGGTGTCGTTACCGTCTGCGAGGTGCCCGCCTGCAATGGGATCCGCATGCTCCACGATTTGCCGGTGCGATTACGAATCCTTTACGGATTCATGGTTCGCTGCCGATAAGAATCCCGGTGGGCGTATCCCGCGTTTGTGGGCTAGCTGCGCCAACCACAGCAATGGGACGTCCCCGAGATGATCGATAACCGCGTATGCCGCCTTTGAACCGCGCCCGCCGCAGGGCTCTGCGCGCGATGATGTCCGCCCTCGCGGGCGGCGGGTTGACGGCGGCCGGGCTCGGAGGCCCGCTCGCGGGCGCGGCGTTCGGGGCCACCGGGACGACCGGCGCCCCGGTCCCCAGCGACGGCTCCTCCGAAGCGGCGGCCGCCGAATCGGGCGCCGGCTCCCAGACGACGACGTCGAGCGAACCGTCGAGCACCACCTCGACGACGCCCGCCGCGAGCACCACGCCCACGGAAACCTCGACCGCCCCCAGCTCGACCGCCCCCAGCTCGACCGTCCCAACGTCGAGCGCCCCGCAGGTGCCCACTCCCGCGCCGTCTGCCCCGGAGGTGCCCACGGTGGTGCTCCGGCGCAAGCAGAAGGCCACCCCCAGCGCCCCGTCGAACCCCAGCACGACGACGACCAACGCGAGCACCAAGAGCACCAGGAGAAAGTCGAAAAAGCCCAGCGAAAAGGCCTCGGGACCCAACAACGTGGCGGCCTCGCCGCAGTCGGTGGCGGCCGAGGCGGGGGCGCTCGCGGCGCTGCTCGCCTCCTCGGAAGCGTCCGCCCAGGCGCTGAGCTTCTACCGCATACCGCTGTTTCTGCTGCCCATCTACAAGGCGGCGGCGGTCCAGTACGGCGTGCCGTGGCAGATCCTCGCCGCGATCAACGAAATCGAGACCGACTACGGCAGCGACCTGTCGGTCTCCACGGCGGGAGCGGTCGGGTGGATGCAGTTCATGCCCAGCACGTGGCTCCAGTACGGCGTGGACGCCCTGAACGCCGGCTACGCGGACCCGTACAACCCCGTGGACGCGATCTTCGCGGCCGCGCGCTACCTGCGGGCGGCAGGGGCCGCGACCAACCTGCGGGCCGCGATCCTGGCCTACAACCACTCCGAAGAATACGTCGACTCGGTGCTGCTGCGGGCCAAGCTGATCTCCAGCTATCCCAAGGCGGTGATAGCGACGCTCACCGGCCTGATCGACGGGCGCCTGCCCGTGACGGGCAAGCAGCTCGCGTGGGGTCCGCTGCCCGCCGCGACCCCGCCGGCGGCGAGCGCGACCGCGGGCGCGACGGCGCTCCCCGGCGTCACTGCCCCGAGCGCCGGCGCCCCGGGCTCATCGGCGCCGCTGTCGCCGAGCGCGGCGGCTGCCGCCGCGACGTCCAAGTCCGGCAGCTCGCCCGCCCCGGCCCTTCAGCTGATCGAACTGCTGAGCGCCCCGAACGCGTCGGTGGTCGCCGTTCAGGACGGTCGCATCATGCGGATCGGCGACTCCCGCAAGCTCGGCAAGTACGTGGTGCTGCGCGACGTATACGGCGACGTGTTCACCTACGCCGGGCTGGGCAGCATCGCCCCCACCTACGTCCTGCCGAAGGCGCCGCGGGCGCGGGTGAAGTCTCCGGTCGTCGAAGCGGCCAGCACGCGCGACCCCGCGCCCTCGCAGCCCGCCAGCGCGGGAATCCAGTCGCCGGTGACCCTCAGCGTGAAGACGCCGCTTGCGAAGGGCCCCTCGGATCATGGCCTGCTCTCCGTCCAGGCGGCTTCGGAGGAAGCGGCGCCCGCCGGCATGGACAAGCTCCGCCTGTTCGCTCACCCGGGCAACCCGGACGCGCGCGCGGCCGCCGTCGCCAGCGCTGCCAGGAGGGCCAGGAGCGCCAGCGTCGGTCAGCGCCTGCCACTGCGGCGCGGCTCGGTGGTGGCGTCGGGCACCGTGCTCGGTCGCGTGCGCGTGCCGCCCGGAGCGCGAGACGGCCACCTGCGCTTCGCGATCCGCCCCGCCGGCGACGGCGAAACGGTCAACCCGGGTCCGGTCCTGGCCAACTGGGCGCAGCTGCAGACGGCGCTGCACCCGCAGGGGGCGAGGGCGACCAACGCGCTGCTCGGCGCGACCGCCAGCGACGTCTTCCTGCTGTCGAAGACCCAGCTCGAGCGCGCCGTGCTGTCCGATCCCGGGATCACGATCGACGCGTGCGGGCGCCACGAAGTCGCCGCGGGCATGGTCGACAGGCGTGTCCTGGCGGTGCTCGCGTTCCTGTCGCGCAGCGGGCTGGCCCCGACCGTCAGCGCGCTGCGCTGCGCTGCGCGTCAGTACACGGCCTCCGGCGCGCTGCCAGCTGGGTTCACCGGAGACGAGGTGGACATATCCGCGATCAACGGCATCGCGATCGCCGGCCACCAGGGGCCGGAAACGATCACCGACCTGACGATCCGCACGCTGCTGACGCTTCCCGGCGAATTCGTGCCCCACGCGATCGCCAGCCTCATGCGTTATCCCGGCTCGCCGAGCACGCACGCCTCCTCGGCGTACTGGAACCGCATCCACCTCGAGTTCAGCCCGACGCCCGCCGCCACCACGACCATCAACCCGGCCGCGGCCGCCACCGCCGCTCACTCGGCGCGCTCAGGCCGGACCGCCCCCTCGCCGGTGGTCACCACGAGCGCCCTGAGCGCCGCGCAGTGGAGCCAGCTGATGGAACGGGTGGCAGCCATCCCCGCACCCACGATCCGCAGCAAGCCGAGCTCCGCGGCCATCCCCGACCCGAAGCGCCCGTAGCCGGTAGTTAGCCGGCCGTCGAGGGCGCTCCTGGTTCGCCAGCCCCTCCGGGGCCTCCCGCGGCTCCGGGCGTTCCAGCGGCTCCGGGCGTTCCCGCGGCTCCGGGCGCTCCAGCGGTCCCGGGCGGTGCTCCGGCGGCGCCCGGACGGGCGCGAAAGGCGCCGCGCAGGTCGCTGCTGCACTTCGTCTCGGCGGCTTTGAACGTCGCGCTGGTCGTGTTCAGGCCTTTGGTGTCGAAGATCGGGCCTTTGCCGGACGTGTTGGGAGCGGGGACGTCGATGCCGTTTTCGTGCATGCACGCCGCGAACTTCGCGAGCGCCTGCTTGACCACGGGGCTGTTGAAACGGCCGGCGCCGCCGCGGAAGAAGGCGCCACCGTTCAGGTTTCCCCCGCACTTCTTCAGCGCGGCTTCATACTGCGCTCTGCTCACGCCCTTCGGGAGCGTCGGACCGCCGGCGCCGCCGGGGAAGCCGCCCGCTCCGGGCGCCGGCCGTTTGCCCGGTGTGAATTTTGGCAGCGTGATGCCGTTCTTCTGCAGGCATTCGCGCAGCGCCGAGAAGCGGCTTCCGCCACGGCCCGTCGCCCCGCCCGTCGCCCCGCCCGTGGTGGACGTGGCGGCGCTCGCGCTTGTGGTGGTGGTCGTGGTCGAGGAGCTTCCGCATGCCGTCAGCAGGAGGCTGGCTAGCGCCACGAGAAGGACGGCCGCGGCCGTGGGGGTGCGTCTGCGTCTGCTGCTGGTGATTTGAGGCATTGAGCTCCTTGTCGAATGATCGTGCTCGCGGACGGCCGCGCCTCGCGGCGCGAGCAGTACGCCAGGTTGGATGGTGCGTCTTCTCGCTAAGTCCTGGGTAATGTCGTGAGCCTCCTCAGCCGCTGCCGAACAGGGACGCCGCGCCACCGGCGCTCGAGCCGCCGCTGGAGCCGGTGCTCGAGCTCGAGCCGCCGAACAGCGCCGCCAGGCCGCCGCCACTCGAGCCGACGCTGATCGCTTCGGCGCTGAGCGCCCCGCTGGAGCCGGTGGCGCCGGTGACGGTCACCGTTTCGCCGGGGTGAATGCCGCTGACGCTCGCCTTCACGGTCTTTGTGACGCTGGTGCCCGGCGAGGTCGTGACCTTGATGGTGTTGCCTTCGGAGTTGGTCACGTACAGCGTGCTGCCCGCCAGGTAGGCGACCGTACCGGCGGTCGGGCGGGTGAAGCCTGTGACCGCGCTTGAAGATCCGCCTGCGGCGGCGGATTTCGCACCCGTGCTCGAGGCGCCTCCGCGCAGCGCCGCGAAGCGAGAGGCCAGGCCGGACGCGCCGGCGGCGGAAGAGCTCGAGGAGGTTTCGCCCTTCTCCACGAGCACGCCGCCGATGAACCCGCAGGCGATCAGCAGCACGCCCAGCAGCGCGAGGAACACGCGACTGCCGCCCGTCCCGAGCAGGCGCCGGCGTGGACGGGGGGGCAGCTCGGGCTCCTCCAGCCATTCGTCCTGGTCCTCGACCGCGACGTAGGCCGGCGGCTCGTAGGCGGGGGTCGCCCGCGCCGGGACGGCGGCGTCCTGGACGACGGTGTCCTGCGCGGGGGTGTCGTGTATGGCGGGCTCGTCGTGGGGCATCGCGGGCTCCTCGTGGGGGGAAGATGGGTCACTCAAAGCGCAGCGCTTCGATCGGTCGCAGGTGGGCGGCGCGGGCGGCGGGGTAGGTTCCGAAGAACAGGCCGGAGGCCAGCGCCGCGCCGAAGGCGAGGAAGATCGAGTACGTGGCGATCTCCGGATGCACGCCGGCGATCTCGAACTGGCTGCCGATCACGCCGACGGCCACTCCGGCGATGCCGCCGAACAGGGAGACCAGCACGGCCTCGGTCAGGAACTGGGTGAGGATGTCCGAGCGTCGCGCGCCGACCGCCTTGCGGATGCCGATCTCGCGCGTGCGCTCGGTGACGGACACGAGCATGATGTTCATGACGCCGATGCCGCCGACGAGCAGCGAGATCGCGGCCACCTCGCCCAGCAGCGTGGTGAACACGCTGCTGGTGGAGCTGGAGGTTTCCAGCAGCGAGCCCTGGTTGAGCACGCTGAAGCCCGGTTCGGAGGTGTCCTTGATCCTGTGGCGTTCCTCGAGGATCGTGGTGACCTCCGCTTCGGCGGCGTTGAGCGAGGATTCGGACTTGGCCTGGACGGTGATCGAGTCGATCGGCCCGACGCCGGTGAGCGAGTCCTGCACGGTCGTGATCGGGGCCATCACGACGTCGTCCTCGTTGGTGGTGCCGTTGGTTCCCTTTTTGGCGAGCACGCCGACCACTTCGTAGTTGCTGCCGTTGACCTTCATGTTCTGCCCGACGGCGCTGGCGCCGGCGAACAGTTCCTGCACGACTTCGTGGCCGATGACCGCCACGCGCCTGTGTTCGGAGACGTCGGCTTGCGTGAACGCGGCGCCTTCGGCGATCTTGTAGGTGTGGGCGGTCAGGTAGGACGGCGTGGTCCCCACGAACGAGGACGGTTCATAGCTCGTGCCGCCGTACACGAGTTTCACGTCGGTGGCGTCGACGACGGGGGAGGCGCTCTTGACGTCGGGCGCGAGATCCGGGTTCTGCAGCGCTTCGGCATCGGCTTTGCTCAGCGAGACGGTGGCGGCGGTGCTGGCCCCCGCGCCGAAGCGGAAGCCGCCGCTTGCCTGCACCACGAGCACGTTCGTGCCCAGGCTCTGGATCGTGGACTGGACGGCCTTCGACGAGCCGTTGCCGACGGCGATCAGCACGATCACCGAGGCCACCCCGATCGTCATGCCGAGGATCGTCAGGCCCGAGCGCAGCTTGTTCGCGGTGATCCCGCTCCACGCGATGCGCAGCATCTCCGGGCCGATCATGTCTGCGCCTCCACGACGCCGGCGTCGAGGCGAGGATGGCCGGACTTCTGGCTGCGAAGCACGGGCGGGGGGTCGTGGACGTCGAGCGTTCGCCGGTCCTCGACGATCTGGCCGTCGCTCAGGCGGATCGTGCGCTTGCTCTGTTCGGCGACGTCGGGCTCGTGCGTGATCAGGACGACGGTCCGTCCTTCCTGGTTCAGGCGCGCGAAGATCCGCAGGACGTCCTCGGTGGAGTGCGAGTCGAGGTTGCCGGTCGGCTCGTCGGCGAGGATCAGCGAGGGGTTGGTGACGATCGCCCGCGCGACCGCGACACGCTGCTGCTGGCCGCCGGAGAGCTCCGAGGGCTGATGCTGCATGCGGTTGGCCATCCCCACCGAGCGCAGCGCGCGTTCGGCGCGCTTGCGGCGCTCGGCGCCCCGCAGCCCGGCGTAGGCGAGCGGCAGCTCGACGTTGACGAGCGCGCTGGTGCGCGCGACGAGGTTGAAGCTCTGGAAGACGAAGCCGATCTTGCGGTTGCGCAGGTCGGCGAGATCGTCCTCGTCCATGTGGCTCACGTCCACGCCGTCGATCAGGTAGCGGCCGCTCGTGGGTATGTCCAGGCAGCCGAGGATGTTCATCAGCGTGCTCTTGCCGCTGCCGGAGCTGCCCATGATCGCCACGAGATCGCCGGTGTCGATGCGCAGCGAGACGTTGCGCAGCGCACGCACCCGGATCTGGCCCAGGTCGAAGATCTTGGTGACGTCGTGCACGTCTATGACCGGGTGTCGCGGACGGCTCCCGTCGCCCCCCACGGGGATCCGCTCCGCTGCCACGCGTCGCACCAGCGGACGGCTGCGCGGGACGCGCGCGGAGCTGGACGGGCGCGAGGCGCTCGACACACCCGGGCGCAGCGGCCGGCGCATCAGCCGCCGCCCCGGAAGAACGCGGCGCCGCCGCCGGGCGCGAAGCCGCCGCCCGCGCCGCCCAGGCCGCCGGCGGCGCCGAGGCCCCCGGCACGGCTGCCGAGCCGTGAGGTGAGGCTGGCGGCGCTCGAGCTCGTCGTGCTCGCTGCCGGCAGCACGACCGTTTCTCCCGCCTTCAGACCGCTGAGGACGATCGTCGAGGTGTTGCCGGCCAGTCCCGTGACCACGCGCTGGCGCACCTGCTTGCCGGCGCGCTCCACGGTGACGCTGTCAGCGGAGATGGCGCTGGTCGGGACGTTGATGCCTTCGGCCTGCTTGACGACGACTTCGGCGGTCGCGCTCATCCCGAGCTTCAGGCCCGCCGCCAGCTGGTCGAGCTGGAAGGTGACGTCGTAGCTCACCGCCCCGCTGCTGCTCGTGGACAGCAGCGCGACTTCGCTGACGTGAGCCGCCAGCTTGGCGCCGCTGATGGCTTCGACGGTGACCGTCGCGATCTGACCGTCCTTGACGTTGCCGATTTCCGATTCGCTCAGCGCCACCACCAGCTGCATGGAGCTGAGGTCGCTGAGGACCGCGAACGAGGAGCTGGAGGAGCTGCCCGAGCCGGTGGAGCTGGACGCGGCCGTGGCGGAGCGGCCGGTCGAGGAGGCGGCGCCCGCCGCTGCGGTCCCGCTCGACCCCGATCCGCTCGAGGCGCTGCTCGAGCTCGAAGCCTTCGTCGTGCCGCTGCCCGAGACGACTTCCCCGACCTGGCCGGAGAGCGAGACGATCGTGCCGCTCTCCGGGGCGTAGAGATTGGTGTCCTGGACGGCCTGTTCGTCGCTCTGCACGGTCAGCTTGTCGCTCTTGACGGCCGCCCTGGCGGAGGCGAGGTTCGCTTCGCGCGTGGCCGCGCTGACTTTTTCCTTTTCTTTTTCCTTGGTTTTTTCGTCTTCCCGTTCCCTGTCCTTGGTGGTGGTGGTCGGTGTGGTGGTGCTCCTGCTCTTGGAGGTCGTCGTGGGGGTGGTCTTCGTCGAGGTCTTCCTGTGGCTTGGCGAGGTGGTGCTGGGGGTGGTCGCGGCGGGCGTGGTGCTCGCCGGCGTGGCGGCGGCGGGCGTCGTGGCGGCGGGGGAGGTGGCCGTGGTCGTGGTGGATGGCGGAGCGCTCGGGTAGGTGCTCGTCGGCGCGCTGGCCGCGGCGGCGATCGGCGCGGCGCTCGTGTCGCTCACCGACGCGGCGGAGGCGGCGGCGGCGCTGGTCCCCCCGCTCGATCCGCTGTCGCCTCCGGTCGAGGTTTCACCGTCGGTTTCTTCCTCCTTGGCGAGGTTGGCTTCGGCGGACTGCAGGCTGGCCTTGGCCTGTTCCAGGGTCACTTCGGCGCTCTGGGGGTCGAGCGTGGCCAGCAGCTGGCCCTGCGCGACCTGCTCGCCCTGGGACACGTAGATGTGGGTGACGGTTCCACCGGTCTTGAAGCCGAGGTTCAGCTGGCTGGCGGCCTGCAGGTTGCCGCTGCCGGACACGGTCGATTGCACGACCCCCCGGGCGACGGTGGCGGTGCGCGTGATCGTCGCCTGACTGCCCGACGCGGGTCCCACGACGAGGACGGCGGCGACGATCGCACCGGCGCAGAGAACTCCCAGTGCGTAGACGACCCAGGATGCTCCGGCGCGCTCGGTCATTGCGTTGACTCAGATGCTGGTTGAAGCCTGTAAGAGAGTGCGAAGAAAGGCTGCAAGCAGGCCTAAATTCACCTAAAGCTCGCTGAGGTCCTTCTTTATGTGAGCACCGATCCCGTCAGGGGAGCGGAGCACCGATCCGGTCAGGCGAGCGCGCACTCCTGTCGGGACGGGTCCCGAATCCACCCAGACGGTCTGCGATCATCCGCTCGGATGTCCACCTACGGCGGGATCGACCTCGGTGGGACCAAGATCCAGGCGGCGATCGTCGACGACGAGCACAGCGTGCTCGGCTCGGCCCGTCGGGCCACGCCGACGACGGGCGGTCCGGCGGACGTCGCGGCGGAGATGGAGACGGCGCTGCGCGACGCGGCCAAGGCCGCGGAGGTGGAGTCGGCGGCGCTGGCGGGGGTGGGGGTCGGGTCTCCGGGCACGATCGACGCGGGCAACGTGACCAGCGCTCGCAACCTGCCCGGCTGGGAAGGCGCGTTCCCGCTGGCGAGCACGCTCGAAGGCGCGCTCGGCTGCAAGGTCGCGGTCGGCAACGACGTGCAGGTGGCGACCGACGCCGAGTTCAAACTGGGGGCGGGCCGGCTGTATGACTCGCTGCTGGGCGTGTTCTGGGGGACGGGCGTCGGCGGAGGCCTGATCCTCGACGGCAGGCCGTGGACCGGGCGCGGCGGCGCCGGCGAGATCGGTCACGTGGTGGTGGAGATCGACGGGGCGCGCTGCACGTGCGGGCGGCGCGGCTGCATGGAGGCGTACGCCGGCCGGGCGTCGATGGAAGCGCATGTGCGCAAGCTGCACGAGGGGCACGGTCGCAAGACCGATCTCTTCAAGCTGATGAAGGAGCACGATCGCGCGCGCCTGACCAGCGGCATCTGGGCGCGTGCGCTCGCGCACGGCGACAAGCTGGCGATCCAGACACTCGAGCGCGCGGTCAGGGCGCTCGGCGCGGGGGTGGCCTCGGTGGTGAACGTGCTCGACGTAGAGGGCGTGATCATCGGCGGCGGGCTGGGGATCAGGCTGGGACACCCCTACGCCCAGCGCATCGCCGATGCGATGCAGCCGCACCTGTTCGCCGACTCCCGGCCCCCGCAGGTGCACGTGGCGGCGCTGGGCGACCTCGGCGGCGCGATCGGGGCATCGCTGCTGGTCCGTGACGAGGGGTAACGTTGGGGGCGATTTGCCACAGCCGGTAGTGCATCTCTCGTCGGTGCTGCGCAGCCCGCTCCTGGATCGGGCGGGTGACAGGCTGGGCCGCGTCGAGGACGTGATCGTGCGTCTGGCCGACGGCGGCTATCCGCCGATGACCGGCCTGAAGGCGAGGATCGGCGGACGCGAGCTGTTCGTCCCGGTCGACCGGATCGCGTCGCTGGCGCCCGGCGCGGTGCGCCTGTCGGGGGAGAAGCTCAGCCTGGGCCGGTTCGAGCGGCGCGCCGGCGAGGTGCTGCTCGGCGCGGACGTGCTCGGGCGCAAGCTCGTTGACGTGGAGTCGGATCCCCCCAGGCTCGTCACGGCGCGCGAGATCGAGCTGGCGTGCATCGAGGGCTGGTGGCGGGTGGTCGGCGTCGATCACAGCGCGCGCGCGCAGCTGCGTCGCGCGCTGCCGCGGCGCCTGCGGGCGATGGCAGCCGACCGGCCGTTCCTGGACTGGGCGGACATGGAGCCGTTCGTCGGCCACGTCCCCAGCTCGCGCCTGCGCTTCTCACATCGCAAGCTCGCCAATCTGCATCCAGCCGAGATCGCCGATCTGGTGGAGGCCGCCTCGCACGAGGAGGGCGAGGAGCTGATCGAGGCGGTGGCGCAGGACCGCGAGCTCGAGGCGGACGTCTTCGAGGAGCTCGACGAGCATCACCAGCTGGAGTTCATCCGCGAGCGTCCGGACACCCAGGCGGCGGCGGTCGTCGCGCGCATGGCCGCCGACGACGCCGCCGATCTGATCGTCGAGATCGACCAGGAGCGCCGGGGGCGGATCCTCGCGCTGCTGCCGGCGACCCAGCGGCGCCAGATCGAGGCGCTGCTCGGCTACAACCCGTCCACCGCCGGCGGGCTGATGAGCCCCGATTTCATCAGCCTGGCGCCGACCGACACGGTGGCGCAGGCGCTCGAGAAGGTGCGCTCGAGCAAGCTGGGGGCGGGCATGTTGACGACGGTGTACCTGCTGGACGGCGAGGGCGGATTGCTCGGCTCGGTGTTCGTGGTGAGCCTGCTGCGTGCCGGCGGGGATCGCGCGCTCGATGAGATCGCCGAGCGGGAGCCCGTGTGGGTGGGCACCGACGCCGATCTTCCGGAGGTGGCGCGCATGATGACCGACTACAACCTGGTGATGCTCCCGGTCCTCGACGGCGACGAGCGGATGGTGGGCGTGGTCACGGTCGACGACGTGCTCGAGCTGACGCTTCCAAGCGGCTGGCGGCGGCGATTCGGTCTCGTGCGGGACTAGGTGCCCGCCCGCCCGCGGTCGTGAGCGCCCGTTGCTAGGCTGGCGTTCGACAGCCCCGCACACGGCGCACAGAGAGGAGGCCGGCATGGATCGAGAACAGCCGCGAAGTACCCAGCCGGCCGCGCGCCCGTCGGGCTTGTCCCACCTGGTCTGACCGCTGCCCGGGGACTCCGTCCGCGCGGGCGTGCGCCGAGGAGCGCCGGTGCGCGCCGGAGGCGCGTGTGAGCGCTCGCCGAGAGTGACGTTCAGTCCCGCGAGCAAGGAAAGGAGGTGGACCCGAGATGGCCGAGCAGGAGACGACGCTATCCACGCAGCGCCAGCCCGAGGGCGTGCCTCCGGTCCTGGACGAGGCGCACATCGGCGACATCCGCGGCGCGCTGGGGACGATCGCGGTGCACGACAGCGGCGAGCGTCACGGCTGGCGCTCGCGGGGCATCGCGCTGCTGGCGATCATGGGCCCCGGCCTGATCGTGATGGTCGGCGACAACGACGCCGGCGGCGTCTCCACCTACGCGCAGGCCGGGCAGAACTACGGGACGAGCCTGCTGTGGGTGCTGGCGCTGCTGATCCCCGTGCTGATCGTCAACCAGGAGATGGTCATCCGCCTGGGCGCGGTCACCGGCGTCGGACACGCGCGGCTGATCTTCGAGCGCTTCGGCAAGTTCTGGGGCGCGTTCTCGGTCGGCGACCTGTTCCTCCTGAACTTCCTGACGATCGTCACCGAGTTCATCGGCGTGAGCCTGGCGCTCGGCTACTTCGGTGTCAGCCAGTACCTGGCGGTGCCGATCGCGGCGCTGGCGCTGGTGGCGATCACCTCGACGGGCAGCTTCCGCAGCTGGGAGCGGTTCATGTACGTGTTCGTGGTGGCCAACTTCCTGGTGATTCCGCTGCTCGTGCTCGCGCACCCGAACGTGGGGGACATGGTCCATCACACCTTCCTCCCGAGCATCCACGGTGGCGCCAGCTCGACTGCGGTGCTGCTGATCATCGCGATCGTGGGCACGACGGTGGCGCCCTGGCAGCTGTTCTTCCAGCAGTCGAACATCATCGACAAGCGGATCACGCCGCGCTGGATCAACTACGAGCGCGCGGACACGGTGATCGGCGCGTTCGTGGTGGTGATCGGCGCGGGCGCGCTGATCGCCGTCGCCGCGTTCGCGTTCGGCGGCAGCTCGGACTTCGGGCGCTTCACGAACGCGGGCGCCGTGGCCGGCGAGCTCGCCCGGCACCTGGGGTCCTCGGCGGGGACGTTCTTCGCGATCGTGCTGCTCAACGCCTCGCTGATCGGAGCGGCGGCGGTGACGCTCGCGACCTCCTACGCGTTCGGCGACGTGTTCGGCGCCAAGCACTCCCTCAACCGCGGTCCGCTGGACGCAAAGCTGTTCTACGCGAGCTTCACGGTGATGGTGATGGCGGCGGCGGGAGTGGTGCTGATCCCGGGCGCGCCGCTCGGGCTGATCACGACCTCGGTGCAGGCGCTGGCGGGAGTGCTGCTGCCGAGCGCGACGGTGTTCCTGCTGCTGCTGTGCAACGACCGCGAGGTGCTCGGGCCGTGGTGCAACGCCCCGTGGCTGAACGCGATCGCGAGCGTGATCGTCGGCGTGCTGGTCGAGCTCTCGCTGATCCTGATGGCGAGCACGGTCTTCCCGAGCGTGAACGTGACGCGCCTGTTCCTGTACCTGTCGCTCGTGCTGCTGGCCGTGCTGGCCGGGATGGCGGTGCTCGCCCTGCGCAACCGGCCGGGGGCCGCGGTGGAGGTGAGCAAGATCGCCAGGGAGAGGCGGAGCATGTGGACGATGCCCCCGCTCGCCCTGCTCGAGCGCCCGACCTGGTCGCCCGGCCGCAAGGCCGCCATGCTGCTGCTGCGCGGCTACCTCGTGGTGGCCGTGCTGCTGCTGATCGTCAAGACGGTCCAGCTCGGGCACTGAGAGTCGAACGGCGGTGCTCCCGTTCTGGATCTCGATCGCCCTGCTGTCGCTCGCACAGGGTGTGCTGGTGGCGGTGCCCGGCGCGCTGGTCGGCGGCCTGCCGGCGCGCCTGCGCAGCCGGCGTTGGGCGGTCGTCCCGCCGCTGTCGGTGATCGCGTTCGTGTTCGGCGCGCGGGCGGCCGAACACGCGAGTGCGCAGGGCCTGACGTACCTCGCCCTCGGCGCGGTGCCCGTACTCGCGGCGCTTGCCCTCGGCTGGCTTGCATGGAACGCCCGCCGACCCCGCCGCTCGCGCTCGCTGCGGGTGGCGCTCGTGCTGCCGCTGTTCGCGCTGGCGTGGGTGGACCGCGGCGGCCTGGCGGGGGAGGCGGCGGCGCTGCTGCTCTCGGCGCTCAGCTGCGCGGCGCTCGGCGTGCTGCTCGCCACGGTCACGCCTCCGCGCTGGCTGGCGGCGGGGATCGTGGCGATGGCGATCGCCGACACGACGCTCGTGGTCTCCGATCTGCTGCAGCGACCGAACAACGCGCTGAACGCCGCCCACCCCGTGGCCGGACTGCCGCAGCTGCAGAGCGCGGTGCTCGGCTCGGCGGTGATGGGCTATGGGGACCTTTTCATCGCGGGCGTGCTCGGGGGGCTGCTCGCGGCCACGCTGGGCCGCGCCTGGCAGCTTCGCGCGGCGGCGCTCACCGCGATCCTGGCGCTGGGCTTCGACCTGCTGTTCTTCCTCGTGGACGAGCTGCCGGCGACGGTCCCCGTCGCGAGCGCGCTGATCCTGGTGATCCTCAGGCGCCGCTGGAGATCCTCCGGCGGGGCGGGAGATCGGACGGCTCGCTCGCGCCCAGCGAGGGAAGCTCTGCGCCTGCCGGGTCGGGCTCCGCCCGCGCGGTGATCGCCCGCGCGGTGATCTCGACGGCGTCCGGCGCGAGCACCTCGCGTTCGGAGGCCGCGCCCGCCTGCTCGATCCTGCGCACCTGGGGGATGAGGCGATGGTCGAAGGAGCCGACCGCCTCGTTGTAGGCGCAGACGGCCGAGTCGAGCTGGCGTCCGACCTTCGAGAGCGGTTCGACGAAGCGGCCCAGGCGGCTGTGCAGCTCGCGCGCGGACTCTGCGATCTCGCGCGCGGACTGGGCGATCAGCTCCTGGCGCCAGCCGTAGTGGACCGCCCACAGCAGGCCGATCAACGTGGTGGGCGTGGCCATCAGGACCTGCTGCTGGACGCCGTACTCGATCAACGCAGGGTCCTGGGCGAGCGCGGCCTGGTAGATGCCGTCGGAGGGCACGAACATGACCACGAACTCCGGCGTGGAGTCGAACTGGCGCTGATAGCCCTTGGAGGCCAGCTTGGCGATGTGCTCGCGCGTCTGTCGCGCGTGGCGTGCCGTATGCAGCTCGCGCTCGTCCTCGCCCGTGGCCTCGAGCGCCGACAGGTACGCGTCGAGCGGAACCTTGGAGTCGACCACGACCAGCTTCCCGCCGGGCAGGCGCACGAGCATGTCCGGCCGCAGCGTCCCCTCGCCGGTGTGGATGGTGCTCTGCTCGAGGAAGTCGCAGTGGGAGACCATCCCGGCCATCTCGACCACGTTGCGAAGCTGGATCTCCCCCCAGGAGCCGCGGGTGGACGGGCGCTTGAGCGCCGAGACGAGGTTGCCGGTCTCCTGGCGCAGCGTGCCGACGCCCTCGCCCAGGTGGCGGACCATCTGCGCGAGCTCGCCCTGCGCCTGCCTGCGCTCGCGCTCCAGGCGCCCGATCTCGCTCTCCATCCTGCCCAGCTTCTCCTGCACCGGCCTGACGATCCCCTTGATCTCCTCGGCCCGCCTGGCCATCTCGCCAGCCGCGCGCTCCTCCTCGGCGCGACGCGCCTCGGCCACCCGCTGCGCGAGCGAGTCGCCGGTCTGGGCGAGCACGTCGACGGAGATCGCCTTCAGCTCCTCGTGCATGCGCGCGCGATTGGAGCGCATCAGGGCGGCGGCGCAGGCCGCGCCCAGCAGGACGCCGACGGCCAGCAGCAGGACACTCACGACAGGCATTGCTCACGACCCTTCTCGGATGGCTGGACCGAGCAATATCCCAGCCGGCTCGGACGGTCCCACGGATGGGCCCGCGCCGGGCGCCAGCGCCCTCCCCGTCTGCCCTGCCCGAGCGCCCGCGAGCCCGCGAATTCGGGCCGCTCGCGGCCCGCGCTGCTCCCCGCAGACGGCAGCTACGGTTGACTTCTGTGTAATCCGCGCTATCTTGCGGGTACGCGCCCCCGTGCCAATCTGCCTGGGGCTCGTCCTGTAGAGGGGTAATTTCATTGAGGGGCTGTGCCTGCTGGCATGTTGTCCCGTACGGATATAGGAGGATGTGAGATGTCAGCCATGCATGGCTCTGCAGTTTCGCTCCGCTCACGCGGACGCTTCATCGGGTGCGTGCTCGTGCTCGTGCTCTCGGCGCTGGTGTTGGCGCCGGCCGCGGCCAACGCTCAGCCGCCGACCGGAGGCCCGATCTACATGGCCCTCGGTGATTCGATCAGCTTCGGCTACAGCGCACAGAAATTCAACGAAAACTATCCAACGGAGTCGCCGTCCCGCTTCGAAGAAGGATTTACCAACTTCTTCAACAAGGACCTCAGCAAAGCCAACAAAGGGATCACGCTCGTGAACCTGGCGTGCCCCGGTGAGACCTCGAATGGGCTGATCGGAGAAAGCGCGGAACTCGGTGGGGAAACCTCGACCGAACCAACTGACCCTCCGGGCCTCTACCAGGGCCTCGGCGACTGGCACCCGTGCGCATACAAAAACGTCGACGGCTTCCCGCTGCACGCCGGATACGGCAGCATCTCGCAGCTCGAAGACGCGGTCAGCATCCTCACCTCGGACAACCCGTACACGGGCAAACCGAACGAAGTGAAGGCGATCACGATCAACATCGGCTCGAACGACGAGCTCGCGGCGATCAAACAGTGCGAAGTCGAAGTCACCACGGAATACGAAAAAGAAGGCAAAAGCAAATACGGCGCGACGCCGGAAGGGGCCGTGCTCGGATGCATCGAGTACACCGCTCCGAACGTCACGATTCCGCACATCATCAAAAACCTCGGTGACATTCTCGGCGTGCTCGACCACTACTACTCGGGGCCGATCATCCTGCTCGGCTTCTACAACCCGGACTCGTTTGTGCTTCCAGGCAGCGACGAGCTGCAGGAAGGCGCCAACAGTGCGGTCGAAAAAGACCTCCTGCCCTCATTCAGCAACGTCACGCTTGCGAACCCCTTCCCGGTGTTCAACAAGAAAAAACATGGCTTGGCAGAAGAGCAGGAAAACATCTGCAAGTACACGGAAATGTGCAACCCGAACGTGCAGGTCAAAGGCGGCAAACCGGCAGGCAAGGATGGCGACATCCACCCGACGCTGGTCGGTTACAAGGAGCTCGCGAAGCTCATCAAGAAAGCATACGAGGCAAACCCAGCGAAATGATCCGCTGAGCTGAGCCAGTAGCAGGCAGTCGCACTCGGGGCGCCCCGTCGATCAGACGGGGCGCCCCGAACGCTTCAGCCGTCCGGCGGCCTGTTCGAGGATCCCCAGCATCGCCGGTGCCGCCGGCACCAGGCGGGCGCCCGCCGGCGCGGCGGCGATCACGTGACGCACGGGCGGCGCGGGGGCGAGGGCGCGTGTGACGATGTCATCGCGCACCACCGACAGCGCCAGCTCGGGGATCAGCGCGACGCCGACGCCGGCCGCCACCAGGCCCTGAACGGTGTGGTAGTCGTCGCTCTCGAAGGCCACGTTCGGCTCGAAGCCGGCCTCGTGGCAGCTGCGCACGACGTGACGCGCGCACGGACTGGAGCGGGAGGTCTGCACCCAGGCTTCCTCGGCAAGGTCGTGCAGGCGCAGGCGCTGCTTGCCCGCGAGCGGATGCGCGCGCGGCAGCGCCAGGTACATCGGGTCCTCGAGCAGCTCCGTCCGCGTCATGTCCTGCGGCAGCGGGGTCTCGCCGGCGAACTCGAACAGCAGCGCCAGGTCGAGCTCGCCGGCGCGCAGGCGCGGCACGATCTGCTCGGGCTCGCCCTCGGCGAGCGTCAGCTCGACCTCCGGATAGGTGGAGCGGAAGGTTGCGATCGCCAGCGGCATCAGCGTGGCCCCCGCCGTGGAGAAGGACGCCACGCGCAGCCGTCCGCCGCGCAGGCCGGCGATCGCCGACAGCGACGCCTCGGCGGCGTCCAGGCGCGCGAGGATCCCCTCGGCGTGCCCCACGAGCGTCTGGCCGGCCGCGGTCAGGCTGACACCGCGCGGATGGCGCTCCAGCAGCGTCATCCCGGTTTCGCTCTCCAGCGCGGCGATCTGCTGGCTGATCGCCGACTGCGTGTAGTCGAGCGCCACGGCGGCGGCCGAGAAGGAGCCGCGGTAGGCGACCTCCTTCAACACCTTCAAGCGGGCGACATTTAGCATAAGCTCTGCTTATAGCAGAGATCAAGAGAATCATCAGAGCTGATGGCAGGGGGGTGTCAAGATGAGGAAGAACCTCAACCCCCACAGTCAACTTCCGGCCCTCACACGGCCGCACCACACGAAGGAGAAAGCCATGTCAACCAAGATCATCGTTTCCTACGACGGGACCGCCAACGAGGACGACGCGATCGCCCTGGGGCGACTGTTTGGCCGCGCCGGCGCAGAGGTATCGCTCGCATACGTGCGTCATTCGCACGAGCCCGACAGCGACCGTGAGACCGCTGCCCAGCGCCAGGCGCACGGGCTGCTCGAGGGCGGCGTGGAGCTGCTCGGCGACGCCCAGGCGCACCTGCACGTCGTCACCGACCGCTCGACCCCCGAGGGCCTGGCGGCGCTCGCCGAGCGAGAGGGAGCCGACGTGATCGTCTTCTGCTCGGACTCCCACACCGCCAAAGGGCACGTCTCGATCGGCAACTCCGCCGAGCGCCTGCTCGAAGGCGGCAGGACCGCGATCGCGATCGCGCCGGTGGACCTCGCCGAGCGTGTCGACGCCGCTCCCATCCACGAGGTCGTCGCGGTCGGCGACTCCGACGGCGGCGCGCGCGAGACCGCCGAGGCCCTGGCCAGGGCGCTCGGAGCGACGGTCCAGCCGGTCGCAAACGACCGGGCCGACCTGCTCGTGATCGACTCGCGCCCCGAGGTGGAGCAGGGTCGCGTCTCGCTGAGCTCCTCCGCGACGCACCTGATCGAGATCGCCACCAGCCCCGTGCTCGTCGTGCCGCGGGGCGTGACGCTCGCGTTCGGCGGTGTGAGCGCCGCGGCCGTCGCCTAGCCGCAGGCGCCCTCTGAAGCGTCCGTGCGGGCGCGCGGGCCGGACTAGCGAATGGGCCGGCCGCGCGCCCGTGCGAGCAGGTAGCGGGCGAACGCTCCCAGCAGGTCCAGCGAGCCGCCCAGCAGGTGGCCCAGCGGACCCGTCCACAGCCACGCCTGCGCGCGCCGATGAGCCGGGTGGCCGGGCTGAGCGCCGGGGCGGGCCGTCATCAGGCGGCACGGTATCGTGGCGGGCGTGCCGCCGAACCGCGAGACACTCGCTTCGCTGCAATCCCCGAACCGGCCAGCGCTCAAGACAACCGTCACCGAGCTCGGGGACTCGCGTGTGCGCCTGCAGGTGCAGGTGCCGCCGGGCGAGGTCGAGGGCCGGCTGGAGCGCAAGGCGCGCCAGCTCGGGCGTGAGCTGAAGCTCCCGGGCTTTCGCCGCGGGAAGGTGCCCGCGCCGCTGGTCATCCAGCGGATCGGCCGCGAGGCCGTGCTCGAGGAGGCGGTGCGCGACACGCTCTCCAGCTGGTACTCCGACGCGATCGAGAGCGCCGGCATCGTGCCCGTCGGCGATCCGCAGCTCGATCTGGGCGAGCTGCCGCCGCAGGGCCAGGCGCTCGAGTTCTCGATCGAGATCGGAGTGCTCCCGAAGGCCGAGCTGGGCCAGTACAGGGAGCTGGAGGTGGCGCGTCGCGAGCCCGAGGTCGCGGACGAGCAGATCCAGCAGGAGATCGAAGCCATGCGCGAGCGCCTGGCACGGCTGCAGACCGCCGAGCGCCCCGCCGACGCGGGCGACTTCGTCGTGGTCGACTACGTCGGCTCGCTCGCGACCGACGCCGCGCAGGGCGAGCGAGGCTGGGAGCCGTTCGCCGGCGGCGAGGGCCGCGACCAGCTCGTCGAGCTCGGCGCCGGCAACCTCATTCCCGGCTTCGAGGAGGGGCTGCTGGGCGCGGGCGCGGGAGACACCCGCACCGTCGCGCTGACGTTCCCCGCCGACTACGCCAACCAGGAGCTGGCCGGACGGGAGGCGTCCTTCGAGGTGACCGTCAAGGAGGTCAAGCTCAAGGAGCTCCCGGCCGTGGACGAGGACTTCGCGATCGACGCCGGCTTCGACGATCTGCAGGAGCTGCGCGAGGACATCCGCCGGCGGCTGACCGACGTCGATCGGGAGCGGATCGAGGCCGAGTTCCGCCAGGCGGCGCTGGACGCGGCGGTGGCGGGCGCGCGGGTGGAGCTCACGCCCGAGCTCGTCAAGGCGAGGGCGCGGGAGATGTGGGAGCGGATGCTGCACTCGCTCTCCCACCGCGGGGTCTCGCGCGAGTCCTACCTGCAGATCGTCGGGCGCCAGGAGACCGACATCCTCGAGGAGATGGAGCCCGAAGCCGAGCTGGCGCTGCGCCGCGAGGCCGTCATCACGGCGATCGTCGCCGCCGAGAGCATCAGCCCCTCCGAGGAGGAGCTGCTGGGGGCGCTCGCGCCGACCGCCGAACGGGAGGCGATCGAGCCGCACGCGCTGCTCGAGCGCCTGCGCACAGCCGGACGCCTGGAGGAGGCGCGCGAGGATCTCGCGGCGCGCGAGGCGATCGACCTGATCGCTGCCGCCGCCAAGCCGATCCCGCTCGCGCAGGCCCAGGCGCGCGAGGCGCTGTGGACGCCGGCGAAGGCGAGCGAGGCGTCGAGCGCCACCAAGAGCGAGCCGGCCGCGGCGCCCGCGCGGCTGTGGACTCCGACCGATCAGGGTTCGGCCAGCTAGCCTTGTAAAGGAATCCGGTCGGCGAGGCGAAACAAAGGCGAGGACCATGAGCCAGACGCGAGCACTATGAGCCCACTTGTCCCGATGGTCGTCGAGCAGACCTCGCGCGGCGAGCGCGCGTTCGACATCTACAGCCGTCTGCTCAACGAGCGGATCATCTTCCTCGGCACACCCGTGGACGATCAGATCGCAAACCTGATCGTCGCGCAGCTGCTGCACCTCGAGTCCGAGGACCCCGAGAAGGACGTCTCGCTGTACATCAACTCACCCGGCGGCTCGGTCTACGCGGGCCTGGCGATCTACGACACCATGCAGTTCATCAAGCCCGCCGTGCAGACGATCTGCGTGGGCATCGCGATGTCGATGGGCGCGCTGCTGCTGGCCGGGGGCGCGGAGGGCAAGCGCATGGCGCTGCCCAACGCCAAGATCCTGATCCACCAGGTCTCCTCCAGCTTCGAAGGACAGGCGACCGACATCGAGATCCACGCCAGGGAGATCATCGACGTGCGCAGGCGTCTGGACGAGATCATCGCCAAGCACACGCACAAGGACCTCGAGCAGGTGCGCACGGACACCGAGCGCGACTACTTCATGAGCTCGGAGGAGGCGAAGGAGTATGGCATTATCGATCGAGTGATCTCAGAGCACTAAAAGGCGCCCGCTGAGCGGCGCGAGGCTGTGTCCTCGGTCGCTCGCGTGCGAAGCACGCCACGCTCCCTGCGTCCGTGCCTCGCTTGCTCAGCGACCGCCTTTTCCCTGAGCGACATGGGAGAGCGGTAAAAGGATATGGCCAGACCCACAGATTCCAACGAGCAGCTGCTTTGCAGCTTCTGCGGCAAGTCCCAGCGACAGGTCAAGAAGCTGATCGCCGGCCCGGGCGTGTACATCTGCGACGAGTGCATCGACCTCTGCAACGAGATCATCGACGAGGAGCTCTCGGCGCCGCCGGCGTTCGACATCGAGAGCCTGCCCAAGCCACGCGAGATCTACGAGGTGCTCGACGAGTACGTCGTCGGGCAGGACCCCTCCAAGCGCACGCTGTCGGTGGCCGTCTACAACCACTACAAGCGCGTGCAGATGATGATGTCCGGCGACTCGGACATCGAGCTGCAGAAGTCCAACATCCTGCTGCTCGGCCCCACCGGCTGCGGCAAGACGCTGCTCGCGCAGACGCTCGCGCGCATCCTCAACGTGCCGTTTGCGATCGCCGACGCGACCGCGCTGACAGAGGCGGGCTACGTGGGCGAGGACGTCGAGAACATCCTGCTGAAGCTGATCCAGGCCGCCGACTACGACGTCAAGAAGGCGGAAACGGGGATCATCTACATCGACGAGGTCGACAAGATCGCGCGCAAGGCGGACAACCCGTCGATCACGCGCGACGTCTCCGGCGAGGGCGTCCAGCAGGCGCTGCTGAAGATCCTCGAGGGCACGCAGGCGTCGGTGCCGCCCCAGGGCGGGCGCAAGCACCCACACCAGGAGTTCCTGACGATCGACACGACCAACGTGCTGTTCGTGTGCGGCGGTGCGTTCGCCAACCTCGACAAGGTGATCGAGCGCCGCATCGGCCACAAAGGCGTCGGCTTCGCGGCCGCGATCGAGGCCAAGGCCGAGCGCGACACCGGCGAAGTGTTCGAGCAGTGCCTGCCCGAGGATCTGATCGAGTACGGGCTGATCCCCGAGTTCATCGGCCGCCTGCCGGTGATGTCCGCCGTGCACCAGCTCACGCGCGAGGACCTCGTGTCGATCCTCGTCGAGCCACGCAACGCGCTGGTGAAGCAGTTCCAGCGCTTCTTCGCGTTCGACGGCATCGAGCTGGTGTTCTCCGAGGACTCGCTCGTCGCCGTGGCCGAAAAGGGCCTGGAACGCGAAACCGGCGCGCGCGGCCTGCGCTCGATCATCGAGGAGATCCTGCTGGAGGTGCAGTTCGAGCTGCCCTCCCGCCGCGACGTGAAGAAGTGCGTGGTAACCAAGGAGACCGTCGAGAAGGGCCTCACGCCGACGCTCGTCACCGAAGCGGCGCCGGAGGAAGCCGACGACGCGGCGCTGCGCGAGGAGTCGGCGTAGCTCGCCGCCGCGACGGCCTGCGATCCGCGAAGGCCGCCCGACCGCTACCATCGCGACTGTGTCCAGATCAACCGCCGCGTCCAAGTCCAAGCACGAGCGCCTGAAGGCGCTGCCGTGGGCGGCGCTGCTGCAGGGGGTCGTCGTGATCGGGCGACGCTGGCGCTCGCTCTCGGAGAAGGATCGTGCGCGCCTGACCCGTCTTGTACGCGACTCGCACGGGCGGCTGGGCAATCTCAGCACGAAGGAGCGCATGGAGCTGCGCAGGCTGGCGCGAAAGCTCGATCTCAAAGGGATCGGCCGCGAGCTGCTGGGGCTCGCGCGGGGTGGACGCGGTGCTCGCAAGCGCCGTCGGCGCGCCTCCGCGTGAGCGCCCGCGCGAAAGGCGACTGACGGGCGAGATGGCCGACGCGCTCGACGAGCTATCCACGCACGAGCTGCACGACCGCGCTCTCGCTCGCGCGGAGAGGCATCTGGACGTCAAGTTCTTCTGGACGCTGCTCAAGGTGGTCCCCGCGGCGCAGGCGCTCAGCGGGGACGAGGGCGAGGCCGAGTACGACGTCCAGTTCGCCAAAGGCAAGATCTACGACGCGCTGCACAGCGGCGACGGCCAGCTCGGCGAGGCGCTGCGCCCGTTGTTCATCGACTACCTGCGCAAGCACCCCGACGCCTAGCCGCTCCGGGCCGGCGCCTGGACAGCACTCCTGAGACATGCATCAGTCCGAGCGCACGATCTGGACCGAGGCGCAGGCCGAGCGCCAGCTGCGCTCGCTGGAGCTGTTCGGGATGCGCTTCGGGCTGGACAGGATGCGGCGGATGATGACCGTGCTGGGCTCTCCCGAGCGTCGATTCGACGCCATCCAGGTGCTCGGCACCAACGGCAAGTCCTCGACCACGCGGATGACCGCTGCGATCCTCGAGCGTCACGGCCTGCGGACGGGCGCCTACCTCTCACCCCACCTGATCTCCTATCGCGAACGCGTGCTCGTCGACGGGCGCGAGCTCGACGCCGACGCGTTCGCAGCGGCGATCGCGCGTGCTTGGTGGGCGGCCGAGCGCGTCAACCGCACGCTCGCCGAGGACGACCACGTGACCCAGTTCGAACTGCTGACGGCCGCTGCGCTGTGGGAGATGGCCCGCCGGGAGGTGGACGTGGCGGTCGTGGAGGCCGGGCTGGGCGGCCGCTACGACGCGACCAGCGTGATCGAGGCGCGGGTCACGGTCCTCACGAACGTCGGGCTCGAGCACACCCGCTGGCTGGGGCCGACGATCAAGGACATCGCCGAGGAGAAGCTCGCGGTCGTGCGGCCGCGAGCGGCGCTCGTGCTCGGAGAGGAGCTGGCGGCGCCGGCGCTGGCCGTGGCCGAGCGGGTGGCGCGTGAGCGCGAGGCGCCGATCGTGCGCGCGCGAGCCGCGCCGGCCACCACCGAGCTGCTGGCGCGGGGCGTCTTCCAGCGCCGCAACTTCGCGCTCGCGCGCGCCGCCGCCGCGACATACCTGCAGTCGGCCGGCATACCGCTGCGCGAGCAGGCCGTCGCGCAGGCCGCCGCCTGCACCGCCGTGCCCGGGCGCCTGCAGCTGGTGGGCGTGGACCCGCCGACGGTGCTCGACGGCGCGCACAATCCCGACGCCGTCAGGGCCCTCGTCGAGTCGCTGCCGGATGTATTGGAAGCCCGCCCACCCTGCCCACCCGGGCCGCTCGCGTTGGTGCTCGGGGTGCTCGAGGACAAGGACGCCGCGGCGATGCTCGCGGCGCTGCTGCCGCTGGTGAGGCGGGCATGGTTCACCGCTCCCCCCAGCAGCCGCGCGCTCTCGCCGGCGGCGCTGCAGTCGCTGGCGCGGCAGCTGGGCTTCGATGCGAGCGCGTGCGAGCCGGTGCCCTCGCGCGCGCTCGAGCAGGCGCAGCGCTGGGCCCGCGAGCGCGCGGGCGCCGTGCTGGCGACCGGATCGGTGTACCTCGTCGGGGACCTGCTCGGACGGCTGGGCGCTCCCGACGCCCTGCCCGTGGCGAAGGCCGCTCGGCGGAGCTCCGCCAGATGAACGACCAGGGTCCATCCGTGCTCACCATGATCGGCGCCGTCGCCCTGATCGTGGCGCTGGTCATCCTCGTATTCTTCGCCGCTGGCTACGGCTTTGGCCGGTTGTTTCTCTAAACTCAGCCGGCCGATGCTTCCCCTCGCATATTTCGGCATCGAAAGCAGCGGCTTGAACCTGGCCGTCGATTTGCTGATTCTGTTCGTAGCGGTCCTGTACGTGTCGCTGGTGTACTGGACCTACGCCGACGCGCGCCGCAGGATCGAAGATCCGGCGCTGATCGGCTGCGCCACGGCGGCGTCGCTGTTCCCGTTCGTCGGCACGATCATCTACATGATCCTGCGTCCCCCCGAGTACCTGGAGGACGTGCGTGAGCGGGAGCTGGAGACGCAGGCGGCCGAGGCGCGCCTGCAGCAGCTCGAGCAGGCGCTGTGCCCCCACTGCGACTATCGGGTGGAGCGCGACTTCATCCGCTGCCCCAGCTGCCTGCGCAAGCTCAAGGAGCGCTGCGCGAGCTGCTCGCGTCCGCTCGACCGGGCGTGGACGATCTGCCCCTATTGCGAAGCCGACGTCCCCGGAATCGCGCCGGCGCGCTCACGTCGCCGCCGCGCCGCATCGCGCGAGGGCGAGGTGGCGGATCTCGGCGAGGTGGCCGATCTCGGCGAGCCGGCGAGCGCGCCCGCGGAGGGCGAGGACGAGCCGGCGGCGACCGCGATCACCTCCGAGCCGGCGATCGGGTCCGCCGCCGAGCAGCGATCGGCCAGCAGGTCCGCCGCTCGCGCCGGCCGTCCCGGCGGGCGCGCCCGCCCGACCTCCTGAGCAGCCCCGACCACAAAGGAATCCATGGAACGAACGCTGATCCTCGTCAAGCCCGACGCCTTCGCACGAGGCCTGACCGGAGAGATCATCGCGCGCTTCGAGCGCAAGGGCCTGGGCATCGTCGCGCTGCGGCACATGACCGTCGAGCGGGAGCTGGCCGAGCGCCATTACGCCGAGCACGCCGAGCGGCCGTTCTTCGCGGAGCTGGTCGACTTCATCTGCTCCGGTCCGATCGTGGCGATGGTGCTGGAGGGGGCCGATGCGGTCAGGGCGGCGCGCCAGCTGATAGGCGCGACCGACCCGCTGGAGGCTGCCCCCGGCTCGATCCGCGGCGATTTCGCGATCGCGATGGGCGCCAACATGGTGCACGGCTCGGATTCGCCGGAGTCCGCCGCGCGCGAGGCGGCGCTGTTCTTCGAGCATCTGCGCTAGCCATACCCGCGCGACTCCCGCTGATCCTCGCCTCGGCCTCGCCTCAGCGGCGGGCGATTCTCGAGCGCCTGGGAGTCGAGTTCACGGTCAGGGCGTCGAGCGAGCCGGAGCTCGAGCGCGGCGAGCCCGGCGCGGTGACGGTGGAGAACGCGCTGCGCAAGGCGCGCGCCGCGTGCCGCACGGGGGCGCGCGAGGTTGTGCTCGGATGCGACACCGTCGTGGTGCTCGACGGTCAGATCTACGGCAAGCCGGCTGACGCGGGCGCGGCCCGCGAGACCCTGAGGATCCTGAGCGCCAGGACGCACGAGGTGGTCAGCGGCCTGGCCCTGCTGCTCCCCGACGGCCACCCGCACCGGCCTGAGGCCGTTCGATCTCCGAGCGCCCGGCAGCTCGCGCAGCCCACGGGCGCCCTCCGCACGGCCGTCGCCCGCACCGAGGTCACCTTCCGCGCGCTCGAGGAGCGGCTGCTCGACTGGTATCTGGCCACGGGCGAGTGGCGCGGGCGGGCGGGCGGCTACGCCATCCAGGGCGCCGGCGCGGCGCTCGTGCGGTGTGTGGCGGGCGACTACGAGAACGTCGTCGGCCTGCCGCTGGCGAGGCTCCTGGACGTGTACCCCGAGCTGCTGGGGGATCGCCCGGCCGCGGGTGGATAGTCGGCGATCCAGGGGACACGCGCTGTGAAGGCGGAGCTGCACGAGTGTTCCCTTTTCGTGGTGCGGTAGCCAATGTATATACACAGCTTGTCTCTCGCATGTCCATTGTCACCTCGCAACGTGTGCACCAACCAGTGGTAAATACGTTTGTGATACCGACATTTTCGTCGGTGCAGGTGGCTGACCCGCATCACCCTCTGGTTCGTCGCAGCGAGAGGGGCGTTCCCGCCGTCGCGCCGACATCGCGCTGTCGGATCTGCAAATCCACTGCCAGATGTTGCAGGGCGGGCGGGGGAGTCCGCTAGACTGCGCCTCGGGTGCGCCCCCGATGAGCGCTGGCCGCCGAACGCGCTGCTGGCCGATCTGTGATCGGCAGCGGCGTCGGACCGGATCCGAGCGTGCCGGATCCGAGCGTGCCCCCTCTCTATATGGGCATCTTCAGCTATCTGACGGGATTCGGCGGTCGCGACATGGCGGTCGACCTGGGAACGGCCAACACGCTCGTGTACGTGCGCGGACGGGGCATCGTGCTCTCGGAGCCGAGCGTCGTGGCGATCGACTCGCGCACCGGCGAAGTGCACGCGGTGGGCATCGAGGCCAAGCGCATGCTCGGGCGCACGCCGGGGACGATCCAGGCGATCCGCCCGCTCAAGGACGGCGTGATCGCCGACTTCGACGTGACCGAGCAGATGCTCAGGCACTTCATCCAGAAGGTCCACCAGAACCGCTGGGCGCACCCGCGCGTGGTCGTGTGCGTGCCGTCGGGGGTGACGGGCGTCGAGAAGCGCGCGGTCGAGGAGGCGTGCCTGTCGGCGGGGGCGCGCACGGCATATCTGATCGAGGAGCCGATGGCGGCGGCGATCGGCGCGGGGCTGCCCGTGGGCGAGCCGACCGGCTCGATGGTCGTCGACATCGGCGGCGGCACGTCCGAGGTGGCGGTCATCTCGCTCGGCGGGATCGTGGTCTCCCAGTCGATCCGCGTGGGCGGCGACGAGATGGACGAGGCGATCATCAACTACGCCAAGAAGGAGTACAAGCTGCTCATCGGCCAGCAGACGGCTGAGGAGCTCAAGCTCGAGATCGGCTCGGCGTGTCCGATGTCCGAGGAGCTGCAGGCGGAGATCAGGGGCCGCGACATGGTCGCCGGCCTGCCGAAGACCGTGGTGCTGACCAGCGAGGAGATCCGCACGGCGCTGGCGGAGCCGCTGAACCAGATCATCGACGCGGTCAAGGAGACGCTCGACCGCACGCCGCCGGAGCTCGCGTCGGACATCATGGACCGCGGCATCATGCTCGCCGGCGGCGGCTCGCTGCTGCAGGGCCTCGACGAGCGACTGCGCGAGGAGACCCAGATGCCCGCGCACCTGGCCGAGTCGCCGCTGACATGCGTGGCGGTCGGGTCGGGACGCTCGCTGGAGGAGTTCGAGGCGATCCACCGCTCCAACCGCACCTCGCGCAATCGCCGCCGCCGCTAGAGCCCGAGTGCACGGATGGGATGCCCATCCGTCCTTACTCACCCCGCCTGCCGCGTGGGTACTCTGTGCAGTCAACGCTTCGGAAGGTAGTCATCGATGTACGACAAGACGGTACGGCGTCGACGCGCGGTCCTTGCGCTGCTCGTCGTGCTCTCCCTGCTGCTGCTGACCGCATACTTCGGCGAGGCTCCCAACGGCCGCCTGCACGCCGTGCAGCGTGACTTCCTGACCGTCGTCGCGCCGATCCAGGACGGCGCCAACAAGGCGCTGAAGCCGGTGCGCGACCTGTTCAGCTGGTTCGGCAACACGCTGCACGCCAAAAGCCAGCTGGCCCAGTCGCTCAAGCAGACCGAGAAACTGCGCCGCGAACTGGTCGCCGAGCAGGCTGAAAAACGCACCTACCACCAGCTGCTGGCGCTCACCCACCTCGATCAGCTCGGCGTGAGCGACTACCGTCCGGTGACCGCCACCGTGGTCGGCAAACCCTCGAACCTGTGGTATGCGACAGTCAACATCGACAAGGGCGAATCGTCGGGTATCCGGGTCAACGATCCGGTGATCAACGAAGAAGGGCTGGTCGGGAGGGTGGCGTGGGCCGTCGGCGACGGCGCCCAGGTCGACCTCATCACGGACAGCTCGATGGGGGTCTCGGCGCGGATCGGCACGGACACCGCCACAGGCCTGGTGCAGCCCAAGGTGGGCGAACCCAACGACCTGCTGCTCCAATACCTGCCCAGCACCACGCGAGCCAACGGCGGCGAATACGTCGTCACCTCGGGCACCGTCACGCCCGCCTACCCCTCGCTGTTCCCGCCGGGGCTGATCATCGGGCAGGTCACCTCGGTCAACGAAGAAAGCGCGTACAAGTCCGTCAACGTGCACCCGATCGCCAACCTGCACGACCTGGACGTCGTCCAGGTGCTGACGACGGGGGCGGGAACGCGGGCGTTGAACCTCAGCCGGCTGGCGGCCAGCCTGCCCTCGGAACAGAGCAGCGCTCCCGCCGGCGAACAGCTCGCCTCGACGCAGGTGGGAGGATGAGCGGCTCTGCCCCCGCCTCGCTGATCCTGCGCCTGGCGGCGTTTGCGCTGCTCGTCGTGTTCTTCCAGATCGGCGTGGTCTCCGAGGTGCCGGTGTTCGGCGTGAACGCCGACCTGTCTGCGCTGCTGGTGGCGTTCGTGGGGCTGCTGTGCGGCTCCAGCGTCGGCGCCGCGTGCGGCTTCGCGGTCGGCCTGCTCGTCGACCTGGCGCTGCTGCAGACGCTTGGCCTGACATCGCTGATCTTCACCCTGATCGGCTACTGGTGCGGAAGGTTGCGCGAGCTGCGCGACCCGCAGTCGGCGCTCACCCCGTTGGCGCTCGGCGCGAGCGCCACCGCCGTCTGGCTGATCGGCTATTCGCTGATGGAGTTCATGCTCGGGGTCGACGCGCCCGTCAGCTTCGAGCTGCTGCGCCAGATCGTGCTCGGGATCGTCGTCAACACGATCGTCGCGCTGCCGATGTGGGCGCTGACGCGCCGCGTCCTGGAGGGCGCGCTGCCCGAGGACCCACGCCGCCGGCGGCGCCGGCGCGCGTACACGACCGGCGGTCTGAGCCCGCTCTCCCGCCCATGACCGCACAGGCACGCATGGGAGCGCCCGCGTGAGCGCGATCGAGCCCGCCCGGCGGCGGGACCCGCGCGTTCCGGTCTCGCCGCAGCTCGCGCTGCGCGTGGCGATCATCAGCGGGGTTGCGATGGTGATGTTCGGCGTGATCTTCTTCCGCCTGTGGTACCTGCAGGTCCTCTCCGGCGAACAGTACGTGGCGCAGGCCAACGCCAACCGCGCGCGCGAAATCCCGATTCCGGCGCCGCGCGGGGAAATCCTCGACCGCGCAGGCCAGGTGCTGGTGGGCTCGACCGTCACCAACGCCGTGCAGATCGCGCCCTATGAACTGCCCGCCGGCATCTCCTCGCAGGTGGCGGCATATCAGGAACGGCTCGACGAAGCCGAAGCAGCGCGCCACGAAGCGGTCGCGCGCCTGTCGGGTTACGAGGCGGCGCTGGGCGGTGTTCGGCGTCTGAAGCACGCGCAGCGCCACGAGCTCGAACGACTGCGGCGGGCCACCGGACCGCCGCATGTGGCGGTGCCGCCGCTGCCAAGCTCGGCGGTCGAGCTCCGGAACCTCTTCAGGCGCCTGGGCGCCGTGATCCACGTCAGCCCCCGCAAGATCGACGAACGCGTGGTGGAGGGCGTGACCGCGACGCCGTACGCGCAGGTGACGATCAAGACGGACGCGGGGGTCGGGCCGCTGACGGTGCTCGGCGAGCGCGCCAGCGAATTCCCCGGTGTCGTGCAGGAACCGGTCTCCATCCGCGAATACCCCGACGGCGAAATGGCAGCGCAGATCCTCGGCTACGTCGGGCAGATCAGCGAAACCGAGCTCAAGAGCCCCGCGTTCCGCGGCGTCAAGGCGGGCACGATCGTCGGGCAGGCGGGACTGGAGTACTACTACGACCACTATCTGCGCGGCGAACCTGGCGTCAAGCGCGTGGCGGTCAACGCCGAAGGCCAGCCGGTGCTCGCCAGCAAGCTCGCCCCGATGCCGCCGCGCGCCGGGCACGTCCTGCAGACGACGCTCGACCTGGGCCTGCAGAGGGCGAGCGAAAAGGCGCTGCTCGAGGGCATGGAACACGCGCGCGCGGGCGACAAACCGGCGATCGCCGGCGCGTTCGTCGCGCTCGACCCGCTCAACGGCGAAGTGCTCGCGATGGGCTCCTCGCCGAGCTTCGACCCGAACAAGTTCGCCAAACCGCTGACCAAGGCCGAATACAGCGAACTGACGGGCCGCAACGGCGACGAACCCGGCCGGCTCACGGACCTGGCCGACGAAGGCGAATACCCAACCGGCTCGACGTTCAAGCCGATCACCGCCATGGCGGCGCTCGAAGCCGGCGTGATCACGCCGGGAGAGGGGCTCGGCGCGGGACAGTGCATTTACGTCTCGACCGAGCCGTTCTGCAACGCCGGCCACGCCGAATACGGAGACGCGGACCTGGTGGACGCGTTGACGGTGTCCTCGGACACGTACTTCTTCACGGTCGGCGAGCTCGCCAACGAACACGGCGGCGAAATCATCCAGAAGAAGGCCCACGAGCTCGGCGTGGGGGAGCCGACCGGCATCGACCTGCCGAGCGAGTTCCCCGGCGTGGTGCCGAGCCCCGGGTGGCTCGCCGAACAGAACAAGCTCGAATTCAAATGCCAGCGCGAACATCACGGCCAGCCGTGCTACATCGTGGGCGAACCCGGGGCGCCGTGGACGGTCGGCTACAACATGGACCTGGCGGTCGGGCAGGGCGAGCTGCTGACCGACCCGCTGCAGATGGCCGTCGCCTACTCGACGCTGGCCAACGCCTACCGCAACGGCGGCAACGGCACCGTGGTGACGCCGCACCTGGGCAGGCAGATCGACGAACCCAACCGCAGCCTGGTGCAGACGCTGCGCTTTCCCAGCCGCCACGTGCACCTCAACTACGAAGACCTGAGCCTGGTCATGGAAGGCATCCACGACGCCGCCAGCGAGCCGGACGGCACCTCCGCGGACGTGTGGGTGGGCTGGAACCAGGAAGAAGACCCGGTGTTCGGCAAGACCGGCACGGCCGAACGCGCAGGGCACGTGGAACAGTCCTGGTACATGTGCTACATCGGCAACGCAGCGCACCCGATCGTGATCGCCGTGACCGTCGAGGAAGGCGGTTTCGGCGCCGAAACCGCCGCGCCGATCGCGCGCCTGATCGCCTCGCAGTGGTATGGCAAGCCGAAAGAGTTCGTCGCCGGCACCTCCAAGACGTTTTGAGCCCGCTCAGCCCGATCAAGCCCAGCGAAGAGGCGCCCGCGACGCCGCCGCGCACGCTGCGCCTGCCGCTCGACCCGCTGCTCGCGCTCGCGGTCATCGGGCTCGGCGTCTGCTCGATCCTCACGCTGCGCGTGGCCACGCGCAATCTCGTGTCCGGCGACCCCCACTACTACGTCGAGCGCCAGGCGATCTACCTGGCGCTCGGCTTCGTGCTGATGCTCGGCCTCTCGCGCCTGGACTACGCGCGCCTGCGGCAGTACAAAAACGCGATCTACGGGCTGCTGCTTTTCAGCATCCTCGCCGTGATCGGCCTCGGGCGCTCGGCCAACGGCGCCGTGCGGGCGATCGACTTCCCGCTGTTCTCCTTCCAGGCCTCCGAGCTCGGCAAGGTGCTGCTGATCCTCGCGCTGTCGGCGTTCATCGTCGGGCGCTCGCGCCAGCTGCGCGAGCGCGACACGACCGTCCGCGTGCTGATCGCCGCGCTCGTGCCGACCATGCTCGTGATCGTTCAGCCCGACCTCGGCTCGGGCCTGGTGTACATGACGATCGCCTGCATGATGCTGTTCGTCGCGGGCACCTCCTGGCGGCATCTCGCGGCGCTCGCGGCGCTCGTGTGCGTGTCCGTCGCGTTCGTGCTGGCGGCGGGCCCGGCGGTTGGCATCAACGTGCTCAATCCCTACCAGGCGGCCAGGCTGACGGCCTTCCTGCACCCGTCGTCGAACCTCCAGAAAGAAGGCTGGCAGCAGCAGGAGTCCAAGATCGCGATCGGCTCGGGGCAGAAGACCGGTCGCGGCGCGAGCGCCAGCCAGATCCCCGACGGGTTCGTGCCCGAGAGCGACACCGACTTCATCTTCGCGGCCGTCGGCGAAGAGTACGGATTCGTCGGTGCCGGGCTCGTGCTGCTGCTGTACGCGCTGCTGATATCCCGCGCGCTGCGCGTGCTAGTGATGGCCAAGGACCTGTTCGGCTCGCTGATCGCCGCCGGTGTAGCGGCTATGCTCATGTTTCAGGTCTTCGTCAACGTAGGGATGACAATTGGGATCATGCCCATTACCGGCGTCACGCTTCCGCTCATGAGCTACGGCGGCTCGTCGGTCATCGCCACCCTGCTGAGCGTGGGCCTGCTCCAATCGATCTATGTCCAGGCGCGCGCCTCAGCTGCACTGAAGGACCGCGTACTGCGTTACTAGACCTCAATGTACGCCGAGCACCCCTCATCAGACCTTCAGCGCCACCGGGCAGCCAGCCCGGTCGTGCGGGGCGCGTCCGACCGGACGCTCCGGGTGCCCGCAGGCTCGCCGACTCGGCGCCTCTTGACTTGGCGCCCACCCACCCGGCCGGCCATTTTCCATACCGAAAGACTGGATCAAATTGAAAAAGCAAGTACTTGTCAGCGTCGATCGCGCGGAGACGCGCGTGGCGCTTCTGGAGGCGAGCGGAACGCCCGCCGCCTCGCGTTCCTCCTCCGCCGCTCGCAAGGCGGCCAGCAGCCGCAAGCGAGGTGTCGGCCCGGAGGCGGGCTATCGCGTCGCTGAGCTCTACATAGAGCGCCGCGGCGGACGCTCGATCGTCGGCAACATCTACAAGGGCAAGGTCGACAACGTCCTGCCCGGTCTGGAGGCCGCGTTCGTCGACATCGGCCTCGAGAAGAACGGCTTCCTGCACGTCGACGAGATCGTCCTGCCGGGTGTCGAGGCCGCCAAGCGCGGGCGTGGGGGAAGCGGTCGCAAGATCGCCGATCTGCTCAAGCCCGGCCAGGAGATCGTGGTCCAGGTGGTCAAGGACCCCCTGAAGACGAAGGGTGCGCGCCTGTCGATGGAGCTGACGATCGCCGGGCGCTACATGGTCTACGCGCCGACCGGCGAGGGAGTGGGCGTCTCCCGCCGCCTGGAGGACCGCGAGCGCGAACGGCTGCGCCGCCAGACCGCGAACCTGCAGACCGACGGCGGCGGGGTGATCGTGCGCACGGCCGCGCACGGCGCCAAGCGGGAGGACTTCGAGCGTGAGCTCAAGTACCTGCACAAGCTGCACGAGGTGCTCGTCAAACGGGTCAAGGAGACGGTCGCCCCGGATCTGGTCTTTCAGGAGGCCGACCTGTCGGTGCGCGTCGTGCGCGACATCTTCTCCGCGCACTTCGAGCGCGCGATCGTCGACGACGAGCAGCAGTACCACCGCCTGGTGTCGTTCTTCACGCGCACCGCCCCCGAGCTGGTCGAGCGCGTCGAGCTGTGGCAGGAGCAGGAGCCGCTGTTCGAGGCCTACCGTGTGGACAAGGCGATCGAAGGGGTGCTCTCGCGTCGCGTCGATCTCCCCAGCGGCGGCTACCTGATCATCGACTACGCCGAGGCGCTGACGGTGATCGACGTCAACTCCGGCAGCTTCATCGGCCGCGGCAAGGGCGCCGGGCTCGAGGACACGATCACCAAGACCAACCTCGAGGCCGCCGAGGAGGTCGTCAACCAGCTGCGGCTGCGCGACATCGGCGGCATCATCGTGATCGACTTCATCGACATGGCCCGCGCGCGCAACCGCGACGCGGTCATGAAGACGCTGCGCAAGACGCTCGACGAGGACCGCACGAAGACCTTCACCGCGGAGATCTCGAAGCTGGGGCTCGTGGAGATGACCCGCCAGAACGTCACCGAGGGCGTGCGCGAGATCATGAGCCGCCCATGTCCCACATGCGAGGGCGAGGGTGTGATCCGCTCGGAGGAAACGATCGCGATCGAGTTCGAGCGCAGGTTGCGCGACGTCGCCGCCGAACACCCCGACGCGGAGGCGTTCCTCGTCCAGATCAACCCGCGCGTCAGCACCCAGTTCACCGGCCACGGCTCGCGCGTGCTGCACGCGCTGGAGGCGCAGACCGGCAAGTCGTTCCTGTTCGAGGGCTCCGAAGGACTCACGCTGGACCACTTCGCGATCACGTTCATGGGCACCCGCGCGGAGGTCGAGGAGCGTGCGCTGCCCTTCCGCCAGGGCGACGAGGTGCTCGTCGAGATCGTCGAGCCGCACATGTACGACGTGGACGACGCGGTCGCCAAAATCGACGGCTACATCATCTCCATCGCCGGCGCCTCGCCGTATGTCGGCGAGAAGCGGATGGTGCGCATCGACCAGGTCGGGCGTACGGCGGCCAGCGCGCTGCTGCTGGACGAGTCCGGGGAGGTCGTCACGGCCCCCGCTCGCGCCCCTGAGGGTGTGCGCGCGCTCGACACCCGCGCCAATACCCTGACGGGCACAGGTGGGCGTGGCCGGCGTCGTTCCCCAGCCCCCTCCGGTGGCGCGCGCGCCGCCGCCGAGCAGGCCGAGCGCGGCGCCGTCGAGCAGGCCGAGCCGCGCGCACGCCGCCGCCGGGCGCCGATCGACAGCGAGGACGCGGAGGCGCGACGCGAAGCCGGCCTGAGCGAGTCACCGACGTCGATCGACACCGAGCCCGAGGAGGAGCTGGCGGTTGAGGCGCTCGCCGGTGCGGACGCTCCGTCGCACGAGGGCGCCGAGGATGGCCTACAATCCAAACCTCGGCGTCGTGGCCGCAGAGGCGGACGGCGCCGTTCGGCTGCCAAGGCCAAGGCGACCCCCGAGTAGCCGAAGGCTCGCCCCGGCACAGGCCGCCGGGCGGCGCTCTGAGACGACACAGAATCGAGACTGACACAGACATGTACGCGATCGTGAAGACCGGCGGCAAGCAGTACCGCGTCGAGCGGGGTCAGAAGCTGCTCGTGGAGCGCCTGCCCGCGGCCGAGGGAGCCGACGTGGCGCTCGAGCCGATGCTCTATCGCTCCGAGGATGTCGTGTTCGACGCGGCGGGCCTCAAGGACGTGAAGGTGACCGCGCGGGTCGTGGCGCACGTTCGCGGCGAGAAGCTGCGCGTGTTCAAGTTCAAGCCCAAGCGCGGCTACAAGCGTCGGACCGGCCACCGCCAGGAGCTCACACAGATCGAGGTCACCGAGATCACCACCGGCGCCGCCAAAGCGCCGGCCAAGGCGAGCAGGGCCAAACAGGCTGACGCTCCCGGCGAGACGCCCAAGGCGAAGAAGGAGAAGACCGAAGATGGCTCATAAGAAGGGGCTCGGCTCCAGCCGCAACGGCCGCGACTCCAACGCTCAGCGCCTCGGCGTCAAGACGTTCGCCGGGCAGAGCGTCAGCGGCGGCGAGATCATCGTGCGCCAGCGCGGCACCCGCTTCAAGCCGGGCGCCGGCGTCGGCATCGGCAAAGACGACACCCTGTACGCGCGCGCGGCCGGGACCGTGCAGTTCAGCAACGGCTGGCGCGGGCGCGTGGTGAGCGTGCTGCCGGACGGCGATCGGGGCTGAGGGCGCGCCATAGCCTGCGGCGGGCCGTACCGCGCGGGGCTGTCACGATGGTCCCATGCTTCACGATCGCGCGAGGATCCACGTGCAGGCCGGCGCCGGCGGCGACGGATGCCTGAGCTTCCGCCGCGAAGCGCACGTGCCGCGCGGCGGTCCCGACGGCGGCGACGGCGGGCGCGGGGGCGACGTGGTGGTGGTGTGCGACGACTCGCTGCGCGACCTGCAGGGCTTTCGGCGCAAGGCCCACCACCGCGCCGGGCGTGGGGGACACGGCGAGGGCGCGCTGCGCCACGGAGCCGACGGCGAGACATTGGTCATTCGCGTGCCGCCGGGGACGCAGATCACCGGATCGGACGGCGAGGAAGGAGACCTCGTCGGGCGCCGGTGGGAGCTGCTGGCGGATGGGCAGACGGCGACGATCGCGCGCGGGGGCAGCGGCGGCAAGGGCAACAAGCGCTTCGCCACGCCCACGCGCCAGGCTCCGCGCTTCGCCGAGCGCGGCCTGGCCGGCGAGGAGGGCTGGCTGGAGCTGAGGCTCAGGCTGCTGGCGGACGTGGGCCTGGTGGGGCTGCCCAACGCGGGCAAGTCCTCGCTGCTGGCGCGGCTCACGCGGGCCGCTCCGAAGGTCGCCGACTACCCGTTCACGACGCTCTCGCCGGTGCTGGGGGTGCTCGACTCAGGCGAGCGCCAGCTGGTGGTCGCTGACATCCCGGGCCTGATCGAGGGCGCGAGCGAGGGCGCGGGCCTCGGGCACGACTTCCTCGCGCACGTCGAGCGCACGCGGCTGCTGGTGCACGTGCTGGACATCGCGCCCGAGCTCTCCATGGGCGAGCAGGCGGACGCGGTGGCCGACCACGCGACGATCGAGCGCGAGCTGGCGGCCCACGATGAGCGCCTGGCGCGGCTGCCGCGCGTGCTGGCGCTGTCGAAGGCCGATCTGGTGCCCGAGGAGCGCGTGCACACGGCGGTCGCCGACTGGCGGCGCCGGCTTGGCAAGGACGTGCCCGTGCTGGCGAGCTCGAGTGCGACCGGCGCCGGGGTGCGCGAGCTGGGGGAGCTGCTGCTGCGGCTCGTCCCCGACCTCGCGGCCGCACCTGCCGGCCTGGGGGATGGTGGCTTGCACGCGGGCGCCGGCGGGCAGGAGCTGGCCGAGCACATGGTGTTCCGCCCGACGGGCGCGGCTGGCTTTCGCGTGGAGCGGCTCGGGGAGGGCGCGTTCGCGGTCAGGGGCAGGGGCATCGAGCGGCTGCTCGAGCGCTTCGACATCGACAACGAGGACGCGATGGCCTATCTGGAGGGCAGGCTGCGCAGGATCGGCGTGCTCGGAGCGCTCGAGGCGGAGGGGTTCCAGCCGGGAGACGAGATCGAGATCGCGGGCGTGACGTTCGAGCTGGACCCGGGTGCGTCGTCGTAGGTCGCCGGCGAGGGCGCGGGACCGAGCGGGATCGAGCATAACTTAGAGGTTATAATCGTACGTGCATGCCCGCTTCGCCCTCATTGCTCAGAGATGCGCGCAGTCGCGCCGGGCTCACGCAGGCTGAGCTCGCCCGTCGACTCGGCGTCAGCCAGGCGGCGGTGGCCAAGCTCGAGAGGCCCCGAGCGAACCCGACGATCGCAACGCTCGAAGGCGCGCTGCGTGGGACGGGACGGCAGCTGGTGCTCAGCACGGAGCCGCTGAAGCGGGGCATTGACGAGACGCTCGTGTTCGAGCAGCTCAGGCTCAGTCCCGAGCAGAGGCTTGCACAGCTGGAACACATGTACGAGTGGGGTCGCGAACTGGCTCTCGCTGGGGCTCGGGCGCGTGGCGAGCTGGCCTGACTATCGCCCGGCGGCGCTGGTGCAGGCGCTGGTGGACGGGGGAGTCGACTTCGTGATAATCGGCGGCGTGGCGGTCGTCATGCAGGCGATGCCGCGCTTCACCAAGGATCTCGACATCTGCTATTCGACCGCTCAGGACAACCTCGACGCGCTCGGCGGGGTGCTCGTGGGACTGACGGCGCGGCTGCGTGGCATTCCGGAGGTGGTGCCGTTCGTACCCGATGGGCGCACCCTGCGTCAAACACAGATTCTGTGTTTGACGACGCCTGCCGGCGACATCGATCTGCTGGTCGACCCGGAAGGATCGCCAGGCTATGACGCCTTGCGCGAGCGTGCGAGCGTGATGGAGTTGAGCGGTCGGAGCGTGCGGATCGCCTCGATCGAGGACATGCTTGCGATGAAGCGCGCCGCCGGACGTCCGCAGGACCTCGCCGACGTCGAATCGCTCGAAGTTGCCCGAGAGCGTGGGACAGGCATGGCCGGCGGCGCTCCGGCTCGATGACGACGGACTACGCTCCGTGGCGGGAATGAGACGACTGGTCATCAAGCTCGGCTCGAGCGTGGTCGCGGACAGCGAGGGCACGCCGCGCATGGACGTGCTGGCACGCGTGTGCGACCAGCTCGCGGGCGTGCACGGCGAGGGCGGGGAGGTGGTGGTGGTCACCAGCGGGGCGATCGCGCGGGGGATGCGGGTGATGGACCTGCCCCAGCGCCCGACGACGATCGGCGCGCTGCAGGCGGCCAGCGCGGTCGGCCAGGGCAAGCTGTACAGGATCTACGACGAGCTGCTGCGCGAGCGCGAGGTGACGAGCGCGCAGGTGCTGTTGACGTTCTTCGACATGAGCGCGCGCACGCACTACCTGAACGCGCGCCAGACGCTGAGCACCCTGCTGGAGTGGCGGGTGCTGCCGGTGATCAACGAGAACGACACGACTGCCACCGACGAGATCTCCTTCGGCGACAACGACTTCCTGGCAGCGCAGGTGGCGGTGCTGGTGGCGGCCGACGAACTGATCCTGCTCACGGACACCGACGGGCTGTTCACCGCCGACCCGCGGCTGCACCCCGATGCGCGCATCGTTGCAGAGGTGAGCGACTTCGCCGCGCTGGACGGGCTGGAGATCGGTCACACGACCTCGCCGCTCGGATCGGGCGGGATGCGCTCGAAGGTGGTGGCGGCGGAGATGGCGACGGCCGCCGGGATCCCCACGGTGATCTGCAACGGCCTGCGCGCGGAGTCCCTGGCGGCGGCGCTGGCGGGCGAGCGCGCCGGCACGCGCTTCGCCGCGCGCGAGGCGCGCTACTCGAGCTTCAAGCTGTGGCTGAAGTACGCCAAGCCCGCGCGCGGCACGCTCGTGATCGACGCCGGCGCGGTGCGCGCGGTGCGCGACGGCAGCGCCAGCCTGCTGCCGGTGGGCGTGGCGGAGGTGATCGGCGACTTCGACGCGGGCGACGCGGTGGAGATCGCCGAGCAGCCCGACGGCGACGCCGCGCACGGGCGGACGCTGGCGAAGGGGATCTGCAGCTACTCCGCCGAGGAGCTGCGGCGGGTGATCGGGCTGAAGTCCGACTCCGTGCGCGAGATCCTGCCGCGCGCGACCGACGAGGCCGTGCACCGCGACTATCTGGTGCTGGACTGACGGAGACCGCTCGCTCGCCGCATGCTCCTCCTCACCCCTCACCAGAGTCGGCCACCGGTGGGATTCGTGGCCCGCGAAGTGCCGCCGACCCCGACGTCGTCGTTGCAACCACTCCCGTTACCGACCAGGGCTACCGGCCGTACCCGGGCCGAAGATTCGCTCGATGGCGGCTCCCACGACGCGCTGTTCCTGAGCGATCAGCCGGCGGATGGCGAAGATGAACGCGGGAACGGCCCAGAAGTCGCCGCAGACCCACAGGATTCCGGCGCCTATCTGTTGGTCGGCGAACGCTGACAGCCCCACGCCGGGAACGTGGTTGTACACCGAATACCAAGACTGGTCGCTGAACACGCTCATCGACATCGCGAGCATGAACATGACGAAGTTCGTGGCAACCAGCGCGATCGCTTGACCGGCCGGAGTCGTTCGCATTCGCAGCGGCGGAGACGCGATGATCAGTCGCCAGAACATGACCCCGACGACGAGCATGCTGGCGTTCATCACCGAGTGCACGATCCCGTTGCGCTCTGAGAGGTCGAACAGTCCGGGAATCTGCCAGCCCACCATCACGATGTTGAACACGACCACGACCACCAACGGCTGGGACAGCCGGCGACCGGCAGCGCGCAGGGGGCGTGCCCAGCCCTCGTGCAGGATCGCCCGCAGGGCGGGACGGCGGAGCCGCAGCGGCACCCCCAGGAGCATCGGCTGCCAGGGCGCGCCGGCGACAACCAGCGACGGAGCGACGAGCAGCAGTATCAGATGCTGAATCATGTGAATGTAGAAGTAGTGGTAGCCCCAGTATTCGATCGGCGACTCGACGGCGACGAGCAGCGTCACCAGGCCGCAGTAGAACCAGAACGAGCGCAGCCGCCGGTGGAGGACCCGGTCGCGGCGGGTGCGGCGAAGCAGCCGACGCAAGCCGAGCTCGTGCCAGATCGCGAGCACGACCAGGACGACCAGAACCGAGGCGTTGGACCAGTGGTCGACCATGGAGCTCATCTCGTCAGTCTGGAGTGCGCTCTTGCGATCGGTTGCCGCCAACGACGCCGAGCGGGTCCCCAGGGGGAGCCACATGACGCAGGCGGGAGCTGTTCCAGACCACGAAGCTGGAGGACAGCGCCATTGCCGCCGCGGCGACCAGGGGGTTGAGCAGGCCGAGGGCAGCGATCGGGATTGCCGCGAGGTTGTAGAGAAATGCCCAGGCCAGATTGCCGTGAATCGTCTTCAGGGTCCTGCGTGCCAATCCGATCGCCGTGGCCGTGACGCAAAGGTCGTCGCGCACGATGATGAGGTCTGCGGCGTTGATCGCAACGTCGGTGCCCGAGCCGACGGCCAGGCCAAGGTCCGCGGCCGCCAGCGCAGGGGCATCGTTCACTCCGTCGCCCACCATCGCCACGCATCGGCCCTCCTCCCGCAGGCGCCGGATGATGGCGACCTTCTCAGCGGGCAGCGCGCCGGCCACGACCTCGGTGATCCCGATCGACGCGGCGACTGCCCTGGCGGTCGTCTCGTTGTCGCCCGTCAGCAGGACACAGCGCAGTCCGAGCGCCTGCAGCTGGCGCACCGCGGGCGCGGCGGAGGGCCGGATCGCGTCGGCGACCGCGAGCGCACCGATCACGGCCTCGTCACTGCGAACCACGACGACAGTCCGCCCAAGGCCCTCCCACTCGACACAACGATCGGCCAGCATCGGCGGGAGCGCGTCGAGCTGGCCACCGTCCGCTTCCACGCGTCCCACGTAAAGCTCGTGTCCCTCCACGATGCCTCGTGCGCCGATCCCGGGTAGCGCAACGAACGAGTCCACCTCCGGCAGGTCGCCGACCCAGTGCTCGGCCACGCTGGCGATGGCACGCGCAACCGGATGCTCGGATGCTTGCTCCACTGCTCCCGCCAAGCGCAGCACCTGGCGCTGCTCGACTCCCGCGACAGCCTCGAGGTCGATGAGCGTCATCTGCCCCTCGGTCAGCGTGCCGGTCTTGTCGAGCACGACGGTGTCGACCTGGTGGGAGCTCTCGAGCGCCCGGTAGCCCTTGAAGAAGATCCCCAGGCGCGCTCCCGCCCAGGTGGCCACGAGCAATGCGGCCGGGGTCGCGAGGCCGAGGGCACAGGGACAGGCGATGATCAACACCGAGAGGGTCGCGCTGACCGCCACGGTCGTGGGATTGTCCGTCAGCAGCCAAGCGATCAGAGTGCCGAGCGCGATCAGCAGGACCGCGGGAACGAACACGCTGGAAACGCGGTCAGCCAGCTGCTGGACGGCCGCCTTCTCGTTCTGGGCGTGTTCGACGAGACTCATCATGTGAGCGAGTTGCGTCTCGCGTCCGACCTTCCTCGCCTGCACAACCATCCGACCGTTCAGCGCGACCGTGCCCCCGAGCACCGCGTCGCCGACACCCACGTCGACGGGTTGGGACTCGCCGGTCATGACGCTCCGGTCGATCGCCGACTCCCCGCTCACGACCTCACCGTCGGTCGCAACAGTCTCGCCTGGGCGTACGACGAATCGGTCACCGACGGCGAGGTCCGCTACCGCTCGTCGCTGCTCGCGGCCGGAGGCGTCGAGGACGGCCGCGTCCCGTGCTCCAACCGCGGCCAGCGCGCGCAGCGCATTGCCGCTTCGCTGCCTGGACCACGCCTCGAAGTAGCGACCTGCGAGCAGGAACGTGGTCACCCCGGCGGGCACGTCGAGGTAGATGCCGCCCCCCGACCGATGGGCGAGCGCGAGCAGCGAACGGTGCACCTCGGCATCGAGGAAGAACATCGAGTACAGCGACCATCCCGTGGCCGCCAGGATTCCCAGCGATACCAGGGTGTCCATCGTCGTGGTGCGGTGACGAGCGTTGCGGATCGCCGCCTCATAGAACGGCCACGCGGCCCAGGTGACCACGGGCGCGGCGAGTGCGACCATGAGCCACTGCCATCCTGGAAAGCGCAGCGACGGGTAGATCGAGAAGACGATCGAGGTGTCGCACAGCGGCATGAACAGCGTCGCGGCCAGGAAGAACCGCCGGCGCAGGGAGCGGACGCGTTGCTCCAGCTCGACCGAGCCGGCTGTGACCCCCGCTTGGTCCCGACTGACGAGCTCGGCCGTGTAGCCGGCGGAGGCGACCTTGTCGATCAGGCGTCCCACCGGCATGTTGCTCGGGAGCGCGACGGTGGCGCGCTCGGTGGCGTAGTTGACCTGCGCCACGACACCCTCGAGGTCGTTCAGCGCCCGCTCGACGCGAGCGACGCAGGCACCACAGGTCATGCCGCCGATGGCAAGGGCGATCTCGCCGTCCGAGGACGTGGAGACGGTCGGCAGTTGCTCGGAGGCTCGCCCTGGCCTGGAGCTCGTCGGAGTGCTCATGGGGTCGGGGGCGTCCCCACGCCCGCGGCGTCTGGCTCGGGCTCCGCCTCGGCGCTCATGATGCGTTCGCGCAGCCGCTCGCTGGCGCCGGTGCCGGCTTGGGCGGCCCGCGCGGCGCGGGCATCGCTCAAGTCGACCCCCCGGTTGGCTGCGAGGTCGACCAGCGCCTGGCGCTGCTCGTCCTGAACGGCGAAGCGGTAGAACAGCCACCCGAACAGCAGCAGGGTGAGGATGCTCTGCTCGATCATCATGACCGCACCCGCGACGTTCTGGTCTGAGAGCGGGTTCAGGCCACGGGCGGCGTCGGTTTGCCTGTAGACCGGATAGAGCACGGTTTGCGTCCAGATCAGGACGTTGCCCAGCACCGCGCCTATCAGCCTGACGCCCACCAGATAGCCCAGGCGCCCCCAGCCCTCGAACCACGCCGGCTTTGGCAGTGGGCCGATCACCGCCAGCCACAGCAGCGTTCCGAACCACAGAAGGCAGGCGTGCTCGAGAGCGTGGACGAGATCGTGCCGGATCGCGAGCTGGTAGAAGAGCGGCAGGTGCCATGCGTAGAGATCGACTGCCCACAGGAGCAGGGCCAGGACCGGGTGCGTGAGCTTGCGCAGCGGCCGTGTCGGGCGAAACTGCATGAGCGGCGCCAGCACCGGGCCCGTGAGCCCGAGCACGATCAGCAGCGAGCAGAAGTCGCCGATGATGATGTGCTGGACCATGTGCGCGATCAGCACTTCGTCGGCGAGGCGGTCCGCGGGCCCGATCTGGACGGCGACGAGCAGCAGCACGCCCGCGACGAACGAGATCACTCGCCAGCTCCGCATGGGCGGGCGCTCGCGCGCGAGCGTCCGCAACCGCCGGCCGTACAGCGTGAGATAGGCCACAGCCGCGCCGACCGGCGGCAGGAACTCGCCCCAATGCACGTTGTTGGCGGCGGCGAGGGCGAACGGGATCGGCAGACCGCTCATCGGCAGACACACTGCTTGGCGGAGTGGGCCCTGGCGGGCATAGCTCGCTACAGGGTACGGTAGCTGTCCGGTCGACTCCGACGCCGCCATCGAGCACCGTCAGTTCGACCGGCCACCCTGCCTGGACCTGTGCCCCTACTGGACCCTGATCTCGAACGTCCCGACCGGGATCTTGGCAGTGTCTTCTTCCGCCTGTATCAGTGGCCCGGTGGCGTAGTCGAGGATCACCCTGCCGGTGGTGATCCCGGGTGCCAGGCGAGGGCCGAAGCGGTTCTGGTCGAGGGTCTTGGTGAGGGTCTGCCCGGCGGCGATGTTCCGGCCCTGCGGGATCATGCCGCTGTAACCGGCGCTTGCGCCTTCGTCGATCGGCCCCGCTGCGTACGCCTCTGGGGCCATCCCCGGTTCATGCCACTCCAGCTGATACTCACCGCGCAGGCTCGAGATCGCCACCCGCGAGCTGAAGCGGACGCGGATCGCCCGCCGGCCTTCGGCGTCACGGATCAGCGTCGCGTGAATCGGCGTCGCCAGCTGCGCGTGCGTCGGCACGCCGACCTGAACCCAGCCGAACGGTTGTGGCAGCGACGGGGAGCAGGCCGTTGGACCGTAGATCCACCGTTCCGCGGTCACCAGGTGGCAGGTGACCCCGCCGCGGTAGTGGATCGCGGTGATCGGGCTGTAGACCGGGACGTCGTCGGAGGTGTACAGCCCCGCGCGTTCGCGACTTCCGGCCGCGCCGGAGTAGCGGTGGGTCGTGCCGGTGGCGACGATCAGATAGGCGCCGTCTCCTCCTACGGTCGCGACGGTGTGGCTCTTGCCATCCGCCGAATAGGTGAGTCCGGTGGCGTCGGGGCCGAGCATCCCGTAGTAGAGGTCGCGCTCGTCCGCGAGCGCACACGTGCTGAGCGATGCGCGGTGGGACGGCGCGTAGGTGCCCGGAGGTTCGCAGTGCACACCTGGCGCCGCGCTCGCGGCCTGGCTCTTGATCGTGACGCTGTAAAAGATCCGGCCGCGACCATCCACGAATGAGCAGTTCAGCCGTTCGACGTTCGTGCTCAGCGGGAGTTCGTGTGCGCGGCCGTCGTTGCCGAACGCGCCGTCCTGGCCCAGCGCGACGAGCCTGCCGTCGAGCAGACGACCGACCTGCAGGCAGCCGACGCCCCGCGTCGTGCTCAGCACCCGCATTCCCCACGGGAGCCCGCCGTGCGGATCGGGCACCGAGAGCGGGAGCAGGCGCACGGTCCCCGGCGCGATCCTGCCGAGTCCCGCGCGCGGGTTGGCGAACACCGGCACCGACGCGGCGGGCGCTCCGAAGGAGATGAGCCCGCTCGCGAACGCCACCGCGGCCCCGACGAGCACGAGCGCCAGCACCACCGGCAGCACTCGCCAGCGCGAGGCACGCAGCCCGGACCAGCGCCGGCGCGCCCTCGCGGGCGCCCTGCCCGGCTCGCCCATCGGGCCCACCGCGGCCTCCTGTTGACGACGCGCCGCGTCGACGAGCGCGCTACGTAGCTCGGGCATACCGAGATCGGTCATGTGGTCTCCTTTAGCCGCGCCCTGAGCGCCCTCAGTCCGCGGCTGACGCGTTGACGGACAAGACTCTGCGAGCACGACAGGCTCGCGGCGAGCTCGGCATAGTCGAGCTCCTGCAGCACCCGCCCGTTGACGGCGAGCCGCTGGTCCTGCGGCAGCGACTCGAGCAGCTGCAGCGCATCGCCTGAGGCGCGGCTCGCGAGCTCCTCGACCCGCTCGAGCGCCTCGTCGGTAAGCGTCTGCGGCGCCACCTGCATGCGCCGGCGGGCTCGATCCTCCACCCGGCCGCGCTCCCATGTGTCGGCGAGCTCGTGACGGGCGATCCCGAACAGCCAGCCCCGCGCGCTCCCGGACTGTGCTCGAAACCCGGCAGCCGATTCGAGCGCCGCGGCGAAGACCTCCGCGGTGAGGTCCGCGGCAATGTCCGCCCGGCGGGTGGCGCGCCAGAAGAACCCGAGGAGCTGCGCCTCAAACCGTTCGTAGAAGACTCCGAACGCCTCGGGATCGCTCGCGGTGAGCACCAGCAGTTCGGCGTCGTCGGCCTGGGAGTAGTCGGGGCGCCTCATCAGGAGGGATTCTCGTGGAGCGAGATTCTGTGACGACCGCCGATCCCGTGGCCTCGGTGAGGTTGGCTTTCGACGGAGTCAACAAGCCCGCCCGGACGAGTCCACGCGCCAGCACCCTGTCGTACCCTGTAGGACATGGCAATCGCCGTCTCATCGGTCGCTGACACGTGCCGCGCGGCCAAGCGCGCCGCGCGCGTGCTCGCGCAGACGGACACAGCCGTCAAGGACGCCGCGCTGGAGGCGATCGCGGCGGCGCTCGAGAGCCGCATCGAGGAGATCCTCGCGGCCAACGAGCGCGACATGCAAAACGGCCGCGAGGCGGACATCGGCGAGGCGCTGCTCGACCGCCTGCGCCTGGACGAGGCCCGCATCGCGGGGATCGCCGCCGCCGTTCGCCAGATCGCGGCGCTCGCGGACCCTGTCGGCGAGGTGATCGACGGGCGCCGCCTGCCCAACGGCCTGGACGTGCGCAAGGTGCGCGTGCCGCTGGGCGTCGTCGCGGTCGTCTACGAGGCGCGTCCCAACGTCACCATCGATGCCGCAGCCCTGTGCCTGAAGTCGGGCAACGCGATCGTCCTGCGCGGGTCCTCCTCGGCGGTGCACTCCAACGCCGTGCTCGCGCGGATCGCCGCCGAGGCCGCCGTCGCCGCCGGGCTGCCCGACGGCTGCGTCAGCCTCGTCGCGGGCGGGGGGCGCGCCGAGCTGGCCGAGCTGGCCACCCAGAGCGACACCGTCGAGGTGATCATCCCCCGCGGCGGCGAGAGCCTGAAGGAGGCGCTGCGGGCGGTGGCCACCGTCCCCGTCATCTACGCCGCCTCCGGCAACTGCCACGTGTACGTCGACGCCTCCGCCAATCTGGACCAGGCACAGGCGATCGTGCTCAACGCCAAGACGCAGCGCCCGGGCGTGTGCAACGCCGCCGAGACGCTGCTCGTCCACCAGCGCGTCGCCGCAGAGCTCCTGCCAGGCCTGCTGCGCGCGCTGGCCGACGCCGAGGTCCTGGTTCGCGCCGACGAGCGCACCCACGATGCGATCGCCGGCAACCGCGCCATCCCCGATCTGATCGTCGAGGACGCCACGGAGGACGACTGGGCGACTGAGTACCTGGCGCCCGTGCTCGCGGTCGGGGTCGTCGATTCGCTCGAGCAGGCGATCGAGCACATCGGCCGCTACGGCAGCGGGCACTCCGAGGCGATCGTCACGCGCGACACCGCCGCCGCGCGCGCGTTCCAGCTGGGCGTGGACGCCGCCTGCGTGTACGTCAACGCCTCCACGCGCTTCACCGACGGGGGGGAGTTCGGGATGGGCGCCGAGATCGGCAACTCCACCCAGAAGCTGCACGCGCGCGGGCCGATCGGGCTGCGCGAGCTGTGCACGTCCAAGTACCTCGTCGAAGGCGACGGACACGTCCGCGACTGAGCCGCCGGACGGACATCGCTCGCTCGGCATCCTCGGCGGGACGTTCAACCCGCCGCACCTCGGGCATCTCGCCGTCGCGCGCCACGCGCGCCGCGAGCTCGGGCTGGAGCTGGTGCTGCTCGTGCCCGCGCACACCGCCCCGTACAAGGCCGGCGGCGCCAGCTCGCCGGGAGGGCCGGGAGGTCACGGCGGGCGGGATCCGGGTCCGGAGCACCGCCTGCGCATGTGCCAGCTGCTCGCCGCCGGCGTCGACGGTCTGTCGGTCTGCGCCATCGAGATCGAGCGCGGCGGCCTGTCCTATACCGTGGATACCTTGGAATCCGTGCATGCCAGCCATCCCGACGCGCAGCTGACGTTGATCGTCGGCGCGGACACCGCCAGCACGATCGGCTCCTGGCGCGAGCCGGGGCGGCTGCTCGAGCTGGCGGATCTGGCTGTCGCCGCGCGCGGACCCCGTGGCGGGGCACACCCCCGTCGGGGGCGCACCCTGCCGGGCACAGGCAGGCAGGCCGGCGCCGAGCGCGTGCGCTTCCTGGAGATGCCCACGATCGAGGTCTCCTCCTCGCTCGTGCGCCAGCGCGTCGCCGGCGGCGAGTCGATCGACGAGCTCGTCGGCCCCGCGGTCGCGGGCTACATCGCCGAGCACGGCCTCTACGCGAGCGCCGGGCCAAGCCGATGAGCGGCGCGGGCGAGCCGCTGCTCGGCGAGGCGTTGCTGGGCGCGATCGTCGGCTACGCCGAGGACAAGAAGGCGATCGACGTGGTCGAGCTCGACCTGCGCGGCGTGCTCGGCTACACCGACTACTTCCTCGTGTGCTCCGGCAACACCGGCCGGCAGGCGAAGGCGATCCACGACGGCATCCTCGAGGGGCTCAAGCGCGAGCACGGCACGCTGCCGCGCAGGGTCGAGGGGTCCGGGCAGACTGGCTGGATCCTGATGGACTACCTGGACGTGGTCGTGCACATCTTCACGCCCGAAACGCGCGACTTCTACCGGCTGGAGCAACTGTGGGGCGAGGCGCCCGCAAGAGCGTCAGCAGCACGCCCTGTGTGAGCAGCGCGAGGCCGGTGGCGAGCGCGAACGCGGCGGCCGTGTCGAGCCGGCGCAGCGACACGGCCAGCGTGAAGCAGAACAGCGCGAACGCGCCGAACCCGCTCACCAGCCCGCGCAGCAGCCGCAGGAGCTCGTCGGTGCCGCGCTGGGCGTGGGTGAACGTCGCGAGCACGGTCGCGATGATCGGGAACGGCGCGAGCAGGCCGCTGAGCTGCGGCCCGAGCCAACCGGCGACGGCGGTCAGCGTCAACACGAGCGCGAGCGCGCACGCCGCCCGCAGCGGGAGGTCCCACGCGGGCGGCGTGGCGTGCGTACGCGGCTCCTCGCTGGGGCGCGGGAGCAGCGCGAGCCCCACCAGCAGCGCGACCGCCGCCAGGCCGAGCGCGGCGCCGACGGGTGGCGAGAGCACGCTGAGCACGGCGGTCGCCGCGGCGAACGCGAGCCAGCCGGCGAGCATGCTCGCCGCCCACCGCACGCGCCCGGCCAGGCGGCTGTAGACGACCACGAACGCGATCAGCGACACCAGCCCCAGCAGCGTGCCGGCGGCGGCGCCGGCAGCGAACGCGCGCCCGTGGGCGAGCGCGTACGCGAGCAGGATCGGGCCGGCGACCACCGGCAGCCCGGCGATCAGGCCGCCCACGCGCGGGCCGAAGCGCCGGGCGATGAGCGACGCGCCGACCACGAAGCTGGGGGCGAGCAGCAGCTTGACGGCGAGCAGGAGCACCCGCGGATGATTGCGCAGGCGCCCCGCATCGCGCAGGCGCCCTCAGGCGAGCGCCGCCGGGCAGGGCGGGCGCCGTCAGGCGATCGCGGGTGCGTGGTCGCGGGCGGGCGGCGCGCCGGCGCCCGCGTCGGCAGCGCGCCGGTCGCGCAGGACGAGCGTGCAGCCGCCAGCCGGGCTGATGGTGATGCTGCGCCTGCGCGTGCGCTCGGCGCGATCCCCGACCGGGCTCAGCTCACAGCGCTCGAGCACGGCGCGCAGCACGATCTTCATCTCCAGCAGGGCGAAGCTCGCGCCCAGGCAGCGGCGGCGCCCGCCGCCGAACGGGATCCACGTGTAGGTGCCCGTCGGGCTCCCGCCCTCGGCCTCGAGGAACCGCTCCGGGCGGAAGGCGTACGGGTCGGGGTAGATGGCGGGATCGTGGTGCACGAGATAGGCGTTCGCGACCAGCACCACACCGCGCGGATAGCGCACGCCCCCGATCTCGACCGGCTGCTTGACCAGGCGGGGCTCCGCGTTGGGCAGGACCGGCCGATGGCGGAGGATCTCGTTGATTGTGGCCGTCAGGTACTCCTCGTCGGAGTCGCCATCCAGCTCGTCATGCAGGCGTGCGCGCACGCGCGGCTCGCGGGCGAGCCGCTCGAACGCCCATGCGAGCTGCGACGCGGTCGTCTCGTGGCCCGCCACCAGCGCTGTCATCAGCTCGTCGCGCAGCTCCGCGGGGCTCATGGGGGAGCCGTCCTCGTGCGTGGCGCCCAGCAACAGCGCGAGCACGTCCTCGCCGACGACCGGATTCACCTGCTCCGTGGCCTGCTCCGCGGCGTGCGCGGTGGCCCGCGCCTGCCGGCGCTCGTCGATCAACGCGAAGATTAGCTCGTCCACCTGCGCGCCCAGCCGCTCGAGCGCTGCCATGGGAGTGACCCGCGTGAGCAGCCGGGGCGGGGGCGGCAGCAGCGACAGCGGGCTCTGGCTGAACGCGAGGAGCCTGGTGAGCAGCTCGCGCAGGCGGTCCAGCTGCGCGCCGCGCTCCAGGCCGAAGACAGCGCGCAGGACTATCTCCAGCGTGAGCCTCGGCAGGCGGGGGTGCAGGGCGATGGGCTGCTCGCGCGGCCAGGACTCGACCTCGGCGTCGGTCAGCTCGCCCATGAGCCCGGCCAGGCGCTGCATGCTCTCGCCGTGGAAGGCCGGCAGCAGCAGCTTGCGCTGCTCCAGGTGGGCGGCCTCGTCGAGCAGGATGACGGAGTGCGCGCCGACGATCGGTTCCAGGATCCTGGCGCCCTCGCCGGGGTGCAGGACGTCGGGCGGGGCGAGGAACAGCTCCTTGATCTCGTCGGGGTCGGAGATCATCACGAGCGGCGCCTGGCCGACCATGCGCACGGTGAAGCGGCCGCCGTAGCGCGCCCGCGCCCGCTCGAGGAAGGCGGTCGGGCGGCTCCACATGCCGAGCGTCTGCAGGAGCGCGGGCATGCGTGGACCGGGGGGCAGGTTGTCGTTCATGAGCATCCTCGTTTCAGCCGCTATAGTTTTGATTCTGATGAGTATATCTACTTGTAAGTATATGTCAAGGTGGGCGGGGGCAGCCGGCCGACGCTCACAAATGCCGTTCGCCGGGTTGCGCTGATGCCGCGCGGAGACTTCGACCGCAGCGCGCGCAAGGCACAGACGCGCGCGCGGCTGCTGGAGGCGGCCGCGCGCGTGTACGCGCGCCGCGGCTTCAACGGGGCGACGCTCGACGAGGTGGCGGCGGAGGCGGGCTTCACCAAGGGCGCGGTGTACGGCCACTTCGGCAGCAAGGAGAACCTGCTGCTGGCGCTGATGGGGGAGCACCTGACACGCCAGGTCGCCGAACAGGTGGCGCTGTTCGACCGTGAGCGCATCACGTGGGAGCGCCCGCTGGCGGGCAGCGCCCGCTGGATGGAGCGCCTGGAGCGCGACCCGGATCCCTTCCGGCTGTTCGTCGAGCTGTGGGTGTACGCCCAGCGCGACGAGCGTCTGCGCGAGCGCCTGGCGGACGGCCTGGGCGCGCTGCGCGACACGTTCGCCCGCTTCGCGGCCGCGAGCGCGGCGGATGCGGGCGTGGAGCCTCCGCAGCACGCCACCGAGCAGTTCGCGAACGTGATGCTGGGGCTGGGCCTCGGCCTGCCGATGCTGAAGCTGATCGATCCCGAACGCGTTCCCGACTCGCTGCTCGGGGCGGTGCTGTCGGTGCTGATCCGAGCGATGGAGTCGAGCCCGCAGGCGCGCGAGCTGCTGGCGGACCCGGATCTCTCGCGCGCGGGCGCTGTGAGGCTCGCCGACGTATAGTCGCGGGATGTCGGCGCCACGACTCGAGGGCAAGGTGGCGATCATCACGGGCGCGGCCGGCGGCATCGGCGCGGCGGCCGCTCGAGGACTGGCGCAGGAGGGCGCGCTGCTGCTGCTGACCGACGCCGACGAGGAGCGCGCGCGGGGGCTGGCGGCGGAGCTGGGCGAGGGCGCGGATGCGCTCGCGCACGACGTGACGAGCGAGGAGCAGTGGCGGGCGGTGGTCTCCCACGCGCTCGAGACGCACGGGCGGATCGATGTGCTGCTCAACAACGCGGGCGTGTTCCTGGCGGCGCCGCTGACGGAGACCTCCCTGGAGGAGTTCCGGCGGGTGATGGACATCAACGTGACCGGCGTGTTCCTGGGCATGCGCACGGTGGCGCCGGCGATGATCGAGCAGCGCGCGGGGTCGATGATCAACGTCTCGTCTGTCGCCGGCCTGACGGGCTCTGCGTTCCTGACGGCGTACGCGGCCAGCAAGTGGGCGGTGCGCGGGATGAGCAAGGTGGCGGCGAAGGAGCTCGCGCAGTCGGGCGTGCGCGTGAACTCGCTGCACCCCGGCCAGATCGACACGGACATGAACACGCGCCAGCGCGAAAAGACCCCCGAGCTGATCGACAGGCTGATCAGGGGGATCCCGCTGCGGCGCATCGGCACCCCCGAGGAGGTCGCGCACGCGATCGCCTACCTGGCGAGCGACGAGAGCGTCTACGTGACGGGCTCGGAGCTGGTCGTCGACGGGGGCGTGACAGCTTGAGCCGACAACCAGATTCCACACGCCAACGCTTGGAGATGCGCAGATGAGTCAGATCAATCATCAGGTGCGACTGGCCGCGCGGCCGTCGGGCCTGCCCAAGAGCACCGACTGGGCCATGACGGAGGAGCCGGTGCCGGCGCCGGGCGCGGGAGAGCTGGTGGTGGAGATCGCGTACGTGTCGCTGGACCCGGCGATGCGCGGCTGGATGAACGCCGGCGCGTCGTACATCGACCCGGTTGAAGTCGGCGACGTGATGCGCGCCGGCGCGGTCGGGCGCGTGATCGCCTCCGAGCACCCCGGCTTCGCGGTGGGCGAGCACGTGTACAGCGACCTCGGGGTCCAGGAGTACGCGCTGTCGGACGGCAGGGGAGTGGTGAAGGTCGACCCGTCGCTGGCGCCGCTGCCGACATACCTGGGCACGCTGGGGATGACCGGGATGACGGCGTACTTCGGGCTGTTCGACGTGGCCAGGCTGGGCGCGGGCGACACGGTGGTCGTGTCGGGCGCGGCCGGCGCGGTGGGCAGCGTGGCGGGGCAGATCGCCAAGATCAAGAGCGCCCGCGTGATCGGCATCGCCGGCGGCGAGGAGAAGTGCCGCTGGCTGGTCGACGAGCTCGGCTTCGACGCGGCGATCGACTACAAGACCCAAGAGGTGCGCCGCGCCCTGCGCGAGACGGCGCCGGAGGGGGTGGACGTGTACTTCGACAACGTCGGCGGCGAGATCCTCGACGCGGTGCTGACCCGCCTGGCGCGCGGCGCGCGCATCGTAATCTGCGGGGCGGTCTCGCAGTACAACGCCACCGAGGGCGTGCGCGGTCCGGCCAACTACCTGTCGCTGCTGGTCGCCCGCGCGTCGATGATCGGCATGGTCGTGTTCGACTACGCCCCCCGCTTCGGGGAGGCGGCGACGGAGATCGCCGGCTGGATGCGCGAAGGCCGGCTGATCTCACGCGAGGACGTGGTCGACGGCGGCGTGAGCGCGTTTCCGGACACGCTGCTCAAGCTGTTCGCTGGTGAGAACATCGGCAAGCTGGTGCTGCGCGTTGGGGTCGAGTGAACATTAACGGTTTAGCGCGCGCGTACATGGGTAGATAGGCGTGCATTCCAGCTGATGCTGGACCGAGGGGCCTGACCGGCGCGTGGGCGCGGGACGGGGGAGAGATGCAGCGTGCTGATCGAACGAGCGGAGGTCGTCGGGTCGTGAGCTATTCGGGAGAGGGTCGCCGCTTGGTGGCAGGAACCGTGCAGGGGCATCATGTGCGGATCGGTTTCGTAACAGCGCTCGCGGCGCTCTGCGCCTGCCTGGTGATGGTGGCGAGCGCATCCGCCTTCACAGCCGAGGGGAGCATTGAACAGGTGTACGCCACCGGCCTGGCCCCCGATGCGCAGGCGTCGCTGCTGAAGGGCCGCAACGTCATCTACACCGGGAGCGCGGACTCCGAAGGCGGGCTGCTGTTCCGGGAAGTGAAACCGGGAGGCGGCTACCGCGTCCAGCTGGCCTCCAACGGCGAAGAGTCGGGCAAGCTCACGGTCTACAAGTACGACACCAAGAACGCGGCGCCATGGGATCCTGAAGTCTACAACCAGGAAATCAGCGACGACGGATACCAATATCTGACGACGCGCGACGGCACCAAGCTGGCGATCGACGTCCACCCGCCGGGCGAACCCGCAGGTGAGCCCGGCACCGGATTGCTCAAACTTCCGGAATTCCCGATATCGGTGAGCCACGTGCCGCCGTATCCGACGCTGATCGAGTACTCCGGCTACGGGTATGCCAACCCTGCCGGCCCCGAAAACGGCATCGCGGTGCTCGCCAACCTGATGGGCTTTGCCGTGGTCGACGTGAACATGCGCGGAACCGGCTGCTCGGGCGGCGCCTACGACTTCTTCGAACCGCTGCAGAACACCGATGGCTATGACGTGATCGAAACGATCGCCAAACAGCCGTGGGTCCTCGGTCACAAGGTCGGGATGCTCGGCATCTCCTACGGCGCGATCAGCCAGCTGTTCACGGCGCAGCTGGATCCGGCAGGCCTCGAGGCGATCGCGCCGATGTCGACGATCGACGCCACAGCGACCACGCTGTATCCGGGCGGAGTCCTCAACGACGGCTTCGCCGTGGCCTGGTCCGAACAGCGCCAGCAGAACGCCGAACCGGCTCCCGGCGGCCAGGCGTGGGCGCAGAAGCGGATCGAAGAAGGCGACACGACGTGCAAGGCCAACCAGGCGCTCCACGGGGAGGCCAGCGACCTGCACAAGAAGATCGAAGAAAACTCGGTGTACCACGAAAAGGTGGCCGATCCGCTCGACCCGATCACGTTCGTCAACAAGATCAACGTGCCGACGTACATGGCCTGCCAGTTCGAGGACGAGCAGACAGGTGGCCACTGCCTCGATCTGGCTGAGCACTTCACCGGCACGACCCGCAAGTGGTTCACGTTCACCAACGGCGCCCACATCGACTCGCTCGATCCGTACACGTACACGCGGATGTACGACTTCTTCGAGCTGTACGTCGCGCATAAAGCCCCCATCGAAGAATCAGCGGTGGTGAAAGCGTCGGCTCCGGTCGTCTACCAGGAAGCGATGGGGCTGCCAAAAACCGACCTCATCACGCTACCGCCCGACCCGATCCAGGAACAGCCGACGTACGAAAAAGCGCTGGAAGAATTCGAAAAGCTCCCCGAGATCAGGGTGCTGTTCGACAACGGCGCAGGTGAAGCTCCGCTGGGCGGCACGACGGCGGCCGGTAATCCATACCCGGCCTATGAACACACGTTCTCCGCGTTCCCGATCCCCGGCACGATCGCCCAGTCCTGGTACTTCGGGCCGGGCGGTACGCTCACCGAGCAGAAGCCGACGAGCGAAGGCGTCGACAAATACACCTCGAATGCGAACGCCACGCCGTTGACCGATTACTCGAGTGACACCGGCTCTGGCGGCCTCTGGAGCGACGCTGAAAAGTGGGAATACAACTGGGTCCAGAACCCGGCGGGCACGGCGGTGTCCTATGTGACGGCGCCGCTGGCGGCGAACACCACCGCCATCGGCGGAGGCGCGGTGAAACTCTGGGTCAAGTCATCGACTCCCGACGTCGATTTCCAGGCGACCGTCACCGAAGTGCGGCCCGACGGCAACGAGACGTTCGTCCAGGACGGCTGGCTGCGTGCGAGCGAGCGCAAGCTGGCCACCGGCGGCAAGAAGAACATGTTCAAGCAGAAGCCCACGGCGCTCCAGCCGATCCCGACGTTCCTCGAAGGCGATCTGGAAGCGATGCCGGCGAACGAATTCGTCCCGGTCACGATCCCGCTGTACTTCGAGGGGCATGCGTACCGGGCCGGCTCGCGCATCCGGGTCATCATCGCCGCACCCAACGGAACGCAGCCGATCTGGTCGTTCAGCCATACACAGCCGGAAGGCGGCACCGCATCGGAGGAAATCGCGTTCTCGCCGAGCATGCCGTCGAGCCTCACGCTCCCGGTCGTGCCGGGTTTGAGCATTCCGACCGCGCTACCCGCATGCCCGAGCCTGCGCAACGAGCCCTGCCGCCCCTACCAGCCATTCGTGAACGACGGTTCCTGACGTCGCTCGGCGATGCGCGGGAGAGCCCGCGCGCCCGCATGTGAGCAGGAACGCGGTGGTGTACGCTTTGGTCAGCGCTGGCGATGGGTCGCATGGCGCGAATCGACTGGGGGATGCGGAGTGGACGGTCCGGGGAGGCGGCGTTGATGGGCTTGCACGGACGCGGGCGACGCGGGGCACGCTGCACGTCGGCTGACACCCTGCTCGCGACGCTCGCCGTGCTGGCCTTCGTGCTCGTCTTCGCGCTGGCCGCGCCCGTCGGCTCCTACGGCGCCTCGCTGGCGCCGGTGAGCCTCGGCAGCCTGCAGGAAGTGACGCCCGTGCGCACGCCGCGGGCCGCGGGGCGGGGCGCAGGCGCGCTGCGCAAGCCGCGAGAGCCGGGAATCTCGCTCACGCCGTCGACCAGCGAAGCCTACTGGGCGTGCCCGGAAAGCTCATGCGAAGCGATCATCGATCCCTCGCCGCTGACGGTCGAAGCAGGCGGCCGCGAGCAGTTCGAGCTACCGGACGGCAAGAAACTGGAAGGGGGTGGCGTGAAAGGTGGCTACGACCCGCAGGACCTGCAGTCGGCGTACAAGATCCCCACGAGCGGCGGCGAAGACGAGACGGTCGCGCTCGTCGACGCCTACGGCTACCCAACCGCCGAAGAAGACCTCGCCGTGTATCGCGAAAAGTACGGGTTGCCGCCGTGCACGAAAGCGAACGGCTGCTTCAGGAAGGTCAACCAGGAGGGCGAAGAAGCGAACTACCCGCCCGCGAGCCCGGGCTGGGATGCCGAGAGCGCGCTCGACATCCAGATGGTCTCCGCCGCCTGTCCCCACTGCCACATCATGCTCGCCGAGGCCGACAGCAACGAAGGCCCCGGCCTCAGCGAAACCGTCGCGATGGCCGCTCGCCTGGGGGCGACGGAGATCTCCAACAGCTACGGCGAGGATGAAGAATATTGCACACAGGAATGCGAAGAACATGAAGCTCTCGCCTACGACCAGCCCGGGATCCCCGTGTTCGCCTCGGCCGGCGACCGCGGCTACGACAATGAGGGAGAAGTCGCCCGCGAACCGAAAGAGCCCAACTTCCCAGCCGATCTGCCGAGCGTGATCGCCGTCGGCGGAACCGTGCTGCACAAGGCGTCGGGCGCCCGCGGCTGGACCGAGGAAGCGTGGCGACTGGGCGGCAGTGGCTGCGCGACGCTGTGGCCGAAGCCCGTGTGGCAGCGCGACAGCGGCTGCGCGACGCGCATGGACGACGACGTGGCGGCGGTCGCCGCCTGCGAATCCCCGGTTTCGACCTACAGCTCCTCTCGCGCCTTCGGGAAGGGTTGGGCCCTGGTGTGCGGCACGAGCGTCAGCTCCCCGCTCGTCGCCGGGATCGAGGCCCACGCCAGCGAATTCGCGCGCTCGCTGCCGGGCGCCGAGGCCTTCTACGACGACCCCGGCGGGCTCTTCGACGTGACCGCCGGCAGCAACGGCACATGCACGCCCCCTGAAGAACACGCCTACTACTGCAACGCGGGGGTCGGCTATGACGGTCCCACCGGCCTCGGCACACCGGACGGGCCGCTCGAGCTCGCGAGCGCGCCGCCGCTTGTGATCAGCACGTCGGCGAGCGCCGTCGCCGTAGGCGACGCGACGCTGCAAGCGAGCATCGATCCGCAGGGGCAGGAAACGACGTATCACTTCGAATACGGGACGAGCACGAGCTACGGCGCGAGCGTGCCGATCCCCGACGCCTCCGCCGGCTCGAGCAACGCCGCCGTGCCCGTCAGCCAGACGATCTCCGGGCTGGAAGGAGACACCATCTACCACTACCGTGTCGTCGCCACCGATGCCGCCGGCAGCTCCTACGGGAGGGACAGCGTGTTCTCGACGGCTCCGCCGACCGTCACCGCCGTCACGCCCGCCGGCGGCAGGGCGGACGGTCTCGAGGCCGTCACGATCACCGGGACGAACCTCGAGGGCGCGACCGCGGTCGAGTTCGGCTCGCAGCCGGCGCATGGATTCACGGTGAGCTCCGAAACCTCGATCGCGGCAGTCACGCCGGTGGGCGGCGAGGGCGAAGTGGGCGTGGCCGTCACCACGCCCGCCGGCACCAGCGAAGCGAGCACCGCCGGCCACTACACCTTCGCGCTCGGCCCCGTGCTCGGTTGGGGAGAGAACGAAGGCGCTCTCGGGAACGCCAGCTTCGATCTCTACAGCCGCGTGCCGGTGGAATTCAGCGAAGCCCCCGAAGTGGTCGGGCTCGCCGCCAGCGAGTTCGACAGCTTCGCGCTGCTCGCCGACGGCACGGTCATGGCGTCAGGCCCGGCCCCGTTCGAGCTCACCAACAGGCGCGGGGTCGCCCGCGACGCCCCGGTTCCCATCTGCAGGGCAAACGAATTCGAGTGCCCTGAAAGCGAGTATCTCGACGAAGTCACCGCTGTGGCCGCCGGCGGCGAACACGTGCTCGCGCTGCTGCGCAACGGCACGGTCATGGGCTGGGGCGAGGGCGCACGCGGCGAGCTGGGAATCAAAGAGTCGGGCTCCGGGCTGCCCACGCCCGTGTGCACGGTCCTCGAATCGACGTGCCAGCCCGAACACGTGCTCAAAGAAGTGGTGGCGATCGCGGCGGGCGAATACTTCAGCCTGGCGCTGCTGCGCAACGGCACCGTGATGGCGTGGGGCGAAAACGCCGCCGGTGAGCTCGGCACCGGCAAGAGCAAGGGTCCGGAAAGGTGCACGCCCCCCGGATCGAAGAAGGTCGCCTGCAGCCACATCCCGCTCGCGGTGGCGGGCCTCTCCGGAGTGAGCGCGATCTCCGCCGCCGGCGAACACGCGATGGCGCTGCTCGCGAACGGTCGCGTGATGGCGTGGGGCGCTGACGCCGAAGGCCAGCTCGGAGACGGCGCGAGCAAGAAGACCGCCAAGCCGACCGCCGTGTGCGCGCCCGGCGAGCTGGCGCGGTGCGCACACGACCTCGAAGGCGTGAGCGCGATCGCGGCCGGCGACCACACGGGCCTCGCGCTGCTGAGCGACGGCGACGTGCTCGACTGGGGCTCGGACGAACACGGCCAGCTCGGCGACGGCTCCTTCACGGGCCCCGAAACCTGCGGCGCAGAAAGCTGCAGCCTTAGCCCTGTGGCCGTCGGCGGCCTTCGCGAAGTCAGCGCGATCGCCGCCGGCAGCTTCGACACGAGCAGCATGGCAGTCACCGACGGCGAGGTCATGACCTGGGGCGGGAACTCGTGGGGCCAGCTCGGTGACGGCACGGACACCGCGAGCGACGTGCCCGTGCACGTGTGCGCGGCGTTCGCGTCCGCGCCGTGCCCCGAAGGCCCCTACCTGAGCGGCGAAGTGAGCGCGATCGCGGTCGGCGGCCAACGCGACCTCGTCGGCTTCAAGGCGCCCGGTCCCTAGCAACGCAGCCGTTGATTGCGGCTCCGGCGCTCGCGATCCCCTGAGCCCGACCCGCGGGACACTCTGTAGCACGTTTTGTGCTACGCTCCAGGGCCATGAGCCGCTCTCTCCACGTGCGCTTGGATGACAGCTCTGTCGCTGCGCTCAGCGTGATCCGCAACGACGGGCTGAGTGACTCCGAGGCTGTAAGGACGGCGCTGCGCGAGGCCGCCGCGAGACGCCGAGCTCGTTCCTCGATCGCCGCGGAGGTGCGAAGGCTCGCAGCCGACGAGGGCGATCGAGAGGAGATGCGGATCGTCCGCGAACAGATGGCGGAACTGGCGCCTGAGCCCACCGACTGAGGTGGTCCGCGGCGAGATCTTGCGCCTGCCGGCTCCGCGTGCGACACGAGGCAGAGAGCAACGAGGCGCGCGCTATGCGGTAGTCGTTCAAGCCCACGAGTTTCTGGCGCTGAGCACTGTGCTCATTTCGCCGACCTCCACCAGCGCGCGACCGGCGAGCTTTCGTCCAGCGATCACACTCGACGGTACTCAGACGCGCATTCTCGTCGAGCAGACGACTGTCGTCGATCCTGAGCGCTTGGGACGCTCGGCCGGGCGTCTTGATGCAAGCGAGTTGCAGTCCGTCGACGAAGCCCTTGCGCTCATCTTCGGCATTTAGTCGTGGACGCGTGCAACCGGGTGATGCTCGTAAGGTGGCGCTGTTGCTGGGCCACTACGAAATGTTCTTCGCTGCGAGCGCGGGCGCATCTGCTGCCATCCTCGGCCTGCTGGTCGTGGCCGTGTCGGTCGTCAACGCCGACGATGAGGACGCGAAGACTCGGGAGAGGCGGACTGTCCTGGCCGGAAGCGCATTCCTTGCTTTGGTCGACGCCTTCTTCGTCTCGATCGTCGCGTTGACCGGAGGCGCCGCGGTCTTCGGGACATCCAACCTCGTGATGGCGATGGTCGGCCTGCTGGCCACTAGCCGCTTGATACCGCGAGCAAAGCGCGCCGGGAACTTCTCCCGCGGCTTTCCAACTCGCAGGCTGAACATCGCCTTTGCAGTCATTTCGGCCGGGGGCTATTCAATCCAGCTCGGCCTTGCCATTGCGCTCCTGGCCGACACTCAAAGCTCTGCATTGCAGCGCGCTTTGGTGCTGGTCATCGTGGGGTTGTTTGGAAGTGCGTTGGGACGAGCATGGGAGGTCACCGGGATACGACGGCGAGTCTGAGCCTGAATCCACCGATCGGTAGCGGTCTCCGACGCCAAGTCCCACCGCGGTTCGCTTTGACTTCAGGTGATGGAGCCAACCGAAGTCAATGCGAACCGCTCTGCACGACTTCCCGGCGGACGGATGTCGCTCGACGACGCAGCAAAGTAACGCCTGACGAGCCGCGAAACGGGCCGGGACAAACGAAACCCCGGCGGTTTGGCCTGCCCCCGAGGGGGCTGCACAGGGACCGTTCCGGGGTCTTCATCTCTTATGGTAGCGCGGGCGACCCCGGATGACTGTGGGCGCCGGTTGAATACTGGGCCATCTGCGCCGCTTGAAAACTAGGCCACTCGGCGTGGCGGCTGGATGTCCGGCTGGGTCGTGACGCTCGTTTGATCTCATTGGATCGGACGGGAGGAAGGCGGTGGTCGGCGTGGAGCAGTGGGCTGAGGTGCGGCGGATGAAGCGGGTGGAGGGGCTGTCGGTGCGGGAGATCGGTCGCCGGACGGGGTTGGCGCGGGACACGGTCTCGAGGCTGTTGGCGGCGGAGGAGCCGCCGCGCTATTCGCGGGCGCCGGCGGGGTCGATCCTGGATCCGTTCAAGGGGTGGGTCTGTCAGCAGTTGCAGGCTGATCCGAAGGTCCCGTCGCAGCGGTTGCGGGAGCTTGCTGCGGAGATCGGCTATGCGGGCGGCAAGACGATCTTTGACGCGTATGTTCGGGAGGTGAGGCCGCGGTTCTTGGTCAAGCGCACGTTCCAGCGGACGATCTATCGGCTGGCGGAGTTGATCCAGTGCGATTTGTGGGAGCCGAGCCAGCACGTCCCGGTTGGCTATGGACAGACCCGTCGTGGGTGGGTCGTGACCTGTCAGTCGTGTTGGTCACGGGCGTTTGCCGGCACCCTGGTGTTCAGCAAGGAGGCGCCGGACATCCTCGCTGGCCTGGCCCGCAACCTCACGCGGCTGGGGGTGCGCGCGGAGAAGCTGGTCTGGGACCGCGAGTCGGCGATCGCCGGGCGTGGCAAGCCGAGCGAGCCGTTCCTGTCCTTTTGCGGTCAGCTGGAGGTTGGCTGGATCATCCTTGATGCTGGTGATGCTCAGGCGAAGGGGCAGCTCGAGCGTCAGCATCGGTTCCTTCGCTCGAACTTCGAGCCACGTCGGTTCTTCGCGAACCACCTGGACTTTCAGGACCAGTTGGACCGGTGGGCTGAGAAGGTGAACGGTCGAGCGCATCGCACGATCCGTGGTATCCCGGTCGAGCGGCTGGCGAAGGAGCGTCAGCAGCGGCCGCTCGGGGCGGTGACGGTCGAGACGGATCGCCGATGGGTGGCGAGGGTTGCCCAGCAGCCGCTGATCAGAGTGGACCGCAACGACTACTCCGTTGACCCGGTGTTTGCCGGCAGGCGTGTCGAGGTCCGGGTCTCCCAGCGCGAGATCACCGCGGTGGTCCTGGACACGGGCGAGCTCGCTGCTCAGCACACCCGGATCTTCGCGGGTTTCCAGACGATCGTCGACCCCGCGCATCAGGGCCAGCTCGAGCTCCAGCGTCAGCGTCGCCGGCAGCAGCGTCACCAGGTCGACGTCGAGCAGCGTCCCTTGTCCGTCTACGACGCTCTGATCGCATGAACGGCGCAACGTCGGAGCTGGCGCACCTCTTCCGGGCGCTGAAGGCACCCGCCGCGGCCAGGGCATTCCCGGCGCTGGCCGACAGGGCCCGGGAGGAGTCATGGAGCTATGAGAAGTTCCTGCAAGCCCTGCTCGCAACGGAGGTCTCCGTGCGCGACAGCCACGGCGGGGAGAACCGGATCAAGGCCGCCCGGTTCCCCGCCAGAAAGACGCTCGAGGAGTTCGACTTCACTTTCCAGCACAGCATCAAGAAGCAGGTGATCGAGCACCTCGGCCAGCTCGACTTCCTCCACTCCCGACAGAACGTGATCCTCCTCGGCCCGCCCGGCACCGGCAAGACCCATCTGGCTACCGCATTGGGGGTCAGGGCGTGCCTGGCAGGACAGCGCGTGCAGTTCGCGACCGCGACCGCATGGGTCGCCAGGCTCGGCGACGCCAAGCGCCAAGGCCAGCTGGAGGCCGAACTGAAACGCCTCGCGCTGATCCCGCTGCTCGTGGTTGACGAGGTCGGCTACATCCCGTTCGACCCCGAGGCCGCGAACCTCATGTTCGCGCTCGTCAGCTCCCGCTACGAGCGCGCCAGCCTAATCGTCACCAGCAACAAGCCCTTCAGCGCCTGGGGCGAGATCTTCGGCGACGACGCCGTCGCCACAGCGATGATCGACCGGCTCATCCACCACGCCGACATCCTCAGCCTCAAGGGCGATAGCTACCGCCTCCGCGGCAAGGACCTCGGCCCCCGCCCAGCACCAACAGACCCCGCCTGATCAACACGCCCGCCGGCATTTCCTGCGCTCGCTTACAGCTCGCTCCGGAAATGCCGGCGCAACAACCCTCAAGTGGCCTACTTTTCAACCGGCGAAACCGGCCTACTTTTCAACCGGCCTTGACAGATGACCACGCCCGACCCACAGCTCTCGCCATCGGACCTCAAGCGCCTCTTCAGCGCCGAGCGGCTGAGCACGTACATCGCCTACTGTGACGGGGATTTCGCAGCGGCGATCGAGATGTATCGCTGGAACTCTGAGATCACCGCCGCGTTCTGGGAGCCAATCGGCCACCTGGAGGTGGCACTGCGCAACACGCTCGCCGAACGACTCGCCGTCCGCCACTGCCGACTCGAACGGTCGGGCTCCTGGCTGGACGATCCCGCGCAGGAGCTGAGCGGCCGGGCGCGTCTGGACATCACCGGCGCCCGCGACCGCGTAAGGCAGAAGGGCAAGCGCGCGGGCGACGGGCAGACGATCAGCGAGTTGAGCTTCGGGTTCTGGCGTTTTCTCATCACCAAGAAGCTCACCGGACTGTGGCCGGATCTCGCAAGCGGTTTCCCACACGCACCCGACCGCCGGCTTGGAACCGTGGAGGGTCCGCTCGCGCGTCTACATGTCTTCCGCAATCGCCTCGCGCATCACCAGCGCGTCTGGAGCCACGCTCCCGACGAGCGTTACCAGGATCTCCTCGCCCTCGCCGTGTATATCGACCCGGCTCTGCCAAGCTGGATAGCAACGACCAGCAGGGTTCCGCACGCGCTCAGCGCCAGGCCATGAACGTGGTCGACCGCGAGCCGGACGCTGGATGAGCCGAGACAATGCTCGGCCGTAGGCCGAGCTTGTGCTCTGACAGGTCCACAGAGAGTCACGTCTAGTGGGCCACGGCGAATAGCTCTGTGCCTACTTCGCGATCAGGAACTGCTCGGCGCGCGCGAGCTCATAGAGCCGACGGTGCCGCGTCGACGCGTACCACTTTGACCGTGTAGACGCCATTTTTGGGATCGAGGAGCGTCCATGTCCGCGCGGTGAGCGCTGGTCCGGGGTAGGGCTGTTCGGTGATGAACCGGTCTTCAAGTCGATGCTCTTCCCCCCATGGGTCGGCAACGACGCACTCGAGGTGGCCGAGCGACCCTCGCGAGATCGGCGGATAGGCTCGGCACCTTGCCTCGACATAGACCTCGTCGCCGACGAGTTCGAGATGGGCTACCCAGTCAGGGTCTTCCCAGGCGCGCAATGGATAGGCCACCAGGGAGGTCAGCCATAGCAGTCCTCGGATCAACCCCACACCTGCGACACCACCGACGACCGACGCGACCAAGATGTCTTGCCAAGAGTCGGCGCGCAACAGATGCTGTGCGGTTTCGGGTTGGTGTTCGGCCACCCACAACGATGCCGCGAGGGCTCCAACCACGGCGATCAGTAGCTGGCCACCTAGCCGGTCGGCACGCTCTTCGCTGCGAACCCATCCGCGGCGTGCGAGGGGCCAGCTACGGAATCGGCGCGGCATCTTGAGTTCGGGCGCACCGCGCCCCGACATCGGCTCTCGAAATGCGGGCAGGAGTCGCATCTCTGTACGCTAACCGAGCCTGGCCGAGGAGTCCGCCGTGATGGGTGCGCGCGGTGCCTGAAAGAGCCCGGCGGCGCGGCACGCCACGCGGCTCGGCGCCTCATGTCTAGCGAAAGCCGTTGGCCGAGCTGCACCGATTCGGCTCGACTTAACGTCTGACACGTTGTGAGGTCCAGCGCACCAGAGCCACATCCAAACATTGTGCTTTGCAGGCGCTTTCTCCTATGGAGCTAGAGGGGCTCGAACCCTCGACCTCCGCCATGCCATGGCGGCGCTCTCCCAGCTGAGCTATAGCCCCAAGCCCCCTCATCCTATCGCCCGACATGCCCGCTCATCAACGACCGACAGCTCGTCCAGGCCCACGCTCCAGTTACGCCTCAACGATGCGAGCAGCTCATAATCTCGCGCCCAACGGACGCGCTCGGCCTGATTGTTGCGCGTCGCAGTCAAGCGCAGGCTGATCGTTTTGTGGCCCGCGACCTCCTGGATCGGGATCAGGTAGCAGCGGTCGGTTTCCGGCGCATACCCGGCGATCGCGTCGATCTCCGCGGCGGAGTAGGTGCTCCTCAGATAGCCGGCCGGCGTGTGGCGGCTCGTGGCGCAGCGAGCGGTGAGCACGTTCCCCTGTCGGGATGCCCACTTGCACTGCACCCGCAGCAGTCGTGCGCCCATGTCGATCTCGTCACCCGGCGACAAGCGCCCCCCCGCGCCCCGGACCGTCAGCCCCCTGCCTCACCCCCGCGGGATGAACTCCGGCACGTCCAGGTCGTCGTCGCGCCCGACCGCGCTCTGGCCGCGCCGTCCGCGTGTCTGCGCGCTCTCGCTGCGCGCGCCGTTGCCGCGCCGCGCCTCGCCGGACTCCCGGTCGCTGCCCGTGGTGACCTGGTCGAGTCGCGCGTTCATGCCGCCGTGGGTCAGGCGCACGTCGCGGAGCAGGCGCTCGGCGTTGTTGCGCAGCGAGGTGGACAGCTCGCGGAGGTTGCGGGAGACCTCTGTGCCCTCGCTGAGGACGTCGCGCGCGACGATGTGCGCCTCGCTGGTGATCTCGCGGGCTTCGACCCGCGCGTTCGCCTTGATCGCCTTCGCCTCGTCCTCGGCCTCCTTCAGCAGCTGCGTGAGCTCCTCGCGGCGGGCCGTCAGCAGGCGCTCGGTCTCCTCGCTGGTCTCCTCCGCGATCTTCGCCGCCCGCTCGCGCGCGCGCTCCAGCAGCTGCTCGGACTCCTCCTTGGCGGACGCGCGCACGCGCTCTGACTCCTGGTGGGCCGCCGCCCAGACCTGCTCGGCCTGCTTGTGCACGTCCGCGAGCAGCCGATCGGCCTCCGCACGTGACTGCTCGAGCACCCGCGTGGCCTCCTCGTGCGCCTGCTCCAGCGCGCGCGCCGCCTCCTCGTTCGCGTGTTCGGCTTCTCCCTGGAGCGCTGTCGCGGCGGACAGAGCCTCGTCCCTGGCGATCTCCGCCTGCGAGCGCGCCGTGCGGATCAGCTCCTCGGCCTCCTCCTCGGCCGCCTGCACGCGGTTGTCCGCCGCGCGGTCGGCCTCGGCGATCCGCTCGTGGACCCGCGCCTCGGCCTGCTCGCGCAGCTCCGCCGCGGCCTGTTCGGCGGCGCCCACGATGCTCGTCACACGACCCGGCGCCGCGCTCAGAGCGTCTGGATCTCCGTCGTCGGAGAACCGCGACTCCTCGAATTGAGACTGCTCCACGCCGGGCATCCTAGACAGCCGCGCTCGCGCGCGCCCGCACGCGCCCGGATCGAGTCGGTCACGGCTCCCGCGCCGCGCCGCCGGGCGACCCGCCGCATCCAACCTGATGGCAGGAAATGTTGGAAATACGTCCTTGCGGACAGAGCCGACTTGAGCGATGATCGGTGCATGGACGACGCTCGCAGCCCTCGTACCATCCGCAGCCCCGATACCATCCGCAGCCCCGGCGACACACGCACCCCTCGCAACACCCGCACCCCGCGCGTGATCGCGATCGTCGCCTTTCCCGGCGTGCAGAGCCTCGACGTGACCGGCCCGCTGGAGGTGTTCGCCGCCGCCCAGCTCCTGCTCGAGACCGCGGGCCGCGGCGAGCGCGGCTACGACGTGCGCGTGCTCAGTCGCGACGGTCGGCCGCTGCGCACGTCCAGCGGCCTGACGATCACCCCGCACGCCGCTCTGCGCGACGCGCGCGAGACGATCGACACGCTGATCGTCGCCGGCGGGCCCGGCCACGCGGAGGCGGCCGCCGATCGCGCGCTCGTCGACTGGATCGCACAGGCGTCGAGCACCGCCAGACGCACGGCGTCCGTGTGCACCGGTGCGTTCCTGCTCGCCCGCGCCGGCCTGCTCGACGGCCGCCGCGCGACCACCCACTGGGCTTTCGCGCAACAGCTGCAGAGCACGCATCCGAACGTGCGTGTGGACCCCGAGCCGATCTTCGTGCGCGACGGCCCCGTGTGGACCTCCGCCGGGGTGACCGCCGGCATGGACCTCGCGCTGGCGCTCGTCGAGCAGGATCTCGACCGCGATGCCGCCCTCACGATCGCCCGTCACCTCGTGCTGTTCCTGCGCCGGCCCGGCAACCAGTCCCAGTTCAGCGCCACGCTCGCCGCGCAGCAGGCCGGGCGCGAGCCGCTGCGCGAGGTGCAGAGGTCGGTCCTCGAGGACGTCGCCGGCGATCACTCCGTCGAGGCGATGGCCGCGCGCGCACACATGAGCCCCCGTCACTTCGCCCGCGCGTTCCGCGCCGAGACCGGCCTGACGCCCGCCCGCCACGTCGAGCGCGTGCGTCTGGAGGCCGCCCGCAGGCGCCTGGAGGACACCGCCGACCCAGTCGCGGCGATCGCTGCCGGCTGCGGCTTCGGCACCGCCGAGACCATGCGCAGGGCGTTCCTGCGCACGCTCGAGGTCGGACCGGCCGAGTACCGCCGGCGCTTCCACACACCAACCACAAAGGAGACAGTCACATGAACATCGCGATCGTCCTGTACGACCGGTTCACCGCGCTCGACGCGATCGGGCCCTACGAGGTGCTCAGCCGGCTCCCCGGCGCGACCGCTACGTTCGTCGCCGTCGAGGCCGGGCCGGTGCGAACCGACAACGGCATGCTCACGATCCTCGCCGAGCGCTCGCTCGAGCAGGTGCAGCGACCGGACATCGTGCTCGTCCCCGGCGGGCCCGGCGAGGTGGCCGCGCGCGCCGGCGGGCCGGTGCTCGACTGGCTGAAGGCGGCCGATCGCACGAGCACGTGGACGACGTCCGTGTGCACCGGCTCGCTGATCCTCGCCGCCGCCGGCCTGCTCGACGGCCGCCGCGCGACCAGCCACTGGCTGGCGCTGGAGGAGCTGCGCCGCCTGGGCGCCGAGCCGGTGCAGGAGCGGGTGGTCTTCGACGGCAAGCTCGTCACCGCCGCCGGCGTGTCCGCGGGCATCGACATGGCGCTCACGCTCGCCGCCCGCGTGGCCGGAGACGCGGTCGCGCAGGCGATCCAGCTGGGGATCGAGTACGACCCGCAGCCCCCGTTCGACGCCGGCTCGCCCGCCAAGGCGCCGGCCGAGATCGTCGAGCTGCTGCGCGAGCGGAGCCGCTTCGAGGCGCAGGGCGCGCTCGCCACGCCCAGCTGATCGGGTGGCCACGCCGGTTCTCGCAGGCCGATCGCTAACCTGCGATTCCCGATGGCCGAGCACCGATACGACCCGCACGAGATCGAGCCGCGCTGGCAGGCCGTGTGGGCGAGCGAGCGCACGTGGGAGGTGTCCAACGAGTCCGCCGCCGACGGGCGCGACGGCCGCGGGCCCCGGGTATTGGGAGCCCGCCCGCCCGCCCGCCCGCCCGCCGGCACGCCACAGGGCGGGCGGACATCCAACTCATACGTGCTCGAGATGCTCCCCTACCCCAGCGGCGAGCCCCACATCGGCCACCTGAAGGTCTACTCGGTCGGCGACGCGATCGCCCACTTTCGCCGGCGCCTGGGCGCGCGCGTGCTGCACCCGATGGGCTACGACGCGTTCGGGCTGCCCGCCGAGAACCACGCGATCAAGACGGGCATACATCCGCGTGAGTCCACCGCCGAGTCGATCGCCACCTTCCAGCGCCAGTTCCGCTCGTGGGGCATCTCGATCGACTGGTCGCGCGAGCTCGCGACGTGCGAACCGTCCTACTACCGCTGGACGCAGTGGATCTTCCTGGAGCTGTTCCGCGCCGGCCTCGCCTACCGCAAGGAGGCCGCGGTCAAGTGGTGTCCCAAAGACCAGACAGTGCTGGCCAACGAGCAGGTCGACGCCGACGGCCGCTGCGAGCGCTGCGGCGCGCTCGTCGAAGTCAAGCAGCTGGAGCAGTGGTTCCTGCGCATCACCGACTACGCCGAGCGGCTGCTGGGCGATCTGGACGCGATCGAGTGGCCCGAGCACGTCAAGACCATGCAGCGCAACTGGATCGGGCGCAGCGAGGGCGCCGAGGTGACGTTCCGCTGCGAAGATTTGGATCCCACCCACCCGGTCGACTATCCGGTCTTCACCACGCGTCCGGACACGCTGTTCGGCGCCACCTTCTTCGTGATGGCGCCCGAGCATCCGGACGTCATGCGCCTGGCCCGCGGGACGCCATACGAGCAGGAGGTCCACGACTACGTCAACCACGCGCTCACGGAGACCAACGAGGAGCGCGGCAACGACGAGAAGCCGAAGACCGGGGTGCCGCTCGGGCGCACCGTCACCAACCCGGTCAACGGCGAGCAGATCCCGATGTACGTGGCCGACTACGTGCTGATGGAGTACGGCACCGGCGCGATCATGGCCGTGCCAGGCCACGACGAGCGCGATCACGCGTTCGCACAGGCGTTCGGGCTGCCGATCAAGCGCGTGATCGAAGCCCCGGCCGCGAACGACGATTTCGAGGGGCCGCCTCTGGCGGCCGGCGGGGTGGGTGAGCTGCCGTACACGGGCGACGGCGTGCTCGTGAGCTCCCACCCGGACTTCGACGGCATGAACAACCGCCAGGCGCTGAGCGCGATCGTCGCGTGGCTCGACCGCGAGGGCAAGGGCCACGCGTCGGTCAACTACCGCCTGCGCGACTGGCTGGTCTCCAGGCAGCGCTACTGGGGGGCGCCGATCCCGATCCTGTACTGCGAGCGCTGCGGAATGGTGCCGGTGCCCGACGATCAGCTGCCCGTCGAGCTGCCGGACATCGAGGACTACACGCCCAAGGGCCGCTCGCCGCTGGCGGCGGCGGAGGACTGGGTCAACACGAAGTGCCCCGAGTGCGGCGGCAGCGCGCGCCGGGAGACCGACACGATGGACACGTTCGTCGACTCCTCCTGGTACTTCCTGCGCTACTGCGACGCGCGCAACGATCACGCCGCGTGGGATCCGGCGGTGCTGCGCGAATGGATGCCCGTCGACCAGTACATCGGGGGCGTCGAGCACGCGATCCTGCACCTGATGTACGCGCGCTTCTTCACCAAGGCGCTAGCCGACCTCGGGCACCTCGACTTCCAGGAGCCCTTCCAGGCGCTGTTCACGCAGGGGATGGTGACCAAGGACGGCGCCAAGATGAGCAAGTCCAGGGGCAACGTCGTCTCGCCCGCGGCGATCGTCGAGCGCGTCGGCGCGGACACCGCCCGCTGCTACATCCTGTTCGTCGGCCCGCCCGATCAGGACGCCGACTGGTCGGACGAGGGCGTCGACGGGGTGCACCGCTTCCTGGGACGGCTGTGGCGGCTCGCGGCCGACACGGCCGAACGGACGGGCCCTCCGCGCGCGGAGCTGGCCGCGGGAGCCGCCGGGGCCGAGCCCGAGGGCGCGGATCTGGCGCTGCTGCGAAAGACGCACTGGGCGATCGACAAGATCAGCGGCGACCTCCGGCGGTTCGCGTTCAACACCGCCATCGCCGCCGTGATGGAGTTGCTGAACGACTGCTCGCGGCTGCGCGAGTCCGTCGAGCCGGACACGCTGCGCTTCGCCCTCGCCACGGCCGCCTCGCTGCTGTTCCCGTTCGCGCCGCACGTGTGCGCGGACATCTACGAGCGCCTGACCGGCGAGCGCGTGTGGGAGCAGCCGTGGCCGCAGGCCGACGAGGCGCTGCTGGAGAGCGACGTCTACGAGCTGGTGTGCCAGGTCAACGGCAAGGTGCGCGACCGCGTGCAGGCGAGCGCCGACGCGGGGCCGGAGACGCTCAAGGACCTCTGCCGGGCGGCGCCGAACGTCATGGCGCACGTCGACGGCAAGGAGATCGTCAAGGAGATAGTCGTGCCCGGCAAGCTGGTCAACCTGGTGGTGCGCTGATGCCAGACCTCAAGCCCGCGTACCTGATCCACGGCGACGACCACGGCGCGGTCGCCGAGCGACGCGCCGGGCTGCGCACGCTTGCGGAAGGCGGGGAGGGGGGCGGCGCGAGCGTCGAGCTGCTCGAGGGCGAGGCCGCCACGCCGGCGGGCGTCGCCGGGGCGCTGGCCGCGATGACGCTCGCGATCGGCCGGCGGGTGATCATGGTCGAAGGGGTCGAGCGCTGGCGCCAGGCGGACGTCGAGAAGCAGCTGGTGGCGGCGCTCGAGCACATGCCTCCGGACACCACGCTCGCGCTGTTCGCGCGCGAGGAGGCTCGCGCGAAGGCGCCAGCCGCGCTGCACGACGCGGTCAAGCGCGCCGGCGGCCAGATCGTCGCGCAGATGACCGTCAGGCCGTGGGAGCTCGCCAGGTGGGCACGCGAGCAGGCCGCGCGCCTGGGCCTGTCGCTGGACGGCGCCGCCGCCAAGGCGCTGGTGGCTCAGGTGGGAGAGCGCCAGCAGCGGCTCCTGCGGGAGCTCGAGAAGCTCGCGCTCGCATCGTCCCCGGAGGGGGAAGGCGGCTCCCCCAAGGCATCCGACGCTGGCGCATCCGAGGCCGACGCCGCCGACGCGAGCTCCGCGGCAGCGCCCAAGCGCGTGTCCGTGCAGGACATCGAGCGCCGCGCCGCGCACTCGAGCGAGTGGCGGGCGTACGCGCTCGCCGACGCGCTCGTCGGCGGGGACGGCCGCGAGGCGACGCTCTCCTATCTGCGCCTGCGCCAGCAGGGCGAGCGCCTGTCCGGCCTCACCTACCTGATGGCGCAGCGGCTGCGCGACGCGCTGGCGGTCGCGCTGCGCCTGCGCGCGGGCGAGTCCGTCGCCGAGATCAAGCGCGGGCTGCGCATGCCCGCCCGCGCCGCCGAGCGGTTCGTCGCGGACGTCGCGCGCACCGATCCCGATCGGCTGCGCACCGCGCTGGCGGCGCTGGCCGACCTCGAGCTCGACTCACGCGGAGGCGCCCCGCTCGCGAGCAGCCGCACGGCGCTTGCAGGGTTGGACGAGGACACGCTCGCGCTGCGCGCGATCGAGGCTGTCACTCGCTAGACGGCGCGCCGCCGCCGGCTGCGCCGGCGAGCGTGCGGGCGGCGCGGGACTTCTTGCGCGCCCCGGTGTTCTTGTGCATCGCGCCGCGCTTGACCGCCTTGTCGATCGTGCTCACCAGCTCGCGGTGGGCAGCGGCCGCGGCGGCCGCGTCGCCGCTCTCGATCAGCGACTCCAGACGGCGGAAGTGCGTCTTGATCGTCGACGTGTACAGGCGGTTCTCCAGACGCTCGCGCTCGGAGCGCAGGATCCGCTTCTTCTGTGAGTGGATGTTTGCCATGGATTCGTGTGTCGGGGCGCCCGCGAGAACGGCTTCGGACGCGCTGAACACCGCCTGCGGCGGCGGCGCCCCCGATCGTCGATCGGTCGCCGTACTATAGCGGCCTTGTCCGTCAGCGCAGAAGCCTTCGGCGAGGAGCCGGTTGCCCCCGCGCCGCCGGGCGGTGGCGGCGCGGGCAGGGGGGTCGCGCGAAACACGGCGATCTTCTCGTTCCTGACCGGCGTCTCGCGGGTCGTGGGGCTGCTGCGCGAAATCGTGTTCGCCGGCTACTTCGGCACCACGGGCTTCGCGTCCGCGTACGCGATCGCCTATCAGGTGCCGAACTACATCGCCCAGCTGTTCGCCCAGTCGGCGCTGTCCGCCGCGTTCGTGCCCGTGTTCACCGACCTGCTCCAGAAGGGGCGCCGCAACGAGGCGGTGCGGCTGGCATCGACGCTGTTCTGGATCATGCTCATCGGGCTCGGGGCGATCACCGCCGTGTTCATCCTCGCCGCCGGGGTGGTCATGCCGCTGTTCATCGGCGCGAAGTTCAGCCACGATCTGAACGCCCTCACCGTCGGCCTCTCGCGAGTGCTGTTCCCGGTGATCCTGCTGCTCGGCCTGAACGGCCTGCTCGTGGGAGTGCTGCAGTCATACGACCACTTCACGATCCCCGCGCTCTCGCCGGCCGTGTGGAACCTCGTGATCATCGTGCTGCTCGTCCTGCTCGCGCCGCACTTCCACGGCGAAGACAAGATCTACGCGTTCGCCATCGGCATCCTCGCGGCGACCGTCGTGCAGGTGCTGCTCGCATTTGGCGCGCTCGGGCGCATCGACTTTCGCCTGCGTGTCCACATCGACTGGCGCGACCCGCGCATCAGGCAGGTGCTCACGCTGATGCTCCCGGTCATGCTCGGCCTCGGCATCGTCAACCTCGACCAGCTCATCAACGCGGCCTTCGGCAGCCTCGTCTCCACGGAAGCGCCGAGCGCGATCAACAACGCGTTCCGCATCTACATGCTCCCTCAGGGCGTGTTCAGCGTGGCGGTCGCCACCGTCCTGTTCCCGACGCTCAGCCGCATGGCCTCGAACCGAGAACCGGGCGCGATGCGACGTGCCGTCGGCAGCGGCATGCGCCAGATCAACCTGCTGCTGATTCCCGCCGCGGCGTTCATGGTCGTGCTGCCCACCCCGATCGTGCGGCTGGTGTTCCAGCGCGGCGAATTCAACGCGCAGTCCACGCACCTGGTCTCGATCGCGCTGTTCTGGTTCGCCTTCAGCCTGCCCTTCGGCGGCCTGAACCTGCTGCTGACGCGCACGTTCTTCGCCGTCCAGCGGCCGTGGATTCCCACGAGCCTCGCCGCGATGAACATCGTCGTGGACATCGTCGTCAGCATCGCGCTGTACAAGCCGCTGGGGATCGCCGGGCTGATCATCGGCACGATCACCGCCAACATCGTCATGACCGCACTCCAGCTCCACCGCCTGCGAGCAGGTCTGAACGGCCGACTGGAAGGCGCGCAGACGGCGATGATCACGACGCGGATCCTCGTGGCGTCAGCGCTGCTGGCGGGCGTCTCGTGGGTCGTGTGGAAGCTGCTGGACGATCTGCTCGGCGCCTCGCTGCCCGCCGAGATCGTCAGCGTCGGCGGCGCGGCCGCTGCCGGCCTTGCCGTGTACGTGCGCGCGGTGCTCCTCATGCGCATCCCCGAGGCCCACCAGGTGAGCAGCATGCTGCGGGCGCGGCTCGGCCGAGCAGAGGCCGGGTGAGCCGAAGCCCACCCGGCTTGCGCCCGAACAAAGATCGCCGCTTACTACTTACGTCCCAGGACTGTGTGTTTCGCCTGGGCGGCTTAACACTCCCGACACCTGGACAGGCCGCCGGCTCGAGAGTCGGCGCGTTGCCGCGGCTGAATGAATCCTTGTCGAGTTGGCGATCCGCCGGAGCACCAACGCTAGCGGGTCTCGCGCACCGTCGGCGCTTTCGCGCCCGGTGACGGTTGGCGCGCCGGCGGGTCACGCGCGATCGTGGGCCGGCGCCGCCGCGCGCGCCATCTACGCTGTAGCGGCCCATGGACCAGCCTCACATCCGCAACTTCTCGATCATCGCGCACATCGACCACGGCAAGTCGACGCTCGCCGACCGCATCCTCGAGCTGACGCACACGGTCGCCGCGCGCGAGATGCGCGCGCAGCTGCTGGACTCGATGGACCTGGAGCGCGAGCGGGGCATCACGATCAAGGCGCAGGCGGTGCGCGTGTTCTACACCGCGCGCGACGGCGAGACATACCAGCTGCACCTGATCGACACCCCCGGGCACGTGGACTTCACGTACGAGGTGTCGCGCTCGCTGGCCGCGTGCGAGGGTGCGCTGCTCGTCGTCGACGCCTCGCAGGGCGTCGAGGCGCAGACGGTCGCCAACACCTACCTGGCGGTCGACTCGGGCCTCGAGCTGATCCCGTGCCTGAACAAGATCGACCTGCCCGGCGCCGAGCCCGAGCGCGTGGCCGGCGAAGTCAGCGAGCTGATCGGCGAGGCGCCGGAGTCGATCCTGAAGATCAGCGGCAAGACGGGCGAGGGCGTGGCGGAGGTGCTGGAGGAGCTGATCGCGCGCGTGCCCGCTCCCTCCGGTGACCCCGACGGGCCGCCGCGGGCGCTGATCTTCGACTCCGAGTTCGACCAGTACCGCGGCGTGATCGCGTACATCAGGGTCGTCGACGGCGTGTTCCGCAAGGGCGAGGCGATCCGCGCGATGGCCACCGGGACGGTGGCCGACATCGACGACATCGGCTTCTTCAGCCCGCAGATGATGCCCACCGACCAGCTCGCCGCCGGAGAGGTCGGCTACCTGATCACCGGGCTGAAGGACGTCACGCAGCTGCGCGTCGGAGACACGCTCACCACCCGCGCAAGACCCGGAGCCCGCCCCCCGGGTCCGGCGCCTCAGGCTCGGCGGCGCGCGCGCACCCCGGCGAAGCCACCGAGGCGCTGCCCGGCTACCGCGAGGTCAAGCCGATGGTCTTCTGCGGCCTGTTCCCGATCGACTCCGACGACTACGCCGACCTGCGCGACGCGCTGGAGAAGCTGGTGCTCAACGACGCGGCGCTGTCGTGGGAGCCGGAGACCTCCGACGCGCTCGGCTTCGGCTTCCGCTGCGGCTTCCTCGGCCTGCTGCACATGGACATCGTGCGCGAGCGCCTGGAGCGCGAGTACGACCTGGAGCTGCTGGCGACGATGCCGTCGGTGGAGTTCGACGTGACGCTCACCAACGGCGAGGAGCTCGAGGTGCACAACCCCTCGGACATGCCCGACCCGGGCACCATCGCCGAGATCCGCGAGCCGTTCATCAGCGCGTCGGTGATCGCTCCCAAAGAGTTCGTCGGCGCGGTCATGGAGCTCTGCCAGGAACGCCGCGGCGAGCACGCCGGCATGCACTACCTGTCCCCGGAGCGCGTCCAGATGACCTACGAGCTGCCGCTCGCGGAAATCGTCCTCGACTTCTTCGATCAGCTGAAGTCGCGCACGCGCGGGTACGCGTCACTGGACTACGAGCTCAGCGGCAACAAGCCGTCGGACCTGGTCAAGCTGGACGTGCTGCTGGCGGGCGACACGGTGGATGCGCTGTCGATGGTCGTGCACCGCGACAAGGCGTATGAGATGGGGCGCGCGCTGACCGAGAAGCTGCGCAAGCGCATCCCCCGCCAGCAGTACGACGTGCCGATCCAGGCGGCGATCGGCGCGCACGTGATCGCGCGCGAGACCGTCAAGGCGTTCCGCAAGGACGTCATCGCCAAGTGCTACGGCGGCGACATCACGCGCAAGAAAAAGCTGCTGGAGAAGCAGAAGGAGGGCAAGCGGCGGATGAAGCAGGTCGGCCGCGTGGAGGTGCCCCAGGAGGCGTTCCTGGCGGTGCTGGAGTTGGGAGAGGATTAGTGGGCGCCTCCGGCGCCCGCGCGGATGGCGCTGCGGGTCAAGCTCGCGAGGAGGCCGGCGCGACGCGCGTGCTGTTCGTGTGCCTCGGAAACATCTGCCGCTCGCCCACCGCCGAGGGTGTCATGCGCGCGCTCGTCGAGCAGGCCGGCCTGCGGCACAGCGTGCAGCTCGACTCCGCCGGCACCGGCGCGTGGCACGTCGGCAGCCCGCCCGACCGGCGCGCCGCCGAGGCCGCCCGTGCCCGCGGCATCGCGCTCGACGGCGCCGCGCGCCAGGTCCGCGCGCGGGATTTTCTCGATTTCGATCTTCTGGTCGCGATGGATCGTGAGAACATGCGCGAGCTCAGGCGACAGGCGCCCGGGGAGGATGAGCGCGCGAAGGTGAGGCTGCTGCGCGAGTTCGACCCCGCCCGCGCCGGCGCGGGAGCGGGCTCCGACGGATTGGACGTGCCCGACCCCTACTACGGCGGCGCCGGCGGCTTCGACGAGGTGTTCGAGCTCGTGCACGCCGCCTGCGCGGGGCTGCTCGAGCAGATTCGCGCCGGCCGCGTGCCGTGACGCTGCCCGCCGGCGCGAGCAACGTCCGGCGCGTCGGCGGCGGGGACATCAACGAGGCCTTCCACGTGCTGCTCGCGGACGGCAGCGACGCGTTCGTGAAGACCCGCCCGGACGCCGCGCCGGGCGAGTACGCGGCCGAGGCCGCCGGCCTGGCGTGGCTGGCGGAGCCCGGCGCGCTGCGCACCCCGCGCGTGCTCGAGGTCGACGAGCGCTACCTCGCGCTGGAGTGGATCTCGACCGCCGCGTCCGGTGGTCTGGACGCTGCCGGCGCGGAGGAGCTCGGGCGGGGACTGGCCGCCACCCACGCGGCCGGCGCGCCGTGCTTCGGCTGGGCGGGCGGGGCCGCCGGCTTCGGCTCGGGCGGCCCGGCTGGCGGCGGCGGGAACGGCGGCGGCGCGGGCGCCGGCGGGGCCGCCGGCTTCGGCTCGCTGCGGCTGTCCAACGAGCCGGCGGAGGACTGGCCGGCGTTCTACGCGGAGCGGCGGTTGCGTCCGCTGGCGCTGCTCGCGGGCGAGCGCGGCGCGCTGTCGCGCGCGGGGGTCGACGCGGTGGAGCGCGTGTGCGGGCGGCTGGGCGAGCTGTGCGGCCCGGCCGAGCCGCCGGCGCGGCTGCACGGGGACCTGTGGTCGGGCAACGTCATGGCCGATGTGCACGGGCGCCCATGGTTGATCGACCCCTCCGCCTATGGCGGCCACCGCGAGGTCGATCTGGCGATGCTGAGGCTGTTCGGCGCGCCATCCGAGCGGGTGTTCGCCGCGTACGAGGAGCTCGCGCCCCTGGCCGACGGCTGGCAGCAGCGGGTGGAGCTCTACCAGCTGCTTCCCCTGCTCGTGCACGCGCTGCTGTTCGGGGGCTCCTACCGTCCGACCGCCGAGCGCGCGGCGCTGCGCTACGCGGGCTGACGAAGCCCCCTGCAAGGTTCTCCTCTCGAAAAGTCTGTATCACGATGGTTATACAGACTTCACAATCGGTAGTGGGTCAGTTTGGGGTTTGGCCGGGAGAGGGTTTACGCTAAGTCAACAGCATGGCTGACTTGAACACGATGGCCCACAGGATCATGCGTCACGCGACCGAGGCCCAGCCCGAGCCGACCCCCGCGCAGGTCAACGGGCGCAAGGCTGGGCTGAAGGGCGGGAAGGCGAGGGCGGCGAAGCTGACGCCTGAGCAGCGCTCAGAGATCGCCCGCAAGGCCGCGCAGGCACGCTGGAAACCAGCGTCCTAGCTGGTGCGCCTAGCCGGAGTCGAACCGGCGTTGCTCAGACCTCATACCGAGAGTCCTGCCACTAGACGATAGGCACGCGCCGGCGACTATCCGACGCGCGCCGTTACCATCGGGCGTTCTCATACCGAGAGCCGACGCGTGCGCCGGGTTGGGTCCCGGACGCGGGACCCGCTTTCTTTCCGTCCGATGCGGTAAGCATAATGGTCAGTATGAACCGGCTGACCACAGAGAAGCGCGCCCAAATCATCGGCTGCTTGGTGGAGGGCAACAGCATCCGCGCCACGGTGCGGATGACTGGTGCGGCAAAGAACACGATCACGAAACTGCTGGTGGACCTGGGCGGCGCGTGCGCCGAGTACCAGGACCGGGTGCTTGTGGATCTGCCGTGCCGGACGTTTCAGTGCGATGAGATTTGGAACTTCGTCTACAGCAAGCAGAAGAACGTCCCGGAGCAGCACAAGGGCGAGTTCGGCTATGGGAACGTGTGGACGTGGACGGCGATCTACGCGGACACGAAGCTGGTACCGAGCTGGTTTGTGGGGCAGCGCAACGCCGAAGATGGGTTCCTGTTCATGATGGACTTGAAGGGCCGGCTGGCGGGGCAGCCGCAGATCACGACGGACGGGCTGGCGGCGTATGCGGCGGCGATCGGCTTCTCGTTCGGGACCGAAGTGGATTGGGCGGTGTTGCAGAAGCACTACGGCCGGGAGCCGTCCGGGGAACGCCGCTACAGCCCTGCGGTGTGCACTGGCCTGGACATCGAGGTCAAGCGGGGCTACCCGGACCCCGTGAAGATCAGCACGTCCTACGTGGAGCGCCAGAATCTGACGATGCGGATGGGGATGCGCCGCTTCACGCGGCTGACCAACGGGTTCTCCAAGAACGTGGAGAACCTTGCGCACGCGGTCGCGCTGCACTACATGCACTACAACTTCGGCCGGGTGCATACGACGCTTGAATGCACGCCAGCGGTGGCCGCGAAGGTCGCCGACCACCGCTGGACGCTCACGGAGATAGCCGCGCTGCTGGACTAGCAGACGTGGCCGACCAGCGCGGTCAGATGGAACGCGGCAGGGGTAGCGAACACGAAGCCGTCGCTGGTCTTGTGGACGAGGCCGGCGTTGTGCAGCGGGTAGACGACGGACTCGGCGTCGAAGTAGTCGATCTCCCGGCCGATGTCTGGGATCGACCAGACGGTCGGCTGGCGGCAGGGGTCCGTGAGCAGGTAGACGACGGCGCGTTCCATGTCGCCGAAGTCGCGGTCGGGGGTAGGGTTCTTCTCAGGCATGGGAGCTAGTCCTCCTGTGTCTAGGTCCCGGTGCGAGCTACTACTCGTGCCGGGACCGCTGGTTAGGATCGCCCGAAGCTACCGCGCCGGATGCCCCAAGCCAAACTGACCCACTACCTCACAATCGGGACACCACCCGCGGTCGTCACGTCGGCGTCACGATGGTCACGTCGGCGTCTCAGTCGTCACATCGGCGTCACATTGTCGAGACGGGGTCGGAGTGGGGGACATGCGTCCCGACACCGTGTCGGCCCGCCGGCGGCTGTACCTGCTCGCGCGGGTGGTCGTGGCGCGCCACTACCGCAGGGAGCTCACGCTGGCGGTGGTGGCGGGTGCCCTCGCGAGCTCGCCCCGCCAGTTGCAGCGCGCGTACGCGCAGTTCGGCGAGATGACGTTCCGGGAGGACCTGCTGGCGCGGCGCATGGCTGTGGCGGCGCAGCTGCTGGTCGAGCAGCGCTCGATCACGGTTGCGGACGTGGCCCGCCTGGTCGGCTACCGCCAGGCGCCGCACTTCGCGCGCGCGTTCCGCCGCCGCTACGGCCTCTCGCCGGCGCATTTTCGCCGGGCGGCGCGTCAGGCGGGGGAGCGCTCGTAGAGGAGATCCGGCTCGACGGCCTCCGCACCGGGCAGGCGCAGGCGCATGAGCGTCCCGCCTCCGGGGGCCGGCTCGGCGGTGATGCTGCCGCGCTGCTGGGCTGCCACCTGGCGCACGATCGCCAGGCCGAGGCCCGAGCCGGGCCGGCCGCGCGCCTCGGCGCCGCGATAGAAGCGGTCGAAGACGTGCGGCAGGTCTTCGGCGGAGATCCCCGACCCGTGGTCGCGCACGGACAGCTCGCCCGCGTGCAGTCGCACTTCGACGGGTTGTTCGGGCGGGCTGTACTTGACGGCGTTGTCGATCAGGTTGCCGATCGCCCGCTCGAGCCTGGCGGGCACGCCGGTGAGGATGGTCGGCTCGAGCTCCGCGTGCAGCGGTGTGGCGGGCGCGTGGCGGCGTGCCCGTTCGACGACCTCGCTGACCAGCAGGTCCAGCCGCACGTCCTCGGCGTCGGCGCGCGGCTCCTCGCCGCGGGCGAGATCGATGAGGTCGTTCATCAGCAGCGTGAGCTCCTCGATCTGCTCGACGACGTCGCCGAGCAGCCGGCCGCTTTCCTCGGGGTCCATGTCCTGGCCCTGCTGCTGCAGGATCTCGATGTTCGTGCGCAGGCTGGTCACCGGCGTGCGCAACTCGTGCGAGGCGTCGGCGACCAGTTGGCGCTGCGCGTCCACGGAGGCGTCGAGCGCGGACATCGAGCGCTCGAGCGCGTCGAGCATGGCGTTGAAGGAGCTGGCAAGCCGCCCGAGCTCGTCATCTCCGGAGGGCTGTATGCGCCCGCTGAGGTCCTGGGTGAGGGCGACGTGCTCGGTGGCCTGGATCAGGCGCTTCAGCGGCTTCACGGCGGCGCCCGCGACCAGGCGCCCGAGCAGGGCCGCGAGCGCGATGCCGCCGACGACCAGCAGCACCAGGATCAGGCGCAGGCGGCTGAGCAGGCTGTCGACTTCGGTGAGCGGCTGGGCGAACTGCACGGCATGTCCCTTGCCGAGCGGCTCGGCGAGCACGCGCAGGTGGATGCCGTCGACGTCCGCGTCGCGGAAGAACGGCTTGCCGCCACGCGCGGCCAGCGCTCGCGTGCGGGCTTCAACCGGCAGCGACAGTCCTCCCGGCGAGAGTTCGAGGGTCGTCCCGGAGGCGTTGACCATCTGCTGATATCCGCGCACCTGGTCGGGCCCCGGCGGCAGGCCGGTGAAGATGTTGCCGCCTGTGTGGGAGCCGGTCTTCGTCTTCGAGCTGTGGGCGCCGGTGCCCGCCGCCCCCACCGTGCCCGCCGCCCCTCCCGCGGGCGACCCGAGCGCCTGCGCCGCCGCGAGCCGCAGCGCGCGGCGGCGGGCGGCCCGCCCTCCCAGGCCCTTCGCGTCGAGGGCCCGCACGAGCTCGCTGGTCGAGTGCCCGCGGTGGCGCAGCTGAGCGTCGACCTGGCTGTGCAGCTGGTCGGAGGTGAGCACGTAGGTCAGGATCGACGCGAGCACCACCGCGACTGCCACGGCGGCGGCCGAGACGATGGTGATGCGCCGGCGGAAGCTCACGGCGGCGTCCGCAGCACGTACCCGACGCCGCGCACGGTGTGCAGCAGGCGCGTCTCCTCGCCGACCTCGGTCTTGCGGCGCAGGTAGCCCATGTACACGCCCAGCGAGTTGGAGCTCGACCCGAAGTCATAGCCCCACACGCTCTCGAAGATCGCCGAGCGGGTGAGCACCTGTCGCGGGTGGCGCAGGAACAGCTCCAGCAGCAGGAACTCCGTGCGGGTGAGCGCGAGCGCCCGCTCGCCCCGCCAGGCCTCGTGCGCGCGGAGGTCGAGCCGCAGGTCCTCGAACGCGAGGATCTCCTCCTTGCCGTTGCCCTCGCCCGCCCGGCGCAGCAGCGCGCGGACCCGCGCGAGCAGCTCGCGCAGGGCGAACGGCTTGACCAGGTAGTCGTCCGCGCCCGCGTCCAGGCCGGCGACGCGATCGTCGACCTCGCCGCGGGCGGTGAGCATCAGCACGGGCGTGGCGTCGCCTCCCTCGCGCAGGCGCCTGCACACTTCCAGGCCGTTCATGCGCGGCATGGCGATGTCGAGGATGATCGCCTCGAACGGCGCCGCCCCCAGCCGCTCGAGCGCCTCGTGCCCGTCGCTCGCCCTGGCCACGTCGTAGTGTTCGAGCGTCAGGGCCCGGCCCAGCGCGTTCTGCACGGCGGGCTCGTCGTCGACAACCAGTATGCGTGCATGCTCAGCCATGATCGAAGCCGTCCCCGTTGTCCGGCCCGCACGCTCGCCGGCGGCGGGTTGGTGGGGAGAGCGCAGTTATGAGGCTAGCGTGATGGATGGCGTGGACATGAGGCTAAGGAAAGGCGAAGAGAATTCTAAGAATCGCCAGGGGACGGACCATCGCTGAGCGATCGGAGATCGGCCAGCAGGCCGCGCCGGAGCCGGGCGCGGCCGCGCCGGGGCAGAGCGCGTTTGCGCCCGATCACAGCGCGGCCGCGCCAGAGCAGAGCGTGCCCGAGCAGAGCGCGGCCGTGCTGGCGGCTCAGTCGCGCACGCTACGCAACAGCATCGTCAGCCTTGCGATCTTCTTCGCGCTGGTGGTCGCGCTGCTGTTCGCCGTTCCCGGCCTGGATGCGGCCGCGGATCGGATCACGAAAGGCAACATGGCGTGGATCCTCGCCGGGATCGTGCTCGAGGTGCTCTCGTGCCTCGGCTACGTCGTCCTGTTCGGGCTGGTCTTCGGCAGGCTCGGGCGCAGCCTGAGCTCGCGGCTGTCGCTGGCGGAGCTCGCGGTCAACTCGGTGGTCTCCGTGAGCGGGCTCGCGGGGATCGCGCTGGGAGCGTGGGTGCTGCGCAGCAAGGGCTTCCCGGTCGATCGCATCGCCAAGCGCTCGGTGCTGGTGTTCGTGCTCACGAGCGCGGTCAACGTCGCGGCGGTGATCGTGATCGGGGTGCCGATGTGGCTGGGTGCGATTCCCGGCTCGCGCAACGCGCTGCTGACGCTGCTGCCGGCGGCTGCCGCGCTGGCTGCGATCGCGGGAACGCTCGCGCTGGCGTCGTGGGCGCGGCGGGCGGCCGCCCGCCGGCGCCTGAAGAACGGCCGTGCGGCTGTGGCGCTGCTCGCGGTCGGCGGCGGCGTGCATGACGCTCTGGAGATGATCGGCGAGCACGACTGGAGGCTGCTGGGGGCGGTCGGGTACTGGCTGTTCGACAATCTCGTCCTGTACGCGTGCGTCGCCGCGTTCGGCCACGCGCCGTCGTTCTGGGTGGTCGCGATGGCCTACCTCGTGGGCATGCTCGCCAACTCGCTGCCCGTCCCGGGCGGCTTCGTGGCGGTCGAAGGCGGGCTGGTGGGGATGCTGCTGCTGTTCGACGTGCGCCCGGCGGCGGTGGTGATCGCGGCGGTGATCGTCTACCGGGCGATCTCGCTGTGGGTCCCGGCGGTGATCGGGTCGCTCGCGTTCCTCAGCCTGCGCCGCGAGATCGGCAAGCCGGCCGCTCCCGCCGTCCCGGGCTAACCGGTGACGGCCTTCGTGTAGGCCTCCTCGGCGGCGGCCCGCTGGCAGGCGTGGCGTGGCAGGTTGGCCATCACGCGCGCCAGGCTGGAACCCACGGGACCGGACAGGCCGGGGCAGTACACGGGCGGCGGCAGATCGCCGGAGGCGGAGCCGGGCGCGTTCAGCGGAAGCAGCTCGCGGCTCGCCTGCAGCGCGTGGGCGAAGGTGTCGGAGAAGATGTCGATGGCGAGCCTGCCGCTGTATATCTCGATGTCGCGGCCTTCGTCGTACACGGTCGCGGGCACCCCGCGCACGAGCATGTTGCTCTGCGCCCCGAGGGCGGCGTTGGAGTGCAGCGCGTAGATGACGGTGGTCACCTGGAGCGGCAGCAGGCAACTGCCACCGCCGAAGATGCCTTTGCTCTGCACGCAGTCTCCGTAGTAGACGCTGTCGCCGACGGTGTCGATGTAGCCCTTCAGGCCGTCGGCTGCGGCCAGCGGGTGCCCGTCGAAGCTCGGTCCGACCCAGTACACGCGGAAGTACGGGAACGTCTGGGCTTCGGCTAGCTCGCCGGCGAGGATGGGCGCCGGATGGCTGGTGGAGCAGCCGCCGGCGGCGACGGCGGCGCAGACCGCGGCCAGGGCGAGGGCCGTCCTAGCGGCCCGGCGGGTGCGGTTGTGGGCTGTCGCGGCTGTCATGGCCGTCATTATCTTGGCGTGCCGTTGAGAAGCACAGCTACTTCCGTGCCCGGCGACTGTTCAGACACGTACGAACCCGCCGTGATCTCGGCGGATGCGACGGGGTCCGGTGGGGTAGCACACCGGACCCCGGTTGATCTCGCGAGCGCGCGAGCGCGCGTCGCGCCGGCGTCCGGCCTGCCGCTGGGCCTGGCGGCGTTCACGGGGGCGCTGATCGCGGTGTGGCTGGCGGTCGACCCGCGCACCCCGGATCTCGCCGCGCAGGTGTATCGGGTCGGCCTGTTTCACCAGCTCGGGTTCGCCGTGTGGGACGACAACTGGTACGCCGGCCACAGTCTGCCCGGCTACAGCCTGCTGTACCCGCCGCTGGCGTCGTGGTTGGGCATGCGGCTGCTGGCGGCGCTGTGCGTGCTGGCGTCGAGCCTGCTGTTCGCGCGGCTGGCGCGCGCGGCGTACGGCGAGGCGGCGCGCTGGGGGGCGGCGTGGTTCGCGGTGGCGGCGCTGGGCGACGTGTGGATCGGGCGCCTGACGTTCGCGCTGGGAGTGTCGATCGCGCTGGCGGCGGGGCTGGCGACGGCGCGCGGGCGCTGGCTGTTGGCGGGGGTGCTGGCGGCGCTGTGCGCGGCGGCGAGTCCGGTGGCTGGTGTGCTGCTTGCGCTGGCGGGCCTGTCGGTGGCGCTGACCAGGCGCTCGCCGCGGGTGCTGCTGGGGCTGGCGGGCCCGGTCGCGGTGGTGATCGTGCCGCTGGCGATGCTGTTCCCGGAAGGCGGCTACGAGCCCTATCCGATCCTGTCGTTCGCGGCGACGGCGCTGGTGATCGCGTTGTTCCTGTGGACGCTGCCGGCGGGCGCGCGGCTGCTGCGGGTCGGGGCGTACGTGTACCTGCTGGCGTGTTTGGCGTGCCTGGCGGTGCACACGCCGATGGGCAGCAACATCGAGCGCTACGCGGTGCTGCTGGCGGGCCCGCTGCTGCTGTGCGCGCGTCTGGCCGCGCCGCCGGGCGAGCACGCGAGCGCGCTGTCGCGGTGGCGCTCGACGCCGGCGCTGGCGCTGGCGCTGTGCGTGACGGCGGTGTGGGTGGTGTGGGGGCCGGTGCGCGAGACGCTGGCGGTGGCGGGCAGCGAAGCGACGAGCGCGGCGTACTACGTGCCGGTGGAGCGCTTCCTGGCGCGCGTGGCGGCGCCGCCGGCGGCGCCTGTGCGCGTGGAGGTGCCGCTGACGCGCTCGCACTGGGAGGCGGCGCTGCTGGCGCCGACGGTGTCGCTGGCGCGCGGCTGGGAGAAGCAGCTGGAGACCCGCTTCGACGGCGTCCTGCTCGCCGCGGGGCTGACGGCGGCCAGCTATGACCGCTGGCTGCACGAACAGGCGGTCTCCTACGTGGCCCTCCCGGACGTCCCGCTGGACCCGTCGAGCGCGCAGGAGGGGCGCCTGATCCGAGGGGGCCTGCCGTACCTGCGCGAAGTGTTCGCGAGCGCTCACTGGCGCATCTTCCAGGTGCTCGCGCCGACGCCGTTGGCGTCCGGTCCCGGGCAGCTGACGTCGCTGGGCCATGACTCGTTCACGCTGCGCGCGCGCGCGCCGGGGAGGTTCGTCGCGCGCGTGCACTTCACCCGCTACTGGACGATCACCCGTGGAGCCGGGTGCGTGGCGCCGGCGCCGGGAGGATGGACGGCGGTGAGCGTGCGCGCGCCCGGCACGACGGTGGTGAGCGCCAGCTTCTCGCTGTCGCGGGCGTTCAGCTCCGGCGGCTCGTGCGGCGGGGGTCAGGGTGGTTAGCTTCGTGGGGCGGGGCCAGCATGGGCGGCGGGGGCTCGTACGGGTGGCGGGGGCTGGTCTGGCGCGAGCGCGTAGAGGCTGCTGTAGCCGGTGAGGTAGACGTCGCTGCCGTCGCTGACGGCCGGGTCGAACGCGCCGGTGTCGTCTTCGAAGAGCACGCGGCCGGTGGAGATGCCCAGGCCGTAGGTGCGGTGGTGGGCGAGGTCGGCGAAGTAGACGGCGCGCCCGATGATGGTGGCCGAGCCGGAGATGCGCCCGTGCGCGTTGAACCGCCAGCTGACGTGGCCCGAGCGGGCGTTGAGCGCGTAGAAGCTGCCGTTGTAGGAGCCGATGTAGACGGTCGGCCCGAGGCCGGGGGCGTTGGTGACGGCCGGCGAGGCGTAGACGTAGTCGCCGGTCTGAACCGCCCAGTCGAGCTTGCCGGTGGAGGCGTCGTAGGCGTAGATGCGCCCGTCGGTGTTGCCCAGGAACACGCGCCCGTAGACGACGGCGGCGGTCGAGTAGAAGTTGCCGCTGCCCAGCAGCGCGCCTTCGGATTTGCTCACCCACAGCCGTCGCCCGGTCCGCTCGGAGATCGCCTGCAGGCGGCCGGAGTAGTCGCCGAAGTACAGGACACCGCCGGACAGGGTCGGGCTCGCCTTAACGGCGCTGGCGGCGCGATAGGTCCACAGGAGGGCGCCGTTGCGGTCGTTGAGCGCGAACACGGTCCCGTTCTGAGAGCCGAAGAACAGGCGTCCGCGGTCGATCAGCGGGGAGGACTCGCTGCCGCTGGGCAGCGCGCGCCACCAGCGGACGGCCCCGTTGGCGCTGTCGAGGGCGATCACGCGACCGGGGCTGTTCGGATGCCCGCTGAAGAGGATGGTCACGTACACGGTGTTGAAGGTGACGGCCGGCGCGGAGGCCGAGAGCCGGCCCAGGCTCCGCGTCCATATGGCATGCCCGGTGCGCTTGTCGATGGCGATCAGTTCGGCGTCGTCGGCGAGCTGGAAGATGTCCTGGCCGTAGATCACCGGCGGGAACTCCAGCAGCGCGTGGCTGTTGCGCACCCACAGTCGCTTGAACGGAGGGCGCACGCCGGCGGGAGCGGGGAAGAAGCGCGTGTGGTCCTTGGTGTAGCCGAAAAGCGGCCAGGTGAAGCCGTTGGGGCCGCGGGCGGGCAGCGTGGGCGTCGGCTGGGGCACGAAGCGGGCGTTGGGGTGGTAGATGCTGCCGGTGCGGTCTCGCTCGTACAGGTAGCCGCCGAGCGCGGCCACGGCGACGATGACGTTGAGTGCAGCGAGGCCCACTCGAACGCGCCTCGAGCGGGGGAGCATGCGCCTGACGCGGTCGCTCACCGGCTCGAGCGGGGTCCGCTCAAGCCGCGAGCTTGCCCGAGGGTGCGTCGGCCGAGGCGGCCGACGTCGAGCCGTCCCCGGGCGCGGCGGCGGTGGTGCTCGACTGGTGCCTGCGGTTGCGCTTGTAGCCGCTGGCGCCGCGGCCCAGGCGTGCGACCGGGCGGCGGGCGGTGCGGCCGACCAGGCGGGCGATGCTCAGCGCGAGCAGCCACAGGCACGCCACGGCGAGCGGAGGCAGGGTGAGCCCGGAGACGAGCGCGAGCACGTCATGGTTGCCGTTCAGCGACCAGCTCCAGAGCAGATAGTCGCCGAAGGTGAGCCCAAAAAGAAAGACCAGCGGCCTGTGGGACACGGACAAACCCTAGACCTGTTCGGGGACGGACGGCCGGCCGGGTCATCGGGCGCGGATGCGGGCGCCTATGATCGCTCGCCATGAGCGCCGCTGAAGCGCAGTCGCAGGTGTTCGCGCCGGGGCTGCTGAGCGGCCGGGTGGCGCTGGTCACGGGCGGAGGCACGGGCCTGGGGAGGGCCACGGCGCTCGAGCTGGCGCGATGCGGGGCGGGCGTGACGATCGCCGGACGGCGCGCGGAGGTGCTCGAGCGGGCGGCGGCGGAGATCGGCGAGGAAATTGGCGCGGGGATGGGCGAGTCGGTCGGCGGGGCGGCCGGGGAGAAGGCGGGGGCGGAGGCCGGCGCGGAGGCGGGCGCGGTCGATTGGGTGGCGGGGGACGTGCGCGAGCGTGGGGAGGCGCAGCGGCTCGTCCGGACGGTGCTCGAACGCCGCGGCCGGCTGGACGTGCTCGTGAACAACGCGGGCGGCCAGTTCTTCAGCCCGGCGGAGCTGATCGCGGCGAAGGGCTGGCGGGCGGTGTGGCGGCTGAACGTGGAAGGCATGCTGAACATGGCCGAGAGCGCGTTCGAGCTGGCGCTGGGGCCGGCGGGCGCGGGCATGGTCGTGAACGTGACCCTGTCTCCGCACAATGGCATGCCCGGCATGGCCCACTCGGGCGCCGCACGGGCGACCGTGGAGGCGCTCACGCGCGAGCTGGCCGCGCGCTGGGCGGCGGCGGGGATCGCGGTGACTGCCGTGGCCGCGGGGCACTTCGACACGGAGGTGCTGGCCAAGTACCCGGCGAACGTGCGCGCGGGGGCGTCCCGCACGGTCCCGCTTCAGCGGCTGGGCACGGTGGCCGAGCACGCGTGGCTGGTCGCGCTGCTGGCGTCGCCGCTCGGCCGGGCGTTCAACGGCTCGACCATCACGCTGGACGGCGCGCGCGACAACTGGTGCGGGCCGTGGCCGCCGCCGGGCCTGGCGGACGAGTCCGGCGAGGTGCCGAGGGAGGAGCGGCGGTGATATGGGCCTGGGGGCGGCCGAGGTCGCGGGCTGTGCGCCCAACGGGCGGCGGAGCTTGTGGGCTTCGGTGCGCCGCTTGCCAGGGGCGCCGGTAAGATGGGACGAGGGCTGCGGGCGAAGTGTTGTGGTTGCACAGAAGCCTTCCAAGCTTCTAGGGCGGGTTCGATTCCCGTCGCCCGCTTTTTGCCACGGGGAGTGGCGCAGTCTGGTAGCGCACCCGGCTGGGGGCCGGGCGGTCGCAGGTTCAAATCCTGTCTCCCCGATGAAAAGTCGCAGGGTCAGAACCTTGAACCTCGCCGCGATTGCTGGCGAAAGCCGCGAAAAGACTGCGTTTCTTGGTTGGCCGTTCTCGTCTGTTCCCGGTTGTTCCTGGCACGCGGGACCGCAAAAGGACCGCAGCGAGGGACGAAAGGGACCGCAGGATCGCAAGGTCGTCGGCTAGCGCATCTTCGCTGACCGTCGTCCCTGCGTGTTGATCTCGACACCTTCGAGTCAGCACATATGGAGTGCCGGCGTCGAGGCGATGGCCTCGGGTCGCGATCGCGGCTGCGCCTGCGCAGTAGGTCATGGCGCCTTGTGGCGCGCGCTCTAAGCAAGTGTCGGTGGCGTGCTTCTTTCCCCATGCAGATAACAAAGGTCATCTAGACAGCGCTCTAGGTACGGGCTCCAGGGAAGACTTCGGGCTGGCCGAGGCAGAACGAGTCGCCCGCGCGGCGCCAGTCGCCTCCCTGCCACACTGCGATTCAAAAGGTCATGTCCACTGACAAGCTCGCGCTACGCGTGAGACGCGCGCCGAGGGTGGCGTCCGGCGTCTGCGCGAACATATGTTCGTATGCGCTTGCCGCTTAGCAAGGAGACCGAGAAGCTACGACACGATCTCCCCGTGTTGGTGTCATGACGACGGGTAATGATCTAACCGCCCGCGATGCCTTCTGCCCTCGCCGCTAGACCACCGCGATTTCTGGACGCCGTTCCAGTCGCGTTGCTTCACCACTGCGCCGCCGCAGAGGGTGTTATTTCTGAGCTTCACGTTGCCGGAGCGACGCTGGAGCCAGTTGCCCCTTCCGTGTTCAGCACCCTGCTGGACGTGCCGAAAGGCGAATGGATCCTCTGGCCTGGGCTCCGCTCGGCGATGTGGATAGGTGCCCGCCACGACGCGCTCCCCCGCCCAGTCCGTGAACGTGTCGAGGACGGCGGCCATCTCTCCGATGCTCTCGACCGTCTCGCCAGTGTGGGGGTTTGGGTTCGTGAGGCAGCGGGACTAATCGACGGAGAGTGGGGGCGACCCGCGCGTGCAGACGGTGTACTCAAGCTGATCGACGACGAGCGTCTAGCGGGCCTCAGCGGAGTTTTTCTGGACCGTTCTGGAGATATCGCGCGCCTTCAAATTGCCGCCGGCGGAGTGTGTTGGACGGATCGTCCGGCGCGTGCGATTCAATGGCTCAGCAAAGCCTACGACCTACCAACTCCGCGTTGAACCAGCTCATAAACCCGATCGGGCCCGAGGCGAACAATCGCAGGGCCGGCGAATTCGAGGACCAGCTCGTCGCGTTTGCGGCTACCCTCGGTTGGAACGCACGCTGTAGGAACATCGACTTGTTCGCGAGCACGGGCGGACAGAGCAGCGGGGTCGATGTCCTCCTCGCCTTCGAAGACCCGCAGCTCGGCCGGCATTACGGCGTTATCGGCGAGGCGAAGATCCGCCACCCTCTCACGCCTGCCAAGGCACGTGAGGATATCGCTGTTCTCTCCCGCAAGCTCGTCAAGCTCGCACCCAGCGTGCAGAAGATCGCACAGGATCTCGTTGTGACGAACACAGGGCTTCTCGTCTACGATGCCACACCCTTCGATCCGGCAAAGCACGCCCACGGGCTCGCCGCGATCCACCAGGACGGCCTTTCGCGCGGACTTCGTCCCCGCCACGTACTCGTCCTTGGCCCCGATACTCTCGTTGGCCTGGCGGACGCCCTGGAGCCTAAACCAACCGCCGAGTTTTACTGGCCGCCCTTCGAACAGCGCGAAGGCCGTTGGTCCCGTTCCGCGCCGCCGATGCAGGTTGCCGTAGGCATGCTCGCATTCCGAACAGGGCCGACTACCACGCTATGGCTGCGCGATGACCTTGAGCACGATGAGGACTTCATGGCCCTGATGGAAGTCGCATGGGAGTGGCGTATCAACATCGACAAGGTGATCTGCTCGGCTGTCAAGCGAGACCGGTATATGGCGATCGTCGACCGCTGGCGAGAGCAGGCGAAACGGTCGCACAACCGCGAAGTGGGCAGGCTCCCCGACTCGATTGAGGCCCGAGGGCTCTCCTTCCAGTCCCTCACCCCATTCGCTGATCGTTGGGGGAAGGCGGCATGAAGGGCACCTATCCGACGCCGACCACGATCGCTCAAACGGTCTCGCATTCTGGCACCTCGCTATCGGGCACGCGACGCTTTTACTCAGCGGCCGGAGTCGTTGCCTACGCGGGCGAACATTCTGGAATGGCGAGCATTGCTGGGCGTGTGTGGCTCCCTCCGGCAGCCACTCGCAGGCTGAGCACGTTCCTTGACATGATCACACCTGCCGTCGGCGGGCTGATAATGACACCGAGCGGAGTCCAGCCGCAGCGTTTGGAGCTTGGGGTGCCCGACACTGCCTGCGACCGTCTTCGCGAGCTCGCCGAGGCGCACTTGCATAGCCCCATCGGACCGTCGGACGCGACGCTCTGCTCGGTAGAGCCGAGCACAATCGTCGACTGGGAGTGGTCTGGAATCCTTTCCTACAACCATCGCTACCGGTTCCGCAACGGTGAGTACGTCACGAGCCGTCCACAGGTGATCTTCCACGTTCGCCGCGACCAGCATCCCACTCGTGCGCACATCATGGTCGAGATTCACCATGCGACAGACTTCGAACAGGTGCACAAGTGGGCTGCTCGCCTCCCACCTGATGCTGAGCGGTGGAGCATCACACCGTTCGCGTTGCTGGGCGACGAGAGCCGCCATGATGAGATTCGTGAGCTTGCACGCGCTCTCGCTGCTGGCGGCGAAGTTGCTGTCGCGCACCCCAACAGCGAACGTGTCTGCGACGGCAGGCCTGAGCCTGACGTCGATGAGTTCGTAACAAACATGAAGGAGGCCCGCTACTCCACGAGGATCCAGAGTCTTGACTCTCTTATTCGTCGCGCGGAGCAGGTCGATCACTCCATCCTCTCGGCGCTCGACCTCTATCACTGGGAGGGCAGTGGCCCCAAGCGTGCGGCAGTCCGTGTTCGTGTTAAGCAGCATGACATCGATCCGCTAACGATCTCGTGGGGATCCGTCCGTGAGCCCCGCGATGGATCCGGAACCCCTCTGCCAGGAAAGATCCTGCTCGACAGTGACGGGTGGGCAGCGATGACCGCCGCCGAATGGTCAGAGGACGACCGTATGGCACACCTTCATCGCCTATGGCTGCGCCTCATTGCCGCCACCCAGCAGGCCGCCAACTCCGCGGCGGCTTAGTTCAACCCGGGGCGTGAGCGTTGAGAGTAGCGGGAACGCTAGGCCTCGCGGAGGTCGTTTGCCCTAAGCCGACTCATGGCTGCGCTCTGGACGTTGCATCGCGAATCCCGAGGCGCTCTCGCATTTCTGGAGGAGCACGCTCGCGCGATGCTCTCGATCGAGGTATGGGAGGCGGTCGCTGCGTAGCTCAAGTGGATCGCGGTCGGCGAGACGCGCCTCTGCGGCTGTCGGCTCGTAGCTACGCAGCGCTCCGTCTTTGGTCTTGCGCTCGGGGTACTCGAACCACTCAAGATAGCGGAGCGGCCCGACTCCCACGAATGGCTCAAAGGGAACGCGCGGATCCTCAGGGGGCGCCGGCCCGAGGACGATTGCGTCATCATGAAGATCCACCGCGCGACTCTTCGCATACGGCGCAACGTAGACAACGCGCTTGATGCCCGCGGCGACGATATGTCGTGCGCAATGGTGACATGGGAACGTCGTCGCAAAGAGAGTGCACTCATCGACCTTCGCTCCGCGTCTGGCCGCATCCATCAGCGCCGCCATCTCAGCGTGGACCGCACGCATGAACTCGATGATGTCTCCGAGAGCGGAGCCTTCTACGCACTCAAGAACTTTTTCCGTATCGGCATTCTCGGGCAGCAGCCCGTTGGCGTGAAGTCGCTCCGCGATGTCCTCGGAGATCTCGCGTCGATGTCTGAGATTCGTGTCGCTCCCGAGTGTCACCTCACGTCCATCGTCGCTATCCCCTTCCCAATAGAGTCCGCCGCCCGCACGCGGCACCTCGTTGACGCCGACGGCGACGACGTCGCCCTCGGCGGTACAGATGGCCGCGCCCACCTGTCGACCTAGCTCGGCGGATCGTCGCGCGGCAGCCACCGCTTGGAACATGCCGAACTCGTCTCGGGTGGGTGACCTGACGGGGTCGTTGAAGAAGATGTCGAGCACTCGTCTTATCCGTGTCGGAAGGTCGTTATCGACTCTCACGAAGCAGTCGGCGCGATGAAACGTGTCGCGAACATCCTGCCCATATTTGATGTGCCCCTCGCGTTGATCGCGGGCAATCAGTTGCTCGGGCGAATACTTTGCCGCCAAGTCGTGGGGAGGAAGGCGAGTCTCGCGAATGCGCTTGGCGAGGAACTCGCGACGCGCATCCTCCGTAGCGGCCACCCCGATCAGCAGAAACCGGGAGCCGTAGACATCGCGAAGAAAGTTGACCTCCTCCGGTCTCTTGAATGAACGCAGTATGTATGCGACACGGTCTCCCGGAAGCGCCTCACTGCCAGTCAGGTTCGCCCGCTCGAGCGCTATCCGGTTGATCGCGAGCAGAGCCATCGCGTCGCGCCTTTTCCATTTATCGCGAAGTTCATTGCCGGCATCCATGTACGACCACAGACGCTCGTCGAACGGCTCGTCAACCAGTGGCGTCGCCCAGCTGAACGCGTCGAAGACGTCTGTGATGTGCACGTCGACCGTCCTATAGCGAAACTGCGCGAACTCGGCGGCAAGGCTCACCGCGACAGGGCTGAGGTCCACGCCGACCGCGCCGACGAGCCCGATCACTAGCTCGGAGTCCGGCGGAAGCTGCGCCGGCGATTCGGGCGCGGGCTTGGCCGAGTCCATTTCTCGTGGGACTAGGACTCGTAACCGGGGCGCGCTGCGAGATGATGAATGTCCACGGAGCGTTGATACTCCGAGGGCCACTGCGCAACCGTCGCGGCCATCTTGTCGACGAGGGAGCCGTAAGCCGTGGGGTCGGGCTTAGGCCGCTCCTCGGTCTGAACCTCAGCATCTTTTGCGTGGTCTTGTTCGCTGGCCATGGATACCTCGAATAGCGTCGGAGGAGCCCGACGGTGCATCTCGCCAGACTCCAAGGAAGCATCGCACTATGTCAGTGCCGTCGGACGGAACCCGAATCTGAATCATCTGCATTGCGACTCGTGGACCGCAGCGCCGTGGACCGCAGCGCCGATCCCACGACAGGGTGCTATGGCATGCGAACCGGGTGGGGATCGAGACCGCAAACGGACCGCAGAATCCCGAAAAATGGCTCAGGAAAGCCAACCTGAACCTGTCTCCCCGATACCTTAAAGTACCGCGAACGGCAGCGAGCATGGGCGAAAATCCCCCTAAACGCTGCGCCTCGTAGGACGGTGTTCGCTCGTGTTCGTGGCTGCTCGTTGGTCCCCCAGACCGCAAACGGACCGCAGCGGGAGCGAAAAGGGACCGCAAATGGACCGCACGGGCGCTCTTGTCGAAGCGGCCGAGAAATGGGGGCGGCGCTTGATCTCTCGCTCGTGCTGGTCGGGGTAGGCACCCGTCGTCGGGGCACCTGGCTGTGGTCCGACGGATCTATGACTGAGACTGGCCATGCTAACCTAACATCACAAAGTTAGCTTGGCCTTTCTCGTTATGCCCGTCACCACCACCGTAAATTCTCTTCCGCTTGTCCGCGCCGACGGGCGGGGCTACACGTATGCCGGCGGGTCAACGGATGACTTCGGTGATCGACCGGAGCTTCCGGTCGAGGTGCGGCTGCGACTGGCTCGTCTGGCTGAGCGGTACACGCCCAAACGACTCTCTGCAGCACAGCGCGAACTCCTCGCATCGCCACAAGCAGAGCATGATGCCTCAAGGCGACCCTCCGCCGCTCAGGCCGACGAGAAGGAGGCGGCGCGGGCTTGGGAGGAGGGGGTCTACGCCGAGCTCTCCCAAGAGCAGCGGGAATGGGTTGCACAGCCAAGCCTGCATCCGAAGTTGCCAGTCGCGATCCGCTACCCGCTCACGCTCGGACAGCTGCACATTCTCAGTGGGGCGAGCGAACGTCAGCTGCGCCACTGGACCGACGAGGATCTCATTCCGGCGCACCGCGCTGGCACGCACCGCCGCTACTACAGCGCCGCGGTCGCCCGGGCGCTGCTGCTGGCACAGATGACACCGCAACAGGTGGCCGCGCTGATCGCGCTTCGCCGCGGAGGCCAAGCCGGCCGACGGCTTGTTGTGATGATCGGCAGCGTCATGGCGAGCGTCGCAGACAGCGCCGACGTGAGCGAGCGGGAGCGCAGCGACATCCTTCAAGGTGCGCGATCGCTGGTGGACCATCGCGAGGCATTCGCCGGCAACGCCGCAGCTTGAGTCTGGGACGCACGAGTCGACCTGAGAAGCCGAGACGCGTCCTGCGTCTGCAAGCCTTCATGCGCCGTATGGACGCACGATCAACGGCGCGCCAGGTGGCTGTAACGTGATGTGGGAATGAATGCTGAGCCGACCCATATGGACCTTGAGCGCCTGCGTGGTCGACGCCAGGAGATCCTGGGCTGCGCAGCGAGCTACGGTGCCGGCAACGTCCGAGTGTTCGGTTCGGCGGCCAGGGGCGACTCTGGCGCAACTAGCGACGTTGACCTCCTTGTCGAGATGGAACCCGGACGGAGTCTGCTCGATCTCGTGGGACTGTGGCAGGACCTCGAAGACCTGCTGAGCACGCACGTCGACGTGCTTAGCGACGGCGGCGTGAGCCCGCACCTCCGCGAGCGCATCTACGCCGAGGCCGTCCCGTTGTGAAAGACGAGCGCGTCTATCTGCTCCACGCGATCGAAGCAATCGACGCGATCCTGAGCTACACCGCAGACGGGCGGGATGCCTTCTTTGCCGACCGCAAGACGCAGGACGCGGTCATCCGCAACATCGAGATCATCGGCCAAGCCGTCAAGGGAATCTCCGACAAGACGCGGACGTTTGAGTCGGCCGTTCCGTGGCGACAGATCGCGGGTATGCGCGACAAGCTCATCCACGAATACTTCGGCGTCGACCTGAATCTCGTATGGGATGTCGTCGAGCGCAAACTGCCGGTACTGCGCCCTCAGCTGGAGAAGCTGAGCGGGCGCCTGACGGATGACGCGGGCCCTGAATCCTGAAGCGCGCACCGCCCACGAATCCGCCCACGCTCCACCGGATCGCAAGCCCTCATGCCACCATCAACCCGTCTCCCCGATTCCTTGAAGTTTCCGCGAAGGGCAGCGAAAACGGACGAAAGTGGCCGTAAGCGCTGGGCTCTCGGGCTCTCGCTATGTATCAGGCCGAATCATAGAAGCGGGTGACCGTTGGCATCGCGGCATCGGGGCTCAACTCACCATCCCTGATCGGAGGCTTGGCCCAAACCAGTTCCGTAGGTTCTGGCCTCGGCCGGCAGCGCGGCGCGTCATGGTGCGCCAAACCAGGTAATCAGCGCGTCGCGCAATCCGGCATCTGTCCCGTCCTCCACCCAGGCAACGTACCCGTCGGGCCGGATCAACACGGCGGTGGGAGCGGTAACCGCGCCAAGTACAGGAAGCTCCCACGGGCCGACGTACTCAGCATCGATCAGCTGGACCCGCTCAGCCCATGGCGCGATGTCAAAGCCGCCGGGCTCACCGAGGTTGAGCAGCACCGGCTTGGCGTCGTGCAGCAGCTCGAAGACTCGCAGCGGGCCGGCGGCGGTTACGAGGTCCAGATCGGGCATGCGCCGTCCGAGCAGCGGATGTCCCTCGCCGCATCGTCCCCGGAGGGGGAGCTCGTAGTGAATGTCGAGCCCGGAGACAATCCCGGCGAGTCGTTTGCGGGGCTCGTCCATGATCGCCAGCTCGGAAACCACGTCGACCAGGGCCTTCGTGCGCTCGTCCTGGCGCTGGAGCGCGGTCTGAGCCATCGTGTGCCGGAGCGCACGGGCGGCGACCGGGTGGCGCTCGTCCTGATAGGTATCGAGGAGGCTCTCCGGGGAGCTCCCGTTGATCACCTGAGCCAGCTTCCAACCCAGATTCACCGCATCCTGCACACCGAGGCTGAGGCCCTGTCCACCGGCCGGGTAGTGTACGTGCGCCGCGTCGCCGGCGAGCAGGACTCGTCCCGCGCGGTAGGCGGCGGCCTGGCGTGTCATGTCGGTGAACCTGGAGATCCAGGTGGGATCGTGGATCCCGAAGTCGCTGCCGTAGACGGCGATGAGCGCCTCGCTCAGGTCGCGCAGCGTGGGCTCGCTGCTGGGGCCGAGCTGCTGCTCGGTCACGGTGACCCGCACCGGCCCTCCATCCATGTAGACGACCTCGCCGTCGCGGATCTCGTACTCCAACCTGCCGATGCCGTGGACGCCGACGGCGTCGCGCCGGATGCCCAACTCCGGCTCCTCGGTGACCTCGACCTCGGCGATCAGGTTGCTCCTCGTCGCATCCCACCCGGGGAACTCGATGCCGGCCGCTCTACGGATGAGGCTGCGCCCTCCGTCGCACCCGACGAGATACCGCGCGCGCAGCGACTGGCCGTCCGACAGCTCGACGTCGACGCCGGCGTCGTCCTGCGCGAAGCCCGTCACCTCACATCCATAATGGATCCGCACCGGCAGCTCGGCGATCCAGGCGGCCATGATCCGCTCGATCTGGTTCTGCCAGATCCCGAGCGAATACGGATGACGCGTCGGGAAGTCGCTCATGTCCAGCACGGCCGTGCCGATCATCGAGGCCTGAGCCACCTGACCCTCGGCGAGGAACCGATCGGCGACCCCGCGCTGATCGAGCACCTCGATCGTGCGCGAGTGAAAGCCGCCCGCCCGTGAGCCGACCAGCACATGATCGGGACGCCGCTCGACGACGGCGACATCGACCTTCGCCAACGCCAGCTCAGCCGCCAGCATCATCCCCGTCGGCCCACCTCCGGCGATCACCACCGCATGCCCGCTCATGGCCACGGTCAGCGCCCGAGCGCGAACAGCGGCCAGCGTCCGGGCACGCCCTTGAGCTCGTGAAAGCCACGGTCCTCGAACGTGAACGGGCCGCCGACGACGGTTCCGAAGACGGTGCCGGAGACGAGCACCTCGCCGGCGCCCGCGAGACCGCTGACGCGGGAGGCGATGTGCACGGCCATGCCGCCGACGTCCTCGCCGATGAGCTCGCACTCGCCGGTGTGCATGCCGACGCGGACCTCCATGTCCAGCTCGCGGGCGGCGGCGGTGATGGCGAGCGCGCAGCGCAGGGCGCGCGAGGGCGGTCCGTCGAAGGTCGCGAGGAAGCCGTCGCCGACGGTCTTGACGGCGCGGCCGCCGAAGCGCGCGAGCTGGGCGCGCACCTGCTCGTCGTGTTGCGCGAGGAGGTCGCGCCAGCGGCCGTCGCCCAGCTTGGCGGCGCGCGCGGTGGCGTCGACGATGTCGGTGAACAGCACGGTGAGCAGGGCGCGCGCGAATTCGCCGCCGCTGCGCACGCCGGTGAGGAACTCCTCGATCTCCTCGACGATCGCGTCGCTGTCGCCGACGAACGGGAGCGAGTCGATTCCCTCGAGCTCGACGTAGCGCGCGCCGTGGATGTGCTCGGCGAGGTAGCGCGAGTGGCGCACGTCCCACACGCGCTCGTCGGGCCGGTGCATGATCAGCGTGGGCACGCGGATGCGCGGGAGCACGTGGCGCACGTCGAGGTCGACCATCGCCCTGAAGATGATGCGCGCCTCGCCGGGGCTGGCGGCCAGCCGCTGCATGCGCGCGAACCATGCGACCAGCGCGGGGTCGTCGACCATCGACGGCGCCCACGCGGACATGGCTTCGCTGTTGGTCTCGCCCCAGATGGCGAGGTTGCGCTCGCTGAGCGCTTCGCGGTCCTCGCTGGTCATCGCCCAGTCGTAGTCGGGAGCCCAGGAGGTGCGGGCGATGGACGCGTACATGATCAGCGCGCCGATGCGCTCGGGGTGATCGGCGGCGAGCAGCGCTCCGACGAGCCCTCCCTGCGCGTAGGTGAACACGGCCGCGCGTTCGCTGCCGGCGGCGTCGAGCACGGCGATGGCGTCGTGCGCCTCCTGCTCGATCGTGTACGCCTCGAGCACGCGCTCGGACAGCCCGGTGCCGCGGCTGTCGAACAGGATCAGCCGGCCGAACGTCGCCAGGCGCTCCAGGAAGCGGCGGTTGGCGGGCGCCTCCCACAGCTGCTCCAGCTGGGTCAGCCAGCCGGTCACGAACAGCATGTCGAGCGGCCCCTCGCCGACGACCTGGTAGGCGATGCTGGCCTCGCCGCTGCGCGCGTATCGCGTGACCGGCGCCATCAGGCGTCCTCGATCAGCGCGCGAAACGCGGCGGACGGCTGGACGGTGGCGCCGGCGGCGTGCACGCGGTCGCTCAGCCACATGTCGGAGGTGACCACCCGCACGGCGCCCGGCTCGGCGTCGGCGAGCAGCAGGCGAACGATCTCGTCGTCGGCCGAGTCGCGGCGCGGCCGCGGCGCGTGCGCGACGACGATCACCGTCGAGCGGATCGGCGGCGACGGCGGCTGCTCGAACACGACCGTCACGTCGTCGCCGCTGGCGGCCACCCACCGCTCGAGCATGTCGACCAGGTTGACCATCGCCCCGTGGCGGTCCCGCCACCACGCGTCCGGTCGCGTGCCGATCACGTTCATGCCGTCAATGAGCCAGCGCACGGCGAGCAAGCCTACGTTCTAGCCGACCGCTCGCGCGTCGCAGGCCGACCCCAGGCGCGTCGCAGGCGAACCGCGGGGGCGTGCCAGCCCGCCGGGATCGCGCGGCAGGCCGAGGAGGATCGCGCCGCGCGGGAGTCCGCGTAGGTCGAGCGCCCGCCGGCAGGCTCGCGTCACGCCGGCGTTCCTGCTGGAGTTGCCAGCTCCAATGCGGCTCGAGGGCATCCACACGGGCGACATCGTCGAGGTCGACCGCAAAGGCCGGCGCTTCCACGCGGTGGTCACGGGGACGGCGCCCGGCGGCCTGGCGATCCAGCCGACCGACCGGCGCGTCAACCACTACACGTGCCGCAGCCGCGAGGTGATCGGTCATTGGGCCAAGCGCGGAAGGCCGCGGCAGACCGGCGAGCCCCTGCGCCCGTCCCCGCGCCAGCTGGAGCTGGATCTCGCGCCCATCGACGAGCGGCCGGACGCATGAGCGACAGCGCTCACGTGCTCGACAGCACGCGGTGGGCATGCGCTCATGATCGCGCACCGTTCGCGGCGTCCGCGCCATGCCCGTGTGGGTCGGCCGCGTCGCCGGCGTCATGCGCGTGCCCGTGCGAAGCGCCGCCGCCGCTGCTGCCGCGCAGTGTCAGCGCGAACAGGGCCGCGAAGATCGCCGCGCCGAGGATGTTCGTGAACAGCCGGTAGTCGACGGTCACGCCGCTGAAGATGTCAGCGCGCGACGGCCGGGCATGGGGGATCAGGCCGGCGGCGCTGAACAGGCCGTCCACGACGAGCGCCGCGACCACCATCGTCACCGCCATCAGCGCGACGATGCGCGTGGCGAACGCGCGGCCGTAGTACTTGCGGTAGATGGCGACGATCGGCAGGACGATCAGGTCGGCGAAGATGAACGCGATCACGCCCCCGAACCCGATTCCCCCGGACCACAGGACGGCCGCCAGCGGCACGTTGCCGACCGAGCACACGAAGCTCAGGACCGCGATCAGCGGGCCGACGATCACGTTCTCCGCCAGGCGCAGCGGTTCGGGAGCGTGCTCGACGAACAGGCGCCTGAAGAAGCCGTTGCCGAGCAGGCCGGCGAAGCCCGCCAGCAGGAAGCCGGCGAGGATCTCCCTGTAGAGCATCGACCAGTCGCTGCGGAAGTTCTGCGCCACCTCCGACCACGCCTCCACGGAGCGCACGCGTTGGCGTACGGACATGCGCTCGCCGGCCGAATGGTGCCGGTGGCCGTGCTCGGCCGCGCGGGCGTGCTCGCGCGCCTGCGCTTCCAGGCGCGCGGAGACGAACCGGCGCAGCAGCACCGTCATGATCGCGACCAGCACCAGACCGCCGAGCAGCTCGGCGAGCGTGAACTGCCACCCGATCAACACCCACAGGACGATGCCCAGCTCGACCACCAGGTTGGTGGACGCGAACTGGAAGGCCAGCGCGCTCGCGGCGGACGCGCCGGCCGCGAACAGCGCCCTGGCGATGGCCACCGCCGCATACGAGCAGGACGACGACGCCGCTCCCAGCCCCGTCGCCAGCGACACCGCGCGAACCCCGCCATCCCCGAGCGAGCGCTCGATCCGCTCGCGCGGGACCCACGCCTGCACGATCGCCGAGATCGCGAAGCCCAGCACCAGCGCCCACCACACCTCCCAGGCCATCAGGAACGCGTTCGAAAGGCCTTCTCCGACGCTGTTGAGGACGCTCGTCACGGGCGATCGCTGGCTCGATGTGCCCCGCCCGCGGACCGGCGGCTGGCACGCTCCCACCCTAGCGGCGTCCGGACCAGACACAATGCGCCCATGCACGATCCGACCGGAGACGACGCGCCCAACCGCGATCCGGCGGGAGACGATGCGCCCATGCACGATCCGACCGGAGACGATGCGCCCGTGCAGGAGCCGACCGGAGACGACGCGCCCGTGCGCGGGCGATCGCGCGCCGTCGGCTCAAGGGCGCTCGAACGGGTGGTTGTCCTGGCGCTTCTGAGCGAAGGCGGCGAGCGGCGGTGGTCGTGCGCGGAGCTGGCCGGCGAGCTCGGCGTCGAGGCTCAGGCGCTCGAGGATGCCGTCGGCCGGCTCTCCGAGGCCGGTGTCGTGCGCGTTGCCGGCACGGAGGTGTGGGCGTCCGCCGCAGCGCGGCGCATGGACGAGCTCGGGTTGATTGGTATCTGATGGGGCTGGCGCCCCGTGGGCGCATGGACGAGCTCGGGTCGATCGGCATCTGATGGGGGTCGGCATCTGATGGGGCTGGCGCCCCGTGGGCGCATGGGCGAGCTCGGATCGATCGGCATCTGATTGGGGTCGGCATCTGACGAGGGCCGGCGCCCCGTCGGCGCATGGACGAGCTCGGGTTGATCGGCATCTGATGACGGCCGGCGCCCGCCCTCGCCTCCTCGAACCGGTCGTGGCAGCGGAGGGATGACATCGTCGAGCGGGGATGTTCCGGCGCTGGGATATAGGGTCTCGGGCATGAGCGAGCGCGTGCTCATCCTCTCCTGGGAGTACCCGCCGGTGATCGAGGGCGGCCTGGCCCGGCACGTGCGCAAGCTCGCCGAGGCGCTCGTCCGTCAGGGCGTGTGCGTGGACGTGCTCACGCGCGGGGTGGGCTCTCAGCCGGACGTCGACCGCCCGCGCGTGCAGGACAGCGGCGGCGTGAGCGTCCATCGCGTGCGCGAGCCCGGCTGGCCACGCGACCTCGATCGCTTCGTCGCGTGGGTGGAGCAGATGAACGAGGACATGCTCGCCGCCGGCGAGGCGCTCGCGCAGGAGCGCTCGTACGACCTGGTGCACGGCCACGACTGGCTCGTCGGGCAGGCCTCCGCGGCGCTCGCCGACAGGCTCGGGGTCCCGTACGTCACGACCATCCACGCCACCGAGCACGGCCGCCACCAGGGCTGGGTGGAGAACCCGCCGCAGTCGCACATCCACTCGGTCGAGCGGTGGATGGCCCATCGCGCGGACGCGGTGGTCGTCTGCTCGTACTACATGCGCGGGCACGTCGCGGACATCTTCGACATCGACGAGCGGCGCGTGACCGTCATCCCCAACGGCGTCGACCCGAGCGAACTGCGACCGACGGGCGATCTGGCGGCGCTGCGGCGCGAGTTCGCCGCGCCGCACGAGAAGCTCGTGCTGCTCGTCGGGCGGCTGGTCTACGAGAAGGGCTTTCAGCTCGCGCTCGACGCCCTCCCGGACGTCATCGACCGGGTCGGCAACGTGCGCTTCCTGGTCGCCGGCAGCGGCACCCACGAGGCGGAGCTCAAGGCGCAGGCGCAGCGGCTGGGCCTGCGCGAGCACGGAACGTTCCTCGGCTGGATCGGCGACGACGCGCTGCACTCGCTCTACCGGATGTCCGACCTGTGCGTCGTGCCGTCGATCTACGAGCCGTTCGGGCTGGTCGCGCTGGAGGCGATGGCCTCCGGGTGCCCGTGCATCGTCGCCGACACCGGCGGGCTGCGCGAGGTGGTGCCCGTCGGCGAGCGCGTCGGGCTGCGCTTCAACGGCGGCGACGCCGAGCACCTCGGCGTGATGATCGAACGCCTGCTCGTCGACGAGGCGCTGCGCGACCGCCTGGTGACGGAGGCCTCCGAGCACGTGCTGCGCTTCGACTGGGACGACATCGCGCAGCGCACGCGCGGCGTCTACGATCAGCTGCGACAGCCGGCACCACGCCAGGCACCGCGCGAGGGGGTGGGGAGGGGATGACCGACATGTTGCAGGGTCTGATGCAGAACGACTTTCCGCTGACCCTCAACCACATCCGCCGCAGGATGCGCTCGTGCAACCTGGGCGCCGAGGTGGTGACGTTGTTGGACGACGGCTCCGTGCAGCGCGCCACGCACGCCGAGCTGGCCGATCGCGTCGACCGCCTCGCGCGAGCGCTGGGCCGGCTGGGCGTCCAGCAGGGGGACCGCGTGGGCACGTTCGCCTGGAACAACCAGCGCCACCTCGAGCTGTACTTCGCCGTGCCGTGCACCGGCGCGGTGCTGCACACGCTCAACATCCGCCTGTTCGAGGAGCAGCTGACGTACATCGTCAACCACGCCGAGGACAAGGTCATCTTCGTCGACGACTCGCTCGTCGCGCTGCTGGCGAAACTCGCGCCGAGCTTCGACAGCGTCCTCAATTACGTGGTCATGGGCGACGGACACGCCGACCCATCCGACATCGACAAGATGCCAAACGCGCTGCGCTACGAGGAGCTGCTCGAGGACGCCGGCGCTGATTCGCAGCCGTTCGAGTACCCCGAGCTGGACGAGCGCCAGGCGGCCGCGCTGTGCTACACCAGCGGCACCACCGGCAACCCCAAGGGCGTGCTGTACTCGCACCGCTCGATCAGCCTGCACTCGTCGGCCACGCTCATGACCGACGCCAACGGCCTCTCGCGAGCCGACCGCGTGCTGGCGGTCGTTCCCATGTTCCACGCGAACGCCTGGGGGCTGCCCTACGGCGCCGCGCTGGCGGGGGCGGACCTGATCCTGCCCGACCGCTTCCTCGGCGCCGAGCACCTCGCGAAGCTGATCGCCGCCGAGCGCCCCACGCAGATGGGCTGCGTGCCGACGATCTTCGCCGATCTGCTGCGCTACGCCGACGAGCACCCGGACGTCGACCTCTCCTCGCTCACCAACGCCGCCTGCGGCGGCTCGGCGGTGCCGCGGCAGCTGATGAAGGACTTCGAGGAGCGCCACGGGGTGCGCATCTTCCAGGCGTGGGGCATGACCGAGACCAGCCCCGTCGCCACCTACGCGCGACCGCGCGAGGGCGAGCACGACGACGCGTACTGGAACGATCGCGCCAGGCAGGGAAGGCCACTGCCGTGGGTGGAGCTGCGCCTCGTCGACGACGGCGGCGGCGAGGTGCCCTGGGACGGCGAGTCCACCGGCGAGATCGAGGTTCGCGGTCCGTGGATCGCCTCCGCGTACTTCCGCGACGACTCCGGCGATCAGAAGTTCGACTCCGGCTGGCTGCGCACGGGCGACATAGCGGCCGTCGACGAGAAGGCGTTCGTGCAGATCACCGACCGCTCCAAGGACGTCATCAAGTCCGGCGGCGAGTGGATCTCCTCGGTCGAGCTGGAGAACGAGCTCATGTCCCACCCGGACGTAGTCGAGGCGGCCGTCATCGCCAAGCCGGACGAGCGCTGGGCCGAGCGCCCGCTGTGCTGCGTCGTGCTGCGCGAGCAGGCCGGCGCGAGCGCGCCCGAGCTCGTCGAGCACCTGCGCGGCAGGGTCGCCCGCTGGTGGCTCCCCGACGAGTTCGCGTTCGTCGCCGAGATACCCAAGACGAGCGTCGGCAAGTTCGACAAGAAGGTGCTGCGCGGCCGGCTGGCCGAGGGCACCCTCGAAGGGCGTGTGCGGGTCCCGTGAGGGCGGTTCCGGCGCTTCGCCGTACGCAAACAGCGGGTGCGAGCGTCGTGACGACCGCGATAGGTGCTAGACCTTGGGCGGTCACAGGCAGGCGAGCGCCTGTCGACGGCGAACCACAGACGATGCCTTGCGAGCAAGCACCGATCGGATCAGTACGGAAAGAGGCCCTCACACGGGGCCGCAGCGTTCACCACACCATCAATCGGAGGTTGGCATGACTCGGACCGATGTCATGGCCTCGAGCGGGCCACGGACACCACGCGCAGCGTCCACAAGGAAGGGATCGTCCGGCTTCTTGCGCGGGCTGTCGGTCCTGCCCGTCGCACTGCTGCTGCTCGCGCTGGCGCTCCTGGTGCCGAGCACGGCGGCCGCGGAATCCACGTCGGGCTACTCCCAGGAACCCACCAAGCCGACGACCACGCCCAGCAAGGGCACGTCGCCGTCCAAAGAAACCAAGAAGGCGACCACCCCGGAAAAGGAAACCGTTCCCGCGACAACCAGCACCACGCCGACGACCGCCGAAAAAGCGACCACGCTGCCGTTCACCGGCTTCGACCTGCGTTGGGACATCGGCTTCGGCCTGCTGCTGATGGGCGCGGGCTTCTCGATCGTGGTGATGCAGCGCCGCCAGCGCCGCCAGCGCGGGCGCTGAGCGGGGCGAGAGCTCGACTTCGATAACCGCCCGCGTGCGGCTGCCGGTGCAGTGCGCCGGCGGCCGCGCCGACGTATCCGTGGCAGTGGCTTTGGGATTCGTGCTTTCACGCGATCGCCTGGGCTCGCCTGGGTGATCGGCGATGTGTCAGCGAGCTGGAGAGCGTGTTCGCTCTGCAGCTCTCCAGTGGTTTCATTCCGCACATGGGCTACCAGACCAGCCCCACGCGCTCGCTCGCGTTGTGGCATGCCCCCGGCCGGTCGGACATCACGCAGCCGCCGATGTACGGCCATGCATTGCGCGTCCTGGCCGAACGTGGATTCGCTGTCGAGCATCTGCATGACGCCGCCACAGCGGGGCTCAGCCTCGGCGCGATTCCGCAGGGCTGGGCGGCGCTTGCGGGTGAGGGGGTCCGCGTTCTCGAGGGCGCATGCACGCATGAGGCGTGAGCAAGCCGGCGCCGCGGAACGCATCGACACGGCTGCCGTTTCACCCGATCGCGCTCCCGACTCGGAGCACCGTGCGCGTCGCGCGCTGCGCGCCGCGCGCAGCCACCTGCGGAGGTTGACCTTGAGGCTGGCCGGCTATCTGGTGCTCGGGTATCTCGTGCTCAAGCTGATCCCGGGCTTGGAACAGGCGCTGAGCAGCCTCGAGCACGTCAGCTGGCGATGGGTGCTGGGCGCGCTGGCGCTGGAGACATTGTCCGAGATGGGCTTCGTGCTCTCCTGGCGCGCGATCGTCGATCCGGATGACCTGCTCAGCCGCGATGGCCGCGGACACCGAATCGCCTCCCGTGCCGCGTGGGCGCAGCTGGGCGGCGGCACGCTCGTGCCCGGTGGCTCACTCGGGGGGGTTGGCGTCGGAGCGTGGATTCTGCACCGCTTCGGGATGCCGGTCGAGCTCATCGCCGAGCGTGAGTTCAGCCTCAGCTTTCTCAACACCGCCATCGACGGACTGGCGTTGGTCCTCTGCGGGCTGCTGCTCGCGACTGGCATCGTCCCGGGCGAGCGTCATCTCACGTTGACGTTGCTGCCGGCGGCGCTGGCTGCGGCGGCGATCGTGGTCGCGGGGCTGGTCGCGCGCCGCGCGCACACCCATGCCGAGCGGGTCCAGGGCGATCACCCCAAGATCGCCAGATCGATCGCCACGCTCGCGGATGCCGTCGAGGACACCGACCGGCTGCTGTTTCACCGTGAGGGCCTCAAGAGCGTGTTCGGGGCGTTGGTCTATCTCGGGTTCGACCTGCTCGTCCTGTGGAGCGCATTCTGGGTCGTCCACGCCCACCCGGTGCCGGGCTTCGCCGTGCTGGTCATGGCATACGTCATCGGCGCGCTCGGCGGATCGATTCCCTTCCTGCCCTTGAACATCGGCACGATCGGCGGCATGGTCGCGATGTTCATCCTCTACGGCGTCAGCCACGACGCGGCGGTCGTAGCCGTGCTCATCTACCAGGCGATCGGACTGCTCGTGCCGCTCGTCGGAGGCGGGATCGCCTACGCGGTCCTCCGCCGCCGCTTCGGCCCCGTGGGTGACAACGCGACCTAGCGGCTCGCCGCCACCGGACTGCGGGCGCGTGCGTCGTTGTGGATAATTAGCGAGTGCTGATCGGAGGCCCGGGGGGATCGGAGCCCTTGACGGCGCGCCGATGGCTGGCGCGCGGCGCGGTGGCGGCGTGTGCTCTGGCGGCGGGCGGGGGCGTTGGGGTGGCGCTGGCCGGCTCGGGCGGCCTGGATCCGACGTTCGGGACGGGGGGAGCGACGATTCTGGAACGCCACGTGTCGACGTGGCCGACCCCGGCGGCGCCCGATCCCGGCGAGAAGCTCGTGGCCGTCACGAGCCCGAGCAACGGCACGGTGGTCGTATCGAGATTTCTCCCCGACGGTGCGCCTGACACCACGTTCGGCGACGAAGGTCAGGCCGTCATCGAAACCGAAGGCGCAATCGCCGGAAGCGGCGTCGCCGTCCAACCCGATGGCAAGGTGGTCGTCGTCGGATTCAGCAACTTCGGCGTCAGCGGCGAGAGCGCCACCGTATGGCGGCTGACGGCGAGCGGCGAACTCGACCCCACGTTCGGCGACAGCACGACAGGAACGACGCAGATCGACACCGGCACCTTGAACGAGGCAGAGGCGGTCGCGATCGAAGCGGATGGAAAGATCGTCGTTGCGGGGACGATCTACACATCTCCGGGGCCGAAGAAGGTCGGCGTATGGCGGCTGACGGCAAACGGTTCGCCCGACCCCGAATTCGGCAGCGACGGTACCGTCGAAATCTCCGACGGCCACGAAGACACGGCGAACGCGATCGCGCTGGCGCCCGAAGGCAAGATCGTCGTCGCCGGATCGACCACCGACGCAATAAATCCCACTGATGCGGTCGCGTGGCGATTGACCGCGGCCGGTGCGCCCGATACCACGTTCGACACGGAAGGCCAGGCCGACGTCGACGACGGCGGCAGCGAGACCGCCAACGCCGTCGCGGTCCAGCCGGACGGCAAGATCGTGATGGCGGGTTCGAGCAGCATCGGCGCGCACGGCGGCGAGGCGGTCGTCTGGCGCCTGAAGCCAAACGGCGGCCCAGGCGCCACGAATGGCGCGCTCGACCCGACGTTCAACACGGACGGCGTAGCCGAAATCGAAGACGGAGGCTTCGCGAACGCGAGAGCGATAGCGCTGCAGCCCGACGGCAAGATCCTCGTCGCGGGCGTCTCCCAGGTGGGCGAAGAAGCGGCCGAAGCGGTGATCTGGCGGCTGGATGCGAACGGAGGCACCGGCGGCGTCGACAGCGCGCTCGACCCGACGTTCGGCACCGGCGGCGTTGCGAGCGCCGCCGAGGGGTCCAGCGCCGAAGCGAATGCGATCGCGCTGGAGCCAGATCGCCGGGTCGCGGCAGTGGGCCCGATCTACAACGTGCCCGACGGCAGCCTGCTCGTGTTCCGCGCGCTCGGCGACCCCTTCACCGCGAGCGTCGCGAAGGCGGGCACGGGCTCTGGGTCCGTCCAGTCATCGCCGCCGGGCATCGAATGCGGCCCGTCGTGCTCAGGCCCGTTCGACGACGGTTCGCAGGTGACGCTGACGGCGACACCCACGGCCGGGTCGGCGTTCGCGGGCTGGTCGGGTGCCGGCTGCGCCGGCACCGGCAGTTGCGAGCTCACGATGAGCGCCGAACAGACCGTGACCGCGACGTTCAACACCGTCCCGCCGACAGCGCAGCCCGCGAGGGCGACGAGGGCGACGATCTCGGCGCTGGGCGAGAGCAACTCGACCTTCACCGTCGGACCCTCCTCTACGCCGCTGACCGGCGCCGCGGCGGCGAAGCGCCACAAGCGGGGCACCGTCTTCTCGTTCCAGCTCGATCAGGCCGCCACGGTGAAGATCGCGATCCAGACGAAGGCGCGCGGCCGTCGCGTCGGCCGCAGCTGTCGCGCCGAAAGCCAGAAGCTGCGCCACAAGCCTCGCTGCACCCGGACCGTCACCATCGCGACGCTGACGCGCTCGGCACACGCTGGACTGAACAAGGTGGCGTTCAGCGGGCGCGTGCGCGGCAAGGCGCTTGCCCCCGGCCGCTACGAGGTCACCTTCACCGCCGTCGACAGCGCCGGTGCCTCGCCACCCAAGACGCTGAGCTTTACCATCGTCAGAGACTCAAGCTAGCCACGGGCCGCCGAACGGCACTGACTCGGGCGTTCAGCCCTCCGAGCCCGCCTTCGGCTCCTCAGCGCCACTCCGGACGAGGGCCAGCAGCGACGCGCGGCCGAGAGTCATGTCGGTTTCACAACGACTATCGGGTCCTCGAAAATGCGGATGAGAGGACTCGAACCTCCACCCGGTTGCCCGGACACGGACCTGAACCGTGCGCGTCTACCAATTCCGCCACATCCGCGTGCGGAGTGCGAAGATATCGCAGATGCGGTGCGCGGGCCGGATGGACGCCGCCCGCTGGCGCGTGCTGTGGACAGGACAAGGCGACGAGCCCTGAGCGCTTTGCTAGCCTCCGGGCAGCCGATTTCGCGCCGCTATCGTCCAGGGGACTAGGACGCCGCCCTCTCATGGCGGAAACCCGGGTTCGAATCCCGGTAGCGGTACTGCCAAGGCCCTGATCCAGGGACCTTCCCGCTCCCAACGTCTGCGGTGGAGCCTGCGGTGCCGGTTGCGAGGCGCGTGCGGCGGGCTCGATCGGCATGCACGCTCGGACTGGCCTTCGCACCTGCGTCGTGGCGGTGGCCCGATGCCGTCCTGCGTCGAGGGTAGCGTTCCGCCAAAGTTGGAGCGCTTCTGAATAATGGACTTCAGAGCGTCCTCAGGCTGGGTAGGAGCCTGGTCGGGGGCAAGTGATCGGGGTCAACCCCGATCGAACCTACGGAAGGACATTCCAACCAGCGGGAAAAAAGTCAGAGACGCGTCTCGACTTAAGCGTCTAGACCCGTGAATCTGCTGTATACGCATGGGTGGGCATAGTGCCTGCGCGCAAGCGGAGTCCTACCGAGCGTCCTGGCTCGAGCGGACTTGAACGTTCACTAATACTGGCGAATCAGACGACTAGGCGGGAAGACATGACCCTTATGTACAAGAGCCGTACCGCGACACCGCGGTTGCGCCCGGGCCCTGGGGGGCTGCCACGCGGGCAGGTGACGCAGATTCAGCGCAGTCGCATGCTCGCGGCTGCTGTCGAGGCGGTGGAGGACGTCGGCTATGCGCGGATGACCGTCGCGCAGGTCATCAGCCGTGCGCGGGTGTCGCGTAAGACCTTCTACGACGTCTTCACCGACCGCGAGGACTGCTTCCTGGCCGCGTTCGAGCAGGCGCTCAGCCAGGCGAGGGTCATCGCGCAGGAGGCATACCAAGCCGAGTCCAGTTGGCGCGACGGCATCCGCGCGGCGCTGGCGAGGCTGCTGCTGTTCATGGACGAAGAGCCCGGACTCGCCAAGCTCTGCGTCGTGGAGGCGCTCGGAGCCGGCGAGCGGGTCCTTGACCGCCGCGCCAAGGTGCTCGATGAACTGGCGGACGTGATCGATCGGGGACGAAAGGTCACCAATGGGACCCGCGAACCGCCCGACGTGACGGCCGAAGGCGTGGTCGGCGCGATCTTCGCGGTGCTGCACACGCGTGTGCTCGAGCACGGCCAGGAGCCGCTGACCGATCTCCTCGGGTCCCTGATGAGCATGATCGTGCTTCCGTACCTGGGAGCGAGGGCTGCTGGCAGAGAACTGAGCAGGCCGCCGCTGGAGCTCCCGAACGAAGGGCGCTCGCGGGCGCTGGCTCGCCACAAGGATCCGCTGGAAGGCCTGAACATGCGCCTCACCTACCGGACCGTGAGGGTGCTGATGGTCATCGCCGAGCACCCGGGAGCGAGCAACCGCGAGATCGCCGAAGGGTCGGGCATCGTCGACCAGGGTCAGATCTCCAAGCTGCTCAACCGGCTGGCGCGCCTGAACCTGGTGGAGAACCTCGGCGAGGGGCAGGAGAAGGGCGCCGCCAACGCATGGCACCTGACGGCGCGCGGCGCGCAGGTGGAGAGAGCGACCCGGCCGCGCTGAGCGCCGCTCGACGCGCTCGTCCCGCTGCCCGCTCCGCGTCGGAGCAAGGGGCAGGTGCTTCGCTTCCTGCTGTGGCGGCTGTTCGGCCTGCTCGCGCTCGTCGCGGGCCTCGCGCTGATCGCCTGGTTCATCGGCGGCGGGCCGGGGAAGCTGCTGCGTGGCCGCAGCGCCGCCGGTGTCTTCCATGCCGCGCTCGGCGAGCTCGTGAGCACGCTCGATCGCTGGCCGCGGGCGATCTGGAGCTGGGCACCCGCGCCTGGCGTCGCGCCCGCGAGGCTCCTCCTCGCGCTCACGGCAGCGCTGGCCCTCGCGATCGGCCTCGCGCGCGCGCACGCCCGGCGCCGCCGTCGCTACGTGCGCCTGCAGGTCGAGGCCTACCGCGCCGATCACGCGGACGCGGACGCGGTCGTGAGGATGTTCGGGGCGCTGCACAAGCGCCTGTTGGCGCGCTGGTGGCGGCGGTTGCTGCGCGGCCAGGCCTCGCTGTCGCTGGAGGTCCACCACACCGGCGGGGAGCCGCACTCGGTGTGGCTGGCGATCACATGCCCACAGGGTCACGAGCGGACCGTCGAGGCCGTCCTGCAGGCCACCTATCCGAACTGCCGGCTGCGTCCGGCCGGACAGCCGCTCGGCGTGCCGCCGGCGGTGCTGCGGTTGAAGAAGCACGCCGAGTTCATCAAGCGCGTCAAGACGCTCGACCGCTTCGAGCGCGACCGAGAGCCGTCGGTGAACCGGCTGCTGACCGTCATGGGCGCGTGTGGCGAGCCGGCGTTCGTGCAGATCGCGATGACGCCCACGCCCGCGCTGTTCGAGGCGTTCTCCAAGCACCTGTACAAGCGCCACGAGGCGCGCCTGTCGCGCCAGCGCAGAGAGCACCTGCTGGTGCGCGACCGCTCGATGGTCGAGGACGCTGAGCTCCGCGGCGGCCTCGAGGTCCAGCACAAACCCCTGTTCTTCGTCGATCTGCGCGTGATCGCCCCGCGCCGTTCGGTGTGCGAGCGGATCGCATCCGAGCTGCGGGCCGAGGGGGCGGAGAACCGACTGGTGGAGCGCGGAACCACGGTGCGCCACGGCCTGCTCGGGCTCTACGCTCGCCGCGTCCAGCGCGGCGAGGGCAATCCGCTGCCCTCGTTCCACAAGGGCGTGTTCGCGTCGGCCGAGCTGGCTCCCATCTGGCAGCTGCCGTCCATCGACTACCTGACCGTCCCGTTCGCGCGTACCGGCCTGCCGCTGGCGCCGGCGCCACCCGGCATCTTCCGACCGGGAGACGGCCGGGGCACGCTGCGTGACGCCCTCGGAGCGGTCTCGATCCACGAGGAGATGCGCAAGCAGAACACGGCGGTGCCGGGAACCGTCGAGCAGGGCAAGTCCAGCTACCTGGTGGCCAGCGTCGCCGAGGACCTTCGCCGAGAGCGCTGCGCGGTGATCGTGCTGGATCCCAAGGGCGATGCGGCGGAGGCTGCCGTGAGCGTCGTGCCGGCCGAGCGGACGTGCACGCTGCTGGACCTCGCCGCACCGACATGCGGCTTCAATCCGCTGGCGGTGGACGCCCCTGCGGACGTCATCGCCGACTACGTCGTCGCGGCGCTCAAGAATTTGTTCACGGACGCCGACATCCGTGCTTCCTCCGACCGCTACCTGCGCAACTCGATCATCGCGGTGCTCGCCTACGACCGCGACTCGACCCTGTGGGACGCCGCTCGCCTGCTGTCGGTGGGAGAGGAGGGATACGCGTATCGCAGCAGCGTGGGCGCGAGGGTGCGGGCGCTGCCCGAGTTCAAGGAGATATCCGAGTTCTTCACCGCGGAGCTCACCGCGCAACTCGCCGACGCTCGCAGCACCACGACCGCCAAGCTCGACGCCCCGGTGAACAAGCTCGCGCGGCTGCTCAACTCCCCGTCGATCAAGCGGGTGCTCCTCAACGACTCGCTGAGACTCGATTTCGACCGCGTGATCGCCGGCGCGGAGGTGCTCGTCGTCAAGGGCGCGATGGGAGCGATGGGAGCGGGGAACACCTCCGTGCTGATGCAACTGCTCGTCGGGATGCTCGACGCGGCCCTGGCGCGTCAACAGGATCTCGTTCCCGCCGAGCGCAGAGTGGCCGTCGCGCTGAAGGTCGACGAGGCGCCGCTGGTCATCAACCGCGGCTTCGCCGAGACGATGGCGCTGAAGCGCTCAGCCGGTCTGGAGACCGTGGCCTGCTGGCAGGCCGATGCGCAGTGGACCGAGCGCGAGGTCCGCGACCAGCTGGACGCGCTGTTCGCCCACCGCGTGTACTTCGCGACCGCCTCGGTGCCCGACGCGCGCGCGGCGGTCTCGCTGACGATGGCCGAGTTCTCGGACATGGTGCGTCCGGGCATAGAGCGGCTGTCGACCCTCGGCCGGCCCGACGTCCGCCTGCACCTGCCCAAGCACCACGCGATCGCAAGCTGGGCCACCCCGCACGGACGCCAGGCCCCGTTCATCGCCGAGACGATCCCGCTGGCGGTGGATCGTGAGCGTCTGGCGCTGCACGCCGCCCGCCAGCGGGATCGTGGCGGTCTCCATCGCACGGACATGCGCCAGCCGCATTGGGATCGTCGCCGCGTCGTCTCCGACGATCACACGGCGGCTCAGGCGCAGGACGGCGTCCCGGGGGCGAGCACCGGGCCGGCCGGCTCGCGCGCGACCGATGCGCCGGGGCCGAGCCTTCCGCACACTCCCGCCGAGAGCTATCGCGAGCTGGTGGAGCTGGACGGCGCCCACAGCGTCCGCTGGGTCACCGCGACGGCGCCGCCGCGCGCGCTGCAGCCCGACCGGCTCGACCTGGAGATGCTGGCGCTGATCGCTGCCACGAGGCACGTGCTCACGAGTCAGCTGCACCGTCGCTTCAACGCCGGGCGCGCCGCCACGACGACGCAGCGGCGGCTCAAGCGCCTGTCCGACGCAGGCCTGGTGGAGCGCTTCCAGTTCCATCGCCGCGACGGCGGAGGGATTCCCATGTGCTACGTGATCGCCGCCGCCGGCCTGCTGGCGCTGGAGGCCCACGATCATCCGGTGGCCGCGGTGGCAGCGGTGGGCGGGTCGGGTGCCGCTCGCGCTCCCGGGTCGCCGTCGGTGGGCGCGCACGAGGACAGGCTGCGACAGGCGCGTCACGATGTCCGCGTGGCCGGCTGGGCGCTGGCGCTCGCGCAGGTGCTCGGTGGGTCCTGCTCGGCGCTGCGCGGGCCCGGAGAGTCGGTGCTCTCGCCGCCCACGCGCTCGAGCGCCGACGGGCGTGTCGCGCTCGCACCCGGCGATCTGCGTTTGCCGGGCGGGCGCACGCCGCACGACTTCCTGCGAGTCGACGCCACCGGTCAGCGTGTGGAGGTGGAGCGTTTCGAGACCGTGCGTCCGGATGCGATCGTCGCGGTGGACGCCGCCGGTCGGCGATCGGCGGCGACCGATGTGATCGTCGAGCTCGACGATCGGCTGGCCGTGGGCCGGGCCATCGGCAAGCTCCAGCGCTACGACCACTTCCTTGCCGGCTGGTCGGTGCACACCCAGCGCTACGGTCGGCGCATGGACGCGTTGCCTGTGGTCGTGTTCGTGTGCCGGGATCGAGCTCGGGCACGCGAGTGCGCCAGAGGCGCGGATTCGGTGCTGTGCGCCTGTCGAGCCTATGCGGGGGAGTACCCGCTCGATTGGGAGTACCCGGGAAGGGAGCGGATCCTGTTCGTCGCCGAGCGCGATGCGCACGAGGGTCTCCTGTGCGCATACGGCGTCCCTCGCCTGCCGCCCGAGGTTCGCGTGTCCGCCGCTCACGGTGACCCCCGCGCGGGCGAGGCCGCAGCTGAGCCGCGGGAGATCCTTTAAACACAAAAAGCCCCTCTGGGCCAACAGCGGGGACGCCGTCGAGGCGCCCCGCTGTCGCTGCTTCGCTCTCGCGCGACCCGAATCGGGCGCGCGGAACGTCCTGCGAGCGCCTCAGAAGACGAGATCGCCCTCCTCGACGCCCACGCCCGCGAGCTCGCGACCGTCCTCGTCGCTCGCCGCACCGTCGCCATCGCCCGCGTGCTCCTCGCCGGGAGCGCCCAGCTGCGAGCGCTCATCCGGGCTGTCGAGGAACTGGACCTTGTCGGCCACGACGCTCACCGCCTGACGTCTCTCCTGCTCGGCGGTCTCCCACTCGCGCCACTCCAGCCGGCCGTCGACGGCCACGCGACTGCCGCGGCGCATGTAGTGGCTCACGCTCTCCCCCGACGCGCCGAACATGCTCACGTCGAAGAAGTTGGGCCGCTCGACGAACTCGCCGTCGCCGTCGCGCCGGCTGGAGTTGCAGGCGATGCGCAGGCTGCACACGCTGGCGCCCGAGGGGAGCGCGCGCAGCTCGGGGTCGCGGGTGAGACGTCCAACCAGAACGACACGGTTGATGCTGAAGTAGGACATGATCGGTCTCCATTGCTAGATGGTTGACCCCCCACCGGCAAGCTACGCATCGCCGGGGACGGTATTCGCCGTCGCCACTGCCGCCGGCTCCGCTGCCGCGGCCGGCGTCGCTTCGGCCGTGGTCGCTGCCGCTGGCGCTGGCGGGGCTGCCGCCGGCGCGGCGTGCTCCCAGCCGCCCAGTGCGTCGAGTGCGACGACCACGATTCGCTCGCCGGCCTGTGCCCGCTCGATCGCTCGCGCGAGCGGGCGCTGCACCTCGGCTGCGGCCAGGTACAGCGTGCCCGCGACGCAGCGGCAGCGCGCCCACGCCCTGCATATCTCCAGCAGCCGCAGCGGAGCCTTGACGGTCAGCTCGACCTCCACCGCGACCGGCAGCCGGCCCTGCGAGTCCTGCGGCCACAGCACCAGGTCGGGCCGGTGCAGCAACGGCCCGTCGGGCCCGGCGCCCAGGCATGCGCTCGCCAGTTGCGCGCCGGATTCGCGCTCCTCCTGGCGCAGCTCGCGCTCACCCATGACCTCGTGGTCGGGGTAAGCGCGCTCCAGGGCCGCCGCGACCCAGGCGCACGCGATCGCGTGGGGGGCGCCAGAGACGCTCACGCGGCACGGCTCGACCCCACGCAGGCCAGACGCGCGCAGCCCGGCGCGGGTGAGCGTGTAAAGCGCCGGCGCATCCGCCAGCACTCGCCGGCGGCAGAGTAGACCGGCACGCTCGGCGGCGAGCAGGCGGGCGCGCGCCGAGGCGAGCGTCCGACCCTCGTGCTGCGCCAGCGCCTCGGCGGTGACGGCGCCCAGCCGCGCCGTCCAGCGCAGGATCGCCAGCTGTTCAGGTGAGTATGTCTTGCTTGCTCGGATCATCTCCTCCTCCTTGCTTTCGTCGAGAAAATGCGCGTGACGCGCACGCTGCCTCCGTCGTCGAGCACGAGCACCGCCGCCCAGCCGCGTGCGAGGCTCATCACCCGGTCCGGGTCGAGCACCGGTTCGCGGGTTCTCGTGCGCGTGGTCCTGCCGTCGCTGTGGCGCGAGACCCGCCAGGCGCCCGTCGCTCCCGCAACGCTCGAGATCAGCTCAGCCGAGCCGGGGACCACCTGCCGGTGGGCGATCAGCACGGAGAGGTTGCCCAGCACCTGCTCGAGCAGCCGCTCCCGGCCGGGTGGCCTGAGATCCGAGAGCTCCTGGGTGCCCAGCAGCAGGCTGAACCCGGCCGACCGGGCGCGGCCGAACAGCCGTACCACCTGCTCGGTGGCGAGTGCTGAGAACTCGTCGATCACGACCAGCGTCGGCACCGGTCTTCCCTGCGATGCCGCAACGGCCGTCTGCAGGTCCTGCACGATCGCCGCGCCGAGCATCTGCGCGAGCAGCGGCCGGCTGTCTGACTCGAGGCTGAAGTACACCACCGCCCGCTCCCTCGCAGCGGTGAGCAGGTCGAAGCGCTCGGCGCTCACCGTCTGTGGATCCAGCCACGGCCCGACATCGGACTCCGCCAGGATCGCCAACCTGTCGCGCACGCCCGCCAGCTCGCTCTGCTGGCGGGACGACAGCGAATCCAGATACGCGAACGTCCCGCGGGCCTCGGCCTCGGGCAGGCCGCGGGCGAGCAGCTCCAACCGCCGGGGGTCCAGGTGCTCCACGATCGCGCGGAGGCTGACCTCCACGCTGCTCTCGCGCAGCGCTCGCACGACGTGACCGAGATAGCGCTGAGCCTGGCGCAGGTAGTGGGGCTCGGTGAAGCGCTCACCTGCCAGTGCCTTGTCGGCGATCTCGCTCGCCCCGCCCCGAGCGTACGGGTTGTACACGCAGTCGCCCTCGGGCGTCCACTCGAGGAACGACCTTCCCGCGGCCAGCGCCGCACGGCGCACCTCCTCGCGCAGAGCTCCGTCGCCCTTGGGGTCGACGACGATCGCGCCCATCCCGTGCTCGATCGCGCGCACCGCGATCCAGGTCTGGGTGACTGTCTTGCCCGAGCCCGTGGCGCCGACCACGAGCGTGTGGCTTCCTCCGCCGGCGCCGCCAAGCGGGATCGATACGCCGCGATGGCTCTCGTCCAGGCCGAGCAGCAGTCCCTGGCCGCGGATCCATCGCTCGGCTCGGAGGGTTGCGCGCAGGCGCATCGCCGCCCTGCGGGCGAGCGAGCGCAGGAAGTCCAGCGGTATTCGCCGGCCAGCCGCGAGCTCGGCCAGGTCGCCGCCGGCCTCGAGGTCTTCGCGATGCCAGCGCCGGCCGTGGGCGGCGGCGAACGCGGTCGCGATCGCCAACGGAAACGCCAAGCCTGTCAGGCCCGGCCTTGTCACCAGCAGAAGCGCGAGTCCGCCGGCCGCCCAGCTCCAGTGCACGTGCCTGCCGCGCATCAGCCGGGCCGTGAGCACGCCGAGCGCCAGGCCGACAGCGCACTCCGTGGTCGCTCCAAGCAGCCAATGGGCGAACTGCGCGACCACCGCTCGTGGATCGACTCCTTCCTGGGGAACTGCGTTCGATGAGGGCATTTCGCCACTCCTTCCCGGGCCGGCCGCTCACGGCCGGGCCCGCTCTGGCCGGCGCCAGCCGGCCTTGGTGGTTAACGGGCGATGGCGAGCTCTGAGGGCCCGCCATCGGGGTGCTGCGTGCTGCACCTGCCGGGCCGTTGGGAGCCCGTCAGGTGATGTGCCCGCCGGACTGCTGAAGTCCGCCAAGCGCTGTGCCTGTCGGGCTGTTCGAGCCCGTCAAGAGTGTTGGTGTGCCACGGCGTACGGCGCGTCGCGCACACCGTCGCGGTCGCTCAGATCAGCCGGTAGCCGACCCCCCAGACGTTGATCACCCACCGCCGGGCGCCGTCCGGCGCCAGCTTGCGACGCAGCCGGCTCGCATGGCTGTCGACCGTCCGGGTGGATCCCCCGCAGCGGTATTCCCAGACGGCGCGCAGCAGCTCGTCCTTGGCGAACACCCGCTCGGGGTCACGCGCCAGGTGCACGAGCAGCTCGAACTCCATCCGGCGCAGATCCACATCCCGGCCTTCGACGGTGACCGCGTGAGCGCCCGCGTCAATCGCCAGCGGCCCCACCTCGATCAGGCGTTCGCGCCCCGGCACATCTGCCGTGCGGCGCAGGATCGCCCGCACGCGGGCTCTCAGCTCGAGGTAGGTGGCCGGCCTGGCCAGGAAGTCGTCGGCGCCGGCTTCGAAGGCTCGGAGCATGTCGAGCTCGCGTGCCTGCGCGCCCACGACGATCGCCGGCAGCGCCCGGTCCCAGGGTGCGCCGGCACGACCGGGCTGGCGTATCTCGTCGAGCAGCGCCAGCGCTCCGCGGGGCGCGTCGAGCCAGCCGAGCACCGCGAGCTTCGGAGCGCTCGTGCCCGCCAGGATCCGCGCGTGCTCGGCGGTGCGGGCAAGCTCCACGCTGAAGCCGTCCGCGACCAGCTGGTCGGCGATCGCGTGACCGAGCTGCCGATCGGACTCGACCACGAGAATCGGTCCCTGGCTCTCAGCGCTCACAGCTCCACCTCGCGCGGGCTGATTCCCAGGCCGTGGCGCGCGATCAACCCGAGCACGTCGCTGTGGATCCACGGAGTGGTCGTGCTTCGTCCGCCCTCGGGCAGGAGCCCGAGCCGCCGGGCCAGCCAGCTCGTCTCGCCGCTCTCGTTGCCCCTGTGGTCGCGCTTGACGCGCCCGCAGCGGATCGCGATCTCGCTCATGCTCAGCCGCTCACGCTCGACCTCCTCGAGCACGACTTCCCGCAACCGTCGGTTGAGCACGATCGGACTGTTCTGCACCCGCGCGAGCTCCGCGCGCAGCACCGTCGTCGAGACCTCGCCGGCGCCGGCGTGCAGCGCGAGCGCGCGGATGGTGAGAGCGCGCACCGGCTCGTAGCTCTCCATGGCGGCGATCGCCTCGCGCACGCTCACCGGCTCGCAGCCGGTGGGCGCCCGCCGCCGGCACCACCGCAGCTCGGGTATCGACATCCCGCTCTGCACCAGCTCGAGTCGGTAGCAGCTGCCGAGGTCGTCGAAACACGGTGCATCGTGCGGCGCGGGCTCCGCGCTCACCTCCGCCTCCCGCTGAGCCGCGAAGGGCACGTCGCGAGCGTCCTCAGCCGTCACCAGTCGGCAGCGGCGAGGGCTCTGGGCGCCATCTTCCAGGTAGCGGTTGCAGACCAGAGCCGCGTTCTCCGCGGGCTCGTCGGCCGCCAGATGCGCCACCAGGCGGCGGTCGTCGTGGGTGGCGCAGTCACGGTCCATCACCAGCACGCTTCCCGCCGCCCCGCGCCGGGCGACCACTTCGCGAGCGCGGCCGTCGCGGTCGGTGTACCGGCCGAGCGGCCGGCGATCGCCATCTGCGCTGCGCTCGCGCTGCCTTCGCGCTCGGCGGCGGCGCGCGGATGCGCCGGTCTCGCGCTCGGTGGTGCGGCGCTGGACGGTGGAGGTGGACGAGAGGGTGGACGTCATGGCTGTCTCCTGCCGGTCTGGTCCGCGCCGCCGCGACGGGCGGTGCGGGGAGGGTCGTTCGGCCCGCTTGTAGGAGCCGAGCCGGCGCCCGTCAAGCGGTGTGGATCGGCGCCGCTCGCCGCCGGGCAGCGCTCCGAGAACCCCTAAAGGGGGTCTCGGAAATCTCGATCCGGCGACCGCACGCATGCGAAAGTTGGCGCGAACGCGCTCATCGCGTCCGAGCCGCAGCACGTCGGGCGTGGCGGGCGGGTCGGGCGCGTCGGGGCATCGGGCGCGTCGGGCACGCAGCGGTGGCGGACGATGCCGCCGATGGTCGGGTCGGGGTCTGCTCGATCGCTCGTCGCCGCGAGCTGTGGGGAGGCGTCGGCGTGTGCCGAAGTGGCTCAGGGAGTGCAGTGGTGAAGGATCGCCACAGTAGCGGGTGAGCGGGAGACCGATCCACTCCGGTGGCCGTCGAAGCTCCCCCCGGCGCAGTTGCCCGCCATGCGGCGCGCGCAGTCTGGCTCTGCGATGGGGGATCGCGCGATCCTCCAGCGCAGTCGCCCTCCATGAGCAGGCGACGGCGACTGCGGCGGGTGGGCCCACAGGCGGGTGGCGACTGCGGGCGAGGCGGGGGCGACGGCGTTGCGGCGCTCGCAAATGCACGAGCGTTCGCGCGCCAGCTCGGGCCTTCCGCGCGCCGGACCGCGGTCTGCGCGCAGCCGCCACGGCGATCGCGAAGCATCTCCGTCCGCGCCGCGCGTAAACTGGCGCGCCGCAGCCAAAGCCGAAACCAGCCCCACCCCCAGGGAGCCCGACTCCGAATGCCAGTCAACACCAAAGCGATCGGCAAGACCTACGAGCCCACGCTGTACGCGGTCGGGCGCGAGAAGATCAAGGAGTACGCCCGCGCGGTGGGAGAGACCAACCCGCTGCACCTCGACGTGGAGGCCGCCCGCGCGGCTGGCTACGCGGACGTCGTCGCGCCGCCGATGTTCGCCGTCGTCTACAGCGCCCCGTCGATGGGACCTCCCATCTTCGATCCCGAGATCGAGCTCAACTTCGCGATGATGGTCCACGGCGGCCAGGAGTTCGTGTGGGGCCCGCCGGTGGTGGCCGGCGATGAGATCACGACGACGGCGAGCGTCAAGGACATCTCAGAACGGGACGGCCGCGGCTACTACGTGTTCGAGACAGTCTCCACCAACCAGCGCGGCGAGCAGGTCTGCCGCGGAACGTGGACGAACATCGTCCGAGGAGTGTGATCCGGATGACCGAGCTCAAGGCGGGAGAGCAGATCCCCGAGGTGCGGGTGACGCCTGACAAGTACCTCACGGCGCGCTACGCGGGCGCCTCCGGCGACTTCAACCCGATCCACATCGACGAGGAGTTCGCCCGTGCCGTCGGACTCCCCGGTCGGATCCTGCACGGGCTGTGGACGATGGCCCAGGTGGCGCGGGCCGAGACCGAGGCGGCCGGCGGGCCGGAGCACCTGAGGCGCCTGTCGGTCCAGTTCCGCGGGATGGGCCTTCCCGAGCAGGAGATCGTGGTGACCGGGACGGTGCGCGAGCTGGCCGGCGGTCGCGCGATCGTCGACACGGTCGCCGAGCAGGCGGGCAATCAGATCATCCGCAACGCCGAGGCCGAGCTCGAGCTCTAGCGCGCGCGACGCTTCTTGCCCCGTCGGAGGGGCGCCTACAATCAAATCCATGCTGAGCCCCCGCCAGGAGCGCATTCTGAGCAAGGTGGTCGACGACTACCTGCGCACCGGGCAGCCCGTCGCCTCGCGCTCGATCGCCGCCGGCCCCGATCTCGACTGCGGCCCCTCCACGGTGCGCAACGAACTCGCGCTGCTCGAGGAGTACGGCCTGCTCGCCCACCCTCATGTGTCGGCCGGCCGTGTGCCCACCGACGCGGGTCAGCGCTACGTGGTCGACCGCATGCTCAGCGCCGAGCATGCGCTGCAGGCGCCCGAGCGGCGACTCGAGCTGTCGCTGATCCGGCGAGAGGTCGAGGAGGCGATGCGCACGACGACGGAGACGCTGTCGCAGATCACCAACCTGCTGGCGGTCGTCTCGGCCCCGTCGCTGAACACCGCGAGCATCCGGCACATAGAGGTGCTGGCGTTGCAGCCGCAGGTCGTGCTGGTCGTGATCATCACCTCGGCCGGGAACGTGTCGAAGATGTTCGCGACGTTCGAGCGCGCGGTCGATCCGGGCCTCGTCGCCTGGGCGGGGGAGTATCTGAACGAGCGGCTGGTGGGCCTGGAACTCGGCGCCCGCATGCTCCAACAGCGCCTGGTGGAGCCGAGCCTCTCGCCGACGGAGCTCGCGTTCCTCGGGCGCTTCGCGCCGGCGTTCGGCGACCTCGCCTCCGAGGGCGAGGACTCCCTGTTCGTCGAGGGGACCGCGCGGCTGTTCGAGGCCGGTCAGATCGAAGACGCCACGCGGGTGAACGAGCTGATCGACCTGCTGGAGCGGCGCGTGGCGCTGCTGCGCGTGCTGCGCGCGGCGCTTGCCGAGCCGGGCGTGTACGTGCGCATCGGGCGCGAGAACGAGCTCCCCGCGATGCACTCCCTCGCCCTCGTGGCCACCGGCTACGGGATGGCCAGGCGCAAGCTCGGAACCGTGTCGCTGATCGGCCCAGTGCGCATGGACTACGCGGGCGCGATCGCGACGGTGCGCGAGGCCGCGCACCAGCTATCGCGCTTCGTCGAAGACGCCTACGCCGAGAGCTGACCAGGCCCGCATGCCCCGCGACCCCTATGAGGTGCTCGGCGTCGCACGCGACGCCTCCGAGCAGGACATCAAGAAGGCCTTTCGCCAGCTCGCCATGGAGCTGCACCCCGACGTCAACGCCCACGACCCCGACGCCGAGGAGAAGTTCAAGGAGGCGGCCGAGGCGAACGAGATCCTGTCGGACCCCGAGCGACGGGCGACCTACGATCGCTACGGCCACGACGGGCTGAGATCCGGAGGCTACGCTCCCAACTTCGACGCCTTCGGATCGATCGCCGACCTGTTCAACGCGTTCTTCGGCGGCGGGCCCGCTGCCGGGCGCGCGGGGGCGGCCTACCCTGACGGGCGGCAGGGCGCCGACATCGCGGTCGCGATCGAACTCGACCTGCGCGAGGCGGCCGACGGCGCCAAGCTGGACGTCTCCTACGAGGCGATCGAGCGTTGCGAGCACTGTCACGGCAACGGCGCCGAGCCGGGCACGCCGATCGAGACTTGCGAGCGCTGCGGGGGTGCGGGGCAGCTGCGGGCGGTGACGCGCACGCCGCTCGGGCAGATGGTGCGCACGATCGTCTGCGACGTGTGCCACGGCGACGGGCGCGTGCCCAAGCAGCCCTGCCGGCAATGCCGCGGGCGCGGGCGGCTGGCGAAGCAGCGCACGCTCGAGGTGGAGGTGCCATCGGGCATCTCCGACGGACAGCGCATCCGGCTCGGCGAGCGTGGCCACGCAGGCGAGGCGGGCGCCCCATCCGGCGACCTGTACGTGCTCGTGCGGGTGCGCGAGGACGACCGCTTCGTGCGAGAGGGCGACGACCTGATCACCGCGCTGGACGTCGCGGCGCCGCTGGCCGCTCTGGGCGGGACGCTGGAGGTCCCCACGCTCGACGGCACCGCATCGATCGAGCTCCCCGCGGGCACGCAGCCTGGCGCCGTGCTCACGCTGCGCGGAGGAGGAATGCCGGCGCTCAGACGGGACCGGCGCGGGAACCTGCGCGTCGTCGTCAACGTCGTCGTCCCCCGCCGCCTGAGTCCCGAGCAGCGCGAGCTGATGGAGCGCCTGAACGACAGCCTCGGCGAGGACAATCTGCGCTCCCAGGAGTCGGTGTTCACGAAGCTGCGGCGCGCGCTGGGCAGCCAGGCGGCGTGATCAGGCTCGCCGTTCGCGTCGGCGGCGGGCAGGCCGAGGTCGTGCTGGCGGAGCTCCTGGAGCTTGCGCCCACCGGTGTGGAAGAGGTGCAGTGCGAGGCGGGGACCGTCGAGTACGCGGTCTACGGCGCGCCCGGGGAGCTGCCGAGCCTCCCCGACGTGCGCGCCGTCGTCGGCGACGCGCTCGTCGAGATCTCCACCAGCGAGATCCCCGACGACTGGCATGAGCGCTGGCGGCGCTTCCATCGCCCCGTCCTGATCGAGGCGCCGCGTCAGCCGGGGCGCGAGCCTGCGCCGGGCCGCGAGCCTGCGCCGGGCCGCGAGGCCGCGCCGGGGCGCGAGGCCGCGCCGGGGCGCGAGGCCGCGCCGATCCCCTCCCTGCGTGTGCGCCCACCGTGGGAGGCCGCAAGCGCGCTCGAGCACCGCGGCGCGGTGCGGGAGATCGTGATCGATCCCGGGCAGGCGTTCGGCACGGGCGCCCACGCCAGCACGCGCCTGTGCCTGGAGCTGCTGCTGGAGCTGGCGGCGAGCGAGCGGCCGAGCGGGCCGCTGCTGGATGTCGGCACCGGCTCGGGCGTGCTCGCGATCGCCGCCGCGTGTCTCGGCTACGCACCCGTGCTCGCGCTCGACAACGAGCTCGAGAGCGTCGCCGCGGCGCGTGAGAACGCCGCCGTCAACGGCGTCGACATCGAGGTGCGCCGCTTCGACCTGCGTACGCAGGAGCTGGAGTGGCCAATGGCTGCCGGCGGCGCCCGGGCGTCGTCGGGGGCGAGCGTCGTGCTCGCAAATCTGCTGCGACCGCTGCTGCTCGAGCTCGCCGCCGGGCTGTCCGAGGCGCCCGCCCACCTGATCGCCGGCGGTCTGCTCACAGGCGAGATGGACGAGATCGCGGCCGCCTTCCGCGGGCGTCTGCGTCTACACGAGTCGGAGCGTCGTGACAGCGGCGAGTGGGGAGCCGTTTGGCTGTCCCGCAGATGACGGCGCATCCTAGGTGGTCTCACGCGACGGGAACGCCGTCTTACCATCGCTATACCGACTGTCGCGCGCGCTACGCGAGTCGACCCACGCGGCGAACGCTGTCTAACCATTGCTATACCGACCTTGCTGCTGCTGCTGCTGCTGCTGCTGCTGCCGCCGCCGCCGCCGCCACAACCGCCGCGGCAGTGGTTCAGCGCGCGCCCGCCGGCCGCCGGAGCCCGCTCGGCGCCCCCGTCACACCCGGTCGGGTACCTCCGTCGCTGCCCGCACGATCGAGCGGTACACCAGGTCGATCGCCGCGCGCACGCCGTCCTCGCCTTCCATCAGCGTGCCGGCGGCGCTCAGGGCAGCGCCGATCGTCTCCAGCGCCTCGCCCACGGCGCCCGGCACGGGGTCGCGGCAGGCGGCGATCGCCATGTCGAGCATCGCCCGCGCCTGATCGATCGCGCCCCCGAACAGCGCCGGTCCGACGAGGCTGGCGTATCCGTAGACACGCACCAGGCGCCCGGACAGCTCGATCGTGGGGCCGCGTCGCACGGGACCGACGGGCGGCAGGCCGTGACCGTCGATCAGCGCGGCCATCGTGCCGCCGAGCACGGCCCTGGTGGTCGCGTCATCGAGGCCCGCCTTCCAGGCCACGCGCAGCGCCATGTACAGGGTGGTCGCGGGCAGGCCGTACGGCGGGTCGGAGGCGAACACGATCCGCTCCGCGGGCACGCGCGCGAACAGCTCGATCACGTCGAGTGGGAAGAAGCACGAGATGTCATACAGCACGCCCGGGTGCTCGGCCAGGCGCGAGGTCAGGATCCCCTGGTCGCAGATCGCTCCGTGCGCGAGGATCAGCACGGCTCCCGGATGGCTCAGCGCGAGCTCGACCAGACCCTCGGCGAGCGGCGGCAGCCCGCGGCCGGCGTGGATCAGGATCGGCACGGCGGTCGTTTCGGCGAGCTTGAACACCGCGGCCATCTCCGGACCGTCGAAGTCGAAGTCCTGGGCGCGCGGGTGCAGCTTGATTCCGCGCGCACCCGCCGACAGGCAGCGTTCGGCCTCCGCGAGCGGTTCTTCTGCGGGGTCCAGGCGGCAGAACGGCACGAGCCTGTCCTCGCTCTGCGCCGCCCACGCGAGCACGCGGTCGTTGGGCACGCTGTAGGACGGCTTGCGCTCCGGGTCGTGCAGCGGGAACACGCACGCGCGGCGGGCGCCCGCGTGGTCCAGCTGGGCCAGCAGCTGGGCCAGCGTGAGCGAGCGTCCATCCTCGTCCAGCCCCAGGTGGGTGTGGGCGTCGATCACTTCGGCCTGCGCCGGGCGCAGGCGCTGCGTCTCCGCGAGGAACGGGGCCAGCGCACCGGCGTACAGGGTGTCGTCCACGGCCTGCACCCTATTCTGTAGCGGTGGCCTGGCAGGTCGTGATCGCCGGCGGTGGCTTCGGTGGCTTCTACGCGGCGCGCGCGCTGGAGCGTCTGCTCCCCGCGCAGAGCGCGCGGGTGACGCTGGTCAACGACGCCAACTTCATGCTCTACACGCCGCTGCTCCCGGGCGCCGCCGGGGCCACCCTGGACCCGCGCCACGTGGTCGTGTCGCTGCGATCGCAGCTGCGGCGGACCGAGCTGGTGATCGGGCGCGTGACCGGCGCCGACCCCGCGCGAGCGACGCTGGGGGTGCTGCGCAGCGACGGCGAGCAGCTCGATCTCGGTTACGACCAGCTCGTCGTCGCGCTCGGGTCGGTGTCGAGGACGCTGCCGATCCCGGGCCTCGCCGAGCACGCGATCGGGCTGAAGTCGCTGTCGGACGCCACCGCCCTGCGCAACCAGGTGCTGGGCTGCCTGGACATCGCCGAGTCCCTGGAGGACCATGCGGCCCGCGCCGAGTACCTGGGGTTCGTGTTCGTGGGCGCCGGCTACGCTGGAGTGGAGGGGCTGGCGGAGCTGCAGGACTTCGCCGCGCAGGCCATCGAGCTGTATCCGCGTTGCGCCGCCCAGGGGATGCGCTGGGTCCTGGTCGAGGCCCGGGCGCGGATCATGCAGGAGGTTCCCGCGAATCTGTCCGAGTTCGCCGAACGCGAGCTTCGCGGGCGCGGGATCGAGGTGCGTACGGCCACCACGCTGCTCGAGCGCACCGCGCGCGGCGCGACCCTCTCCGACGGCGAGACGATCGCCGCGCGGACGCTCGTGTGGACGGCCGGCGTCAAGCCCAGCCCGGCTGTAGCCCGGCTCGGCCTGCCACTGGATCGGGACGGACGGGTGGTGGTGGATCGCACGATGCGCGTGGACGACCGCGCGCTGGGCTCGCGGCCCACCGGCGGCGGCCCGCACGTGTGGGCGATCGGCGACTGCGCGGCGGTCCCCGACGCCTCCCGAGCGGGGCACGCGTGTCCACCCACCGCGCAGCACGCCCTGCGCCAGGGACGGCTCGTGGCGCGCAACGTCGCAGCGACGCTCTCCGGCGCCAGCGCCCGGCCGTTTCGCTATCGCACCAAAGGCGTCGTCGCCGAGCTCGGCGACCACGAGGCCGTCGCGATCACGCTGGGCGTGCGCTGGCGCGGCCTGCCCGCGTGGCTGATCGCGCGCACGTACCACCTGCTGTTGATGCCCGGCTGGGGACGCAGGCTGCGCCTGCTGGTCGACTGGAACGTGGCGCTGCTGTTCGGACGCGACGTCTCCTCGCCGGGGCCCCTGGGCAGCCCCACCCCGCTGCAGCGAGATTGAGGGCGCGCCCGGCGGGAGTTGCCCGCGCCCGCCCCGAGTTGCCCGCGTCATCGCCGCGGCGGCGTATCCTGGTCTGTGGGATGGCGATAGTCGAGCAGATCAAGATCGACCTGCAGGGAGCCATGCGCGCGGGCGAAAAGCAGCGCGTCGGCGCGCTGCGGCTGGTGCTGTCCGAGCTGCAGAAGGCGGCCAAGGAGGGAGCCGACGACGAGCTGGCGGTGCTGCGCCGCGAGCGCAAGCGCCGGCTCGAGGCCGCCAGAGCCTACGGCGAGGCCGGGCGCGAGGATCTCGTGCGGGGCGAGGAGTCCGAGGCGCAGCTGATCGGCTCGTACCTGCCGGCGGAGCTCTCCGAGCAGGAGCTGGCGGGGATCGTCGAGCAGGCGGTGCGCGACAGCGGAGCGGAGTCCGCCAAGGACATGGGGATGGCGATGAAGCGCGCGATGGCGGCGGTCGACGGCCGCGCCGACGGCAAGCGCGTTTCCGGACTGGTGCGAGCGGCGCTTCAGGGATGAGGACGCAGATCGAGCTCTCAAACGAAGTCGCCGCGGAGCTGGCGGGCAGCCAGGACGTGGTGCTGCGCGCGCTCGAGGCGCATCTGGACTGCAAGGTGTTCCTGCGGGGCAACCTGCTGACCTTCGACGGTGAGGAGACCGAGACGCACGCGGGCGAGCGCGTGGTGCGCGAGCTCGCGGACCTGATCGCCGGCGGCCATCAGATCGGCCCGGGGACGATCACGGCGGTGACGGGCGCTCTGGACGCGCACGAATCGCCCGCGCGTGTGCTCGAGGACGTCGTCTGGCGCCACCGCGGTCTGCGAGTGGCGCCCAAGACGGTCAACCAGAAGCGCTACGTCGACTCCATTCGCGCGAACACCATCACCTTCGGCGTCGGGCCGGCCGGCACCGGCAAGACCTTCCTGGCGGTGGCGATGGCCGCGGCCGCGCTGTCGCGGCACGAGGTCAACCGCATCATCCTCACGCGGCCCGCGGTCGAGGCGGGTGAGCGGCTGGGGTTCCTGCCGGGCGACATGATGGCGAAGGTCGATCCGTACCTGCGCCCGCTGTTCGACGCGCTGCACGACATGCTCGATCCCGAGAAGGTCTCCCAGCACATCGAGCGCGGCGTGATCGAGATCGCTCCGCTGGCGTTCATGCGCGGACGCACCCTCAACGACTCGTTCGTGATCCTCGACGAGGCCCAGAACACGACGCCCGAGCAGATGAAGATGTTCCTCACGCGTCTGGGCTTCGGCTCCAGGATGGTGGTGACGGGCGACGTCACCCAGGTGGACCTGCCGCGCGAGCAGCAGTCGGGCCTGATCGTGGTGGGAGACATCCTGGACGCGGTGGAGGGGATCGAGTTCCTGCGCTTCGGGGGCGAGGACGTCGTGCGCCACAAGCTCGTGCAGCGGATAGTCGAGGCCTACGACGTTCACTCCCAGCGCGAGGCGCCCGCGCGCGGAGCGATCGGCGCCCGCGCGGCTGTTCGCAGCGCCTGATCTTCGATGATCGACGTCGAGGTGCTCGGCTCGAGCCTCGCCCGCGAGGCGCCGGCGCCGCAGGAGATCAGGCGCCTGTGCGAGCTGGCCGCCGCCAGCGCGGGGATCGACCACGCGCACGTGGCGATCGAGTTCGTCGACGTCCGGCGGATCGCCCAGCTGAACGCCGAGCATCGGGGCGGCAGCGGTCCCACCGACGTGCTGTCCTTCCCGATCGACGGCGTCGAGTCACTCGCCGGCGTGGACCCGCTCGGCGCTGCCGGGCCGGGCGCTGCTGGGCGCCCGGCACTGGCCGCGCAGGCGCCGCCGCGCGAGCTCGGCGACGTGGTCATCTGCCCCGAGTGCACAGCCGACCTGCGCGAGGCGATCGTCCACGGGATGCTGCACCTCCTGGGCATGGATCACGAGACCGACGACGGCGAGATGCTGGCCCTCCAGCGCGAGCTGCTTGCTGGAGCGGGCGGGTGACGCGCGGCGGCTTCGTCGCGCTGGCGGGGAGACCCAACGTCGGCAAGTCGACGTTCGTCAACGCGGTCGTCGGAGAGAAGGTTGCGATCGTCTCCGACCGCCCTCAGACCACCAGGCGCGCGATCCGCGGCGTGCACCACGACGGCGACTGCGAGATCGTGCTGGTGGACCTGCCTGGCGTTCAGCGCCCGCGCGACGCGCTGACGGCGCGCATGGCGCGACGCGTGGCGCACGAGCTCGACGGCTCGGACGCGATGCTGCTGATGCTCAACGCACAGCAGGGCGTGGGGCCGGGCGACCGCTTCATCGCGACGACGCTGGCGAGCTCGGAGAAACCGGTGACGATCGCCGTGAACAAGGTCGATCGGATCTCCCGGGCGCCACTGATGGCGGTGCTCGAGCAGGCGGCCGAGCTCGATCCGCGCGCCGAGGTGTTCCCGATCTCGGCACGCAGCGGATCGGGGGTGGGCGAGCTGGTCGAGCACCTGGGGGCGCTGATGCCCGAGGGACCGTTCATGTTCGCGCCGGAGGACAGGAGCGATCAGCCGCGCGAGCTGCTGCTGGCGGAGCTGATCCGCGAGGCGGTCATCAGGCGCACCTTTCAGGAGCTGCCGCACGCGGTCGAGGTGATGGTCGAGGAGATCGAGGCTCCCCGCGAGGGGCTGGTGCGCGTGCGGGCGCTGATCTGGGTGGAGAGCGACTCCCAGAAGGGAATCCTGATCGGCGCTCACGGACGGATGGTCAAGGCGATCGGCACGGCCGCGCGCCGCGAGTGCCAGCGTGTGCTCGGCTGCCACGTGCATCTCGAGCTCTCGGTGCGGGTCCGGCGCGACTGGCGCGCCGACGAGTCGCTGCTCGACCGCCTGGGAATCATCTGAACGCAGTTCCGATAGCCGCAAGTAGTCGACTACCGGAGAATTACTGCCCATCTGATTCATTCCACCCTTGGTATGCGTGCCGCCGTCTTTTGGGATACCTTCTGCGTTTAGGAAAGCACGCGAGGAAAGGTCGAGATTGTCGGCGAAGTACGCGGTATTGGGCCTCGTCATCGAGCGCCCGGGCTACGGATATCAGCTCGCACAGCGCCTGGAGGAGCGCTTCGGCTCCTCCGGCTTCGCACCGTCCGGTGTCTACTCCGCCCTCGATCAGCTGAGCCGTGACGAGTTCGTGCGGGCCGCGCGCGAGATGGGTCCCGGACCCGCCAGGCGGGCCGCGCCGCGAATGATCTACGAGGCGACCGACGAGGGTGTCGAGCACTTCGGATCCTGGATGCTGGGCTCCTCTCCCGCACCGCCGCTGCGCGACGAGCTGCACATGAAGATCGCCCTCTGCCGTCCCAGCGACCTACCGCGGCTGATCGACATGGTCTACGGTCAGGAACTCGCGTGCATGGGCCGCCTGCGAGATCTCAAACAGCTCTCCGACATGGAGGCCGTCGGCGATCGGCAGGAGTGGTCGACGCTGATGCGGGTGCTCTCCAGGGACGCCGAGGTCGCATCGTGGAGGGCGCGGATCGAGTGGCTCCAGAGCGCGCGCGAGCTGCTCGAGCGCCTGTTCCAGGAAGCCGGGCGATCGCGCGCCGAGGGCGCCGTCGTGGCGGCCGATCGGCGGTCGAGCGATCGAACGTCGGCCAGCAGGCGGATGGGCCGGCTGCGGGCGTTGTGATGACTGGCGCGCTGCTCACGCTCGAGGCGGTGGGCAAGAGCTACTGGCGCGGTCCCCATGAGCTGAAGGTGCTGGCGGGCGTCTCGCTGGAGGTCGACGCGGGAGAGCTGGTGGTCGTGTGGGGCCAACGCGGCGCCGGCAAGACGACGCTGTTGAAGATCGCCGCCGGCCTGGAGTCCTCCGATCGCGGAAGCGTGCGTTTCGAAGATGTTGACATGGCGAGCATGTCGGAGACAAAGCACGCGCAGCTGATGCGCGAGCGGATCGGATGGGTGCGGCGCAGCGGACCGCGCAGCGAGCTGCGGATGCTCGACTACGTCGCGCTGCCGCTGCTGCCTTCGCACGGGCACCGCGGCGCGTACGCGCGCGCCAGGGAGGCGCTCGCGCACGTGGGGGTCGCCGAGTGCGCCGCTCAGGCCTGGGAGAGCCTGTCCGACGGCGAGCGCGCTCTGGTGGGGATCGCGCGGGGGATCGCGCGGGCGCCGAGCCTGCTGCTCGTGGACGACCCCACGGCCAATCTCGGCGTGCGCGAGCGCGAGGAGCTGATGGGGTTGCTGCGCCGCCTGGCCGAGGAGGCGGGCATCGGCGTGCTGACGGCCGTGCCCGACGTCCCCTCGCTGATGGGCGCTCACCAGATACTCGCTCTGAGCGGGGGGCGGATCCTCGCTCCGCCGGATCCTCCCGAGCGGTCCGGCAACGTGATCGACTTTCCGGGCATGGAGCGCTCCGCATAGGTGCTGGAGCTGCGCGACGTCGTCAAGCACTATCCGGCCGGCGACGGAGAGCCTGTGCGAGCGGTCGACGGCGTCTCGCTGGTGGTGCGTGCGGGCGAGCTCGTGGCGCTGTTCGGGCCGAGCGGCTCGGGCAAGACGACGCTGCTGCTGATGATCGCCGCGCTGCTGCGCCCCGACAGCGGCGCGGTGGTCCTGGACGGGCGGGACGTGTCCACGCTGTCCGAGCGCCAGGCCGCGCGCCTGCGCCTCTCGGAGCTCGGCTTCGTGCGTCAATCGCTGCACCTGCTGGAGGGCGCGAGCACGCTCGACAACGCCGCGCTGAAGCTGATGGCGACCGACCTCAACGTCGCCGCCGCGCACCGCCGGGTGATGCCGTTGCTCGAGCGCCTGGGTCTGAGCGAGCGAGTCGCGCACCGCGCCGAGCAGCTCTCGATGGGCGAGCGCCAGCGCGTGATGATCGCGCGCGCGCTCTCGACCGACCCCAAGCTCGTGCTCGCGGACGAGCCCACGAGCAATCTGGACAGCTCCCGCGGGCAGGAGGTGCTCGGGCTGCTCACCGACGTCTGCCGCGAGCGCGGGACGGCGGTGCTGCTGGTGACGCACGACCCGATCGCCGCCGCGCACGCCGACCGCACGCACGCGCTGCGGGACGGCAGGCTCGTCGATCGCGAGTCGGGCCGGCTGGCCGCCTCCATCGCCACCGAGTAGGCGGACGCGGGCGTTGAGGCTGTCGAACATCGTTCGGCTCTACCGTGTGCGACTGCGCAGCCGCGTGGTGCAGGAGGCGTTCGCTCTCTCGGGGATCGCGGTCGGAGTCGCGCTGCTGTTCGCCTCCCAGGTCGCCAGCACGAGCCTCGACGGCTCCGTGCGGCAGATCACCGACGGGATCATCGGGCAGATGCGCTTCCAGCTCGCCGCGCGCGCTCCCCAGGGATTCGATCAGGGGCTGCTCGCAACGGTCGAGCGTGTGCCGGGGGTGAGCGCGGCGATGCCGGTGCTGGAGGACCGGGCGAACATGGTCGGCCCGCGCGGTGCGCGGACGGTGGAGCTGCTCGGCGCCGACCCGCGCCTCGCGTACCTCGCCGGTCCGCTGGTGCGCCACTTCAGCTACGCGCGCCTGGTCGGCCTGCGTGCCCTCGCGGTGCCCGCGCCGATCGCCCAAGCCGTCGGCGTGACCTCGCTGCGGCCGGTCAAACTGCAGATCGGCAGCGAAGCGGCGACGGCTCTGGTGGGCACCACGTTGGGCACGCAGGACATCGGCCCGCTCGTGGACAGCCCGATCGCGCTCGGCCCGCTGCGATACGTGCAGCGACTGACCGGCATGAGCGGGCGCGTGACGAGCATCTTCGTCCGCGCGAGACCGGGCGAGGATCGCGAGGTGAGGGCGGGCCTCGCCGCCATCGCCGCCGCCAACTCGCTGAACCTCCGCCCGGCGGACTTCGAGGCGACGCTGTTCAGTCAGGCCGCCGGTCCGAGCAACCAGTCGACGCTGCTGTTCTCGGCGATCAGCGCGCTGGTCGGGTTCCTGTTCGCTTTCAACGCGATGCTGCTCACGGCTCCGCAGCGACGCAACCTCGTGGAGGACCTTCGGCTCGACGGGTACACCGCCGGAATGATCGTCCGGATCATGCTCTTCGACGCCCTCGTGCTCGGCCTGCTGGGCTCGCTCGCCGGGCTGGCGCTCGGGGAGCTGCTGTCGGTGGAGCTGTTCAGCGCCAACCCCGGCTACCTGTCGCTGGGCTTCCCGGTCGGCTCCCAGCGGATCGTCAGCGATGAGAGCGTCGCGGTCGCGCTCGCCGGAGGCATGCTCGCCGCCGTGGTGGGAGTGCTGGCGCCGCTGCGACGGGAGATCTTCGCGTCGCTGCCGAGGGCCTTCGCGCTCCCGCGGCGCTCGGCCGGGAGCGTCGCCGGGGCGCTTGCGGCCGCCGTGGCCTGCCTGGCGGTGACGACCGCGATCCTGCTCGCGGCTCCGCAGGACGCGATCGTGGGCATCGTGAGCTTGATCGTCGCGCTGCTGCTGGCGATGCCGGTGGCGCTCACGGGCGTCGTGGCGGCTCTGGCGAGGCTGCGGCGGTTCCTCTCGGGCGTGGCCCCGTACCTCGCGGTCATCGAGCTGCAGTCCCGCGCCAACCGCGCTCGGGCAATCGCGATCGGCGCGACCGGCGCGATCGCCGTGTTCGGCAGCGTGGCGATCCAGGGAGCCCACGGCAATCTCCAGAAAGGACTCGACCGGCTGGTCCACCAGCTGAACACGAACGGTCAGCTGTGGGTGATCCCGCCGGGGGAAGAGAACCTGCTGACGACGACTCCGTTTCCCCCCATCGACACCGCTGCGCTGAGGAGCCTGCCGGGAGTGAGCGCGGTCGAACCGGTGATGGGCGGCCTGCTGGACTACGAAGACCGGCGCGTGTGGGTGCTCGGCGCTCCGCCCGGCGCCGCCGAGCCGATCCCCCCGAGCCAGCTCCTCAGCGGCGATCTCCAGACGGCCGCGCGGCGGGTTCGCGCCGGCGGATGGGCCGTCGTGTCGCAGGCGCTGGCCGACGAACACCATCTCCACATCGGGGAGCGCTTCGTGCTGCCCTCGCCCCGCCCGGCGACGTTTCGCGTGGCCGCGCTGATCACCAACCTGGGTTGGCCGCCCGGCGCGGTCATCCTCAGCGCCGCCGACTACGCGCGCGCGTGGGCCAGCGGCGATCCAAGCGCCTACTACGTCAAGCTGGCTCCCGGGGTCGCGCTGGCGCGTGCGCGCGCGGAGCTCGCGCGGGCGCTCGGGCCGAGGTCCGGCCTGGGGGTGGAAACCTCCCACGAGCGCGAACTGCGCCAGCGCGCTGCCAGCCGGCAGGGCCTGGCGCGGCTGACCCAGATCTCGTGGCTGGTGCTGATCGCCGCCATCCTGGCGATGGGCACCGCGATGGGCTCGATGATCTGGCAGCGGCGCCGGCAGCTGGCGGACCTGAAGGTCGACGGCTTCAGGCGCGGCGAACTGTGGCGCTCGCTGCTGCTCGAGAGCGCGTTGCTGCTGGGGACCGGCTGCTCCCTCGGCGCGGTCTTCGGGATCTACGGCCAGATCCTCCTGAGCCACGCGCTCGCCGCCGTCACCGGCTTCCCGGTGGTCTTCTCGGCCGACGTGTCGACCGCGCTGTGGAGCTTCCTGATCGTCACCGCGGTCGCGGTGGGGATCGTCGCCGTACCGGGTCACGTGGCGGCTCGCGCGCGTCCGGCGATCAGTCTCCAGGAGTGACTCGGTGGGCGCCCGCGCGCGTCCAAGGCGTCCAGGGCGTGGCGTCGCGATTAACTGCTCTGCGGACAAGTTCCGATATTCGGGTCGATGGCCGATCCCCTACCGCTGTCGCGTGGGCAGCTGCGGGCGCTGATGGCTGCGTCGATGCGCGAGTTGAGCTGGGGCTTGAGGGCGGCGTCGCGCGAGATGCACGCTTGGCGCAGCCGTGCTCGCACGATCCCCGACCACCGCATTCGCGAGGATGCGCTGAGGACGCTCGAGCTCAAGCGCACGCACATCGTCGGCGCCGGCCTGTTCTCGATCCTGCCGGGACGCCGCGACGCCCGCCTGGTGCGCGTGCTCGTGGCCTACGAGATCATCCTCGAGTTCCTCGACAACGCCCACGAGCGCGCCGCGCAGCAGCTGAACGGTCGCCAGCTTCACCGCGCGCTGGTCGAGGCGCTGGATCCGTCGGCGCCGATCTCCGACTACTACCTGCACCACCCGTGGAAGGACGACGGCGGCTACCTGCGCGCGCTCGTGGAAGCCTGCCGCGAGGGCTGCGCCTCGCTGCCGTTCTACCAGGACGCGCGCCGGCTGCTGTTGCAGGGCGCCGCTCGCTGCGGCGGCGTGCAGAGCCTCAACCACGAGACCGACGCGGGCCGCCGTGGCGTCGCGCTGCGCAGGTGGACGGAGTGCGAGTTCCCCGGCGAGTGGGAAGCGAGCTGGTGGGAGCTGACGGCGGCGGCGAGCAGCTCGCTCGGAGTCCACGCGCTGCTCGCCCTCGCGGCGTGCCACCGTCACGACTGGGCGCGGGTGAACGCGGCCTACGTTCCCTGGATCTGCGCGGTGAGCACGCTGCTCGACAGCTACGTCGACGAGGTCGCCGACGTGGCCGGCGGGGAGCACAGCTACATCGCCTACTACCCCAGCCGCGAGATCGCCGTGCGGCGCCTGTCCGAGTTGATCGGACGCGCCGCGCACGAGGCACGCGAGCTGCCCGGCGGCCACCGGCACGCGGTGATCGCCGCGTGCATGGTCGCGATGTACCTGTCCAACGACCGCGTCCGCGAACCGGCGATGCGCGCGAGCACGGATCGCCTCGCCGAGGCGGGAGGCTCGCTCACCCAGCTGCTGCTGCCGATCCTGCGGCTGTGGCGCGCGGCGTACGCCCAGCGTTTCAATTAGTAGTCAGAACTGAACATTCAGCGCCGCCTTTGCGAGCGTCGAGGGCGGCGGCATGATTGTTCGCACGCGATGAAGGGTGACAACACGACTGGAGTACTGCCCGCAGGAAGAGACAACGGGCGCCGTCCTCGGCGCGCGAAAACGGGCGGCTCCAGTTCATCCAAAGCCGCGTCGTCTCGTCAGTGGCAGCGAGCCGGACGCCCTCGCCGGCGTCCGGCTCGCTCGAATGAGCCGGTCGTTCACGAGACGGTCAGCATCGAGCTGTCCAAGGCTCAGGTCGATCAGGTGATCCGCAGCGCCGGCCAGGGGGGGACGATGTCCGTCCTGCTCTCAGCGCTGAAAGACCCGAACTGGACGCTGGCGCTGGACTCCGAGGAGTGGGCGTACCCGGCGCAGATGGAGGACAGGCGCCTGTCGCGCTCGCTGCTGTCGGGACTGCTGGTGCTCTCCTGCTTTCCCGCCGACGGCGGCTATCTGGGGATCGCGGAGCTGGCCCGCATGCTGGACATGAACACGAGCACCACGCACCGCTACGTGACCACGCTGCTGGCCGTCGGCCTGCTCGAGCGCGACTCCGCCACGCGCCGCTACCGGCTCGCGGCGCCCTGACCCGACCGCCGCCGCGCGCGCCGCTCTCACAGCTTGCGCTCGAGCCGCCTGGCGATGGCGCTCACCGCCGCCAGGTCAAGCTGGGCTCCCCACACGAACGGGACGCCCACCACATCGAAGCTGCGGCGACGCAGGCGCGCGAGCTGGTTGTGCTGGAAGCGCGCCCGGTCGTGAACGGCCCGGGCCGCCAGCACGGCCGAGTCGGTCACGGCCCGCTGCGCCGTCGTAGCCGCTCCGGCGTCGCCCAGCGCCACGATACGGCGAATCTCCTCGGCGCTGAAGCGTCGCGGCAGCAGCGCGTTGACGATGACCGCCGCGAGGCCGCGGCGGAGCTGCCGGCGCAGGCCGTCCTGGAGCTCGAGCGCCTCGGTGACCGCCATCTCCGTCCCCAGCGCCACCGCCAGGTAGGCGCTGCGCGACGGGTCCTCCAGCAGCGCCTGCACCTGCCGTGTCTGTCCTGCGATCGGACCGACGCGGGCGATCGCGCCGAAGGTCTGCGGTGAGCCGAGCATGCCGAGCGCATGGCCGGTCGCGGGCGCGTCGAGCACGACCAGGTCAAAGCCACGGGACCCGGCCCGGCGGCCCCCGCCGCGGGTGAGCTGCCAGATCTTGACCATGGTGACGAGCTCCTTCGCTCCCGGCGCGGCGGCGGCGAAGTACTGGAAGGTCCCGCTGGAGGCGAGCACGCGGCCGGAGACGCGGCCGCCGAGCGCCTGCAGCCACTCCAGCACCGCACGGTCGGGGTCGATCGAGATGCTCGACAGACGCTCCTGCAACCGCGTCTCGGCGCCCGGCCGCGCCGGCGTCACCCCGAACAGGCCCGGCAGCCGGCTCTCCTCTCCCACCTCGACCACGATCGCCCGCCGCCCGCCGCGCGCTGCCAGCAGGCCGACGGCAGCGGCGATGGTCGTCTTGCCCGCGCCGCCCTTGCCGGTGATCACGAGCAGCTTGCGGTCGAGCAGCGATTGCATCGCAGTGGGAGTGTGTCTCAAACCGGACGCCGGACGGCTGGACCTACAATCGTGCCGATGAGCGCACCGAACGCCGACAGCATCGACGAGCAGCTCGCATTCGACGGGGACGGCCTGGTGCCGTGCGTCGTGCAGGACTGGAGCACCGGCGAGGTGCTCACGCTCGCGTACATGAACGCGCTGGCGCTGGCGCGCACGCGCGACACGGGCGAGCTGCACCTGTGGAGTCGCTCGCGGGGCGAGCAGTGGCACAAGGGGGCCACGAGCGGCAACGTGCAGACGGTGCGCGCGCTGCGGGTGGACTGCGATGGCGACGCGCTGCTCGCGCTGGTGGAGCCTGCCGGCCCGGCGTGCCACACCGGCGAGCGCACTTGCTTTCACCGCGGCCAGCTCGACCCGGGGGCGCCGCACGAGACGCTGCCGACGCTCGAGCGCACGGTCGACGAGCGCGCGCGCGAGCGCCCGCCGGGCTCCTACACGGTCGAGCTGCTCGGCGACCCCGCCCGGATCGGCGAGAAGGTGATGGAGGAGGCCGAGGAGGTGGCGCGCGCCGCGCGCGAGGAGTCCGACGAGCGCGTCGACGAAGAGGCGGCCGACGTGCTCTACCACCTGCTCGTGCTGCTGCGCAGCCGCGGCCGGGCGCTCACGGACGCCGAGCGGGTGCTCGATGGCCGTCGCTCCTAGCGCCCCGGGGACGAGCGCCGCCGGCGTCTCGCCGAGCCTGGAGCGCGCGCGCGAGCTCGCGCGCGCACACGATCTGATACCGCTCTCGTACAGCTTCATCGAGGACTGCGAGACGCCGGTGTCGGCGTTCCTGAAGCTGCGCGCGCTGGCGCCGGGAGAGCCGGCGTTCCTGCTGGAGTCCGCCGATCAGGGCCAGCGGGTGGGGCGCTGGTCGTTCATCGGCTTTCGGCCGCGCTCCGTGCTGCGCTGGTCGCTGTCGGACGGGGGCGACCCGTATGCACTGGCGGCCGAGCGCGTGTCCCGCTTCGACCAAGCGCCGATGGACGGCGCCGGGGCTGGGGCGGGCGGGCTGGGGGCGGGCGGGCTGGGGGCGGGTGGGCCTCCATTCACAGGCGGCGCGGTCGGCTACTTCGGCTATGACCTCGTGCGCACCGTCGAGCCGCTCGGAGATCCCCCGGGCGGGCGCGACTCGGAGCCCGCGGGCTCGGATCCCCTCGGCCTGCCCGACATGGCGCTGATGCTCTCGGACGCGCTGGTCGTGTTCGACCATCTCAAGCACACGGTCACGATCCTCGCCAACGCCGACCTCCAGGCCGAGCCGGACATAGAGCGCGCGTACGAGCAGGCCGTGCACACGATCGGCGAGGTGCGCTGCGTGCTCGCCGGACCGGTTCCACGCGGCGAGCCGGCGGCGGGACCCCACCCGCCCACACGGCAGATGCCGGCGTTCGAGTCGAACATGCCGCGCGAGCGCTTCGAAGCGATGGTTGCGCGGATCGTCGAGTACATCTACGCCGGCGATGCCTTCCAGGTGGTGCCCTCGCAGCGCTGGTCGGCGCCGGTGCCGGTCGAGGCGTTCTCGATTTACCGCGGCCTGCGGGCGGTGAACCCGAGCCCGTACATGTACTACCTGGACTTCGGCGACTTCCAGGTGGCGGGCGCCAGCCCGGAGCCGCTGCTGACGGTCAGCGGGCGCCACGTGAGCACCAAGCCGATCGCCGGAACCCGCCCGCGGGGAGCCACCCCGGAGGAGGATCGCCGGATCGCGCAGGAGCTGCTGGCCGACGAGAAGGAGCGCGCCGAGCACGTGATGCTCGTCGATCTCGGGCGCAACGACCTCGGCCGGGTGTGCGAGTACGGGAGCGTCCACGTGGACGAGCTGATGGAGATCGAGTCCTACAGCCACGTCATGCACATCGTCTCCTCGGTGTCGGGAACGCTGCGCGCGGACGTGGGCGCGATGGACGCGCTGCGCTCGGTGCTGCCGGCGGGGACGCTCTCGGGCGCGCCGAAGGTGCGAGCGATGCAGATCATCGACGAGCTCGAGCCGGTCAAGCGCGGTGGCTACGGGGGCGCGATCGGCTACCTCAGCTACGCGGGCGATCTCGACACCGCGATCCACATCCGCACGGTCGTCGTCAAGGACGGAGTCGCGCACGTGCAGGCGGGCGGCGGCACGGTGGCGGACGCCAAGCCCGAGTACGAGTACGAGGAGTCGGTGGCGAAGACGAGAGCGGTGCTGCGCGCCGTCGAGCTCGCATGCGAACAGCCCGGCTGGGCCTGAGGGCTTGTAGAGCTACTCGAAGCTGCTCAACGTGGCGCCGTAACCCCCATAGCCGCCCGGCCCTGGAGACACCGAAGGTGATAGTAAGTGACAGATTTCTGTCACATCATGTAACTTCTGGTATCTTCGTCGCGTGGCAGCGAACCCGTACTCCCCGGGCGTCGGCGCACGCCCGCCGTTCCTCGCGGGCCGCGACAAGGAGATCCGGCAGTTCGAGCAGCTGCTCGCGGCGTATCCGGAGAAGCGCCGCAACCTCCGCGTCACCGGGCTACGCGGCGTCGGGAAGACGGTGCTGATGAAGGAGTACGCACGCATCGCGAAGCAGCACGACTGGATCGTGATTCGCCGCGACTGGAGCGCGCGGCTGTGTGACGAGACGGACTTCGCAACGACAGTCGCCGAGCACCTCCGGGGCGCCGTGGAGACGCTGAGCGTGAAGGCGCGCGTGAAGCGCAGCGTAACCACGGCGTTGGAGGCGATCAGCCGAGTGCAGGTCAGGATCGGCGACGACGTGACGCTCTCCGTCGGCCCCGGTGTTCCCCAGCCCGAGAAGTCGGTATTGGAGGAAAGGCTGCGCGTCGCGCTCACCGAGGTCGGCCGCGCCGCGGGCGACCAGGGTCGCGGCGTCGCGCTGCTGTACGACGAGGCTCACAGCGTTCAGGATCGTGGCGAGAAGGGCCAATACCCGCTCGGCGCGCTGCTCTCAGCACTCGTCGCGGCGCAGGACGACGATGATGATCCGCTGCCGGTGATGCTCGTGCTCTGTGGCCTGCACCCGCTCACGCGGAACATCCGTGAGGCGCGAAGCAACGCCGAGCGCTTGTTTCGCGCTGCTGAAATCGACAACCTCTCGTTGGAGCCGGTTCTGCCGGAGGGGCTGAGCGCGGCGGCGCAGGCGCTGGTGCGACCGGCGAAGGACATCACGTACGCTGACGGCGTTGCGGAGCGCGTGGCTCGCGACGTGGATGGCTACCCGTACTTCATCCAGTGGTTCGGCGAGGCGCTGTGGGAAGCCGCCGACGAAGAGGGCTTGGACCTGATCGACTTGGCGCTGTACGAGCGCGAGCGCTCCGCGATCCAGCAGAGTCTTGACGAGGAGTTCTTTGTGCCGCGGTACGAAGACGCGCGCCAAGCGGATCAGCGGACGCTGCGCGTCGCCGCGTCGCTCGGCGGTGAGAGCTTCACGAAGGCGGACTTGGACGCCGCGGAGTCGCGCTCCGGCAACGCGCTGTCGCAGAGCCTGAAGCGTCTCATCGCCGACCACCTCCTCTACCGCGGCGACCACGGCGTGTACGCATACACCGCGCCGATGTTCGGCGACTTCCTCCGGCGACGCTACCCGCGCCTCCCAGACGACAAGTAGGGCGGTTTCTTGTACTCGTTCCTGCTGTTCCTGGCGCTGTCGCCGTACCACGAGCTGAAGGCTTTGCACAAGCAGTACCGTGCTATGCAGGCAAAATACGGGTGATGAGGGAGAAACGAAAACTGAAGATGAGAGTCCTCGTCCTCGACAACTACGACTCGTTCACCTACAACCTCGTTCAGTACCTCGGCGAGCTGGGGGCGGAGGTGCACGCCGTGCGCAACGACCGCGCGACCGTGGATGAGCTGCTGGGCGGCTCCTACGAGCGCTGCGTGGTGTCGCCGGGACCGTGCACGCCCGATCAGGCGGGCATCACGCTGGAGGTAGTCCGGCGGATGCCCGAGGCGGGGATCCCCACGCTCGGCGTGTGCCTCGGCCATCAGGCGCTCGCACAGGCGTTCGGCGGGCGTTGGAAGCTGCACGCGCCCGTGCACGGCAAGGCGACCCGGATCGAGCACGACGGGCGCACGATCTTCCGCGGCCTGACATCGCCGCTGACGGTGGGGCGCTACCACTCGCTGGTGGTCGATCCCGACCTGCCGGACTGCCTGGAGGAGTCCGCGCGCGGCGACGGCGTGCTGATGGGGTTGCGCCACCGCGAGCTGCCGGCCGAGGGCGTCCAGTTCCACCCCGAGTCGGTGCTCACCGAACAGGGCCGGGAGCTGCTGCGTAACTTCCTGGGGGATTCACGGGGGAGCTAACCTTTTGAGGGGCGGCACCTGATGGGTGCCGCCGCGGGCGTTGGCGGCGGTGCGGTCAGATCGCGGCGCGCCCATTCCCGGCACCCAAACGAACGCGGCACACCCACATGTCAAACGCGACCCTGACCCGCGCGATCGACGCGCTCGCCTCCAGACGGGACCTCGGCGCGCAGGAGACGGCGGAGGTGCTGGCGGAGATCATGCACGGCGAGGTCTCCGAGATCCAGATCGCGGGCTTCCTGATCGCCCTGAGGACGAAGGGGGAGACCGTCGAAGAGCTGGCCGGCCTGGCGCGCACGATGCGCGCGCTGGCCGCGCACGTGCCGAGCGACCGCGAGGGCCTGCTCGACACCGCCGGCACGGGGGGCGGGCGCAGCAGCTTCAACGTGTCCACGACGGCGGCCCTGATCGCGGCGGGCGCCGGCTGCGCGGTGGCCAAGCACGGCAACCGCTCGGCGACGAGCCGCTCGGGGTCGGCGGACCTGCTCGAGGCGCTGGGCGCCCGTATCGACCTCGGCCCGCAGGCGGTGGGGGCCTGCATCGACGAGGCCGGCTTCGGGTTCATGTTCGCGCCCGCGCACCACCAGGCCACGCGCTTCGTCGTGCCGGTCCGGCGCGAGCTGGCGGTGCGGACGATCTTCAACCTGCTCGGGCCGCTGACCAACCCGGCCGGTGCCCGTCGCCAGCTGATCGGGGTCTCCGACGCGGCCTTCCTGGAGACGATGGCCGGCGCACTGGCGAAGCTGGGCGTCGATCGCGCCCTGGTGGTGGCCGGCGAGGATGGGCTGGACGAGGTGTCGGCGAGCGCGCCCACGAAAGTGGTCGAGGTCAACGGCGAGGAGATCAGACGCTACGTGCTCGCCCCCCACGACGTCGGCATCGACGAGGTCCCGGACTCGGCGAGCGCGCAGGGCCCGGACGGGGGAACGCCCGATCAGAACGCGGCGGTCACGCGGGCGATCCTGCACGGCGAGCGAGACGGCGCGGGCGCGCCGGCGGGCGAGTCGCTCGCGGTGATCAACGCCGGCGCGGCGATCTACGCGGCCGGCGGCGCGGACTCGATCGCGGAGGGCGTGCAGGCCGCGCGCGCGGCGCTGGCCGACGGGCACGCGGCGGGCGCGCTCGAGCGCTACCTGGAGGCGAGCCGCAGGCACGCGCCGTCCCATCCTGAAGGGCGCACCCCTAGGGGCACAGGCAGGGAGACGGACGGATGAGCCCGCGCACCGCCACCGTGCTCGAGCGCATCCTGGCCGAAACGCGCACGGAGGTCGAGCGCCGCAAGCGCGCGCTCCCGCTGGAGGCGTTGCGTTCGATGCCGCCCGGCGAAGGTCGGCGGGCCGCGGGCAAAGGGCGGCGGGCTCCGGGCGAGCGCCGCTTCCGCGACGCGCTGGGCGCTGAGGGGATCGGCGTGATCGCCGAGTTCAAGCGCCGCTCGCCGTCGGCGGGCGCGCTGCGCGAGCGTCCGGACCTGGCCGAGATCGTGGGCGCTTACGAGCGCGGCGGGGCGGTTGCCGTGTCGGTGCTCACCGAGGGCCCCAACTTCGAAGGCGCGCTCGAGGATCTGCGCGCCGCGCGCGCCGCCTGCGGTCTGCCGCTGCTGCGCAAGGACTTCGTGCTCGACCCGTATCAGCTGCACGAGGCGATCGCGGCGGGCGCCGACGCGGTGCTGCTGATCGTCGCCGCGTTGGGGCCGCGGGAGCTGGTCTCGCTCCACGACTCGGCGCGGGCGCTCGGGCTGGACGTGCTCGTCGAGGTTCACGACCGCGAGGAGCTGGACGGCGCGCTCGCGATCGGGGCGGACATCGTCGGCATCAACAACCGCGATCTGAGGGACTTCAGCGTGGACTTGCAGCGCACGGAAACGCTGATGGACGACATCCCGGCCGGGGTGCGCGTGGTCTCCGAGTCGGGCATCGCCGGCGCCGAGCAGTTGCGCCGGCTGCGCGAGCGCGGCGTGGACGCGGTGCTGGTGGGGGAGTCGCTGATGCGAGCGGCCGACCCCGCCGCCGCCCTGAGAGCGCTGCGATCGGGGCGCCATGAGAACATTTAGGCTGGGCGCGCGCACAGCTTTAGATGGCGTTGATGGCCGCCGATCATCCTTCCTGCAATGAAGCGCACGTTCCTGATCCCGTTCATCTCCGCCCTGCTGGGCGGTGGCGTGGTCGTGGCGGTGGTCGCCGCGGTCGGAGGGCTCGGCGAAAGCAAGACGACGGTGACGACCGTCCAGTCCCAGGCTCTCCCCGCGGCCCCGTCGAACGCCTCGCAGCGCAGCAGCGGTGGGCTGACGCCGCACGAGGCCTATGTCCGCGACGCGCCCGGCGTGGCGTTCGTGACCTCCACGGTCGTCTCGAAAACGGAATCGCCGTTCCTGTTCGGACAGGAAAGCCAGAGTCAGAACGAGGACACCGGCTCGGGCATCGTGGTCAGCGGCAACGGCACGATCCTGACCAACTACCACGTCGTGGAGAACGCGATCAAGGTCACGGTCAGCTTCGAAAAAGGCCAGTCGGTCGAAGCCAAAGTCGTGGGCACGGATCCGTCCAACGACCTGGCCGTGCTGCGCATCTCGACCGACGGCCTGACCCTGCACCCGCTGACGCTCGGCGACTCCAGCACGGTGCAGGTGGGCGATCCCGTGTATGCGATCGGCAACCCCTTCGACCTCGAACGCACGCTCACGACCGGCGTGATCTCCGCTCTGCAGCGCCAGATCACGGCGCCGAACGGCTTCGCGATCGACAACGTGCTGCAGACCGACGCGCCGATCAATCCCGGCAACTCGGGCGGCCCGCTGCTCAACACCGCCGGAGAAGTGATCGGCATCAACTCCCAGATCGAGACCGGCGGCAGCGGCGACGGCAGCGTGGGCATCGGCTTCTCGATCCCGATCAACACGGCCAAGTCCGAGCTCCCCGCGCTGGAGAAGGGCGGGACGGTGCGCGGCGCCTACCTCGGCCTCACCTCGATCACGATCGACGGGTCGCTGTCGGCGCTGAACCTGCCGGTGAAGGTCGGGGCGCTGGTGGAGAGCGTCGAGCCGGGCACGGCCGCGGCCAAGGCGGGCATCCGCGGCGGATCGGTCAGCACCACCACCGAAGACGGGCAGGTCGCGGTCGGCGGTGACATCATCGTGAAGATCGACGGCAGGGAAGTGGCCAGCTCGGAAGAGCTCGCCAGCGACATCGAGGAAAAGAAGCCGGGCGACACGATCAGCATCGAACTGCTGCGCGCCAACGGCAAAGGCGGCTACGAAAAAAAGACGCTGAGCGCGACGCTCGGCCAGCGGCCCAACTCGGTTCCGAACCCGAGCACGCCCGAAGGCTAGATACACGCTCGATCGAACCTGGATCGACGCTGGATCGATCCCCGATCGGCCGCCCGCTACCGTTGGGGCATGTCAGACACGCCCCTGGTGAAGATCTGCGGCATCACCAACCTCGCCGACGCCGAGCTGGCGGCGGACCTCGGCGCGTGGGCGCTCGGAATGATCTTCTACGAGGGCTCTCCGCGCCGATGCTCGCCCGCCGAGGCGCAGGTGATCGCCGCTGCGCTGCGTCGCCGCGTGGAGCTGTGCGGGGTGTTCGTCAACGCGCCGCTGGAGGGGATCGTCGGCGCCAGCGCCGAGCTGGGGCTGAGCATGCTGCAACTGCACGGGGACGAGGGTCCGTCGTTCTGCGCGGAGGTGCGCCGCAGGACGGGCGCGCGCGTGATCAAGGCGGCCCAGGTGTCGGGCTCCGGTGACGTGCGGGACCTCGAGCGCTTCCACGTGGACTTCCATCTGCTCGACGCTCGCTCCAGGGCGGTCGCTCGCCAGGGCATGCGCGGGGGGACGGGGGAGACGTTCGACTGGGGGCTGCTGCGGGCGCGGCGCTCGAAGGTGCCCCTGATCCTCAGCGGCGGGCTGACGGCCGAGAACGTGACTGAGGCGATCGCCGTGGCGCGGCCGTACGCGGTGGACAGCGCCAGCGGCACGGAGGCCGCGCCGGGGCACAAGGATCCGGAGAAGCTGCGGGCGTTCTTCGGAGCCCTCGAACACGCGCGGTCCGAGCGAGCGGGTCAGCCGGCGTGAGCGCACCGGCGCTCGAGCATCGCTTCGGGCCCTACGGCGGGCAGTACGTGCCGGAGACGCTGATGCCCGCCCTGGCGGAGCTGGAGGATGCCTGGAGGGCGGCGCGCGAGGACCCGGAGTACGCGGCGGAGCTGAACGGGCTGCTGCGCGACTTCGGCGGGCGCCCGACGCCGCTGTATCGCGCGCGCAGGCTCTCCGAGCGGGTGGGGCGGGCGGTGTACCTCAAGCGCGAGGATCTCAACCACACCGGCTCGCACAAGCTCAACAACGCGCTCGGCCAGGCGCTGCTGGCCAGGCGCATGGGCAAGCGGCGGATCATCGCCGAGACCGGCGCCGGCCAGCACGGCGTGGCCACGGCCACCGTGTGCGCGCTGCTGGGAATGGAGTGCGTGGTGTACATGGGCGTCGAGGACATGCGCCGCCAGCGGCCGAACGTGCAGCGGATGGAGCTGCTGGGGGCGAGCGTGCAGGCGGTGGACGCCGGCGCGAAGACGCTGAAGGAGGCGACCTCGGAGGCGATCCGCGACTGGGTGACCAACGTGCGCAGCACGCACTACGTGATCGGCTCGGTGGTCGGTCCGGCGCCATATCCGGCGCTGGTGCGCGATCTGCAGCGCGTGATCGGGGACGAGGCGCGCGCGCAGATGCTCGAGCGCGAGGGCAGGCTGCCGGCGCGCGTGGTCGCGTGCGTGGGCGGCGGCTCCAACGCGCTGGGGATCTTCGCGGCGTTCATCCCCGACGAGCAGGTCCAGCTCGTCGGCGTGGAGGCGGGCGGCGAGGGCATCGACACCGCCCGGCACGGCGCGCCGCTGACCGTGGGCGGGCGTCCGGGGATCCTGCACGGCTCGCGCTCGGCGGTGATGCAGGACGAGGAGGGCCAGATCGTGCAGGCGCACTCGATCTCGGCCGGCCTGGACTATCCGGGCGCCGGCCCGCAGCACGCCCATCTGCGCGACAGCGGCCGCGCGCGCTATGTGGCCGTGACCGACGCGCAGGCGCTGGCCGCGTTTCGCGAGGTGGCGCGCCTGGAGGGCATCATCCCGGCCCTGGAGACGGCGCATGCGCTCGCGTGGGTGCTGGGCGAAGGCGAGGGCGAGCTGGATCTCGTGTGCCTGTCCGGTCGCGGCGACAAGGATCTGGCCGAGGTGTTGAAGCCCGCCGCGTCCGAGGCGTGAGCACGGTGGAGAGCAACGGGATCGAGCGCATCGCGGAGGCGTTCGCGCGCACGACCAAGCGCGCGGCGCTGATGCCGTACGTGATGGCGGGCTTCCCGACACTCGAGCAGTCGCTGCGGATTGGCGAGGCGTGCGTGCAGGCGGGGGCGGACGTGATCGAGCTCGGCGTGCCCTATTCGGACCCGCTGGCGGACGGTCCGGTGATCCACGCCGCCGGCACGCGGGCGCTGGCCGCGGGCGCGAACGTGGCGGGCGTGCTCGAGGTGGCGCGGGGGCTGGCTGCGAGCGTCCCGGTGGTGCTGATGTGCTACGCCAACATGGTGTTCGCCCCTGGCGTGGACGCTTTCGTGGAGCGCGTGGCGCGGACCGGGGCGTGCGGGCTGATCGTGCCCGACCTGCCCCAGGGCGAGGAGGCGGAGGTGCTGAAGGCGTGCGACGGACGGGGCCTGGCGCTGGTGCCGCTGCTCGCGCCCACGACCACGCCCGAGCGCCTGGCCGCGATCGGCGCGAGGGCGCGGGGATTCCTGTACACGGTCTCGGTCGTGGGCACCACGGGCGAGCGGCAGGCGCTCGGCGAGGACCTGGCGGAGATCGTCGCTCGCGCGAAGGCGAGCACGCACGTGCCGGTGGCGATCGGCTTCGGGATCGGCACTCCCGAGCAGGCTCGCCGGGCCGCCGAGGCGGGCGCCGACGGCGTGATCGTCGGCACGCGCCTGGTGCGCGCCGCGGGCGAGGAGTCGGAGCTGGGCCGCCAGGATCCGGCGGACGCGGTGGGGTTGGTGGTGGGCGAACTGGCGGCCGGTCTCGCTCCGACCGATCGGCGCCCGGCCAGCTAGGATTCCGCCGGTATGGGACTCATCCTCACCGTGACCGCCGGCCTGGTCGTCTGGATCGTGTTCTGGGCGACGGGGACCAAGGGCTTCGATGCGTTCCTGCTGGCCGCGGCGATCATCCTCGTGGGGGCATCGCTGAAGGTCCTCTCCGGCTACCTGCCCGGTCGTCGCAGCTAGCGCGCGGTGCTCGCGCGCTGGCTGGGCCCAGTCGCTCTCGCCGCCGTGTTCCTGGGGGCGGCCGGTTGCGGAAGCGTGGCGGTCTCCAACGTGGCAGAAGCGACCGGCGGGCAGCTGACGATCTATTCCAGCGAGCCGCTGGAGGGTCCCTCGGCGCCGATCGCCGGGCAGATCGTCGACGGTGAGAAGCTCGCCCTCGCCGACGCGGGGGGGCGCGCGGGGCCGTTCGGGATCGGCTACGTCTCGCTCGACGACGCCAGCCCGACGAGCCGGCAGTGGAACCCGGGCGTCACCGAAGCCAACGCCAAGATCGCCGCCCAGGACCCGAGCACGATCGCCTACCTGGGCGACTTCGATTCGGCGGCGACGGCCATCTCGCTGCCGCTGATCAACGCGGCGGGCATCGTGCAGGTCAGCCCGTCCAGCCCGTACGTGGGGCTGACGTCGTCCTTCGACGCCGGGCAGGACGAGCCCGAACGCTTCTACCCGAGCGGGCGGCGCACGTTCGTCCGCCTGTCGCCGGGCGACATCGCGCAGGCACAGGCGCAGGTCCAGCTGATGAAGTCGCTGGACGTGCACAGGCTGTACGTGCTCGACGATCAGGATCCGTTCCAGGAGCCGCTCGCGGACATCGTGGCGGACTACGCCGAACGGGCGGGAATCGACGTGCTCGAGCACGACAGCCTGTCGACGGTCTCCGGGGCGGTGTTCACCGGGGAGGTCGAAAAAATCGTGGAACACCATGCCCAGGCGGTGTTCCTCGCGGGCGGGGAAGGGCAGGGCACGGTCGCGCTGTGGCGGGACCTGTACAGAGCCGACCCGAACCTGCTGCTGCTGGGCTCCAGCGCGATGCTCAGCGAATCGTTCACCTCGCAGATCGGCGCGGCGGGCGCGAACACCTACCTGACCACGCCGGTGCTCCCGACCGGCCTCTACCCGCAGGCGGCGCAGCGTGTGCTGCGCGACTATCGCCGCACGTTCGGCGCCGAAGGGGGCCCGTACGCGCTGTACGGATACGAGGCCATGACCCTGGTGCTGGATGCGATCCGCGGCGCGGGCGCGCGCGGGAACGACCGCCAGACGGTGATCGACGGCATCTTCGCCACCAGGAACCGCAACTCGGTGATCGGCCGCTACTCGATCGAAGCGGACGGCGAAACCACGCTGCCGACGTACGGAGTCGACAGGGTCCTCGACGGCCGCCCGGCCTTCTATCGCGCGCTCGACATCGGCCAGCCGACTCCGTAGCTCCGCGCTCGAACGCGAGCCGGAGCGCTCAACCGGTCGGCTGCTGCAGGCCGAGGAGGAGGCGGAAGCGCTGCACTTCGCCGCCCAGCTCGCGTCCCCCGCCGGTGAGCGTGGTGACTGAGCGCAGGTAGGGGACGAACTTGGAGATGATCGGTCCTTCGGTGAGCCCGACGCCTTCGAGCAGGCTGAGCAGCGTGGGGGCGTCGAAGATCAGGCTGGGCTGGATGCCTTCGCCGAGAGCGCTGGTGGCGGTGGCGCTCGCAGCCGCGGCCGACAGCGTGCTCGGCGGGTCCAGCGCGCTCTGCACGGAGGCCGTGCCCAGGCCGAGCACGAACTTCGTCTGGCCGCTGGAGTCACGGCCGTCGGCGATGTCGAGCGCGACCGGCAGGCCGTTCAGCCTTGCGCTCACCGCCGCGTCGGTGCCCGGGATCGAGACCGGTGAGACCGAGGCGCCCGCCCTGCGCAGCTGAGCGGCGAGCTCGGCGACGGCGGCGTGGGACAGCGACGGGTTCGTGGATGCGATGACGACGGCCCCCTTCAGTTCGAGCAGGCTGGCGCCGCTCGCGAAGATCCCGGCCGACCCCATCCAGCTGGCGAAGTCGCGTCTGGCCTGTGCGCTGCCCGCGCCGAGCACCTTCAGCGGCGTGGTCAGCCCGCCCAGGATCGACGTCAGGCTGAGGCTCGACGAGCTTTCCTGCCCCGAGCCCGTGAGCCCGGCGAGTCCCTGCAGGTCCTGAGCGTCCCGCTCGAGGGTGCTGCCGGCGTGCCCCAGGCCGATCGCCAGCCAGGATTCCCCCGGCAGTTCGCCCAGCGCCCCCGCGGCCTGCGGATCGTAGGACAGCAGCCCCCCGGCTTCTGCGCTGGTGCCGGATGCGAGGGTGTCGAGGTCGAGCGCCAGCGAGCTGGTGGAGGGCACGAGTGAGATGTCTGCCGCGCGCGCGCCCGTGATGACCCCGAGCAGACCCGAGAGCCGTTCGGCCGTGCCGGGCTGCGCCGAGCTCGCCGGGTTGGTGTAGAGATGAGCGAGGGCGTCCGGCGGCGCCGCGGCGAGCAGCTTCGAGTAGCCGCTCGAGCTCGCCAGCGAGCCTCCGCCGAGGGTGGTGTCGATCACGCTGCGCAGGCCGGATTCGCTGCCGATGACCGCGAAGCGGTCGACCAGCCCGAAGGCGATGCCGCCGGAGGTGAGCTCGTAAGGGATCCCCCTGTAGCTGGCCGCATGCGCGCCGGCGCGCGCGGCCTGCGTGTCCAGGAAGGCGCGCGCCTTGGTCGCGTCGGTGGTGTCCATGACGATTGCGCCCTGAGCGCCGCCGGCGCCGAACGGGAACGCACCCGACTTCGAAGCGCCCAGCAGGCCCTCCGCCATCAGCGGGAGAACCCGGCTTGCGGAGCTCAGCGAGGTGAGGAAGACGCCGGCACGGGGCCCGAGCCAGGGCGAGACGTCACGCTTGAAGTCGAGCTGGGGCGAGCCCGGCGTCTGCAGGGCCGCGAGCAGGCGCAGGTAGGGATCGGCCTGGTGGGTGAGGGCCCGTCCGGCGGCCAGCGCGTCCGCCTGCTCGGAGCCGCTCGGGCGCACCGTCGCGCCCGCGTACAGCGGCGCCGAGGCGGGGACGGCGCCGGCCGGGTCGGCGGCGGTGCCGCTGGTCCCGCTCGAGCCGCATCCCGCGAGCGCCCCGCCGAGGCTCGCCAGGAGCGCCGCGCAGACGATCGTGAGACGGAGAGACGCCACAGGGCGACGGCGAGGGAGGACGGAGGCTGAGGGCAAGGCGGGGTTCCTTTCTGTGGCCGGTCGGCCCGGCGGCTGGGAGGCGATCGTAGCGCCGCGTGCCGATGCCGGCGCGCGGCGCGAACCTGCAACTGCGCTGTCAGCGCGAGGCGTTGCATGCGGGATTGCACCCGGGGAGCCTCTGACCGAGCGCTCGACGCGGACGCGGAAGCCGCCGTTTAGCAGGGATTTTGCGGTCCCGGAGGCCGAGAAAGCGGAAAAGTGGGAGAAGATGTGCAAAAGGGGTTGCATTGTGGGAGAAAGTGGGGTATGTTCGCGGCAGCGAGCCGGGGTGGAGGGGCTCCTCCCACTCCTCCACCTCGGCTCGGTAATCAAGTTTCGGGAGCTCAACCAGTGGTCCCCTTTCGCGGCACCTTCGACCATACGCTCGACGCCAAGAACCGACTCACGGTGCCCGCGCGCTACCGGGCGGCGCTGGCGGAGGGCGTCGTGCTGGCGATGCCCGTGGATCTGAAGCCGTGCGTGGGCGTATGGCGTCCGGAGGAGTACGAGCGCTACACGCGGCGCGCGCTGGCGGAGCTTCCGCCGCTGTCTCCCCGCCTGACGGAGCTCGAGCGCTTCTTCTACGGCAGCTCCCACGACGCCGAGCTGGACGCCGCCGGGCGCATCATGATCCCGGCCTTCCTCGGCGAGCACGCGGCCCTGGCCAGGGAGGTCGTGGTGGTCGGCGTGGGCGACCGCCTGGAGCTGTGGGCGAAGGGAGCCTGGAACGAGCATCGATCGACGCTGCTCAGCGGCGTCGCGGAGGTGACCGCGCGTGTCGACGACGCTGCTTGACGGCAGAGACAGAGAGGTACGCGAGCGCGAGGCCCGCGCACCGGAGCTCGCCAGGCGCCGCCGGGGCGCGGGCGAGTCGAGCCGTCCCCCGCGCGGTCGGCGGGCGGGCGCGGCGCAGGCGCACGGCACCTGCGACGGGCCGGCCGGGCAGGCTGGGCACACGCCGGTGCTGGCCGACGAGCTGCTGGAGCTGCTCGATCTGGATCGAATCCCACCCCCCCAGCTCGCGATCGACTGCACGTTCGGCGACGGCGGGCACGCCAGGCTGCTGGCCGAGCGCCTCGGCTCCTCCGGGACGCTGGTGGCGATCGACCGCGATCCGCTGGCCGAGCAGCGCTTCGCCGCGCTGGCCGCCGAGACGGCCTGCTCCGTGCGGTTCATCCGCTCGGGCTACGCCGAGGCGCTCGAGCTGCTCGCGCGCGAGGGCGTGCGCGCGGACATCGTGTACTTCGACCTGGGCATGTCCTCGATGCAGGTGGACACGCGCGAGCGCGGCTTCTCCTACTCCTACGAGGCGCCGCTGGACATGCGCATGGACCCCTCGCAGCAGCTGAGCGCACGCCAGCTCGTGGCCGAGTGGGACGAGCGCCGCCTGGCCCACGTGCTGCGCGACTTCGGCGAGGAGCGCCACGCGAGCGCGATTGCCCGCGCGATCGTGCGCCGCCGCGAACAGGCTCCGATCGAGACTACGCTCGAGCTCGTCGAGACGATCAGCTCCGCCATCCCCGCGCCCGCGCGCTTCGCCGGCGGGCACCCCGCCAAGCGCTCCTTCCAGGCTCTGCGGATCGCCGTCAACGACGAGCTGGGACAGCTCGATCGCGCCCTGCCACTGGCATGGAGCCTGTTGCGCGAGGGCGGCGTGCTCGCGGCGATCGCCTTCCAGTCGCTGGAGGACCGGCGCGTCAAGCGCTTCCTCGGCGAGCGCGCGCAGGGCTGCGTGTGCCCGCCCGATCTGCCGGTGTGCGTGTGCGGTCGCGTGCCGCAGGCGGCGCTGCTCAGGCGCCGCTCGATCGTTCCCTCCGCCGAGGAGGTGGCCCGCAACCCCCGCGCTGCCTCCGCGCGGCTGCGCGCCGCCAGGAAGCTGGTCGAGGACGCGCAGGTGGCCAGGTGACCCCGCCGGCGGCTGCCGCGGCTCCGGCTGTCCATCGCGGGCGCGCCGCCGCCCACCCCGCCCGCCCACTCGTCGCTCCACGCAAGCCCAGGCGCGTATCCGGTCCCGCCCGCCCGCCCGCCCGCGCGCCCGCCCGCCCGCCGGCTCGGCGCCCCGCCGGCCCGCTCCAGCGGCCGGCCCAGGCCGAGGGTGGCCTCGTGCTCGGGCTGGCGGCGGCGCTGAGGAGCCTGGCGCGCCACCGGGCGCTCGACCGGCTGATCGCGGGGCGGACGTGGATCGTGCTGATCGCGTTCGCGCTGATCGGCATCGTGACGCTACAGCTGCTCGTGCTCAAGCTGAACGCGAGCATCGGCCGCGCGCTCGTGCACGAGGCGCAGCTCCAGCGCGAGAACGCGGCGCTCAGCATCGAAAGCTCCGAACTGGCAGCGGGCGAACGCGTCGAGTCGCAGGCGGCGCGCCTGGGGATGGAGCTCGTCCCGGTGGGCGCCCTGCGCTTCCTCGCGGTCGACCCCCGCGCGGACGTCGCCCGCGCCGCCGCGGCGCTGAGCACGCCGGTGCACGCGCCGGGCACGGACTCCGGCGAAGCGGGTGCCGGCTCCGGGGAAGCGAGCACCGCATCGGCGGAAGCGAGCGCCAGCACATCCGCGGAAGGCGACGCCGGCGCATCGGCCGCCGGCGCTGCGGCCGCCGCCGAACAGAGTCCCGTCTCGACCGCGACCGCGACCGCGTCGCCGCCGGTGCAAGCCGCCGCGAGCCCGCCGGCGAGCGCGGGAGCCACCGCCAGCGGCGCCGCCGAAGCCGCGCCCGCGAGCGCATCGCCGCCCGCCACAGCAGCCCCGACCGCCGGCGGGACTCAATCGACGGGCGCGGGATAAGCGGGTGGCGGCCCTCCAGCGGCGCATAGGGGCGATCTTCGGGCTGTTCTTCGTGCTGCTGGTCGTGGCGGCCGGACGCACGGTGTATCTCGGCGTGCTGCGCAGCGGGACGCTGCGCAGGGCCGCCAGCGACCAGCAGCTGACCCACGAAACGGTGATCCCGCCGCGCGGCACGATCACCGACCGCAACGGCGTTGATCTCGCGATCTCCGAGCCCGCCCAGGACATCTCCGCCGATCCCTATCTGATCGCCGATCCGCTGGAAGCCGCGAAGCAGCTGGCGCCGCTGCTCGGCCAGTCGCAGGCGAGCGTGCTGAGCAAGCTCTCCGAACGCAGCGGCTTCGTCTACCTCGCGCGGGCGCTCCCGGCGCAGGCGGCGCAGGCTGTGCTCGCCCTGAAGATCGTCGGCGTGTCCGGCACGCCGACGATGCGCCGCGTGTATCCGCGCGGAACGCTCGCGGCGCAGGTGCTCGGCGAGGTCGGGACTGAAGGAACCGGCCTGTCCGGCATCGAGTACTCGCGCAACTCGCTGCTGAGCGGCCGCTCGGGTGAGCGGCGTGTGGTCAGCGACGCGAAGGGCCAGCCGGTGTCGATCAGCGAAACACGCCAGGAGGTGCCGGGCGAGTCGCTGTCGCTGACGCTCGACGCCAACATCCAGCAGCGCGCCGAAGACGTGCTCGGCGCGGTGGCGCAGGTGTTCGAGCCGAAGGACGCGACGGCGATCGTGATGGACCCGCGCACCGGGGCGATCCTCGCGCTGGCCAACTGGCCGCAGGTCAACGCCAACGATTCGGGCGCCGCGCCGGAAGAAGACCTGGAGGACCGCGCGGTCGGCCTCGACTACGAACCGGGCTCCACGTTCAAGGTGGTGGCCGTCTCAGGCGCGCTGGAAGCCGGTCTGATCACACCGAACACCCCCTTCAACATCCCGGACGAGATCCAGGTCGCCGAAAAGACGATCCACGACGACACCGAACACCCCGAAGAAACCCTGACCACGGCGCAGATCCTGGCCCGCTCGAGCAACGTCGGCGCGATCACGATCGGCAAACTGGAGGGGGCGGAAACGTTCAACAGGTGGGTGCACCGCTACGGCTTCGGCGCACCGACCGGGGTGGACCTCCCCGGCGAGGAAGCGGGCGCGACGCTGGCGCCCCAGGAATACTCGGGCTCCTCGATGGGCAACCTGCCGATCGGCCAGGGCGAGCTGGTGACGCCGATGCAGATGGCCACCGCGTACGCGGCGATCGCCAACGGCGGGATCCTGCGCCCGCCGCACATCGTGCGCTCGATCGGGGGGCGCGTGCAACCCGAGCCGGCCGGTCGTCGCATCCTCTCCAGCGCCACAGCGGCCGAGCTGCGCCAGATGCTCGAAGGTGTGCTCGGGCCCGAAGGCACAGCCAGCGAGGTCTCGATCCCCGGCTACCAGCTGGCGGGCAAGACGGGCACGGCGAGCAAGATCGACCCGGAAACGGGCGAATACTCCGACAGCAAATACGTGGCCTCGTTCATCGGCTTCGCGCCGGCGTCGGACCCCAGGCTGCTGTGCGCGGTGGTCGTCGACGAACCCAGCTCGGGGTCGATCTACGGCGGCACGGTCGCCGCACCGGCGTTCGGGCAGATCATGAGCTTCGCGCTGCCGTATCTGGGCATACCGCCGGGATAGGGCGCGGTGCCATCCCACCGGTGGCGGGGGGCCGCCCCTCGGGGGGCCTCCTGCCCCTTGAGTAGCATCAGCTCATGCGACTCGACGGGTTGATCGCTGCCGAGCTGGCTGGCGAGGCGGCGGGCGTGGAGATCACCGGTCTCGCGTATGACAGCCGAGATGTGGCGCCGGGAGACCTGTTCTTCTGCGTGCGCGGATTCAGCACCGACGGCCACGACTTCGCGGTGGAGGCGGTGCGCGCGGGTGCCGCGGCGCTGGTCGTCGAGCGCGAGCTCGATCTGGGCGTGCCGGAGGTGCTGGTGCAGTCCGCGCGCGCGGCGATGGCGCCGGCGGCGGCGCGCTTCTACGGCGATCCGGCGCGCGAGCTGCGCGTGGTTGGGGTGACGGGCACCAACGGCAAGACCACGACGGTGTACCTCGTGCGCGCGCTGCTCGAAGCCGCGGGCCTGCAGTGCGGCATGCTGGGCACGGTCAAGTCGGTGATCGGCGGGCGCGAGCGCATGGTGGCGCGCACGACCCCGGAGGCGATCGACCTGCAGGCGGATCTGCGGGCGATGCTCGACGGCGGCGACCGCGCGTGCGCGATGGAGGTCTCCTCGCACGCGCTCGAGCTGGGACGCACCGACGAGATCCCGTTCTCGGTGGCTGTGTTCACCAACCTGACCCAGGACCACCTCGACTTCCACGCGGACATGGAGGACTACTTCCTGGCCAAGCGGCGGCTGTTCGTGCCCGCGCTCGCTCCCGCCCCCGCCGTCAGCGTGGTCAACGTGGGCGACTCCTACGGAGAGCGCCTGGCGGGCGAGATCGAGGGGGCGCGCACGTTCGCGGTGGACGCGCCGGCCGACTACAGCGCGAGCGACGTGCGCTGCGGGTTCGACGGCTGCCGCTTCACGCTGCGCACGCCCGCACCCCGCGGCGGGGCGCAGGCAGGCGCGCGCGAGCTGCCGCTGCCGATGCCCGGACGCTTCAACGTCGCCAACGCGCTCGGCGCGCTGGCCGCGGCGCACGCGCTCGCCGGTGAGGACCCTGACGGGCACACTCTCGACGTGCTGGTGGCGGCGCTCGAGCGCGGCGTGCGCGTCCCCGGCCGCTTCGAGCCGGTCGACGCGGGCCAGGAGTTCGCGGTGCTGGTCGACTACGCGCACACGCCGGACTCGCTGGAGAACGTGCTGCGCGCGGCGCGCGAGCTGGTCGACTCCGGCGAGCTCGAGCAGGGGCGGGTGCTGTGCGTGTTCGGCGCCGGCGGCGACCGCGATCGCGGCAAGCGGCCGTTGATGGGCGAGATCGCCGCGCGGCTGGCGGACGTGGCGATCGTCACCTCCGACAACCCGCGCTCGGAGGACCCCGAGCGGATCATCGAGGAGATCATGGATGGCGTCGTGCCAGCCACGGGCGAGGTGGGCGCGTACGCGGGCGCCGCTGGTCGCGGGGGCGCGAGCGCCGCACACGTTCGCTCGCTGACCGATCGCCGCGCCGCGATCGGCGAGGCGATCTCCTGCGCTCGGCGCGGGGACGTGGTGGTGATCGCGGGCAAGGGCCACGAGCAGGGGCAGGAGTTCGCGGACGGCCGCAAGGTGCCCTTCGACGACGTGGCCGTCGCCAGGGCGGCGCTGGGCGCCCGGGCGGGGGACGCGGCGAGGACGCCCCGCGTCGGGGCGCATGGCGGCGCGCGATGAGGGACTGGGATGCCCGGCACCTGGCGGCGGCGGCCGCCGGCGCGACGCTCGTGCGCCGGCCGTCGGGCGCGGAGGGGAGACCGGGTCCCGCGCGCGCGAGCGTGGACTCCCGCGCGCTCTCGCCGGGCGAGCTGTTCGTGGGCCTGCGCGGTGAGCGGGCGGACGGCGGCGACTACGCCGCGCGGGCGCTGGAGGCGGGCGCGTGGGGGGTGCTGGTCGCCCCCGAGCACGCACGCGCCGCCGAGGCGGCGGGCGGCGGCGGCGGCGCGGTGCTCGCGCACGAGGACCCGCTGGCGGCGCTGCAGTCGCTCGCGCACGCGTGGCGGCGCGAGCTGCGCGCGCGCGGGGCGATGGTGGTGGCGATCACGGGCTCGACGGGCAAGACCTCGACCAAGGACATCCTCGCGGCCCTGCTCGCCGACCGGCTGCGGGTCGCTGCCAGCCCTGCGAACTTCAACACCGAGATCGGGCTGCCGCTGGCCCTGCTGGGCGCCCCCGGCGAGACCGAGCTGCTGGTGCTCGAGCTGGCGATGCGCGGGCCGGGGCAGATCGCCGAGCTGACGGCGATCGCGGAGCCTGACGTCGGCGTGATCGTCAACGTCGGCCCGGCGCACCTGGAGCTGCTCGGCTCGCTCGAGGCGATCGCGGCCGCCAAGGCGGAGCTGATCGTGGGCCTGTCGCCCGGCGCGGGCCTGGTGGTGCCCGCGGGGGAGCCGCTGCTCGCGGGCCACCTGCGCGAGGACCTGCGCACGATCACCTTCGGCGAGGGAGGCGACGTGCGGCTGGCGGGCCCGGCTGGGCGAGCTGCGGGCGCTCGTGGCGACGGGTCGGTCGTGATCGCGCACGGCAGCGAGGAGATCGAGCTGTGGCCGTCGTTCGCTCAGGCGCACAACCTGCGCAACCTGCTCGCGGCGGTGGCCGCGGCGCGGGCGCTCGGCTACACCCCGCGCGGACGCGTGGAGGTTCGCTTCTCGGCGATGCGCGGGCAGCGCGTGCGGCTGCCGGGCGGAGCGGTGCTGATCGACGACTGCTACAACGCCAACCCCATGTCCATGCGCGCGGCGATCGACGATTTGGCCGAGACGGCCCCCACGCGTCGCGTGGCGGTGCTCGGCGACATGCTCGAGCTCGGGCCCGACGCGCCGCGCCTGCATCGCGAGATCGGCGAGCACGCCGCCGCCCGCGGCGTCGAGCTGCTCGTCACCGTCGGCCCGCTGGCGGCCGAGATGCGGGCGGGCTTCGCGGGCGAGAGCCACGCGGTGCCCGACGCCCAGGCCGCCGCCGAGCTGATGGGAGCGCTCTTGGCAGAGGGCGACACGGTGCTGGTGAAGGGCTCGCGCGGGGTGGGCCTGGAGCGGGTCGTCGAGCGCCTTGGCGGCGAGGAGCGGCCTGCGGGCGAGGATGAGGCGCCTACCCTGAGCGCCGCCTCGGAGCAGCGCTGAATGGGCCGGGTTCTGTTCGGTGGCACGGCCGCGCTGCTGATCTGCATCTTCCTCAGCCCCAAGTTCATCGAGTTCCTGCGCAAGCGCGAGTTCGGCCAGCAGATCCGCGAGGACGGACCTCAGGGGCACCACCAGAAGGCGGGGACGCCGACGATGGGCGGGATCATCGTCTTCCTGGCCGTCGCGGTTCCCTTCCTGATCCTGACTGAATACGAATGGCGCTCCATCGGGGTGTTCGGGGCGGCGATCGCGTGCGCGCTGCTGGGCTTCGCCGACGACTACACCAAGCTCGTCAGGCGCCGCTCGCTGGGACTGCGCGCGCGCACGAAGCTGGGGATCACGATCGCGATCTCGCTGGGGCTGTGGTTCGTGGCGGTGCACGAGGCCCATCTCGCGCCCAATCTGGAGCTGAACTTCGTCGACTACCACATCGACCTCGGGCCGCTGTTCCCGCTGTTGATCTACCTGGTCGTGGCCGGCACCACGAGCGCGGTCAACCTGACCGACGGCCTCGACGGCCTGGCGGCGGGCTGCGCGGCAATCGTGCTGCTCGCGTACATCGGCATCACGTTCCTGGCCGGCGACTACGACATGGCGATGCTCGCCGGCTGCCTGGTGGGCGCGTGCATCGGCTTTTTGTGGTTCAACGCGTTCCCGGCGACGATCTTCATGGGCGATACGGGCTCGCTGGGGCTCGGCGGAGCGATCGCCGGCCTGGCGGTGATGACGAAGACCGAGGTGCTGCTGATCCTGCTCGGCGGCATCTTCGTGATCGAGGCGCTGTCGGTCGTGATCCAGGTCATCTACTTCCAGATGACCCGCAGGCGCGTGTTCCTGATGGCGCCGATCCACCACCACTTCGAGCTGAAGGCGTGGTCTGAGACGAAGATCATCCTGCGCTTCTGGATAGTCGCCTCGATCTGCGGCGCGATCGGCTTCACCATCTACCGCCAGAGCCGCGGGGTCTAGCCTTCGTGCAAGAAGCTCAGCGTGTTTTCGCCGTCGTCGACGAAGTAGATGCCCTTGCCTTCTGGAGCTATGGCCAGGCCGAACAGCGATCCGGCGCCGGTCTTCTTGTCGGCGGTCTGCACGGCTGCCTGCTGGCCGGCGGGTGTAGTTTCGACCATGTTGCCGTCCCCGCCGTTGCTCGTGATGATGTTGCCATTCGGTGCGAGCACCATGCCGAGCGGTTCCTTGAGGTGGCCGCCTTCGGTGAGGACGGTGCCACCTTTCGCGGCGGGCGTCGTACGCGTCGTTGCTTCGGAGATCGCGAGGATCTTGTTGTTCTGCGTCGAGGCCACATACAGCGTTCCGTCGGAGGCGAGTGCGAGTCCGGTCGGGCCGAGCACGAGGGCTTCTGCTGAATCAACCCAGGGGATGCCATCGGCGATCACCGTTTCGCTCAGCACCTTCGGCGTCTGTCCTTCGCCGGATTCCAGTTCGATCCGCAGCACGGTCGAGTTGTCGATCGTGTGGACGCCCTGCACGGCACCGCCATTGAGCGCGTTGCTGACGAACAGCGTCGTCTTGGAGCCTTCGCTCTTGGCGGTCGAGTCCCAGGGACCCTGGATGTTCTTGCCGGCGATCGTCTCGACCGCCTTACCTTCGCTGTCGAGCACGATCAGGCAGCCGTAGTTGGCGGTCGCTGACTTGCCGTCGGTCGTTGGCAGGCTGCCCACGACGACGTAGCCGCCCGGCAGGATGTTCAGCGCCGTCGTCAGCCCGACGCCGCCTGGGCATGGACCGGGGAGCGTCTTGGCATCGATCGTCGCAAACGGCGAGACCTTCCCGGCGGCCGAGACCTGCACGATCGTCGTGCCGGTGCCCTGACCGTTCTCCTTTGCTCTTTCCTCGGCGTTGAAGTTGCTGATCAGCATCTGGCCCACCTGGAGCTTGCCCACGCTGGTGGGAACGAACACGATGCCGTACGGATTCACGTCGCCGTTGGCCGGGACCGTCGAGGCGACTTTGCTGACGCTGGTGAACTTGGCCAGGAACGGGCCGGAGCTTGGCGCCGATTCAGCAGGCGTGCTCGTGCTCGCTGCGGAGGTGCTGGACGAGCTGCCGGTGCTGCTGGAGCTGCCGCAGCCGGCGACAGCCAGCGCAACACCAACTAGAGCAAGGATCGACGTTCTAGGCACTGGGGTGTCTCCTGTGGATCGGGAATCGGACGAGACGGTTTCGTGATCGCCGCCGCCGCTCCGACCGAAACCCTGCGATCCCTTCGTCGGCTCTGCGGCAACGATCAACGCACGGCCCGCCTTTCGCGCGCTTCCTGTATGACGCCACCGTCGCGGGATTCCTTCCCGGCGAGGTTCCCGAGCTCTCCCGCGCCAGCCCACCCTTCTGCTGTTCATGATGCTGATGTACGCACTGGAGCGGCGTGGACGACGGTTTATCCTCGCCTTCGCGTGCGGATGCCTGCTCTCCAGCACCTACGGGTTCCTCGCAGGGACCTGGCCGTTCGGGGTCGTCGAGGCGATCTGGGCCGTGATCGCACTACGACGCTGGCGCACCTCGAAGCCCCGCGTTGGCGCAAACAGCGACATCCCTTGACACGGGAGCAACGGGTGGCTGGTATGCCCAGGAGGCTTCCGTCGGTTGTTGTCGAAGTGAGCATGGATGCCAGCAGCCGGAGGGATTGGTGGCAAGCCCACCCAGGCCAAGGCCGGCCTAGAGCGCGGCGCGGGCAAGGGTGGACGTGCGGGCAAGGCGGCCGCCGGCCAGCCGCTCGAGCATCGCATCCTGCTGACCGCGACGATGTGCCTGCTGGCGTTCGGGGCGGTGATGGTCTACAGCGCCTCGTCGGCGACGACGCTGTTGCAGGGGGAAGGCTACGGCGACAGCTATCTGGTCAAGTTCGTGATCTACGGGGCCATCGGGCTGGTCCTGATGCGCGTGCTGGCGCGCGACGGGATCGCGAAACTGCACTCGATCACCGCGCCGCTGCTGGCGGTGTCGTTCGTGCTGGTGCTCGCCGTGCACATCCCGCACGTCGGCGTGAGCATCAACGGCGCGCGCCGCTGGATCGGGCCCTCAGCCTTCCAGTTCGAGCCCTCGGAGCTGATGAAGCTCGCGCTCGTGCTGTACGTCGCGACGCTGCTGGCCAAGCGTCCCCGGCAGGTGCACGATCTGCGCGAGCTGGCAAGGCCGCTGCTGCTGGTGGTGGGGGCTGCGTGCCTGCTCGTGTTCACGCAGCCGGACCTGGGCACGGCGATGGTGATCGCGTTCACGGTCGCCGCGATGCTGATCGCGGCTGGGATCCCGCTGGGAAAGCTCGGGCTGGTCGGCGGATCGGTGCTGGGCCTGGTCTTCCTGTACGCCCTCGTGCGCCCCTACGCACGGGCCAGGCTGACGTCGTTCATCGATCCCTGGGCGCACGCCTCGGGCACCGGGTTCCAGGCGGTCCAGGGCCAGATCGCGATCGGCTCGGGTGGGCTGTTCGGGGTCGGCCCGGGCCAGTCGGTGCAGAAGATCTACTACCTGCCGGAGGCGCCGACGGACTTCATCCTCGCGGTGATCGCCGAGGAGCTGGGTGTGGTCGGGGTGTTCGCGCTGCTGTTCCTGTACGGGCTGATCGCCTACGCCGGCCTGCGCGCGGCGAAGGCGGCTCGCAGCCTGTACAGCGCCCTGATCGCCGTCGGGGTGACCGCGCTGATCCTCTCGCAGGCGATCCTCAACGCGTTCGCCGTGCTGGGGCTGGCGCCGTTGACGGGCGTCCCGCTCCCGTTCGTGTCCTACGGCTCGAGCAGCCTGATCGTGATGCTCGCGGCGATGGGCCTGCTGCTGAACGTCGCCTCCGGCGCGACCGGGCACGTGCGCGCGGTGGCGCCGCCGCGCCGGGAGCGCCCGCAAAGCGGGCGGTCGGGCGACGCCCGCTCACGCGAGCCGGCACGATGGAGCGGTGAACGCAGCGACGAGGAGGATCGTGATCGCAGCCGGCGGGACCGCTGGGCACGTGGTGCCGGCGCTCGCGGTGGCGGAGGAGCTGCGGGCTGAGGGCGCCGAGGTCGCGTTCATCGGCGGTGGGCGCGCGGAGGCGCAGCTGGTGCCCGCGGCGGGCTTCCCGCTGCACACGATCCGGGTGGCCGGCCTTGCTCGCGGCAACCCGCTGCGCGGGCTGCGGGCGCTCGTGCTCGCGGCCCTGGCGGTCCCGCGGGCGCGGGCGCTGCTCAAGCGGCTCGCTCCGGACGCGGTGATGGGCGGCGGCGGCTACGTCGCGGGACCCGTCGGCGTGGCCGCGCTGAGCATGCGCATCCCGCTGGTGCTGACCGAGGCCGACAGCCATCTCGGCCTGACAAACCGGCTGCTCGCGCCGTTCGCCCGGCGGGTGTGCCTGGCGTTCGCGACACCGGGCCGCGACGGCGGCCGCTACCGCGTGACCGGGCGCCCGATACCGCCGCAGTCGCTCGACCGCGACGCCGCGCGGGCGCGCTTCGCGATCGAGCCGGAGGCGACCTGCGTGCTGGTGTTCGGCGGCTCGCTGGGGGCGCGCTCGATCAACCTCGCGGCGGTCGAGGCCTTTGCCGGGGCGCCCTTCCACGTGCTGCACGTCAGCGGCCGGCGCGATCACCCCGAGCTGGCGGCGGGCGGGCTGCCCGCGGACTACGACCTGCGCGAGTACCTGCCGCTGGACGAGTTCGCAGACGCGCTCGCGGCGGCCGACCTGGTGGTCGCGCGCGCGGGAGGATCGGTGTTCGAGATCGCCGCGCACGGGCTGCCGGCGATCCTCGTCCCATACCCGCACGCCTCCGGCGACCACCAGAGCGCGAACGCGCGCTGGATGTCCGACGCGGGCGCCGCGCTGGTGATCGCCGACGAGGAGCTGAGCGGCGCGCGCCTGGGCGGAGAGGTGGCGGCGCTGCTGGCCGATCGCGACCGCCTGGCGACGATGGCCGCCGCCGCCAGCAGCCTCGCCCGCCCGGACGCCGCGCACGAGGTGGCGCGCGAGCTGCTGGACGCCCGGCGATGAGCGCGGCGGAGCGGCTGTGGCAGGGGCGGCGCCTGCACTTCGTCGGCGTGGGCGGCGCCGGCATGAGCGGCTACGCGCGGGTCGCGCACGTGCTGGGCGCCGAGGTCAGCGGCTCCGATGCGGCGGGCGGCCCCTATCTGCAGCGGCTGGCCGCCGACGGCGTGCTGGAGGCCAGCATCGGCCATCGCGCCGAGAACCTGCCGTCCGGTGACGGGGTGGAGCTCGTGTACTCCTCGGCCGTGGAGGCGGACAACGCCGAGCGCGTCGCCGCGCGCGAGCGCGGCATCCCCGAGCGGCCTCGCGCGGAGCTGCTGGGCGAGCTGAGCGCGATGCGGCGGACGATCGCGGTGGCGGGCACGCACGGCAAGACGACGACCGCGTCGATGCTCGCGCACGCGCTGCGCGGCGCCGGCGCGCGTCCGGGGTGGCTGGTGGGGGCGCCGATCGGCGGCGGCCTGGCCAACGCGGAGTGGGGGAGCGGCGAGTGGCTGGTGGTGGAGGCGGACGAGTCCGACCGCTCCATGCTCAGCCTGAACGTGGAGGTGGCGGTGCTCACGAACGTCGAGCTCGACCACCACGCGACGTTTGCCTCGCTGGCGGCGCTGGAGGAGGCGTTCCGCGCCTTTCTGGGGCTGGCGTGCAGCGCGATCGTCGTGTGGGACCGACCCGAGCTGCTCGCGCTGAGCGCCACGGCGCAGGCCCCGGGCATCGAGATCGTCGCCTACGACGTCCACGAGCTGACGCTCACCGAGGGCGGCTCGCGCTTTGATTGGCGCGGACACCGGGTCTCCCTGGCGGTCCCCGGCGCCCACAACGCGCTCGATGCCACCGCCGCGCTGGAGGCCGCGCGCATCGCGGGCGCCGACGCCGCGCTGGCGATCGCCGCTCTGGCTGGCTTTCACGGGGCCGGCAGACGCTTCCAGCCGCTGGGCGCGAGCCCGCGCGGCGCGCTGCTGTACGAGGACTACGCCCACCATCCGAGCGAGATCGCGGCCACGCTGCAGGCGGCGCGCACGCTCGCGCCCGCCACGACGGGCGCACCCAGGCGCCTCGTTGCCGTGTTCCAGCCGCATCTGTACTCGCGCACCGCGCTGCTCGCGCGGGAGTTCGGCCGTGCGCTGGCGCTTGCCGACGTGGTGGTCGTGCTGGACGTGTACCCGGCGCGCGAGCGCGGCGAGGATCACCCGGGCGTGAGCGGGCTGCTGATCGCCGAGTCGAGCGCCGACGCGGCCCCGGGAAGGCCCGTCTACTGGCTGCCCACGTTCGCCGACGCCCAACCGGTGCTGCGCGACCTGCTGGAGGCGGGCGACCTGTGCGTGGTGATGGGTGCGGGCGACGTCGACGCCCTGGGACGCGCGCTGGTGGCCGTGAGCGTGGTCGGCGAGTGATCGTGGTGAGCGAGTGAGCGCCGCGCCCGCCCCACCAGCTGGCGTCCAAGCCGACTTCCCGCTGGCACGGCTGACGACCGTGGGCACGGGCGGCGCCGGCGAGTTCTTCGCACGGGCGGGCAGCGAGGCGCAGCTGCTCGAGCTGCTCGCGTGGGCCGCAGCCGGCGATGTGACGGTCGCCGTCGTGGGCTCGGGGTCGAACCTGCTGATCGCCGACGAGGGCGTGTGCGGCCTCGTCGTCAAGCTCGACCGCGACCTCGCCGCCATCTCGGTCGAGGGGGAGCGGGTGTTGTGCGGCGGTGGCGCGCGCCTGCCCGCGGTGGCTGCCCGCGCGGCGCGGGCGGGGCTGTCGGGGATCGAGTTCGGGGTCAACATCCCGGGTACTGTCGGCGGAGCGGTGCGGATGAACGCCAACGCGTACGGCGGCGAGCTCGAGCGCGTGCTGCAATGGGTGCAGATCGCCACGCCGTCGGGACTGCAGCGCCGCGAGCCACGCGAGCTCGGGCTGGGCTACCGCCACTCGAGCCTGGCCGACGGCGAGATCGTGGCACGCGCCGAGCTGCTGCTGGCCCCGGCGGACCCAGCCACGGTCAGGGCGGCGCTGGAGGAGATGCGACGCCGCCGCCACGAGGCCCAGCCGCAGGGGATCAGGACGTTCGGCTCGACGTTCAAGAACCCCGACGACCCGCGCGCGGAGGGCCGCAGCGCGGGGCTGCTGCTGGCCGACGCCGGCTGCAACGACCTGGCGGTCGGCGGCGCGCGCTTCACGCCCAAGCACGCCAACTTCATCGAGAACACCGGCACGGCGACCACCGCGGATGTGATCGCCGTCATGGCCGAGGGTCGCAGTCGGGTGCTGGAGCGCTTCGGCGTGGCGCTCGAACCCGAGGTGCAGACGCTGGGCGACGTGCGCTTCCCCTGGTAGCGATCACGGCCGCTACGCTTCAGCCCGTGCGGTCGGTCAGGCAACAGCGAAACCCGGTGATCAGAGCCGTGGAAGCCGCTGGGTTCGACCCGCGTCAGTACCTGGAGAGATGGCGGCCGCAGCGCCGGCGCCGCGAAGATGCTCCAGCGCCGCGCCTGACCCCGGACCGAGGACTCACCACCTTCGTAAGAAGTGGGGAGACCATCGACGCGGACAGGAAATTCGTGATCGCCCTGGGTGGCGCAGACGGGCAGCGAGAAACAGTGAGCGAGCTCGTCGAGGAGCACGCGAAGGGGTGGTGGCATTTCCTGCCGGATGTCTGGATCGTCGGCGGATACGACCACAAATACTGGGGCGAGTTGCTCAGACCCGTGGTCGAGCCGGCGTCCGCGAACCTGCTGGTCCTGGAGCTTCCCCGTGAGAAGGACGCCAGGATGTTCGCGGTGCGAGGAAGCTATGCCACGACAGCGGACAACTGGCTGTGGGAGTTCTACCACGGTCGCCCGATCCCGGAGTTGCAGCCAGCGCCGAGCGAGTAGGCTCCGGCCCGCCTGCGCTCATCGGTCGAGATGGGCGATCGGCAGCGGCTCGAGCTCGTCGGCGGGCTCGAACCCGAACACGCGCCCGACGAAGCAGAGCTCCGCTTCGATCGCGCGGCGGATGCTCTCGACGCGACGGAAGCCGTGGCCCTCGCCCTCGAAGGCGACGTAGGCGTGCGGGATGCGCTTGCGCTGAAGCGCCTCGACCATCGTCTCGGCCTGGCTCGGCGGGACGACCTCGTCGTCGAGGCCCTGCAGCAGCAGCAGCGGGCGCTCCAGTCGATCGACGAAGTTGATCGGCGAGCGCTCGCGGTATAGCTCAGCCCGCTCCGGGTAGGGCCCGATCAGCTCGTCCATGTAGCGCGACTCGAACTTGTGCGTGTCGCGCGCGAGCGTCTCCGCGTCGGCGACGCCGAAGAGGCTGACGCCGGCGGCGAACGCGCTCGGATCGAACACGAGCGAGCAGAGGACCACGTAGCCGCCGGCGCTGCCGCCCTGAACCCAGGTGCGCGAGGGGTCGGCTTCGCCCTGCCGGGCCAGATGGCTGGCGGCGGCGACGCAGTCGCTCCAGTCGATCTCGCCCCAGCGCCCGTACAGCAGCCGCCTGTACTCGCGGCCGAAGCCGCTGCTGCCGCGGTAGTTCACGTCGACGACGCCGATGCCCCGCTGGCTGAAGAACTGGAGCTTCAGATCAAGACCTGGGCTGTGATGCCCGGTCGGACCGCCATGGCAGATCACGCGCAGCGGCGGACGTTCATCCGGCGGGCCTTGGAACTCGCTGCTGGCCGGCGGGTAGTAGAAGGCGTGCGCGACGGCGCCGTCGGCGGTCGGGAAGTCGATCGCGCGGGGATGGGAGATCGATGCCTCGTCGAGCTCGACGTCGAGCGAGCCGCGGACGCGCTGCTCGTGGCCGCTCGCGAGATCGAGCACCACCAGCGTCGACGGCGAGCGAGGCGACCCGGCGGCGAACGCGAGCCGTCCGGCGGCTGCGCCGAGCGTGGACGGGTCGTACTGCGTCCACTCGAGCTCGACAGGCTCGAGCGCTCCACTGCTCGGGTGCAGCAGCGCGAGCGTGTCGGTGGCCGCGCGGGTGACGACGCACGCGATCCGGCCATCGCCGAGGAACGCGTAGCGGCGCATCGCCAGCAGCCACGCCGCTTCGCCGATCTCCCCATCCTCGAGACGCGTCAGCGATTCGACCGCGTCGTCGTCCCCGAGCCGCTGCAAGTTCCACCAGCCGGTGCGGTCGGAGCAGAAGTGGAGCACGCCCTCGGGGCTCCATTCGGGCTGGAAGATCGACTCGTCCGGGCCGCCCGCCACGCGGCGCGCGTCCGCGATCGTCCCGCCGGGCTCGAGCACGCCGACCCACAGCTCGGTGCCGTCCCACGGCATGCGGGGGTGGTCCCAGCTCAGCCACGCGATCCGCCCCGCGCCCGCGTGTAGCCTGGGGCTCGCGACGAAGTCGCTGCCGGAGACGACGACGCGCGGTTCGCTCGAGCCGTCGCTGGGTACGGCGACGAGCTCGTTGTGGACACCGTCGCGCTCGTGGCGCTCGCGCACGCACACGACGATCGCGCCGTCGTCGCTGACGACGCCGTCGGCGTAGCGCAGCGCGTTCGGCTCGGCCGGCTGCGGCGTCAGCGCGCGCGGCTCGGCGCCTGCGCGGTCCTGGCGATAGAGCCGCGCATCGCCGACGTGCGAGAAGAACACCGTCTCGCCGTGAAACCAGCAGGGACCGCCGCCGTACTCATGGACCCGGGTGCGGACGTCGAAGGCGGCCGGCGTGATGTCGATCGGCCTGCCGCCGTCCGTCGGGTCGCTCGCGACGAGGACGCCGCGACCGCCCTCCTCCGCGCGGTATTCGAGCCAGCGCACGCCCCCCGGATATGGCCACACACCTGCGAAGAAGCGGCCCGAGCCGCGCGCGACGAGCTCCGCGCCGAGCGGCGAGGGCCAGGTTCCGAACGGGCGCTGCGTCATCGCGTCGGAGAGCCTAACCGGGGCCGGAGCGGGTAGGGGTTCCCGACGTGAGGTCGAACACCTCGTCAATGAACCGCTCGCTCGCCGCGCCCGGCCCGCGTCGCATCGCCAGCGGACGGGCGCACTCCGCGTCCGGCCTCCTGCCTGTGCCCCTGTGGGTACGCCCGCTGACCGGCGCCGCGGACCTGACGCGCGCCGGCGTCGCGTTCGCCTGGCGGCGACGGCGGCTGCGCGTGCTGGCGCTGGCGGTCGTGATCGCCCTGCCGGTTCTCGCGGGCGGCTGGCTGTGGCTGCGCCAGTCCCCGTTCGTGTCCGTGCAGCAGGTGCAGATCACGGGTGTGCACGGTCCCGAGGCGCAGGCCGTGCAGGCGGCGCTGGTGGCGGCCGCGCACCACATGAGCACGCTCGAGGTCAGCGCCGGCGCGCTGCGCGCCGCGGTCGCGCCCCTGCGGGTGGTGCGCGAGCTGCGGGCGATCCCGAGCTTTCCCCACCGACTTCGCATCGAGGTGATCGAGCAGCTGCCGGTCGCCGCTCTCACCGTGGCAGGTGAGCGGACCGCGGTAGCTGCCGACGGCGTGGTGCTCGGGCCGGCGCTGCTCAGCGGCTCGCTGCCCGGCGTGAGCGGCTACCACGAGCCCGCCGCCGGGCGGCGTGTGAGCGGTCCCGACCTGCTCGCCGCCCTGACCGTCCTCGGAGCCGCCCCCGCGCCGCTGGCGCGACTGGTCGCACGCGTGTACACGGGGCCCGAGGGTCTCACGGTGGCGATGCGCAACGGCCTGCTCGCGTACTTCGGCAGCGCCAGCCGCCCGCACGCGAAGTGGCTGTCGCTGGCGCGGGTCCTCGCAGATCCGAGCTCAGCCGGCGCGTCCTACGTCGACGTGCGCGTGCCCTCCCGCCCGGCTGCCGGATTCCCCGCTGGCGTGACTCCGCCGGAAGCCACCGCCGCGGCGGCGGTCGGTTCGAGCGAACAGCCGGACGGCAGCTCGGAATCGACGATCGCCTCGCTGGCCGCGGGCCTGACCGCCGGCAGCGGCCAGGCGTCCCAGGCCACCGGGCCGGCGACTGAAAGCTCCCCGGCCGGTGCCTCCACCTCCGGCTCCACCGCGGAACCGGCCACGGGCGAAACCGGCGAAACCGCCTCCCCCACGGAAGCCGAACAGGCGCAGGCCGGTGGCGCAACCGGAGGGCAATAGACCTCAACCTCAACCTCAGGTTGAGGCCAGTGGCGGGAGCATCCTCAGGCAGTGGTCGAGAGTCAGCCGATCTGCAACGATTGTTGCGAGATTGGACGAGGTCGTTGACAGGGCGAAGTTCCCTGCATAACGTGCACAACGCGGCGGCTCGGCGACCAGTATGCTGCGAACCCTTAATTCCTACTGAAGGCTTCGGACAGAACCATCATGGAGAGCAGCGGGAGCTACCTGGCAGTCATCAAGGTCGTGGGCGTCGGCGGCGGCGGCACCAACGCTGTCAGCCGCATGGTCGACGCCGGGCTGCGGGGCGTGGAGTTCATCGCCGCCAACACGGACGCCCAGGCGCTCGCGATGTGCGACGCCGACATCAAGCTGAACATCGGCCACGACTCGACCAAGGGCCTCGGCGCGGGCGCCAATCCGGACGTCGGCCTCGCCGCCGCGTCTGAGTCGCGCGACGAAATCAAGGAGGCGCTCAAGGGCGCCGACATGGTGTTCGTGACCGCCGGGGAGGGCGGCGGCACGGGGACCGGCGCCGCGCCGGTGATCGCCGAGATCGCCAAGAACGAGATCGGTGCGCTCACCGTCGGCGTGGTCACGCGCCCGTTCGACTTCGAGGGCTCCCAGCGCGGCCGTCAGGCCACCGAGGGCATCGAGCGCCTGCGCGAGGTGGTCGACACGCTGATCGTGATCCCCAACGAGAAGCTGCTCGCGGTGGTGGAGCGGCGCACGTCGATGCTCGACGCGTTCCGCGAGGCCGACAACGTGCTGCGCCAGGGAGTTCAGGGAATAACCGACCTGATCACGATCCCGGGCCTCATCAACCTCGACTTCGCCGACGTGCGCACGATCATGGCGGACGCCGGCTCGGCGCTGATGGGGATCGGCACCGGCAGCGGCGAGAGCCGCTGCGCCGACGCCGCCCGGGCGGCCATCTCCTCGCCGCTGCTGGAAGAGTCCGTGGGTGGCGCCACGGGCATCCTGCTGAACATCACCGGCGGCAGGGACCTCGGCCTGTTCGAGGTCAACGACGCCGCCGAGATCATCCAGAACGAGGCCGACGCGAACGCCAACATCATCTTCGGCGCGGTCATCGACGAGAGCATGACCGACGACGTGCGCGTGACCGTGATCGGCACCGGCTTCGACCACCGCCCCGGGCGCAGCGCCCGCCGCGACTCTCGCAGCGCCCGCCCCGACAGAGGTCCCCGCATCTCAGATCGCCAGCGCTCGACGCTCGAGATCGCCGACGAGGACATCGACGTTCCGCCGTTCCTGCGCTAGGTCCATCGCCGGTGACGGCGGCGCGTCTATAGTCCGGCGAGCGCCCGCTGGGCGCATCGACAGGGCGTGGGAGGAGAGCCGATGGACTTCAAGACCGCCAGCGCACACGGCCAGACCTTCCGCTTCTGCGACTCCGGCGAAGGGCCGCCCGTGGTCCTCTTCCACGGCTTTCCCGACACGCCGATGGGCTGGGAGGACACACGCCTGGCGCTCAACGCGGCCGGCTTCCGCACGATCGTCCCCTACCTGCGCGGCTATCACCCCGAGACGATCCTCGCCGGCCGCTCCTGCGGCGGGAAGGAGATCGGCGAGGACGCGATCCGGCTGCTCGATGCCCTGGACCTCGAGCGCGCGGTGCTCGTCGGCCACGACTGGGGCGCCTCGGTGGTCTACCGGGCGGCCGCGATGGCGCCCGAGCGGGTGCACGCCATCTGCCCGGTCGCGATACCGCACCTGCGCCTGCTCGAGCGCTCGCTCGCGCTCGTGTGGGGCGGGCGGCACTTCATCACGCTGCGCCTGCCGAGCGGACCGTGGCTGGCGCGGCGCAGCGACTTCGCCTACCTCGACGTGCTGATGCGCCGCTGGGCGCCGACCTGGTCCGGCGCGGCCCGCGAGGCCACGCTGGCGGACGTCAAGCTGGCATTCGCCGACCCGCGGGTGCTGGAGGGTGCGATCAGCTACTACCGCGACGTCTCGCCGGGCGCGGGCCTCGGGCGCATCTCCGTGCCCGGGCTGGTGGTGGGGGGCACGACCGACATCGTTCCCGCGGAGCTGTTCTCCCGCTCAGCCGAGTTCTTCGACGCTCCCTGCGAGGTGCTGATCGCGGAGGGCGCTGGCCACTGGCCGCATCGCGAGCGCCCCGAGCCATTTCAGGAGCGCCTGCTCGCATTCCTGGCCGGCGTGCCGGACTGACGCCGGCGAGGGAGCGTCTGGCGGCGCTGTCACACTCGCGTCCGTGCGCCTATGGAGACTGCACGCGATCGCGGCGATCGCGGCGATCGTGACAGCGCTCCTGCTGCTCCCGGCGTCCGCAGCGCTCGCCCACCCGAGCCCCGGCGATGCCACCGCGACGCGGGACTACCTCCAGCTCGCGCTGAAGCGCACTCGCGCCGAAGCCAGCGGGCTCCCGGCCGCGCTCGTCGCGATTGAAGCGCTTCGAGAGCGGCTGCAGTCCGAATGCCCGGGCGTGCTGGCGGGCGAACCGAAGCCGCCCGTGGGTGAAAGGCCCAGCAGCTCGGCGGTCCTCATCCTTCAGGAGATCGACGCCGCTGTCTTCGGAGCGGCGGAACACAGCGAATACCAACTGCGCCGCGACTTCGCCCATGCCGTCTCACGCCTGGCTTGGAGCGATGGCACCCTCACACGGCTCGTGCATTCCCACGCGGCCGAGGAAGCCGAGCAATCGCAGATCCCCGCCCCCGATCTCTGCGCCGACCTGCGGTCGTGGGTCGGCAGCGGCTATCAGACCGTGTCCGCGGCAACCGAAGCCTACGTCCACGACGAGTCGACGCTCTCGGGCGAGACCGAACACGCTGAAGCGACGATCGCGCGCGAGCTCGCGCGCGAGGAGAGCGCGGGCGACAGGCGCATCGCCGGGCAGATAGCCGGGATCGAAAAGCACGCTCTGCAGACGGCCGTGCCCAAGGTGATCGCGGCCCTCGGCGAGGTCGGCGAAGTGCTGCACGGCCCCGCGTCATAAAGCTGTCGAGGACGGGCCGCGTACGTCCGATCCAAGCCCTCATGGGGCGCCCGCTAGCCTTGGGCTGATGTCAGCTCCGATGCAGCCAACCCTTCGCCGAACCCCCCTGTTCGACCGCCACCTCGCCGCCGGCGCCAAGCTGGTCGAGTTCGCCGGCTGGGAGATGCCCGTCCAATATCAGGGCGTCCTCGAGGAGCACATGGCGGTGCGCGAGACGTGCGGGATCTTCGACGTCTCGCACATGGGCGAGATCGAAACCAGCGGGCCGGGCGCGCTGGCGCTGTTGCAGCGACTGCTCTCCAACGACGTCGCCAGGATCCCGTTCGACGCCGCCGGCGCCGGCCCCGGCGGCGGCGGGGCTCAATACTCGGTGCTCTGCCGCGAGGACGGCGGCGTGCTCGACGACCTGTTCACCTACCGCCTGGACGTCGAGCGCTACCTGACGGTCACCAACGCGGCCAACCACGAGCGCGACCTGGCCTGGTTCACCACCCACGCGCAGGACTTCCCCGACGTGCGGGTGAGGGACGGGATCGACGACTGGGCGATGCTCGCCGTCCAGGGACCGCTAGCCAGGGAGATCGTGCAGGCGATCTCCGACGCTCCGCTTCCCCCGCGCATGAGCGCGGAGATCCGGCGCCTCGCCGCCGCCGAGGTGCTCGTGTGCGGCACCGGCTACACGGGCGAGGACGGCGTCGAGCTGCTGTGCGCCCCGCAGGACGCCGTCGCGCTGTGGGATGAGATCGTGCGCCGCGGAGCCGTGCCCGCCGGGCTCGGCGCGCGCGACACGCTGCGCCTGGAGGTCTGCTACCACCTGTACGGCAACGACCTGAGCGTCGATCGCGGGCCGATCGAGGCGGGGCTGGGGTGGTGCTGCAAGGAGGACACCGGCTTCATCGGCTCCGACGCCGTGCGCGCGGTGCGGGCGAGCGGACCGGCCGAGAGGCTCGTCGCGTTCGCCATCGACGGACCCGGCATCGCCCGCCAGGGCAACCCCGTGCTCGGCGGCGGCGAGGTCACCAGCGGCACGCTCTCGCCCTGCCTGAAGACCGGCATCGGCCTGGCCTACGTGCCCGCCGCGCGAGCCGCCGTGGGCACCCATCTCGAGATAGACGTTCGTGGCAAGATGCGCCCCGCCGTAGTCAAGGACAAGCCGCTCTACAGAAAGGACTCGTGAATGGGTCAGGCCAGCTACCCCGCGGACCTGCTGTACCACCCCGAACACGACTGGGCTCGCATCGAGGAGCCCGACCCCGCACACCCGGGTCCCGCCCACCAGTACGCCACGCTGGGCATCACCTGGTATGCGCAGGACGCGCTCGGAGAGGTCGTCTTCTTCGAGGCGCCGGCGGTCGGCACGATGCTCGCCAAGGACGCGCCCTACACGGAGGTCGAGTCGGTGAAGGCCGTCTCCGACGTCGTCGCCCCGCTGTCCGGGGAGATCGTCGAGATCAACCAGGCCCTGGCGGAGAACCCGGCGATGATCAACGAGGACCCCTACGGCGAGGGCTGGCTGGTCAAGGTGCGCCTGTCCGATCCCTCCGAGCGCGACGCGCTGCTGGACGCCGCCTCCTACAAGGCCACGCTGGCCGGCTAGGGCCCGATTGCACGCACCGGCCATCTATCGTGACGTGAGCCCTTGAGTCGCTACACCGCCATCACCCCCCAGGATCTGGACGCGATGCTCGCGGCGATCGGGGTCGGCTCCCTGCGGGAGCTATTCGACCGCCAGATACCGCAGGCGGTGCGCCTGGGGCGCGAGCTGGAGCTTCCGGACGGGCTTCCAGAGCAGGACGTCTACGAGCATCTGCGCGCGCTGGCCGCGCGCAACACCAGCGTCGAGGACGAGCTGAGCTTCCTCGGGGCGGGGATGTACGACCACTACGTCCCCGCGCTGATCGACATGCTCACCGAGCGCTCGGAGTTCCTCACGCCCTACACCCCCTACCAGCCGGAGGTCTCCCAGGGGGGCCTGCAGGTGATGTTCGAGTACCAGACCGCGATCTCCGAGCTCACCGGCCTGCCGGTCTCCAACGCGTCCGTGTACGAGGGGCCCTCGGCGGTCGCCGCGGCGGCGTACATGGCGAAGCTGCACAACGGCGGGCGGCGGTTCGTGGTGAGCGCCGGCATGCACCCGCACACGATCGAGACGCTGCGAACGAACGCCCATGGCTATGGCGCGGAAGTCGTCGAGGTGGGGTTGCGCGATGGTGTCACCGACCCGCGCGGATGGACACAGGCGATCGACGCGGACACGAGCGCCGCGATCTTCGCCCAGCCGAACTTCTACGGTGCGGTCGAGGACGCCGCCGCCCTGAGCGCCGCCGCGAAGGCGTCCGCCGGCGAGGGCGCGCCCGCGCGCGCGCCGGTCCTCGTCGCGCAGGTCGATCCGATCACGCTCGGCATCCTCGAGCCTCCGGGCGCGTGCGGCGTGGACGTCGCCGTCGGCGAGGGCCAGCCGCTCGGCAATCGCCTGGACTTCGGCGGGCCGTCCTTCGGCCTGTTCGCCGCCCGCGAGGAGTACCTGCGGCGGATGCCTGGGCGCATCGCCGGGGAGACCGTCGACGTCGACGGCCGGCGCGGGTTCGTGCTCACGCTGCAGACGCGCGAGCAGCACATTCGCCGGGAGAAGGCCACGTCGAACATCTGCACCGCGCAGGCGCTCAACGCGCTCGCAGGGGTCGTCTACCTGACGTGGCTCGGACGCCGGGGGATCGTCGAGCTGGGAGAGCTGCTGCTCGCCCGCACCGACTACGCGCGCGAGCGCCTCGCGGAGCTCGACGGTGTCGAGAAGCTCCACGATCAGCCGGTGATCCGCGAGTTCGCCCTGCGCCTGGACGCAGATGTCACCGCGGTCCGGCGCAGGTGCGCCCAGCACGGCGTCAACCCGGGCGTGGACGTGCACGCGCTCAGCGGCCGCGAGGAGGATCGCGGGGTGCTGCTGGTGGCCATCACCGAGCGACGCTCGCGCGCCGACATCGACCGCCTTGTCGGCGTGCTCGAGGCCGCCATCGCCGCCACCGACCAGAGATCGCCCAGCCAGGCGGTCCCCGCATGAGCGGCGCGGACCCCCGCATGAGCAGCGAGGATCTCGGCGCGAGCAGCGCGGATCTCGGCGCGAGCGATGCGGCCCCCGGCACGCGCGGCGAGGCTCCGCTACAGCGCCAGCGCGCGCGCACGATCTTCCAGAAGGGCGCGCCCGGGCGCCGCGCGTTCGTGTGCCCCCCGCACGAAGTGCCGCCGATCGCCGGGCGGGAGCTGCTGCCCGAGCGCTTTCGCCGCTCCGAGCCGCCGCGCCTGCCCGAGGTCTCAGAGCCGGAGATCGTGCGCCACTACGTCGGCATCTCCAAGCGCAACTTCGACCTCGACTCGGGTTTCTATCCGCTCGGCTCGTGCACGATGAAGCACAACCCGCGCCTGCACGAGCGCGTCGCCGCGCTGCCCGGTCACGCGCGGCTGCACCCGCTGCAGGATCCCGCGCGCGCGCAGGGCGCGCTGGAGCTGATGTTCAACCTGCAGGGCGCGCTTGCCGAGATCTCCGGCCTGCCGCACGTCTCCCTGCAGCCCTCCGCCGGCTCCCACGGCGAGCTCGCGGGGGTCCTGCTCACCCGCGCCTACCACGAGGACCGCGGCGAGGCTCGCCACAAGGTGCTCACGCCCGACACCGCCCACGGAACCAATCCCGCGACCGTGACGATGGCGGGCTACGAGGTCGTCAAGCTCGCCACCAACGCCGACGGCGGCGTCGACATCGACGATCTGCGCGCGAAGGCCGACACGGACGTCGCCTGCCTGATGCTCACCAACCCGAACACGCTCGGCCTGTTCGACCCCAACATCACCGAGATCGCGCAGATAGTGCACGGCGTGGGCGCGACGCTGTACTACGACGGCGCCAACCTCAACGCCGTCATGGGGCTCTCCCGACCCGGCGACATGGGCTTCGACATCGTCCACTTCAACCTGCACAAGTCCTTCACCCAGCCGCACGGCGGCGGCGGTCCCGGCTCGGGGCCGATCGCAGTCTCAGACCGCGTGGCGCCGTTCCTGCCGCTGCCGCTGGTCGTCCAGCGTGAGGACGGCTCCTACGATCTCGACCACGGGCCGGGGCACCCCGGCGGGGACGCCGCGGCGGACGCGCACCGAGGGGCGCACCCCGAAGCGCGCACCCCCTGCGGGGGCACAGGCAGGAACGCAGCCACGCGTGCGGGATCGAAATCGATCGGGCGCCTGCGTGGCTTCCAGGGCAACTACGGCTGCTTCGTGCGCTCCTACGCCTACATCCGCTCGCTCGGCGGCGACGGGCTCAAGGACGCCTCGCAGGCAGCGGTGCTGAACGCCAACTATCTGCTCGCGCGCCTGCGGGAGCACGGGGTGGACCGATACCTGCCGCTCGCGTACCCCCCATCGCGGGGGGTACCCCGTGACGGGGCACAGGCAGGCGGCGAGCTGTGCATGCACGAGTTCGTGCTCTCCGGCGGGCCGATGAAGCGTGAGCTGCAGATCAGGACGCTGGACCTCGCCAAGCGCCTGCTCGACTTCGGCTTTCATCCACCCACCGTGTACTTCCCGCTGCTGGTCGACGAGGCGCTGATGGTCGAGCCGACCGAGACCGAGACCAGGGAGACGCTCGACGCGTTCGCCGATGCGATCGCCGCGATCCTGAAGGAGGCCGTCGAGGACCCCGAGCTCGCGCGGGGCGCGCCCTACAGCACACCCGTGCGCCGGCTCGACGAGGTCGCCGCGGCCAAGCACCCCGTCATCCGCGAGGTACTCGCATGAGCTGCGAGCTTCCGCACGCGACCCGCGAGCTTGCGGCATAGGCTGCGCGAGCATGGCGATCGAGCACCGCAAACTCGGCAGCACGGGCGTCAGCGTGAGCCCGCTGTGCCTCGGCGCGATGATGTTCGGCGCGTGGGGCAACAGCGACCACGAGGACTCCGTTCGCATCATCCACCGCGCGCTCGACGCGGGGATCAACTTCATCGACACAGCCGACGTGTACTCGCGCGGCGAGTCCGAGGAGATCGTCGGCAAGGCATTGAAGGGCCCGCCCTCCCGGCGCGACTCGGTCGTGCTCGCGACCAAGGTCCACGGCAGGATGCACGACGAGGATCCCAACCAATACGGCAACTCGCGCCGCTGGATCGTCAAAGAGGTCGAGAACAGCCTGCGCCGGCTGAAGACCGACTGGATCGACCTCTACCAGATCCACCGCCCCGAGCCGGACACCGACATCGACGAGACGCTCGCCGCGCTCAGCGACCTCGTGCACGCCGGCAAGGTCCGCTACGTCGGCAGCTCGACCTTCCCCGCCGACCAGATCGTCGAGGCGCAGTGGGTCGCGGAGAAGCGCGGCCGCGAGCGCTTCGTGTGCGAGCAGCCGCAGTACTCGATGCTCGTGCGGCGGATCGAGGCGGACGTGTTGCCCGCCTGCCAGCGCTACGGCATGGGCGTGATCCCGTGGAGCCCGCTCGCCGGCGGCTGGCTGTCGGGCAGGTATCGCAAGGATGGCGACTCGCCGGCGGACAGCAGGCGCGCGCAGATGCTGCCTTCGCGCTATGACATGTCGCTGCCCGGCAACGAGGCGAAGCTCGAGGCGGCCCAGGCGCTCGGCGAGCTCGCCGACGACGCCGGGATGTCGCTGATCGAGATGGCGCTCGCGTTCGTCGTCAACCACCAGGCCGTCACCGCCGCGATCATCGGCCCGCGCACGATCGAGCAGCTCGACAGCCAGCTGCCGGCGCTGGAGAGGACCCTGAGCGCGGACGTGCTCGACCGCATCGACGCGATCGTCGCGCCGGGAACGAACGTCAACCAGAACGACACCGGCTGGGACCCGCCGTGGCTCACCGACAGCTCGCTGCGCCGCCGCCAGCCCGGCGCCGAGTGACCGAGCGGGCGAACACAGCCGATCGAGCGATGCGCATCTTCTCCGGGATCCAGCCGACCGGGCGCAAGCACCTCGGCAACTACATCGGCGCGATCGCCCAGTACGTCTCGAGCCAGGAGCGCGGCGAGGGCATCTTCTGCATCGTCGACCTGCACGCGATCACCGTCGCCTACGACCCGGCGGAGCTGCGCGAGCGGCTGTACGACACCACCGCGATCCTGCTCGCCGCCGGCCTCGACCCGCGGCGCTGCGTCCTCTTCCGCCAGAGCGACGTGCCCGAGCACACCCAGCTGACGTGGCTGCTGTGCAGCGTCACCGAGCTCGGACGGCTGCAGCGGATGCACCAGTTCCGCGACAAGTCGGTCGCGCAGCGCGAGCTGGTCTCGGCGGGCCTGCTGCTGTATCCGGTGCTGCAGGCGGCCGACGTGCTCGCGTACCGCGCCGAGGAGGTGCCGGTGGGAGAGGACCAGCGCGAGCACCTGGAGCTGATGCGCGACGTCGCGCGGCGCTTCAACGCGCGCTTCGGCGACGGCGAGGACGTGCTGGTCGTGCCCGAGCACCGCATTCCCGAGGTCGGCGCCCGGATCATGGACCTGCAGGACCCGACCCGCAAGATGTCCACAACCGGCGCCGGCGAGAACGGCACGGTGTACGTGCTCGACGAGCCCAAGGCGATCGAGAAGAAGCTCAAGAGCGCCGTCACGGACTCCGGCAGCGAGGTGCGCCGCGATCCCGACAAGCCGGGTGTGAGCAACCTGATCGAAATCCTCGCGGCTGTGCGCGGCGTCGATCCGGCGGCGGTCGAGGCCGAGCTCTCACAGGCGCGCTACGGCGAGCTCAAGACGGCGGTCGCCGCCGCCGTCGTCGACTACCTGGCACCCGTGCGCGAGCGCTATCAGCAGCTGCGCGCGGACGAGGCGGAGCTCGAGTCGATCCTCCAGGCCGGCGCCCGGCAAGCGCAGGCGATGGCCGCGCAGACGCTCGCCGACGTGCGCGAGCGCATGGGCGTTGGCGCGCCCCCGCGCGGCCGCGACGGCGGGCCGGCGGGCGCCACGTCATCGACGGCAGGTACGGTGAGCGGATGAGCACCGCCCCGACCGGCACGACCAGGGCGCGGGCATGAGCCTGGCCGCGCTGGAGCTCGACCTGGACGTCTTCAGCGGGCCGTTCGACCTGCTGCTCACGCTCGTGCTGCGCGAAGAGGTCGACCTGCTCGAGCTGCAGCTCGCGGAGGTGGTGCTCGCGTACCTCGACCACCTCGAGCAGCGCGGCGAGCTCGACCTCGAGACGGCCACCGAGTTCATCGTGCTGGTGGCGGCGCTGCTGGAGCTGAAGTCGCGGCTGATGCTCAGCGGCGAGGAGCAGGAGCTTCTGGACATCGAGCCCGAACAGGCCGCCGAGGAGCTGCTCGCGCGCATGCTCGACGCCCGCCGCTACCGGGCCGCGGCGACGCATCTCGGCGAGCTGCTGGCGGGCGAGCACGGCGTGCGCTTCCGCGTCGCCGCGCCGCCGGCGCACCTGCGGCGCTCGATCCTCCAGCCGCAGGACGGGGGCACCGCCGCCGAAGGCGGTGGTCAGGACCCGCAGGCGCTGGGCGAGGCGATCGGGCGGCTGCTGCTGATGCCCCCCGCGATCAGCCTCCGCCACATCTCCGCCACCCGGGTCACGATCGCCGAGCGCCTGGCGCACCTGCGCGCCCTGCTGCGCCGTACCCGGGAGGGCACAGGCGGGAGCTTCAGCTTCGACGAGGCCGTGCGGGGAGCCGACCGCATGACCGTGGCCGTCACACTGTTCGCGCTGCTGGAGCTCTACAAACGCGGAGAGGCCGGCTGGGAGCAGCACGAGAGCTTCGGGGAGATCGCCATCCACCGCCTCGACCGCGAGACCGCGGCCGCCGGGCGGGCCCCAGCAGGCAGGCTGGCGGGGTGAGCGGCCCCGCGGAGGAGATCGTGCTCGACGGCGAGGACGCGACCGTGCCGGACGCTGTCCCGGGCGAGCGTCGTGAGCAGGCGCCGTCGCCGGCCGGCACCGTCGAGCAGCCGCCCATGCCGGCGGGCACCGTCGAGGAGGCGCCGGTGCTGGCGCGCACCGTCGAGGCGCTGCTGTTCCTGTCCTCGGACCCGCTCAGCCCCGCCGAGCTGGCCGACGCCACCCAGGCCGGCGAGGGCGCCGTGCTCGCGGCGTTGGCGGTGCTCGCCGAGCAGTACGCCCCGGGCCGGCGCGGGATCAGGCTGCGCGAGCTGGGCGGCGGCTGGACGCTCGCGAGCGATCCCGCGACCGAGGAGGCCGCACAGCGCCTGTTCAGCCGTCCGCGCGCCTCCACGCTCAGCCCCGCACAGGCCGAGACGCTCGCGATCGTCGCCTACCTGCAGCCGATATCGCGACCCGAGATCACCCGCATCCGCGGCGTCAGCGCCGACTCGGCCAGCGCGACGCTGCTCGACCGCGGCATGATCGAGGAGGCCGGCCACTCCCAGTTCGGAGCGGTCCTCTATCGCACCACCACCCAGTTCCTCAAGCTGTTCGGGCTGCGCAACATCGACGAGCTGCCCGACATCGCCCGCTGGGACCCGACTCCCGAGGAGCAGGCCGAGCTGCGCGAGCGCCTGCTGCGCGCCGGCGAGGCGCGCGCGGGCTAGCGCTCGTGACGATCCCCCTCCGCTGCGCACGCGCGGTTGACCCCACGAGACACCGCACCGCCCACAGGTAGCCCCGGCGAGCGCCAGCCCAGCGCCGTCTCATCGGGGTGGGCACCGTTTCGCTCCGGCGTGTTCCGAGCGATGTGGCTGGCGCAGTTCGTCAGCAACATCGGCGGCTGGATGCAGACGGTCGGCGCGCAGTGGCTGATGCTGTCGCTGACCAGCTCCGCGGTGCCCGTCGCGCTGATTCAGAGCGCGGCGAGCCTGCCGGTGCTGCTGTTCGCCGTGCCGGCCGGCGCCGTCGGCGATCTCGTCGACCGCAGACGCTTTCTGCTCGTCGCGCAGAGCTTCATGCTGCTGGCCGCGCTCGCGCTGGGAGTGCTCGCGCTCGCCGGGCTGGTCACCCCTCTGGTGCTGCTCGCGCTCGTCTTCGCCCTCGGCGCCGGCCAGGCGTGGACATCCCCGACCTGGCAGACGCTGCAACCTGAACTGGTCCCCGCGCCGCAGCGACCGCAGGCGATCGCCCTCGGCTCGGTCAACCAGAACCTGGCGCGCGCGATCGGTCCCGCGATCGGCGGTGTGCTGCTTGCCGCCACGAGCGCTGGATCGGTGTTCCTGGTCAACGCCGCGAGCTTCCTGGCGGTGATCGTGGTCATCCTGTGGTGGCGCGGCGGCGGTCGACCACAGGGGGCCCTGGCGCCAGAGCACGTCGGCGAGGCGATTCGCGCCGGCGCGCGTTACGTGGTGGCGAGCCCGGCGCTGCGAGTCGTGCTGCTGCGCGCCATGCTGTTCGTCTTCTTCGCGAGCTCGATCTGGGCGCTGCTGCCACTGACGGCGAAAGACAGGCTGCACCTGGGCTCCGGCGGCTATGGCCTGCTGCTCGGATGCGTCGGAGTCGGCGCCGTCGCCGGGGCCGCGCTGCTGCCCTCGATGCGCGCTCGATGCACGCCGAGCGCGCTGCTGACCGGCGGCTCGCTGGTCGTCGGCGGCCTGGCGCTCGTGCTGGCCTACGTCCGGATCACCGCGCTCGTCGGCGTAGCGCTCGCGCTCGGGGGAATGGCGTGGATCTTCGCGCTCTCGACGTTGAACACGCTCTACCAGTCCAGCCTGCCGGGATGGGTCAAGGCGCGAGGGATGGGGTTCTATCTGATCGTCTTCCAGGGGGGCAACGCGATCGGAAGCGCCGTCATGGGCGTCGGCGCGCAGCAGGTCGGGCTGTCATCGACGCTGCTGTGGCGGCGATCGGGCTCACGCTCGGCCCACTCGCGGGGTTGCGCTTCAAGTTCCGCTCGATCGCGCCCGAGGAACTGCTGCCCGCCGACGACCGTCCACCTCCGCCGCTGGCCGGCGACGAGCGATCCGAGGGCCCGGTGATGGTCAGCATCGAGTACCGGCCGCGGCCGGGGCTGCAGGACAGCCTCCTGGCCGCGCTCTATGCCTCCCGCTGGAGCCGGCGGCGGACGGGCGCAAGCTCCTGGCGCGTGTGGCGCGATAGCGCCGAGCCCGACCGCTTCGTCGAGCAGTTCGTCGTCGCCTCCCTGGCAGGAGCATCAGCGCCAGCACGAACGCGTCAGTGCACGCGATCGGGAACGCTTCGATCGCATCCGCGCGATGACCGATCCCGAGCGACCGGCGATCGTCACGCACTGGCTGGCTCCGGACCTACCCGGCGCGCGCGGCCAGCTGGCCGCAGGCGGCGTCGATGTCGCGCCCGCGCGTGAGGCGCACGGTGACGGGAATGCCGCGTGATTCGAGCGCCGTGCGGAACGCCGCGATCGACTCGCGGCCGGACCCCTCATATGCGCCCGCCGCGATCGGGTTGTAGGGGATCAGGTTGACCTTGAAGATCGGCTGGCCGAGCTTCGCATGCTCGCCCTCGCGCCCGCGCCAGAGCACGTCGGCGAGCGCCAGCGCCTGCTCGTAGCGGTCGTTGACGCCCGCCAGCATCACGTACTCGACGAACACCCTGCGGCGCTTGCGCGCGTAGAACTCGCGACACGCCTCGATCACCTCGCGCAGCGGGTAGCGCTCGTTCACCGGCATCAGCTGCGAGCGCAGCGCTTCGTCGGCGGCGTGCAGCGACAGCGCCAGGCGCACCGGCATGTCGCATTCGCCCACGCGTTCGATGCCCGGTATCCAGCCGACCGTCGAGATCGTCGTGCGCCGGTGGGTGATGCCGAGGTCGGGCAGACGCTCGCACGCGCCGAGCACGTTCTCGATGTTCAGCATCGGCTCGCCCATGCCCATGAACACGCAGTGGTCGATCGGTTCCATGCGCCGGAAGTGCAGCGCCTGATCCATGATCTCCGAGATCGTCAGGTTGCGCGCGAACTTCATCGCGCCCGTCGCGCAGAAGGTGCACGTCAGCGGGCAGCCCGACTGAGAGGAGAGGCAGATCGAGCGCCGGCCGGTGCCAGCTCCCGGAGGGCTGCCGCCCCCCGGAGGGCTTCGATAACGCATGAGCACCGCCTCGAGCGGGCGGCCGTCGGTGGTCTGGAACAGGGCCTTGACCGTGCCGTCGCTCGCGCGGGCTTCCTGCACCGTCTCGAGGCTCGAGAAGGGCAGCTCGCGCGAGAGCGCCTCGCGCAGCGACGCCGGCAGGTTGGTCATCCCCGCGTAGCCGCTCGCGCCGCGTGCCGCCCACGCCCACACCTGGCGAGCGCGAAACGGTGGTTCGCCGCGATCGGCGAGCGTGTGATCGAGCAGTTCCAGGTCCATGGTCGAGCGGCCGGCGCCGCGGGGCAGGCGTGACCGTACGCGTCCTATGGTTGCAGCAGATGAGCTCCGCCACGGCCCAGCCGGCATGCGCCTAGCCAAGTACCTCGCACACGCTGGCGTCGCCTCCAGGCGCTCCGCCGAGGCGCTGATCGCGGCCGGACGCGTGAGCGTCGAGCAGGAGATCGTCACCGACCCAGCCCGCGAGGTCGGCGAGGACAGCCGCGTGGCACTCGACGGACGCCCGCTGGCAGGACCAGAGCCGCGCGTGCTCTACGCCCTCAACAAGCCCGTCGGGGTGGTCTCCACCGCGCGCGACACCCACGGGCGCCCCACGGTCCTGGAGCTGGTGCCCGCGTGCGGGCTGCGCCTGTACCCGGTCGGTCGCCTGGACATCGACAGCTCCGGCCTGATCCTGCTCACCAACGACGGCGAGCTCGCCAACCGCCTGACCCACCCGCGCTTTCAAGTGCCCAAGACCTACCGCGTGAAGCTCGGCGGTGGCCCCATCCGCACGGACGCCCTGCGCGCCCTGCGCGCCGGCGTGCAGCTCGAGGACGGCCCGACCGCGCCCGCGCGCGTGCGCCGCGTGGGCGGGTCCGGATCGAACCTGATCGAGCTGACCATCCACGAGGGTCGCAACCGCCAGGTGCGCAGGATGTGCCAGGCGGTCGGCCATCCGGTGCTCGAGCTGACGCGCACCAACTTCGGCCCGCTGGCGCTCGGCGGCCTCGCGCCCGGGGCGCACCGGCGCCTGGCGCAGGCCGAGGTCGAGCGCCTGCGCAAGCTCGCCTGTGCCCCTTGACGGGGTACGCTCTGACACAATCGCCCGCCATGCGACTGTTCGCCCTGCGTGGGGCCGTCAGCGTGAAGCTCAACAACGCCCAGGACATCCTGGACGCGACGATCGAGCTGATGCGCGAGATCATGGAGCGCAACGCGCTGACGCCGGAGAGCGTCGTCAGCTGCATCTTCACCGCCACCCGGGACCTCAACGCCGAGTTCCCCGCCGTCGCCGCCCGCTCCGTCGGCTTCGACCGCGTGCCGCTGCTGTGCGCGCAGGAGATCCCCGTCCCCCGGTCGATGCCGCGCGTGATCAGGGTCCTGATCCACTATTACGCCGACGACGCGCACGTGCCCGCGCACGTCTATCTCGGCGACGCCCGCGCGCTGCGCGCCGATCTGGAATCGGCACAGTAGTGCTGGTTCACGGCGTTCCGCGTCAGCGGCGCGCCCTGCTCGCGGCGATCGTCGCCGCCGCGCTGGCGATGGCCCCCGCGTCGGCCAGCGCGCAGTTCGCGCCGCTCGGGGCGATGACGCAGTTCTCGACGCTCGGGGCGATGAGCGAGTACCAGACGGCCGTCGGTCCCGCGTTCGCGGGGTCTGAGGTCGTGTGGGGCGCGCGCAGCGCTCCGGGCGCCTCGGCGGGCACGTCGCGCTCGGAGCTCTCGATCTTCGCTGCTGTCCCCGGATCGCACGGCTCGATGCTGTTCTCCGCACCGGATGTGTCGTCCTCCGAAGAAGAAACCAGGCCGCTCGGTCTGCTCGCCTCAGCGACGGAGGTCACGTTCGCCTACCAGCTCGAAGCGCCCCAGTGCGGACCCGTGTCGGGGGCGTGCGGCATGCCGGATCTGCCGGAAGTGCGGTCGGTCGCGGCGTTCGGCGGTCCGCCGGGAGGACCGTTTCGCCGGTTCGGTGGACCCTCGCTCGCGAACGGCGCCATCGGGCTTTCGGGCGACGAAGCGGTGCTCGCCGAGCCGGTGCACAAGGATGCCGACAACGAGAAGGCGTATGTCGAGGATCTCGCGACCGGCGCGCCCGCGCGGGACATAGGAGCGATCGGCAGCTCCGGTCTGTCCGTCGCCGGCTCCTACATCGCGAGCTTGAGCGCGAACGACATCGCCGTGACGACGCTCGCCGGGACGCCCGTGTACAGCGTGCTGCTGCCATCCGGGACGTATGGATGCACGTCTGTCTCGAACGGCGTGGGGATGGCCCACGAACAGGAACCGGCCGAAGCCTGTGGCTTCGCTCTCGACGCCGACGGGACGCTGGCGATCGCGACCGGCGGGCCCGGGGGCCTCTACTGGGCGTCCCCGGCGCAGCCGCAGCTGCACCCGATCGCCGTCGACCCCGCCAGTCCGCTGATCGCCATCGCCGACGACGAAATCGTGTACGTCACACCGGCAGGAGCCGACCGCTCGCAGCTCGCCCTCACCGACCTGGGCGGCAACGCGCGGCCGATCAGCTTCCCGCTCGCCGGTGATGGCGAAGCTGTCGCCGGGCTCGCGTTCGACGGCACCAGCGTCGCCTGGGCGGACGGCTGCATCTACGCCGGCAGCGTCCCCGCCAGCGCGCCGAGCGGCCCCCCGACCCCCGCCTGCGAGGCGGTGACGGTCGAGCCCGAATTCAACGAGAGCGCAAAGGTGGCGCGCAACGGCCGCGTCAGGATCGTCCTGGGCTGTCAGTACTCGCCGTGTAGCGGCACGCTCAAGCTGACGACGGCCCTCAGCAGGACCACCGGGACGGGCAGCCACAGGAAGCGCAGCTGGACGACCGTGACCATCGCAAGCGAGAGCTTCACGGGCCTCGCGGTGGCAAAGGCCGACGCCGTCTCGCTGAGCCTCGGCCGCCGCGGCTTGAAGCTGCTCGAGCGAAGTCGCCACGGCCTGCGAGCCACGGCGACGGCCACCGTCCCGGACGGCTCGACAGCGCAGAGGACGAGCGCCCCCCTGTCGCTGAAGGCCGCGGGTCGAAGATGAGGTGGCGGCGGGCCGCTCCGCCCCGCTTCGCGCTGTCGCCGCAACCGCTCCGATTCGGCTCCATTGCTGGGGATCGGGCCACGCAGCGACCACGTACAATGGGCCCGTGGCGATCGAGTTCTCGCAGCGCATCGGGCGCATCCCCACATACCCTGCCGCCGGCGGCTACGCGCACGAGGAGCCGCTCGTGCGCCTGGCCAGCAACGAGTCGCCCTACCCGCCGCTGCCGGAGGTCCGCGAGGCGATCGAGCGCGCGCTGGGCACGCTCAACCGCTACCCCGACCCCTCCAGCTCGCTGCTGCGCCAGCGCCTCAGCGACCGCTACGGCGTGCCCCGTTCGCGCATCGCCATCGGCAACGGCTCGTGCGACATCCTGCTCGCGGCCGGCGAGGCGCTGCTGGAGCCCGGCGCCGAGCTCGTGTACGCGTGGCCGTCCTTCTCCGTGTACCCGCATCTCAGCGCAGCCTCCGGCGCGCGCGCTGTGACAGTTGGGCTCGACCACGCCGAGCGCCACGACCTGCCGGCGATGCTGCGCGAGATCACCGTCGCGACGCGGCTGGTGCTCGTGTGCAACCCCAACAACCCCACCAGCACCGCCGTCCCGCTGGCGGACATCGCCGGCTTTCTCGCCGAGGTGCCCCCGTACGTGTGCGTGATCCTCGACGAGGCCTACTGCGAGTTCAACACGCTCGACGACGCCGACGCCTCGCTGGAATTGCTCGACGCCCACCCCAATCTCATCCTGCTGCGCACCTTCTCCAAGGTCCACGGACTGTGCGGCCTGCGCGTCGGCTTCGCGCTGTGCGGCTCGGAGGAGCTGCCGCGCGCGCTCGACCAGGTGCGCCAGCCGTTCTTCTGCAACGCGCTCGCCCAGGCCGCCGCCGTCGAGGCGCTCGCGCATCAGGACGCCGTCGAGGATCGCGTGATCCGCACCGTCGCCGAGCGGATCTCCGTCGACGAGCGCCTGCGCGCGCTCGGCATCCAGCCCGCCGAGTCGCAGGCGAACTTCTGCTGGTTCGCGCTCGGGGAGGACCACGACGAGCAGGCGGTCATGCGCGGCCTGGAGGAGCGCGGCGTGCTCGTGCGCGGCGGCAGCGCGCTCGGCAGCCGCACGCCCGCGCTGCGCGTCACCTACGGCCTGCCGGAGGAGAATCGTCGCTTCCTCGAGGCGCTCGCCGAGGTGCTCCAGCCCGCGCCCGCGCGCTGAGCGACACGCAGCCCTGAGACCGGCCGCCCCGGCCGCCATCCGACGGATCCTCGCCAAATTGTCTCCCAACACTCGACCGCGCGCCGTTTGTCTGCTACAAACACAGAAGACAGCCATGACCGCGTCCGCTCGCACATCCGGTTGCACCTCTCTCGTAGACGCTACGTGGCCGTCCTTACGCGCCTATTCCGCCTGGCGATTTAGCTAGGCGCTTCGGCCCGCACCCGTCCGTGAGCGGGTGCCCGAGGCCGCACCGGGTCCCCCATACGGGGCCGAGCGCCGTTCACGCGGGCGCATCAGCGTCCTATTCACGACCAGCGTGGGCGGGACAGGTGGACGGGATCTCATTCACCTGACCCAGCACCTCTAACATCTCCAGGCGCAGTGAAAGGATGAGTCGATGATGATTGTCATGAAAGAGACCGCCACCGAGGAAGAGGTGGAGGCGGTCGTAGCCAAGATCGAGCGAGCCGGCGCGCGCGCACACCGCAGCTCGGGCGCGCGCGTGACCGTGATCGGAGCGATCGGCGACGTGGAGCAGGACGCCAACGTCGAGAGCCTCGGTCTGGAGGGCCAGCCGGGGGTGGATCGCGTGGTGCCGATCCTCAAGCCCTACAAGCTCGCCTCCGCCCAGATCACCCACGGCGAGCGCACGGTGCTCGACATCGACGGCCGCAAGGTCGGCGGGGAGAACTTCGCGCTGATCGCCGGGCCGTGCACGGTCGAGTCGCGCGAGCAGACGCTGCAGACAGCCCGCGTGGTGCGCGACGCCGGCGCCACGCTGCTGCGCGGCGGCGCCTACAAGCCGCGCACGTCCCCCTACGCCTTCCAGGGCCTCGGCCAGGAGGGGCTGCGGCTGCTCGCAGAGGCGAAGGCCGAGACCGGCCTGCCGATCGTCACCGAGCTGATGGATGTCAGTGACCTGGACGCGGTGCTGGAGGTCGCCGACGTGATCCAGATCGGCGCGCGCAACATGCAGAACTACCCGCTGCTCGCCGAGCTCGGCCGCGCCGGGCGTCCGGTGCTGCTCAAGCGCGGGTTCTCCGCGACGCTCGACGAGCTGCTGATGGCCGCCGAGTACATCCTCAAGGAAGGCAACCCCAGCGTCATGCTCTGCGAGCGCGGCATCCGCACGTTCGAGACCGCCTACCGCTTCACGCTCGACCTGATGGCCGTGCCCGTGCTCAAGGAGCTCTCCCACCTGCCGGTGATCGTCGACCCCAGCCACGCCGCCGGGCGGCGCGACCTGGTGACGCCACTGTCGCTCGCCGCCGCCGCCGTCGGCGCCGATGGCATCATCGTCGAGGTGCACCCGAACCCCGACGAGGCCATCTGCGACGGGCCGCAGGCGCTGCGGGCGGACGACTTCGCCGAGTACGCGCGCGCGGTCGAGCGGGCCACCGCGCTAGCCGGCAAGGCGCTCAGCGCCGTCTGATGATCCGCGTTCCCGCAAGGCGCCAAGCGGGGCACGCTCCTTGAGGGTCGCGGTCCTCGGCGTCGGGCTGATCGGAGGCTCGATCGGCCTGGCCGCGCGTGGGCGCGCAGACGCCGAGGTGTGCGGGTATGACCCCGACGAGCGCGTGCGCGCCAGGGCGCTGGAGCTCGGCGCCATCGACTCGCAGGCCGCCGACGTGCCCACCGCCGTCGCCGGCGCCGGCGTCGTGTTCGTCGCCGCGCCCGTGGGCGCCCTGGCGGAGGCCGTGCGCCTGGCGCTCGCCAGCGCCGCCCCGGACTGCGTCGTCAGCGACGTCGGCTCGACCAAGCGTGTGCTCGCCGACGCCGGCGCCGACGAGCGCTTCGTCGGCGGACACCCGCTGGCGGGCGCCGAGACCGCCGGCGTGGAGCACGCCCGCGAGGACCTGTTCGAGGGCGCCACGTGGTACCTCACCCCCGCCAAAGGCAGCACCGCCGGCGTCCTCTACGAGCGCCTGCACCGGCTGCTGAGCCGCTTCGGCGCCCGCCCCACCGCCATCGACGCCGCCACGCACGATCGCCTGATGGCGTGCGTGTCGCACCTGCCGCACGTGCTCGCCAACCTGCTCGTCGCCCAGGCCGCAAGCCTGCTCGGCGAGGAGTCCCAGCGGCTGCCCGCGGTCGGACCGAGCTTCCGCGACGCCACCCGCGTCGCCGGCGCCAACAGCGCCATCTGGACCGACATCTACCTGTCCAACAGCGACGCCCTCATCGCCGGCATCGACGAGCTCGCGGCGCGCCTGGGGGAGATGCGCGCGGCGCTGCACGCCGGCGACGCGGCCGCCGTGACCGCGTGGAACGAACGGGCGCGCGCCGACCGCGAGGCGCTGCTCGGCGCCGGGCTGGTCGGCGGTGTGGGCGGGGAGTCTGTGCTCGAGCTGCGCGCGTCCGTGCCCAACCGCCCGGGGGTCATCGCCGAGATCGCGCTGGCGCTGGGCGACGCCGGCGTGAACATCGCCGACATGGTGCTCTCGCCCTCCCAGGACAACCGGCAGGGGGTGGTCGCGCTGTGGATCGCCGGCGAGGAGCACGCCGCGCGCGCCAGGGAGCTGATCGCGAACCTCGGCTTCCCGGTCGTGCAAGCATGAGCGCCACCCGATGAACCTTCGCTTCGAGCCCGCCCACGGACTCTCCGGCAAGCTGCGGGCGCCGGCAGACAAGTCGATCTCCCATCGCGCCGCGCTGCTCGGCGCGATGGCCTCCGAGCCCGTGCGCATCGAGCGCTTCCTGCACGCCGCCGACACGACCTCGACGCTCGACGCCGTTCGCGCCCTGGGGGCGCTCGTGGAGGTGCACGGCGAGGATCTCGTCGTGCGCGGCACCGGCCTGCGCGACGCGCGCGAGCCGGAGGAGCCGATCGACGTGGGCAACGCCGGCACGCTGATGCGGCTGCTCCCCGGCTGGCTGGCGGCGCAGGACGGCCGTTCGTTCACGCTCGACGGCGACGAGTCCATCCGCCGCCGCCCGGTCGATCGGATCGCCGAGCCGCTGCGCCAGATGGGCGCCGAGCTGGACGCACGCGACCGGCGCTTCCCGCCGCTGCACGTGCACGGCGCGCGGCTGCGTGCGATCTCCTACGAGCTCCAGGTCGCCAGCGCCCAGGTCAAGTCGTGCATCCTGCTCGCCGCGCTCGCCGCCGACGGGGCGAGCACCGTCGGCGAGCCCGCGCGCAGCCGCGACCACACCGAGCGGATGCTGCTGCGCGCCGGCGTGGCCATCCACCGCAACGGTCGCCACGTCACCGTCGTCAACGCCGACGAGCTGACGCTCGAGCGCGTGACCGTCCCCGGCGACCCGAGCTCGGCCGCGTTCCTCGTCACCGCCGGCGTGCTCGTGCCCGGCTCGCGCCTGCTGATCGGCGACGTCGGCGTCAACTGGACGCGCACCGGCTTCCTGCGCATCCTGCGCCGCATGCGGGGCATCGTGCTGGGCGACCTCGAGGACGAGACCGGAGAGCTCGCGCCCGAGGAGCCCGTCAGCGATCTCGACGTCGCCCACGGCGCGCTCGAGGGCACCGTCGTCGAGCCCGACGAGGTGCCGCTCGCGATCGACGAGCTGCCGCTCGTTGCGCTGCTCGGCTGCTTCGCCGAGGGCGAGACCGTCGTGCGCGGCGCGCAGGAGCTGCGCGTGAAGGAGTCCGACCGCATCGCCGGCGTCGTCGAGGGACTGCGCGGCCTGGGCGCGGACATCGAGGCCGCGGACGACGGCTTCGCCGTGCGCGGCAGCGGCGGCCTGCGCGGCGGAAGCATCGACGCCCGCGGGGACCACCGCCTGGCGATGATGGGCGCCGTCGCCGGCCTGGCCTCGCGCGAGGGCGTCGAGGTGGTCGGTATGGACGCCGCCGCGGTGTCCTACCCGGGGTTCGTCGAGGACCTCGCGCGGCTGTGCTCGTAGCGATCGACGGGCCCGCCGGCGCGGGCAAGTCCACCGTCGCCCGGGCGCTGGCGCACGAGCTGGGCTTCGCCTACCTCGACAGCGGCGCCCTGTATCGCTGCGTCGCGCTCGCCGCGCTGGAGCGCGGGGGAGGGGTGCTCCCGGAGCGCCCCGGAGCGCTCGGTGAGCTTGCGCACGCAGTCACGATCGATCTCGCCGATGCCCCCGCGGGAGCCTCGCCGGGAGCTGCCCGCCACGTGCTGCTCGACGGGCGCGACGTGAGCGAGGCGATTCGCGCGCCCGCCGTCTCCGAGGCGGCGTCGGTCGTTGCCGCCGATCCGGGTGTGCGCGAAGCGCTCGTGGCCAAGCAGCGCGAGCTGATCGCCCACGGCGACTGGGTTGCCGAGGGGCGCGACATCGGCACCGTGGTGGCCCCCGACGCTGCGCTCAAGGTCTTTCTGGACGCCGACCCGCGCGAGCGGGCGCGCAGGCGTGCGGCCGAGCTGGGCGCCGACGCCGGGATGGTGCTCGCCGAGCAGACCATGCGCGACGAGCGGGACAGCAGCCGGGAGCACAGCCCGCTGCGCGCGGCTGCCGGCGCCGTCACGATCGACACGACCGGTCTGCGCGTGAACGAGGTCGTCGGCCGCATCGCTGCGCTTGCACGGAGAGCGTCCGGGTAGTCCGACATACCATCGTTATACGCACTTCCGCGACGTAATTGCTCGCCAGCGAACTGCGTATAACCATCGCTATACGATCGCTGGCCGTGAAGACACTGCCCAGGCCGCCGACGGCATCACGGAGCCCCACGCGCTGCCCGTCATACTGGCCCCATGAAGGTCGCCGTCGTCGGCTATCCAAACGTGGGCAAGTCCTCGCTCATCAACCGCCTCAGCGGCACGCGCGAGGCGGTCGTGCACGAGCGCCCGGGCGTCACGCGCGACCGCAAGGAGCTCGACTGCGAGTGGAACGGACGCCAGTTCAAGCTGATCGACACCGGAGGCATGGACTTCGAGGACCAGGACCCGCTCGCCGGCTCGATCCGCGAGCAGGCGCGCGCGGGTCTCGCCGACGCCCAGGTGGCGGTGCTGGTCGTCGACGCGCGCGCCGGCGTGCGCCCGGGCGACGAGGAGATGGCCGACCTGCTGCGCCGCGCTCCGCTGCCGAGCATCGTCGCCGCCAACAAGTGCGACACCGTCGCCGAGCTGCCGCTTGCCGCCGACTTCCATCGGCTCGGCCTGGGCGAGCCGATGGCCGTCTCCGCCGCCCAGGGCCTCGGCTCGGGCGACCTGCTCGACAGGATTGTCGAGCTGCTCGATCTGAACCCACCCACCCAGGACACCGAGCCCGAGGACGACACCGTGCGGCTGGCCGTGATCGGACGGCCCAACGTCGGCAAGTCCTCGCTGGTCAACCGCTTCCTCGGCGAGGAGCGGGTGATCGTCTCCGAGCTCGCCGGCACCACCCGCGATGCGATCGACATGCCGCTGATGGTGGGCGATCGCAGGTTGATCCTCGTCGACACCGCCGGCATGCGCCGGCAGTCGAAGGTCGCCGACTCGGTCGAGTACTACACCACCCTGCGCTCCCAGCGCGCCGCCGAGCGAGCGGACGTCGCGCTCGTCGTCTGCGACGCCAGCGACGGCGTCACCTCCCAGGATCTGCGCATCGCCGAGCTGGCCATGAAGGCCGGCTGTGCGACCGCGGTCGTGCTGAACAAGTGGGACGTGCAGGAGCGCGCCGACAGCGACGCCGGCGGCAGGCTCGATCTCGAGCACGAACGGGCGCGCGTGGCCGAAAAGCTGCGTCTGCGCCCGCGCGTGCTCACCGTCAGCGCCAAGACCGGTCGCCACGTCGCGCGCCTGCTGAGCGAGGCGATCGCGTTGGGCGACCGCATGGCCGGGCGCATCCCCACCCCGGAGCTCAACCGCTTCCTGTCAGAGGCCGTCCAGGCCCGCCAGCCGCCGGTGGGAACGCGCAGGGGCGCCGGGGGGCATCGCCTGAAGCTGATCTACATGGCCCAGATCGGCGAGCGGCCACCGCGCTTCGCCATCCAGGTCAACTCCCGTACGCGCGTGACCCGTGACTACGCCTACTTCCTGGAGAACCGCCTGCGGGCCCGCTACGGGATGGACGGCGTGCCCCTGATCATCGACTTCGTCGAGCGCGGTCAGCGCGGTGGAGCCCGCGCCGCGTAGACTTCTGCGACTTTTCGCCAAACCCGCGGCCGAGGAACCCCAACCCCGCCCATGACCCCCGGAGCTGATCCCGCAAGCCATGACTGAGCTTTCCGACAACGAGTTCCTGTTCACCTCCGAGTCGGTCACGGAGGGCCATCCCGACAAGATCGCCGACCAGATCTCCGACGGCGTTCTCGACGCCGTCCTGACCGACGACCCCTACGGCCGCGTGGCCTGCGAGACGCTCGTCAACACCGGCCTGATCGTCGTGTCGGGGGAGATCTCGACAGACACATACGTGGACATCCAGGAGATCGCGCGCGAGACCGTGCGCCGGATCGGCTACGACAACGCCGCGTACGGCTTCGACTGCGACACGTGCGCGGTCATCAACGCGATCGACAAGCAGTCGCCGGACATCGCCCAGGGCGTCGACGCCGCCTATGAGACACGCCACGATCCCTCCGACGAGGACGAGCTGGACGTCGCCGGGGCGGGCGACCAGGGGATGATGTTCGGCTACGCCTCGGACGAGACCGACGAGCTGATGCCGCTGCCGATCTCGCTCGCCCACAAGCTCGCCAAGCGCCTGTCGGAGGTCCGCAAGGGAGAGGTGCTCCCGTACCTGCGTCCCGACGGAAAGACGCAGGTGACCATCCGCTACCAGGATGGGCGGCCGGTGGAGATCGAGAAGATCCTGATCTCCACCCAGCACGCCGACGGGATCGACGCCGAGACCCTGATCAAGCCAGACCTCCTGGAGCACGTGCTGCGACCGGTGCTGCCGGCCGAGCTCTACGACGAGAAGAAGCTCCTGCGGAACTTCCTCGTCAACCCCACCGGACGCTTCGTGATCGGCGGACCGATGGGCGACTGCGGCCTGACCGGCCGCAAGATCATCGTCGACACCTACGGCGGCATGGCCCGTCACGGCGGCGGAGCGTTCTCCGGCAAGGACCCCTCCAAGGTAGATCGCTCGGCGGCCTACGCCGCGCGCTGGGTGGCCAAGAACATCGTCGCCGGCAAGCTCTCCGATCGCGCCGAAGTGCAGGTCGCCTACGCGATCGGTGTGGCGCACCCGGTGTCGGTCATGGTCGAGACGTTCGGCACCGAGAAAGAAGGTCTCACCCGCGGGCAGATCGCGCGCGCCGTCGACGAGGTCTTCGACCTGCGCCCCGGCTCCTTCCGCGAGGAGCTCAAGCTGCACCGCCCGATCTACCAGAAGACCGCCGCCTACGGGCACTTCGGCCGCGACGACCACGACTTCACGTGGGAGCGGACGGACAAGGCCGCCGCGCTGCGCGCCGCCGCCGGCCTCTGACCGGCGAGCCCTCTAGGGTCGGAGGCGATGTCCTCCATCGCCCAGGTCGAGCCGATGACGACTGCGCGCAGCCTGCGCGGGCCGTTCGACTACAGGCTGCCCGAGGCGCTGCGCGGCGGCGTGGACGTCGGCTCGACGCTGGTCGTGCCGTTCGGGCGCCGGCAGGTGCTCGGCGTGGTCGTCGGCCTGGCCGACAGCAGCGAGGTCGCCGAGGAGAAGCTGCTCGCGCCCCTGCGGGCGCTGGACGATGGCACGCCCACCCTGCCCGCTGACCTGGTGGCGCTGGCCGAATGGATCGCAGCCGAGTACTGCTCGACGATCGCCCGCGCGCTCGGCCTGGTGCTGGCACCGGGGGCCGCGCGCCGGTTGAGCGGGCGCAAGCGCCGCGTCGTGGCCCGCCCACGTCACCTGTCGGTGGGGACGCGCAGTCCGCGCGCGCCCGAGCTCACGCGCGACCAGCAGGCGGCGCTCGCGCCAATCCTGCAGGCGCTGAACGAGCGCCGCGGCGAGCGGCGGCTGCTGTACGGCGTGACCGGGTCGGGCAAGACCGAGGTCTACCTGCGCGCCGCCGAGGCCGCGCTGGAGCAGGGCCGCGGCGCGATCGTGCTGGTGCCCGAGATCGCGCTCACCCCGCAGATCGTCGGGCGCTTCGTCGAACGCTTCGGCGACACCGTCGCCGTGATGCACTCGCGGTTGACCCCCGGCCAGCGCTACGCCGAGTGGCGGCGCCTGCGCGAGGGCGAGGCGAGGGTGTGCGTGGGACCGCGCTCGGCCGTGTTCGCCCCGATCGAGGATCTCGGCCTGATCGTCGTCGACGAGGAGCACGACTCCTCCTACAAGCACGAGGGCGACCCTCGCTACGACGCCCGCGACGTGGCCGCCGAGCGGGCCGAGCGCTGCGCCGCGGTGCTGCTGCTGGGCAGCGCCACGCCGCGTCCGGAGAGCGTTCAGCGCCTGCCCGCGTGCGTCATGGCGCGGCGGGTCGACGGCCGGCCGCTGCCCGCCGTGCACGTGCTGGACATGCGCGGCGAGGCTCACGGGCTGCATCCGCTCACCGCACAGGCGCTCGCCGAGGTGCGCGCACAGCGGGGGAAGGCGATCGTGCTGCTCAACCGCCGCGGCTGGTCGAACTTCCTCTCCTGCCGCTCCTGCGGACGGGTGTGGAGCTGTCCGGATTGCGACGTCGCGCTCGTGCTGCACCGTGCCGGCGGATACCTCGCCTGCCACCACTGCGGCCACCGCGAGCCGGTGCCCGCGCGCTGCTGCCAGTGCTCCTCCACCTCCGTCGCCCGCCACGGTGCGGGCACCGAGCGCCTGCAGCATGATCTGACGAGTGTCTTCGACGACGGCCGCTTCCCCGTCTTTCGCCTCGACGCGGACGCGGTCGCCGACGACGAGGAGCATGGCGTGGGCGCGCTCCTGCGCCGCTTCGAGGCGGCCGACTGCGGGGTGCTGATCGGAACCCAGATGGTCGCCAAGGGCCACGACTTCCCCGATGTCAGCCTTGGGGTCGTGCTCGACGCCGACGCCACCCTGCGCTTTCCCGACTTCCGCGCCGAGGAGCGGACGTTCGCGCTCATCGCCCAGCTCGCCGGGCGCGCCGGGCGGGGCGGTCACGGGCGTGTGCTCGTGCAGACGATCGCGCCCGACTCCCGCTCCATCGTGTACGCCTCTCGCCACGACAGCCAGGGCTTCATCGCCGGGGAGCTCGAGCGCCGCCGCGCGCTGAGCTATCCGCCGTTCTCACATCTGATCAGGATCGTCTGCTCGGCTGTCGAGTCCAACCGAGCGCGTGGCGCCGCGGATGCGGTGCGACAGTCGCTCGCGAGCTGTCTTTCCGGCGCCGGCACCAGCGCCGGCGAGGAAACGTCCGTGCTCGGCCCAGCGACGTTGTTTCGGCTACGCGGGCGCGAGCGATCGGTGCTGATCGTGAAGGCCGCCAACCGCCGCGGGGCGGTGCAGGCGATTGGCGAGGCCGTGCGGCTGGTCGCCGGCACCCGCCTGTACGCCGGGGTCAACTTCAGCGTGGACGTCGATCCGCAATAGACCGGAGCGCGGCGGTCAGCCACACCTGGAGAGCCCGAGCAGGCCGCCGTGCATCCTTGCGGTGGCGTTCGCGCTCTGGTACCTTCGCCCCCCGGCTCATCACATGGAGGGTGGAACTGATGGGGACCAACGGAAGGTCCGAAGACGGCCGCTACCGTGGCGCAAGGGTCTGCGCAGGGAGCGCGCGCGTGGTGTACCTGCTCGCCGCGTTGGGTCTCTGCCTCGGGCTTGCGCCGAGCGCGCTGGCGAGCGCTCCCTCGTTCACGTGGACTGGCGGCTCCACAGCGTCAGAAGACTGGTCGGAAGCGGAAAACTGGGCGGCAGACTCGGCGCCGGCGGACGCGGAGAAGATCGGGACGCTCACCTTTCCACGGCTCACAAGCCCGGCGTGCACGGCCGAGCCGCGCGAAGCCGAATGCTATTTCAGCTACAACGACCTCAAGGGGCTGGCGGCCGAATCGATGCAAATCGACGACGGCGATGAATATGAAATAGGCGGGGAAGCGCTCACGGTGGGGAAAGGTGGGCTCGGCGCCTCGCCCTCGACCGGGAGCAGCGGGCAGGCCTGGGATTACGTGGAACCGGAGCTCCATCTCTCCGCCCCGCAGAAATGGGCCGTTGCTGGGCGCGGCGGCAGTCCAGCCGGCGCAAACGGGCTGCTGCTGGTAGGCGCCCTGTCGGGCGCCAGCGACGCGCTGACGGTCGAACTCAGCAAGGGCGCGGCCTTTTACCTGGAAAACGAAACCGAGGTCGGGTCTTTGACGATCGACGGGCCGAGCGCCACCAAGGCCGGGTTCGAAAACGGCGTCGTCGCCCTCGGGGATGGCGAACTCAACTCCGAAGACAGGCACTCGGTGGAACTGAGCCACATCCTGTTCTCAGGCGAGGGCGAAGTCGGCCCGCTGACGACCAAGGACGCCGAAATCGACGTGGGAGAAAGACTGGAACCGGCCGGCTCGATCGAAGCCAGCAGCGTCAGGCTCGATTCCGGCAGCAAGATCGCCTTCGAGATCACCGGCAGTGAAATGCTCGCGTCGCTGGACTACTCGCAGCTGGTCTCTGAAGGTGAGATCGAACTGGGTGACTCGACGCTTGCGGTCGAAGTGGGCCCGCCGTGGGAAGGGGAACCCTGTCCGGAACTCGTCGTCGGGCAGACCTACACGTTCGTCTCCACGAGCGGGACGCTGTCGGGCTCGTTCGGCAACGCGCCCGAAGATGGACCCGACATACCGATCACGTTCGCCGAAAGCTGCGGACAGGCATCGCAGGAGATGCGGATCGACTACTACAGGAGCGGCGGTACGGAGACGGTCACGGGGACCGTCGAATCCAAGCCGGTGGTCAGTGAAGATCCGGTATCGGTGAAGGTCAGCGAAGGCAGCAACGCGACCTTCACAGCGGCCGCCACGGGTGCGGCGTCGGTGCAGTGGCAGGTGAAAAAGGGGGCCGGCGCCTTCGAAGACGACACGAGCGACCAGGGGGTCACGAGCGACGCGTTGACGGTCGAACACGCGACCGGCGCGCAGAGCGGTGACGAGTACCGCGCCGTGTTCGAGAACCACGCCGGTGAAACGCCGACGACGGCCGCCACGCTGACCGTCGAAGCCAGGCCGGCGGTGAGCGAAGATCCGGTGTCGGTGAAGGTCAGCGAAGGCAGCAACGCGACCTTTACGGCGGCCGCCACGGGTGCGGCGTCGGTGCGGTGGCAACTCAAAAGGGGAGCGGGCTCCTTCGAAGACGACACGAGCGACCAGGGGGTCACGAGCGACACGTTGACGGTCGAACACACGACGAGCGCGCAGAGCGGCGACGAGTACCGCGCGGTGTTCGAGAACGACGCCGGTGAAACGCCGACGACGGCCGCGACGCTGACCGTCGAAACGGCGGCGGAAGTGAAAGCCCACGAGGAAGAAGCCGCCAGGATCAAGCTGGAAGGAGAAGCCGCAGCGAACAAGCACGCTGAAGAAGTCGCGGCCGGCGCAGCCGCCAAGAAGCGCCAGGAAGAAGAAGCGAAGACAGTGGCGCTGGGCATCAAAGAGCTCAAAGAAGGCTCTCCCGAAGCCAGGATCGCGAGCGCCTCGCTGATCGTCAGCCGCGCCGGCGCGCTCGTCGTGAAGGTCGAGTGCCCCTCCGGCGAGATCAGCTGCACGGGAACGATCACGCTGCGCACGCTCAAGGCCGTGCTCGCCGGCGTACCCGGTCGTGAGGCCAAGCCGAAGGCCGCCGTGCTTACGCTCGCCACGGGGTCGTTCACGGTGGCCGGCGGCCATTCCAAGGCGCTGACGCTGGATCTGTCGCAGACGGCCAGGAAGCTGCTGGCGCGCAGCCATGTGCTGAGAGCGCGCGCGATCGTCGTCGCCCACAACCCAGCCGGCGCGACGCACACCGATCAGGCGATCGTGACGCTGCGCACGGCCAACAGCAGGCACGGCAAGGGCTGAGCGTGCCAACCGCACAGGAGATGGCGCATGCCTTGCCCTGAGTTCCGACCTTTGGTACCGTCACGTGGCTCGCTGGGCAATCACGGGAAGGGCGAAATGGTGGGGGCTGGTCGAGGGTCCAAGGTTGGGCGGTGCGGCCGCGGCGCTCGGCCGCCACTCCTGCTGGCCGCGATCGCGCTCGTCATCGCGCTCCTCGGGCCTGCGAGCAACGCGCTCGGCGCCGAAGCGTCGGGGGCGATATCCGGCGAGGTGACGGCCTCCCATGTCGCGCTCCCGGGCATCGAAGTCTGCGCGTTCTCGACGAACATCGAAGTGTTCAGCGAAGAAGAAGCCAAAGGTCATTACGGTTGCGCGAAGACCGACGCAGACGGCGAATACACGGTTTCCGAACTCCACCCGGAAAGCTATTTCGTGGAATTCAGGGACCCGGAAGAAAGCAAGCTCGACTACATGCCCCAGTACTACGACGAGAAGCCACTGCCCACCGAAGCAGAGACGGTGCCCGTGGCCGGCGAAAAGACAACGACGGGCATCGACGCGGAACTCTCGCCGGGCGCCGAAATAACCGGCACGGTGACCGACGCCGAAACGGGGGCACCGATCGAAAAGGCCGTCGTCTGTGCGCTGCAGACCGGCCCCGGCGGCGACTTCGAATGCGCACTCGCGGAAGCAAACGGCGAATACACACTTCGCGGGCTCCCGAGCGGTGGGTACAAGCTCCTGTTCGGTGCGAAAGGCTTTGAACTGCAGTACTACGACGACAAGACCGCGCCAGCTGAAGCGGAAACGGTCTCGATCACCGCTCCGGCGCTCACAAAGGGAATCGACGCCGCCCTGAAGCCCGCCAGCGCCCTGCCTCCTCCACCCGGCTCCGAGCCCACAGAAACCCCACTCGCCTCCAAGCTCCCGGGGGGCCTCTCGCCCTCGTCCTCGTCGACGGAGGCGACCCTGGCGCTCGCCGGCAAGCGCATCGCCGTCGCGCGCGACGGCGATGCGCTTGTGGAGGTCGACTGCGCCGGCGCCACGAGCTGCCTCGCAAAACTGACGCTCAGGGCGAAGAGAGCTGTCAGGGTCAAGGGCAAGAGGACGCTGCGCACCGTCACGATCGGAACCGCGATCATCTCGATCACCGCGGGCAGGAAGGTGACCGCCAGGATCAAGCTCGACGCCGCGGGACGCGGCCTGCTGAGCGCCGCCCGCGGGCGTCTGTCGGTCGAGCTCGCGCTCGTGACTCACCAGCACGAGCAGCACGAGCGCGTGGAGCTCGTCAAGCAGAAGGGTCGCGCCATAGGAAGCAGGGCAACTTCGTGAGGAGGATGTGAACATGGATCTGCTGAACGCTCGACGTGTGGGGCTGAGAACTTGGACCGCGTTCGCGGTGCTCCTCTGCTGCCTGATCCTCGCCCCCGCCACGTGGGCGAAGTCCGCGCCGGCGTCCAAGGGGACCCGCTACGCGAAGGTCGAGCGGGTGTGCCCGGCACCGAAGCCGGGGAGCGCGACGTGCTTCGCGCTCGTGCGGGTTCCCGTGTCCTCCGAAGACGCCGGTGAGCCCGGGGTGCAGCCCTACGTGGTCGATGATGGAGCCTCCAAATCGGGACCGGCGGGCGGCCTGACGCCCGCGCAGCTGGCGAGCGCCTACGACTATGAACCGGCCGCGAGCGGTGAAGGCCAGACCGTTGGGATCGTCGACGCCTACGATGATCCGGACATCGAAAGCGATCTCGGCACGTTCGACACCGAGTACGGGCTTCCGGCTTGCACGGAAAAAAACGGCTGCTTCAAGAAGGTAGGGCAGACCGGAAAAACGACGTCGCTGCCGAAAGCGGATACCACGGGCTGGTCGGTCGAGATCACGCTAGACGTGGAGACGGTCCATTCGGTCTGCCCGAACTGCAAAATCCTCCTCGTGGAGGCGGACACCTCCAGCTTCACAGACCTTGCGCTCGCAGTCAACGAGGCGGTCAGTCTTGGGGCGACCGAGGTCTCCAACTCCTATGGTGGCCCTGAGGGGGAAGTCGGAACGGCCGAAAAAGCGGCATACAACCACCCCGGAGTTGTGATCGCAGCGGCAACCGGCGACGACGGCTACTACGACTGGACCTACATCAACCCCTTGGAAGAACTCATACCTGAATACGTCGAATACCTCGAGTACCTCGCGGAAGTACTTCAGCGGCCCAACATGCCCGCGTCGCTCCCGTCGGTGGTGGCGGTAGGGGGGACCACGCTGCAACTCACCACGGAAGGCAAACGGGAACACGAGACGGTGTGGAACGGCAACGGTCCGGATGACTTCGCTGAAGACGAAGGGGCGACGGGCGGGGGCTGCAGCACGCTTTTCAGCGCCGAGCCCTGGCAGCAGCACGCGCCCGGCTATGCGGCCACGGGCTGCGGAGGCAAACGCCTCGCGGCCGACGTGTCGGCCGTCGCGGATCCGCGCACCGGCTTTGACATCTACGACAGTTACAACTGCGGCCGAGACTGCGAAGAATTCAAACGCGGCAAAGACTGGGTGACGGTCGGCGGCACCTCGCTGGCCACACCGCTGATCAGTGCGCTCTACGGTCTCGCGGACGGCAGCGACGGTGTCAGCTACCCGTCGCTGACCCTCTACGGTCATCTGGGGGATAGTTCCTCGCTGTATGACGTCACCGAAGGCGGCAACGGCTTCTGCGACGACGAAGGGCTTGCGTGCGGCGCAAATTCGTACTTCGGATTGGCCGTCGACTGCGAAGGCACCACGGCCTGCGATGCCGCCGCCGGCTTCGACGGGCCCTCCGGCGTCGGCACGCCGAACGGGCTGAGCCTGTTCAAACCCCTGCTTCCCACCGCCGCGTTCACGCCGCCCAGCTCGCCCAAGGTCGGCCTCGTCGCCGACTTCAGCGGTGCAGCCTCCAGCGACCCCTACCCCGGTGGATCGATTTCGAGCTACTCCTGGAGCTGGGGTGACGGCACGCCCGACGGCAGCGGAGTCGCACCGACCCACACCTACGCCGCGCCCGGTGAATACACGGTGACGCTCACTGTCACCGACAACTACGGCCTGACGAGCACGACCGTCACGCACACGATCGAAGTGGCCGAAAGAACCGCCCAGGAACTCAAAGAAGAAAAAGAAGCCAAAGAAGCGAAAGAAGCGAAAGAAGCTAAAGAAGCCAAAGAAGCGAAAGAAGCCAAAGAAGCCAAAGAAGCCAAAGAAGCTAAAGAAGCGAAAGAAGCCAAAGAACGGCAGGAAGCCAAAGAAGTAAAAGAAGTAAAAGAAGCGAAAGAAAACCAGGAAGCCAAAGAACGGCAGGAAGCCAAAGAAGCCAAAGAAGCGAAAGAAGCGAAAGAAGCCAAAGAAGCCAAAGAAGCCCTAACCGCCCACGAAGTGCGCGGTTTTCAGACGGGCCTCGCCCCGCCGGTTCCCGATGCCACGCTGGCGGGCAGCTCGCTTAAGGTCAGCTCCTCGGGAGAGGTGACGCTGATGATCGGCTGCCCCGCCGGTGAGAGCAGCTGCTCGGGCACCGTCACCCTGAAGACGCTCAGCGCCGTGATCGCCAGCCATGGGCCCGCGAAAAAGAAGCCATCGGTCCTGACGCTCGCCGTCGGGTCGTTCACGGTGGCCGGCGGCCAGGTGCGCGCGGTAACGCTGCACCTGTCAGCGAAGGCGCGTGCCCTGCTCGCCCGTTCCCACACGCTGCGAGCTCGCGCCACCCTTGTCGCCCACGATGCGCAGGGCGCCAGCCACACCACGCAGACGATCGTGACGCTGCGCGCGCCCAAGGCACGACACCACAGGGCCTGAGCGTCGCCGCCGAGAGCCGATCCGCGCATGGCGGCCCGCTGCTCATAAACTCAGGCGGACGATGGCCGCTGACGACCCCACAACCGAGGACGAGTCGCTCGAGCTCCCGGCGCCCAGCTCCGAGGAGGCCGATGTCGAGGTCGAGCGCGAGGGGGATGCCCCGGAGCCCGCCGAGCTCGATCCCGAGACGCGAGCCCGCCGCGACGCGGCGCTGCGCCACGTGCGCAAGTTCGGCGATCCGGTGCTGCGCGCGACGGCGCTGGCGGTGGAGCGCTTCGACGATGAGCTGAAGGACGAGGTCGCCCGGATGGGCGAGCTGATGCACGATGCGCTCGGGGTCGGGCTGGCCGCCACCCAGCTCGGGGTGCTGCATCGCGTGCTCGTCTTCAAAGCCTACGTCGACGACGCCGTCACCGCCCTCGTCAACCCCGTCCTGGAGTGGACGAGCGAGGAGCTCGAGACGGCCGAGGAGGGGTGTCTGAGCCTGCCCGGCGTGCACGTGGAGGTGGAGCGCCCCGCGCGGGTGCGGGTGCGGGCGCAGGACGAGGCCGGAGAGGCGCTCGAGATCGAAACCGAGGGGCTGGAGGCGCGGGTGATCCAGCACGAGGTCGATCACCTCAACGGTGTGCTCGTGCTCGATCGCATCTCGCGCGAGGCGCGCAAGGAGGCGATGCGCGCGATGCGCGAGGCCCACCCTGAAGGGCGCAGGCAGGAGCCGGCCGAGGATCGCCCGGCAGACGCCGCCTAGCGCAGGCGGCAGGGCCCAGCGCGTTGAGCACGGTCTTCATCGGCACCTCCGAGTTCGCCGCCGCGGTGCTCGAGCGCCTAGCGCGAAGCGACGCGCACCGCCCGGCGCTCGTGCTCACGCGTCCCGACCGCCCCAGCGGTCGCGGCCGGCGGCTGACCGCCCCGCCGGTCGCTCTCAGCGCCCGCGCGCTCGGGATCAGCCTCGAGCAGCCGCCGAACGTGAACGATCCACAGGCCCGGGCGCTGATCGCGCGCGCGCTGGCGGCCAGTCCCAGCAGCGAGTCCGCCGGCTCCACGGGCGAGACGGACGCCGCGCCAGGCGCGAGCGGCTCGTCGCACACGCTCGTCGTGTGCGCGTTCGGCGCGCTGATCAAGGAGCCGCTGCTCTCCGAGCACGAGATCCTCAACGTGCACCCCTCGCTGCTGCCGCGCTGGCGGGGCGCCGCGCCGATCGAGCGGGCGATCATGGCCGGCGACGCGCGCACGGGAGTCTCGATCATGCGTCTGACCGCCGGTCTGGACAGCGGTCCGGTGTGCCTCGCCGGCGTCGAGCCGATCCAGCCCGACGACAGCTACGGCTCGCTCGCCACGCGATTGCAGGAGCTCGGCGGAGAGCTGCTCGTGCGCGCGCTCGAGCAGACTCCGGCCTTCGTCGAGCAGAGCGAGGACGGCGTGATCTACGCCGAGAAGCTCGGCTCGGCCGATCGCCTGCTCGATCCCGCCCGGCCGGCGGTCGAGCTGGAGCGCGTCGTGCGGGCGCTGCACCCGCACATCGGAGCGCGCGTGGCGCTCGCCGACGGGAGCCTGCTCGGGGTGCACCGCGCGGCGCTCTCGCAGGCCGGGCCGTCCGGCGGACTGGCGATGCCGGCCGGCATCCCCGCCGGCGCCTCGGGCGAGGCTCCGGCCGAGGGGCCCGGCCCGACTGTGCGCGACGGGCGCCTGCTGCTCGACTGCGCCCCGGGCGTGCTGGAGCTGCTGGTCGTGCAGCCGCCGGGGGGACGCGCGATGGACGCGTCCGCCTATCTGCGCGGTCGCGGACTGCCCGGGCGGCGGTAGGCGGTGACGTACGCCGGCGGTGCGATGCCGGCGCGCAGTCGCGGGTCTGGCTCGGGGGAGCACGCGCGGCTGGCAAGCGGGATCACGCCCGCCCACGCCTGTAGCGCGTAGTCCTCCTCGTCGTCCAGCGGCGGCCCGTTGCGCACCTTCGCCGAAACCTCGTCGATCGGGATGGCCAGGATCGACGTCGCCGTCAGCTCGTTGTCGGTCGGGGGACGCACGTCGCGCCAGCGGCCGGGCACTATGTGCTCGACGATCGCTTGCAGCGCCACGCGCTTCTGCTCGAGGCCCTCGACGATCGCCGCCTGACCGATGAGCATCGCCGAGCGGTAGTTCGCCGAATGGTGCATCGCCGAGCGGGCGAGAACGAGTCCGTCGATCAGCGACACCGTCAGGCATGCCGGCGCACCTGCCGCGAGCGCCCGCAGGGTCCTGCTGGCGGTCGAGCCGTGGCAGTACACGAGATCGCCGTCGCGGGCGTGCAGCGTGGGGATCACGAACGGCTGGCCCCGCTCGTCGACGATGCCGAGATGGGCTATCAGCGCCTCGTCGAGGATCGCGTCGATGACGGCGCGGTCGTAGCTGCCGCGTTCGCGCTTGCGCCGCAGCCGGACGCGATCGGAAGCGGGCGGGGCTGGGGAGGCTTGACCTGTCGGCTGGGCGGGCACGTCGCTTCCTTTCTATCTGTAATAGTACAGAACCATGACTGACCTGAAACAGTATCGGATACGAGCCGGCAGCGCAGCGGAGCTCGTGCGCGGCATCGAGGCGGGAGTGGCCAGCGGCGCGCTCGCTCCCGGACAGCCGCTGCCGTCGGTCCGGCGCCTCGCGGCCGAGGTGGGGCTCAGCCCGGTCACCGTCGCCGCCGGCCTGGCGGAGCTGCGCCGGCGCGGGGTGGTGCTCACCGAGCCGCGGCGCGGCACGCGCATCGGCCAGGGCCCGCCGATCGGATCCGCGCGCTCGCCGCTGCCGGTGCCGCCCGGCGCCCGCGACCTCTCGCGCGGCAACCCCGACCCTGCGCTGCTGCCCGATCTCGGGCGCGCCCTCAGCCGCTGCGAGCCGCCCGCGCGCCTGTACGGGGAGCCCCAGGCGCTGCCCGAGCTGCTGGAGCTCGCACGCGAGCAGCTGCGCGCGGACGGCATCCCTGGTGCGGAGCTGTGCATCGTCAGCGGCGCCATGGATGCGATCGAGCGGGTCCTGCGGGCGCACCTGCGCGCGGGCGACCGCGTCGCGGTCGAGAACCCCGGCTACGCGGCGCTGTATGACCTGCTCCGCGCCCACAGCCTCGTGCTGGAGCCCGTGACGGTGGACGATCGCGGGATGCTCCCCGCCGAGCTGCGCGCGGCGCTAGCGCGCGGCGCCGTCGCCGCCGTACTCACGCCACGCGGGCAGAACCCGACCGGCGCCGCGCTCGACGCCGGGCGCGCAGCCGAGCTGAGCGCGGTCCTGGCCGAGTTTCCCCAGACGCTCGTCGTCGAGGACGACCACCTCGGGCCGGTCGCGGGCAGCCCGCTGCGCACCGTCCTGTCCGATCCCGCCCGCCGTCCCGAGCGCTGGGCGGCCACCCGCTCGGTGGCCAAGGCGCTCGGGCCCGACCTGCGTCTCGCGCTGCTCGCCGGCGACGCCCCGACCATCGCCCGCGTGCAGGGACGCCAGCAGTGCGGGCCCGGTTGGGTGAGCCACATCCTGCAGACGCTCGTGCTCGACCTGTGGACCGACCCCGCGGTCGTCGCGCTCGTCGCCCGTGCCAGCGCGACCTACGCGCAGCGGCGCCAGCGGCTCCTCGCGTGCCTGGATCGCGCTGGAGTGAAGGCGCACGGAGCGTCGGGCCTGAACGTGTGGGTGCCGGTGGCAGACGAGGCGGGCACGCTGGGAGCGCTCACGCAACGGGGCTGGGTGGTAGCGGCGGGGGCGCCGTACCGTCTCGCCGGCGCCTCGCCGGCGGTCAGGGTGACGACGGCCACGCTCACCGAGCACGAGGCCGAGCGGCTGGCGGGCGATCTCGCCGAGATCCTCGCTCCCAGCGCCTTCAGCCGCAGCGGATAGCCGATCATGGCTCGCGTGCCCAGTCCACCCGCTGCCGCCGTCGCTCCCGCGCGCCGCTGCGCCTACGCCGTCGTGCGCCGGGTGTTCGAGCACGGCGCATACGCCGACCGGGCGCTCCAGGCCGAGGCCGAGCAGCTGGCACCGCGCGACCGTGCGCTCGCGATGCGCCTGGCCTACGGCGCCGTCCAACGCAGGGGCACGCTCGATCACCTGATCGAGCGGTTGGCCGAGCGCCCCGCCGCGCGGCTCGACCCGCCGGTGCTGGCCGCACTGAGGCTGGGGCTGTACGAGCTGCTCTACCTGGACGGCTCGCCCGACTATGCCGTCGTGGCCGAGGCCGTCGAGCTCGCCAAGACCGGGACCCCACCCGCCCGCTCCGGCCACGGCCTGGTCAACGCGGTGCTGCGGCGCGCCACGCGCGAGGGAGCAGGTGCGCTGCTGGGGGCGCTCGCCGAGGACACGCCGCGCCACGCCGCCGTCAAGCACTCCCATCCCGAGTGGATCGCCCGCCTGTGGTGGGAGACGCTCGGCGCCGAGCAGGCTCGCGCGCTGATGGCCTGCGACAACGAGCCCCTGGAGGTGGCGCTGCGGGTGAACACGCTTGTCACCGACCTCGCCACGCTGGCCGCCGAGCTGCCCGTGCGCACGCACCCCGACCCCCGGCTGGCGGAGGCGCTGGTGCTGGACGAGCCGTTCGACATGCACGGCTCGCCGTTGTGGCGCCAGGGCGCGTTCCTGGCGCAGTCGCGAGCGGCGATGCTCGTCGCCCGGGCGCTCGATCCCAAGCCCGGCGAGCGGGTGCTCGACCTGTGCGCCGCTCCCGGCGGCAAGAGCACCCACCTCGCCGCGCTCATGCAGGGCCGCGGGGAGGTGCTCGCGATCGAGCGCAACCCGCGCAGGGCCGGCGAGCTCGCGCGCACCGCGCGGCGGCTGCACGCCGGCAACGTCCGTGTCGAGGTCGCCGACGCCGAGCTCGAGCGCCCCGAGGGGCCGGCGTTCGATCGCGTGCTCGTCGATCCGCCGTGCTCCGGGCTCGGCACGCTGCAGGCGCGGGCCGATCTGCGCTGGCGCGTGACGCCGGATGCGCTCGCGCAGATGGCGCGCGCGCAGGCGAGGATCCTCGCCGCCGGCGCCGGCGCCCTCCGTCCGGGAGGCGTGCTTGTCTACTCTACGTGCACGATCTCTCCAACCGAGAACGAGCACCTGATCGCTGCCTTCCTGGACTCCCACTCCGACTTCGCCCTCGATGATGTGGTGGTGACACTGCCCCACCGCGACCGCACGGCCGGCTTCTACATCGCCCGCCTGCGACGGAGCTGAGCGTGGAGGGCGAGCCAGAGGCGCCGGCCAAGGCCGCGATCGACCTCGGGCCGCAGTGCCCGCACTGCGGCGAGCCGTGGCTGCGCCCGACCAACCTGCCGGGTCGCTATCGCTGCGTCTACTGCCTGCACCGCTTCGAGCTCACCTCCGTGTGCCCGAACTGCGGCGAGCACTCCACGATCGTGAGGATGTCCTCGACCGCGATCCTCAAGTGCAACAACTGCGGCGACTCGATGCTCCAACCGGTATGAGCGCCCCATGAGCGTCGAGGCCCGTGAGCTGCTGAGCTCGGTACGGGTAGCGCCGTCGATCCTCGCGGCCGACTTCGGCCGGCTGCGCGAGCAGGTCGCCGAAGTGCTGGCGGCGGGCGCGCGCGTGATCCACGTCGACGTCATGGACGGCCACTTCGTCCCGCCGATCACGCTCGGCCCGCTGGTCGTGGCCGCGCTCGCCGACACCGTGCACGACGCCGGCGGCATGCTCGAGGCGCACCTGATGATCGAGCGGCCCGAGCGGCAGGTCGGCGAGTTCGTCAAGGCTGGCGCCGACTCGATCACCTTCCACGCCGAGGCCACCCCGCACGTCGCCTACGCGGCCAACCTGATCCGCGAGAGCGGCGCGTGCGTGGGCCTGGCGATCAATCCCGCGACCGCGGTCGGGGCGCTCGCCGAGGTGACCGACGCGATCGACCTGGCGCTGTGCATGACCGTCAGCCCCGGCTGGGGCGGGCAGGCATTCATCGCCCACTCGCTCGACAAGCTCCCGCGCGCGCGCGCGCTGGTCGGCGACGGCGTGGCGGTCGAGGTGGACGGCGGCATCGAGCCGCTCACCGCGCCACCGTGCCTGGAGGCCGGCGCCAACGTGTTCGTGGCCGGCTCCGCGATCTTCTCCGCGGCGGACCCCGCCGCGGCCTACCGGGCGCTCGCCGCGTCCGTCGACGCCGCCTGAGCCTGGGTCGAGCTCCACCCGCCCGCGCGCGAGCCGCGCCGGTAGAGCGCGGCGAGCCCCAGCGCGAGCAGCGCGGTCGCGCCCGCGTAGCCGATCTCCGCCCGCAGCAGCTGTTCGCCGACCGGCGAGAGCAGCATCCACGCGAGGAACACCAGCGCCGCGCACACCCAGCATCCGGCGGCCGCCCGTGCGCGGTCACGCGCGAGCGCCGCCTGGTTGAGCGCGCCGGAGGTCAGGTGCAGTCCCATGCCCACGCCGATCAGCGCTAGGCCGAAGCGGTTGTAGGTGAACACCTGGCCGAAGAACACGTGCTCCAGCGCGAACGGGCCGATCGCCAGCAGGCCGAGCGCCACCGCCGCGGCGAAGCCCGCGATCGCGAGGATCGTCACGCGGATCGCGCGCGCGAACGCCTCGTGTCCCGCCGTCGCCTCCAGGCCGGTCAGATGCGGCAGCAGCGAGGTCTGGATCGCCTGGAACAGCTGCAGCGGAGCGCGGGCGATCAACAGCACGTTGAACACGATGCCCGCCAGCACGCCGTTGTGGGAGGTCGCATCGACGGTCAGCACCGCCGCGTTCAGCAGCGTCTGCTCGGAGAGCATGATGCTCGACACCCACACCGCGAAGCCGCCTCCGCGCCGCAGCGAGAGCTCTCCACCGATCGAAGATCGGCCAGCAGCCGTCTCCTGAACGCCCTCCGTCCCCGGCCCCGCCAGCGCGGCGTCGGCCTCGTCGACCGTTATCTGGACCCCGCCCGCCCGACCCGGCACCGGCCCCGCCAGCGCCTCGTCCAGGGCCGTTTCGGGGGTGTCGCCCGTGCCGCGCCCCGGCGCTCGGTCGCCGCGGCGCCGCGCGAACGCCGCCGGCACGACCACAAGCGAGACGAACGGCGCCGCCGCGATCCCCAGCGCCACGGCCGTCTGCCCGCTGGCGATGCCCAGCGCCACCGCGATCGCGAAGCTGATGCGCGAGGTCGACTCCATCAGCACCAGCCCGCCGAACAGGCCGAAGCGCTGATGTCCCGCCAGCCAGCCGCGCGCGAAGTAGCTGGCGGCGTAGGCCAGCGTGCCCACCACCAGCACGTAGTACAGGGCGCTCTGGCGCTGGAACACGTGGTCGACCAGCTCGCCGCGCAGCGCCAGCGCGACCGCGAGGAACGTGAGCGCGAAGCTCGCCTGGATGAGCATCGGCACGCGCAGCGTGTGCGCAGCGCTGCCGCGCGCGCGGCGTTCGGCGATCGTGCGCGAGAGCAGCTGTTCGATCGGCCTGTAGATCACCGAGATGATCACGAACATCACCGACCACAGAACGTCCAGCAGCTTGGCCGATTCTTCGCCGAGCACGTGGCTGGCGATCGAGAAGTACGCGAACGTCAGAAGGCCGGTCGAGGCGATCCCGACCGAGAGGATCCGCGCGCCGCTGCCATACGAGCGGGTCCGGCTAGAGGCGGACAAGCAGCATCGTCCAGGGGAACGGCGAGCGCACCTCGACGACCTTCCCGTGGCGCGAGAGGAGCTTCACGAACGATCGCCCGGACCAGTGGTTGAGGTGGCCCGGGGTGTTGCCCAGCGCCGGCCAGTAGGCCCCGCGCGCGACGTTGAGCATCCGCCACAGCGGCTCCCGGGGCACCGACACGAGCAGGTGGCGCTCGGCGCAGCGCGCCATCTCGCCGAGCGTGTGCTCTGGATCGGGCACGTGCTCGAGCACCTCGATCGCGCTCGCGAGGTCGAACTCGCCGTCCGCGAACGGCAGGTCCGCGTCGTGGATCACGCGGTACTCGAGGTTGGGCGCCCGGCGCTCGGCCCAGCCGCCCTGGATCGACTCCTCCTCCAGGTCGACGCCCACCACGCGGCGCTCGCCGAGCCGCTGCGCCCATCGGTGCACGAGCACGCCCTCGCCGCAGCCGACGTCCAGCACCGAGCGTGGCGCCGCCAGCTCGAACAGCTCGTCCAGCTCGCGCTCGAAGCCGGCCATCAGGCGGCGCACCAGCGGGTTGCTCGAACCGTACTTGTCGTAGGTGTTGCCGGTGACGACGCCGTGCTCGGAGACCGTCACGCCGCTCACAGCGGCACCGCCTCGCCGGGCCGCTCCGCCTCGGACGCCTCGGGCGCGCGTACGCGGGGACCCGGCGTCGGGTCGCCTGGCGGCGGGGTCGCGTCCTGCTCGCCGGGTTCGTAGTGCGAGGGCTCCACGTCCAGCTGCAGCTCGATCCGCCGCACCCGCTCGAAGGTCCGCTGGATCATCACCCGCTGGGCCGCCAGCAGATCGCCGATCACGCCCAGCGCCCACAGCACGACCGCCGCGATGAACAGCACCGCGCCGAGGATCAGCGACTGCACGTGTCCCTTGCCGTTGCCCTCCGCGTATGCGACCGCGAAGCGAATCCACACCCCGATCGCGACCACGCCGATCAGCAGGGCGAGGCTCCAGAACACGCGCAGCGGCTCGTACTGGGCGTAGATGCGGAAGATCGAGACCGCGTTGCGCCGCACGTACGCGCCCATCGACGGGAACAGGCGCGACTCGCGCGTCGCCGGGTTGGTGCGCACCGCGACGTGGTCGACCGCCACCAGCAGCTTGCCCGCCTGGATGATCGTCTCGAGCGTGTACGTGAACCGCGAGACCACCATCATCTGGATGGCCGCCTCGCGGTTGTACGCGCGGAAGCCGGAGGTCGTGTCCGGCACCGAGGTGGAGGAGGCCTGGCGCACGACCCACGAGCCGAGCCGCTGTAGCGTCTTCTTCAGCGGTGAGAAGTGCGCGATGTCGCTCACCTCCCTGTCGCCGACGACCATGTCGGCCCGCCCGTCGAGGATCGGACCGACGAGCCTGACCACGTCCGGGCCGTAGTACTGGTTGTCCGCGTCCGTGTTCACGATCACGTCCGCGCCGAGCTTCAGGGCGGTGTCGATGCCCGCCTGGAAGGCCGCCGCCAGGCCCTTGTTGTTCGTCAGTCGCACCAGATGGTCGACGCCGTGGGCGCGCGCGGTCGCGACTGTCGCGTCGCTCGAGCCGTCATCGATCACCAGCCACTCCACCTCATCGAAGCCCTCCACCTCGCGTGGCAGGTCCGCGAGCGTCCGCGGCAGCTGCTCCGCCTCGTTAAAGCAAGGGATCTGGATGATGAGCTTCATAAGGGGGGAGGTCGGGAGGGGGGCCTGCCCCCCTCACGTCCAAGCTTGGGATCTGGATGATGAGCTTCACGGCGATCAGGTTAGTGTCCCAACTCGACGCAAGATGGAAAGCGCGATGCTCACCCGGCGCACGCCGGGCACGATCCGGCTGGCACGGCTGGCGAGCGCGCCGTCCGGGACATGGGCTCGCATCGGCTTCGCGGCGATGTGCGTGGGGGCGCTGATCGGCTACTTCGCCTTCCCCACCTATCCGACCTACGACTCCTTCTACGCCCTGCTGTGGGGCCGCGACCTGCTGCACCTGCACCTGCCCGACTTCAGCGTCTACCGCGCTCCCACCGAGCACCCGCTCGCGATCGCCTTCGGGATGCTGTGCTCGATCTTCGGCCAGGGGGGAGCGCGGCTGATGGTGCTCGGCTCGATCGTCTCGTTCGTGATCGCCGTCGCCGGCATGTACAGGCTGGGACGGCTGTGCTTCGGCCCCGTGGTCGGGCTCGTCGCCGCGCTGCTGCTGCTCAGCCGCTTCTTCGTCGAGAACCTCGCCGCCCAGGGCTACCTGGACATCTCCTACGTGGCGCTGATCGTGTGGGCGATCGTGCTGGAGCTCGAACGCCCCCGTCGCGGCGCGCCCGTGCTGCTGACGCTCGCCGCCGCCGGGCTGCTGCGCCCCGACGCCTGGGTGCTCAGCGGCGCCTACTGGCTGTGGTGCAGCTGGCCGGCGGACAACGGCACACGCTTGCGCTACCTGGCGCTGGCCGCGATCGCACCGGTCCTGTGGGCGGGCCTCGACGCGGTGGTGACGGGCAACCCGCTGTACTCGCTGACCGCGACCGCCGGCCTGGCCTCCGAACTGGAACGCACGCAGGGGTTCACCAGCGTGCTCGGGTCGGTGTGGAGCTACGGCGTGAGGATCGACAAGCTGCCGGTGCTGCTCGGCGCGCTCGTCGGCGTGCCGCTGGCGGTGTGGATGGCGCCGCGACGAGCGCTCGTGCCGCTGGTCACGCTGATCCTGCTCGCCGGCGTGTACGTCGCCGAGGGCGCCGTCGGGGCATCGGTCGTCGACCGCTACCTGCTGGGCTCGGCGACCGTGCTGCTGCCGTTCTGCGCGATCTCGGTGGGGGGCTGGGCGATGCTGGAGCCCGGGTCCAGGCTGCGGCGGGCGTGGATCGCCGCCGCGGTGGTGCTCGTGGCCTACGGAGCCGCGTCGGCCGCCAACACGCTGAGCCTGTCCAGCCTGCGCACGACGCTCGCCGAGCACGAGGACTTCCACGAGGGGCTCGCGTCCGCGCTGCGGGCGCCCGCGGTGCGCGCGCAGCTGCGGCGCTGCCCGCTGCTGTCGCTGCCCGACAACAAGCTGATCCCCGACGCGCGCTGGATCCTCGACACCGTCGGACAGCAGGACATCGTCGCCCGCAGCCAGGCCCAGGACGACGCCGACAGGGGCGCGCCCGCGCTGGAACAGCGCATCCGCGCGGGCAGCGTGGCCGTGTACCCGCTCGCCAGCGCCGTGTTCGTCGACGCGATCGTCGACCCCGGCGATCGCCCGTACATCCAGATCCCCATGACCGGCTTCAAGCGCATCTACACGAGTCGCTACTACGCGGTCTATGCAAACTGCTGAGGCGGCCGCCGAGCCACCCGTCGAGCGGGGCTCCGGCGGCGACGCCAAGCGGGCGCGCCGGTGGGCGTGGGCGGGCCTCGCCGTGGTGCTGCTCGGCGGACTCGGCCTGCGCCTGTGGGGGGTCAGGCAGGGGCTGCCCTACGTGTACAACGTCGACGAATACGAGCACTTCGTGCCGGTCGCGGTGGAGATGTTCGCCAAGGGGACGCTCGACCCCCACTACTTCGCCAACCCGCCCGCCCTGACCTACCTGCTGCACCTGCTGTTCGACCTGTGGTACGGGGGCGCGCACGGCGTCGAGCGCACGTTCGCGCTGCACCCCGCCGCGCTCTACACGCTCGCGCGCGTCGCCGTCGCCGTGCTCGGCACGGGGGCGCTGTGGCTGCTGTACGTGACCGGCGCTCGGCTGTTCGACCGCGCCGTCGGCCTGCTCGCGGCGGCGATCGAGGCGGTGGCCTTCCTGCCTGTCTTCTACGGCCACCTGGCGCTCAACGACGCGCCCACGCTCGCGCCGCTGACGCTGTCGCTGCTCGGGACCTCCGGCGTGCTGCGCAAAGGGCGGGCCCGCGACCACCTGATCGCGGGCATCGGGCTGGGGCTGGCGTGCGCGAGCAAGTACACAGCCGGGATCGTGCTGCTGCCGCTCGTCGCGGCCATCGCCGCGCGCTTCCTCGACGGCGGACCGGCGGCGGGCAGGCGCGCGCTCGGCGGACTCGCCCTCGCCGGCTCCTCCGCCGTCGCGGCGTTCCTGATCGCCAACCCGTACGCGCTCCTCGACTTCCACAGCTTTCACGCCGAACTGGTCCACCAGCAGGCGCTGTCGGCCGAAGCCCAGGGCAAGCTCGGCGCGCCCAAGGACGGCGGGCTCGCCTACTACCTGTGGTCGTTCACGTGGGGGCTCGGATGGGGACCGTCGCTGGCGGCGCTCGGCGGCGCGCTCGCGCTCTGGCGCTACGAGCGACGCCTGGGCTGGCTGCTCGTGCCCGCCGCGCTCGTGTTCCTCGCCTTCATGGGGCTGCAGGGACGCTACTTCGGGCGCTGGCTGCTGCCGATCTTCCCCGTCGTGTGCCTGCTCGGCGCGTTCTTCGCGGTGCGCGCGATCGACTGGTGCGGGCAGGTGCTCGGCGGGCGGATGCTGCGCGGGGCGCTGGCGGCGCTGCTGGTGGCGGCGCTGCTCGTGCAGGGGCTCGCCTACAGCGTGCACGCGGGCATCGTGCTCTCGCGCGCGGACACCCGCAACCTGACGCGCGCGTGGATGCTCGCCCACATACCCGCGGGCGCCAAGATCGTCGCCGAGCCCGTCGAGCTCGAGGAATGGGCGCGCGAAGCACGGCCCGGGACCTCGACCACGTCCAACCCCTTCCGCTGGGGGCTGTACCCGGCCCTGTATCCGCGGATCACCCCCGCCGGCTCGATCGCGCCGGCCTACCTGCAAAAAGTCGGGCTCGAGGACTACGAGACGACGCTGCACCCCGCCCTGATCGACTTCTACGAGCGCGAAGGCTTCTGCTGGGTGATCACCGGCTCGACCGAGTCCGGGCGAGCGTTCGCCGACCCCGGGGCCGTGCCCGGCGCGATCGCCTACTACCGCAAGCTCGCCCGCGACGGCGAAGTCGTCTACCGCGCCTCGCCGTACGCGCACGGGCAGGGTCCGGTGGCGTTCAACTTCGACTGGAGCTTCGACTACTACCCGCTGGCCTACCACCGGCCCGGGCCGCTGATGACCGTCTACCGGCTGCACGGGGGGCGCTGCCGCGGCTGAGCGGGACCGCGAGCGCGGGGGCCGAGCAGGGTCGCCGGCGTGTGGCCAGGCGGGGTCGCTGCCGCGGCTGAGCGGGGCGGCCGGCGCGCCGGGGTTATCCTTGAGGGGGACATGCCCGCATCGACCGAAACCGACACGGTGTGCCTGGCGCGGGCGATCGAGCTCGCCAGCAACGCCACCTGGAGGGTGAGGCCCAACCCGGTCGTCGGCGCCGTCGTGGCCCGCGACGGCGAGATCCTGGGGGAGGGCTGGCACCAGGAATACGGGGGAGCGCACGCGGAGGTCAACGCGATCGAGGCGTGCGGCCTCGCCGACTTGAGCGGCGCGACGTTGTACGTGTCGCTCGAGCCGTGCTGTCACGAGGGCAAGACGCCTCCGTGCACGGACGCGATCCTGCAGTCGGGGATCAGGCGCGTGGTCGTGGGCTCGGACGATCCCACCGAGAAGGCCTCCGGTCGCGGTCTGGGGATCCTCCGCGACGAGGGCGTCGAGGTGGTGCTCGCCGGCGGCGAGCTGGCGGCCAGCGCGCGGCTGCTCAACCAGGCCTTCCGCAAGCACGCGCGGGTCGGGCGTCCGTGGGTGCTGTTCAAGTCGGCGATGACACTGGACGGCAAGGTGGCGACCCGCACGGGCGACTCCCAGTGGATCAGCGGCGAGGACAGCCGCGAGCTGGCCCACCGCTGGCGGGCCTCGGTCGACGCGGTGGTCGTCGGCATCGGCACGGCGCTCGCCGACGACCCGCAGCTGACGGCCCGTCCGGCTGGGCTGGCGACCGAGCCGTGCGCGCAGCCGCGGCGCGTGGTGTTCGACTCGCTCGCGCGCCTGCCGCCAACCTCCCAGCTGGTGGCCGCCGCCGCCGAGATCCCGCTCACGATCGTCGTCTCGCGCGCGGCCGCGCGCGCCGACACCGACGCGCTGGAGGCCGCGGGAGTCCAGGTGATCGTGGCAACCGGCGAGAACGAGCCCGCGCGGGTTCGCTCGGCGCTCGACCAGCTTGGGGCGATGGGCGTGGCGTCCGTGCTGCTCGAGGGCGGCCCGCATCTCGCGGGCGCGTTCCTGGACGCCGGGGAGATCGACGAAATCCGCCTGTTCCTCGCGCCGCTGCTGCTCGGCGGCAGCGCCGCCCGCGACCCACTCGAGGGCGAAGGCGTCGGGCGCATCTCCGAGGCGCTGCGCGCGCTCACGTTCGGCTGCGAGAGCGTCGGCGAGGACCTGCTGATATCCGCCCGCCTGCGCGAGTGGTGAGCTCGCCAGTGGCCGATCGAGGCTCATGAGATGTTCACGGGGCTGATCGCCGAGATGGGCAACGTCACGGAGATGAATATGGATGGCGCGGGCGCGACCCTGAGGATCGCCGCCCCGCAACTTGCCGGGCAGCTGCACGACGGCGACTCGATCGCCGTCAACGGCGTCTGCCTGACCGCCACGGAGGTGGGCGCGGAGAGCTTCCAGGCGCAGGCGATGCTCGAGACGCTCCAGCGCTCCTCGCTCGGGGAGCTGGCGCCGGGAGCGCGCGTGAACCTCGAGCTGCCGCTGCGCGCGCAGGACCGCCTGGGCGGACACGTGGTGCAGGGCCACGTCGACGGGACCGGCACCGTGCGCGCGACCCGCCGGGAGGGCTTCGCCCAGGTGCTCGACGTCGACGTCGATCCGCAGCTCGCGCGCTACCTGGTGGAGAAGGGCTCGGTGGCGCTCGACGGCGTCTCGCTGACCGTCAGCGCGCTCGGCGAAGGCGGCTTCTCGGTTTCGCTGATCCCCGAGACGCTGGAGCGCACCAACCTCGGCGCGCTCGCCGAGGGCGCTCGTGTGAACATCGAGGTGGACATCCTCGCCAAGCACGTCGAGCGATTGATGGACCATCGAGAGGCGCACGTATGAGCGACTCCCGCACAGCCACGCCGTTCGCGACGATCGAGCAGGCGATCGAGGACATCCGCGAGGGCAAGATGGTGGTGGTGTGCGACGACGAGGACCGCGAGAACGAGGGCGACCTGACGCTCGCGGCCCAGTTCGCGACCCCTGAGGCGATCAACTTCATGGCCAAGGAGGGTCGCGGGCTGATCTGCCTGTCGCTGACGGCCGGGCGCTGCGACGAGCTCGGGCTGGATCTGATGGCCGCCAAGAACGAGTCGCCGTTCGAAACGCCGTTCACGGTCTCCGTCGAGGCGCGCGAAGGCGTCACCACCGGCATCTCCGCGCATGATCGCGCCCACACCATCCAGGTTGCCATCGATCCCGACAGCCGCCCGTCGGACCTGGTGCAGCCCGGCCACGTCTTTCCGCTCAAGAGCCGCGCCGGCGGGGTGCTCGAGCGCGCCGGCCAGACCGAGGCGGCGGTCGACCTCGCGCGGCTGGCCGGCCTGAACCCGGCGGGCGTGATCTGCGAGGTGATGAACGACGACGGCACGATGGCGCGCGTCCCCGAACTGGTCGAGTACTGCGCGCGCCACGGGCTGAGCATGATCACCGTGGCCGATCTGATCGCCTACCGCAGGCGCCACGACAAGCTGGTCGAACGGGTCGTCGCCACACGGCTGCCGACCGCCTTCGGCGACTTCGAGGCGGTCGGATACCGGTCCCTGGTGGACGACAAGCACCACGTGGCGCTCGTCAAGGGCGAGGTCGCCGGTCAATCCGACGTGCTCGTGCGGGTGCATTCGGAGTGCCTCACCGGCGACGTGTTCCACTCGCTGCGCTGCGACTGCGGCGAGCAGCTGGAATCGGCTCTGTCGATGATCGAGCGCGACGGCCAGGGCGTGCTGCTGTACCTCTCCCAGGAGGGTCGCGGGATCGGGCTGCTGAACAAGCTGCGCGCCTACCGCCTGCAGGAGGACGGCCTCGACACGGTCGAGGCCAACGAGCGCCTGGGGCTGCCGGCAGATCTGCGCGACTACGGCATCGGCGCCCAGATCCTGGTGGACCTCGGGCTCAGCTCGATCCGGATCCTGACGAACAACCCCAAGAAGATCAGGGGCCTGGAGGGCTACGGGCTGTCGGTCAGCGCCCAGATCCCGATCGAGCACGCGCCCAACGAGCACAACGCGGCGTACCTGCGCACCAAGGCCGAGCGCATGGGCCACACCCTGCACCACCAGGGCCTGAACCTCGACGAGGAGCTGCTGCACGGCGAGCGCCGCACGAGCGAGCGCCGTAAGCGATGAGCGACTCGTTCGCGATCGCCGTCGGTCGCTTCTACGAGGATCTCGCCGAGCGACTGGTGGCCGGCGCGATGGCCGCGTTCGAGCGGGAGGGTCACTCCGAGGTGGAGGTCTTCGACGTCCCCGGCGCCTTCGAGCTGCCGCTCGCCGCCAGCTACGCTGCACGAACGGGCCGCTTCGCTGGCGTGGCGTGCCTCGGGGCGGTGATCCGGGGCGAGACCGACCACTACGTCCACGTGTGCGCGGAGGCCGCGCGCGGGGTGATGCGGGTGCAGCTGGACACGGGCGTGCCGTGCGCATTCGGTGTGCTCACGTGCGAGACGATGGAGCAGGCGCTCGCGCGCGCGGGCGGCGGCAAGCGCGACCAGGGCCGCAACGCCGCCGAGGCGGTGATGCGGATGGCGGCGCTGCGGGCCGAGCTCGCGTGAGCGCCCCCTTCCGCGGCGGCGCTCCCCGCCGCCCACGTCGACGCGGTGCCCGCGCATCGCTACACTGCCGCCGATGGCAAAGGTGTGTCACAGCTGCGGCAAGGGGCCGGCGTTCGGCCAGAGTCGCAGCCACTCGATGGTCGCCACCAAGCGGCGCTTCGATCCGAACCTGCAGAAGGTGAGGATCCTCGTGGGCAAGGCGCCACGGCGCGTGTACGTGTGCACGCGGTGTCTAAAAGCCGGCAAGGTCACCAAGGCCCTGTAGGCCCGCTGCGCGGCGCCATGCGGCGTCCTCGTTCGCTCGCGTGCGAAGCACGCCACGCTCTCTGCGTCCTTGCCTGGCTTGCCCAGCGGACCTACAGGGAATGCCCGCGCGACGGGGCCGGCCGGGCGTAAAGCCGGTCGAAGGTGATAGACCTGTCGCCGTGACCGATACCAATCTGGTCCGCTTTCGCGCTGCCGTCGCGGGCGCGCTCGCTCATCTGGAATCCCGCCGTCAGGAGGTCAACGACCTGAACGTGTTTCCCGTCGCCGACGGGGACACGGGGGACAACATGGCGCTGACGCTGCGCGCCGTGCTGGCCGAGCTCGACCGCCTCCAGGGAGCCGACGAGCACCGCACGATCGACGAGATCGGGCGCGAGGAGATCGTCCAGTCGGTCGCGCGCGCGGCGCTGCTGGGCGCGCGCGGCAACTCCGGCGTGATCCTCTCGCAGCTGATCCGCGGCGCGGCCGAGGAGCTGGTCAGCCGGCCGGGGCAGCTGATCGACGCGACGCTGATCGGCGCCGCGCTCGCCAACGCGGCCGACCGCGCGTACTCCTCCGTGCGCGATCCCGCCGAGGGCACCATCCTGACGGTCGCGCGCGAGATGGCGCACAAGATCGTCGCGGACCTCGCCCACGGCCCGGAGAGCCCGCGCTTCGGGCCGGCGACAGAGCCGCGCGAGCAGGACAGGGCGATCGCCGCCGCGCTCGAACGCGCCGTCGAGGCCGGCCAGGACTCCGTCAAGCGCGGCCCGGAGCTGCTGGCGGCGCTGCGCGAGGCCGGCGTGGTCGACGCCGGCGGCTACGGCCTGACGATCATCTTCGCCGGTGTCGTGGCGGCCCTGCGCGGCGAGGAGCCCCCGCCGCTGGACCACTACGCGCCCGCGCGCATCACCCACCCCGAGCACAGCTCCGGCACCTACCGCTTCTGCACGAACTTCGCCGTCACCGGCGACGGCCTCAGCCCGGCGAGCTTCATCGCGTCGCTGGAAGAGCTCGGCGACTCGGTGCTCGTGGTCGGGGACGCGAGCACGCTGAAGGTGCACCTGCACACCGATCAGCCGGAGCTGGCGACGGCCGTGTTCGTGGACGCCGGCGAGGTGTCGCGTCTGGACGTGGCCGACATGCGCGCGCAGGTGGCCGAGCGCGACGGGCGGCTGGCCGGTCACGCGGCGCTCACCGAGGGCGCGGCAGGCGTCCTGGGGCAGGCGCCCGGCGGCGCCTCCGGCGCCGGGGGTGGGGTGCGCTGTGCCGCCGTCGCGGTGGTCAACGGCGAGGGCCTGCGCCAGCTGTTCGAGGAGCTCGGTGTGCACACGATCGACGGAGGCCCTACGCTCAACCCGTCGACCTACGATCTGCTCGCCGGCATCCACGACGTCCCGAGCGAGGAGGTCGTGCTGCTCACCAACAACGCGAACGTGATCATGGCGGCCGAACACGCCGCGCGCCTGTCGGACAAGGAGGTGCACGTCGCGCGCACCACCAGCCAGCAGGCCGGCCTCGCTGCGGCCGTCGCGTTCGCGCAGGACCGCTCGGTCGAGGAGAACGCCCAGGCGCTGAGCGAGGCGCTCTCGCGCGTGCGCACGGGCGCCGTCGCGCCGGCCGCCCGCGACGACGCGCACGGACGCTTCAAGCGTGGCGACGCGGTCGGGTTCGTGCAGGACGAGGTGCTCTCCTGGGGCGATCCGGGCGAGACCCTGCGGGCCGTGCTGAGCACGCTGGCCGAGGGCGAGAACGGCGAGGGCCCGCCGGAGCTGATCAGCATCCTCGACGGTGAGGACGCTCCCCTCGGCCTCGGCGAGCTCGTGGGCATGGTCAACGGCGGCGTCGAGCTCGAGCTGCGCCACGGCGGCCAGTCGGCCTACTGGTGGCTGCTCGCCGCGGAGTGACGGCGCACGGCGCTTTACGACCGCCGCCGCGATCATGATGGGCGGGGAATGCCGGCGACCAAGCCCGACACGCCGGGAGCTGCCTCAGCCGCAACGGGCTCACAGCCGCGGATCAAGCCGCTCGCGCGCGCGTTCGCTTCGACACGCGCGCTCAGCCGCGACGAGCTGATCGAAGCGCCCGTGCGCTGGCCGCGGCCATCGCGCCTGGAGGCCCCGCTCGAGCTTCCCGCGAAGAAGATGGCTGCCGGCATGCGCGCGCTGGGCCTCTGCACGGTCGGCGACCTGCTCGGGCACCTGCCGAGCGACAGCCGCGAGGCGCGCACGGTCGCTGCGCTGCGGGCGGGAGAGCAGGCCACCGTGGCGGTAGAGGTGCGCAGGATCGCCGCGCGGGCGGTGCGCCGACGGGGCATGCGCCCGCTGGTGGAGGCGACGGTGTTCGATGCCACTGGGACGATGCGCGCGACGTTCTTCAACCAGCCGTGGCTGGTCGATCGCTATCCGCCGGGTACGCGCCTGCTGCTGCACGGCAAGGCCGACGCGCGCGGTGGTTTCAGCGTCTCTCATCACGCCCCCAGCGCGGAGGCGGCGAGCGAGCTCACCGTCGCGGCCGGCGCGCATTCCGGGGCCGGAGCGGATGCCGGGGCCGGAGCGGGCGTCGGCGCCGGCCGCGGCGAGAGCGACGCCGTCGCGCACTACCCGGCGGCGGAGGGCGTGACCTCGACCCAGATCCTGACGCTCGTGCAAGGCGCCCGGGACGGGCTGGGCGATGTCGTGGAGGCCCTGCCGGCGGCCACCCGTGTGAGCGAGCGGCTGCCCGACCGCGCGAGCGCGCTGGCGGCGATGCACTTCCCGCGCGTGCCAGCGGACCTCGAGACGGGACGCCGGCGGCTGGCGTTCGAGGAGCTGCTGCTGACGCAGCTGGTGTTCCTGCGCCGGCGCGCCGCGCGCAGGGCGCGCACCGGCGCCGCCGTGCTCGCCGATCGGGGCGCGCTCGGTCGGCGCTGGCTGGAGGGGGGACTGCCGTTTGCGCTGACAGCGGACCAGCGCCGGGCGGTCGAGGAGATCGACACGGACCTGGCGGCGCCCGCGCCGATGCAGCGGCTGCTGATGGGTGAGGTGGGCAGCGGCAAGACGGTGGTGGCCCTGTACGCGATGCTGCAGGCGGTCGGGCACGGACGCCAGGCCGCGCTGATGGCGCCCACGGAGACGCTCGCCGAGCAGCACTTCGCGACGATCCAGCGGCTGCTGGGGCCGGAGCCTGTGAGTGCGGCGCTGCTCACGGGCTCCACCCCTGCCGCACGGCGGCGGGACATCCTCGGCAAGCTCGCCAGCGGCGAGCTGTCGCTGATCGTCGGCACGCACGCGCTGATCGAGCCGGATGTCGTCTTCGATGTGCTGGCCGTGGCGGTCATCGACGAGCAGCATCGCTTCGGAGTGCGCCAGCGGGCGGCGCTGGGAGAGCAGGGGGCAGGAGGCCCCGCGTGCCCGGGCGGGATCTCCTCCGTGGCGCCGCACACGCTGCACATGACCGCCACGCCGATCCCGCGAACGCTCGCGCTGGCGCGCTACGGCGACCTCGACACGAGCGCGCTGCGCGAGCTGCCGCTCGGGCGCCAGCCGATCGAGACGCGCCTGATCGCCGGCGAGCAGGAGCGCGCGCAGGCCTACGACGAGCTGCGCGCAGAGCTCGCCGCCGGCCGCCAGGCGTACGTCGTGTGCCCGCTGATCGAGGAGGCCGACGAGGCGCAGGCGAGCGCTGCGGCTCAGCACGGTCAGGCGGGTGCCCCGCCACCGGATCTCGGCCTGCGAGCCGCGAGCGCCGAGCTGCTCAGCCTGCGCGAGGGCGAGCTGGCGGGCTACGAGCTTGCGCTCCTGCACGGCGGCATGCGCCCGCGCGAGAAGCAGGAGGCGATGGCCGCGTTCGCGTCCGGTAGGGCCGACGTGCTGGTGGCGACGACCGTGATCGAGGTCGGGATCGACGTGCCCAACGCGACGGTCATGCTGATCGAGAACGCGGAGCGCTTCGGGATCTCCCAGCTGCACCAGCTGCGCGGGCGCGTCGGGCGCGGCGAGCACCGCTCGCGCTGCCTGCTCGTCGGTCCGTCCGGCTCCGGCAGGCTCGCCGCGCTGGTGCGCTACGCGGACGGGTTCCGCCTTGCCGAGATCGACCTGGCGATGCGCAAGGAGGGCGAGCTGATCGGTACCCGCCAGTCCGGCCTCGGGCAGTTCCGCGTCGCGCGCCTGCCACAGGACGAGCGGCTGCTCGAGCTCGCCCGCGCCCGGGCCGAGGCGATCGTCGCGCGCGACCCGGAGCTGCGCGCGCCCGAGCACGCGCTGCTGGGCATGGCGCTCGAACGCGAGCTCGGCGGCGAGGCGATCGCCCCGATCCCCGCGTGACGCCGTTACGGTTGGCGCATGCGCGTGATAGCGGGACGCCTCGGTGGCAGGCGCTTGAAGGCGCCGAGGGGCAGGGTCACGAGGCCCACCTCCGACCGCGTCAGGGAGGCGCTGTTCGCGATGCTCGGCGGCGTCGACGGGGCGAGCGTGCTCGATCTGTTCGCGGGCACCGGCGCGCTCGGCATCGAGGCGCTCTCCAGGGGCGCGAGCAGGGCTGTGTTCGTCGAGCGTGACGCGAGCGTGGTGAGGGTCCTGAGCGGCAATCTGGCGGCGCTCGGCATCGCCCCCGAGGTCTCGGAGGTGCGCCGCGCGGACGCGCTGGAAGCGCTGCGCAGTGCACGGGCCCGCAAAGAGACATACGATCTTGTCTTCATCGACCCACCCTACGGGCGGGCGCGACCAACACCGTCGGCGTCACCGATCGCCGATCGGTGGGGGCCGGAGCTGTCGGCGATCCTGCCGTCGCTGCTGAGCCCGGGCGCGCGCGTCGTCGTCGAGAGCGACCGGCGAGCCCCCCTCGAGCTCGACGTCGCGCTCGAGCGGCGCAGGCTCTACGGGGACACTTCGATCACAATCCACCGGCATCAATGACCCGATCTGAGAAATCGATAGCGGTGTGCCCGGGCTCCTATGACCCGATCACCAACGGCCATCTCGACGTGATCCGCCGCGCCGCGGGGCTCTACGATGAAGTCGTGGTCGCGGTCGTCAACCGCTCGGTGCGCAAGAGCGGCGCGCTGTTCGACATCGAGGAGCGCGTGGGGTTCGTCGAGCGCGCGATCGCCGACGTGGACACCGTGCGCGTGGCGCCGTTCTCGACGCTGGTCGTCGACTTCGCGAGGAGCATCGGCGCGAAGGCGATCGTCAAGGGGCTGCGCGCGATCTCGGACTTCGAGTACGAGCTCGAGATGAACCAGCTCAACCGCCGCCAGGACCCCGAGATCGAGTCCGTGTACCTGATGGCCAGTCCGCAGTACAGTTTCCTGTCATCGAGCGGCGTCAAGGAGCTCGCCACGTTTGGAGGGAGAATCGACGATCTCGTTCCGGCCGAGGTGGCCCTGCGCTTGCAGGAAGAGCTGAGACGCTGACGAAATGGGGCTGGAGGCCCCACGGAGGTAGCCACTGAAATGGATGTCCTAGTACTCATAGACAAGCTCGACGACTTGGTGCACAACGCCAAGACGCTGCCGATGACCGACACCGTGCGTGTCGACAAGGAGGAGATCTACGACATCCTCGACCAGATGCGCGCGACGATCCCCGAGGAGATCAAGCAGGCGCGCTGGATCGTCAAGGAGCGCCAGGAGATGCTCGCGGAGGCCAAGAAGGAGGCCGAGCGGATCATCAAGGACGCGCGCGAGCGTCAGGAGCGCCTGGTTGGAGAGGAGGAGGTGACCAAGCAGGCCGAGCGCGCCGCCGAGGACATCGTCGAGGACGCGCGTGCTCGCGAGCGCGAGATCAGGCTCGGAGCCGAGGACTACGCGGATGAGATCCTGAACACGCTCGAGGTCAACCTGTCGAAGTTCATCGCCGCCGTCCAGCGCGGGCGCGAGCGCCTCCAGGGCAAGGACGAACCGGCTGAGGTCAGCTAGGAGATCGCGGCGCGGACGCTCGCGTCGAGCGCCCGTTTTGAGTAGGGTCGAGACGTGAAAGCACAGACTCTCACGCGCGCGGCCAGGCACAGGCTGCAGGTGGCAAGGGCACTGCTCGACACGGGCATGTTCGAGCCCTTGCGTCCGGACAGGGTGCTGCAGTCGCTGGTGGCGCTGCGTCGCTGGGGCGCCACGCCCGCGGGGGCCTACTCCAGCGCGGCCGCGCGCTACCCCGGGCGCCTGGCGCTCGTCGACGAGCGTGGCAGCCTGACCTTTCAGGAGGTGCACCGGCGCACCAATGCGCTCGCGCGCGAGCTGAGCAGGGCGCGGATATCCGAAGGCGACGGGGTGGCGATCATGTGTCGCAACCACCGCGGCTTCATCGAGGCGACCGTCGCATGCTCGAAGCTGGGCGCCGGCGCGCTGTACCTGAACACCGCCTTCGCCGGGCCGCAGATCACCGACGTGCTCGCGCGCGAGGACCCGGTCGCTGTGATCTACGACGAAGAGTTCGCCGAGCTCGTCGGCGATGGGGCGGCCGGTCGTATGCGGTTCGTGGCCTGGAGTGAGCCGAACGCGAGCCTGGCCGATCCCCAGCTCGAGGAGCTGATCGCGCGCGGGGATGACTCGGAGCTTCAGCCGCCGGCTGAGAAAGGGCGCGTGGTGATCCTGACATCGGGAACGACCGGCACGCCGAAGGGCGCCGCGCGCGCGCAGAGCGACTCGATCGAGCCGGCCGCGGCGCTGTTCTCGAAGATCCCGCTGAAGGCTCGCGAGACGACCATGATCGCCGCGCCAATGTTCCACTCGTGGGGGTTCGCGCACTTCCTGCTGGGACTGCCGCTGGTCTCGACGCTCGTGCTGCGCAGGCGCTTCGAGGCGGAGGACACGCTCGCGGCGGTCGCGCAGCACAGGGCGAGCGCGCTGGTGGTGGTGCCGGTGATGCTGCAGCGGATCCTCGACCTCCCGCCGGAGACGATCGCCCGCCACGACGTGCGCTGCCTGAAGGTGATCGCCGTCAGCGGCTCGGCGCTGCCCGGCGAGCTGGCGACGCGCGCGATGGACACCTTCGGGGACATCCTCTACAACCTGTACGGATCGACGGAGGTGGCGTGGGCGACGATCGCGACCCCCGAGGACCTGCGCGCGGCGCCGGGGACGGCCGGCAGGCCGCCGATGGGAACCGAAGTCAAGCTGCTGGACGAGGAGGGCCGCGAGGTACCGGCGGGGGAGGGCGGTCGGATCTTCGTCGGCAACGAGCTGGTGTTCGAGGGCTATACCGACGGGGGCGGCAAGGAGATCGTGCGCGGGCTGGTGAGCACCGGCGACGTCGGGCACTTCGACTCCGGCGGACGGCTGTTCGTCGACGGGCGCGACGACGAAATGATCGTCAGCGGCGGCGAGAACGTGTTTCCGCGGGAGGTCGAGGATCTGCTCGCCGACCACGCCGAGATCGAGGAGGTGGCGGTCGTGGGGGTGGAGGACCGCGAGTTCGGCCAGCGGCTGAAGGCGTTCGTGGTGCCGTACAACGGCACCGGCCTGACGGCCGAGGCTGTCCAGGCCTACGTGAAGGCGAACCTCGCCCGCTACAAGGTTCCCCGCGACGTCGTGTTCGTGAAGGAGCTGCCGCGCAACGCCACCGGCAAGGTCCTCAAGCGGGAGCTGCAGACACGCTCGTAGCGCGCCGCGGCGGTCCCGCACCCCATGCGGGGCACAGGCTAGCCTGCAACGTGATGGTCGCTCAGACGCACGACTTCGACTTGGCGGGGATGCGACTGAGCCCGGGCGAGGGCCGGCGCGTGACGCTGGCGACACCGATCGAGCCGCTGCTGCTGGGCAGCGAGCGCTACGCGGCCGAGCCGGCGAGCGTGCCGGTGGAGCTGAGCGTCTCGCGGATGGCCGGCGGTGGCTACGCCCTGCGCCTGAGCTTCGCCGCGGAGGTCGTCGGTCCGTGCATGCGCTGCCTGAACCAGGCACGCCCGCGCGTCGAGGTGGAGGCGCGGGAGGTCGACCGGCCGGGCGGGGGCGACGAGCTCGACAGCCCGTACGTGCACGATGAGACGCTCGACCTGGCGGGCTGGGCGCGCGACGCGTTCGCGCTGGCGATGCCGGTGAAGATCCTCTGCCGCGAGGACTGCGCCGGGCTGTGTCCGGTGTGCGCGGCCGACCTCAACGAGGCCGGGCCCGAGCACCACCACGAGCAGGCGCCCGATTCGCGCTGGGCCAAGCTGCGGGAGCTGAAGCTCGAGTGACGAGTCCCCTCCCGCCCCCGCGAGCCGTTGCGGGTGGGCTTGCTACCCTTCTCACGCCGATGGCCGTCCCCAAGAAAAAGCAGTCGCACAGCCGCACCGCCAAGCGGCGCGCGCAGCACAAGATCGGCGCGCCGGCACTGAACGCGTGTCCGCAGTGTCACAGCCCGCGCAGGCCGCACCGGGTGTGCCACGTGTGCGGTTACTACGCGGGCCGCGAGATCGTGACGCCGGGGGCACACGATCACGAGCACGACGACGCCTAGCCGGCAGTGACGTCAGGGGCTTCGTCCTCCCGTCCGTCGGCGCTCTCCGGGCAGCGAGAATCGCCGGTTGTCGCGGTCGACTGCAACGGCGCGGATCTCGGCCCCGCCGAGGTGGCCGCGGGCGCCGCGCTCGCGGCGGGCGAGGGCGCGCGTGTGCTGCTGTTCGGCCCGGCGGCCGAGCTGGGCAAGCCGCCCCCGGGCGTGGAGGTCATCGACGCGCCGATCTCGATCGCCAAGGCCGAGGATCCCGTGCAGGCCGTGCGGAGCACTCCCGAGGCGTCGATCGTGAGAGCCGCGGCGGCCGTAGCGCAGGGCCGGGCGCAGGCGTTGGTGTGCGCCGGCGCGACCGGCGCGGCGCTGGCGGCGGGGACCTTCAACATCAAGCGGGCGCGCGGCATCTACCGCCCCGCTCTGGCGATCCCGCTGCCGGTGGGGGGGCGGGATCATCGTCAGGTGACGCTGCTGGACGTGGGGGCCAACGCCGAGGCCAGGCGCGAGCACATCGTGCAGTTCGCGTTCATGGGCGCGGCGCTCGCCCGCACCGTGCTCGGGGTGAGCCGGCCCCGCGTCGCGCTGCTGTCCAACGGCGAGGAGGCGGCGCGCGGCAGCGCGCTGGTCCTGGAGGCGCACGCCGAGCTGCGCGAGCGCGTGACGAACGCCCGGGAGGGCCTCGATACGTTCGAGTTCATCGGCAACGTCGAGGGCGGCGACGTCGTGTCCGGCCGCGCGGATGTGATCGTGACGGACGGCTTCACGGGGAACATCGCGTTGAAGCTGATGGAGGGCGTCTCGCAGACGATGCTCGCCGCCGTCAGGGAAGCGGCCATGTCCTCGACGCGCGCGAAGCTCGGCGGCGCTCTGCTGCGGGGGGCGCTCAGGGGCTTTCGCGACGAGATCGACCCGGAAGCCAACGGAGGCGCCTACCTGCTCGGGCTGCGCCGTCTCGGCGTGGTGCCGCACGGGCGCTTCACGCGCGCGGGCTTCGCCCAGGCGATCCTGCGGGCCGAGCGCGGCGCGCGCGCGGACATCGTCGCCCAGACCCACGCCGCGCTCGAGCAGGCGGGCGCGCTCAAGCGCTCCCCCGTGTCCGCGTCGGTCGCTAGCCTGCGCCAGACAGGATGAGCACCAGCCACACACGCGAGCAGGTGTTCGCGCTGATTCGCGCCCATCTGGCGGACGAGCTCGACGTCGATCCGGAGGCGATCGTCGAGGGCACCCGCTTCAAGGAGGATCTGGAGGCTGATTCGCTGGACCTGTACACGCTCGTGCAGGAGCTGGAGGACACCTACGGCGTGCGCATGTCCGACGAGCAGGCCGCGCAGATCCTGACGGTGGGAGCGGCAGTGGACTTCGTGCTCGCCCGCAACGGGACCAGCGATGCGGGGGAATGATGCTGCTGGGCGAGTTGCTGGAGGAGCTGCCCGAGGACCTCGTGCGCCAGGTGTTCACGCACGCGTCCTGGAGCGAGCGTCCGAGCGACTCCTACACGCGGCTGGCGTTCCTGGGGGACAGCGTGCTCGCGCTGGCGGTGACCGCCTACCTGTATCCGCGCCTGGAGGCGGAGCGCTTCGGCGCGGGCCGGCTCACCAAGATCCGCGCGCAGGCCGTCTCCGGCGTGTCCTGCCGGGCGGTGGCCGAGCGGCTGGAGCTGCCGGCGCGGTTGCGCGCGGCGGCGCCGGAGGGCGTGCGCGAGAGCGCGGCCGCGCTGGTGGAGACCGAGCGCGTGCTGGCCTCGGTGATCGAGGCGGTGATCGGCGCCTGCTATCTGCACGCCGGCTACGAGCGCACCGCCGAGGCCGTGGTCGAGGCGTTCGCCCCCGAGATAGAGGGTGCGCTGGAGCATCCCGTGGATTTCAAGTCGGCGCTGCAGGAGCTGCTGGCCCGGCGCGGCTCGGAGGTCAGCTACGAGATCACCAGCGAGGAGGGACCGCCGCACGAGCGCACGTACGCGGTCGTGGCGCGGGTCGACGGCCGCGAGCTGGGGAGCGGAAGCGGGCGGAGCAAGAAGCACGCCGAGCAGCAGGCCGCGCAAGCGGCCGTCGACACGCTGGCAAGCGACCCATGAGCACGCATGGCTGCGCTGGGGGCTGCGGATGCGCCTGAAGTCGGTCACGCTCAGCGGCTTCAAGTCGTTCCCCGACCGCACGCGCCTGGACTTCGGCCCCGGGGTGAGCGTCGTGGTGGGCCCGAACGGCTCGGGCAAGTCCAACGTCACCGACGCGGTGCTGTGGGCGATGGGCGAGCAGTCGCCGCTGGCGGTTCGCGGCCAGTCGATGCAGGATGTGATCTTCGGCGGCGGGCGGGGCGTGCAGCCGCGCAGCGCGGCCGAGGTGGAGATCGTGCTCGACAACTCCGACGGCACCGTCGACGTGCCGCTGAGCGAGATCTCGATCGTGCGGCGGCTGGACCGGGCCGGCGAGGGCGGATACCGCCTCAACGGCGCCCGCTGCCGCCTGACGGACGTGATCGAGGTGCTCTCGGACACGGGGCTGGGCAAGGAGACCCATTCGGTCATCTCGCAGGGGCGGGTGGACGCGATCGTGACCTCCAAGCCTCGCGACCGGCGGTTGCTGATCGAGGAGGCGGCCGGGCTCGGCAAGCACCGCAAGCGCCGCCGGCGCGCGCAGCTGAAGCTCGAGCGCACGCAGGAGAACCTCGACCGCGCGCTGGACGTCGAGCGGGAGGCCCGCAGCCGCCTGCGGCCGCTCAAGCGCCAGGCCGAAGCGGCGGAGCTGCACGAGCGCCTGGAGCGTCAGATCCTGCAAGCGCGCTGGGAGCTGGCGCGCGACAGCGCGCGCGCACGCCGCGTGGAGCTGGAGGCAGCCGAGGCGCTGGTCGCGCAGGCACGAACGGCACGCGGCGAGATCGAGAGCAGGCTGCAGGAGTCGATCGAGCGCCGCGGGGCCGCCGAGCGCGCGCTGGCCGAGCGCGCGGAGCGCCACGACGCGCTGTCCGGGCGCGTGTACGACGCCCGCTCGGCGCGCGAGCGGCTGGTGCTGCGCTCCGAGCAGGTCGGCGCCAGCGCGCAGGCGCTGGGCAGGAGGATCGAGCGCGTCGAACTCGAGTTGCAGGGGCTCTCCCAGCCGCAGGCGCACCTCGGCGATGGTCCGCAGGCGGCGGAGGACGAGGAGGGAGAGCGCATCGACGCCCTGCAAGCCCAGCTCGCGGAGATCCAGGCGAGCCGCGAGCAGGAGATCGAGCGCGAGATCGCCGAGCTGCAGGCCACGCTCACGGAGCAGACGGCGCGCATCGAGCAGGCCGAGGTAGACGCCGCGGCGGCCCGAGCGGCGCGAGAGCGGGCCGACGAGGAGTCCGAGCAGGCGCGCGGGCGCCTGACGATGGCCGAGCACGAGGCGCAGGACGCCCGGCGTGAGTCGGCGCGCGTGGGCGCCGAGCTGGCCGCCGCCAACCAGTTCCTGCGCGGGCACGCCCAAAGCGAGGATCAGCCCGGCTCCCCGAAGGCGCTCAGCGAGGAGTTGCGCGTGCAGGACGGCTACGAGCTGGCGCTGGCGGCCGCTCTGGGCGCGCGCCTTGACGCTGCGCTCGTGGAGGACGTCGCGGGCGCGGAGGCGCTGCTCGACCGCGCCGGCCCAGACGGCGGCGCCGCGCTGCTGGCGAGCCCCGTGTCGGCTGGCGCCGGCGCGACCGGGGAGGCGCCGCCCCCGCCAGCCCCCGGTGCCCGCAGGCTGATGGACCTGCTCGGCGGCCCGCCGGCGGTGCTCGCTCTCGCCGGACGGCTGCTGGCGGACGCCTGGGTGGTCGAGCGCCTCGAGGAGCTCCCAGCAGACTTCGCCGGTATCGCGGCCACACGCGGCGGACGCGTGTGGTTCGCGTCATGGGGCGAGGTGCGCCAGCTCAGCGAGGGCGGGACCGAGCGCGTGCTCGCGCGTCGCAACGAACGCGAGCGGCTGATCGCCGACGTCGAGCGCGCCGCGCAGGCCGAGCACGTCGCCCAGAGCGCCTGCGAGCAGCTGCTCGCGGAGGTGCGCGCCGGCGACGAGACGCGCATGGCGGCGGATGGCGCGCTGCGCGAGGCCGAGCGTGAGCTCGCCGAGGCAGGCGAGGTCAGGCGGCGGACACAGTGGCTGATCGAGCAGCGCCGGCAGGCGCCAGCTCAGGGAGCGCTGGCGGTGCGCAAGGCCGAGCTCGAGGGGGAGCTGGCGGCCGAGCGCAGGCAGGCCGAGCGCCGCCGCCACGAGCACCGCGAGCGCATGGCGCGGCTGGAGCGCCTGCGCACCCAGCACGCTCTCGACACCGCCGCCGCCCCCCGCGCCGAGCGACTGGCCGTGGCGCTCGCCGGCGCCGCGGAGGGCGTTCAGCAACTGCTCGCCCAGCTCGAGGCCGAGCTCGCGGCCGACCGCCAGGCCGGCGAGGAGATGGCCGCGCAGCTGCGGGCGTGCGCCGCGCAGGAGGCCGAGATCCAGGCGACCCTGCGCGTGGCCGGTGAGACTGTCACCGCCGCCGAGGTCGCGGCGCAGCGCCTGCGCGACCAGGCGAGCGAGGCCGAGCTCGAGCTGACGAGCGTGGCCGAGCGGCTGGGACTGCCCGACGCTGAATCAGCGCAGGGCAGCGACGGCGAGCATGGGTCCGCGCCCGATCCGCTGGAGCAGGAGGAGGTGCGGGCCCTGCTGGCACGGGTGGAGCGGCTGACGCGCCGGCGCGAGCAGCTTGGCCCGGTCAACCCACTCGCCCAGGAGGAGTACGCGGAGGCGCTCGCCCACGTCGAGGAGCTCGAGCGCCAGCGCAGCGACCTCGAGACCGCGCTGCGCGAGCTGCGCTCGGTGATCCGCGAAACCGACCGTCAGATACAGGAGCGCTTCGAGGAGACCTTCGCTGCCGCCGCACGCAACTTCGAGGAGCTGGTCGGCGATGTGTTCCCGGGAGGCAGCGGGCGTCTGCGGCTGGTGGCCGACGAGCAGGCGCCCCGGTCGGTGCTCGGCGGCCAGCCGCTGCCCGACGGCGATGGCGAGGGCGGAGACGCCGACGCGATCGAGGCTGCCGCGGAGGCCGAGAGCGAAGCGGAGCTGAGGGCGCGCGAGGAGGAGCAGCTGCCCGGCGTGGAGATCGAGATCACGCCCGCGGGCAAGTCGACCAAGCGCCTGACGTTGCTGTCCGGAGGGGAGAAGTCGATGACCGCGCTGGCGTTCCTGTTCGCGGTCTTCCTCGCGCGCCCGTGCCCGTTCTACATCCTGGACGAGGTCGAGGCGGCGCTCGACGATCTCAACCTCGATCGCTTCCTGACGCTGCTGCGACGCTACTCCGACCGCGCTCAATTCATCGTGATCACGCATCAGAAACGAACGATGGAGGCCGCCGATTGGCTGTACGGGGTGTCGATGGGCGACGACGGGGTCTCGAAGGTGCTCTCGCGGCGTCTGCCCTCCGACCAGGCGCAGCCGTCCGAGGTCGCGGGGGTCGACGAGGTCGCGGGGGTCGACGAGGTCGCCGAGGTCGTCGGGGTCGCCTGACGTCGGCGCTGCTATCCTCGCGCGCCCCGTGGCCCGTGACTGGAGCGAACTGTTCATAACCGGCGAGAGCGGCCAGGGGGCCGGCGCCGGTGGAGCGGAGCAGGAGGCCGACGGCGGGCGCGAGGGCGGGGCGGGCGAGGGGGCGGGCAAACGCGTGGGGCTGTTCCGTCGCCTGCGCGAGAGCATGGCCAAGACCCGCCAGGCGCTTGGCAGCGAGATCCAGGCGACGCTGTTCGGGGTGCTCGACGAGCAGACCTGGGAACGGCTGGAGGAGGCGCTGATCATGGCCGACGTCGGCGCCCGCACGACCGCGTCGGTGGTGGAGACGCTCGAGGCGGAGGCGTCCGCGGGGAAGCTCGAGGGCGGCCAGGCGCTCAGCGAGCGGTTGATCGAGCTGCTGGCGGCGACCGCAACCGTCGGTGACGGCCGGATCGACATCCGGGCAAGGCCCACGGTGATCCTGGCGGTCGGGGTCAACGGCACGGGCAAGACGACGACGATCGGCAAGCTCGCGTGGCACCTGCGAGAGGAGCTGGGGAGGAGTGTGCTGCTGGCGGCGGCGGACACGTTCAGGGCCGCGGCCAGCGAGCAGCTGGAGGGCTGGGCGCGGCGCGCGGGTTGCGAGATAGTGACCGGACCCGAGGGCTCGGACCCCGGCGCGGTCGCCTTCGACGCGATCGCACAGGCGCGCGGGAGAGACATCGACGTGGTGATCGTCGACACGGCCGGGCGGCTGCACACGCAGGACGATCTGATGGGTGAGCTGGCCAAGGTGCGCCGGGTCATCGCCCGCCAGCTCGACGGCGCCCCCCACGAGACGCTGCTCACGATCGACGCGACGACCGGCCAGAACGGGCTGCGCCAGGCCACGCTGTTCGCCGACGCGGCCGGCGTGAGCGGAGTGGTGCTGACCAAGCTCGACGGCACCGCGCGGGGGGGCATCGCGCTGGCGATCGCACGCGAGCTCGGCCTGCCGGTCAAGCTGATCGGCGTCGGCGAGTCCGTCGAGGACCTGCGCCCGTTCGACCCGGGGGAGTTCGCGCGCGCGCTGATCGCCGCAGAGTGATTTGCAGCGCACGCGCGCGAGCGAGGTAACCTGACGGTATGTGGATTCTGTGGGTAGTGGCGGCGTGCGTGCTCGGCTTCGGCGAGATGCACACGGGCGGCCTGTACCTGCTGCCGTTCGCCGTCGGGGCGGGACTGGCGGCCGCGGTGAGCCTGCTCGGGGTGGGCGCCCTGCTGGCGGTGATCGTGTTCGTGCTCGCGTCTATGATCGTGTTCGGCGCGCTGCGCCCGATTGCCCGCCGCCACCGCCGCCTGCCTCCCTCGATCCGAACCGGCGCCGCGGCGCTCGTCGGCCGGCGCGCGATGGTGCTCGAGCGGATCGCCAACGACGAGGGCGTCGGCTGCGTGAAGATCGACGGCGGCGAGGTGTGGACCGCCCGCAGCTACGACGAGGACGAGGTGATCGACGTCGGCGAGCGCGTGGAGGTCGTGGAGATAAAGGGCGCGACCGCGCTCGTCATGCACTGAGCTCTCGACGTTCGCTCGAGCCTCGACCGCCTCAGCCGCGCCCGGCTGTTCGACTTTCGAGATACGCTCTCTGAGGAAGGACACCAGAAAGGAACCCGCCCATGGCCGTTCTCATCGTCGTGATCGTGATCGTCGTTTTCGCGCTCGCCGTGGCCGCGCGGACGATTCGCGTGATCCCGCAGGCGCGGGCGGGGGTGGTCGAGCGGCTGGGCCGCTACAGCCGCACGCTCGAGCCTGGACTGACGCTCGTGACGCCGTTCATCGACCGCGTGAGGCCGCTGGTCGATCTGCGCGAGCAGGTGGTCAACTTCTCGCCGCAGTCCGTGATCACCGAAGACAACGTCGTGGTGGGCATCGAGACGGTGCTGTACTTCACCATCACCGACCCGCGTTCGGCGACCTATGAAATCGCCAACCCGCTGCAGGCGATCGAGCAGCTGACGGTGACGACGCTGCGAAACGTGATCGGCGGGCTGACGCTCGAGGCGACGCTGACCGCTCGTGAGAACGTCAACACCGAGCTGCGCGTGGTCCTGGATGAGGCGACGGGCAAGTGGGGCATCAGGATCAACCGCGTGGAGATCAAGTCCGTCGACCCGCCGGCAGACATCAGGACGGCGATGGAGAAGCAGATGCGCGCCGAGCGCGACCGCCGCGCCGCGATCCTGACCGCGGAAGGTGAAAAGCAGGCGCAGATCCTCACCGCCGAGGGCGCCAAGCAGGCCGCGGTGCTGACAGCCGAGGGCGCCCAGCAGGCGGCCGTCCTGGATGCCGAGGGGGAGCGCCAGGCGGCGATCCTGCGCGCGGAGGGCGAAGCCAAGGCGATCGACACGGTCTTCAAAGCGATCCACGAGGGCAAACCGGATCGAGCGCTTCTCAGCTACGAATACCTGCAGATGCTCCCCCAGCTCGCCGAAGGCGACTCGAACAAGGTGTTCGTCGTGCCGTCCGAGTTCGCCGAGGCGTTCGGCGGCATCGGCGAGGCGCTCAAGGGCCGTTTGGATGGGAACCCGCCCGCTCCTCCCCGGTCCATTCGCCCGCCGGCGCCGTCTGCCGGCCACGACGCCTGAACGTGCCCTGCCCGCCGCCGTGAGGTGGGCGCGGCGGCTGCGAGAATCAAGCGGTCATGTTCGACTCCCTCGCTGAGAAGCTGCAGACGACGCTGGCCGGCGTGCGCCAGCACGGGACGCTGACCGAGCAGGACGTCGACGCGGCGATGCGCGAGATCCGCCTGGCGCTGCTGGAGGCGGACGTGAACTTCAAGGTGGTCAGACAGTTCACCTCGCAGCTGAAGGAGCGCTGCCTGGGAGCGGACGTGATCGGTGGGCTGAACCCCGGCCACCAGGTCGTGAAGATCGTCGCCGAGGAGCTCACCAGTTTGATGGGCGGAGCGGCGGCCGGTCTGAGCTTCTCGCCGAGGCCGCCGACGGTGATCCTGATGGCCGGGCTGCAGGGCTCGGGCAAGACCACCGCGACGGCCAAGCTCGCCAGATATCTGCGCGAGGAGCACTCCTCGACGGTGGCGGTGGCGGCCTGCGACGTCTACCGCCCGGCGGCGGTCGAGCAGCTCGTGAAGGTGGGCGCGCAGGCCGGCGCCGAGGTCTATGAGCGGGGCACCAATCACGACCCTGCCGAGATCGCCACGTGGGCGCTGCAGCGCGCCAAGGACGAGGGCAAGGACGTGCTGATCGTGGACACCAGCGGGCGCCTGCACGTCGACGAGCAGCTGATGGCCGAGCTGGTGCGGATCCGCGACGCGGTCAAACCGCACGACATCCTGCTGGTCATCGACGCGATGACCGGTCAGGACGCCGTGAACGTCGCCGAGAAGTTCGCCGAGGCGGTGCAGTTCGACGGCGTTCTCATGAGCAAGCTGGACGGCGACGCACGTGGCGGCGCCGCCCTGTCGGTCAAGGCGGTCACCGGCAAGCCGATCCTGTTCGCCTCCACCGGGGAGAAGCTCGAGCAGTTCGAGCGCTTCCATCCCGACCGCATGGCGCAGCGGATCCTCGGCATGGGCGACGTGCTGAGCCTGGTCGAGAAGGCCGAGCGGGAGTTCGACGAGAACGACGCGATCGCGCTCGAGCGCAAGCTGCGCCGCAACGAGTTCGGGTTGGACGACTTCCTCGACCAGCTCAAGATGGTCCGCAAAATGGGTCCGCTGACCAGCATCCTCGGGATGATCCCGGGGTTCGCCGGGCATCAGCTCCAGAGCATGAAGGTCGACGAACGCGAGCTCGACCGGATCCAGGCGATCATCCTGTCGATGACACCCGAAGAGCGGCGCAGGCCGGAGCTGATCAAGGGCTCGCGCAGGCTGCGCATCGCGCGGGGCTCCGGGACCAACGTCCAGCAGGTCAACCGCCTGGTCAAGCAGTTCGGCCAGATGCGCAAGGTGATGCGACAGGTCGGGCGCGGCAAGATGCCCGACATCGGCGCGCTCATGCGGGGCGCCCCGTAGGACTCACTCGGCGGCGGCGATGTCGCGCGCAGGCGAGTCGCGCGGGGCGAATCGGTTGAGGGGCGAGTCGCGGCGAGGCTCGCTACGGCGCCTCTGAGATCACCAGGCGCAGCGCGCCGTCAAAGCGGTCCAGCTCGCGCAGGTGGCCGTGCTCGGCGTCCCACGCTCCGGAGCTCAGCGCGCGCGACAGCCGCTGCACCATCTGCTCCTCCACTCCCCGATCGAGCAGCGCCCACATCGATTGCGCGCTGCGCACGGCCGGGTCGAGCAGGCTCTCGGGTCGTCGCCAGAACGCCTCGAAGAATCCATCGGCGCAGTCGCCTGGTGTCGGTATCCGCTCGACCCGCGTGCGTCCGCCCAGGGCGGCCGCGACGTCGCCGAGCGCGGGAAACCGTGGCCGCTCCTTCGCGAGCCCCTCCCGCAGGAACTCCTGCTGCCAGGCCGGCAGGGCGTCGAGCTCGCACGTGAAGATCACGACCGGCCCACGGGACACACGGCGCAGCTCCGCCAGGCCCGCCTCGGGGGGCTCCCAGTGATGGATCGTCAAGCAGGCCATCGCCGCGTCCACCGCGCCGTCGTCGAACGGGAGCGCCTCCGCGCGAGCCGCTATCGCCGGCGCGGCGTCGGGAGCACGCTGCGCGCGCATGGTGGCGCTCGGCTCGACCGCGAGCACCCACCGATCGCGCGGCTCGTAGGAGCCCGTGCCGGCGCCGACATTGAGCACCGTGCGCGCATCGCCCAACGCACGGTGAATGCGCGCCGCGATCCGCGGGTCAGGGCGTCGATACCGCGCGTACGTGCGGCCGTGCCGCTCATAGTCGACGCGAGCAGTCACCCATCGACCCTAACACTCCCTCGCACACAGCGGATGCGGCGATCGCCCGTCGTCAGCGGCGCCGGTACGCTCGCTTTCGCCATGGGCATATCCCCCTATCTGCGCCGCCTGCGCGAGTTCGTCGGCCACGAGCTGCTGCTGGTGCCATCGGTCGCGGTGCTCCCCTGGGACGCCGCCGGGCGCCTGCTGCTGGTGTGCGAGGCGCACAGCGGTCAGTGGCAGACGATCGGCGGCGCGATCGAGCCGGATGAGTCGCCGTTGGATGCGGCCGTCCGCGAGGCGGCCGAGGAGGCCGGCATCGTCGTGAGCATCGACGCGCTTCGCACTGTCAGCGGTGGGCCGCAGTTCCGTCTGAGATACCCCAACGGCGATCTCGTGGGCTACGTGGCGACGATATTCGACGCGCACGTGGTCTCAGGGGCGCCGCGCGCCGACGGAGAGGAGACGATCGACGTCGCGTGGTTCGCGCTGGAGGAGCTGGCAGGCGTCCAAGTGACCGACTTCACGATCGCGCTGCTCGACTCGGCGGGCCTCGCCGTGGCGCAGGCGCCTCAGCGGCGCTGATCGCCGGAAAGGTGCGCCCCGGATCTCCTCCGCGCCCGCACTCACGCCCGACGGGTCCGCCTCGGCCGAGCACACCGTCTAAGCTCTGGCGCGAGTATCCAGCAGCGCGACAGCTTCAAGCACCAGAGAGGAAAACGTGGCAGTCAGGCTCAGGCTCACGCGAGTGGGCGGCAAGAAGGACCCGATGTGGCGGGTGGTCGTCGCCGACCAGCGCTCTCCGCGCGATGGCCGCGTGATCGAGACGATCGGCCACTACAACGCCCAGACAGACCCCTCGACGATCGTGATCGACGAGGAGCGCGCGCGCAGCTGGCTGGCGCGGGGCGCGCAGCCTTCGGACACGGTCCGCAAGCTGCTGCGCATCCAGGGCATCGAGACGCGGACCGGTTAGGGATCCGCCGGCGGGCGCGGAGATGGCCAGCGAGAACCCCAGGCGGCTGCTGGAGTACCTCGCCGAAGGCCTGGTCGACGATCCCGAGGCCGTGGCCGTGGAGCAGTTCGAGGAGGACGACGGCACGATCGTGCTCGAGCTGTGCGTCGGCGCTGAGGACTACGGCAGGGTGATCGGCCGCGGCGGGCGGACCGCCCACGCCCTGCGCACGGTCGTCAAAGCCGCCGCCGCCGGCGAGGGCTGTCACGTGCTCGTCGACATCGTCGATTGACGCGTCAACCCGGCGAGCCGCGGATGGACACGGCGGCGGCCGGCCCGCCGGGGAGCCTGCCGGCGGGACGGGTCGGCCGGGCGCACGGGCTGGACGGGAGCTTCTACGTCACGCGCCCACGACCGCGGCTGTTGACGCTGGGCGCGACCGTCACCGTGGCGGGCCGCACAGCGGCGATCGTGCGTCGCGCGGGGACCGAGCAACGCCCGATCGTGCGCCTGGAGGGCATCGAGGATCGCTCGGCGGCCGACGCGCTGCGCGGCGCCGAGCTGGCCGTGCACGACGCCGACGCCCCCGCCCTCGGCGAAGACGAGTGGTGGGCGCACGAACTCGAGGGCTGCGCGGTCGTGGATGGCGAGGAGCTGCTCGGGAGCGTCAGCCGGCTGATCGAGCTGCCCTCGTGCGAGGCGCTCGAGGTGCGACCCGCCGACGGCGGCGAGCCGGTGCTGGTGCCGATGGTCAAAGACGCGGTCCGCCGGGTTGCGCCCGCGCAGAGGCGCATCGACGTCGACCTGGACTTTCTGGACCTGCGCGGGCGAGGACGCCGCGCGCCCGGGCCGCCAGACGAGCGCGAAGGGGGGGCGGGCCCATCGACATAGACGTCTTCACGCTGTTTCCCGAGTGGTTTGAGTGGTTCGCCTCCCAGCGCCATGTCGCCAACGTGCTGGCGGCCGGCTCGCGTCTGGAGTGCGTGAACCCGCGCGATCACACGCCGCTGAGCGGCGGCCAGGTCGACGACACGCCGTTCGGCGGCGGCGCCGGGATGGTGCTGCGGGTGGACGTGATCGACAGCGCGCTGCGCGCTCACTACGGCGTCGATCCGGTGGCGCTGCGCAGCCAGCGCCGCGTGATCGCGCTGGCGCCGGTCGGGCGCCTGCTCGACGACGAGCTCGTCGACGAGCTGGCCGGCGAGCCGGCGTTGACGCTGCTGTGCGGCCGCTACGAGGGCTTCGACGAGCGCATCCTGGAGCACCTGGCGGGCGACGTCCTCTCCGTCGGGCGATACGTGCTCAGCGGCGGCGAGCTGGCCGCGATGGTCCTGTGCGACGCGGTGCTGCGCAAGCTCCCCGGAGCGCTCGGGCACGAGCGCTCGGCCGCCGAGGAGTCCTTCAGCGCGGCGCTGCACGGACGCCCGGAGTATCCCCACTACACCCGCCCGGCCGAGTATCGCGGCTGGCGCGTGCCCGAGGTTCTGCTGTCGGGCCATCACGAGCGGATCGAGAGCTGGCGGCGCGAGCGCAGCCGCGAACGCGGCGCGGGCCCCTCCGGTCAGGTCGGCCGTTGACGGCCAACCCGCCGGGCGGCTGGTGGCGCGAAGCGGGCCTACGGTCCGCTACCATTGCTGCTCGCGCCGGCTGAGATCTCCGTCTCGGGGCTTCCGCGGTCCGTCGGGCGCGCCCTCCTTCACCGTCATGAGCAGCGTCATCGCAACCATCGAGCGCGCGCAGTTGCGCCGCGTTCCCAACTTCGCGCCGGGCGACCGCGTGAAGGTTCACTTCCAGGTGGTCGAGGGCGCCCGCAGTCGCGTGCAGATCTTCGAGGGCGTCGTCATCAAGCGTCAGGGTCATGGCGCACGCGAGACCTTCACCGTGCGCAAGCAGTCCTTCGGCGTCGGCGTCGAGCGCATGTTTCCGCTGCACTCGCCCAAGATCGAGCGGATCGAGCTGGCCGCGCGCGGCGACGTTCGACGCGCGAAGCTCTACTACCTGCGCGACCGGGTCGGCAAGCGCGCGCGTGTGCGCGAGCGCCGCTACGCGGGTCCGGAGGTCGCGGTCGAGCCGGGCCTGCTGGCCGAGCCGGCGTCGGTCGAGCCCTCCGAGGCGACCGACGCCGATGGCATGACCGCGGAGGAGGCGGTTGTCGAGAGCGTGGCCGCGGAGCAGGCGGTCGCGGAGAGCGTGGCCGCGGAGGAGGCGGTCGCGGAGAGCGCCGGCGGGGGAGCCCAGAGCGCAGCGCCGGACGGCGATGGCGCCGTCGCGGGGGGTGGTCGGGAACAGCCGCACGCCGAGGGCGAGGGCGAGCTCGCGGCCGCGGACGAGTCCGTCGCCGACGCCGGCGCCGAGGAGGCCGCAGAGGCGGCCCCCGAGGACTCCGCGTCGAGCGCACGCGCCACAGATACCTCCTCCGATGCCGGCGACGCTGAGGGAGGCGTTCCCGCCGGCGACACCGCGGCGTGAGCACCAGCACGAAGACCGGCAAGCAGACCGGCAAGAAGCGCTCGAAATCGGCCGTCGGCTCGATCGTCGAGCTGGTGGTGATCGTCGCCGTCGCGCTTGGCCTGGCGCTCGGCATCCAGGCGCTCCTCATCAAGCCCTACCGCATCCCGAGCGGCTCGATGGAGCCGACGTTGGCGATCGGCCAGCGCGTGCTGGTCAACCGCATCGGCATGGACTTCGGCGAACCCCACGTGGGCGAGATCGCCGTGTTCCACCCGCCCGAAGGCGCCGAGAACGAGGAGTGCGGGCCGACGCCACACGTGATCAAGCTCGGCGGCGCGGCGTGCTCGACAGCCGTGCCGAAGCAGGACTCGAGCGTGAACTTCATCAAGCGGATCGTCGCCGGCCCGGGCGACGAAATCTACATCAAGGAAGGCCACGTCTACCGCAAGGCCGCCGGCAAGAGCCAGTTCGTCCGCGAGAAGGACTCCTACATTCGCGAATGCGGCGCGAGCCCGGAGTGCAACTTCCCGGACCCGATCAAGATTCCGGCCGGTCACTGGTTCATGATGGGGGACAACCGTGGCGAATCCGACGACAGCAGGTTCTGGGGACCTGTCCCCACGGGATGGATCATCGGGCAGGCCGTCGCCACCTACTGGCCCCCCGACCGCATCGGGATCTTCTAGCGCTCCATCCGCCAGTGCGCGGGGAGCGGCCGGCTTGCCCTCACCCGGCTCCTCGGCGCGCGCCCGGCGCCGCGCCCGCCGGGCCGGCAGCGGCCGGCGGCTGTTCGCTTTCGACCGCCGCCTGGGCTTTCGTCTGGTGGCAGGCGCGGACGAGGCCGGGCGCGGCTGCCTGGCCGGACCGCTGGTCGCGGCCGGCGTGCTGTTCGACTACGAGGCGCTCACCACGCGCGAGCTGCGCTCGCTGGGAGCGCTGAACGATTCCAAGCAGCACACCGCCGAGGCGCGCGAGGAGCTCTACCCCCTCGTTCTGCGCAGCGCCGCACGGGTCGTCGTGGTTTCCCGCTGCGTGCGCGGGATCGACGCGCGCGGCCTGCACAAGACGAACCTGGCCGCGCTGCACGCCGCCATCCGGGGGGTCACCGCGGGCGTCTGCGCGGAGGTGCTGTGCCTCGTGGACGGCTTCTCGGTGGCCGAGCTCGAGCATCCCCAGCGGGCGATCATCGACGGCGACGCCACGAGCGCGGCGATCGCCGCGGCGTCGATCGTCGCCAAGGTCACACGCGACCGCTTCATGCGCCTCGCCGACGTCCAGCACCCCGGGTGGAGCTTCGCCGAGCACGTCGGCTACTCCACGCCCTCGCATCGCGATGCCATCCTCCGCCAGGGCGTCTCCCCGCTGCACAGGATGTCCTTCCAGTCGCTCGCCTATCAGCAGCTCGCGCTGTAGGACGCTGTCTCCCGGCGAGCCGTGGGCCGGCGTGCGCGTCGCGCTACCTGGACCTGGCTTTACCCGGTGTGATCTTGATGGTCCTACTTGCCACGGCGCTCTTGGTGCCGGGGGGTGTGAGGGTGAGCTCAGCGGGCAGCCTGTGGTACTTGGCCAGCAGTTGCCTGCCGGTCGCGTTGAGTGTGATCGTGAGCGTCTGGCTCGTGCCGGCGGCGATGACATAGCTCGCACTGGCGAGCAAGACCGTGCGTGACTGCTTCTTCGTCTTGTGGCTGGCGCTGAGCGCCGTCAGCTTGCCGCTCCTGAGGTGCTCCAGCGTGCTCAGCGCGAGCGTGCCGGTGCAGCTCTGACTCGGGGAGCCCGCGCAGGAGAGCTCGGCGGTGAGCTTTGCGCCGTTGAGCTTGAACGCGGCGATGCTCGCCGTGGCGCTGTTGGCGGCGCCCACGAGCACCCTGCCGAGCTGGTCGACGGCCACGCACTGCGCGGGCGAGCTGCACGCGATCGCGGACAGGATGTTCTGCCTGTCGATCGTCGTGTGGGTCGCGCCGGCGGAGGCCGGGTCGAACGTAACCTGCTGGCCAAAACCATCGACGGCCGTGCACTGGCTGGTTGACGGGCACGCCACGCCGGTCGGGTCAGGATCGGTGAAGGGGAAGGCAAGGCTGGGGTTGGTGAGGCGCTGGGCGGCGATTTCGGTCACGATCGCGCTGCCGGGCGAGGCCGGGTCGAACGTCGCCTGGTGGCCTTCGTAGTCGACCGCGGTGCACTGTGTCGTTGACGGGCACGCCACGCCGTTCATACCGTTGCCGACGTAGGGCGCCGTGGCGACGAGCACGGTGACGCCGGTGATGAGGTCCCCGTCGGTCGGGTTGAACGTCACCTCGTTGCCGCTGCCATCGACGGCGGTGCACTGGCTCGCGGACGGGCACGCCACGGCGGTCGGCTCGGTGACCACGACGTCACCGAACGTGCCGTTGGCGACATCGATCGCCGCGGGGGTCGGCGTGCCCGGCGTGGCCGGGTCGAACGTCACCTCGTAGCCGTTGCCACCGACGGCCGTGCACTGGCCGATCGTCGGGCACGCCACGGCGGTCAGGGTTTCGCCCCGGTCGATCGCCGTGGGGGTCGGCGCGCCCGGCGTGGCCGGGTCGAAACGTCACCTGGTCTCCGTTGGAGTCGACTGCGGTGCATTGGCTCGCTGACGAGCACGCCACGGCGCTGGAGGCTTGGCCGGCGTCGATCGTGGTCGGGGTCGGGGTGCCCGGTGAGACCGGGATTGAACGTCACCTGCTGACCGCTCTTACCGACAGCGGTGCACTGGCTCGCCGACGGGCACGCAACGGCGGTCAGGAATCGAGCGCCGCCGCTGCTGACGATCGTGACCGGGCCAGACCACGCCAACGGCGCCGCGCCGGCAGAGGCCGCGGAGCAGGCGAGCACGGCCACGCCGAGGGTGGCAAGGAGCCCTCCTGCGCGAGCGCGCCTGGCTGGACGGTCAAGGCCTGCGCAGAACCCCGAAGTCTCGGCTGGCAGCGACCGCAATCCCCTGATCTCGATGCGTCCATGTTGCCACCCCGGTGCTCCCGCCGCTTTCCGCGCCAGGCGAGCCGTGGGCCGGCGCGCGCGCCTACCACGCCGCCTCGACGTGGTCCAGCCGCAGCAGCCGGCCGCGCCCGTCGACGATCACGCCCACCGCGTCGAAGCGGATCGTGCGCGCGGTCGGCCGGTCGTGTCGCTCGTCGCTCAGCCACGCGCGCGCCAGTCGACGCAGGCGCATGCGTTGGCGCGGGCGCAGCCACGGCAGCGGCTTCTGCTCGGGGCGGATGCGCGGCCCGCTCGCGCGGCGACTCTTCACCTCCACGAACACAAGCGCCCTTCCATCGAACACGATCAGGTCGATCTCGCCGTGGCGAGTGCGCACGTTGCGAGCGACCGTCGTGAAGCCCAGGCGCGCGAAGTGGGCCGCCGCAAGGTCCTCGCCGAAGCGTCCAAGCGCACGGCGCGGGTCCACGCGGCCGTCGCCCGACGACGCGCGCCGCGATCGTCGGGAGAGCTCGTCGGCGGGCACGATCGCCACGCGGCCGTCGCCTGACGGTACGCGCTCCGGTCGTCGGGAGAGCTCGTTGTTGGGCACGCCCGGCACGCTAGGGCGAGCGGTGTGACATGAGTCAACGATCTGTGCCGATTCAGCGCGCCGGCTGTGCCGACAATGTGTCCGCGCGACCGGTAGGCGGCCCGGCCTCGATGCTAGCGTCGAATGGATGATCGCGTCCTCGCACGGCCGGAGTCGGCCCGCATCCCGGCGCGGGTCGCGTGGCGGCGGCGACGGGGCGCCAGCTCGAAGTGGCGTGCGCCGGCTCCTGACGCTGCTCGCCGCCACCTGCTGTGCCGGCGGACTGCTGCTGCCGGTCGGGAACGCCGACTCCTCCAAGCCGTCCGCAGCTGCCGCCCGCTCCTCACAGGAAGCGGCAGAGCTCAGGCAGGACGATCGAGGGCTGTACCTGGCGTTCTGTCCAGCAGACGAAGAAGCGGCCAGCATCGCCGCCAACCGATCGAGCACCGGCCCGCGGGCGAGCGTCGCGGAGGCCAACCACACGGGCTGGCCGGCCGACGAATGCCTGAAGATGGACAAGGGGCCCTCCGGGCTCAGCCACACGATCGTCGGGCTCAAGCACGTGCACAACTGGCTGCTCGGCGGGTACGGCAACGACACGATCTACGCGGGCGAACAGGGAGACGTGATCTGGGGGGATTACCACCCCGAAGGACAGCCCGAAAGTCAGCGCGACTACATCCACGGCGGCGCCGGCAGCGACTGGATCTACTCCAGCCACGGGTACAACGAAATCTGGACCGGAGCCGGCGACGACCATCTCGCCCTCGTGTACGGCCACGGGATCGTGTTCTGCGACGGCAGCGGCTTGAAGACCTTCGTCATGCGCTACCTGCCGCAGAACCGACCCTGGACGCTGGTGGGCTGCTCGCACAAAGCGATCGTGCCCTACCGGGCCTGACAGTCGCGCCTACCGGGCTGAGGCACAGACGCGCCTACCGGGCTGGCGGCCGAGCCGACCGGGCCTGACGGCTGAGCCGACCTGGCCTGACGGCCGCCAGCGGCGGCGAGTCTATGCGCTGAGCGCGCTGCGGGCTCGCGAGCGCGGCGCGGATCTGCGGCTCCTGAGCTGCCTGTTCGGCCGCGAGGTGCGCTCGGAGCGCGTCCCCTCGGCCTGCTCGGCCTGCTCGGCGTCGCTGATCGCCCACGCGAGCCGCTCGACGAGCTGCGCGGCGGCGTGACCGGTGCTCAGATGAACCGAGTGCACCTGCTCGTCGAGCAGCACCGGAGTCGCGTCGGTCAGCTGGGATGAGACCGGCTCGGCCGTGACAATGATCCTGGGCATGGAGAAATTCCTTTGTTCGAGGGTTTGGCCGTGATGGGCCGCGGACATATCGGCAGGTGCGGCCCAACGCATGAGAAGAAGGCATCCGGGGAGGACCACTGCGCCCTCCCCGGATGAGGAGGTGGAGAGGAAACGTCAGGTACGTGGACATCGCCTGGGCATGTCGACCGGCGTCCGTTCGACGCAAGCCCGGGGCCCTGGAATCCTGCTGGGAGCCGGGTTGGGAGACGTGAGACCAGACATTGTCTACTAAGTATATCGAGATTATGAGCAAAATCAAGGGCGTGCGAAGGCAGGGCGAAGGGCAGGCGAAGATGGCGTGCGAAGGGCGGGCGAAGGGGTGCGAAGGCCAGGCGAAGGGCGGGCAGAACATGCCCGCTGCGCGTGGGCTCACGGGGTGGCATACGGGCTGCCGCCCGCGTAGCCGGCGGGCAGAACATGCCCGCTGCGCGTGCGTATGCGGGGTGGCATGCGGGCTGCCGCTCGCGTAGCCTGCCTGACCGTGGCCGACGACACGCACGCGCACCGAGAACGGCACTCGTACCCCGAAGGGCCCGGGCTGGACGGCGTCACCAGCTTCATGGGCCTGCGCTGGGAGGATCCCCAGACCGTCCGCCTGCAGATCCGGCCCGAGTTGGTCAACCGTGGCGGTCTGCTCTCCGGCGTGGCCACGTACGCGATGGTCGATTACTGCATGGGCTCGACCCTGTGGGCGCAGACGACCGACGAGGAGCGCATCGCGACGATCTCGATCTCGATCAACTACGTGCAGACGGCGCTCGAGGGCGAGATCGTCTGTCGCACGACGCTCGATCGCCGCAATCGCAGGACCGCTGTCATGCGCAGCGAGGTGCGTCATGAGGACGGGCGGCTGCTCGTGACCGCGATCGGCAGCTACACGATCTTCCCCGCGCGCAAAGCCCCCGCGACCCTGTCCGAGCGCTGACGCCCACGGTCCTCACGATCGCCGGCTCGGATTCCGGCGGCGGGGCCGGCATCCAGGCCGACCTGAAGGCGTTCGCGCGCTGCGGCGTGCACGGCACCAGCGCCATCACCGCCGTCACCGCCCAGAACACAGTCGGCGTCAGCGCCGTCCACCACGTGCCGCCGGAGGTCGTCCTCGCCCAGGTGCGGGCCGTGCTCAGCGACATCGGCGTCGACGCCGTCAAGGTCGGGATGCTCGGCACGGCCGAGATCGCGCTGGCGGTCGCCGCGGCGATCGACGAGCTCCCCGCCGGCACGCCCGTCGTCGTCGACCCGGTGATGGTGGCCGAGTCCGGCGCGCGGCTGCTCGCGCCCGACGCCCAGCTCGTGCTCGTTCGGGAGATACTGCCCCGGGCGAGCGTGCTCACGCCGAACCTGCCCGAGGCGCGCGTGCTCGCCGGCCGCGAGCCTGCGCCCGCGGCTGCGGCGGGTGCGGCGGGTGCGGGCGAGGAAGCCGGCGGTGAGGCGCATGCCGACGAGGACGTCGAAGCCGAAGCCGAAGCCCTGGCCAGGGCCGTGCTCGCGCTGGGCCCGCGCGCGGTCGTGCTCACCGGCGGCCATCGCGCGCGCGCGGTCGATCTGTTCCTCGACTCCGCCGGCGCCGGCCCCGCCGTTGCCATCGAGGGCGAGCGACACTCCGACGGCGCCGCGCACGGCTCCGGCTGCACCCACTCCGCGATCCTCGCCGCCCAGCTCGCCCTCGGCCGTACGCCGCTGGAGGCCGCGCGCGTCGCCCGCGCCCTGGCCGGGGACGCCGTGCGCAACGGGCTTCGCGACATCGGGCAGGGCAGCGGCCCGGTCGACGTCCTCGACCTCGCGCGCATGCGCGCCATGCCCGCCGATTGAGCTCGCACGACCCATCCGTTTGTCATAATCGGTCAACGATGAAGCTCCTGCGCTTGAAGCCCGGTCTTCGATGAAGCTCCTGCGCATGAAGCCCGGTCACGGTGAGATCGTGCTCGCCGAGGGCGACGTCGAGGTGCCCGAGCAGGAGCGCGAGCTGATCGAGGCGTTCCGGCGCGAGCTCGACGCCGGCATGTGGGCCGCCGTGCCCACCGCCGCACCGGGCGGGCGCCGCGAGGCGGAGCTCGTCAAGAGCTTCGACGAAGTGCCGCGGGACGCCGAGCGCGTCATCTTCTTTCCGCGGGCCGCCGGCGGAGCGCCTGCGGCGACGCTGTAGCCGTCATGGGGCTCGCGCTCGGCACCGCGGCGGTCGTGCTCGTGGTGCTGCTGTGGGAGCTCGCGCGGCCCACGCTCAAACGCACGCTCGCACGTGTCCAGCGGCTGTGGGCGGCGCGCTCGCGCGGGAGCGCGCCGGCGGGCTATGACCCCGGGCGCGAGCGCCGCGCCGAGCAGCGCGCGCTCTCGCTGCTGCGCTCGTGCGTGGAGGAGCACGACTGGGCGATGTACCGCGATCTCGGGTTCCTGCGCGTGTGGGGCGGGCTGGGCGATCGCGGGCGCGGCGAGCACGCCTCCTACGCCTACCTGATCTACCCGCACAAGCCGATCGTCGCCTACGTGCCCGAGACCGGCAAGCTGCTCAACGAGTACTGCGTCGCCTTCCCCGACCAGTCCAAGCCCTACGGCAGCGCGCGGCTGCCGGACTCCGACGACGTGCTCGCCAAGTGGATGGCCCTCACCGCCGACGAGCGGCGGCTGGTCGGCGAGGCCAACATGCACCTCCCCGGCCGCCAGGTCGACCCGGACAGGGTCCGCCGCGACCTGATGCGCCTGCGGCGCTGGGAGCGGGAGCGGGCCTCGCTTGCGGCGCGGGAGCCGACCTCCCACTCCGGCGCGTGGGGCGAGCGGCGTGGCTGGGCTGGGCGGGACCTCGATAACCTGCCCGCCGCGTGAGCACCTCCACCGCGTTCGACGTCAAGCACCGCAGCCGCGCCCTCACCGACGGGCCCGAGCGCGCCGCCGCGCGCGCGTACCTGCACGGCATCGGCTACTCGGCCGAGGACCTGGAAAAGCCGATCGTCGGCGTCGCGCACTCGTGGATCGAGACGATGCCCTGCAACTTCAACAACAGGGTGCTCGCGGCCAAGGTCAAGGAGGGCATCCGCGCGGCCGGCGGCACGCCCATGGAGCTCAACACGATCGCGATCTCCGACGGGATCACGATGGGAACCGCCGGCATGCGCGCGTCGCTCGTGTCGCGCGAGCTGATCGCCGACTCGATCGAGCTCGTCGCAAGCGCCCACCAGTTCGACGCGCTCGTGACCATCAGCGGCTGCGACAAGACGATCCCCGGGGCGGTGATGGCGCTCGCGCGCCTGGACATCCCCGGCCTGATGCTCTACGGCGGCTCGATCAGGCCCGGCCACTACAAGGGCGCCGAGGTGACCATCCAGCACGTGTTCGAGGCCGTCGGCGCGCTCGCCGCCGGGAAGATCACCGAGCAGGAGCTGCACGAGCTGGAGGAGGTCGCCTCGCCCGGCGCCGGCGCATGCGCAGGGCAGTTCACCGCCAACACCATGGCCATGGCCTTCGAGGCGCTCGGGATCTCGCCCGCCGGCTCCGCGATGGTGCCCGCCGAGGACGGGCGCAAGCTCGACGTCGCAAGGGACTGCGGCGGGCTGGTGATGGAGGTGCTGCGCGCCGGTCGGCGCCCCAGCGACGTGATCACCAAGCCGGCGCTCGAGAACGCGATCGCCGCGATCGCCACCAGCGGCGGCTCGACCAACGGCGTGCTGCACCTGATGGCCGTCGCGCGCGAAATGGGCGTGCCCCTGGAGCTCGACGAGTTCGAGGCCATCTCCGAGCGCACGCCGCTGCTGTGCGACCTGCAGCCCGGCGGGCAGTACGTCGCCACCGAGCTCTACGAAGCAGGTGGCGTGCCGCTCGTGCTCGCCCGTCTGGAGGAGGCCGGCATCCTCAACTCCGACGCGCTCACCGTCACCGGCAGGACGATCGGCGAGCACGCCGCCGACGCCGTCGAGACCGACGGCCAGCGCGTCGTGCGGCCGCTGTCCGAGCCGATCAAAGCGACCGGCGGCTTCGCCATCCTGCGCGGCAACGTCGCGCCCGAAGGCTGCGTGGTCAAGCTCGCCGGTCACGAGCGCCGCAAACACGTCGGACCGGCGCGCGTGTTCGACGGCGAGGAGGCCGCGATGGCCGCCGTGCTCGCCCACCAGGTGCAGGCGGGGGACGTCGTGGTCATCCGCGGCGAGGGCCCCGCGGGCGGGCCCGGCATGCGGGAGATGCTGTCCGTGACCGCCGCGATCGTCGGGGAGGGGCTCGGCGAAGACGTCGCGCTGATCACCGACGGACGCTTCTCGGGCGCCACGCACGGGTTCATGGTCGCCCACGTCGCGCCCGAGGCCGTCCGCGGCGGCCCGATCGCCGCGCTCACCGACGGCGATCAGCTGACGATCGACGCGGACACGCGCCGGCTGGACGTCGCTCTCTCAGATCAGGAGATCGCCGAGCGCGTCAGCGCCTACCGCCAGCCGCCGCGCGCCGACCAGCACGTCGACGTCGCCATCCAGAAGTACGCCAAGCTCGTCGGCAGCGCCGCCGAGGGCGCGATCGCGCGCTGAGCCCGCGGGTGCGCCAATCCCCGAGGCGCGTGAGCCCGGGAGCAAGCCGCGCGCTACTCGCTGAGGAAGTCCTCGAGCACGACGTTGAACGCCGCCGGGCGCTCGAGCATCGCCATGTGGCCCGTGTCCTCGAAGATGACCTTGCGCGAGCGTGGGATCAGCTCGACGAACACGTCCGCGTCGCCGACGCCGATCAGCCTGTCCCGATCGCCCCACACGATCAGCGTCGGGCACGCGATCTCCGGGAGGCGGTCCGCGATGTCGTAGTCGATCGTCGCCTCCAGCGCTTGCAGGAAGCCCGGCTTGCCCGCGCCCCGGATCTGCTCGCTCGCGAGCGCCGCCGGCAGGCGGCGCGGGTGGCGCACGACCACGTTCAGCGCCGCGTCGCGCAGCCGCGCGCGGCGCGCGACCGTGTCGGACCGCGACGCCGCCCACGCGCCACCCGCCGCCAGGATCCGCTCGAGCCTCCTCAGCGCGGGAACCGCTCGCATCATGCGCGGGTCGCGATGGGTGGAGATGCCGGCCGCGGACACCAGCACCAGGCGCTCGACCCGCTCGGGGAACGCGATCGCCAGCTCCGCCGCGACGAAGCCCCCCATCGAGTTGCCCACCAGCGCGGCCGCGTCCATGCCCAGCTGGTCGAGCAGCCGCTCCAGCAGGCAGGCGTAGCCGGCTATCGAGATCCGCTCGCGCGGCATCGGCGAGTGGCCGAAGCCCGGCAGGTCGAGCGCGAGCACGCGGTGCTCGCCGGCGAGCACCGGCAGCTGCTCCAGCCAGTTCGGCCAAGAGCCCGACAGGCCGTGCACGAACACCAGCGGCGGTCCCTCCCCGAGCTCGATCGTGTTCACCGGCTGGCCGTCCACGATCGCCCAGCGCTGGTGCGTGCGCCAGTCGACGTCGAGCCACGGGGAATGCCCGACCGGCCCGTACGCCGCGGCCTCGCCCGCGGGCACGCGCGTCGCTGTCGGGCTGGGCGAATCGGCGCTCACCCATCTGACTGTACTCCAGGCGCACGCGCGCGCCGTCGCGCGCCACGCGCGGGCTGCCACGCCCGAGCGCGCGCTCTCCGCCCGCGCGCAGGCGCGCCCCGCCGCGTCCAGGCGCGCTCAATTGCCACCGCGCGATCGCAACCTCCGCACGGGCGCCGTCCAGCAGTCGCCCATCCTCTTTCTTTTTTAAAGTCTGTCCCACTATGGTTATACTGACTTTGTTGACGGCAATATGCGCGTGTACGCGGAGCGGTGGCAGGCGGAGCATCGCACGCGGCGAAGTAATGCTGGAGATGAACGTCAGCGGGGAGGAGCGCGTGAAGACCGGCGGGCACGAGCCGCCGCACGGTGCCTGGGCGGAGGCGATCGCGCTGCTCGGCGAGGACCTGCGTACGCGCGACGCCGCCCAGCGCACGCGCCGCGCCTACGCCGTCGACCTCGCGCAGTTCGCGTCATGGGCCAGCCGCCGTGGCGTCTCGCCGTCGGACGTCGGCCCGAAGGACGTGCGCCGCTACATCGCCCACCTCTCCGAACGCCCCGCCCACGGCAGGCCCGCCGCCCCGAGCACCTCCGCCCGCAAGCTCGCCGCGCTGCGCGCGCTGTTCGCCAGCCAGCGCGAGCACGGGCTGATCTCCCAGAACCCCGCCGACCTGGTGTCAACGCCGCGACGAGCCGCCCACCTGCCGCGCGTCCTCAGCGCGCGCGAGGCCGCGCGGCTGCTCGACGGCATTCCCGGATCGAGTCTGCTGGAGCTGCGCGACCGCGCGATGTTCGAGCTGGCGTACGCGTGCGGGCTGCGAGCCGAGGAGATCGTCACGCTGCGCACCGCCGACGTCGACCACGACCGAGAGCAGCTGCGGGTTGAGGGGAAGGGGCGAAAGACGCGGTTCGTGCCGGTCGGCGAGCCCGCGATGGCCGCCGTCAGGCTCTACCTGGCGCGGGCGCGCTCGCGGCTCGCGACCGCCACCGGGCCCGGCTCGGTGGACGCGCTGTTCCTGAGCAAGACCGGGCGGGCGCTCGGCACCAGCGACGTGCGCCGGCGGCTGCGCACGTGGACCCTGCGCGCCGGCGCCGGCGAGGGCGCCTCGCCGCACGCGCTGCGCCACAGCTTCGCCACGCACCTGCTGGACGGCGGAGCGGACCTGCGCAGCATCCAGGAGCTGCTCGGACATGCGTCCGTATCCAGCACTCAGATATACACTCGGGTAGAGTCCGCCAGGCTCAGAAGCGCCTATGCGCGCAGTCATCCTCGGGCGTGATCGAGATGCCCACCCGCCCCTAGAGGGGGATGGAACCCTGGAGACGAACGTCAAACCGATCGAGCTGCGCGAACTGTGGCGGCGCTACAAGACCGACGGCGACAGCCGCGTTCGCGAGCGTCTCGTGGTCGCGTACTCGCCGCTGGTCAAGTACGTCGCCGGTCGCACCGCCGCCGGCCTGCCTCCCCACGTCGAGGAGGCCGACCTGATCTCCTACGGCCTCGTCGGCCTGATCTCAGCCATCGAGCGCTTCGACCTGTCCCGGGACATCAAGTTCGAGACCTACGCCATCATGCGCATCAAGGGCGCCATCATCGACGAGCTGCGTTCGCTCGACTGGGTGCCGCGCAGCGTGCGCGCCCGCGCGCGTGAGGTCGAGCGCGCCAACGCCAAGCTCGAGCACACGCTGCAGCGCGCCCCCACCGACCAGGAGCTCGCCGCCGAGCTTGGCATCACCGTGGACGAGCTCAACGAATCGCTGCTCGCCATCTCGCACTCCTCGATCGTCGCCCTCGACGAGCTCTGGAGCGTGTCCGACGCCAGCGGCGACCAGGTCTCGCTGATGGACACCATCGAAGACCCCGGCGCGCCCGACCCCGCCAGGTCGCTCGACGTCGGCGACCTCAAGGACAGGATCGCCGACTCCATCGCCAAGCTGCCCGAGCGCGAGAAGCTCGTCATCGCCCTCTACTACTACGAGAACCTCACCCTGCGCGAGATCGGCGAGGTGCTCGGCGTCACCGAGTCGCGCGTCTCGCAGATGCACACCAAGGCCGTGCTGCGCCTGCGCTCGCGGATGCAGGAGGAGTCCTTCGACGACTAGCCTGGCGTCCGATAGCCGGCGCCATACTGCGTCCTCGGCGGCTCGCGTGCATAGCACGCCACGCCGCCTGCGTCCTTGTCTGGCTTGGCTCTCGAACGCCAGGCGGCGAAGCTGATGTGGCGATGGTCGTGGCGCAAAGCACTCCGTGAAGATGACCAAGCCGGGGGCGTCCGATTACGCTACCGATGGACAAGGCCGCGACAATGGGATGGGTTTGGAAAGGGCGGTACTCAGACTCGAGCGTGGATTCACTCGCGCCTGCCCCCCGGATTGGTGGACAGCCTCGCAATCCCGGTATCGCCTTCAGTCGCCTCCCGATCCTGCCGACCCTTGGTCCCGACGGCCCCGTGACGACGATCCATCCGTCTTCCACGACGACCGCCGAGAGTCCGGCGCCCGCAATCAGCACCCGTGTGCCGGTGGCGGTGCTCAGCAGCACATTTTCTTTGCCAGAGGAGTAGTCCGACCAAAGCAGGCCCCCGCTCACGAGCTCCGGGCCCGAAGTAAAGCTCGGTGCCTGCTCCGTCGCCTGCGCTCCCGCGACGCTGACGATGGATAGCGCCAAGAGGGCGACGAGGGGGAGATTGCGAATGCCCATCACGCGCACCCGCCCGCCAGCTCCAGCGCGCCCGGGACCGGAAGCTCGATGAAGGCCCATCGACGAAGTCTCCCACCAAGGGACCGGCTCGGGGGTAACGGCAGATGCTCATGGGTGCAAAGAACTGGCGCTGGCTGGGGTGCGGCGGTATGGTGCCTTCACACCCAGGAAGGAGATTCCAATGCACCACGCAGCGGACCGCATTCGCAACGTAGCCCTGGTTGGCCACCGAGGGTCCGGGAAGACCGCGCTGCACGAGGCGCTGTTGTTCGAGGCGGGTGTCACCAGCCGTCTGGGCTCGGTCCCCGACGGCACGACCGTGTCGGACTCCGACTCCGACGAGCAGGCCCGCCAGATGTCCATCTCGGCGACGCTCAGCTCGTTCCAGTGGCAGGAGCGCAAGATCAACCTGCTGGACACGCCCGGCGAGCCGAGCTTCGTGGCGGATGCGCTGGGGGCGCTGCGCGTGTGCGAGTCGGCCGTGTTCGTGGTCAACGCCGTCATGGGAGTGGAGGTGTCCACGACACGGCTGTGGGCTCGCGCGGCCGAGCTCGACATCGCGCGCATGCTGTTCGTGAACATGCTCGACCGCGAGCGGGCAGACTTCTTCCGCTCGCTGGACCAGCTCAAGCGAGCCTTCGGGCCGCACGTGGTGGCCACCGAGATCCCGATCGGCTCCGAGCAGGACGTCGAGGGGGTCGTCGATCTTGTGGACATGAAGGCGTTTCGCCAGGACTCTCCCGAGCGCGGCGGCTGGAGCGAGATCCCGATGCCCGACGCGGTGGCCGAGCGTGCGCGGGAGTACCGCGAGAAGCTGATGGACGAGGTCTGCGAAGTCTCGGACTCGCTGATGGAGCGCTACCTGGAGGGCGAGGAGATCTCCCACGAGGAGATGGTGGACGCGCTCAAGGAGGGCACCAACCACGGCAAGATCTTCCCCGTCGTCTGCGGCGTGGCCACCCGCAACCTCGGCACCGCGCGGCTGCTGGACGCGATCGTCGAGGACCTGCCCTCGCCCGTCAAGCACGGGTCGCTGACCGTCGGCGAGGTGGAGCTCAGGCCCACCGAGGACGGGCAGCTGTTCGCCTACGTCTTCAAGACCCGCGCCGATCCGTTCGCCGGGCGCATCAACCTGCTGCGCGTCTATCAGGGGGTTCTGCGCGCCGACAGCCAGGTGCTCAACACGCGCGCGCACGTCAAGGAGCGGATCGGGCAGCTGGTGGTGTTCGCCGGCAAGGACGTCCAGCACGTGCAGGAGTTCGGGCCGGGGGACATCGGCGCGGTCGCCAAGCTCAAGGAGACGCGCGCCGGGGACTGGCTGGCCGCGCAGGACGAGCCGATCGACATGCCCGCGCTGAAGCTGCCCGCCCCTGTGATGGCGTTCGCTGTGGCGCCCAAGAGCAGGGGCGACGAGGAGAAGGTCGTCGCCTCGCTGCGCCGGCTGCAGGAGGAGGACCCCACGATCGACCTGCACCGCGACCAGCAGACCGGCGAGCAGATCGTCGCCGGGCTCTCGCAGGTGCACGTCGAAGTGATCGTCGACCGGCTGCGCGATCGCTTCGGGGTCGAGGTCACGCTGAAGCCGCCGCGCGTGCCCTATCAGGAGACCATCCGCGGGAGCGCCGCCGCTCACGGCCGGCACAAGAAGCAGTCCGGCGGCCGCGGCCAGTTCGGCGACTGCCACATCGAGATCGAGCCGCTGACCGATGGCGCCAGCGCGGACGGCTTCGAGTTCGTGGACCAGATCAAGGGCGGTGTGATCCCCAGCTCGTTCATTCCCGCCGTCGAGAAGGGCGTCCGCGAGGCCATGCAGGCCGGCGTGCTCGCCGGCTATCCCGTCAAGGGCGTGCGCGTGCGCCTGTTCGACGGCGCATACCACTCCGTCGACTCCTCCGAGATCGCCTTCAAGCTGGCCGGCATCCAGGCCATGAAGCAAGCGCTGCAACTGGCCGATCCCGTCATCCTGGAGCCCATCATGCAGGTCACCCTGTCCGTCCCCGAGGCCAGCGTCGGAGACGTCATCGGCGACCTCAACTCTCGCCGCGGCCGGCCCCAGGGAATGGAGCCCGTCGGCGCCATGACCGAGATCAGGGCCGAGGTGCCGATGGCAGAGATGCTCACCTACGCCCCCGATCTGCGCTCGATCACGCAGGGACAGGGCGACTACACGCTCGAGTTCCTGCGCTACGAGGAGCTCCCCGGCCACCTCGCGCAGAAGGTCGTCGAGCAGGCGGGCGAGGAGCGCGCGGCCGTCCACGCCTAGCTCCAGATAGTCTGGGGGGCCGATGGCCGCGCGCACGATCATCACCTCCCAGCCGGACGTCGCCTGCGAGGTTTGCGAGCGGCGGCTGCTGCGCGGCGAGCAGCCGGACGTGTTCGTGGTCGCCGGACGCCGGCGGATCGTGTGCGAGCTGTGCGCGCCGCGCGCCGCACACGAGGGCTGGATGCGCGAGAGCGACAGCCAGTCGCTGACCCTGCCGCCGATGCGCCCCCGGCGCGGGCGCAGCCTGTTCGAGCGCCTGCCTGTGCCCTTCAGGGTGCGCCAGGTGGGCGCCCCGAGGGGCACGCCCCAAGGGGCGCAGGCGGGCAGGCCGGCGGGCGAGACCGACGCCGCCGGCGGCGCGTCCGCCCCGGATCTGGCCGAGGAGCAGACCCACGCGGAGGCGCACGGGCACGCTGAAGCGCACCTGCAAGCGCCAGAGCCGCCGCCGTCGGACCCGCAGGGGCACGACACGCAGGAGCTCGTCGGAGCCGATCCTGCCGACCCGGCGGTCGGGATCGATCCGGCCATCGCGGCCGTGTCCGCTCCGTTCGACGTCGAGGCCGATGCCGCCACCGAGAACTCCGCTGACGTCGAGATCTCGGTCGACGCCGAGACGGCTGCCGAGGGCGAGGCCCACCCTGAAGGGCACTCGGAGACACGTGACGCGCCGGAGGAGCCCTCGGCGTATGTCGAGCAGGCGATAGCCGTGTTCAACGCGAGCGAGTTTCCGCGCCGGGTGGCCGGCGTCGCCCGCTCGCTGGGCGCTCCGTCGGTGACCGTGCGCTCGGCCGAACACCTCAGCAGCGTGGTCTCGATCGTGGTCGCGTGGGAGTTGTGCTGGTACCGCTACGAGGTCGATCTCAGCGAACCGGTCGTCGAGGCGCAGGTCATCGCCCAGGGGACCGAGCTCGCGGAGCTGGCGCGCGAGGATCGGCGCGCGAACGCCGCTGCCGGGGAGTCCGGGTTGCTGGCGCTGGCGGCCGCGTAGCGGCCTTGTGACGATTCGGTGTGCCCCGCTTGCGTATTGGCGCGCGGAGAGTAACATCGGCGGGGCAATGATCTACTGCGTGGTACCCCGGCCGCTCGCCGATGAGCTGTACCCGAAGCTCGTCGACCACTACAGCGACGATCGCAACGTCACCGTGATCGTCGACCGGCGCAAGTTCGACCGGCGTGCGCGCTACGCCGCCGCGCGCGTGTCCGCCGACGACGACGGGCAGCAGCGGCGCATCGTGCGCGATCGCCGCCGCGCGCGCGTGCCCGGCGATCTGCTGCCGCTCGCGCGCGTCTCCTAGCACTGCTCCGGTCGAGCACAGCCGGTCCCGGGCGAGCGCCCCGTCCCCGGCGAGCTTCATAATCCCGCCGCGATGAAGCTGATCGTCCACGTCGACGGCGGCGCGCGTGGCAACCCCGGCCCGGCGGCCGCCGCATGCGTCATCGCCTCGCCCACCGGCGAGGTGATGGACGAGCGGGCGCAGCTCCTGGGCACGGCCACCAACAACGTCGCCGAGTACCGCGCCCTCCTGCTGGGCCTGGCAAGCGCACGCGAGCTTGGCGCAAGCGAAGTCGAGGTCATCGGCGACTCCGAGCTGATCGCCAAGCAGGTGCAGGGCGTATACAAGGTCAAGCACCCAGCCATGCGCCCGCTCCACCTCGAAGCCATGGCGGCGCTCAGGACCTTCGAGCGCTGGTCGATCCGCACGGTCCCACGAGCGCAGAACGCCGAAGCCGATGCCCTGGTCAACGCCGCGCTGGACCAGGCTGACGCGGCCAGGCGCTGACCGGCGGCCTTTTACCTGGGCGAAGGAAAATCATCATCCGCGGGGGTTGCCGTGCCGGTCGTGCCGCGCGCGCCTGTGGTGCGCTGAGTTGATCGGCGCTCCCGCGCAGCGCCGCTCGCCTGTGCTATCTCGATCCCCTGAAGGCGGCCGGCGAGTTCACCCAGACGTTCCATGATCGCCTGCTCTCCGTGGCTCAGCTCTTTCGTTTCGTCAGTGTGGCTGTTGGAGAGGAAGTGCTGAGCGATTGCGCCAGTCATGATCGAGAACACCCCGATACCGGTCAACATCAGCACGATCGCTATTGCTCGGCCCGCCGTGGTCGTGACCTCGATGTCGCTCCCCTCGGTGGTGACTGTGCCGATAGCCCACCAGATGCCATCCCAGGTCGAGACGTGATGGGCGACGTGGTTCTCGACGCCCGCGAAGACGGCGCCACCCCCTACGACGAGAAAGAGCGCCAGGGCGAAGACGAACTTCAACCCGTCGAGCGTGAGCACCCTCGAAAGAAGCTGGAAGCCGCCCGCGACCCGGACGAGGCGCAGGAGCCGGAAGAGCCTCAGTGCCTGGACAGCGGCCGGTGCGAACGGCGGCGTCAGGACGATCAGCGCCGGGGCGAGCGGGTACTTGCGCAGCCAGGACCGCCAGTCCTTGGCAAGCACGAGGATCATCGTGAACTCCACCAGGAAGACGAGCCAGATAAGCCAGTCTCCTACCACAGCGGCGGTGTGCCACGACGCATGTAGCGGCTGCGCCTCCAGCACGAGATCGGGGATCACCAACAGGGTCGCCGTAATCATCATGGCGCGCATGCGAGCGTCGATCGTCGCCGCTTCCAAGCGCCGCGTTCGCCGAAGCACGGCCGACAGGCCCGCAACACGCTCCGCGCCGAGTTCTCCTACCTTGGTCTGTTCGATCGACATCGCTACTCCTGGAGTGGCAACTCTAGACGGCTCGAACGATTCTGGCTAGGCTACTCCAACCCTTACCTTGGGGCCGAGGGGACGGCGGATCGCACCATCGCCGTTGGGGCACGCTGCGAAACCGTGTCTGGAAGCCCGCCGCGGAGTAAGCTCAGCAGCGACCGTCGAATGCGCAAACCCTGTACCGCAGTTCTCGCTAGCCTTGTGCTCGTCGTCTCAGTGGCTCCGGCCACGGCTGAGTCGACGGTCGGACCGCGGGCGCACATCGCCTGTACGCGCGACGTATCGGCAACGATCGGCGGCCACCACAAATGTCTCGGCGCGGGCGAGTACTGCGCGACCCGGTACGAGCGTCAGTACGAACACTATGGCTTTGTATGCGACACCCGCTACAGCCCGCCGAGACTCGCGCGGAAGTAGCTCCGCTGACCGGCGTCCCTCGCACCTCTCGGCCAAGCGGAGCGTCCACGTCGATCGGCGGCCCGCGCGAAGCGCCGCCGACGATCGACGTGGACGCGCAGCGCTACCGCAAGGGGTGCGCCGATTTTGCGATCGCGAGCATCTGCGCGTTCGACAGTTCCTCGAGCAGCGTGTTGGTGAGCCAGTACAACACGCTCCCGGAGACCCAGCCGATGACGTGGATGTGTTCGCCGTCGTCGACGATTTTGTAGCTGACGCCGCCGATGGTCTGCGTGCGGGTGTGGGCGAACAGCGGCGGGGACAGCCAGTCGGTCCCCTCGAAGTCGTAGTAGCCGCCGATCTCGTTCTGCTGCCAGACGACGACGTAGGCGTGGTGGCGTCTTCCCTGCTCGTCCTTGAGCGTGTACGCGCGCACCTGCTGCTGTTCTGCCGGGCCGGTCTGCAGCGTGGGGTAGAGGACGGGGAACGGGACCGCGGGGGCCGCCTGCACCAGTTCGTCCGCGCCCGCTGAGGAGGTCGGGTACAGATCCAGCGCCGCCGCCGAGAAGCCGGCGCTGGCGTGGCCATGGGCGTGGTGGCCATGACGCGAGGCGTGTGCGCGTGGCGCGGCGGTCGGGAGCCGCAGCTGTTCGTGGCCGTTGAGGAAGGTGTTCAGCGTCTTCGCCTCCAGTTCCGGGGACGAGGTCACGTAGTCGCCGCCGTTGGGCACCTGGTCATCGATGTCGGTCGTCAGGAACTTCACCTGGCGCAGCGGCTTGGTCTGCGAGAAGGCGACCAGCTTGGCCAGCAGGATCAGCTCGCTCGCGGTCGCCGGGAAGTTCGTCCTGATCGCGTGGCCGACCGCTTTGGCCACAGTGTCGATCTGGCCGAGCTCGTTGCTCGGGTCGATCTGCTCGCGCAGGTCGCGCAGGAAATCCTGCTGGCGCGCCACGCGCACGAAGTCGTCGTCGGTGTGGCGGTAGCGGACGTAGTCGAGCGCGTTTTCGTAGCAGAGCTTCTGGTATCCCGGTTGCAGGTTGATGCTCGTGTAGTCGGTTTCGATCGAGCCGACGTTTTCGTTGAAGTAGCGGTGGTCGACGTTGACGTAGGCGCAGCCGAGCGTGTCGACCACTTTGATGAAGCCGGCGAAGTTCACGTCGATGATCCCGTTGAGCTGCAGCGACGGGAACACTTCGCGTTTGATCGTTTCGGCCGCGAGCACGGTCGCCTCGTTGGGCCCCCCGATCTGGCTGCCGATCGTGTACGCGGCGTTGATCTTTTCCTCGGGGTAGACCTGGCCGGAGGGCGTGGTGATGTTGACCATCAGATCGCGCGGGATCGACAGCACGGAGGTCTGGCCCTGTTCGGGGTCGAAGCGCACGAGCAGGATCGTGTCGCTGTGCGGCGCGGCTTCGCGTTCTTCGGAGTTCTTGGAGCCGGAGCGCCTGTCCGAGCCGAGGATCAGGAACGTCTGCGGGCCGCCGCCGTATTCGGGCGTGACCAGGCCCTTGGGGGCGTCGATGTGACTGAGCGTCGGGAACACCTCGTCGGCGAGCGTGGTGATCTTGTTCAGCGCGACGGTCGCCGTCGCCGCGCCGCTCAGCACGACGATCAGCACGCCGGCGATGAGGAAGCGCTTCCACATGCCCCACCACAGCGAGGGTGGGCGCTCGTCATTCATGGGGTATCGGGACGTGGCAGGTCATAGGGCCTGAGGTCGAGCTCGCGCCGCCCCCCGGCGATGCGCTCCATCGCAAGGGTAGCGGTCCGATCGGAGCGCCAGCGCCGGCATGACGGGTACGCTCGGGTTCGATGCTCAGCCCGCGCAACAGAGAGCTCCTGGGGCTGGTGCCCTCCGCGCTGCTGGTGACCGCGGGCTTCACCGCGATCTTCATCCAGGCCCAGAACAACTCGCCGGGGGCGGCAACCAACCTGACGCTCAACCGCCTATCCAGCGTGTCGCTCACCTACGGCGCCCTGTTCCTCGCGCTGTGCCTGGCGGCGCATCTGGTGATCCGCTTCGCCCTGCCCGACGCGGACCCGTATCTGTTCCCGCTGGTGGCGGTGCTCGCGAGCGTGGGGATCGTGATGGTCTACCGCATCGAACCCGTGCTGGCCCGCCAGCAGGCGCAGTGGATGGTGCTCGGGCTGGTGCTGTTCGCGGCGACGATCCTCGCGCTGCGCAAGCGCGGGGTGGGCGTGCTCGAGCGCTATCGCTACACAATCGCGGCGGCCGGCATCGCCATGACGGTGCTGCCGCGGGTGCCCGGCATCGGCGAACAGGTCAACGGCGCCTATCTCGACATCCACGTGGGGAGCGTCTCCTTCCAGCCGGCCGAGTTCGCCAAGGTCGCGATCGTGATCTTCCTCGCCAGCTACCTGCGCGACAACCGCCAGATCCTGGTGACGGCCGGTCGCCGCTTCCTCGGGTTGACGATCCCGCCGATGAAGCAGTTCGGCCCGATGCTGATCGTGTGGGGGGCGGCGATGGCTACGCTCCTGCTCACGCGCGAGCTGGGCACCTCGCTGATGTTCTACGGCGCGTTCCTGGCGCTCCTGTACGTGGCCACCGGGCGCCTGTCCTTCCCGCTGATCGGGATCGTGCTGTTCGCCCTCGGCGCGTGGTACCTGGCCGGTCACGTCAGCCACGTGCAGGCGCGGGTGCTCGCCTGGGAAGAGCCGTTCAGCGAGGTCCTCTACCACAAGCTCGAAGGGGGCAGCTACCAGCTCGCGCAGTCGCTGTTCGCGCAGGCCGACGGGGGGCTGCTGGGCACCGGCTTCGACCGCTCGCTGCTGCGCGCCGGCCCGCACGGGGCTTCGATCCTGCCGGTCCCCGAAAGCGACATGATCTACGCGGTCATCGTCAACGAGCTCGGCCTGGCGGGGGCCGCGGCGTTGCTGGGCGTGTACCTGCTGCTGGTCGCGCGCGGGCTGAAGACGGCGGTGCTCGCGCGCGACTCCTTCTCCAAGCTGCTCGCCACGGGGCTCTCGTTCGTGGTCGCCATGCAGGTGTTCGTGATCGTCGGCGGCGTCACGCGCGTGATCCCGCTCACGGGCGTCACGCTGCCGTTCGTCGCCTACGGGGGATCCTCGGTGGTGATGAACTTCGTGCTGGTCGCGCTGCTGCTCGTGATCTCCGACCGCGCGCGCCGCCCGTACGTCGCGCGCAGGTGAGCTAGCGGCGCCGTCGAACACACTGCCGGAGATGTCGAGCTCGACCGCACCTGAAGCCACCCCGCGTCTGCTCCTTGGACCGGCGGCCGCGGCTGCAGGCGGCGCCGCGGGTGCCCTCGACGCGCGGGCGCTGGCCCAGGGGTTCTGCTCGCCGGCGGGGCTGCACAGGCGCCCGTGGCTGGCCCGCCTGCGCCGCGCGCTTGCGCGCGAGCTGTTCGTGCTGCACTTCCAGCCGATCGTCTCGCTCGTCGATGGGCGGATCTCCCACCACGAGGCGCTGCTGCGTCTGGCCGACGAACCGGATGGGCGCCTGGTCGCGCCCGGTCGCTTCCTGCCGGCGGCCGAGCGCTACGGGCTGATCGGGGAGATCGACCGGATGGTCCTCGACGAGGTGGCCGCGCTGCTCGCGCGCGAGCGCGGGCCGGGAGGCGGCGAGAGCGCCGGCGCGGGCGCCGCCGGGGCAGCGAAGATCGCGGTCAACGTGTCCGCCCTGTCGGTCACCGACCCGACGATGCTCGCGCACCTCCAGCGCTGCCTGGAGTGGCACGGGTTCGACCCGTCGCAGCTCGTGATCGAGATCACCGAGACCGCCGCGATCTCCAACATGAGGAGCGCGCGTGCCTTCTGCGCCGGAGTGCTGGCGCTCGGCTGCGCGGTCGCGCTGGACGACTTCGGCGCCGGCTTCGGCTCGTTCCAGTATCTCAAGCAGCTTCCCTTCAGCCACCTGAAGATCGACGGCGACTTCATCCGCCTGCTGCCCGTCTCACCGACCGATCAGCTCGTCGTCAGGGCGCTCGCGGACGTCGCTCGCGGCATGGAACGCGAGACGATCGCCGAGTTCGTCGGCGATGAGATGACCATGAGCATGCTGCGCGGCTACGGCGTGGACTACGCCCAGGGGTTCGCCGTCGGGCGCCCGCAGCCGACGCTCGGGCTCTCTACCCCGGCGTAGGAAACTGCCCGCGCATCGCCGCGTCCCACGCGCGGTCGCTCAGCAGGCGCCGCGTGGCGATCGAGAGCTTGGCTGACGGCGTGATCGCGATCCGGGTCGGCGGGCGCCGGCGCGTGAGCGTCTTCTCGATCACCTTCGCCACGCGCTCGGGCCCACCGCCGAGCAGGCGCATCGGGCCGTCGTAGGCCCCCTTCGTGACGTCCGCGACGGTCGCGTTGAAGCTGGCGTAAGGGTCCTCGTGCGAGGCGCCAGCGCCGGCGTGCGCGTCGGCCATGCTGGCGCCCGCCGCCTCCCCGAACTCGGTCGTGATCAGCCCCGGCTCGAGCAGGACCACGTCGATGCCGAAGCCGCGCAGCTCGAAGCGCAGCGCGTCGGAGATCGCCTCCAGCGCGTACTTGGTCGCGTGGTAGTTGCCAGCGCCGGGGAACGACAGGCGACCGCCCATCGAGCCCACGTTGACGATCTTGCCCCATCGCTGCGCGCGCATCTTCGGCAGCACCAGCTGCGTGAGGCGCACGAGCCCGAACACGTTCGTCTCGAACTGGCGCCGCATGGCCTCCATCGGCACCGTCTCCATCGCGCCGCTCTGGCTGTAGCCGGCGTTGTTGATCAGCACCCCGATCGCGCCCTCGGCCTGCTCGATCGTCTCGACCGCCGCGCGCATCGAGTCCTCGTCGGTCACATCGAGCGCCAGCGTGCGGCAGCCGGCGTCGCCGAGCTCGGCGATCGACTCGGGGCGGCGCGCGGTCGCGTAGACCGTCCAACCGGAGCTCGCGAGTCGCAGTGCGCTCGCGCGACCGATGCCCGAGGAGCAGCCGGTAATCAGCACCGCCTTGGAAGGCTCGGCCATCGGCGCAGCATATGCGTTCGCCGCGCCCGCGCGCGAGGTAGGCTGCATCCATGACCACTATCTCCGCAGACACCCTGCCCGACGCGCTGGGCGCCCCGGCGCGCGAGTTCATCTCCCAGCCGCATCGTCTTCTGATCGGCGCCGAGCGCCTGGAGGCGGCCGACGGGCGCACGTTCGACACGCTCGACCCGGCCACGGGGAGGGAGATCGCAGAGGTTGCCCTCGCCGGTCCCGAGGATGTCGCGCGCGCGGTCGCCGCGGCGCGCGCGGCGCTCGCCGATGGCCCGTGGTCCTCGATGCCGGCCTCCGGGCGCGAGCGACTGATGCACGCGCTCGCGGATGCGATCGAGCAGCACGCCCAGGAGATCGCCCAGATCGAGTCGCTCGACAACGGCAAGCCGGTCGGGCTGGCCCAGTACGTGGACGTCAACGGAGCAGTCGGGCATCTGCGCTACTTCGCCGGCTGGCCGACGAAGATCGAGGGCGGCGTGCTCCCTGTGAGCGCTCCGAACATGCACTGCTACACGCGCCGGGAGCCAGTCGGCGTGTGCGCCCAGATCATCCCGTGGAACTTCCCGCTGCTGATGGCCGCGTGGAAGCTCGGCCCGGCGCTCGCCGCCGGCTGCACGATCGTGCTCAAGCCCGCCGAGCAGACGCCGCTGTCGGCGCTGCGTCTCGGTGAGCTGGCGCTTGAGGTGGGCTTCCCGCCGGGAGTGCTGAACGTGCTCACCGGCGATGGCAGCACCGGCGCCGCGCTCGTGGATCACCCCGACGTCGACAAGGTCGCGTTCACCGGCTCGACCGCGGTCGGGCGCGAGATCGGCGCGAAGGCCGGCAAGGCGCTCAAGCGCGTGACGCTCGAGCTCGGCGGCAAGTCGCCCAACATCATCCTGCCCGACGCCGACGTGCAAGCCGCCGTCAAGGGCTCCTTCCAGGCGATCTACTTCAACTCCGGGCAGGCGTGCAACGCCGGCTCGCGCCTGTTCGTCCCGGCCGAGCGCTTCGACGAGGTGACGGGCGCCCTCGCCGAGGCGGCCAAGGCGGCGCAGCTCGGTCCGGGCCTGGACGGGGGCACCCAGCTCGGGCCGCTGGTCTCCGCCGAGCAGCACGAGCGGGTGCTCGCCTACATCGCCTCCGGTCGCGAGCAGGGCGCCGAGGTGCTCGCCGGCGGCGAGGCGGCCCTGACCGACAGCGGCGGCTACTTCGTCGAGCCGACGCTGTTCGCCACCACCTCCGACGATCTGCGCATCTCGCGCGAGGAGATCTTCGGCCCGGTGCTCGTGGCCTCGCCGTACGAGACGCTCGAGGAGGTCGCCGAGCGCGCGAACGCGGGCGAGTACGGCCTGGCTGCGGGCGTGTGGACACGGGACGTCTCCAGCGCCCACCGCCTGGCCGCGATGCTGCACGCCGGCATGGTCTACGTCAACACCTGGGGGGTCGTCGATCCGTCGGCGCCGTTCGGAGGCTTCAAGGCCTCGGGCATCGGCCGCGAGCACGGCCACGACGGTCTCGACGCCTATCTGGAGACCAAGACGGTGTGGACCGCGTTGTGAGCCTCGCCGCTTCGTGAGCGTCGCCGCGCAGGGCGAGCGTGGCCTTGCCCACGTCCGCGCTGAGCGGTGGGCGCCCGCGCTCGCCGCGCTGCTCGGTCTGCTGCTGGTTCTCGCCGCCGCGGAGATCGTCGTCGACGGCGCGGCCGGCCTCTCGCCGCTGATACCCAAATCGCCGCAGATCGCCGGCTGGCTGGGGGACTTCGGCGAGCGTCTGGGCTACCGCATCTTCCTGATCGCGCTGCTGGTCTCGAGCTGCGCCTACGCCGGCATGGTCGCGCTCGCGCGCCGATTCCAGACCCGTGCCATCCCCAAACGGTGGGCGATCGTCCTCATCGGCGCGCTCCACGTGATCGTGTTCGCCGGGCCGATCCTGCTGTCCACCGACGTCTTCAGCTACATCGCCTACGCGCGCATGGGCGTGGAGCACGGCCTGAACCCCTACACGCACGGGCCGGTGGCGATCGCCAGCGACCCCGTGTTCCGCTACGTAGGGCACGACTGGGAGCTCGTGGCCACCGCCTACGGGCCGCTGTACACGCTCCTCTCCTACCCGCTGGCGCCGCTCGGCGTCGTGGGCGCGCTGTGGGGGATGAAGCTCGAGGCGCTGCTCGCCAGCGCCGGCACGCTCGCCCTCGTCTGGCGCTGCGCGCGCCGGCGCGGCTTCGATCCGGTGGCCGCGATCCTCGTGGTCGGAGCCAACCCCCTGTACGTGATCTACGGGCTCGGCGGCGCCCACAACGACCTGATCATGATGCTCGCGATGATGGCCGCCGTCAGCCTGATGTCTGTGACCCGCCCGGCCACGCCATCAGCCCGGCGCGAAGTCGGGGCCGCGGCGTGGGTCGTGGCCGGCGCGCTGATCAAGGCCACCGTCGCGGTGCTGCTGCCGTTCATGATCGTCTCCAGGCGGCGCCTGGCGCCGATCCTCGGGACGCTCGCGGCCCTCGCGCTCGGCGCGCTGGTCGGCTACGCGGCGTTCGGCATTCACGGGATCGACGTCGTCGCGGCGCTCAACCGCGACGCCGCGTTCGTCTCCACCGACAGCTTCGCCACCGAGATCGCCCACCTGTTCGGCAAGCCGGGGGTGTTCCCGATCGACCACGACCTGCTCAAGGCGGCGCTCGTGCTGATCCTGTTGCACCTGCTGTGGCGGACGTGGCGGGGCTATGACTGGGTGGCCGCCTCGGGGTGGGCGCTGCTGGCGATCTCCGTCACCAGCACATGGCTGCTGGCGTGGTACATCCTGTGGCCGCTGCCGCTCGCGGTCGTCACGCGCGACCGGCGCCTGCTGGCCGCCACGCTCGCCGTGCAGGCGCTGTTCGTGATCCACCAGATCTCGCCGCTGCTGGCGCCGGTGCAATGAGGCAGACGTGGCTGATAGAGACGACGCTGCTGGTGCTCGCCGGCGTGCTGCTGGCGATCGCCACCGTCAACGACGTCGCCCGCCAGACGCGCATCAACCACCGCCTGGTCGCCGACCTGCGCACGTGGCGCCACTACACCGGCCACGACTACCACAACATCTCGATCGACCAGGAAACACTCGGTGCCGACAGCCAGCGCGAGGTGCTCTGCGGGAACACCAGCCCCGGCCCGCCGCAGGCCAGGACGCAGCTCTGCCTGGCGATCTGGGGGTCGGTCGTGGACGGAAGGCGCGCGGTCCACGGCGGCTGGTACTTGCCCCCGTACGACGAAGACCTGCCCGCCAACCGCTCCCGCTGCTTCGGGCCGGCCGGGGAGGGACGATGTCCGCGATGAGCACCGCCGTCGAATTCGACGGGACCCCCTCTCCGACGACCCCGGCGCGCGCGGCCTCGCGCTTGCCGCGGTGGTGGCCGCTGGCCGCCCTGACGCTGCTCGCCGCCGCGCTGCGGCTGTCGACGCTCGACCTGCAGAGCTTCTGGTACGACGAGGCGTTCACGCCCGTCCACGTCCTGCACCCCAGCCTGTGGGCGACGCTGCGCTCGGTCGTGCACAGCGAGAACACGCCACCCCTGTGGTACGTGCTCGCGTGGGCGGACGCGCGCGTGCTCGGGACCGGCGAGGTCGCGCTGCGCCTGCCCTCGGCGCTCGCCGGGATCGCCACCGTGCCCGTCGCCTGGGCGATCGGCGCGGAGATCGAAGGCCCGCTCACCCCGCCCACCCGGCGCGCGGCTGTGCTCTGCGCGGCGCTCGTCGCGGTCAACCCGCTGTTCGTGTGGTACTCGCAGGAGGCGCGCGCGTACGGGCTGTTCGTGCTGACGGGGGCGCTGGCGACGCTGTGCTTCCTGCGCGCCGAGCGAGAGCCGAGCGCACGGCGCATGGCGGCGTTCGCACTGACCGGCGCGCTGGCGCTGCTGACGCACTACTTCGCGGTGTTCCTGCTGATCCCGATGGCGCTTTGGCTGCTCTGCGGGCGGCGCACGCGCCGGGCGGCATTGCCGGCGATCGGCGTGCTGGTCCTCGTCGGGGCGGCGCTGCTGCCCCTGATCTCCGCCCAGGGTGGGCACGGGACGCAGTGGATCGGCGAATGGCCGCTGTCGCAACGGCTGGAGGCGATCCCCCAGTACTACCTCACGGGCTACTCCGGCGCGCCGCTGGGGCACGGCATCGAGCTGCTCGTCGCGCTGCCGATACTCGCGGGTCTCGGACTGGGGCTCTGGCGGGTGCTCACGCGCGGCGAGGAGCGCGGCGCGCTGATCGCGCTGGCGATCGCCGCGGGCGGCGTCCTGCTCCCGATCCTGCTGGTCGCCTTCGGCGCGGACTACCTCGCGCCCCGCAACCTCGTCGCGGCGATGATCCCCGTGACCGTGGTGATCGCGGTGGTCGTGAGCGCACGACGCGCCGGGCGTGCGGGTCTGATGCTCGGCGGCGTGATCGCCATCGCGTTCCTGGCGATCTCGCTCGACGTCGATCTCAGCCCGCGCCTGCAACGCGGGAACTGGCGGGCCCTCGCCAGGGCGCTGCGCGGTGGGGCGGGTGGGGGTCGAGACTACGCGATCACGACCGTGCAGCTGGGCTCGCTGCCGCTCGAGTACTACCTGCCGGGGCTGCACGAGCTGCGCGAGGGCAGCTCGGTGCTGGTGAGCGAGATCGACGAGACCGGCTACGCGCCCCTGCGCGCGTCCGCCGGCGAACCCCCCGCGCCGGGCTTCCACCTGCTGGCGCGCCTGGACGTCGACGGGCTGATCGTCTACCGCTTCGTCTCCCCGGTCCCGCGGCTGGTCGGCGAGGCGGCGCTGCGCCGCCACGTGATCACGCTGGCCAGTCCCGATGTGCTCGTGCCCGCGGGCTCGCAGGTGTCATCGTCAGCTGCGAGATGAGATCGAGTATGCGCCACTGTCGCTTGCGAACAAAAAGATTTAGGTTGTCGGCATGCCGCAGCTGACTCTGGAGGCTCGCAGCGAGGCGCAGGTGGCGCTGGAGCTGGGACGCGAGCACCTGCTCTCCCTGCAGGAGGACCGCGGCTGGTGGCGGGGGGAGCTGCAGACGAACGTCACGATGGACGCGGAGGACATGCTGCTGCGCGAGTTCCTGGGGATTCGCCGGGAGGATGAGACAGAGCGCTCGGCCGCGTGGATCCGCTCCCAGCAGCGCGCCGACGGCACCTGGGCGAACTTCCACGGCGGCCCGGGCGAGCTGTCGACGACGATCGAGGCCTACTGGGGGCTGCGGCTGGCCGGCGACCCGGCGGAGGCCGAGCACATGCGCGCCGCCGCCGAGTTCATCCGCCGCGAGGGCGGCGTGGAGCGCGCGCGTGTGTTCACGCACGTGTGGCTCGCGCTGTTCGGCCTGTGGTCGTGGGAGCGCGTGCCGGCGCTCCCGCCCGAGGTCATCCTGCTGCCCGCGTCGGTCCCGCTGAACGTCTACGACTTCGCCTGCTGGGCGCGTCAGACGATCGTGGCGCTGTCGATCGTCAAAGCCCACCGTCCCGTGCGCCCGCTGCCCTTCGACCTGCGGGAGCTGCGCGCGGATGGCGCGACGGCGCCCGACCCCTCGGCGCCGAGCTCCGGGCGGGCCCTGTCCCGCCGCGGCGCGTGGCTCGGCCGCCTGGACCGCCTGCTGCGCGCCTACGAGCGCCGCCCGCTCGCGCCGCTGCGCCGGCTGGCGCTCGCCAGGGCGGAGCGCTGGATCGTGCGCCGCCAGGAGGCCGACGGCTCGTGGGGCGGCATCCAGCCGCCGTGGGTGTACTCGCTGATGGCGCTGCACCTCGCCGGCTATCCGCTCGAGCACCCGCTGATGCGGCGCGGCCTGGAGGGACTCGACCGCTTCATGGTCGAGGATCGCGACGACTCCCGCGGCGTGGGCGACGGATCCGAGTCCCGCCCACCCGAGAGCCGGCGCCTGGAAGCGTGCCAGTCGCCGGTGTGGGACACGGCGCTGGCGATGGTCGCCCTCGGCGACGCCGGCGTGGCGGAGGACCATCCGGCGATGATCGCCGCCGCGGAGTGGATGCTCGGCGAGGAGGTGAGCGAGCGCGGCGACTGGTCGGTGCGCAGGCCGGATCTGGCGCCCGGCGGCTGGGCGTTCGAGTTCGCCAACGTCAACTACCCCGACGTCGACGACACGGTCGAGGTAGTGCTCGCGCTGGCGCGCCTCGCGGGCCGGGCGCCTCTTGGAGCGCGGATCGACGGCGCGATCGGGCGCGCGCTGCGCTGGGTCGAGGGGATGCAGAGCGCCGACGGCGGCTGGGGGGCGTTCGACGCCGACAACACGCGTGCGCTCGTGCGCGAGCTGCCGTTTCTGGACTTCGGCGAGGTGATCGACGAGCCGAGCGCGGACGTGACCGCTCACACGGTCGAGATGTTCGGCGTGCTCGGGCTCGGCGAGACGCCCGCGGCCAGGCGCGGGGTGCGCTGGCTGCTCGACCACCAGGAGGCCGACGGGTCGTGGTTCGGGCGCTGGGGCGTCAACCACGTGTACGGCACCGGAGCGGTCGTGCCCGGACTGGTCGCCGCCGGGGTCGACCCCTCGCAGGCGTGCATCCGCCGGGCCGTGGACTGGCTGGAGCGCCACCAGAACGAAGACGGAGGGTGGGGCGAGGACCCGCGCTCCTACGACGACCCCAACTGGATCGGCCGCGGCCCGAGCACGGCCTCGCAGACCGCCTGGGCGCTGCTCGCGCTGCACGCCGCCGGGGAGCGCTCGCAGGCGCTCGCCCGCGGCGTCGCCTGGCTGGTGTCCACGCAGCGCTCCGACGGCGGCTGGGACGAGGCGCAGTACACCGGCACGGGCTTCCCGTGCGACTACTACATCAACTACCACCTCTACCGGCTGACGTTCCCGATCATGGCCCTCGGCCGCCTGCTCGACGCGGACGGCCGCCAGCACGCCTCCGGTCGCATCGCCCCCGAGCGTCGGGGGTGATGCTCATAGCCGACGCGCCGATCGACGCCCCCGCCGCGGAGGCTGTCATGGCGCGGGCCGCGACGGAGAACTTTCCCGTCGCCAGTCGCGTGCTTCCGCGCCGCGCGCGCTCCCACCTGCTGGCCGTGTACGGCTTCGCGCGGCTGGTCGACGAGCTCGGCGACTCGGACGAGCTCGCCCCCGCTGCCCGCTCGCCCGGCGACCGGCTGGCGGCGCTGGACTGGCTGGAGGGGGAGCTCGAGCAGGCGTTCCGCGGCGAGGCCTCGCACCCGCTGCTGGTGCGCCTGGGCGTGACCGTGCGCGAGTGCGGGCTGGCGCGCGAGCCGTTCGCGCGCCTGATCGAGGCCAACCGCGTCGACCAGCGCGTCAGCCGCTATCGGACGTGGGTGCAGCTGCGCGACTACTGCGCGCTGTCGGCGGACCCGGTGGGCGAGCTGGTGCTCGGCGTCTTCGGTCTCGCCACCCCCGAGCGGATCGCGCTGTCGGACTCGATCTGCACGGCCCTGCAGCTGACCGAGCACTGCCAGGACGTCGCCGAGGACCTGGCCCGCGGTCGCGTCTACCTGCCGCTCGAGGACCTCGCGCGGTTCGGCTGCGCCGAGGCGGACCTGGCGGGCGCGCACGCGAGCGGCCCGCTGCGCGAAGTTCTCGCCTTCGAGGTCGCCCGCGCGCGCTCTCTGTTCGACGGCGGCGCGCCGCTGATCGCCGGCTTGCGGGGCCGCCCGCGCTTCGCGGTGGCCGCGTTCGTGGGTGGCGGGCGCGCCGCCCTGGAGGCGATCGAGCGCGCGCGCTACGACGTGCTGCCCGGCCCGCCGCGCGCGGGGCGCGCCCGGCGCGCACTGGCGATCGCGGCGGCGCTGCGCGGAGCCGGGAGCGCGGCGTCGTGAGCGCGGCGGGGGAGATCGCCGACGCGTACGGCCACTGCGAATCGGTGACGCGCGCGCAGGCCGCGAACTTCTTCTACGGGATCCGCCTGCTGCCCCGCGACCGGCGCCGCGCGATGTGCGCGGTGTACGCGTTCGCGCGCCGCGTCGATGACATCGGCGACGGCACGCTCGAGCCCGAGGAGAAGCTGCGCCGGCTCGACCGCGAGACGGCGGCGCTGGCCGCGATCGCGCCTGCCGGCGCCGGCGAGGATGCGGTGATGGTTGCGCTCGCCGACACCCAGCGGCGCTTCGCGCTGCCAGGCGATGCCCTGAGCGAGCTGATCGAAGGGGTGCGCATGGACGTCAAGGGCGTCACCTACGAGAGCTTCGAGGATCTCGTCGTGTACTGCCGCCGGGTCGCCGGCGCGATCGGGCGGGCCTCGCTGGCGATCTTCGGCCTGCGCGAGGGCGCCGGCGGCACAGTGACGGGCGCGGAAGGGCTCGCGGACGATCTCGGCGTGGCGCTGCAGCTGACCAACATCCTGCGTGACGTGCGCGAGGACGCGCAGAACGGCCGCGTGTACCTGCCGGCGGAGGATCTGCGGCGCTTCGGCGTGATCGCCGGCGGCGAGCAGGCGCAGGTCGGCACCCTGAAGGGCACCCCCCATGGCGGGGGGCACCCTGGAGGGCACAGGCAGGCAGGCGGGCATGCCGCCGCGGAGCTGCTGGGCGCGCTCGATCACGCGGCCGCGGGCCCTGCGCAGGGGGGGCTCGGCGACGCGGTGGCGCCCGAGCGGCTGTTCGAGCTGGTGCGCTTCGAGTCCGAGCGCGCACGGGAGTGGTTCGACCGCGGGATCGCGCTGACGGGGTTGCTGGACAGGCGCAGCGCCGCGTGCGTGCTGGCGATGGCGGGCATCTACAGGCGGCTGCTCGAGCGGATCGACGCCCACCCCGAGGAGGCGGTGCGCCGGCGCATGTCGCTGCCGGCGCGCGAGAAGGCGTGGGTCGCGGCACGGGGCATGCTCGGGGCGGGCGCGTGAGCGCCGGCCGGCGCTCGATTCCTCGCCGGGTGGTGGTCGTGGGCGGTGGTCTCGCCGGCATCGTCGCGGCGCTCGACTGCGCGGCGGCGGGCGCGAGCGTGACGCTGGTCGAGGTCCGGCGCCGGCTCGGCGGCGCGGCCTACTCGTTCGAGCGCGACGGCCTGCGCATGGACAACGGCCAGCACGTCTTCCTGCGCTGCTGCGCCGCCTACCGCGCGCTGCTCGCCAGCCTGGGCAGCGAGCGCCTGACATCGGTGCAGCCGCGGCTGGAGATCCCCGTGCTGAAGCCGGGCTGCACGCCGGTGGCGCTGCGGCGCGGCTCGTCTATGCCCTTCAGGGTGCTGCCGGCGCCGGCGCATCTGGCGGGCGCGCTCGCCCGCTACCCGCACCTGACGCTGCCCCAGCGCCTGGGCGCCGCATGGGCTGCGCTTGGCCTGATGCGGCTGGACCCGGACGACGAGGCGCTCGAACGGCTGACCTTCGGTCAGTGGCTCGCCCGCCACGGCCAGGGCCCGCGGGCGGTCGCCGCGCTGTGGGACCTGATCGCGCTGCCGACGCTCAACCTGCCGGCCGCGCAGGCGTCGCTGGCGCTCGCGGCGTTCGTCTTTCGCACCGGCCTGCTCTCCGGGTCAGACGCCGGCGACATCGGCTTTCACCAGGCCACGCTCGGCGAGACGATCGGCGAGCCCGCCGAGCGGGCCCTGCGCGACGCCGGCGTCGAGGTGAGGCTGGGCTGGCGCGCGGAGCGGCTGGCGAGGAGCGCCGGCGGCGTGGAGGTCCACGGTCGCGGCGGCCCGGCGGCCACGGCTGAGTCGCTCGAGGAGCTCAGCGCGGAGGCGACCGTCCTGGCGGTGCCCCACGCGCGTGCCGCGACGCTGCTCGAGCCGTTGCTGGGACAGGCCGCGCGCGCGCTGCGCGGGCTGGGCAGCTCGCCGATCGTCAACCTGCACGTGGTCTACGATCGGACGGTCTGCGAGGAGCCGTTCGCGGCCGGCGTCGGCACGCCGGTGCAGTACCTGTTCGACCGCAGCGTCGCCGCCGGAGCGCCCGCCGGCTGCCAGTATCTGGCTGTGTCGCTGTCGGGCGCAGAGCGTGAGATGGGGATGAGCGTGGATGGACTGCGCGAGCGCTACCTGCCCGCGCTGCGCGAGCTGCTCCCGCGCGCGCGCCAGGCCAAGGTCGAGAGCTTCCTGGCCACGCGCGAGCACGCGGCCACCTTCCGCGCCGCCCCCGGCGCCGGCGCGCTGCGTCCCGGTCCGCGCACGGCGGTTCCCGGCCTCGTCCTGGCGGGCGCCTGGACGGCCACCGGCTGGCCGGCGACGCTCGAGGGCGCGGTCCTGAGCGGGCACGCCGCGGCCGAGGCGGTGATGGGATGAGCACCCCCACGGGCACCCCCCGCTACGGGGGGCACCCTGAAGGGCACACGCCGGCAGGCGAGCTGCTCGTGGCGGCGCCGATGCGCATCGAGGCCGCGCTGATCTCCTCCGCGGCCCGGAGCGCCCTGGTGCGCAAGACCGGCATGGGCCCCAGACGCTCGAAGGCCGCCGCCGGCGAGCTGGCGGGCCACGCGGGGAGCGCGGTGCTGGTGCTCGGCTTCTGCGGAGGGCTCGACGCGACGTCGGTGCCGGGGGAAGTGATCGTTGCCGAGGAGGTGTACGCGGCGGTGGACGAAGGGCACGCCGCGGAGCGCGTCCGCTGCGATCTGACCGATCAGCTCGTTCCCCGGCTCACGGGTCTGGGGCTGAAGGTGCGCACGGGGAACGTGGTGTGCGTGTCGCGGCTGGCGACCGGGGAGCGGCGTGCCGAGCTGCTCGCGGGGGGAGCGATCGCGGTCGACATGGAGTCGGTGTGGCTCGCCGCGGGCACCGGCGGTCGCCCGTTCGGTGTCGTGAGGGTCGTACTCGACAGCCCCGAGCACGAGCTGCTGCGCGTGCGGGCGGCCGCCGGGGCGCTGCGCGCGGCGCTCGCGCTGCGGCGCGTGGCAGGCGCCCTTCACGAGTGGGCGCCGGGGGTCTAAGGTAGGCGCAATGGCGGTCCGCATCAGGCAGAGCACGCGCATGGGGTGGTACCTGATGCGCCAGCGGCTGGCCAAACGCGAGAAGTTCCCGTTGATCGTGGAGCTGGAGCCGCTGTTCCAGTGCAACCTGGCGTGCTCGGGCTGCGGCAAGATCCAGCACCCCGAGCACGAGCTGCGCCGGCGGATGCCCGTCGCGCAGGCGATCGCCGCGATCGAGGAGAGCGGCGCGCCGATGGTCTCGATCGCCGGAGGCGAGCCGCTGATCCACCCCGAGATCCACGTGATCGCGGCGGAGCTGATCAAGCGCAAGAAGTTCGTCTACCTGTGCACCAACGCCCTGCTGCTGGAGCGCAAGCTCGAGAACTTCAAGCCGAGCCCATATTTCTCGTGGGCGATCCACATGGACGGCTTGCAGGAGCGTCACGACGCCTCGGTCGAGCGCGAGGGCGTCTTCGAGAAGGCCGTCGCGGCGATCAAGGCCGCCAAGGCCGCCGGCTTCCGCGTGACGACCAACACGACCTTCTTCACGCACGACTCGGCCAAGACGGTGCGCGAGGTGCTCGACTTCCTCAACGACGATCTGCAGGTCGACGAGATGATGATCTCGCCCGCCTACGCGTACGAGAAAGCGCCGGATCAGGAGCACTTCCTCGGGGTGGCGCAGACACGCAAGCTGTTCAGCGAGGCGTTCGCGGACGGGCGGCGCAGGAAGTGGCGGCTGAACCACAGCCCGCTGTTCCTCGACTTCCTCGAGGGCAAGGCCGAATTCGACTGCACCGCCTGGGGGATCCCGAGCTACTCGCTGTTCGGCTGGCAGCGTCCGTGCTACCTGATGGCCGACGGCTACACCGAGACCTACAAAGAGCTGATCGAGACGACCGACTGGAGCAAGTACGGGCGCGGCAGGGACCCGCGCTGCGAGAACTGCATGGCCCACTGCGGCTACGAGCCGACGGCGGTGCTGCAGACCACCAGCTCGCTGCGCCAGTCGCTGCGCGCGTTTGCCGGCTAGGGTCCACCACCACCAGCACGTCCACCGGCGGGCGGGTGGCTCAAGCGCCCGTCTCGGGCTCTGAGCTCACGCCGCTGCGCCGGATGTCCTGCCAGGACAGCCCCTCCTTGAGCAGCGCCGGCACCCCCAGCATGAGCGCGGTGACGACCTCGACCGCCTGCAGGATGATGCCGTAGGCGAGGCCCTGTCCGGCGCCGACGCCGTAGGCCGCGAGCACCACCAGGCACGCGGCCTGGAATACGCCGACGTTGGACGGCGTGGCCGGCAGGATCGCGCTGAGGTTGATCGCGCACAGGATCGCCGCGGCTGCCGCCGGGCCGGCCTGGGACTCGAGTCCGAGCGCGAGGATGACCATGTAGCAGGCGAGCCACTGCAGCGCCCATGCCAGCAGCTGGCTCGCGACCGCCGCGACCCCGTGGCGCGGGCGGGCGAACACGACCAGGCCGCGCCGGGCCAGGCGCAGCATCCGGCCGATCGCGATCGCGGCGCGGGCGACGCGCGGCGAGCGCGAGCGCCGTCCCAGCGCCAGCAGGCGCGGTCCGGCGAGCACCAGCGCGCACACCGCCAGCGGCAGCGCGAGCGCGGTCGCGATCGCCGCCAGATGGCCGCGCGGCAGCGGCACGCTGGTGAACGTCACCGCGAGCAGGATCGCCAGCGCGAGCACGTTTATCAGCGTCTGCGAGAACACCGTGCCGGCCACCACCGCCAGCAGGCGGCTCGTGCGGCCCTCGAGCCTGCGCGAGAGCACGAAAACGCGCGAAGGCTCGCCGATCCGTCCCGGGACCAGCGCGGAGGCCATCACGCCGATCATCAGCGCACGCACGACCGGCGGCCACGGCATCGGCGTGTCGGGCAGCGCCGCGCGCAGCGTCTGCTGCCAGGAGAGCGAGCGCAGCACCAGCGACAGGCTCATCAGCAGCAACGCCAGCGCTATCCAGCCGGGGGTGGCCGTGATCAGGGCATGGCCGGCACGCTGGAGTTCCAGGCGCGAGAGCGCGAAGACGACCAGCCCGGCGAGCACGATCGCCGCGAGGGCGATGCCCAGGCGCCTGAGCGCCCTCCGCCGCGATCTGACCGGCGCGTTCTCCGGTGCAACCATCCCGGCGGGGTCTATCAGGTCGGGAACGGACTTTGGGTGAGCCTCATCAGAACGCGACGGTCAGCTCGCGCCATTGCTCTTGGGAGGGGCAAAGCCCGAGCTGGCGTTCGATGCCGGTGACGATCTCGGCGAACTGGCTGTGGTCGAGCGTCCAGATCAGGATCAGGCCGGCGTGCGATCGTCGCGCTTCGGCCCACTCGCGCGCGATCGGTGCGAAGTCGCGACTGTTGCGCGTGATCAACACGCGCCCTTCGGATGCGGCCAGCTCGAGCACCTGCGGGTCGGAGAGTCCCTCGCAGGCCGCGTCTTCGGCGAGCGCCAGCACGTCGTGACCTGTAGCGCGCAGTTGGGCCGCGACACGGCGCGGAGAGAGGTTCGCGTCAAGCAGCAGGCGCAAGCGTGACTATGTCGCGGGGGAGAGCTCGACGAAGGGATAGAGCTCGTGCCACTCGGCTGCTGTGCGACGGTTCTGCGCTATCGCTTGCGCGATCTCCTCGGGGTAGCTGTCGCGGTAGGCGCTGGCAAGGCGCACCTGACGCTCGGTCAGCTGGGTCTCATCAGCCAACCGCTCGATCGAGCCGAAGTCGGCGAGCATCTGGATGATCTCCCAGATGTCCAGGCCGGAGCCGATCACCCAGGGGCGCCTAGCTGCATCCTCGCCGCGGAAGCCGATCCCAGCGAAGCGTCGCATGCGGCTCGCCTCGTCGGTCAGGGACTCGACGATCGCGCTCTTGGAGCGCCGTGTGCGTCTCGCCTCCTCCTGAACCATACGGTCGGTGGGTTGGGTGAACCTGACGCTGAACGGCTCACCCTTGGGGGTCCTCTGGCTCGCCCCAGATTTCATGTCCCAAGATTAGCACACAAAACTTACGGCGTGTGGAGCGGAACTCGGGCGGCCCGTGCGCTTGTGGGGTCTTTTTGGTCGCCAGGATCAGGGTGGCGCGAGCGCGGATGAGCTATCTTGGTTCGATCAGATGGAGTCCTGACGCGACGGCCGGCTAGCCAGACGCTCTAGCCGCCCTCCGAACCGCCCGCATAAAAGGGCTGATGGCTCCTTTCGCCGAAAGACGTTGAACTTCACGCGAAAGGAGCTTGCAGGCGTCGTGCCGATCCTTCCCGACTGGGCCGTCCAGGTTTTGCAGGTCGTCACGATCCTTGCGCTCGCGCCGCTCGTCAGCGGGATCATCGCGCGAGTCGAGGCGATCGTCCAGCAGCGCCGTGGGCCGCGGGTGCTGCAGCCCTACTACGACATCCTGAAGCTGCTCGGCAAGGAGACGGTGCTGCCGGCACCGGCCGGCCCGCTGTTCCGGGCGGCGCCGTATGTGAGCTTCGCCGCGTACGCGACGGTGCCGCTGCTGATCCCGGCGTTGACCACGTTCCCGCTGCCGCTGGGCTACATGGCGGACTTCCTCGGCGTTGGCTTCATCCTCGCTTTGGCGAGCTTCGTGGTGTCGATGGCGGCGGTCGACAGCGGCAGTCCCTACGCCCAGCTGGGATCGAGCCGGCTGCGGTCCTTCGGCGCGTTCAACGAGCCGACGGTGATCTTCGTGACGTTCGTGCTGGCGCTCACCACGCACACCGATCTGCCGTACGCCTTCGGTGCGACGCTGCGCTCGGCGACCGTGCAGGTGGTCCGCCCGAGCCACCTGCTGATGGTCGCCGCGTTCTTCATGCTCGTGCTCAACGAGACGGGCCGCATCCCGGTCGAGAGTCACGGTGGAACGCTCGAGTTCGGCCAGATCGAGGAGGGCCGGGTGGCCGAGCACTCCGGCCCGGGCCTGGCGTTCCTGCGCTGGGGCTCGAACGTCAAGCAGCTGCTGCTGTTCACCGTCCTGATGAACGTGCTGGTGGTCCCCTGGGGGATGGCGAGCAGCGGCCGTCTGGACCTGGTGGCGGGGGCGATCGGTCTGCTGCTCGTCAAGGCGCTGGGCGTCGGCGCGGTAGTCGTGGTGATCGAGTCGAGCTTCGCCAAGCTGCGGCTGTACAAGATCCCGGAGTTCACCGTGGCGAGCTTTCTGCTCGCGGTGCTGGCGGTCGTGATCTTCCTGTTCCAGCCGGGATTCGGCGATCTCCATCTCAGCGTGTTCGGCGCGGCGGCGACGATCACCGCTGTGGCGGTGCTGCTGCTCGAGCTGTACATGCTGCGCTCGCAGCAGGTATGGGAGCAGCTGCGCCTGTACGCGCTCGGATCGACGGTGGTGGCCGGCCTGGCCATCGCGACCGCCGCATCCGGGCATGGCGCCAGCTCGCTGTACGTGCTAGGCGCGGTGACCATCGCCCTGAAGGCGCTGCTCTTTCCGCAGGGGATCCGCTTCGTGCTGCGTCGCCTGGAAGCCGAGTCGCGCGTGCCGTCGGTCATCGGCGCGCCGAGCGCGATCCTGATCGCGATCGTGCTGTGCGCGTTCGCGTTCATCGCGCTGCGTCCCGTGCACATCGGCGCCGAGAACGCGCTGCCGCTGTCCGCGCTGCCGGTCGCGGTGGGCGGGGTGCTGGTCGCGTTCCTGTTGATGGTGCTGCGCCCTTACGCCCCCTCGCAGCTGCTCGGGTTCCTCGTGCTGGAGAACGCCGTGACGGTCGCCAGCCTGGTGATCGCCCCCGGGCTCCCGATCATCCTGGCGCTGCTGCTGCTGTTCGACGTGCTGATCGGAGTGCTGGTGTTCGTGGTGCTCGTGCAGTACCTCGCGGTCGAGCGCACCGCCATACGCACCGACGTCCTGAACAGGCTGACGGGATGAGCTGGGCGCTGTACGCGATCCTCGCGGTTCCGCTCGTGGCGGTGGGGCTCACGGTCCTCGACGGCTGGCGCCTGGGCCGCGCCGCGACGCTCGTGGCGGGACTGGTCTCGCTCGCGCTGGCGATCGCGATCGCGATCGCGGTGGAGCATGGCCGCGTGCTGGACACCGCGGACGGCTGGCTGCGCGTGGACTCGCTCGGCGCGGTGTTCCTGCTCGCGACCGGTCTGCTGTACGCGATGGCCGGCGTGTTCTCGATCGGCTACCTCGGCGTCGAGCAGAGCCGCCCGGGCTTCCCAGCGTTCGCCAGGCGCTATTTCGCGCTGCTCAACCTGTTCGGCTGGTCGATGCTGCTGGTGCCGCTCGCGGCGGACTTCGGGACGCTGTGGGTGGCGGTCGAGCTGACGACAGTCGTCTCCGCGCTGCTGGTCGCGATCGACCGCACCGACGCCGCTCTGGAGGCCTCCTGGAAGTACATCCTGATCGCATCCAGCGGCTTGGGGATCGCGCTGCTGTCGGTCATCGTGCTGTACGCGACCGGCACGCACGTCCTGGGCAGCGCGTACGTACCGCGCTTCGAGCGGTTCCTCGCACACGCCCACGGCCTCTCCCCCGACGCGGTGCGGTTGGCGTTCGTGCTCTCGCTCGTCGGGTTCGGCACCAAGGTCGGGTTCGTCCCGATGTACACGTGGCTGCCGGACGCGCACAGCGAGGCGCCCGCGCCCGTGTCGGCGATGCTGTCGGGGTCGCTGCTGGCGGGGGCGCTGTACGCGATCCTGCGCTTCTTCCAGGTCGCCGTCGCCGCCGGGGAGCGGTCGTTCGCCGAGCACGCGCTGATCGTCTTCGGTGCGATCTCGCTGGTGGCGGCCGGCTTCTTCGTGCTGCGCCAGGGCAACTACAAGCGGCTGCTGGCGTACTCCTCGATCGAGCACATGGGCATCATCGCCCTGGGCATCGGGTTCGGCGCACCGCTGGCGGTCGCCGGCGCGCTGCTGCACGTGATCACGCACGCCTCCGCCAAGGGCCTCGCGTTCTTCGGCACCGGCTCGCTGCTGCGCGGCTATGACACCAAGGAGGTTGACGGCGTGACCGACGCCGGCAGGGCGATGCCGTGGACGGGGCCGATGTTCCTCGCTGCCGCGCTGGCGCTGTGCGGGCTGCCGCTGTCGGGCGTGTTCCGCAGCGAGTTCGAGATCGTGCTCGGCGGGTTTGCGAGCTCTCAGTACGTCGGCGTGACGCTGCTGATCGTGTTCGTCAACCTCGCGTTCTTCGGCGTCATCTGGCACGCCGGACGGATGGTCCTGAGCTCGGCCGCGGAGCCCCGCGCCGGCCGCGCTGCGATCCCCGCCGGAGAGAGCAGCCGCTGGATGGTCGCCGGCATGCTCGGCTGCCTGTTCGTCGTGCTCGCGCTCGGCGTGCACCTCCCCGGCGACCTGCAAACGCTGCTGAGCAACGCGAGCCACAGGCTGGCGGTGCCCTCGTGACGGATCTCATCCGGGGGCCGATCGAGCTCTCCGGCCACCTGCCCGAGCACATGGCGGCGGTGCCCGAGGCCGGTCCGCCGGGCGAGCTGCGCTTGCGCGTGACGCCTCTGGCATTCGAGCGCGCTGCGCGGATGCTCGCGGACGCAGGCGCGCGCTTCGTGAGTGTCTTCCTGGCCGAGACGCCCGAGCCGGCGCTCGTGGGAGCGTTCGCGCTGCGCGGCGAGCTGGTCGTGCTGCGCGCCCCGGTCGGCGACGCCGATCCCGTCGTGTACGGGTCGATCGGGGAGTGGTGGCCGGCGGCGCGTTGGGCCGAGCAGGAGCTCGTCGAGCGCCACGGCGCTCGCCCGGTGGGCGCGCGCTACGAGCGGCGCCTGACCGTACCGGACGCCGATCTGCTCGACCGGCGCGTGCACGGCCTCGACGTGTTCACGCTCCCGTACGGGCCGGTGCGCTCGGGCGTGTTCGAGGCGATCCAGTTCCAGATCGAGACCGGCGGCGAGGACGTGGCGCGGATGCAGACGCGCCCGTTCTTCAAGCACCGCGGCATGGAGGGGCGCTTCGCCGGCCTCACGCCCGAGCAGGCCGTGCACGTCGCCGAGCGGGTCGCGGGGATCGCGAGCGTCGCCTACGCGACGGCCTTCTCCCAAGCCGTCGAGCGTGCCCTGGGCGTTCCGCCGCCGCTGCGCGCCGAGCGCTGGCGCGCGGTGCACGCGGAGCTCGAGCGGATGGCGTGCCACCTGGACGTGATCGCCAAGCAGGCCGAGACGACCGCGCTGTACGTCGGCCAGGCCCGCTTTCAGATCCTCAAGGAGCGGGTGATGCGCCTGCGCGCCAGCCTGACGGGCAGCCGTTTCGGGCGCGGCGCGATCGTGCCGGGCGGGGTGCGCTGCGAGGGCGCGGTGGACCGCGACGAGCTGCTGCGCGCCGTCGACGACTTCGAGCGCGACCTGCGCCGCGACCGGCGCCTGTTCCTCGGCAGCGCCTCGATGACCGACCGCCTGATCGGCGCCGGGCGCCTCGAGCGAGGGCTGGTCGAGGACCACTGCGCGGTCGGGCCGCTCGCGCGGGGATCGGGGCTGTCCACCGACGCTCGCCACGAGCGTCCGTACGGCGACTACCGGCGCCTTGGCCTGAAGGTCGTGACCCGCCGCGAGGGCGACGCGATGGCCCGCGTGAACGTCCGCTTCGGTGAGCTCTCGGAGTCGCTGCGGATCCTGCGCCAGTCGATCGACCACCTGCGCCGCGGCGACGGGCAGCTGCGGAGCACGCTCCCACAGAGCGCCAGCGGCGGAGCCTTCGGCTGGGCCGAGGCGCCGCAGGGCGAGCTCGTGATGTGGGTGGAGATCCGCGACGGGCTGGTCCACCGTGTTCACATCGCCTCGCCCTCGCTGCGCAACTGGGCGCTGTTCGACCACGCCTTCCCGCAGGACGTGCTGACCGACTTCGCGTTCGTCGAGCACAGCTTCGGGCTGACCGCGGCGGGAGCCGACCGCTGATGCTCGCGTGGATCGCACGGGGGCTCGGCCAGGGGCGGATCACCACCCGCTATCCCCGCGGCACGGGGGCTCTGCCCCCCGAGCTCGCCGGGCAGCTCCCCGCCGAGGGCGCGTTCCTCGCGCCGGGCTTCCGACCGCTGGGCGAGCGGGCGCGGGCGCTGCGGCGCTCGATCCACGTGCGCCACATCGACTGCGGCTCCGACGGCTCCGAGGAGTGGGAGATACAGGCGCTGTGGAACCCCTACTACGACATTCAGCGACTCGGGTTCTTCCTCACCGCGGCCCCGCGCCACGCCGACGTGCTGCTCGTCACCGGGCCGGTCACCACACCGATGCGCGAGCCGCTGCGGCGCACCTGGCAGGTGATGCCCGAGCCGAAGGCGCTCGTCGCCGTCGGCACCGACGCGTGCTCCGGCGGCCTGTGTCCCGCCGATGAGCACACGGCCGGCGGAGTGGATGCGGTGCTTGCGGTCGACGTGTACGTGCCCGGCTCGCCACCCGCCCCGATCGCGATCATGCACGGCCTGCTGCTCGCCACGGGCCTGCTGCGCCCGGAGGAGACGGTGGCCGCATGACGCTCGTGTTCGCGCTCGCGATGGGCGCGCTGGCGCTCGCGCCGCTGCTGGCGCTGCTCGGCGATCGGCGGTCGCTGTGCCGTCTCGCTCCGCTGTGCTCGGCCGTGGGCTGCGTGCTGCTCGTGGTCGTGGGGCTGACCGCGGCGCTGGACGGCGCGCGGCCGGTGCTGGAGTTGGGCGGCTGGCTCGGGTTCGGCCAGAGCGCGCTGCGCGCTGACGGCCTCGCCGGGATCTTCCTGACGCTCACCGGCCTGACCGGCGCGGCCGTGTCGCTCGCCTATGCCGGCCTGCCCGCCGGACGCTGGCTGACGGGGCTGGGCTGCACGCTGCTGCTGTTCGTGGCGGTCGCGATCGGCTCGGAGGGCGCGTTCCTGTTCCTGCTCGCCTGGGAGGCGATCACCGTCTGCGTCTACCTGATCGCTAGCGCGGGCGCCAGCCGCGAGGACCTGCTCGCCGGCTACCTCACCGGCGGACTCGCGAAGATCGGCGGCGCGGCCCTGCTCGCGGCCTTCAGCCTGCTCTACGCGCATACCCACAGCTTCTCGCTGGAGGTGTGGGCGCACGCCTCGCTGTCCGCGGGGACGCGCAGCGTGCTGTTCGCGCTGTTCCTCGTCTGCTTCGCCACGAAGGTCGGCGTGGTCCCGTTGCAGGGCGGGCTCCCCGCCGGGTACGGCTCGGCGCCGAGGCTCGGCGCGGCCTCGCTGTCGGTGGCGCTGTGCGCCGGGTTCTACGGGCTTTGGCGGTTCGAGTTCCAGATCCTCGGGCCCCTGCCCGCGTGGTGCGGCGACGCGCTGCTGATCCTCGGCGGGATGACCGCGCTGAGCGGGATCGCATACGCGCTCACCCAGGACAACCTCAGACGGTTCCTCGGCTACTCCACCGTCGAGCACGCCGGGATCGTGCTCGTCGGCCTGGGCGTCGCGCTGCTCGGCCACGCCGCGCACATGCCGACGCTGGCGGCCGCCGGCCTGCTGGCCGCGACGCTGCAGGTGTGCGCGCACAACCTCGCAAAGACGCTCGCGCTGATCGGCGTCGATCGCGTCGAGCAGGCGAGCGGCGCGCGCACGATCGACCCGCTCGGCGGCCTCTCCCGGCGGCTGCCCGCCAGCGCGCTCGCGCTGGGCGTCTCCTCGCTGACGCTCGCGGCGATCCCGCCGCTCGGTGGCTTCGTCAGCGAGTGGTTCACCTTCGAGGCGCTGCTGCAGGGCTTTCGCATGCCCACGCTGCTCGCCCGCCTGCTGTGCGCGCTGGCCGCCGCCGCGCTCGCGCTCACGGCCGGGCTCGGCCTGCTCGCGTTCGCCAAGTTCTACAGCTTCGTCTTCCTCGGCCCCGCGCGCAGCGCGCTAGGCGTCCTGCGCGAGCCGTCTCGCTGGCCGCTCGGTCTGGCGGGCCTCAGCCTCGTGATCCTGTTCCTCGGCACGGTCGCGCCGTGGGAGATCCACGCGCTCGGGTCGGGCTTGCAGCCGCTGCTCGGCCTGAACCCGGCGAGCACCACGATCAGCCATCCGCTCGTGCTCGGCCCCGTGTTCAAGGAATTCTCGGTGCTCGCGCCGACGTGGTTGAGCATCGTGCTGCCCGCGTACGCGCTGCTGGCGATACTGATCGTGCGCGCCAGCCGCGGGCGCAGCGTACGCGGCGCGCCCGTGCGCCGCGCGCCGGTGTGGGTCACGGGCAGCGGCGCCGAGCTCGCCGTCGTGCAGTACCGGCCATCGGCGTACTCCAACCCGATGCGGGTGATCCTGCGCGGCCCGCTCGGCTACCGCAGCCGTCTGAGCGCCGCCGGCGGGCAGGGCGCCCCCGCGCAGCTCACGCTCGACACCCGCGTCGTGCTCGCGGTCGACTGCTTCGTGTACGCGCCCGCGACGGCCCTCGCCCTGCGCCTGGCCGAACGGGTGCGCGCCCTGCAGTCCGGGCGCCTGTCCGCCTACCTGCTGTACATGCTCATCGCCCTGATCCTCGCCCTCTCCCTCGTCCCCATACTGCACTGATGTTCCAGCGGATCCTGATCGCATGGGATGGCTCGGAGGTCGCGCTTCGCGCGTTCGACGTCGCCATCGACGTGACCCGCCGCTACGGCGCCGAGCTCGTGGCGGTTTCGATCGCGTACTCGCCCGCGCATGCCGAGATCGCCGCCGACCGCGAGGAGTCCGCGGAGGCTGCGCACCGCTACCTGCAGGACACCTTCCGGGAGGTCGCCGACCGCGCCGAACGCGCAGGGGTGGACGTCGAGCACCAGATCATCGAGGGCGAGACGCCGGCGCGTGCGCTGCTCGGGTACGCGCACGAGCACGGCTTCGACCTGCTCGTGTGCGGACACCACCACAGTCGCCGGGCGGGACGGATGCTGCTGCGGGGCGTCACGCAGGACCTGCTCGCCGACGCCACGATCCCCGTGCTGGTGGTCAGCGACGAGGCCGACTGAGCGGCCCTCGGTCCGAGGCGGGGCCCTGCCCTACGCGGTTGCCGCCGCGTCGGGCTTCTGGCGCTTGCGGCCCTTGTGGTCGGCTCGGCCCGTGCCGATGCACTCGCGGCAGACGATCCACGTGCCCTCCGGCTCGGCCTCGTGCCAGGTCCAGCCGGCGCCCTTGCAGGCTGAGCAGCGCTCCTTCTCGGGGATGTGCCTGTCGCTCTGGGTCATCGGGGTAAGCCTACATCGCACGGACCGAGCTCGATGCCGAACGTCCACATCCCGGGTCGTAGGCTCAGGACAGAGCGCGCTTGGTCGATGGCCGTCCACAGGGAGTATTGAGCCTGACGCCGTTCGTAGGTCCCAGGACCGATACGGAGCGTGCAGCGCCACCCTTGATCCTCTGAAGCAACCGCGGCATTTCTTCGCCGCTGCATGGAGGATCACATGGCCACAGAGGCTAGCCAGTCCGTGGACGTTCTCAGCGAGGCGATCAGAGCGCATGGCACGGAGCGCATGAGCAGCGACGAAGGAGCCTTGGCACGCCCAGATGGGCCCGGGGCACTCGGTCGGACCGTGGCCGTTCACCACATCAAGGCAACCCTGGCGATGGCCGCTGCGGCGCTCGTCTTGACCACGGGTGCCACCGCTCAGGCGGCGACCCCTGTCGTTGTGAATCCGGAATTCGCGACAGGGGACACCACGGGCTGGCAGTCCACGACCACTCAGGCGCCAGCCCCATATGTCACCACTGGATATCAGGGGGCCTACCCTGGGGCCCCTTCTTACGTCTCGCCCATCGGGAGTGATTTTGCGGTGCTCCTGGGCGGCTGCCAGACCAATACGCTGTCCCAATCGTTCACGGCAAGCGCGGGTGACACCCTGGCGGGCTGGTCGTTCTTTCAGTCCAACGACTACCTTCCCTTCAATGACTCAGGGAGCGTGACGATCGCCGGCGTGGGTACGTCGAGCACCGTGTTCAGCTCCAGCGTTTCGGCGGTCGGCAGCTACACCGGCTCCACGAACTGGGTTCAATGGACATACACGTTCCCGGCCAGCGGCACCTACACGATCTCGGTGGCGTCGACCAACGAACTGGACTGTGCGGAGTCCAGCGCCGTCGGCTTTGTTCTGGGCGGCGCGCCTACCACGGCGCCGCCGACGGCGTCGATCAGCTCACCGGCTGAAGGGGCCATCTACAGCGTTGGTCAGTCGGTTCCGACCAGCTTTTCGTGCACGGAGGGGTCTGGCGGGCCTGGTATCGCTTCGTGCACCGATTCCAATGGTGATTCGAGCCCGGGCGCGCTCGAAACATCGACCGCCGGCAACTTCACCTATACGGTGACCGCTGCGAGCAGCGATGGACTGACGGGTACGGTGAGTATCAGCTACACGGTGGTGGCGGCGCCAAGCGCGTCGATCGAAGCGCCGGCGGCTGGAGGCGGCACGTATGGCATCGGCGAGTCTGTGCCGACGAGCTTCTCGTGTTCGGATGCGGCCGGTGGTCCAGGGATCAGTTCGTGCACCGATTCCAATGGTGACTCGAGCCCGGGCGCGCTTGAAACCTCGACTGCGGGCAACTACACCTATACGGTGACCGCGACGAGCGGCGATGGGCAGGCCGGGACCGCGACGATCAACTACACCGTCGCCGCCGCGCCGGCAGCGATGATCTCCTCGCCGCTCAGCGGCGGCACCTACAGCGTTGGTCAGTCGGTTCCGACCAGCTTTTCGTGCACGGAGGGGTCTGGCGGGCCCGGTATCGCTTCGTGCACCGATTCCAATGGCGATTCGAGCCCGGGCGCGCTTGAAACCTCGACCGCTGGCGACCACACCTACACGGTCACCGCGACGAGCAGCGACGGGCAGACGGCTAATGAGACAATCAACTACACCGTGAGCGCTCCGGCTCCCGCTCCGGCTCCCGCTCCCGCTTCTGTCCCCGCTTCCGCTCCCGCGCCCACAGCGGGGCCGACCCCGTCCAGTGCGACGGCGCCAACCGCGGTCGCCACCTCGACGCCGATCTCCGGCCTCCGCTACAAGTTCTCGGCCAGCGCATCGCAGGCCTCGCCAGGGCACAAGCTCGTGGCGTTCTCCTGGAGGGTGGATGGAAAGGTGGTCGGTACCTCGCCGACGCTGTCCTACACGTTCCCGAACGCCGACGTGTCCTACACGATCACGCTGACGGTCACCGATGACGCCGGCCACAGCGCGAGCACGACCTTCACGGTCGAACCCGTCTTGCACGTCCGTTCTGTGTCGGTCAACCTGACGGTCCACTTCGGCCCCGACAGCGCGACCCTCACCGGCGCGGACAAGCGCGACCTCGAGCGCATCCGTCCTCTCATCCTCGAGGCGAGCCGAGCCGAGCCAGCATTCTTGGCTTCTGCGCCTCCCCGGTCCCACTCCCCGGCAACGGGCGCGACAAGTACGCCCTCGATCTCTCGAGCGCGCGTGCACACGCGGTGGTGGCGTTCCTGTTCGCAGGCCAGGTGCCTCGCTCGCTGAGGCTGACGGTCGCCGGCGAGGGACGCACCCAGTTTGTCGCGACCAGCACGACATCTTCGGGCCTTACCAAGAACCGCCGCGTTCACATCCACTTTCGCTACCAGAAGCCTGTCAGTACGACCTGAAGGTCGCAGGTATAGCGAGGCGGCGACGTCGCAAACTTGCTGTACATTGCACTTATGGGAGGTGGGGGCAGGTCGAGGAGGGCGAGGATGCCGCGAAGCCTAGCGATGTTTGCCGCTGCGGAGCTGTTCTCCGCTCATGACGAAGCGGCTCGGCGCGGCATACCCGTGGCGGAGGTGCTCGGCGAGCGTGAGCAGGCCGGGCGTGTGCGCAAAGAGCACCTGACGAGCCGACGAGAGCTGCTCGCCGGTGCCGCGGGAGTGGCGGCCACAGCGCTGGTTGGCGCCAGCCCCGCGCTGGGCTTTGCGCGGTCGCTCACCCGGACGCAGGCTCCGCGTATCGCCATCGTCGGCGCGGGGCTCGCAGGCATTCGCTGTGCTCACGTGCTGTGGAATGCTACGCCCGCTAGCCCGATCGCCTCGACGATCTTCGAGGCCAATCCCGAGCGCGCGGGCGGGCGCTGCTGGACCTTGCGCGACTACTTCGAAGCGGGCCTGATCACCGAGCACGGCGGTGAGTTCATCAACTCCAACCAGCTCGCCGTGCGCCATCTCGCCAAGGCTCTTGGCCTGGAGGAAGAAGATGTCAACGGCGGGAACCTGCCCTCCGGCGAAGAAGTCTACCTGATCGACGGTGCCCCCTACACCAACAAGGAAGCGCTCGCGGACTGGGAAAGCGTGGGCTTTCGGACCCTCCATCACGCTCTGCACGAATCCACGACCAAGGCCGGAGCGAGCCTCCTGGACAGCCTGTCGGTGACGGAGTGGCTCGAGGGGACCGAGATCGGCACAACCAGCCGGTTCGGCAAGCTGATGCTCGCGTGCACGGTGGCCGAGCAGGGCGGCGACCCGGAAGAACAGTCCGCGCTGCTGCTGATCGAAGAGTTTGGCGTGAAGGGCGCACACAGACTCACAACCGGCGAAGGCAACGAACGCTTCCACATCGTCGGCGGCAACGACCAGCTGGTCACGCGCATGCTCGACGAGCTGCCACCGGAAGCGGTCCAGTTCGGCCACCAGTTGATCTCGCTACGGGCCAACGCCGACGGGAGCTACAGGCTGGTGTTCGACGTCGCCGGATCGACGCGCAAGGTGACCGCCGATATCGTCGTGCTTGCCCTGCCGTTCACCATGCTCCGCGAAGTCGAGCTGTCGAGGTCGGGCCTGTCGGCTACCAAGCGCCAGGTTATCGAGACATTCGGAATGGGTACGAACGCCAAGATCCACATCGAACTCGATCACGAGACCTGGCCCGCGCTCGGCTACAGCGGCGACATCCTCACCGAATGGGAAGGGCTCTGTTGCGGCTGGGACGACAGCGTCCCTCTCGGGCCCGATGCCAGCCCGGCGCTGTACCTCGGCTACCCGGGGGGACGCGTCGGGGGCAGCGTTCTCACAGGGGTCGCGCACGGACCCGCGCCCGAACAGGACGTGAACTGGATGCTCGCACAGCTCGACCAGGTCTTCACCGGGACCAGCGCCGCGTTCACGGGACGCGCATACGAGGACCACTGGGTCGAAGACCCTTGGACGCACGGCGCCTACTCCTTCTGGAAGGTGGGTCAGGCCACCACCTACGCAGAGCTCGCAGCGGAGCCAGAAGGCTCGATCCTGTTCGCCGGCGAGCACACATCGCGCGAAAACGAGGGATATCTCGACGGCGCAGTGGAAACCGGCGAACGCGCCGCCCACGAAATCATCAGCCGCCTGTAGCTGAACGGCCGATCACGTTCGCCGGCGAGCAGATCGCTCGTGCTTTCATGGAGGATCGGATCGAGCTGTTCGGCGATCCTGAGATCGAAGAGTCGACCTCGGCAGCTCGGTGATCAGCCCCTTGAGGGCGCGCCGCGGGAGGCCGTGGGCGGTTCTGATGGTGGTTGACGTCCACGCGGGCGGGCCCGCGGTTGCTGACGCTGCGGCTCGCGCCGCGGGTTGCGCGCGCACCTCGCGAGCCTGCATGGGATCCTTGAGCGTCGAGCCGGGGGCCGGTTTCCGGCTCTGAATGGGGCTCTGCTGCCGTTTCGCGCCCGTTTCGATGCCCACGACCGACCGAGCACGTCCTGACGTGGCAGTCCGCTGCGGAGTAGAGTCAGTCACGTGGTGGCGGACTAAGGGGATGGGCTCGAGGATGGCCGACGAAAATCCACCTGATGGATCACAGGGGAAGCTTGGAGCGAAGCTCGCTGCTCTCGACACTGCCCAGAAAGTGGTGGCCGGGGTGCTCACTGCCGTGATACTGGCTGGTCTAGGCTTGGCAGCTCACGCGATTTTTTCGACAGAACACCATGAGATCACGATTGGCCTGCTCAAGAGACACTCGAATGGCTGCTGGATTTTGATCGGCAATCCGTTTGCACAGATCGATGCTTCGCCCGGAAACCCCAGTGAGTCGGGTACAAGGGTGGAAGTTGGCGAATACCACACGCTCTCGAACGGAAATTATCCATGGGCTGGCGCGGAAAGGCTTTGTTTTGAGATTGCCGTTGACGGGCGGCGAGGGTGGATTGAAGACGATCCTGGCGTTATCCTCGAAAAGTCACCGGCGTGCCCTACGAGTTGATATCAAGCCTATGACCGAGATGCCGGGCAAGGCGACAGCGGACGAACTCGCCAAAGATGGCGGAGGCTGGGAAATAGACGTCGCTACGCGGCAGCGAGTTGACCCCGACGGCCCCGTGGGAAAGGCACTGGATCTTCTCATCGACGGCGAGTTGAAGCTCCTGGACATATACAACGCACGCCAAAACAGCGCGGACACGCGCACGACGGCACTGGCGTCGGCAGCCGTCGGGCTCCCTACGCTGATTCTGGGCTTCTCGAAGTCATTCGCTTCGGACGCCCTTCTGCTCAAGGTGGGCTACGTAGTGATCATCGTCGTCGCGTTCATCGTTGTGGCGGCGCGTTCCTGGAACGCTTGGCGCAGGCGGCGAGGGGGCTCGGGGCTTCTCCGGATCAGCGCTGAGGCTGATGGCGTTGCGCAGGCGCGCAAGCGGTGGCGCGACTACCAGCGCGACACGGCACCGGGGAACAGTAATCCGATCCGCGTAAAGCAACTTGCTCTCGAGATGTGGCGAACCCGTGCCATCGACTCGCGCCGAGTCGCCGAGATCAAGGACGTGCTGTCGGTCGTGGCAGCGAGCGCATTTGGGATCGCGCTGATCGTCTCGGCGGGCCTTGTCTGGAACGCGCGCTTCACGTCCTGAGACGCGCAACCACTACGACCGCTACGCCTTCTGGAACGGCGTCACGGTCACGCGGTGACGCGCCGGCGCCCGCGCAGCCGCCACAGCAGGTACGCGACCACCAGCAGATTGACGAGCAGCGCGCCCACCTTCAGCACGCTCGCGTTTTTGGTCAGCTCCCAGACCTCAGGGATCAGCAGCAGCGAGGTGGCGAGGACGGTCAGCCACTCGCCCCAGCGCCGGCGCTTGAACAGGCCGTAGGCCTCGACGCTCTCCAGGGCGCCGTAGGCGAGCGCGGCGAGGCCGAACACGAGGTCCTGGTGGGAGTGGATCCTGCTGACGTTGTCGACGAGCTTTCGCACCCAGTTGTCCTTGGGATCGAATCCGAGGTCCTGCGCCAGGCGAGAGACTTCGCCGGCCCAGTTGGCGTGCGGGTGGCTCACCAGCACGATCCCGACGGCCACGAGCACGAGCGCCCGCAGGGAGCGCTCGGCGGCGATCCACGGCAGCAGCCGGTCGCGGCGGGCGGCGGTGGCGCTCGGCTGGCCCATCTGCAAAGCTTGTCTGCCGGAGCGGCGGGAGGGGCGTATGCGTGATCGCGGGAGCGGAGAGGGCAGGAATTGGTCCGCGAGGGCCCGCACGGGGCGTGCCCTGCTCGCGACGGCGCTCGTGGCGCTCGCGGGCACGTGTGCTGCGAGCACGCAGGCGCAGGCGGCGCCGCCCACGCTCGTGCTCGGCACCCAGACGCTGAAGCTGTGCGGCTCCGCGCCGCTGTCCTACTGCGGCAAGCTGTCGGTGCCGCTGGACTACGCCACCCCGGCGGGACCCGAAATCTCGATCGCCTACCGCTTCTACCCGGCCTCGGCGCCGCCGGGCGGGCAGGCGGCGGGCACGGTGGTGCCGGTGGAGGGCGGACCGGGCTACCCGTCGATCGGCTCGGTCGCCTACCAGCAGGGCGGCTCGCCGGCCGGCTACAGCGCGATGTACGGGCCGCTGCTGGAACGCTGGAACATGCTCGCGGTGGACAACCGCGGCACCGGGAGCTCGACGCCGCTGGACTGCCCGTCGCTACAGGAATTCTCCGGGCCGACGGGCACGGAAGCCTTCGAGCAGGCGGCCGCCGGCTGCGCGGCGGCGCTGAACCACCGCTGGAAGTACGAAGGCAGCTGGGTGCACGCCTCGGACCTGTTCACCTCGGCGCCGGCGGCGGAGGACCTCGCGGCGGTGATCACGGCGCTGGGGCTGGGGAAGGTCGACCTGTACGGCGACTCCTACGGCTCGTTCTTCGCGCAGGTGTTCGCGTCGCGCTTCCCGCACCTGCTGCGCAGCGTGATCCTCGACTCGACCTACGAAACGGTCGGCCTGGACCCGTGGTATCGCAGCACGATCGAGTCGATGCCGGCGGACTTCGATGAGGCGTGCAGCCGCGCGCCGGCGTGCGCGCGCGCGGCGCCCGGCCCGTCGTGGGCGCGCATCGGCGCGCTCGCGGAAAGCCTGCGCGCGAGCCCCGTCTCGGGAGTCGTGCCGGGGCCGAGCGGAGCGCGCGAAAGCGTGAGCATGAACGTCGTCGGGCTGGTGGACCTGCTCAACGACGCGGCTGGGGACCCGAACGTGTACCGCGAGCTGGACGCCGCCGCCCGCGCCCTGCTGGACGCGGAGGACCCGGCGCCGCTGCTGCGCCTGTACGCGCAGCGCCTGGCCAGCGACGAGGCCTATTTCGGCGTGCCCGTCCGCGAATACTCGGACGAGCTGTACCTGGCGGTCTCGTGCCTGGACTACCCGCAGCTGTTCGAAATGAGCGCCGGCCCGTCCGTGCGCGCCGAGCAGCTGGCGGCGGCCGAGGCGGCGCTGCCGGCGTCCACGTTCAGCCCGTTCAGCACGGCCGAGTGGCTGGCGCAGGACCAGAACACGGAGGCGTACACGGCCTGCCTGGACTGGCCGAGCCCGACGCTGGCCCAGCCCCCGACGTCGGGCAGCCTGCCGCTGTTCCCGCCGTCGCTGCCGGTGCTGGTCCTGGGCGGCGAGCTCGACACGTGGACCCCCCCGTCGGGCGTCCCGCAGGTCCTCGCGGAGATCGGCGGTCACGCCCGCTTCATCGAGCTGGCCAACTCGACGCACGTGGTGGGGGAGGGCGACACCGCGTGCGGCTCGACGCTCGTCCAGGAGTTCGTGGCCGATCCCCATGCGCTGGACTCGCTGAACGCCTCGTGCGCGCCGGCGGTGGCGCCGATCCACACGGTCGGCGTGTACGCCGCGCAGCTCTCCGAAGAACCGCCGCTCGAACCCTCGCCGGCGAACGACTCCTCGAGCGCGGACCTGCGCCTGGCGGCGGCGGCGGTGTCCACGGCAGGCGACGCGATCGCCCGCTACCAGGCGATCGAAGCCCCGCTCGACCATGGGTTGGCAGGTGGAACGGTGCACGCCAGCCACGGCGGCGAGCTGCTGACGCTGAAGCGCGATCAGCTGGTGGCGGGCGTGGCGGTGAGCGGCAGCGTGAAGCTCGCTCCCGACCCGATCCCGGCGGACGGCGACACGGTCCTCGCGACCCTGACCGCGAAGGCGGCGGGCATGCGAGCGGCCTCCCTGACGGCCACGTGGACGACCTCCGGCGCGGACGCCGTGGCGCAGGTCCTCGGCTCGGTCGGCTCGGAAGCGCTCGCCGGCAGCATGCCGGCTCCGTAGCTCGCGCCTAGCTGGCCTGCGGGAAGCGCGCCGCCCACTCCTCGGGCTGGACGCGCAGGCCGTTGCAGACGTAGCCGATGACGTGATACCAGCCGGCGGTCACGATCAGCTCGAGGATCTGCGGCTCCTGAAAGCGCGCGGCCAGGGCCTGCCAGAGATCGTCTGAGATGGTGCTCGTCTCGTGCAGCTCCTGGGCGAGGCGGAACACGATCGCCTGCTCGGCGTCCCAGCATTCGTCGCTCCACGCCCCGTGCACGGTGGAGCGCAGCTGTGCGTCGCTGAGGCCGAGCGGCTTGCCGAACGCGACGGCGTGCACGCCCCACTCGTATTGGGCGCCGGTGAGCGCGCACGTGCGGTGGATCATGACCTCGCGCAGCGCGGGTGCCACAGTGGCGCCGGCACCGAGGATGCCCGCGCCGAGCGGGCGCATCCTGCTGGTGAGCTGCTCGTGGATGGCGAGCGTGCGGAACAGGCGCAGCGGCTCGATCGGGCTTTCCGGCGGCATCCACTTGGCGAGCATGACCTCGATGCTCGGGGCGTACGGGGCCTGCAGCGGCGCGATCCGCGGGGGCTGGTCGGACATGATCTCTAAACTCCTATCCGTGTTGCTTCGTTTTTCACAGCGCAGACGACTACGCTATCACGGTCGCTTCTGTTTCCGAGGCGTCGAGCGATGAGCCCGGCGCGGGGCGGCGAGCCACCGGCGCCCGGCCGTCCGGTGCGCGGCTCGGGCGGTGGGCGGCCGATCATGGCGCTGCTCGACCTCCTGGGCCGGCGCTGGGCGCTGCGCGTGGTCTGGGAGCTGCGCGAGGCGCCGCTGCCGTTTCGCGCGCTTCAGGAGCGCTGCGAGGGGATGTCCTCGAGCGTCCTGAATCAGCGGCTGCACGAGCTGCGCGCGGCGGACGTCGTCGAGCTCGGCCCCGGCGGCTATCGCCTGAGCGAGGAGGGCCGCCGCCTCCTGGAGGTCTACCGGCCGCTGAACGCGTGGGCGGAACGGTGGGCCGAGCGCGCGCCGCGGCGTTAGGCCTCGAGCAGCAGCGTCACCGGCCCGTCGTTGACGAGCTCGACGAGCATGTGCGCGCCGAAGACGCCGCGCCGCGCTTGCGCGCGCTCGCAGAAGCGCTCGTACAGCGGCTCGGCCTGCGCGGAGGGCGCGGCGGCGACGAAGCTCGGCCGGTTGCCGCGCCGGCTGTCGCCGTAGAGCGTGAACTGGCTGACGCACAGGATCTCGCGCTCGCCGAGCGGCTCGTTCATGTGACCGTCGGGGTCTCCGAACACGCGCAGGGCACGCACCTTCTCGGCCAGGCGCTCGGCGGCGGCGTCGTCGTCGTCGCGAGCGACGCCCAGCAGCACGAGCAGCCCGGGCCCGATCTCGGCGACCACCCGGTCCTCCACCCGCACGGCGGCGCGGCTGACCCTCTGCACGAGCGCGCGCATGGGCGGCAATTATGCAGGCATCAGGCGCTGCAGTTGGCTGAGCGCGACGACGGGAGGCGGTTGCACGACCCGGTGGGAGCCGTCGTCGAACACGATCACGCCGCCGTCCGCCAGCCACGCGGGCGCGGCGCGCGGACCGCTGAGGAGCGCGGCCTTCGCGCGGATCTCCGCCATCAGCGCGCTCGGTGCGAGCGCGGTCGCCTGCACGACGCCGGTGAAGGCCGGCCTGCCGGTCGCGGGGTCGAGCAGGTGGTGGGCGGGGCGTCCGCCGGCGTCAAGCCAGCTGCGCCGCCCGATGCCGCTGGTGGCGACGCCCGTTCGGCTCAGCTCGAACGTGTGAAGCGTGCGCCCGTCGAACGGGCTCTCGACCCTGATCGGGCGCGTCATCCGCGCGGCCCCGCCGATGACGAGGTCGCCGGCGCAGTTGACGGCGAAGCTCGGATGGCTGGCCAGTGTCTCGGCGAGCACGTCCGCGAACAGGCCCTTGGCCAGGCCGCCGCTGTCCAGCCGGACTCCGGGCGGGCGGGTGACGGTGCGCGTGGCGAGGTCGACGTCGACCTGCTGCCAATGGCGTGCGAGCGCGCCGCCGGCGGGCGTGCGCGCGGGAGCGAGCTCGAGCGCGGCGGCGAGCGCGAGCGGGCGCTCCAGATCGTGGGTGTAGCCGGCGCTCTCGATGTCTCGGAGCAGCGTCGCGTCCACCAGGCCGCCGCTCAGCGACCCGGCGCTGCGCACCGCCTGGGCGAAGCGCGCCATCAGCGGGCGCACAGGCACCGAGCGCCGCGGGTCGCCGTTCAGGCGCGAGAGCTCGCTGGTCGCCAGGAAGCGGGAGAAGCGCCCGTGCCACGCCAGCAGCCTGCGCTTGACCAGGGACACGGCCTCGCGCGCCGAGCCCGCCTGCCCGGAGCCGATCACGAGCGCGGCGCACCTCGAGCCGAAGCAGTCGAACTCCTCGATCACCTCAGGCTCGGCGCTCATGACTGCGACGTGGTCACGGCGGAGGCGCTGCTGCTCGATTCTGCGCTGGCGCTCGAGCTCGCGCTGCTGGCGCTCATCGTGCTGACCGCGCTCGCGCGCCGCCTGGCGGCGGCCACCAGCGCGGGGTCGTGCCCGGAGGCGAGCTGCACGTAGATCACCAGGAACGCAGCGCTGAACAGGGCTGCGGTCAGGGCGGCGACCGATCGCCGGATGCGACGCGCGCGCCGGTGCATCGCGTCGCGGCGTGTTCGCGCGAGCGTCCTGGCGCGGAGCTGCGCGGCTGTGCACTCGGAGGGGCTCATTGCGCGGTACCCGCCTGTGGAACCCCGACGGAGCTCAGCAGGCGAACGAGCAGCAGGAGGAGCGCGGGCACGACGACGACCGCGATCATCGCCAGGAACCAGGTCTGGCCGGCGTCGGTGCCCTCGCCGAGGGAGTGCGCCAGTCCCAGGATCCAGGCGAGCGCGGCGAAGCGGTGCAGCCTGCGCCAGCGCTGCACACCGATACGGGTGCGCGCGTAGTAGGACAGGCCGAGCACGAGCAGCGCCCAGAAGGCGACGATCCCCATGCTCGTCCAGATGGTCTTGTAGCTGCTGAGGAACGGGATCGCCACGTCGCCGAGGCTTGGGTGCAGATAGCCGTCGCCGAGCAGGCTCAGGCCATGGACGGCGAGCGCTGCGAGCGTCGCCAGCGACAGCGCCTCGTGGGTGACGCGCAGGTCCGGCCTGTGTCCCTTCAGCAGCTGCCCACCCATCAGCAGGCCGACGCAGACGGAGATGCTCGAGAGCGCCAGCGCGGCGATGCCGGCGGCGCGACTGGTTATCCAGTAGAGGTGCGGGCCGACGGCTGTGGCGAGCGTGTTGGCCTGAGTCGTGATCATGGCTGGCATCAAAGCGGGGCTTCCTGGGAGTCGGCTGTGGATGGCCTGGGGGCTTGGCGAGGCTTTGCCGGGTCGGTGAGCGGTCGGGTGCGGATACCGTTCCGAACACCGCTCAAGCGCCACTAACTTGCGAGTAAGAGCGCGCTAAGACCGAAGCCGTTTACTCGAGGCACGGAGCTGCACACTTGACAGCCTGTGCTCGGAACTGATAGGCCTGCGCCTGTGCCGTCTGGTGCCCCCATGAGGTTGCCGGCCAACCTCGGCAGGTTGCCTGCGCGCGTTGTGCTTGCCCTCCTCGTGGCGCTGTTCGCTCTCGCGCTCGTGGTGCCGTCCGCGCGGGCCGAATCCCCCGGCCTGATCGAGTTCGAAGAACCGGTACTGCCGGGCCCGCGCGAATCGATCGAGACGGGGGAAGCGGTGGGCGAACAGTACCTCGCCGACGGCGTCAAGTTCACCACGGTGACGGCCCCCGTGAGCGAACCGCAGGGATGGTCGCCGTTCGCGAACGCGCCGCCAGATCTGTATCGCAACAACACCATCTACCCGCCCGGGGACGAAGACCGGCAGATGCTCTACGCGTACGCCTGCTTCTCGGAAGGCTGCTCGTTCAACGACTACGCCGCAGAGATCTTCGGGCGCCTGACGACCGAGGCCAAAGAGCTGAAACTGCTGGCCGGCACGCCTGGCGGCGGTCCGGTGGAGCTCGCCGGCTACAACATCAAAGGTGATCTTGTCGCCGAAGACACGGTGACGGTCAACACCAAAGTCGAAAAGTCGCTGGAAATCAATTCGGCCGAACCCGTCGCCTACTTCTCGGTCGCGCGCCTGCATGGCGGGACGGACGGCTACTCGGCGCTCGAGGTCGGCGAATTGCAGTTTGAAATCCCCGCCAAACCGCCGCCGCCCGCGATCGTGCTGGAACAGAACGCACTGCCCAACGGCCCGGTCGGCGCCGAGGGCGGCAGCGCCAGCTGGACGGTAAACGTCGAGCGCTTCAACGGCGCCGACGATCCCATCGAACTGCACGTCTCGGGGCTGCCGAGTGGAGTCACGCTCACCGGCGGTGAGACGATCGCGTCGGGCGCCGACAGCACGACCCTGACCTTCTCGATCGCGCCGAGCGCCCCGGTCGTGAGCGAAGCCCCGTTTACGATCTCGGCGACCAGCCCCGACGTGACGGAACCACCGACGCCGCTGACCGAGGATTTCTATATCGAAGTCCCGCTGCGGATCGGGCTTGAACAGGAAGAAGGCCTGGGCGAGTTCTCGCAGGTGAAGACGCTCGAGCTGGGGCCCTGCTCGAGTGCGTCGGCGAGCATCACCAACCTGCAGGTCGTGCCCGGCTCCTCGCAGCTCACGATCGCCGGAGAGGGCGACACCGAAGGCCTGAGCGCGACGCTCAGCACCACCTCGCTCGCGAGGGGATCGAAGGCCACGCTGCACCTCTCCAGCAATGGGACCGGGGGTGCGGGTGAGTCGATATACACGATCACCGCGAGCGACGGCCCCCTCCCACAGGCGACCGCGACCGTCTTTGTCGAGCGGACCGGCCCGACGACCGCCCAGGGCATCTACGTGACGCAGGGCACCCAATACGACAGCGGCCGCCTGGTGCCCAGCGGCTCGGGGGAATCGGGCGGCGAATACAACGGCGTGAGCCTGGTGGCGGGCAAGACGACGGTCGTGCGGGTCTATGGCGACGCGTCGGGGACGCCCGCCGGAGTGCCGGGCGCCGTCGCCCTGCTGTACGGGTACCGCGACGGCAAGGCGCTGCCCGGCAGCCCGCTCGAGCCCGACTACGGACCCGCGACGCTCGCCGACGCCCACGCCAGCGGAGAGCTCGTCTCAGATCGGGAGCTCGAGGGCGAAGCCAACGCGTACACATTCACGCTTCCCCTCGCCTGGACCAGCTCGGGCTATGCCGATCGCGGAGGTTCCTTCGTTCCCGGCACCCTCTTCCCGACCGGCCTGAAGATCCAGCTCGTCGCCAAGACGCTGCCCTACCCGGGTGCCGGCCAGCTCGCCTCGTGTCACACCAGCGACAGCTTCACGCTGAACAACGTCGTGTTCAACACGGTGGGGCTCAACTACGACAACGTGATCTACCCGATTGCGATGCCAGTCAACGGGAAGCAACCGCCCGAACCGGGCCAGGTGTTCGGCGAGACCGAAGCGGCCCTGCCGATACCCAACGGGTACATGGGCGCGTTCGAATACATCGGTGACGCGGACATCAGCGACATCGCCCACAACAAAGAAGGCGGCAAAGAAAAAAACGAAGAAGTGCTCGGCCGTCTGGAAGAAGACTTCGGGGACACCGAACACGCGGTGGGCGTGACGCTAGGCACCGCCTATGGCCTCACGAACAGCGTCCCCGGCACCGCGTCCGTGGTCAACGGCAGCGGCAACCGTCCGCTGACCTCGGTCGCACACGAGATCACCCACCAGTTCGGGCTTCACCACGCAAGCCCCGCGTGCGGAGGGAACGGCCCGGCGTGGCCGCCGGACGAACGCGGCCACCTCGATGGCATCGCTCTCAACACGACCTCCGAGCCGTATGTGTTCATCGCCAACGGCCTGCATGAACCGGAACTACGCGAAGAGGGCTTCAAGGAAGAACCGGGCTTCGAAGAAGCCAACCACGAACGAGGCTTTGCCTTCGACTACATGTCCTACTGCGCCAACGTCGGAGACGGAGACCCGAACGACTGGCTCTCGCCGCGAAACTGGCAGAAACTCGTCGAAGAATTCGGGATCTCGCCGCCGGCGAGCAGCGCGCGGCGCACGCCCGCCACGGCCGCCGCCGTGCGCGGCTTCCGGGACGCCGCCGTGCCCGCGCTGCGTCACGACGCCCGCGCGGATCCCCTCGCATCGCTCGCACAGCTGCACCCCTCGGAGCTGCGCGTGATCGGCTTCTCCTCGAGCCAGGGTGTACGCATCACCAACGTCGGACCGCTGGTCGGCTCGCCGGTGCCGGTGGGGGCAGTCGATCCCGCCTACATGCTGACCGCCCGCGGTGCCGGTGGGCGCATCCTGGCGAGCATCGCGATGAGGGCGACGAGCGGTGGGCACGTCGACGAAGACGGGGATTTCTCCGTGCTGCACGGGCTCGTGCCCAGCACGGGCGTCCAGGAGATCCAAGTCGCGCTGAACGGCACGGTCGTGGCGACGCGCTCGCGCCCGGCGCGGGCGCCCGCCGTGACGGTGATCGCGCCGCGAGCCGGGGCGCGCGTGGGTGGGCACGGGCGCGTGGCCGTGCGCTGGCACGCGACCAACCCCGAGCACCTGAACTTGACGGTCGCGATCGACTACTCCCACGATGGCGGGCGAACGTGGCGAACGATCTACGCCGGACCCGACACCGGGCACGCGTCGCTGTCGAGCTTCCTGTTCACCGCGTCGCGCAACGCGCGCGTGCGCGTGCGCGTCAACGACGGATTCAACGAGACGAACGCGATCTCGGCACGCTTCACCGCGATCGGCGCGCCCCCCAAGGTGAGGATCCTGTCGCGCTTCTCACACACGATCGCGCTCGCCGGCGATGCGACCGTGCAGCTCGCCGGCGTGGCCGTCGATCAGGCCGGGCACGTGCTGTCGGGCAGGAGCCTGCACTGGTATGACGGCACCGTCTCGCTCGGCTACGGCTGGGCGATCAGCGCCGGCCCGCTGCCGGCTGGTGTGAACCACATCAGGCTCCTCGCACGCGACAGCTCCGGACGCACCGCGTCCGCGAGTATCCGCGTGCTCGTGGCGAGCGCGCACCTGCCAGGGCTCACGCTCGAGTTCCACGCCCGCGTCAGCCACCATGCGCACAAGCTGAAGTTCCGCGCGGCCGCGACCACGCCAACGACATTGACGATCGCTCGCCACACCTACCAGCTGAGCGCGAAGCTCGCGTCCTTCAGCCTGCCGATCAGCACGGGGCGGACTCCCCTCCTGCTGGCCGTGAGCGTGGCGAGCGAAGGCGTCGTGACACCTCTGGCGGTCGAGGTCTCCCGGCGCTAGGCGCCTCGTGCGGGGTCTACCATGGCGACCGATGCTGACTCGGTCGCTTCGATCCTCGTCGATCGCTGCAGCGGCGATCGCCGCACTGGCCGCCATCGCGCTGGCTGCCGGCGCCGCCGACGCGCGGGCGGCGGGCGGCTGGTGGGTCATGCCGCAGCACCTGACGTGGTACTGGCAGCTGACGGGGAAGGTCAAGAACTCCGAGCCGGTGGAGGCGTATGACATCGACGGGTTCGAAAACAGCGCCGCCGAGGTCGCGACGCTGCACGCTCATGGCAAGCACGTGATCTGCTACATCGACGTGGGCACGGCGGAGGACTTCCGTCCGGACTACGACGAGTTCCCGAAGTCGGTGCTGGGGCGCTCCAACGGCTGGCCGGGCGAGCACTGGCTGGACATCCGCCAGCTGTCGATACTCGAGCCGATCATGACCGCGCGCTTTGAGATGTGCAGGGAAAAGGGCTTCGAAGCGGTCGAGCCGGACAACATCGAAGGCTACGCGAACGACACCGGGTTCCCGCTGACCGCGCAGGACCAGCTGACCTACAACGAGTGGGTAGCGGACGAGGTCCACTCGCTGGGCATGGCGGTGCTGCAGAAGAACGACGGCGAACAGACGCCCGAACTGCTGCCGTATTTCGACGGGGCGCTGACGGAGCAGTGCAACCAGTACAAGGAATGCGCCGACTTCGAGCCGTACCTGGCCAGGGGCGAGCCGGTCCTCAACGCCGAGTACCACGTCAAGACCGCCAAGTTCTGCGCGGCGGACAACGCGGCGGGGATGATGGGCGCGCGCTACAACCTCGCCCTCAACGGCAAGCGCTTCGAACCCTGCTGGTAGCGCTGCGGGCGAGGATTACGCTCGCTGAGAGTCGCCTGAGCTGAGAACAAAAGCGACGCGGTCCTGAGCCGCTTGAGGGACCTTTCCCTTCCAGCCCGAGGGCCTTCCGGTTCGGGTGGCGCGGCCTCACACCTCAGTGGCCTCGCTCTTGACGGCTCGGAACCGCGTCTGATGCCAACTTATGAGCAACGCTCGTGGATTGCAAGGGGCTTCCGGCGTGCTCTCCGCACCTTGCGGAGAAATCGTCGCGCGATCAGCCGCCAACGTGCTCGGGCACCGGCGGATTGGGCTGCAGCGCACGGTCGCTCGTGCTGCTGATGACCGGCAGGACCGTCTTGCGCAGGCTCACCACGCCGTACCAGCTGCGCGCGATGAAGCCGGCGAACAGTGCCACGTACAGCCCGCCCCAATACACGAACGGGATGAGCTCCGTCGCACGCGGCAGCGTGCCGTTGCGCAGCGCGTAGATCAGCGTGAAGATCACCATCATCAGGACGCTGGTCTGCGGCAGGGTGTGTCCCCAATGCCAGCGCGGGTCGTTGTGCTTGCGGGTGACCTTGTAGACGGGCTTGCGGTGCGGGCCCCCGAGGATCGCCTGGGCGGAGGCCTTGATGAACACGGGCGCCAGCCCGCTCCAGATGATCCGCACCCGCCACAGCTCGCGGATCGGGTGGCGCTGGCGCCGGCGGCGGTCGTTGTAGGGGCGGTTGATCGCGAGCAGCCACGCCTCGGTGGCGAGCACGATCGGAAGCATGTGCACGAGGAAGCTCTGTCCACTGGCGCTGAAGGGCACGTATCCGAGCAGGGCGCCGATGATGCTCGGCACGTAGATGAGCACGGTGAACGAGTGCAGGTAGTAGCAGAGCAGCTCGTAGAACTGCGCCCTCTGGCGCAGGTTCAGGCCGCTCAGATCGCCCCAGATCATCAGGCGCACGGTGTCGATCGCCCACGTACCGCGCTGCTTGTAGACGTTGGGCACGTCCTCGGGGGAGTGCTGGCCCATCGCGCCGACGATCGGCAGATAGCAGCTGTGCCAGCCCCGCCGCAGCGCCTCGACGCCCGACTGCAGGTCCTCGACGAGGTTCCAGGCGGGGAACAGGCCGATGTCCTCGAGCGCCGAGCGGCGCCAGACCAGCCCCGAGCCGCACGGGAAGGCGGCGTCGGCGGCGTTGCGCGAGAGCATCTGCCCGCGGTAGAACATGGCCTCGCGGTTGTTGAACGGGTCCCCGGCGCTGACCTGGGTTTCCTTGATCGTCTGCACGTAGGCGAGTCGCCGGTCGTGCTCGAGCTGCCCGACGACCTGGCGCAGGAACCCGTTCGAGCCGAGCTCGTCGTCGCAATCGCGCGTCTCGATGTAGCTCAGCTCCGGGTGCTCGGCGAGGAGCATGTCAAGCGCGGAGTTGAGGTTCCCGGCCTTGGCGGCGCCGTCGCGGCCGGGCGCGAAGCGAGGCGGTGGCGAGTGGTAGAGCACCGGCCAGCAGGTGACCGCGCGGGCGAGCGCCGGATCGTGTCCGTCGTCGCTGACGACGATCACCATGCGCTCGCGCGGCCAGTCCTGCCTGAGCACGGAGGCGATCGTGCGCAGCACCATCGGCACGGGCTCGCCACAGCAGGGGATGATGATCCCGACCGGCGGCTCCTGTCCGTGGGGGAGCGGGTGGGGATCGGGCACCGCCCGCCACCAGTGGTTGAAGATGCTCAGCAGGGTGGTCAGGAGCGTGAACACATTGGCCACCAGGAACGGCCAGGCAAGCCACGGCAGGTGGCGGTTCAGCGACGTGAACAGCCACGGCAGGTAGATCGCCGCCGAGATCAGGTAGGCGAGCCCGGCGCCACGCAGAAACCAGTGATGGCGAATCGGCGGGTAGTCGTCGCCGAACGCGCGGGCCGCCCGGGCCATGGGACTGGAGGGCGCGATCGCACCCTCGTACCCGTCCGACGGCGGGGGCGCGGTGTCGGGCCCTGTCGGTTCAGTGGAGATAGTCGACACCATTTCGACATCGACATTCCCCGCCCCACAGCTTGAGGGCGCTGGCGAGCGCCACGGCGCAAAGGGAGAGCCCAAGCGAGGGCTGTGCCGGGGCCAACCGCCGCCGGGCGGGGATCTTTTCTCCGGTAAATCCGGGAAGCGGCGTCCCAGACCCTTGCGCTGGAGCCAGTTCGCCGCTTATGTTGCAGTCAGACGCGGAACCGAGCCGCGAAGAGCGAGGCCACCGAGGTGTGAGGCCGCGCCACCCACCCCGAAGCGCCGAAAGGCGGCCGAGGGCACGGGTTCCTCAGGCGGCCCGGTGCCGCGTCAATCTCATTCCGCCCGCGGTGGCAGCCGGCGGGCATCCCCATCCCCACCCCCGCCGGCTGTCCCCGCGACCGACGCTCTCGGTCGATTTTCGCGAGCGTGCGTAGCATCCCACGTCCGTGAGTCCTCGCCGGCGATACGCAGTCCTTGGGTCGCTCGCGCTCGCTGTGCTGGTTGCGCTGGTGGTCGTGCTTGCGCTGTCGGTTGGCGCGAGCCGTCGCCGGGCGAGCCCGGGCTGGTCGTTCGGACCGTATGCCGGCTACGTGTGGCACGGTCGCGTGACATCGGTGCAGTCCTCCTGGACGGTGCCGCGCATTCTCCGCGGATCGCCAATCGGCTACGGGGGCATGTGGATCGGGGCGCAGGCGCCCGGGGCGCCGGGACCGGCGATTCAAATCGGCGTCGACGAGGACGACCTGTCGGCGGCTGGCGGTCGTTACTACGCATTCTGGAGCGACACTGGCCATCACTTCAAAGCGGAGCTCCTCTTTTACGTCAAGCCGGGCGATGTTCTCTCGGCAAGCCTCAGGCTGGCGCGCGAGCGCTGGATGCTCGCGATCGTCGATGCCACCTCCGGCGCCTCAGCCCGCTTCTCCACGCGCGAAGGACCGCATGCGGCATTCAACGAGGCCCAGTGGATGCAGGAGGACCCCACGAACCCAGCGAATGGCAAGCCTTTCCCCTATCCACGGTTGAGCGCGGTCGGCTTTCGCCGCCTGGCAGTCGACTCGGCGGCGCCCGCCGATGCATCCCTGTACTCCAGGTGGATGTCCGTCAACGGGGGCAGCTTGGCCCCCACGGCGCTGCACGACGACTCATTCACGCTGCGCCCGGCGACGGTCAGCGCGGCAGGTGGTGACTATCTGCACATCGTCGACGCTGGGAACGCCGCCGGTGACGCGTTCGGAGCGGCACTCGTGTCGTGGACGGCCGACACGCCCTTTTCACAGATCGAATCCGCGAGCTCGACGTTCGTCGCCGCGCTCCAAAGCAGGATTCGCGCGCTTGCAAGCGTGCGCTGGCCGCGGCAGGCGCAGGGCTCGGTTCGTCTGCTGAACCGCGTACTGGGCGTACTGCTCGATCAGGCGCGCCCCCCGGCGCTCCTGTCCACAGCTGCGCTCGTCGCGTGGAGATCGGAGCTGACACGCGATGTTGGCGCGTCCAGCGATGTGGCGTACACCATTGCACGCGCCTTGGACGTGCCGGAGATCACACCGACGGCGTAGCCCAGCGCCGCGGCGATCTGAGCACGCTTTCGCATGCAAGTGCTTGCGGCGTGAACAGACGCCGGCCGGGGGCCCAGAGAGCGATCGTGCCGGGCAGCCAGGCAGGCTAGGCGTGGCTTCTGCTAGCTTGCGGGTGCGCTGATCGGGGCCGCTGACTGCTTGGCGCGGAGCTGGTCGTCCGGGTCGGTAGGAGGGATTCTTATGTGGCTGGCGAGGGGTTTGTGTGGTTGGGCTGGCCGTGTGGTGCTGCTGGCGGCTGGCTTGCTGGTGCTGCTGGCGGGCGGCTTCGCGGCGGCGGCGGGCGCGTCGCCGACGACCGTTTACGTCGCCAACGCCGGCAGTCGCACGGTGACGCCGATCGAAGTCGCGACGAACAAACCCGGCACCGGAATCACAGTCGGCAGCGAACCGGTCGGGGTGGCGGTCACCCCCGACGGCAAGACCGCCTACGTCACCAACTACGGCAGTGAATCGGTGACGCCGATCGAAGTCGCGACGAACACACCCGGCAGCGAAATCAAAGTCGGCAGCTTCCCGAAAGCGGTCGCGATCACCCCCGACGGCAAGACCGCCTACGTCGTCAACGAACAGAGCGACACGGTGACGCCGATCGAAGTCGCGACGAACAGAGCCGGCAGCGAAATCAAAGTCGGCAGCTTCCCGGACGCGGTCGCGGTGACCCCCGACGGCAAGACCGCCTACGTCGTCAACTCCGGCAGCGACACGGTGACGCCGATCGAAGTCGCGACGAACAAACCCGGCAACGAAATCAAAGTCGGTAGCGAACCGAACGGGGTCGCGGTCACCCCCGATGGCAAGACCGCCTACGTCACCAACTCTGACAGCGACACGGTGACGCCGATCGAAGTCGCGACCAACACATCCGGCAGCGAAATCAAAGTCGGCGGCTTCCCGTGGGGGGTCGCCGTCACCCCCAACGGCAAGACCGTATACGTCGTCAATTTCCTCAGCGACTCCGTGACGCCGATCGAAGTCGCGACGAACACATCCGGCAGCGAAATCAAAGTCGGCAGCGAACCGGACGGGGTGGCGATCACCCCCGACGGCAAGACCGCATACGTCAGCAACCGCGGGGGCGACACGGTGACGCCGATCGAAGTCGCGACGAACACATCCGGCAGCGAAATCAAAGTCGGCGGCGATCCGTACGCGGTCGCGGTCACCCCGGCCGCGGCGCCGCAAGCGTCGATCACCGCGCCCACAGGCGGCGGGAGCTACCCCCAGGGCGCGCTCGTAAAGACGAACTTCTCGTGTAGCGAAGGCGAAGGCGGCCCGGGTCTTGAATCGTGCGAGGACCAGGCCGGCGTCTCCGCTCCCGGCGAAGGGGAACTGGTGACGTTGAGCCCCGGCGAACACGAATATGTCGTGAGCGCGAAGAGTAAGGACGGCAAGAGCGCGACGGCGAGGATCACCTACACCGTCCTTGCGCCGCAGCAGATCGTCACCGCTCCCAACAGCCGCTTCAGCACTCTCGCTGCGAGTGTCAACCACCACACCGGCACCGTCACGTTCAAGGAGACGGTCAGCCAGGCGGGGACCTTCAGCTGGCTTTTGACCTTCCGCAACGGCAAGTTCGGGGTGTTCTCGGCGAGCGCCAAGAAATGCAAGAAGGGCCACGTCAAGCTCGCCGGCCGCTGCCGCCCGGCGCTGATCATCTACGCCAAGGGCAGCCGCGCCGTGGCGAGCGCGGGAAGCTTCAGCTTCACGGTCAAGCCGAGCGCATCAGCGCTCAAGGCACTCGAGGACGCGCTCAGACACAAGCGGGGGCTGCCCGTCACCGCGACCCTCACCTTCCAATCCTCGCTCGGCGGGCGCCCCACCACGCACACCCAGTCGCTCACGATCAAGCTCAAGAACAAGAAAAGGTAGCCACTGCACAGCCCTCCGAACCGCAAGCTCCCGCCGGACCCCCTGCTACGTTTCCAACCGCTTCATTTGCGGGGCTTTTGCGGATGCCGGAGGAGGGACTCGAACCCCCGACACGCGGATTATGATCGCTTCCCGGCTACTCGAATTTGGCTCTGCTAAGCGGAGACGCAATTTGCAAAGCGCCCCTCTCCGATGGTGGGGATACGATCGTTCCAATGGCTAGACGCAATATGCCCGCACGCCGCGGCGAGACCCTGCCGGCCGACTACTCGCAGTTCCTCGAGGAGGTCAAGCGTGCCGTCTCGACTGCACGATCACAGGCCGCGCTGGCGGTCAGCGCAGCAGTGCTCGCAGCCTATTGGGAGATCGGCACCGGCATCATCGTGCGTGAGGACCGAGAGGGCTGGGGCGCGAAGGTGATCGAGCGGCTGGCCGCGGACCTGCGACGTGAGTTTCCCGATATGCGAGGGTTGTCAGCCCGCAACCTTCGCTACATGCGCGAGTTTGCACGCGCATGGCCGGCGCAGAGCGCCAGCGAAATGTTGCAGCAACCTGCTGCCAAATTGCCGTGGGGGCACCACATGGTGCTGCTGGACAAGGTTGGGGACTCCGATGTGCGCTCCTGGTACGCGCGTGCGGCCATCGAGCATGGCTGGTCGCGCAAGGTCCTCGAGGCTCAAATCGCCAGCGATCTTCGCGGCCGGCAGGGCGCAGCCCTCACCAGCTTCGATCACGCCCTGCCGGCGCCTGACTCCGAGCTCGTCCGTGACGCGATCAAGGACCCCTACAACTTCGAGTTCCTCAGCCTCTCAGCCGACGCGAAGGAGCGTGACCTGGAGGCGGCGCTCCTGAACGACGTGCAGAGCTTCCTAATGGAGATGGGTCGGGGTTCGCTCTCGTCGGACGGCAGTTCCCGCTTCGGGTTCTCGACGGAGAGAGCGGCGAGGAGTCCGAGTTCTTCCTCGACCTGCTGTTCTACAACTACAGGCTGCGGCGCTTTGTTGTCATCGACCTGAAGATCGAGGACTTCAAGCCGGAGTTCGCCGGCAAGATGAACTTCTACCTCAATGCCGTCGACGAACTTGAGCGCCAGGAGGGCGACGCGGCGACAATCGGTCTCGTGCTGTGCCCGGGGCGCAACAAGACCGTGACTCAGTGGGCTCTGCGCGGCCTTGATACTCCGGTCGCGGTCGCTCGGTACACGGTCGGTGACACCACCATGACCGAGACCCCCACGGCGCTCAGACCGGCGCTGCCCGAGCTGCCTGAGCTCGCCGCAGAGCTAGCCGGGATCTCTGAGGCGGCGAACGTGATCTACGACGATGAAAAGCTCGATACGAGCCCATAGATTGAATTTGGCAGCAGCCTGCTGCCAAATCATCCGCAGACGCGAGCGCAGGACTCCCGCACCGCTTCGAGCAGGTGATCCAATCCCGTACCCCCCTCCCTCGACGGCGGTTATTTGCCGCGTAGCGCCCTCCGCGCCCCCGACACAGCCCTCCAGGGAAATCCCTGGGAAATCCGCCGCCCCCGTGGTAGTCTCGAAAGACCAGCATTTGCGGGCCCTTTGCGATGCCGGAGGAGGGACTCGAACCCCCGACACGCGGATTATGATTCCGCTGCTCTAACCAGCTGAGCTACTCCGGCCCGGATGACGCACGAGTCTAGCCGCAGGGCCGTCATCGACCGGCGACGCTAGCCTCGTGGGGCGATGGCGCCCCCAATCCTGCTTGCGGTGCCGAACGTCTCCGAGGGACGCGACGGGAGCACGATCGCGGCCATCGGCGCCGCGTTCGCCGACGGGACCCCCGGCGGCGTGCGCCTGCTGGACGTCCACTCCGATCCGGATCACCACCGCTCGGTGTTCACGATCGCCGGGCGCGCGGGCGAGCTGGCGGACGCCCTGCTGCGCGGCGCCCGCGTGGCGGTCGAGCGGATCGACGTGGTCGCGCGCGCGCGCGGCGACGCGGAGCAGGGCGGCCAGCATCCGCACGTCGGCGCTGTGGACGTCGCGCCCGTCGTCTACCTCGACCCCGGGGCCAGGGGAGCGGCCTGTGCGGAGGCGCTGGTCGTCGGCGACCGGATCGGCGAGGAGCTGGAGGTGCCGGTGTTCCTGTACGGCGAGCTGTCGGGGGCCGACCCGGGCTCTGCGAGGACGCGCGCGCAGCTGCGCCGCGGCCTGTCGGGGGCCGACCCGGGCTCTGCGAGGACGCGCGCGCAGCTGCGCCGCGGCGGGGTCTCCGGACTGGCCGCACGCATGGCAGGCGGCGAGGAGTCGCTCGCGCCCGACTTCGGGCCGCCGCGCATGCATCCGAGCGCTGGCGCCACGCTGCTCGCCGCCAGGCCGCCGCTGGTGGCGTTCAACCTTCAGCTCGCGCCTGGAGCCACCGTCGAGGACGCGTGCGCGATCGCCGCGCTGATCCGCGAGGGCGGCGAGCGCGGGCTGCCGGGCGTGCGCGCGATCGGCGTCGCGTTGAGCGGCGAGGTGGCGCAGGTGTCGATGAACGTCGAGCGTCCGCTCGAGCTCCCGCTGGCGAGCGTGCTCGACGCGGTGCGCGCCCATGCCGACGTCGCCAGCGCCGAGCTCGTCGGGCTTGCGCCCGCCGCTGCGCTCGAGGGCTTCCCGCAGGACGTCCCGATCGCCGGCTTCGATCCCGCGTGCCACGTGATCGAGAACGCACTACGCTCCTAGGCGTGGCTCAGACCAGACGCAAGCGCCAGACCAAGCACCGGGGCAACGCCGCCGGGGTGGTCGAGTCGCGGGGCCGCACCGGGCGCAAGCCGACGGCCGCCGAGAAGAGCGGCAGCCCGCGCGATGTCGCGCGCGCGAAGGAGGAGAAGCTGCTCGACAAGCGCGACCGTCCGCCGACCTGGCGGGCGGCGTTCACAAAGGCGATGTTCGCCGCGGTCGTGCTGCTGCTCGTCGTGATCGTCCTGCTCCATCAGAAGTCCAACGGGGCGATCGAGCTGTTCCCGATCGTGCTCGTGATGTACACGTTGGTCAGCTTCTACACCGACAAGTGGGTCTACGACCGCCGTCAGCGCAAGAAGGCCAGGGAACGCGGCGGGAAGGCGACGTCGCGATGAGCGACCTGGACGTGCGCGCGTTCACCGTGGGTCCCGTGCAGGAGAACTCCTACATCGTGCGTGCCGGCGCCGACGCCACGAGCGCGTTGATGATCGACCCGGGAGACGAGGCCGAGCGCCTGCTGCGGGCCGTCGACGCGTTGGGCGTCGAGATCGATGCGATCCTCATCACCCACTGCCACTTCGACCACATCGGCGCGGTCGCGCCGCTGGCACGCGCGACCGGCGCTCCCGTGTACTGCCCTGAGATCGAGCGCCCGCTGCTCGCCGAGATCATGAACTGGGTCCCGCCGGGGTTCGGGCCGTTCGAGAGCTACGAGGCCGAGCACACGCTCGCCGGCGGCGAGCGCCTGAGCCTGGCGGGCCTGGACATCGACGTCCTGTTCACCCCCGGCCACAGCCCCGGCCACCTCACCTACGCGGTCCGATCGCCCGCCCACCCTGCGCTGCTGTCCGGCGACGTGCTCTTCCAGGGGTCCGTCGGCCGCGTGGACCTGCCGGGCGGTGACTGGGGCACGCTCGAGCGCTCGATCGAGAGCCTGCTGAAGGCCCATCCGGCCGACACCGTGGTCTACCCCGGGCACATGGGCGTCACCACGCTGGGGCGAGAGCGCGACACCAACCCGTTCCTCAGCGAGCTTCGCGTGCGCGTCCCGCGCGCCGCCGCCGCGGACTCGCCGGCAGCCTGAAGTTGACCACGCCTGAGATCAAAGCGCCGCGCGGCACCTTCGACGTGCTCGGCGAGGCCGCGTCGGCCCGTGCCGCGCTCGAGGCCCGTGCCCGGTCGATCCTCGAGGGCGCCGGGTATGAACGGATCGAGACGCCTGTGTTCGAGGCGACCGAGCTGTTCGCCCGCGGGGTCGGTGAGTCGACCGACATCGTGCGCAAGGAGATGTTCACCTTCGAGGACCAGGGGGGGCGCTCGCTCACGCTGCGACCGGAGGGCACCGCTCCCGTCTGCAGGGCCTACGTCGAGCACGGCATGCACAAGCGCCGCCAGCCCGTCAAGCTCTGGTACCTGTCGTGCTTCTTCCGCCACGAGCGCGCGCAGGCGGGGCGCTACCGGCAGTTCTGGCAACTCGGCGCCGAGGCGATCGGCTCCGAGGACCCGGCCGTGGACGCCGAGTTGATCTGGCTGCTGGCCGCGCTGCTGGCGGACATCGGGGTGACAGGTCTCAGGCTGCGCCTTTCCAGCCTCGGCAGCCTGGAGGCCAGGCGCGAGTACCGCGAGCGGCTGCAGGCGCACCTGCGCGCCAACCAGGCGAGCCTGTCAGAGGAGGTCAGGAGCAGGATCGAGCTGAACCCCCTGCGGGCGTTCGACTCCGAGGACCCGGGCACCAAGCGCGTGATGGAGAGCGCGCCGCTGCTGCTCGAGCACCTGAGCGCGCCCGACGCCGAGCACTTCGCGCACGTGCGCGAGCTGCTCGACGTGGCCGGCGTCGCCTACGAGCTGGACCCGACGCTCGTGCGGGGCCTCGACTACTACATGCGAACCGTGTTCGAGTTCACCTCCGACGCGCTTGGCGCGCAGAGCGGAGTGGGGGGCGGCGGACGCTATGACGGCCTCATCGAGCTGCTCGGCGGACCGCCGACGCCCGGTATCGGCTGGGCGGCCGGGATCGAGCGGATGCTGCTCGCCAGAGAGCTCGACGGGGCCGGAGCCGGCCGCGACGCCCAGCCGGCCGCGCCGGTCCCGGTGGAGCTGTTCGTGGCGCTCGATGGTCGGCGCGGCGATCTGCGCACGGCCGCGTTCGGCCTCGTGAGCGAGGCGCGCTCGGCGGGGCTGTCCGCGCAGATGGATCTCGGCGGGCGCTCGCTCAAGGGCCAGCTCGGCCACGCCGACGCGCTCGGCGCCCGCTACGTGGCGATCGTCGGCGAGGATCAGACCGTGCTCAAGGACATGCAGGGAGGCGGGCAGGAGCCGGTCGCGATCAACGCCGTCGTGCACGCCGTGCTGCGCAGCCATCACGCCCTCTGACAGTATCGGCACACCCGCGACGGGCCTCGACCCGGCCTGCGCACGGGCCTCAGCTCGGCCTGCGCACGGGCCTCAACTCGGCCTGCGCACGACGGATCGACCGTCCAACGCTCCATGCGCGGTTCAACTTCTCCGCCGCAGATGCCGAAGCTTGAGGAGATGGCGCAGCTTTCCCGTCCGTTTCAGATTGCGTTCGTAGCCGTTTGCCTGCTCGCGGCCGTGTGGCTGTTCGCCCTGCGCGGGCACTCGACCAGCACCAGCGGCTCCGGCTCGACGGCCGTCGTCTCCCCGAGCGCGCCCGCCGCCCCCAAGCCCGCCAGCTCGAGCTCCACCCCCAGCGGGTCCGCGTCGACGGCCGCGGCCGAGGCAAAATCCGCGGCCAAGCCAACCCACGTCTACCACGGCGCTGCGCCTGGCGTGGAAGGTCTCACGCGCGACATCAACCGAGCCCACCACGCCGTGGCGGAGTCCCAGCAGAACGCCAAGCAGCTTGAAGCCAAGTCCGCGCAGGCGTCGGGCGAAACGGCGCCGGCCCAGACCGTGAGCACCACGACGCCCGCCTCGGGCGCGTCAACCGCGACCGCCGCGCCGTCCGCGAAGGCCGCCGCGCCGTCCACCAAGGCCACGACGCCGGCCACCGCCCATGTCGGCTCCGGCGCACCCAAGGCGGCGTCCGGTGTCACCGTGGCACGCGCCCAGCGGGAAGTGGAAGCGGAGCTCAAGCAGGGGAAGATCGCCGTGCTGCTCTTCTGGAACCCCAAGGGCACGGACGACGTCCTCGTGCACAGGCAGGTGCAACTGCTGAGCAAGCGGGCAGCGGTGCACGACGCGTTGGCCAGCGAAGTCGCCTCCTACGGCTCGATCACGCGCGGCGTGCAGATCTACGCCACGCCGACGATCCTCGTCATCGACAAGGCTGGCAAGACGATCACCCTCACCGGGTTGCAGGACGCCTTCTCGATCGAACAGGCGATCGACGAAGCACGCAACTCATAGCCGTACACTCGCTCGGGTGAGCATCGCAGCCGCATCCACCTACGATGACGATGCGTCCCCGGAGGGGGAGCAGCTGACCAACCATCTCGAACGCCCGCTCGGGCGCGGGCACGCTCCGCCCGGCGCGTGCACCGGCGCCGCCGGCGGGGCGGCATGCGGCGACGTGATTCGCGTCTCGATCGCGCTCGATCCGGACAGCCCCGACGGGCGCATCGACGACGCCGGCTTCGACGCGATCGGCTGCGGGGCCACCGTCGCCGCCGGCAGCGCCGCCGTGACCCTGCTGCGCGGCACGCCACTGCTCGACGCGGCGCGCGTCGGAGCTGACGAGATCGCCCGGGAGCTCGGCGGGCTGAGCGTCGCCAAGCGGCACGCCGCCGAGCTGGCCGCCGACGCGCTTCACCGCGCTCTGGGTGGCGCCGCGCGTGAGCGCGCGGCGCTGGCCCCCACGGCCGGCCGCACGCTCGTCGCCATGAGCGGCGGGGTCGACAGCGCCGTCGCCGCGCTGCTCGTCGCGCGGGCCGGGTGCCAGGCGGTCGGCGTGACCCTCGAGCTGTGGTCGGACGCGGAGGGCGACGGCGATCTCAGCTGCTGCTCGGCGCAGGCCGTCCGCGGCGCGCGCGAGCTGGCGCACGAGCTGGGGATGCCCCACCTGTCCATAGACCTGCGCGCGGAGTTCCGCGCCGGCGTGGTCGACGGCTGGCTCTCAGACCACGCCGACGGCCTCACGCCGAACCCTTGCGTGCGCTGCAACGGCAGCGTCCGCCTCGACGCCATGCTCGAGCTCGCCCGCCAGCTCGGGTCCGAGACGCTCACCACCGGTCACTACGCGCGGATAGCCGATCCGCCCGCCACCGATCCATCCGCATCGCTGCTGAGGATGGCAGCCGACCAGGGCAAGGATCAGAGCTACGTGCTCTCGGCGCTCGCGCCCACGTCGCTCGCGCGGCTGCGCTTCCCGCTCGGGGACATACGCAAGCAGCAGGTGCGCGAGCTCGCCGAGCGCGCCGGGCTGGCGGTCGCGCGCAGGCGCGACTCGCAGGATCTGTGCTTCCTGGCCGGAACCAGGCACGCGGACTTCCTCGAGCGCCACGCGGGGCTCGGCAGACACGCCGGCCCGGTCGTGGATCTGGACGGGGCGGTGCTCGGTGAGCACGCCGGCGCGCACCGCTACACAGTCGGCCAGCGCCACGGCCTCGGCATCTCCGCACCCGAGCCGCTGTACGTGCTCGGCACCGACACGCGCTCGAACACAGTCACCGTCGGACCCCGCAGCGCGCTGCTGGCGCCCGCGGTCACCGTGCGCGAGGCCACGCTGCACCGCGACGGCCGCTGCGTGGACGGCGTGCGCGTGCGCGCGCACGGGCGGCGGTTCGCCTGCCGCCTGCCTGGCGAGCTGCGGGCGGGGCGCCACGCGCGCGTGGCGATCGAGCTCGACGAGCCCGCCGAGCGCACCGCTCCCGGCCAGCTCGCTTGCCTGTACGCGGGCGATGTGATCGTCGGCTGCGGCACCATCACCTGACGGGGCCGATGGCCTTCGCATGGTGGCGTCCTCGATCGCTCGTGTGCCGAGCACACTTCGCTCACTGCGTCCTTACCCTGCTCGACCCTCGACCCCTCAGCGGGGCCCCCTAAGATCCGTCGCGTGATGAGCTCCGACGATATCCGCGAGCGCTACCTGAGCTTCTTCGAGGAGCGCGGGCACCGGCGCATTCCCTCGGCCTCGCTCGTGCCCTCGGCGCACGACCCGTCCGCGCTGCTGACCGTCGCCGGGATGCACCCGCTGAAGCCGTACTTCCTCGGCCTGCAGTCGCCGCCCGCGTCGCGCCTGACCGACTGCCAGAAGGTGTTCCGCACGGTCGACATCGACAACGTCGGCAACACCGCCCGCCACCTCACGTTCTTCGAGATGCTCGGCAACTTCTCGTTCGGCGACTACTTCAAGCGTGAGGCGATCGAGTTCGCGTGGGAGCTCTCGCGCGAGGTGTTCGGCTTCGCCGACGGCGACATCTGGGTGACGGTGTTCGAAGGCGACGACGGCCTCGGGCTCGGCTGCGACCAGGAGGCGATCGACCGCTGGCTGGCGGTCGGCGTGCCGCGCGAGCGGATCGTGCGGTGCCCGCGCTCGGAGAACTTCTGGCAGGCCGGCCCGACCGGTCCGTGCGGGCCGTGCTCGGAGCTGTACCTCGATCGCGGCGAGCGCTACGGCTCACCCGAGGATCTGCCGGGCGGCGAGAACGAGCGCTTCCTGGAGTACTGGAACCTGGTGTTCATGCAGTACGACCAGGAGCCCGCGCCCGACCAGGCGGGCACGGTGCTGAAGCCGCTGCCGGCCAACAACATCGACACCGGCCTCGGGCTCAACCGCATGGCGGCCATCCTCCAGGACAAGCCCTCGGTGTTCGAGACCGACCAGTTCCAGCCGCTGATCGAGCTCGGTGAGGAGCTCTCGGGCGCGCGCTACGGCGAGGAGCACGAGATCGACCGCGCGCTGCGCATCCTCGCCGACCACTCGCGCGCGATGACGTTCCTGACCGCCGACGGCGTCGTGCCCTCCAACGAGGATCGCGGCTACGTGCTGCGCCGTGTCATGCGTCGCGCGATCCAGCAGGGCCTCGCGCTGGAGCTCGCGCCCGGCTTCCTCACGCGCTACTCCGCGCGCGTGCGCGAGATCATGGCCGGCGCCTACCCCGAACTGCAAGAGCACGCGGACGCCACGGACATGTGGCTGGCCGCCGAGGAGGATGGGTTCGGGCGCACACTCGCCCAGGGGATGGACATGTTGCGCGAGCACATCACCGCGGCGCGCTCGGCCGGACGCAACACGGTGGCGGCCGCCGACGTGTTCACGCTGCACGACACGCACGGCTTCCCCTTCGAGATGACCAGCGAGCTGCTCGCCGAGGAGGGCCTGTCGATCGACGGTGACTTCGAGGAGCTGATGGAGGAGCAGCGCGCTCGCGGCAGGGGCGGCGTGGCGCGAGCGACCGGCGGCGGCGGGGCCAGTGCCATCGGCGTCGGGTCCCTGGACGGGAGCCCCCCGACGCGCTTCACCGGATACGAGACCGAGGTGCAGTCGACGACCGTGCTCGCCGTGCGCCCGGTCGACGAGCCGAGCGCCGGGGACGGCGTGAACGGCACGGCTCCCGCGCGCCTGCTGGTCAAGCTGGCGGAGTCGCCGTTCTACGCCGCCGGCGGAGGCCAGATCTCCGACGTCGGCACGATCGAATGCGAGCACGGGGATTGCCGCGCGCGCGTGCAGGACGTCCTGATCGTCGGTCAGGATCGGATACCGGAGGTGATCGTCGAGGCGGGGACGCTCGCCGTCGGCGAGCAGGTGCTCGCGCGCGTCGACCACCTCACGCGGCACGAGACCGAGTGCAACCACACCGCCACCCACCTGCTGCAGGCCGCGCTGCGCGAGCGCGTGGGCAGCCACGTGCGCCAGGCCGGCTCCTACGTCGGGCCGGACAAGCTGCGCTTCGACTTCAGCCACGGCCACGCGTTGAGCGCCGAGGAGCTGCGCGACATCGAGGATCGCGTCAACGCGTGGATCGCTCGCAACGACCCCGTGCGCGCGATCGCGACCACGCTCGACGAGGCCAAGCGCCTCGGCGCGATGGCCCTGTTCGGCGAGAAGTACGGCGACGTGGTGCGCATGGTCGAGGTCGGCGACGGGGGAGGCGGGGGGGGAAATCAGTACTCGCGCGAGCTGTGCGGCGGCACGCACGTGCGCTCCACCGCCGAGATCGGCGCGTTTCGCATCCTGCACGAGACCTCCAGCTCCGCCAACGTCCGGCGCATCGAGGCCGTCACCGGCCCCGCCGCCGTCGAGCTGCTGCGCGAGCACGACCGCCTGCTCGGGGAGATCTCCGCGGCTCTGCGCGCGCGTCCCGAGGACGCCCCCGCCGCCGTCCTCGCGCTTGCGCTCGAGCGCAAGCGGCTCGAGAAGGAGCTGAAGCAGGGCGAAGCGGCGGGGGGCGCCGGCGCGGCGCAGGTGGACGTCGAGGCGCTCGCCGCGCGCGCGCGGGAGATCGACGGCGCACCGGTCCTCACCGCGACCGTCGACGTCCCCGACGCCAAGGCGCTGCTCGACGTGCTCGATCGGCTCAGGGGCCGCCTGCCGGGCGCCGCGATCCTGCTGGGCAGCGCCTGCGACGGCCGCGCGCACCTGGTGGCGAGCGTCGCGCCCGAGCTGGTCCAGCGCGGCGTCAAGGCCGGGGCGGTCGTCAAGGCGGCCGCGCAGGTGGTCGGAGGCGGGGGAGGGGGACGCGACACCATGGCCCAGGCCGGTGGGCGCGACCCCGAGCGACTCGGGGAGGCCGTCGACGTGGCGCGGGCGGCGATCGAGGCCGCGCTCGCCCCCAGCTGAGTCGCGCATGCGGGTGCTCGCGCTCGACTATGGCAGCGCGCGCTGTGGCTGCGCGATCAGCGACCCCACCGGCACGATCGTCACGCCGCTTGAGATCGTCGCTCGGCCCGCCACCAAGCGCGGGTTCGCGCGGCTGCGCGAGCTCGTGCGCGAGCGGGAGGTGGAGCGCGTGGTCGTCGGGCTCCCGCTTTCGCTCGACGGCACCGATACCGAGCAGACGCGCGAGACGCGGGCGTTCGCGCGCGAGCTCTCGCTGCGCCTCGGTGAGAGCGTCCCCGTGGAGATGCACGACGAGCGCTTCACCACGCGCATCGCCCAGCGGATGGGCGAGGCCGGCGGGGGCGGTCGGGCGTTCAACGCGAGCGAGGACTCGCGCGCCGCCGCCCACCTGCTGGAGAGCTGGCTCGCGGCCCGATCGCGTTAGGGTTGTTGGTCCTTGTCTCGCGGCGATCGATCACGGCCAGGGCGCGAACGCACCGCGGAGGAACGCGAGCGCGACCGCCAGGAGCGCGCGCGGCGGCGTGCGCCCGTCGAGCCGCCCGAGCCCCCACTCGAGCAGCCGGCCGCACCACCGCAGCCGCAGGCCGAGCTCCCGCCGCCAGTGCCGCCGCCCATCGAGCCTCCGCCCATCGAGCCGCCGCCCGCCGCGCCGCCCCCGGCTGAGCCGCTGCCACGCGCCGGCCCACCGCCGCCCGTCGATCCACCATGGGCCGCTGGCCCATCGCCGGCGGCCGAGTCGCTGCCACCCGCCGGCCCACCGCCGCCCGCCGAGCCGTCGCCGCCGGCCCAGACGCCGCTGCCGGCGCCCTCCCAGGCGCCGCTGCTCGCCGAGCGGCCTGCCGGCGCAGCGGTGCGCCTGAAGCGACGGGGCTCGCCGCGCTCGCGGCTGGCCGCCGCCGTCGCCCTCGCGGCCGTCGTCGCGGCGGTGGTCCTGCTGCTGCGCTCGCACGACTCCAAGCACGTCGCCGCGATCGCGCCGCCCCCTGTCGTGAAGGTCCTGGTCCAGGAGGGCAGGACCCGCCAGCAGATCGAACAGATCGCCGCCGCCGACGGGCTCAAGGGCAGCTACCGCCTGGCCTCCAGGAAATCGCCCCTGCTGAGCCCCGTCGCCTACGGCGCTCCGCGCGGCACGCCCGATCTCGAAGGCTTCCTGTTCCCGGCGACCTACGACGTGTACCCGGGCGCGCCTGTGAACCGGCTGGTGGAAGAGCAGCTGATCGCCTTCCGCGAAAACTTCGGCGCGAGCCAGATCGCGCGGGCTCGCGCACTGCACGTCACGCCCTACCAGCTGCTGACGGTCGCCTCGATGGTCGAGCGCGAGGCGGTCATCCCCGGCGACCGGCCGAAGATCGCCGCCGTCATCTACAACCGCCTGGCGGCGGGCATGCCGCTGGGGATCGACGCGAGCCTCTACTACGCCGTCGAGCTCGCGAGCGGGATCGCGACGTACACGGGCGAACTGACGGAAGCGCAGCTGCACATCGACTCCCCGTACAACACGCGCACGCACGTCGGCCTGCCGCCGACGCCGATCTCCAACCCGGGCCTGGCGTCGATCGAAGCGGCCGCCCACCCGGCGCACGTCTCCTACCTGTACTACGTCGCCGGCGCGGACGGCTGCGGCGAGCAGGTGTTCTCCAACACCCTCGCCGCATTCGAAGTCAACGCCGCCGCCTACAAGGCCGCGGTCGCGCGCAACGGCGGGCACCCGCCGACATGCAAGCGCACCCTGACGGGCACACCCTCTGGGGCGCACCCCCTGCGGGGGCACAGGCAGGCAGGCAAGTGATGCCACGCCTTCCTGTGCCCGTCAGGGTAGGCGTCCTCGGCTGGCCGGTCGCGCACAGCCGCTCGCCGGCGATCCACAACGCGGCGTTCGCCGCGCTGGGGATGGAGGGCTGGCGCTATCAGCGCCTGCCGGTCCCGCCGGCGCTGTTCGCCGAGACCGTCCCCGCGCTCGGATCCGCGGGCTTCCTCGGCGCGAACGTGACCATCCCCCACAAGCAGGCGGCGCTCGCGCTGGCAACCCGCAGCTCGCAGGCCGCGCGCGAGATCGGCGCGGCCAACACGCTCACGTTCGCGCCCGACGGCTCGATCGCCGCCGAGAACACCGACGCCCCCGGCCTGATCGCCGCGCTCGAGCGCCTGCCCGACATGCCCGCCCACCCGCGCGCGCTCGTGCTCGGCGCCGGCGGCAGCGCGCGTGCGACCGTGTGGGCGCTGCGCGAGGCGGGCGCCCGCGAGGTGCTCGTCTGGAACCGCACTCCCGAGCGCGCGCGCACGCTGGCGCGGGAGCTCGGCGCGCGCGCCGTGAAGGTGGCCGAGGCAGCCGACCTGCTGGTCAATTGCACCTCCGTCGGCCTCGAAACGGGCGACGCAATAGAACGCTCGGCCACTGACGGTGAGGCGCTCAACCAACTCGGATTGACGTTCGATCAAGTCGGTGAGTACTCATATGTCGTCGACTTGGTCTACCGCTCCGGATCCACGCAGCTGCTCGCCGCCGCCAGAGCGCATGGCGCGGGCACCGTCGACGGGCTCGAGGTCCTCGTCGCCCAGGGGGCGCTCAGCTTCGAGCTGTGGACCGGACGCCAGGCGCCGCTGGAGGTCATGCGCCGCGCCGTTCGCGCGGAGGAGCCCCGCCGCGCCGGTCGCCAGGGGGACCCGACGGCCGGTTAGGCAACAGACCGGGGAGCGTGCCCGATGAGCGAGCTCCCCCAGCAGGCCGATCCGGATCTGCATGCGATCTTCGGGATCGACGGAGAGACCGACGAAGCGAGCCTCGACCGCATGATCTCCGCCGGGCGAGGCGCCGCGCTTCCCGGCGTGGAGGATCGCATCGACGTCGAACCGGACGCGATGCGCGACGCCGACGTCCAGTTCGACTCGCCGCGGGACTCCGGGGCGCAGGTCGAGCTCGAGGAGGTCGGCGACGACGGCTCCTTCGCCGAGGACCAGCATGGGCTCGAGGACGAGCCCGACGAGCGCGGCGCGGCGGACTTCACCGGCATCACCAAGCCCTCGCGCAAAGGCTCCTCCCAGCGCTTCCTCACCGACGTGATCGTCGACATGGGCCTGGCGACGCAGAGGCAGGTCGAGGAGGCCCTGGAGAGCTCGCGCGTAGCCGGCACCACGCCCGAGCGCGTGCTGCTCGACAGCGGCGCGCTCACGCAGGACGCGCTCGCGCGCGCCCTGGCCGAGCGCTACGAACTCGACCACCTGGACCTCGGCGTCTTCACCGTCGACATGACAGCCGCCAACCTCGTCAGCACGGCCGTCGCCAAGCGCTACCAGACCGTGCCCGTCGCCTTCGCCGACAAGCGCACGCTGCTCGTCGCCATGGCCGACCCGGCGAACGTGCTCGCCGTCGACGACATCGCGATCATGACCGGATACGAGATCCGCGTGGCGGTCGCCCCCCCCGATGACATAGCGACCCTGATCTCGCGACTGGACAGGCTCGAAGACGTCGTCGGGGAGTCCGCCGAGATCCTCCACGAGGCCGAGGACGAAGGGGCGGAGGTCGTCGCCCTGCACGAGACCTCCGAAGACGCGCCCGTCATCAAGCTCGTCAACCAGATCGTCGCGCAGGCCGTCGAGCGGGGCGCCTCCGACATCCACCTCGCTCCCGACGGACGCGAGCTGCGGGTGCGCTTCCGGGTCGACGGCGTGCTCGCCGACGTCACCACCGTCCAGCGGCGGATGGCCGCCGGGGTGATCTCGCGCATCAAGATCATGGCCGAGCTGAACATCGCCGAGAAGCGCCTGCCCCAGGACGGGCGCGTGGGGCTGGTCGTCGACGGCCGGCACGTCGACCTGCGCGTGGTGACGCTGCCGAGCGTCCACGGCGAGGGCGCCGTCATGCGCGTCCTGGACAAGGAGTCCGTCGTCGTCGAGCTCGACAAGCTCGGCATGGCCATCCCCGAGCGGGAGCGCTTCGAACACGCCTGCCGCGAGACCCACGGCGCGGTGCTCGTCACCGGCCCGACCGGCTCGGGCAAGTCCACCACGCTGTACGCGGCCCTGCAGATGCTCAACACGCCCGAGAAGAACATCATCACCGTCGAGGACCCCGTCGAGTACGAAATGACCGGCCTCACGCAGGTCCAGGTCTCGGCGAAGGTCGGCCTGACGTTCGCCGCCGGACTGCGCTCGATGGTGCGCGCCGACCCCGACATCATCATGGTCGGCGAGATCCGCGACCGCGAGACCGCCCAGATCGCCGTCGAGTCGGCGCTCACCGGACACCTGGTCCTCTCCACGCTGCACACCAACGACGCGCCCTCGGCCATCACAAGGCTGATCGAGATGGGGATCGAGCCGTTCCTCGTCGCCTCCGCGCTCGACTGCATCGTCGCCCAGCGCCTGGCGCGGAAGCTGTGCTCGAGCTGCAAGCGGCGCACGATCGTCCCCGCGACGGTGCTGCGCCAGAACGGCTACAAAGCGCGCGTCGAGCTCGAGGCCTACGAGCCGGTCGGCTGCCGGCGCTGCGGCGCCAGCGGCTACCGCGGACGCGTGGGCCTGTACGAGGTCATGAAGATGTCCCCCGAGATCCAGGCGATGGCCCTGGAACGCAAGCCCGCCGAGGCGATCCGCGACGTCGCCGTCGCGCAGGGCATGACACGTCTGCGCGACGACGGGCTGGAGAAGGTCAAGCAGGGACGCACCTCGATGGCCGAGATCGCCCGCGTCATCGGAAGCAACTGACGATCCGCGTAGAACATTCGTCCAGTCGTCCGCGCCGTGATCGGCCGGGGCCCCCGAGCGGTCGATGGCCGGACGCATGGACATCGATTTCGCAGACCTGCTGATGGAGGTCGTACACCGCCGGGCATCCGACCTGCACCTCAGCTCGGGTGCGCATCCGACCGTTCGCGTTCGCGGAAAACTCTCACCGCTGGAGGACTACCCGAAGCTCTCGCCGACGGACACGCGGGAGATCGTCTACTCGATCCTCACCGGCGACCAGCGCCAGCGCCTGGAGACCAACTGGCAGCTGGACTTCGCCTACTCGATCCCCGGCCACGCGCGCTTCCGCGTCAACGCCTACTACCAGCGCGGGGCCATCGGCGCCGCCTTCCGCCTGATCCCATTTAACTTGACAAGCATCGACGAGCTCGGGCTGCCCCCGGCAGTGCACGAGTTCACGCGCCGCCCGCGCGGCTTCGTGCTCGTCACCGGCCCGACCGGCTCGGGCAAGTCCACCTCGCTGGCCGCCATGATCGACGAGATCAACGGGACGCGCGAGGAGCACATCATGACGATCGAGGACCCGATCGAGTTCCTGCACGGCCACAAGAAGTGCCTCGTCAACCAGCGCGAGCTGGGCTCCGACGCGCAGAGCTTCTCGATGGCCCTGACCGCCGCCCTGCGCCAGGACCCCGACGTGATCCTCGTCGGGGAGATGCGCGACCTGGAGACGATCTCCACCGCCCTGACCGCGGCCGAGACCGGCCACCTCGTGTTTGCCACGCTGCACACCCAGGATGCCGCGCAGACGATCGACCGCGTGATCGACGTGTTCCCCTCCCACCAGCAGGGGCAGGTGCGGGTGCAGCTGTCGGTCGCGCTGCAGGGCATCATGACCCAGCAGCTGCTGCCGAACACCGACGGCTCGGGACGGGTGGTCGCGTGCGAGGTGCTGGTGCCCAACCCGGCGATCCGCAACCTGATCCGCGAGGGCAAGACCCACCAGATCTACTCCGTGCTGCAGACCAGCTCCGCCTCGGGCATGCAGACGATGGACACCGCGCTGGCCACGCTCGTGCGCCAGGGCAAGATCACCCAGAAGCTCGCCGAAGCGCGCTCCTCGACCCCGGACGAGCTCAGGCGCCTGATGGGAGCGACCTCGCTGGCGGCGGCGTAGGCGTCCAAGATGAGCACCTACGTCTTCAAGGCCATCGATCTCGCCGGCGGCAAGGCCCGCGGCGAGGTGGAGGCCGAATCCAAGCAGGCCGTCTCCGATCAGCTCAAGCAGCGCGGGCTGATCGTCCTCGACATCTCCGACAAGCACTCCTCGCGCGAGATCGAGTTCGCCTTCATGAAGAGGGTCAAGCCGACGGAGCTGGCCGTCTTCTCGCGTCAGCTCTCGACCATGATCTCCTCCGGCATGAGCATCCTGCGCGCCCTGTACGTGCTCGAGGAGCAGACCGAGAGCAAATACCTCAAAGAAACGATCGTCGCCGTCCGCAAGGACGTCGAGGCCGGCCTGTCGCTGAGCGACTCGATGGCACGCCACCCGAAGGTGTTCAACCCCCTGTTCGTGGCCATGACCCAGGCGGGGGAGATGGGAGGCGTGCTCGAGGACGCGCTCATCCGCGTCGCCAACCAGCTGCAGAAGGACGCCGCGCTGCGCCGCCAGGTGAAATCCGCGATGGTCTACCCGGCGCTCGTCATCTTCTTCGCCGTGGCCGTGATGATGGCGCTCGTGGCCTTCCTCGTGCCCGTGTTCGAGAACGTCTTCAAGGAATTCGGGGGCAAACTGCCGGCCATGACGCAGGTGTCCGTGCTGCTCTCCGAAGCCGTCCGGGGCTACTGGTGGGCGATCTTCGGCGGGACCGCGCTGATCGTCGTCGCCTTCATCAAGTGGAAGAAAACCACCTGGGGGCGCAAACAGTGGGACCACTTCCGCCTGCACGTGCCGATGAAGATCGGCGCGATCGTGCAGCAGATCGCCGTCGCGCGCTGGTCGCGCACGCTCGCGTCGCTCACCGCCGCCGGCGTGCCGCTCCTGCAGGCGCTCGAGATCACCGGTCGCACCGGCGGCAACGCCGCCATCGAGGAGTCGATGGACGGCGTCATCGCCTCCGTCAAGCGCGGCGGCACGATCGCCGCGCCGCTCGCGCAGGCGCCCATCTTTCCCGCGATGGTCACGCACATGGTCGGCGTCGGCGAGGAAACCGGCGCGCTCGACCAGATGCTCGACAGGGTCGCCGAGTTCTACGAGGAACAGGTCGAGGCGTCCGTCAAGGCGCTCACGTCGATCCTCGAGCCGATCATGATCGTCGTCATCGGCGGCATCGTCGGATTCATCGTCATCTCGATGTACCTGCCGCTGTTCGAAGTTTACAACCACATCGAATAGCGCTTCGGAGCTTCGATGTCGGACCTCTCGGTCCGACATCGAACTCCTTCGCTTGGCTGGGGGCGTCGCGCCGTACCGCGCCCGCGGTTCGGGATGGCGGTTCAGGAAGCTAGTGGGGCGCGAGCAGCTTAGGGCCTATCCCGGTTGGGTGGCGGCGAGGGTTGCGAGGTGCGCTTTCTTGAAGGCGATGAGGCCGCTGGCGAACTGGAGTAGCGCGAGATGGTTCTCGTCCTTCTTGGACCAGCGGATGAGAATGGCGCGGTTGCGGTTCAGCCAGGAGTGAGTCGCCTCCACGACCCAGCGGCGTGCGCGCCAGCCAGGGGTATGCGCTTTGAGCTCGATCTCTTCGCCGCGCGCTCGGATGTGCGGCGTGTACCCGTGCTTGACCGCCAGATCGTGCATCGGTGGTGAGTCATAGCCGCGGTCCAGGCACAGCCCCTGCGGAGACTCTGCCGTCGGCTCGGGGCGCTCGATCGGGATGCTTTGGAGAGTCGGCTCTAGCAGCGGCTGGTCGTTGCGGTTGGCGCCGTCGTGCGCCAACCCGACCGGGACCCCCGCTCCCTCGCTGAGAACCGAACGCTTCGCCCCCCCTTGGCTCGGTCAGTGGGATTCGGGCCGGTCTTCGGGCCACCCAGCGGCGCTTTGGTCATCGCGCCGTCGGCCGCCAGCCACGCCCAGTCGATGCCGACGACCTTGTCGTACTCCAACAGCCCTTGACGCCAGATCTCGGCGAACACACCGGCTTGCTCCCACTCCTGAAAACGCCGGTGCGCAGAGCTCGAGGAGCAGACCCCGGTCGCGTTCAGCGCGTTCCACTGCATCCCAGTCCTGAGCACCAACAGGATCGCGTCCATCGCGTCACGATCGGGCACCCTTGAGCGGTGAGTGCCCAACGGGTGAAACGGCGGTGGCGGCAGCAACGGCTCGACCCGCTCCCACAACCAGTCCGGCATCCGCCAACCATCATCACGACTGACCATGTAGCCCATACAGACCCCCTGATCGAATGGCATGACGACCTCGACCAAGAATTCAATGCAGGTCTACATAACCCTTCCGGGATAGGCCCTTAGCCTTGGCGGCCTCGAACTCGGCCTCCGAGAGCGCCCCGGAGTCACGCATCTCGATCAGCTCCTTGAGTCCCGTGGTGAGCTGGTGGCCCGACGACGACGACTGGGCGGCCACCGCGAGAGGCTGCTGAGAAGCCTGTGGCGGCTGGGTCGGCAGTGCCGCGGCGTTCGCCTCGAGCGCAGCGATCAGCGGCCGGGCGCCCCTGCGGCGGAAAGCGGGTATTTGGAAGTATTCGCCCGCAATGCCGTAGATCATGACGACGGGGAAGGGCAGCAGCATCAGGCAGAGCAACGCTACGTAGAGCGTCGGGTAGCGGAAGACGATCGATTTGGCGATCGCTTTCTTGTTGAAGTAGGCGCTCTTCGTCGTGTGGTCGTAGACCAGGAAGTAAGGGCCCGATTTGCGGTGCTTGCGGATCGCCCAGGCGACCGAGACGGTGTGCCCGTCGGACAGCGCCGCATTGAAGCCGGTCATCTGGAAGGACTCGGTCCGGCCCTGCGCGTCGGTCTGCCCGTCGTGATGCTGTCCCCCCGCTGGCTGACGCCGCTCGCGCGGCCCGTGAAGCTGTGGATCGTGAAGCGCCGGAAGAACCCGGCGAAGCGGGACGGGTCTTTGGAGTCGACACGCAGTGGCGTGAAGGCCTGCGGCGCGTGAAGCAGCATCGGCAGAAGTGCGACGACGCTGATGGTGATCCAGGTTGTCATCCGCCCAGCTCCCGGTCGAGACAATCACCCCCCGGCCGGTGCAAACTCGCCGATGACGAGAACGTATCAGATCGCATCCGCCCCGTCGCGGCTGCGGCGAGCAGCCCGAGATCGACGACGCCGGCGACTGACGACGAGTAGCCTGCTCGTCGTGAAGGTCGTCGGGCTCATCTTCGCGGGGATGTTCGCGCTGGCTGGATGGTGTGCTTCGGCACAGGCGTCCGCTCCGTGCGCGGTGCGTGGCCACGTCATTGCAGGCGTCGCTCACTCCCGGGTCATTTCTGTGAGCGGTGCGGTGGTCGTCTACCGTGTCCGCCGCGAGCAAGAACAGCTACGACGAGACACCCTCTGGGTGTGCGACCGCAAGGACAGCCGAGCCGTCCGCATCGGCGGCGACGAATGGGTGCCTATCGAAAACCTCGGGGAAGGGCAGGTCGCGAACAAGACGCTGGAACACCTGCAGATTGCGGGTTCCTGGGTCCTCGCGACACAGACGGAAGATGAGGACGAGGGGGGATGCTTCAAGTACGAGCTCTCCAACTGCGACGGGCCCAGCAACACGCTCGTCCTCGCCAACGCGGCCCAGGGACTTGTAGGGAGCCTGGCAAGCATTCGCGACTATGTCGAGGAACTGAGCGAGGGGGGTTACGTCAAGACGCCAACGAAGGCATGGACTCGCACGCTGCTCTCCCCTCAGGGTGCGGTGGCTTGGCTCGAAGAATCGGGGTCGGAATCTGTGAAGATCGCCTCGCTCTACGGCTGTCTGGCACAGGCCGTACACGGCAAGATCGGCTGCGCGATGCGCACGCATGCCGAAGGCGACATCGAACCCGGTACGGTGGGACTTTCACAAACTACGCTCACCTGGATGGTCGGCGGCAGCGCTCAGGCGGCGGTCCTCTGAGTGCCAGAGCCCACGACCATCAGGTAGGCGAGCTCGCCGCCGAGCTGCTCCAGTCCGACGCGGCCAGGGAGGACCGGCGACGCCTTTCAGCGCGCGTCGCTGATCCGCACCCGCCGGCCGCGGCCGGTCTCGTGCACGGACAGCGACACCTCGCCGGCGAGCAGCTTGAGCAGCTCCGCGCCGACCAGCTCGCGCCGCCATCCGCGCAGCGTGCGCACGTCCGCCTCCGGCCCGCCGGTGCGCGCGGCCGCGACGATCGCCTGCAGGTCCGCGCGCGCGGCCAGCAGCTCGTAGGCGAGCCCGGCCTCGCGCGCGCGTGCGCGCAGGAGCGCCTCCGCCAGCGCAACCAGTGGAGCGTCGTCGGGCTTGGGCGCCGGCGGGCGCGACTGCGGTGGCGGAGGCTCGGGGGGGCGCGAGCGCCCGCGCTGGACCGCCTCCAGCAGATCCTCCGCGCGCCGACCGCTGCCGCTCGCGCCCGCGCCGCGGACCCTCTCGAGCTCGGCGCGCGAGGACGGCCGGCGCTTGGCGATCTCCACCAGCGTGGCGTCGCCGAGCACGCTCTGAACGGGCCGGTCGTGGCGCGCGGCCGTGCGCTCGCGCCACTCGACCAGCTCGCGCGCGATCGGTCGCGCGGAGGCGCCCAGGGTGCCGAGCCGGGGCAGGCGCGCGAAGATCGACTCCGGGTCGCGCTCGTCGCTGGAGCGCGCGAGCGGCTCGCACTCCTCGCGCGCCCACTCCAGGCGTCCGAGCTGCGTCAGACGGCGCTCCAGATGCGCGGCCAGCTCGAGCAGGTGCACGACGTCCTCGCGCGCGTAGGCCAGCTGCTCCGGTGAGAGCGGACGGGCGTCCCAACGGGTGAAGCTCGCGGTCTTGGCCACCCGCAGGCTGAGGACGTCGGTGAGCAGCGAGTCATACGAGGACTGCGCCCCCAGCCCGGCGAAGCCGGCGGCCACCTGCGTGTCGAACACGTTCGTCACCTCCGCTTGGAAGCGCCTGCGCACCAGCGCCACGTCCTGGCGTCCGGCGTGCACCACCACCTGCACCTCGGGGTCGGCGAGCACAGCCGCCAGCGCGGAGCCGTCCAGATCCTCCGCCAGGGGGTCCACGATCGCGATGCGCTCGGAGCCGTCCGGGCGCTCGGGGATCGCGAGCTGCACCAGGCACAGCAGCGTGCGGTAGCGACCCTCGCCCATGAACTCCGTGTCGAGCGCCAGCCTGCCCGCCGCGCGGGCGCCGTCAGCCAGCGCCACCAGCCGCTCGCGGTCCTCCCCGGCGCTCACGGCTTCGCTTCCGGCAGCAGGTACAGCAGGCCGCCCTGAGGCAGGCCGGCCTTCACGGAGACATCGGTCCCGTGCGCGCGCACCCACACGGCCGGTTGCGAGCACGCGGGGTTCACCGACCGGTTGGCGCCCGCGCAGAACGTGTTGAGGAATGCGTAACGCACCTTTCCCTCGGCGATCAGCCGCTTCAGCTTGGACACAGAGGTGAAGACGCGTGCATCGTAGGTGGTCAGGACGAGGATCGGGCGCGCGTCCTGAACGATCAGCGAACCGACCGCGGTGGCCGACTCGGCCGCCACCTCGTAGAACGCGCCATCCTGATGGGCCAGCAGGTAGGCGCTCAACGGGCGCTGTTGCGCGCCCGGCAGCTCGCCGACGAGGCCCGCGTCGCTGATGCGATCGGCGATCGCCGTGAGGTCGGCCTTCAGCGGGATCGCCAGCACCGCCACCAGCGTCAGCGCGATCACGCCCGCGGGCGCCAGCAGTCGGCGCGCGCCCGCCGGGACCCGGGGCACGCGCGCCAGCAGCGCGCACGCGAGCGCGCCGAGCGCCCCGAGGAGCGTCAGCCACCACTCGATCGGGTACCCGTACAGCAGGCGCTCGCCGTAGTAGACGACGATCGCCAGCGCCACCACCAGGATCGCCAGGCGCACGCCCGAGGATCTCCGCTCGCCTCGCAGCGAGGCGACCCACGCCAGGCCGATCCCGAGCATCGCCGCGACCGCCGGCGTGAACGCTTCCACGTAGCGCGGGTGCAGCCGGATCTGGTGGCTGAACAGCACGATGCCCACGAGCATCCACAGGCTCAGTCCGCCCGCCGCCGCGCGGCGCATCCGCCGCCGAGCCTCCGCCTGGAGCTGCTCGCCCTCCGGCGGGGCGTTCGCGTCCGCGCGCAGACCCCACAGCAAGGCCGGTATGCCGAGCAGCAGGGCGGCCACGATCTCCAGGCCCAGGCGCTCGCCCGACAGCGGCCCGACCGTCGCCAGCAGCCGCGTGGGGGACGGCGGGCCGATCGGGATGTGGTCGCGCTCCTCCTGCGTGGCCACGGGGTAGTGGTGGTTCGCTTCGAATTCCTGCGCCCCCAGTTCCGGCGTTTTGCCGCCGAGGCGGTCGGTCCCGTTGAACACGAACGCGGCGTTCCACGCGCTGCCGTTGGTCGAGCCGATCGCATACGGCCGGTCGTGGGCGGGGAACAGCAACGTGGCGGTCAGCCACGACAGCGCCACGGCGACGTACACAACGCCCGCCACAGCCACCCGCGCCAGGCGTCGCAGGCGCGGGCCGGGGAGACCGAGATAGGCGAACACGGCGATCCCCGGGAGCGCCACCAGCGACTCCAGCAGCTTGACGTCGAAGGCCACGCCCAGCGCCACCGCGGCGGCAAGCAGCCAGGCGCTGCGCCCCGTCTCGACCGCGCGCACCACCGCCAGCAGCGCGAGCAGGAGCGCGAGCATCATGACCGCGTCCATCGTGTCGCTGCGCGCGGTGATCACCTCGATCGGCAGCACCGCCATCGCCGCCGCCGCGGCGATGCCCGCCGGCGCGCTCCACATCCGGCGCACGACCACGTACAGCAGCGGCACCGAGGCGATCCCCGCGAACGCCTCGGGCAGCTTCAGCGTCGTGGAGCTGAACCCGAGCAGCTTCACGCTGATCACCTGCAGCCACAGGTCGACGGGCGGCTTGTCGATCGACACGCTGCCGCCCGGCTCGAACGCGCCGAAGAAGAAGTTGTGCCAGGACATCGTCATGCTGCGCACGGCCGCGTCGTAGAAGGGGTCGGGAGGGACCTGGCCGATGTGCACCAGGCGCAGCACCGCCGCGCCGAGCGTGATCGCCGCCACCACGGCCCACTCGATTGCGCGCCCGCGTCCTCTCACGCGCGGAACGCTAGTCTGATCGGCTCGTGGCAAGCGAGGACAGCGACAGCAACGACAGCGAGGGTCAGGCACCGGCGTCCCATGGGCCGCGGGAGTGTATGCCCTGCCGCGGCAGCGGTCAGGTGATCTCCAACCTCGGCGGCACGCCCACCACGATCACCTGTCCCTGGTGCGGCGGAGGCGGCGTGCGCGTCGCCGGCATCGACGCGCAGGCCCGGTGGCTGGAGCAGGACGCGGGGGCTCCCGCGGCGGGCTCGGGTGCCGAGCCGGCTGCCTAGCGGCCCCGGCTGCTCATCCGTCCAAGCCCCTGTGCACCTATAAAGGTCCCAAGCCGGCGGGTCGATGCAGCGGCTAACAGAGCCAGTACCGAGGTGCCAACGGCAGAGCACCCGCAAGGTGCGTAGCAAAGCCGGCGGCCCTCGCGAGGGGGACGCATCGCCGCTTGAGGCGATTACCGAGGGCTGGCGCCCAAATCCGGATCCTAGGAGGATCACAATGCTGTATCGCCTGCGCCAGCGCTCGACCGATGAGGGTGGCTTCACCCTGATCGAGCTTCTGGTTGTCATCCTGATCATCGGCATTCTGGCCGCGATCGCCATTCCGTCGTTCCTGAGCCAGAAGAACAAGGCGTATGACGCGGGGGCGAAGGAACTTGCCCGCACGGCGTACACCACGATGGAAACGTTCGCGACCGACCACGAAGGCAAGTACACGGAAGCGACCGTCAAAGCGCTGCACGAATACGAGGCGTCGATCCCGGAAACCAAAGCAGCCGCCAAGGGTGGCGCCTACCTTTCGGGCGAACCGACGGTGACCGCGGAAACGTTCAGTGTCACCGCGGTGGCGGCGCACACGGAAGACGAATTCACGATCAGCCGCAACAAAGCCGGCGAAGTGACACGTACGTGTGTGGCGAAGGCGGAAGCCGCGACGAGCGGCTGTCCGACCACAGCCAAAACCTGGTAGTTGCGTAATCCGGAGCATCGCGCTCCGGGCATCACGGCAGGATCAGAGAGGGGCGGCCCCCGGGCCGCCCCTCTCTGCGTGTGCGCACCGGGAGTGCGCCCGCGCCGGGCTCTCATCCCGCCGGGCTCAGGCATACCGCCCGCGCTGGGCTCAGGCGATGCATATGCGCCGGGCTCACATCCGAAATGCGCCCGCGCTCGGGGCTCGCGCGTAAAGCAGCAGGCCGGTCGCGCCGATGGACCTTGCGATGTCGCATCGACACGCGAAATCCATGCGCGACGATCGGGGCTTCACCCTGATCGAGATGCTGGTCGTGATCCTGATCATCGGCATCCTGGCCGCGATCGCGATCCCGTCGTTCCTCAACCAGCGCAGCAAGGCCTACGACGCCCTGGCCAAGGAAATGGCGCGCACGGGCATGGAGGCGGCGGAAACGTACTCGACCGACCACAACAGCGAATACAAGAACATCTCGGTGGAAGCGCTGCACGAATACGAGCCGGAGATCCAGACCGCCGCCGGGCACAACAACGCCTACCTCAGCGTGGCCGAAGAAAAGGAAGGCGGCAAGGGCTACGCGGTCACCGCGGTCGCGCCCGGACCGGGCGGCGACACCTTCACGATCACGCGCAAGCAGAACGGCGAAATCCTGCGCACCTGCAAGGCGGAAACCAGCAACAAGGGCGGATGCGAGAGCGAAACCTGGTGAGCGCCTCGCCTGGGCGCCGGGGCCGCTCGGTCGGCTGGCCTGGAACGCGGCGGCGACGCTCAAGCGCGGCGACGCCGTTGTCGATCAGTTGAGCATGGAGGCCGCAACCTTCGCGGGTGTCCTCGGCACGATCGTCGGCTCGTTCCTGAACGTCGTCGCCTACCGCCTGCCTCGCCACGAGTCGCTGATCACCCCGGCCTCGCACTGCCCGCGCTGCGGCACGCCGGTCAAGCCCTACGACAACATCCCGATCCTCTCCTGGCTGTTGCTGCGCGGGCACTGCCGCAGCTGCGCGGCCCCGATCTCGCCGCGCTACCCGCTGGTCGAGGCGCTCACCGGCGCGCTGTGCGTGGGCGCGGTGCTCGTGCACCACTCGGCCGCCGGGATCGCGCTGAGCGTGGTGCTGATCCTGCTGGTCGTGCCCGCCGCCCTGATCGACCTCGAGCACCGCATCATCCCCAACCGGATCACCGCGCTCGGCGCGGCGCTCGCGCTGCTCGTCGGCCTCGCCCTGGACCCCGCGGGCGAGCCCGCACGGCTGATCGCGGGCGCCGGCGCCGGCGGCTTCCTGCTGCTGGGCGCCCTGGCCTATCCGGGGGGCATGGGCATGGGCGATGTCAAGCTCGCGGGAATGATGGGCCTGTTCCTCGGAGCGGCCGTCGCGCCGGCGCTCCTGATCGCCCTGCTCGCGGGCGTAGCGCTCGGCGCGGTCGTGATCGCCCGCAAGGGCGCGCACGCGGGACGCAAGACCGCCATTCCCTTCGGCCCGTTCCTCGCGCTCGGCGCGCTGCTCGCCGTTTTCCTCGGCAACCAGCTCGTCGGTGTCTACGTCAATCACTTCCTTCACTAAAGCGCCGCCGGCTTGACGCCGATACCCCCCGTGCGAGCGTTACGCCCGCTCTCCGAAGCGCCTACTCGAGATGCAACTCCCTTCAAGAATCCCCTCGCTCAACCTGAGGCTTCCTTTCAATCTCGGTCACCGCTCCGGGGCGGGCGTCGTCGGCCTGGACATCCAGCCCGGCTTCGTGGCGGCGGTCCAGGCGCGCGTCAACGGGTCGATTCTCGCGGAGCGAGCGGCCACCATGGCGCTCCCGGCCGACGCGGTGCGCGACGGCGAAGTGATGGACGAGGATGCCCTCGCCACGGTCCTGCGCGAGCTGTTCGGCCAGGCCGGGCTGGGTAAGCGCGTCCGCGTCGGGGTGGCCAACCAGCGAACGGTGCTGCGCACGCTCGAGCTGCCCCCCGTCACCGATCAGAAGGAACTCGCCGCCGCGGTCGCCTTCCAGGCCCAGGACCAGGTGCCGATGCCGCTCAGCAACGCCGTCATGGACTTCCACCCGCTGGGCATCGTCGACACCCCTGCGGGACCTCGCCAGCGCGTCGTGCTGGTGGCCGCGCAGCGCGACATGATCGAACGACTGCTCGCCGGCGTGCGCCGTGCCGGCCTGACCGCGGAGGGGGTGGACCTGTCGGCCTTCGCGCTGATCCGCTCGCTCTACCGTCCTGACCCCGAGCAGACGGGGCGCGTGCTGTATCTGAACGTCGACGGGCTGACCAACCTGGCGATCGCCGAGGGAACCATCTGCCGCTTCACCCGCGTCGTGGGCAGCGGTCTGGAGGGGATGGCCAGCGAACTCGCCGAGCGTCGCAGCATCGCCGTGACCGAGGCGCGCGCGCTGCTGGCCGCGGTCGACCTCAGCGCTCCCGCGGCGCCCGAGCCGGACGTCGCCCCGCCCGCGGAGGCGCCCGCGGAGGCGGCCGCCGAGGCTCCGGACGTCGAGGAGCCGGCGCCGGCAGAGCACCCGAGCGATGGCGAGGAGCCCCCGAGCCCCGAGGATGCCGACGAGAGCGAGCGCGCGATGAGCTACGAGGAGATGGCGACCGTCGAGCCGGCTCCAGCGCCGGCGGCCGCAAGGTCCGACGCGGACATCTGGGCGGTGCTCGAGAACGGCATTCGCGACATCTCCGGCGAGGTTCGCAACTCGCTCGACTTCCACCGCTCCCAGGACGGCGGAGGCGAGGTCTCGCACGTCGTGATGAGCGGCTCGGCGCAGGACATTCCCGGCTTCGCCGAGGCCCTCCAGAGCTCGCTGGGCGTCGAAGTGCGCTGTGGCGAGGTGGGTCTGACCGACGAGCTGCTCGCCGAGACCGTCGCCCCGCACCGGCTGGCCGTCGCTGCGGGACTGTCCGCCACGGAGGCTCCGCGATGAGAGCCGTCAACCTGATCCCGGCGGAGCAGCGAAGCGGCGCCTCGGTGGGCGCGGGACGCTCGCAGGGCGCCGCGTACGCCGTGCTCGGCATGGTCGCCGGCCTGGCGCTCATGGCGGTGCTCTACGGCAAAGCCCACCACCAGATCGCCAGCGGCCGCGCTCAGGTCGCGGTGATCGCCGCCGAGACCCAGCACGCCGAAGCGGCGGCGCAGCGACTCGCGCCGTACACGAGCTTCCTGGCGCTGCGCGAACAGCGCACGCAGGACGTCGAGACGCTCCTCGACTCCCGCTTCGACTGGGCCCACGTCTTCCACGAATTCGGCCGGGTGCTGCCTTCCGGTACGTCGATCTCCTCGCTGACCGGCACGGTCGGGGCGAGCACTCCGAGCGGTGGCGCTCCCGTGAAACCCGCGGCTGCGGGTGCCGCTGCGACCTCGGCCACGCCGCCCGGCAGCGTCCCCGCGTTCACGCTGATCGGATGCGCGACCAGCCAGCCGGTCGTGGCGCAGACGCTCGAGCGCCTGCGCCTGATCGACGGCGTCAGCGAAGTCACGCTCACCAGCTCCACCAGCTCCGCCGCGAGCGCCTCGGGCGGAGGGGCAAGCGGCGGCTGCCCCGCCGGCGACCCCGCCTTCACGATGCAGGTCACATTCGATCCGCTGCCCAGCACCTCGGCGGTGGCCGCGGCGACCAAGACGGTCTCCGACACGACGCACGCCGGTTCGCCGACGGGCACGGCCACGACGACGGGCACAACCACGGCGGGGGTGAGCGCGAGATGACTGGACGCGATCGCATGGTCATAATCGCCGTCGCGCTGGTCGTGGTCCTCGGGGCGGCATGGATGCTGGTCGTCTCGCCGGAGCGCAAGCAGGCGAGCAAGCTCAGCGCTCAGGTCGCAACCGCCAAGGCGGCGCTGTCCAGCGCCGAAGGTCAGGTGGCGAGCGCCCGCACCGCGCAGTCGCAGTACGCGGCGGCGTACGCGTCGGTCGTCGGCCTCGGCAAAGCCGTGCCCCCCAGCCAGGAAGTGCCGTCGCTGATCTACGAGCTCACGCAGGCCTCGGATCAGAAGAACGTCGGCTTCTCCTCGATCGCGAGCACCACCTCCAGCGCCGCGAGCACGCCGGTGAGCGCGTCCGGCGCCTCCGCCGCGGCCACCGGCTTCACCCAACTGCCGTTCACGTTCGTCTTCGAAGGGAGCTTCTTCGATCTCGAACACCTCTTCCGCCAGCTGACCGACTTCACGACGCAATCCCCATCCGGAGCGCTGCAGGTGAGCGGCCGCCTGCTGACCATTCAGAGCGTCAAGCTCGCGCCGGCCACCACCGGCACCGTGCAGGACAAAGGCGCGGCGAGCAACCTGACGGGGACGATCACCGCGGACGCGTACGTGCTGCCGGCGAGCCAGGGGCTGACCGCCGCCGCGACCGCCACCTCTCCCACGGGCGCGACAACGCCCGCCTCGACCACCGGAGCCGCGAGCTCCCCGACCGCGCCCGCGACCGTGACGGTGACTCCATGAGCGACTTCCTCGACTCCCTGAAGGCGGACCTCCTCGACCGGCGTCTGCTGCCGCTGGTGGCTGTGGTGGGACTCGCGCTGGTGGGCGCGCTGGCCTACGTGGTGCTCGGCGGTGGCTCGTCTGCCTCCACCTCGCCGGCCACGCTCGCGACGAGCCCCGCGACCGCCTCCTCGGGCCTGCCGATCAGCCAGAACACCCCGGAAACGGCCGTCGCCGAGACGACCGGCGGCGGCTCCAGCCAGCACAGGGGGAATGCGCACAACCCCTTCACCCCGCTGCCGGAAGCGAAGGCGGCGACGACCAGCGCGACCACGACGACGACGAGCGCGTCCTCGACGGGCTCCTCCAGCTCGGGCGCCTCCTCGGAATCGAGCGCCTCCTCGACCAGCCCCGTCGAATCCACCTCCACCCCCTCCAAGCCGGCCAAGCCGAAGAGCGTCTACCACGTGGCGGTGCTGTTCGGCACGCTCCCCGACACGACCACGCCGCTGACGCCGTATGAGAACCTCAAGCTGCTCACGCCGCTGCCGTCGGCCGCACAGGCGCTGATCGTGTTCAGGGGCGTCACCGCGGGCGGCAAGAGCGCCACGTTCACGGTCGTCGGCGAAGCGATCCTGCACGGCAACGCGACGTGCCTGCCCAACGCCACGCAGTGCGAAGCGATCGACCTGCGCCCGGGGCAGTCCGAGCAGCTCGAATACCTGCCCTCGGAAGGGCCGGCGCTCACCTACGAACTGCAGATCGTGAGCATCACCTCGGCCAAGGCATCCACGGCCGCGGTCAAGAACGTCCTGCGAGGCGAGTCCAAGCTCGGGCGCGAACTGCTCAGCCGCTCGGGGCTGCTCGCGATTCCCGACCTGCGCAACTCATCTCAGGCGGGCGTGCTGGTGTTCGGCGGGGGTCCCGCGTTCGCCGCCGGCGCCCATCACAGCCGCTGAGTCGCCGGCGAATAAGCTAGGAGCCGTGGAGCTCCGTCTGATAACCGCCGGCGAGTCGCACGGCCCGGGCCTTACGTGCATCGTCGAGGGGCTGCCCGCGGGCCTGGAGCTCTCCCCGGAGGACCTCAACCGCGACATGGCCCGCCGCCAGCTGGGCCACGGCCGCGGCGGGCGCATGAAGATCGAGCGCGACAGCGCCGAGGTCACCGGCGGCGTGCGCCACGGGCGCACGCTCGGCGGCCCGATCGCCCTGCAGGTGGCCAACCGCGACTACGCCAACTGGGAGGAGCGGATGAGCCCCTGGCCTCTATCGGACCCCGCCCACCCCGTGGCGGAGGTCCACCTGCCGCGTCCCGGGCACGCCGACCTGGTGGGCACGCAGAAGTACAAGCACTCCGACGTGCGCAACATCCTCGAGCGGGCCTCCGCGCGTGAGACCGCCGCGCGCGTGGCCGGCGGGGGCGCGTGCAAGGCGTTCCTGCGCGCGCTCGGCGTGAGCGTGCACTCGCACGTCATCCAGATCGCCTCGGTACACGCGCCCGAGCCAGAGCGGCCGCTGGGGCCCGAGGACTTCGCCGAGGTCGACAGCTCGCCGGTGCGCTGCCTGGACGCGGACGCGTCGAAGGCGATGGTGCGGGAGATCGACGAGCTGCGCAGGGCCAACGAGTCGCTCGGGGGCGTGTTCGAGGTGCAGGCGTTCGGGCTGGTGCCGGGCCTCGGCTCGCACGTCTCCTGGGAGCAGCGCCTGGACGGGCGCCTGGCGATGGCGATCTGCTCGATCCAGGCGATCAAGGGCGCGTCCATCGGCGACGCGTTCGCGGTCGCCGGCCTCCCCGGCTCCCGTGCCCACGACGAGATCTTCTTCGCGCCCGAGCGGGGGTACTACCGCGAGAGCAACCACGCGGGGGACTCGAGGGCGGGATGACCAATGGCTCCCCGCTGATAGTGCGCGGCGCGATGAAGCCGCTGCCGACGCTCACCAAGCCGCTGCGCTCGGTCGACACCGACACGCACGAGCCGGCGCAGGCGCTGCGCGAGCGCACCGACTCCTGCACGGTGCCCGCCGCGGGCGTGGTGGGGGAGGCGATGGTGGCGCTGGTGCTCGCCGACGCCTACCGGCGCAAGTTCGGGGGCGACCACATCGACGACGTCCGCCAGGCTGTCGGCGCCTACACAGACCGGATCGGATGGCGTTCGTCCTGATCGGCTTCATGGGCGCCGGCAAGTCGACGCTCGCCGGCGAGCTCGCCGGCGCGTTCGGCGGCGCGGCGCTCGACAGCGACGCCCTGCTGGCGGAGCGCTTCGGCCATCCCGTGGCGCGCGAGTTCGAGCTGGGCGGCGAGGCGTCCTTTCGGGCGGCGGAGGAGGAGGTGGTGTGCGCGTTGCTGGCCGGCGCGGGGCCGGACGACGTGATCGCGCTCGGCGGCGGCAGCGTCCTGTCCGAGCGCGTGCGCGAGGGGCTGGCCGAGCATCTGACGGTTCTGCTGGACGTCGATCCGGATACCGCGTGGGAGCGCGTGCGTGCACAGCCGGATGGCGCCGAGCGTCCGCTGGCCCGCGCTCGAGAGGAGTTCTTCGCCCTGCACGCCAGCCGCCGCGGGCTGTATGAGGGGCTGGCCGACGCGATCCTCGTCGAGCTGTCGATCGGCGGCGCGGCCCGCACGGTGGGCGCCCTGCGCGCGCTGGCGGCGGCGCCACCCGCCACGCGCCTGCTGTGGGCGAGCTCCGCGTCCCCCTCCGGGGACGGTGCGGGCGAGTATCCGGTGCTGGTCGGTCGCGGGCTGCTGGGCGCGGGCGGCGGCGATCGGCTGGGCGCGATCTGGCCGCTGGATCGCGCGCGCTCGCGGCCGTTCTGTGTGAGCGATGAGACGGTCGGCGCGCTGTACGGCGAGCTCCTGGGCGAGCTTGCGGGCATGACCACGATCGCCCCCGGCGAGGCCCAGAAGACGCTCGCGGGCGCCGAGCGCGTGTGGCAGGCGCTGGTCGACGCCGGCATGACGCGCGCGGACCACGTGGTGGCGCTCGGCGGCGGTGTGGTGGGCGACCTGGCGGGCTTCTGCGCGGCGACCTATCAGCGCGGCGTGCCGGTCGTGCACGTGCCCACGACGCTGGTCGCGCAGGTGGACTCCGCCTACGGCGGCAAGACCGGGGTGGATCTGGCGCAGGCCAAGAACTACGTCGGCGCCTACCACCAGCCGGCGGGCGTGCTGGTCGACCCGGATACGCTCTCGACGCTGCCGGCGGCGGAGCTGGCGGCCGGCTGGGTGGAGGTGCTGAAGACGGCGCTGATCGCCGGCGGGAGCCTGTGGGAGGCGGTGGCGGGCGGCGGGGCCACCTTCGATGAGGACCAGGTGGACGAGGGCGTGATCCTCGCGTGCGCGCGCACGAAGCTGGCGGTGGTGGCGGCGGACGAGCGCGACGGCGGGCGCCGGCAGGTGCTCAACCTCGGGCACACGGTCGGTCACGCGATCGAGACGGCCACCGGCTACGCCCGCTACCGCCACGGCGAAGCGGTCGGCCTGGGCCTGCTGGCGGCTCTGCGGCTCTCCGAGCAGGGCGAGCTGCGCGAGCGGGTCCGTGAGCTGATGCTGGCGCGGGGTCTGCCGGTGAGGATCGATGAGGTGTCGCTGGATGAGATCATGACGGCCATGGGCAGGGACAAGAAGCGTACGGGCGTCAGCGTGCCGTTCGTGCTCGTGCGGGCCCCCGGGGAGGTCGAGTTCGGCTGCGAGCTGCCCCCGGCGGACGTCCGCGCGGCCGTCGAGGAGCTCATGCGATGACCGCGGCGGGAAATCGCGTAGAGGTCGTGCACGGCGTCAACCTCGATCAGCTCGGACGGCGCGATCCGCTGCTGTATGGCACGCTGACGCTGGCGGAGCTCGAGCAGCGGATAGAGGCGGAGGCGCAGGAGCTCGGCCTGGTGACGCGCTTCTTCCACACCAACCACGAGGGGGATCTGGTCGAGCACCTGCACTCCCTGCGCACCGACGCCGACGCGATCCTGCTGAACCCGGGCTCTTGGGGGCACTACGCGTGGGCGATCCGCGATGCGCTGGAGATCGCCGGCCTGCCGGCGCTGGAGATCCACCTGTCCGACGTGCAGCAGCGCGAGCCGTGGCGGCGCGTGTCGGTGATCGAGGATGTGTGCTTCGCGACCATCTCCGGCCGCGGCCCTGACGGCTACCGCGATGCCCTCGTGGCGCTGCGCGAGGAGCTCGGGCAGCCCGCTGGTCTGCAAGGGGACGAGGCGTGAGCGCGCCACGCGCCAGCGGGGAGGATCGCGCGCGCGTGCGCCTGCTCGCCGGCGAGCTGGACGGTAAGGGGCTGGACGCGCTGCTGGTCGACTCGCTCGTGGACGTGCGCTACGTGACCGGCTTCAGCGGCAGCCACGCGCTGGCGCTGGTGGTGGCCGATGCGGCCGCCGCGAAGCTCGGCCCCCACCGCTTCCTCAGCGACTTCCGCTACGCGACGCAGTCGGCTGAGCAGGTGCCGGACGTGTTCGAGCGCGAGATCGTCACAGGCGAGCTGCTCGAGGCGCTCGCGGCGGCGCTGGAGCACGAGCGCGGGCGGCTGGGCTTCGACGAGGCGAGCCTGACGGTCAAGGCGCACCGGCAGCTGCTGGAGCTGCTGGGGCAGGACTGGGAGCTGGTCGCGTGCGCGGGCGCCGTGGAGCGGCTGCGCGCGGTCAAGGACGCCGGGGAGATCGCCCGCATGCGCGCGGCGAGCGAGCTCGCCGACGAGGCGCTGCGCACGGTCCTGGAAGGCGGCCTGGTCGGTCGCAGCGAGCGCGAGGTCGCGGTCGAGCTGGAGCTGCGCATGGTGCGCCTGGGCGCGCAGGCGCCGGCCTTCCCGTCGATCGTCGCCGCCGGCCCCCACGGCGCGCTGCCGCACGCGCAGCCGCGCGCGCAGGAGATCCCCCGGGACGTGCTCGTGACGATCGACTGGGGCGCCGTGCACGAGGGCTACTGCTCTGACTGCACGCGCACCTACGCCACGGGAGAGGGGATCTCGGCGCAGGCGCGGGAGATCTACGAGCTCGTGCTGAGCGCCCAGGAGCAGGGGCTGGCCGCCGTCAGGGCCGGGCTCAGCGGCCGCGAGGTGGACGCGGTGGCACGCGCGGTGATCGAGGCGGCCGGTCACGGCGAGCACTTCGGCCACGGCCTCGGTCACGGCGTCGGCATGGAGATACACGAGGGCCCCCGCCTGTCGCGCACCGCCGGAGAGGAGCCGCTGCGGGTGGGCAACGTCGTGACGGTCGAGCCCGGCGTGTACCTGCCGGGCGTGCTCGGCGTGCGCATCGAGGACCTGGTGGTCGTGGGGGAGGACGGCCCGCAGGTGCTGACCGGTCTGTCGAAGGAGCTCACGGCGGTGTCGTGATCGTCGCTCGGCGCCGGCTTGGCGCCAGCGACAGTCGTGCCCGCAGGCCGCCGAAGCGAGTATCTTTGGGCGTCTGAGGCACGTTCACTAACGCCCACCCTTCAGGAGGTCCGCGACCGCCATGCCCTCGCTTCTAGATCTGACCAGTCAGGGAGACGTCGGCACCATCTCCGACGAGTCCAAGCTGTCGTCGGTGACGCTGATGACCCCGCAGCAGCTGTACGAGCTGTGGGAGCGCCAGAACTGGCAGTCGCACACGATCGACTTCACCCAGGACAAGCGCGACTGGGCGCAGATGGATGAGGACCTGCGCCACCGGCTGGCGTGGAACCTGTCCTCGTTCTTCATCGGCGAGGAGCGTGTCACGACGCAGTTCTCGGGCCTGGTGATGGCCTACGAGAGTCAGAGCGAGGAGGCGTTCCTGGCCACCCAGCAGGTCGACGAGGCACGGCACGCGCAGCACTTCAACCGCTTCTACGAGCAGGTGCTGGGCATCGACGGCACGTTCGAGGATCGCATGGACAGGGCGCGCGAGGACCTCAACCCGGCGTTCATCGAGATGTTCGACGGCGTGCTGGTCGACTGGAGCAGGCGCCTGGTGGAGAATCCGCGGGATGTCGAGGCCAAGGTCGACTTCGTGGTGCTCTACCACATGATCATCGAGGGCACGCTCGCGCTGACCGGCCAGTGGTTCCTGACGGACTTCATGGAACGCAAGGACATCCTGCCGGGCTGGGTCGAGGGCTTCAAGCTGATCTCGCAGGACGAGCACCGCCACGTCGCCTACGGCACGTGGTTCCTGCGCGAGAAGGCCCGGGACTCGGCGCTCAGGCAGCGCATCGCCGAGCGCACCGCCGAGCTGATCCCGCTGGCCTCCGCGGTACTGGTCCCCGCGGGCGAGGACCCGGAGAACTACACGATCCTGGACTACTCAATGGAGGAAACCAACACGTTCGCGTTCAACGCGCTGAACCGGCGGCTGAAGGTGATCGGGATCGACCTGGCCAGCCTCGCGGCGGCGGCCGCGTAGGCGCGTCCCCGCGCTCGCCGTGAAGGCCGGCGCCGGCGCCCCGCCGTCGGCGACGAGCAGCGCGACGGCCAGGAACGGGAACACCCAGGGCAGGTAGGACCACGTCCAGTAGTTGGCGGCGAGCTGCACGCCGAGCAGCAGCGCACCTGCGAGCGCGCCCATGCGCACGGGGTCGGTGCGCGCGGACAGATCGCTTCTGATGCGAAGGACGCACGCGAGCAGCGCCGCGAGCACTCCCGCCTGCACCAGCGGCTGCAGCCACTGCACACCGAACGTGTACCAGGGGGCGAAGAACGAGCCGCGCTGGAACTGGAAGGCGAGCGCGCTGAGCATCGCCGAGATGCCGCCGAGGCCGCCGAGGGAGAGCAGCAGCGCAGTCAGGGCCAGCGACAGCGCCACCGCGGCGGCGCACCTGCGCGCCAGCTCGCGCCGGCGGCAGGGGATCCAGATCGCCAGCAGGATCAGCGGCACGAGCTTGACCCACACGCCCATCGCCAGCAGCAGCATCGAGGCGCCGGCGCGCTTGCGCAGCGCCAGCATCCAAGCCAGGCACGCCGCCAGCAGCAGGTCGTTGGAGCCCCCGGAGGCGGCCAGCAGCACGGGCGGAAAGGCGAACCAGGCGAGCGTCGTGCGCAGCGCTCGATCCACGCGGGACTCCTCGGCGCCAGCCGCGATCTCGCGGTTGCCGGCGATGCGGTACAGCGCCAACCCGACGAGCAGGCTCGCCACCGCAGCGGTCGCCAACGACCCGGACAGGTCGCTGAACGCGTCGCTGACGGGAAGCCACAGCGCGCCGGGAACGTAGAGCAGGTAGTTCAGCAGGGGGTAGGTGTCGCCGTGGAACGCCAGCTGGATGTGCCCGTAGGGGAGCACGCCGTGGAGCAGATCGGTGGCGCCCTCCAGCGAGGCGGCGGCCACGTCCGTGTAGCCGCTGGAGGTGAGCGTGATCATCGCGAACGCCAGCGTCGTGGCCCCCACGAGCAGGCGCAGGATCCTGGTGCGCCGCCGCGGCTCCCAGCCGCGGGACAGCCAGTCGAGCAGCGGCGTGGCAGGCGGCGCGGCGCTCGCGCCGCCGGCTCGCAGGCCGACCGACAGGCATCTGATCATCAGATAGCACAGCGCCGGGTATGCGCAGATGACGCTCGCCGCGACCAGGCGCGCGTTGATCAGCGGCACGGTGAGCGTGAGGCTCGCGAGCACGAGCGCGTCGAGGTTGCGCAGGCGCCACAGCGGCACGACCATCGTGGCGAGCAGGAACACCGCGCTGAGCAGCGCGAGGATCCACGGCGAGTTGGCCAGGGCGGCGCCGGAGGCGGGCGCGCCGGCGACGTGATCCTCGCTGGCGAGCACTTCGCCGTGTTCGCCGACCGCCGCGTCCAGCACGACTTCTCCACCGTCGAAGAACGTCACGCGCTGCAGCTTGGCGTCGAGCGGTATCACGCGAACGCTGGTGGCCCGGTTGTGAGCCAGGAATTCGCGGTCGCCGCCGTTGGCGCGCGCCGCCGCGATCGCCGCTTTGGCGGTCAGCCGGTAGTGGGGCCTGGTCTGCTGGTGGAGGATCCAGAGGCCGGCGGCGCAGATCAGGAACGCGGCTGCAACCGCGACCAGACCGCGACGCGGAGCTCGCCTCATGTCGCAGGTATCGACATCTACGCAGACCTGCTTGAACCTGCGCTGCGATTGCGCCCCACCGGCCCCGATGGGCCCGCGAGAACCTCAGGGCCGGAGAGCTCGCCGATCTTCGACGCTCACGGGCGCGCGTGGGACCCTCCGCGGGCCCCACGCACCACTCGCTCGCTGCTACCGCGTGCTCACGTTTTTCCGCGTTTCGGGCCGGCCGTGATGGTCTTGTCCCTGCGGGGACCATTGATCGTGAGCGTCCCCGAGATGGTGGCCTTGTTGCCTTCGGCGTCTTCGAGTTCGCCGGATTCCGGGCCGAATTCGAGGAGGCTGTAGCCCACGGTCGGCGTGAGCGTTCCCGAATAGGTGTCGAGCACGGAGCCGTCGCTGCACTTGACTTCGATTTCGACGCCTTCGATCACGTCCTTGATCGGAGGCACAAGCACCAGATGCGAGAGCCACGGCAGTTTCTTGCCGATCAATTCCGTCTTCGTTTTGGCGGGACAGACGTCGGGCATCGCGTTGCACGCCTTGCCCATGAACGACGTGATTTCATCCATTCCGGGACCGCCTCCAACAGGGTTCGTAACGTTCCCCTTCTCGGTCACCACGCACGAGATGGCCGATCCCGGCGTGTTCAACGTGAACGCTTTGTTCTCCGTCCTGGCGCTGCTGATGGGCACGATTTCGCCTTCCGCGATCAGTTCGCCGTCGCTGTACCAATGCGGATCCGTGACCGTCTCGATCTCCGCGCCGCATGGGCTCACCGATGCCTCGTTCTTCGCATCGCCGGAGTAGGAGGCCTGCCAGTAGTAGGTCCCCGGGAAGAGCGTCTCCGATTCAGACGGTGGCACGACCCCGCCGGTCACGACCACCGTACCGGCTTCGGCCACCAGGTCCCTGCATTCGGAGTCGGAGTACACCTTGTATTCGACCGTGCCTTCAGCTTCGGAGACGTTGGCGCCGGAGAGCGTCGCTTCATCGGTCACGGCGGTTTCAAGCGGCACGGTTATCACCGGACCGGACATTTCGTTGCCCGACAGCGACGTCGTCAGTTTGGTGGGTTCGGCTTCCCTGGTGGTGATCGTCACGTCCCTGCGTGGGCCCCTGATGACGATCGTGCCGCTGACGCCGATTTTGTTGCCTTCCGCGTCTTCGAGTTCGCCGGATTCCGGGCCGAATTCGAGGACGCTGACGCCGACGGTGGCCGTGAGCGTTCCCGTGTAGGTGTCGAGCACGGTGCCGTTGCTGCACTTGACCTCGATTTCGATGCCTTCGATCACGTCTTTCACGGGCGGGCCGGCGACCAGATGGCTGAGCCAGGGAAGTTTGCCCGCGATCAGTTCCGGTTTCGCTTTGCCGGGGCACGGGTCGGGCGTCGCGAGGCAGTTTTTGCCCACGAATGAGGTGATTTCGTCGGTGCCGGGACCGCCTCCCACCGGATTTGTGATGTTTCCCTTGTTCGTCAACACGCACGACATTTCGGTTCCCGAGGTGTGCACCGTGAATGTTTTGTTCTCCGTCCTGGCGCTGCTCACGGGCACGAGTTCGCCCTGTCCGATCAGTTCACCGTCGCTGAGCCAATGCGGTGCCACGGGGCTCGCCGATGCCGAGCTGGCAAAGGCCAGCGACGCGATGGCGGCGATGAGGACGATCGCCTCACGGCCGTGCTTGCAAAAGAACCGATGTTTCATTTCGACCCCTCGTCTCTCCTAGTGCGCCGGCGCGTCGTGGAGAGGCGATAGGCCGGCCGCGATCTGGCGCGACGGCGCCGACATCGGGCACAGCTGCGTCATCGAGGATCCCCCCAAACGCTACCGAACATGAGTAAACGTGCGCCAAGCTCCCCATCCCTATCACGGTTCGCGAGCCCTGTCAAGCAGCTGCCCGCCGCCGGACATCAGGGTCAGATCGCAAGGCACGATGAGATCTTCCCAGCCACGCCGGACGTTTCCGGAACGTCGGTGTCCACTCCAGGCCAGTGGAATGGATCGGATTCGTGGGCAGTCCGAGCAGGGCTACGGACACGTGTCCGGGCTGAGCTCTGCGGTGAGTTCGTAGACGGCGGCATTCGCGGACGGACCGAGGACCAGGTGGGCGGCTGGGTCGGCGCCCGTCCAGGCGATGGGGATGGGCGCTGTTGGCGCGGGTGTCAGTACCACATAGCGGTAGTGGCCCCGGTTGAGCGTGACCCGCCAGGCTTGGCATGTCGCGATCGGGCGAAACCCCCTGGCGCCGGTTTCCATGCCGAGGTAATCGACCACGTTCGTGTCGCGGGCACCGTAGAGCGGATACTGCTGGACGTTGCCGTATAGGGCGATGCGGGCGTTCGACACCCGCTGAGCCCAGCCGAAGATGGCGCCGAGGACGGGTTCGGTCTGATCGCCGGTGAGGTAGCGCCGGTCGAAGTAGTGCCGCTGGACGACGAACGTGCCAGCAGCAGCCGCCACCAACAGACCCGCCGCCCCGACAGCGAGCACCGGGCGTGACCGGCGGCGCAGGGCCGGGCCATAGCAGAACAGCACCGACGCAGCGCCTGCCGTGGCAATGAGGAAGACCAGATGCCGGGCGGGCTGGGTCGGCCACAGCGAGTGCTCGAGCTGGGCCGCGAGCAGGACGACGACCAGGGCTGGCCCGAGTGCTCCGAGCAGGCGTCGGGCACGCAGCTGAACGACCACCGGCAGGAGCATGATCCCCAGTGCGAGCGCTGGCGTGGCGTAGCGCAGGTTGACCTGGAACAGCGCCGTCCCCTGCTCGATCGCGGCCGCGCCCGTTGGCAGGAACAGGTAGGAGATCCCCGTCAGCGCAGCGGTCACCGCAAGCACGCGCACGGCAGGATTGCCACGCGCCATGATGCCAACGACGATGGCGAGGACATAGAGCACGATGACGAGTGCCCAGAGCGGGCCGAGGGCGTGGTCGAGACCGGGCGCGAAGCGAGAGCCCCACAGCGACAGGTGGCTGACCTCGGAGAAGACCGTCTGCTGGGAGGCGCTCTCCAGTGGCGAGGTTGGCCCCGGGAGCGTGAGTGGCCCAACGTGCAGTCGCAGGCCCTCCGGGTTGCCGACCGCGATCAGGTTTCGCAGGTACCACCAGCCGCCCGTCAGCGCCAGCGGCACCGCCACGGCCCCGAGCTCGCGGACACGAGAACCCCTGCCCGCGCAGACGACGACCCCTGCAACCAGCACGAACGCGGGGACGAGAAACGTGAACTTGGTCCCCACGGCCATGCCGAGCGCGAGGCCGGCCACGATCGAGAGCCTCCGGTCGGCGGCGGCGTTGGCCATGAACGCCGCCGCCGCGAGCAGCGTCGCCAGGCCGACGATGTCGTTGAAGGCCTCGCCCGGCTGGGTTCCGCTCAGCACCGGCAGCGAGAGCACCAGGCAACCCGCGATCAGCGTGAGCCGCTCGACCCGCCAGGGACGGCCCAGGCACCAAGCCGCGAGCAGGGCCAGCGCCAGCCAGCCGAGGTTGAGCAGCGGCGAGAGGAAATCGTTGTGCAGCGCCTCGATCCCGATCGCGTGGAACAGCTCGGAGTCAGCCGGGTAGTAGGCGACGTACGGGTCGGCCTGGGTGAACTGGATGCCGGTCACCGAGCTGGTTTGGGCCATGTGGGCCGCGAACGGCATGTGGTACCAGAGGGTGTCGAAGTTGGCCATCCCGGCCCCCAGCGCATTGGCGGTCTGCACGCACCACTGCGCAACCACCACGACCACGGCGACGAGCGCGCAGACCGTCGTGAGGTCACGCCCCCGGCTCGGCCGTGCCGTCTCCGGCCTGGCCAGCGCGGCAGGCCCGCCTCGAGCGAGTCGCCACACGACTGCGGCCAGCAGCACCATCAGCGGGATCAGGGCGACGGGTCGCATCAGAGCTACCAGGCCAAGCGCCTCGGCGCCGACCAGTACCACGCTCAGGGCGAGCACCGACTCGGCGAGCACGGCCAGGGAGCCGGCGAGGCTGAAATAGCGACGCCGGAGGAGGTGAGCCACCAGGAGCGCCGGCGCGACGATGCCCAGCAGGCGCGCCAGCCCAAGCACGAACTGGACGGCTGTCATTCCACGAAACTACTGAGCGCTGCCTCGTCGTCGCTCTGGCCGGGCCTCTTTGACGAGCGCCCATCGGCTCGGGTGACCCGCACGTCTTGATCCATGCGGCTAGGCTTGCTCGAGGTCGTGGACATACGGTGAAGGGTCGAGGGAATACGTGCTAGGCACCAATCAGTTCAAGAACGGGAACCACATCGAGGTCGACGGCAGCATCTTCAAGATCATCGAGTTCCAGCACGTCAAGCCCGGAAAGGGCGGGGCGTTCGTGCGGACCAAGCTGCGCAGGGCCTCCGACGGCAACGTGATCGACCGGACGTTCAGGGCGGGCGAGAAGTTCCGCTCCGTGCGCACGGAGTCGAGGACGATGCAGTTCCTGTACGCGGATGGCACGGACGCGCACTTCATGGACATCGAGTCCTTCGAGCAGATCGCGGTTCCGGAGCGCACCGTTGCGGACGCGCTGCGCTGGATCACGCCGAGCGGCGAGGTGGACGTGCTGTTCATCGACGGCGAGCCGGCTGACGTGCAGCTGCCGAGCGCGGTCGATCTCGAGGTCAGCCAGACCGACCCGGGGGTGCGGGGCGACTCGGCGTCGAGCGGTGGCACCAAGCCGGCGACGCTGGAGACGGGCGCGGTCATCCAGGTGCCACTGTTCGTCGAGCCGGGACAGCGCATCCGGGTGGACACGCGCTCGGGCGACTACCTCGCGCGCGCCTGAATGCGCCGCGCCGATCAGCGCAGGGCCGCCGTGATCGCGCTCTACCAGCACGACCTGACGGGCAGGCCGCTCGCGCAGACGCTGACGCCCGACGCGTCGCTGTTCGCGCGGGCGCTGGCGCAGGCGGCGGCCGACCGGGCGCAGGAGCTCGACGAGGTGATCGACCGCCACTCCCACGGGTGGTCGGTGCAGCGGATCCAGCCGCTGGAGCGCAGCATCATGCGCGTGGCGCTGGTCGAGATCCTCCACCCCGACGCCGTCCCGGCCGACGAGCCGATTCCCTCCGAGGGAGCGATCGAGGAGGCGGTGGAGAGCGCGAAGACGTTCTGCGGCTCAGACGCCCCGGGCTTCGTCAACGGGGTGCTCGCGGCAGTGTTGCGCGAGGTGCGAGACAATGCGCGGATCCAATGAGCAAGAACCCCAGCATCGAGCGCCTTGACGAGCTGATCGCGCGCCTGGAGCGCGCGGGCGAGCAGCTGCGCTCGGGCGAGCTCTCGCCGGACGCGGCGGCGAGCATGGTCGAGGACTGCGCCGCGCTGGCGACCCAGGCGGCCACGGAGCTGGAGCAGCTGACGCGTGCCGAGGTCTCCGCCCCGGCGCCCGGTCAGGACACCCTGCTATAGGTGCCCCACCCGCTGCCGCCCACCGCATCCACCAGCCACCCGCCGGCCCATCCACCGGTGCGTTGACGCCGTGACCGCCGGCTACCCGGACCATCTGCGCGAGGAGGTCGAGCGCTACCTGGCGGAGATGAGCTTCGCCGAGGAGCCCATCACGGCGGGGCTGGACGAGGCGATGCGATACTCGCTGCTGGCGGGCGGCAAGCGCATTCGCCCGGTGCTGGCGTTGGCGACCGCGCGCGCGGTCGGCCTGGAGCAGGAGGAGGTGCTGCCCCTGGCGGGCGCGATCGAGCTGATCCACACCTACTCGCTGATCCACGACGACCTGCCGGCGATGGACGACGACGAGCTGCGCCGCGGAGCGCCCACGTGCCACGTGAAGTTCGGTGAGGACGTGGCGATCCTGGCGGGCGACGGCCTGTACGCGGAGGCCTTCCGCCACCTGCTGCGCAACCAGCGCTCGGCGCCCGAGCGGGTGCTGGCGGCGGCCGCGGAGCTGGCGGCGGCGACAGGCGTGAACGGCATGGTCGGCGGGCAGTACGCGGACGTGAACCCGCGCACCCCGTCCGGTCCGGCCGCGCTGCGCAGGCTGCACGAGCTCAAGACTGGACGCCTGATTGGCGCGTCGGTGCTCTGCGTACTACTGTTGAGAGGGATCGAAGACGAACCTGAGATCGCCCCCTTCCGACGCTTTGCCGCGGAGCTGGGCGTGCTGTTCCAGATCGTGGACGACATACTTGATGTGACAGGCACCGACGATGCACTTGGAAAGCCACGAGGTAGCGATGAGCGTCACGGGAAGCGCACGTACGTGAGCGAGTTTGGAATCGAGCGCGCCAGAGAGCTGGCGGCCGTCTCGCATCGGATGGCGCGGGAGGCGCTCGCCGAGGTTGCCAGCCGATCGGCCGCCGAGGACGCCACGGCGGAGCTCGAGGGAATCGCCGACTTCATCTTCACGCGCACCTCATGAGCGCTCCGGAGCAGAGCGTGCTGGAGAGGATCGACGGTCCCGAGGACCTGCGCGGTCTCTCCGAGCAGGAGCTGGCGCAGCTCGCGCAGGAGGTGCGCGAGCACATCATCGACACCGTCGGGGAGATCGGGGGTCATTTCGGCGCCAATCTCGGGACGTGCGAGCTGGCGGTCGCGTTGCACTCGCTGCTGGAGTCCCCGCGCGACAAGATCCTGTGGGACGTCGGTCATCAGGCCTACCCCCACAAGATCCTCACGGGCAGGCGCGATCGACTGGCCACGATCCGCCAGTACGGGGGGCTGGCGCCGTTCTGCTCGAGGGCCGAGTCCCCGCACGACATCATGGGCGCCGGGCACGCCTCCACCTCGATCGGCTATGCCGTGGGGATCAAGGAGGGCATGCGCCACCTGGCGCGCGAGCAGGGCAGGTCGGAGACGGATGGGAAGGTCGTGGCGGTGATCGGCGACGGCGCGATGACCGGTGGGGTGGCGTTCGAGGCGATCGGCCAGGCGGGCGGGCTGGGCACGCCGATCGTGGTCGTGCTGAACGACAACGGGATGTCGATCGCCCCCAACGTGGGCGCCCTGTCGCGGTACTTCAACCGCGTGCGGCTGAACCCCAAGCTGTGGCGCGCGCGCGCGGGAGTCGAGGACGGGCTGGTGCGCCTGCCGGGCGGGATCGGCGCGGCGTTCGAGCGGCTCGGACCGCACCTGAAGGAGTCGATCAAGGCGTTCTGGGCGCCGGGCCTGTGGTGGGAGGAGCTCGACTGGGCGTACATGGGCGTGGTCGACGGCCATGACGTGCGCGCGCTGCGCGAGGCGCTGCGCGAGGCGCTGGCGGCCGAGCGTCCGGTGGTGGTGCACATCGCGACGGTCAAGGGCAAGGGCTTCGCGCCCGCCGAGGACGGCGGCCTGGAGGGGATGGAGAAGTGGCACGCGGCCAAGCCCAAGTCGATCCTCAACGGCTCTCCCACGCGCCCCGCGCCGGCGGCGAGCGGCTCGGGGCCGGACGCGCAGGCCCCGCCTCCACCGCAGTACACGCAGGTCTTCGGCGAGGCGCTGGTGCGCGAATGCGAACGCGACGAGCGCGTGGTGGGCATCACCGCGGCCATGAACTCGGGGACCGGGTTGAGCATCCTGCAGAAGGCCATGCCCGAGCGCTACTTCGACGTCGGGATCGCCGAGCAGCAGGCGATCCTGTTCGCCGCCGGGCTGGCGCTCGAGGGCGTCAAGCCGGTGGCAGCGATCTACTCGACGTTCCTGCAGCGGGCGTACGACCAGATCGTGCACGACGTCTGCCTGCAGAACCTGAACGTGGTGTTCGCGATGGACCGGGCGGGGCTCGTCGGCGACGACGGCCCGACCCACCACGGGGCGTTCGACATCGCCTACCTGCGCTGCCTGCCGAACATGGTGCTGATGGCTCCGCGCGATGAGGCGATGCTCGTGAACATGCTGCGCACGGCGCTCGAGCACGACGGCCCGATCGCGCTGCGCTACCCGCGCGGCGAGGGGACGGGCGTGGAGCTGCCGGGCGAGGCGAAGGCGATCGCGATCGGCACCGGCGAGATCCTGTGCGAGGCCGAGACGACGGACGCGTCCGCGCGCGCCGGCCGGCGCGTGGCGCTTATCGGCTACGGATCGGGCGTCGGCAAGGCGCTGAGCGCCGCCGAGGAGCTGCGCCGCCAGGAGCTCGCGGTGACGGTCGTGGACGCGCGCTTCGCCAAGCCGATAGACGCGGGCCTGATGGCCCAGCTGGCGGCGGAGCACGATCTGCTCGTGACGGTCGAGGAGGGTGTGCTGGCCGGCGGGTTCGGCTCGGCGGTGTGGGAGACGCTGAACGAGGCCGGGTTGACGACGTCTCCGCGGATCATCAGGGTGGGGCTGCCCGACCGCTACGTGACGCACGGCAAGCCCGCGCTGCTGCACGAGGAGGTGGGCTTCACGGGCGAGCACATCGCCGAGCGCGTGACCGCGGCCATCTCCGATCGCGGAGACGGCGGGCGCACGGCCCGCGGGGCGGGGCAGGTCCAGCGAAGCGGGTCGCGAGGCGCCGGGTCGGCGATCGTCGGCGCCTGAGCGATCGTGGGCGCCTGGCCGACGTCGGGCGCCTGACCGATCGTTGGCGCGTGGGCGACCGTTAAATGAAACGGCCCGCCGGGGAAGCGGGCCGTTTCGGGAGGAGGGATTCAGGAGAGTGGATGCTGCGCTCTCGATCAACAAGCATGATGCCCGGATCGCGCGCGCTGTTGTGTGACATCGATCACAGAGATGCGCGCGAGCGCTCGATCGCCGCCGCGGCGGGCGGCTCGGGCGCAGCGTTCGTGCTCGTGTGCAAGGGTTCCTCAGCGATGGGAAAGCGCCGCCTCGACACTCTGCTGGCCGAGCGCGGACTGTTCCCGTCGCGCAGCCGGGCGGCCGCGTCGGTGATGGCGGGAGAGGTCTTTCTGGTTCCCGCCCGCGGCGGCGGCGAGCCCACCGCCCACCCCAGCCCCCGCCCGGGCGAGCGCCGCGCGGCCAAGCCCGGCGAACTGGTCGACGTGGAGACGCGTGTGCGAGTCGTGGAGGGACCGGCGTTCGTCTCGCGCGGTGGGATCAAGCTCGCCAACGCCCTGACGGCGTGCGGGCTGGACGTGCGGGGCAGGCGCGCGCTGGACGTGGGCGCCTCGACAGGCGGGTTCAGCGACTGCCTGCTCCAGCGCGGAGCCCGCGAAGTGATCGCCGTGGACGTCGGCTACGGGATCCTCGACTACCGCCTGCGCAGCGATCCGCGGGTGTCGGTGATGGAGCGCACGAACGCCCGCGCGCTGACAGCAGAGATGCTGCCGGCGGCGAGGTTCGGCGAGGATGCGCCACCGGATCTTGCGAGCATCGACGTTTCGTTCATCGGGCTGGGGAAGCTGCTGGGCGCGGTCCTCGGATGCCTGGCCCGCCCCTACGACGTGCTCGCGCTGGTCAAGCCGCAGTTCGAGCTCGGGCGCGGTCGTGTCGGCAAGGGGGGGGTGGTCCGCAGCGCGGAGGACCGGCGGGAGGCGTTGATCGGAGTCGGCGAGACCGCGCTGGCGCTGGGCGCGGCTGTGGTCGGCTACCACTCCTCGGGGCTGCCCGGGCCGAAGGGCAACCGCGAGACGTTCGTGTGGCTGACCGATCCGGCGGGCGGACACTCCTCGCGGGAGCGGGCGGCGCTCGAGCGGATGGCGCGCGAGGTGGAGCCGTGAGAGAGGTCACGGTGATCACCCACCGCCGCGCCGACGACACCGAGACGGCGCTCGAGCTGCTGGCGGAGCGTGCGGCGCAGGCCGGGGTGACGTTGCGGCTGGACGAGGAGGAGACGCGCAAGCACGGCCTGAGGGCCGGTCCGGGCGTGGCGCTCGACGCGCCAGCCAGGGACGACGTCGAGCTGTGCATCGTGCTCGGCGGCGACGGGACGATCCTGCGCGCGCTGCAGCGCTACGCGGGCACCGACGTGCCCGTGTTCGCGATCAACTTCGGAGAGATCGGCTTCCTGGCGACGGTCGAGCCGCAGGACATCGAGGACGGCATCGCCCGCGCGCTCGGCGGCGACTTCGAGCTGCTGCGGCTGCCGGCGATCGTGCTCGGCGACCATGGCCGGGCGGCTGCCCCGGGACCCGGCTCGGGCGCCGTCCAGATGGCGATCAACGACGTGGCCATCCATCGCAAGGTCGGCGAGCGGGTCGCCGAGCTCGCATACGAGCTCGACGGGGAGGAGGCCGGGAGCGTTCGCTGCGACGGCCTGGTGGTCGCGACCCCGGCGGGGTCGACCGGCTACAACCTGGCCAACGGCGGGCCGGTGATGGCGTGGGGGGTCGAGGGTTTCGTGGTGTCGTTCATCGCGCCCCACTCGATGACCGCGCGTGCGCTGGTGGTGGCGCCGGAAGACCGGATGACGATCTACAACCGCTCGCGCGAGCCGCTCGACGTGGCGGTGGACGGTCGCCCGGCCGGGGAGATCCCGCCGGCGGGTGCGATCGAGGCGCGGTTCGTCAACGACGTCGGCACGATCGCCCAACTGCCGGGCTCGTCCTTCTACCGCCGGCTGCGGGAGAAGTTCGGGCGCCTTTCCAGCTGATCGCGCCCGCGCGGCTCAGGCCACGCGCGCGCTGGGGTGCTCGCCCACCGCCGGCTCGCCGGTGGGAATGGTGCGCTGCATCGAGAGGATGAACTCGTCCAGCTGGGCCCGCGAGAAGCGCCTCTGGCCTCCCGGGGTCCTGTAGCAGCTGATGTGGCCGGCGTCGGTCCAGCGACGGACGGTGGCCAGCGAGACGCCCACGTAGCGCGCGGCCTGTGAGCTCGTGAAGACGAGCTGGCGCTCGTTGCGGGGCGGCGAGGGAGACAGCGGCATGTTGCATGTTTCGTCAGAAAGCTCCGCGAACTTGAGCGCAGCTGAGCTTTGCGGGCGTTTGCGCGGTCCGCCGCACCGATGGCTGCGGGCCGAAGCCGGCCCCGCGTGTGGGCGCCCACGAGCTCTGCGCGCGAAACCCTCCTTTGCAAGCATTCCTGCAAAAACCTGCGCAAGGTGGACATTTCGTCCACCTCTACGCTATGCTTAGCAAACCTACTCAGAGGTGGGCCGTGCCCAAGGCAGGAGAGACGGTGGGCGCCTCGCAAATCGAGAAGGAGACAACCATGGCATCTTGGCCGTCGAAATAGAAGCAGTCGACAGGATTTAGGGCCTGGGGCGTGCCGCACATGGCGGTACGCTCTTAGTCTTTGTTGAGCGCACGTCGCCCGGGCATCGGGCCGCTCGACAGCCAGTCGCGTGGCCGCGCACCGGTGGCGTGGGCCGTTTGTGAGCCAAGCTGACCTGAGCCTGGCTCTGCCAGCTTGCGCACTCGCCGCTCGAATTCGAGCTCCGTCTCGAAGTCCGATTCCTGGGCGAATGTCGCGCCCTCCCGTTCGAGCACGGCGATGAAGACGTCCACCAGCTCGGCGTCGAGCTGGCCGTTGCGTGCGGCGCTGCGCAGCTCGGCCATCGCTTCCTCGGGCGCCATCGGCGAGCGGTAGCTGTCGCTGGCGGTCATCGCGTCGTAGTTGGAGCAGATCGCGAGGATGCGAGACCCCAGCGGGATCTCGTTGCCGATCAGGCCCGCCGGGTAGCCGCGGCCGTCGATGCGCTCGTGGTGGTAGAGGATCGCGTCGGCCACCTCGCCATAGCCGTCGAGCGTGCCCACGAGAATCGCGCCCTCCTGCGGATGGCGCTGGACGGTCGCCAGGTCCTCGGCCTGGACGACGTCGGCGTTCAGGATCCGGTCCGGCCAGGTGAACTTGCCGATGTCGTGGAGCAGGCCGGCGGTGTGGATCATGTCCTGCTGGTCGGTGTCGCAGCCGAGCTCGGCCGCCAGCGTCTTCGCGTAGAAGGCGACCGCGGCGGCGTGCCGGGCGGTCCGCTGGTCACGCATCCCGAGCGCCCTGACGAGCGTTCTCAGCACCCCCAGCTGCAGGCCCACGAGCTGCCTGGAGCGCGCGAACAGCTGCTCGGCGCGGTCCTCGGAGCGCAGCAGCGCGACCGTCAGGCGCTGGAAGATCAGCAGCACCACGATCCCGGCGACCAGCGCGGAGGCGCCCACGCTTCTGTAGGCGAGCGCGAGGATCGTCGCGAGGGCACCGGCCGCGAGCTCGCCGGGGAGCAGCGGCAGCAGTTCGCGCATCTCGCGCCCGACCAGGACCTCGTCCCTGGTGCTCGCGTCCAGCGCGAACAGGATGAACGAGAGCGCGGTGCCGAGCAGGAAGGCCGCGAACAGGATCAGGCCGAAGGTGCTGCTCTGCGCGAGGCCGTGGCGCATCAGGCTGGGGATGGCGTGGACGGCGGTGCGCACGATCAACCCTCCCGCGAACGGGACGGCCGCGTAGGTCGAGAGGTTGTTGAGCCACGCCGCCGGCGAGAGGTGGCGCACCGCGGATTTGAAGATCATCGCCGCGATGCCGCATACGGCGGCCGGCAGCGGCCCGAGCAGCCCCATCGCCAGCACGATCGCGATCAGCGAGGCGCTGAGCTCCCCGCCGCGGATCTCGACGCTGAACCACTGCCCGATGAGGGCCAGCGCCACCAGCAGCGCCACCAGCGACAGCGGGTGCCATTCGTCGACGCGCGCCAGCTCCATGCTCGCCGCGACCGTCGCCGCCAGCAGCAGGAGCTCCGCAGCCCAGAAGGCACGCCGCTTGTACTTGGGTGAGCGCATTGTCGGTCCTGTCGTACTTAACGGCCGACGGCACGTGGGACTAAAGGGCGGAATCGCGCCGGCCGGTGACGGCCGGCGGCAGGTGGGACAAACGGGCAGCCTCGCGCCGGCCGGCGCGGGCGGGTGGCACCGTCGGCGGACCAGCGCGCCGTGCTCGGCGCGCAGTCTGCGATGACCTACCGCTCGTGCAGGACGGCGGTCGTGCTGTCCGCCACAGCGGCGCGCTGCTCGACGTCCGTCTGGGCCGCGGCGCCGTCCGAGAGACCTGACACGCGCAACAGCACGGCGGTCATCACGATCGCGCCCAAGCCGACCACGACGAACGCCGTGCGCGGTGAGGTGAGCGCCACCAGCAGGCCTCCCAGCGGCAGTCCGACGCCGAGACAGATGGCGCCCAGGGATTCGACCGCGCCCATCATCCGCCCGTGCAGGTGCTCGGGCGAGGCCTTCTGCACGATGCTGATCAGCGACGGCCACTGCAGGCCGTTGCCGACGCCGCCCACCAGCGCCGCGACGCACGCCAACTCGAGCGAATGCGCGGCGGCCAGGCCGAGGTAGGCGAGCCCGATCGCGAGCGTGCCCGCGCTCAGCATCTCTCCGAGCGGACGTCTGATCAGGCGCGCGAACACGACGCTGCCGAGGACCGCGCCGGCGCCCCACATCGTCAGGACCAGGCCGAGCCCGCTGTCTCCGGCGTGCAGCGTCGACTTCACGAACGACACCTCGATCGGCGCACCGGTCTCGACGAAGATGTAGGCGACAAGCTGCGCCAGCAGCAGCGCGCGCAGCGCCGGGGCCTCGTTGATGTGCTGCCGCGCGGAGCGCAGGCGCTCGCGCACCGACTCGCCGGCCGCCTGCTCGACATGGGGCTTCAGGTCGAGCACCAGCGCCCCGCACGCCAGGAACGAGCCGACGTCGATGAACAGCGCCGTGGACGCGCCCGCGGCCGCGACGACGACGCCGCCGATCACCGGTCCGAGCACGAAGGTGCTGGAGAAGGCCACGTTCAGGGCCGCGTTGGCCTTGCGCTCGGCCTCGTGACGGTCATCCTCGCCGGACGCGCGGTCGAGCGGCGGATCGCTCACCAGCTGAGCGCGTGCCGCACGTGCGACCTCCGCGCGCAGGAGCGCGCTGGCCGCCAGCGCGGCCGTCCCGTCGAGCGCCACCAGCACGAGCACCGCCGCGAGCGAGAAGTGCCACAGCAGGACCGCCAGCCCCGCTGTCACGACCGCCTCGAACACGTACAGGGCGCTGAGCTCGCTGTGGCCCCGCGACGCCTCCACGCGCGCGACGATCGCAGGCACGGCGAACGCGGGGAGCGCCTGTCCGGCGAGCAGCAGCGCGGCGACCGCCAGCGCGCTGTGCGTGTGGTCGTAGACCGCGATCACCAGTGCGAGCAAGCCGAACCAGGTCCCCAGCCGGTTGACCGTGTAAGCGAGGATGATCCTGCGCAGCTGCGGCGAGGACAGCGGGGATCTCACGCCGCCACGCTAGCGCCTGCCTGCGACGGCGTCGAGCGATGCACCTTCTCGATGCATCGCTGTTCGGTCTCCCCGCACGCAGCCGCAGCGCGCGGGCGGACCCGCGGATCACCGATCCACGTGCCCCGAGGCTGCGAGGTTGACCACGTGCAGACCCGGGTGGCGCTGCCCGAGGATGCGAATCACCGAGCTTGCCGGGATTGGCCCGAGCGCGCCGCCGAGGATCACCATCTGGCTGTCACGGGCATGCTCGAGCACCTCCGAGACGGTGCCTGCCTCCTTGAAGACGGTGCCCTCGGGCATCGTCTGGGTCAGCTCGTCGAGCAGGGCGGCGCGCCTGGCCGCGTTCGCGTCCGCGATCACCACCCGCGAGCCTCCGCCGACGATTCGAAGCCGCGGTCGAGTTCCGCCAGATGGTTTAGTGCCTTCGGTTTCGAGGTCGCGGCTCACGAGACAAATGATGTGCTCCCGCAGGCCGTTTGTATGCAGGGCCAACGGTGCCGATCGTGTCGTCCCAAAGGTGCCATCGCACGTCGTCCCGTGCAGACGTTGGATCGGTCCTGTCGAGCGGCTACGGTGTCTTCGTATGGATGCCGGCACGCCAGGGGTGAGTCGACCGATCGACGTGATCATCGCCGACGACCACGCCGTCGTGCGCGATGGCATCCGCGCCGTGCTGCTGCGGGAGGGAGGCGAGTTCCAGGTCGTGGCCGAAGCGGCGGACATCCCGTCGATGATTCGCGAGGTGCGCGAGCACAAGCCGGACCTGCTGACGCTCGACCTGACGATGCCGGGAGGCTCGAGCCTGGGGGCGCTGGCGTCGTGCTTCATCGCCCATCCCACGCTCGCGGTCGCGATCCTGACGATGCGCGAGGACCCCGAGTACGCTCGCCAGGCGCTCCGCGCCGGGGCGCGCAGCTACGTGCTCAAGGAGGCCGAGCCCGCGGAGCTGCTGCAAGCGTTCCGTCTGGCGGTGGCCGGCGGCAACTACCTGCACCCGCGGCTCGGTGCGCTGATGGCCACCGGCGAGGACGGCGTCACCGACGGCGTCGTGTTGAGCGAGCGCGAGCGCGAGGTGGTGAGGCTGATCGCCAACGGCTACACCAACCCGGAGATAGCCGAGCAGCTCAACGTCGCCGAGCGCACCGTCAAGACCTATCGCGCCCGCGCGATCGAGAAGCTCGGCTTCTCCTCGCGCGCGGAGATAACCGCGTACGTGCGGCGCACGGGACTGGCGGATTAGGTTTTGAGGGGCCGGCCTGTGAGGGCCGGCCAGCGGGGTCGCGTGTGGGCGCCCCATCGGGTGTAGGCTGAACGGATGGCTTCCGCGGGATCGAGCGTTCCGGCCGAGGGCTACCGGCTGACGGACATCTCGCCGCGGGCCTTCCAGCACCCGGCCGACCGCGCGGCCACCGCCGCGCTCGGCTCGATCCCATACCTCGACACCGTCGTGCGCAAGCTGATCGAGCTGGGCTACGAGCGGGCGCTGCGTCAGGCCTACCTGGGATCCTCGGTGCGCCTGTCCGAAGACCAGCTCGGGGAGGTGTGGCGCGATCACGCGCTCGCGTACGTCACGCTCGACATGGGCGAGGCGCCCGACCTTTATCTCAGTCAGTTTCCGATGCCCAACGCGCTTGCGATCGGCGCCCGCCGGCCAATCGTCGTCGTGCAGTCGGAGCTGCTGCAACTGCTCGACGCTCCCCAGCGCCGGGCGGTGTTCGCGCACGAGGCCGCCCACATCCTCTCCGACCACCAGCTCTACCGCACGGCGCTCACGATCCTCGTGCTGATGACGCGCAGCGCGCGGCTGCCGCTGTCGCTCACCCCCGTACGCACCGCGCTGATGGAGTGGGGCCGGGCGACGGAGCTGAGCGCCGACCGCGCCGCCGCGCTCGTCACCCGCGACCCGCTCGCCGTGTGCCGCACGCTGATGTCGATCGCCGCCGGGGCGATGGTCGATCGGCTCGATCTCGACGTGTTCATGCGCCAGGGGCTGGACTACAAAGAGAAGGGCGGACCGCTGGAACGCCTCACGCGGCTGATGCTCGACCTCGGCGTCACCCATCCGATGACGGTCAAGCGCACGCACGAGCTGATGGCGTGGGTGCGCTCGGGCGAGTTCGACCGCATCGTCGGCTCCGGCGAGTATCCGCGCCGAGGCGAGCCGGTCGACGCTCGCGCCGACAGCAGCGAGGCCGTGACCTTCTACTCCGAGCGCGTCCGCGACGGCTTTCGCGACGCCGGCGAGTCGATCAACTCCGTCGGCAAGCAGCTCGCCGGCTGGCTGCGACGGGACGGCGGGGGCGAGCAGGACGGCGACGGCGAGCAGGACGGCGAGTTCGACGTCGAGGACGAGCAGGAGGATGCGGAGGAGTCCTAGTCCGACGACGGCGGACTCTGTAGCACGATCGTTATACAGAACCTGTTGTCGGAGGGGGACATTGCCGCTTGTTGTCTGCGCGCTGGCCGCGTTCGCAGCGTCGCCTTTGGGCGGAAGCGGTAGCGGGCCGGCGAGCGTGAGGGCGGCCCCGGTGGCCTGGGCCTGCTGATAGGCTCCCGGCTCGCTTTTCGACGCCGACCGGCCAGGGCTAGGCTTGGGGGCAAGACAGGGGGAGGGAATCCAATCAGGTTTCAGGCTGGTTTGTTGGGTTCGCGTCTCGGGCCGCTGTTCGCGGCGGGCATGGCTCACAGCGTTGGCAGGCACTCCCACGCCGTGCGCCCTCTGGGTGCCGGGCGCGGGCTGAGGCTCGCTCTCGCGACGCTGGCGCTGGCGCTCGGGGTGCTCGCCTCGGCGCTAGCGACTCAGGCGGGCGCCGAGGTCTACGCCACCAACGTCAATAACGGCATAGTCGGGGAGTACACCACGGGCGGCGCGACCGTCAACGCGAGCCTCATCAGCGGCCTGGACCACCCGTGGGGGGTGGCGCTCGAGGGCTCAGACCTCTACGTCACCAACTACTTTGCCGGCACGGTCGGGGAGTACACCACGGGCGGCGCGACCGTCAACGCGAGCCTCATCAGCGGCCTGGACGACCCGGTCGGGGTGGCGCTTGAGGGCTCAGACCTCTACGTCAGCAACTACGAAGGCGGCACGGTCGGGGAGTTCACCACGGGCGGCGCGACCGTCAACGCGAGCCTCATCAGCGGCCTGGACCACCCGTACGGGATGGCGCTCGAAGGCTCAGACCTCTACGTCACCAACGAGGGTGGCACCACGGTCGGGGAGTACACCACGGGCGGCGCGACCGTCAACGCGAGCCTCATCAGCGGCCTGGACGACCCGGTCGGGGTGGCGCTCGACGGCTCAGACCTCTACGTCACCAACTACGGTAGCGGCACGGTCGGGGAGTTCACCACGGGCGGCGCCACCGTCAACGCGAGCCTCATCAGCGGCCTGGACGGACCGGCCGGGGTGGCGCTCGAAGGCTCAGACCTCTACGTCGCCAACAACGGTATCGACACGGACACGGTCGGGGAGTACACCACGGGCGGCGCCACCGTCAACGCGAGCCTCATCGGCGGCCTGGACGGCCCGGGCGGGGTGGCGGTCGGCCCTGAAGGTCCGCCGGCTGCCTCGATCGGCTCGCCGTCATCTGGTGGGGTCTACACGCAGGGGCAGGTCCTCGCGACATCGTTCTCGTGCACGGAGGCCGAAGGCGGGCCGGGGATCGAATCGTGCACCGACTCAAACGGCGGCTCGGGGAGCACCGGGACACTCGAAACCTCCACCATCGGCGCGCACACCTACACCGTGACCGCCAAGAGCAAAGACGGGAAAACCGCCACGGCGAGCATCACCTACACCGTCCAGGCGGCCCCGCCGTCGATCACACCCTTGAGCACGCCACAGCCGCCAGCGATCACTGCGGCGAGCATGACCAACAGGCGCTTTCGCGTCGCCAAAGCGAGCACGGCGATCTCGGCCGGGAAGGCCCCGCTCGGGACGAGCTTCCGCTTCACACTGTCGGCCGCAGCGACTGTGAAGATCAAGATCACGCGGACCGTCGCCGGGCTGCGCCACGGCAACAGCTGCCTGGCGCCGAGCGCAACGCTCAAGCGGGCGCACGCCAAACCCTGCGCGCGCACGCTGACCCTCGCCACGCTGACACGGGCCAGCGAGCCGAACGGCCACGACAGCGTCTCCTTCAGCGGGCGCATCGGACACAGCCCGCTGCCGGCAGGCGCCTACACCGCGCTGCTGTCGGCCAGCAACACCGCCGGAACCTCAAAGCCCGCCACGCTCGCCTTTACGATCGTCCACGGCTAGCGCACACCACGCGTCCCAGGCCAAACGCCCCCACGCCTCCCGAGACAGCAGCTCCTGCGCCAAAGCAGGTACCGCTATCAACACCGCTCGAGCTGTCGCTCTGGACGAAAAGCAGGAGCGCGAAAGCCGCGACGGTCGCGTCCCAAAGCTGCTGTAACTTCGCTGCGGCTTTGGTTCCCTTGACGTCAGTTTATGCGGCAACCACCTCCTTCTCCTCGGCCTCTGATTCTGCTGGCTCGTGGCGGAGCCGGTAGAGCTTCTGGCGGTCGATCTCGGAGAGCTTGACCCCGTTGCAGGTGTTGTTGATTTGGAGGTCGAGCACGGCCCAGACGAGCGAGAGGCAGCTCTCCTCGCCGGGGAATCTTCCGATCACCTTCGTCCTTCGCTTCACCTCGCCGAGCGTCCGCTCGAGCAGGTTCGTCGAGCGCCAGCGCTTGCGGTGGCGCAGCGGGTAGCGCAGATGGACGACCAGAGCATCGAGATCATCCGCGAGGCATCTCGCGGCCGACGCGTAGCCGGCCCGCTCGAGCTCGGCGACGAGGGCCTGAAGGCGCTCGGTTGCGTCGCGCTCGTCCTTGGCCTCGTCGAGCGCCTTCCAATAGGCCCGGCGCACCCGCTCGCGCTCTTGTTCGGGCAGCTTCGCGATCAGGTTGCGCGCCCGGTGCACAGAGCAATGCTGACGATCCGAAGAAGGCCAGCACTGCTCGACCGCCTTGATCAGTCCAGGGGCGCCGTCGGCAACGACGAGCATCGGCGCTCCGAGCCCGCGGGCGATCAGATCCCTCGCGAGCGAGAGCCAGTCCTCGTGGGACTCACGCATCCCGAGGCACACGCCGACGAGAACCCGCTCGCCTTGCTCGCTGAAGCCCCAGGCACAAAGGACGCCCTCCTTCGGGCCCTTCGGCCTGACGTTCAGGAAGATCGCGTCGAGGAATAGCGCCACCAGTCCGACCCCGTAGAGGTCGCGGCGCTTGAACTGCTCGAAGCGCTCGCGCAGCTCCTGGCAGATCCTTGACGCGGTCGACTTCGAGAGCTTGCCGAGCCCCGCCTCCTCGCACAGCGATTCGATGTCTCGCATCGAGAGGCCGCGAACGAAGGCGCCAACAACCATCGCCTCCAGCGGCCGGGTACGCAGCAGCTTCGTCGAGTGCGGGAACAGCGCAGAGACGAACGGCTCGGCAGCCTCGCGGACCTGCGGGATCTCGACCTCCAGCTCCCCTTCCGCGGTCTGCACCCGGCGAGGGCGATAGCCGTTTCTGAGCCCCGACTCGTAGTTGCGAAGCCCGCGCTGGTAGTCGGGCCGGCGCTCATAGCGCGCTCTGCCGAGCCACGCGTCGAACTCGTCCTCGACAGCGCGCTGGATGATCAATCGGGCACCGAGCTTCGCCAGCTCAGATAGCGACTCTCTGGGGTTCTCGCCGACCCCGACGGCAAGCAGCTGGTCGATCTGTGTCTCTATTTCCGCCGACGGCGGTAGCGTTCTCTTCACGGCGTAGGTCTCCCTTCTTGGTCTTGCAGGACTTTGGGGAACCTACGCCGTGACCTTGACGGCTCTCCGGCGATTTACAGCAGACCGGGGACGCGACCGCCGCGACCGCCGACGACTGCTTTCGCGTGATGTCGGTCCTAGGATGATCGAGGTGGGATCGGGGGGCTATATCACTCCGTCCGAGGCGACATTGCCGCCTGTTGTCTGCGCGCTGGCCGCGTTCGCAGCGTCGCCTTTGGGCGGAAGCGGTAGCCGGCGATCTTCGATGAGTGCTGCTTGTCGTCCCCTGCAGCAGTGTGGCCGGGGCTCGCACAGACGCTCGCATCGAGGCGAGTGCGGGCGCGATGCGGCTCCACTGCGCTTGGCGACGAGCAGGTGCGGCTCGACGTGCCGACTTCCGGCCCGCTTTCGCGTCCGCGCGAGCCTTGGGACGGCGGCACGGCTTCGTGACTGCCTGTGTCCGTCAGCAATCGCGGTCCCGAGCTGCGATGGGCCGAGATCGTGATCGCCCCGTACCGAAGGTCACGCGGTCGGCGCGAATCTCGTGGCCGCACTGGCGCCGAGCAGCGACCTCTCGGCAGCGGTCCCAGGTGGGCGCAGAAGCGGCAAACCAGCGACGCCTACGACGCTGAGTCGATGCTGCCTGCAGCACTTCAGTGCGGCCCATTGGGGATCGCGTAATCCGCCCTCAGTTGAGTCCCGACAGCCCCACTGTCGGGAGCTTGCCGCTGATCACATTTGGCAGTTGGGGCAACTGGACGTGCACAGAGCCGACGTCGGGCTGGTCCCAGGCGACGACGGTTGGCTACGGTTCCGCGCATGGAGCTGCACCAGCGCATCGCCGATCGGAGGGGTGAGTTCTTGATCTTCGCGGTGACGCCACCGAGGCTGACCACCGGACCGGAGCAGACCAGGCAGATCGCTGAGGTCACACTCGCGCGACTCCGGTCGGTGGGGATAGACGGCCTCGTTCTTTACGACATCGATGACGAGAGCGACCGTAATCCCAACGAACGCCCGTTCCCGTTCCTGCCCACGATGGACCCGGCCGAGTATCTCGCTCGTGATCTCGTGGGCTTGGACGTGCCTGCCGTCGTTTACCGCGCGGTCAGCAAGCACGCCGAGGACGGCCTCCGTCTATGGCTGCGCGACCAGGATCCGGCCCGAACGCTGTCAGTCTTCGTCGGGGCCTCATCCGGCGAGAAGGCGGTTGCAACCTCGCTCTCGCGGGCATACGAGCTCCGAACCGAAGTCCGGCCGGACCTGCCGCTAGGCGGAGTAGCGATCCCCGAGCGGCACGCGCGCGGTGGCAATGAGCACCTCCGGCTCATCGCAAAGCAGGCTGCAGGCTGCTCCTTCTTCGTCACCCAGGTCGTATACGACGTCAACGCTGCGAAGGACCTGGTCTCCGACTATCGCTACGAGTGCGCCGCCCAGAACCTAGAGCCGGTGCCGATCGTCTTCACATTCTCAGTCTGCGGCTCAATGAAGACATTGGAGTTCCTCCAGTGGCTCGGCGTCGACGTCCCGCGCTGGATCGCGAACGATCTGCGCCATGCTGACGACACCCTCGACGCGTCCTACGATCAAGCGGTCGCAACGGCGATCGAGCTGATCGCCTTTTGCCGGCGCGTCGGCGTTCCCTTCGGGCTGAACGTCGAGAGCGTCTCGATACGCAGTGTTGAGATCGAGGCCTCCGTGCGGCTCGCTGCCCGGCTAAGGGCCGAGCTCCGCCGCTAGAAGGTCGGAACTCGCACGCCAGCGAAAGTGAACCGGGGAAAGAAAGCCGTCTGCACCCGCGGCCGTACCCGCTTCATCGCTCCTGCGCGTGGATGCGGAAGTGGAGTTTCTCTCGCCAGAGAACCTCTTGAGCTGTGTTTATGCGTTACCAATAACGTGCTCCTGAGTCCGAGGAATCTCGGTCTCCCCGCTCTGGTGGCTGTCACTTTTGCTCCGTGACACGACTTGTCCATTGGGCATGGCGCCGCCGAAGTTCACCCTCATCCAGGTCCGCCCGATCCAGTGGCCGGTAGTTCGCATCCCAGGATTCGACAATGTCATGCGAGCGCGCGAGAGCCCAGCCATCCCACAATGCGATGCGGGCGACCTGGTGGCCGGCCGCATCCTCGTAGGCCGCAAGGAATATGTCGGCGAGTCGCTCGTCGAACAGCAGGTACAGATCGAGGCGGCACCAGCCGACATCGTAGCCACGTGGGCCGCGCGCCGCGCCTGCCCAGTCGACGATGCCCGCCAGCACTCCGTCTCGCCAGACGACGTTGCCCGACCAGTAGTCGGTGTGCGTGAGCACCTGCGGAACGGCGGTGATCTGCGGCCAGTCAGAGCGGATGCACGGTGCGAGCGGGCCCTCCAAGTGCTCACGAGTCCCGCCTCTTCCTTCGAACAGGCTCGGCAGGGCAGACAGCCGGTCGCTGGGCACCGCGTGCACCCAGGCCAGCGTGTGACCTAGGTGCGTAGCCCAAGCGTCGGGATCACTGGGCGTGATGTCCGCCTGGCCGTCAAGCCAGCTGATCAGCGTCGTCGGACACCCCGACCATCGGCCACCCAGGTCGCTGCCTAACAGCACCGGCGCCAACCCTCCAAGGCCGTCGAGCGCCCGCAAGACCCGCACCTCGTACTCACCGGCCGAGTCGCCAAACGGGAACTGCCGAACGACGATTGTGCGCGCAGGGCTCGCAGTGTCCACCCTCCACGTGGCGGCGTGCTGGCCGCCCTCCAGTCTCACCACCGAGTCAATCGTGGCCGACGATCCCGCCAAGCGCCGAACCTGCTCAAGGGCACCCGCTGACGGCGACGGCTCTGGATGGACCATCTCAGAGATCCTACGGAGCGGCCCGCCACCACGAACGGACGCGCCCCCGTGTGGTGGCGAACTCATCCCGGCTGCTGCTTAGTCCCCGTTGCCGTACTACCGCTCCAGGTGCCTGCCTAGGACGATTAGCGAGAGCGCGACCGCCGTGACCGCGCACCACGCTTTCGCGTGACGGCGGTCGTAGGATGATCGAGCCTGGATCGGGTGGGGGCTATATCGCGTCGTCCGAGGGCGACATTGCCGCTTGTTGTCTGCGCGCTGGCCGCGTTCGCAGCGTCGCCTTTGGGCGGAAGCGGTAGCGACCCCGGCGATCTTCGATGAGTGCTGCGTGTCGTCCGGAGCGCTAGCGTCAGACTGCACCCCGCGAGACGTCTGCTTCCGCGCATCCGCGATTGCGCTGTGCTCCCGCATGCTGTCGTATTGGGTGCTGCCCATGAGCTGGTGACTCGTCCACGCCGACCGTGAGGTGGGGGGAAGTTCCTGACCGACCCCGACGACGCCAGCATCAAGCGCGCCCAAGAAGTTAGCGCTCGGATGCTCAAGAGCATGCCGCAGGGGGCCGTGCCGCGGCCAAGGCGCACCTCGACGCCAACCCCGCGGTGGCGAGCGAGATCCAGGATATGCGCCGCCCCGGGCACCGGGCCCGATCTCGCACCCCGATCGAGCCGTCCGATTCGCCGGTCAAAAGCGTCGACCCGCCGGCCGTCGTCGCGGCCTGAGCACGCCGGTTCGGCTATGTCTGCCGATGAGAATCGCCGGGAGCGGCGGCTCTGCTAGCTTCTCCACATCGAGCGAGCCCTCGGCTCGGGTGTCGGAGAAAGGAGCGCAGTTGAGAGCCACACGTGCATGCCTTTGCCTTGCGGCTGGGCTGCTCCTGACCGCAACCTCCGCAAGCCCGGCGCTGGCGCGCAAACCCAAGCTCGAGCTCATCTACGACAGCTTCCCGGTGCCCAGCGGCCAGGAACTTGACGTCCAGATAGAGCTCCCCGAAGATAGCGAGTGCGTCCTCTACGGCGGTGGCGACCTGGGTCACGACCCCGCCGGCACGATCAAGCTTTCCAAAGCGAGTGTCGGCGAAGGGACTTGCGCGAACGTGGTCGGCACGGAGCGGATCACCAGCCTGAAGCTCTCCGCGAACGGCACTGGCAGCGTCACCTACAAGAGCAAGTATCCACTGAAGATCGAAGCGCTGGACTTCCCGGGACACTGCGTTTGGAGCTTTCCAAAACTCGAAGGCACCTTCCCGACCAATGGATTCGCGGAAATCACGGCCGAATCCGTGAGCAGCAAAGGAGTCGGCGGCAATTGCGGCACGTTCTTCCCCGAATACCTGAAACAAGACTTCGTGATCTCCCTCCACTGGTCCGGTGACCTGCTCGGCACCGAGCTCGTGACCTGATATGCAGAAGCGCTACCGGCTCACCACGCCCAGCGCTACGGGCGCACCGCGGACCTGAACAAGGTCTACTCGGGTGATCGGAGCACGGCTAAAGCTGGTGCGCATTCGTGGAGCTTCCACGACGGTCGGTCTGGGGATCAATCGCGGCGATGTCACCGCGCGCGGGCTCAGGCCCGAAGGATGCCCCGGAACGTATCAGCACGCCACGATCATGGAGCGACCTCATAGGCCCTCGTACCCGCCGGCGCACCTTCGAGGAAGCACGACGTACCTCCCGGACGACGCGCTCCCCCCGCGACGCGCTGAGTCGCCCTGTAACGCACGAGCCTCAAGCGGAGAGTGCTCCTGTTCCACCCAAAGCAGTCGTGTCGGAAGGTGAGCCTGATTGGGCGGAAGCGCTAGCAGGGTCGGCAACTTCGAGACGTGCTGCTTGTCGTCCCGAGCGACAGCAGGAGACCGGGTCATTGAGACGCCCGCTCCTGCTGGAAGGGAGAACTCTTCTCGCTTGGCGGCCCAAGCCGAGGAGGCGCCTCGCGGGTGCTCCACGCAGAGGAGAGGGAGACTCCGGGTCACCGAGGCTAACTGCGCTTGACCCGACGGCGCCGCTCATCGAGACTGTCGAGCGTCCGAGCCCGGAATCGAGAGGAGCGCATGATGGACAACGCTAAGAGCGACTATGCGGTTGACCGTGTCGACGCGGAGGGCTATGAGCCCGACATCATCGATGGGATCAAGGTGGGCGAGTTCCACCAGATCGAGCCGGCGGGCGGCTCAGCCAAGAAGCTGGACGCGTGCCTTTGGCGCTCGGACCCGGCGACCTACGAGTACCGGTTCGACGGCGACGAGGCATTCCACGTCCTCGAAGGCATGGCCACGGTCGAGCTCCCCGACTCCGAGGAGAAGCTTGAGCTCCGGGCCGGGGACGTGGCCTACTTCAGCGCCGGGACGCGATCGATCTGGACGATCACGCAACCGTTCAAGAAGTTCACCGTCATTGCCAACTAGCTTGGCCGGCCGAGGCTGCTTGTCGCATCGCTCCCGAGCGGTGTGACCCGCCCAGATGCACGGCCGTGCCGAATATCGCAAAGTAGGAGCTTGGGCGTCCGCCTCGGCCAACATCGTGGCAAGGCTCGCTCCTCCGGGTCTGTTGAGACGGCCGGCGAGCGCCTCGTGCGAGGATCGAGAGGCGCGCTTACGCGGCGCCAAGCAGGCGTTATGGTGCCGTCGGGGCCGACGCCTCCAGGCATCTCGGCCGGGCGGTCTCGACGTCTTGCTTTCCGCGGAGAGCAGCACACTCACGAAGAGTGTTCCCCTCGCCACGGATGCGTGAGCGTTTGGCCGCGAGTCCATAGGCAAGCCGCGCGCAGGAGACCGTATTCTTCGCCCCATGGCGCCAGAGATGCCCGAGGTGCGGTTCGCGGAGAACGGCGAGGTCGATATCGCCTACCAGGTCCTCGGGCACGGGCAACCCGACTTGGTGTTTGTGGCCGGCGCCTTTACGCACCTGCGGGTTCTGTGGGAGCAACCTCTGTACCGGCGGTTCTGTGAGCGGCTCGCTTCCTTTACCCGGCTGATTCTCTTCGACAAGCGCGGGATGGGAATGTCTGACCACACTCGGGTGGGGACGCTCGAGGAGCGGATGGATGACGTGCGCGCGGTGCTCGACGCGGCTGGCTCGCAGCGCGCGGCGCTGCTGGGCGTTTCAGAAGGCGGTCCGATGTCGATGCTCTTCGCGGCGACCTACCCCGAGCGAACGTCCAGCCTCGTGCTATGCGGCGCGGAGGTCAAGGAGGAGAGGACGCAGGCTTGGCCATGGGGCGAGCAGACCGCGGCCGAGTTCGACGAATACGTCAAGTCCGTGCCCGAGCGATGGGGCAAGGGTCTGAGCATCGATTGGCTGATGCCCAGTGGCGCCGGTGACGCGGACCTTCGTCGCTGGATGGGTCGGCTCCAGGTCGAGTCGATGACACCCCGCGGATGGATCGCGATGGCGCGTTTGGCCTTCGAGATCGACGCCCGCCACATAGTCGGCGCGATCGGCGTGCCGACATTGATCCTTCATCGAGTGCACGACCAGACCTGCCAGGTTGACAACGCGCGCTGGTTGGCCAGGCACATTCGTAACGCCCGCTATCGAGAGCTCGACGGCGCCGATCACCTCATCTGGGGCGAGGGGAGCGAGGAGATCCTCGGCGAGCTCAGCGAGTTCCTGACGGGAGCGCGCGAGCCCATCATGTCCGAGCGGGTGCTCACGACAGTTCTGTTCACCGACATTGTCGGCTCCACCGAGCACGCCAGGTCCGCCGGCGACCGTCGCTGGCGCGACCTCCTCGAGCGCCACAACGAGCGGGTTCGTGCGGAGGTGGCGCGCTTCCGTGGGAGCGAGATCGACACCACCGGGGATGGCTTCCTCGCTGCCTTCGACGGTCCGGCGCGGGCAATCAGATGCGCGCGCGCTGCCATCGAGGCGGTCAGGGAGCTAGGCCTCGACATCCGCGCCGGGATCCACACAGGCGAGTGCGAGCGCCTCGACGGCAACCTCAGCGGCATCGCCGTGCACGTGGGCGCCCGCGTGGCTGCGCACGCGCAAGCTGGGGAGGTGCTCGTCTCGGCAACGGTCAAGGACCTCGTTGCCGGATCGGGCATTGAGTTTCGCGATCTGGGCTCTGTCGAGCTGAAAGGCGTTGGTGAGCGGCAGCTATTCGCGGTCAGCGCCGCGTGAGTCCAAACGTCGAGCCTTCCGTGTTGCGTTTCGATCCAAGGGGCACCGTCAGCTTGGCCGCCCAGGCCTGGCCTGAGTGCTGCTTCGGAGTCAAAGCGAGCACCTTGACGCTCACTGTCGAGGTGCCTGCTTGGGACTACAAGCAAGAACGCGAAAGCCGTGATCGCGCGCGACTGCTTTCGCGTGATGGCGGTCGTAGGATGATCGAGCCTGCATCGGGTTGGGGGCTATATCACGTCGTCCGAGGTGGATCTTGCCGCTGGTTGTCCGCAGCGCGCGCTCGGCCACCGTCGCAGCGTCGCCTTTGGGCGCAAGCGCTAGCCGGGCGCGAGCTTCGATGAGTGCTGCCTGTCGTCCAACTCAGGCGCTCGCGCAGCGCGGCGGCGCATGGCCTAGCGTCCGCGGTTTGCGTCAGGACTTGATGCGAGGGGCGATCTCGGCGGCTGCCAGCTCTATCTGTCGCGGCTCGTCGCCCAGCAACCAGAGGTACACACGCTGACACCCGCTGCTCGCATACCGTGAGAGAAGCTCTGCGCACGTCTCGGCGGAGCCCACGCAGACGCGCTCGCGGAGCTCGTCGACGGGGCGGTTCAGCAACGGGGCGAGCACATCCGCGAGGATGCGCTCGCGCTCGGACTGGCTCTCTGTTATCCAAGTCCACATCGTTACGAGTGCGTTCGGGAACTGCTCAGCGTGCCGGCCCTGGCGGCGAAGCTCGTCGCCCAGCAGCCCATTGGCGGAGGCAAACTGCTCGGGAGTGGTGTTGTAAGCAGATGCCAGCCAGCCGTCGCCCAAACGGGCTACGCGGCGCAGTCCCGCCGCCGATCCCCAGCTTCCGATCCACAGTGGAACGCCGCCGTCTTGCACAGGCGCCGGCCTCAACGCAAGATCACGCGCGGTGAAGTATCGCGTGTCATCGGGCGGGCTCTCTTGACGAAGCAGCGTCCGCAGAATCCGCACCGACTCATCGAACCGCTTCCACCGGTCATGGAATGGGATCCCGAGGGCGTCGTAGTCGCGTTCGGAGGATCCCGGACCGACCCCAGCGATCACCCGTCCGCCGGACAGGACGTCCAGCGCCACGAGCGCCTTTGCCAGCGGCACAGGGCCGCGCAGCGCCGCCAGCGCGATCGTCGTCGCCAGCGTCATCTCGCCCGAGCGATCGATCACCGCCGCCAGGGCCGTCGGACCGTCCAGCCAGGGGGTGGAGAACACAAAATGATCATTGGCCGAGACGGCCACGAATCCCGACTGCGCCGCCGCGTCGACCGCTGCCTGGAGGCGGCCCAGGGACTGTCCCTCATCCCGGAACTCCATTAGAGGCAGATGCACGCCAAGCTCCACGCCGTCGATGCTCGCACACACCTGAACTCCGCGAGCGCTGCCATCTACAGCGAAAGCTCCGTAGCGACGGCGCTGCCTCGTGAGACTGATCGTTTGGAACGAGGGGAGCAGCTTCACCGACGAGGGTCGAGAGTGGCGCCGAATCGGAAAAGCGGGTGTCTGCCCGAACGGGTCGCGAAACCGGCTCGTCTTCAAAAGCAGGCACGTCCTCAGCCCGAGACGAGACGCATGCTTGGGACGACCGCCAAGAGCGCAAAAGCCGTGATTGCTCGCGACCGCTTTCGTGTGATCGCGGTCGTAGGATGATCGGAGCCTGCATCGGATGGGGGGGCTATATCACTCCGTCCGACGCCGACAACGACACAGACGGTCGTAGCAGCTACTCGTAGGACGCCCGCGGGCCGGCCGCGTAGGCGCTCGGGCGTCCCGCCAGGGGCACCGTCAGGCGCATGATCGTCCCGCGCCCAGGCGCCGGCGCGAACTCGAGCTCTCCTCCGACCAGCTCCGCGCGCTCGCGCATTCCCGACATTCCGAAGCCTCCCTCCAGGCCATCGCCGCGCGGTCCCAGCCGTGAGGTGTCCGGCAGTCCGCGCCCGTCGTCGATGACCGACGCGCACAGAACCCCGTTACGCTCGGTCACGCTGACCACCGCCCGCGTCGCCTGCGCGTGGCGGCCGACGTTCGTGAGCGCCTCCTGCACGACCCGGTAGACCGTGCTCTCCAGCTCGGGGTCCAGGCGCCGGCCGCCGTTCTCGCCGCCCGCGTCCTCCCGGCCGGGCTCCCGGTCGAGGGCTATATCCGTCTCGACCGCCAACCCGTCGATCGCCTGCGCGCGCCTGGCGAGTGCCTGCAGCGCAGCCGCCAGCCCGAGATCGTCGAGCGCCGCCGGGCGCAGCTCGGTGATCAGGTGGCGCAGGCCGTCGATCTCCGTGCCCAGGCCCTCGAGCGCGGCGTCGACCGCCGCGCTCAGCGCCTGCGTGTCGTTCAGGTCGCGGGCGTTGGCGAGCTGCAGGCGCAGCGCGCCGATGCCCTGGATGCTCTCGTCGTGGATCTCACGCGCCCAGCGCGTTCGCTCCCGCTCGCGCGCTTCCATCCCGTAGCGCAGCCGTTCGATCTCGACCGAGCGCTCGGCCGCGAGACGCTGCGCGACGCTGGAGGCGAACGCGCTCAGCGCCTGCCGATCGGGATCGCGGAACGCCCCATCGCTGCGCAGCGCGATCACCAGGCCGCCGCCGTGGGCCTCCATGCTGAACGGCTCGACCAGCACCGCGCGCGCCTCCAGGCCGAGTTCGTGCAGCCACGCCGCCTCCGGGCCGCGGGGGCGATCCAGCGACAGCGCCCTGCCCTCGCGGTACAGCGTCCCCAGCGCGCTGCCCTGCACGGGCACGATCCGCAGGCGCACCGATTCGCTGCCGGCGCACGCGGCGACGCGCAGCTCGCCGCGCTCCTCGATCACCACCAGCAGCGTGCTCGCGTCCAGCAGCGCGAGCCCGCGATCGGCCATGAGACGCAGCAGCCACAACTCTGATCCGGACAGCACCGGATGTGATTATGGACCCCCCGCGCAACCGAGCGCGGGAGGAACGCCGCCATGGGTGCGCGCGCTCGCGGGCTCCGCGGCCCGGCGCGTCGGCGCCGCGGCGCTGTCGTGGACCTCCGGGTTGGGGTGAGCCGGGTGGGTGGGAGTCGGGTGGGTGGGAGTGTGATCCCTTCGCACCGCGGCGCGCGCGTGTGCCAGCAGGCTGTCCGCGCTCGCCTGCGTACGCCATGGCGCCAGCCCCACCGAGACCTCGAGCGGTTGGCGCGTGCCCCGGGCTTCGACCTTGATCGTGCGCAGTCTCTCCAGCGCGCGCCGAGCCACGATCTCCGCGCGCGGGCCGTCGGCGCCCGGCAGGATGATCAGCAGACCCCGATCCGAGTCCTGCCCATCCCAGCCGCCCCGGCCGATGCGGTCGAAGCGGCGCAGCTCCCGCCGCAGCGCCGCGGCCACGTACTCGAGCGTCTGCTCGCGCAGCTCGCTCCCGTGCTCGCGCGTCATCTCGTCGAGGTTGTCGATCACCACCAGCAGGCAGCTCAGGTGCGTGCCGTGGCGTTCGGCGCGGTTCACCTCCTCCTCCAGGCGCTCGCGCAGCGCGGCCGGCGTCAGACAGTCGGTCCCCTCGGGCGGGAGCCGATCGGAGCGCGGATTGGAGTCGCTGGCAGCCATGCCTGTAGCGGACGAGTGTACGCTCGCCCTCGCGGTCCGTTCCTGGACCGCCCGCACACATTATGCCCGCGTCGCAGCGCATGGGCAAGTCGCGTCCGCCGGCGGCCGTGGAGGGCCCGTGCGGGCGAGAGCGCGCGGGCGATCCGTCCCCATGCGCTGGTAGACCACGTGAGGTGCTCCAAGAGCTTCGCGTCGAGAACCTCCTGCTGATCGAGCAGGCCCAGCTGCGGCTGGCCCCCGGGCTGAACGTGCTCACCGGCGAGACCGGCGCGGGCAAGACCGTGCTGGCGCATGCCCTCGATCTGCTCCTGGGCGGGCGCGCCCGGCCGGGGATCGTGCGCCCCGGCGCCGGCGAGGCATACGTCGAGGGGATCTTCGATCTGCCCGAGCGCTTGCGCGAGGAGCTCGGTGAGCGCCTGAGCGCGGACGCCGAGGAGATCGTGCTCGCCCGCCGCGTCGGCGCGGACGGGCGCACGCGCGCCTACCTCGGCGGGCGCTCGGCGAGCGTCGGTGACCTGCGCGACGTCGGCGGGGCGCTGCTGGCGTTCTACGGACAGCACGAGCATCGCAAGCTCACCCTGTCCGGCGCCCAGCTGGAGATCCTCGACAGCCTCTGCGCGGGAGACCACGCCGGGCGCCTGCGGGAATGCGCGCGGGCCTACGCGCAGGCGCGGCTGCTGGAAGGGCGGATGCAGGACCTGAGCGAGCTCTCCCGCGAGCGCGAGCGCGAGCTCGACCTGCTCGCCTACGAGCTCGCCGAGATCGACGCGCTGGCGCCCGGCGAGCACGAGCACGAGCAGCTGCTCGCCGCGCGCGAGCGCCTGCGCAGGCTCGACGCGCTGCGCTCCGCCGCAGGCACCGCGGCCGAGGCGCTGGCGCCCGACTCGGGCGAGGCTTCCGGATCCGCGCAGCTCGCCGCCGCTGCCGTCGGGCGGCTGGACGCCCTCGCCGGCGTGGACCCCGCGCTGGACGCCCTGGCCCAGCGCATGCACGCCGTGATCATCGAGTCCCAGGATCTGGGCGCCGAGCTGCACGACTACTGCGAGCGCGCGGCGGCGCACGACCTCGACGGCGCGCTCGGCGGGCTGGGTCTCGACGACGTGGTCCCCGGCCAGCCGGCGCCGGGCACGCTGGACGCCCTCGAAGAGCGCCTGGCCGCGATCGAGCGCCTCGTGCGCAAGCACGGGGGCAGCGTGCAGGCGGTGCTCGACCATGCGACACGGGCACGCGCGCGCCACGAGGAGCTCGCCGGCGCGGAGGTGGCGCTGGCGCAGGCCACCGAGCAGCTCGGCGAGGCCCGCGCGGCGCTCGAGCGCCACGTGGCATCGCTGCGCCGCGCGCGCGAGGCCGCGGCTCAGAGCTTCGCTGCGGCGGTGCGCGAGCAGCTCGCCTCGCTGGCGATGGGCGAGGCCAGCTTCGAGGTGATCCTCGGCACGCGCGAACCGGGGCCCTCCGGCGGGGACTCGGTCGAGTTCATGATCGCGCCCAACCCCGGGGTGCCCGCGGGACCGCTGCGGGAGATCGCATCCGGTGGCGAGCTCTCGCGGGTGATGCTCGCGATCATGAGCGTCGCGGGCGCCTCCCCGGCGGATGCCACGCTCGTCTTCGACGAGGTCGACGCCGGCATCGGCGGGCACACCGCGCGTGTGGTCGGTGCACGGCTGCGCGAGCTGGGGGAGCGCAGGCAGGTGCTGTGCATCACCCACCTGCCCCAGATCGCCTCGCTCGGCGCGCGCCACTTCTCGATCGTCAAGGACACCCGCGCCGAGCCGACACGCGCCACCGTGCTCCAGCTGCGCGAGGGCGATGTCGTGTCCGAGCTCGTGCGCATGCTCGGCGCCGACACCGACGACACGGCCGCTCGCCGCCATGCGCGCGACCTGCGCCGCGCGGCGTGAGCGCTCGCAGACGCTGCGCCCGACGCCTGTGGGCGTTACTCTCGCAGCTGTGGCCGCTACGCGATCCAGCTCACCCGGCTATCTGCCGGCGGAGAGCGTGCCCGACTCTACGCCAGAGCCCGCGCCGGTGTCGATCGTCTCCGGCCCCGTGCGGCCGGGGAGGCGCACCAAGCTGCTGGTCAGGCATCTGGTGCGCGGCGATGTCGCGCTGATCGACCATCTGGACATCGACCGCGTCTCAGCCGAGGAGCTGATCGCCGCGGGCGCGCTCGCCGTGCTCAACTGCAGCCCGTCCTCGGGCGGCTCCTATCCGAACCTCGGCCCGCAGCTGCTGGTGGAGGCGGGCATCGTGCTCGTCGACCTGCCCGACGACACGCTGTTCGACGCGCTCTCCGACGGGGACCCCGTCGTCATCCGCGTCCTGCCCGCAGCCGCAAATCTGGTTAACGGACCCCGCCCCCCCCGCGCGGAGGTGCTGCGCAAGGGCGAGCTGCTCGCCCAGGGCGAGGTCCTCGACCTCGAGCGCGTGTGCGCGGAAACCGAGCTGCGCCGGCGCGAGGTCGGAGAGGCGCTCGAGCGCTTCGCCCACAACACGATCGACCACATGCGCGAGGAGCGCGAGCTGCTGGCCGGCAGGATCCAGCTGCCCCGCTTCGCCACCGACTTCCGCGACCGCTCGACGCTGGTGGTCGTCCGCGGCGTCGGCCACCAGCGCGACCTGCGCGCCCTGCGGCCCTTCATCCGCGACATGCGCCCGGTGATCGTCGCCGTCGACGGCGGCGCCGACGCGCTGATGGAGGAGGGGCTGACGCCGAACATGATCGTCGGCGACATGGACTCTGCCGGCGAGGCGGCGCTGCGCAGCGGCGCGGAGCTCGTCGTGCACTCCTATCCGGACGGCCGCGCGCCCGGCCGCCATCGCCTGGAGGAGCTGGGCCTGCCGTTCAAGCTCGTCCCGGCGCCCGGCACCAGCCAGGACGTGGCGATGCTGCTGGCCGCCGAGAAGGGCGCCCGCCTGATCGTCTCCGTCGGCTCTCAGTTCAACCTCGTCGAGTTCCTCGACCGCAACCGCCAAGGCATGTCCTCGACGTTCCTCACGCGTCTGCGCATCGGCGAGATCCTCGTCGACGCCAAGGGCGTGAGCCGTCTCTACCGACCCCGACCGGGTCTCACGCCGCTGCTCGTGGTGATCGCCGCCGGGCTGATCGCGCTGATCGCCGTCGTCTGGATGAGCCCGGCGCTGCGCGACGTGGCGGAACTGCTGTGGCTGAAGCTCCAGCTGCTCGCCGATGTCCCGTCGCTCGGCGCCGGCTGACCCCGCCCCGGGGGCGAGCTCGCCATGTTCGACTTCCGCTACCACGCGCTCTCGCTCGCGGCCGTCCTGTTCGCGCTCGCGCTCGGCGTGCTCCTGGGCGTGGCCATCGGCGACTCGAACCTGGTCTCCTCCGCCAAGAACGGCATCGTCGCCAACCTCAACTCCGAACTGGGCCAGGCGCACCGGCAGTCGGGCCAGCTCCAGAGCCGCCTGGCCGACGAGGAAGCGTTCGCCGACGGCCTGTATCCGCTCGCCGTGCACGAACTGCTGGCCGCGCGCGACATCGGGGTGCTGTTCCTCGGCGGCTCCTCGGACACGGTCGACGCGCTCGTGCGCGCGGCCGTCGCTCAAGCCGGCGGCGACGTCACGACCGTCGTGGCGGTGCGCGAGCCGCTGGACCTGTCCGGCATCTCCCAGGAGGCCGCGGGAACCCACTACGCGCCGCTCGCCACCTCCACCGGGCTGGTGGGGAGCTTCGGCGATCTGATCGGCCGCCAGCTGGTCAGCGGCGGGCAGCTGGTCGATCGCGAGCTGATCAGCCGCGTACGCGCCAGCCTGCTGAGCGCCTTCGACGGGCAGCTCACCCGCATGGAAGGGCTCGTCGTGATGCGCGCCGAACCGACCGGCATGAGCGCCGAACAGAGCGAAGCCAGCGCCGCCTTCGAGACGGGCCTGCTCGCGGGGGTCAGCGCCGCGAACGTCCCGATCGTGGGCGTGGAGCTGAGCAACAGCGAACCGTCGCAGGTGCCCTGGTACAAGGGCAAGGGCATCTCCAGCGTCGATGACCTGGACGACCTCGCCGGCCAGGCCGCGCTCGTGTACGCGCTCGCCGGCGATCGCGGCACATTCGGCATCAAGTCCACGGCCGACTCGCTGCTGCCGGTCGTCACCGCCAGCGCCTCCCAGCCCTGAAGCGCGTCCGCCCGCGCCGCTAGTTTCCCACACATGCACGCCCTGCCCTTCCTGATCGCGCTGGCGAGCGCCGCGATCCTCGCTCCGGCGCTGCTGCGGGCGCTCTCGGGCGCCGGGCGCACGAGGGCCAATTACCGCGGGCGCGAGCTGCCCTTCCCCTTCGGTGTGCTCGCGCTCGCCGCGGCGTCGCTCGCGCTGATCCCGCTGACGCTCGTAGAACGCCTCGCGTCGGTTAGCGTCTTTCTCGACCCGCTGCTGCCCATCGCCATCTACGCGCTGGGCGTGCTCGGGCTGGGACTCATCGACGACACGCTCGCACGGGGCGCAAACGGCGCCGGGCAGCGGGAGCGAGGCTGGCGCGGACACGGCGCGGCACTGGCGCGAGGCGAGCTCTCCACCGGCACGCTCAAGGCCTTCGGCTCGCTCGGCCTGGCGTTGCTGACGGCGGACGCCACCGGCCTGGGCCTTGGGTTCGGCCTCTCCACCGCGCGCTGGCTGCTCGCGGCCGGTGTGCTCGTGCTGGCGACCAATGCCTTCAACCTGCTGGACCTGCGACCAGGGCGCGCCACGAAGGCGTTCGTCCTGCTCGGCGCGGGTCTGGCGATCGGCTCGGCCGACCTGCGCCCGCTGTGGGCGCTCGGCCTGTTCGCCGCCCCCGCGCTCGTCGCCGGCGCGTACGACCTGCGCGAGCGCGTGATGCTCGGCGACACCGGCGCCAACCTGCTCGGTGCGCTCGCCGGCCTGTGGCTCGTGCTCACGCTTTCCACCACCGGCCAGCTCGTGGCGCTCGCGCTGCTGGCGATCATCACGATTTACGGCGAGTTCCGCTCGATCTCCGCGCTGATCGAACGGACGCCACTTCTGCGCCAGCTAGACTCCTGGGGCAGGCCCACATGAGCATGCACCATTCCGACCGCCACGCCCAGGCGCCCAGCAAGACCCGGTTCATCTTCGTGACCGGTGGCGTGGTTTCCTCACTCGGCAAGGGGATCGCGGCGGCCTCGCTCGGGCGGCTGCTCGTCTCACGCGGGCTGACCGTCGGGCTGCAGAAGTTCGACCCCTACATCAACGTCGACCCTGGCACGATGTCGCCCTATCAGCACGGCGAGGTGTTCGTCACCGAGGACGGCGCCGAGACCGACCTGGACCTCGGCCACTACGAGCGCTTCACCGACTCCAACACCAGCCGCGCCTCCAACGTCACCGCCGGGGGCGTCTACGACACTGTCATCCGCCGCGAGCGCCGCGGCGACTACCTCGGGGGCACCGTGCAGGTGGTGCCGCACATCACCGACGAGATCAAGCAGCGCATCGCGCTGATCGCCGAGTCCAGCGACGTCGACTTCGTCATCACCGAGATCGGCGGCACGGTCGGCGACATCGAGTCGCTGCCGTTCCTGGAGGCGATCCGCCAGTTCCCCGTCGACGTGGGACGGCGCCGGTGCATGTTCATCCACCTGACGCTCGTGCCCTACATCGGCCACGCCGGCGAGCTGAAGACCAAGCCCACCCAGCACTCGGTCAACGAGCTGCGGCGCATCGGCATCGCGCCGGACATGCTCATGTGCCGCTCGGAGGGCTCGCTCTCGACGGAGATCCGCAAGAAGATCGCCCTGTTCGCGAGCCTGCCGATCGAGGCGATCGTCTCGGCGTGCGACGTGGACAACATCTACAAGGTCCCGCTCACCTTCCGCGACCAGGGGGTGGACGACTTCCTCCTCGAGCACTTCGGCCTGGAGGCGCCCGCGCCGGATCTGTCCAGGTGGAAGGAGCCGATCGAGCGCTCCGCGCGAGCCTCGCGCACCGTGAGGATCGCGCTTGTCGGCAAGTACGTGAAGCTGGAGGACGCCTACCTGTCGGTTTCCGAGGCGCTGCGTCACGCGGCCTCGCTGCAGGACAGCGGCGTGGAGATCGACTGGATCGAATCGGAGAGCCTGGAGGCGGATGACGATCGGGAGATGCTCGAGCGACTCGCCGCCGTCGACGGCATCCTGATCCCGGGCGGCTTCGGCGGACGGGGGATCGAGGGCAAGATCGCCGCCGCGCGGATCGCGCGCGAGCGCCGGATTCCCTACCTGGGCATCTGCCTGGGGATGCAGGTCGCCGTCGCCGAGTTCGCGCGCCACGTCGCCGGCATGGACGGAGCGAACTCCACCGAGTTCGACCTGGAGACGCCCTTTCCGGTCATCGACCTGCTGCCCGAGCAGAAGGAGGTGGCCGACCTCGGCGGCACGATGCGCCTGGGCGCCGACCCGATCAAGCTGCACGCGGGCAGCCGGGCGCTGGAGATGTACGGCGAGGCGGTCATCTACGAGCGCCACCGCCACCGCTACGAGGTCAACAACCTCCTGCGCAAGCGCCTGCAGAGCGCCGGTCTGCGCGTGTCGGGCACCTCGCCGGACGAGCGCCTGGTGGAGGTGGTCGAGCTCGACGAGCACCCGTTCTTCGTGGCATCGCAGTTCCATCCGGAGTTCAAGTCCCGCCCCGAGCGCCCGGCGCCGCTGTTCCGCGACTTCGTCGCCGCCGCGCTGCGGCGCGCGGAGGGGCGTCAGGAGCGGGTGGCCGTCTCGCCGGCGCCGGCGCCGGCTCCGGCGCCGCAGCGCGCCGGCCTGTCGTGACGGTCCCCGCGCCGGCCTCGAGAGTCGGGGAGCTCGAGCGGCGCTACCTGAACGGCACGTTCGCCGAGCTCTGCCGCATCGAGAGCCCCTCCGGACACGAGCGCGGATGCGCCGAGCGGGTGATCGCCGAGCTGCGCGCGCTGGGAGTGGGCGTCGAGGAGGACGACGCGGGACCGCGCGCCGGTTCGGACTGCGGCAACCTGCTCGCGCGCATCCCCGCCGGCGATCGCCCCTCCGGGCCTCGGGAGGAGCAGGGCGCGCGACGTTCGGTCCTGCTGTGCGCGCACCTGGACACCGTCCCGCTGCAGGCGCCCGTCGAGCCGGTGCTCGTCGACGGCGGCTGGGAGAACGCCAACGACGGGATCCTCGGCGCCGACAACAAGGCCGCCGTCGCCGTGCTGCTCGCGCTCGCGCGCCACATCCGCCAGGAGGGCGCGCCCGTGGACGTGGAGCTGCTTTTCACCGTCGGCGAGGAGGTTGCGCTCGCCGGCTCCCGCGAGTTCGACGCCGCGCTCCTGCGCAGCGACTTCGGGTTCGTCTTCGACCACGCCTCGCCGATCGGCGAGGTCGTCGTCGACTCGCCGACCCACTTCCGCATACAGGCGTCCTTTCGCGGGGCGGCCGCGCACGCCGGCATTCGCCCCGAGGACGGTCGCAGCGCGATCCTCGCCGCAGCGCGCGCAGTCGCCTCGATACAGCTCGGACGCCTCGACGACGCGACCACGGTCAACGCCGGGACGATCTCCGGCGGCAGCGCGATCAACGTCGTCCCCGAACACTGCTCGATCCTGCTCGAGGCGCGCGCGCTCGGCGACGAGCGGGCGGAGACCGTCGTTGCGGAGATCGTCGATCGGCTGCACGAGGCGGCCAACCTCCCAGACTGCGACTGCGATGTCGACGTCGACGTGCAGCGGACCTTCGCCGGTTACCGCCTGCCAGCGAGCAGCGCGCCCGTGGCGGTCGCCGAGGCGGCGCTGCGCGCGTGCGGGCACGAGCCCGTCCGCATCTCCACCGGCGGCGGCTCGGATGCAAACGCGCTCATAGCCAGCGGCCTTCAGACGGTCAACCTGGCGAACGGAACCGAGCGCAACCACGAGCCGGGAGAGCGCGTGAGCGTGCCCGCGCTGGAGGAGATGCTCGACGTGGCGCTCGCGCTCCTGGATCAGGCGGCGGCTCTTCCGCCGGTCGCGGCACTGTAGCTTGCAGCGCCGATGCTGAAGCTCCGCCCCGCCATCGTGGTCGAGACGCGTCGCACCGGCGCCGATTCCGGCGCGCTCGCGGACGCCGGCGCGGGCGCCTCTGCGCCGGCGCCCGCCGGCGCCGGCGAGCAGCGCCTGATCGTCGAGCTCGCCGGCGAGCGCGGTGCGGGCAAGCGCCGCGAGGCGATCGCCGACATCGGGCTCGTGGGGCGTGCGCAGGTCGGCGACGAGGTGATCGTCAACGTGCAGGCGCTCGACCTGGGCCTCGGCTCGGGCGGCTTCGACGTCGTCCACGTGAACCTCACGCGCGGCCTGGACGGGGACGAAGATCAGGATCGCGCCCGCGCGCACGTGATGAAGCTCAACTACACCAGCCTCCAGCATGCCGTCGATCCGGTCGAGGACGGGGAGGGCGGGGCTCTGGTCCTGCCCGTCGATCGCCCGGTCGCGGTGCTCGCCCTGCACGGTCAGCTGGCCGCGCTCGCGTGGGCCTTCGCGCAGAGCGCGCCGGGCGCCACGCTGGGCTACGTGCAGACAGTGGGCGGAGCGCTGCCCGGCGGACACTCGCGTACCGTGCGCATGCTGCGCGAGCGCGGGCTGCTGGCCGGCCACCTGACCGCCGGCGCGGCGTTCGGCGGGGAGGGGGAGGCGATCACGACCGCCGGGGCGCTCCACCACGGCCTGTGCGCGCTCGGCTGGGACGCGGCCGTGTGCGGCCCCGGCCCGGGCATCGTCGGCTCGAGCTCCGCGCTCGGGCACGGAGGGATGATCGCGCTGGACTCTGCGCACGTGGCCCTGGCGCTCGGCTGCCCGACGCTGCTGGTGGCGCGGATGTCCTCTGGCGACGAGCGCAGCCGCCATCGTGGCATCTCCCACCACACCCTCACCGTCCTCGACCTGCTGCTCGAGCCGGTCACCGTCGCGCTGCCCGCGGGCATGCGCTCGCCGGTCGGCACCGATCTGCGCGCCGGGCTGGGAGCGGTCTTCGGCGGCGCGACGCCGCCCCGCACGATCAGAGACGGGCTGGCGCCGTCACTCGACGTCGAGCGGGCGATCACCGATCGCCCGGCGCGCCTGACGCGCCACGACTGGCGTCGCGCGCCGGTCGACCTTCCGGCGTTCGCTGCCAGCGGCCTTCCGGCCGAGACGATGGGCCGCGGGCTGGCCGCCGATCCGCTGTTCTTCGGAGCCGCGCAGGCGGGCGGGAGCGCGCTCGCGCAGCTCGCCGAGCGATCTTCGATCGCGAGGGTGGAGGCCGAGCGCCGCACGGGCGAGGGGGCGTGAGCGGCTCGTTCGAGGCGCTCGGCGGCGAGACCGTCTATCGCGGACGCCTCGTGGACGTGCGCATCGAGCGCTTCCGCCACGCCGATGGAGGCGAGGTCTCTCGCGAGATCGTGCGCCACCGCGGCGCCGTCGGGATCGTCGCCGACGACGGCGAGCGTGTGTGGCTGGTGCGCCAGCCGCGCGAGGCCGTGGGCGAGCCCGACCTGCTGGAGATCCCGGCGGGGCGTCTGGACGTGGACGGCGAGGAGCCACTGCAGGCCGCCCAGCGCGAGCTCGCCGAGGAGATCGGCCGCGGCGCGCGCAGTTGGGAGCCGGTGGTCGCGTACTACACGGCCGCCGGCTTCACCGACGAGCGCGTGCACCTGTTTCACGCGACCGACCTGTACTCCTCGCAGGCGCACAGCGGGGAGGACGAGCGCATCGAGATCGTTCCCTGGCCGCTGGGCGAGCTGCAGCTGGCGATCGACGGATGCCGCGATGCCAAGACGCTCATCGGGCTGCTGTGGCTGGCGCGCCGGCTGAACGCCTGATTGCACGGTCAAGGAGCCTCAGCGTCACCCGCGAACGTGAGGGGATGGCATCCGCTCAGACATCCCCGCTGCCGGTCGCGGCCGGGATCGAGCCGCTGATCCTCGACTTCCTCGCCTACCTCGAGCTCGAGCGGGGGCTCTCGCGCAACACGCTCGACGCCTACCGCTCGGACCTGCTCCAGTTCGGGGAGTTCCTCGATCGGCGCCGGCTGGCCGCGACCCGGGTTTCTCACGGCGAGCTGGCGGAGTTCCTGTCCGAGCTTGCGGCCGGCGGCGAGGAGCGCCCGCCCGTCGCCGCGAGCACGCTTGCCCGCAAGGTCGCCTGCCTGCGCTCCTTCTACCGCTACCTGCGCCGCGAGGGGGCGATCCAGCACGACCCGACGGCGGACCTGCGCGGCCCGCGCAAGCCGCAGCGCCTGCCGCGCGTGCTCACGCGCGACGAGGTCGCACGGCTGCTCGGCCAGCCGCGAGGGACCGAGCCGCTCGCCCTGCGCGACCGCGCTCTGCTCGAGGTGATGTACGCGTGCGGCCTGCGCGCGTCGGAGGCGGTCGGCCTGGAGTTCGCCGACGTGGACCTGGAGGAGGCGATGCTGTGCGCTCGCGGCAAGGGCTCCAAGGAGCGGATGGTGCCGATCGGACGCCAGGCGGTCGCCGCGCTGCTCGCGTACTGCCGCGGCGGTCGCCCGGTCCTGATGCGAGCCCACCCACCCGGCCAGTCCCGCCCGCCCGCGCAGCTGTTCGTCAACAACCGCGGCTCGGCCCTGACGCGCCAGGGCCTGTACAAGATCGTCCAGGGCCACGCGCTGCGCGCGGGCCTGCAGGAGCGGATGAGCCCGCACACGCTGCGCCACAGCTTCGCCACCCACCTGCTCGCCGGCGGCTGCGACCTGCGCTCGCTGCAGGAGATGCTCGGCCACGCCGACCTCGCGACCACCCAGGTCTACACCCACCTGTCGGCCGAGCGGCTGAAGGACGCGTACTTCAGCGCGCACCCGCGGGCTTCCGCCAACCGGTAGACATCCGGCGATGAACACGATGGGAGCCCCGGCCGGCCCCCCCGCCGGTCCGCCCGCCCCTTCCGCGCGGCGGGCGTTCGTGCTGGTGATCGACGCGTGCGGCGTGGGGGCGCTTCCGGACGCCGCGGCGTATGGCGACGAGGGGACGAACACGCTCGCCCACCTGGCCGACGCGGTGGGCGGGCTGGAGCTGCCGACGCTGGGGGCGCTCGGGCTCGGCTCGATCCTTCCCCTGCGCGGCGTGGGGCCGAGCGAGGACCCCGCGATTCACGGTCGCCTGCACCCGCTGGGGCCGGGCAAGGACTCGATCGCCGGTCACTGGGAGCTGATGGGGGTGGTGCTCGAGCGAGCGCTGCCGACCTATTCGAGCGGCTTTCCGGCGGAGCTCGTCTCGCGGTTGGCGGACGCGATCGGCCACGATCTGATCTGCAACCGCCCGGACAACGGGATCGCGGCGATCGAGGAGTTCGGCTCCGAGCACCTGCGCAGCGGCGCGCTGATCCTGTACACCTCCCAGGACTCCGTCCTGCAACTGGCGGCGCACGTCGAGAAGGTCCCGGTCGAGGAGCTCTATCGCGCGTGCGCGGCGGCGCGGGCGGTGATGAGCGGCGAGCACGCCGTCGGGCGGGTGATCGCGCGCCCGTTCACCGGCGCGGCGGGAGCGTTCGCCCGCACGGAGGGCCGGCGCGACTTCGCGCTTGTCCCGCCGGGGCACAGCTACCTGCAGCTGCTGCAGGGCGCAGGCGTGGAGGTGCACGGGGTGGGCAAGATCCACGACCTGTTCGGCGGGCTGGGGGTGAGCGTATCCCACCCGGGAGCGACGAACGCGCGCGCGCTGGACGCTGTCGATGAGCTGCTGGCGCGCCTGTCGCGCGGCCTCGTGTTCGCGAACCTGATCGAGACCGACCAGGTGTACGGCCACCGCAAGGACGCGCGCGGCTTCGCGGGCGCCCTGCGCGAGATCGACAGCCGCTTCGGAGGAATGCTCGAGCGCGTGCGCGACGGGGATCTGCTGATCGTGACCGCCGACCACGGCGTCGACCTGGCCCACCCAGGCAGCGACCACACGCGCGAGTACGCGCCGCTGCTGGCCGTGACCGGCGAGATGCTCGCCCGCCGGGCTGGCGGCGGCAGCCTCGCGGGCGCCCGCCACGACGGTTCGCTGGCGGACGTCGGCGCGAGTGTCCTGCGCTGGCTGAGCGGCCGCGACGGGGGCGGCCTCCCGGGGGCGGCCTTCATAAGCTAGGGCGAGATGCCCGAGCTGCCGGAGGTGGAGACGATCAGGCGCCAGCTCGCCCCCTTGGTGGAGGGCCGCAGGCTGGAGCTGATCGAGATCCTCGACCCGCGCTGGTCGCGTCCGCTCGCGCCCGAGGAGCTCGAGGACGCCCTGCGCGGCAGGCGCGTGCAGCGTCTCGGTCGCAGGGGCAAGTATCTGGTGTGGAGCTTCGACGGCGACGTGCACCTGGCCCAGCACCTGCGCATGACCGGCGCGGTGCTCGCCGAGCCCGACCCCGAGCCGGCGCACACCCGCGTACGCCTGCGGCTGGGGCGCGCGGCCGGCCCGCGGTCCAGGCGCGGCGGGGACGCCGGACGCACTGCCAGCGCCGGGAGCGCCGGCCCTCGCCGCCTGGTGATCGTCGATCCGCGCCGCTTCGGAACGGGCGAGCTGCTGCTCGGCTCGGACGCGCTGGAGCAGTTCTTCGCGGCTCGGCTCGGGCTGGAGCCGTTCGACGAGCGCTTCACCGCCGAGCACCTGCGCGGGCTGGCGCGCGGTCGAACGGCGCCGATCAAGGCGCTGCTGCTCGACCAGCGCAGGATCGCGGGCGTGGGCAACATCTACGCCGACGAGGCGCTGTTCCGAGCGGGCGTCCACCCGCGGCGAGCGGCCGGGCGGCTGTCGATCGAGCAGTGCGCCCGCCTGCGCGAGGGCGTGATCGAGGCGTTGAGCGCGGGCATCGACGCGCGCGGCGCGAGCATCGACGACTTCCGCCACGTCGACGGGGTGCGCGGCTCCTTCCAGGACCAGTTCCTCGTACATCTCCGCGCAGGCGAGCCGTGCGGCGTGTGCGGGAGCACGATCGTGAAGATGGTCGTGGCCGGGCGCGGGACGTACGTGTGCGAGAGCTGCCAGCCGCCGCTCAGGCGGCGGACGAACCGGTAGACACTCGCTTTACCGAAGCCGGGAGACACTCGCTGACGCTCGCATCCCCGGTTCGGCCAGCATCCCCGAACCGAGCAGCTCGTCCAGGCGACCGCTCTCGGCGGCGGCCTGCACCTCGTTGAAGCCGCCCAGCAGCTCGCCGTCGACGATCACCTGCGGGAAGCTCAGCATCCCGGTGCTGCGCGCCAGCTGCGCGCGGCCGTCGGGGTCCTTGGCGAGGTTGATCTCCGCGAACTCGACCCCGCGCGCGTGCAGCAGGCCCTTGACGCGGGTGCAGAACGAGCACGGCTCGGTCGTGTACACGGTCACCTGTCTCATTACTTCATAAAGTGTAGCGTCATCATCGTCCTCATCCCGAGCGCACGAGGTAGCGGGTGGGCACGATGTGCTCGGTCCGCTTGGGGGGCCGCAGGTACTTGCGCTCCTGGCGGGGCGGAAGCTTCGGCCGCTTGCCGTCCTCGACGTGCTCGTAGGGGACGATCGACAGCAGGTGGCTGATGAGGTTCAGGCGCGCGGTGCGCTTGTCGTCGGCCTCCACCACGTGCCAGGGGCTGGACTCGGTGTCGGTGTAGGCGAACATCCGGTCCTTGGCCTCGGCGTAGTCCACCCAGCGCGCGCGCGCCTGGAGGTCGGTGGGGCTGAACTTCCAGCGCTTGCGCGGATCGGACAGGCGTTTCTTGAAGCGGCGCTCCTGCTCCTCGTCGCTGACCGACAGCCAGTACTTGACGATCGTGATCCCGTCGTTCTGCAAGGCCTGCTCGAAGAACGGGCAGAAGCGCAGGAACTCCTCGTACTCGGGCTCCGTGCAGTAGCCCATCACGTGCTCCACCCCGGCGCGGTTGTACCAGCTGCGGTCGAACAGGACGATCTCCCCGGCGGCCGGCAGGTGCGCGACGTAGCGCTGGAAGTACCACTGCGTGCGCTCGCGCTCGCCGGGGGTTGGAACCGCCACGACGCGACAGGTGCGCGGGTTCAGGAACGCGATGATGCGCTTGATGACGCCGTCCTTGCCGGCGGTGTCCCTGCCCTCGAACAGCACCACCAGCCGCCGCCCGTCGGCGACGATCGACTCCTGCATGTAGACGAGCTCGGTCTGCAGACGCAGCAGCTCCTTCTCGTATTGCTTTTCGGTGAGTTCCTGCACCGTGCCCACAAGTTAGAGGATGCTCGAGCAGCCCCGTCTGCGTGAAACGACACGAGGACGGGTAAGGGCCTATCCCGGAAGGGTTATGTAGACCTGCGTTGAATTCTTGGTCGAGGTCGTCATGCCATTCGATCAGGGGGTCTGTATGGGCTACATGGTCAGTCGTGATGATGGTTGGCGGATGCCGGACTGGTTGTGGGAGCGGGTCGAGCCGTTGCTGCCGCCACCGCCGTTTCACCCGTTGGGCACTCACCGCTCAAGGGTGCCCGATCGTGACGCGATGGACGCGATCCTGTTGGTGCTCAGGACTGGGATGCAGTGGAACGCGCTGAACGCGACCGGGGTCTGCTCCTCGAGCTCTGCGCACCGGCGTTTTCAGGAGTGGGAGCAAGCCGGTGTGTTCGCCGAGATCTGGCGTCAAGGGCTGTTGGAGTACGACAAGGTCGTCGGCATCGACTGGGCGTGGCTGGCGGCCGACGGCGCGATGACCAAAGCGCCGCTGGGTGGCCCGAAGACCGGCCCGAATCCCACTGACCGAGCCAAGGGGGGGCGAAGCGTTCGGTTCTCAGCGAGGGAGCGGGGGTCCCGGTCGGGTTGGCGCACGACGGCGCCAACCGCAACGACCAGCCGCTGCTAGAGCCGACTCTCCAAAGCATCCCGATCGAGCGCCCCGAGCCGACGGCAGAGTCTCCGCAGGGGCTGTGCCTGGACCGCGGCTATGACTCACCACCGATGCACGATCTGGCGGTCAAGCACGGGTACACGCCGCACATCCGAGCGCGCGGCGAAGAGATCGAGCTCAAAGCGCATACCCCTGGCTGGCGCGCACGCCGCTGGGTCGTGGAGGCGACTCACTCCTGGCTGAACCGCAACCGCGCCATTCTCATCCGCTGGTCCAAGAAGGACGAGAACCATCTCGCGCTACTCCAGTTCGCCAGCGGCCTCATCGCCTTCAAGAAAGCGCACCTCGCAACCCTCGCCGCCACCCAACCGGGATAGGCCCTAAGGCGAGGTTGTGTACGGCGGCTGTGAGAGCTAGAGATGGCCTCGCCCAGGAAGCTGCAGGCTGGACTGGCGTGGGTGGCCTCGCTTGCGTGCCTTCTGGGCGTGCCCCTCCAGGCGCTGGGGAGCGGAACGTCGGGGATGGGGGCGTCCGCGTCCGTCTCTTCCGCTCTGGTGGCCGTGCCGATCCCGTCCGTTCCGCAGGTGTCTGTCTCTGGCGCGGAAGTCCCTGCCGTGCCGGCGGTGCTGCCTTCGACGCTGCCGGTCCCCGTCACGCTCGCGACGCCGACCACACCAGCGGTGATAATCCCTGCCGGTTCGACGCCGTCGATCAAAGTGGCCACCGCGTCGCCGCCGCTGCCGCTGCGATCCAGCCCGGTGGCGACGCACGAGCAGAGCCCGTCGGATGGCCCTGCGGTAGGCGGCGGGGACTCGGCGGGTGCCGCGCCGGCGCCGTCGAGCTCGGGTGCGCCCGGCGGATCGGAGAGTTCGTACGAGGCCGCGCGAGGCGCCCTGCCCGCGCGGGCGTCCGCCGGGGGCAGACAGGGGCAGCTCCGCGCGTCCCTCAGAGCGGAGGTCCGGCGCCTCGCGGGCTGTCTGGGGGAGTTGCCGAGCCGACTTCGGCTGGTGCTGGAGCTGAGAACAGGAATCGACGCTCCCCACGCTCTGAGCGTGGGGAGGGTGGCCACCCACCTGCACATCACGGTCACGCAGGTCTCCCGGCTGGAGCAGCGCGCGCTGCTGTTGCTGCGTGGGACGGCTCGCGCGCACGCGTGCGGCGTGGCCGGGCGGGAGCTTTCGACCGTGTTGGTGGTGCTCGGCGGCGGCGAACCGGGCGGCGCGACCAGCTCCGAAGGCGGCGGCGCGGCCGGTGAAGTCAAGGCGGCTCGCTACGCGAAGAGCCCGTCACAGGAACCCGCTGTCCGGCCGGTGAAATCGGCTCTCGGCATCAGCCCTCCCGCCTCCTTGCAGGACACGACGCTGGCGACGGTGATCGTCCTGCTCCTCGCGGGCATGCTGTTGACCGCGCTGCTGTTCGGCGAGAAGCTGCAAGCGGGGCCGCGCCTGCGCAGGTGGCGAGCCCGGCTGGTGCGTCGTCATCCGGAGTGAGGTGGGGATTCCCGGTCCAGGTGCGCGGGTGTGCTCGGGCGGGCGCCCCGCATAGGGTTCGGGTGTTGCGGGCGCGCAGGTGTGAACGTCGGGTGCATGGGTCAGCATGGGCGGCATGAACAGCCGAGCGCTCAAGACGGAGGCCGTGGTGCTGCGCTCGATGCGCTATGGCGAGGCCGACCGCATCCTGCACCTGTACACGCCTCATCGCGGGCGGGTGAGTGCGATCGCCAAGGGCGTGCGCCGCGCGCGCAGCCGCTTCGGCGGGCGACTGGAGCCGTTCTTCCGCCTGCACATAGAGCTGCACGAAGGGCGCGGCGAGCTGCTGACGGTGACGGGCGCGCAGACCGTCGACGGTCATGCCCGTCTGCGCGGCGATGCAGGCGCCCTGGATGCGGCCGCGCGGGCGTGCGACGCGGTGGGGCGGCTGTTCGAGACCTCCGAGCCCCACCCCGGCGTGTTCAACCTGCTGTGCCGCCAGCTCGCGCTGCTCGACGAGCGAGCGGGCACGGCGGTGGATCGCGGTCACGGCGAGCGGGCCGGTGGCGCTGGGCGGCCGGCCGGCGGTCGTGCTGGGGCGCTTGCGTTTCGCCTGAAGCTGCTGCTGGCAGCCGGTCTCGCGCCGCAGCTGGGCGCGTGCGCCAGCTGCGGGGAGCGGGAGCACCTGGTGGGCTTCTCGGGCGCGGCCGGAGGCGTGGTGTGCACCGCGTGCGAGGCAGGGTCGTTCCCGCTGCACGAGGAGGCCCACAGCTTCATGGCGCAGGCGCTCGGCCGCGCCCTGACCGAGGTTCCCGACGCGGGCGCACCGGCGCTCGGCCAGGTCGAGCGGGCGATTGCGGTGACGCTCGAGCACCATGCGCACGTGCGGCTGATGCCTGCGGTCGGGCGCGTGGGCTGAGCCCACGGCGGGGCAGCTTGGCGGCGGCTGCGGTCCGGTGTGCGCGCAGGGCCCGGTATCGTGGGACGCCGTGGACGAGGGTCTTCCGATCGCGTATCAGGTGCTGGACAAGGGCGTCGCGGTCTTGGCGTCGGACGGCGAGCGGATCGGCACCGTGCACCACGTCGTGTCGGCGCCCGAGAAGGACATCTTCCACGGCCTGGTGATCTCGACCCCCGAGCATGGGCTGCGGTTCGTGGAGGCGGCGGATGTGGCCTCCCTACACGAGTTCGGCGTGGATCTGCGCATCGACTCGGCTGCCGCGCAGAGCCTGCCCCAACCGGGCGGGGGCGCGCCGGTGTTCGACGAGGACCCCGGCCAGATGAAGGGCTGGCACCACTGGGTGCACAAGGCGGCCGGACGCGGCGACTGGAAACGCGAGAAGTGAGCGGTCGCCGGCCGGGCGTCGGCACGGCGCCAACCGCGGCCGGTGGCACAATCGGACGGTGAGCATCGCCAGCGAGCAGGACGTCGTGGCAGCCGGCTTCGCCGAGCGCTGCGCCGAGCAGGAGGAGCGGCTGCTCTCGCCGCTGGCCGAGCGCTCCTACCCGGCGCGGCGGGCGCGCCCGGAGGAGGACTGCGCGCTGCGCACGCCGTTCCAGCGCGACCGCGACCGGATCGTGCACAGCAAGGCGTTTCGCCGGCTGACGCACAAGACGCAGGTGTTCGTGGCGCCCCGCGGCGACCACTACCGCACGCGGCTGACGCACACGCTGGAGGTGACCACGATCTCGCGCACGGTCGGCCGGGCGCTGCGGCTGAACGAGGATCTGGTGGAGGCGATCGGACTCGGCCACGATCTCGGGCACCCGCCGTTCGGCCACATCGGCGAGGAGGTGCTGGACGACTGCCTGAAAGAGCGCTTCGGCAGCGACTTCCACCACTACGAGCACTCGCTGCGGATCGTCGATGAGCTGGAGCGCGACGGCATGGGGCTGAACCTGACCGAGCAGGTGCGCGACGGGATCGCGCGCCACTCCAGCCGCGCGCCGCTGCCGGCGACGCTGGAGGGGCGGATCGTGCGGGTGATCGACCGCGTGGCGTACATCAACCACGACATCGACGACGCGGTGCGCGCGGGGCTGCTGCGCGAGCAGGAGCTGCCGAGCGAGCCGATCGCGGTGCTGGGCGCGAGCGGCTCGGCGCGGATCGACGCGCTTGTGCACGACATGGTCGAGCAGTCAGAGCGCGCGGGCGACATCGTCCAGGGGCCGCTCGCGGGCCCGGCGATGAGCGAGCTGCGCGATTTCATGTTCGAGCGCGTGTACCTGGGGCCGGCTGTTCGCGCCGAGCGCGCGAAGATCTCGGCGGTGCTCAGGAGGCTGTTCGAGCACTACGTCGAGCACCCCGAGCTGCTGCCGCAGGGCGCTGGCGACGGGCGTCCGAGCGACGATCTGGAGCTGGCCGAGCGGGTGACGGACTACCTGGCGGGGATGACCGACCGCTACTGCATCAGGGAGTACACCGAGCTGCAGGTGCCGCGGGCTTTCGCCCGCTAGCGTAGCCGGCGTGGCGCTGTACACGAACGAGTCCAAGGACCGCGTGCGCGACGCGGTCGACTTCCTCGAGCTGGTTTCCGCGCGCACGGATCTGCGCCGCGCTGGCCCTGCCCGCTACGAGGGGTTGTGCCCGTTTCACGAGGAGCGCACGCCGTCGTTCGGGATCGACCCGACGCAGAAGGTGTACTACTGCTTCGGCTGCCAGGCCTCGGGCGACGTGTTCACGTTCGTGCAGGAGACCGAGGGCGTGGACTTCAAGGGCGCGCTCGAGCTCCTGGCGGAGCGATATGGGGTGGAGCTCCAGCGCGAGGAGGAGGACCCGCGCGAGGCCGAGCGGCGCAAGCGCAGGGAGCGGTTGCTGGAGCTGCTGTCGCGCACGGCCGCCTACTACGAGCGCTACCTGTGGGAGTCCAGCGAGGCCGCCCGCGCGCGCGAGTACCTCGCGGGCAGGGGCCTGGGGGAGGAGATCCTGAGGGAGTTCCGCGTGGGCTACGCCCCGAGCGCGTGGGATCGCGTGCTGAGCGCTTCGCGCAGGGGCGGGTTCTCCGAGCAGGAGCTGTACGCGACGGGGCTGGCGCAGCGCTCGAAGGAGAACGGGCGACCGTACGACCGCTTTCGCTCGCGGATCATGTTCCCGCTGGCGGACATCCGCGGGCGCGTGCTGGGCTTCGGCGCGCGGGCGATGGGCGAGGAACAGCGGCCGAAGTACCTGAACACGTCGGACAACGACGTGTATCACAAGGGGCTGCACCTGTACGGCGCGGACCTGGCGCGCGCGCACGCGACGAAGGCGGGCGAGGTGATCGTGTGCGAGGGCTATACGGACACGATCGCGCTGCACCAGGCGGGCATGCGGGGCGCGGTCGGCCTGATGGGCACGGCCCTGACGGGCGAGCAGGTGGGCGAGCTGGCGCGGATGGCGCAGACGGTGCTGCTGGCGCTGGACGCGGACAGCGCCGGCCAGGAGGCGATGCTGCGCGCATCGAGCATGGCGGCCAAGCGCAAGCTGGAGCTGCGCGTGGTGCCGCTGCCGGCGGGGGCCGACCCCGCCGATCTGATCCAGCGCGACGGAGCGGAGGCGATGCGCGCGGCGGTGGAGCGTTCGGTGCCGTTCGTGCGCTTCCGCGTCGAGCGGGTGCTGGCCGCGGGCGACGACTCCACCCCGGAGGGGCGCGATCGCATGGTCGAGGAGCTGCGCCCGGTGTTCGCGACGCTGCCGCCGAGCGCTATGCGGATGGAGCTGACCAGGCTGGTTTCCAGCCGGCTGGCCTTGCCGGAGAGCCTCGCCGAGCAGCTGCTGTCCGCTGGCGGCGCTCGGCGCCGGGCCTCGGACGGCGCGGTCGGCGGTGGCCAGGGCGGCGGGGCTGGCGGCGAGCGGCGAGCCAACGGCTCGGGCGCGCGCGGCGGCGGGCTGTCGGGACGAGAGGAGACCGAGCGGGCGTTCCTCGCGCTGTGCATCGCCTCGCCCGAGGAGGGGGCCAGGGCGCTGGAGGGCCTGGACGTGGACGAGCACTTCTCCAGCGAGCTGCTGCGCCGGGTCGCGAGGCACCTGCGCGAGGGGGACCTGAGTGAGCCGATGGCCGGTCGCTCCGGCGAGGGTGGCGGCGAGGAAGGGGATCCAGAGATTGGGCGCCTGCTGGCGGAGCTGATCGTGGAAGCGGGCGCCGAGCAGGCCAACCCGGCGATGCTGGAGGTGCAGCGCCTTCAGCTGGAGCTGGCGCGGGTGGACCGGCAGATCCAGCAGGCGCGCGGACGGGAGGGCGTCGATGTGAGTGCCCTCGCGCAGCGGCGGGCAGGGCTCAAACGGGACTTCGACCGGGCGTATGGCGGGGTGCTGGAGCAGACGGGGGAGCGGGAGGGCTGAGGGTCTGAGCGGGGTCTGGTGACCCGCGAGTCCCGGCTCTGGCGGCCCGTCGACCGCCAGTCTGCGCGAGCCGCCTGCCGGGCAGAGCGTGCGGCGGACAGGTCGTCCCTCAGAAGTCACAAAGTTGGCACATTAGGACGCAGAGGCGAACGTATGTTCGTGCAATCATGGAGTGCATGGATCGCGCTTCGTTGGAGCAGCTTCTCGGGCAAGGCTTGTCGCTGGCGGAGATCGGCAGGCGCGTCGGCCGGCACGAAGCGACGGTCAGCTACTGGGTCAAGAAACACGGGCTGGAGGCGGCGAACCGCGAGACGCACGTTGCACGAGGGGGCATCGCGCGTGAGGAGCTGGAGCCGCTTGTCGAGGCCGGCATGTCGATCGCGCAGATCGCCGAGTCGGTTGGTCGCAGCAAGGCGACGGTACGGCACTGGCTGACCCGCTATGGCCTACGCACGCGGGGAAGGATGGGCGCACCGAGTCGGACGGGGGCGCGCGAGGCACGCGAGGCAGGACTTGCTGCGACGATTCTGCCATGCCCGCATCACGGGGACTTCGAGCACCTGAGAGAACCGCGTGGCTACTACAGATGCCGCAAGTGCCGCCAGGAGGCGGTCGTGCGTCGGCGACAGAAGGTCAAGCGGCTACTCGTCCAGGAAGCTGGCGGTTGCTGTCGACTGTGCGGTTACGACCGCTGTGTGGCTGCTCTTGAGTTCCACCACCTCGATCCGGATGCGAAGGAGTTCGGAGTCGCCCACCGGGGAGCTCGCAGCATTGAGCGCCTACGTGCCGAGGTTCGCAAGTGCATCCTGTTGTGCTCTAATTGCCACGCGGAGGTGGAGAGCGGCATCCGATCCACTTCCGGGGTAGCCCAACAAGGCAATCCGGGGTAGCTCAATTGGCAGAGCGGGATCCCGTTAAGGTCACGGTTGTGGGTTCGAGTCCCACCCCCGGAGCTGTTTTTCCTCAGGTCGACCGCCGGCTCTGTTCATAGCGTTCCCGCTCCTTGCGCCAGGCTTCTTCTTCGGCCTGACGATCCGCCGCGGTGGCGGCGACGTCCCGAGGCTCGGCCGGACGGAATTCGGCGCGACGTTCGTCGAGACTCCCTGCGCGCCAGCCGGCTCGATTGCCCCAGCCGGCGCCTGAGCCGCGTCCACCAAGGCCGAACGGAACCCCGCCAACCACACCGATCAGCAAGATCACGCTGACAATCATTGCTGGCGCCTGCACTCTGGAGGGGCCGAACGCAAAGAGGCCGAGGGAGACGCCAAGCACGACCAGCAGGACGATCCCGACCGGCGTGATCCTGATCGACGCGAGGTACCGGCGCAACCGGCGCACGCGGCAAAGCGTACAGGCGCCGTCCCGATCGTGCGAATCCGGGCCGTTGGCGCTGACGCGTGCGTCAGCGTTCCCGCTGGCTCCCCAGCTTGGCTGCGGGGCCGGTGGGTGGCTTTGCGTTCTTCGCGGTGTGCGGTCTGCTGGGCGGTGGCCTGGCGGTCGCTGGCCTGCGTATCTACACAACCGTGGACGCGTTCCTCGCGGCCAGCCCCTCCACGAGCACCGCGGCGGCCTCCCCGGCGTCATGCCCACCCGCCCACGCGGCCAGCTCCCGCGCCCGCTCCCGAATGGCCCCATCCGCGAGCGCCCGCTCGACAGCCAGAGCCAACACGCGCGGCGTGACGAACCGCCGCGGCACGCGCACGCCGGCGCCGGCCCAGTCCAGCCGGGCGGCGTTCTCGTTCATGTCGCCGACTGCGGGGCAGGCGACGACGGCGCAGCCGGATGCGAGCGCGCGTACGAGCGTGCCGTGGCCGGCGTGGCAGACGACGACGTCGCAGTGGGGCATGGTGCGCGCGTAGGAGACCCAGTCGACGACGCGCGCGTTGTCGGGTACGGGCAGCGGCCGGGGGGGCAGGCGCCGGTTGTAGGTGGCGAGCACCCTGACGGGCGCGTGGGCGAGCCCGCGCAGGGCGGCGCGCAGCAGCGTGTGCTGTGAGTCCTGGGCGGTGGAGGGGGCGACGAGCACGAGCGGCGCGTCGGGCGGGACGCCCGCGGCCCCCCCGCCGGGAAGCTCGACATCGTCGGCGGGCGGCTCCCACATGAGCGGCCCGACGACGTGGGTGTTGGCGGGCCACCCGCCCTCCGACCCACCACCCTCCGACTGACCCAGGGTACGCGGGTACTCCAGCTGCGGGAAGGTGGCGACGAGCGCGAGCTGACGGCTGATGCCCCCGTGCACGTGCTCGAGCGCGGGCAGACCGAGCTGCGAGCGGGTGTGGTTGAGCTCGAGGCGCCCGCGCTCGAGCCCCCGCTCGACGGCGCGCTGGCCCTGGCGCCAGAGCGCGCGCCCGGCGGCGGTGCGCGGCAGGCGCGCGCCGAGCGAGTAGATGGGGAAATCGGGCGCGCTGTGCGGATGGACGTGGGGGATGAGCGTGGCGCACGGCCGCCGGTCGATCTCGGCGGCGAGGGCGGGGGCGAGTGTGAGGATGTCGGCGACGACGACGTGGGGCGCCAGCTCGCGGACGAGCGGCAGGGTGTCGGCGGTGGCGTGCACGACGGCCTCGTAGAAGTCGAGCGGTGGCGAGCCTGGTTCGCCGGAGGGGAACACCTGATACTCGGGGGCGGGGGCGAAGTCGATGCCCTCTGCCTCCACGTGCTCCTGCCAGCGACGCCAGGTCTGCAGCGTGACGTGGTGGCCGCGGGCGACGAGCGCGCGCCCGAGGGCGATCATGGGAAAGGCGTGTCCGGGGTCGCCGAAGGCGCCGAGCAGCACCCGCCTGGGGGGTCCTACGCGTGCGTGCGCGCGTGTGCCTTGGTCGCCAGCGCGGTCGCTCGCCACGGGCGCGCGCCCTCGGGTCAGGCGGCGAGCTCGGCGAGCAGCCGCAGCTGCTGCAGGCGCTCTGGGGCGGTGAAGGCGGTGGGGGTGATCCCGAGCGTGCCGACGCCGGCGTCGCGGTAGACGGCGAGGCGCTCACGCACGACGTCCGGTGGGCCGCACAGCGAGACGGTGTCGATTAGTTCATCCGGGATGGCGGCCATGGCCTCGTCGCGCTTGCCTTCGAGGTAGAGGTCCTGGATGGTCTGGGCCTCGGCCTCGTAGCCGTAGCGCTGGATGAGCTGGTTGTAGAAGTTCTGCTTGCGCGAGCCCATGCCGCCGACGTAGAGGGCGATGAACGGCCGCATGGTGTCGCGGCCGGCGGCGAGGTCGTCGGTGATGCAGAGGCTGACGGTGGGGGCGATGTCGAAGTCGTCTAGCGATTTGCCTGACCGCTGGGCGCCTTCGAGCAGCAGCGGGCGCAGCTCGGAGACGTGCTCGGGGGAGAACAGCGTGGGGATCCAGCCGTCGGCGATCTCGCCGGCGAGGGCGGTGTTCTTGGGGCCGATGGCGGCGAGGTAGATGGGGATGCGCTCCTGCACGGGGGAGATGGTGAGCTTGAGCGCCTTGCCGGGCCCGTCGGGCAGCGGCAGCTCGAGCGTCTGGCCGTGGAACTCGACGCGTTCGCGCGCGAGCGCCATGCGCAGGACGGCGACGTACTCGCGCGTGCGCTGGAGCTGCCCGGCGAAGCGCTGCCCGTGCCAGCCCTCGGCGACCTGCGGGCCGGAGGAGCCGATGCCGCAGATCATGCGCCCACCGGAGAGCTGGTCGATGGTGGCGGCGGTCATGGCGGTCATGGCCGCGGAGCGGCCGGGCATCTGGAAGATGCCGGCGCCGAGGCGGATCTTGGTGGTGAGCCCGGCGAGCCAGCCGAGCACGGTGGCGGTGTCGGAGCCGTAGGCCTCGGCGGCCCAGACGGAGTCGTAGCCCAGCCGCTCGGCCTCCTGGACGATGGTGAGCTGGTCCTCGGAGGTGAGGCCCATGCCCCAGTAGCCGATGTGCACGCCGAGCTTCATGTGCAAGTTTCCTTTCAGCGGGAGGGAACACGTTGCCGGCCGGGAAGGCGTGCCATACGCTTGGCGGCGCACCACCGGGCATTGGCCAAACAGCCAGGACGGCGGTGCACAGCCTATGCGAAACCGCCGCCGCCAGAAGGCCAGCCCAGTGGAGCGCCTGCGTGTGGCGATCGACTGCCTGCCGCTGGGCACGCGCGAAGCGATGCTGGAGGGGGTGCGAGCGAGCGAACGGATCATCGCGGGCGCGTACGTGGACGGCGAGGGCGGCGTGTGCCCGATGCTGGCGGCGCATCGACGCGGTGGGCGCACGGACCTGCTGTCGTTCGCGAAGTCGTGGGACCGCTTCACGCGCACGGCGGGCGGCGCGCGGGCGGCGACGGAGCGCGAGCTGCGCATCCTGACGGCGCAGCTGGAGGACAGCGTGATGAGCGCGAGCGGCCTTGAGCTGGACGTGGCGATCGCGGAGCACCGCGAGCTGATGAGCCGCCGGCGACGCGGGCGCGCCACCGAGAGGACACACAGCAGGCTCCCGGATGCGGCGGACCCGGCGGGCGAGATCGTGGCAAGGCGTCTGCGCAGGCCGTCGGTGGGGCGATTGCTGGGAGACAATCTCGCGGCGGCGACCGAGCGTCGGCCACGGTGGCCGGTCTCAGCGCGGGGCTGACCGAGACCGGGCTTCCGACTGCAGGGCTCTCGGCGCGGGCCGGGCTATAGCCCCTCACCGGGCCGCACGAACATGATCTCGGGCACGACGCAGGCGGGGGAGACCCTGAGCAGGAAGCGCACGGACTCGGCGATGTCCTCGGGACGGATCATGTCCTCGGCGCGAACGTGCTCCTTGACGAAGTCGGTCATGGGCGTGTCGACGAAGGCGGGGCAGAGGGCGGTGGACTTGATGCCCTCGGCTCCGAGCTCCTTGTTCATGGCTTCGGTCCAGCCGACGACGCCGTGCTTGGCGGCGGAGTAGACGGACAGCCATGCCTCGCCGTGCTTGCCGGAGATGGAGGAGGTGTTGACCACCAGCGCGTTCTTGTGCTCGCCGGCGGCCTCGCGCAGCAGCTGCACGCATTCGCGGTAGAAGAGGACGATGGAGCGCAGGTTGATGTCGAGCTGCATGTCCAGCCGCTTGGTGGCGATGTCGGCGACGGACGCGCCGACGCCTACGCCGGCGTTGTTGACGAGCACGTCCAGCCGGCCGTAGCGCTCGCGGTGGGCGGCGACGACCTTCTGGATGTCGGCCTCGTCGGAGACGTTGGCGGCGACGGCGTGCACGTCGAACCCGTCGGCGGCGATCCCGGCGACGGCGGCGTCGAGCTTGTCGGGCCGCCTGGCGGCCATGGTGACGCCGAACTCCTCCTCGCAGAGCACCCTGGCGATGGCCAGCCCGATGCCGCTGGATGCTCCCGTGACGATCGCTGCGCGGTCTGCTGACATCGACGCTCCTCTCGGTTGGTTGGCCATATCGAAACCCGCCCGCCCCGACTCGAGGGCGGCGCGCGGGAGCATGCCACATCTCGCTGGTAGCGTCTGCGCAAGCGCGCACGGCCCAACCGGTCCGAGCGCGCGGCGGGCCCGTAGCTCAGTTGGTTAGAGCTGCCGACTCATAATCGGTAGGTCGCAGGTTCGAGTCCTGCCGGGCCCATCGTCAAAACCCCTGCAACCGCAACGATGTTGAGCTTATCAAGTCGTTGCGACGGCAGGCTATCGTTCCCTGCATCGTTCCCCAGCGGTCGTCCCGCGGTCGTCGGGCGCCCTGCCTGCCGTTCGTCGGCGGTGCTCGGCGCCGTCGGGTGAGGCGCAAATCCGTTGGCCGGTTGCGGGCGGTCGGGGTCTATATCCGTGTATGCAGGGACTACCTACGACAGCACAGCCGCCGGCTACCTCGATGGAGGATCGGCTGCTTCGCCCAGATCAGGCGGCGTGGTATCTGAACGTCAAGACGAGCTGGGTCTACGAAGCCGTGCGCCGCGGTGCGTTGCCCTGTCGCCGAGTGGGCAGGCACATCCGGTTTACGAAGGCGATGCTCGACGAGTGGCTGGCCGAGCAGCCTCGGCGGTAGGTCTTAGCTGGATAGCGGCCGGAGCGCCCGCGGCAGATCGCTGAGCGTGGTGATTTCGACTAGGCCGGCGCGGTCCTCTGGAGGTGGGCTACCTGAGCGATTGAGCCAGACCGCCCGTAGTCCCGCGCCGGTAGCGCCATCCACATCTCGCGCGAGGCTATCTCCGACCATGACGGCGTGCTCACGATCAGTTCCGAGCAGCGCGAGGGTGTGCTCGAAGATCGAAGGCTCCGGCTTGCCGACGCCGAACTCGCCGGAGATGACCACGACATCGAAATAGTCGTCCAAGCCCGCTGTGGTCAACTTCTCGCGCTGTAGGCATGACGCCCCGTTGGTGACGAGCGCGAGCTGGTAGGAGTCGCGCAGCTCGTCGAGGCAGGCCGCGACGTCGGCGAAGCGATCGTGGCGGGCTCTGCGCTCCGTGCCGTATCTCTCGCCCAACTCCTTCGCCAGCGCGGGGTCGTGGACGCCTTGCTCGGCGAGAGCGAGGCTCCATGCTTCACGCCGGTATCTCGGAGACCAGTCACGTAGCCAGCGCACATCCGGCTGCTCTCCGTCAAAGCGGCACCAAAGTCCCTCCCAGGAGCTGATGCCCACGCGCAGGCAGTAGGGGTGGGCGGGTGTTGCGTACCACAGCTCACGCGCTCGCTCGCGTGCCGCCAGCGCCAGCCTGTCTGCCTGCACGCGATGGCGGGCGACCGCGACTTGAGCGGTCGCCAGGAAGGCGGCCGCGGCTGCCGGCTGCTCGACTACGAGCGTGTCGTCGAGATCGAACAGCAGCGCCCGCTTCACGGATCAGCTCGCCTGCACGAGACGGACTCTGAGCGCAAGCGCGAGACCGCAGAGCGCGTAGAGGATGGCGATGGCGATGAGCGTGAACTTGATGGCGGAGCAGACGGCCGCGAACGGTGATGCGAGGCTGCCGCCGTTGCCGGCGAGGGTGAGGCGCGGCGCTGCGGCCTTTCGGACCCCATTCGGTGATGATCTGTGCGGCGTGGGAGCGGGTCACGGCGAACTCGAAGTCGAGGATCGTCGGCCCGTGCGAGACGTGCGACGGGTCGATGCCGGCGTCCTGCTCGAACAGGCGCTGGTAGTAGGGGTGATGCCACGGGCAGAGGATGATCGGCTGGTGCTCGTGGCCGGCGATTAGCACGCCGATCTCGTCGTTGGTCGTGAAGTCCATCGGGCCGACCATGCGATCCCGGCCACGCTCGCGCAGCCAATCGGCGGCGGAGGCCAGCAACGCTCGCGCTGCCTCGGGATCGTCCTCGCACTCGAACCACCCGAAAAGACCCCACTCGTTGTCCTGAAACTCGTTGAAGTTCTGATCGACGTGTGCGCTGATGCGACCAACTGGCCGGCCGTCACGGTAAGCGAGGAAATACTGCGCTTGGGCGTGCTTGAAGAACGGGTTACGGCACTGATCCAGGCGCTTCTTCACTTCCATCACAAGCGGCGCTACCCAATTGGGCTCGCTGCGATAAAGCCGCCACGGAAGCATGACGAACGTGCGCAGCTCGCGCCGGGTCCTGACGGGTCTGATCTCAACAGCCATCCCGGCGAAACCTATACGCCCGAGGCGTCCGAGCCGGATAGGCTGAACTTGATCGTCCGGCCCGTCTCGTGCGGGCGTCGCGTTTCAGCTTGCCCGGACCCTCACGGGTGCGCTGCTTCTTCGGGATCTGCGGGACGGCCGTCTCGAAGCTGGCTCATCGTGAACATCGAGCGCAGGTCGAGGCCCTCGGCGGCGAGGTTCTCTCGGCCGCCGGCCTCGCGGTCGATCACGCACAGCACCGCCGCGATCTCGGCTTCTCGGTCGCGCAACTGCCGGGAGGACGCGATCACCTGGCCACCCGAAGTCACTACGTCCTCGATCACCGCGACGCAGCGCCCGGCGATCTCGTCACCCTCGGCCAGCCGGCGGGTCCCGTAGGTCTTGGCCGCCTTGCGGACGAAGACGACCGGCAGCCCCGAAACCTGAGAGGCGACGACCGCGAGCGGCACGCCGCCAAGCTCAAGACCAGCAAGCATCTGCACTCCGTCGGGCAGCAGATCGACAAGCGCTTCGGCGATCTCACGCAGCAGGCGCGGGTCAGACTCGAACAGGTACTTGTCGAAGTATTCGTTGCAGACGGCACCAGAGCGCAGCCGGAACTCGCCGGTTAGACGGGCGCGTTCGTAGATGCGGCGTGCAAGCTCGCTGGAACGTAGGGATACAGGCGCTGCTCGTTGCTGCGGGGTCACAATGCGGCCCGATCGAAGTCGGCGGTGCGTATCGAAAGCTCAACGCCGGCGTCAAGCGGCAGGTTGATCGAGAAGTAGCCCTCAGCAGGGTCACGAACGTGCTCCAGATAGGGGAGCAGGTCGGGGTCCTCGACGTTGAGGTCGGCGGCCACCAGGGCGTCGGTTGCCAAGCGCGGCTCAAGGAGGCGAAGGACTGGGAGGTAGAGGTCGTTACGTCCGTCTAGGAACAGCAGGTCAACCGGCTCGGTGTGGTCGGCGAGGGTCTGCAAGGCGTCGCCGACACGCAGCTCGATGAGATCGTCCAGGCCGGCTTCCGTCAGATTCTCGTGCGCGGTCTTTGCCTTGCCGGGAAGCAGCTCCGTCGTGACGAGCAACCCTGCACTGCCGTTGTCGCGGAGGCCGGCTGCGAGAAAGATCGTTGACAGCCCCAGCGAGCATCCGAACTCCACGACGCTGTGGGCTCGACGGCTCACCGTGAGCACGTACAGCAGCTCACCGACCTCCCGCGTTATCGCCAGCGGCGCCTCGCCATAGTGTTCATATCGCTGCGCTTGGGAGAGGCGGCGGCCAAGCTCGACCTCGCGGTCGTGTACGCGCCGCTTGGCCGGCGGGTCTTGCGACGCGACCTGGGCGAACAGTCGCCCGAGGACATCGACAACACGCGGCGATCTCAGCGTCGAGGCCATCGCGCCACCCTATAGTCGCTGCGCATGGAGTGGATGACGACCGTCTCTGCGAGGATCACCGGCCACAGGTGCGTCGAGTTCTCGGGCCAGTTCGATGAGCGGGATCGTCGTGACTCACGAGGGTCATGGCCCGCAGTTGCTGCTCGTCCACGGCGGCGCCAGCCCCCGCACTACCTGGGAGGCGCTGAGGCCCCTGGCAGCGCAATACACGCTCGTACTGGTTCACAGGCGGGGCTATCCGCCGAGTCCGCCGGGACGACACGACTTCGAGCAGGACGCCCTCGACCTCGCTCCCCTGCTTGAATCTCGGCCGCACGTCCTGGCTCACTCCTACGGAGTGCTCGGCACGCTGATCGCGGCGACCGCGCGCCCTGGCAGCGTGCGGTCGCTGACGCTGATCGAGCCACCGCTCTTTTACCTGGCGCCCGACGATCCCGCGGTCGAAAGTCTCGAGCGCATGGCAAACACAGTCTTGACCCACGGCCTACAGGCCGACCCTCGGGTGCTCCGCGAGTTCCTGGCTCTCGCTGGCGCGGATGTGCCTGACGGTCCATTGCCTGCCAAGCTCGCCCACAGCATCCGGCGCGCTCACCACGGAGCCCTCCCAGGAAGCGCACGACCACCGCTACAGACATTGCGCAACGCCGGGGTTCCCTCGCTTGTAGCGTCCGGTGGACACGCTGACGCACTTGAGCGAATCTGCGACGCGCTTGCGCGCGAACTCCGCGCGGAGCGCGTGGTCCTGTCAGGCGCAGGTCACTTCGTACAGAGCGCACCCGGCTTCGCCGAGCGCTTCACGCAGCATCTGGCTTCGGCTGAACATCCCATCGCATGAGGTCAGTTCCGAGCCGGCCACGACGCTTCCTGGGTCCGCGGCGCATTGGTCAGAGTCCCCACGGAGCGTCGATCACGAATCGCCAGCCGTCCTCTCCGTTGGCGAAGCACACGATTGATCGCCCGTGCTGCTCTGTCTCGTCGTCGTCGCCGCCTGTGTCGAGGCGCATCGTCCAGTCCTCGGAGGCGACCGCGAAGTCGTCGGCGACGATGACGCTCCTTACCCGCGTCGTCATCTGGACTCGCATCGAGATGAGGTTTTCCAGGAGTCCTCTGATCGCGCCCGTCCCCCGTGCCTGACTACCGTCCGGCGCGAGCAGCACCGCGTCCTCGCGGTAGAGCCGGATCGCGCTCTCCAGGTCTGCTGCATTGACCGCCTGCACGAAGGCATCCGATACCTCGGCGGGAGAGTTGGGTGTCGTGCGCATCGTGCAGGCATGGTACGTTCGGCGAACTAGTACGACAAGTCATCTATGCGCAGTCAACGAACTAGTTTCCGTGCATGAACCAGGGACGCAACAGACCCGAGCCGGACGCCGTAAAGCGCGCGCTCGACGTGCTCGGGGACCGCTGGACCTTCCTCGTGCTACGCGAGGCGTTCTTCGGCGTCTGCCGCTACGGGCACTTCCAGCGCAACCTCTGTATCGGACGCAATGTGCTCGCGGCGCGCCTGGCAGCGCTCGTGGAACACGGACTCCTTGAAAGAGTGCGCTACCGCACCGACCCGGACTGGTATGAGTACCGTCTCACGGAGGCCGGGCTCGACCTGTTCCCCGCCATCCTTACGATCAAGGCGTGGGCTGAGCGGCACCTGCTCGATCGGGGCGACCCGACGCTGCGCATCCAGCACCGCTCCTGCGGCGTCAAGCTGTCCCCCGTCGTCGTCTGCGCATCATGCCGCGAGCCCATCGCCGCCAGCGACGTGGAATACGACCTCGACACCGAAGTATCGTGTTGATGCGGGATGTCGGCTTACCTTTCGATTTGTGCGATCTTCAAGGACGAGGCGCCGTATCTGCCTGAGTGGATCGAGTTTCATCGGCTCATGGGCGTCGAGCGGTTCTTGCTCTACGACAACGGCGGCAGCGATGGTGGCCGGGAGGTCGTGGAGCCGTGGGTGCGCACGGGTGTCGTATCGGTTGCAGAGTGCTCGATCCCGTTGGGGGAGGGCGGCCAGGGCTGGGCCTACGCAGACGCACTGAGACGAGCACGTGGGCGCACGCGCTGGCTGGCGTTCATCGACTTGGACGAGTTCCTGTTCTCGCCCGGACGCGCGCCGCTGCCTGACGTGCTCCGGGATTACGAGCAGCACCCCGGCATCGTCGTCAACTGGCAGGTCTATGGCTCCTCCGGCCAAAGCACCGCAAGCGACGGCCTGGTGATCGAGCGTTTCGTCAGGCGCGCGAGAACCGGCTGGGTGCGCAACCGTCGCGTCAAGAGCATCGTTGACCCGCAGCACGCGGTGCGGCCGATCGGCCCCCACTTCTTTGAGTACCAGGACGGAGCGCTCGCTGTCACTGAGGACCATGAGCCGGTGCGCGTGATCGAGCGTCGCGCGTGGACGCGACGGATGCGGCGTCGTCTTGTGCGGCTGCCGCTGGTCGAGACGGACCCGTATGCGATGCGCCACTCGTCGGCCAACCGCGTGTCAGTGGGACGAGTGCGGCTCAACCACTATGCCGTCCGCTCGCGGCAGGAGTTCGAGCAAAAGACCGCGCGGCACGGTAGCTCCCGCATGGCACCGCGTTACTTCGCCTACCACGACCGCAACGAGGTCCACGACCCCGCCCTCGCCTGCTATGCGAGCGAGGTCCGGGCGCGGCTCGCCGCCCTACAAGGCGGCGATGGCACTCGCTGACCGCCAAGCAGCCGCAGCGGATGGCGTCGAGGGCGGGCTGCGAAGAGCGACGTCGCCCACAGCTCTGTATGCCTTGCCGCACCCGGACAAAAGCAAGCACGCGAAGACCAGCGAGAGGAGCGCGGGCAGTCCGCGGTGCCAGCGACCGGCGGCCATCGAGCTCACGCTGACATGCTCCCTCATGGACACCCCGGGCGGCGCCGGGCGCCGCGCCTTCCCGAGCGCGACCCGACGAGGGAAGAGCGCCAGAGAGAGCACGACCCACGGGGCTCCCCGGGAAGATCAGCGGCACGTCATCCCGGCCCCCACTAATATGGCACAGTTGTGGCATAATGGTGGCATGGCGAGGACGAGGGTAAGCACCACAGTGGACGAGCAGCTCTTGGAGAGCGCCCGTCAGGCACTCGCGCCGCTGACAGACGCCGCAGTCCTCGACAAGGCGCTCGCGGCGCTCTTGGACCGCCATCGTGCAGCCGAGATCGATGCTGCATATGCGGCCTACGATGAGCACCCGCTCGCTGAGCCCGATGCGTGGGGCGATCTGGCGTCTTTCCGAGAGGCGGCAGCGGCATCGTGAGCGTTGGCCCTCTCCCCGCAAGGGGAGAGGTGTGGTGGTGTGAGTTGCCGGAGATCGGGCGGCGGCCCGTCGTTGTGCTCTCCCGCAATGCGGCTATCCCTCGATTGAGACGAGCGCTCGTAGCGCCGTGTACGACCACCGTTCGCGGTCTGGCCAGCGAGGTCGTTCTAGAGCCAGACGACGACCCGGTCCCCCACCGATCCTCGATCAACCTTGACTCTGTCGAGAGCGTGTCTGTCGCGGTCCTTGTGGAGCGTCTCGGACGACTCAGCGACGACCGCATGCGAGAGGTGTGCGTGGCGCTCGACGTCGCCGTCGAGTGCCACGGCTGACGAGCACGCATCATCAGCCCGTTGCAAGCGCGTCAGGCAACCTTACCGCCGGGGGGCACGAGCAGCGCCCTCCTCGTTCGCGTGATCCGATCAGCTCTGCCCCGATGCGCGCGCCGACCCAGGCAGTGCCGGCTCACCCGAGCGAGATCGTGGACGCGACCCACGGGGTCATAAGCTGGGACGGTGAGCGACTACCCGCAGATGATCACGCCGGTCAACCACATCGAGCCGGTGCCGCGGCGGGTCCGCGCCTTCCTCGGCGGGGTCGCGGTGCTCGACACGACCCGCGCCCTGTACGTGTGGGAGTGGCCGAACTATCCGCAGTACTACATACCGCTCGCGGACGTCAATCCGGTGCTCCTCGTCGACGAGGAGCACCCCGAGCACCTTAGCCGGGGGTCCGCCAGGCGACACGGCCTGCGCGTCGGGGAGAGCTCTCGCCCGGGGGTCGCCCACGTGTATGCCGACGACGCGCTGGAGGGGCTGGCCGGCATGGTTCGCTTCGACTGGGCAGCCCTGGACTCGTGGTTCGAGGAGGACGAGGAAGTCTTCGTCCACCCCCGCAACCCGTATGCACGTGTCGACGCGCTGCGCTCCACACGGCCCGTCCGCGTCGAGCTCGAAGGTGTCGTGCTCGCCGAGTCCTCGTGTCCGGTGATGGTCTTCGAGACCGGTCTTCCAACCCGCTACTACCTCGATCGCACTGCGGTCAGCTTCGACCATCTGGTTTCCACCGACACGGTCACGTCATGCCCATACAAGGGCACGACCAGCGATTACTGGTCGGTGCGGATCGGCGATCAGCTGTTCCCCGACCTGGCCTGGGCATACGACTTCCCCACGCCGCAGGTGCTCCCGATCGCCGGACTTATCGCCTTCTACAACGAGAAGGTCGACCTGACGGTGGACGGCGAGCGGCTCGAGCGGCCGACCACGCACTTCTCCTAACGTTCGCCCGACGCTCGCGCTGGGCCACGCAGGCCGCTTGCGAGCCTCCGCGCGGAGGCGGCGTGGACGAGCTGACGGGGCTGCGGGCGTGAGCGCGCCCGGCCCGCGATCACGGCTCGGGGAGTTGCTCCAACGGTTGCACGTGGGACACCAGGCGACCATCCACGAGCGCGTGCACGGCGAACCCGAGCGGCTGGTCGCTGGAGGCGAACGGAATGTCATCCCGGGCGCGCAGGTCCAGACGCAGAGCCGAGTTCGTGCTGGGGCAGACGAGCAGCGGACGTCCGGCGAAGCTGGTGGTCATCGTGGTGTGCACGTGCCCGCAGGTGATCGCCTGCACCTGTGGATGGCCGCCCAGCAGCATCTCCAGCGCGACCCTGTCCTCGCCAGCCAGGGCGATCGCGTCCATCGAGCGCACGCCCGTCAGCACCGGAGGATGATGGAGTGCCAGCAGCGTGGGCGTCTGCGGCTGCTCGCCGAGCGTCTCATCCAGCCATCGCAGCTGCTCGGTCCCGAGCGCGCCCCCATCGCCTTCGCCCGGGAGCGTGCTGTCGCAGCAGACCAGGCGCAGCGCTCCGCAGCTCGCCGCGAAGCGCACGGGCGCGCCGGCGGGCGCCGGGCCGGGTCCGAAGCGAGCGCGCAGCAGGTCGCGATCGTCGTGGTTGCCCGGGATCGCGTGCACGGGCACGCCGAGCGGCGCAAGCAGCGCATGAGCCTGCTCGTAGGCCGCGCTCGTGGGCACGTCGACGAGATCGCCGCTCAGGAGCACCGCCCGAGGTCGCGGCCGCAGCGCGGCCGCCCGGCGCACCGCATGTTCCAGGCGCCCGGCTGGTCCGGCCCGATCCTCATCCGCGCGCAGATGCAGATCGCTGAGCTGGACGAGCGTCGCCGGCGAGGAGTCCTCGTCGTGGTGGGATCGGGCTGTCGTCATGTCCGGTCAATGATGCCCATCCGCCGCTCGGTCGCGTCGTCGGCGCGAGCGCACCGTCGGCGCGTATGATCTCGCGCGTGAAGGCCGCTGTCGCGTGCGCAGCTCTCCTCGCCGCCGGCGCGGTGGCCCTGATGCCGGCGCCGGCCGCGGCGGTCACCTTCGGGCCTCCCAGCTACGTGGGCGTGTGGGGCGACCCGTTCGCGATCGCCACGCCCGATCTCAACGGCGACGGGCACCCGGACCTCGTGGCGGGTATCGCCGGACAGGTGGGGGCGGAGATCGTGACCCTGCTCGGCAACGGGCGCGGTGGCTTTTATGACGAGGAACAGTACGAGTTAAAGGGCGGCGCGGTGTTCGGGCTCATCGTCGCGGATCTCGACGGCGACGGCAACCTCGACGTCGCGGCGGTGCAGGACGGGGCACCGGGCGAAGGCGTCGCCGTGCTGCGCGGCGAAGGAAACGGCTACCTGCGCGACTCCCCAAGCTACTTCAACTCGGGCGGCGAAATCCCGGTGGCGATCGCGGCCGCGCACTTCACCGGTAAAGCGCTGCCGGATCTGGTGGCCGGCAACGAGAGCTCGAACGACATCTCGCTGCTCGAAAACGAGAGCACCCCAGGGACGGTGGCGTTCGCGGCCCCAAAGATGTTCGCTGCCGGACACACGCCGGCAGCGATCGCGGTGGCCGACTTCAACCAGGATGGCATCCCCGATGTGGTGGTGGCCGATGACGAGGAAGGGGGCAAGGAAGCGGGCTTCACGATCCTGGACGGCACCGGCAAAGCGGGCGGCCTCAAAGAAGTCGGGTTCACTTCACTCGGGCAGAACCTGCTCGACGTGGCGACCGGCGACTTCAACGGTGACGGCTACCCCGACCTGGCGTTCGTCGACTACGTCGGTGGCCTCTTTCCCAAAGGCGCGGTCTACGTCCTGCTCAACAACAAACACGGCGGCTTCGAACCGGCGGCCTCCTATGACACCACCGGCAGGCCCCTGTCGATCGCCACGGCAGAGATCGACGGCAGCACAGATCTGATCGTCGGTGAAGACGGCAGGGACGCATTCGAAGAAGGGCACGTGCTGCTGCTGCAGAACAACGGCAACGGCGCGTTCAGCGAAGGCGGGCGCTTCGTCTCCGAGGAAGGCTTCGGCCCGATCCTCGGGACCGACCTGACCGGCGACGGCGCCGCGGACATCCTCGAGGGGGTCTCCAACGGAACCGTGGCGACCCTGCTCGACATCGGGCAGCCCTCGCCGTCGCCGACGAGTCTCGCCTTCGGCAGCGTCAGCAAGGGTGAGGAGAGCGCTCCGCAGAGCGTGACGATCACCAACACGGGCGCCGCGCCGATGACGATCGAGGGGCTCGCCCTGGCCGGCGCGACGCCCGGCGCGTTCGACCTCGACGACGCGTCCCTGGCGCTCGGTGGCGGCACATGCACCGCGGCGAGCCTCGCGCCCGGAGCCTCGTGCGCCGCGAACGTGGCCTTCCGCCCGACCCAGACAGGCGCCGTCGCCGCCACGCTGCTCGTCTTCAGCGAAGGCGCTGCCAGCCCCGCGAGCGTCGCCCTGAGCGGCACCGGCGCTCCACCCGCGCTCCCGCCGCTCCCGCCGCTCCCCAAGCCCACGATCTCCGCCGTCCACCAGTCCGCGTCGACCTGGCGCGAGGGGAGCAAGCTCGCTCAGATCAGCAAGAGCAAGAAGCCCCCGCTCGGAACGACGTTCTCCTTCACGCTCAACGAGCAGGCGAGCGTGGGCCTCGCGTTCACCGAGACGACCGGCGGGCGCGAGGTCGGCGGCAAGTGCGTCGCCGCGAGCGCCAAGAACCGCCACAGGCGAAGCTGCAAACGCACCGTCGTGGCCGGCACGCTCTCCTTCGCCGGCCGCAGCGGCACGAACAAGATCGTCTTCCAAGGGCGCGTCTCTCACTCGCTCAAGCTGGCGCCGGGGCACTACCGGCTGCTCATCACCGCCACCAACGCCGCCGGAGTTGCATCCGCTCCCGCGTCGCTGAGCTTCACCATAGCCAGCTAGCCGCACGGGGGCGGACGACCGCCGTCCCGCCCGGCCCGGCCACCGAGCGTCGCCTCGAGCGGGCCCGCCGATCGCGCCCGCGCGACCGTCCGAGCGACGGTCAGTGATAGGTGAACTTGCCGGCGGGGGTTTTCTGCGTCTTGGTCCCGTTCACCGTCGCTCTCACCTGCACCTGTCCGGCCGCGTGCGCTGGAGTCACGACGATACATGTCGTCGCTGACGTGCAATCGACGCTGGTGGGCTTCGTTTCCCCGAATTCGAAGCTCGTGGCGCTCTTGCCGAGGCCAAAGCCGGTGCCCGTGACCGTCACGCTCGTGCCTCCAGCCGATGAGCCGGTGTCGGGCTTCAGCGTTGTGACCGTCGGTTTGGACCCGAAGCGATCGACCGAGGTGATGACCGTGGTGGCATTCGGCGTGGTGACGCTCACATCCACGATGCCAACCGCCTGCGCCGGGGAGACCGCGGTGATGGAGGTGGGGGAGGTCACCTTGAAGCTGGCGGCGCCGGTCGAGCCGAAGTCGACGGCCGTCGCTCCCGTGAAGTTGGTACCGACGATGCTCACGGTGGTGCCACCGGTCGCCGGCCCGTATTTCGGCTGCATTTCGGCGATGGTCGGGGCTGGTATCGCGGGCGCCGGTGGGCCGTACGCGAAGCCGTCGTTACCGTCGGTGGCCGCGATGCCGACCACTTCGCTCAGTCCGCTCACCGCCATCGGAACGTCGCTGTTCGTCGTCTTGCCGTCTCCCAGCTGGCCGACCGAGTCCTTGCCCCAACCCATCACCCTGCCATTGCTCAGCAAGGCGAGACTGAACCCAGATCCGGCCGAGATGGCCGCCGCGCCGCTGAGGCCGCGCACGGCCACCGGCACGTCGCTGTTGGTGGTGCTGCCGTCGCCCAGCTGTCCGTAGCTGTCGTCGCCCCAGGCCATCACCGTGCCGTTTCTCAACAGCGCGAGACTGGCGTTGCTCCCAGCCGAGATAGCCGTGACTTCGCTCAGGCCGCCCACGGGAACCGGTGTCTCGCTGTCGGTGGCGGTGCCATCCCCCAGCTGCCCGCGCTTGTTTTCGCCCCACGCCATGACGGAGTCGTTCCTCAGCAGGGCCAGGCCATATTTGTGGCCGGCCGCGATGGCGATGACGCCGCTCAGTCCGTCGACCGGCACCGGCACATCGCTGTCGGTCAGGGTGCCATCGCCGAGCTGTCCGGATTCGTTTCTGCCCCACGCGACGACCGTGCCGTTGCCCAGCAGCGCAAGGCTGGAGTCGCCGGCGGCCGAGATGGCCTTGACACCGCTCAGGCCACGGACGGCCACCGGCAGGGCGCTGCCGCTGCCGGGACCCATCGCGCCGTCACCCAGCTCCCCGTCGTAGTTTTCGCCGCAGGCAGCAACCGTGCCGTTGCTCATCAGGATAAGGCTGTGGTAGGAGCCGGTCGAGACCGCGGCTGCCTCGCCCACGGTGCCGATCGTCATCGGCACATCGCTCTTGGTTTCCGTGCCGTTGCACAGCTCGCCGAACCCGTTGATGCCCCAGCCCATGACGGTGCCGTCGCTCAGCAGGGCCATGTTGTTGTAACCACCGCCCGATACGGAGATGACTTCGTTCAGTCCATCGACCGCCACCGGCACGTCGCTGGTGGTGACGCTTTCGTTCCCCAGCTGGCCGTAGTGGTTTTCCCCCCACGCGATGCCGCCGTACGACCAGGCCGATGCGGGCATCGCGCCCGCCGAGGTCAACATCACGCCTGTGGCCGCCAGGGCCAGCAGCCACCTTCGTCGCACCGGCACCGCCGCTTCAGGCATGTTCTCCTCTTCGTCGTCGCTCGCAGTTCTGGCGGGGAGACGAGGCCCGTGGAGGGCCAGTCAGAAGCTCGTGTCCCCGCTTGGTTACCGACAGACCACACCGCGAGCACGAGCACACGCGTACTCGGGAAGACGCATGTTCGAACCCAACTGTCAGTGCGGCTCGCGCTGCCTTTGTCAAGTACGCGCTCGCGCAGGCCGATGCTGAGCGGGTGCCAGCGTCGACGAGACAGTCTCGGCAGGCCGACCAGGTGATGGCAAGCGCCGATCGCGCCGCCGCGGCCGCGCTGCGCGAGCTGCCCGAGGCGCTGATCCTCGTCTTCGACCGGGATCTTCGCTTCGTCCATACCGCCGGTCACGCGCTCGAGCGCGTCGAGGACCCGCGCGCGTGCCGTGCGGGAGAGCTGGTCGAGGGCACCTTCCCCGCGGCGCTGTGGAAGCTGATCGAGCCTCTGTTCCGCTCGGCGCTGGAAGGGGAGACGCGGTCGCGCGAAATCTGGACGCCAGAGCAGCGACACTGCCTGATGGTCGACGTGGGCCCGCTGCGCCTGAACGGCTCAGCGGACGGCGAGCAGGCCGCGAATATCGCTGGCGGTGTGGCGGTGGTGCTCGACATCACCGCGCGCAGGCATGCCGACCTGCTCGCGCCCCAACCTCACGGCGGCGACTTCGAGGAGGTCTTCGAGCAGGCGCCGATCGGGACGGCGCTGCTCGACGGCGACGGTCGCTGGCTGTTGGTCAACCGCGCGCTGTGCGACATCACCGGCTACACCGCCGACGAGCTGATCGGCAAGCGCTTCGACGGCATCGTGCATCCGGGCGACGCCGACAACGACCTGGAGCAGCGCCGGCGCCTGCTCGCGGGGGAGATCCCCGCCTTCCAGGTCGAGAAGCGCTACTTCGACGCCGCCGGGGAGACCGTCTCGGCGATCCTGTCGGTGTCGCTCGTGCGCGACAGCGCCGGCGAGCCACTGCACTACATCGCACAGCTGCAGGACATCTCCGAGCGCAAGCGCCTCGAGGAGCACCTGCGACACCTCGCCGACCACGATCCGCTGACCGGCCTTCGCAACCGCAGGCTGTTCGAGCACGATCTCAAGCTCCAGGTCGCCCGCTCGCAGCGCTACGGCGAGGTCGCCGGTCTGATGGTGGTCGATCTCGACGAATTCAAGAGCGTCAACGATCGCCACGGTCACAAGGTCGGCGACGACACCCTCAAGGCGGTGTCCCGGGCACTCGCCCGCCGGCTCAGGGAAACCGATCTGGTCGCCCGCCTCGGTGGAGACGAGTTCGCGATCCTGCTGCCCCACATCGACCACGATGGGGTCGCGGTGGTCGCCGACGGGCTCACGCGCGTGATCCCGACGTGCAGCATCGACGTCGGCGACGGCGTGCTGCACCCGCGCGCGAGCATCGGATTCGCCCTGATCGACGAGCGGACCAGGAGCGCCGAGCAGGTGCTCGACGAGGCCGATCGAGCGATGTACGCGGCCAAGCATGCCAAGGCGGGCGCGCGGGGTTGACGCGCGCGCGGCCGGCGGGACCGCGCGCCGCGGGACCCTCCGGCGCGGTGAATACGCTCACCACATGCAGCCAAACGAGCGGCTCGCGGTCATCGATCTCGGATCGAACTCCTTCCGGCTGGTCGTGTTCATGGCCGGCGAGGGCTGGTGGAAGCGCACCGACGAGATCTACGAGCCGGTGCGCATCGGCGAAGGCCTGATGGCGACCGGCCGGCTGGGGGAGGAGCCGATGGAGCGGGCGCTGGCCACGCTCGACGTGTTCGCCCACTTCTGCCGCGCCAGCGGGCTGGGCGGCGATGCGGTGGACGCGGTCGCCACGAGCGCCATCCGCGACGCCGAGAACGCGTCCGGCTTCCTGGCGCGCGCCCACGAGCGCCTCGGCCTGCCGATCCGCGTGCTCAGCCGTGAGCAGGAGGCCCGCTACGGCTATCTGGCAGCCGTCAACTCGACGACGCTGCGCGACGGCAGCGTGCTCGACCTGGGCGGCGGATCGCTGCAGCTCGTCCGCGTCGCCGACCGGCTGGCCCGCGAGTCGGGCTCGTGGCCGCTGGGCACGGTGCGGATGAGCGAGCGCTTCCTGCCGCCCAACGGTCCCGCCAAGCGCAAGCAGCTGGAGGAGCTGTGCGACCACGTCGCCGAGCAGCTCGCCACCGCCCCGTGGCTCGCGGATCGCGCCGAGGCCCAGAGTGGCGGTCGCCTGGTGGGAACGGGCGGGACCGTGCGCAACCTCGCGGCCGCCGCCCAGCGCGCCGCCGGTCTGCCGTCCAACGGCGTCCAGGGAATGGTCATCGAGCAGGACGCGCTCGCCGAGTTGATCGCGCGGCTCGCCGCGCTGCCCGCCTCCGAGCGCGCGAGCGTCCCCGGCATCAAGCCCGCCCGCGCCGATCTGATCCTCGCCGGCGCGGTGGTGGTGCGGGGGGTGCTGCGAGCCGGTGGCTTCGACGCGCTGGAGACGACCGAGGCGGGGCTGCGCGAGGGAGTGTTCCTCGAGCGCCTGCTCGCCGGCCAGGACCCGCCGCTGTTCGCGGACGTGCGCCGCGCCAGCGTGCTGAACCTCGCCGCCTCCTACCACGTCGACTTCGACCACACCGACCATGTCGCCGCGCTCGCGCTGGGGATGTTCGACGAGCTCGCCCGGCTCGGGCTGCACGACGGCGACGCGCGCGAGCGCGAGCTGCTGTGGGCGGCGTGCATGCTGCACGACATCGGCATGTCGATCGACTACGACGACCATCACAAGCACTCCCGCTACCTGATCCTCAACGGCGGCCTGCCGGGGTTCACGCCGGTCGAGACCGCCATCATCGCCCAGGCGGCCCGCTATCACCGCAAGGGCATGCCCGTGCCCGGGCCGATGGCGGCGCTGTTCGGCGACGGCGACGCCGAGCGCCTGGACCGCTGTGCGACCCTCCTGCGCCTGGCCGAGGATCTCGAGCGCTCGCGCGACCAGCTCGTGCGCTCGACCAGCCTGGCGCTGTGCAACGGCGACGTCGAGCTGCGCCTGATCGCCGACGGCGAGTCCGCCGTCCCGCGCTGGGCGGCTCGCCGCGAGCGCGACCTCTTCGCTCGCGCTTTCCACCGCGGCCTGTGCGTCGCCGCGTGAGCCTCACCCCGCGGCGGTGAGCGCCTTTTCGTCGCCCGCGCAGTCGAACAGCACCAGGCCGTACGGGTAGGCGATCGGGCTGTTCCATTCCGACGGCGCCAGCTCCCTGCACGCGCGCAGGACAGCCCTCGTGGCGCGGTTGCCTCCGCGCAGGGAGTACTCGCCGCCGAGCAGCACGTAGCGCGCCTGTCCGGTGGCCACGAGGTGCGCCAGCTGGGGGCCGTCGACGGCGGGGTCGGTGCCGCTGTAGCCGCCGAGCGCTCCCGCGCTCAGGCCCATCAGGATCATCGGCGAGCCGGTGTCCGCGGCGACGGTCAGCAGCGCCCAGCGTGAGCCCGGGCGGTGCGTGCGCACGTAGTCCAGCAGCGCGCGGTCGAGCGCGAGGTCATGTTCGTCGACGCCGTAGCCGCCGGCACCGGCGAACGCTTTCGGTCCGGCGACCGGGAACGTGCCCTCGACGGGCGCCAGCCACGTGGTGGTCGCGTACGCGGCCGGCACGACGAGCGCCAGCAGGAACGTGAGCGCGACCGCCGGCGCCGCCAGCCGCCGCATGGCCAGCAGCACGAGGAACCCGGCGGCGGCGCCGGCGACGAGCACGGGGGTGAACCACACCATGTAGTGCTCGCGGTGGATCAGCACGACCTGCACGATCAGGGTCGCGGCCAGCGCGCACGCCACCAGCGCCAGGCCCCAGAGCCTGCGGCGCCCGCGCGCGAGCTTGGCGAACGCGACCGCACCCGCTCCCGCCATCGCACCCGTCCCGGGCGCCAGCGCCGAGACGTAGTAGGGGTGGACGATCCCCTTGGACAGGCTCAACACCGCCGCCTCCACCACGAACCACCCTCCCAGCACCAGCGCGACCGCCAGCCGCGGGTCGCGGCGCCCGCCCGCCCGCTCCACGAGCGCGAGCAGCGCCAGGCCGAGCAGCCCGAACAGCGCGAACGGCAGCATCCAGCCGGCCTGGTCGCCGAGGCCGGTGCCGAACAGACGCAGCGGGCTGGGAGCTTCGCCGAAGGGGATGGGCTCCTTTTCCCGGCCGGTGACCTTGGGCGCGGACGCCGGCTTGGGCGCCGGATCGAGCGGCACGGGCGGTGATTCGCCGCCCGCCCGTCCAGTCGTCGGGGAGGGGTGGGCGCGGGCGACGGCGTCGACCTTCTGCTCGCGCGCGGCCGGCACATAGGCGCCGGGCTTGACGACCACGCTGTTGGGTCCTCCGGTCTGCCCTTCGACGCGTCCGACGCCGTTGTATTCGAAGGTGAGGCCGAGCTCGGTGTTGTTGGTCGAGCTGCCCACGTACGGGCGCTTGGAGGCGGGCGTGAGTTCGACGAACGCGATCCACGCGAACGACACGACGAGCATCACAGCGCCGGCGACCGCCAGCTGGGCGGTGCGCCGGCGCAGCGACCCGGGCGCGCATATGAGGTAGCCGAGCGCGATGCCGGGCACGACCAGGTAGGCGGCGAGCGTCTTGGTGTTGAATGCAAGGCCGACGACCGCGCCGCAGCACACGAGCGTGCGCCAGCGCCCGCTTTCGATCGCACGCAATCCCACGCCGCAGGCGATGACCATCAACAGGATCAGCAGCGGGTCGACGCCGTTGTCGCGCGAGACGGCCACGAACGACGGGAACACCGCCAGCGCGAGCGACCCCGCGAGCGCCGTGACGATACCCAGGCGCCGCGCCAGGATCAGGTACAGGAGCGCCACGGACAGCATGCCGGCGATCGCCGATGGCAGCAGCAGGCTGAGCGGCGAGAACCCGAACAGCTTGGCGCTCACCGCCTGCACCCACAGCGCCAGCGGCGGCTTGTCGACGGTGACCAGCCCGCCGGAGTCGAACGACACGAACACGAAGTTGTGCAGCGAGCGCAGCATCGACTTGACGCCGGCCGCGTAGAAGATGTTGGCGTACCCGTTCTGGGAGAGGCGGTGGGTGTTCAGCACCGCCGAGAACGCCACCACGACGGGGAGGCCGGCATGGCGCAGGAGCGCGGGCAGGGAGTCCGGCAGGCGGCTGCGCCGCTCCGCGGGCGTCTTGCGATGCGTGCCGCCGCCCGCGGGCGAGGGCGCCGTCGGACCGACGCCCGCGGAGGAGGGCGTCGTCACGGGCGGGTGGCGGTCTGCTGCACGGAGGTCGAGATGTTACGCACGATCTCGAATTGGTCGGCGCAGCCCGATGTCCCGAGGAGCTGAAAGGTGGCGGCCTACGGGGAATAGGATGCGCGAATGCGCAGGTCGGCGCGGCACTCGCCTGCTCGGCTTCGGAGTCTTGTGCCGGCCACCGGCCTGTACGTCTGGCGCTCGCCGCGCGACCAGCCGGCTTGGGCGCGTCCGGCGCTGATCGCGATCGCCGCGGTTGCCGGGCTGGCGTACGCGTGGGGGATGAACGGCGCGGCGTTGGAGGCCTTCTACGGCGCGGCCGCGCGGAGCATGTCCACGAGCTGGCACGATTTCTTCTTCGGCGCGTTCGATCCGGCTGGCACGGTCAGCGTCGACAAGCTGCCGGGAGCGCTTTGGCCGCAGGCGCTGCTGCTGCGGATCGTCGGGTTCCACGTATGGGCGGTGGTGCTGCCGCAGGTGATCGAGGGCGTGATCACGATCCTCGTGCTCTACCGCGCGGTGCGCCGCCTGGCGGGTCCGCTCGCGGGCATCGTGGCTGCGGCTGTGCTCGCGACCAGTCCGGTAACGGTCGCGTTGAGCCGCGGCAACGTCGCCGACTCCCTGCTCATCCTGCTGCTGGTGCTGGCGGCGGACGCCGCCTCGTCGGCGCTTCTCAGCGGCAGGCTCCGCACGCTGCTGCTGGCGGGAGTGTGGGTGGGACTGGCCTTCCAGGCCAAGATGATGGTGGCGTGGCTGGTCCTGCCCGCGCTGGCTGCCGCGTACATGCTCGCGGCGCCCGCGCGGGTCCGCGTCCGCGTAGCCCAGCTCGCGCTCGCCGGGGTCGTGACCGCTGTCGTGTCGCTGAGCTGGATGACCGTGGTGTCGCTCGTGCCTGCGCACGCACGTCCGTATGTGGACGGCACGCAGAACGACTCGGTCTTCAGCCAGACCTTCCAGTACAACGGGGTCGCCCGGCTGGAACGACACAGCGTCTTCGCCGGCGCCGGTCATCCGGCCGCGTTTCTGGTGCATCTCTCAGAAGCGAGCTCCGCACCCACCCACAGGGTGCCCCCCAGCTGGCACCGGCTGCTGAGCGGAGTCTTCGGACGCGACGACGGGTGGCTGCTGCCCGCCGCGCTGATCGCCGCGGTCTGCGTGATGGTCGCACGCCGTCGAGCCGGCCGCCGCGATCCGCTGAGGGCGTCGGTGGTCCTGTGGGGAGGCTGGCTGTTGACGATGGCGACGTTCTTCAGCGCCGGCGGCTACCCGAACTCGTACTACGTGGCGGCGCTCTCGCCTGCCACAGGCGCCCTGTGCGGAGCCGGTGTCGCGCTGGCGCGGCGATCGCGCAACGGGGTCGCGGCGAAGACCGGGCTCGCTGCTGCCGTGCTGTGCTCGGCGGGCTATGGCATCTATCTGCTGAGAGGCGGAACCGGGGTTCCGGCCTGGCTGGTGCCCGTGGCCGCCGCGGCGGGGGCGCTCGGCGCGATTGCCGTGCTGAGATCGCCGGACGCACACGTCCCTGGAGCCTCCAGGCGCAGCGTCGTGGTGGTGGCGGTCGCTTGTGCGCTGGTGCTCCCCGGGGTCGCCTCTGCGCTCATGGCCATCCGCGGCCTCGGTCCGTTCGCGGCGCCGTACGAGCCCACCTCCGCCACCCTCTCACGAGCCGCCGCGCGGCGCTTGAGCCTGCTGGACGTGCAGGCGATGGAAGAACTCTCGTCGGCGTACGGCACGCCGATCACCTTGGTTACCGACTCCTCGATCCTGGCCGCCCCGTTCATCCTCGCCACGGGCAGGGAGGTGCTCCCGATCGGGGGCTTTCAGGGCGGGGTGCCCGCTCCCTCCCTGAGCGATCTGCAACGCCGCATAGCTGCGGGAGAAGTCCGCGCCTTTCTCGTACCGACCATCAGCGACGATCCGCGCATCGTGTGGATCCACAGTCACTGCAAGCCTCGGGAACCACACGGGAGCGGCAACAGCTCGACGTCGACGGAGCTCTACGAATGCGCGAGCGGCTGAGCGTGACCGCCGGGCACGCCACGGACCACTCGCGGCAACGCGCCCTGCGCTGACCCGGCTCGCGGGTGAGGACGGTCAGGTGAAGAGCGTCTCGAGCAGCCGCTCGATGTCGTGCTCGTCGTTCCACGCCCCGACGGACGCCCGCAGCCACGGCCGGCCGGGGATGTCGCGCACGACCACCCCGTGTTCGGCCAGCAGCTCGCGCTCGGCCGGTGGGTCGGGGCTGACGAAGGACACGAGCGTGCTGTGCCCGCGCGGCGCCACCTCGCGCCCGCGCTCGGCCAGCAGCCCGACCAGGCGCGCGGCGAGCGCGCGCGCGTGCTCGTGCACGGCCGCCCAGCCGGCGGATTCCAGCACGCGGATGGCCGCCAGCGCGCAGGCTGTCGTCTCGGCGTTCAGCGACAGCGTGTCGAAGCGGCGCGCGTCGTCGCGCACCTTCGCGTCGAGCCCGGAGTTCGGGTCGGCGAGGTTCGCGTATCCGCGCCTGGTGACCGCCACGCGCTCGCGCAGGGCGGCGCTGACGTACAGCATGCCGGTGCCGTCGGGGCCGCACAGCCACTTCTGCCCGGCGCCGGCGTACGCGTCGCAGCCGAGCGCGCGCACGTCCACGGGGACCGCGCCGACGCCCTGGGCGCCGTCCAGCAGCACGGGCACGTCGAGTCCGCCGAGCTCGGCCGGCGCGAACGAGCCGCTCACCCAGCCCACGTGCGAGCAGGCCACCAGGCGCGTGCTCGGGCCGACCGCGTTGGCCAGCTCAGCCAGCGGGACTTCGCGCACGGTCACGCCGCGCAGCTCGCGCGCGGCCGACAGCGCGCCGAGCAGCCCCGGGTGCTCCTCGTCGCTGGTCACGATCTCCTCTCCCGAACCCAGGTCCAGCCCGCCCACGATCTGTGCGATTCCCTCGCTCGTGCAGGTGGTGAGCGCGACGTCGGCGGGCTCGGCGCCGAGCGCGGTGGCGTACGCGGTCCGCAGCTCGGCGCTGAGCTCGGCGCGGCGTTCGAAGTGCGCCGTCGAGCGGCCGTCGCTCAGCTCGCGCACGAGCTCCCCCGCGGCGGCGGCCATCGCGCGCGCCGGCAGCGGCCCGTCGGTGCCCGCGTTCAGGTACGCCAGGGCGTCCAGAACGGGAAACTCGTCGCGCAACCCCGGCAGGCTCACAAACCGCGAGAATACCCGCATGTCCAGCGCCGACCGCCAGCAGCCCCTGTGGGCGCCCTCGCCCGAGCGCTCGCAGGGCGTGGAGATGGCGCGCTTCATGGCCTGGGCGGGCGAGCGGCGCACCCTGAAGGGCACACCCCGTGACGGGGGGCGGGCAGGCGGGCGGGCGTTCGCGGACTACGACGAGCTGTGGCGCTGGTCGGTGGACGAGCTGGAGGACTTCTGGGCGAGCATCTGGGAGTTCTGCGGCGTGCGCGCTTCCAAGCCCTATGAGCGGGTGCTGGGCTCGCACGAGATGCCGGGCACGCGCTGGTTTGAGAGTGCGGAGCTCAACTACGCGGAGAACCTGCTCGGCGGCCTGCCTGTGCCCCCGCAGGGGGTGCTCCCCCCGCCCGCCCAGGGCCGCTCCGACGCGGGAGGCCCCGGCGCCGGCCTCGATCGCTCGTCGCGGGTGGCGTTGCTGCACTGCTCGGAGCTGCGCGAGCTCGACGAGATCACCTGGGGCGAGCTGAGCGCGCGGGTGGCCGCCGCCGCGGGCGGCCTGCGCGCCCTGGGGGTCGCGCGCGGGGACCGCGTGGTCGCGTACATGCCGAACATCCCCGAGACGGTGATCGCTTTCCTGGCGGTCGCGTCGATCGGCGCGATCTGGTCGAGCGCGGCGCCCGAGTTCGGCGCGCGCAGCGTGATCGACCGCTTCTCCCAGATCGAGCCGAAGGTGCTGCTGACGGTCGACGGCTACCGCCACGGCGGCAAGGACTTCGACCGCTCCTCGGTCGTGCAGGGCATCCTCGCGGAGCTGCCCACGGTGGAGCACGTGGTGCTGCTTCCGTACCTGTCGGAGGAGGCGCGGCCCCCCGCCGGCGCCCGCGGCGGTCGCACGTGGCAGGAGCTGCTCGAGCTGGACCCGCCGGCGCCGGGCGCGGAGCTTCGCTTCGAGCAGGTCCCGTTCGACCATCCCCTGTGGGTGCTGTACTCCTCGGGCACGACCGGCCTGCCGAAGGCGATCGTGCAGGGTCACGGCGGGATCCTGCTCGAGCAGCTGAAGAAGCGCATGCACCTGGACCTGCGCGGCGGGGACCGCATGTTCTGGTTCACGACGACCGGCTGGATGATGTGGAACTTCCTCGTCGGCTGCCTGCTGTCGGACGCGGCGATCGTGCTGTACGACGGCAGCCCCGCACACCCCGACCTGGACGTGCTGTGGGACCTGGCCGAGCGCGCGCGACTGACGTGCATGGGCGTCAGCGCGGGTCTGCTGGCGAGCTGTGAGAAGGCGGGCGTGGAGCCCGGCCGCGACCACGACCTGAGTGCGCTGCGCGCGATCGGCTCGACCGGCTCGCCGCTGGCGCCGGAGAGCTTCCGCTGGGTGTACGAGCACGTCAAGAGCGACGTGTGGCTGTTCTCCACCAGCGGCGGCACGGACGTGTGCACGGCGTTCGTCGCCGGCTGCCCGCTGCTTCCGGTGTACGAGGGCGAACTGCAGTGTCGCGCGCTGGGCTGCGCGGTGGCGGCGTGGGACGAGCACGGCCGCCCGGTCGTGGACGAGGTGGGCGAGCTGGTGATCACCGAGCCGATGCCCTCGATGCCGCTTTTCCTTTGGAATGATGAGGATGGCGCGCGGCTGCGCGAGAGCTACTTCTCGATGTACCCGGGCGTGTGGCGCCACGGCGACTGGATCCGCATCACTCCCCGCGGCGGCGCGGTCATCTACGGGCGCTCGGACTCGACGATCAACCGCCAGGGCGTACGCATGGGCACCAGCGAGATCTATCGCGCCGCCGGCGCCGTTCCCGAGGTGCTCGACGCGCTGGTCGTGGACGTGCCCAGGCCCGGGAGCGACGGCGAGGCCCAGAGCGAGCTGTGGATGGCGATGTTCGTGGTGCTGCGCGAGGGCGTCGTGCTCGACGAGGAGCTGGCGGCTCAGATCAAGCGGCGCATCCGCGAGGACTGCTCGCCGCGGCACGTGCCCAACGAGATCCGCCAGATTCAGGAGGTCCCGCGCACGCTGTCGGGCAAGGTGCTGGAGGTCCCGGTCAAGCGCATCCTGATGGGCACTCCACCGGAGCAGGCGGCGAGCGTCGAGTCGCTCGCGAACCCGCGCTCGCTGGACTACTTCATCGACCTGGCCCACGAGCTCGGCGCTCAGCCCGCGGGCTCGACCGGCGCGCGCTGAGGCGCAGCCTGCTCGCTCCGCGCAGGCTCTCGCCGGCCGTGGCATGCGAGAGCTATTGGTGCTAGAGTAACTAGCACGATGACGTTGCTGATCGGTGAGGACCGTCCCTCCTCGGCGCCACCTGCCGGCGCGCCGGTGGGCCAGTCCCCGAAGCCCGAGGGGGGATTGGATCAGGGGGTGATCGAAGAGGCGCGGCGCCGCCAGCGTGCACGCCGCCTGCGCGTCGCTCTCTGCGGAGGGCTCGCGCTGACGGGCGTGGCGGTGATCGTGGCCGCGCTGAGCGCGGGTGGCTCGCCGGCGAGCCCCGGCGCCGCGCGGCGGCCGGTGGGTGCGCTCGCCGCGCGCGGCCATACGGACGCGGCGTTCGGCATTCGCCTGTCGCCGTCGCTCGACGGCGGTCAGTACGGGTGGTGCGTGGGCGTAGAGGAAGCCCCGTACGCAGGCATCGCGGGCGGCGGCTGCTCGATGATGCCGGTGGCCTCGACGCCGGTGGCGATGCGCCTGAGCGACGCCAGCGTGAAGACGCGCACGGAGTCGGTGGTGCTGGTGACGACTCCACAGGTCACGGCGGTCCTGGTCGACGGCCACCGGCGCGTTCCCACGGTGACGCTGCCCGGTCTGCCGTACGGCCTGCGCGCGGTGCGGGTGCTGATGCCGCTGAAGATCACGACCTCGCCCCGGGGCAGGCTCGGCGTGGCTCCCCCGCGCGAACCGCGGGTCGTGCCGTTGGGGGCGCGCGGGCGCGCGCTCTCCGAACCATCGCTTGCGCGCAAGCAGCCGGCGCTGCTCGAGCGTCCGCCTGCGGGCGCCCGCCCGGCCGCGGCGCCGTGCTCGCTGCGGGCGAGCGGGCTGCCGGGGCTGGCCGCGCAGTGGAGCCACGTGGCGAGCGCGATCCGGCCGTTCGCGGGCGCGCTGGTGGGTCGCGCGTTCTTCTCGTGCATCGACACCGAGTACCAGCTGCGGCGCTGGCCCCTGGACGCGGCGATTCTGCTCGACGCCAGCCACCCGGGATCTCCCCCGGCGGCGATCCCCGGCCTGGCGCCGGTGGCGGCAGACCCCGGCTACTTCAACGGGCCGGGCGACTTCAAAGGCGAACTGACCGCAACCCGCTTCGCCGACGCGTGGCTGGTGATCGCCGGCGGCAGCGGTCTTGCGCAGCGCATCGACGTGCTGCGCCACCTGACGCCGCGTGTGACGCTAAAGCCCCAGTGAGCGCCCGACGATCTCCTTCATGATCTCGTTGGCGCCGCCGTAGATGCGGGTGACGCGCGCGTCGGCGAAGGCGCGCGCGATCGGGTACTCGAGCATGTAGCCGTAGCCGCCGAACAGCTGCACGCAGCGGTCCACCACACGGCCCTGCAGGTCGGTGCACCACCACTTGGCGGTGGCGGCGTCCTCGGCGGTGAGCTCGCCCGCGTTCAGCGCCTGCGCACAGCGGTCGACGTGCACGCGCGCGATCTGCGTTTCGCCGTGGAGCTCGGCGAGCGTGAAGCGCGAGCTCTGGAAGGACCCGATCGGCTGGCCGAACGCCTGGCGCTCGCGCACGTACTCGAGCGTCCATGCCAGCGCCGCCTCCGCTGCGGCGACGGCGGTGGCGGCGATCGACAGGCGCTCCTGGGGCAGGTTGGAGACCAGGTAGCGGAAGCCCTCGCCCTCCTGCCCGAGCAGGTTCTCGACCGGGACGCGCAGGTCCGCGAACGACAGCTCCGCGGTGTCCTGGGCGTGCTGGCCGATCTTCTCCAGCTTGCGTCCGCGCTCGAAGCCCTCCATGCCGCGCTCCACCACCACCAGGCTGATGCCGCGGTGGCGTTGTGACGGATCGGTCTTCACCGCCACGATCACGAGGTCGGCGTTGATGCCGTTGGTGATGAACGTCTTGGTGCCGTTGACCACGTAGTGCTCGCCCTCGCGCCTGGCGCTGGTGGACATCGCCGCCAGGTCCGAGCCGATCCCCGGCTCGGTCATCGCGATCGCCGCGATCAGCTCGCCCGAGGCGACCCCTCCCAGCCAGCGCTCGCGCTGGGGCTCGGTGCAGTAGGTCAGGAGGTATGGCAGGCAGATGTCGGTGTGCACCGACATCCCCAGCCCGAGGCTGCCCACGCCCGCCCGCTGCGTCTCCTCGCCGATGACGAGGTTGAAGCGGAAGTCCTCGGCGCCGGCGCCGCCGTGGCGCTCGGGCACGGCCATGCCGAGGAAGCCGCCGCGGCCGGCCAGCGCGAACACCTCGCGCGGCACGATCCCCGCGCGCTCCCACTCGCCGTAGCGGCGCTCCTCGCCGATCACCTCGCGCTCCAGGAACGTGCGGAAGCTCGCGCGGAAGTCTTCGTGGACGTCCTCGAACAGGCTGCGCTTCATGCCGCGGGGGACACTACCGGCGCGGGCTCGGCGCGGTAGCCGGGCTTTGCCAGCAGCAGCTGCACGTCCTGGATGCGCCGCTCGCGGAAGCCGCCCTCGCAGTAGCACAGGTACAGCTGCCACAGCCTGCGGAAGCGCTCGTCGTAGCCGAGCTCCGACAGACGCTCGGTGGCGTCCGCGAAGCGCTCGCGCCAGCGCTCGAGCGTGGTCGCGTAGTGGGCGGTGATGTCCTCGAGGTGCAGGAGGCGCAGGTCGGTCGCGCGCTCGAGCGAGCGCCCGATGATCTCCAGCGAGGGCAGGCAGCCGCCGGGGAAGATGTAGGTGTTGATGAAGCTCCTGCCCGCCTTCTCCACGTGGTAGGCGCGGTCGTCGATCGTGATCGCCTGCAGCAGCATCGCGCCGTCGTCGCTCAGCAGCTCCGAGCAGCGGCGGAAGAACGTCGGGAAGTACTGCCAGCCGACGGCCTCGATCATCTCGATCGACGCGAGCTTGTCGTAAGGGCCGTGGCGCCCGAGCTCGGATCGGTCGCGGTAGTCCTTCAGCAGCACCGTCACGCGGTCACGCAGGCCAGCCTCGCGCACGCGCTCGCACGCGTAGGAGTGCTGTTCGCGCGAGATCGTGGTCGTCGTCACGCGGCAGCCGTAGCGCTGCGCCGCGTACACCGCCAGCCCGCCCCAGCCGGTGCCGATCTCGAGCAGGTGGTCGGACTCCCGGAGCGCCAGCTTCGTGCACACGCGCTCGAGCTTCGCCAGCGACGCGTCCTCGAGGCTCGCGTCCGGCCGCTCGAAGACCGCGCACGAGTACATCATCGTGCGGTCGAGGAACAGCGAGAACAGCTCGTTGCCGAGGTCGTAGTGGGCGGCGATGCGCTTGCGCGAGCGCCCGGGGGTGTTGCGGGCGAGCCACCGCGCCCAGCGCTGCGTGGGGATCAGCAGCGGCGAGAGCGCGCGGCGCAGCGTGTCCAGCGCGCCGACGTTCAGCGCCGCGATGCGCGTCAGCGCGACCAGGTCATCGCACTCCCACAGCCCGTCCACGTAGGACTCGCACAGGCCGATGCTGCCGCGCAGCAGCTGGCGGTAGAAGCGCGGCGAGCGCACGTGGAGCGTCGCGTGCAGCCGGCGCCCGGGCACGGGTGCGCCGAACGTCATCCACTGCTCGCCCTCGACGATCACGAGCTCACCGCCGCGGATGAGCGCGAGCACGCGCAGCACCAGCCAGCGCGCGAGGTGGTCGCCCCGGCGCGCGAGCCAATGTCCGGGGGGCCGCCGCGGTGACGCGGGCCTGCGGGCGACGGCCTCGTGAGCGCTCACGCCGACACCGGCCGCTCCTCGGCGCCGGCGTCGCGCGGATGCGGGAAGTAGCGGGCGCCGCGCATGCGCAGGCGCAGCGCGTGTCCGTAGATGCGCGCGAGGATCCGCATCGTCAGGAACGGGTAGCGCGCGAGCGCGCGCGCCAGCTCGCGGCCGCTCAGCTCGCGCCGGCGCAGCGACAGCGTCGCGTCGAACGCGCTCTCGCCGCCGTGCGCGCCCGTCGCGTGGGACTCGATGTGCACCGACAGCTGCTCCGCGGGCTGGCTCGCGCGCCAGTCGTAGGTGTGCTGCATGCCCATCAGCGGCGAGACATGCAGCTGCTTCTCCGAGCGCCCGCAGAGGATCTTCGCGGAGCCATGGTCGGCCATGTGCTCGGAGTCGAGCACGTAGGAGTGGCTCTCTCCCCACGGGGTGTTCGTGACGTGCGCGACGACCGCGCTCACCCGCTCGCCGGCGCGGTCGTAGCAGTAGTAGAAGCTCACCGGGTTGAAGCAGTGGCCGAAGTAGCGCAGGTGCGTCAGCAGCCGGATCGGCCCGTCCGGGCGCGTGCCGGTGCGCTCGCGCACGAGCTCGCGCACCGCGTCCGCCAGCGGCGTGCGCGGATCGCCGAGGTGATCGCAGCGGCGAAACCAAGCCACCGCCGGGCGGCGCGCGGACCACAGCAGCCGGCCGTCGAAGCATCCGGGCAGCTCATCGAGGTCGAGATACACCATGAACATGCGGTAGCGGAACTCGTCGCGCACCTTCCCGTGGCGGCGGTGGCGCACGGAGCCCTCGTACAGGCAGGAGCTGAGCGGCGCCTCCCGTGGACCGTGGGAGCTGCGCGGCGCCTCCTGCGTGCGCGATCCGCCGGGGCTCACGGCGTCACCCCGAACGGCTCGCACGCACGCAGCGCGCTGACCACGCCGTCCTCGTGGAAGCCCCAGCCCCAGTACGCGCCGCAGTAGTGCGTGCGCCCGGCGAGGCCGCTGATGCTCGCGTGCCGGGACTGCGCGGCGACGCCGTCCGGCGTGTACACCGGGTGCGAGTAGGAGATCGTGCGCAGGATCTTCGCCGGGTCGATCGCCTCGGTGCGGTTGAGCGTCACGCAGAAGTCGCGCTCGGCGTCCAGGCGCTGCAGGTGGTTGATGTAGTAGGTGACGGTGCTCATGGGCTTGGGCTCGCGCAGCAGGTGGAAGTTCCACGCCGCGCGCGCGGCGCGCCGGCGCGGCAGCAGCGTGCTGTCGGTGTGCAGCGCCGCCTCGTTGTGCTGGTAGGGGATCGCTCCCAGCAGCCTGCGCTCCTGCGAGGACGGATCGCTGAGCATCGCGAGCGCCTGGTCGGAGTGTGTGGCGATTACCACGTGGTCGTAGCGCTCGGTGGCGAGCGCGCCCGCGCTCGGGCCGCTGGTGACCTCCACGTGGTCTGCGCGGCGCGTGATCGAGCGCACCGGTGCGCTCAGGCGGATGCGCTCGCGAAACGGCGCGATCAGCGCGTCCACGTAGCGCGCCGAGCCGCCCGCGATGGTCGACCAGCGCGGGCGGTCTCGAAAGCCGAGCATGCCGTGGTTGGCGAAGAACTCCGCCATGAAGCGCACCGGGAAGGAGCGCATCTGGCGAGGGTCGGCCGACCACACGGCGGAGACCTGCGGGACGATCAATCGCTCGACGAACGCCGGCGAGAACCGCCGCCGGGCCAGGAAGTCCCCGAGCGACTCGTCCGCGCGCTCGCCGTGCGCGAGCAGTTGGCGCAGCTCGCGGTTGAAGCGCAGCAGGTCGAGGATCATCCGCTGGAAGCGGGGGCTGACGAGGTTGCGCGGCTGGCAGAACAGTCCGCGCGGCGTGCCCGCGTACTCGAAGTCCTCATGCTCGGCCTTGACCGAGAAGCTCATGTGCGTCGGCTGCGTGGCCACGCCGAGCTCCTCCAGCAGCCGTGTGAAGTTGGGGTAGTTGCGGTCGTTCATGACGATGAACCCGGTGTCCAGCTCGCGGGCGCCCCGCTCGGTCTCCACGGTGACCGTGTTGGCGTGCCCGCCCGCGTGGGAGCCGGCCTCGTAGACGACGATCTCGTGCTCGCGGTGCAGCAGACGGGCGGCGGCCAGCCCGGACACGCCCGCGCCAACGACAGCGATCCTCACCGTGGTTCTCTGGCTGTACGCATTCGCTCAGCTGATATACGCGCCGGCCGCCGCCACGGATCACCGCGACGGGCAGGAAGGAGTGCGAGCCGGGGACGTCGAACAGAAGCGCCGATGAAGCGTGTCGCCACCAAGACCGCTGTAGCCACCAAGACCGCCGGGCCGCCGACGGCGCCGGTGAACGGCACCAGCGAGCACCAGAGCCTGTCCAAGTACATCCAGGCGCGCTTCGACGAGTGCTCGCGTTCGCAGAAGGACGTCGCGCAGTACATCGTCGACCACCTCGACGAGGCCGCCTTCCAGACCGCCGAGGAGCTGGCGCGCCGCGCCAACACGTCGAGCTCCACCGTCGTGCGCTTCTCCCAGGCGCTCGGCTTCGAGGGGTTCCCGGAGCTGCAGGCGGCCGCCCGCGAGGAATACCGGCGCGTGAACGCCAAGGCCGCCAAGAACGGGGGGGCCGCGAACGGCTCCACGCCGCTGTTCTCGCTCGACCAGAACGAGTTCGAGGCGGCGCTCGCCGCCGACCACCTGAACGTCGAGGACACCGCCCGCAAGGTATCGCGCCGCTCGGTGGACGCTGTGATCGAGGCGATTGTCGAAGCCGACAAGGTGCTCGTCGCGGGCACCGACCAGATGGCGTTCTTCGCAAGCTACCTGCGTCACCTGCTGATGCTGCTGGACCTGCGCGTCGACGTCGTCGCGAGCCCATCGCAGGAGGCCCTCAGCCGCCTGGGGCGCATCGACGCCTCCACGCTCGTCATCGGACTGTCCGCCGGGCGCCCGCACCCGCTGGTGGTGCGCGCGATGAAGCTCGCCCGCCACCGCCAGGCGCGGACCGCGGCGATCACCGACGCGACCCTCTCCGAGGTCGCGAAGCTCGCGCAGATCAAGCTGTACTACTCCTCCAACAGCCCCGCGTACGTGCGCTCGCACACGGCGCTGCTGAGCGTCATCCAGGCGCTCGCATACGGCGTGTACGCGCAGGACACCGCCCAGTACGACGACCGCATCAAGGCTTTCCGCCTGAAGTAGCGCTACGCGGGTCATCCTCGACGGCTCTCGCCGCCGACGATGACCGCTTCGCTTGGCCGAGGTGACCGTCTTCGGGTGGGGTGCCCACCGGCTTGGGCGGGGAACTCTTCGATTTTGGAGTTCTGTATAACTATGGCTATACAGAACTTTTTTTGGAGTGTTGAGGACCACGCCGCATGCGGCGTGGTCGGGGGCCGCGCATGCGCGGCCCCACCGGTCGGTGCATGCACCGACCGGAACGGCTGATGTCCGCGAGCGCGTCGAGCGTGCCCGCGGGCGGACGCCCAGCCTCGGCCGGTGTCAGGCCGCGGGTGTCAGGCCGCCGGCGGCAGGCCATGGGCGTCAGGCCATGGGGAGGGTGTGCCGGTGGGGCGGGACTTGCGGTTGGGCTCGGATCGTGCGCGCGAGGCGCCGCACTCCCTCGCGCAGCCTCTCCGGGGTGACGCTCGTGAACGAGAGGCGCAGGTGGGTCGCGCGCGGCGGCTCTACGAGCATCGCCGGACCCGGGATGTAGCTGACGCCGGCGGCCAGCGCGGCGCGGTAGAGCTCCTGATCGTCGCGAGCCTGATCCAGGGTCACCCACACGTGGCCGCCGGCGCTCGGACGCAGGAAGCTCCCGATCCCCCGCAGCTCGACCTCCAGAACCTCCAGCAACGTGTCGCGGCGCTCGCGGTAGTGCTCGCGTGCACGCGCCAGCTGCGCGGGGTAGTGCCCGGCGGCGAGGAACCTCGCGGCGACCTGTTGCGGCAGGGTGGCGCAGTGGGCGTCGTCGTCGCGCTTCTCGGCGATGATGCGGTCGAGCACCGGGCCGCTCGCCGCGACCCAGCCGGCGCGCAGGCCGGGGCTGACGGTCTTGGACAGCGAGTCGACGTAGATCACGTGCGCGGAGTCGTGCGCTCGCAGCGGCCCCGGGTCGGCGTGCTCGTATCGCAGGTCGGCGTACACGGCGTCCTCGAGCACGAAGAACCCGTGACGCGCCGCCAGCTCCAGCAGGCGCGCGCGACGCTCCTGCGCCATGTCCCGGCCGGTCGGGTTGTGCCCGCGCGGCTGCAGCGCCACCAGGCGCACCTCGTGCCCGCGCAGCAGCTGCTCGAGCGCCTCGACGTCCAAGCCCCGCTCGTCGATGCCCACCGGCATCACCCTCGCCCCGGTCGCGCGCAGCGCCTCGATCATGCCCATGTACGTGGGCGACTCGCACGCCACCACGTCGCCCGGGCGCAGCATCGCACGGGCTGCAACGGTGAGCCCCTGACGCGCTCCCGTGGTGACGAGGATGCTGTCCGCGTCATCAGCCAGTCCGCGCGCACGGCCGAGGATCGCCAGCTGCGCGCGCAGCTCGTCGGTCCCCTCGATCGGGCAGTACGCGAAGCTCGCGACCGATTCGCGATCGAGCGTCTCGGCGACCGCCGCGGCGAGCTCGGCGCGCGGGATCTGCTCGCTCGCCGGGTAGCCGACGGACAGAGCGATCAGCCCCGAGCTCCCGGCGTGCTGCGCGGCCTCGCTGAGCACCCGTCCGGCGTAGCCGCCGCGGGGCGGCGCGAGCGCGTACGTCTGCCACGAGAGCTCCGCGTCGCCGGCGGCGCTCCCGGCGGCGGCGCGCACGAACGTGCCGCGACCGACCGCCGAGACGACCAGGCCCTGCTCCTGCAGGCGGCGATAGCAACGGCCGGCAGTCAGCTGGTTGATCCCCGCGATCTCCGCCAGCTCGCGCGTCGTCGGCAGCTTCGCGCCCGGCTCGAGCTCTCCGCCGGCGATCGCCGCGGCGAACACGTCGGCGAGCTGCCGGGTGAGCGACAGCTTGGCGCCGCGGTCGACGGCTCGCAGGCGGTCCTCGAGGGTCATGCCATCATTCAATCGCAAATTGATGGACATTGCAATTCTGATATGCGCCTGTAAAGTCGATCGAAGTACGGGCAAGCCGCAGATTGAGGTACAGCAATGGCCAAGGACATCCTGTATGCCGAAATTGCGCGCCAGCGCGAGGCTGAGCTCAGGCGCGGGGCAGAGCGACACCGGGTCGAGCTCCCGGCCGTGCGATCCAACGGCGCCGGCGTCGAGCGGATTACAGTGAGATCGATGGGCGATCCAACGGCGCCGGGCGAGCCGCAGCGGGCCACGATCGAGGATCTCGTGGCGATCGTCGATGACCAACGGGAGTTCTGGGGCGAGCGCGACCTCTCGCACCTGCACCACTCGCTGCTCGTGCACGAGTTCGGCGACACGGCGTTCGTGATCCGCGACCAGGCCGCGCGCGTGATCGCCTACCTGTTCGGCTTCCCGACTCCCGCGCGCGTCGGCTACATCCACCTCGTCAGCGTGCGCCAGGGGCATCGCAGGGGCGGGCTCGGGCGCCGGCTGTACGCGGAGTTCGAGACGCGCCTGCGCGACAGCGGCGCGGTCGCGCTCAAGGCGTTCACCCAGCCGAGCAACGCGCGCTCGATCGCGTTTCACAGCTCGCTCGGCTTCGCCGCGACCGACACTGCCGACTACGCCGGCCCCGGTGAGACGCGCACCGTGTTCTGGAAGGACCTGTCCGAGGCTGCGTGCCCGGCCGGGATCGCGCAGGGGGCGTCCGAGGCTGCGTGCCCGGCCGGGATCCCGCAGGGGGCGTCCGACGGTGCGCGCCCAGCCGGGACCCCGCCCGGGCTGTCAAACTAGAGGCCCATGCGCGACGAGGCGACATTCAGGGTCAAGAGCGGCTTGGCGGAGATGCTCAAGGGCGGGGTGATCATGGACGTGGTCACGCCCGAGCAGGCCAAGATCGCCGAGGACGCGGGCGCGGCGGCGGTGATGGCGCTCGAGCGCGTCCCCGCGGACATCCGCCGCGACGGCGGCGTCGCGCGCATGTCCGATCCGGAGATGATCGCCGGCATCCAGGACGCCGTGAGCATCCCGGTGATGGCCAAGGCGCGGATCGGGCACTTCATGGAGGCGCGCGTGCTGGAGGCGCTGGACGTCGACTACGTGGACGAGTCCGAGGTGCTCACGCCCGCGGACGAGGCCAACCACATCGACAAGTGGGACTTCAAGGTCCCGTTCGTGTGCGGCGCGACCAACCTGGGAGAGGCGCTGCGCCGCATCGGCGAGGGCGCGGCGATGATCCGCTCCAAGGGCGAGGCCGGCACCGGCGACATCGTCGAGGCGGTGCGCCACATGCGCCAGATCACCGGCGAAATCCGCCGCCTGGCGACGCTCGGCGCCGACGAGAGCGCGTCCGCGGCCAAGGCGCTCGCCGCGCCGCTGGATCTCGTGCGCGAGGTGGCCCTCGCGGGGCGCCTGCCGGTGGTGCTGTTCTGCGCCGGCGGCATCGCCACGCCGGCGGACGCCGCGCTGATGATGGCGCTGGGCGCCGAAGGCGTGTTCGTCGGCTCGGGGATCTTCAAGTCCGAGGACCCGCCCACGCGGGCGCGCGCGATCGTCGAGGCCACGACGCACTGGCAGGACGCCGAGCGCGTGGCCGAGGCCTCGCGTGGACTGGGCACGCCGATGATCAGCCTGGAGAGCTCCAAGCTCGAGGGCGAGCAGCTGTTGGCGCAGCGCGGCTGGTAGCGGCCGACGGCCTTGGCGGGGTGATGGCGGACGCACCGCCGGCAGCGACGGCGAAGCCGGTGGTGGGCGTGCTGGCGCTGCAGGGCGGGTTCGAGGCGCACGAGCGGATGCTACGCGGGCTTGGCGCGCACACGCGCGAGGTGCGCGTGCCCGACGACCTCGACGGCCTGGACGGGCTGGTGGTGCCCGGCGGCGAGTCGACGACCATGACGCTCGGGATCGCGCGCGAGGGCCTGGCGGAGCCGTTGCGGGCGCTCGCGGCAGGGGGGACGCCGATCCTGGGATCATGCGCGGGGCTGATCATGCTTGATCGCGATCACCTCGACGTGATGGACATGCGCGCACTCCGCAACGCGTTCGGCCGCCAGATCAGGAGCTTCGAGGCCGACGTCGAGCTGCGCGGCGTCGACGGCGGCCCGATGCGCGCCATCTTCATCCGCGCCCCGTGGATCGCCGAGCACGGCCCTGACGTGGAGATCCTCGGCGAGGTGGACGGCCACGCGGTGGCCGCGCGCCAGGGCAGGATGCTGGCCGTGTCCTTCCACGCCGAGCTGGGCGAGGACGACCGCCTGCACCGCCTGTTCATGCGGTCCGTGGAGGGGGAGCGCTGATGCGTGGGGGAGGCGCGCTGATGCACGCAGCGCTGGAACCGGCGATGCAGACGCGGGGGCGCCGTCGACATGGATCGCGGGAGCGCCGCTGATGCGGATCGCTCTCTCAGCCGACGAGCTCACCGGGATCGCGGATGCGCTTGCGGGAGAGCTCGAGCGCCGCGGGCACGAGACGCTGCGCCACGGGGCGCTGGCGGACGGCGAGCGCGAGGACTGGGCGTGGGCGTCGGAGGCGGCCGCCCTGGATGTGGCCGAGGGTCGGGCGGAGCAGGCGATCGTGTGCTGCTGGACGGGTACGGGGGCGTCGATCGCCGCCAACAAGGTCGACGGGGTGCGCGCGGCGCTGTGCGCCGACGCGGCAACGGCTGCCGGGGCGCGCAGGTGGAACGACGCCAACGTGCTCGCGCTCAGCCTGCGTGCGACCTCGCAGGCCGAGCTGTCGGAGATCCTCGACGCGTGGTTCGACGCCGAGCCCAGCGACGAGCCCCAGGATCGGGCGAACGTCGAGCACCTGGCGGAGATCGCCGCCGGCGCGGCGTGGCCGCCCCGCCGCCATGACGAGCATCCGTGACGCCCGCGCCGAGGACGCGATCGAGGTCGCCGGTGTCCACATTCGCGCCTGGCAGGCGGCCTACCGAAGCTTGCTGCCCGACGAGTACCTGGACGGCCTTCGCCCGGAGGAGCGCGCAGCGCGCTACTCGTTCGGTTCGAGCGACCCCGACTCGCCGCACACGATCCTCGCCGTGGCGGACGGCGGGACGATTGCCGCCTTCGCCTCGCTTGGCCCCTCGCGGGACGAGGACGCACCCGACGAGCTGTACGCCCTGTATGTCGATCCGCCGCGCTGGGGTACGGGCGTGGGCCAGCGCCGCGGCGGCGCCGGGACTCGGACGCCGCCCGGCCGCCGCTCACGCCGCGCGGAAGCGCACCACGCCATCCTGCTCCTCCTCGACGACCAGGCCGTCCCGCAGCAGCAGGTCGACGTGCCCGAGCACCTCCGACAGCGTCAGGTATGCCTGCGTGACCGCCACGTTGCCCCACATCTCCTGGGCGATCTCGTGCGCGGTTCGCGGCTGGGAGGCGATCAGCTGGCCCATTTTCTCGGCGCGCCGCTGGTGCAGGCGGAAGCGCTCGTCGATCAGGGAGACGTGGTCGGTGATCGGGCGCCCGTGCCCCGGGAGCACGAGCGAGAGCTCCATCGCGCGCGTCTTCTCCATCGAGCTCATGTACGTCACCAGCGCCTGCGGGCGGGGGGCGGGCGGGTCCGGTTCCTCCTCGGGTGCGTCCAGCCGCCGTGCAAGCAGCGGGTTGGAGGAGATGTGCGCGATCAGGTGATCGGCCGCGAGCAGGATCGAGGGGTGGCCGCTGCGCGATCGGTCGTCGAGGAACACCGTGTCCGAGGGGCTGTGGCCGGGGCGGTGCAGCACGCGCAGCGTGCGGTCGCGCAACTTCAGCTCGGCGCCGTCTGCCAGCGGTCTGGTCACCTCCACGGCCGAGCCCCACGCGCGAAAGCCCGCCGAGACCGCGCGCAGGGCGGTCACGATTTCCGGCGGGATGCCGTGGCGCAGCATCAGGCGCTTGGCGAACTCGTCTTCCAGGTCGGTCTGGTGACCGTAGCTGGCCAGAAACGGCGCCAGCGCGTCCAGCGCGGCGACCTCCGCGCCGGAGCGGCGCGCGAGGATCGACGCCAGCCCGAAGTGGTCCATGTGCTGGTGGCTGATCACCAGCAGCTCGATGTCCTCGATCGCGTGCCCGCGCGCCGCCAGCGCCTGCTCGAGCTCGTCCAGCGCCTTGGCGGAGTTGGGGCCGGAGTCGATCAGCGTCAGCGGCGAGTCCTCGATCAGGTACGCGTTCACACGGCCGACCATGAACGGCGTGGGGATCGCCAGGCGGTGGATGCCCGCGCTCGCCGCGAGCGCCAGCGCCTCGCGCGCCGCGCGCTCCTCTCGCTCCCTGGTTTCCTCCGCCGCGCTCATACCCTGGGGGACACACCTCGTGTCGGGCAGGCAGGCGCGCGGATCAGCGCCAGGACCTCGTCGCGGCGCCGCCGCATGTCCTCCGGTGAGACCAGCGACTCCAGGCACAGGCGCAGCAGCGGCTCGGTGTTGGAGGAGCGCACGTTGAAGTGCCAATCGTCGTAGTCGATCGAGATCCCGTCGAGGCGGCTCTGACGGGCGTCGGCGTAGCGCGCGGCGATCTCCTCCATCTTCGCGGCGGCGTCCGCGACCTCCGAGTTGATCTCGCCCGAGATGAAGTACCTCGCACGGTAGGGGGCCAGCAGCTCGGACATGCGCAAGCCCCGCGTGCACAGCAGCTCGAGCACCAGCAGCGCCGGGATCGTGCCGGAGTCCGCGCAGTAGAAGTCGCGGAAGTAGTAGTGCCCGGAGACCTCGCCGCCGAACAGCGAGCCCTCGGCGCGCATGCGCGTCTTGAAGAACGCGTGCCCGACGCGGTTCATGTACGCCACGCCGCCCGCCCGCTCGACCGTGTCCGCCACCGCGCGGGAGGCGCGCACGTCGTACAGGATCGCCTCGCGCGACGCACCTGCGCCGGGTGACCCACCCGTGCCCGGCGCGTGCGCCGCTTTGCGCAGCAGCGACTCGGCGAGCAGCGCCGTGAGGAAGTCGCCGTCCACGAACGCGCCGGTGTCGTCGATGAAGAAGCAGCGGTCGGCGTCGCCGTCCCACGCGATCCCCAGGTCGGCGCCCGTGTCGCGCACGCGCTCGACGATCAGCCGCCGGTTCTCGGGCAGCAGGGGGTTGGGCTCGTGATCGGGGAAGTTGCCGTCGGGGGTCCAGTAGGTCTCGATCAGCTCCAGGTTCAGGCTCTCCAGCACCGGGCCGACCATCGGGCCGGCCATGCCGTTGCCGCCGTCCACCACCACCTTCAGCCGCCGCGGCGCCGAGCGCACGGTCTCGGCGTCGATGAAGCGCAGGGCGGCCGCCTGGAACTCCTCGTACAGGTCGATCTGCTCGACGGTGCCACGCGTGGGGGGGTGCTGCGCAGGCGCCGGCGCGGCGGGCGGGCTCGGCTCGGGCACGCCCGGTTCAGCCGACTCGGCTTCGATCTCGCGGCGGATGTCCTGGATGCCGGAGTCGCCGGACAGCGCGATCGCCCCCTCGCGCACGAGCTTCGCGCCGGTGTACGCCTTGGGGTTGTGCGAGGCCGTGCACATCAGCCCGCCGTCCAGCTCGCGCGAGCCGACCAGGAAGTACAGCATCTCGCTGCCCACCTGGCCCGCGTCGATGACGTGCGCGCCCTCCGCCAGCAGGCCCTCGCGGTAGCGCGCCGACAGCTCCGGGGCGCTGAGGCGCATGTCGCGTCCGAGGCCCACCCGCAGCTGCGAGACGGGCTTGCCCGCCAGCTCGCCCAGCACGTGCGCGAACGCCCGGCCGATCCGCTCGGCGACGTCGCCGTCGATCTGCTCGCCGTACAGGCCGCGGATGTCGTATGCCTTGAAGATGTCGGGCGGGGGGGCGGCGGTCATGCGCTCGCGCATCCTACGTGCCGCACCGCCCACCCGCCCCGCTCCTCCGCCCGGCCCCGGCGACCGTCGGGCGTGGCCGATTCGTAGACTTGCGCATATGTCCGGGCACTCCAAGTGGGCGAGCATCAAGCACAAGAAGGCGATCGTGGACTCGCGCAGGGGCGCGCAGTTCTCCAAGCTGACGCGCGCGATCACCGTCGCCGCGCGCGACGGCGGCGGCGACCCGGTCGGAAACCCGGCGCTGGATCTGGCGATCCGCAAGGCCAAGGAAGCGTCGATGCCCAAGGACAACATCGAGCGCGCGATCGCCAAGGGCACCGGCGAGGGCGGCGAGGCGGACGCGATCGAGAGCGTGCTGTACGAGGGCTACGGCCCCGGCGGCGTCGCCGTGCTCGTCGAGGCGCTCACCGAGAACCGCAATCGCACCAGCGCCGACGTCAGGCACGCCTTCTCCAAGAACGGCGGCAACCTCGGCGAGCCGGGCTCGGTGGCCTACCTGTTCGACAAGAAGGGCGCGATCGTGATCGACGCCGGGCGCTACTCCGAAGACGATCTCATGATCGCCGTGGAGGCGGGCGCCGAGGACGTCATCACCGACGAGGGCGTGTTCGAGGTGATCACCGAGCCGGCCGACTTCGCCCGCGTGCGCAAGGCGCTGGAGGACGCGGGCGTGGAGATGGAGAGCGCCGAGATCGTCTACCGCCCGTCGAGTGTCGTGCCGATCGACGAGGGCCAGGCGGGCACGCTGATGCGGCTGATCGACGCGCTGGAAGACAGCGACGACGTGAGCGCCGTGCACGCCAACTTCGACGTGGACGCCGACGTGCTCGAGCGTGTCGCCGGCTAGAGGGTGGCGCAGCCGGCCGGAAGCCGGCCAGCCGGGCCCCTCTTCCTCGGATCAGCGCCCGCCCGTTCGGGTGCAGGTGGAGGACGGCGGCCAGGCCCGATCGGCGGATGAGGCCCGCGAGCCGCGCCCGCCCGTGGTGATCCTGTGCGGCGGGCGCGGCACGCGGCTGCGCGAGCGCACGCGGGCGATCCCCAAGCCGCTCGTGGAGATCGGCGGGATGCCGATCGTGTGGCACGTGATCCAGCTGTACGCCGTCCAGGGCTTTCGCCGCTTCCTGCTGGCCACCGGGCACAGGGGCGAGCTGATCGAGCGCTTCGCCGCCGCGCACGAGTGGCCGGCGGGCGTGAGCGTGGAGTGCGTCGACACGGGCCTCGACACGCGCACCGGGGGGCGGATCAAGCTGCTGCAGCCGCGCCTGGGGGGAGAGGAGCTGCTGTGCGTCACCTACGCGGACGGGCTCGCCGACATCGATCTCGACGCGCTGCTGGCGTTCCACTCGGGCCACGGTGCGCTGGCGAGCATGACCGTGGTCAGGCCGCGGCTGCCGTTCGGCGTGACCGAGCTGGCCGACGACGGCCGCGTGACCGGCTTTCGCGAGAAGCCCACGTCCGAGCACTGGATCAACGGCGGCTTCTTCTGCTTCGCAGCGGGTGTCATGGACTACCTGGACCGCGACAGCGTGCTCGAGCGCGCGCCGCTGGAGCGTCTCGCCGCCGCCGGCGAGCTGCGGGCCTGGCGGCACGAGGGCTTCTGGGAGTGCATGGACACCTACAAGGACGCCGTCGCGCTCAACGACCTGTGGGCATCCGGGAAGGCGCCCTGGCGGGTTGGGGGCGAGCGATCGGGTGAGGACGCGAGCCCGCTCGTCGCTGCCGGGGGGCGAGAAAAAGCGCGCTCGTAGCGAAGAATCGACAGTCGGTCTCCTCCTGAGAGATTGACTTTGCAGCCACACCCGTAGAGACTGTCGTCCGCGATGACGGGCGGCCTCTCAGCCGGACCGGGGTGGTGGCGCCAGCTTCACGTCGGCTCGACTCTCCTGCGCATGATTCTCGTGGCGCTGGTCGCCCTTCTGGGCTCGATGATCTGGGCCGTGATGGCCAGCGGCACCGAACCGTATGAAAAATACGAGAGCATCGTGGCGCGCGATGAACCGGTGGCGCAGTTCCGCTTCGACGACGCCGCAGGCTCCAAAACGCTGGTGGACTCTGCGGGCTCCGGGTCCGCCACGGCTGAAAGCAGCGGGATCACGCTGGGCGGGGAAGGTCCGTTCGGCGGCAGCAAATCGGGGTCCTTCGCGGGTGGTGCGTTTGCGAAGCTGTCCGCTGATCCACTGCAAGGCGCGACGGCGTTCACGGCCGAGGGGTGGGTGTATTGGGGCGGTGGCTCGACCTATGGGCAGCCGATCTTCGACTTCGGCTCGAGCACGACCAACTATATGTATCTGACGCCGGCCTCCTCGCTTTCGAAAGCCCCGATGCTGTTTGAAATCCATACGAGCTCGGGTTCGGTGTCGGTCAAAGCGAAAAAGACGCTGACGGTCGGCGTGTGGGAATACGTCGCGGTGAGCGAGGCGCTCGTGGGGAGCTCGTATACGCTGACCCTGTACCTCAACGGCGCAGTGGCGGGCGAAACCACCCTCTCGACGATCACCCCGGCCTCGCTTGGAAGCAGCCTGCCCGACGACTATCTCGGCAGGTCCCAGGGCTCGAGCGAACCCGTCCTCAGCGGGAGCCTCAGCAACGTGGCGTTCTACAACAAGGCGCTCACGAAAGAACAGATCAAAGAACACTACGATGAAGCGGAGTTCCCAGTCAACACCGAACCGCCGACGATCTCCGGCAGTGTCACCGAAGGCGGCACCCTGACTGTCTCCTCTGTAGGCAAATGGATTGGCGTGCAGACGATCAAATACACCTACCAGTGGGAACGCTGTGCCGGCAAAGGCGAATGCGCCGCGATCTCCAAAGCCACCAAATCGAGCTACAGCCCGGTATCCGCGGACGTCGGCCAGACGCTGCGGGTGGCCGTCCACGCGGAAAACAGCGCCGGCAAGGGCAGCGCGCTCTCGGCCCAGACGGAGACCGTCGAAGGCGAACCGGCGAACACCGAACTGCCGGTGATCTCGGGCAGCGCCGAGGTCGGACAGATCCTGACGGTCAGCACCGGAAGCTGGCGAGCGTTTCCGTCTCCAACCTTCACCTACGTATGGGAGACGTGCAACAAATCGGGCAAAAGCTGCAAAAGCACCGGCGCGACTGGAGGGGAGTACGAACCCGTGGCCGAACAGGTGACTGCGAAAGATACGCTTCGCGCGATCGTCACCGCCACGAACACCTTTGGCAAACCCAGCGCTGCCAGCGAAGCGACGCCGGTCGTCACGGCCGGGCCTCCACGGAACACCGCTGCCCCCACGATCTCCGGGATCCTCAGCGAAGGCAAGCATCTCATCGCCACCCCTGGCACCTGGGCCGGAACCACGCCCCTGCGCTACGAATACCGGTGGGAAAGATGCGCTGGCGCCAGCTGTGAAAACATAACCGGAGCGACCGGCGAAGAATACGAGCTGGGACCCTCAGATGTCGGCAAGACGGTACGGGTTCGCGTCGAGGCCATCAACTCGATTGGCTCTGCCACCAGCACCTCACGAGCGACGGCGCCGGTGGCGAGCGCATGCACTGACACCTGGACCGGCGCCAACGACGGCGTCTGGCAGACGGCGAGCAACTGGTCGCGCGACAGCGTCCCCGGCGCCACGGACGTCGCGTGCGTGGCCGCGGGGGTAACCGTCCAGATCACTGGGGGTGCAAACCGGGTCGGGGTGCTCGAGGACGCAGGCGCTCTGGCGATCTCTGGCGGCTCGATGGAACTCGCAAGCACGGCGGAGGCATCCAGCGTCAACGCCCTGACCCTCGAAAACGCGACCCTGAGCGGCGGTGGCAGCGTCTACGTGTCCGGATCGCTGGACTGGGGCTCGAACAGCGTGATGTCCGGCTCCGGCTCGACGATCATTCAGCCAGCGGTTGCTGGCACGATCGAAGCCTCTTGTGGCTGTGAACCGCTCTTCTTGACCGGACGGACGCTCGACAATGAAGGGACCTTGAGGTTCGGCTGGGGTGCGCTGCTGATGTCCGAAGGTGCGCAGCTCGAGAACGCCGGCACCTTCGAGGACAACTCAGAAGCGGGGGCGTACGAAGCACAGCTGCTGGTCGCCCCGCAGGCCAAAGGCAGCGCGCCGCGGCTCACGAACACGGGCGTATTCGACAAGACCTCAGGCGCCGGCACCTCGACGGTTGCCATAGAGTTCACGAACCTGGGTGTCGTCGAAGCGCAGCAGGGGCGCCTCGATTTCAGCGGCGGCGGCATACCGAGGGAGCTCGCCACAGGGTCGTGGATAGCTCAGAGCGGAGCGTCGATCGTTCTCAGCGCGGGCAAGTACTGGATCGGAGAAGAAGTCAACCTCTCGGCGGTCCAAGTCACCGGGGCCAGCGTCAAACGAACGCTCCACGGCCCCCCGCCCACGGGAACGCTCACGGCGCCTTCGGCCTCTTACCTGCGCGGACAGGTGTCGGTGGCTGGCACGGCAAGCGACGAAGAAGGCATCGCCTCCTGGGCCCTTCAAATAACGCCGGCGGGTCAACACGACTGGCAGACAGCCTGCGAAGCGACCACACCCACCTCAGAATCCAACTACGCCTGCGACCTCGAAACGACGGCGTACCCCGATGGCAGCTACGAAATCCGCGCCTCCATCACCGACGATGAAGAAGAGACCTATTCAACGCCGGTGGTGACCACGACGATCGACAACACGCCACCCAGCGGAAGCCTCGCCGCGCCCGCGCAGTACGTGCGCGGCACGGTCGACGTGCACGGGTCCGCGAGCGACGCGACCTCCGGTGTGGCCTCCTGGCAGCTGCAGATCGCGCAGGCGGGCCACAGCTCCTGGCAGAACGCGTGTGCCGCGCTGAGCAGCCCCAACGAAGGCTCCGAATATGGATGCCAGCTGGACACCGCAGAATATACGGATGGCGCATATCAGCTGCGCGCCCTCATCACGGACAACGCGGGAAACACAAACACAACCGCGACGGTGACGACGACGATCGACAACACCCCGCCCACCGGTAATCTCACGCCCCTCGCACAGACCGTGCAGGGCTGGGTCGCTGTGGATGGTTCGGCGAGCGACGCCACCTCCGGCGTGGCCTTGTGGCAGCTCCAGATCTCCCCGGCCAGCCAGGACTCATGGCAAGAGGCCTGCGAAGCGACGTCACCCAACAAAGGCTCCGAATACGGCTGCATACTCCATACCGAGCAGTACCCGAACGGGCCATATCAGCTGCGGGCGACCATCACAGACAAGGCGGGCAATGTCTTCACGACCCCGACCGTGACCACGACAGTCGACAACACGCCACCGGAAAACACCGAAGCGCCCACCATCTCTGGCAACGTGCACGCCGGTCGGACACTCACAGCGCAGCACGGCACTTGGACCGGGGAATTCCCCTCATACAGCTATCAGTGGGAAAGCTGCAGCCCGGCGGGCGAAGAATGCGCAACCATCGAAGGCGCCACAGGACCGGAATACACTCTGTGGGCGGGCGACGTCGGCACGACCGTGCGCGTGCAGGTCACGGCAAGCGACGAAGAAGGCGAAACGCGGGCCACCTCGGCGCCCACCTCAAGGGTGGAACCATCACCACCGGCCGAGGTGGAAGCACCCTCGATCTCGGGCATCCCGGAGGTGCACCGAGCGCTGCACGCCAACTTCGGCACATGGACGGGCACCGCACTCGAAATCCGATACCAGTGGGAAAGCTGCGATCCCAGCGGAGCTGAATGCGCGCCCGTCGAAGGCGCCACCGGCCGCGAATACGAACTCGGAGAAGGCGACATCGGGTCCACGCTTCGCGTGCGAATCGGCGCCGGCAATCCCCAGGGTGCGCTCACCGCCGTCTCGTCGCCGACATCCCTCGTCAGCGGGAGCGCCGTGCTGGCGAACACGTCGCCGCCGAGCATCGCGGGCACGCCACGGAGCGGATTGCCCGTCACGGCCGAACCCGGCGGCTGGTCAGAGAGCGCCGGAGTGAGCTACGGATACCAGTGGGAGAGCTGCGACGAGCTCGGGTCGCACTGCGAACCGATCGAAGGCGCCACGGGGTTTCAGTACTTTGCGCGCGCGGCGGACGTGGGACGCTCGCTGCGAGTCCTCGTGACCGCCGCCCACGAAGGCGAATCGCGCTCGCAGCTCTCGCCCGCGACGCAGCCGGTCGCCGCCGCAGGCGGCGTGCCGGCGAACACCCAGCCAGCCCAGATCTCCGGCACGGCGCTGCGCGGGTACACGCTGGAAGCCATCGCCGGAGGCTGGCAGCCCGCGGCGGCCAGCTACAGGTATCAGTGGGAGCGATGCGATCAAGCCGGGCAGTGCACGGCGATCGAAGGCGCGACGACAAGCACCTATGCGCTGACCGAAGCCGACGAGCAGTCGACGCTGGTGGCGCTGGTCACCGCCACCGACGAAAGCGGCAGCACGACCAGCGTGTCCGAGCCGACGGGCACGATCGAGCCGGAATCACCCGTCGACTTCTCCCGACCGCAGGTCTCAGGGACCGAACAGCTCGGGGCGACCCTGAGCGCCGAACCCGGGATCTGGAGCGGATCAGGCGCTCTCTCCTACACCTACCAGTGGGAAAGCTGCAGTCCGGCAGGCACTGAATGCGCCTCGATCGAAGGCGCCACCGAACCAGAATACACAATCGGCCGGGGCGATCTCGGGTCCACACTGCGCGTCGAGGTGACGCTCACCAACCAGTCCGGCAGCGCACATGCTCTCTCGGCCGCCACGGGCGTGATCCCCGGCGGCGAAGTCAGCGTCGAACAGGCCCTGGAAATCGCCCAGCACACCGACCCAGACGTGCTCGCCCCCTCGACCTCGGCGAGCGCCGAAGAAGAAGCCCTCGCCCCGGCGCTCAGCGACGGCGAAGAAGAAATCTCCGCCACCGGCACGCTGACGAGCTCAACCATCTCCAAGGAAACTCCAGGCGAATTCGCGGTCAACACTCCCGCGGGCGAACTGAGCCTGACGCCGCTGGACAGCGCGCCCGACGCGACCACGACGCCCACGATCGTGAACGGGGCGGCGGCGCTCTTCGCCAACACCTGGCCCGCGACCGACTCGATCGTTCGTCCTGACGAGCTCGGCGCGACCACGCTCCTGCAGCTGCGCTCGCGCGAAGCACTGAGGACCTTCTCGTGGAACGTCGACATCGGCCCCGACCAGCAGCTCACGCAGCTCGCCAACGGCAACGTCGCCGTGATAAGCGCCAGCGAACCGTCAATCGGGGAACCGACCGGTAGTGCGGGATCCACGGGCGAAACCGGCGAAGGCCAGCCAGAAACCGCCTCCGAAAAGGCCGAAAGCGGGCAGGCGGAATCGCAGCAGGAACAGGAAGAAGCCTCGCTCGAACCGCTGCCCAGCGCGCCGCAGGTGCCCACGTCACCCCGAGAAGCGAAACCGGGCCAGCTGGAACCACAGGACACCCAGGCCCAATACGAAGCCGCCACGAGCGCGCTCGCGAACGCGGAAGCCCAGACCGAAGGCGCCACGCTGATGGTCATCGAGGCGCCAACCGCGCAGGATGCCGACGGCGACAACGTGCCCGTCTCCCTCAGCGTCAGTGGCGACACGATCACCTTGACCGTCAGCGTCACGCCGAGCACGGCCTTCCCGGTGCTCGTCGACCCCACGGTCGCCGCCCCGAGCAACAGGAAGAGCGCCACGGCCACCCATCCGGTGCGCTACGGATTCTCAGACGAGAACCCCGAAACCTTCAGCCCCTTCGACCAGAACCTCAAGCACGGGCAGATCAAGGTCCGCAGCGCGCGCCTGCGTGTCGCCTACAACGCGCTCACGCCCGCAACCCTCCGGAGAGAAGAACAGGAACACAAGCAAGACGGCAAGCTGACCGAAAAGGAACGCATGACGACGTGGCTCGCGGCCGTGCAGAGGGAAGAACTCCAGCCCTACGTCACGCTCGGACCCGATTCACGCGCCAGCAGCTGCGAAAAGCAACACTTCCACACGGAAAAGGAAGAAACAGAAAAACCCGAACTCCGCGAACGCGAAGATGCAAGACGAGCGGGCTGCGTCATGCCGTCGCGGTCGCAGTACAGGGAAGGGCTGCGCGACCTCGTGCAGGCGTATCCGGAAGTCAAGCTCTGGGGCGCGTGGAATGAGCCCAACGAGCCGGAAGATCCCCTCGCTCTCCATTCACGGAGAGCAGCGCAGCTCTGGGACACCGGTGAGTCGGTCATCTCGCAACCAAAGCTCCACTGCGGCTGCACGCTCGTCGCCGGTGAATTCGCGTTCTACAACCCGGCGCCATCGGGCCCCGCCGGGTATGTGACGCAGTACCTGAAGGAGCTGCTCGCCGAAAAACGTCACTGCAAGCCGTGCTCGCCGGCGATGCCCGTCGAGTGGGGCCTGCACGACTACGACGACGTAATCTACACGCGGCTCAGGGACGCAGAAAGCCTCGCCAAGTACCTCGTCAAACGCGGGATCAAGCCGCGGATCTGGATCAGCGAGGCCGGTGCCGAGCTGCACACCGGACATCTCGCCACCGACTTGGTAGACCAGCCGGAGCTCCAGGAAAAAGCTGCTGAAACATTTCTTAAATTGAAGGAAGCCTCGAACCACATCGATCGGATCTACTACTACGAGTACCGGGCACCGTCCGAAGCGAAGGTACACTTGGCCCCGGACGAATTCGACAGTGGGCTGATCAACGAAACCGAACCCGCCGTCAACGGCGAAGGCAAAAGCAAGGGCGAAGCACGACCCGCATACTGCGTGCTGGTGGCCAGGAGCCCGCACGGCGGCTGTCCGCCGACGGTCACGACACCGGTATCGATCGCGAATATGGGAGGCGCCACAGGAGGCTCCTATGCAGTGTGCAGTTTGAAACAGGCGGAAATCAAGCTCGAAGGCACGGTCAACCCGAACGGCGGCGCGACGACCTACCAGTTCGAATACGGGCCAGACTACGAAAAAAAGACCCCGTCGACGCCGGCATCCGTCGGAGCGGGACGGACCCCGGTGCCCGTATCCGAAAAGCAGACAGTCGAAACCTCCCCGGGCGGCCCCGAAGGGAACTGCGCCACGATGCACTTCCGCCTCGTCGCCACGAATCCGGGCGGCGCCGCGACCAGCGCGGATGCCGAACTCACCTTCTTCACGGCCGTCTCCTAGGGGATGTCTCCCGTCCCTCGCCAAGCGCTAGCGCTCTCGAAAGGCGCCGTGCGTACCGTGTGGCGTCGTGGGCTCCTACGAACGTCCGTCGGTGCTTCGCAACTTCCGTCTGCCTGGATAGTCTCAGAGACATGAAGCGGATCGCGCCAGCTGTCGTGACTGTGGTGGCGGTCTTGATCACGGCCGTGCCCGCGGGAGGGGCCGCCGGCAGTCGTAAGTCGGCGCCTAAGTGCCCTCCCAAGCACTGGCCTGTGCTAGTAGCCGACGCCCAGGCTCAGCTGTACGTACACCCGGCGTCGATCGTCGAACCGTTCACGCCGGCAGAGGTCTACGGATGCGCATATGCCACCAAGCGCTCATATGACCTCGGCCCGGCGCCCGGTGAGTGCGGGGGTGGGGGAGGCGGATGTGCGGGAGTGGAACACGAGGTGCTGGCTGGCCCTGTGGTCGCCTACGAAGAATTCGGGGCTAGCAACGAACACGGAACTGCAGAGTGGGTGGTGGTGGTTCGGAACCTTCGCACCGGCAGGGTGTTGCACCGTGAAGCCACCGGGATGCCGAGTGCGCCGAGCTCCGAAAATGTGGGTGTTGGCGCGACAGTTGCGATCGTTGTGAAGAGCGATGGCGCGGTGGCGTGGACCAATGAGGACGAATCTCGCACGTCGTATCAGGTTCATGCGGTCGATGAGAGTGGCAGCCGGCTGCTGGCCTCGGGCGGCGACATAGACCCGCATTCTCTGGCGCTCGCTGGCAGCACGCTCTACTGGACGCAGGGGGGCCAACCGTACTCGGCCCCGTTGAACTGAATGGTCCCTGACATATGAGCACACCGAATGCGTAGAAGAACGCCGTTGCCCGCAAGGCCTTGCCTGCTGTTGCTGTGGCTGTCGTGCCTTGTCATCGGCACCCTCGGCGTGAGCAGCTGTGGCGGTAAGGCCGCTGTCAGGACGGCGGCAAGTCACACGCAGGGGGTGAAGGCGCCGCCGGCCTACCGTGGCGGGCAGTACTGCGCTCCCAACAAGGCCGCGAAATACCGGGCGGCCGGATTCGAGTGCGAGCACCATCATCTGGCGAGACCCTGAACGATTCTCGCCGCGGCGAGGTCTGGCTCGTCTCGCTCGGTGCGGCGAGAGCCCGCGAGCCCGGCAACAGCCGCCCGGCAGCGGTCGTGTCGGTCGACGAGCTGAGCGCCGGCGACGCTCGCAGAGGTCGAGCGTGCGCTTGAGCTGATCCTTGGCCTGGACAGGTCACGCTGAGCTCGCCTCCGCGGCCGCGGATCGCCCTTCCCACTCAGGCCGGCAGCCGGCGCGCGCGGAACAGCCGCACCGGCTCGCGGATGCCGCGCAGGCGCCGCTCGCCGGCGAAGGACCAGCCGTAGGCCTCCGCGGCGGACTCGCGCACCTCGCGCTCGGCCAGCACGCTGCCGGGCCGGGCGATCGCGGTGATGCGGCTGGCGAGGTTGACCGGGCGCCCGAACCAGTCGCCCGCGCGCGGCAGCGCCAGCCCGAGGGCCGCGCCGGCGCGCAGCTGCGGGAAGTCCTCGCCCTCGGCGTCAGCGGCGTCGATCAGCTCGAGCGCCGCCTCGAGCAGCGGCTCGGGGTCGGGCGCGGCGAGCATGGCGGCGTCGCCGATCGTCTTGACGAGCCTGACGGGCGGCTTGGCGGCGTCGGTCGCGAGCGCTTCCAGGCGCTCCGCCAGGCGCCCGAGCTCGTCGGGCGGGACTTCCTCGCCGAGGCGGGTGAAGCCGACGAGGTCGGCGAAGCACACGGCCACCTCGCGTGAGCCGGGCAGGCGTCCTCCGCCGCGCTCCAGGGCGCTTATCACCTCGCTCTGGGCGGTGTGGCGCAGGTGCAGGGCGAGCACGTTGCTGATCAGGGGGTCGACCATCGGGTAGAGCGCGGCGGCGGCTTCGCCGTAGCGGGCGGCCAGCTCGCGTTCGCTCATGCCGGGCTCGAGGACGAGTTTCAGCGGGAGTGCGCGCAGGCTTTCGGCGGCCTGGGAGAGGCCGCGGCCGAGCACGCGCAGGAGCTCGAGGATCTCCTCGTCGGAGATGCCGGCTTCGCGTGCCACGAGCGTTCTCGCGGCGGACTCGAGCTCGGCCTCCGTGTAGACGGCCTCATCGGGCTCTGGGATCGGGAGCCCCATCGCGCGGCGGGCGGCCACGAGGAAGTCCAGCTCGACTCCGCTGCGCTCGGACACTTCGGTGGCGGTGTAGCGCTCGGGTCCGACGATCACGCGGTCGGCCGGCAGGAAGATGACGGTGCCGGTGGCGGTCGTGCGGCGCAGCTCCGACAGCGCCACCCCTTCGTCCGCGAGCGCTTCGAGCAGCGCCAGACGCTGTGCGCGCGCCTCGCCCTCCAGTCCGTCGAGCAGACCCTCGGCGGCGAAGTCGATCTGCGTCTCGGCCATCGGGACGCAGCGTACGCCACCCTGAAGGGCACAGGGAGGCACCCCGTGCGGGGCGCACCCCGTCCGGGGCACAGGCAGGCAAGCACCCCGTGCGGGGCACAGGCAGGCGTCCGGTGACGGGCGCAGAATCACAGGCCGTGATCGTCCTCGGCATAGATCCCGGCCTTGCCAACACCGGCTACGGCGTCGTGGCGCGCCGCGCCGGCCGGCTGCTGGCGCTCGACGGCGGGGCGATCCGGACGGGCGCGGAGCTCGCTCCGGAGCGGCGCCTGGCCGAGATTCACGCCGCCGTCGACGCGCTGCTTCAGGAGCACGAACCGGACGCGGTCGCCCTGGAGGAGCTGTACTTCGGCCAGAACGTGCAAACGGCCTTCGCCGTCGGGCAGGCGCGCGGCGTGGTGCTGCTGGCGGCCGGCCAGCATGGCGTGCCGTGCGCCGGCTACACCCCCCAGCAGGTCAAGGGCGCGGTGTGCGGCAGCGGGCGCGCGCAGAAGGATCAGGTAGCGCGCATGGTCCAGGCGCTGCTGGGCCTGTCCGAGCAGCCGCGGCCCGATCACGCGGCGGATGCGCTGGCGGTGGCGATCTGCCACGCCAACTGCGCGCCCCTGGCGATGGCTTTGGCGGGAGCCGACGAGGGTGCGGGAGCCCGCGCATGATCGCGCTGTTGCGGGGCGAGGTGGCGGTGCGACGCACCGACCACGTGGTGATCCTCAGCGCCGGCGTCGGCTACCGGGCGGCGGTGTCCGCGCAGACGCTGGCGCACGTGCCGGCCGTGGGCGAGCAGACGACGCTGCACACGCACCTGATCGTGCGCGACGACGCGCTCACGCTGTACGGCTTCGCCTCCGAGCAGGAGCGTGACCTGTTCCTGATGCTGCTGTCCGTGCAGGCGGTCGGCCCGAAGGTCGCCCTGGCGGTGCTCTCGGCGGGCCCGCCGCGGGAGCTGGTCGCGGCGCTCGCGGCGGGCGACGCCACTCGCCTGCAGGCGGTCCCGGGCATCGGCAAGCGCACCGCCGAACGGATCATCGTCGAGCTGCGCGAGAAGGTGGGCGTCCAGACGAGCGCGGGCGCGGCGGCGCGCACGCCGATCCTCGCGCGGCGGGGGGAGCCGGCCGATCCTCGCCTGCTGGCGCGCGAAGGCCTGCTCGAGCTCGGCTACGCGCCGGTCGAGGCCGAGGAGCTGCTGCGCGACGCCGAGGGCGAGACTGCCGAGGAGCTGCTCGGAGGCGCCCTGCGCCTCGCGCGCTCGGCCTCGTGAAGCCATGACTACCCTAAAGGGCATACCCGGAGGGCACACGGCAGGCGAGACTGCGGCCCGCATCCAGACCCCGTATCTGGTCGCCGACGACGAGCTCGACCGCTCGCTGCGCCCGCGGCGGCTGGCGGAGTTCGTCGGCCAGGAGACGCTGCGCGAGCAGCTGACGGTGGCGATCGAGGCGTGCAGCGCCCGCGGCGAGGCGCTCGACCACCTGCTGCTCGCGGGGCCGCCGGGGCTCGGCAAGACCTCGCTGGCGCAGATCGTGGCGGCGGAGCTGGAGGTTCCGTTCGTGCAGACCGCCGGTCCGGCGCTGGAGCGCAAGGGAGACATCGCCGCGTTTCTGACGGCGCTGGAGCCGCGCAGCGTGTTCTTCGTGGACGAGATCCACCGCCTCGCGCGCACCCTCGAGGAGACGTTCTACCCGGCGATGGAGGACCATCGGCTGCCGATCACGGTCGGGCAGGGGGCGGGGGCGCGGGTGGTGACGCTCGAGCTGCCGCCGTTCACGCTGGTCGGCGCCACGACGCGCACGGGCCTGCTGACGACGCCGCTGCGCGACCGCTTCGGCATCCAGGCGCGGCTGGAACCCTACGCGGTGGACGAGCTCGCGATCATCGTGCGCCGCTCGGCGGGCATCCTCGAGATCGAGCTGGAGGACGACGGCGCGATCGCGATCGCCGCGCGCAGCAGGGGCACGCCGCGCGTGGCCAACCGGCTGCTCAGGCGCGTGCGCGACTTCGCCGAGGTGCGCATGGCGGGCGTGGTCACGGCGCAGGCGGCGCACGCGGCGCTCGAGATGCTGGAGGTCGACGAGCGGGGATTGGATCGCCTCGATCGGGAGATCCTGAGCGCGATCTGCGCCAAGTTCGCCGGTGGGCCGGTCGGCCTGTCGACGCTCGCGGTGGCGGTCGGAGAGGAGCAGGACACGATCGAGGACGTGTACGAGCCGTACCTGCTGCAGGAGGGGCTGATCAAGCGCACCCCGCGGGGCAGGACGGCGACGCCGGCCGCCTACGAGCATCTCGGGCTCGAGCCCCCGGCGCCGGTCGGAGCGTCGCTGTTCTGAGGCCCGCCTGAGGGGTGGCCGCGCACGGATCTCGCCGCCAGGCGCCTTCACGGCCCGGCTTGCGTAGTCTGTGCAGAGACCATGGCCCATCCGTTCATCTGCCCGAACTGCGGTCATCGCACCAGCGAGCTGGATCGCAACCTCGGCTTCACGCGCCAGCGCAAGGGCTGTGAAAAGTGCGGGTTCGCGTTCCTGTTCGAACTGCTCGACGACTACTATCCGGCGCCCGACGCGGCGTTCTTCGTCTGCGACGGCGAGGGTCGCATCGTGGGCTGCGGGAAGAACTCGTTCGCGTTCACCGGCCTGGAGGAGGAAGACGTGATCGGCCAGCGCGTCGAGCAGGTGCTCGGCCTGCAGTTCGCCAACGGCGACGACCCGGTGGCGACGGTGCTCGAGTGGGGGGTGCGCGCGCTGGAGGTCCAGGTCCAGGTCAGCGGCGAACGTGACGTGGCGGCCAACGCGAAAGCGGACATGTTCCCGGCCTACGACGACGACGGCGGGCTGCTGCTGGTCCTGACCCCCGACAAATAGACCCCATGTAAGTAGTCTGTTTCAGACCATGACCGACCGCCGCCGCAACATGCTGATCCTGCTGGTCGTCGCCGGACTCGTCGCCGCGTCGGCGGCGGCGATCATCACCAAGAAGACGCGCCTCGGGCTCGAACTGAAGGGCGGCGTGGAGCTCGTCTACAAGGGCAAGCCAACCGCCCAGTCGAAGGTGACGCCCGAATCGCTCGAACGCGCGATCGACATCATGCGCAAGCGCGTCGACCAGCTGGGTGTCGCCCAGCCGGAAATCCAGCGCTCGGGCCCCGAAGAAATCGACGTCGCGCTGCCGGACGTCAGCAACGCCACGCGCGCCCAGGAAGAGGTCGGCAAGACCGCGCAGCTGCAGTTCTACGACTGGGAGCCGAACGTGATCGGTCCCACCGGTCAACCGGCGCCCACCGAAGGCACGGTCACCGGCGACTCGACCAGCGCGGGTCCCGGCGGGGTGACGGCGGGGCTGCCCGAGTACGAGGCGGTTCTGCGCGCCGCCAAACGGGCGCCGATCCTGCGCAGGAGCGAGACGACCCTCGGGCCCGGATGCACGGCGCAGCAGGTGGAAGGCTGCATCTACGGCAGTTGGTACCTGCTCGACACCGCGCACGAACGGGTCGTGCGCGGCCCCGAAGAAACCGAACACAATCTGTTCTCCGACCTCGCCAAACAGCCCAAGGGCGCGAAGCTCAAGGCGGTGCGCGTCAACCCCGGCACCGTGCTCGTTCAGGCCCACTCCGTGGAAGACGAAAAAACCGGCAAGGTCACCGACGCCTCGCCCAACAGCTGGTATGTGCTCAACGACGAACCCGTGCTGTCGGGCTCGGACATCACCAACCCGACGCAGAGCAACGACGAATCGACCGGGCAGCCGGACGTCACGTTCGGCTTCACCTCCCACGGCAAGGGCATCTTCGAAAAAGTCACCAAGGAAATCGCCCATCGCGGGCAGGAAGCCCAGCTCCCGGGGGTCTCCAAGGAAGCCGCCCTGCAGCACTTCGCGGTCGTGCTAGACGGTCAGCTGATCACCGTCCCGTCGATCGACTACACGAAGTACCCGGAAGGGATCGACGCCTCCACCGGCTCCGAGATCTCCGGCGGCTTCACGATCACCTCCGCCCAGAACCTCGCCAACGAGCTGCAGTCGGGCGCGCTGCCGATCAAGCTGGCGCTGATCTCCCGCTCGCAGGTCTCGGCGACGCTCGGCAAACAGGCGCTGAGCCAGGGTCTGACAGCCATGATCGCGGGCTTTCTCGTGGTGTGCCTGTTCCTGCTGGTCTTCTACCGCGTGCTCGGGGCGATCGCCGTCGGCGGCCTGGTGATCTACGGGGCGTACTTCTTCGCGCTGGTCAAGCTGATTCCCGTCACGCTCACGCTGCCGGGGATCGCCGGTCTGATCCTGACGATCGGCGTGTGCGCGGACGCGAACATCGTGATCTTCGAGCGCGTCAAGGAGGAGATCCGCGGCGGCAGGTCGGTCATCTCGGGGATCGCCACCGGCTACAAGCACGGGTTCGCGGCGATCGTGGACGCGAACGTGGTCACGTTCATGACGGCGTTCATCCTGTTCGCGCTGGCCACCGCGGAAGTCAAGGGGTTCGCGTTCATGCTGGGCATCGGCGTGCTGGTGTCGCTGTTCACCGCCGTGCTGGCCACGCAGGCGGCGCTCGGCGTGATGAGCCGCTCCCGGTTCGTCACCCACCCGGCGGCGCTCGGCGCGGCGCGGCGCGGCAAAGGCTGGACGTTCGACTTCATGGGCGCGTCGAAGTGGTTCTTCTCGATGTCGGGCACGATCCTGCTGATCGGCGCCCTGGCGATCGGCGGGCGGGGACTGAACTTCGGCATCGACTTCAAGTCCGGGACGCGCATCCAGACGGCGTTCATCAGGCCGGCCTCCGAGGGCGAAGTGGCGAACGTGATGAAGGCCGCCGGCTACGGCAACGCCGAGGTGCAGAAATTCACGAACGCGAGCATCGGCGGCAACGGCTATCAGATCTCCACCAAGACGCTCGGTCCGGAAAAGGTCAAGAACATCCAGGCGGCGCTGGACAAGAAGTTCGGCAACGGCCCGAGCACCCCGGGCACGAAGGACTTCTCCTCGACCTCGATCGGGCCGACGTTCGGGAAAACGGTCGCCAACGCGGCGGTGATCGCGATCATCGCCTCGCTGCTGGTGATCTCCGCCTACATCGCGTTGCGCTTCGAGTGGAAGTACGCGGTGCCGGTGCTGATCGCGCTGATGCACGACCTGCTGATCACGGCCGGCGTGTATTCGCTGACCGGTCGCGAAGTGACGACCGCGACGGTGGCGGCGCTGCTGACGATCCTCGGCTATTCGCTCTACGACACGATCATCGTGTTCGACCGCGTGCGCGAGAACGTCCCGCGCATGCCGCGCGCCGCGTTCTCGCAGATCGTCAACCGCTCCATGTCCGAGGTCGTCACCCGGTCGCTGGCGACGAGCTTCTGCACGCTGCTGCCGGTGCTCGCGCTGCTGCTGTTCGGTGGGGAAACGCTCAAGGACTTCGCGTTCGCGTTGATGATCGGCATCGCCTCCGGCGCGTACTCGTCGATCTTCATCGCCTCTCCGGTGCTGACGCACTGGAAGGAACGCGAGCCCGGCTATCGCGCGCGGCGCGCCCGGATCGTGCGCGAACTTGGGGCGGTGCCGGCGTACGCGACGACCGCCACGGGAGCCCCCGAGGACGTCGAACCGACGCAGAAGCGCAGGCGCACGCGGCGCGGCAGCCTGATCGCGCCGGAGCAGCCCGGTCAGCAGCTCTCGAGGGACGAGTTCCAGGAACTGGTGCGCGACCTGGACGTGGAGGGCGAGCCCAACGGCGGGGCGAGCGCCGGTGGCGGGCGCCGCGCCCGCACGGCAGACGCCAGCGCCACCGCGGCGCCGCCGGCGGCGCCGCCGGCTCCTCCCGCCACCGCGCGCGAGCGCGACCCCACGGCCGATCTCACGCCCGAGGACCTGGTGCTCAAGGACGAGCCCAAAGCGCGACCGAAGCAGCGGCGGACCGGCGCGCGCCGCAACAAACGTCACGGGAGGTCGCGCTGATGGGAATGCTCGGCTGGGTCGTCATGGGCCTTGCGATCTGGCACTTCACGATCTTCCTTCCCGACCGCTTCTGGGGCGGGATCGTGGGCGCGTTCGTCGGCTCCCTGATCGGCTCGATCGTCTTCGGGCTGATCATCTACGGCGTCAAGGTCTCCGCGCTGCGCGTACCCGGCGAAAAGGCGACGGACATCACGGTCGTGCTGTACGCGGTCCCCGGAGCGCTGATCGGCATCGCCGTCATCTACCTGGAGGGCATGCGCCGCGAACGCGCGGCGCGCGAGATCGCGCCCGAATAGGGTTCCGTCCCGTCCTGGCCGTAGTCTCGCCGGGGTGCCCCCGTGCCGCTTCGAGATACCCGACTGCCCGCCGGCGGAGGTTCAGCGGCTGCGGCGCGAGCTCGGCGTCAGTGGGCCGCTCGCGCAGGTGCTGGTGCGCCGGGGCATGGCCGACCCGGCGCTCGCGCACGCGTTCCTGGCCGGCGCCGAGGAGCACCCACCGGAAGCCTTCGCGGGCATCGGCGAGGCGGTCGCGACGATCCTGCGCCACGTGGCGCAGGGCACGCGGATCACGATCCACGGCGACTACGACGTCGACGGCATCTGCTCGACCGCGGTGCTGGTGCGCGCGCTGCGCGCTCTGGGGGCGGACGTGGACTCCTACCTGCCCGACCGAGCCGGCGACGGATACGGGCTGAGCGCGGCGACGGTGCAGCGGCTGGCGGCGAGGGGGACGCGGCTGCTGGTGACGGTCGACTGCGCGGTCACGGCCGTGGAGGAGGTGGCGGCGGCGAGGGCGCTGGGCATGGAGGTGGTGGTCACCGACCACCACGCGCCGCGCGCCGACGGGGCGCTGCCGCGGGCGCCGATCGTGCACCCGACGCTTTGCGGCTATCCCTGCCGCGAGCTGTGCGCCACGGCGGTGGCGTACAAGCTGGCGCAGGGGCTGCTGGACGCCGCCGATGGGAGCCCCGCGGCAGCGCACGGCGTCGAGCCCGCGCGGCGCGCCCTCGAGCGGGACCTCGATCTGGTGGCGCTGGCCACGATCGCGGACGTCGTGCCGCTCGTGGGCGAGAACCGGACGCTCGTGCGTCGCGGGCTGCGCGCCCTGGCGAGCACGACCAAGCCCGGCCTGCGCGCGCTGATGGCGGTCGCGGGCGTCGATCCCTCCAAGGTGAACGAGCGCTCGGTCGCGTTCGCGCTGGCGCCGCGGCTGAACGCCGCCGGGCGGCTGTACCGCGCCGACGCCGGTCTGGAGCTGATGCTCGTCGAGGACGGCGCACGAGCCGAGCAGATCGCCCAGGAGCTCGACTCCGCCAACCGCGAGCGCAGGCATGTGGAGAGCGGCATCCGCTTTCAGGCCGAAGCGCAGATGGCCGCGCTCGGAGAGCGCCCGGCGTACGTGCTGGCGCAAGACGGCTGGCACCCCGGGGTGATCGGGATCGTGGCCTCGCGCCTGGTCGAGCGCAGCGGGCGCCCGGTCGTCCTGATCGCGCTCGACGGCGACACCGGCAGGGCGTCCGGGCGCAGCGTAGAGGCGTTCGACCTGCTCGCCGGGCTGACCGCGTGCAGCGAGCACCTGCTCCGCTACGGCGGGCACCGCGCGGCCGCGGGCCTGGAGATCGAGCGGGGGCGCGTGGCGGACTTCGCCACGGCGCTGTCCGCCCACGCCGAGCGCGTGCTGCGCCCGCAGGATCTCGTGGCGGTGGAGCGCGTGGACGCGCTCGTCGGCGGCGAGGAGCTGGGGATGGCGCTCGCGGAGGAGCTGCAGACCCTGGCCCCGTTCGGCCGCGGCAACCCGCCCCCGTCGGTGATGGTCGCCGACGCCACGTTCGCGGATGCCAGGCCGATGGGCGAGGGCAGGCACGTGCGCTTCACCGTGCACTCCCACGGCACGCGCGCGCGGGCGGTGGCGTTCGGGACGGGCGGGAGGCTGCCGGTCGCCGAGGGCGAGCCGGCGGATGCGACCTTCGCGCTGGAGGTCAACGAGTGGAACGGCGTGAGCGAGCCGCGGTTGGTGCTCCGCCAGGCCCAGCCCGCGCCCGCCGAGCTCACCGCGCACAGGAGCGCGCACGAGCCCCGCGCGCAGGATCCCGGCGAGACCGAGTCGAGGGAGCTGGTGCTGTTCGCACTTCCGTGAGCGGCGCCTTCAATCCGCCCCGGCTGTCCCCTACCCTTAGAGCATGGCCATCGCCGAAGATCCCCAGCAGGCTCAGGTCACCGACAGCCTGAGCGCATCCGAGCGGCGACTGCTCAGCGACCTGTTCGCGATCGTCTCCGAGCACGCCGCGGACTCGTCGGTGGAGATCGACCGCGGGCGCGTCCAGGACGCGTTCGTGTTCGCCTGCGAGCATCACGCGGCCCAGCGGCGCAAGTCCGGCGAGGACTTCATCGTGCACCCGGTCGGCGTCGCGCGGATCTGCGCGGGCATGAGGCTCGACACCGAGACGCTGTGCGCGGCGCTGCTGCACGACACCGTGGAGGACACCTCCGCGTCGATCGAGGAGGTGCGCGAGCGCTTCGGCGAGGAGATCGCAACTGTGGTCGACGGCGTCACCAAGCTGACGGGAATCACCTTCCAGTCCCACGACGACGCGCAGGCGAACAACTACCGCAAGATGATGGTCGCGATGGCCACCGACGTGCGGGTGATCCTGATCAAGCTCGCCGATCGCCTGCACAACATGCGCACGATCGAGGCGATGTCCAAGCAGAAGCAGATGGAGAAGGCGCGCGAGACGCTCGACATCTACGCGCCGCTGGCCCACCGCCTGGGCATCCACGCGATCAAGTGGGAGCTCGAGGACCTGGCGTTCGCCACCCTGCACCCGCGCAAGTACCAGGAGATCAAGGGGCTCGTCGCCCAGCAGCGCGAGGAGCGCGAGCGCTACGTCAGCGAAGCCGGCGATTACCTGCGCGGCGAGCTGGCCGAGGTGGGCGTCGAGGCCGAGATCGCGGGCCGCGCCAAGCACTTCTACTCGATCTACTCGAAGATGACCAAGAAGGGCCGCGAGTTCAACGAGATCTACGACCTGACCGCGATGCGCGTGATCGTCGAGTCGGTGAAGGACTGCTACGGGACGGTCGGCGTGATCCACTCGCTGTGGAAGCCGCTGCCCGGACGCTTCAAGGACTTCATCGCGATGCCCAAGTTCAACATGTACCAGTCGCTGCACACGACGGTCATCGGGCCCGAGGGCCGGCCGCTGGAGATCCAGATCCGCACGCACGAGATGCACGAGATGGCGGAGTTCGGGGTGGCCGCCCACTGGGTCTACAAGCAGCCGGCTGGCAAGGGCGGCGGCGAGGACGCAAAGCTCAACTGGCTGCGCTCGATGCTCGACTGGCAGAAGGAGCTCTCGGACCCGCGCGAGTTCATGGAGACGCTGCGCACGGACCTGTTCGAGGAGGAGGTGTACGTCTTCACGCCCAAGGGCGAGGTCAAGTCGCTGGCGGCCGGCGCCACGCCGCTGGACTTCGCCTACGAGGTGCACACGGAGATCGGCCACCGCTGCGTGGGCGCGCGCGTGAATGGGAAAATCGTGCCGCTGCACTACGAGCTGCGCTCGGGGGACATCGTGGAGATCCTCACCGCCAAGCGCGAGCGCGGGCCCTCGCGCGACTGGCTGGCGATGGTCAAGACCACGCGCGCGCGCAACAAGATCAAGGCGTGGTTCAAGGCGGAGTCCCGCCAGGACACCGAGCACACAGGGCGCGAGCTGCTGCAGGAGCACCTGCGCAAACAGGGCCTGCCCGCCCAGAAGATCACCGGCTCGGCGCTCTTGGCGGACGTGATCAGGGAGGTTGGCTACCGCAAGGCCGACGACTTCTACATCGCCCTGGGGGCCGCCAAGGTCTCGCCGAAGCTGGTCGTCAGCAAGGTGATGCAGCGCCTGAAGCAGGGCGAGGCCGCCGACGGCGAGGACAGCGCGGCGGACCTGCTGCGCGTCGGGCGCGCGCGGCGGCGCCCGACCAAGTCCTCGGGCCAGTACGGGATCAGGGTGGAAGGCGTCGATGACGTGATGCTGCGCCTGGCCAAGTGCTGCCGGCCGGTCCCCGGCGATGAGATCGTCGGCTACATCTCGCTCGGGCGCGGCATCACCATCCACCGCGAGGACTGTCCCAACGCGACGCTCCTGCGCAAGAGCCCCGAACGCTTCACCAGCGTGGCCTGGGAAGGCGACCAGTCGACGGGCTTCGTCGTGGAGATCCAGATCGACGCCTGGGACCGCCACCGGCTGCTCGAGGACCTCTCGCGCGCGTTCTCGGAGTCGGGCGCGAACATCCTGGAAGCGCGCTGCCTGTCGATGGGGCCGATGGTCAAGAACCGCTTCGTGATCGAGGTGGCCGACACGCACGCGCTGCGCAGCGCGATCACGCGCCTGCGCAACATCGACTCCGTGTTCGACGCCTACCGGGTGACGCCCGGCGCCTCGGCGTAGGCTCGCGGCGCAGGCGGCCGCGAACGGGATCGATGCCCTAGGAAATCACGCTGAGCGCGTCGGCCATGATCGAGTAGCGCGCCTCGGTCACCTCGCCGAGATAGTCGCCGTCGACCTGCAGCGGCAGCGGACGCTCGTCGGCGCTGCGCACGGTCAGCTCCCGCAGGTCGTGCAGGGGGCTGATCTGCCGGTGCCCGGCCACGCGCGCCCGCGGCGAGAACGCGCGCCACGCGATCGATGGCATCGACAGCAGCGTCGCTCGATGCAGGACGCCACCGGCGAGCGCACCCGAGTCCAGCGCCGCGCCATCGGCGATCTCGATGGGACGGTTCTGGAAGTAGGTGAACGGCGAGCCGTTCTGCACGATCGCGGTGACGCCGTCGAACGTCTCCCCGTGGGCCTGCACCTCCAGCCGAGGTGGGCTGAGCACGTAGCGGCGCAGGAACGTGCTGACGGCGACCCACGTGAAGAAGTAGGGGCCGAAGCGGGCCTTCATGCGCGGGTTGGCATCGACGCGCTCGACGACGCTCGCATCGAGGCCGAGGCCCGAGGCGAAGGTGAAGCAGCGGCCGTTGACGACGCCCAGGTCGACCTTGCGCGGACGCCAGTCGTCGGCCATCGCCAGCAGGTGCTCGGTCGCGTCGACGACGTCGCCGGGAATGCCGAGCATCTTGCCGAACACGTTGGCCGAGCCGCCGGGCAGGCAGCACAGCGGGGTGGGGGAGCCGAGCAATCCGTTGGCGGCTTCGTTGACCGTGCCGTCGCCGCCGAAGGCGACGACCACGTCATAGCCCTCGTGTGCGGCCTCGCGGCAGAGCTCAGTCGCGTGCCCGCGCGCCTCGGTGTCCACGGCGTCGACCTCGAAACGGCCCTGGAGCGCGTAGACGACGAGATGGCGCAGGCGGTCGGAGACGGTCGTGGCGTACGGGTTGACGATGATCAGCATCCGCCGCTTGCTGGCCGGCGAGGCGAAGCGGAAGGGCTCGTCGGCCTGGCCGGTATGCTCGTCCTGCGTGCGCGCGGGGGTGCTCACGGCTTGGGCTACACCGGGCGCGAGGCGACGTTACCCGCGCGAGCGTCCAGACCTGCTCATGGCGCGACTTGTGTTCGCCGATAGGGTTGCTAGACTGCCGCGTTACAGATGTACACATCCAGAGGGGTGGAGGGCCTGGCCCTGCGAAACCCCGGCAACCACCGCCAAGTCACAGGCGGGAACGGTGCCAATTCCAGGTGATGTGTGGCCGGGCTTCGCGCTCTTCGCCACACGTGACAAGGCGAAGGCTAGAGCGAAGGAGCCCAAATGGCTGTAAGTCATCTTCAGTGCAAGGAGTGCAAGGCCGAGTATCCGGCGGAGGCGCTGTACGTGTGCGAGCGGTGCTTCGGACCGCTCGAGGTCGCCTACGACCACAGTCGCCTGCGGCTGGACGTCGGCGAGCTGCGCCGCCGGATTCAGGGCGGGCCGCAGAACATCTGGCGCTACGCGGACTTCCTGCCGCTCGCGGGCGGGCCTCCCGGACCGTCCGGCAGGCTGGCCTCGCGCGTGGGCCTGCCGGCGGGCTGCACGCCGCTGATCCGCGCCGACAGGCTGGCCGCGCGCCTGGGCCTGCGCGAGGTGTGGGTCAAGAACGACGCGGCCAACCCCACCCACTCGTTCAAGGACCGCGTCGTGTCGGTCGCGGTCACGCGCGCGCGCGAGCTGGGCTTCCAGACGATCGCGTGCGCCTCGACGGGCAACCTCGCCAACTCGGTGGCCGCCCACGGCGCCGCGCTGGGGCTGGAGTCCTACGTGTTCATCCCCGCCGATCTGGAGGAGCAGAAGGTGCTCGCCACCGGCGTCTACGGCACCAGGCTCGTGGGGGTGGACGGGAGCTACGACGACGTCAACCGCCTGTGCACGGAGCTGTGCGCCGAGCGCGACTGGGCGTTCGTGAACATCAACCTGCGCCCCTATTACGCCGAGGGGTCAAAGACCCTGGCGTTCGAGATCGCCGAGCAGCTTGGCTGGGAGCTGCCGGACCGCTGCGTGGTGCCGGTGGCCTCGGGGTCCCTGTTCACGAAGATCGCCACCGGCTTCGAGGATTGGCTCGAGCTCGGGCTGCTGGACGGCGAGCTGCCGACGATGAACGGCGCCCAGGCCGAGGGCTGCTCGCCGGTGGCGAGCGCGTTCGCCGCCGGCCACGACGTCTGCCGCCCGGTGAAGCCGAAAACGATCGCCAAGTCGCTTGCGATCGGCAACCCCGCCGACGGCCCGTACGCGCTGGATCTGGCGCGACGCACCGGCGGCGCGGTGGATGCCGTCAGCGACGAGGAGATCCGCGCGGGCATCGCGCTGCTGGCGCAGACGACCGGGATCTTCACGGAGACCGCCGGAGGCGTCACGACCGCCGTGCTCGCCAAGCTGGCCGAGCGCGGGGACATCGACCCGGACGAGCGCGTGGTGCTGGTGATCACCGGCGAGGGCCTGAAGACGCTGGACGCCGTGCGCGGCACGTTCGAGACATGCACGATCGCCCCGACCGTCGATGCGTTCGAGACGGCCGAAGGGCTGCGCACGCAGGCGACCGTGTCGAGCGCGGCCCGATGACCGTGGTGGTGAAGATCCCGACGCAGCTGCGGGCAGCCGCCGGCGGCGAGGCCGAGGCGCAGGTCGAAGGCGCGACCGTGCAGGAGGTGCTGAACGGCCTGTTCAGCCGCCACGAGGAGCTGCGCGCGCGCATCTCCGACGACGACGGGTCGCTGCGGCGGTTCGTGAACGTGTACGTGGCCGGCGAAGACATCCGCTTCCTGGACGGGCTGGCGACGCCGGTGGCCGACGGCGCGGAGCTCACGATCCTGCCCGCGGTTGCCGGGGGGCGCTAACGCAGCGACGCGTGGTGCGCCGGCGGGCTCGTGCCGGCATGCGCCGCCGGGGTGGAGCCGCTGAAGCCGATCGTCGAGACGACGCCGGCGGCGCACATCGCGCCGATCGTCAGCCGGCGCATGCGGCGCGGGGTCAGCCAGCCGTAGCTGTGGGTCTGCATCCACGTTCGGAACCCGCTCGCCGCCGAGGCGGCCGCCATCGCACAGCCTGCGCACATGCGCGCAGGATAGCGCTCAGGTCTGCTCGCCGGCGCCGATCTGCTCGTGCTCGGGCGCCTCGGAGCGCCCCTCCAGGCGCTCGCGCAGTTCGGCGCCGCGACCGGCGGAGACGGCGCGCGCGGCGCGGGACTCGCTGAGCTCCAGGCCGCGCGAGCCGGCGAAGTCGAGCAGGCCCTGGCGCTCCTCGGTCTCGCGCGCGGTGCGCAGGAACAGCCAGCAGAACAGGCCGAGCGTGAGGATCGACTCCTCGATCATCATGATCGCCCCGGCGATGCTCTGATCGGCGAGCGGGGAGATGTGGTAGTGCGCGTCGCCTTTCAGGTAGTAGGGGTAGAAGACGGTGCCCGACCACACGAAGATGTTGCCCAGGACGGTGCCGGCGAGGCGCACGGCGACGATGTACAGGAGCCTGCCGAGGTTGCCGAACCAGCTGGGGGTCGGCAACGGGCCGACGAGGCACATCCACATGTTGATCCCGAAGCCGAGGAACATCGCGTGCTCGAGCGCGTGGATGCCGGAGTGGCGCAGCGCCGCTTCGTAGAACATCGGTATGTGCCAGGCGTACAGGTCGATCGTCCACAGCGGGAAGGCGACGGCGGGATGCGAGAGCGCGCGCAGGCGATCGAACGCGCGGATGCGCAGGACCGGGGCGAGCAGCGGCCCGGTGAGGCCGAGCACGATCAGCAGCGCGGCGATGTCGCCGAGCAGGAGGTGCTCGATCATGTGCACGAACAGCAGGTCCTGGCTGATGCGCCCGAGCGAGGTGAGCGCGACCCCGATCACGACGAAGCCGCTGTAGAAGCAGGCCTGCCGCCAGCCGGGCACCGGATGGTCCTCTTCGGCGAGCGTGCGCGCGCGCCGCGCGTAGAGGAGGCCGAGGATCGCCAGCGGGCCGAGCTGGAAGGCGGCGGAGGTGTTCGTGGAGACGGCCGGCGGCACGGTGAGCATGCGGCTTGAGGGTACGCGAGCGCACCGCGATCGGCGAGGGGGAGGCGTGCGCTTGCATAGACTGCCGCTGGCATGAGAGCCCGGTCCCGTCGCGCGCTGCCCCTGCTGCTCGGCGGGCTGGCGATCGTGGCGCTCGCGCTGCCGGCGAGCGCGCAGGCGCACGGGATCGTGGGCAAGGCCGATCTGCCGATCCCGGTGTGGCTGTTCAGCTGGACGGCGGCGATCGTGCTGGTGGTGTCGTTCGTCGCGCTGTCGACGATGTGGACGCGCCCGCAGCTGCAGGAGCCGCGCCTGCGCAGGCTGTTCCGGTTGCCACGAGCGCTGGAATGGCTGGCGAGCCTGCTTGGCGTGGGCCTGTTCGCCGTGGTCGTCTACAGCGGCTTCGCCGGCGCCCAGGTCACCGAGGCGAACTTCTCGGTGACGTTCATCTACGTCATCTTCTGGGTCGGGACGCCGGTCGCGAGCGTCCTGTTCGGCGACGTCTTCCGCGCGCTGAGCCCGTGGCGGACGTGCGCGCGCGCGCTCGCGGCGCTGGCGCGCCTGCTGCGCCGCGGGCGCTCGGGCGGCCCGCCGCTGCGCTACCCGCGGTGGCTGGGGATGTGGCCGGCGATCGCCGGGATCGTGGGCTTCGCGTGGCTGGAGCTGATCTACGTCGAAAAAGACCGACCGTCGACGCTGGCGGCGCTGTCGCTGGGGTACTTCCTGGCGATGCTGGCGGGGATGGCCGTGTTCGGCGTGGATGAGTGGAGCGGACAGGCGGACGGGTTCGGCGTGTACTTCAACCTGCTCTCCAAGCTCTCGGCGCTCGTGCGCAGGGAGGACGGCGCGGTCTATCTGCGCCGGCCGCTGAGCGGCGTCACGGACCTGAAGATCGGCGTGGGCACGGTCGCGTTCATAACCACACAGATCGGCACGACGACGTTCGACGGGTTCAGCAACGGCGGCGTGTGGCGCAACAACGAGCCGAACCTGCAGAGCCTGTTCGAAGCTCTCGGCTTCAACCCCACGCCGGCGCAGGAGCTGGCGTACTCGGTCGGAATGGTGTTCTGCATCCTGCTGATCACGACCGTCTACCGGGTGGGGATCTTCGGCGTGCACGGGGTCAGCGAACGCTACGACCGGCACACGCTGACGCGCACGTTCGCGCACTCGCTCGTTCCGATCGCCTTCGCGTACGTGCTGGCGCACTACTTCTCGCTGCTTCTGTGGCAGAGCCAGGCGATGGTCTACCTCGCCTCCGACCCGCTCGGCAACGGCGCGAACATCTTCGGGACCGCGAACTTCCAGATCGACTACCACCTGATCTCCTACGCGGGCATCTGGTACGTGCAGGTGGCCGCGCTGGTCAGCGGGCACGTGGGCGGCCTGGCGCTGGCGCACGACCGCGCGCTGGTGCTGTACAGGGACCCGGAAGAGGCGGTGCGCAGCCAGTACTGGATGCTCGCGGTGATGGTCGCGTTCACGAGCTTCGGGCTGTGGCTGCTCTCGGCGGTGGGGACGTGAGAGCGCCGCGCGCCTGCGCTACGGTTCTGCGGGCATGGCCCGCCGCCTGATCCTCGCCCTGCTCGGCGTCGCCCTGCTGGCGCAGTCGCCGCTCGCGAGCGCCCCGGCTCTCGCCGCGCACACCTACGCCTACGAGAACTCCAACCCGATCAACGATCAGGGGAGCAGCTACGACTACCGCTCCTACATCACCTCCGTGACGCCGCGCGTTGCCGGGCTGAGCTTCCAGGTGCTCGAGTTCGCCGACCGCATCCTGATGACCAACCACACCGGCAAGACGGTCACCATCTACGGCTACGAAGGCGAGCCCTACGCGCGCGTGCTCGCGAACGGCACCGCCGAGCAGAACGTGCGCTCGCCGGCGACGTACCTGAACACGAACTTCTACGCCGAGGTGACGGTCCCGCCGATCGCCGACGCGAGCGCCCCCCCGAAGTGGGAAGTGATCGATCGCACCGGCCAGTTCGAATGGCACGACCATCGCATCCACTGGATGTCGCCGGTGCCGCCCGCGAAGGTCAAGAACACGAGCAGGCGGACGCTCATCTTCGACTGGCAGGTGCCGATCATGGTCGGCACCGCCAAGGGCGCGATCGCCGGGCAGCTGTTCTGGACGCCGGAGAGCTCCAAGGCGCCGCTGGCGGTGATCGTCCTGGGCGTGGTCATCGTCGTGGGGGGGCTTCTGTTCGTGGCGTTCGTGCAGCGCCGCCGCGCACGCGCGGCCATCGCCGGCGACGGCGGCGAGGCACCGCCGGACGGCGACGGCGCCGCGCCCGGCGAGGCGTGGTGAGGGCATGCTAGGTTTCCTCGCGATGGTGCCGCTGGCCTGCCTGATGCACTGGTACGAGTCGATGATGTACGTCGTCCCCGTGGTGGGCGTGGGCGGTTGGGGATGGCTGAGCTCTAAGCGGATGGCGCGTCGCAAGGCCGAAGCTGAGGTCGGGCGTACCGCGGCCTCGGGGTAGGACGCCGGCGGCTGGCGGCCGGCGAGGGCCGCCCGGCGGCTCGAGCAGCCGGCCGCTGCGGCGTTTCGACATTTCTTCACGTCTGTTGAGGTTCGCGTGAGTAGCATGCGGTTTGCTGCTGGCATGAGCTCACAGACACTCATCCGCTCCCCCGCCGACGGGATCACCGAGAGGTTCGACCCGACCGCGTGCCTGGACGAGCGCGTGCGCCATCAGGCCGCGCCCGCCGATGCGGTCGCGCCGGGTCGCTACATCGAGGTCCAGGGGCCGGAGCGAACGGTGCTGATCCCGCTGGGCGGCGAGGCGATGCGCGTCGGGCGCGGACTGACCGCCGAGCTTCACCTCGACGAGAGCTCGGTGTCGCGGCGCCACGCGATCCTCGTCCCGCGGCCCTCGGGCGCACGGATCCTCGACGACCGCAGCTCCAACGGCACGTTCGTCAACGGCCGGCGTATCCAGCAGGCCGATCTGCGGGGCGGCGACGTGATCGCCCTCGGTCGCGTCGTGCTGCGCTATCTGGAGCTGTAGGGCGGCGCGCGCCGGGGAGCTGTGGGGCGGCCGCGCCGGCACCGCAGCGCAGGGCGGGCGCCGGCGCGGCTGCGAGCGCTGGGCACGGGTGTATCTTGGAGGGCGATGGAGGACGCCGTGGGACCCGACGCCTTCGCGGTTGAGCACGCCGAGGTGCGCCCGGGGGTGAGCATCGCCTACGTGCGCGCCGGGCAGGGCGGATACCCGCTGCTGCTGGTTCACGGCTGGCCGGAGACCAAGCGCATCTGGTGGCGCAACATCGCGCCGCTGGCGCAGGCGGGCTTCGAGGTGATCGTTCCGGATCTGCGCGGGTTCGGCGACTCGGGGCTGGCGCCCGACGGTTTCTATGACCTCGCGGCGCACGCGCGCGACATGCACGCGCTGGTGAGCGACGTGCTCGGTCACGAGCGCTGCGCCGCGGCGGGCGGCGATCTGGGGGGCGGCGTGATCCAGGACCTTGGGCTGCGCTTCGAGGGGTTCATCGAGCGCCAGGTGCTGTTCAACAGCGTGCTGCCGCTGCTGGGGCAGGCCTACGAGGATGCCGGCATCCCCGTCGCGCCACCGCCCGAGCTGCGGATGGCCGCGGACTACTTCGTGCGCCAGGGCCTCGAAGCGGACGCGCTCGCGGCCGAGCTGGACAGCCCTGAGCGCCGCCGTCGTTACGTGGGCGAGTTCTACGGCCACCGCTTCTGGGCCGCGCCCGGGGCGTTCTCGCGCGAGCAGGTGGACTTCATGAGCGAGCCGTTCGCCGACCCCGAGCGGTTGCGCGCGGGGTGGGGCAACTACGAGAGCGCGCTGGGGACGCGGGCGCTGTCGGAGCCGCCGCGGTTCTTCGAGGTGAGCGCGCTGCCTACGCTCGCGCTGTACGGAGCGGAGGACCACGTCATCTGGCGACGCTTCCCGCAGATGTGTGAAGTCGCGTTCAGCGAGCTGATCGGACCGTTCGTGGTGCAGCACGCGGGGCACTTCCTGCAGTGGGAGCGCGCCGAGCTGCTCAACCGGGCGATCGCGTACTTCCTGCGCGACCTCCAGCGCCGGCCGGGCGCCTGACAGGGTTGACACATGGTGATAGGATCGTCCTTCCAAGGGTGGAGGCGATTGTCCGGGCCTGCGCGGCCGGGCAGCGAGGAGGAGACATGCAAGGTTGTGGGGGTTCTCGGACGGGGACTGTTCCGGCGCGTCGAGCGCGAGGTCTGTGGCGGTTCGCGCTCGGTGGGGTGGCCGGCTGCCTGCTGCTGGCACTCGGCGTGGCGCCTTCGAGCGCGGCGATCGTCGATGACTCGGGCGGGGCCTACCAGATCCTCGCCCCCGGCGAGGCGGGAAGCCTCGTGGCGAACTCGTACTCGACCGAACAGGGAGAACTCTACAACAAGCTCACCAAGAAAGGGAGCAAAGTCTCAAAGGGCGCGGTCGAACACGACTTCGTATCCGAGAAGTTCGGCGAACCCCACCAGGCGGGGGACACGGAGGAGTTCACCAGCAGGGCCGGACTGGAAATCTGGATCGACAAAAACGACATCCCCCACATCTTCGGGGCCACCCGCGGCGACGTGATGTACGGCTCCGGCTGGGTGGCCGCCCAGTACCGGGGTCTGCTGCTGCAGCTCGGCCTGGGACCGGCGTTCGCGGCGGCTCTGAGCATCCCCGGGGTGAACGCCTTCGAACTGCTGCTCAACGCCCGTTCGTTCAAGCCGAGCGCGCAGGCGATCACATGGGTCACGGAACAGAAGGCATCGCTGCTCGAAGCCCCCCACACCGCTGAAGGCGAACAGGTAATCGAAGACCTCGAAAACTGGGTGGAAGGGGTCAACGGCTACGAGCAGACGCTGCCCGAAGCCCAGCGCCTGCCCACCGTGACGCTCGCCGACGCGATCGCCGGCTTCGCGTTCATCGGCTCGATCTTCGGCAACGGCGGCGGCGGTGAAGTGACCAACTCGAACTTCCTCGCCCGGCTGCAGGCGAAGTACGGGAGCGAAGAAGGCATGAAGATCTTCCGCGACCTGCGCGAGACGAACGATCCGGAAGCGCCGACGTCGGCCAGCAAAGCGTTCGCATATGACGGCGTGCCGACGGGGCCGACACCCGGAGCGCTGCAGATCGAAGCTGGATCGGAGAGCCCGGCCGCGGTCAGGAACGCCGCGGTTGCCAAGGCGTCGCACCGCAAGGCGTCCAACTTCCTGGTCGTCGGAGCCGCCAACACCAAGAGCGGGCATCCGCTGGCGGTGATGGGGCCGCAGCTGGGCTATTACTACCCCGAGATCGTGATGGAGGTCGATCTCCACGGCCCCGGCATCGACGCCGATGGGGTCGTCGCCCCGATCTCACCATACGTGTTCATCGGGCGCGGCCGTGACTTCGCCTGGAGTCTGACGAGCGCCAGCAACGAGAACACCCAGCAGTTCCTGCTGAAGCTGTGCAACCCCGAAGAGGGCCCCGTCACACGTGAATCCGAATACTACGAATACGAAGGCAAATGTATTCAGATGACGACGTTCAACGCCGGTGAAATCGGCGCCGGTAACAGTGAACCCGCGCACGAGGTGTACTTCAAAGAAAGCGTGTACGGGCCGGTCAGCGGCACCGTGCTGGTGAAAGGGCAGCCTTATGCGATCGCCAACGATCGCGCCGACCGTGGCCGCGAGCCGGCGGGAGAGCTTGCCTTCAGCCGCCTGGACTCCGACTGGGTGCACTCGCCGGAACAGTTCTTCGAAGCCGCCAACGAACTCGAGACGACGTTCAACATGGCGTACCTGGACAGCAAGAACATCGCCTACATCTCGACCGGGCGCCTGCCGATACTCGCGCCTGGAACGGACCCGAGCCTGCCGACGCTCGGCAATGGCGAATACAACTGGCGCGGCTTCCTCTCGCTCGCGCAGCATCCGCATGAAGTCCTGCCGAGCAACGGTGTGCTGCTGAGCTGGAACAACAAGCCCGCGCCGGAATGGGGGGCGTCCTCTGAAACGTACTCATACGGGCCGATCCAGCGTGTGCAGCTGTTCGCCGGCTTCAAAAAGAAGATGACCGAGGCCAAGGACGTCGACATCATGAACCGGGCCGCCACGCAGGACCTGCGCGCCGTCAAGGTGTGGCCGACGATCGAGCAGGTTCTCGCCGGTGGACCGGCGCCCAGCGCGCTGGCTCAGCAGGCCGCGAACATCGTCAGCGAATGGACCGAACACGGGGCCAGCCTGTACGGCGTGAACCGGCCGAACGAACCGGGCGCGGCGATCATGGATGCCGTCTGGACGCCGATGGCGGAAGCGGTCCTCGGTCCGGTCCTCGGAGAACTGCTGCCGGAATTCGAGTCGATCGAAGGGCCGAACAACCCGCCGAACTCCGGCGGATCGTCCTTCGACGGGGGCTGGTACGGGTACGTGTACAAGGACCTGCGCTCGGAGCTCGGTCTACCGGTCGCCCAGCCCTACAGCCGTCACTACTGCGGCAACGGGAGCCTGGAAGCGTGCCGGACCTCGCTGTGGGCGGCGATGCAGCACGCGGTCGAACAGCTGTCCGCGGCCCAGGGGTCCGAACCGCTCGCGTGGCGGGCTGAAGAAGTTCGGATCGACTTCCCGCCCGGACTGCTTCCCAAATACACGATGAGCTGGACCAACCGCTCCACCTACCAGCAGGTCATCGAATTCACGGGGCACGTCGAAGAATAGGAACAGGGACAGGCGCGCGCTCGAAGCGCGCGCCCGGCGCGGGCCCTAGCGTGGGTCCGCGCGATCGAGGTTCCAGTGGCGCGAGGTCGCGCACACCCACAGCCACGGCTCATCTGCGCCGGCGGGCGAGCGCGGCGTGAGGGAGAAGCGAGTGATCGTGCGCTGCCCGCCCTCGTGGTCGCCGTAGAGGATGTCGACGGTGATCGCCGTGTGCGCCCGGATCGCATCCGACAGCGGCGCGTACAGCGGGTCGGCGGGATCGCGTATGGCCGCCTGCCAGAAGCTGATGTCGCCCGCGGGCACGTACAGGTCGCGGTTGAGCCGGCGAAAGTCGCCGGCCTCGGGCGAGACGTCGGGAGGAGTCTCCCTGGTCACCCGCCGCGTCCACAGGTGCCATGCGTGCAGCACCGCCATCCCGGAGGCCACATTGCGCAGCGGTATCGCGAGATAGAGATTGCCGTCGGACTCCTGCACGGCGGCGAGCCCGTCGCGCAGCACGAGCCAATGGTCATCGATGAATCCGACCTTCTGCGGCGGATCCTGCGGACGCGCGTTGAACAGGAGCGGGCGCAGCCCGGCCTTCAGCGCCTGCTCGGACACACGCGCCGCGCGGTTGGCCGAGCGAGTCGATGAGAACGTGGCGATGGCGAGGACGAGGGTGCCCCCGGCCGTGGCAAGCGAGGCGATCGTGCTCGTGTCGGCCATGACGGCGCAGCGTACTAAGAGCGTCCAGCGCGCTGGACGCGCACGAACCAGGCGATCCCGGCCAGGCACAGGATGGCGGCGACGTAGAGGTTCAGGCGCAGGCCGAGGATGTGGTGGGCGGGGTCGATGCGCAACAGCTCCTCGCCGACGCGCGCGAACGAGTAGCCGGCCACGTAGAGCGCGAACAGGCCCGGCGGCCGGATCCTGCGGTGGTGCCCGAGCCACACCAGCGCGCCCGCCAGCAGCAGGTTCCAGATCAGCTCGTACAGGAACGTCGGCTGGAAGGTCGCGAACTGCGCATAGCCGGCGGGGCGGTGCGCGGGGGAGATCTCGAGCGCCCAGGGGAGGGTGCTCGGCTTGCCGAACAGCTCCTGATTGAAGTAGTTGCCGATCCGCCCGATCGCCTGCGCGACGAGCAGCGCCGGGGCGGCGGCGTCGAGAAACAGCGGGACGTTGGCGCCGCGGCGGCGCAGCACCCATACTCCGACGAGCGTGCCGAGCGCGATGCCGCCCCAGATGCCCAGGCCGCCCTTCCAGACGGCGAACGGTCCCCACCAGTGCGGCGGGACTTCGTTCCAGCTGGTGGCGAGGAAGTACAGTCGTCCGCCTATCACCCCGGCGGGGAAGCCCCACAGCGCCACGTCGTAGACGAGCTCACGGCTGCCGCCGACGGCCTCCCAGCGGCGCACGGTGATCGTCACGGCGGCGAGCACGGCGAGGACGTAGGCGAGGCCGTAGTAGTGGATGAACAGCGGCCCCAGGTAGAACCCATTGCTCGAGGGGCTCGCCAGGAAGCCGGTGGGCGGTTGGATCATCCTCGTCGGGTCCGCTCGAGCTGCGGGCAGAGCGCCCGCGGGTGGGGTCTCAACGCAGCCCGCGACAGCGTCGCGCGCGCGTGTGCCAGGGCAGCAGAGCCTCTGTGCGCCCGACGAGCTCGGGCTCCTGCTCCCAGAGACGGTCGAGGCTCGCCAGGACAGCCTCCCGCTGAGCGTCGGGCAGGATCGCCAGGCTGCTGCGCGAGCTGGCGAGGTCCCTCAGGGTCGCGCGGTCCACGCGCTGCTCGTGGGGGAACTCGCGCTGCTCAACCTCGGCGAAGCGTTCGCTGAGGTCCTCCACCGAGGGCCAGTGGCCCGGCAGCTGGATCGCGGGCGGCCCGAGGATCTCGCGCAGGCTGGCCACCCACGCCACGGATGAGTCGAAGCCGTTGCCGAGCAGTCCGAGCACGCCCGGCGGGCGCAGCACCCGTACGATCTCCGCCTGGGCGGCGCTGTGGTCGAACCAGTGGAACGCGGCGCCGACGGTGACGGCGTCGACGCTCGCGTCCGGCAGCGGCAGCCGCTCGGCCGACCCCGCCAGCGAGCGCGCGTCGGGCAGCGTGGATGCGAGGATCGCGCGCATCTCGGGGAGTGGCTCGACGGCGATCACGCGGTGGCCCGCGTCCAGCAGGGCGCCCGTCAGCTTGCCCGTGCCGGCGCCCAGGTCGAGAACCTCGAGCGGGTCGGCTCCGAGCAGCCAGGCGATCGCCTCGCGCGGGTATCCGGGGCGGCCACGCTGATACTCGCCCGCCACGCGGGCGAACGAGCTCGCACGCTCCGCCCTGCTGGCGGCGGGTACGTCGGCGTCTTTCACCGACAGATCAGTAGCAGCAATGCGCCCACCGGCGCGCCGGGCGCGGCGCGGGCGGGAATTCGCGTCGCTGGCGGGCGGGTGCGGCGCCAGCAGGAGTCTTGCGTCGCGTCGGTAGACTCGTCGAATCGATGCCTGAGTCCGACGACGATCTGTTCGGTGGCGAGCATGTCCGGGTCTACCGCGAGACGGCCGGTGAGCGTGGCTATAACTGGCGCGGAACGACGATCCTCCTGCTGACCACGAAAGGCAGGACATCCGGCCAGCCGAGGACCATGCCATTGATCCACCGCACCGACGGCGACCGGTGGGTGGTCGTGGCATCCAAGGGCGGGGCGCCGGCGAACCCCAGCTGGTACGAGAACCTCGTGGCCGATCCCGACGCGACGATCGAGGTGCGCGAGGAGACGGTGCCGGTGCGTGCGACGACGGCCACGGGCGAGGAGCGCAGTCGCCTGTGGTCGCTGATGAGCGAGGTCTGGCCGGCCTACGACGACTATCAGGCCAGGACCGACCGGGAGATCCCGGTCGTGGTCCTCACTCGCCGCTGAGCTGCCTCCCTCGGCAGATGACGAAACGGAGCATGAACGAGGACGATCGGCTCGAGGACTTCGATCCCCGCATGGTTACACTCGACGGCGTCACGAAGACGGTCCACGTCGCCGGCAGCGGCCCTGCGGTGATCGTGATGACGGAGATGCCGGGCATCAGCCCGCAGGTCGCTCGCTTCAGTCGCTGGGTGAGAGACGCAGGGTTCACCGTCTACATGCCCTCGCTGTTCGGCCGCGACGGTGCGGTGCCTGGCGCCGAGGAGGGTGCCGCGACCTTCCAAAGGGCCTGCGTCAGTGCCGAGTTTCGCGCGCTCGGCGCCAACCGGTCGAGCCCGGTGACGGTCTGGCTTCGGTCACTGGCGAGACTGGCGCACGAGGAGTGCGGGGGCCCGGGCGTCGGCGCCATAGGTATGTGCTTCACCGGCAACTTCGCGCTCACGATGATGCTCGAGCCGGCGATGCTCGCACCGGTCCTCTCCCAGCCGTCGCTGCCGCTGGACGATCCAGCCGGGCTGGAGATCGCCCCCGATGAGCTCGCCGCTGTGAGAGACCGCCTCGAGCGGGAGGACCTGACCGTGATGGCCTATCGCTTCCAGGGCGACCAGGTGTGCAGGGCTCAGCGCTTCGCAACCTACTCCGACGCGCTCGGCGACCGCTTCATCCCGCGTGTGCTCCCCGACAGTGCCGCCAACCGCGACACTGCCCCGTTCTTCGAGAAGTACGTTCCGACTCCCCACAGTGTCGTAACCGCCCATCTGATCGACGAGGCCGGCCAGCCGACGATCGCCGCCCGCGACGAGATTCTCTCGTTCTTCACCCGCCGTCTCGCATCATGAGCGCTGCGAGCGCGAGGCACGTTGGCGGCCGAGGATGCCGACCAGCTCGCTGTGCAGGAGGCGTCTCATGGCGGGGGCTTGAAGCTCTCATCGTCCTTGAGCAGGTCCGCTATTGCCGAGAGGCCCAACGCTGCATGCAAGGACGTACCACCTTGGCGCCCTCGCTGGAGAATGCGCCGCACAGCTTCGGGTGGCTCAGGCCCTCCTAGCTGCGCAAGTACGGCAACCGCACCCTCGATCCGCAGCAGGACGCTCGCTAGGCGGTCGGCTGATCCGGGCTGAACATACGGGCGCGCTTGCTCAGAGATGTTCTCGGCAGTCGCTCCAATGGTCTCGGCGAGCAGTTCTTGCAGCTTCGCTGCCTGCGTCAGACGCCCAAGCCACATCTCGCGCGCAACGGCGCGCCCGCGCTCTGATATCTCCTGTGCGTGTGCCGTCGTGGTCGCGGCCAGTAGATCCGCCTCATGGACCATCTGCTCGCTGTTGGCAATGGATGCCTCCTGGCGGGACTGCGAGCTTCGCTGACTGTGGCTCGCGCATAGAACACAGTGGCGAGCGCTGCGAGCGCAGCCATCACGGACGCAATGCTGCTGGCGGCCATCAAGCCGACGATAGATGCCGGTGCGGTCGGGCTCGACATCGTATCTTGAGCCATAACTAGAATCGCGCGCCGTGTCTGTGGAGCACTTCGTATGGACGTCGCACGCGCTGCTGCGTCTCGACCAGCGGCAGCTCACGCGATCGGATGTCGAGCAGGCGATACGCGGCGGCCACGGCGGTCGACAGGTCAACGAGGGGAAGGCCGATTGGCTGATCGCGGGCATCACGTCGCTGGGCGTGCCGTTCGAAGCCATCTACGACCATCCGGTCGGCGACGATGAGACGACCGTCCTAATCATTTCGGCGTGGCGGGCGAGCGAGTTCCGGTAGGCCGGTGCGGTAACCTCGGACTAGCAATGTTCGCGTACTACGACTCGGAGGCTGACATCGCGTGGTTCCCGACCGGCGAGTCGGATGATGTAGTCAGCGAGCGTGTGGCTGGCGGCCTGCGCGACTACGACCGGGCAACCCACGCTCTCGTCGCGATCGAGGTCTGGGACGCAAGCACGCGCCTACCGCGGACGCTGCTCGAAGCGCTACCCCAGCCGACTGCGCCGCATAGCGCTGCCGCATAGCGGAGCGACCATGCTCGGAGACGAGGCCGAGGAAGCCACCGATGAGGGTGACGACGAAGGTTGATGGTTTCGGCTTCGTGCCGGTCGTCTATGCCAGCCGCAAAAGGCAGCAATTGGCAGACGAGCGTTCGGACGGCCCACCTCTCGTCACGAGCGGCGATCACGCCTGAACCCAAAACCCGCTCCACCACAGCGAAACTCACCACGCGCCCGGGCCGATTCGAACGGCCGACCTCTCGCTCCGGAGGTACGACGCGCAGGAAGCGAAAGAGGCGCAGAAATGGCTCCGGCAAGCCAGATGCACCAGCGCCGAGTAGCGGTTGATACCCGCGGATACGGGCCGATTTGGGTGGGTTTAGGCCACTGACGGGCGGCGGTGGCCCAAACGATTGGTGTGCACGTGGGCGTCGTGATCATCTCGCGTGGGCTAGTTCGCGCCGTATCCTGGATTGATGATGGCCGCGCGCAAGATCAACGTGGCGCTCGATGCGGATCTGGTCTGCCGTGTCCGTCGGCAAGACGCCGCTCAGGTCGGCAAGAGCGACGCGCAGGTTGTCGAGGATGCGCTCGCCGTCTTCCTCGGGCTATTCGCGCTCGACGAGGCGCGACGGCAGGGGACGCTGTCGGGCGAGGATGCCGACGGGCTTGCCGTACAGGAGGTTCGGGCGGTGCGCCGGGCGCGCCGACGGGCTCCATTCGCACGATCGTAGGCCCAAGCGTCTCAACGCTGGCAGGCTAGGACGCGGCTTACTCACGCTCGGCTGTCGAGTCGACCGATCGGCATGGTGGATGAACGCGCTGGCGGGTTGGTCTCCCGTCGCTGGCGACCAGTCGCCAGCAGATAGCTGATATATTAGGCCGATAATTATGTTTGTGCCAGATCAGTGGTACTGCTGTAATGCTATGCAGTCAAAAGGTGTATTTACTAAATGGGAGGACTAAAATGATTGAAAATGGCTTTGAGCAGATTAGGCGGGAGGTCGTGGAGGCCGGAGGCATCAAGTGCTTCGAGATGCAGGACCTCAAGGAAGCCAGTCGCTATAAAAGGCTGGGTCCCGGCGTGAACGAAGAGATCGAAGCCGCTCTCAAGCAGAAGGCGCTCGGGCATGGACCGCTCGGGCTCTACCAGCACGAAACGGTGTACGTGTTCGATCCGGGGACGAAGGCTGGCACTCTGATGCTTGCGGTCACCGGCACTGCATCCGAGAATGGCGCTGAGGAGATCCTCAAGGCCGTCGCGCCTGACACGCAGGGCCACACGGCACAGGCACAGCTGGATGACCTGAAAGCGCTCCTGGTGCAGATGCAGGACGTATTTGACGTGCCGCCGCTCGCCTCGGCGCCGGCAAAGGCAGCCTGACCGTGACGGCCGGGCGGATCGGCGAGGCGCCGCGGCGAGGGCGAGAAGGCGCAGCTACGGGCGCTTGGGTCTGCGAGGCTTGCTGCCGGCCGAGCGACGGCGATACGATCTAGGGACGCTATGGCTGCCGCGGCTACCACAACCGTCGAGATCGACAGCGAGCTGCTGTCGAGACTTCGCAAGCGCTCCCCTGGCAAGAGTGACCGCGAGACGCTGGAGCGCGTCGCGCGGATTCAACTCGGGTTCGAGACGATCCGTCGCGTGCAGGAGCGCAACGTAGCGGCCGGGGTCGATGACGCTGAGGTAATGACCGAGGCCGTGCGTGGGGTGCGCGAGTCGCGTCGGGCGCAGGCTGCGCGGCGAACGGCCGGTTGAGCCGCTACGTCCTCGACGCCAACATCGTGCTCGCAGCGTTCGCGGGGCGACCGGGTGCACCCCCGGCGCTACTGTTGGCGGGCGTTCACAACGGCGATCTGGAAGCCGTCGCGTGTCCGCTGCTCATCGACGAGGTGCGCGGCAACCTGGCCAAGCCATACTTTCGGGCGCTTCTGAGCGAGCTGGAGGCACAAGAAGCGGTCGAGGCATACAGCGACCTCGTCGTCATGCTTGCGGACCCCATGGATGTTGAGCCGGTGCTGCGGGACTCCGAGGACGACTACCTCGTGGCGATCGCGCGTGCCTCAAGTGCCCAGGCGATCATCACTGGCGATAAAGATTTGCTCGACCATCTGGGCCTGCGCCCGCAGGCCATCGAGGCCCGTGCAGCCTGCGAACTGATTGGGCTCATCGAGCGGAAGTGACTTCGCGTAGGAGGCGGTGGTCCGGCGGACCACCGCCTCCGCCGGTCGGCTTGGGTGTTCGTTTGGGTGTTCGTCTATAAGCCGACCACCCAAATGACCACGCTGCTGCCCGCTCGCTCCCGGAAGTTTGGCTCTGTACCTGGCACGAGGAAGGGGGTCCCCGCCTCTCCGCTTCGCTCCAACCCGGGGACCCCCTTCCTCGACCCACCACATCACAGATGTTCAGGGCAAGGCCAGATGCAGAGCGGGGGCGGGAGCGAGCGGGCAGCAGCAAACAGAGGATCGAGAGCAACGAGGAGATAGAGCAGCTCAAGAGGAAGAAGACAACCGGGCGGGGTAGCGGTGTCTCGTGCTGGGCCGGTCCTTGCGGCGCAAAAGGGTACACGGCCTATCGGCTCAGTGGTCGGCGTTCTCGTCGGCGGCTTTGTCGGCCATCTCCCGTCGTCGCTGCTCGAATGCCAGTATCTCTCGCGCGTCGATGGCATCGCCATCGCGTGCGACGACGTTAAGGCCGCGGCCCGGTGACTTTTGCGTCGTTCAAGACCTTGCTGATATCGCGGAGAGCTCTTACGCCGTCGTGCTGGGTATAGACCTGGACAAATCCTCGGTCGATCAGGACACGCCAGTCAAGCTCAAACCTGAATCGGAAGCTCTCTTTGTCGTGTGAGTCCTTGAACGCAACTTCGGCCGTGTATTTGCTCGGTAGGTCGGAGGCCGCATCACGCGCCTGTGTCGTGTCCCAAAACGTCCGCCACTCCTGACCGGGCACTAGAACCGGGATCACCTCAGGCGTTCGGATTGGCGAATACTCCTCCAGCACAGCAGACTCCAACGGAGCGGAGAACGTGACGCGCACGTCTATCGCGGCGGTCGAACCAAAGTTCTTGATCACGAGATCGATGTTTGTCGGACCGGCTGGGCTTTCCTCCGTGTAGACAACAACGTATGGCTGAGCCTGCTCGCTGCGTAGTCGGCGCGCCTCTTTAAGCTGTCGCAGCGCAACGACTCCAGCAGCGAAGGCGATACAGACGCCAGCCCAGGCCGCGAGCGCTGACCAAGCCGCTGGGGAAAGATGCCAGATCGAACCGAGCACAACCACGCGTCACGAACCGATGCTCGGCGCCGTCTCGTTGCGCGCCCGAGCGCGCCCAAGAAAATGCCGACAGTCTTCGACGTGCGCACCGAGATTGCTGACCATCGCACTGGGCATAGCAGCTCCGTCTGACAGAAAAACCTGTCCGGCAGAGGACTTCGCCTCCTTAGCGTCTGCCGCCGCGAATCGCCTCGGCCCGCGCAAGCATCTCCGACGCCGGGACGCCGAGCGCGTCCGCGATCTTGGTGATGTTGGTGAGCGAGACGTTGCGGACGCCTCGCTCTACGCCGCTGTAGTAGCCGCGGTTCAGGCCTGCCTCAAGCGCGACGGCTTCCTGGGACACGCCGCGCTCGCCGCGTAGCTCGCGGAGCGCGTCCCCGAACGCGGCGTGGACGGGAGAGATCGCGGGCACGAGGCAAGACTTCCTGCTTGACTACTATGAGTCCATACACTATAAGTCGCATCAGCTATAAATTGGCCCCCGCGCAGCGGTGAACTGCCGGGGGCCGCGGCACGGAAAGGCGGAGGTGCTCTCAACCCCTCGTCGCAACACTGCACCGTTCGTGTCGAGATGAGGAGGTTGTGGTGGCGAGGAAGCGCAGGGAGTACTCGGTGGCTGAGCGCGGGGAGCTGTGGGAGCGTTGGCGGCGAGGAGAGTCCTACGTTGATATCGCGCGGGCGCTGGATCGTGTGCCGGCGACGATCTACTGCACGATCCGTCGCCAGGGCGGCGTGGCTCCGCGTGAGCGGCGACGCAGTCCTCTGGCGCTGACGTTCGCTGAGCGGGAGGAGATCTCCCGCGGGATCGCGGCGGGAAGATCGGCCAGGACGATAGCGGCGGGCCTGGGCAGGGCCCCGTCGACCGTGACGCGGGAGATCGACCGTCACGGCGGCCGAAGCAGCTACCGGGCGGCGGAGGCTGATGAGCGAGCGTGGCAGCACGCGAGACGGCCACAGTTCTGCAAGCTGGCGCGTGACCGGACGTTGTGCCAGCTGGTCGCCTCGAAGCTGGCTGCGGACTGGTCTCCCGAGCAGATCGCCGGCTGGCTGAAGGCCGAGTTCCCTGCGGATCAGACTATGAGGGTGTCTCACGAGACGATCTATCTGACGTTGTTCATCCAGGCGCGAGGAGCGTTGAAGCGAGAGCTCGTCACGCACCTGCGACGCCAGCGCTATCTGCGCCGCCCCCAGGGCTCGAAGCGACACCGCGGCCAGGGCCAGATCATCGGCGCGGTCTCCATTCGGGAGCGTCCGGCCGAGGCTGAGGACCGCGCGATCCCCGGTCACTGGGAGGGAGACCTGATCTCCGGTGCGGCGAACAGCTACCTCGCCACGCTCGTCGAGCGCCACTCGCGGTTCGTGATGCTCGTCCCCGTGGCGGGCAAGGACACGCGCTCGGTCACCCGTGCGCTGAGCAAGCAGATCTGCCGGCTGCCCGAGCAGCTGCGCGCCTCGCTGACCTGGGACCGCGGAACCGAGATGGCCGACCACGCAAAGTTCACCATCGCGACCGACGTGAAGGTCTACTTCTGCGACCCGCAAAGCCCCTGGCAACGCGGCTCCAACGAAAACACCAACGGACTCCTTCGTCAGTACCTGCCGAAAGGCACCGACCTATCCAAGCTCACCCGCTCACAGCTCGATGAGACCGCCACCAAGCTGAACTCCAGACCCCGACAGACCCTCGCCTTCAAGACCCCAGCAGATATTCTCGAGGCTGCGTTGCAATGACGGGTTGAGTCCGCAGGAACCTTCCCATGCAAGACCAGCGTACATTGACCCCGGCCGAGGAAGACGGCAAGATCGACTCGGCAATCCTCGGATGCTTGCGAGACAGCGACGAGCAGCGGCCGTGGTCGGTCGATGAGATCACCCGAGAAATCGGGAGCGACACAACGGACAGCCTCAACCGGCTCTACGGAGTCGGGCTCATTCATCGTCTCGACGGCTTCGTGTGGGCCACACGCGCAGCCATCGCGGCCGACTACCTCGCGATCTAGCCGACGGGGGGAGTGCGCCACGTCGCAAGGCTGGGCGTGGCACTCCCCCCAGGCTCAGGCGAGCCCTGATCCATCGGAGGGACACAGCGACCATGACCTCACACGCTTCGCAGACCAACCCGCTTGCTCGGAGGCGACGGTGCTCGGCTTACACGCAGAGAGTCCATGCCACATCTCCGAGCCGCAACGCCAACCCGACATGCCGCCAGAAGCGGATGCCGCGACGGGCGCACTTGTGGTGGCGCGTGCTCATGAGGCTCGACCCCGCCGACATCGAGCAGATCGCGCGGCAGGTGGCTGACCTGATGGCAGCAACGCAGGCTCCACCGTCGGGGCAGTTCGTTGACGCCGCCGAACTCGCGGAGCTGCTTGGCGTCGAGCGCGATTGGGTCTACGCGCACGCGAACGCGCTCGGCGCCATTCGGCTCGGAGGTCCACGCGGCCGTTTGCGGTTCGATCTTCGGCGAGTGCAGGACACCTGGCCGGCGCCGGCGACGACGGGAGCCCGCCGGGGCGCGGGACGGTCGCGCAAGAAGCGCTCACGAGCAACGAGGGCAGGGTTGATCCCATATGAGTCCGACCGGCTCGGGATCATGTCGCCTTCCAGTCGAGAAGGGACGGCCTGATGCCACGCCCGGCAAGCGGCAACATCGAAGCGGTCGCGCTGGCGGATGGCACGATCAGTGTCCGCGCACGGTTCAGACATAGGGGAGAGCGGTGCCGCGTCGTGCTTGGCCGCGACGTTGACGGTTGGACCGAGGCAAGGGGACGCCGCGAGCTACAGATGATCCTCGCGCAGTTGAGCGCCGGCATCGCCATCGAGCAGGTGCTCACGCGCTACGAGCCCGAGCCTACCCACGACGAGGACGAGTACACGCCGGGAGTCACGATGCACGAGTACGCCTCCGACTGGTTGGAGCGCAGGCGCGTCGGCGAGATCGGCGAGGGACCGTTGGCCGATACAACCTACGAGGACTACCTCTGGAGGCTCAAGAAGTACATCCTCCCGTCCGTCGGGGGGACGCCGGTGGTGAGGATCAGCGACGTGGACTGCCGGCGCTTTCGCGGCAAGCTGTTCAAGGACAGCGAGGCGCTGAGGAAGATCGCAGCGGCAGGGGGGCAAGCCGAGGACGAGAACGGGCGGCGGCGCAGGCCGCTCTCGCCGCGCTCGATCCAGATGATGATGCGCCTGCTCGGCCAGATCCTCGCCCAGGCCGTCAAGGACAAGGTGCGCGAGGACAATCCCGCCCGCGACCCCGAGTTGAAGATCAGGGTTCCCAAGCCCGCGCGGACCTTCCTTGAGATCGACCAGCTCGTGATGCTGCTGGACGCAGCGCACCAACTACAGACGGCGCCGAGGTCGAGCAAGCGCGCCAAGCTCACGCGCGAGCAAGCAGCGGAGATTCGGGCTCGCCTGGCGCAGGGCGAGACGCAGTACGCCCTGCGCCTTGAGTACGGGCTGAGCGCCGGGTCGATGTCGATGCTCGCGCAGGGCAAGACCTACACCGCGACCAATGACCGCATCGGCTGGCGCGCGCTGTGCGCGATGCTCGGCTACGCCGGCCCGCGGATCGCTGAAACCCTCGACATCCTGGAGCGCGACGTACGCCTGCACGATCCCGACGGCGCGCGCCTGTGGATCGCCGACAGTAAGACGCCGACGGGCGTCCGTCACGTCGAGATCACGCCCAGCCTGCGCGACGAGCTGCTCGCCTACCGCGCCGACAAGGTGCGACACGGCTACCCCGCAGGCCCGGATGCACCGTTCTTCTGCACCCGCAGCGGCAAGCGCTGGGATGAGAGCAACGTTCGCGAACGCATCTTGGAGCCGGCCGTCAAGCTCGCCAACGAGCGCCTGACCGAGCACGGCCTGCCGCCACTGCCGCACGTCACACCGCACACGCTGCGACGGACCTACGTCTCGATCATGCTCCTGGCGACCAACTTCGACGTGACCTACGTCCAGCACCAGGTCGGCCACGCCGAAAGCAGGATGACCCTCGACGTGTACGCGCAGCTTTTGGACCGCCGCAAGCGCGGCCACGGCGCCGCCTTCGACGCCCTGCTCGCGGATGCCCGCAGCGCCCTTTACGGGCCACAGCACGAGGGGCTTGGGCCACCGTTTGGGCCACCGAGCCCCAATACGCGCGATGTCCCACCTGAGCCCGCCGAGCAAACCAGCCAATTTGCAGGCACTTCCACCACGCGCCCGGGCCGATTCGAACGGCCGACCTCTCGCTCCGGAGGCGAGCGCTCTATCCACTGAGCTACGGGCGCCGGGACGCGGGGAAGCCCCTGCTGGTCCGTCAGCGGCCCACGCTACCAGACCCAGGCCGCCCCGAGAGGAGGACTCCCGCCAAGGGGAGCCCTCCTCCGATGCTGCGCTTACTTGGCGCGCTAGCCCGCTGTGACCTTGAACAGTGGCTGGTAGCCACTCCATTCGTTCGCAAGGCTGAACGTGCCTTCAGGACCATGCGGTTCCGCTCCGTACATCGCGGGATAGGTCGAGTTGGCATACGCGTATTCCGGCAGTGGGTCCGTGCCCACGGACGGGGTTCCCGGCGGTTCGGTGACCCCCACGTTCAGCGAGTCCTCGCCCTTTTCATCACCGGGCGTGGGTTCGTAACCGTAGGTGGTGGTGTTGTAGGCGACGCTGATGATCGCCTTTTCGGGCAGCTCGACGCCTTCGAGATGGAACGAGACCTTCACGGCCTTGTCCGGCAAGCATTTATTGCCCCACCCGACCCATTTTTCTATCGGGGCCGGTTTGCACTTCGGGTTGGGCGACGGTCGGAAGGGAATCGTGGGTTCCTCTTTCATCGACGCGATCTTTGCGCCCGGTTCGTTGTTTTCTTCGACGTCGTAGACATTGAGCGTGACCGGCCAGGTGAAGGTGGAGCCGGGCGTGGTCTTGCATTCGGCTTCACCCTTCAGGTTCTGGCATGCCCAACTGTTCAGCACGATCGTCACCGTCGGATTGATGCGCGCGGTCCTCGCGAATGCCACCTGGCCGCCGAACTCCGACGTCGAGGTCGCCTCGAAGCCGAGCGACGGCACGTCGCTCGGGTTTCCATGCAGGTTGTCGTAGATCGTCTGGGCACTCGCGGTCCCGGCCGCGACGGCCAGGGCGGCGCTTGCGACCAGAAGCGCCGTGGACAGCCTCGCGATCCTAGCGAGAGTCCTTCCAGTGTTGGTCTCCATGCTTGTACTTCCCCCTCTGTGGTTAGGCCTCGAGACTCGTTCCGAGCCCGCTCGGCGCTGAACAACTAGCGTGGGAAGCTATCAGACCTCACGAGCTGGCCTGTTACCGCCAGCAGGCCGCTTTAGGGAGCGCTGTACTTCCCGAGGGCGCGGCCGACCGCGCGTGCCCCGCCGCCGCTACCGTAGCCACCATGGACCTGTCGCTGTTCTTCGCCGGCACCGCCGGCTCGGTGCCGAGCGCCCGGCGCGGGCTGCCCGCGGTGCTCGTGCGCCGCGGCGGCGACCGCCTGCTGTTCGACTGCGGCGAAGGCACCCAGCGCCAGCTCCTGCGCTCGGTCGGTCTGCTGGACCTGGACAGCGTGTTCATCACGCACTTCCACGCCGACCACTGGCTGGGGCTGCCGGGCATGCTGAAGTCCTTCGCGCTGCGCGAGCGCAGCGAGCCGCTGACCGTGTACGGGCCGGTTGGGCTGGGCGCGCTGATGGCGGACATGCGCGTCGTGTACGGCCGCCTGCCGTACGAGCTCGGCATAGTCGAGCTGGCGCCCGCGCAGACGGTCCAGCGCGACGGCTACATCGTGGCGGCCATTCCGGTGTCACACAAGGGCGCCACGTCGTTCGGCTACGCGCTCGTGGAGGAGCCCAGGCCGGGCCACCTCGATCCGCGCCTGGCCGAGGAGCTGGGAGTGAGTCCGGGGCCCGACTTCGGCCGCCTGCAGCGCGGGGAGACGGTCGCCGGGGTGAAGCCCGAGCAGGTCATGGGCCCGAGCAGGGAGGGGCGCAAGATCGTCATCTCCGGCGACACCTCGCCGTGCGAGGCGCTCGGCATCGCCGCGCACCAGGCCGACGTGCTCGTGCACGAGGCGACGTTCGTGCAGGAGGAGGCCGAGCGCGCGCGCCAGACGCTGCACAGCACCGCGCGCCAGGCAGCCGAGCTCGCGCGCGACGCCGACGTGCGGCTGCTGGTGCTGACGCACTTCTCCAGCCGCTACGCCGGAGGCGAGCTTCGCGACGAGGCGCGCGCGGTGTTCGCCGCCACCGAGGCCGCCCGCGACTTCGACACGATCGACGTGCCGTTCCCCGAGCGCGGAGCGGCGACGCTCGTGCGCTGGTCCGAGCGAGTCGCGCGCGAGCGCGCGCAGGCTGGCGTGACTGACGCTGCCGCGCCGGAGCCCGTCGCTTCCCCCTGATACATTCCAGCTGCTCCTTTAACCCGGTCCCGCGAGGCCAGGAAGGAAACGATGGCAGCTGACGAGAAGGTGGTCCTCCACGAGGAGGAGGTGCGGCGGGCGCTCACCCGCATCGCCCATGAGATCCTCGAGCGCAACACCGGAGAGCTCGTGCCGGCGCTGGTCGGGATCCACCGTCGCGGCGCGTTTCTCGCCGACAGGCTGCACGCACTGCTGGAGGATCTGCTCGGCAGCGAGGTGCCGCTCGGCGACCTGGACATCGGCTTCTACCGCGACGACGTCGCCACGCGGCCGGATGCCCCCGTGCTGCACGCCTCGCACATCGACTTCGACGTGACCGGCCTGACGGTGGTGATCGTCGACGACGTGCTGTTCACCGGGCGCACCGTGCGCGCGGCGATCGAGGCGCTGTTCGACTACGGCCGCCCCCAGCGCGTGCAGCTCGCGGTGCTCGTCGACCGCGGCCACCGGGAGCTGCCGATCCGTCCGGATTACGTCGGCAAGAACCTGCCCACCTCCACGGCCGAGCACGTGCACGTTCGCCTGCGCGAGCTAGACGGCATCGACGAGGTCGCAATCGCCCTGAGGCCGCATGGCGGCGCCGGATCGGCGTCCTCGGTCGCTCGCGTGCACAGCACGCCACGCTCCCTGCGTCCTGGACCGGCTTGCCCTGCGACCTCAGGGGAGGCCGGCGTATGAACCACCTGCTCTCGATCGAGGATCTCGAGCGGGCGGACATCGAGCGGATCGTCACGCAGGCGGAGCGCTTCGCGGAGGTGTCAGACCGCGAGATCAAGAAGGTACCGGCGCTGCGCGGGCGGATGGTGCTGAACCTGTTCTACGAGGCGTCCACGCGCACCCGCAGCTCGTTCGAGCTGGCCGCCAAGCGCCTGTCCGCGGACGTGGTCAACTTCGCCGCCAGCGGCTCGAGCGTCGAGAAGGGCGAGTCGCTGAAGGACACCGTGCTCACGCTCAGCGCGCACAAGCCCGACGCGATCGTCCTGCGCACCCCCTGGGCGGGCGCGTCGGAGCTGGTCTCCAGATGGTGCGGCGCGGCGATCGTCAACGCGGGCGACGGCAAGCACGAGCACCCCACGCAGGCGCTGCTCGACGTGTACACCCTGCGCCGGCGCGTGGGCGCGCTCGACGACGCGTCGATCTGGATCGTCGGGGACGTCGCCCACTCGCGCGTGGCGCGCTCGAACGTGCTCGCCTTCCAGCGCATGGGCGCCCGCGTGACCGTCGCCGGCCCGCCCACGCTGATCCCGCGCGGGATCGAGGCGCTCGGCTGTCAGGTGCGCTACACGCTCGACGAGCTGCACTCGGCGGACATCGTGTACGCGCTGCGGATGCAGCGCGAGCGCATGAGCGAGATGTGGGTGCCCTCGCTGCGCGAGTACGCCTCGTGGTACCAGATCAACGGGCGGCGGCTGACGCCGCGCCAGATCCTGATGCACCCGGGCCCGGTCAACCGCGGCGTGGAGCTCTCCGGCGAGGTGGTCGACTCCCCGCAGGCGGTCATCACCGCGCAGGTCGAAGCGGGCGTGGTCGTGCGCATGGCCGTGCTGTACGAGCTGCTCGCGGGCAGAGATGCCCGCCCACCCGCGCGTCAGCCCGTTGCGGGCGCGGCCGCCGAGCCGGGCGCGCCGGTGGAGCCGGTGGCGGCAGGGCGGCAGGCGTGAGCGCCGCCGCGCCGCTGATCGGCGCGCGCCAGGCGCCCGCGGAGTTGCTGCTGCGCGACGTCCACGTGCTCGACCCGCGCGCGGGGATCGACGCCCGCCATGACGTACGCGTGCGCGGCGGGCTGATAGCCGAGCTGGGCGCGCCGGGCTCGCTGGAGGGCGGGGAGCAGGGAGAGGGTGGGGAGGACGAGGAGCTGATCGACGGTCAGGGCCGCCTGTGGCTGCTGCCGGCGTTCTTCGACCCCCACGTCCATCTGCGCACCCCCGGGCAGGAGCACAAGGAGGATCTCGAGACGGGCACGCGCGCGGCCGCCGCGGGCGGCTTCGGCGCGGTGATCGCGATGCCGAACACAGACCCGGTGCTCGACTCGGCGCCGCTGCTGCGCTCGCTGCGCGACGCGGCGGCGCGCGAGGCGCGCGTGCCGGTCGGCTTCCTGCCGGCGATAACCCGCGGCCTGCAGGGCGAGCAGCTGACGGAGATGGCCGAGCTCAGGCAGGAGGGCGCGCTCGGGTTCACCGATGACGGCAAGCCCGTCCACAGCGCGGGCATGCTGCGCAAGGCGCTGCAGTACCAGCGCCTGTGCGGCGGGATCCTCGCGCTGCACGAGGAGGACCCGACGCTCTCGCGCGGGGGCGCGATGCACGAGGGCGCGGTCAGCGCCGCGCTGGGGATCGGCGGGATCCCGACGGTGGCCGAGTCCACGATGCTCGCGCGCGACGCCGCGCTCGCGGGCTACGAGGACGCGCGCGTGCACTTCCAGCACCTCAGCTGCGCGGCCTCCGTGGAGGCGGTCGCCGACGCGAAGGCGCGCGGCTGGCGGGTCAGCGCGGAGGTCTGCCCGCACCACCTGCTGCTCACCGAGGAGGACGTGCGCGGCATGGACACGCGCATGAAGATGCATCCGCCGCTGGCGACCGACGCCGACCGCCTGGCGCTCGTGCAGGGCCTGCGAGCGGGCACGATCGACTGCGTGGCCACCGACCACGCGCCCCACGCGCGCGACGAGAAGGAGGTGCCGTTCGAGCAGGCGCCGATGGGCACGACCGGCCTGGAGACCGCCTTCGCGGCGCTGCACACCGGCCTGGTGCTCCCGGGAGTCCTCGACCTGGCGCTGCTGGTGGAGCGGATGACCGCCGGCGCCGGCCTGTTCGAGCTGCCAACGCCGACGATCGCCGTAGGGGAGCCGGCGAACCTCGCCCTCGTCGACTTGGACGCCGTCTGGATCGCAGGCGAGCACGGCTGGGAGAGCCGCTCGGAGAACTGCTGCTTCGCCGGCCAGCGGCTGCAGGGCCGCGTGCTGATGACGCTGGCCGCCGGCGCGCTGGCTCACCGCGACCGCTCGCTGGCGATGGTGGGCGCCTGATGTCCCGTCAGGATGCGTCGTGAGCCTGCTGGCGCGCGATCGCGCGGCGCTGGTGGTCGTTGACGTCCAGGAGGGCTTTCGGCCGTACGCCGCCTTCGCCGGGGTGGCGCGCTCGTGCGCGAAGCTCGTGCAGGCGGCGCGTATCCTCGGCGTGCCCACGCTGGTCAGCGAGCAGTACCCGAAGGGACTCGGCCACACCGCGCCGGAGGTCGGGCTGCAGGGTGAGACGCCGATCGAGAAGACCGTGTTCTCGGCCGCGCGCGCCGACGGGTTCGACCTCGGCGGCGCCGAGCAGGCGATCGTGTGCGGCATCGAGACCCACGTGTGCGTCAGCCAGACCGTCCACGACCTGCTCGAAGACGGGATCGAGGTCCACGTCCCCGCCGACGCGGTCGGCTCGCGCCACGACATCGACCACCAGCGCGGACTCGAGCGCATGGAGCGCGCGGGCGCGGTCGTGAGCACGGTCGAGGCGGCGCTGTTCGAGCTGCTCGAGCGCGCGGGCACGCCGGAGTTCAAAGCCGTCCAGAAGCTGATTCTTTGACCGACGCGACGGCCTACATACTGCTGGAGGACGGCACGCGCTTCGACGGGCTCGCGTGCGGGGCGGACGGCCATGCGGTCGGCGAGATCGTGTTCACGACCGGCATGTCCGGCTACCAGGAGTCGATCAGCGACCCCTCGTTCGCGGGCCAGCTGATCGCCTACACCTACCCGCACATCGGCAACTACGGCGCCAGCTCGCAGGCGATGGAGTCCGAGCGCGCGTGGGCGCGCGCGGCGATCATGCGCGAGGCGTGCAACCGCGAGGACGCCCCCACGGCCGAGCGCGGATGGCTGGACTGGCTGATCGACTGCGGCGTGCAGGCGATCAGCGGCGTGGACACGCGCGCGCTCGTCATGCACATCCGCGAAGCCGGCGCCATGCGCGGGGGCGTGTTCCCGGTGGAGATGTCCGAGCAGCAGGCGCGCGAGCTGATCGAAGCCGAGCCGCCGATGGCCGGGCAGGACCTCGCCCGGCTCGTCACGCCCGACCGGGTCAGCCGCCACGGCTACGGTGGCAGTGACCCGGGCGAGCGCCCCGGCGCGGGCGCCACGGACGGGCCGCGCATCGCGGTGATCGACACCGGCATCAAGGCGTCGATGGTGCGCGAGCTCGTCGCGCGCGGCGCGCGCGTGTCGCTGCACCCGTGCACGAGCAGCGCCGAGGAGCTGCTCGCCGATGACCCCGACGCGGTGTTCCTGTCCAACGGACCGGGCGACCCCGCCGCGCTGTCCTACATCGTCGACACGGTCCGCGCGCTGGTCGGCGTCAAGCCCGTGTGGGGCATCTGCCTCGGCCACCAGCTGCTGTGCCGCGCGGTCGGGCTGGAGACGTTCAAGCTGCCGTTCGGCCACCACGGCGCCAACCACCCTGTCCGCGACCTGCACACAGGGCGCGTGGAGATCACCTCCCAGAACCACGGCTTCGCGGCGCTCGGTCCCGGCGGCACGCGCACGATCGACACGGACGAGCCCGTGCGCTGGGAGACCGACTTCGGCGCCGCGGCGCTCTCGCACGTCAACCTGTACGACCGCACCGTCGAGGGCCTCGAGCTGCTCGACGTCCCCGGCGGCACCGTCCAGTACCACCCGGAGGCGGGCCCCGGCCCGCACGACAGCCTGTACCTGTTCGACCGGTTTCTCCAGCGCATCGCGGAGGCCGCGTGATGCGCGCGCCCGAGATCTTCCATGGGGACCCCTCGAGGGGGTCCCGCGAGGGTCGCGCGCGGCCGCGACGGGGCGTGCGCTGATGCCCAGGCGCGACGACCTCCACAAGATCCTGATCCTCGGCTCGGGGCCGATCGTGATCGGCCAGGCGGCCGAGTTCGACTACTCCGGCGTGCAGGCGTGCAAGGTGCTGCGCGAGGAGGGCTACGAGGTGGTGCTCGTCAACTCCAACCCCGCGACCATAATGACCGACCCGGAGTTCGCCGACGCGACGTACATCGAGCCGCTGCTGCCGGGTCCGGTGGCGCAGGTGATCGAGCGCGAGCGCCCCGACGCCCTGTTGGGCACCTTGGGCGGGCAGACCGCGCTGAACCTGTCGAAGGCGCTGCACGACGACGGCACGCTGGCGCGCTTTGGCGTCGAGCTGATCGGAGCCAACTACGAGGCGATCGCGTGCGCCGAGGACCGCGAGCTGTTCGCCGCCGCGATGCGCGACGCCGGCCTGCGCATGCCCGCGAGCGCGATCGCATCCGGCTGGGTCGCCGACGAGGCGGCCACCGCTGGCGCGGGCGGCTTCGGCGGGGCGGGCAGTACGGCCGGCCGGGGAGGCGCTGGCGCTGCCGGCCGCGGCGGTGGGGGCAGTACGGCCGGCCTGGGCTACGTGGACGTCAATCGCGGCCTCGAACAGGCGCTCGAGGCCCTGCCGGAGGTCGGTCTGCCGTGCATCGTGCGGCCCGCGTTCACGCTCGGCGGGCGCGGCGGCGGCATCGCGCGCAGCGAGCAGGAGTTCCGCCAGATCGTCGCCCACGGCCTGGAGGTCTCGCCGATCGGGCAGGTGCTGCTCGACGAGTCGGTCATCGGCTGGGGCGAGTTCGAGCTGGAGGTGATGCGCGACGCCGCCGACAACGTCGTGATCGTGTGCTCGATCGAGAACGTCGACCCGATGGGCGTGCACACGGGCGACTCGGTCACGGTCGCGCCGCAGCAGACGCTCACCGACCGCCTCTACCAGCAGCTGCGCGACCAGGCGATCGCGGTCATCCGCGCAGTCGGTGTGGAGACGGGCGGCTCCAACGTGCAGTTCGCAGTCAACCCCGACACCGAGGAGATCCTCGTGATCGAGATGAACCCGCGCGTGTCGCGCTCCTCCGCGCTCGCCTCCAAGGCGACCGGCTTCCCGATCGCCAAGATCGCCGCCCGCCTGGCCGTCGGCTATCGCCTGGATGAGATCGACAACGACATCACCGGCGTCACCCCCGCGTGCTTCGAGCCGACGATCGACTACGTGGTGGTCAAGTGGCCGCGCTTCGCCTTCGAGAAGTTCCCCGGCACCGACCCCACGCTGACCACGCACATGAAGTCCGTCGGCGAGGCGATGGCGATCGGGCGTACGTTCGGGCAGGCGTTCGCCAAGGCGCTGCGCTCGCGCGAGCTCGACCGCACGCCGTCGCTCGCGGCCACCAGCGACGAGCAGCTGCTGGAGGGCCTGCGCACGCCCTCCGCGGATCGCTACGAGGCGGTGCTCGAGCTGCTGCGCCGCGGCACCAGCATCGAGGCCGTCAACGAGCGCACCTGCATCGACCCGTGGTTCCTGCGCGAGCTGCGCGCCCTCGCCTGTGCCCTTCAGGGTGCGCTCGACCCCGACGCGCCGTTCGCCGGCGAGCGCTCGTTCCGCTCGGTCGACACCTGCGCAGCCGAGTTCCCCGCGCGCACCCCCTACTACTACTCCGGCTGGGAGCGCGCGAGCGCCAGCGAGGTCCGCCGTGGCGAGCGCGAGTCGGTCGTGATCCTCGGCTCCGGGCCCAACCGTATCGGCCAGGGCATCGAGTTCGACTACTGCTGCGTGCACGCCGCCATGACCGTGCGCGCCTCCGGCCGGGACGCGGTCATGATCAACTGCAACCCAGAGACCGTCTCCACCGACTACGACACCTCCGACCGCCTGTACTTCGAGCCGCTCACGCTCGACGACGTGCTCGCGGTCGTCGAGGTCGAGCAGCCGCTGGGCGTGATCGTCCAGTTCGGCGGGCAGACGCCGCTCAAGCTCGCCGCCGGCCTGGCGGCGGCGGGGGTGCCGCTGCTCGGCACGAGCGTCGAGGCGATCGACCTGGCGGAGGACCGCGCGCGCTTCGGTGCGCTGTTGGACTCCCTCGGCTACAAGGCGCCGCCGTACGCCACCGCCGGCTCGCTGCAGGAGGCGCTCAAGTGCGCCGACCTGGTCGGCTTCCCGCTGATCGTGCGCCCCTCCTACGTGCTCGGCGGGCGCGCCATGGAGATCGTCTACGCCCACGACGGCCTCGCAGACTACCTGCGCCGAGAGGTCGCGAACGTGGGGCAGGGCAGTGACGCGGGCCGTGCTCACAGCCCCGGCGGCGAGCGCCACGCGGGCGACTCCCACGGGGCGGCGCACGAGCACGACGCGACCCACGCAGAGAGCCCGGAGGGCTCTCCTTCGATCTTCCTCGACAGGTTCCTGGAGGACGCCACGGAGGTCGACGTCGACGCCCTGTGCGACGGCCACGAGGTGTGGATCGGCGGGATCATGCAGCACGTCGAGGAGGCCGGCGTGCACTCCGGCGACAGCGCCTGCGTGCTGCCGCCGCACTCGCTCGGCGAGGAGATGCTCGAGCAGATCCGCGCGGCCACGCGCGAGATCGCGCTCGCGATCGGCGTCGTCGGGCTGATCAACGTGCAGTACGCGATCGCCGGCGGCGAGCTGTACGTGATCGAGGCCAACCCGCGGGCGTCGCGCACGGTGCCGTTCGTCTCCAAGGCGATCGGCCTGCCGCTCGCCAAGCTCGCCTGCCGCATCATGCTCGGCGAGCGCATCGCCGGGCTCGATCTCCCGCGCGCGCATCAGGGGATGGGCTTCGGCGACCATGTGTCCGTCAAGGAGGCCGTGCTGCCGTTCGACCGCTTCGAGGGCTCCGACGCGCTGCTCGGCCCCGAGATGCGCTCCACCGGCGAGGTGATGGGCATCGCTCGCGACTTCCCCACCGCGTTCGCCAAGGCGCAGGCCGCCGCCGGCGTGCCGCTGCCGCGCGAGGGCACCGTGTTCATCACCGTCACCGACTCCGACAAGACCGGCGCGTTCGCCGTCGCGCAGAGCCTGCACGAATGCGGCTTTCGGATCGTCGCCACGCGCGGCACCGCCCAGGCGATCTCGCGCATGGGCGTGCCCGCGCTCGCGCTCAACAAGATCGCCGAGGGCTCGCCGCACGTGCTCGACTGGATCGAGCGCGGCGACGTGCACCTGGTCGTCAACACGCCCACCGGCGTCGGCGCGCGCACCGACGGCTACGAGATCCGCCGCGCGGCCGTCGCGCACGGCATCCCCTGCCTGACCACGCTCGCCGCCGGCATCTCCGCAGCGCGCGCCATCTCCAGCGCCCACCGCAACGGTGCGCCGGAGGTCCTGTGCCTGCAGGAGCTGCACGGCATGACCCGCGCGCCGGGCGGTCAGCGGGCCGTCTCCCGCGAGCACGGGGGCGAGCATGCGCCCAGTCCCGACGGGGCCGGGGTGGCGTGAGCGGCGCCCTGTTCGGCCGGCGGGCGCTGACCGTCACAGCCATGGAGGAGCTGGGCGCCTACCGCGTCCTGCGCGTAGCCGACCCGCACGGAGCCGACGGTCGCTCCTCGGGAGACTCCGGCGGAGGTTCCGGAGGACGCTCAGAGGGTGGCTCCGAGGCTGGGTGGAATCCCGCGCCGGGCCAGTTCGCCATGATCGCCGCCGTCGAGCGCTGGGGCGGCGGCGGGGACGAGCGGCCGTACCTCCCGCGGGCCTTCTCCATCGCCCGCCACGTCGACGGCGAGTCCCACTTCCTGCTCGAGGACGTCGGGCCGGGGACACGCCGGCTGTGCGAGCTGCGCGCAGGCGAGCAGATGTGGGCGCTCGGGCCACTCGGCCGCGGCTTCAGCCTGGGTGGGCGGGAGTCAGATCGCCGCCGCGCGCTGCTCGTCGGCGGCGGCGTGGGCATCGCGCCGCTGGCGATCCTCCAGGACGCGCTCGCGGCGAGCACCGTCCTGCTCGGCTTCCGCGACCGCGCGCGCGCCGAGGGCGCGGCGCTGCTGCACGGCGCGCGGGTGGCGACCGACGACGGCTCCGTCGGCCACCACGGCCTGGTCACCGAGCTGCTCGCCGAGGAGCTCGCGCGTGACCCGCACGCGGTCGTCTACGCGTGCGGGCCCGCGCCCATGCTCGAGGGCGTGCGGGCGCTGTGCGAGCAGGGCCAGGTGCCCGCACAGCTCGCCCTGGAGGCGGGGATGGCGTGCGGCTTCGGCGCCTGCTTCGGCTGCGTGGTGCCGCGGCGCGGCGGGGGCTACCTGCGCGTGTGCCTGGACGGTCCGGTCGTGGACGCCGCGCAGCTCGAGGACGTCGACGCCCACGCCGGAGCACCAGCATGAGCGGTCGCAGCATGAGCGTCGAGTTCTGCGGGCTTACGCTCGCGCACCCGATCGTCAACGGCTCCGGGACCTTCGACGCGATCGCCGCGCGACGAGCGTTCGGGGATGGGCTGCTCGCGGACTTCCCGTTCTCCGCGTACGTCTCCAAGACGATCACCCTGCAGCCGCGCGACGGCAACCCGCCGCCGCGGCTGTGGGAGACCCCCGCCGGGTTGATCAACTCGATCGGCCTGCCGAACAAGGGCCTCGACGGCTACCTGCGCGAGGACCTGCCCCAGCTCGCCGAGCTCGTCGCCGCCGTCGGCGCCCCGATCCCGCTGATCACCAATGTCATGGGCGCCAGCGCCGAGGAGTTCTCCCGCCTGGTGGAGGCGTGCGACGCGCAGGCGCAGATCGCGGCGATCGAGCTGAACGTGTCCTGCCCCAACGTCGAGACCGGCCTCGACATCGGCGCCGACCCCCGCCAGCTCGAGCAGGTCGTGCGCGCCGTGCGCACGCGCACGGGCAAGCCGCTGATCGTCAAGCTCACCCCCAACACCGCCGACGTGAGCGCCTGCGCGCGGGCCGCCGAGGAGGGTGGCGCCGACGCGCTGTCCCTGATCAACACGCTGCGCGCGATGGCGCTCGCGCCACGCCGGGACACGGGCGCCCACCGCGATCCGTGGCTGGGCGGCGGCAGCGGCGGCCTGTCCGGCCCGGCCATCCGCGCCGTCGCGCTGGCCCAGGTGGCGGCGGTGGCCGAGCGCGTTGCCATCCCGATCATTGGAATGGGCGGAGTGCAGAGCTCGGCCCACGCGCGCGATCTGCTCGACGTGGGGGCGACGCTCGTGGCGGTCGGCACCGAGAGCTTCCGCGACCCCGCCGCCGGTGCGAGGATCGCGCTCGGGCTGGGCTGAGCGCGCCCGCCCGGCGGAGGATCCTGGTCGCCGGCAGGGCGCCGCCGGCGAGCGGGCCGAACGCGGGAAGCGCGGTCGCGGTGGCAGGCCATGTGAGGGAGTAAAAACCCCTGCAAACACACCGCTCATACCATCCACCAGCCTCGATGTACCTATACCTCAACCTGAGGTATAGGTGAATTCGGCGATTTTTGTTGAACGCCGGCCGCTGGTGTGTAGACTCGCCGCCCATGGCGCCGGCGACCGGAACGACGTCCGCAAACATCTCAACCGCCCCCGAGCGGTCGCTCAACCAGAGGATGGACGCCCTCGCGAGAGCCAACCAGATTCGCATCCAGCGCGCCCAGCTCAAGCGCGACCTGAAGTCCGGCCGGCGCTCGATCCACTCGCTCCTGCTCGACCCGCCGGAGTACGTCGAGACGGCCAAGGTCTTCGACATGCTGCTGGCCGTGCCCAAGTACGGCCGCGTCAAGGTCAACAAGATCCTCGCGCACTGCCGGATCGCCCCCAGCAAGACCATCGGCGGGCTCTCCGACCGCCAGAGAAGCGAGCTCGTCTCGCTGCTGCACCACTAGCCGATTCCTTCCCACCGAGGCCGGCAATAAGGTCCCCGGCCGTGGCGCGCGTGTTCGTCATCACCGGACCCTCGGGGGTCGGCAAGGGAACGCTCATCCGGGGACTGATGGAGCGGCTTGCGAACCTGCACCTGTCGGTGTCGGCCACCACGCGCGCGGCGCGCCCGGGCGAGCGCGACGGCGTCGACTACCACTTCCTCACCCGCGAGCAGTTCGACCGCAAGGTGGCCGAGGGAGCGTTCGTCGAGCACGCCGACTACGCCGGGCGCAGCTACGGGACGCTGCGCTCGGAGCTCGAGGACGGGGTGAGCGCGGGCGTGCCGGTGGTGCTCGAGATCGAGGTCCAGGGTGCCCGCCAGGTCCGCGCGGCGATGCCCGAGGCGGTGCAGGTGTTCATCGCCCCGCCATCGCTCGGGGCGCTGCGCACGCGGCTGATCGGGCGCGGCACCGACGATCAGCAGGAGGTCGAGCGGCGGTTGGCGGTGGCCGAGCAGGAGCTCGCCGCGCAGCCGGAGTTCGCCCACGTGGTCGTCAACGACCGCCTCGACGAGGCGCTGGACAAGCTCACCGCGATCGTCACCGGCGAGCTCGACTGACGGGAGTCCCGGGCGGACCGGGCGTCACGACCTCGGACCGGGCGCCAGCGGCCGGACGTCACCGCCTCTGGCCGGACCGCGCGCCGCCGCCTACTACACTGCAAGCTCCACAAGGAAAGGCAGAGCAACCGTGATCTCCCCTCGCATCGACCGTCTGCTGGAGCAGGTCGACTCCAACTACGCCGGCGTAATCGTGGCCGCCAAGCGCGCCCGCCAGATCAACAGCTACTACCACAACCTCGGCGAGGGAACCTTCGACGAGTTTCCGCCCCCGATGATCGAAACCGCCTCCAAAAACTACCTCACGATCGCCCTCGAGGAGGTCGCCGCGGGGAAGATGAAGTACCACTACCGCTGAGGGGCAGCCGTGCCGCCAGGGGAGACCCTGCCGTCCGAGCTCCGGCTTCGAACCAGACTCCGTCGTCGAGTTCTGTATAACCATAGTCATACAGAGTTCACGGGGGAGTGTTGACGCAACGGTCCCGTCAGGGCTTGCGAGGTATCGCCGGCCCGTCTACAACCTGAGGACATGTCCCGCATCCTGCTCGGCGTCAGCGGCGGCATCGCCGCCTACAAGGCGCTCGAGCTCGTGCGCCTGGCGACGGGCGCCGGGCACGCGGTGCGGGTCGTGCAGACGCCCGCGAGCCGGCGCTTCGTCGGCGAGGCGTCGTTCGCGGCGCTGACCGGCGCGCCGGTGCTGGTGAGCGAGTTCGAGCGCGACCCAGCGCGCGGGGCGTTTCCCGACCAGCCGCTGCCGCAGCACGAGCCGCTCAGCCACCTGGCGCTGGTCGCCAACGCGGACGTGTACGTGATCGCGCCCGCGTCCGCGAACACGATCGCCAAGCTCGCCGGCGGCCACGCCGAGGACCTGCTGAGCAGCTGCGCGCTGGCGGCCACCTGCCCGCTGGTGATCGCGCCGGCGATGAACAGCCACATGTACGAGCACCCCGCGACGCAGGCGAACCTGAGCACGCTGCGCGAGCGGGGGGCGATCGTCGTCGAGCCCGACGTCGGCCGGCTGGCCTCCAAGGGCGAGGAGGGCGTGGGGCGCCTGGCCGAGCCCGCGCGGCTGCTCGCCGCGTGCGAGGCCGCGCTCGCCACCGCCGGAGCCGGGGCCGGCGCGGGCACCAGCATTGGCGCGAGCGCCAGCGCGGGCCCCGGCTCCGCGCATGAGGGCCTGGCCGGCCTGAACGTGCTCGTCACCGCCGGCGGCACGCACGAGCCGATCGACAGCGTTCGCTTCATCGGCAACAGCTCCTCCGGGCGCATGGGCTTCGCCCTCGCGCGCGCCGCCCGCGAGCGCGGAGCCGAGGTGACGCTCGTGGCGGCGAACGTCGCGCTGCCCACGCCGCCCGGGGTCGCCCGCCGCGAGGTCGTCACGGCCGCCGAGCTGGCGCTGGCCTGCGAGCAGGAGTTCGCGCGCTGCGACGTGCTGCTGATGGCCGCCGCGGTCGCCGACTTCACGCCGGCGGCTCCCGCGAACGGCAAGCTCAAGAAGTCCGAGCGCGAGCGCCTGGAGCTCGTGCTGGAACCGACGGCAGACGTCCTCGCAGGGCTGGCGGCGCGGCGGCGCGAGGGCCAGACGCTGGTCGGCTTCGCCGCCGAGCACGGCTCCCGGGCGGTCGAGCTCGCCCGCGTGAAGCTCGCCGCCAAGGGGCTGGACGCGCTCGTGGTCAACGACATCTCCCGCTCTGACATCGGCTTCGACGCGGACGCCAACGAGGTCACGATCCTCAGCGACGGCGCGGAGCGCCACGTCCCGCGCGCCACCAAGGCGCAGGTCTCCGAGGCGATCCTCGACGCCGTCGAAAGCCTGCGGGGGAGCGGTTAAACTGGTCCGATGGAGAGCGTCTACGATCTCTACCAGCGGGGTTGCGAGCTGCTCGACCACGGAGACCACCAGGCCGCGATCGTGCCGTTGAGCAAGGCTCGCGACCGCGAGCCCGACAAGGCCTCCATTCGCGAGGCGCTCGGGCGCGCGCTGTTTCACGCGCAGCGCTACGAAGGCGCCGCCGCCGAGTTCCAGGCGGTGGCCTCCAGGACGCCCACCAACGACTACGCGCTGTTCTGCCTGGGCCGCTCGATGCAGCTGCTCGGACGCCATCGCGAGGCGTGCAAGCCGCTCGCGCTGGCGTGCTCGCTGCGGCCCGAACGGGCCGACTACCGGCTGTACCGCGACCGCGCTCGCCGCGACGCCGATCGCGCCTGAGCGCTATATGCGCGGGCGCTCCACTGCTATCCTCGAACCACAGCTTTCGTGCCGGCGAGCAGTCGCCGGCAGCCGTACCGAGAGTGGGCGCCCGCCCGCTCTTTTTGCGTAAGGACCCACTGAACCGCACCCCATGAACACACTGCAAACGGAAATAGAGACGCGCCTGGCCGCCAGCGAGCCAGACATCGAAGTGCTCCTCGCCGAGGTCCTCGGCGGTCGCTGCCTGCGCGTGTTCATCGACCACTCCGACGGCGTGACGCTGGCGATGTGCGAGCGGGTGAGCGCGCTGCTGAGCGACCTGCGCGAGCGCTACTCGCTGGAGGTCTCCTCGCCGGGCACCGAGCGTCCGCTGACCAAGCCCGCGCACTTCCGCCGCTTCGTCGGACACCGCGCACGCGTGCGCACGCGCCACCCCCGTCCGATCGTGCAACTCGACGGGCAGCGGCCGGGCGCGGCAAGGCCGGGGGCGGCGACGTCGAAGGCGGTGGCCAGCTTCACGGGCGAGCTGGTGGGGGCTTCCGAGGAGGAGGTCACGCTGGCGGCCGATGGGGGCGTCATCGCGATCCCCTACTCGGAGATACGTCGTTCGAACCTGATCGAAGATTAAAGGAGCCCCGCCCAGCCATGTCACGCGAAATCCTTGAGGCCATGTACGCGCTCGCGCGCGAGAAGGGGATCGAGCCCGAGAAGCTGATGGTCGCGCTCGAGGACGCGCTGCTGTCCGCCTACAAGAAGCAGCCCGGCTCGGCCAAGTACGCGCGCGTGGAGATGGACCGCGAGACCGCCGACTTCAGGGTCATCGAACTCATCATCCCGGAGCGCCTGGAGGCGCACCTGATCGTCGAGACGATCGACGAGGAAACGACCATCGACCCCGAGACCGGCGAGATGCGCGAACCCGAGGAACCGGAAATCGACCCCAAGAAGTTCGCCGAATACCGCGACCAGATCGAGGAGCGCGACGTCACGCCCGACGACTTCGGGCGGATCGCCGCGCAGACCGCCAAGCAGGTGATCCTACAGCGCATCCGCGAGGCCGAGCGCGACATGATGTACGAGGAGTACCGCGACCGCGTCGGCGAGCTGATCACCGGCATCGTGCAGCAGTCGGACTCGCGCTACACGCTCGTGCAGCTGCGCGAACGCGTGGAGGCGCTGCTGCCCAAGTCCGAGCAGGTGGAGGGCGAGCGCTACGACCACTCCCAGCGCATCAAGGCGGTCATCAAGGAGGTCTCGCCCTCGACCAAGGGACCGGCGATCATCGTCTCCCGCCGCGATCCCGAGCTGATCAAGAAGCTGTTCGAGCTGGAGGTCCCGGAGATCGCCGACGGGCTGGTGGAGATCGCCAACGTCGCGCGCGAGCCCGGCTACCGCTCCAAGATCGCAGTCATCTCCCACACCGACGGCGTCGACCCGGTCGGCGCGTGCGTCGGTCCGCGCGGCTCGCGCGTGCGCATGGTCGTCTCCGAGCTGCGCGGCGAGAAGATCGACATCATCCCCTTCAACGACGAGCCCGCGCGCTTCGTCGCCAAGGCGCTCTCGCCCGCCCGCGTGCGCGAGGTCCTCGTCGACGACGAGGCCAAGCAGGCGACCGTGATCGTGCCCGACGACCAGCTCTCGCTGGCGATCGGACGCGAGGGCCAGAACGCGCGGCTGGCCGCGCGCCTGACCGGTTGGCGTGTGGACATCCGCTCGGAGACCGAGTTCGCCGCTGAGGAGGCCGAGCACGGCTACGAGGAGGAGGAGGTGCAGGGCCGCTGCGCGGCGATCCTCTCCAACGGCCGGCGCTGCCCGAACGCGTCGCTGCCGAACTCGCGCTACTGCGGCCTGGAAAGCCACCAGGCGCTCGCCCACATCGCCAGCGACAACATCGGCGACCTCGCCGCCACCACCCTCGCCGACGAGGCCGAGGCAGAGGCCGAGCTGGCGGTAGAGGCCGCCACCGAGGTCGAGCTCGCGACGGAGGTCACCGCTGAGGTCGAGCTCGAGACGCAGGCCACCGCCGAGGAGGCCGAGCTCGCCACGGAGGCCGCGGCCGAGGAGCAGGCGACATAGGCCCACGACGCCGCTGCGTGGGTTGCGGGCGGATCGCGCTGAAGTCCGAGCTTCTGCGGATCGCCGTGGCCGATCGGGAACCGGCGGGCGAGGGCGCGAGCCCATCCAGGCACGCGGTCGTCGATCGCGACGGCGTCATGCCCGGCCGCGGAGCGTACCTGTGCCGTGGCGGAGGTCTGGACCCGCCCACGCTGGCGGATCCCGTCTGCCTGGAGCGCGCGGCGCGCCGCGGCGGGATCGCGCGCGCGCTGCGCTCGGCGGTGACGCTTGACCCCAAGCTCGTAGAATCCGTGAGTCCATGAGCAAGAAGCGCGTCCACGAAATCGCCAAGGAGCACGGCCTCTCGAGCAAGGAGCTGCTCGAGAAGCTGAAGGCCGCCGGCGTCGAGGCCAAGGTGGCCGCGTCCTCGGTCGAGGAGGCCGCCGCGCTGAAGGCGCTCGGCGTTGCCGGAGCCGGTGCGCCCGCGAGCTCCAACGGCGCGCCCAGCCCCGCGGCGCCCGCTGCCCCTGCCGCGAAGGCCGGCGCGCCTCTCGCCGCCAGGGCCGACGCTCCTCCTGCCGCCAAGGCCGGCGCGGCGACCACGCCCGCGCCGTCCACTCCCACCCCCGCGCCCCGCGCCGCGGCGCTCGCGCCGACCCCGGCGCCGGTCCCCGCGGAGGGGTCGACAGCCACCGCGGCGGAATCGGCCGCCGCCCCGGTCGGATCGGCAGCGGCCGCCGAGCGCGTGCGCCCGACGCGCGACTCGCGCACCGGCGAGCGCACGCCCGGAGACATCGGGCCCGGCGGGCGCCGGCGCGTGGTGATCGACTCGCAGGCATCCCGCCGCCAGCAGGGCGGACCCTCCAACCAGCCCCAGCGCCGCCCGCGCCGCGGACGCCGCCGGCGCGGCACCTACGACGAGACGATCGCCCCGATCGACACCGCCGCGATGGAGGCCACCGACCTGATTCGCGTCAACTCCGGCTCGACCGTCAAGGACATCGCCGAGTACCTCGGCGTGGCGGTGCCGGAGGTGATCAAGAAGCTGATGTCGCTCGGGGAGATGGCGACGCTCACGCAGACGCTCTCCGACGACGCCATCCAGGTGCTCGCCGACGAGTTCGACAAGCAGATAGAGATCGTCCACGCAGCCGACGACGTCGAGGTCGAGCCGGAATTCGAGGACGCCGACGAGGACCTGATCGAGCGCCCGCCCGTGGTCACGATCATGGGCCACGTCGACCACGGCAAGACCTCGCTGCTGGACGCCATCCGCGAGACCGAGGTGGTCGCCGGCGAGGCCGGGGGGATCACCCAGCACATCGGTGCCTACCAGGTGCGTCACGCCGGCAAAGAGATCACCTTCCTCGACACCCCCGGCCACGAGGCCTTCACCGCGATGCGCGCCCGCGGCGCCAAAGTGACCGACCTGGCGGTGATCGTGGTCGCGGCCGACGACGGCGTCAAGCCGCAGACCGAGGAGGCGATCGATCACGCCAAGGCGGCCGAAGTGCCGATCATCGTGGCGGTCAACAAGATCGACAAGGAGGGCGCCCAGCCCGAGCGCGTGCGCACGGAGATGACCCAGCACGGCCTGCAGCCCTCGGAGTGGGGCGGGGAAACGGAGTTCGTCGACGTCAGCGCCAAGACGCACGACGGCCTGGACACGCTGCTGGAGACGATCCAGGTCGTCACCGACCTGGAGGAGCTGAAGGCCAACGCCGGGGCGGACGCGTCCGGCACGGTGATCGAGTCCAAGCTCGATCCCGGGCGCGGGCCGGTCGTGACCATCCTGATCCAGCGGGGAACGCTCAAGGTCGGCGACGCGCTGGTCGCCGGCGCGCACTTCGGACGTGTGCGCGCGATGCACGACTTCACCGGCGGCAAGCTCAAGCGCGCGATGCCCGGCCAGCCCGTCGAGGTGCTCGGCTTCGACGGCGTGCCCGAGGCCGGCGAGCACGTGCGCGTGGTCGAGAACGAGCGCCGCGCCCGCCAGCTGGCGGGCGAGCGCGCCAACCGCCTGAAGACCGAGGCGCTCGCCCGGCGCTCGGGTCGCAAGGTCTCGCTCGAGGACGTCTTCAAGCTCGCCCAGGAGGGCGCCGTCAAGGAGCTCGGACTGGTCGTCAAGGCCGACGTCGCCGGCTCGCTGGAGGCGATCGAGGACGAGATCGCCAAGCTGCCCCAGCAGGAGGTCAAGGTCAACATCATCCACCGCGGCGTCGGCGGGATCAACGAGTCCGACGTGATGCTCGCGGCCGCCTCCGACGGTGTGATCATGGCGTTCAACGTCCGCCCGGTCGGGGACGCGCGCCAGATCGCCGACCGCGAGGGCGTCGAGATCCGCTCCTACGCGGTCATCTACCGGGCGATCGAGGAGCTGCGCGCGGCGATGCAGGGCATGCTCGAGCCGGCCGAGGTGGAGACGCCGCTGGGGCAGGCCGAGGTGCGTCAGCTGTTCAGAGCCTCGCGCATCGGCACGATCGCCGGCTCGTTCGTCACCGAGGGGAAGGTCACGCGTGGCGCGCGCGTCCGCGTGGTCCGCGAGGGGACCGTCATCTACGACACGACGATCGAGAGCCTGCGCCGCTTCAACGACGACGTGCGCGAGGTCGCCGGCGGCTTCGAGTGCGGCATCGTGCTGACCAACTTCCAGGACCTGCACGAGGGCGACGTACTGGAGACATATGAGACACGGCAGGTGGAGCGCGAGCTGTCGGTCTGAGACCTCTCCGAGCGGCGCAGACCATGTGCTGCGCACCCGTCTTCGGGCGGCGCAGATCGTGTACCGCGGCGCACTTCGTAATACCATCGTTATACAGAACTCGTCGTCGTTGTCACCGTGGACGGAGAAGCACAGACCGGTCCCGGCGGGCAGGGACACGAGGCCCGGCGGGGAATTGGACAGCTAGGATGAGCACAGGACGGATGCGCCGGGTCGACGAGGCGATTCGGCAGGTGCTCGGTGATGCCGTGGCAGGGGACCTCAAGGACCCGCGAGTGGGATTCGTAACCGTGACCGATGTCAGAACCAGCCCAGACCTACGCCATGCACGTGTGTACGTGAGCGTTCTCGGCGCCGACGGCGGCGTCTCGCTGCCGGCCGAGCGCGAGCTCACGCTCGACGGCCTGCGCAGCGCCCACGGCTTCCTGCAGGCGCGCGTGGCGAGCGAGCTGCGCCTCAAGCGCACGCCCGCGCTGGAGTTCTTCTACGACGAGACGACCGATCGGGCGCTGCGCATCGAGGAGCTGATCGAGGAGATCGCGGAGTGCCCCGAACGGGGTGACAGCCCGTGAGCGAGATACCCCCCGTCCAGGAGACCCGAGAGCTGGTGCTCGCGCGGCTGCGCCAGGATCAGCGCTTCGTGCTCGCCGCTCACGAGAACCCCGACGGCGACGCGCTGGGCTCGCTGATGGCGATGCACGGGCTGCTGAGCGCGCTCGGCAAGGACTCCGCGATGTTCATCTCGCCCGACGATCTGCCGCTGCCGCGCGAGTACCGCTTCTTCTCGCTCGACGGCGTGATCCAGCAGCCGCCCGCGGACATCGCCGAGCGCACGGTCGTGTTCCTCGACTGCGGCAACATCGATCGCAACTCCGCGGGCGTGCTGCGGGACGGCGCGCACCTGCTGAACATCGACCACCACCACGACAACACCCGCTTCGGCACGGTCAACCACGTCGTGCCCGACGCCTCGTGCACGGCGGAGATCGTGTGGGACCTGATGCACGGGCTCGACGTGCGCCCGACGCCGAGCGTCGCCGAGGCGCTGTACGTGGGGCTGATCACGGACACCGGGCGCTTCATGTACGAGAACACCGGTCCGCGCGCGCACACGATGGCCGCCGAGCTGATCGAAGCGGGCGTCGACGTGCCCGGCGTCTACCGGCGGCTGTACGAGGACGTCCCGCCCGGCAAGCTGCAACTGCTGGCGCTCGCGCTGGGTCAGCTGCAGCGATTCGACTCCGGCGAGGTGGCGCTGGCGACGCTCAGCGCCGAGGACTTCGACCGCGCGGACGCCGAGGAGAGCTACTCGGAGGGCATCATCGACCAGCTGCGAGCGCTGGAGGGGACGAAGGTGGCCGTGCTGGTGCGCGAGCTCTCCAGCGGCGAGCGCAAGGGCCAGCACAAAGTCTCCCTGCGCGCCACCGACGACGACGTGGACGTGTCGGTCATCGCCCGCGCCCAGGGCGGCGGGGGCCACCGCCGCGCGGCCGGGTTCTCGACCACGCTCGAGCCGGACGAGCTGATCGTCTTCCTGCGCGAGGCGATCGCCGCGCAGCTGCACCCATCCTCCCACGGGCACGCCGCCGCCACGCTCGCCTGAGCGCGGGAGGGTGGGGCACTCATCCAGGGTGAGCGGTCCCGGCGTCGAGCGTGTCCGGGAGGGGGGTGGAGGGACCCAGATCGACGGCATCCTGCTGATCGACAAGCCCGCGGGGATGAGCTCCCACGACGTGGTCGCCGCCGTGCGACGCTCGCTGGGCGGCGTGCGCACCGGCCACGCGGGCACGCTCGACCCGTTCGCGACGGGGCTGCTGCTGGTGCTCGTGGGCAGGGCGACCAAAGCCCAGAGCGCCCTGATGGCGCTGCCCAAGCGCTACCGCACGGTGGCGCAGCTGGGGGCTCTCTCCAGCACCGGCGACACCGAGGGGGAGATCACGCGCACCGGACGGCTGCCGGACGACCCGCCGGCGCTTCCCACGGGCGAGGTGCGCCAGCGCCCGCCGCTCTACTCCGCCGTGAAGATCGGCGGTGAGCGAGCCTACAAGCGCGCCCGTCGTGGCGAGCGCTTCGAGATGCCCGAGCGGGTGGTCAGCGTCCACCGCTTCGAGCAGCTGTGGCGCGATCCCGACGTTCCGCCGGGCATCGCCCCGCCCGGCGAGCCTCCGCGCGCCGGCTTCGAGATCGAATGCGGCTCCGGCACCTACGTGCGCTCGCTGATCGCCGATCTCCGCGACGCCTACTGCCTGGAGCTCAGGCGCACCGCGATCGGCCCGTTCGACGTGCGCCAAGCTGTCGCGCCCCCACCGCGCGGGCAGCCATGGCGCGATCCTCCTCTGATCCCGCTCCAGCAGGCGCTGGAGGCGATCTCCAAATAGGCTGTGCGGCCGTGAAGGTCACTCGCCTGCCCGACGTGGAGCGTGGAACGGGGCGCAGCGTGGCGGTGGGCACCTTCGACGGCGTGCACCTGGGCCATCGCGAGGTGATCCACGGCGCCGACAGCGTGCTCACGTTCGATCCCCACCCGGTGTCCGTGGTCGCGCCGCAGCACACGCCCAAGCTGCTGACCACGCTCGCGCGCAAGGCCGAGCTGGTCGCCTCGCTGGACGTGGCCGAGCTGATCGTGATCCCCTTCGACCGCGAGTTCGCCAGCCGCTCGGCCGCCGAGTTCATCGACGACGTGCTCGTCGGCGCGCTCGACGCCAGGCGCGTCTCGATCGGGGAGAACTTCCGCTTCGGCCACAAGGCGCAGGGCGACTCGCGGCTGCTGGCAGCCGACCAGCGCTTCACCACCGACGTGCACCCGCTGCTGGAGGTCGACGGCGAGATCGTCTCCTCCAGCCACATCCGCGGCCTGGTGCTCGCCGGCGAGGTGGCCGAGGCCAACCGCCTGCTGGGGGCGAGCTTCGAGCTGCGCGGGGAGGTCGTGCACGGAGACCAGCGCGGGCGCGAGCTCGGCTTCCCGACCGCCAACCTCGTGCCCGAGGAGGCGCTCGTGTGCCCCGGCCACGGGGTATATGCGTGCGTGGCCGAAGGCGGCGCGATCGGCAGACGCGCCGCCGCCGTGAGCATCGGCGTGCGCCCCACGTTCAACACCGGCCGCGGCGAGCTGATCGAGGCGTACGTGCTCGACTTCGACGGCGATCTCTACGGCGGTGAGCTGCGTCTGTCGTTCCTCGCGCGCCTGCGCGGCGAGCGGCGCTTCGAGGACCCCGCGGCGCTGGTCGAGCAGATGCGCCTCGACGTGGAGCGCACGCGCGAGATCGCCGCCGTCCCCTGAGGGCCTGCGGCCGTCTGCTACCGTGCCGTTTCCATGGCCGCGATAACCACCGAGCGCAAGCGCGAGCTCGCCGCCAAGTTCGGCTCAGGCGAGCAGGACATGGGCAACACCAAGGTCCAGATCGCGCTGCTGACCGAGCGCATCAACCACCTCACCGAGCACCTGCGCGCGCAGGGCAAAGACCACAGCTCCCGTCGCGGCCTGCTGATGCTGGTCGGCAAAAGGCGGCGCTTCCTGGCCTACCTGCAGCGGCGCGACCTCGAGGGCTACCGCGCTCTCATCAAAGAGCTCGGCCTGCGCAAGTAGCGTTGGTCGGCCGGGTCGCACGATGAGCGTCATCGGCCCGGGCACGCCCGCGCCGAGCTTCACGCTCGCGCGCGCCGACGGCGAGAGCTTCACCGAGCAGGATCTGCGCGGCCGCACGAGCGTCCTGGTCTTCTATCCGTTCGCCTTCAGCCCCGTGTGCACCGACCAGCTGCAGCTCTACGAGGAGCTTCGCCGCGAGCTTGCCGAGCGCGGGGACGCTCTGTTCGGCGTCTCCTGCGACTCCACCTGGGCGCAGAGCGCGTTCGTCGAGAAGCTGGGCGTGGGCAGCGAGCAGCTGTCGGACTTCGAGCCCAAGGGCGCTGCCTGCGCCGCCTTCGGAGTGCTCCATGGGGGCGGCTTTCCCCAGCGCGCGCTGGTCATAACCGGCCCCGACGGGGTCGTGCGCTGGAGCTATGAGGCCCCCTCGCCCGGCGAGCTGCCCGGCGTCGAGCTGCTGCGCGAGGGCCTGGCCGCCGCATCCGGTTGACCGCTCACGGCACGTGGATGCTGAAGCGTCCGACCAGCGGGCCGGGGCTGTAGCTGTAGATGGGATACGCCGCGGGGACGCCGATGCCGAGCGTCACCGTGCCGCTGTACGTGCCCGGCTCGCGTGCCGGAAGCAGCCAGCTGACCGTCTGTCCGCGCGCGATGTTCCCTTTGGTCTGCGTGAACACCGCCAGCGGGCTGGACGTGGCCTCGACGAGCTCGTACGCGCTCGCGGCCGAGGTGACCGCCACGCGTGCGGTGAAGCTCACGCGGATCGCCCGGCGCCTGGCCACTTCGGCGGCTCTCGCCGGTGGCGCGTCGACGATGCTGGCGTGGATCGCGGCCGCGATCTGCGCGTGCGTCGGCCGGCGCAGCGTGAGCGGCACGTATCCGGGCGGTTTGCACTGCCCGGCTAGCGTTCCCGGCCGGGTCGCGGCGATGCGGCAGACCGTTCCGTCGCTGTAGGCGATCGTGTCGATCGGGCTGCTCCAGGGCAGCGGCATGATGCTGGGCCCCGACGACGACAGGCCGCGCCCGCCACACGGCGGTGGGCTGACGATCAGGTAGGCGCCCTCGGGGCCGGCCGGCGTCAGCGTGTATCGATGGCCGGCGAGCGTGTACGTGAGGCTGCGAGCCTCGGGACCGAGCAGGCCGTAGGACAGCACTCGCAGGTCGGAGGCCGGACAGAGCCGACTCACGCGGGGGCGGCGAGCGGGGATGCCGGGGAGCAGCGACGGGCTGGACGTGCCCCCGTCCGCGCTCGCCGGCACCACGTCCGAGCCGACCGTGTCGAACAGGCGCCCGTTCGCGTCGAGGTCCGCGCACACCGCCCCCGGGAACAGTCCGCGAGCGGGGAATTCGTGGAAGCGACCGTCGTCGTGGAACGCCCCGTCCTCGCCGAGCGCTCCGAGGCGTCCGTGCAGCACGCGCCCCACCTCGACGCAGCCGACGCCGCGCGTCGTGCTGAGCACCCGCATGCCCCACGGCGGGCCGCCGGCGGGGTCGGGGCTCGACACAGGCAGCAGGCGCGCCGAGCCCGGCGCCAGCGCGCCCAGGCCGAAGCGCGGCGAGCTCAGCGCGAACGGGGACCGCGCGGGGGCGCCGAAACCGATCACGCCCACCGCGGCCAGCGCCGCGGCCGCCAGCAGCAGCAGCGCCACAGCCACCAGCGCGACGATCGTCCTGCGACGGCGCACGCGCGCGCGGCTGCCCGGAGTGAGCGCCGTCGCCTGTGTGTCCGGCGCGGCGAGCACTCGCGCGAGCAGCGCCTCGGCTGCGTCCTGGTCGACGATCGCCCCGCGCGCGGGGTCGATCGCGGCAACGCGCCTCATCGCCATGTCACGGGAGCTCATGTGCCACCTCTCCTTCGGATTCCACGTTCGTCAGGGGCGGCTCGGCCGCACCGCGCTCGAGCGCGCGCGCCAGTCGCCGCCGTGCGCGATGCAGCCGCACCGCGAACGCGCCCACGCGGCAGCCGAGGACGTTCGCCGCCCTACGGTTGTCCAGGCCATCCCACGCGATCAGCAGAATCGCCTCGCGATCCTCGTCGCGGAGGCTGGCGAGCGCTCTCAGCACCGAGCGCTCGGCGGGCTCCGCACCCGCCATCGCCACTCGCGCGGGCTCGGCCGCGAGACGTGCCCGGAGCCGTGTGCGCCGGGCACGAGCGCGCAGATGGTTGGCGCACACCCGCCTGGCGATGCCCAACAGCCACGGCAGCGGCTCACCCTCCAGCTCGCCATACCTGCGCCAGGCGATGAGGAAGGTCTCGCCGACGACGTCCTCGACTGCAGGCTCCTCCACACGCCGCAGCACATAGCGATGCACGGCCGCGTGATGCGCGCGAAACATGGCTTCGAACCCCGGTCGCTCACCGCTCATACCGACCATGTTGTCCAGCAGGGCCCACAAATTACAGCCTGCGCCCCGGTGGCCGGCTCCCCGAGTCCGCTAAGCTCCCTCCGTTCGGAAAATGAGAAAAAAGAAACGGACCGCCGACCGACGGGCGGAACAGGAAGGCAGTGAATATGAGTAGTGATGCCGTTACGCGGGTTTCCGTGGAGATCGCAGGTAGCGAGATCTCGTTCGAGACCGGCAGGATGGCCAAGCAGGCCTCCGGTGCAGTGGTCGTCCGCCAGGGCGACACGATGGTGCTCGCGACAGCCGTCGCCGGCTCCCTGCGCGACGTCGACTTCCTCCCGCTGACGGTGGACGTCGAGGAGCGCATGTACGCCGCCGGGAAAATCCCCGGCTCGTTCTTCAAGCGCGAGGGCCGGCCGGGCGAGAAGGGCACGCTGACAGCGCGCATGATCGACCGCCCGATCCGCCCGCTGTTCCCGAAGGACTGGCGCTATGACACCCAGCTGGTGGCGATCCCGCTGTCGATCGACCACGTCCACCCGTATGACATCCTCGCGATGAACGGTGCGTCCGCCGCGCTGATGATCTCCGACATCCCGCTGCCGACGCCCGTGGGCGCGGTGCGCATCGGCAAGATCGACGGCAACTTCGTCGTCAACCCCTCCGAGGAGGATCTGATCGGGGCCCACCCGCCCGGGACGGACTCCGACGACGAGGGCGCAGGCTCGGACCTCGACCTGATCGTCGCCGGCACCGAGGAGGCGATCCTGATGGTCGAGGCGGGCGCCAACGAGATCCCCGAGGCGGAGATCCTCGACGCCCTGGACATCGCGCACGCGGCGATCAAGAAGCTGTGCGCGCTGCAGCGCGACCTCGCCGCCAAAGTCGGCAAGGAGAAGAAAGTCTTCGAGACGATCGCCGTCGATCCGCAGGTGCTGGAGGCGATCCGCTCCTCGCACGGCGCGGCGCTCGACGACGCCACGCAGGTCGAGGACAAGCTCGAGCGCCAGGACGCCACCAAGGCGGTCGAGGAGGCGATCCTCGAGCAGCACGCCCCGAGCGCGCCCGAGGGCGCCTCGGAGGAGCAGCTGGTGGCCGCCAAGGAGCAGCGCGCGGCCGTCCAGCTCGCCTTCGACAAGCTCGAGAAGTCGATCATCCGCGAGCGCATCGCCGTCCACAAGAAGCGCCCCGACGGCCGCGCCGAGTCAGAGATCCGCGACATCTCGATCGAAGTCGGCGTCACCCCGCGCACGCACGGCTCGGCGCTGTTCACGCGCGGTCAGACGCAGGCGCTGAGTGTCGTGGCGATGGGCACGCTCAAGGAGGAGATGCGCATCGACACGCTCGGGCTGGAGACCAAAAAGTACTACTGGCACCACTACAACTTCCCGCCGTTCTCGGTCGGGGAAGCTGGCCGCATGGGCGGCGTCAAGCGCCGCGACATCGGTCACGGCGCGCTCGCCGAGCGCGCGCTCGCGCCGATGGTGCCCTCGATCGAGGAGTTCCCATACTCGATCCGCGTGGTTTCGGACATCCTCGAGTCAAACGGCTCCTCCTCGATGGCCTCGGTGTGCGGCTCCTCGCTGTCGCTGATGGACGCCGGGGTGCCGATCAAGCGCCCCGTCGCCGGCATCGCCATGGGCCTGATCAAGGAGGGCGAGGACTACATCGTGCTGACCGACATCGCCGGCGTCGAGGACCACCTCGGCGACATGGACTTCAAGGTCGCCGGCACCGAGCGCGGCATCACCGCGCTGCAGATGGACATCAAGATCACGGGCGTCACCTTCGACATCCTGCGCGACGCGCTCGCGCAGGCCAAAGAGGCACGCACGTTCATCCTCGCCAAGATGGCCGACGTGATCAAGAGCCCGCGCGAGCAGCTCTCCCAGTTCGCGCCGCGCATCCAGACGATCCAGATCGACCCCTCCCAGATCGGTCTGCTGATCGGCAAGGGCGGCGAAACGATCAGGGGGCTCTCGGACGAGTTCGAATCGCAGATCGACGTCAACGACGACGGCCAGGTGCTGATCTACTCGGCCAACGGCGAGCTCGGCGACGCGCTCGTGGAGCGCGTGCGGATGATGATGAAGGAGGTCGAGGTCGGCGACGAGTACGTCGGCAAGGTGGTCAAGACGACGACCTTCGGCGCGTTCATCGAGCTCGCCAAGGGCACCGACGGGCTGCTGCACATCTCCAACGTCTCGCCCGGCCAGCGCGTCGAGAGCGTCGAGGACGTGCTCAACAAGGGCGACGAGGTCAACGTGCGCGTGGTCGAGGTCGATCGCGAGCGCGGCCGCATCGGGCTGCGCCTGACCGAGGACCCCGACATCGCCGGCAAGTCCGTCGAGGAGCTCGCGGGCGTGGGGACCGGCGGTGGCGGCGGTGGAGGAGGGCGCCCGTCCGGCGGTCGCGGACCCCGCGAGGGAGGCCGCTCCTCCAGCAACGGCCGCGAGCGCTCCGACCGCGGCCGGGACTCGAGGCCCGCCCGCTCCGAGCGCGGCTCGGGGCGTCCGCGCCACGACCGCGACTGAACCAGAGCCTCGCGCGTGAGCGCCGAGCATCGGATAACCACGCTTGACTCGGGCGTGAGAGTGATCACCGAACGCGTGCCCAGCGTGCGTTCGGTGGCGCTCGGCTTCTGGATCGCGACCGGCTCGGTCGCCGAGCACGAGGACCAGGCGGGCATCTCGCATCTGCTCGAGCACATGCTCTTCCGCGGCACCGAGCGCTACGGCTCGCAGGAGATCGACCAGATCTTCGATGCGATGGGCGCCGAGATCAACGCGGGGACCGACAAGGAAGCCACGTCGCTGTACACGCGCGTGCTCGACCGCCATCTCGACCACGCGTTCGACGTCATGAGCGACATGATCTGGAACCCCCGCTTCGGCGAGCTGGAGGCCGAGCGCGAGGTCGTGCTGGAGGAGATCGCGATGTACGAAGACGACCCGCAGGACCGCGTGTTCGACCTGCTCGGCAAGGCCATCTTCGGCTCGCATCCCCTCGGCCGGGCGGTAATCGGCACCGGCGAGGTCGTGGGCGCGGTCACGCGCGAGCAGCTGGCGGCGTTCCACGGGCAGCGCTACCTCCCTGCAAGCATCGTCATCGCGGCCGCCGGATCGGTCGACCACGACGCGCTCGTGGAGATGACCGAACAGAGATCGCCCGCCGCCGCCGCCGAGCTCGCCCCGGCGCCGTCCAACGGCCACTCGCCGGCCCTCCCCGCGACCGACGATGCGGAGTCCGCGGCCGCCGCCGCGCCGGACTTCGCTCGCCGCGCGCGCTTCCTGGCGAAAGACACCGAGCAGTACCACGTGTGCGTGGGGGGCGCCGGACTCGCGCGTGACGACGAGCGCCGCTTCGCGCTGCGCGTGCTCGAAGGCGTGCTCGGCGGCACGTCCTCCTCGCGGCTGTTTCAGGAGGTGCGCGAGCGCCGGGGGCTGGCCTACTCGGTGTTCACGTTCTCCAGCCTGTACGCCCACACGGGCGAGGTCGGGCTGTACGTCGGCACGCGCCCGGACAACGTCACCGAGGCGCTGGCGGTCGTCGCCGCCGAGCTCGAGCGCTGCGTGCGCGACCCCGCCAGCGAGGAGGAGCTGATCCGCTCGCGCGAGAACCTCAAGGGGCGGGTGGTGCTCGGGATGGAGTCGACCGGCGCGCGCATGAGCCGCCTGGGCGCATCCGTGCTGGGCGGGCTGCCGATCCTGTCGGTCGACGAGATGATCGAGCGGATCGACTCGGTCGAGATCGAGCAGGTGCGGGCGCTCGCGGCGGAGCTGTTCACGCCCGGCCGGCTGTCCGTCGCCGGGGTCGGACCGGATGAGGCGCGGTTCCTCGCGGCGATCGACCCGCTCGGCGGGGACGCGCCGGAGGCGCTCGGCGACGCGGAGCGCTCGCAGGCCGCCGGCGCCCCGGAGGCGCACGGAGCGCCGTCGTGATCAGGGTGGCCGTCGCCGGCGCCGCCGGGCGGATGGGCCAGACGGTGTGCGAGGCGGTGCTTGGCGCCGATGACATGGAGCTCGTCGGACGCGCGGACCCGCTGCTGGACACGGCGCTCGCGGACGTGCTGGCCGACGCCGAGGTGGTGGTCGACTTCACCACGCCGGACACCGCGTTGGCGAACGCGCTGGCGTGCGTGCGCGCGGGCGTCCACGTCGTGATCGGGACCACCGGCTTTGACCCGGCGCCGCTGGAGCAGGCCCAGTCTGAACAAGGTGGGCGGGCATCTCAAGCTGGTGGGGCATCTCAAGGCGGGCGGCCACCGCATCGCGCCAACGTGCTGATCGCCCCCAACTTCGCCATCGGCGCCGTGCTGATGATGCGCTTCGCCGCCGAGGCGGCGCGGCACATGCGCAAGGCGGAGATCGTCGAGCTGCACCACGACGGCAAGCTCGACGCCCCCAGCGGCACGGCGATCCGAACGGCAGCGCTGATGGCGCAGGCGAGCGGTGGCGAGCCGCCGCCGATCCACTCCGTGCGCCTGCCCGGGCTGGTCGCCCACCAGGAGGTGATCCTCGGCGATCTCGCTCAGACGCTGAGCATCCGCCACGACACGAGCGGCCGCGAGTCGTTCATGCCGGGGGTGCTGCTGGCGGTACGGCGCGTGGGAAGTCTGGAGCGCTCGCCGACGGTGGGCCTCGAGAGCCTGCTCTTCTGAATGGCGATGCGCGTGAGATACTGCAACCGATGATAGGTCTGGGTGCGATATTGACGGCGATCGTCACGCCCTTCGACGAGGAGGGCGCGGTGAACGAGGAGTCGTTCGTGGCGCTCATGCACCATCTGGGCGAGAACGGCTCGGATGGCTTCGTGGTGGCGGCGACGACCGGCGAGGCCGCGACGCTGAGCGATGAGGAGCAGCTCGCGCTGATCGAGCTCGCGGTCGCCGAGCGCCCGCCGGGCAAGACGATCGTCGCCGGCGCCGGCACCAACGACACGCGCCACGCCGTGCTGCTGACTGAACGCGCGAGCGCGCTCGGCCCCGATGCGATCATCTCCGTCACGCCCTACTACAACCGGCCGAGCCCGCTTGGCCTCAAGCGCCACTACGAAGCCGTGGCCGCCGCCACCGACAAGCCGATCCTGCTCTACAACATCCCCAGCCGCACCGGCACCAACATCGGTCCCGAGCTGCTCGCCGAGCTCGCGCAGATCGAGGGCATCGAGGGGGTCAAGCAGGCCAACCCGGACGAGCTGCGGCTGATCGACGGGCTCGACCTGTACGCCGGCGACGACGGCTCGCTCGCGCGCACGCTCGACCTCGGCGGCGCCGGCGGCGTCTGCGTCGCCAGCCACGTCGTCGGCAACGAGATGCACCGGATGGTCGAGGAGCCAGAGCATCGCGCCGAGATCGACGCCTCGCTGCGGGACGTCTATGAGACGCTGTTCCTCACCTCCAGTCCGACCTGCACGAAGGCGGCGCTGAACCTGCTGGGCCATGAAGTCGGCGGCGTGCGCCTGCCGATCGTCGAGGCCACCGCCGAGGAGACGGAGGCCGTGCGCGCGATGCTCGAACGCCACGGGCTGCCGCCGATCGGAGATCGCCCAGCAGATCGGCCAGCGAGCACGCCCGCGTGAGCTCAAAGCTGCGCGTCCTGCCCCTCGGCGGGCTCGGGGAGATAGGCAAGAACATGACCGTCGTCGAGCACGAGGGCCGGATCGTGGTCGTGGACGTGGGGCTGCGCTTCCCGACCCCCGAGATGGTCGGCATCGACCTGGTCCTGCCCGACTTCTCCTATCTGCGCGAGCGCGCCAGCGACATCGAGGCGATCGTGGTGACCCACGGTCACGAGGACCACCTGGGCGCGTTGCCATGGGTTCTGCGCGAGCTCGGGGACCACGCCCTGCCGCCGGTGTACGCGGGCGCGCTGACCGTCGCGATGGCGCGCTCCAAGCTCGACGAGCACAAGCTGCGCGACGTCGAGCTCAACGACGTCGAGCCGGGGGACACGCTCGAGCTCGGGCCGTTCTCGCTCGAGCTGGTGCACATGACGCACTCGATCCCCGACTCCAGCGCCGTCGCCCTCGGCACCGACCTGGGCACGGTGCTGATCACCGGCGACTACAAGTTCGACCAGACGCCCGTCGACGGTCCGCCGGCGGACGTCTCGCGCCTGGCCGAGCTCGGACGCGAGGGCGTGCTGCTGCTGTGCGGGGACTCGACGAACGTCGATCGCGACGGCTTCTCGCCGTCGGAGTCGGTGGTCGGCCCGCACCTGGAGGAGGTGTTCGCCCGCTGCGACGGGCGGATCGTGGTGACGAGCTTCGCCTCCAACATCCATCGCGTCCAGCAGGTCGTCGACGCGGCCTACGCGCTCGATCGCAAGGTCGCGCTGGTCGGGCGTTCGATGCGCAAGAACGTCGGCATCGGGCGCACGCTCGGGCACATCGAGATCCCCGACGGCCTGCTGGTGGGCCCGCGCGAGATCGGCGACTTCCCCGACGAGCGGGTGGTGATCATCTCGACCGGGTCCCAGGGCGAGCCGCTGTCGGCGCTGCGCAGGATGGCCTACCGCGACCATCCCCAGGTGGAGCTGAAGGCCGGCGACACGGTCGTCTTCTCGGCCACGCCGGTCCCCGGGAACGAGCGCGCGGTCAACGAGACGATCGACCGCCTGTACCACATCGGCTGCGACGTGATCACGCCGCGCGAGGCGCCGGTGCACGCCTCCGGGCACGGCTACGCCGAGGAGATCAAGCTGATGCTGAACCTCGTCAAGCCGCGCTACGTGATGCCCTTCCACGGCGACTTCAAGCGGCTGCGCCTGCACGCCCAGCTGGCCGAGGCCGTCGGCATGGCGCCGCGCGACGTCTTCCAGGGCGACAACGGGCTGCCGCTGGACATCGACGAGCGCGGGGCGCGCTTCGGCACGCCCGAGCAGGCGGGCATGATCTTCGTCGACGGCGTGGAGATCGGCGACATGGCCGACGTCGCGCTGCGCGACCGGCGCATGCTCTCCGCCGACGGGATCTTCATCGTGGTGGTCACGATCGCCGAGCAGGACGGCAGCTCGGTGGCCGATCCGGAGGTGATCTTCCGCGGCGTGCCCTTCCTCGACGAGGCCGACGAGCTGCAGGAGGAGATCCGGCTGACCGTGGAGCGCTCGCTGAAGCGCGCCGCGGGCGAGGAAATCCGCGAGGTCGACCTGCTCCAGCAGGCGCTGCACGACGATCTGGCGAAGCTAGTCTATGACCGTCTGAAGCGACGGCCGATGGTGCTGCCGGTCGTCGTCGAGGTCTGAGCAGGCGGGCATCCGCACGACGAAGCGCGCGCCCCTGGCGCCCGCGTGCCCGCCGAGCTTGGAGGGCACGAGCGTGACCGAGCCGCCGTGCGAGACGGCCACCGCCTGCACGATCGCCAGGCCGAGGCCGAAGGAGCCGCCGCGGTCGCCGGCGCCGCGGACGAAGCGCTCGAACAGCGCGTCCTCGAGCTCCGGCGGCACGCCGGGACCGTCGTCTTCGACCACGAGCTCGACCTCCCCGTCGGGCGTGGTGCGCGTGGAGACGTGGATGGCGGTGCCGGGCGGAGTGTGGCGCAGGGCGTTCTCGAGCAGGTTGATCGTCAGGCGGTGAAGCTCGTCGCGCGCGCCCATGACAAGAATCGATCCCGCCCGCCCGACGTCCAGCGAGATGTCGTGGGCGGCGCTCACCGGCCCCAGCTCGCCAGCGGCCTCGACGACGATCTGGGCCAGGTTGCACGGCTCGCGGGCCACCACGCGCGCGGCGTCGGTGCGCGCCAGCAGCAGCAGGTCGCCCACCAGGCGGCGCATGCGCTGGGAGGAGCGCAGGGCCGAGCGCGCCGCCTCGCCCTGATCGCCCTGGAGCGATTCGGCGAGCAGCTCGAGGTTGGCGAGCACGCTGGTCAGCGGCGTGCGCAGCTCGTGCGATGCGTCCGCCACGAACTGGCGCTGGCGGACGAGCATCGACTCGGTCTCGCTGCGTGCGGCGTCGAGCTCGCGGAGCATTCCCTCGAGCGTGCGCGCGAGCTCGGCGACCTCGTCGTCGGCCAGCGGCTGGGGCACGCCGCCGGAGGGATCGCGGGTGCGCGCGATCTCGGCGGCGGTCGAGGTGAGCAGCGCGATCGGCGCCATCGCCCGGCGCGCGATCGCCATCCCGGCGGCCAGCGCCAGCAGGCTGCCCGCGAGCACGCCCAGCACCAGGAACAGCTCCACGCGCTTGACCGTCGCCTCGGTGTCGGACACGCGGCGGCCGTACTGGATGATCACCGCGCCCCAGCGCTCGCCGTTGACGAGGTGCACCACCGCCGGGCGGCTGACCACGCGGTAGCCGTGGACGGTCCTCGCCTGTTCCTGGGGCAGGCCGAGCGACGGCGCGTTCGCGGGCGACTGCTCGATCACGTTCCCGTCGAGCGCGAGGATCCTGATGACCGCGTGGTCGGCCGGGTTGGCGAACTCGCTCAGACTCGGATAGGTCTTGAACGGATACACGGTGATCGTCAGCAGCGAGGGCAGCTGCACGGCCGTGTCGTCGACCTCCTCGTTGAAGTTGGACCGGATGCGCTCGACGGTCAGCGAGCCGACCGCGAGCGCGAACGCGCACAGGATCACGAACGTCAACAGCGCCGAGACGCCCGCCAGGCGCACGCGGATCGGCAGCCGGTCGAAGCTGGCGGGCACCCTGAAGGGCGCACGCAGGCGCGCGCCGGCGCGCCGCAGCGCAGGGGGCAGCCTAGGCTCGGAGGACGTAGCCGGCTCCCCTGATGGTGTGCAGCAGGCGGGGCTCGCTCTCTGCCTCCAGCTTGCGGCGCAGGTTGGACACGAACACCTCGATCGTGTTCGTGGTCGAGAACGGGTCATAGCCCCACACCTCGTCCAGCAGGCGCTGGCGCGAGATGACGATGCGCTCGTTGCGCATCAGGTACTCGAGCAGCTCGAACTCGCGCTGGGTGAGCTCGATCATGCGCTCGCCGCGGACCACCTCGTGGGTGTCGACGTTCAGCGACAGATCGCCGACCCGCAGCGGGGCCGAGCCGCGCGGGGGCCGGCGGCGTAGCAGGGCGCGCATGCGCGCCAGGAGCTCCTGGCGCTCGAACGGCTTGACCAGGTAGTCGTCGGCGCCCGCGTCCAGCCCCTCCACGCGCGACTCCAGCGCGTCGCGAGCCGTGAGGATCAGGATCGGCACGTCGTCGCCGGCGCGCAGCTCGCGCGCGACGTCCACGCCGTCGAGGCCGGGCAGGCCGAGGTCGAGGATCACCAGATCGGGCGCGAACGCGTGCCCCTGCTCGAGCGCGGTGTGCCCGTCGGCGGCCGTCCTCACCTCATATCCCTCCATGCGCAGGGAACGCTGGAGCGCTTGGGCGATGTCTTCGTCGTCCTCGACCACAAGGACGCGTGGGGCGCGGGAGAAGTCGTTCATGGTCTTTATGTAAATGGTGCCGTGTAAAGCGATGGTAAGGCCCGCAGGGAGGTTCCGGGCGCCTGGCGTCGAAGTTGCGCGGGATGGCCCCCACTCGCAAGCGCGCCTCCTCCGGCACCCCGGCCGGCCGATCTTCGGGCGCTCGCAGGAGCGCCCCCACCCGTGCTCGCACGCGCCGGCGACGGCGGCGAGGCGCGACCGCGAGCCGCTCATGGCTGCTCGGAGGCGGGCTGCCGCGCCTGCTTGTGCCCTTCAGGGTGCCGGTGCTCGACCAGCGCCAGCGCGACGTGCTCGGCCTGGCGCTCGTGGCGGCCGGCGTGTTCATGGGCTTCATCTTCTACGGCGGCTGGAACGGCGGGCGCGCCGGGCACGGCCTGGCGGTGGCCCTCGGCTGGACGCTCGGGCGCGCGCGGGCGCTCACGCCGGTGGCGCTGTTCCTCGGCGGCGGCGCGCTGCTGCTGCGCCCGGTGCTGCCCGCGCTGCGACCGCTGCGCGCCGGCGCGCTGTGCGTGTTCGGCGCGGTCACGCTCGCGCTGGCAGCGGGCATGCTCGGGCTGAGCTCGGGCGAACGTGGGGACCGTGCGGGCGCCGGCCCGTGGACGTCGGCCCACCTGCAGAGCCATGGCGGCGTGGCCGGCGAGGCCCTCTACCAGGCCGCCCACCGGCTGGTGCAGAGCGTGGGCGTGGACATCCTCGCGGTGTTCCTGCTGCTCACAGGCGTGATCCTGCTGACGGGCGCCTCGCTGGCGAGCGTCATCCGCGCGACCGGCAGCGGCCTGCTCGACTCCACGCGGATGGTGCGCGCGCTGGGCGATCGCCGCGCGGGCGCGCGCAGCTGGGGGCGGGCGCAGCGACAGGTCCCGGGCATCGACGCGGCCGCGGCCGCCGGGCGCTCGGAGATCGGGGAGCCGATGCGACCCCCGGACCCCGCGCCCGAGGAGCTGATCGTGCGCGCCACGCACGTGGAGGCGCCATCGCGCGACTGGCGCGAGGAGGAGCCCGCCCTGGAGGAGCCGGCGGAGGAAGCCGACGGCGGGGATGTCGAGCTCGCCCCGGACGACGTGGAGGAAGTCTCCGGCGTGGCTCGCGCGGAGGCGAAGGGGATGGGTTCGGATCAGCTCACCCCGCAGGGCAGGCTGCGCGACGCCGTCACCGATGACCCCGACTTCGTGTGGCAGCTGCCGGACGCCGCCAGGCTGCTGACCCGCTCCAGCGGCGAGCAGGCGCGTCCGGACACCGCCGGACAGGGGCGGATCGCGACGAGCCTGGTGGAGGCGCTCGGCCACTTCGGCGTTCAGGCGAAGGTGATCGGCACGGTCGCCGGCCCGCACATCACGCGCTACGAGCTGCGCCTGGCGCCCGGCACGAAGGTCGCCAAGGTGGCCCAGCTGAAGGACGATCTGGCCTACGCGCTGGCCGCCACCGACATCCGCATCCTGGCGCCGATCCCCGGCAAGCAGGCGGTGGGGGTCGAGGTGCCCAACGCCCACCGGCGCATCGTCAAGCTCGGCGACGTCTTCCAGGAGCCGCCCAAGGACTGGTCGCCGCTGACCGTGTGGCTGGGCAAGGACGTCGCCGGCAAGGCGATCGGCGCCGATCTGGCCAAGATGCCCCACCTGCTGGTCGCCGGCACCACCGGCGCGGGCAAGTCGGGCGCCATCAACGCGATGCTCTGCAGCGTGCTGCTGCGCGCCACGCCGCACGAGCTGAGGCTGGTCCTGGTCGACCCCAAGCAGGTGGAGCTCAACCACTACGAGTCGATCCCGCACCTGCTGACCCCGGTGATCACCAGCCCGCGGATGGCGGCCAACGCGCTGGCGAACCTGGTCAAGGAGATGGAGCAGCGTTACGGGATCATGTCGCTGGCGCGCACCCGCGGCCTGATCGAGCTCAACAAGGCGAGGGCCAAGCGCGGCGAAGCGCCGCTGCCCTACATCCTGTGCGTGATCGACGAGCTCGCCGACCTGATGATGGTGGCGCCGGCCGACGTGGAGGATTCGATCATCCGCCTGGCGCAGAAGGCGCGCGCGGTGGGCATCCATCTGGTGCTGGCCACGCAGAGCCCGCGCGTGGACGTGATCACGGGGATGATCAAGGCGAACGTGCCCTCGCGGATCGCCTTCGCGGTCTCCTCGCAGACGGACTCGCGCGTGATCCTCGACCAGAACGGAGCCGAGTCGCTGCTGGGGGCGGGGGACATGCTGTTCAGCCCGGTGGGCACCTCGCGCCTGCAGCGCATCCAGGGCGCCTACATCGACGAGTCCCAGATCGCCAAGCTGACCGACCTGTGGCGCCGCCAGGGCGAGCCGGAGCTGCGCGAGGAGCTGCTGGAGAAGGTCGAGGCGGAGGCGCCGGAGAGCGCGCCGGACGAGTTCGACCCCGACGAGGACCCGCTGCTGACCGACGCGATCGTGCTGGTCGCGGAGATGCAGACGGCGTCCACCTCGATGCTCCAGCGCCGCCTGCGCCTGGGGTACACGCGCGCGGGCCGCATGATCGACATGCTCGAGCGCCGCGGGGTCATCTCGGGCTATGAGGGATCCAAGCCGAGGCAGGTGCTGATCACCGAGGCCGACCTGCCGCGGGTGCTGGAGGCTCTGCAGTCCCCGCCCGCCCAGTCGGCTACGGCCGTCAAGGACTAGCCTCTTGGCTTGATATGCCGGAGATCGGAGCAACGCTACGCGAGGCGCGTATGCGCGCACGCATCGACGTCTCGGAGATCGAGGCCAAGACCAAGATCCGCGCGAAGTACCTGCGCGCGCTGGAGAACGAAGAGTGGGGCCTGCTGCCGGGGCCGACCTTCGTCAAGAGCTTCCTGCGGACATACGCCCAGGCGCTCGACCTGGACGGCAAGGCCCTGGTGGAGGAGTACCGGCTGCACCACGAGCACCCGAGCGAGGCGATGCTCGAGCCGATCGTCTCCACCCCGCAGAGCGCGCGTCCACGTGGGCGGCCGGGACCCGGCGAGCGCTCCTCGCGCGGATTCGTGATCGCGGTGAGCGCGATCGGGGTGGTGATCGTGGTGCTGGTGGTGCTGCTGATCGCCGGCGGCAGCCCGTCCAAGACCACGACCTCCACATCGACCGGCGTGGCGGCGCGCGGCGGCGCGTCCCGCTCCAAGCACGGCGCGCGCGGATCCGGCGCTCACCACGGCGCTGTCTCCCCGTCGGCGACGGTGGCGCTGTCGCTGAAGGCGAGCGCCGTGGACTACGTGTGCCTGATCGGCGACGACGGGGCCAAGCTGGTCCCCGGGATCGAGCTGCAACCCGGCGAAAGCACGCAGACCTACCGTGCCAGGCGCTTCGAGCTCACGCTGGGGAACAACGCGGTGACGATGTTCGTGGACGGGATACCGCGAACCGTGCCGCCCTCCAGCCAGGCGATCGGCTACTCGATCACCAAGGCCTACGGCCGCCAGCTGCTGCCGGCCGGCCGGCTGCCGACGTGCACGTGAGCGCGCGGTGAGCGTGCGCGCCGGCATAGTGGTGACCGGCACCGAGGTGTTGACCGGACGGGTGAGCGATCGCAACGGACCGTGGCTGGCCGACAGGCTGTACGAGCTGGGCGTCGAGCTCGCGTACACGACGATCGTCGGCGACCGCCCGCAGGACATGCGCGCGGCGCTGGCGTTCATGGCCGAGCGGGGCATGGACGTGGTGGTGACCAGCGGCGGGCTCGGGCCCACCGCGGACGACCTGACGGCTGAGGTCGTGGGGGACTTCCAGGGCCGCGAGATGGTGCTCGACGAGGCGCTCGCCGGGCGCATCGCGGAGATCGTTCGGCCGCTGCTGCGGCGCTGGCCGAACATCGATCCGGAGGCGATCGCCGCGGCCAACCGCAAGCAGGCGACCATTCCGCGCGATGCCACCGTGCTCGAGCCGGTCGGGACCGCGCCCGGGCTCGTCGTGCCCCCGGCGGCCGGGGCGGGCGAGCCCGACGGCGGACCCACGGTCATCGTCCTGCCGGGGCCCCCGCGCGAGCTGCAGCCGATGTGGGGGCAGGCCGTGAGAACACAGGCCCTGCGGGCGGTGCTCGCGGGCGCGACCGTTTACGCGCAGCACACGCTGCGCCTGTTTGGGATTCCCGAGTCCGAGATCGCCGAGACACTGCGGGTCGCCGAGCAGGATGGGGTCGAGCTCGGCAGGCTGGAGGTGACGACCTGCCTGAAACGAGGGGAGGTCGAGGTCGTGACCCGCTACGAGCCCGACGCGCAGGACGTCTACGACGCCTTCGTCGCGGTGGTGAGCGCTCGCCACGCCGACACGCTGTTCTCGCGGGACGGCAGCACGGTCGACGAGCAGGTCGCGGCGCTCCTGCGGGGGGACCGATCCAGTCCGGCCCGCACGATCGCCACGGCCGAGTCGTGCACCGGCGGGCTGCTGGCGGCTCGGCTGACCGAGCTGGCGGGCGCCTCCGACTATTTCCGCGGCGGGATCGTCGCCTACTCCAACGAGGCGAAGGTCGCCCACGCCGGCGTGGAGCCTCGCTTGATCGAGACCCACGGCGCGGTCTCGGCCGAGGTCGCGCAGGCGCTGGCCGATGGGGCGAGGGCACGCCTGGGCGCGGACGTGGGCGTCGGGATCACAGGCGTGGCGGGCCCGGGCGGCGGCACCGAGGAGAAGCCGGTGGGACTCGTGTGGCTGAGCGTCACGCTCGACGGGGTCGACCGATCGAAGCTCGGCGAGCTCACCCGCTCGGTCAACCTCCCCGGGGGGCGGGCCGACGTGCGCGATCGCGCGACCACGGTGGCGATGCACCTCGTCCGCCGCGCGCTGGGCGATCCCCCTCGCTAGCATCGCCCGGGCGATGTCCCGCGGTGCCACAGCCAGGCTGTTCGTGGCGGTAGACCTGCCCGTGGAGGTTTGCGAGCAGCTCGTCGAGTGGGCTCGCGGCGTGGCGGCAGGCGCGCGGGCGGCCGGAGGCTCGCGCGGTGCGCTGCGACTGCTGGGCGCGCACTCGCTGCACCTGACGCTGTGCTTCCTGGGCAGCCGCCCGGTGGAGGAGATCGACGCGCTGGCGGCCACCGTCGGCGCGCGCGCGGAGCACGACTGCGAGCTGTCGGTGGGAGCGCCGCTGTGGCTGCCTCCACGGCGACCGCACGCGCTCGCCGTGGAGATCCACGATCGCAGCGGAGAGCTCGCGCGCGTGCAGGAGCGCGTGAGCGGGGCGCTGGCGAGCGCCACCGGCTGGGAGCCGCAGCGCCGCCGCTTCAGGCCCCACATCACGCTCGCGCGCGTGCGCGGGGGACCAGCCGGCAGACGCCGGCCGGCGACCGGCGCGGGCGCCGAGCGCTCGCGCCGCGAGCAGCCGCTGCCCGCCACGCCGCGGCTGAGCTTCGCGCCGGAGGCGATCGTCCTGTACCGCTCGTGGCTCGCGCCCGAGGGCGCGACCTATGAGGCGCTCGCGCGCGGCGAGCTGGCGACGGCCGGGCGCTGAGCGGCGGCCGCGTCCGTCAGCTCTGTTCTTCGCAGGCGGGGCCGGAGCCTTCGCTGGAGGGCGCTTCGCAGGCCGGTACGCCCGACGTGGAGCCGGCTTCGGCGCCACAGCCGGCGCCCGCTTCACCCGCCTGGCATTCTTCGCTGGAGCCCGCTTCGCCTTCGCCTTCGCCGGCGACGGGGCAGACGAGGCTCCTGCCGTTACGGGAGACCGTCGGGGTCGAGCCGTCTTCGCACGCCGGTTCGGAGCCGTCGTCGCAGGAGAACGACCCGTTCCCGGCCCGCACGGGCACGCTGCCGTCTTCGCAGTACGCCGCCGCCAGAACGGGGGGCCGGGGGCTCGCCTTGCGAGTCTTCTTGGCGTGCTTGGCGCGGTGCCTGGTCGCGTGGTGCGTCCTGCGCTTGCGCGCAGGCTGGACGCACGTGTGGACGGCGAGCTTGGCCCTGGAGTCGGTGGCGGAGCTCGAGCAGGTGGCCCTGCGCGCCTGGGCGAGCGTCTGGGATGGGCCCAGCAGCGCCGCCACGAGCACCGCCAGCGACAGCACGAGCGTCAGGGCCAGGGTGAGGCGTCGGGCGGGTGGGCTGATGGGCACGGGGGAGGGGAGCGGGAGCTCTGAGGCGGGTGGGCTCGCTTGGTCATCGTCCCCATTCGCCGGCCGCGCAAGCGTCGGCGTGGTCGGTGGACGAAGGGCCGGGATGCGAACAACTGTTCCGTCCGCAGCGGCGTCTAGCTTTTCCGGTCCATCTCGAACCGGAGGAGTCAGACCATGTCCGTGACCGACCAGGAGAAGGCCGCCAAGGCGCGCGACGCCGCCCTTCAGGGCGCGCTCACGCAGATCGAGCGCGAGTTCGGCAAGGGCACGGTCATGCGCATGGGCGACGAGGGCGCGCAGGTGCGCTGCGACGCGATCCCCACGGGAGCGCTCTCGCTCGATCTGGCGCTCGGGATCGGCGGGGTGCCGCGCGGGCGCATCGTCGAGGTGTTCGGCCCGGAGTCCTCGGGCAAGACGACGATGATCTACCACGTGCTCGCCGAGGCGCAGAAGCTCGGCGGCGTGTGCGCGTTCATCGACGCCGAGCACGCGATGGACCCGCTCTACGCGAAAGAGATCGGCGTCGACATCGACGAGCTGCTCGTCTCCCAGCCCGACTACGGCGAGCAGGCCCTGGAGATCGCCGACATGCTCGTGCGCTCGGGCGCCGTCGACGTCGTGGCGATCGACTCGGTCGCGGCGCTCACCCCGAAGGTCGAGCTCGAGGGGCAGATGGGCGACCAGACGGTCGGCGCGCAGGCGCGCATGATGTCGCAGGCGATGCGCAAGCTCGCCGGCAACCTGAACCGCACGCAGACGCTGTGCATCCTCACCAACCAGATTCGCGAAAAGGTCGGCGTGATGTTCGGCTCGCCCGAGACCCAGCCGGGCGGTCGCGCGTTGAAGTTCTACGCCTCCCAGCGCCTTGACATCCGGCGCATCGAGACGCTCAAGGACGGCACCGAGGCGGTCGGCAACCGCGTGCGCGTGAAGGTGGTCAAGAACAAGGTGGCGGCTCCGTTCCGCCAGGCCGAGTTCGACATCGAGTTCGGCAAGGGCATCTCCACGTCGGGCTGCCTGATCGACCTGGGCCTGGAGCACAACATCGTGTCGAAGTCGGGCTCGTTCTTCTCATACGGCAACGACCGCCTCGGCCAGGGACGCGCCGCCGCCAAGGCGCACCTCGACGAGAACCCGGAGATGGCGAAAGAGATCGAAGACAAGATCTACGCGGCGCTCGGCCTGGGCACGGATCTGGTGACGCCGATCGACCGCGACACGACCGGGTCGGCGCCGCAGGACGCCGGGCGGCCGCTCGCGAGTGAACCGACGGTGGCGGCGGCGTAGGGGGCTACGGGGCGCTCGGGGTTGGCGGGTGTCCTCTCATGGCGGAGACATGGTTTCGAGTCGCGTGAGCTGAAACCACACACCGGTAGGGGTACTGCGGGTACTGCGCTGCGTGCCCAGAAGCTCACCTCTCGCCGTCACGGTGACGATTTCGTGTTCGGGCGCACGCCCACGCTGCCGTTCGTCTCATCGACCGTCCGTGCCCGTGCGCTCGCAGGCGTGGAAGGCCGAGAGCAAGCGGCGCGTGAAAGAGGCCGAGGACGCTGAGACGGTCGAACTGTTGAAGCCCATAACGCTGCACGAGGCTCGGCGCAGCGCCGCGAGCTACCTCATCAAGGCCGGGCCGATCGATTTGGAGTTGACGGCGATGATCGGGCATAGCGACCCGCACACCACGAAGGCGATCTATGGGCACCTGTTCCCCGACTCGCGCCAGAAGGCTGCCGCTAAGCTCGACATGTACCTGGACGCTGCGGGAGCTGACCGTTCCGGTTAGTCTCGCCCACGTGGCGATCGGCTTTCGAAGGCGGGAGAGTGGCGAGCATACCGAGCCCAAGACGGTGCTCGGCTTCTATGCGACCGTATTGGGTCTAGTCGAGGCGGGCGTTGTAGGAGCGATAGCCGTGCTCGCCACCCAGAAAGAACTCCGATATCTCATCTTGCCGGTGCTTATTTTCGGAGCCGCCGTCTTGGTGGGGCTGATCGGGGTTGTGGTCACTATGAACGTCCGGACCCCGATGAAGCTGCAGCTCGGTCAAGTTACTGGCCGCGAACTCATCGAGTACGAACAGATGACGCTCGGAAACTCGACTACAGGCGAGTACATCGAAACTATTCCCCGGAGCATGGCGTCGGGAGTAGAAGTCCTGCCCCCTAGTGGACCCGCGACGGACAAGGACGAAGGCATTCCCGGCCTCGACCCGGGAACCCGGGGCAAGAAGGAGCCTCCCACGCATGGCTAGTGCGCCGAATCTCCCGACGTTCGCGATCGTTGCCGACCGGGTATCGCCCGCGCAGCGTGAACAGATTCAGGGCATCGTCAAGGCAAACGCCAACGGCTGGTGGCACGGATTCGCCGACCTTTGGATCGTCGGGGGACGCACAGCGAAAGAGTGGCGCGACCTCGTCGGCGTCGCTGTCCCTACAGTTCCATCCGCGGTCCTCGTACTCAAGCTCGATAGGGCCACCGCCGGCAGATGGGCATCAAAGGCCAAGCTGTCCGACGCGAACAGCAAATGGCTCCACAACAACCTCTGAACGAACCGATGTCCGAATGAGGTTGTCTGGGCTGTGGGGACCGTGTCGGAGCGGAGTCCGCACAGGCAATGGGACTGGGTGAATGGTTGGGTGAATACGACCTCGGTCCCGAGTGTTCTCGAGCATCTCGGCGCGATGGCCCTTTGGCTTTGACAGAGCGACGCGACGCTGGTCCTTGCATCCCCGGGTTCGAACCCGGTAGCGGTACTCGTTGCGGCCCCGTATTCATGAGGCGTTTCGCGTTTCACGGCCTGTGGGTGACGGGCGGAGCGGAGACGTGGTCCCTGTTACTGCCATCGCCGTCGACAGCGGACCGAAGGTCGCCCTGATCCCTTTCTGCGCGGCCGCGATCGCCTACTTCTTCTGCGCTCGCGCGTGCGGTGCCGCCCTCTTTCCCCGGGACATCCGCGCCGGGCTCCTCGGCAGCGAGGTGCTCGAGATCGCCAAGACGAGCGGAGCCGACCTGCGACAGATGCAAGCGTCCGCTGCGGGCTATTTGGACGATGGCTACCGACACAATCAGCTCATTCTCGAGTCGTCGTCCGCGAGCGTACGCAGCGCGATCGTTCTCCTGACCGTCGAGATTCTCGCGCTCGTCGTTGCCCTCGTCGTTACACTCCTTCATTGAGATGTCCGAGACGCCAGCATCCCCAAAGCCGCTTCCGTCGAACCCGATGCCGCCTGCACCGCCGCCGAGCGTCATAGCGGTTGAGATCCGCTCGCCGAAACCCAACCGCTAGTTCCGATTGCAGCAAACCCCCGCCGGCGGGCGCTACCGTTGGCACGTGACGGCCGTGCACGCGCGCAGCAGGGTGGACCGGGATGGCGCATCCGCTGACGCCAGCGAGCCGCCCGTCCTGCGGGTCGAGAAGCTCGGCAAGCGCGTCGGACGCGGGCGCGCCGCCCGCGAGATCCTGCGCGGGCTCGATCTCGCGGTCGAGCGCGGCGAGATGGTCGCGATCCTCGGCCGCTCGGGCTCTGGCAAGTCGACGCTGCTGCACCTGCTCGGCGGGCTCGACCGACCCGACAGCGGTCGCATATACGTCGCCGGCGAGTCGCTCACCGACGCCTCCGAGCGTGCGCTCAGCCGCATCCGCCTGCGGCGCCTGGGCTTCATCTTCCAGTCCTTCCAGCTGATCGAGGAGCTGAGCGGCGCCGAGAACGTGATGCTCGCGGCCGGCCTGCCGGGTGCCGCCGCGGGCGGCCACGAGCGAGCCGCAGGACTGATCGAGCGGCTGGGGGTGGCCGCGGTGGCAGACCACCTGCCGCACGAGCTCTCCGGCGGCGAGCAGCAGCGCTTCGCGATCGCACGGGCGCTGGTCAACGATCCGGTGCTCGTGCTCGCCGACGAGGCCACCGGCAGCCTGGACGAGCGCTCGGGCGCGGGCGTGCTCGAGCTGCTGCGCGGGCTGAGGAACGAGGGCCGCGCGGTCGTGCTCGTCACGCACGAACCGCAGGCCGCCGCGGTGGCCGACCGCGTCCTGCGCCTGGACGACGGCCGGCTGGAGCCGCAGCCGCCGTGAGCAGCGCGCTGCGCGACGCCCTCGCAGGCGCGCGCTCAGCGCGAGGCAGAGTCGCGCTGAGCGCGCTGGGGATAGCGCTCGCGGCGGCGATGCTGGCGGTCGCCGCCACCGTCGGATACGGGCTGAGCACGGGCTTCGAACGCAGCGCGCGCGCAGCCGACCTTCCGGACGTGATCGTGCGCTTCGACGCGCAGCCGGCGAGCCGCGTCGCCGGTCGCATCCAGGCGCTTCCCGACGTGGCCGCGTTCTCGCTGCGAGACGAAATCACCGGGGTCGACCTCGCGTCGGGGTCGCACGGTGCGAACAACGGCGAGGTCGAGGTGCTCGGATCGGGCCGTCGCGGCTACGCGATCGTCGCCGGACACGACGTCTCCACGGCCTCCGGCGGTGTCGTCGTCGAAGCGGGGCTCGCGCACGCGTGGGGGCTCGCCCCCGGCGACTCGATCCTCCTCGGCGGCCTGGACGCGCGCATCGTCGGCCTCGCGCGCGCGCCCGACAACGTCGCCTTCCCGCTGGCGGCGCCACGCGTGTACGTGTCGCTCGCGTCGCTCGCGGCCCGCCTGCCGGAACGCTTCGCAGCCACCGCCGAACCGACCGTCGACACGGCCGAGATCTGGCTGCACGACCCGTCCGAGCTCGACGCGGTGCTCGCGCAGGCCCGCATCACGAGCTACGGCCTGCACGACCTGAGCATCGTCACCCGCAGCGGCGTGCACGTGCTGATCGACGAAGCGGCCGGAATCGTGATCGCACTGCTCGCCGCGCTCTCGCTCGTAGCGCTGCTGACAGCGGCGGTGATGCTCGCCGCCTCCGCGCGCGCCGAGGTGCAGCGCCGGCTGCACGCGATCGGCATCCGCCGGGCGATCGGGGCATCGCGCGCCCATGTCACCGCTGTGTGCGCGCTCGAGGCGCTGATCGTCGCGGTGCCCGCGGCCGCGATCGGCTGCGCGGCCGGGGCGCTCATCGCCGCCGGCCCCAGCGACCGCCTGCTCGCGCTGCTCAACGAGGCCGGCCCCGGGCTGGCGCTGGCGCTGCCGCTGGCCGGCTGCTTCGCGCTCACCGTCGCGATACCCACCCTGCTGGCCGCGTGGCCGGTCTGGCGTGCCGCCGCCACCGCCCCCGCGGAGCTGCTGCGCGGCGCCGAGCTGCGCTCGCCGCGCCGCCGGCGCGCGCTCGTGGCGGGCGCACGCGCACCAGGGTTCCTCCGTCTGGGAGCGAGGCTCGTGATGGCGCGCCGCGTGCGCCTCGCCGCGACGCTGGCCTCGCTTGCGATCTGCTCGGCGTTCGTGCTGCTCATGCTCGCGCTCGCGAACGAGCTCGGGACGCTCGAAAACGACCCCGCCGCGCTCGGCCGCCGCTACCAGCTCACCGCCGCGCTGCCGCCGGCGGCCGTCGGCAGCGTGCGCGCGCTGCCCGGCGTCGCCGCCGTCGCTCCGCGCTATGAACTGAACGCGCTCGATTCGTTCTCCCTCGGCGAGATCGTCGAGACGATCGCCTACCCCGGGGATCAGGCGAGCTTCGAAGACCCGCCGCTGATCGCCGGCCGGCGCCTGACCGGAGCGGACGAGGCCGACGTCGGCCAGGGGTTGGCCCAGGTGCTGGGGCTGGACGTCGGCTCGACGCTCGCGCTCGCGCTCCCGAGCGGGCAGGAGCTGCGGCTGCGCGTTGCCGGCATCGTGTCCTCGCTCGAGCACGACGGCCGCATCGCCTACGTGCCCGCGGCGGCCCTGCTGGCCGAGGACCCGAGCGCGCCCGAGCAGCTCGCCGTGCGACTGCGCCCGGGCGCGAGCGTGGGTGCGGTCGCCTCGCGCCTGGACGAACTGGGCGCGAGCGTCAGCAGCTCGGCCGGCGTCGCCCACGGCGGCAGCGCGCTGGTGGCCGCGCTCGAGGCGCTGCTGCGGGCCGTCGCCGTCGTCGACGCGCTCGTGTGCCTGTACACGCTCCTGCAAGCGCTCACGCTGACCGCCAGCGAACGACGATCGGCGATCGCGCTGCTGCGCGTGTGCGGCGCCCGCGGCCGCTCCGTGCGATCGCTGCTGGCCGGAGCGGCGCTCGCCGCCCTGCTGCCCGCGGCCATCCTCGGCATCGCGCTCGAGCGCCTGCTGCTCGGCCCGGCGATCGCGCGCATCGCCGCCGGATACGCCGAACTGCCGCTCGGCGCGGGCGCCGTCGAGATCGCCGTCCTGCTCGCCGGCCTGGCGCTGCTCGCCCTCGCCGCCGTCGCGCTCGTCGCCGCGCGGACGCTCGCCGCGCCGATCGCGCGGGGGCTGGCATGAGCGCCGCCGACGCGCGCCTGCTCACCCGTCGCCAGCTGATCGCCGGCGGGGCCGGCGGCGCGCTCGTGCTGGCGCTCGCCGGCTGCGGCGGCGGCAGCGCGCTGCGCCCGGCTCCCAGCGGCTCGACGCTGCGGAGCACCTGGGTGGACCCGAGCGGCAGCGGCATCCTCGGCGCGGCCGCCGGCGCGCCGCTGATCGACCGCACGGAGCTCGCGCCGCGCGCGCCGTTCACGGGCATGCTCGGGACCGTCGCGCACCTCACCGACGCCCACGTGCTCGACGCCGAGTCGCCCGCGCGCGTCACCTTCCTCGACCGCCTCGGCGCCCCCTTCACCTCCACGTTCCGCCCCCACGAGGCGCTCACCGCGCAGGTGCTCGACGGCGCCGTTCGCGCGATCCACGCGCTCGCGCCGGATCTCGTCATCCAGGGCGGCGACCTGATCGACAACGCCCAGGCCAACGAGCTGGAACGCGCGCTCGCCGTGCTGCGCGGCGGGGCGGTCGATCCCAACAGCGGCGCGCCCGGCTACTTCGGGGTGCAGTGGGCAGGCGACGCCGACCCGTTCTACTATCGCCCCGACCTCGACGCGCCGCGGCACCCGGGGATGCTCGCCGCCGCCACCAGCGGCTTCCGGGCGGCGGGGCTGCGCGCGCGCTGCTATCCGGTGCTCGGAGATCACGACCTGCTCGTGCAGGGCGTGCTCACGCCGACGGCGCTCACGGCCGCGATCGCGCTGGGCGATCGCGCCGTGTGGCAGCTGCCGGAAGGGCTGACCCTGCCAGCCGGAGCGGCCAGCCTGACTGCCGCCGCGCCGGACGGCCTTCCCGTGCCCGAGCTGATCGAGCCGATCATCGATGAGCTGCTGTCGGCGCCCTCGGTCGTCGTTCCCCCGGACCCGCGCCGGCGCGAGCTCACGAGCGCGGAGATGCTGGACGGCCTGCGCGCGGCCGCCGGCCTCGGCGCGGGCGGCCCGCTGCTCGACTACACGCTCGACGTCGGCGATCGCCTGCGCGTGGTCGTGCTCGACCTCGTCCGCCGCCAGGGCGGCTCCGGCGGGCTCGTGCACCCCGGGCAGTCGCGGTGGCTCCAGGCGCAGCTCGAGGGCGCCGGCGAGCGCTGGCTGCTGGTGATCTCCCACCAGCCGCTGTCCAGCTCGGCCGGCGGCGCGCAGCTGCTCGCGCTGCTCGACCGCCACCCGCGGGTGCTCGCCGCGATCTCCGGGCACACGCACCGCAACCGCGTCGTGCCGCGGCCCGGCCCCCGCGGCGGCTACTGGCTGATCGAAACCGGCTCGCTGATCGATTACCCGCAGCAGGCGCGCGCCCTGCGCGTGCTGACGACGAGAGGGGATGGCGTGGCGCTGCAGACGTGGATGATCGACCACGTACCCGGGGGCGTGCGCGGCCTCGGCGACGTCTCCAGAGAGCTCGCCTACCTCGATGCCCAGGGCGGGCGCCCAAAGGGGTTCGCCGGCGGAGCGCTGGATCGCAACGTGACGCTCTACCGGCCGGCGGCCAAGTAGGGCTGGGTGGCGCCCGGGGCTCGCGCGCCCTTTCAGTGGTCTTTCGCGTTGGTCGCCGGGTGGTCTTTCGCCTTGGTCACCGCGTCGATCTGCTCGGCCCTGATCTTGCCGTCGTCGGGCACCAGCGGATGATGGACGCCGCACAGTTTCAGGTGCCCGTGCTGGAAGCGCCCCAGCCGGTGGCAGCCGTTCTGGTGGCATTCGACGTGTTTGTACGCCGCCGTGAACGCCGATATCAGGACGGCGAGCGTGAGCAGTTCGAGGTAGCTGTCGCCGAAGACCTGTTCGGAGAGGAAGTGGAGGGTCGCGAGCATGGTGCGCGGGACCTTAGGCGATGCGCCGGATACCCTGTCCCCATGAAGCGCTACCACCTGACGACGTTCGGCTGCCAGATGAACGAGCACGACTCCGAGCGCATGAAGGGCATGCTCGAGTCGCTCGGCTACGCCGAGGCGCGCGAGCGCGGCGAGGCCGACCTGATCCTGTTCAACACGTGCTCGATCCGCGAGTCGGCGGACAGCCGCTTCATCGCCCACCTGGGCGAGGCCAGGCGCCTGAAGCGCGAGCGGCCCGCGCGCATCGTGGGCGTCGGCGGCTGCTGGGCACAGTCGCTCAAGGACGAGGTGTTCGAGCGCTTCCCGTTCGTGGACGTGGCGTTCGGTCCCGGCCAGGTGCACAAGCTGGCCGAGTTCCTGACCAGCGACTCGCTGAGCGCACAGGGCTTCTTCGAGTTCGAGGGCTTCACCGGGCACCTGCCGGCGCATCGCGAGCGCCCGTTCCAGGGCTGGGTGCAGATCAGCGTGGGCTGCAACTGCGCGTGCTCCTACTGCATCGTCCCGTCCACGCGCGGGCGAGAGGTCAGCCGTCCCGCCGAGGAGCTCGTGGCGGAGGTGGCGGCGATGGCCGCCGACGGCGTCAGGGAGGTGACGCTGCTCGGGCAGAACGTCAACTCCTACGGGCGCGACCTGCGGGCGGGTGGACGGCAGTCGACGAGCTTCGCCGAGCTGCTGGCGCTGCTCGACGGGATCGACGGCATTGAGCGCATCCGCTACACGAGCCCCCACCCGAAGGACATGCGCGAGGACGTGATCCGCGCGCACGCGCAGCTGGCGAGCGTGTGCGAGCACATCCACCTGCCGCTGCAGTCGGGCTCCAGCGCCATCCTCAAGGCGATGCGCCGCACCTACGACCGCGCGCGCTACCTCGACCGCGTGGCCATGATCCGCGAGCACGTCCCCGACGCGGCGCTCACGACCGACATCATCGTCGGCTTCCCGGGGGAGACCGACGAGGACTTCCGCCAGACGCTCGACGTGGTCGAGCAGGTCGGCTACGACGGCGCGTTCACGTTCCTGTTCTCGCCGCGGCGCGGCACCGAGGCGGCCGCCGTCGCCGACGGGGTCGTGCCCCATCCGCTGAAGGTGGCGCGCATGGAGGAGCTGGTGGAGCTGGTGCAGCGCAGGGCGCGCGAGCGCGCCCAGCGCTTCGTCGGGCGCACGCTGGAGGTGCTCGTGGAAGGCCCCTCGCGCAACGACCCCGAGCGCCTGCGCGGGCGCACGCGCCACAACAAGGTCGTCAACTTCACCGGCCTGGCGGCCCCCGGCGAGCTCACCGACGTGGAGATCGTGGCCGCCACCAGCCAGACGCTGTCCGGCGAGGAGCGACTGCTGACGCGCTCGTTGGCATGAGCGCGAGCACCCCGAGCCGATGAGGATCCAAGCGGCCGTGCTCGAGGAGTTCGCCCGGCCGCTGGTCGTGCAGGAGGTCGAGCTGGCCGAGCCCGGCCCGCACGAGGTGCTCGTGCGCCTGCACGCGTGTGGCGTGTGCCACACCGACATGTACACCGCCTCGGGCGTCGATCCCTCCGGCTACGCCCCGACCGTGCTCGGCCACGAGGGCGCCGGCGTGGTCGAGCGCTGCGGCGAGGACGTCTCGCTGGTGCGCGAGGGCGACCACGTGGTGACGCTGTTCTCGCCGCAGTGCGGCCAGTGCGTGCACTGCACAAGCCCCCTCACCAACCTCTGCCTGGCGATCCGCGAGCAGCAGAACCTCGGCTACCTGCCCGACGGCACCACCCGACTCTCGCGCGCGGGCGAGCCGCTGCGCCACTTCATGGGCACCTCGACGTTCGCCGAGTGCACGGTGATGCCCGAGATCGCGCTCGCGCGGATCGACCCCGAGGCGCCGCTCGACCGCGCGTGCCTGTTCGCCTGCGGCCTGTCCACCGGGCTTGGCGCGGCGATCAGGACGGCCTCCGTCAGCGCCGGCTCGACGTGCGTGGTGTTCGGCGCCGGCATGGTCGGGCTGGGCGCGGTCGCCGGCTGCCGGCTGCAGGGAGCCGAGCGGATCGTGTGCGTCGATCTCGCGCCCGAGCGGCTGGAGCTCGCGCGCGGCCAGGGAGCCACCGACCTGCTCCTCGCCGGCGCCGAAACGGTGGCGCAGATCCTGGAGATGACCGCCGGCTTCGGCGCCGACTACACCTTCGAGGCGACCGGCAACGTGGCCGTGATGCGCCAGGCGGTCGAAGCGGCGCGCATGGGTTGGGGTCTGTGCACGGTCTGCGGGGTCGCCGGCCGCGGCGAGACGCTCGACGTCGTGCCGCGCCTGCTGATCACCGGCAGGCGCGTGTGCGGCTCCTCCTTCGGGGGGCTGAAGGGGCGCGAGGACGTGCCGGCGCTCGTGGAGCGCTATCTCGCCGGGGAGATCGACGTCGACCCGTTCATCTCACATCGACTGCGGCTACAGGACGTCAATCGCGGCTTCGAGCTGATGGAGGCCCAGGACGGCATCCGCAGCGTGATCGAGCTCTGAGGCCACGCACACGCGGTTGCGTCCCCCGCGCTTGGCCCTGTACAGCGCCGCGTCCGCCGCCGCGAAGACATCGGCGTAGGCGAAGCGCTCGCTGCGCGCGGAGGCTCCGACGCCGAGGCTCATCGTGACCGACAGCCCGCCGTCCACCGGATCCGCGGCCACGCCCGCGCGCAGGCGCTCGGCCAGCTCGGCGGTCTGCTCGAGATCGGACCCGGGCACGAGGATCAGGAACTCCTCGCCGCCGAGGCGATAGGCGAGGTCGAACGCGCGCAGCTGCTTGCGCATCAGGTAGGCCACCTCCTGCAGTACGACGTCGCCGACGGTGTGCCCGTGGGTGTCGTTGACCTGCTTGAAGTGGTCCAGGTCGGCGACTATCACCCCGACCGGCTCGCCCGTGACGCCCGACTGCTGGGCGAGCTCCAGGACGCGCACGCTGAGCGCCTTGCGGTTGAGCATGCCCGTGAGCTGGTCGATGACCGCGTCGCTGCGGTGCTGGATGTCCGAGCGCATCAGCGGCGTCGACAGGACCGCCACCGACAGGACCAAGGTGAGCGGGGCGCCCACCAGCGCGGGGCTGCCCGTCACGCCGTGGGGATCGACCCCGAAGGCCACCGCCAGCACCAGTGCGCTCGCGATCGCCACGCCCACGACCACCCCGCGCATCGGGAAGCGGGAGCTGAGCGTTATGACCGGGATCGCCAGCCACGACAGGGCCACCAGCGACCCGCCCTCCAGCGCCACCGCGCCGGCGATCGTCAGCTCGCTGCCGATCCACGCCGTGAACATCACCAGCTCCGGGCGGGCCATTCGCGGCATCAGCCGATCCGCGGCGGCGAAGAACGCGAGTCCCGGGATCAGGAACAGCAGCGGCCACCAGCCGAGCCACGGGGCGACCGACGCGATCGCCACGGCCAGGATCGCGAACGTCCTGCGCCTGACCGGTCGCACGCGCTCGTCCATGTCGAGCATGCGCTCCCGGTCGAACTCGTCGCGGCACAGCCACGACGTCCTGCCGGCCGCGCGTTCGGGACTTGGTGAGCGATCGGAATTCACAGGTAAACGCTCGGCTGGCGCGACCCGCTCGATTACCGCTCCCGGTCGACGTGGACGTACGTTGACGGCGGTGGAAAACCTGCATTTCCGTGCCGATTCGGCCGGCGCGGCGCTACCAGCCGCCGCGCCGGCCGAGCCGTCTGCGCCGGTCTGACCGGCGCTCGCTCACTGGTAGCTCGCTACCACAGGCGGGCCGCCGTCGTAGCTGGAGCCCGAATCCGAGCCGCTGCCTGTGCCCGAGCCCATGTTCGGGCAGGCTTTCCCGCTCGGCGCCGCCGATTTCTGGGCCGGCGTCGGGGTCGTCGTCGACGGGGTCGAGGTCGACGGGGTCGTCGATGTCGTGCTCGCCGCGCCGGTCGAGGCGGTGCTCTGCGTCGTCGTCGGCGACGCGGCCGCGCTGGCGATGCCGGCGACCGCCCCTCCGGTGGCAAGCGCGCCCGCGACCATTGTCGCGCCGAGCATTCTCGAGATGGTCATTGGATCGAACCTCCTGGGGTTGATTGATGGGGTGAGTGGAGCCATCGTGCGCGACCGCGCTAAGCCCCAGCGCAGGCTTGCGTAGGGGTTGTGTAAGGGCCGCCCGCGGCCTCCGTCCGGGGCGCCTCGGGCACGCTCGGGGGCCTTCGTCCGGCGCTCATGCGAACATATGTTCGTGCGCTGGAGCAACCTGACGCTCGACGGCGAGGAGCAGCGGCGGCTGCCGGGCTACCGCGACCCGGCCGCGGTGCGCCGTTTCGAGGCTCCCGAGGCCCTCGACATGCGTTTCTACGAGGTGCACGCCAGGTCGGTCCTCAACCGCGTGCCCGAGAAGTCGCGGATGCCGTTCCGCTGGACGATCAACCCTTACAGGGGCTGCAGCCATGCATGTTCCTACTGCATAAGCCCTGAAACGCGGATCCTGATGGCTGATGGGCGCACGAAGCGGATAGCCGACGTCGACGTGGGGGAGTCGATCTATGGGACCGTCCGCTACGGCGCGTACCGAAGGTTCGTGGTCACGCAAGTCCTCGACAAGTGGTCAAGCGTCAAGCCTGCGTACGCAGTTGCGCTCGAGGACGGCACCGAGCTGATCGCGAGCGAGGACCACCGCTTTCTCACGGGACGTGGCTGGAAGCACGTCATAGGAGCCCAGTACGGGCCGCTTCAGCGACCACATCTCACCTTGAACAGCAAGTTGCTCGGCCCGGGCGGTTGCGTGGATGCGCCGGTCGTCGACGACGACTACAAGCGTGGCTACCTGTGCGGTCTCATTCGCGGCGACGGGCACATTGGCTCATATTTCTATACACGCCGAGGCCGCGCAGCGGGCGCGATGCACCGGTTTCGCCTCGCCCTCGCTGACAAAGAGGCGTTGGATCGCGCCGGGGTGTATCTCGCCTGCTTCGGAGTGGCCACGACCGAGTTCACATTCGCAAAGGCCGCCGGTAATCACAGGGCGATGACGGCGATCCGCACGCAGACCCGAGACAACATCGAGCGCATCACCGAGCTGATCCGCTGGCCGATCCTGCCCAGCCTGTCTTGGATGAAGGGATTCCTCGCCGGCATCTTCGACGCCGAGGGTTCGTGCAGCGAGCACGTCCTCCGTATCGCGAACACCGATCCCGAGATCCTCGCGTGGATCAAGGCCGCTTTCGGCCGCTTCGGCTTCGACTACGCCGTTGAGCCCCTGCCGCAAGCCCGCAACGGCATGACCAACATTCGCCTGCGCGGCGGCCTCCCCGAGAGGATGCGCTTCTTCCTCGGCACCGATCCAGCGATCACGCGCAAGCGCACGATTGAGGGAAGCGCCCTCAAGACCTCTGCCGAGCTGGGCGTCGTCTCGATCCGCCCGCTCGGAGTGGCGATGCGTCTCCTCGACATCACAACGGGCACAGGCGACTTCATTGCAAACGGCGTGGTCAGCCACAACTGCTTCGCCCGCCCGACCCACACGTACCTCGACTTCAACCCCGGCCGCGACTTCGAGCGCGAGATCGTCGTGAAGGTCAACGCGCCGGAGGTGCTGCGCATCGAGCTGGCGCGTCCCTCGTGGAAGCGCGAGCACGTGGCCCTGGGGACGAACACCGACCCTTACCAGTGGGTGGAGGGCCGCTACCGCCTGATGGAGGGCATCTGGGAGGCGCTGCGCGACGCAGCCAATCCATGCTCGGTGCTGACTAAGTCGCCGCTGCTGCTGCGCGACCTGGCGCTGATGCTCGAGATCGCGCAACGGGCGAGCTTCAGCGCGTGCCTGTCGATCCCGACGCTCGACGAGAAGGCCTGGCGGGCGACCGAGCCGCACACGCCCAGCCCGCGGGCGCGCCTGGAGGCCGTCGCGGAGCTCAACCGGGCGGGGATCCCGACGGGCGTGCTGATCGCGCCGCTGATGCCCGGCATCAACGACGCTCCCCACCAGGTCGAGCCGCTGCTGGAGCTTGCGGCGCAGGCCGGCGCGACGAGCATCGGCGGCGCGACGCTGCACCTGCGCGGCGAGGTGCGCACGGTGTTCATGGATTGGCTGCGCTCACAGCGACCCGACCTCGTGCCGCGATACGAGGAGCTCTACAGCCGCCGTGCGTATGCGCCGCGCGAGGAACGCGAGCGGCTCTCGCGGATGGTTCGTCGCGGCGGGGCGCCAGGCGCGTTCTGGCGCAAAAGCCCGCAGCCGGTGGACGACCCGGCGAGCGAGGGCGGCGGGTCGGCGGCTGTATCCCGACAGGAGAGTCTGTTTTAAGCGCATGCGATGCGCATGCTTAAAGCATGCTATTGTCCTGCTGTGAGCGCGATTCAGATCAAGAAAGTTCCGCCCGAGCTGCACGCGCGGCTACGCGAGCGTGCCCGGCGAGATGGGCGGAGCCTGAGCGAGTACGCGCTGGAGGTACTCGAGCGAGACCTGGCGATGCCGACCACGCGCGAATGGCTGGAGCGCCTGAGGCAGGACGAGCCTGTCCGGGGCCTCACCACCGAGGACATCGTGAACTCGATCCACGAAGGACGGGCTGAACGCGATGAGCAGATCCTTCGCGCACTCGCCGGTCGTGATTGACGCAGCCGCGCTCGTCGAGCTGCTGTTGCGGAGTGTCACCGGCGAACGGGTCGAGCGGGCTGTCGGCGACGCCGAGCTGGTGGCCCCGGACGTCGTTAACCCGGAGGTCGTGCAGAGCCTGCGCGGACTCGAGCGTGGCGGCAAGTTGACAAGCGCTCGCGCGTCCGTCGCCCTCGCAAGGCTCGCCGAAAGCGACATCTCACGCGTGCCCACCAGGATGCTGCTGCGGGACATGTGGTCCATGCGCGCCAACCTGTCCGCCTACGACGCCTGCTACGTCGCACTGGCGCGCGCACTGGAGTGTCCGCTGCTGACAGTCGATGAGCCGCTGACACGAGCTCCCCGGCTGGGCATCACGCTGATCTACGTCTGAGAGGAGATACGCGCCCGCTCAGCGCTTGTCGCGCTGCCCGGCCTCCATCTTGCGCGTGATGTCCTCGGAGCCCAGCCTGCGCGCGACGCTCGCGGCCAGCTCCGGGCTGACGCCGGCGAAGATGGTGCTGGCCCGCAGGGGCAGGGGTGCGACGTCGATCTCGCCGCGGTTGCGCTCGATGGAGCGCACGACCGCGCGGGCGACGTCCTGGGGCGAGCGCGTGCCGATGCCGGGCGGAAGCTTGACGCCGGCGTCGGCGAACATGCCGGCGTCGCGGATGAAGCCCGGGAAGACCGCCGAGACACCCACTCCGCTCTCGCGCAGGTCTGCGCGCAGGGCAGAGGCGAAGCCGCGCAGGCCGTACTTGGTGGCGTTGTAGAGCGAGGTGCCAGGTGTGGCGGCCTTGCCCGCCAGGGAGGACATGAACAGCAGGTGCCCGCGGCCGCGCGCGACCATGGCAGGGGCGAGCGCGTGGGCGAGGACGATGGGAGCGCGCAGGTTGACGTCGAGGGCCCGGTCGATCTCCGCCACCGAGAAGGACTCCAGGCGTCCGGAGGCGGGCAGCGCGGCGTTGGCGACGAGGATGTCGACCTCACCGGCCTCCAGCGCCAGGCGCTCGACCTCGGCGTGGTCGCTGAGGTCCACGGCGAGGGCGCGGGCGCCCAGCTCGGCGGCGAGCGGCTCGAGCACGTCGCTGCGCCGTCCGGTGAGCATCAGCGTCGCGCCGCGGGCGCTGAGCGCCCGCGCGACGGCATGGCCGATGCCGCCGGTGGCGCCTGTGAGCAGGATGGAGGAGCCGGCTATCTGCACGAGCTGTGAGCCTATCCCCATGCGGGTGATCGCGCTGTTCGGACCGACCGGTGTCGGCAAGACCGCCGTGGCGGTCGCGCTGGCGGAGCTGCTGCGTGCGCGCGGCGAGGACCCGGTGGCGGTGTCGGCGGACGCGTTGCAGGTGTACGCGGGCCTGGAGACGCTGACCGGCGTGGCGAGCGCGGCCGAGCGGGCGCGCCTGGAGCACCGGCTGGTGTCGTTCCTGCCGCTGGACGCGACGTTCAGCGCGGGGCAGTACGCGCGGCTCGCGCACGCGGAGGTCGACGGCCTGCTCGCCGCCGGCAGGCGTCCGATCGTTGTGGGCGGCACCGGCCTGTATCTGCGCGCGGCGCTCACCGAGCTCAACCTGCGCCCGCCGCCGCCGGAGGGCGTGCGCGAGCGCTGGATGGCGGCGCTCGAGCGCGACGGGGCTCCTGCCCTGCACGCGCAGCTCGCCGCGCGCGCTCCGTGGGCGGCGGAGCGGATCGACCCCAACGACCGCCAGCGGCTGGTGCGGGCGCTGGAGCTGGCGGACCTGGGGGAGCTCGAGCCGCCGGACGGGCCCTCGCAGCTGTGGAGCGGGGAGCTGCGCCACCCGACGTTGCTGGCGGGTCTGACGATGGAGCGCGCGGCGCTGTACGCGGCGACGGACGCCCGTGTGGATGGGATGCTGGCCGCGGGCGCGCGCGAGGAGGTGCTGCGGGCTCACGCGGCGGGCGCCTCGGAGACGGCGCGCAAGGCGCTCGGCTTCGACGAGCTGCTGGCGGGCGACGTGGAGGGCATGAAGCGGCGCACGCGCAACTACGCCAAGCGCCAGCTGACGTGGATGCGCAAGCTGGCGGGCGTCCAGGCGATCGACGTGACCGGCCGCGACCCGGCCGACGTCGCGCGCGAGATCCTAGACTCAGGCGCCAGATGACTCCGATCAGATTCGAGAAGTGGCAGGCGCTGGGCAACGACTACCTGATCCTCGAGCGCGACGAGCTGCCGTTCGAGCTGACGCCCGCGCGCGTGCGCAGGCTGTGCGAGGGCCACTTCGGCGTGTTCGCCGACGGCGTGCTGCTGCTCTCCCCGCCGGCCGACCCCGCGCACGTGGCCGACCTGCGCATCTTCAACCCGGACGGCTCGGAGGCGGAGCTGTCGGGCAACGGCGCGCGCGAGGCGATCCTGTACCTGCGCCGGCGCGGCTGGACCGACCGGGACTCCTTCACCGTCCACACCGCCGCCGGGGAGATCCGGCCGCAGATCACCGGGCCGGACACGTGCACCGTGGACATGGGGCGGGCGAGCCTCACCTCCGCGGATTTCCCCGACGGTCCCCTGAGCGGGCTCGGCGCGGTGACGGCGGACGGGCGCGAGTGGCGCTTTCGCCACATCTCGATCGGCAACCCCCAGTGCGCGATCCACGTCGACTCGCCGGCGGAGCTGGAGGCGCTCGACCTGGGCGCGATCGGCCCGGCGATCGAAGGCGACGCGCAGTTCCCCAGCCGCACGAACGTGTCCTGGTACACGGAGCTGGAGGACGGCGATGACAGCCCGTCCACCCGCATCCGCGCGCGCATCTTCGAGCGCGGCGTGGGCGAGACGCTTTCCTCGGGCACGGGCGCGACGGGGGCGGCGGTAGCGCACGTCGAGCGATCGCACGCCGCCCGCGAGACCAGGGCCGACGTGCGGGTGACGGTCGTCCTGGACGGCGGCGAGTTGCAGGTGCAGGTGGGGGAGGACCTGCGCGTCAACCTGACAGGCTGGGCCAGGCCCGTGTTCGAGGGCCGCCTCAGCGAGGAGCTCGAACAGGAACTGCATGAGACCGAATAGGCCTCTCAGAGGCCCCAGCAAGGCCCGCTACGCTCGCGCGGCAGGCTTCGGCAAGAAGACCGGAAGCGGGCTTTCCGGCACCCTTGCCGCCAGACGCACTTTCGGATAGGTCCGGTCTTACAGGTGGCGTGCATAGATCAGTATTGGTGAACTTCGATGCTTCGCCAGATAGTGGCACGTTCGCAGCGGAGGTTTGGCGAGCTGCCAAGCGCGGGTAGTCATAGTCAAAGCATATTGGCTGGGCAGCCAAGGGAGGCCTCAATTGCACTTGACATGGGCGCGCCGTTGTGACAGGCTCGCCCATGCGCCGAGGGTTGCGTCCGGTGCGGCGCGCCTGCCAGGACTGGACAGGCTCGGGACAAACGTCCCGCAGGGGGTCTCGGATGCCAGCTAACCCCCAGAGGGAAGGAGCAGTGGACAAGATGAAACGCATTGGAATAGTGGGGCTGAGCCTGGTCGCCACCTTCGCGTTCAGCGCGATGGCCGCGTCATCGGCTTTGGCAGGTTTATACATCACCTGCGTAAAGGCCGCGAAGGTGGGCAAGGTGTACAGCGGTTTATACACCAACAACAATTGCTCGACGATGTCGGCCACCAAAGAAGGCAAATACGAAGCAGGTTCACCGAAATTCCCGGTGAAAGCCACGGGCACGACCAAAGAAGCCGTTCTGAGCTCGGCAGCGGGTGACATCAAGTGCAAGAAGAGCAAAGGCACCGGCTCGCTCCTCAGCGCGACAAAAGACTTAGAGGAAACGATTTTCGAAACCTGCATACTCAGCCTCACCAACGGAAAGTGCACCAACCTGGCCGGCTTCACGGGAAGCTACAGCGGCAAGATCACCGCTGTCAGCTTAACCACGCTGATCGACCACGGTGAAAAAGGTCCGAGCGGTGGCGAACCCGCCGAAGGCGAAGTCTGGAACGCGTTCGCACCTGACCCGGAATCGGCGCTCTACCCGTACCAGGCCGTGTACATATGCGAACCGGGTGTCGAGTTCCGGACGAGCGGTACGACCTCTGCTGTGGCCACGCCGGTCTTAGGGAAGCCGTCGCCCAAGGGCACCTTGACATTCGGTGCAGGAAAAGGCGAACAGGATCTCGTAACAGAATTCTCCGAGAACGGTGGAGAAACCTGGGAAAGCACCGGCCCGAACGTCGAGACTGTCACCGCCAGCATCAAGCTGGGCGAAAAGGTCGAGCTCACGGACACCCCCTAGACCCTATGGAGTGTCGGCTTTCCGGCGTTTGGTGAAGGATCGGCCGGCACCCCGCGCATAGATGTGCGGGGACTGGGCGTCAGGGTAGTCCTGGCGCCGACACCCCAGCTATGGGAGGTGCCGACCATGTCAGAGAGTATGGCCCTTGTCGGGCTTGATGTTCACCAGGCCCAGACGGTCGCCGCTGTGCTCGACCCGTCGACCGGCGAGCTGTCGCTGCAGCGGCTGCGCGGCGAGCCGGCGAGCGTCGTGCCCGTGTTTCTCGAGGAGCTCGACCGGCCGGTGGCCGCGGTGTATGAGGCGGGCCCGACGGGGTTCGCGCTGGCGCGTGTCGCCGAGCAGCGTGGGCTGGATGTGCGGGTGGTGGCGCCGGGGTCGATCCCGAGAGCGCCTGGTGACCGGGTGAAGACTGACCGGCGTGACGCCAAGCGGCTGGTGCGGCTGTTCGCTGCAGGCGAACTCTCCTACGCGTTCGTGCCGAGCGAGACCGATGAGCGCTTTCGTGACCTGGTGCGCTGCATCGAGGACGCGCGCAAGGACCTGATGCGCTGCCGTCACCGCCTCTCGAAGTTTCTGCTGCGCAGGGGCCACCGGTTCCCTCACAAGGCGTGGACGCAGCCGCACGAGCAGTGGCTCGGGAAGCTGAGCTTCGAGGACGCCACCTCCCAGGCGACGCTCGTCGACTACCTTTGCGCGGTCCAGGGTCTCGTGCAGCGACGCCGCGTGCTGATCGACGCTCTCGAAGCCGCGGTTCCCGAGAGCAGCCACGCGCAGACGGTCGCGAGGTTGCGCTGCTTCCGCGGGATCGACACGCTCACCGCTGCCGGGTTGTGCGCGGAAGTCGGCGACTTTCACCGCTTCGCCAAGCCCGCGCTGCTGTCCGGATTCCTCGGTGTCGTGCCCTGCGAGTACAGCTCTGATGAGAAGCGCACCCAGGGGCAGATCACCAAGGCCGGACCACCGCACGCCCGGCGGCTGTTGGTCGAGGCCGCCCACCACTACCGTCACCAGCCGGCCGTGCGCCTGGGCCTGCAGGCACGTCAGGCCGGCCAGGACCCTCGTGTCGTGCAGATCGCGTGGCGCTGCCAGCGTCGCCTGCACGAGCGCTGGAAGCATCTCGCGGGCACGCGTGGCAAGCGCACCGGGACCGTCGCGATCGCGTGCGCACGCGAGCTCGCCGCGTTCTGCTGGGAGGCCGCGACCCTGGACTGAACACGAGGCGACATCCACCGCCCCGGGCGGCTGCCGGGGCGTCACGAGCAACCACGAAGGCCGCACGTCGCCGCTCAACGGGCCCGCGGACACGGGCTATGGGCAACCCGAAGGTTCACCCAACGGGTGGCGCCCGCTCCTAGATTGCGAGCCCGGCGACGAACAAGGGTCTTGAGGTAACCAGCCCTCGCATATGAGCCTGACCACGACCTGGTCGACCAAGCCGGCACTCAGCCCGTGGCGCCCCGGGAACCGCCCCCGCCCACACGCCAACACCCCGCGCCGACACCCGCCGGCCGATCACCCCTACCACTTGACAGACACCCCTCCATATGAGCACCGATGGGCTGCAACAAAGAGATATCTGATTGCGGCGTCGTTACGCATTAGCCGCTGGCGTGGCCGGCGCCCGGCTTCGGGCGCCGGCCGCAGTGGCTCCGGACGCTGGGGCGCAGCGGACGCCCTCGGCGTCTCGACTACTTGGTACGGTGCTCTGCGATGCGAGAGGCCCAGTAGGCGCAACCCATGAGACCGAGTAAGCGACTGGAGCGCATCCCGCCGTACGCGTTCGCCGAGCTGGAGCGCAAGATCGCGGAGAAGCGCGCGGAGGGCGTGGACGTGATCAGCCTGGGCATCGGCGACCCCGACCGCCCGACGCCGCCGCTGATCGTGGAGGCGATGCAGGAGGCGGTGAGCGAGCCGGAGACGCACAAATACCCGAGCAACCGCGGGCGCGCGGACTTCAGGGGCGCGGTGCGCGACTTCTACGAGCGCCGCTTCGACGTGCGGCTGGACCCCGAGCGCGAGATCATCCCGGCGATCGGCGCCAAGGAGGCGATCTTCAACGTCAACCTGGCGTTCCTGGACCCGGGCGACTACGCGCTGGCGGCCGACCCCGGCTACCCGGTGTACACGGGCGGCCCGTGGCTGGCGGGCGGCGAGCCGGTGCTGATGGCGCTGGAGCCCGAGCATGGCTTCGTACCGGACCTGGGCGCGATCGACGAGGACGTCGCGCGCAGGGCGAAGCTGATGTTCCTGAACTACCCGAACAACCCGACGGGCGCGCTGGCGCCGGAGGGGTTCTTCGAGCGGGTGGTCGAGTTCGCCCGCGCATACGAGATCCTGGTGGTCCACGACAACTCGTACTCGGAGATCGTGTTCGACGGCCGCAGCGCGCCGTCGTTCCTGGGAACGCCCGGGGCGAAGGACGTGGGCATCGAGGTGCTCTCGCTGTCGAAGGGCTACAACATGACCGGCTGGCGCTGCGCGGTGGCAGTCGGAAACGCGCAGGCGCTGCAGACCTACTGGCAGCTGAAGACGAACATCGACTCGGGCCTGTTCGACGCGGTGCAGCTGGCGGGCATGGCGGCGCTGTCGCCGGACGCGGACGCGGAGGTGGCGTCGATGCGGGAGCTGTACCGCGAGCGGCGCGATCTCGTGTGCGAGGCGCTGCGCGGGATCGGCGTGGAGGTGCGCCCTCCGCACGCGACGATCTACGTGTGGGCGCCGGTGCCGGCGGGCTTCGCGAGCTCGGCGGCGTACTGCGAGCACGTGCTCGAGCGCACCGGCGTGGTGCTCACGCCGGGCGCCGTGTACGGCCCGGCGGGGGAGGGCTGGTTTCGCATCTCGCTGACGACGCCTGACGAGCGCCTGCTGGAGGCGGTCAGGCGGCTGGGCGCGCTCGGGGGTTGACCTTTTCGGGAGACACGTGAGCGCGAGCTTCGTCCAGCCGTAGCTTCACCGGTCATTGACCCTGCTGGCATATCGGCGGTCCTAGACTGGGATGTGGATGGAAAGAAGCCGAAACGGCCGCAGCGCCGTCACACCGAGAGCCGCCGAGTGGGCGGGCGACGGGTCTCAGCCCTCGCAGCGCGCACGCCAGCGCGCGTTCTGCATCGCGGTGCTGCCCGACGGGGACGACCTGTCCGAGTTGGGCGAGCTGCTGCGCACGGCGGGCGTGGCGGTGGCGGGGGAGATGGTCCAGCACCGCGAGCAGCCCCACCCGAACACGTACCTGGGTCCGGGCAAGGTGGCCGAGGCGAAGGCGGCTGCGGCGGCGTGCGACGCGAACGTGATCGCGTGCGACGACGAGCTGAGCGCGCGCCAGGAGCGCAACCTGGAGGAGGCGATCGGCCTGCCGGTGGTCGACCGCACGACGGTGATCCTCGACATCTTCGCCTCGCACGCGAACAGCGCGGATGGCAAGCTGCAGGTGGAGCTGGCGCAGCTGGAGTACAACCTCGCGCGCATGCGCGGGCTGTGGAGCCACCTCGAGCGCCTGGGCGGCGGCATCGGCACGCGGGGGCCGGGGGAGACCCAGATCGAGACGGACCGGCGCCTGGCGCGCAACCGCATCTCGGTGCTGCGCAGGCGCCTGGAGCACGTGCAGGGCACGCGCGCGGTGCAGCGCGCGGAGCGCGAGCGCGCGGCGCTGCCGACGATCGCGCTGGTGGGCTACACCAACGCGGGCAAGTCGACGCTGCTGAACGCGCTGACAGGGTCGGACGTGGGCGTGCGCGATCGCCTGTTCCACACGCTCGACCCGACCACGCGCACGCTGAAGCTGGGCGGCAGGCCGTTCCTGCTGACAGACACGGTCGGCTTCATCAGCAAGCTGCCCCACCAGCTGGTGGACGCGTTCGCGGCCACGCTGGAGGAGACGCGCCGGGCTGAGCTGCTGGCGCACGTGCTCGACGCCTCCGCGCCTGCGGCCCAGCAGGAGATCATGAAGCGCGCGGTGGAGGAGACGCTGGAGGAGATCGGCGCGGGCGAGCGTCCGCGCGTGCTGGTCCTGAACAAGATCGACCTGCTCGACCAGGACGCCCGCGACGAGCTGCGCTTCCGCCACCCGGACGCGGTGCTGGTCAGCGGCGTGGCAGCGCAGCCGCACGGTGAGGTCGGCGAGGGGCTGCAGGAGTTGGGGGAGCGCCTGGAGCGCGAGCTGGCGCACACGCTGCGCCCGCTGGACCTGCTCGTCCCATACGCCGACGGCGGCAGCCTGGCCGAGCTGCACGAGCTGGCCGGCGAGGTCACCCGCGAGGACACCGCCGAGGGCGTCCGCGTCCACGCGCTCGTGCCCGCACGGCTGGCCGAGCGCTTCGCGCGCTTCGCCGTGGCGTCCTAGCACCAATGCCGGCTCGACGCCGCTCGGTTGGACGGAGCGCTACGAACGCGAGATCGCTGCCGGCAAGACATCATCCGCGCTCATTACCGCGATGCGTGGCACGCGCATCGACCGGATCATGAGCCGCGTTCCACAGGCTGCGGCTCCGCTTATGGATTGGAGTGGTTCTGCGTGGCGAACGCCTGTGCTTCGCAGCGCTTGGGGTTCGGGGCTGGCGGCTCCAAGCCAAGGACGCGCTGGCCTCGTTCAGCCGAGGTGAAGCGCGCGCCGGACGCGGCGATGCCAGGCGACGAGGTGCTGCCGCTTCTGGCTGCGGACGTTGGAAATGTGGTCGCGAATGCTCATGGCTGCTCCTTAGTCGGGTGGGGTGACTGCGAGGCTAGACCCATGCATAGCATCAAACGGAGGGTGTACGGCTACGCCGGGGCCAAGCGATATGCCAGGTGCGTCGCGAGAGGGGAGACTTGGACGTCAACCAAGAAAAATCCCTGGGCGGTGTCGATTTCGGCCGACCTCGTTCGACGTGCTGGTAGTGACTACTCGATCCACCACAAGGAGGCACCAATGCGTTTCATGGTTCTGGTCCCCGGGAGCCCCGAGTCCGAGGCGGGCGAGATGCCCAGCACCGAGGGCCTGGGGGCGATGACGAAGTACAACGAAGAGCTCGTCAAGTCAGGCGTGATGCTGGCCGGTGAGGGTCTGCACCCGACCTCCAGGGGCGCAAAGGTCCGCTTCAACGGCAGCGAGCGCACCGTCATCGACGGTCCGTTTACCGAGGCCAAGGAGATCGTCGCGGGCTACTGGGTCTGGGAGTGCGCGTCGCGCGAGGAGGCGATCGAGTGGCTCAAGCGAGCGCCGTTCGACGGAGGTGTCGAGATCGAGCTGCGCCAGATCTTCGAAGCCGACGACTTCGGCGAGCAGCTGACACCGGAGCTGCGCGAGGCCAACGAGCGGCTGCGCGAGCAGGCAGCCCACAATTAGGCGCGTGAGCCCGTCGGCCACCCATCGTGCGATCGACGCCGTGTGGCGGATCGAGTCGGCCCGGTTGATAGCCGGGCTGACTCGCATCGTGCGCGACGTGGCGGTAGCAGAGGATCTGGCCCAGGACGCGCTCGTCGCCGCGCTTGAGCAGTGGCCCGAATCGGGCGTCCCGGACAAGCCGGGCGCATGGCTGATGGCCACCGCCAAGCGCCGGGGCATCGATGAGCTACGCCGGCGCGTCACGCTCGAGCGTAAGCGGGAGCTGATCGGGCGGGAGCTGGAAATCCTGCAGCAGCTCGACCGCCCGGACCTGGCCGCGCGGGTCGAAGACGTGCAGGATGACGTCCTGCGCCTGATCTTTATGACGTGCCATCCGGTGTTGTTGCGGGAGGCGCGCGTCGCGTTGACGCTGCGTCTGCTTGGCGGCCTGTCGACGCCAGAGATCGCGCGCGCGTTTCTCGTCTCCGAGGGCACGGTCGCGCAGCGCATCGTTCGCGCCAAGCGCACACTCGCCGAGGCGCGCGTGCCATTTGAGGTCCCTGGTCGCGACGAGCTGGCTGAGCGTCTGTCGGCGGTGCTCGAGGTGATCTACCTGGTGTTCAACGAGGGCTACGCGGCGACCGCCGGCGAGCACTGGATCCGCCCGGCGCTGTGCGCGGATGCGCTGCGCCTCGGAAGGATCCTCGCAGCGCTGATGCCCCGTGAGCCCGAGGTTTATGGCCTGCTGGCCCTTATGGAGCTGCAGGCCTCGCGGTTGCGTGCGCGCGTCGGGCCGCACGGGGAGCCGGTGCTGCTCGTCGATCAGGACCGCGCGCGCTGGGACCATCTGCTCGTGCAACGTGGCCTTGCCGGGATGCGGCGCGCCGAGGAGCTCAGCGGCACGCTGGGCTCGTACACGTTGCAGGCCGCGATCGCCGCCTGCCACGCGCGGGCCCGCAGCGTCGAGCAGACTGACTGGCCGCGGATCGTCGCGCTGTACGACGGCCTGGCGGCACTCACCGGCTCCCCAGTCGTGGAGCTCAACCGCGCTGTGGCCGTGACGATGGCGTTCGGCCCCGAGGCCGGGCTCGATCTCGTCGATTCGCTCGCCGATGAGCCCGCGTTGCGCGGCTACCATCTGCTGCCCAGCGTGCGCGGCGACGTCCTCGTTCGCCTTGGGCGGCTGGCTGAAGCGCGCGAGGAGTTCGAACGCGCAGCCGACCTGTGCGACAACGAGCGCGAGCGCGAGCTACTGCTCTCGCGCGCGGTTGCTTGTGGCGCATGAGGACCGCGAGGGTAAGCGAGCGTGTGAGGCGTCGGCGCCGGTGCGACTGGTGCTCGTCCCTGGCGCTCGTCTGATCGCAGGCGTTCGAGATGCCTCCTTCCCGCGCAAACGAGGTCTTGGCGGGACCTGCGCGGATGACGCGTGGCCGGTGGAAAGCAGATCAGCCGACTTCGTACTTGATGTGGGTGACGCTGGGCGCATCGACTGCCCGGATCTGCTTGAGCTCGAGCGTCCCGCGGTCGAGACCCGCGAATAGGCGCTCACCGGCACCGAGGATCATTGGCGCGATCGAGATGTCAATTTCGTCAACCAACCCTGCGGCTAGGTATTGGTTGACCACCGCCGCGCCGCCGGGCAGCGAGACGTCGCGTCCCTGCGCAGCGTCCTTCGCCTGCCTCAGCGCGGACTCGATCCCGTCGCTGACGAAATGGAAGGTGGTGCCGCCTTGCATCTGCAGTGGCTCGCGCGGGTGGTGGGTGAGCACGAACACCGGATGGTGAAATGGAGGATTCTCGCCCCACCAACCCCGCCAAGACTCATCCCTCCACGGACCCCGCACCGGGCCGAACATGTTGCGACCCATGATCGTGGCGGCCACGTTCGCCAAGCGCTGCTCGACCACCGCAGAGCTGGCATTCACGTCGCCGCCCTCCTCGCCATGCATCTCCCGAAACGCCTTGAGCGGGAAGAACCACTCGTGCAGATCCAGCCCACCGCTACCGAGCGGGCTCTCCTCGTTCTGGTCTGGACCTGCGACGAAGCCGTCCAGCGACATCGTGATGCTGAGTCTCAGCTTGCTCATCGTCGCCTCATTGTCATACCAGCTCTCAGCCCTGCCAGGGCATCATGGGACGCGTCTCACGGAATTCTCCCGCTCGGTGCGGGCGCCATCCACGAAAGCGATCTCCAGCCACATCGGCACAAACGTGAAGGCAGGTGCCCAGCAGCACTGCGAGCGCGCCCTGGTTCTCGCCAGCGAGGGGTGCGGATTCTAGCGTGCGCCTACCGTGGCGCCCCGCGGCGACGCCGTAGTCCGCGCCCCATGCGTGCGGCCACGAGTAGACTCAGGTCGGTGCGCTGGCTGCGGTTTGCTCGAGCGAGATGGACGCGTGCGGCTTGGCTGGCGGTACTGGGCAGTGCCGCGTCGTTGGCTGCTGCGACGCCCGCGAGCGCGGCCAGCGTGAGCACCCTCGACCCGGCCGGATCAGGAGTTTCGGCGTACGGCGGGTGGGCAGCGTGGACGCACGTCGACGCAAGCTCCAGCACGCAACTGATGCTGCGCTCGCCTGCCGGCGCGATCGCTCCCGCCGCGACCGCGCCAAGTAATGGTCCGTTCGAAGTGGCGCTCGGTCCACGCGCCGGGGGCGGTGTGACGGCGGTGTACGTACGGTGCAGCGAACCACAGGGATCGCTGGGATGCGCGATCTACGAATTGCCGCTCGGGGTGGCGGGCGCCACCGAGCGCCAGCTTGCTATCCCGGGCGGGGGCTCGGACACCCGGCCCGCTATCTGGAAGAACCGCGTCGCGTTCGTGCGCGAGAACGCTCCGGGCAGCAAGCACCCGGACAACATCTACGTGTGGACAATCGGCGGTAGCGGACCGTCGGCGGCCAAGCTCGAGGCCTCCCGCGGGTCGCGCGAGGCACCAGGCGGGGGCTGGCCGCAGGGGCTCACCGGTGAGGTCACCGCGCTCACGATCGGCCCGCGCCAGATCGCCTACGTGACGTCGACTGAACAGGGGGATTTTGGTGAGACAACGCTCTGGTATGAGACACTCGGTGACCGCCCGGAGCTGATCGACCAGCGGACGAGCGGCGCGGGAAACGTATGCGCGCCCGAGTTCCTTTCGCCGCTGATCGCGGGCGGCTGGCTGTACGCCTACCTGCACGCGTGCGACCCCTCCGCGGACGTGGGCCTGGATCGTCTCACGCGCTATCGCCGCGGCGAGGCCGAGCGGGCGCGCTACACGTTCATCCATTACGGCGATGACGAGCTCAGCTCGGTCGTGATCGACGGAGCGGGCGTTGATTGGGACGACGAAGGGGTCAAGCGGCTGTCGAGCGTCTCTTGGGAGCACATCCCTTTGCCCGTGCCCGAAACCTTCTGCACGCGCTCAGACCCATTCTGCTGAGCACCGCCCGCGGCGCCGGGCCGATCCCCGTCTTGAGCAGGCATTCCTGCGGTCCCTCGAAAACCGCCCCCCAAGGGGACGGCGGGGGTAATGACCGGAGCGACGGGAGTCGAACGCGCGAATGACACCCCGGGCATAGAGATCAGGCCGTGATCGGAAATCGCCACCGGCGCGACCACCGACGGAGAGCGCGCCGCGCTTTCAGCGCCAACCTCCCTGCTGGCCGCGGGGTGTGGAGTTCGAAGATCATGCTGTGAACTCCGGGGCACAGCGCGTCGAGGTTTCCCACGTCTTGTCTTGCGAGCGTCCTGCGGCGCACGGACGACGCGCCCGGTTTGGACGAGCTGCGAGAGCCGGGATCGCCTTGGTTGGTCGCTCCTTTCCACCAAGAGCAGAAGCCGGTTCCAGCCCTAGGTAATCGGCATTGGTCCTAGCGCTCGTCGCCGCTGCCTGACAGCACGCCGCGGCGCTGGCGCGATAGGAGCTTGTCCAGGTTGACCTGGGCGATCTCGTCGAGATCCAGTCCCAGCTCGCTGGCCAGCTGAGCCACATACCACAGCACGTCGCCAAGCTCCTTGGCCATCGCCGCGCGGCGCTCGGCGCTGACCTCGCCGGCGTCGTCGCGGATCGCCTTCTTGGCGTGCTCGGCGACCTCGCCCGCCTCGCCGGCGAGCCCCAGCGCCGGATACGCGAGCCACGCCTCGCGCGGGTACTCGGCCGTGCGGCGCGAGAGGCGCTGGTACTCGGACAGCTCCATCGGCGCGATCGTATGAGGCGGCGCCCGTCGCGGATGGGGCTTTCGTCGAGTTTGCGGACGATCGCAGCCGCCGGGATCACGGCCACGGGTGCTTCAAACGCCCGCCGCGTGGCGCGCGCTCAGGTGCGTCTGGCGCTCGATCGCGTCGTCCAGCGGCGCGAGCTCGTGCGGTTCGATGCCGAGCGCGCGGGCGATCAGCCAGTCGGCGAACCACACGTTCTTGGGCAGCAGCGGGCCGTGCAGGTAGGTGCCGATCGTGTTGCCGCTGCGGGCGCCCTCCATGCCGCTGCGCCCGTCGTTGCCGTGCCCCCTGAGCACGCGCCCCAGCGGCCGCTGGCCCGCGCCCAGATGGGTGCGCCCGCCGTGGTTCTCGAACCCCGCCAACACGCGCACGCCGCCGGAGGCGGCGTCCTCGACAGCCTTCCCGGCAGATGCGGCGCTCTCCGCCGGCGCCCCGCCAGCCTGCGCGTCGAGCGAGACCTCGATCGCGACGTTGCCGATCAGCCGCGGGCCGTCCTCGCGCACGGTGCTCACGTCGAGCAGCCCCACGCCGGGGATCTCCTCCTGCCCGAGCGCGTAGGAGTGCCCGAGCAGCTGGTAGCCGCCGCACACGCCGAGCACGACCGCGCCACGCGCGGCCGCCGCACGCAGCCCCGCGCGCTTGGTCTCGATCAGGTCCTGCGCGCACAGGCGCTGGTCGCGATCCTGGCCGCCGCCGATGTAGAACAGGTCGTGCGCGTCGCCGTCCAGCGGCTCGCCGAGGCCGCTGGCGGCCAGCTGGAAGCCGATCCCGCGCCACTCGCAGCGGCGCGCGAGCACGATCAGGTTGCCGCGGTCGGCATAGATGTTCATCAGGTCCGGGTACAGCGCACACACGCGCAGCGCCCGGGGCACGGGGGAGGGCTCAGGCACGCGGCGTCCCCAGCATCACGACGGCGCTCCCCGCGTGCTCCTCGGTGGCTGCGATCGAGCGGGTGCCCAGCGTCGTCAGGCCCGCCTCGCGCCCCTCGCGCCGCAGCCGCGACACGCTCACGCGGTCCAGCTCCACCACGTCGCGCGAGAGTTCTGTATCACCATGGTTAGACAGAGTTTCTGCGAGGACGCTGCGCTCGCGCTCGATGCGGATGGAGCGCCTGCCCAGGTGCACGCGCGTGGCGCGGCTGACGTACACGCTCCCGTTCACGCGCGCGACCTCCGGGGAGGGGCCGAGGTCCCCGGCGTCGCAGTCGAACGGCTCGATCTCCGTGACGATCGCGCACGCGAGCACGCCCCCCGGACGCAGGTGCGCGCCCACGCGGCGCAGGAACGCGATGCGCCCGTCGGCTCCCCCGAGCAGCTGCACGGTCTGCATCGGCGCCACGCACACGGCGAAGTCGCGGCGGACGAGCTCGAACGTGCGCGCGTCCGCGCAGACCGTCTCGACCCGCGTCCGGACGGCCGCCTCGGCGGCACGTTCGCGCAGCGCGTCCAGGAGCTCCGGGTCGAGGTCGAGCGCGGTCACCGGATGGCCGCGGCCGGCCAGATCGAGCGCCACCCGTCCCGTTCCCGCGCCGATGTCCAGCACCGACCCCGAGCGCGCTCCCGTGCCCGCGGGGCCTGCGCTGCCGGCAAGCTCGCGCCACAGGGGCAGGTCGGCGGCGTAGGAGCCGCACTCCAGGTCGTGCCACAGGACCGCGTCGGCCCTCTGGGAGGCGCTCACGACCACGCGCTGCTCGCCTCGCCCCGCGCCACCAGCAGCTCGCGCAGGGCGAGCATCGCCGTGTACGTCGGCAGCGCGTACAGCGGCTCGGTTGATTCGGACCCCACCCGCCCGTCGCCGACGGCCTCGCGCAGCGCCACCGCGAGATCCTCCCGCACGTGGATGCGCGCGGGGTCGATCCCGGCGTACTTCATGCGCGCCGCCAGGTCCGCCGCGCGAGTTCCGCTGCACGTGATGAGCCGTATGCGCCCTGCCAGCAGCTCGAAGTCGGCATCCCAGATCCAGGATACGTCGCGGCCGTCCGCGATGTGGTCGTTGAGCACGCCCAGCAGGTCGTGCTCGCCGGGCTCGAGCGCGAGCGTGCGCAGCACCTCGTTGGCGCCGGCGGGGTTCTTGACGAGCAGGATGCGCAGCTGTCTGTGCTCGCTCGGGCGGTCGCTCGCAGCGCGCGGGTCGCTGCCGGCGGGAGCCGCCGGGACGGACACGCTGACGGTCTCCGCGCGCCCGAACGCCGCCCTGGTGCTGTGCAGGCCGGCGACGATCGTCTCCAGCGGAACCTCCAGCGCCGTGGCCAGGGCGGCGGCGGCGAGCGCGTTGTAGACGTTGTACAGGCCCGGCAGCGCCAGCGACACCTCGGCCTGGCCGGTGGGCGTGCGCAGCGTGAAGCGGGCGGCGCGCACTCCTTCCAGGCGCACGTCGCCGGCGCTGACGACCGGCGCCGGCCTGGACTGGCCGCAGCTCGGGCAGCGGTAGCGGCCGAGGTGGCCGAGGTAGATCGCGTCGAACACGTACGGCGCGCCGCAGCGGCGGCAGTGCTTGGCGTCCGCCGCGTGCGCCATCCCCGCCAGCGCGAGCGCGTCGTCCTGCACCCCGAAGTACAGGACGCCCGGATGCTCGCCTGCCTGTCCTCCGTCACGGAGGGTGCCCCTCTGGGTGCGGCCGAGGTCCGCGACCAGCGGGTCGTCGGCGTTGAGCACCAGCTTCGCGTCGCCCGCGCGCAGCACCTCCTCCCAGCGCTCGGCGATCGTCTCGAGCTCGCCGTAGCGGTCGAGCTGGTCGCGGAACAGGTTGGCGAGCAGGATCGCGCGCGGGCGCAGCTGCGCCGCGAGCGAGGCCAGCCACAGCTCGTCGACCTCGAACAGGCCGAGCTCGCCCGCGATCGCGCCGCGCGGACGCGCGGCCGCGAGCAGCGTCGTGGCGATCCCTCCGGCCATGTTGGCGCCCGCCTGGTTGTGCACGAGCGCGACGCCGTCGCGCTCGAAGATGGCGGCCGCCATCGTCGCGGTGGTGGTCTTGCCGTTGGTCGCCGAGATGAGCACGCTGCCGCGCTTCAGGCGCGCGCCGAGGGCGCCGATGGCGCCCGGCGCCAGACGCATCAGGACCCTGCCCGGCGCACTCGTCGCGCCGCCACCGCGCAGGCGCGAGAGCGTGCCCACGGCCCGTGCGAGCGCGAGCTTGAGCGGCAGCGCGTCCGCCATCAGGTCCCCGAGAAGGCCGACCCGTGCTGCACGGGGGTGAGCATCGTGACGGCCGCGGGCAGCGCGCGGACGCGCACCGGCAGCTCCCCGATCGGATCGCCGTCCGCGTACATCGTGAACGGGCGGTCGGCGCTGACGGACACCTCGCGCGCGCGGAACACGTGGACGCTCGGCTCCTGCACGTGCGTGCCCTTGAACACCTTCGGCAGGATCTTCGTCAGGAACGTGAGCTTGCCGACGCTCTCGCAGACCACCACCTCGAGCAGGCCGTCGTCCAGCAGCGCGTCCGGCGCCGCGCGCATGCCGCCGCCGTAGGTCTGCGAGTTGGCGGCTCCGATCGAGAAGCCCGTGAAGCTGCGGCGCTCGCCCGGAGGATCGAGCTCCACCTCGAAGCGCGCCGGCCGCCACGACGCGAGCGCCCTGAGCGCCCCGTACACGTACACGAGCCCCCCCAGCCACGACGGGGCCTCGTTGGCGATGCGGTTGGCGTCGCTGTCGAAGCCCGCCGAGGCGATGCCCACGAACGCCCGCCCGCGCTCCTCGCGCCCCTGCTCCGCCACGACCCCCAGATCGACCGGCCGGGTGTGGCCGGCGGCGACGATCGCGGCCGCGGGCTCGATCTCGTCCGGGATGCCGAGCACGCGCGCGAGATCGTTGCCGCGGCCGCCGGGGATCACTCCCAGGATCGCTCCCGGCAGCTCCCTGAGGGTGTCGGCGAGCGCGCCGATCATGCCGTCGCCGCTGAGCGCGACGATCGTCTCGCCGCGGCCTGCCGCCTCGGCGGCGAGCTCGCGGGCGTGGTCGAGGTCACGCGTGTCCGCTCGGCGCACCGTCAGGCCGTGCCCGCGCAGGGCGCGCTCGACGTCCGGCGCGAGGCGCCCCGCCTTGCCGCCGCCGGCGGCCGGGTTCACGATCAGGCACACGGGTGCGGACACGATGTGCCAAGCCTATTGCCCTTTGACCGGCGCGCCGGAGTGCGGCGTCAGCTGGGGGAGGCGCCGCGGGCGCGGGCGCGCCGGCGCCTGGCGATCGTCCCGAGCACCGCCAGCACCGCGATCACCAGGAACAGCCCGAGCAGGATTGCCGGCGCCAGCCCGAGCCCGCCGAAGGGGAGCGAGATGAGCTCGACGATCCCCGCGCCGATCGCCAGGAGCGCCGCGATCAGCACGATGATCAGCAGGATGCCGCGGATGCGTGCGAGGACGCCCGCGGAGGCGGACGGGATCAGCAGCCCCGCCGCCCGCAGGGCGAACATCTGGCGCCCGCTGGGAGCCTCCTGGCCGAGCCGCTCGACGGCCTCCTTGAGGTCCCCGGCGCGGCGTTCGGCCAGCGCCAGCGACGCATCGGCCATGCGCCTGAGCTGCATGCGCTCCTGCGGGCGCGCGGCCGCGATGGCCCGCTGGAAGAAGCCGCGAGCGGCCTCCGCGTCGAAGCGCTCGGACGCGCGCGCGCCGAGGATCGCGAGCGCGGCGGACTTGTATTTGGTCTCGGCCAGGAGCTCTTCGTCCGTGCGCTGCTCCAGCGCTTCGATCGCCTCTTGGGCGCCGCGCTGCTCGAGCCGGACCTGGCGTTGTTTTGGGGCCATGGGTCGCCATTCTATGGTGTGGCCGCCAGCCGCCCGCGGAAGACCCCGCCCGTCCGTCCGCGCGCTCGGCGCGGCGCCGCCCAGACGGTATGCTCGCCAGGTGTCCAGCCGATTCCGCGCCACCTGCCGGAGCCTGCGCACGAGCGCGTGCGTGCTGTCGCTGGCGGCTCTGCTGGCGCTCGCCGTGACGCCCGCGCCGGCGGCGCTCGCGGCGGGCCTCGGCGCGGGGGGCGCGTTGAGCGAACTGACGGAAGGCTCGTCGGAAGAAACCACGACCGCCACGACAGCCGCCACCAGCACCACGTCCTCCGAATCCGGCAATTCGAAAAGCGTGATCCTGCCGGCGATCATCATCGGGCTGCTGCTGCTGATGGGGATCGCGTTCGTGATCGTGCGCGACGCCCGCAACGTGGCGCCGGCCGCCGAAGGCGAGCTCGTCGAAGGCAGCACGGCGCGACACTCGGAGGCCGCGCTGCGCAAGCGGCGCGCGAAAGCGAAGGCCGCGCGCAGGCAGCGCAGGCGCAACCGCTGAGGTCGCGCTCGATAGACCGCTGGGCGCGGCGTCGGTCAGTGGGAGACGCGCAACGGTCGCCTGCTGCGCACCGTGGTGCGCACGCGCGACGGAGAAGGGGGAGAGGGGGAGCCGTGCGGCCCGCGGCGCGGCGTGCGGGGCAGGGGCGTGCGCGGGTGGCGGTCCAGCGGGCCTCCCGGCAGCGCCTTGGAGCCGCCGTCCTCTTCGGAGGAGTCGGGGTTCTCGGGCGCCCGCAGCGACTCGTCGTAGCGGAACGGAATCCACAGCATCAGTCCGGCTAGCGGGATCTTGGCCAGCCCGACCAGCAGCAGGATCCAGAGCCACAACGGCATCTCCCCGGCGATGGTACTACTGCGGTGTGCAATCGCAAAGGGCCGGCCGGCTGAGCGAGCTCGCGGAGCAGATCGGTGGCTGCCGGCGCTGCCCGCGACTGGTCGCCTGGCGAGAGCTCGTCGCGCGCGAGCGTCGCGCGGCGTTCGCCGAGCAGGAGTACTGGGGAAGGCCCGTCGCGGGCTTCGGCGACCCGTCGGCCCGCGTGCTGCTGCTGGGTCTCGCGCCGGCCGCGCACGGCGCCAACCGCACGGGGCGCATGTTCACGGGCGACCGCTCCGGGGACTTCCTGTTCGCGGCGCTGTGGCGCACCGGCTTCGCCAACCAGCCGCTCTCCAGCGGCCGCGACGACGGCCTGACGCTCAGCGGCGCGTGGATCACCGCGGCGGTGCGCTGCGCGCCGCCGGCCAACCGTCCGGCTCCGGCCGAGCGGGATGAGTGCCTGCGCTGGAGCGTCGCCGAGCTCGGGCTGCTGGGGGATGTGCGGGTGGTGGTGTGCCTCGGCGCGTTCGCCTGGGACGCCGCCCTGCGAGTGACCGGCGCGCTGAGCGACCGGCCCGCCGCGCGGAGCGAGCGAACCGCGCGAACCGAGCGGCGGCGGCCGCGTCCACGCTTCGGCCACGGCGCCGAGCTGGCCGGCGATCGCTACACGCTGATCGGCTGCTACCACCCGAGTCAGCAGAACACGTTCACCGGTCGGCTGACCGAGCCGATGATCGACGCGGTCCTCGAACGTGCGCGCGGGCTGGCCGTCGAGGCGCGCTAGTATCGGCTGCAACGATGAAAAACGCGATTGCGGCAACCATGGCGGTGGCAGCGGGGCTGGTGGTCGTGAACATGCTCGGCGTGGCCGCCGCGGAAGCCCCCACCACGGCGACCCCCGCGAGCACGGTGAGCGTCCAGGGCGTGGCGAACGTGCCGGTCCCGCAGGACGCGAACGTCGCCGTCGCGACGGGTATCTATCGCCAGGGCATGGCCGCCGCCATCACCGACGGCCAGAGCAAGGCTGAATTCCTCGCGAGCAAGGCCGGCGCGACGCTCGGCAGCGTGCAGAGCATCGTCGAAGACGGCGGCTCGATCGGGTGCAGCGGCGAAGAAGAATCCGGCTATGTCGGATACCAGGGAGAACAGCCCGACTTCGGCTCGCCGGACGCGTCTGTCTCGGAGCGTGGGGTGGAGTTCGCGCCGGAGGCGGCAGCGGCGCCGAAGCACGTGACGAAGAAGAAAAAGAAGAAGAAGCCGGTGGAGAGCCCCACCGCGAGCAAGTCATCGGCGGTCACGTGCACGCTGAGCGCGGCCGTGTCGCTCGTGTACGTCATCAGCTGAGGTTCCGGCGTGTAGCGCGCGAGCGCACTCTAATCTTGCGTTCGTGCCGTACACCACCGCCGACGCCAGGCAGCAACTGCTCGACACGGTCGCCGACGCGGCCGGGGAGCTCGGCGTCGCGCTGGCGTCGCTGAGCGAGGCCTACGAGCAGCTCGACGAGCGCACCGCGGAAACCGTCGAAGAGGAGCTGTTTCGCCCGGTGCAGCTGGCCTACGGGCGGGCGCGGCGCGCGCACAGCGCGTTCGCCGAGCGCCACAGCCTGCCGGGACGCACCTTCGAGCCGGCCGTCGCAGGGGCGCCCTCGCACGGGGTCAAGGGCTTCCTGGACAGCGCCGTGCAGGCGATCGGCAACGCCGACCAGCTGCTGGCGACCCTTCAGGACTCGCTGCTTCCGATCGAGGTCGGAGACACGGAGCTGCGTGCGGATCTGGAGCAGATCCGGGGCCTGCTGAGCGGTCTCGGATCACGCGCGCGCGAGCTCGTGCGCACGTTCGGGCGCTAGCGCCGCGCTGCGGACGCTGACGCCGCGCCTACTCGACGGGCGCGCCGTTGGCGGTGAGCGCCACCTCGATGTTGCCGCGCGTGGCGTTCGAGTACGGGCACACCTGGTGCGCGGCTCGGACCAGCTCGACCGCGGTCGCCTCGTCTGAGATCCCCGGCAGGGTGACGTTGAGCGCGACGCCGAGCAGGAAGCCGCCCTTGCCGTCCGGCGAGAGCGAGACCTCGGAGTCGATCGCCGCGTCTCCGGTCTCCGCCTTGGCGCGGCGCGCGACCACGCCGAGCGCGCCCTCGAAGCACGCCGCGTAGCCGACCGCGAACAGCTCCTCGGGGTTGGTGCCGCCGCCCGGGCCGCCCATCTCCGCGGGCAGGCGCAGGTCGACCTCCAGCTCGCCGTCGCTGCTGCGGCCGTGTCCCTCGGCGCGACCGCCGGTGACTTGTGCCTTGGCTGTGTACAGGGTGTTGGCCATCGCCTGCCTCTCCTTCGCTGGTCCGGATCGGCTCAGATGCTAGAGCACCACCGGCGGTGCGGTTGATTGGCAGCGCAGAGGATGTGCCTGAGGCGGCTGCTATTGGGGTGGAGTTGCCTGAGGTTGCTCCTATGTCAAGCTTTTTCGCTCTTTGCGTACATCGGGTCGCCATCGATGCAACAGGGGCAATCAGGCGATGGAGTTGAGCGAGCCGTCTCTGCGGGAGGCCTCGGATGCGGACGTCGGCGAGCGGCTGCGCCGGGCGGGGCGGTGTAGCGATGCTGCTGTGGCGGATCATCGTGGTAAACCAGTGCGGATGGCGACCTCAACAATCCAGCCCCTGGCGAGCTCACCAAGAGCTGCGATCGTCGTCGGCCTTCTGACCCTCGCGCTTGTCGCGGTGAGGGTGCCGTCAGGTCGTGCGAGCGAGTGGAACGCAAAGGCGATCTGCGCCGCGCACATGTGTCGGACGATCACCGCCAACGCAAGGGTGCGCGTGTTCCGCGCCACGGACCGCCGGGGTTACGACATCGTCTTCGGCGAATGGCTCCCGACGCACCAGGTTCGGGAGATTGACTTCCCGCGCAGCGAACCGCTCACGGCGGTCGAGCTGGTGGGCTCAGTTCTCGCCTACGCCGTCCGTTACGCCTCCGGTACTGCTGTCGACGTATCCGTCGAAGATCTCCAGCCGGGACACCCGGGAGTGGGCGGCAGCTGGGTCGCGGCGGAAGACATCGAAGCTGGGTCGGCCGGGGTCAGGAATCTTGCGGTCACGGCATCAGGGAGCGTCGCGTGGCTTGTGGAAGGCCGCTTTATGGATCCGGCAAATCGAGAAGCTGGCCCTCATCCAAACTCGCGCGCCGTCTTCTGTGCCTCCCGGACCGGCGAACCCGTGCTCCTCGCGTACGGACCCACCATCACGCCGACTGACCTGAAGGCGGACGCGTCGCGCTGCTCATCTCGGCCCGCTTCCTGAGTCCAGCTCCGGCGGTCCAGCTCCGGCGCGAGGCTCGGCAGAGCCGTTCCCGAGGGTTACCGTCAGAGCACGCAGGGCACTGAGATGGCAGCGCGCGGTTGAGCTGGCGATTGCCGCCACGATCCAGGCTGGCAGAAGGCCGGGCGTAGTCCGTCAGCAGGCGCGGGCATGCACGAGTACGCCGAACCCGTAAGGTCGGTCGTGAAGGGTGCCGTCTGAACGTTTCAGGTAGACGGTGCGTCCTTCTTCGCTGTCAAGTGTTCGCTCGGCTTTCAGGCCGAAGCGCAACAGCGTCTCATCGACACGACCGTCGGGTATGCCCCAGCGCAGCGGCTCACCGGCTTCCACGGTGAGCTTGCGCAGCTCGGCCGCGCCGTAGTACTCGCGTGACCCGTCGATCGCCTCCGCCCAGAGAGCGTCGAAAACGATCGACGTGTGCGGACTATCGTGCGCACCAATCCACGAGAGGACCTCCGCGACCTCCTTTTCTGGCAGATATGGGCTCACACCCGACCAGATGAAAAGCGTCTTGGCGGAGCGATCGTGCCCGCCGGCGGCGAGCTCCGCGCCGAGATCGTCGCGTGTGAAGTCGATCTCCACGAACCTCACGTGCTCGGGCTCGCGGCCGAACAACCGGCGCACGCGAGCGCGCTTGGACGCCTGACTCGCGGGATGGTCAACCTCGATCACCTGGACGCCGCGCAGCTGCTCCGCCAGCCGGTACGGGCGCGAGTCAAGCCCAGCACCGAGCAGGACCAGCTCCTCGAGCCCAGCGGCGATTGCACCCAGCACGATCTCGTCGATGAACTTCGCTCGCATGATCTCATAGGTGTAAGAGCCGGGGAACCGCCGGTTGGCCGCGCGCACCACGAGCCCACGTGTCGCGCGATACTTGGCGAGCGACGTGACGTTCAAGCCGCCGAGGAAACCCGCCGCCATATCGTCCGGACAGCGGACCGCCGGGTCAACCTCCAGCGCACTGGCGGCCCGTAGCGCACACGCGCCCTCGGCGGTGCTACGGGGAGTCAGCGGATCGCGTCCACGCTCACCAAGCGCCACGTCACGCCGCGCAGTCGCTCGCGTTCATCGCGTCTCCGCCACACGACCACCTGTACTCGCCCCACGGCCCCTGCTGCATGCCCGGCAGGCTACCCGAGCCCCAGCATCGGCGCAAGGTTTACATAATGTGCATTATCGAGCGTTATGTGATCAGCCCACCTCTCCCATTGGATATGCGGCGTCTCATCCATATGAGACCGGAATCTCACTCATGTGAGACGGCTTTGTCTCATCCTTGTGAGACTGGCGTCGGGCCGCGAAATCTCATCCATGTGAGACTGGCGGCGTTCGGGTTGAGCTCGATGCGCTGCTCGGATCCCGTACGGCTAACGCGCCGCGTCGAGCGGCTTCATGTCCTTGAGCAGCATGCGTTGGTAGCGCAAGAGGCTGTTCGACCGGAGCCGCATTTGGGCGCTGAGCGCTTGCACTCGGCGACGGTGCGCGTGTTTGAGGGCGCCCGGGAGGTTTGCCATCTGGATGCCCGCGCTGAGGCGGGTTTGCTCGATTGCGTCCTTGACCAGAAGGACGTTGGGGTTCTTCGTTAGCGGCGAGATCAAACGCGGGTGATCGCTTCGCAGGGCTTCGACAGCGTCGAAGATTTGCTGGCTGATCGGCCAAGGCGTGTTCGCTGTGGTGCTTTGGCCGAGGATCGCGAAGGTCTTGCCTTTGCCGTCGTGCGCGAAGTCGACGATCGAGAGGGCGGCTATTCGCCTGACGCTGGCGGGCGTCTCGTGGAGCATGCAGATCGCCAGGCTGCTGACTGGCCCGAGCTGCAGAGCGTGTTCTCTGAGGCCGGTGATTGCTTCGTCGGTGAGGTATTCGATGGGCCCGGTCGAGGCGAGATGGTCGATCGCCGCTAGGCGTAGCTTGTAGGCAGGGTCGAGCTCGATCACGCCGGCATCCTCGAGCGATCCGTAGAACGCGCGTAGTGCGGCGCGCCGCACTTGGATCGTCGCGCTCGAGTAGCGTCGGCCCTCCTCTGCGAGGAAGCGTTCGAGATCCGCTTTCTCCAGCTGGACGAGGTCGAGCTCGTTTCGATGGGCCCAGGTCTCCAGGCTCTGCAGCGCGGTTTGGTAGATGCGTTGCGTGTTGGGGCTCTTGCCAGCGAGATGCGTTTGGAAGAGCGTGCGGTGGCGTATCGGCGGCTGCGTCATGACCAGCGGTCGGTGAGAGTGGCGACGTAGTTGGCGGTATCGAATAGGAACTGGCTGAAGCGCAGGTGGTCGCTGGCCGCGACGAGCCCTTCGTAGACCCTCGTTACGTGCACGGCCGTCAGCCGCCGTGCTGCTGCTCGTTCGGGTTTGGCGAGGCGCGCAAGCGGCAGCGCTCGGGACGGACTGAGCCGTAGGAGGCGCAGGAGCACCGCTGCCTCCGCTGTGGTCTCTTGCCCTGGCGGGTCGAAGTTAGGGTCGGGCCGCGGGTGCGGGAAGGAGATGTCCAGCGCGCTGGGTAGCGCAGCGAGCTTGACTTCGAGCTGCCGCGAGGGCGTCCGATTCACTCTCCCCCACGGGCCGCCGTGGCGGGCGAGCTGCATCTGGGTGAACAGATGCTGGCTGGGAACGCATCCCCGGCTTTGCTGATTGGCGTGCTGGGCCCTGACCGCTGCCGCGGCAGCGCCTTGAAGGAGGTATCCGCCGACGTAGACACCGCTTGAGATCTGGATGATCTGGTCGAGTGTGATGCCCTCGAGCGTCGTGCGATCAAGGTCGGTGAGCAAGCTGAGCACATGCAGGGCAGCAGTGGGCGGGCTGCTGTAGCGGCGGAACTCAATCGCCTGCGCGCTGGTGGGGCTGGCCACGATCGTCCTCTTGGCGGTGAGCCGCTCGTGGATCTCGGATGCGAATCCGTGCTGGAGCAGCGCGCAGCGCGCGCCGAGGAGCCTGGCGTGGCGGTGGCGGGCAACCGGGTCCGTTGTAATGACGTCGAGGAAGCGCTCGAAGGTCTCAAGGTGCAACTGCCGCTGGGATGCGATGTAGGTGCTGGTCGACTTGAAGGCGCTGTGCATGCGGGCGTCGATGTCGTTGAACTGCTGCACCGTGAATATGCGGGCAGCCGCGGCGCGTGCAACCCACGGAGAGGGCATCGGCCATGGCCTTCCGCGGGCTCCGGTTCGCTTGCGGCCGGCTTGCGCTGTGCCGTTCAGCTTCAGCTGGTGTGCGGGGCGTGCTCTGAGGAGCTCGTCTGCTGCGCGTCGGCGGGGTGCGTCATCGAAGATGAGCCAGGTGCTCGTGCCAGCGTCGCTGGCCAGCGACACGAGCTCGCGCAGTGGCGCAGCAGCGAACAGGTCGGCCCGCACCAGCAGCAGGTCGGTGATTTGCTCGGCCGCCAGCCAGATCTTGGCGTAGCTCGCGGCGACCCGGCGAGCACCTGGCCAGCCGCCGGTTCTCGGGCGCTTTCCGAGCGCGTGCAGCACGTCCAGCGGCAGGGAGCTGCTGCGCGGTCCCGGTGGCACGGGATGGCAGACCACGACGCCCTGGTCTGGGTCGTGCAGGCGCAGCAGCTCGGCCATCGTCTGCGGCGCGATGTCCGGGTTCAGGATCGTTCGTGGTGTCAGCTCGGTGCTCATTCGGGCTGTTGCAGCACGACGTCGGAGATCGCTCTGGTCAGTGTCCGTTCGGTGTGTCGCTCGAGCAGTTGGGCTGCTGAGGCGGTGAACGCTGACCAGTGGCGCAGGATGCCTTGGCAGCGTTGCTGGTCGATCCAGAGCAGCAGCTCGGGGTCTGCGTGCTCGTACATCGTGTGGTAGTTGGGCAGCATCTCGAGCAGCGCGTGGTCGCTGAGAGCCTTGAAGAACACGGGTTTGTGCACGCGGCTGTGGAGCATCGGCTCGCGGCGGATCGTCTCCCAGCAGCCGTTGCCGCCGGCGAGCACCATCGCGAAGCGGGTGTGGTGGGGGTCGTGCAGGTAGCGCAGGTATTCCGCGCACTCGTTGTTCAGCCGCTGCGCCTCGTCGAAGACCACGACCAGCGGGGTCTCGCCTGCCTGGTCGACGAGTGCGTCCTGGAGGTGGTAGGAGAGCTCGTGACGGCTACCGCGAGGCACCTCGCCGAGCAGCGCCAGTGCGAGCGCGCGGGCGATCGAGAGCATCGTCGGTTTGACCTGTACCTCGCTCCATACAACGTGAATGTCGCTGCGGTCGCGCAGCAGTACCTCAAGAGCAAACGTCTTGCCGGTCCCGGCGACGCCGGTGAGCGCGCCGAGTTGGCGGTGGGCGATCACGTACCGCAGGGCGTGCTCTGAGATCAGCAGGCCCTCGGTCTCGATGATCCCGACTCCGGGAGGGTCGGCATGGTGGCGGACCGGTGGGCTGAAGGTGCTTGGCGCCATTCCTATTCGCGTCTCGCTCCGCGGCGGTGCTCCAGGCCGAGCGCGGCGAGCAACATGCCGTTCTGGTCTTCGATCGCCTCGGCCTCCTCGCGGGAGATGCTGTTGGTGGGTTGCGGCGCGCGGGCGCTGATCATCGTCGACCAGCGCACCCGTGCACGATTCTTGGCCTGCCGGGCGATACCCGCGGCGCGGCGGGCGGCGTCAGCCCGCGCGTCCAGTACCAGTTGGCGCTGCGCCTCGGAGGCCTCGTCGTGGCGCGTCGCTCTGCAGATCCACTCGCCGTGGTGGTAGATCTCAAGCCAGCGGTTGTCGTGGGGCATCAGTCGCAGCTCGACGCGCCGGCCGACGACGTCCTGCACCTGCAGCTGCTCGCTGGTGTACCAGCGGTTTGAGAACTTCACGCCGCGGGCCTCGACGACCCGGGTGCCGGGGCATTCGAGCAGGTAGCGGCGCAGGTCCTGCTCGCTGGCGGCCCGCAGTGGCGTGGGGTCGTCTTGCCAGGCCTGTACCGGGGTTCGCCCCCGCAGTGAGGAGTGTGGCCGGTCGAAGTTGTATTCGGCGACCCACTCCAAGAGCAGCGCGATAAACACCTCGATTGCCACGGGTTGGATGTCGTCTGGGATGTCGAGGGATCCGTTCTCGCGCTTGGGCCCGTCGGTCCAGTGAGGAAGCCGGCGGATCAGCTCGTTGGTCATGGTCTGATGCCAGCGCTCGATCTTGCCGTTCAGCCATGGCGATCGGCGCCGCAGTGGTACCGGTGTGAAGCCGAGATCAAGCGCAGCGCTGCGGATCGTCTTGGCCAGGAACTCGAGCCCGTTGTCGAAGCGCACGATCCACGGCTTGCCGTGCGCGGGTGTGAGCTCGGGGCGCTCGCGGATCGCTTCGCCGAGCGCGGCCAGCACGACGCCCCTGTGTGGACGGACGGACACGGCGAGCCCCGCGATCGCGCGGGTCGATGGCTCCATGAAGCTCGTGATCCACGGCCTGGCAGACTTGTGATTCCCGGGAAGCGCCACGAGCACATCGGCCTGCTTGTGATCAGCGATCAGCGCCTCTCCGCGCCGGCCCTCGCGGCGTTCGAGACGCAGTTGCGCGCGCCGCGCGTTCGGCAGCCCGCCCTTTGCGTAGCGCAGCTCGAGGGCGCTGAGGTCGCGGCTGGCAGCGCGATACCAGGTCGCGCGGGAGGGCATTTCCTCGCCCTGCTTGGTCAGCGCTTCCCAGGCGCCCCCGACACCGTGCTCCTCGAACACCGCTGCCTTGTGTGCGTCGGCGAGGCGAAACGACTCGCGGGTGCCGGCTGGCACACCGTCCTTGGCCCAGCGGTACAGGCAGGCGCGGGAGCGGCCGAGCTCAGCGCTGGCCTGTCTGAGATACCAGCTGGGGACATAGCCGAGCTCGGCTTGGAACCCGCGCATCTGCGCGATGATCGCCTCAGCGCGTTCGCGGTCTGAGATGCGCTTCACGCGGCGACCCAGAACGCGGCGTCAGCGACGGCGAGCGCGACGACACGAACCCCCTCAAACGCCTGTCCATAGTGCGCTCTGGCGGCACGTGCTTGAGCGTGCGCTTGTGTGGCCGCGCGCTCGCGCCATGCGAGGGTCGTCGAGGCGCACGACTTCACCTCATCGGCCTGGAGGCGTCCGGCGCGCTCCCACAGCAAGTCGAGCGCCACCTCGCCGACGATCACCTCGCTGCCCGCGAAGCGCCAGCCCGGCCGCGCGAATCGCGTCAGATAGGAGCCGGCCATCGGCACGAGGAACGACAGCAGAGCCTGCTGGTGGACGGCAGCAAGGCGCTGGGGGAGCAAAGCCCGCGCGTGAGGCTCGATCGCATGCGGTTCGGTGATCTCTCGCGCGCAGAGCTCGGCGATCAGCTGGTGGCAGAGCGCTCCGCGTACCTCGGGCGCCCACACGAGCCCCGCCCGGTCCAGGGCAGCGCAATCCAGCTTGGTTTGTGTTGCCGCCCCCACTGCGAAGCGCCCCCTTTGAGCTTGTAGGAGAAGCACAAACCTAACGATCCGCTCAAGTAGAGGCGTTGTGGGCGCGGCCTCTTACGAGGCGCGGCGGCGGGCGCGGCGGGTCGGGGGCCCCGAGGGGCGTGGTGTCCCGATGCTCGCCTCAAGACGATGCAGATGCCGAAGTGCTGCGCTAAGACCGCCGGGAGCGCGCTCGTCGAACAGTGCCCGCGCCTCGGCCAGGCGGTACTCCGCGAAGTACCGGGGCGGCAAGTCAAGCGCTCTGGCGAGGAGGGCGATCGTGGCAGCCGAGGGCGGGTCGAGCCCGTGGCAAAGGCGGCTGACGTGCGAGCCGGATAGACCCCGGCAGGCGGGGTCGACCGCGCGCGTGGCTTCGTTTATGTCGCGGTAGGACAGACCACGCTCGTGCTTGAGCTTCGACAGCGCCTCGGCGAACGGCGCGTTGGTCTCGTCCTTGACGGTCACTGGCAGCCCCCGGCCCGACAGTGGCTTGAGTTTTGGGAACGTCGCAGGTTCATATGGTCGAAAAGTCCCAGCAACTTGGGCGGTTACGCTACACCCCGGATGGGACAGAAATTCCACTCCTTGAGCGGGCTTCGTCCAGGGTCTGATGGATTCGGATTTCGGCGGATTCAGAAATGAGCCCTGGCCGGAAGCTCGCCCTGCTCCTGCACGACCCGGTCTGCCGCGAGCTCGTGCACGGCGACTACACGTCGGTCACGCAGGTCATCAAGGCCGCCGGCACCGGCCCCAAGCCCAGCCGGGAGAGGATCGGCGAAGCCCTGCGTCGTCTCGAGCTCGCCAGCGTGATCGAGACGCATAAGGCGGGGCAATGGACGCTCCAGGCGAGCGAGCTACGCGATGCGCTTGCCCTCGTACAGCAGCTGCCGGGAAGCACAGCCCTGCTGGAAAGCTTGGCGCACCCGGTCGGCTGGAGCGTTGTCGCGCGTCTTGCGGTGGGCGACCAAAGTCGCAGCGAGCTGAACCGCTGCGGTGACGCCGCACGTGTCTCTGAGCAGCTGAAGCGGCTGCGCACGATTGGCGCCATCGTCGACGATCGACAGCTGCTGTCGCTGTGCGAGCGCGCGCGGCACCTCGAGCTGCTCGACCTTCTGGACCGGATCGCCGGCAACCTGCACATGCGGGCTTTCCAGACCGCCAGCCGGCATCTGTTCGCACCGAGCGACCGCGGCTCCGAGGGAGCCTCCTATGCCCGGGCCGCCCGCACGCCCAGGCCCAGTGAGAACGCAGCTGCGATCAAGGCCTACAACTACACGCGGGCCGCCTACATGCGTAGTCGCGCACGCGCTGCCCGCTGAAAAGTCAGCAGTGGGCGAGAGATCCCGCGAGCAGGCGCACGTTCGACCCGACCCCTCGATCACAATCGTTCGATGACGCCAGAGGAGCAGGTGCAGGTAAACGCTGTTGTGGCGGCGCTGTTGGCTGGGAAGCGCGAGGATCCGTGGCCCGAGCATCTCCAACTGCGCGATGCGCTGGACGAGCTGACGCGATGGCTCAGCGATGACCATCAGTGGGGTGCGCCGCGATCGGCGTCGCACTGGCTGTCGCTGATCCGAGACGTTGTCAACGCACTCAGCGATCTCGGGCCATCGGCGCGGACCGAGCTTGGCGTCGAGCGGGCTATCGCCGAGCTCGACAAGTGTGCAGTGGCGTTCGTGTCGAAGTCGGTGGTCAAGGAGCCGGTGCTCCGTGAACGTCTGTCCCAGTGCGCTGACGACATCACGAAGCGGACCGAGGCAGCAAGCGCGCTGATGGCTGCCTGGGGCGACGTCCTGGCGTCCGCTGTCGACCCCGATGTAGCTGTGGGAACTGCTCGAGCCTTCCTGTCCTTGGCAACGTGGATGGGGCACGACGCAGGATGGGTCGTCAGCCGTATCACACGAGCACTGGACGGCGAGGAAGCGATGCGGATCGATGGCGAGCTTGTCTCGCCCCCAACAGGCGTTCCTCTCGGAGAGCGTCTCAACGCCGCCCGCGCTGCGGTGGCCGTCGAGCCAGCGACGGCTCACATGACGGTGTGGCTTCGCTTCCGACTTGCCCAGATCCGCTGGCCGCCCATGATTGCCATCGGCGAGGAGGCACGCATCTACCGTGGTGATTGGCTGCGGAGTTGCTTGTGCGCCCCCGCGCCGCGGCAGGACCTTCCGCCCGAGGCAGCCGGCCCGGATGCGAGCTACCTCCGTGACTTCTGCGGCGTTGAGCCAGCACACGTGGAAGCTGGCGGGCCGCCTCACGACCCCAACGAGATCCCCACCGCCTACATACGCGTGGTAGTAGGCGAGCAGCTCGCCGCTCGGGGCGTGGACATTGCGCGGTCGAACGCGGAAGCGCTCGCCGCGTTGGGCGCGGTGTACGGGGAAGAGCCGACGATGTGCCGGCTCGACCGAAGCTATCTCGTGTTCTCGGGCGATCGCCTCATCGGCTCCTCCGACGAGGCCGAGGAGCCACAGTGGACCGAAACCGTCGGCGTGGCCGAGGACGGCACCGCCGAGATCATTGGCCGCCTGTCTGAGCGACTTGCGGGACACGTACCATTTCGCGACACCGAGCTCGAGGAAGCGATGGCGATGTTCGGATGGCTGCGCGGCGCGCGCTCAACACCGCTGGCCGCGCGGCTCGTCTTGTGTGATCGCGTCATCGAGGCGGTCTGCGGCTGGGTTGGCATGCGCTCGAGAGACGCATTCGTGCGAGAGCACGTGATCCCATGGTGGGCGCTATTGCGCCTCGAATTCCTCGTCACCAAAGTCGCACGTCGGCTGGCCTACAGCCATCCGCCCGCCCGGCTCCCGGCAAACGACCCATTCAGAGCCGTGTGGGACGAAATTCTCAACCACGAACCCCTCGGACTGCGCAAACACCCACGGGCGGTCAAGACGAGCACCCTTATCGCTGAAGTTCCGTGGCTGCTCGAGCGCGTCCCACACGACATCCCCCTCGGTCAAGATCTCGCAGAACTCGACCGGCACACTCGAACCGGCCCAGACGCCCTTGCTTATTGGGACGCATGGCAAGAACGGGGCAAGCGAATCGAGGCTCGCCGTCTACGCACACGCAACGCGATCATCCACGGCGGTCCTCTCGCACCGAAGACCGTCGGCAGCGTCGCGCTGTTCGCCGAGCACATCGCCAGCCAAGCCCTCATTACGAGCCTCGATGGGAAGCTGGCCGGAAAGACCATCAGCGGGTACTTCCAAGCTCAACATGCGCGAGTTGCTGACATGCGACGCCGTCTCGAGCGCGACGCTCCCAACGACCCTCCAGGCGTCGTCCTCTTTGTCGAGCCGACCGATGCCACGGAGCGTTGACAGGCCGTGCTGGTGTGGGACGGCGGGGTGATGACACCGCTTGGCGAGCTACGGTTGAAGCCGTTGACGCGACGCTCGATTGAAACCGCGAGCCGCGGATCGAGGGTAGTCGTGCTGGGGGCAAGAGCTGTGTCCCATGTCTGCTTTCCGCGCATAGGAGAACCGCCCGGCTCTGCGCTGACGGGCGCGTCTGGACATCAAAGCGGTCCGGCCGCGGACGATCGCTCGCGTGGCGTTGCGATCGTACCGCCGGCGAGGTCGACGACGCCCTCTCCGAGGCCGACTAGCGGCAGCAACTCGGGACAGCTCAGAGACGCCCGGCGGTCATCGGCTCGCGTGCCCGCTCCAACCCGCAGGCTATCGTCGGGGCGGTGAGGGTCCGTATGCCGCTGCCATCCGGTCACGAGACGCAGTTCCGCGACTCGCTCGTGAGGCTGGCGGGTTTTTCGGTCACCGACACGCCCGATGGCTCGGTGGAGGTCGAACCCGGTGAGGGCTCCGGCGTCGTCACGCGCTACTTCAACCCGTTTCGCCTCGGCGACGTTGCTACGGACTTCTCGCAGCAGTCGGTTTGGCAACCGGTGGTCGACCATCCGCCGTGGGGACAGAAGCCGAACATCCCGCTCGCGCCCAGCGAGCAGAAGCGCCTTGCCGAGCTCCGCACTCGCGACGACATCCTCTCGGTCAGCCAGCGTCTCGGCTTCGACGCCGCGCAGGCGAACGCGGCGGCTATACCCGCGATCTTTCAGCGCGAGCTCCAGCGCCTGTTCGAGCTCTATCCGGACGGTTCGCTCTGGTATGTGGCGGTCGACCACCGGCTCGTCTCGCGTCTGTCGGTGCTGCGCATCCGGCTGCAGCTGACGCTGACCCCGGACGTCAGCTACGACACGGCGGCGGAGCGGGTCGCGTACTTCGGCATGCATACCACGACCAGTGGTTCGAACTTCCAGCACGCGTTCGACAACGTGTTGCTCGTCATTCCGCCGACTGCGATGGGCTTCGGCATCGGAGTTCTCCCGCACGTGTTCGTATTCCAGTTCGGCAAGGTCGAGGACCTGCGCTTGCACGGCCCAGTCGGGTTGGGTGCACGGTTCTTCCCCTACATCAGCGCCGCCCGCGGCATTCCCGGCGTCAAGTTCCCGCACGAGAACCTGGCCATCGCGCACCTGGAGTCGCTGCTTTCCTGGTGGACGACGCGCCTGAATGTCATCTACAGCTACGCCGCCGACCCCACCAACTTCGCCGACGGCACCGGCCTCCACGACGCGCCCGCTCAAGCCGCCTGGTTCTTCACCCTTGAGCGTATGATGGCCGACGCCGCCGTGCTGCTCGCCGATGTTGACGCGCCGGCGCTTCTACGGATGCAGGCGGCCTTCGACCTTCTCGACAAGGCCGACAGTCTGCTCACGCGCCGCGGTGGGTCCGCCGACGGCACCAACTTCCGTCGCCTGTTGAAGCGCGACGAGGCACTGGTACGTCTGGAGCGCGCCTTCGACCTCCTGCCCGTACAGCTCCGACCACGGTTCAAGGAGTGGGCACAAGAGAGCTACAACCGCCTCTACGAGGACATCAAGCAGTCGACAATGCCCTCGCGCCGGCGCGATAACGGCGTGCTCGTCGCGCTGAACGACCCCGCCAAGCCGGTACTGCGCAGCTGGGACGAGTACGTCTCCAAGCTGATGCGAGCAGCGCGGAACTCCTCACACGGCCTCCAGGACATGATGAGGCCCCCGGCGCCGAGCTCGACCAAGCCCGACTCGCGACTGCTGCTGGCGACGAACAGCGGCGAGGTCCCGTACTCGTTCTACGAGGTCGTCGCCGTCGTCTTCATCGGGCTGCTGGCGGACGCCGAGCGACTCTGCGACCGCAGCTGGTGGTCCGTGTCGTAGGCGCCCGGCCCCGCGAAGTACGCTCAGCGGCATGGCTTGGGAAGACCTGGAACTGCCGGCGCTGCGCTGGGTGCATGCGGCGCCGCCCGAGGAGGCCGGGGGCGTCAGCACCGGCAACCTCCACAGTGGCGATAGCCCCGCTGAGGTGCTGCCCGAGCTGATGGAGTCGCAGCTCGACGAGGCGCTACGGCGGCTTAAGCAGCATGGGCTAATCGCCGGCGAGCGCGGTGAGACCATCGGGTTCGCCTTCTGGATGCAACTCCGCGTGACCGCTGATGGCCTGCGGGTGCTCGGCGAGTGGCCGCCGGCCGAGGGCGCGGCCATCAACGACGCGCTCGCGCTCGTCCTTCGCCACCTCGCCCCGGAACTCTCCGAAGACGACGCTACCGCCGCCCGGCGGGCAGGCAGCGCGCTCGCGAAGATGTCAGCCGCCACTGTCCTCGACGTCGTCAAGGACCAAGCCCAGCGGCTCGGGGAGGACGCGCTCGGATGAGCCTTTGGACCACGCGCGACCAACCTGTGCTCCGCCACCTCGCCGAGCACCCGCCTCAGCACAACATCCTCTGGACGCGGAGCCGCAGCGACGAGCCAAGGGCCGAACTCCCCGTAGTGTCCGAGCGGGAGTTCCACCGTTCAATCCTCACGCTCGCCGATGCCGGCTACATCGCGTACAGCAAGGCGGAGTACGAGGGCGGCGGGGGCTGCGCATTCGAGGGCTTCCAGGTCACCGGGGCGGGGATGCAAGCGCTCGGACTCTGGCCGATGTTCGACGAGCTCGGCTCGCCCGCGCAACTGGCAGCGCTCCTGGATGCCCTCGGACGAGACGCTGCTACCGAGGAGGAGCGGACGAACCTCCAGCGCGCGGCCGCCGCGGTCCGCCGCTCGGCGCCGGACGTCGTCCGCGCCGCACTGACCGGCGGTATCAGCGCGGTCGTCCGCGCACACCTCGGGCTGTAGGCCCGCCCCCACGAGGACGTCGAGGGCGGCGGGCACTCGCTGTCATCAGGCGGGCGTATCGTCATCGCCATGAGTGACTTACTGCAAGCGATTGCCGATGTTCAGTGCGCGGACGCCTTCGAAGGGTTCGATTCCTTCGACACCACGACCCTGCGCCGCTACCACGAGGTGTGCGTCGCTCTGGGCGAGAGCAACTTCCTGAACCACGGCGTGCGCTTCACGTTCCACGTCAGCAGCAAGGAGCGATACCGGAAGCTCGAACATGCGGGCCCGGCGGAGCTGCGCTCGGTGATGATGGACCTCAGGCAGCTGTGGATGAAGAAGGAGCGAACGCACTTCCCGAAGGTCCGCAACATGCTGCACCGCCACGCGGACGGCAAGGGTTCGGCGGCCTCGGTCGAGGCTGTCACGCAACTCGACGGCATCGGGCGCCGCTACAGCGAAGCGCTGAAGACGACCCTGATGAGCTTCGTCGACCCCGTTAACCCGATGGTGGCGCTCAAGACCATCTCCGCCGAGCAGGTCGTGCAAGACTGGCTGTACTCCGGTCCGGCCCACTGGGACGAGGAGCGCGCCGCGCGCGTCAAGCTCTGGTCCAAGCAGGGCTACGAGTTCTCGCTGACCAAGGCGTTGAACTCGTTCGCCGACGTCTACTGGGAGCTCGACCTCCTCGTCCAGGGCATCCTTGGCGAGCCGAGCCTCGTGATGTCGAGCGCCTGACAGCCGCCGGCCCGCGCCAGCCGCGGCCGCCAGCGTCTTTAGGTTCATCGGGGACGCCGCCACAACGGCTCCGGGTGCCGCTGTCAGGCGCGCCGGCGGCGGCTGCTGATCGCCACGAGCAGGGCCAGCGAGCGCCGAAATCGCCCTCTCTTGTTGTTCCGTAATGGGAATTCTGGACCACGCAAAGGAGGCCCAAAACCAGCGTCGAAACGCACCCGCATGAGCACCCAACAAGCCGAGCTTCAGCCGCTGGAGTTGCTGGCGACTCCGCGCCAACTCCTCAATCTCAAGGCCGCCCGGCGCGAGGTCGCCGACCGTCTGCTTGCCGTCGCCCGCGGTGAGCAGCCGCTTGAGCATCCGCAGTTGCCCGGCGAGCTCGCCGCCGCGTTTCTGCGGGGTTATGACGACCAGGAGTCCACCCAAGAGGCCTACGCCGGCGATCTGGCCGACTGGTTCGTGTGGCTCGCTCGAGCGCGCGTGGAGGCCTTCGACGCGACGCTCGCAAGCATCGAGAACTACAGCCGCGAGCCGCTACCCACCGGCCGCCCGCCGGCACCGGCGACGCTTGCGCGACGGCTGGCGTGCCTGTCGCACTTCTACCGCCGCGCGCATTACGAGGGCCTCATCGAGCGAAACCCGGTCGAGTTCGCCGCGCGCCCCAAGGTCGCAGAGCAAGCCGAGACCGCCGGGCTATCCAAGCATCGAGCCCGCCGGCTGATCGCGGCCGCGCGCGCCGAGGGTCCCCGCGAAACGCTGCTCGTGCTGCTGCTGCTCGAGCTCGGTCTGCGGATCTCAGAGGCCGTCGGCGCCGACATCGAGGATCTCGGCGAGCAGGGACGCCACCGCGTCCTGCGAATCAAGGGCAAGGGACAGTCCACCAAGTCGGCCGTAGCGCCTCTGAACGCCTCGCTCGCGCACGCGGTCGAGCAGGCCCGCGCCGGACGCACGCACGGGCCGCTACTGATCACCTCGACCGGCCGGCGGCTGACTCGCCAGCAAGCCGGCAAGCTGATCAAGCGCCTCGGCGAGCAGATCGGCCTCCCCCACCTTCACCCCCACGCGCTGCGCCACGGGTTCGTGACGCTCTCCCTCGACGAGGGCGCCTCGCTGCGCGACGTTCAAGACGCCGCCAGACACGCCGACCCACGCACCACCCGGCGCTACGACCGTAACCGCAACAGCCTGAACCGCCACCCCACGCACCGACTGCTCGGCGCGCTCGAGCCGTAGACCTCAGTGCCTGACGCGGGCGGCGAGGCTCGGCCGGCGTGTCTCCGGATTGGCGAGCCGTGTGGGTCGGCTGCGTGACGCGGTTGCCGCCGTCGTGGAGGCGTTCGGCAGCGTCGGTGGCGGCGGCGGAGTCGGCGGAGTCGTGCTCGGGGCCGTGTACGGCAGCCCGCATGCCTGCATGAGTTCCTGCAGGCTGGTGTACGTTCCCTGCGGCGCGCTGACCGCCTGGCGGAGACACGTGTTCACGAAGTAAGCCGGCTGTACGCCCAGCTGCGCGGCGAACGCCGTTCCGGACCCGATACCAATCGCCGCGAGCACGATGACCGCGCGGCGCAGCCGGGAATGGCGCACGACGCGGCGGCGGTGCTCGGCGTGGATCGCGCGGCTTAATGCGACGCCAATCGATGCGATTTCGCGTGGCATCTCGGTCAATGCGCTGGGGTCGATCTCGTTCACAGTTCGGCTCCGTCAAGGGTCTGGTTGAGCCTGCGCAAACCTCGAGAGACGAGGGCGCGAGCGTTTGGTTCGTTGCATTCGAGTTCGGCTGCGACTGAGGGGTAGTCGAGCTCTCGTACGATCCGCGCATCCAGGGCGCGTTGCTGCCCTTCCGGTAAGCCTTTGAGTGCCGCGCCCAGGCGCGCGTGAAGACCAGCCGCGGCAAGGCGGGCGAGGATCGCCTGGGATTGGTCATCCTCGATCAGCTCGGTGCGCATCCCGAGTCGCTGGCGCGCGTTTGAGTCGACGCGGCCGCGCTTGTGGTGACGTCGTAGGAGGTTGCGGGCGATTCCGTAGACCCACGCCAGACCGTCGTCCGGGTCGGTCCCCTTGAACCGCCGGCGTGATCGCCATGCCTGCGCGAACGTCTCGGCGAGCAGGTCGTTCGCGACCCCGAGGTCCCTGACCTCGAGTGCAAGCCACGCTCGTATGTCGCAGGCGTGCCGGACGAAGAGGATCTCGAACGCGCTCGGGTCTTCGACCGAAGCGCGGACCAGCTCGCTGCTAGTCCTCTTCTCGTTGAGCGCCATCACCTGATAGTCGCCCCAGGGGGAAAGCTGTGACAACGGTCTGCAAGTCTCGCACCGTGGTCCGCGCAACGTGAGAGCGCGCCCGTCGCCGCAGCGCAAAGGCCGCGGCGACAGGCATGCCCCCTCACGCCGCTTTGTAGTACCAGACGCCGTTCGTGTAGCAGCCTTTCGAGTAGGTGATGATGTTTCTCCCCTCGCCGAGCCCGCCCTTGACGTTGAGGCTCAGGTTCCAGTTGCTCGCCGGGACGATGTAGTACCAGCCGCTGTAGCAGCTTTCAGAGACCCCGGGACGACGGAACTCCATGTCGCTTTCGGCCGGTTGCGTGCATGGCTGGGCACCGGCATTCTGGCCACTTTCAAGGTCGGCGATCATGCACACCATTTTCCCGCTGTAGACCGCGATCAGCGCCCGGTAGCCATTCGAGAGTTCGGTGATCACCCAGCGCTCGTCTTTGCCTTCTTCGCAACCCGACGTGACCGGATACGTGATCAGATCTGTATTCGTGGAGCACCCTTTGGCGTTGATCACATTTTCGGAGTCACCTGAGTAGATGTAGTATTCGCAGTAGTCGCACGGCGTGTCCGGCGAGACTCCGCCACCAGGCACTGGCAGCGCGGGCGGTGATGAGCTGCTCGGGGGTGGAGTCGGCAGACCGCACGCCTTGCTCATCGCCTCGGTACTCGCGTAGAGGCCCGGTGTTTCGACCGCGTGCGCGATGCAGGGGTTCGTGATCCTGCCGCTTTCAGCCGCCAGCGCATACGGTGCAAGCGCCGCAACGCCCACAGCCACGCCCACCGCCGCGAGGGCACTCGTCAGCCTAACGCGAACCCGGCTCTGTCCTGGGTTTCTCACAGCAATCCTCCTCGCTCGAGTTAGGAGCGCAGCGCCGCCGGCCCCGACGGGGCTGGCGGGCGAACTCGCCGCGCTTCACGCAAATCACGCGCTCGCACGGCCAGCCTCTCGTGCGCTGGCAATCCCGCCCATCCGTCGATCGGATGATCGGACGGGCGGCTGGGCGCGACGATCAGCCGGAGATCGTCTCGACGATCAGCGTCTCGGCGACTAGTTCCGCTCCCACGTCGCGCCTAGACACGCGATCGCACGACGAGGTCAGGCGAGCGCTGACCACTTGGCGGTCACCTGTGCACAATGCAAGGCGGATGACCGCGTCAACCCAAGCTAGACAACGGCGCGATACCGCGGCGGCCAAATACAGGCCGGAACCGATCGAGCTGCTGCTCGTCGCGGAGGCTCCACCCTCCCACCTCGACCGCTATTTCTACTTCGAGGATGTGCGCGAGCAAGACAGCCTCTTCCGCCACGTTGTGCGCGCGCTCCTCGCGCTCGAGCCCTCCCGCTCCGAGAAGGCAAGCGAGCTACGGCAACTGGCAGACCGCGGCGTATTCCTCATCGATCTCAAGCCCGAACCCAAGAATCACGGAGAGACGCTCGAGGCTTACGTGCCCGATCTCGTCACCCGCGCCGTGGCACTAAAGCCACGCCACGTCCTGGCTATCAAGGCCAACGTCTGCGACCTCACGCAGTGGCCGCTCCGAGCCGCAGGCCTGCACGTTGTCGATCAGCGAGTGCCCTTCCCCGGAAGCGGCCAACAGCGGCGGTTTCTCGAGACCATGCGGTCCGCGCTGGACTCGATTCATTGGCACCGGTGACCGACCAGGCTAATCAAGCAGTCACCGGCTGAACCAAACGCGGTCGATCGGTTAGCGACCGCGGCGAGGGAAGTACGGCGCCGGCGTGGCGGGGATGCGTGACTGCACGAACGCGCGAACGTCGGCCGGAGAGGCCGGGAAGGTGTTGCCCGCCCGGCGGACGTAGTAGCGCACGCCGCGCTCGCTGGTGCCGACCCCGTAGGGCACGTGTTCGCCTTGCCCGACGTGCAGCGCTATCACTCCCCGGCCAGCGACCTCTACCCATTCGCATTCGAAGTTCGGCAGCGGGCGTACCCAGTCGCTGACGAGGCTCGTCAGTCGATCGCGACCGTCGCGACCGTGATCGTCCCCCACCCCAACGATCTCACCGTCGTCCTCGACACCGAACAGGATCGTGCCTCCAGCGCCGTTCGCGAACGCAGCGACCGTCTTCATCACGCCCGCCGGATCCTCGCCGGGTAGTTGCCGCTTGAACTCGACCGTCGCCCGCTCGCCGCCGCTGATCAGCACCTCGATGCGTGTTGCTGAGTCGACCACGACGTCGATGTCCTGAGCGCCCCAGGCAGGATCCAGGATCCGCCGGTCAAGCAACTCGCGGTCGCGGTGGAGCGCAAGCCATGCGCCCGAGCCCAGGCCGTCGGGGATCCGGAGCCGGACCTCCCCGGTGCGTGGCGTGATCTTCCGGCTGGCGCCGTCGATCCCGCTGAGCGTCAGCGACGTGCCCCGGAGGTGTTCGCCGCTGACGTTGATGACGAGCTCGGTTGGGTACACCCGTACGCGGTCAATCCGGGCACTTCGGTCCTGTTGGCGGACGACGATCTCGCGACCGGAGAAGTTTCGGTTCGGTTTCAGCGGCACGCCGAAAAACGCAGCGGCCGCCTGATCGAAGCTGATGAACGCGGGCGTGTCGGCGGCCACAAGCTCGCCATGGAGTGTCTGCCCCGAGTTGTCGCGGAGCCGGACGATCCATTCGCGCGCCGGCCAGGGGAGTTGCTCGTAGATGCCCTGGAAGTTGCTGTCGCGGCGCTCAACGCTCACAGAGCCATCGGTTGGCACCTCGATCGAGAGCGATGCCAGCGATATGCGCCCTCGCTCCAGCCATCTCGCGACGGTCGCTCCAGCTGGCTTGGACGCTACGAAGACGGCGCGCTCGTAACTCCAACGTCCGCGATGCCAGCCTGGCGGCACCTCGTCGACGGTGACCTCCAGCAGCGACAGCTGCCAGTCGCCATCGAGCCGGCTTGCCCCCACCCGCACCCAAACGCGCTGCTGCACCGCGAGGTACTCGGTGAGCGCGCTGACGGGGTACATCTCCATGAGTGCCAAGTCTTACGAGCGATGCGGCCGGACGCCGCTGACTACGTCCGAAGGAGTGCGATCATCTCTCCGTGGCCAACGACTCCACATACCCGCTACAGCGAACTGTCGCCGACCCATTTTGGCTGGTCGGGTTCGGGCGTCCGGTCCCGCACCTGTTGGACACCAGCGTGTTGTTCCGCGAGCTGCACGGGCTGGCGGCACGGGGGCGCGCGCCATTGCTGGGTGCCGCGCAGGTGGGTCAGGCGCTCCTGTTCGTGCCCACACACGTAGAGGTCGAGATCGTCGAGAAGCTGCCGAAGATCGCCCGCGCGGCGCGTGTGCCGCTCGATACGGTCGCGGCGGCGTGGCGCCAGTATGCGACGCAGGTGCGCGTGGTCGATGCGGCCCCCGCAGAGCACGATCCGCGCCGGGTCGAGCTTGCGGCTGATGATCCAGACGATGTCGGGTTCGCAGACCTTGTCGCACTGATGGGCCCGGTCCTGGCATTCTCGACCGACACCGACCTCACCGAGCGCGGCCTTGCGACAGACCAGTGGCGCGACGTCCCCGTCCTGACTATGCAGATCGTCAGCGCCGACTACGCAGTAGGCGTGCCACCGACCGCCGCCGGCTACGCGATCTATCACGCGATCGGCTTCGCGCGGCGCAACCCGGAGATCGCGTTGCTCGTCGGGCTGCTGGCCCTGCTGTTCGTGGGCCCGTGGGGACCCGACCGCACCCGGCTCACAAGTGACCGCGCGCGGTCATTTGGGCGCGCGACCCTGAACGGGATGATCAAGGTCATGGAGATGCGCGCGCAAGCCACCGAGCAGCTCGCCGCACGACTTGTGCCGGGTAGTGGCAACAAGACCGTGCGCACGATCGTCGCGGCTCTTTCGCGCGAGCGCGAGTCGATCGCGCTCGGAACGCTCACGGCTCGGCTCTACGGTCAGCTCGAGGAGGACGAGCTGGAGGAGATCCTGCGCGCCGTCTCGGTGTTCGTGAATGTCGGTGAGGGCTGGCAGCTTGGGCGCCCGGTTACGCTACTGAACGCTAGGACAGACGCCGCGTAGCGTCTGCCTGCAGATCCGATTGGCGACCGCGGCCACTCCGTACCATCGAGCCGATGTCGACCTCTGCGCTCACGAGCCCCGTCGTCGTCGATGGTGTGGTGTCGGACGAGAAGCTCTCCGAGCTGCTGGCGCTCCAGGCCGAGTACCCGGAGCTCGACTTCAAGAGGACGATCGACCTGGGCGTAACCCGCGACGTAGTCGAGCTGGCCAAGGACGTCGGCGCGATGCAGGTCCGTGGCGGCTACATCGTCATCGGCGTTGACCAAGTCGGGGCTCCGACGGCCGACTTGGACGGCGCTGACACACGGATCTTCGATGAGGCCAGGCTCACTCCGAAGATGCTCCAGTACCTCCCGGCCCCGCTGGTTCTCCGGACCCGGGTTGCCGAGCGCACCGGACATACGGTCGTCCTCATCTACATCGGTCCGCACCCCGGCGGCTGTGCCTTCTTCACCTCCGTCGGCCAGCATCGAGCCCCCAGCGGTCGCGATGTGGTCGTGTTCCGCGAAGGCGAGGTGTTCTGGCGCGACGGCACGCGCAGCGTGCGCATGAGCCAAGCCGGTCTCGAGGCTGTGATCGAGCGTCGGATCACGGACGGGAAAGACGCTTGGCTCGCGGAGCAGCGCGAGATCCGCCGTCAGGAGCGCAGCGAGTTGGAGACCGCCTACGAGGGACGCCGGCTCACTGAGGGACCGCTCGGCTCCGTCGACCTCGACATGGAGGCGGGCGAGCTGACCGCGGCCGCCCTGGAGTTCCTCCGACGCGACGACAGCATCGGCCTCACGCATCTCTTCAACGACGCGATCACTCGTGCCCGCGGCTTCATCGAGCGCGACGACGTCGAGACCGGGCTCGGATCCTTGCTCGACAAGCTCTCATGCCTGGCCGCGACCCTTCTCATGTACGACGAAAACGAGCCGTTCGAGCGAGTTGTCCAAGCGTTCACGCAGATCTACTCGATGCCGCTCGGCGAACGCGATGACGAGCGCTTCGATTTCTCGACCGCGATCGCCGGCACAGCGATCGCGCCGCGTGTCTGGCTCGAAATCATGCGCCGGATCTATGGGATCGGCGCCCTCGCCGTCCGCCGCCGCGACTGGTCCGCGGTAAGAACCCTGACGCTTCAGCACCCGGAGCGCCTTACCGACTACCACCCCAACTGGCTGCGCCACACGATCACGATGGTAAGCCGAGCCGGCCACTTCCGGCAGCAACGAGACGACGGCCAGACGATCGACATCAGCCTGCTCAGCTTGGCCCGCGAGGACGTTGCCCGCCTTGACTGCCTCCGCGCCGATGGGATTGCCGAGAACGACGAGCAGATTACCTCGAGCCTCGCTCAGTTCGACATCCTCGCCAATCTGGTCGCTATTGCCGACGCCGGAGAAGCGGCCGCGCGCGTTTACTACCCGAACTTCGCCCGCTTCCGCCAGGACCGAATCCAGCCGATTGTCGACCGGTTGCTCACCGATCAGCCGATGCGCCGCGACCTCGGCCTGACCAACGATGCCACCCTCGCGACAGCACTGAACGCGGTGGGGAATCAGGCGCGCATTGAAGGCGCGCGCTTCGACGGGTTTTGGGAGTGGGATCGCACTCCGGTGGCGGGCTTCATCGCCGAGCATCTCCCGCCTGCGCCCGACTGACGCCCACCGCCTAGCCTGAATCGCCACCCCACCACCGCTACTCGGCACACGCGAGCTCTAGCCGGCCAGGTTGCCCGTCCTCCCGGGGACCGCCACAGGCATCCCCTATCCTGTCGGGAAGATGACCGCGCCTCAACACACCCCACGCGCACTCGGCGTTGATGCCGAGACCGTGAGCCGCTGGAGGAGCCGGGGACTGTTGCGCGCACGCGAGCTGCGCAGCGATCAGTTGCGGTCCGGCTGCGAGGACGCCACGCCCGTGGTGGCGATCAGCGCCGCTCCCGTCATGGTGTGCGGCAGCGACGATCTCGTGGCGGTCAGAGCGCGCCCTGTGGACTAGAGATCGCTCACTTCTGTGTGGGTGAAGGGGCTCGACGACCGCCCCACCAACACGCTGGAGGTCCAGATGAGAGTCGTTCGCCGGCGATCCTTGTGTTCCCGGGCACGATCAACCTGCAGGCGCCGGCGGGGTTGATCGCCGGCGGGTTCTCGAAACGGGCGTCCCAGCGTGCGCGGTGTCTCGCTCGCCCGACGTGGTCTGCTGACTTCCCTACACTCGAACGCGTGTTCGTTCGAGTCGAAGAGGAGGCGGCCGATGATGGGCGCTTTTGAAGTTGTTCGCGACGTGTTCGCTGTGATCGGCGCGGTCGGCACCGCAGGCGGACTCGGTTGGCGGATCTACACATGGCGGCACGACCATGCCCCGCACATCGAGGTCAAGATCGCCAACGGCTTCCCGACTTACGGACCCAGCAACGAACGGCTGGGAGAGTGGTGCTTTCTGATCACGGCGATCAATCGCGGAGATCATCCCGTGCACGTCACGTCCGCAGGGTTGTTGCATCCCAATGGCGGCGACAGCACGCTGGTCATCATGCAGCCGCCCTTCCCAGGAGCACTCCCCAAGACGATCGCGCCACGCGACTCCGGACAGACCTGGGTCGAGCGTAGCGCCGTCGAAAGCCGTGGGCTCGACACCGTCGAGCGGGCCCTGGTCGGATGGGTGAATCTCTCCACAGGCGAGCGCTTCGAGTCGAAGCCGACCGTGCTCGTCGCAGCCGACAAGCGGAGCGCGGCTTAGCATGCGCTTGGAGTCGCTGGACATCGACCACCCCGAGGAAGCTCACACCGAGCTGGATCAGCTCGCGCATCAACTGCGAGGTACGGGCTGGACGGTCGAAGTCGCCGGTATCGGTGAGCCCACCTGGTCGCGTCTGCGCGAGAGCGCCGAGCACGCTCTCGTCGACGTTCTCAACGTCGTTCTCGATGAGACCGAGCGCCATCTCATTGACGCCGTGATCGACGTCGTCTTGGCCTGGGCAGCAACCCGTCTGGTCTTCCGAGGGCGTGAGCGGGCGAAGCCGGACGTGGCGATTTGGATCGACGGCGACATCGTTCGCACCGTGCCGCTCCCCGGGACACGCTTCGACATCCTGCTTCAGGTTGAAGTCGCGAGCCTCTCTGCGGGCAGAGACCTCGAGCGGGCGCTCAATCAGATTCTTCCTGACGGCGACGGCCTCAAGCTGACTGAAGCAGGTGAGGTGAGCGGCCTCCACCTCCAGACCGGGCTCGCCGAGGTCCGTGGCGACAGCGAGGGGGACGCTGTCGCCACGGTATGCGCGGCGTTCGGGACCCAAGGGATGACGGTGGTGCGCCGCGAACGCTCGCCGGCCGGTGACGCCCCTCTGCTCGCATTCGCATCACCAGCTGGCGCAGAGCGCGAGTAGCGCCTCGTCGGAGCCAAACAACCGGGGCTGTCTCATATCGATGGGACGCTCACGGTTTCGTATGACGTCGCACTGACAGCGTCAGAGTGGGCGTCGCCCAGCGCGCTCGCGGCTTTCTGGAATTGCGGCCGGAAATCGACCCTATGTTTTGGACGGGACCGGCGCGTAATGTGTATGACACAAGAAAAATTGATGCTCATCCTCAGTGCCATCGCCGTCGTCGAGAGCACGCTGTCGCTGCTGATCGCTGCCATCGGGATCATCGCAGCTCTTGTTGTGGCCGCCTTCGTTGCTGGTGCACTGTCGGGAGTCTTCATCACCTATTACACGCTTGTTCGCGATCATTCGTAAGCCGCGGTGCAAGCGCGACGCCTACTCGTCCTGCAGCTCCTCGGACACGGCCTCTTGGGCATCCTGCGCGAGCTCACGCGTGCGCTGCAGCTTGGCCCCCATCGCCTCCCAACGCTTCTCGAGCAGCGAGAGGCGCGAGTCGGCGGATGGCGCCGAACTGTCACCCGATAGCCAGGCGGCCAGATCACGCTCGGCGAACGCGCCTTTCGTCTTGCGGGCCAGCATTGCCGGCAGGCTCGCGCCAGCCTCGATGATCCCAAGCAGCCGCTCGTAGTCGGTGATGTCGAGCACCTGCAATGGCTGCACGCGTGTTTTGGTGAGCGTGCCGGTGGTCTCGGCTTTGACGCTCGCGCGCAGGTAGTTCCAGACGTGCTGGGTTTGGATGAGATGCCCGACCGACACGACCACCGGCCAGATCCGCTCGATCGAGTCGAACTCCACGTCGGGCAGCGTCGCTTCGCCCGCGCAGAGCTCCTCGATACGCGAGGCGACCTGGTCGATCTTCACGACCAGCAGCTTTGAGACCTCCTCCAGCGCCTCGGTCACCTCGCCAATCGCCAGAACGTCAGCCTTGACCCGCCGAGCGTGCACCTCGAACAAGATCAGGTCTCGGCCCCAGACGACAGCGACGTCGGTCGTGCGCTTGCCCCCGCCTTTGCCGTAGCGCTGCTCGCCCAGCACGTGCGCGCGGTCGTCGATCGCCGCGTGTGCCAGGTCGAGTGCGTAGCGCTCGACCACCTCGCCCATGAACGTGTTGTATCGGCCGGACACCTTGCTGCCCTCCGACTTCTGAGCGTGGGTCAGCGCTCGGAAGTGGAAGCCCTCCCCTAGCCAGCTGAGCAGCCACGGCATCCCCAGCAGCACCAGATCGCCGTTGGCGAACCGCAGGAACGGCGTGGTCTTGAAGGGACGGAACTCCCAGGACAGCGTTGCATCGCCACCGCCCAGAGCCTCGAAACCCGCTTGAAGCTCGGCGCGTGTGGCCGAGATGATCGGCACCTGATGGGACACGCTCGACAGTCCAAGCCTGGTCAGCAGCTCATCGACGTGCTTAGCCTGAACGCGCGGGGTGACCGGCGCGTTGTCTAACCCCTTGGTCGTGGCGGCGAACCCGAAACCGAGAACCCACTGCTGATCGGCCGTCAGACCACTCGCTGACAGCCAGTCATCCACCGGCACGTAATGCTTGGATTCGCGCAGCTCCTCGCTTCGCATAAGCTCTAGGAACTCGTCGCTGCGAGTCATCTCCTCAAGCCAGGGCGGGCGGTTGAAGAACGCGGAAGCCTGCATCTCGAAGGCGACCTTCGCCTCATCTGTTGGTTTGGGCATCGCCTCGAGCGGGCTCTCCAGCGCCGAGTGCGCGCCCAACACGGCCCGCTGCAGCGTGTGGAAGTCGCCCGGCGTGATCGGGGCGAAGGGTCGCTCGCGCGCTTCGTCGATGAGCAATCGCATCAGCATCGCGATCGGCTGCGGCGAGAAGATCGGCCGATCCGGCGAGCGCAGCCTGACCTCCTCGTAGCGCCCGAGTAGATCGGGCCAGCCCTCGTAGAACCAGCACGCCAGCTCCCACTGGCCGGCAGCGTCGTTCAGCACCCGCTCGGCGCGGAGGTTGAGCAAGGCAAGGCTGAGCATTGCCGACTCGAACGGCAGCTTCGGAACGAGGGTGCGCAGGTCCGCCAGCGTCGTCTCCTTCAAGCCGAGGGTGCGCTCGTCGATGAACACCGACATCTGGTCGTACTCGCTCGGCGGCGCCCGAAGCCGGAACGCGCTTCTCGCCGGCTGCTCGCGCTGCGGCCGGGTGTCGCTCTGGGCGCGCGCTTTGCGCCGTCGCTGATGCAGCTTCTTGTTTTCGTTGCGCTTCTTCGACATCGCGCCATCCACCGTACGACGGCGCGGCGCGGATCGCCTCGACGATCCCGGTGGATCCCGTGACGCCGAAGGTGGTCTTGCTCAGGATCACAGGGTCCGATGGGAGGCGCTCGAGGACCGCGGGTTCCGTGTGGCCGTTTCTGCCGGCTCCTCTTCGGCTACGACCGCTGGGATGTCCAGTATCGCGGCGATTCCAGCCAGCCAAACAAGACGGTCCAGAGTGGCGATCGCTGCTGCCTTGGCTTCCTCGCTACGGGAGCTGTGCCTGACGAACCCGGGCTCGGGGCGGCCACATGTTGGTCGACACCCGAGAGACCTGCCATCGCAGTGTCCGTCAGTCGCTTGGCAAGTCGAGAGCGAGCTCGGCGCACCGCTCGATCACCTCGCCGAGCCCGGCAGGCTTGATCCCCTGCTCGGCCATGGCGCTGGCCACCTTTTCAAAAGCGTCAACCGACTTCTGGACCTTGTAGCGGTCTCGCAGGAACTTGTCGCGTGAGCCGCTTTTGCGTCGCTTCCATTCCTGCTCGGCTACCTCATGCCCCGGGTACTCGGGAAAGACGGCCTTCAGCGCGGCCTCGTCCAGATGGTTCAACATGTCAGGCAGCGGATTCGCGACCGGGGTGACCGTCCTTCCTCGGCGTCGAACGGCAGCGACCAAGAGCGCAAGAGTCTTGATCTCCTCGGGCTCGTTTCTTGCGCGCGGAAGAGCTTCGAGGTCCTCGATCGACATGAGCTGCATCTCCGTGATCTTCTCGGCTGAGACCTTGTCGAACATCACGGCGACCTCCGCGGTCGTGAATCGCCATAGCGCATCCGATTCGACGACCGCCTGCCATTTGGCTGCTCCGTGCATCGGGACGACCTCGATCCCGGCGGCCCGCAGCTCATTTGCGAACAGAGTGTCCAGAACGATCTTGTCGCCCAACCCCTCGACGACGAGCCATACGTTCACAAGTGTCAGCAGCTCGCCACGGTCAAAGCCCATCGTTGCGGCGATCGCATCGAGCCGTTCGAGATCGGTCAGATCGATTGCCTGCAAGCTGACTTCCTCGCCGACCCGGGTCACGAGGACGTAACTTGCAGACGCGCCCGATAGACCGAGGAAGGGTGCGCTGTGCGTGGCCAGCAGGCACGGTGCCTGTCGCTCAGAAGTCGTACGGGCCAGCCACGACGCCGCGGCACGTTGCAGTCGGGGATGAAGGTGACGCTCTGGCTCATCCACAAGGAAGAACCGGCGGTCCCTGGCGCCGCCTCTCACCCACTCATCATTCGGCGGCCTCGCCAATGCTTCACCGAGCTCCCCACCCGGTAGACCATTGGTGTAGTCGGTGAAGCAGAACGCGTCGAGCACCTCCTCGAGGGGCTTGTTGTGGGCCTCCAAGTCAGCTTGATAGCGCTCCAGAGCGACATCTCGCGGATCGATGTTCCCGAGATCTCTCTGAGCCTCATATGCCTCGCTAGCGCGCTGCCAGATCACAGACTCGACGGTGCTCGCCTGCTCCAAAGCGTCGAGCAGAGCGAGCTGCACCCAGAGACGGTGACCGTCCGCGGCCCGCTCGACAGGAAAGTCAGGCGCGGCCACCTCGTCCGAGCGGCCGCGTAGGCGGATGTCAAATGGCGCGTCCTGCAGCCACGCATCTAGCTCACGGAGCTGGATCTCAAGCTCGTAGCTGCGGCTCACGAAATCCGGCAGCAGGCGTGTGGCCGCCGCCGAGAGGAACCCGGCCGCCGCGAGCGCGGCCTGGCTGATGTGAACGTTCTCGTCCTCCCGTTCTACCCACCCGCGTGGCGACTCGCGCGCCCTTCGCTCATCTGGCGGAAGCGGATCCCCATCCAGGGAGATATCCCGTTGATAGTGACGCACCACGTCCACCAACTTCGTAATGCCGCGATCCACCGCGCCACGGAGAACGGTGAAGTCCGTGGGGACGGCCAGCCCGATCGGCATCGGTAGATCGACGTACGGGCCAAACGCGACCACAGGCAGCGGTGCGCTGGCGACGCAAAGATGCTTGGCGTCGCCATGCAAAGCGATGTAGAACCCGACCCGATACGGGGGCCGCCGCTCTCGCTTCCTCGCGATGAACGGCAGGTCGCTAGCGTTGACCGCCTCACGCAAACCGTCCTTGAGGTCGGCAAGAGCCGGGAGGCACCAGTACGCATTCCAAACTCGCTGGCGCATCTGGTTGCGCCCGGCGCACTCCAAGCCGACAATGCGCGAATCTTTCAGAGCCTCAAGGACCCGCTTGCGCCCGGGCACACCGCGTAGGTGCTCGATCCAGTCGTCAGGTTCTGCGGGGTTCAGTGCCTCATAGCGCGGTGGTCCCCACAAGCCGTCATCCCACGGCGGGCGCTGGCCCTGCGAGCGAGTCCCATACTCGCTCCGCTGCTCCGCGCGAGTCCTTGAGGCGTTGACGGCGATCGCCGCGAGCTCACCATCGGATACCTCGGCATAGAAGACTCCTCCGATGAGCTTGGCCGCCTCCTCGTCCGCTTGCTCGAAATGGCCACCCGAGAGATCGCGCTCCACCGCACTCAAGAGACTGGACTTCCCCGAGTCGTTCGGCCCCAGCAGCACCGTGAGATCGCTCAACGGAAGAAATGCCCGGCGAAGCGGCGGATCAGGATGCCTACAGGCGTAGCCGACGAGCTTCATTCCGCATCATCCTCGCACCGGTAGCCGTGAACGAGAACTGCACGGCCGCTGTGGGGCACCCGCCGATATGGTTCTGAGAGATCGACTAGGTCTCCCGAGAGGGGTTTGTTGTGCTCGGAACGTTCTACTTCGTTCACGGAACCGGTGTTCGCCAAGCTCGCTACGACGAGCTGTGGGCGACGATTCAGGAGCGCGCCAAGCGCAACGGCATTGACGGGGTCGATTTCGTCGGTTGCCCTTGGGGCGCGAACGTCGGCGTGACGCTCGATCGGATCGCCGCAACCCTACCCCCGGACGCCAAGACCCGCGCGGCGATCGACGGCGCGCCAAGCGACACCGAGATCGAGGTGGCTCTCTGGGCGATGCTGCTCGAGGACCCGTTGCTCGAGCTTAGGCTCGCCGGAGAGGGAGGCCCTGGGCGTACGAAAGTCGTCGTCGGCGCTAAGCCGCCCGGTGAGGCAGCCCGTGCCGCGCTTCTCGCGCTACAGGCCACCCCGCCGGATGTGCGCGGCAGCGGCCTTAGCGTCGATGAGGTGGTGCGGGCGGCGAAGCTGGTCGCAGCCGCGCCGGAGCTTGCCGCCGCGGCAGCGGCAGCGGGCACGTCGGCCGATGAGGAGGTGGTGGGCGCTACCGCGCGCGCCGTGGTGGCGACTGCGTTGGCACGCCGCCGCCAGGACGGCGGAGAGCCGCCCGCGGCGGCTGTGGAGCTGGCTGCACGGGAGGTCCTGATTAGCACGATCGAGACGGCGATCGCGCCCGCCGGGACGCGGAGCGTGGGCGACAAGATCAAGAAGCGTGTCAAGGCGTTCGCGGTCAAGCGCGCCAGTGCGATGGCACGCGAGCGCCGCGGTGAGCTCATGACCACGAGCCTGCCGGGAGTCGGCGACATCATCTACTACGAGAGGCGTGGAGGCGCAATCGCCGACTATGTCGCGGAGGGGATGGCGAACCTCCGGCGACCCGTCGTCGCGGTCGGTCACAGCCTCGGCGGGATAATGCTGGTTGATCTGCTGACCCGCGAGACTGCTCCGGCGGCGGACGCGCTGGTCACCGTGGGCTCACAGGCGCCCTTGCTGTATGCGATCGACTCCCTCCAGCGTCTGCGGCCCAGCGAGACCGATCCCCAGCCGTTCGTTCCGTGGTTGAACGTATACGACCGCAGCGACCTCCTGTCGTTCTGCGCAGAGGCGACCTTCCCGGGGGTGACCGGCATCAAGGACCACGAGGTCGAGTCGGGCGTGCCTTTCCCCGAGGCGCACAGCGCTTACTGGCGCAACGACCGGGTCTACGAGCTGATCCGTGACGCCTGGCCGGCGAGCTGATGCCGCCCACAGACACCCAAGCTGCCGCCACTTGGGCGCTCGTCATCGGGATCGACCAGTACGACTCGCCTGATGTGCGTCACCTCACCGGCGCGGTCAACGATGCAGTCGCGACCGTGAGGTGGCTGCGCAAGCTGGGCGTTCCGGATGCTCAGATCCTCATGCACGCCGCGCCCTCCCCGAGCAGCCAAGCGGCGGTCGACGAACTCGCGCTTCCCTATAAGGACGCTCGTGAGCCGACCATCTGGAGGTCGATCGTGGCCCTGCAAAAGGTGGAAGGCGCAGAGCGGCTGATCGTCTCATTGTGCGGCCACGGGCTCCACGAGTACACCTCTGGGGCGCTGTTCCTCACGCAAGAGGCGAGTGAGGACGACTGGGTCAACCTTGGCTTGGAGTGGTACATCAAGGTGTTTCTCGAGATGTCCTTCCGCGAGCAAATCCTGTTCATGGACGGCTGCCTGAACCACCCGCACGATGACAACACGCGTCCGCAAGTGGAAGCAGGCAAACACTCAGGCGCGCCCAAGCCGGCCCCGCGCGACGAGAACAGCATGGTCACGTGCTACGCAGCGTCGCAGAGCCAGGTAGCCGGGGAGAACGGAGAACGCGGCATCTTCACCCGCTGCCTGCTTGCCGCGCTCGATCCCGACGCGCCGCTGAAGGAGGCGGTCGCCCTCTCGTTCGAGACCGGTGAACGGACGCTCAACCTCGTGAAGGTGATGGAGGTCGTCGGACGACAGGTGACCAGCGAGGCGGCGCGGCAGGTGCCGCTCGTCGTACAGCGCCCGCGGCTGGAACTGCATGGAACCGCCGGTGCGACGCCCGGCTACGTCGGGTTCTACCAGCTGGCACGACTCGAGACCTGCCAGGTTACGCTCGACGTGTTGCCGGCCGACGCCCGCGGGGAGGTCGACTACATCGACATCCTGTTCGATGACGATCCACCCTATTGGTCATCCCGGTGGCCACTGGACGGGGGTTCACTTGCGGTGCCGGTTCAAGCGCAGCTGCCGAAGGGCTACCGAATCAGCGCATACTGCGGCCTGTGGCCTCAGGCCGCGTGGAGCCCGCTGAAATCACGCCAGGACGCGACGCTCGACGGCGATAGAAACGTGCTCTTCGAGTTCAAAGGCGCCCCGATCAAGGGCGACGGCGAGGACGTGCTCGGGGTCAAGCTGCATGACGCCGAGGGCCAGATCAGTTCGGCGATGTCCGGCCTCTACAGCGACGCCGCTAGCATGCTGGACCTCCCTGCGAAGCCCAAATCCGGTAGCGAGATCGCGCCCGGCGTAACGATCCAGCTGCATGAGGACGGGCCCGAATTTCACGTGACGGGTATAGATGCCGCTGAAACCGCACGCGACATCGTCGCGGACTGGTCGCGTGTGATGCGCGAGATCCTCCCATCAAACGTAATCGTCACGACAGAGCTGCGGGGCGAGGCAGCGAGCGCGCCCCCAGCGGGCGGGATCAACTTCAAGCTACCGACAGGCGGCTCTGCTCGGCTCGCCGGATCGCTCGGCTCCCACCGGGTGGTTACCGTCGGTCGACCCGGCCTCGTGGGCCACGAGCCGCGCTGGCATGGGATCGAGCAAATGTCGCTCCTAGACCTCCAGCAGCAACCCCTCCGTCTATTCCCACCCGGTCCGACCGAAGTCCTACTCGAGCTGCCGTGGGGGAGCTGGTCACAAGTCGTCCAGGTACCGGACACGGGAACCGCCGAGCTAGTGCTCCCTGACTCCGTCGGAGTTCCGCCGCTGCGCCTACGTGTACCGCCTCTCGATTACCTATACGGACGTCACATCGTCGGGCTCGATCAGGCGCCCCGCGGTGGCGCGCGAGGCCACATCGTGCGGTCAGGCGGGGAGACGACCGAGCTCGCATCCGGCGAAGCCGGTGACGGAATCTGTTGGGTTCTCGACGCCCCGGGCGAGGGCATCGCCGAGATCGACGGCGAACCCGCCAGCTGCTTCCCACTCTGGGAGAACCGAAGCTTCGCCATCGATCGATCCCGCGGCATCGTGCGCGTGGAGCCGCTCACGTGGGTCGCGGCGCCGGAGTGGGACCTCCTGCTGTCGGCCGGCCGGCTCGATGACCTCACGCGTGAGGACACCGCCGAGCTTTCGTACAAGAAGTGGGAAGATCCGCTGCTTGGGCTGGCGTCGGCCTACGCCTACCGGGCGCAGGACGCGTGGGACGAGCTCGGCGTAGTCCTCGGCAACCTGTGGCGGCTGTTCGATTTCGAGCGCAGCCCGGTGGACCTTGACATCCTTGCCGCCGAGACCCCCGGCCTGGATCCGGCGGTGTCAATCCTCGCACGCGGGCGTCTAGCCGATCGCGCCGATCGCGAAGAGGTGCCGCTACTGCGGTGGGGCGTTGGGCTCGCGCTCGACATCCTTGATCGTGGGCCGCTCGAGAGCCTCGCGCTGAACCGTTGGCGGGAGCAGCTCAAACAGATCGAGCGGACGCTCTCCGCGGTGTCCGTCTGGACGGCGTGGACGCTGTCCGATCGCCCGATGTAGGTTCGCGCAAGTAGCGGGCGAGCCCGCGACACCCCCGAACCCCCGCTGGCGCTGGGCGTGCTTCGGCGAACCGCCATCTCACAGCGGCCACCGAGGCGCCGAGCCCAAAGCGCGTCCCCACCTGTGAGGCTGAGCTCCCTGGCCGGTCCCGCCGCACGCCCGGGGGCGCTCTACTACTGGGAGCGACTGGGAGCGCAGCGCGAGTGTATGCGCCGGGCAGCGGGCGACCAGGGCCGTCCGTACGCTTGCGGGTGTGGTTTCCAGCCTCGCGACGCACGCACCAGATCCGGCCGACCTCAGCCGTCTCGAGCTATTCGCAGAGCAACTCGATCTCGCAGCCCAACTCGTTCGAGCCGGAGGTCTTGCACGCGACCGGATGGCTCTCGTGGCGATCGACAACCTCGCCGAGGTGCTCCTCTACCGGCACATGCAATTCACGTTCGACGCTAGCGAACAGATGGGCGGACGGCTCGCCGTACGACGCTACGACCAGCGCGAGCGCGATCGCCTCCGCCGGGACTTTGACCGACGCGTCAATCTCGCGCAGACCGAGCTAAAGGGCGTCTTCTCGTTTTCTTTCCCAAAGCCGCTTTTGGACCCGGCAGACGCCGCCACCTTCCGCGTCGCCCACCGCTACCGCAACGGCATCTACCACGAGGACCGCCACAACCAGGCGCTCCTCGACCCGTTGACGCGCCTTTACCTTGCCGCCGTCAGCCGTGCCTGGTGCCGTGCCCAGCCAGCGAGCTCGATCGGCGGCCTTGGGGATCGTCTCGGCAAACATCCATACGTAGCCCGGACAGCCAGCGGAGACTTGGTGTCCTTTCCGGACACGGCCCAGAGGATCACCGACGACGTTCTACACAGCCTCGACGTGGATCCCCGCGATCTCGCAGAGCGGCTCGCTGCCGACCTCCGACAGCGAGCGGACGGGACAGACGAAGCGCGGCGCGAGCTCACCCGGTGCGGGCTGGTCCGAGAGGCGCACGCAGACATGCTCCGGGCGGCCGAGCTACGTCACTTGCATCGCGCCGACCCAGAGCTTGTACGCCTGCAGGACGAAGCATCGGGGATCCTGGCGGACCTCGTCGCCCGCGGCGACAACGGCGACAACGCTGAGGTCGAGGATCTCCAGGCGCGGTACCAGAACGCCGAGGAGGGCCAGCGCGAGCGGATCGACGAGCTACGGAGCGCGTTCCATCCCCAGTTGAATCTCGGTACGGCGTCCGCGATCAGAAAGGCCGCCAAGGAGCTGGAGCAGCTGCGCGATCTGCCCCGGACTCTGATGCGGTACGAGACGCACGACCGGCGCCTCGCTCTGCTCGAGGGTTGCCTGGCCTGGATCGATCGCGAGTGGGATCAACTGGTCACGACCGAGGAAGAAATCGCCCGCGGAAAGTAGCACTCAGAGCGGCCCTCAGTCTCACATGGATGAGACGCCGGCTGTCTCAGATCCGTGAGATCGGCTGTCTCAGATCGGTGAGACGCCATAGGATAGGGGAACCAGCGAGGCGCCAACGGCGCCCTCGGGGATGTCCTCGTCAGCCTCCTGCGCGTACAAGGACGCCCCGAAGGCCCCGGTCTCGTCGGCAGGACTGCAGCATCCCGCGCTCCCAGCAGCGGCAGCACGGGCGGCGGCCGCGTATTTCTCGCGGACCGTCTCCCGCAGCGCATCGCCGGTCAGAGGCGGATCGGCGCCGGCGGCGCACCCGCACCCGGCGCCGGCGTGCTCGCGACAGCACTCGGCCTTCCGCTCGGGCTCGCAGCAGCTCGCCTGCGCCGCGGGAGCGCAGCAATCGGTCTCTAGCTCAGCCATGCGGACAGCTCCTCGAGTGCGTTGGGGATCACGTAGTAGTAGGCCCACAGGCCGCGGCGCTCGGAGTCGACGATCCCCGCGGCGCGCAGCTTGCCGAGGTGGTGCGAGAGCGTGGGCTGGGAGATGTCGAACAGCGGCACCAGCTCGCACACGCACACCTCGCCGGCGTGGCGGCGCAGCACGTCGACGAGCTGCAAGCGGATCGGGTCACCGAGGGCTTTGGCGACCTCGGCCATCCGTGTCGCTTGCTCGCGCTGAACGTCGGGGTAGACGACCGGCTCACAACACCTCTCCCCTGCGGCACGCTTGGTCTTCGGAGTGAGTTCCAGATCGACGGTCATCAATCTATATATATCTATTGAAGTGGGATTTGTCAATGTAATACGATGGCCGCCATGAGCCCCCCGCTCCCGCGTCGCCTGCTCGCCGAGCTGCTGGGATCCGCCTTCCTAGCGGCGCTCGTGATCGGCTCTGGGATCGCGGCGCAAACACTCTCCCCGGGCGACGTCGGCCTCCAGCTGTTCGAGAGCGCGGCAGCCACCGCGGCTGGGCTGTTCACGATCATCCTCATGTTCGGCCCCGTCTCCGGTGGACACTTCAACCCCGCCGTCACGCTCGCCGACGCCCGCTTCGGCGGCATCAGCTGGCGCGACACGCTCGCCTACATCCCCGCCCAGATCACCGGCTGCATCCTCGGCGCGATCACCGCCAACGCCATGTTCAGCCTCGCCGCGATCAGCATCTCAACCCACCACCGCGCAGCGCCCGCGCACCTGTTCTCGGAGGCGATCGCGACCGCCGGCCTGCTGCTCGTGATCTTCGCGCTCGCGCGCACCGGCCGAGCACGCACCGCGCCGGCAGCCGTCGGCGCGTACATCGGCGCCGCCTACTTCTTCACCAGCTCAGCCAGCTTCGCCAACCCGGCGATCAGCATCGGCCGCATGTTCTCGGACACGTTCGCCGGAATCGCGCCCGCCTCGGTGCCCACCTTCATCCTCGCCCAACTCGTCGGCACCGCCTGCGCGATCCTCACGCTCAGAGTCCTCTACCCCGACGTGACGGCGGACGAGGCCGCCGATGTGGTTCTGCCGCACAACGGGCAGCCAGCAGGCGCGGTCAGCGGCGCGGCGCGAGGCTAGTAGAGCAGCAGATGGCGACCGTCCTGTTCGTGTGCCTGCACAACGCCGGGCGCTCGCAGATGAGCCAGGCGCTCTTCGACCGCGCCGCCGCCGGCAAGCACACCGCGCTATCGGCAGGCACCACACCGGCCGAGCACGTCCACCCCGCGGTCATCCAGGTCATGCGCGAGCTTGACATCGACCTCTCCGACCGCCGACCCCAGCTGCTCACCCGCGAGCTTGCCGAGCAAGCGGATATCGTCGTCACGATGGGCTGTGGCGACCAATGCCCCTACATCCCGGGCAAGCGCTATATCGACTGGGACCTCCCCGACCCCAAGGGACGCCAGACCGCCGAGGTCCGAGCCACACGAGACGAGATCGCCAGCCGCGTCAGCCATCTCCTCGCAGAGCTGGAGCCCTGAGCTGTATGCAGCGCTCGACGGGCTGACCGATGCCGAGCGCGCGGGAAGCCGGCGAAAACGCAGCGATCCAGGTGCACACGTTCACGGCGAAGGGCGCCACGAACGTGACGGTCAGCCAGTTTGTGGTAGATCCGAGTCGCATCGGGCCGCACGAGAAGCTCTACATCGTCCACAGTGGTACTTTCATCCTCGTGAGGGAGGTGGGCGCGGTTTCCTGCCCGAAGCCGCCATCGTCGCGATAGCAGCTATAGCCAGCGCTACGGCAGATCTGACTGCTACGGCAGACGAGCCGCCAGCGTGACGATCAGGCTGACCGGCGCTGCCGCAGCCACATGCGGAAGCAGGCGTCGGTCAGCGGGCGAGCCGGCACCTACTGCTCGGGATGCGCGCGCTGGCAGATAGCGGGCGCGCGTTCTCCCGTACCTTTCAGTGATGAGCGATCGGCTACGTGCATCACCGGCATCCAGCCGGCCGGCATGGGGCGGGGATGCGTCCTTGGCCGTCGCGTTGGCGGCGGTGCTGGTCGGCGTGCGCGCGGTCGAGGCGCATGGCCTGCATCGCGCGGCCTGGCTCGGCTACGCGTTGAGCGTCGTGGCGGCGTCGATGGTGGTGGGCAGGCGCCGGCGCCCGCTGGCGGTGTTCGCGGGCACGCTCGCGATCGCGCTGCTCGCGATCGCGCTCGCGGCCCCCAGCGGCGCGATCTCGCTACCCGTCGTGATCGCGATCTACACGCTGGCGCAGGTTGAGCAGCGCCGTCGTGCGGTGCTGTTGGCGTTGCTTGCGGGGATCGCGCTCGCGCTCGCTCGTGGCCTGTTCCAGTACAGGGGCTGGTCGGACGCGAGGACCGCGGTTGAGCCGGCGCTGGCGCTGGCGGCGCTGTTCCTCGGCTGGGCGCTCGCCAGCCACCGCGCCTACATCGCCGAGATCCAGGCGCGCGCCGCGCAGGCCGAGCGCACGCGTGAGGAGGAGGCCGCGCGCCGTGTCGACGCCGAGCGCCTGCGGATCGCCCGCGAGCTGCACGACGTGCTCGCGCATGGGATCGCCACGATCAGCGTGCAGGCCGGCGTCGCCGCGCACGTGCTGCACGAGCGCCCCGAGCAGGCCGCGCGGGCCCTGCAAACGATCAAGGCCACGAGCAAGGACGCGCTGCGCGAGCTGCGCGGCATCCTGGGGGTCCTGCGCGAAGCCGACGAGGGGGAGCCGCGCGAGCCGACGCCCGGACTCAGCCAGATCGAGCGTCTGATCGACGCCACCAGCCGCGCGGGGGTGCCGACGCAGGTGCGGATCTCCGGGCCTCGCCGGCCGCTGCCCGCGACGGTCGATCTCGCCGCCTACCGCATCGTCCAGGAGTCGCTCACGAACGTGGTGCGCCACGCCGCCGGCGCGCGCGCCCTGGTCGCGATCCGCTACGCCGAGGACGAGATGACGATCAGCGTCAACGATAACGGCCGCGCCAGCGCTGACCCCGCCCGCAACGGACGCGGCCGCGCGCCCGGCCACGGGATCCGCGGCATGAGCGAGCGCGCACACGCGCTCGGCGGCGAGCTGAACGCGGGGCCTCGTGCTGACGGCGGCTTTCGCGTGCACGCCCGGCTGCCGGTCGCGGCGGACCGATGATTCGCCTCCTGCTCGCCGACGACCAGCCGCTCGTGCGCGCCGGGTTGCGCGTGCTGTTCGAGGGCGAGCGGGACATCGTCGTCGCGGGCGAGGCAGCCAACGGCGAGGAGGCGTTGAGCCTCGCTCGCGACGTGCGCCCCGACGTCGTTCTGATGGACATTCGCATGCCTGTCCTGGACGGGTTGGAGGCGACCCGCCAGATCGCAGCCGAGGAGCAGCTAGCCGCCGTCAGGGTGCTGATCCTCACCACCTTCGAGAGCGACGAGTACGTGTTCGAGGCGTTGCGCGCCGGGGCCAGCGGCTTCCTGCTCAAGGACGTCGAGCCGGTCGAGCTGCTGCAGGCGGTGCGAGTTGTCGCCGCCGGTGACGCGCTGCTCTCGCCGAGCGTCACCCGGCGCCTGATCGACAGGTTCGCCGCCGCTCCCGAGCAGCACCGCTCAACGGTGCAGCTCGACATTTTGACCGCGCGCGAGCGGGAGGTCATGGCCCTGGTGGCGAAGGGGCTCAGCAACGAAGAGATCGCCGGGCTGTTGACGATCAGCCCGGCGACCGCCAAGACCCACGTCAGCCGCGCGATGGTCAAGCTCGACGCCCGCGACCGCGCACAGCTCGTCGTGCTCGCCTACCAGAGCGGGCTGGTGCTCGCAGGCCAACTCTGACCGCCAGCCACGGCAACGAGCGGGCGATCGGCTACGCCAGGTGTAGTAGGCGCGGATACGCCGGCTGGCCGACGACAAGGCCGCGGGCACACACGATCATCTGCGCAGCTTGAGCGCCCTCGGCACCCCGACCCCGCCACCCCCGCCCGCCGGGGTGCCGCCGGGGTCGATACCGGCCGAGCCGCCACGGCATCCCTGGTGGCTGGCGAGACGGGTGCTGGCGGCGGCCGTCGGGATCGTCGCGCTCGCCGGCGGGGCCACCTATGCGGTGGCGCGCAACGAGGTCAGCAAAGTGGTCGAAGCGCTCGACCAGAACAAGCCCGTCAACGTCGCCCCGAAGGTGCTCGCCCCGGCGAGCAAAGGCGCGCCCGAGACGCTGCTGCTGATTGGCAATGACGAACGCCCGCCGCCGAAGGACAATCCCGAAGGCGCGGTCCTGCCGCATTCCAACGAGATGCTGCTCGTACGCATCGACCCGAGTAAGCCGACGATCTCGATGCTCTCGATCCCGCGCGAGCTGCAGGTCACCTTCACCGCGCCCAACGGAGAAGCGATCACCAACCGCATCAACTCCGCCTACACCTACGGCTTCGAGGACGGCGGCGGCACCTCCGGCGGCGTCAAGCTGATGCTCGAAACGATCAAGAACATATTCGGCCTGACGGTCAACCACGTGTTCGTCACGAACTTCTCGAAATTCAAGCGTGCGGTTGACGAAATGGGCTGCGTCTATATGACCGTCGACAAGCGCTACTACCACGTCAACGAACCCGAAGGCGAACAGTACTTCGAAATCAACCTGCAGCCCGGCTACCAGCGACTGTGCGGCAAACAGGCGCTCGAATTCGTCGCCAACCGCCACGAATCCACGTCGCTGATCCGTGACGCGCGCGACCAGCGCTTCCTGTTGGAAGTCAAGGCCGAGTACGGGGCCACGCTCTTTGAAAACCGTGAAAAGTTCGAGCGGATCCTCGGCAAGGCGATGGAAACCGACCTGCACGGCGAAGAACAGGTGCTGCAGCTGCTGGAGCTGTTGGTCGAATCGGCCGGCAAGCCCGTACGCCAGGTGCCATTTCACGTCACCCTGCTGCCCACCGTGGACACGGCCACGCCCGAACAGATCAGTGAAGCGGTGCGATCGTTCTTGAGCGGGACAGCCGCGATCTCCACGAGGAAAGTGGATCAGGCGGTGAACGCCGCCCGCCCGCGCGCTCGTGTTCACGGCCATGCCCGCGGACTCTCGCTGACACTGACCTCCGGCGAAGAGCTCGCGACTGCGCGCTCGGCCGCGGCGCAGCTGCCGTTCGCGCTTGAGTATCCACGCGTGCGCGACACGACCTTCGAAGCCGAACCAGACGTGCTGCGCCTGTACCACATCTACGACCGCCAGGGCCACCTTCACCCGATCTACACGATCGTCATCGCCCGCGGCGGCCTGGGCGAATACTACGACGTGCAGGGAAGCACCTGGACCGACCCGCCGCTGCTGAGCACTCCGAGTCAGACCGTCCAGATCGGCTCGCGCACCTACAGCCTGTTCTACGCGGGTGAAGAGATCCGGACGATCGCCTGGCACGAATCCAGTGCCGAGTACTGGATCCAGAACACCCTCACCAACACCGTCCAGCCACTGGAAATGCTGGCGATCGCCGAGCAGACCCTGCCCGTCGACGGCGCCCGTGCCAACAGTGCCCAGGCGGCCGCGACGACCCCGACCTTGAGCGACATCAAGCTGCCCCCAAGAGAACTCGACGCCACGAGCCTCACCGCCAAGGTCGAGGCCGCGCTCGGCTTCGTGGGCCTGGCCGTCGTCGCGCTGCTCGCGCTGCTCGTGCTCTCCCGCCGGCGCGAGCTGATCCTCCTGCGCGAGCAGGTCGCACACGCGATGGCCCTCGAAGCCCACCAACGCGTGCTGCTCACCACCGGCGCCACAGCCGCCAGCGCCGTCGCGGCGGCAGGGATCTCCTCGCGTGAATCGGCGACCACCATCTACCGCGCCCAGAAGGGCCGTCGGCGCGTCCTCCTGGCCGTCGGCGTCGTGGTCGCGGCGCTACTGCTCGCCGCTGTGCTTCGCGAGCTCCTACCCGCCGGCCTCGTCTCTTCCTCGGTGCCGCACGGCTCCCCGATCTCCGTGGCCGTCTTCAACGCCACCAGCACCCCGGGGGTTGCACACGGCATCGCCAACGAGCTGAAAGCGGGTCGGTTTCGTATCGGGCAGATCGGCAACATCAGCGCCAACCTCGGCACCGGCGTATATGTCTTGTATCCTCCCGGCGCTCGGGCACGGGCGCGACAGGTGGCAAAGCTGATCTCCAACCTCTCGCCCACCGTCGAGCCGATCCAGCCGGAAGTCCAGAGCGCCGTCACCCAACACGATGAGATCGTCGTGGTATTCGACTGACATCGCCAGCGACTCGAATGCCGAGGGCCAGCGCTCGAGCCTTGAGGCGGAGCCGATCCGCGCGGTCCGGGCTGGCTTCTGAAGATCCGAGTACGTCGCATGTAGTACACGCTAATACCGCAGATGGCTGACGACAACGGCGCCGGCACACCCGATCATTGCGGCACTGACGCTCAATGTCGCCCTCTCGCTCACGCCAGGTACGCCGTGCCGAGACCCGCCGCAAGCAGGCGCGCGGCGCGGGTCGTCGGCCTGCAGGGCATGACTTCTCGGGGACTCTCAGGAAAGTCCCGAAGCGCGCGTGGCTAGCGACAGCCGCTGTCGTGGTCGTGGTCGCCGCGGTGGCCGTGGCGGTGTCGCTGCATTCGCCTTCCTCGGCTGAAAGCTCGCTGCTGACAGGCTCAGGCTACCCCAACTTCAACACCTCGAACACCCGGTACGTGGCCGGGCCGATCAACAGCTCGAACGTCTCCAAGCTCGAAGTCGCGTGGTCGCTGCCGCTGACGGCCAGGAGCGAGTATGGCAGCTACTCCTCGGCGCCGATCATCGCTAACGGCGTGATCTTTTCCCAGGACCTCGACTCCAACGTGCAGGCGATCGACCTGAAGACCGGCAAGGTCATCTGGACGAAGACCTACGAATCGCCCGACCAGGGGCCGAACGGCCTGGTCGTGCAGGGAGGGCGGGTGTTCGGTGCGACCACGACGGCGGCGTTCGCGCTGGACGAGAAGACCGGTGAACAGATCTGGTCGGTCCCGCTCCTTCAAGACGAACATCAGGGCATCGACATAGCGCCCGGCTATCACGACGGCATCGTCTACTTCGGGCTCGTGGATGGAAACACGACCCAGTTCTACGAGGGCGAAGGCTATGGCAGGGTGTGGGCGTTGGAAGCAAAGACGGGCAGGAAGCTGTGGCACTTCGACACGGTGCCCGAAGACCTGTGGTCGCCCGAACACGTCAACATCAACTCCGGGGGTGGCGTGTGGTACACGCCGGCCTTTGACGAACAGGGTTACATGTACTTCGGGACCGGCAATCCGGGGCCGTTTCCGGGGACCAGCCAGTATCCCTGGGGTTCGAGTAGACCCGGCCCGGACCTCTACACCGACTCGATCATCAAGCTCAACGCCACGACGGGCAAGATGGAGTGGTACTACCAGCTGACGCCCCACGACCTATATGACTGGGATCTGCAGGATCCGCCGATCCTCACCAACGTTGGGGGCAGGCCGGTGGTGATCACCGCCGGCAAGGGTGGTTTCGTGATCGCCCTGGACGCCCGCACCGGGAAGCTGCTGTGGAAGCGCTCGGTGGGAATCCACAACGGCCACGACAACGACGGTCTGTACGCCATGAAAGGCGAATACTCGAAGCTGCACCTGCCCGAGACGGTCTATCCGGGCATCCTGGGCGGCGTGATCGCGCCGATGGCAACCGACGGCTCGACCGTGTTCGTGCCGATCGTCAACCACCCCGTGACCGTCACGCCGCAGTTCGAAACGCAGGAACCTGGTCCCTCGACCGGCGAACTGGTCGCCTTGAACATCGCGACCGGCGCGGTCGAGTGGGATCACAAGCTGCCGTCCTCGGCCTACGGGGGCGCCACGGCTGTCAACGACCTCGTCTTCGCGACCGACTTCGAAGGGAAACTGTATGCGTTCGACGCGAGCAGCGGCAAAATCGCGTGGGAAACCCAGCTGGCGGCCGGCACCAACACCGGCGTCGTGGTCGCCGGCGCCACCCTGATCGCACCCGCCGGCGTACCGCTCGCAAGCGGCCAGACACCCGAAATCACTGCTTACCGTCTGCCGGGCAAGGACAGCACATCACAGGAAAAGCAATAAGGCAACCTCCAATTCACGCAAGCATTCCACACGACGTTGGATTGTCCGGCTTGCGCCCCCAGGAGCTCGCGTCTATAGGTCCAAGCACAAGTGCGGCATGCTCAAGCCGCACTCGCTACAGACTCTGCTATGTCCGTGGCCCCGAGGGGATCATCGTCGAGCTGGCGGAGCAGATTGGCTGACCTGTCCGACTGTCCCTGCCGTCATCTACCGTGAAGCCATGCCGCGCCAACCTGACGCCCGCAGCTATGGACATGTCTTCGATGAGGTCGCCGAGGACTATGAACGTCATCGCCCGACCTACCCGGACGTACTCGTCGACCGGGCGTGCGAGGGCATCGGCCCCGGCGCCGCGGTGCTCGAGATCGGCTGCGGCGCGGGACAGCTCACGCGCAGCCTGCTGGCCCGCGGGCTGCGGGTGACAGCTGTGGAGCCGGGCCGGCAGCTGATCGTGCGGGCTCGCGATCGGTGCAACGGCGTCGGCGATGTGCAGTTCGTCAACGCGCGCCTGGAGGACGCCTCGCTGCCGCGTGCCCGGTACGCGGCTGTGTTCTCGGCGTCGGCGATCCATTGGATCGATCCGGATGTGAGCTGGCGCAAGGCGGCCGACGCGCTGGTGGACGGCGGGAGCCTTGCTCTGGTCTCGTACTTCGGGCTCGACGATCCCCGCAGCGCCGACGATCAGCAGGCGCTGCGTGCCGCCATGACGACGATCGCGCCCGGACTTGCCGCCGATTGGCCTACCTACCGCGACCTCGCCGGCACCCTCGCCGGCGTTGCGGGCAGGCGCGACAACCTCTCGGAGCTGTGGGCGTGGCTGGGGAGCTATGAGATCGCGCGCGGGTATGCGGCAGACCTGTTTGACGAAGCGCAGGTCGCAGCAGTGCCGAGGCAACTGGAGCACACCGCCGACGATCTCAACGCTCTGCTGGGCACCATGTCGTTCTGGGCAAGGCTGTCACCCCGACAGCGCGACGCTCTCGTCGCCGAAAACCAAGCCTTCCACCGGCGGGTCGGGCGGCCGATCCGCTCTAGCGCAGTCGCCTGCCTGGTAATGGCACGGCGCCAGCCCCGCACCTAGCCTGATCGCCCGTGACGGCTGTGCTCACAGGCCGCCCCCCGCGCCGCGGAGGAGGTAGCTGCCGAGCGCGTCGACCAGCTCGTTGGTCCCGTGCTCGCGCTGCTCGGACGTGTCGTGCCCGTCGAGGTACACGCCGTGCTCGGTGAGCGTCAGCCGCGCGCCGTCGCCGTGCGCCTCGATCTCGATCGCGGCCAGCGACACGGAGATACGCACGTCCTCGCGGTGCATGTCGTAGGCGTGGATGATGCGACGCCCGGGGACGATGTCCTGGTAGACCGCGTCGAGCCGGTAGATCGCCCCGTCGGGCGCCTGGACGGTGAGGTGCTCGCGCCCGCCGACGCGGAACTCGAGCGAGTAGTCGCGTTTGTCGCTCGGCCCGAACCACCGCGCCTTGGCGGCGGGGTCGGCCCAGGCGTCGAACACCCGCTGCGGCGAGGCGTCGTAGGTCCGCTCGATCACGAACGTGGCGTGTGTGGTCGACCGCTCGGCGGCGGCCTGGTCGGTGTGGCTCATCGGTCTCTCCCTTGCTGTGGTCGGTCGTTGTCCTCGGCGAGGTACTCGCCGAGCCGGTCGAGGCTCTCCTCCCAGAAGGCGCGCCGGTCGGCGATCCATTGCTCGGCCGCGCGCAGCGCGGCGGGCTCGACGGTGCAGGTGCGAACGCGCCCCAGCTTGTGCGAGCGCACGAGCCCGCTGTGCTCGAGCACGTGCAGGTGCTGCACGACCGCCGGCAGCGACATCCGCAGTGGGCGGGCGAGCTCGCTGACGGACGCCGGCCCGCGGGTCAGACGGTCGACCATCGCACGGCGGCTGGGGTCCGCCAGCGCCTGGAACAGCAGGTCGAAGTCTCGCTCGGCGGGTTCGTATTGCTTAAGCATTCACTTAAGTATTGCACATGCGGCCTCCGTAGCCCCGATGGCCGAGGCGCCGGAGCTCCAAGGCGCCTGCTTTCGTCGCGATCGGAGGGCGCGGCCTTGTCGCACTCGGCTTTAGGGTTGGCTGGTAACAGCCGTTGGTAGCGCAGCAGGGGACTGACTGGGGCCAGCTCAGCGGACGGCGTCGGCCCAGTCGCGCAGGCGACCCGCGAACTGCGGCGTCGCCGAGCTCACCTCGACGACCTCATCGGCCGGGACGTTCGCCCGCTGCGCGGCAGCCAGTATCGCGTCGGGCGACGGCGCCTCGTAGAGGCAATAGGTGCGTCGCCGGTCGGCGCTCAGAAACGAGAACAGCCAGCGGACCCCCTCGTCGCTGTTGACCTCCTCGATCAGCTCGACATCGGCGTCCGTGAGGTCAAGCTGCTCGGCGAAGCTGCGCTCGATCATGTACAGGGCCATCGACTGATCGTAGCGGAGCGGGGATCTCCGCTCACCCCGAGGCGAGCCCCTGCCGGTGGGCGTAGGACGCAGCCTCGGTGCGGTTGGCGCAATCGGTCTTGCGCAGGATGTTTCGGATGTGGTTGGCCGCGGTGTGCTCGCTGATCGTCAGCTCCTGGCCGATCTCGCGGTTGCTCAGCCCTCTGGCGACCAGCTTCAGGATCTGCGCCTCGCGTGGGGAGAGCCCGCCTGGGAGAACGTCCGAGGTTGGCACGCCGAGCAGGCGGATCTTGCCGAGCAGCCCTTCCATGCCGATCCGCTCGGCCAAGCCGGCGGCCTCTCCGAGCATGGCCTGCGCGTGGTCGCGGGCCCCGCGCCCTCGTCCGAGCAGAAAGCGCCCGTACTCGTACGCTGTGTGAGCCACCCAGGTCGACGCCCCCATCCGCCTGTTCTGCTCCATCGCCTGCTCGAAGTGCTCCTCGGCGCGCCCCGGCTCGCCCAGCAACGCGGCGAGCATGCCCAGATAGCGATCAGCGGCTCCATAGCATGCGACCAGGTGACCGATCATCACGTTGGTCCCCGCGAGCGGCTCCAGCTCGGGGTAGACGATCGCCGCCATCCCCACGTCGTTGACCGCGGCACAGGCGTCGGTCAGGTAGGTGAGCGTGGCCAGCCACAGCGATGCCTGGTAGCCGTCGATGCCCTCGGCGGCGAGCCTCGAGAGCTCGCGCTTGGCCTCGCGCTCCATGCCCAGCTCGGCGAGCACAACGGCGAGCCCGGGACGCCATGGGCCCTCCCGCTCAGCCTCGCCCGCAAGGATCCTGATCACCGGCGCTAGCTCCGCCAGGCGACCTTGCTCGCGGCGAACGCCGAACATCTGGATGCCGTGAGTACCGGACGCATCGCGACCGGTCAGCAGCCGCGCCCAATCGTGCGAGCGCCCCGCCATCGCCTCGGCATCCGCGAGGTTCCCGTCGCAGAGAGCGATCGCCGACCCGTAGTGCTCGGCCACGTGGTGCATGAACGGCTGCGCCGTGTGCTCGGCCATCTCGCGCAGGACAACAACCTCCGCCCGAGCGGAATCGAGGTCGCCGAGAGCCACGAAGGTCGGCACGCGCCATGCCATCGCGTCCGTGTGGATCTCGGCGTCCCCCAGCTCCTGCGCCAGGTCTCTCGCCTCGGTGAGCATCGAAAGGATCTCCTCCAGCGGGGTGGTGCCGCGCGCCCAGTAGGAGCCGACCAACACCTTGGCGAGCCCCGCGCGATCCTCGTATTGCCTCGCCAGCGCGATGGCGTTGTCGCGCACGAGCGCCCCACGCTCGCGCTCCCCCGCGAAGTCAAGCGCCCGCGAAAGTCCCGCAAGCAGGCCAATCCGCAGCTCGTCGCTGCTGTCGTCAACCGCCGCAAGCGCCTCTTCGAGGAGCTCGATCGCATCCGATCGTATGACCCCGGGGCGCCAGCACGCATCCTCGTAGCCGATCGCTGCGCGGGCGAGCAGCTCTCCGCTATCCAGCGCGCGAGCGATCTCCGCCGCCGACGCGAAGGCATCCAGCGCATCGGTCGCCTTGCCCGCCCGATGGCTGGCAGCGCCCAGCTCGAGCAGGGCGCCGGCGCGCTCAGGCTTGCCCTGGATCCCGATCTCGATCGCGGTCCGCAGCCGCATCGCGGCGTCGTCGAAGGCAAGCGCGGCGCTCGCCGCCCGCGCCGCGCGCAGGTTGTAGTCGATCGCCCGCTCGGCCCCGCCGAGCGGGGCGGCTGCGCCGAAGTGATGGGCGAGGTCTGCGAGCTCGCGGTCGGAGTCGGCACCGGCGCTCTCGAGCGCCTCCCCGACGCGGAGATGCAGTTCGGCTCGCCGAAGCCGCGAGAGTCGATCGTAGAGCGCCCGCCGAACGATCTCGTGGGTGAAGCGGCAGGCCAGTCGCTGAGCGTGGAGCTCCTCGATCATTCCGCTGCCCACTGCCTCCTCGAGCGCGGCGAGCAGCTCGGGCTCGGCGATGCCGGCGGCGCGGTGGACCGGCTCCAGCTCGAACTCCGGCCCGGCAGCCGCCGCAAGCTCGAGCAGCTCGATGGTTCTCGGGCCCAGGCGGGACAGCCGCTGGCTGACGACCTCGCGGACGCTTTCGGGCGTGCCGAACTCGGTAAGCGGCCGGGTCACCCTCACCTGCCCACCAGCGATCTCCACTATTCCCGTCTCCACCACCGCGCGCCAGAGCTCGCAGACGAGGAAGGCGTTGCCGGCGGTGAGGTCGTGGATCGTAGTCGCAAGCTCGTGCAGCTCGCGGTCGTCGGGGTCGGGGGCGCTTCCAGCGGCACGGCTGACCAGGTCAGAGACCTCTGCCCCCGAGAGCCCCTCCAGACGCATTCGCACGACGTCATCGGAGCGGCGTAGGTCGGCGAGCGTCTCCGAGAGCTCCGCGGGCACGTCGGCCTCGCTGTCGCGGAAGGTCGCGAGGATCAGCAGGCGGGCGCTCCAGGCCGACCGCGCCAGGTGTCGCAGGAGCAGAAGCGTCGTCGCGTCCGCCCAGTGCCCGTCCTCGAGCACGAGCAGTATCGGTCTTGCGCGGCTGACGTTCGCAAGCAGGTCGGCAACCGCCGTGTGGAGACGATGGCGCTCGGTATCGGCGTCGGCCTTCACCGGTTGCGCCAGCCCGCCGACCTGCGCGGGCAGGTCGGGCAGCAGCCGGGTCAACTCGCCGCCGCCGCCGCCCAGCGCGGCACGCAGCTGCGCCTCGTCGGTTACCCGCACCAGGCGTTCGAGCGCCTCGACGAAAGGCCCGTACGGCGTCCGCACCACCGCGTCACAGGCGCCGTAGAGAACGAGCACCCCTTCCGCAGCGACCTGGCCGGCGAACTCGCGTGCCAGACGGCTCTTCCCGGCACCCGGCTCGCCCGCGAGCAGCGCGACGCGGCGCCTCTCCCCCTCGGTTCGCGGCATCAGGGTTCGGAGCTTCTCGAGCTCCGCCGCGCGGCCGACGAACGGGGAAGTCAAGGTTGGGCGCAGCGGGTCCGGAAGGTCCAGGATCTCGGCGTCCATAAACAGACGATAGTCAGTCTTGACCATGCCCACCTGGAGTCGTTCGAGGCCCCAGCACTCGAATTGGGTCAGCTCAGGTCATGACAGCCACGTTCGAGCGCCGTAGGCTCCGCCGTGACAACTTGAGACGACCGACAGGGGGAACCCATGAGCACCACCACCGCCTTGATGCACACTGCCCGCAGCGAGATGTCCGGATTTCAGGGACGGCTCACAGCCGCCGCGGACCCCGGCTACGACGAGGCCCGCAAGGTCTACAACGCGATGATCGACCGGCGGCCCGCCCTGATCGCAACCTGCGCCGACGCCGCCGATGTGGCGAAGGTCGTCTCGTTCGCCGGTGACCACGAGCTTCTGCTGGCTGTGCGCGGAGGCAGCCACAACGGCGCCGGGCTGGGAACGTGCGATGACGGCGTGGTTCTCGACCTCTCGGGCCTGAAGGGCGTCGATGTGGATCCCGGTGCTCGGACGGCGAGGGTCGGTGGTGGCTGCACCTGGGGCGAAGTGGATGCCGCGACCAACGAGCACGGCCTGGCGACACCGAGCGGGATCATCTCGACCACCGGCGTCGGTGGTCTCACGCTGGGTGGCGGGCTTGGGCATCTGACCCGCAAGTGCGGCCTCACGATCGACAACCTGCTCGAGGCCGACGTCGTGCTCGCAAACGGCGAGACCGTCCGGGCCGCCGCCGATGAGCACCCAGACCTCTACTGGGCGATCCGGGGCGGCGGCGGCAACTTCGGCGTAGTCACGTCCTTCCTGTTCAGGCTGCACGAGGTGGGAACGATCTTCGGCGGCCCCACCTTCTGGCCGGTCGAGCTGGGCGCCGAGGTGCTGACCGCCTACCGGGACTTCCTGCCGAACGCCCCGCGCGAGCTCAACGGCTTCTTCGCCTTCGCGTCGGTCCCACCGGCGCCGCCCTTCCCCGAGGAGCTTCATCTCCGCAAGGTCTGCGGGATCGTCTGGTGTTATGTGGGCGCTCCCGAGGACGCCGCCGGGGCGATGGCCCCGCTGCTGGACGCCGTGCCGGAGCCCTTGCTGCACGGAGTTCAGCCGATGCCCCTCCCCGCTCTCCAGAGCGCCTTCGACCCCGTGTATCCCGCCGGAGACCAGTGGTACTGGCGCGCCGATTTCGTCAAGGAGATCCCCGACGCCGCCGTCGAGGCGCACGCCAGGTTCGGCGCCGAGATGCCCACGTGGCAGTCGACGATGCACCTGTACCCGATCGACGGAGCCGCCCACGACGTCGGCCCGTCCGACACCCCGTGGAGCTACCGCGATGCGGTCTGGGGCTCGGTCTTCGCCGGTGTCGACCACGACCCCGCCAATGCCGAGGTCATCCGCCGCTGGTGCGTCGACTACTTCGAGGCGCTTCACCCATACTCCGCCGGTGGTGCCTACGTGAACATGATGATGGACGAGGGCGAGGAGCGGGTGCGGGCGAGCTACCGCCACAACTACGATCGGCTGGCGCAGATCAAGGGCACCTACGACCCGGACAACCGCTTCCGGGTGAACCAGAACATCCCTCCCGCGAGCACGCCAGCGGCGCCCAGCGCCATGCGCTGACGCTCGGCTCGCCTCTAGCGCGCAGCCGCGGCTGGATGCACCTGCTGGAAGTAATGTCCTTGGTCGAGGTCTGCGATGAGCCCCGGCTGGGTCGGCTGCCAGCCGAGCAGCTCGCGGGTCAGCGCGCTGGAGGCCGGACTGTCGGCCCCGAGGAAGCCGGCCAGCCAGGTGAAGTGCTCGCCCGCGTCCTCGGCAGAGATGGAAACCGCCGGCAGGTCGAGGTGCCGGCCGATCACCTCGGCCACCTCGCGGATCGGCACGCCCTCGTCGGCCACCGCGTGCAGCGTCGATCCCGCCGGTGCGTGCTCGAGCGCCAGGCGGAACAGGCGCGCGGAATCGAGGCGGTGCACGGCCGGCCAGCGGTTGGTCCCATCGCCAATGTAGCCGGAGACGCCCTTCTCGCGAGCGATGCCGACCAGGGTCGCGATGAAGCCGTTGTCTCCGTCGCCATGATTGGTCGGCGCAAGTCGCATGACCGACGAGCGCACGCTGCGGGAGGCGAGGGAGAGCACGTACTCGGCGGTGGCGCGTCGAGTACTGGGACCCTCGCCCCAAGCGGCCACAGCCGGGGCGGGACCATGTCCGTCCTGCTCGCTCGCCACCTGCCCCGGTGCGACCCCGAGCGTCCCGGAGGCGAGGACGAACGGTCGATCGGAACCGGCGAGCGCCTCGACGAGGGTCTCGACGGCGCGGCGATCCGCGTCGGCGGCGCCCTTGAAGTCCCCGGAGAACGCGAGGTCGTGCTTGAACGCGAGGTGGATCACGCCATCCGACGCGCCAGCCGCGTCCCGCAGGCTGTCGAGATCGTCGAGAGTGCCGCGGTGCACCCCTGCCCCGGCGGCCTCGAGGGCATCGGCAGAGGCAGCGGAGCGAGCGAGCCCGATCACCTGATGGCCCGCCCCGAGGAGCTCGGGAACGACGGCGGAACCGATCCAGCCGGACGCGCCGGTGACGAATACGCGCATGAGAAAACCTCCAAGTGGTCGGCCGTCCTGATCGCGGAAGTTGCGCCCAGACGGCATGATGTCAGTTGCTGTCATCAACGTAGCACACGATGTCAGCCGCTGTCGTCGCTACGATCGGGGGCATGGGTCGATGGGAGCCAAACGCGCGCGGCCGGCTCGTGCAGGCGGCGTTCGCGCTGTATGGCGAGCGCGGGTTCGAGCAGACCACCGTGGCGGAGATCGCCCAGCGGGCGGGACTGACCGAGCGAACGTTCTTCCGCCACTTCGCCGACAAGCGCGAGGTTCTGTTCGCGGGCGCTGACGCGTTGCGGGAGCTGCTGGTCAGCACGGTCGCCAAAGCGCCGGGATCACTGGCACCGATCGACGCAGCAGCCGCTGGTCTCGAGGCCGCCGGCGCCCTCATCCAGGAGGGACGGGAGCTCGCGCATCAGCGCCAGGCCATCATCGCTGCGAGCGCCGAGCTTCAAGAGCGCGAGCTGATCAAGCTCGCATCGCTCGCATCGGCGCTCGCCGAGGCGTTGCGCGGGCGCGGCGTCGAGGACCCAGCCGCGAGTCTGAGCGCCGAGGCAGGGATAGCTGTATTCAAAGTCGCATTTGAACGCTGGGTCGACGAGGCCAACCAGCAGGACTTGCCGCAACTCATCCGTGAGTCGCTCGACGAGCTGAGAGCCGTTACCGCGGGTCGATAGCCGCGCAGCGTCACCGAGCTCGGTGCCGCCGGGCCCTGAACGCTCAGCCGAACGACACGGGCCCGGCCTGCATGATCGGGCAGGACCTGGCGCTGCCCCCGCGGGTCGAGCAGGACGTGGACGGCCCGAATTCGAGCTCCTGCGAGAACAGGCCGAGGACGAGCTGGCTGTCGCTGGGGTCGAAGGCCGCGGCGTGGATGCCGAAGGAGCTCAGCGACGCGGGCGGCGCCCACGGCGCGAGGCTAGTTGCGAGGCCGGGGAGCGCGATCTGCTCCAGCTCGGAAGCGGCTGGCGGGCTGATCCCGCTCTGCGAGTACAGAAACGCGTACACGAATTCGCTGGTCAACGTGAGACCGTCGAAGAACTGCGCCGAGTCGTCGGCCGGTTCGTCATCGGCGACGACCTTCGCGATCGGCTGCGGCGCCGCGGTGCCGTCGTCGAGCCAGATCTCCGATACGCCCATCCGTTCTTCCGCGGAGGCGACGGCCTCGCTGAAGGCCACCTCCGTCCCGCTCGCGCTGATGTCCTCGATCGTCGCGCCGTCGGGTGCCGGCACCTTCAGTGCGTGGGCGCCACCACCGCTCAGCGGTGCCGTCTCGATCCGGGCCGGCTGGTGTTCGCGGGCGGTGTTGGGCTGCACGGCGAAGAACACGACGCCGTGTTCGGCGACTCCGACGCTCGTGTCCGCGGGCGCCGCGCCGATCTCGTGGGCGCTGCCGCCACCGCTCGGCGCCCACCACAGCCGGCAGCCATCCGTGCCGGCGTTGCCCGCGGTCCCGCCTGCGTAGGGTGAGTGCGGGCAGCGCGAGTAGACGACGATCGAGCGACCGCTGGAGCCCGTTCCGAGCTTCACGCCGTCGATCCAGCCCACCGCCGAGGTGGCGCTGAGCGCGTGGTCGCGACCGCCCCTGCGCACGACGATCTCGAAGCGGTGCCCGGGGCCGGACGGGGCTGCCCAGGCGATCGCGCCACCCACGGCCGAAACCGAGCTCGGGAACGCGGGTGTCGCCAGACGCGCGCTCGCGCCGAGCGTCCCGGCCAGCGCAGCCGCCGCTGGGAACGTCACGGCGACCGCGACGAGCGCCGCGGCGCTCGCCATGCGCGCCCTGAGCCCCATCGCTAGTGCGCTTGGCGCGCCGCGCCGAGCTCGGCGTAGGCGCCCAGCTCGAAGCCCGCCGCCGTCTCGACTATCCGCGCGTCGTAGAACGGCAGCACCTGTGTCAGCAGCACCCCGGCGGCACCGGCCCCGCGGTCGATCCAGTAGTTGCAGTTGAACAGGCCACCCCAGTCACCCGTGCCTGCACGGCGCATCCCCGGCATGTCCTCGAGCACCACACGGAACCCCAGCCCCCATCCCTGGACGAACGGCAGCGCTGGCACGTAGTTGGAGAGCTCGGGGATCGCCGGGTTCATGCCGTCGGGCAGCACCGCGCCGTCGAGGTGGTCGCTGAAGGCGAGCTCGACCGTCTCGGGCGCGAGCACCCGCTCGCCATCCAGCTCGCCGCCGCGCAGCAGCGCGCGCATGAAGCGCATGTAGTCGGGCGCGGTCGCGTACGCGCCGCCTCCGCCCGAGGCGAACTCGGGCTCGGGGAGGGCGAGCGACTGCTGCACGAGGCCTCCGTCGGGCGCGCGGAAGTGCAGCGCCATCATGCGCGCCGCCTGTTCCTCGTCCGGACGGAACGTCGCATCTTCCATTCCCAGCGGAGCGAAGATGCGATCCTCGCAGTAGGTGGCGAGATCCGTCCCGCTGACGGCCTCGACGACCTGGCCGAGCCAGTCGGTGCTTATGCCATATTCCCAACGGACGCCGGGGTCGGCGACGAGCGGCGCCTGCAGCCCGGCAAGCGTGCCGCTCATGATGTCGGGGTCGCCGGTCAGCTGGTGATAGCGCAGGAGCTCTGCGTTCCCGAACGAATAGCCGAGGCCCGACGTGTGCGTCAGCAGGTGGCGGATCGTTGCCCGGCCGCTCGGCGGGCGCAGGCGCGGAGTCTCGCCGTCGAAGCCCTCGAGCACCCGCAGCTCTGCGAAGGCGGGCAGGATGTCCGCGACCGGCTGCTCCAGCTCGAGCGCCCCCTGCTCGATCAGCTGCAGCGCACTCACGCTGGTGAGCGCCTTGGTCATCGACATGATCGCGAACATCGTGTCCGCTCGCACGGGGTCCTCCCCGTTGACGTTCAGCAGCCCGAACGCGCCCTCGTAGAGCACGCCGTCGCGATCGCCCAGCATCGCCACGACCCCAGGCATCGCGCGCTCCTCCACCGCCCGCTCCAGCAGCCCGTCGATCTCGCTCGTGCTCATGTCAAGGCCCTCCTCCGTCGCTCGCCGCCACCGATGACGCACACGTTACGCAGTTCGCCCCGCTCAAGGTCTGCCCTCCGCCGCACGATGATGATCCTGTGGCCACATCTGGCCTTGAATAATCTTTTGGCATGCCATATTCTAATTCCATGTCCGCCAAGGAACTGCTGCGCACCCCCGCGATCGAGGATTACTCGAAGGCGATCTTCGCGCTTGAATCCCGCGGCGACGAGCCGGTGTCGACCAACGCCCTGGCCGAGCGCCTGGGCATCACGCCGGGGTCGGTGTCGGCGATGCTCAAGCGGCTCGACGAGCTCGGTCTGACCACGCACGTTCCCTACCGGGGTGTGCGCCTGACCGCCGACGGCCGGCGCATCGCCCTGGAGGTGATTCGCCATCACCGGCTGCTCGAGAGCTATCTGGCCGAGGCGCTGGGCATGCCCTGGGATCGCGTGCACGCGGAGGCCGAGGTGCTCGAGCACGTGCTCTCCGACGACCTCGAGGAACTGATCGCCGCCAAGCTCGGACACCCGACCGTCGATCCCCACGGCGACCCGATCCCCAGCGCCGACCTGGAGCTCGACGAGCGCGCGACCGACCGCATGGAGAGCCTGCGGCCCGGCGACGAGGGACTGTTCGTGCGCGTCTCGGACTCCGACCCGGAGATGCTGCGCTACCTGGCCGATCGCGGCATCTCGCCGGGAGAACGCTTCGCCGTGCGCGAGCGCCAGCCCTTCGGTGGCCCCCTGTTCGTGCGCTTCGGCGAGCGCGAGCACGCGATCGGCGGCCGGCTCGCGGGCGCCATGCGCGTAGAGCTGGAGCGCTCCTCCCAGACGCCCTCGGCCCCGTCGGGGAAGGGCGGTAGATGAGCACACCCGGAGCCGCCGCCTCCCCCCTCCTGCCTGTGCCCGACAGGGTGCGCCAGCCTCCGCTGACCGACGAGGACACCGCGCGTTCGCGTGACCGCTCGCGTGTGCACCACGCCCGCAGGCACCGCAGGCGCTGGCATCTGCTGTGGCTGCTCGTCGGGCCGGGGATCCTGGCGATGCTCGGCGAGAACGACGGGCCGAGCATGATCGCCTACGCCTCCGACGGCGCGCAGTACGGGCTCGGCTTCTTCGTGCCGTTCATACCGATCCTGTTCGCGATGGCATACGTCTGCCAGGAGATGTGCATGCGCGTCGGCGCTGTCACCCACCGCGGCTACGGCGAGCTGGTGCTGCAGCGCTACGGACGCGTCTGGGGCTGGTTCGGGGCCGGCGATCTCACGCTGACCAACCTCGTGACCCTGGTCGCCGAGTTCGTCGCGATTCGCGTCGGGCTCGCCTACTTCCACCTCGGCTCCGGCGTCGCCGTGGCGCTCGGGCTCGCGCTGGTCGTGTTCACGCTCAGCGGCGGGCGCTACTGGCGCTGGGAGCGCATCGTGCTGGGCCTGGCCCTCTTCAACGGCCTGTTCCTGCTGGCGGCGATCCTCGTCAAGCCCCACGTCGGAGCTGTGGTGAGCTCCTTCGACTTCACGCCGTTCCCCGGCGGGAGCTTCAACACCCTGCTGCTGCTGCTCGCCTCCACGATCGGCGCGACCGTCACGCCGTGGATGATCTTCTTCCAGCAGAGCGCCTCCGCCGACAAGGGCATGACCCCTCGCGACGTAACGCACGGACGCTATGACACCGCGGCGGGCGCGGTCCTGGCGGCGGTGTTCGGGATCGGGGCGTTGATCGCCGGGGCGGCGCTGCTGAGCCACGACGGATCGGGCATCCAGGGATTCGCCGGCGCGGGGTTCCCCGAGGCGCTCAAGCACGTCGCGGGCGCCGGCGCCGGCGCCGTGTTCGCACTGGGACTCGTCGAGGCCGGAGCGGTGGCCATCCTCACGATCTCCGCCAGCACCGCCTACGCGGCCGGAGAATGCGTCGGCGTCTCCCACAGCTTCAACAGCTCGCCGCGCAACGCTGCCGTCTTCTACGCCGCCAACATCGGCGTGGCGCTGCTCGCCGCGGTCGTCATCCTGATTCCGGGCGCGCCGCTGCTGTCGATCGCGCTCAACGCGAACGTGCTCGCCACCGTGCTGCTCCCCGTGAGCCTGGTGCTGATGGTCATGCTCGCAAACGACAAGGGGCTGATGGGCGCGTGGGCGAACAAGCGCTCGACCAACGCCATCGCGATCGCGGTCATCACGTTCGTCGGGGCGTGCGGAGCGGCATACGGCATCGACTCCTTCCTGCAGGCAAGCCATCTCATCGGCTCATGAGCACGGACACGCCCGCCGTCGAGGACACGCCCGCCGTGGAGCACGCGCCCGGGAGATCCGGCATCGACGAGCGGGAGCTGCAGTCCCAGGAGCGCTACGAGGACGAGCTGATCATGCACCTCGAGCGCGATCAGTTCGTCGCGGAGACCTCCCGGCCCGTGCCGCGGGCCCCGCTCGGCGCGCGCGCCACCGCCGCGATGTGGGCGCTGCGCGTGTTCGTCGTCATCGTCAGCCTGATGGTCGTCTACACGTTCGTCGAGCAGCTGCACTGAGCCGCGCCGCTCGCGGGTCCCCGCCGAGCAGGCGCTGACGGGTCCTCGCTCAGTCGACGAGCAGGCGCACGATCGCGAAGATGCCCACCACGACGATCGCCGCCCGCAGCGCGCGTGGCGGCAGCCGGCGCCCGTAGCGCGCCCCGAGCTGGGCGCCGAGGATCGAGGTGCACGCGATGATCCCCGCCGGAGCCCACTCGACGTGCGCGGCGAACACGAAGTACACCCCCGCCACGCCGTTGGTCAGGCCGGCGAGCACGTTCTTGAGGGCGTTGGTGCGTTGCAGGCTCTGCGCGAGCGCCACGCCGAGGATCGCCAGCAGCAGGATGCCCTGGGCGGCGCCGAAGTAGCCGCCGTACACGCCGACCAGGTAGATGGCCAGCGCCGCGTGCACGGCGCCCCTGTGCTCGAAGTCGATTTCGCGCTTGACCAGCCACGCGCTCAGGCGCGGCTGCAGCACGGTCAGCACGAGCGCGATCGCGATGAACACCGGCACGATCGCCTTGAACGCCGACGAGGGCAGCACCAGCAGCAGCACCGCCCCGGTGATGCCCCCGGCCACCGACGTCGCGCCGAGGCGCAGCACGCGCCCGCGCTGGCCGGCGAGCTCGCGTCGATAGCCCACCGCGCCGGACACCGACCCGGGCACCAGCCCGATCGTGTTCGACACGTTCGCGACCACAGGCGCGTAACCGAACGCCAGCAGCACCGGGAAGGTGATCAGGGTGCCGCTGCCGACCACCGTGTTGATCGTGCCCGCCGCGAGACCGGCGAGCGCGATCGCGACGATCTCGCCGGCACTCAACTGACTTCAACGCTCGGACGTGGGATGGACGCGCCCCTCTAGTGTTCTGGCATGGACGTCGAGAAGGCTATCCGCACACGCCGCACGCACAAGGCGTTCGGAGCTCACGCGGTCGACGCGGCGGTGCTCGACGAGCTGTTCGAGCTGGCGAGCTGGGCGCCCAACCACCACCTGACCAGCCCCTGGCGGTTTCGCGTCCTCGGCGCGCGCACGCGCGAGCGGCTGGCGCGGCTGGCCGAGTCCGAGCAGGCCGGGGCGGCGGTCAAGCTGGCGCGCGCGCCCACCCTGATCGCGGTCTCGGCGAGCCAGAGCGGAGATCCCGCACAGGACCGGGAGGACCTGCTGGCCACCGCCGTGGCCGCCTATCTGGTGCTGCTGGGCGCCCACGCCCGTGGCCTGGCGGGCTACTGGCGCACGCTCGCGCTCATGGAGGACCCCCGGGCACGCGAGATCCTCGGCCTGCGGCCGGGCGAGACGCCCGTGGGGCTGCTCCACCTCGGTCCCCCGGTCCAGCAGCAGCGCGTGCCCGAGCGAGCGCCGCTCGCCGAGGTGGTCAGCTATCTGGAGTGACGGCGTCCACGCGATAGTGTCGAGCGATGTCGTCGGCGAGACTTCGCACCAGCGCGCCGGCATGAGCGCCCTGCGCGAAGTGGCGGACACGCTGTGGCCGCCACCCGGCGACCGCCACGGGCCGCTCGTGCCGATGATGCTCGCGCTGACGTTCGTCACCGGCGTCGTCGACGCCGCCAGCTACCTGAAGCTCGGGCACGTGTTCGTCGCGAACATGACCGGCAACGTGGTCTTCCTGGGCTTCGCCCTGGCAGGCGCGAGCGGCCTCTCGAGCGCGACTTCGCTGGTCGCGCTCGGCTCGTTCCTCACGGGCGCGCTCGCGGGCGGGCGCCTGGGCGCACGCGACGGCGCGCATCGCGGCCGCCTCCTGCGTGGCGCGAGCGCGGTGCAGGTCACGCTGCTGGCGGTCGCGCTGGTCCTCGCGCTGACGCTCAGCGAACCGCTGCACGCCGGCGCGCGCTATGCGCTGGTCGTGCCGATGGCGCTCGCCATGGGCGTGCAGAACGCCGCCGCGCAGCGCCTGGGCGTGCCCGAGCTGACGACCACGGTGCTGACGCGCACGCTCACCGGGCTGGCCTCGGAATCGGGCCTTGCGGGCGGACCGGGCTCGAAGCTCGCGCGCCGGACGATCGCGGTGGCGGTGATGCTGCTCGGCGCCCTCACGGGCGGGCTGCTGGTCCTGCACGTCGCGATCGCGGCGGCGCTCGCCACGGCCGCTGCGATCGTGCTGGCGGTGGGGCTCGCCGTGCATGCGCTGTCGCGCTCGGACGCCGCCTGGATCCGCGCCTGAGCAGCCGCCGTGGCGCGGGCGCGCTCGGAGGAAAACCGCGGTCCGGTTGCTGCAGGCGCCGCCATATCCATGCGTTAGCCTTCTCATATGAGGCGCAGGCCCATAGTGAGCGCGCTGCTGTCGGTTCTCGCTGTGGCCGCCGTCGTAACCGCTGTGCTTGCCGCGCGCGAGAACAGCGTCGGCAACCTGCTCGGCACGCGCGCCGCGGACGCCTCCGCCGCGACCGCGCCGCTCCCCCCCACGCGGCTGGTGGCGCTGCACAAGCACGCGGTCCTCGCCAACGGCACCGAGCCGCTCGTCGTCACCCTGTCGGCGCCGGTGGCCCCCACCTCGCCGCCGCCGACGCTCACCCCCGAGGTCGCCGGCACGTGGAGCATCGCCGGTGACACCGAGGTCTTCAGGCCCGTGTCCACGCTTCAGCCCTGCTCCAGCTACGCGTTGACGGTGTGGGCGCGCACGAGCTCGGCCGGCCATGTTCCGCTCGGACGCAGGCGCACGGTCGGCGTGCGGGTGGCCTGCCCGCCGCTCGCCGGCCTGCAGCAGGCGCTCGCGCGCCTCGGCTACCTCGGCGCGAAGCTCCACCCTCGCTACCTCGTCCACATCGCCGCCCGCGCGGAGACGCGCCGCGAAGCGGCCGAACACGCCTTCCATCCACCGCGGGGCGCGCTGGTCCCCGATCCCTCCGACGCGCCGCCTGTGGAAATGGGCCATCTCGACGCGACCACCAGGGGAGCGCTGGAGGTCTACCAGGCCGACCGCGACCTGGAAGCGACCGGTGAACCGAACAGCGCCACCTGGGATTCCCTGCTGTACGACGAGACCGTCTTCCGGCGCGACCCCGAGCCGTATACGTGGGTGAGCGTGTCCGAGTCGCTCCCGGAGACGCTCGACGTGCACCGCGGCCACCACGTCGTCTTCACCACCCCCGTCAACACCGGCGTTCCGGGCGCGGAAACCGAACAGGGCATCTTCCCGATCTACGCCCGCTACGTGTCGACCACGATGAGCGGCGAAGACGTCGACGGCACCAAATACGTCGTGCCCGACGTGCCGTGGGTGAACTACTTCAACGGCGGCGACGCCGTGCACGGCTACCCCCGCGAAGCGTATGGCTTTCCCCAGTCGAACGGCTGCGTCGAGCTGCCGATCGAAGCGGCTCACACCGTCTTCGGGATGCTCGCCATCGGCGACATCGTCGAGGTCAACGGCTGAGCCCCGGCTCCTACTTCACCGTGAGCGTGCCTTCCATGCCGGCCATGCGGTGTCCGGGCACCGAGCAGAAGAACTTGTAGGTGCCCGCTTTGAGATCCACCGTGAGGTCCTTGGTGCCCCCATCGAAGGTCGGGGTCGCCCCGAGGATCTGGTGGGAGGCGGATTCGATCGTCATGTTGTGGTCCAGCGGCGAGGTGTTGGTGAAGTCGATCGAAACCTTGCCGGCGCTGGCCGTCAGCGTCTTCTTGGTGTAGGCCAGCTGACCTTCGGGGTTGGCGGCGATGGTCAGCGGCTGGCCCGCGCCCGTGGTGGTGGCGGGCGAGCTGGACGTCGTCGGGGTCGTCGCGGGCGTGCTGGCGGGCGTGGAGGCCGAGGAGCTGGTGCTGCTGGAGGAGCTTCCGCAACCGCCGAGCGCGAGCACGCCGGCGGCGAGGACCGCCGCTGAGAGCTTGGACATGGGCGCACTCTACTCGCTTTGGACCTCCTGCTCTACAGCGTCCGCGTCGTCCGCCACCGGGGACGGTGGGGCGGGTGCGGCGGCCGCGGCCACATGCGCGCCGAGCGCTCCCAGCGCTCCGGCCAGGAGCACCGCGAGCGCGGAGAAGGAGCCCGCGCGCTCGCGGTCGACCTCGACGAGCGTTAGCACCGCGGCGATCAGCACCACGTTGTACTCGTAGCCGCCGTTGCTCAGCCACGGGCCGTTCTTGCCGTGCACGGTCTCGATCGCCGTCAGCATCGTGGCGGTCAGAGCCGACGCGGCGATGGGCGTCGCGAGCCCGCTCGCGAGCAGCGCCCCACCGCCGGCCTCGGCCACGCCGGCGGCGATCGCGTTGGGCCGGCCGGGGCGCAGACCGAGCGCCTCGAACCCCTGCGCGGTCGCGTCCAGGCCGTGGCCGCCGAACCAGCCGAACAGCTTCTGCGTCCCGTGTCCGAAGAAGAATCCACCCACGGCAATACGCAGCAGCAATCGTCCAATCTTCATCTCAAGCCCTTTCTCGGTTCAGTCGATTTATACGCCTCGTCCTACGGCGCCGCCGGGACGACGATCAACGGGGTGTCCCCGACGGGCAGCTCGGCGGTGTCGAAGACCGCCCCCGGCAGGCGCTCGACGTGCTCATGGCGCTCCAGGAAGGCGTCGGCCGTCTCCAGGAAGCCGATCCGCGGGGTGCGGTAGTGCATCGGCACGACCCAGCGCGGGGCCAGACGCTCGACGATCGCCGCGGCCTGCTCGGCGCCGATCGTGGGACCGCCGCCGACGGGGAGGATCAGCAGATCGACCTCGCCGATCGCGGCCGCCTGCTCCTCGCGCAGGGCGCTCTGGCCGAAGTCGCCGAAGTGGCACACCCGCAGCCCGTCCAGCTCGAACACGAAGATCGTGTTGGGCCCGCGAGCGGTCCCCGCCTGCTCGTCGTGCTCGGAGGCGATCGCGACGACCTCGCCGAGCGGCGACTCCAGCTTGCCTGCCGTGGAGCGCAGGATCGCGGGGTCGCCGACGATCGCCTCCACCCCGTTGTGATCCATGTGCTCGTGGGTCACCAGCAGCACGTCCGCCCGCACGCCCTCGATCGGCGGGTAGTCGAACTGCATCCCGCGGCTCGCCGCCATCGCCGACATGTCCGCGAACGGGTCGATCGCCACCGATTGCTCGCCCGTGCTCAGGTGAAAGGCCGACTGGCCGTACCACTCAACGCGCATGCTGCTCCTCTGCTGTCGTAGTTCGCGCGAGCTCGCCCGCGCCCTGGTCAACGCCCTCGACACCGATCTCCGCGCTCTTGACCCCGTTCTGGGCGCCGTCGCCGTCCGGCAAGCCGCTGCCACCGTCGACGCCCGGGACGCCGCCGCCGGGTTGCGCGGGCGGCTGCTCGGCATAGTGATACTGGCCGCCGCGCATCAGTGAGGCCCCCGCGGCGATCAGGCAGGCGAGGATCGCGAACAGGAACGCCTCGTGCAGCCCCGTGCGAAACGGCCCGGAGATCAGGTGGGGGAAGAACGAGCGGCCGGCGAGCGTCGCGCGGTTGGCGGCCGACAGCGAGGCGAGCACGTGCGTCCCGACCAGGTGTTCGATCGGGTTGTAGCCGAGGAAGGCCGCGAACAGCACCGACACCGGCGGCGTGTGCGCGGCGCCGCTCGCCGCGGCGGCGGAGACGCCGTGCGCCTGCAGCCCGGAGGACAGCGTGTGCGGCAGGTTCGAGGCCAGCCCGAGGATCATCAGCGTGAAGAACACGCCGATCGAGAGCACCTGCGCGGAGTTCTGGAAGGTCTGGTTCATGCCGCCGCCGGCGCCCCGGTGCTGCGGCGGCAGGCTGTTCATCACCGCGGCGCGGTTCGGCGAGGCGAACATGCCCATCGAGACGCCGACCATCGCGAGCACCAGCGCGAACAGCCAGAAGGAGAAGTCGATCGGCAGCAGCGTGAGCAGGAAGAAGCTCAGCGCCGAGCCGAGCATCCCCCCCGTCGCGAACCAGCGCGCCCCGAAGCGGTCCGACAGATACCCGGAGGTCGGGCCGGCGGCGAGCATCCCCAACGTCAACGGCAGCATGTAGATCCCCGCTTTCAGCGGCGTGTCGGTGAAGTTGACGCCGTGCAGCGGCAGCCAGATCCCCTGCAGCCAGATGATCAGCATGAACATCAGCCCGCCGCGCGCCACCGCCGAGAGGAACGTCGACAGCGTCCCGAACGTGAACGCGCGGATGCGAAACAGCGGCAGGCGGAACATCGGCTCCTGCACGCGCAGCTCGATCGCCGCGAACGCCACGAGCGACAGCGCGCCCGCGCCCAGCAGCGCCAGCACCCGCGGGCTGCCCCAGCCCGTCGCGGCGCCGCCATAGGGCCGGATGCCATACGTGACCGAGACCATGATCAAGACCAGCCCCAGCGCGAACGTGACGTTGCCCCACCAGTCGACCCGTGCGGGTTTGGGGGTGCTGCGCTCCTCCAGCTTGAGGTAGGCCCAGACGGTGCCGAACAGCCCCACCGGCACGGAGATCAGGAACACCAGGCGCCAGTCGATCGGCGCCAGCAGCCCGCCCAGCACCAGTCCGACGAACATGCCGCTGACGCCGACGATGTTGTTGATGCCCAGCGCCATCCCGCGCTGGTTGGCCGGGAAGGCGTCGGTGATGATCGCCGCAGCGTTGGCCAGCAGGAACGCCGCGCCGACTCCCTGCACGATGCGAAAGACGATCAGATACGTGGCTCCGGCCCGCCCGGTCATCCAGTCGACCGTCAGCACCAGCGAGGCGATCGTGTAGATGACGAAGCCGAGGTTGTACATCTTCACCCGGCCGTACATGTCGCCGAGGCGCCCGAGGCTCACGATCAGCACGCTCGTCACGACCAGGAAGCCGAGGATCATCCACAGCAGGTAGAAGCTGTTGGCCGGAACCAGCGGATCGAGGTGGATGCCGCGGAAGATGTCCGGCATCGCGATCAGCGTGATCGAGCCGTCGAGCGTTGCCAGCAGCACCCCTAGGGTGACATTCGACAGCGCGATCCACTTGTAGCGATCCGCGCGGCCCGGATCGGACCCCACCCGCCCGCGCGAGCTTGCGTTCGCATGCGCACGATGTCCCAGGCTCGCCATCCAATCATATATACAGGAAAACTGAGCAGTTTCCCTGCCATTCCCGATATATAGTTCTGCGGAGCGTGGGTCCGCCCGTCGACACAACCCGCCTGGCGAGCGAGACGCGCATGGTGCTCGGCCACCTGATGCGCAGGCTGCGCGCGGAGCATCGCTTCTCGCTCTCCCAGGGCGCCGTGCTCGGGCGCCTGGACCGCGAGGGCACGAAGTCCATCGGCGACCTGGCCGTGGCCGAGCGGGTGCGCCCGCAGTCGATGACTCAGACGATCAGCGACCTCGAGGCCGACGGCCTGATCGCGCGGCGCGCCGACCCCAGCGACGGGCGGCGCATGCTCGTGGAGCTCACCGAGCAGGGCCGCCGCACGTTGGAAGCCGACCGCCGCCAGCGCGAGGGGTGGCTGGCGCGCGCGATCGCCGATGACCTCTCGACGAACGAGCAGCAGGTGCTCGCGCAGGCCCTCGACCTGCTCAGGCGCCTGTCGGACGCGTGAGCAGGTCGAGCTGGGCCACCTGCTGTCTACTGCTGCTGCCGGTCTACCTTCTCACGGTTTGATCTCGAACTTCCCCGCCGTCCCGAAAACCTTACTGTTGTTCGACACGAGATTGAAGCCGGTCGGTTCCCAGCTGATCCCGCCGTTCTCAGAGAATTCGGAGTAGAGATCCTGCACACCTATTCCTGGTCCAAATGAGGTCTGCACCATCTGCCGCATCGCGTTGAATGGGCTGGCGACATGGCCGATGACGAGGCCGGCGAGAGTACCCAGCGTCCGGACCATCACGCCGGGTTCACATACGAATTCGGCGTAGGGATGGCCAGGCGCGGCAGAGTATTCCAGCCAAGCCCTTTCTTCGGCAGGGCCGACCGGATAGGATTCCACCACGTGTGTTTCTTCGTTCAGCTTCTCCTGCTCCCTGGTTTCGGGATAGGTGACGAGGGTGACGTCGAGGGCGGATGTCTGAATCTCTCCCGGGCTCAGACCCTCGCTGGTGCACTTTCCGCCGGTAAGGCTAAGTTTACATCCGTGGAACAGGATCGTGTCTACGCCTGTTGTCGGGCCGGTCCATTCACCTTCCGCGGTACTCGATTTGCATGTGACTTCGGCGTTGATGGTCCCAGGCATCCTCAGATGGACCGTCGGGCCTTTTGCCGTGTATTTGTGACCCGCCGCCGACGTCCATTCGTATCTGTTCGCCGTGCCGCCTGTTTCCACTTCTTCGTTTGAAGCCTTCTCCAAGCAGTTCTTTCCAATGTACTCGCCTTTGTACACTTTGTGGGTCCTTGCAACCGTCGCGCAGATGCCAACCTGCCCTGCCTGCGCCGCCGACACGACCATTGCGCTGAACGCGAACATGGCCACGAGGCACAGCCCCACCATCCTGATGCGCTTCATCTCATCCACGCTCCTTTTCCCTCTCGGAAAGCTATTGAAAGACCCCGAAGTCCCCCCTCACACCCTGCCTGCCTCGCCCAATCATAGCCAACGGGAAACATAAAATCAAGCGCGACAGGGACGTGAAGGATGCCGAGAACCCCGTTCCATCGCGCCGCGGCCCGGGCAGCAGGCGTGCGGATCGAACTCAGCGGGGGGCCCCTGGCGGGACCCCCCGTCTGCTGTTGCTCGCGCTATCGACTGGCCGCTGCCGAGCGAGCGCTCAGGTGTCTCTGGCTCTGACTTCGCCTTTGGCGCCTGTCCACCCCTTTCATCCGAGCGGTAGGTAGAGCGAGTACAGCACTTCGACTTCCGCGTTCGCCTGGACCCCCCACTTTTTACCTGGGGGAACGATGAACGTGTAGACCTGTCGTTCTTTGTCGACGTTGCCCTTGAGGATGTCGATGATTTCCGCGCCGGCTCCGCCCAGTTCCACGATTATCGTCGTTTCTTTGAGCTCCTTCGTTCCCACTTCCAGAATGACCTCGACGGGTTCGGTGGCGGATGGTTCGTACATTTTTCCAGCCACCCGTTCCGTCCTCGCGGAATAGGAGCCCACGGAGAACCCTGGACCCGCGGGGCCCGTGGCTCCGGTTGCTCCTCTGGCGCCTTCAGGACCCGTGGCGCCGGTCGTGCCGGCGGCTCCCGTCGCTCCCGCCGCGCCAGTAGCTCCATTTTCGCCGTTGGTCCCGTTGGTGCCATTGGTCCCGGCTTTTCCTTCGGCTCCGGTCGCCCCCGCGGCTCCGTTTTCGCCGTTGGTCCCGTTGGTGCCGCTGGCCCCTTCGGCTCCCGTAGCTCCCATTAATCCTTCAGCTCCGGCGGCTCCTGTTACGCCCGCGGCTCCTTCTTTGCCTTCTTTGCCTTCGGCTCCGGTTGCCCCGGTGGCTCCGTTTTCGCCATTCGTGCCGTTCGTGCCGTTGGTGCCATTCGTACCGTTGGTCCCGTTGGTCCCGGCTTTGCCTTCGGCTCCGGTCGAGCCAGTCGCTCCGGTCGCTCCAGCAGCTCCTTCTTTGCCTTCGGCTCCCGTCGCTCCGGTCGCTCCCGTCGCACCATCTTTGGCGTTGGTCCCGTTGCTTCCGGCTTTGCCTTCTTTGCCTTCTTTGCCTTCGGCTCCCGTCGCCCCCGTGGCTCCGGTTACGCCATTGGCCCCAGCTTTGCCTTCGGCTCCCGTCGCCCCCGTGGCTCCGTTTTCGCCGTTGGTCCCGTTGGTCCCGGCTTTGCCTTCGGCTCCCGTCGCTCCGGTTGCCCCCGTGGCTCCGTTTTCGCCATTGGTGCCGTTGGTGCCATTCGTACCGTTGGTCCCGTTGGTCCCAGCTTTGCCTTCAGCTCCCGTCGCCCCTGTGGCTCCGGTTACGCCATTGGTGCCATTGGTGCCATTCGTTCCGTTGGTTCCGGCTTTGCCTTCGGCTCCCGTCGCCCCGGTGGCTCCGTTTTCGCCATTCGTGCCGTTGGTGCCATTCGTTCCGTTGGTCCCGTTGGTCCCGGCTTTGCCTTCTTTGCCTTCGGCTCCCGTCGCCCCCGTGGCTCCGGTTACGCCATTGGTGCCGTTGGTGCCATTCGTTCCGTTGGTCCCGTTGGTCCCAGCTTTGCCTTCGGCTCCCGTGGCTCCGTTGGTCCCGTTGGTGCCATTGGTTCCGGCTTTGCCTTCGGCTCCCGTCGCCCCGGTGGCTCCGGTTACGCCATTCGTCCCGTTGGTGCCATTCGTTCCGTTGGTCCCGTTGGTCCCGGCTTTGCCTTCTTTGCCTTCGGCTCCCGTCGCTCCCGTGGCTCCGGTTACGCCGTTGGTCCCGTTGGTCCCGTTGGTCCCGTTGGTGCCATTCGTTCCGTTGGTCCCGTTGGTCCCGGCTTTGCCTTCTTTGCCTTCGGCTCCCGTCGCTCCGGTTGCTCCCGTGGCTCCGTTGGTCCCGTTGGTGCCATTCGTTCCGTTGGTCCCGGCTTTGCCTTCTTTGCCTTCGGCTCCCGTCGCCCCGGTCGCTCCGGTCGCGCCAGTGGCTCCAGTTACGCCTTTGGCTCCTTCTTTGCCAGCGACTCCTTCTTTGCCGGCCGCCCCTTCTTTGCCGGCCGCCCCTTCTTTGCCGGCCGCTCCGGCCGCTCCGGTGGCTCCGGTCGCGCCAGTGGCTCCCGTCGCGCCTTTGGCACCTTCTTTACCGGCCGCCCCTTCTTTGCCGGCGGCGCCGGCTTTGCCTTCCTTGCCTTCGGCGCCTTTTTCGCCTTTTTCGCCCGTCGCCCCCTTTGCTCCTTCTTTGCCGGCCGCTCCTTCTTTGCCGGTTGCTCCGGTCGCCCCGGTAGCTCCGGTGGCGCCTTTGGCGCACGTCTCGAGGCTAGTAAAGGTGAAGGCCTTGGTGGCGCTGCCGTCGATATTGACGGTTCCCGCACCAGTGCCCTGCACCTGCAGGAAGATCGGCACGATCGCGGTGGCTGTCGTGTTTTCCACCGTGGTCGTCGCGGTCGTGCTGACCATCTCGCCGAGGTTGTCGCCGCTGAGCTGCTGTGCGGTCGTGTCCGTCCATTCGACCGTCGCCGTCGTGCCTTTGGCTCCGAAGTGTTCCCCGGTGAACGTGACCGTTTCCCCGGGACATGCGCTTTCAGGTGAGACTTTGGTCAGCACCCATGCGGATGCAGCCTGGGCGCTGCCGAAGAACACAACCAGCCCCAGCACGCTGCACAGGAGGCTCACACGCCCTGTCAGTCGTCGCCCGAACAGTCCAACGATCCCAGCCAACGCACCCACCGCGCGGGTAGGTCTGGCCACAATCGACGTCGTTTGGACTGTGCCGTGCCTAGCGTCCGTCTGCTCAGTCCCCCTGTGCTGCCGCATTGGTCCCCTCCTTGTAGTGCTGGCGCGTTGAGCCGCTGATTGGAGGCCTGAAGCCCCTGACCCCCTGTGAAGCAAGAAAAAGCGGCGTGATAGTACCACACTTGAGGTCAAAGAACACACCTGGGCCGGAAGGCGTCAAGGTGGGCTCTCGCTCCTGCCTCAGCCCGGCCGATCTACACTCTCACGCGCCGCAGACCTCACCAACCTGTCATCAGCACCAGTTGCCGCGACCAGCCGGCCTGTCTCAAACCATCGCGGACTCCCCAGGCACACCGCATCCATCGCCTCCAACATCTACCAGCCCAGAGCGCTCCCACACCCAATGACGAGCATCACTGCGGTGATCGTGTGCTACGACGAGGAGTCCGCGCAGATCCGCGCGGCCATCGACAGCCTGCTCGCGCAGACCCGTCCCCCGGCGGAGATCCTGATCATGGACAACGGACCCGCGGGGCGGCTGGCCACGGCGATGCGCGGTTACGCGCCCCGGGTCAGGTCGATCGAGTGCCGCGCGAATCTCGGATACATCGCGCTCAACACCGCCGCCTCGCAGGCCAGCGGCGACTACCTCGTCTGCCTCAACCCCGACGCCGAGGCGCAGGAGGACTGCCTGGAGCGGCTGGCGGCGGTGGCCGACTCCGACCCGCAGGTCGGCATGGTCGGCGCGCAGATACTGCTCGCTGACGGGCGCACGCGCAACGCGGGAGCCAACCCGCTGCACCCCACCGGCATCTCGCCGTCGGGAGGCTACGGCGAGCCGCGCGAGCACGGCCAGCCGCGCGATGTGATCGTCGCCTCGGGCGCGTGCTTTCTCGCGCGCCGCGACGCGTTCGTGGCGCTCGGCGGATTCGTCGAGGACTTCTTCCTCTACTACGAGGACGTGAACCTGAGCTGGCGGACCAGGATCGCGGGTCTGCGCGTCGTCTACTGCCCGCAGGCGGTCGTCACCCACGGCTACGAGTTCGGCGCGCGCCCGCGCAAGTGGTTCCTGCTCGAGCGCAACCGCCAGTTCAGCGTCCTGGCGAACTACGAACGGCGCACGCTGCTCCTGCTCGCGCCCCTGCTGCTCGCCACCGAGGCAGGTCTGATCGTGGTGGCCGCGCTCGGCGGCTGGCTGCCGCAGAAGCTTCACGCGTACGGATCGCTGTTCGCGTTGCGCAATCGGTTGACGCGCCAGCGGCGAGCGGTTCAGGCGTCGCGACGATGCTCGGACGCCGAGCTGCTGCGCTTCTTCGAAGACCGGCTGGACTCCGCGCTCATCCCCCGCGCGGGCGCGGCGCTCGCGAACCTGTTCTGCGTGCCATACATGTTCCTCGTGCGCCGGGCGCTGGGCTGAGCGATGTCGCTGATCCTGGCATGGGTGCTGTTCCCGCTGGTCATCGCCGCGATCGGCATCGGCTGGGGCGTGATCGTCGAGCGGGCCGCCGGTGCACAGGTCGACGACGCCCTGCTGCTGCCCCTGGGCCTGGCGGCGGCGCTCGTGCTCGCGGGCAGCGTCACGGCGTTCGCTGCGACCGCGCCGGCGGCCGTGCCCGTCGTGGCCGTGGGGGCGGCCGCGGGGCTCGTGCTGGCATGGCCCCGACGGCGGCTCGGGCGCTGGCCGCTGCTGGCCGCGGTTGGCGTGCTGCTCGTCTACGGCGCCCCCGTGCTCCTGTCCGGCCAGGCCACCTTCACCGGCTTCATCAAGCTCGACGACACCGCGACCTGGTTCAACGTCATCGACCACGTCATGTCGCACGCGCGCTCGGTCAGCGGCGAACAGCCGTCCACCTACACGCTGGTCTACACCGGCGACGTCGGAGAAAGCTACCCGCTGGGGGCCTTCATGCTGCCCGGCGTCGCGCGCGCGCTGGTGGGGGTTGACATCGCGTGGGTCTTCCAGCCCTACCTGGCGTGCTGCGCGGCCGCTGTGGCCCTGTGCCTGTACGCGCTGGTCGAGCCGATCGTCTCCTCGGTCCGGATCAGGGCGCTGCTGGCGTTCGCCGGCGCCCAGTCGGCGCTGCTGTACGGCTACAGCCTGTGGGGTGGGATCAAGGAGCTGACGGCGTCGTTCCTGCTCGCGCTCGGGGTGGCGCTCGCCGCCGCCGCGCTGCCCCGACGCCCGTCGCGCTGGCGCGAGCTGCTCCCGCTCGCGGTCGCCGCCGGAGCGTTGATCCAGACGCTTGGACCGGGGGCTGGGGGCTGGGTGGCGCCGGCGCTGGTGCTCATCGCCGCGGCCTGGATGTGGCAGCAAGAGCGCCCGCGGCGCCCGCGGAGGACCGTCATCTCGTTCGCATGGCTGGGTGGGCTGACCGCGGTGTTCGTGGTGCCGGTATGGGTGGTCGTGGGCGCGTTCCTGTCCAACAAGGGCGGCCTGTTCGCGGGCCTCTTCTCCAGCGGCCAGACGCAGGCCACGAGGCTTGGCAACCTGTTTCATCCCCTCAGCGTCTTCCAGCTCGCCGGCATCTGGCCGGTGGGCGATTTCCGCCTCACCGCACCGACGCTTCCCAGCGCGCTGTTCATCGGACTGGTGCTGATCGCGGCCGCCGCGGGGCTGTGGGTGAGCGCGCGCCGGCGCCAGTTCGGCCTGCTGCTGTACGTGGCGGTCGCGTTGATCGGCTGCGCCGCGGTGTACGTCTCCGGCGGCACGCCATGGGTGACCGCAAAGGCGCTGGCGATCTCCTCGCCGGCGCTGCTCGTCGCCGCGCTGAGCGGCGGCGGCGTGCTGTGGAGCCGCTGGAGCGGCCATCGCGCTGCCGGCTTCACGGGCATCCTCGTGGTGGCGGCGCTCGCCGGCGGGGTGCTGTGGTCGGACTTCCTCGGCTACCAGCACGCGGCGCTCGCGCCGCGGCCACGGCTGGCGGAGCTGCAGCGCATCGGTGAGCTCGTCGCCGGCAACGGGCCGACGTTCATCAACGAGTACGAAATCTATGCCGACCGTCACTTCCTGCGAGCCGGCGCTCCGGTCGAGCCGGCCGAGTACCGCACGCCGGACCTGTCGCTGCGCGACGGCGCGATCCTGACGAAGGCCGCGACCGCCGACCTCGATTCGTTCCCGCTCTCGACGCTCGAGCCGTACCGCTCGATCGTCACCCCGCGCTCACCCGTCGAAAGCCGTCCGCCGTCGATCTACAGGCTCATCTGGCAGGGCAGCTTTTACCAGCTGTGGCAGCGCGCGGCGCAGCCCTCGAGGCGGATCCTCGAGCAGGTTCCGCTCGGTGAATCCAACACCCTGCCCTACTGCGGCAATGCCCAGAACGGACCGACCGAGCCGCTGTGCTCGATCGACCCCGTGGCGACCCCGCCATGCGCGCGGATACTGGGCCTGGCCCGCCAGGCGCTTGCCGAGAACGCACGACTGATCGCCTATCAGCGCCCGGAACCGGTCGTCGCGCGCGGCGATCAGACCCTGTGGCCCGGCACCTGGATCCACGACGTCGCCGAACACGCGCTCACGCCCACGACTCCGGGAACGGCCGTCAGCCACATCGCCGTGGCCAGCGCCCAGAGCTACGAACTGTGGCTGGGCGGGAGCTTCTCCCGCGGCTTTGACGTCAGCGTCGACGGCCGTCACGTGGGCGCGGTCAAGGACGAGCTCGCGAGCATCAACGGGTACGTTCACGTCGCCAACGTCTTCCTGACCCCCGGCATCCACACGTTCGCGCTCACCTACCCCCACGCCAACCTCACGCCGGGCAGCGGCGAGAACGAACTCACGGTCCTCAGCGCGATCGCGCTGGAGCCGCGGCAGAGCCCTTCCAGCGAACTGATGAGCGTCCAGCCGCGAGACGCGGCGCAGCTGTGCGGACGCCCGCTCGACTGGATCGAGATCGTGACCGGGGTCTGAATGTGGAGGGCACGGGGATGAGCGGTCCCCCCGAGGACGTCCTGAGCTCCGCAGAGGCCGGCGGCAGGGTGATCCGGGGGAGCGCGATGCGGGTGGGCGGAAACGCCGCCGGCATCGTCGTGGGGCTCGCCACCGCCACGCTGCTGCTCCGCCATCTCGGGGTGGCCGAATCCGGCCGCTACGTCACGGTGATGTCGCTCGTGGCGATCGCCGGCAGCGTTGCCGAAAACGGCCTCAACGTCACCGGCAGCCGCGAGCTGGCTCTGCGCGAGCCCTCAGAGCGCTCGGCGCTGGTCGCCAACATCCTCGGACAGCGGCTGTCGATCACGCCGTTCGCGCTGCTTCTGATCGTGCTGTTCGCGGCGCTCGCGGGCTACCCGTCGCGCATGGTCGCCGGGACGGCGCTGGCCGGCACCGGCATGTTCATCATGGCGATTGCCAACGCCCTGCTGCTGCGCCTGACCGTCGAGCTGCGCAACGCCGGGCTGGCGTTCGTCGACTTCTTCAGGCAGGCCGTCACACTCGCCGGCGTGGCCCTGCTGGTCGCGCTCGGCGCCCGTCTGACCCCGTTCTTCGCCGTCCAGATCGTCGTCGGCCTGGCGGTGGTGGCCCTGATCCCGCTGCTGGCCGGCTCCAGCGCGTTCGTGCGGCCGCGCTTCGACCGCGCCGAGCAGCGGGCGCTGCTCAGCCGGGTGCTGCCGCTGGCGACCGCGCTCGTGCTCGGGCAGCTGTACTTCCGTCTGGTGATAGTGCTCATGTCGCTGGTGTCGAGCTCGAAGCAGACCGGCTACTTCGGGGGCTCGCTGCGCGCGATGGAAACGCTCGTGAACATCCCGATCCTGGTCGCCGGCGTCGCGCTGCCGCTGCTGGCGGCCGCGGCCCGTGACGATCGCGCGCGCCTGCGCTACGCGATCGAGGGCCTCGGCCAGGGGGCGGTGATCGCGGGCGTGCTCGTGGTGCTGATCACCGTGCGCGCCGCCGAGCCGGTGATGGCGATCATCGGCGGCGCCAGCTTCCGCCCCGCCGGCGCGGTCCTGCGCATCCAGGTGGGCGCGCTGCTGTTCATCGCGCTGTATCAGATCTGGACGGTGTCGCTGATCGCGCTGGGCCGTCAGCGGGAGCTGATCCTCACCAACTCCCTGGGCCTGGCGGGCGTGGCCGTGTTCGCCGCCGTGCTGGTTCCGCGCTTCGGCGCGCAGGGCGGAGCGGCCGCGAGCGTGTGCGGCGACGCCCTGCTGGCGTGTCTGATCTATTGGCGGCTGCGCGCGTCCGCCGGGAGGGTGATGGTGCGCATTGCCTTCCTGGGCAGGGTCGCGGCGGCGGCCGCCGTCGCGAGCGCAGCGCTCGTGATTCCGGGCCTGCCCGACTTCGGCGCGGCAGCGCTGGCCGGGGTGCTGTTCCTGGGCGTGGGTCAGCTGATCGGCATGCTGCCGCGCGAGCTGCACGAGGCGCTCGGTCGTTAGAGTGTCGTGGTCGGGTGGATGGATCCGCTCTTGAAGCTAGCCTCCGGCGCTGCGTCGTTCAGTCGTTCACCGTTGGAGGATCGGCCCTGATGAACCGCTTGCTTGCCATCGTCCCGGCGTACAACGAGGGTGAGATCATCGCCCAGACGGTTGCCGAGATCCACGACTGCGCGCCCGACTTCGATGTGCTGGTCGTCGATGACGGCTCAACCGATCGCACCGCCGCCAACGCCGCCGCGGCCCGTGCGGGAGTGCTGCGCCTGCCCTTCAACGTCGGCATCGGGGGCGCGATGCAGAGCGGCTACATGTACGCCCTCGAGCACGGCTACGACGTGGCCGTGCAGGTCGACGGCGACGGCCAGCACGATCCACGCTACATCCACGAGCTGCTTCGCCAGCTGCGGGGGAGCCAGGGTTGCAACATGGTCACGGGGTCGCGCTTCCTCGAGCCCGACGGCGGCGGCGACCGCTCCTCCGCGCCGCGCCGCGCGGGGATCGGCATCTTCGCCCGCGTGATCTCGCTCGTGACCAGGCAGCGCGTCACCGATCCCACGTCCGGCTTTCGCATGATCGATCGCCTCGGAATCGAGCTGTTCGCCCGCGACTACCCGCAGGATTACCCCGAGGTCGAGGCGATCCTCCTGATGCACGCCCACCGGCTGCGCAGCCGCGAGGTGCCGGTGCGGATGCGGCCGCGCACCTCGGGCGTCTCGAGCATCTCCTCGGCCCAGCCGATCTACTATATGGTGAAGGTGCTGCTCGCCATATTCGTGACGTTGTTTCGCGCGAGGCCGCCGCTGGAGCAGCAGGACATCCAGCCCGTCGCCGTCAAGCGTGGCCTGTCATGAGCGTCACCGCGACGCATCTGGCCAGCGCGACGAGCCAGCGCATCGAGGTGATCGCCCTGGCGCTCGTCATCTGCCTGGTGATCTTCGAGCTGGTGCGCCGCAAGCGCCTGCTGGAGCGCTACGCGCTCGTGTGGCTCGCGGCCGGCGTCTCGGTGCTCGTGCTCGCCCTGTGGAAGGGACTGCTGACGACGCTCTCGCACGCCGTCGGCGTCTCCTATCCGCCGTCGGCGCTGTTCGTCGTGGCCTTCTTCTTCGTGCTGGTGATGCTCGTGAACTTCTCCACCACGATCTCGCGCCTGTCCGATCAGAACACCGTGCTGGCTCAGCGGCTTGCGCTCCTGCAACGACAGCTGGAGGAGCAGCAGGCCGGCCCGCCCGCGAGCCACGCAAGACCCGCCGCCGAGCGATCGGGCCCCGCGCCCGACGGCCCTGCCCTCGGCCCCGCCCCCGAGCGACCCGGCGAGTGATCGCCACCGGCGGCCGCGCCCGCCGGGCCGACCGACCGCCTACTTGCCCGCGTAGGTGACGTAGCCGTTCTTGTTCTGAATCGTGACCACGAACGGCGTCTTGACGAGCGTGCCGGGCTTCTTGGCGCTTGCGGTCGAGGCCACGCATTCGAAGGTCCTGCCCGCTTCCTGCGGCACCCCCGACGGACAGACGACCGTCGAGGCGAGATGACGCTCGGCGAGGATGCTCTGTTCGATGGAGTGCGCGACACGAGTGGTGTTCAGGTCGATGTTCGTCGTGCTCCCCGAAGCGGAGCTCGTGGAGGAGCCGGACGAGCTCGAGGAGGCGGACGAGCCGCAGGCGCTCATCAGCGCCGCGCAAGCGAGCGCGGCGAGCGCGAGGCCGGCCGCGCGACGAACGCGCGGGACAGAGACGCCGCTGGGGACAGAAGCCCTGCGGACAGAAACGCCGCTGGACACCGTGGGGTCGACGTGCATGCGCGCATGCTAGCGGCCCTACGGCTCGGTATGCACGATCACCTCCGCGATGCCCGCGATCTGCTGGCGCAACTCGTCCTCCAGCTCACCCGCCAGCCGGTGGGCGTCGGTCAGGGACTCGGCGGAGTCCACGACCAGCGTCAGGAACAGCACGTGGCCGGCGTCGGTGGACAGCAGCCTCACCCTCTGCGGGTCGCTCCCGGTCCGCTCGCGCACGAGCCGTTCGATCGCGCGCGTGCTCTGCGCGTCGGCGTCCTCGTCGCGCGGGCGCGCCGCCAGCGGGCGCTCCAGCGGCTCGAGGTGGGTCTGCACGTCGGCCACGCCCGGGCGCTCGCGGATCGCCTGCTCGACGCGCTCGGCGATCTCGTGGGCGGAGCGCAGATCGAGATCGGCCGGGAACTTCAGGTGCAGCGACACGCTCCTCGACCCCGGCTGCTCGAAGATGGTGATGTCGTGGGCCTCCTTGACCAGCGGCTCGGACAGCGCGATCGCCAGCACGCGGTCGCGCAGGTCCAGGCCCTGGCGGCGAGGCTCGACGTGCACGACCACGTCGCTGCCCGGCAGCGCCTGCTCGAGCGCGCCCTCGACCAGGTCGGCGGCGCGATGGCCCTCGACGACCGCCTGACCTGGCGGCACGCTGACGACCACGTCGGCGAAGTAGCGCCCCGCCGACTCGCGCAGACGCAGCCTGCCCAGCTCGATGTCCCCGCCGAGCTCGGCGATCGCACGCACGGCCGCGCTCCGTGCCTGCGCCGGGGCGCGATCCATCAGCACGTTCGCGTTCTCCGCGATCAGCCGGCCGGCGGCCGCGAAGATGATCGCCGCGACCAGCAGCGCGGCCACCGAGTCGCCCTGGTGCATCCCCGCGCGCACGGCGAGCAGGCCGGCGAGCACCACCAGCGAGCCGGCCAGGTCGCCGGCGAAGTGCAGCGCGTTGGAGCGCAGCGCCGAGCTGCGATAGCGCCGCGCGGCGGCGCGCGCGACACGCACGCGGCTCACTTCCAGGAGCAGCGCGACCGCGATCACCGCGAACTCGTACCAGTGAACCGTCGGCGCCCTGGTCCCATCCGCGAGGCGGGCGATCGCGTCCACGCTGACGAGCACCCCGCCGCCCAGCAGGATGGCCGCCTCGCCCAGCGCTCCGAGGTTCTCCGCCCGGCGGTGGCCGTACGGGTGCTCGAAGTCCGCGGGCCTGCCGCCCAGTCGCACGGCGAAGAACGTGAGCGCCGCCGCGATCACGTCGCCGCTCGACTCGATCCCGCTCGAGACCAGCCCGAGGCTGGCGCTCACCAGCCCGACGCCCAGCTTGAGAGCCACCAGCAGGCTGGCCGCGACGATCGAAACCAGCGTCGTGGCTCGCTGAGTGAGCACGCGCCCGCTCTCGCTGCTGTGCGCCATCGTTAGAGACTAAGGACACCCGCGGCGCGCGTCCGCGCCCGCGCGCGTGTGCGTGTGAGCGGGCGGGGACGACACATGGCGAACGGGATCGCGGCGGGGTGCCCGCACCCCGCGCGCGGACGGGCGGGCGACGATGGACGAAAGGAATCGCGACGGGGCGGAGTCTCAAGCGGTGTCCGGCCGATGTGCGGCCGGCCTCATCCCCCACGCCTGGCATAAGGAGCCCCATGCGCCCAACCGTGAAGATCCTCCTCCCCACCCTCGCCGTATCGCTGACGCTGGCCGCGTGCGGCAGCAGCTCGAACGGCTCGAGCTCCTCGTCACCGGCCAGCACCACCTCGAGCTCTAGCGGCGCCGGCACGGCGGTCGTCAAGACGGCATCCAACGCGACGCTCGGCTCGACCGTGCTGGTCGACGCGCAGGGCATGACGCTCTACCACCTCAGCGGCGAGAGCAGCGCCAGGTTCCTGTGCACCAGCGCCGCCTGCGTGGCGAGCTGGCCGCCCGTCGGCGCGAGCACCATCAGCACCAGCATCGGCGGCCTGGCGGCGGTCAAGCGCCCCGAAGGCAGCGAGCAGCTCGCCTACAACGGCGAGCCCCTGTACACGTTCGTCGGAGACAAGGCGCCGGGGGAAGCCAACGGGCAGGGCGTCAAAGCCGACGGCGGCACGTGGAGCGCCGTGGTGGCGAGCGCGAGCAGCACGAGCGCCGCGCAGACCAGCTCGACCGCTGAACCGACGAAGAGCTACCACGGCTCCTGACCAGGGCGCGCCGGCGCGCCGCGACAGAACCGAACGGGGCGCCGGCCCGCCGCGACGGGCTGACCGGGGCGCGCCGGCGCTGACCCATCGGCCACGCCGCGTATCGTGAGTCGATGGCCCACGAGCACGCCACGCACGCCCACGCCGTTCACGCCGACGCCAGCGCGCGCGGGCTGACCGGGGCGCTCGGGCTGATCCTCGCGTTCATGGCCGTCGAGGTGGCCGTCGGCGTGCTCGCGCACTCGCTGGCGCTGCTCTCGGACGCCGGGCACATGCTCACCGACGCCGGCGCGATCGGCTTCTCGCTGCTCGCGCTGCGGCTGGCCGCGCGACCGGCCGCCGGGGCGATGACGTTCGGCTTCAGGCGCGTGGAGATCCTCTCCGCCCAGGCCAACGGGATGACGCTGCTGATCCTCGCCGCGTTCATCGCCTACGAGGCCATCCGCCGCCTGTTCGCCCCGCCCCACGTCCACGCGCTGCCGATCCTGATCGTCGCGCTGGCGGGCGTCCCGGTCAACCTGGCGGCGCTTCGGCTGCTGTCGGGGGCCGACCGCCGCAGCCTGAACATCGAGGGCAGCTTCCAGCACATCCTGACCGACATGTACGGCTTCGTCGGCACGGCGATCGCCGCCGCGATCATCCTGCTGACCGGCTTCCAGCGCGCCGACCCGCTCGTGTCGCTGCTGATCGCCGGGCTGATGACCCGCTCGGGCTGCTCGCTGGTGAAGGCGTCGGGACGCATCTTCCTGGAGGCCGCGCCCGAGGGACTCGATCCACACGCGATCGGCCAGGCGCTCGTCGGGCAGGAGGGCGTCGTCGAGGTTCACGACCTGCACGTGTGGGAGGTGGGCAGCGGCTTCCCGGCGCTCTCGGCGCACGTGCTCGTGGCCGCCGACCGCGACTGCCACGCCGCGCGGCGCGCGATGGCGGCGATGCTGCACGAGCGCTTCGGTGTCGAGCACACGACCCTGCAGGTGGACCACGCCGGCGGCGAGCTGCTGGAGATAGCGCCGCACCCCGGCGCCGCTAGCGCGCCTGCCCGCTGGGGCGCACGAGCACCTCGTTGACGCTCACGTTCGGGGGCTGGCCGATCGCGTACAGGATCGCGCCGGCGATGTCCTCGGAGGACAGCGGGGTGACGCCGGCGAAGCGCTTGGCCATCTGCTCGAGGACCTCGGGGCGATTGTGCATGGGCAGCTCGGTGGCGACCGCACCAGGCTCGATCAGCGTCACGCGTACACCCATCGACACCCCCTCCTGGCGCAGCGACTCCGAGAACGCGCCGACGCCGAACTTCGTCAGGTTGTACACGCCGGAGCCCGCGCTGGCGACGCGCCCGGCGACGGAGCTGACGTTGACGATGTGCCCGGAGCCCTGTGCGCGCATCAGCGGCAGCGCAGCGTGCGTGCAGTAGAGCACGCCGAACACGTTCGCGTGGATCATCCGCCGCCATTCCTCCGTGGGTGCGTTCTCGATCGGTCCGAGCAGCATCACGCCGGCGTTGTTCACGAGCACGTCCAGCCGGCCGAGCTCGGAGTGCGCCTGCTCCACGAACGCCCGCGCCTGGGACTCCTCGCCCACGTCCGTCGGCACCGCGATCGCCCGCCCGCCGTCATCGGCGATGCGCTGCGCGAGCGCCTCGATGCGATCCGCTCGGCGCGCGGCCAGCGCGACGGCGGCCCCGGCGCGCGCGCACGCCAGCGCGGTCGCCTCGCCGATGCCAGACGAGGCGCCGGTCACGGCCACCACCTGCCCGCTGAGATCCTCGTTGCTCATGCGCCGAGCTTACCCTGCCGACCTCAGTTAGCGCCGGCAGCCGCCGATAACCCCCTTAGGCTTCGATCAACCGCTCCTTTCGGCCCAGCCGGGGGTTTATGCGGCAGCCGTCCGGGCAGATGACTTGTGATCCGGCAGGCAGGTGAGGACCTACCAGCGTCGAACGAGCTTCAAAGATGCATCAGCACAGAATGGTTGACAACGCAACTATCACGGCGTATAATTCCGACTCCAAGCATCGGATTAGAAGGACGCCCATGTCAGACACTGCCACAAACCCAACACTCACGCTCGAGCCGGAGCCCGAGGACCTCGTCGCGGACGCCGAGCCGGTGGCCGCTGCCGCGGCCCGGCTGGACAGCCCGATCGAGCGTATCGACGTCGGCTCTGCCGACACGTTCATCCCCGAGTCGGTCGACCAGCTGCTGGCCCACTCGCGCCGCTACCCCCTGCTCACGCCCGACCAGGAGATCGACCTGGCCAAGCGCATCGAGCGCGGCGACCTGCACGCCAAGGAACTGCTCGTCAACTCCAACCTGCGCCTGGTCGCCTCCAACGCCCGGCGCTACCAGAACCAGGGCCTGCCTCTCGGCGACCTCGTCCAGGAGGGCATGCTCGGCCTGATCCGCGCCAGCGAGAAGTTCGACTGGCGCAAGGGCTTTCGCTTCTCGACGTACGCCACCCTGTGGATCCGCCAGGCGATCCAGCGCGGCCTGGAGAACTCCGGGCGCACGATCCGCCTGCCCGTGCACGTCGCCCAGCGCTCCCGCAAGGTCGGGCGCGTCGAGCGCGAGCTGTCGGTGCGGCTCGGGCGCGAGCCCACGCTCGAGGAGCTCTCCGAGGAGACCGGGCTGCCGATCGAGCAGGTCGAAGAGGTGCGCCACCAGCGCGCGGCCCTCGTCAGCCTCGACCAGCAGATCGGCGAGGACGGCGACACCGCGCTCGGCGACCTGCTCCCCTCCGACGCGGAGGTGCCCGAGGAGACCGCCTGGGAAAACGAGCGCGAGCGCATCGTGCACCGCGCGATCTCACAGCTGCCCGAAACCGAGCGCAAGGTCCTGACGCTGCGCTTCGGCACCGGCCGCGAGGAGCCCCAGACGCTCACCGCGATCGGCAAGCGGCTCGGCTTCTCCGCCGAGCGGGCATCGCAGCTCGAGCAGCGGGCGCTGAAGAAGCTCGCCGAGTCGCCCGAGCTGGCCGCGCTGCGCGAGGCAGCCTGATCTCCCGTCGATAGGTGTTGTTCAGGTGGGCGCATGCGCCCACCTGAGACACGCCGCATGCGGCGTGTCTCGGAGGTCGCACATGTGCGACCTCCCCGGCGGCGCATGCGCCGCCGGAACCACCCCACGCGGGTCGGACCCGCGCGCGGGCTAAGCTGAGCGCCGGGCGGTGGGGCAAAGCCAGAGAGGAGTGCATCGATGACACACAAGTCCCTGTGGGAGCGCACGGTGGAGCTGACGATCGCGCTCGGCGAACGCATCCTGGCGCCGATCGAGCGCTTCATCGGCAGGCGCTCGCTGGTGGGCGACGCGACCTTCTTCCCGCTCGAGCGCTTCCCGTGGGTGAGGCACATCGAGGAGAACTGGACGGTCATCCGCGAGGAGGTCGAGCTGCTGCTCGAGGATCACGCGGCGCTGCCGAACTTCCAGGACATCTCCAAGGACCAGATCGAGATCACCGACGACGACCGCTGGAAGACGTTGTTCCTGTACGGCTACGGCTTCACGGCCAAGCTCGGCGTCGAGATGTGCCCGCGCACAGCGGCGTTGATGCGCGAGATACCGGGGATGACCACGGCCATGATCTCGATTCTGTCCCCGCGCAAGCACATCCTCGACCACCGCGGTCCGTACAAGGGCGTGCTTCGCTACCACCTCGGCCTGATCGTGCCCGAGGACGCCGAGTCCTGCCGGATCCGCGTCGGCGAGGACATTCGCCACTGGGAGGAGGGCAGGAGCCTGATGTTCGACGACACCTTCAACCACGAGGTCTGGAACGACACCGACGCGACGCGCGTGGTCCTGTTCGTCGACGTCCTGCGCCCGCTGCCGTTCCCCGAGTCGCTGATCAACCGGGCGATCATCAAGGCGATCGGCTACTCGCCGTTCGTGCTCGACGCCAAGCGCAACCAGGAGGCATGGGAACGGCGCTACCTGGAGCGCCGGCGCGCGCCCGAGGCGTCGCAAACCGCCGCCGGCGCCAGCTGACGCTCATGTCAGCGCCGCGTTCGCTGCCGATCGTTCTCGCCCTCTGCTGTGCGCTGGCCGCGGCCGCCGCCGCGGCCGCTCCGGCGAGCTCGGCGCCGACGAGCACCGCGGTCGAACCGCTGCCCGTGAATCCGGTGATCCAGGCCGAATTCGAAGCGCACGTCAGGGAATGGGAAGGACGCGGCAAGCTCGCCGCCGGCGCGCGCGAATGGGAAGTCCGGCTCGCCCCCGCGCTCGAGGGCGGCTGGCTCGGGTGGTGCATGAGCGTCCGTGTCGGCGCCCATCACGCCACCCGCTGCCCCGTGGCTCCGACCACGAGCGAAGAGATCGGCTACGAAAGCTGGGAAGCGGGCGGAAGCGGGACGCGCGGGGTCGCGCTGGTCAACGCTCCGATCGAAGCGGTCGCCGTCGACGACGCGAGCGCCGCGGAGGCCACCGTGCCGGTGAGCGGCGTCGCGGGGGTGTCGGCTGCGCTCGTGGAAATCCCCGCGCCGTTCCCAGCGCAGTCGCACTGGTTCGATGAATTCGAGCCCGTGTTCCACGGCTTCAGGAGCAGCGGCAGCCGGGGCTGGAGCGCACCCGAGCACGCGTACTCGGCGAGCCTGCCCGCCAGCAGCTGGCAGGCGCCGGAACATCCGCCGGCCGGCGCCTGCTCGATCACCGCGAGCCACCTGGCCGGCCTGAGGCCTCGCTTCGGCCACGTCGCCACGAGCGTCACGCGCACGCCGAACATCGCCGGCGGCGGCTTCGCGTCGTGCGTCGACATCGAGTACTCGTTCGCGCGCTCCTCGCTCGATGCGGCGGTGCTGCTCGACGCCGCCCAGCCAGGCTCCGTGGCGCCCGCGCCGCTGCCGGGCGCAGCCCCCGTGCGCCATCACCCGGGCCTGTTCAGCGCACCCGGCTGGAACGGTCAGCTGCTCGCACGCCGTGCCGGCGACGCATGGCTTGCGGTGGAAGGCGGCGCCAGCCTGCGCCAGCGCGTACGGGTCCTCTCTCACCTGTCGGCCAGTGTGGGACTCTGACGCTCGGCGAGCATGCGGCAAGCGGCCGGCCCCCTCCACGCGGTCGCGGAGCGATCGAGCGCTCCCGGCCGGCTCGACGCTAGATGCTCGACACGTTCAGGCCCGTGCCCTGCAACAGCGTGTTGGCCTTGGCGTTGAGGATCGTGAACTCGCCCGTCAGGATCAGCACCCCCAGCAGGATCATGACCACGCCTCCGACGGCGATGATCACGGGGAAGTGGCGCTTGACGATCGCCAGCGCCGCGGTCATCCGCTCGAACGCCAGCGCGATCAGCAGGAACGGGATCGCCAGACCGGCCGAGTAGAAGGCGAGCAGCAGCGCACCGTGCGCGGCCGAGCTCGAGATCGCCGCCTGCGTGAGGATGGCGCCGAGGGTGATGCTCGTGCAGGGCGTCCACGCGATCGCGAACGCGGCGCCGGCCACGACCGGCCCGCCGCGGCCGGCCAGACGCAGCAGCGACTCGGAGTGCCACTCGCGGTTGAGCAAGCGCACGAACGGTGTCGCCAGGAAGGCGATCCCCATCAGCACTATCAACACGCCGCCGACCTGCTCGAGCGCATGTTTGTGGGTGTTGAGCGTCGAGCCGATCACCGTCGCGCTCATCCCCAGCAGGATGAAGATGGCGGAGAAGCTCGCTATGAACAGCAGGCTGGGCACCAGCACGCGACGGGCGCCCACGCCCCCCTTCAGGTCGGCGGGCGTGACGCCGATGACCGTCGAAAGGTAGCCGGGAACCAGCGGCAGCACGCACGGCGAGAGGAACGACACCAGACCGGCGGCAAGCGCGAGCGGGATGCCCACGCCGGTCGCGGTGTCGGCGGCGGAGGAGGCGACGATCAGCTGGAGGTGGCTCATGGCTGTTGCTCGCCGACAGGATGGCGCATCGCCGCGCGCAACTCCGCCACCTCGCGCTCGAGGCGGGCGACGCGCTCGTGCAGGCCGTCGAGCTCCGGCGGCTGACCGGCTGGCGCGGGCCCTGCCAGCGGCTCACGCGGCGGCTCCCGCACCCCATCGGACGGCGCCACCCGCTCAGCCTGTGCCACCCGCTCAGGCGCTGGCTCCCGCACATCCTCGGCCTGCAGCAGCTGGGCGTAGCGCTCCTCCTTGTGCCCGGGGCGACGATCCAGCCGCGCGGCGAGGCCGCGCTCGATCAGACGGCGCAGAGTCTCGTTGACGCCGTCGAGGTCCGAGAACGAGTGCATGCGCTCCGTGCGCTGCTTGAGCTCGCCGGGGGTCTGTGGCCCGCGCAGCATCAGCACGCACACGATCGCCTGCTCGCCCGCGTCCATCGGCAGCGCCTGCGCCAGCAGGTGCCTGTGCTTCGCCGCGCGGCTTCCCGCGCCGCTGGCCAGACGCGTGAGCCCGCGGCGCTCGAGACGGTGCAGAGCATCGCGGATGACAGCGTCGTCGTAGTCGACCACCGGATCCCTGTTCGTGGACTGGTTGCAGGCGAGCCTCAGCGCGTTGAGCGACAGCGGATAGGCATCGGGTGTCGTGCGCTGCTTCTCCAGCAGGCAGCCGAGCACCCGTATCTCCGACGCTGTGAGGTCCATTTGCCTAATATCCATGCGGATTCTGGAGCTTACGCCTTGGTGCCGGCGATCGCCTTGGCACGCCGCATTTTGCCCCGACTGCCTGCAAGGTTCGCGTCTGCGCGCCTTACGCCCCGGAGCTCCTTGCGCAGGCCCCCGCGGATCTTGACTTTGCGTATCCCCGTCGGTGTCTTGCTGTCCGTGCTGTCGAGCCACCCGTCATCGAGGCGAACGTCGCGCTGGCGCAGCGACCACAGCTCGCTGTACTTGTATGTGTGCTAGCGTGCGCGCCGCTGACTGGACATTGACGAGTGTCGTTGGGGGCCAGAATGGCCGGGCTCGAGCACATTGCTAGCCGTCTGCGGCACACCGGCTCTAGGAGCTCGGGCTAGCGATGGGTCCCGCCGCGCTGGCTGCTCGTCTGGTGTTGGCGGTGGTGTTCGGCGTTGCCGGGGCGGGGAAGCTCGCGGATCTCGGGGGTTCTCGCTCGGCGCTTGAGGGGTTTGGTGTTCCTCGGCGTGCGGCTGCCGTCGGTGGGGTGCTTCTGCCGGTGGGCGAGCTGCTGGTAGCCGTGGGGTTGCTTGTGCCTGCGACGGCGTGGTGGGCTGGGGCTGGCGCGATCGCGCTGCTGTTGATGTTCCTCGTGGCGATCTCTGTGAGCTTGGCTCGCGGACAGGCACCTGACTGTCATTGTTTTGGGCAGGTGCATTCTGCGCCGGCCGGCTGGGGCACGTTGCTTCGCAACGCGATGCTTTTGGCGTTTGCTGGCGTGGTCCTAGCCGCGGGGCAGAGCCGGATGCAGAGCCCTTTTGGCTGGGTGGGGCAGCTCTCATCGGCTGAGCTCGTGCTGGCCGCGGTGGCGCTCGTGCTGGCCGGGGTAGCGGTCGTGCAGGGCTGGTTCTTGCTGCAGCTGTTCGGGCAAAACGGCAGGATGCTGGCGCGCCTAGAGAGCCTGGAGGCACAACCCGGCTCAGGTCTGGCGAACGGTGTGATAGGTGGCGCTGGGAACGGCAACGGTAACGGCCACGTCCCGGGCCTGGCAGTGGGTGCCCAGGCGCCGGGGTTTGACCTGCCAGCGCTGGACGGGCAGCGGGTCTCGCTCGAGGCGTTGCGCTCGCGTGGCTTGCCGGTGCTGCTCGTTTTCTCAGACCCCAATTGCGGGCCGTGCAGCGCGCTGTTCCCCGAGATCGGCCGCTGGCAGCGAGAGCACTCCGAGGGGCTGACGCTCGCGATCGTCAGCCGGGGAACCGTCGAGCAGAACACAGCAAAGGCTCAAGAGCACGACTTGGCCGATGTGCTCCTGCAGCATGATCGCGAGACCGCGATCGCGTTTCAGGCGCACGCCACCCCGGCCGCCGTGCTTGTGACAGTCGACGGCAAGATCGCGAGTTCGCCTGCGCCCGGACCACAGGCGATTCGTGTGCTCGTGGAGAGCGCGAGCGCACCGGACCCCCTCAACGTCATCGTCGCAGCCGGCAACGGCCTCACCGAGAACGGGGCGAAGCACCCGGGCCAGCCCGCCCGCCTAGAGGTGGGTGCCGAGCTCCCGTCGCTTGAGTGGGCGGACCTCGACGGGCGGGCGATCTCCACCCGGGAGCTGCACGGAACACCCACGACGCTGGTCTTCTGGAATCCTCGCTGCGGGTTCTGCGAGCGCCTGCTGCCCGAGCTCAAGGACTGGCTGGACGCGCACCAGGACGATGAGCACCAGCCGATCCTGATCTCCTCGGGAACACCCGCAGAGAGCCAGGCACTCGAGCTCTCAATGCCGATCGTCCTCGATGACGCGTTCCACACCGGGCGGCTGCTTGGGGTCGGCGGGACGCCATCGGCCGTCGCCATCGGCGCCGATGGCAGGATCGCTGCCTCCCCGGCCGTCGGCGGACCAGCCGTCCTTGAGCTACTGAGCTCCTCGAGCGAACGGGCAGGTGCCTCACGGTGAGCGAGCACGGCTTTGACCGGCTAGCCCGCGCTCACGCCAATGGGCTTTCGCGCCGACAGGTGATCAGAGCGGCGATCGCGGCCGCTGTCGGCCTAGGCGCAGAGAGCAGCGTCGGGAAAGTGGGACAGGCCCTCGCGCACGGCATCGCCTCGACGGCATGCAAAACCTGCGAATTCGATCCGCAGACCGGCCGGCTGTCGTGCGGGAAATGCTCTGACGCGCCCAAGGCGGCAAGCGTCCGCAATCTCGCGCGCCACTCGCGAGATGTACGCGTGCTGCAAAAGGCGCTGAAGGCACGCGGCTTCACAGTGCACGGCGACGGCGAAGCGTTCGTGCTGCACCAGGGCGGGAAGTTGGTTCGGTCGCTGGTTGCCTACAGCTACCGATCCACACACGGGCCGGCTTCGGGCACCTTGTATTTCAGCCTAAAGGCGAATCAGCACCGGGGAGGCGCGACGGCTGTCGTCTCAGAGCACAAAAAACCCCTCTACGGGCTACGCGTCGCCCGCGGCGGGCATGCACAAAGGATCCTGCCAGACGCCGAGTCCTCGGCTACAGCCGTGCGCGCGAGCAACCCCGGCCCCGTGGCGTCCATCGCGACCGCTCCCTGCCAGACCTGCACCTCCATGTGCAGCGCATACGGGGCCCAATATTGCGAATATATAGGCGCCTTCGCATGCGAATGGGTTGAAAACGGCAACGAAGAATTCGAAGAAGTGCCATACGGATGTTTCTTTGAAGTCTACGAAGCCTGCAACGCCCCGACAGCCACTGCGTGCCAGGGGAAGTGTACCGGCCTGTGTACCGCAAAGGCGTGTCCTCCAAACGAAGTCAGAGCCTATTACGGATGCATCCCATGCACCGAATGCGAGCAGCAAAGCGGCGCATGCTGCCAAGGCGAGTGCGTAGGCCTGACGTACGACCCCCGCAACTGCGGCGCGTGCGGCATCGTGTGCCCGCCCGATGAGGTGTGTAACTACGGGTGTGAACGCGTCGCCGGCGCCTGCACATCCGACAGCGACTGCACAGACGGCCAAACATGCCAAGCCGGACAATGCACCAGCAGCACCCCCGTCACAGGCGTGACGTGCTATCGCCCCGGCAACCTGCCGGCGAATTGCGAGACTCTCCTTGGGGTGCCCCTGGGATCTCCGACGGCCGACGAATCAGGCTATTGTAGCCCGTACTGGGAGCCAAACGCAGGATGCTCCCTCGGGGGCTGCCCAAGCCTAGAGCTCATCTGTTGCGGAGCCGCCGAGGAGCAGTGCGTCCCCCCCGAAGCGCTAGCTTGTCTGACGGGTTGGGAACAACGTCCATGTACCCCAGCCACCTAGCCTAATACGCAGCGTGTTGTGGCCCGCGCTGTGACGCGCGGGCCACCACCCGGACCGCGTGTAGCTCCTTGGCTTAGTGGCTAGGACGGGAAGGTGCCATATTCTTCACTCACCATCAGCTGGTTGTCGTCACCCCCGAGGATCGCGGTGTAATTTCCTTCTGCCTGGTTGATCTTGCCTCCGCTGACAGATGCTGCGAATCCGCTCGCGAAGCTTCCTTGGCCCCCGGCCACCGAGGCCCCGCTTCCGCTGGCCGTATTGAGCCTGCCGCCGCTCACCGACGCGCTGCCGCCGGTGGCTCTGTTGTCGTAGCCACCGCTCACCGAAGAGTCCATTTCGCCGGCCGAATTGACATTGCCGCCGCTGACTGCGGAGTTCTCGCCTTTGGCGATGTTTTTTTCGCCTCCACTCACCGAGGAGTGTTTGCCTTCGGCGGTGTTCTTTTCGCCTCCACTCACCGAGGACTCGTATTCACTGGCTGTATTTTCCAACCCGCCGCTCACCGAGGAGTAGCCGCCACTGGCTGTGTTTCCGTAGCCGCCGAGCAGGTCATACCCACCCGAGGCGGTGTTGTGCACGCCGCCGACGATCGAACCATAGGTGGTATATTCCTGCTGCTGGCCAAGCACAAGGTTGTTTGACCCGGTCTGTACGCGGGGGAATTCGTCGTAACCGATGATCAGGTTTCCCGCTCCGTTGATTTCTGACTCTGGGGATGGCCCGGTCGCCCCATTTACAATCTGGACGTTGGCGCCGGAGAACACAATCGTCGGCTTCCCATCGATGCCCGACGGTTCGTATTTCATGTACGGAAGGATTTCTTTCAGTGTTTTCACTTCGGACGCCGACAGTCCTGATCCTGAGGGGCCTTCTTTCCCTTCTTCGCCTTCTTTCCCTTCCTTGCCAGCGGCGCCTTCTTTGCCGGCCAGACCCTCAAGGCCAGCAAAGCCCCGGGCACCGTTGGCGCCTGGCGCTCCCGCGGGTCCCGTCTTGCCCGTTTTGCCCACAAGCTTCTTGAGCACCCTGGGGCTGATCTGTTTCGTTGAGGTGATGACGTAGTGCTTGGCGGCGATGGCGCTGCCGCCCATCGCGAACACGAGCGCCATCGTGGAGACGACATTCGCGTAGCTGAGATGCTTGCGGACCGACCAGGTCATGCTCGAACCCCCGTGGTTAGAGAGCGGACGAACACGAGCGTCGCCCGCGATATGGCCCTACCGTGCGCACGTACCTTACCTCCGATCATCCCGCGCGTCTGTGAGGGTCCGCACAACCACGGATCGGAGCCCTGGATTCAATTGGCAGTTGACTGCCAATCGCTTCGTCATCCGCCGTCAACTAATCATCGATACTACGATGTCGCCGGCCTGGTGGGGATGCGAAGGGGGCCCGAACCATCATATCCATGCGGATTCTGGCCTCTCTGGGGCTGCTTGCGTGACGCTTCTCCAGCAGGCATCCGAGCACCCGCGCCTCGCTCGGAGTCAGGTCGGAACCGCCTGCAAATGAGACGCCGGGCCCACGGGTCAGGCTCCCTTCACGAAGTGTGTGTGGGGCCCGGAGGCCCCACACACACTTTTACTGCTGCACCTGGAGGCTCGCTAGGAGCGAGCAGGTGCGTTGCGGTTTTCAGCCGATGACGTAGTCACCGCCCTTCTGTGAGTCCACCGACGTCTGCCCGGTCCGCACGTCCGTGTATTCGTAGGCCCCTGACAGTTCGGAATACAGTTCGTCTTCCTGGAATGTGCCTTCCCAGTAGCCCCCGTATTCCTCTACACCGGTGGTGGGGCTGGCGGTCATGGTGATCGTCTCCGTCTTGGAGGCTTCCTCCAGCGGGCTTACCTTCCCGACCATCGAACCAAGCAGTTCGGCGGTCTCGATACCACCGCAGAGAACCTTCTCGATCGGCTTGCCGGCTTCAGGTGCGATGTCGATGCCGATTTCGGTTTCGCCTTCGTTGAGCCACACCAACTTCGAAACCAGCGGTTCTGTCACGATATCAGTGTCCTTCTTGGCGCCTACGGTGCCGCATGGCGCGCCGGTGAGCTCCCCTGAGACCGCCTCGCATTCTTCATAGGTGATCTTCAGGTCGGCTTCGCGGCTGTTGATGATGTGCCCTTCGTCCTTGTCCTTCTTGCATTCGACCGTCTCGCTGACGGTGTCCGTTTCGCGGCTGGACAGGTAGACGTAAGTGATGCCGCTGGTGCTCTTGAGCTTGGCCGGCAGCTTCGTCGGGGCCACCCGTTCGTACTCGCCTTCTTTGGTCGCGCTTAACGCGGCCGGCGAGCACAGCTTGCTGGTGTACATGCCGCTGTATTTCTTGTCGACCTTCGCCGTCTTGCCGCACGAGTGGTATTCCGGCTCGGCCGCAAGGGCGCTGGCCGCCACCACTGTGCTCATCGCGAACATTGCAACAAGACACAGACCCACGATCCTTGTACGTTTCATCTAACTGCTCCTTCCCTCGCCCGGGTCCTCTGGCCCACCCCCCGGATGGCACCACACTACTCGTCGGGCTCACTTGCGTCAAGCCAGTGGCGACGCTGCGGCGCGCTCTACTAGAGTCAGCCGTGTGAGCAGCCAGCCCTTCGCCCAGGGACACGGCGGCGGCGAGGGCCGCCGCTCGCGCGACTCGAATTCGCGCCCACCCCGCCCAGAGGACATTCCCGACAGACACGTCTCGCTGCGGCGCATCGGCCGGCTGTTCATCCCCTACCGTGTCCGCCTGGGCCTGCTCCTGGGCCTGATCGTCCTCGGCTCGGTGCTCAGCGTCGCCTCGCCCTTCCTGCTGCGCGAAGCGGTCGACAAGGGCATCATCGAGCGCAAGCTGACGCTGCTGTCGTGGCTGGTCGGCGGCATGATCGCGCTGGCGATCATCAACGGAGTGATCAGTGTCGCGCAGACGTGGATCTCCAACCAGGTCGGCCAGCGCGTGATGCACGATCTGCGCGCCGCTGTGTATGCGCACCTGCAGCGCATGTCGCTGGCGTTCTTCACGGCCACCCGCTCTGGGGAGGTGCAGGCGCGCATCGCCTACGACATCGGCGGCATCGACGAAGTCGTCACGAGCACGGCCACGTCCACGGTTCAGACCGTGGCCACCGTCACCGCGACGCTCGTGGCGATGTTCGCGCTGAGCTGGCGCCTGACGGTGTTCTCGCTGATCCTGCTGCCGTTCTTCGTATGGCTGACCCGCAGAGTGGGCAACGAGCGCAGGCGCATCCAGTCCGTGCGCCAGAGTCGCCTGGCGGACATGTCCACGCTGGTCGAGGAGTCGCTGTCGGTCTCGGGGATCCTGCTCGGCAAGACGATGGGCCGCTCGCACGAGCTCATCGACCGCTTCTCCTCGGAGTCGAGCGAACTGGCCGATCTGGAGGTGCGCGCGCGGATGGCGGGTCGCTGGCGGATGGCCTCGGTGCAGATGAGCTTCGCGATCATGCCCGCCGCCGTCTACTGGTACGCCGGCTACAACATCGCCCACGGCCACGACGCGATCTCGATCGGCACGGTGGTCGCGTTCACGACGCTGCAGACGCGCCTGCTGTTCCCGATGCAGCAGCTGCTGTCGGTGGGCCTGGAAGTGCAGACCTCGCTGGCGCTGTTCGGGCGCATCTTCGAGTACCTGGACCTGCCGGTCGACATCGTCGAGCGCCCGAACGCCCGCGCGCTCAGCGGCGTGCGCGGCGACGTCGGCCTCGAGGACGTGTGGTTCCGCTACGCCGAGGGCTCGCCGTGGACGCTGCAGGAGATCGCCGCCGAGATCCCCGCCGGCACGCGCACCGCGCTCGTCGGCGAGACCGGTTCCGGCAAGACGACGCTCGCGTATCTGGTCGCGCGCCTGTACGAGCCGCAGCGGGGCGCGGTGACGATCGACGGGGTCGACATCCGCGACATGACCCTGGAGTCGCTGGCGGCCACCGTCGGGCTGGTCTCCCAGGAGACCTACCTGTTCCACGCCTCGATCCGCGAGAATCTCCGCTTCGCCTGTCCCGAAGCCAGCGACGAGCAGATCGAAGATGCGGCGCGGGCGGCGCAGATCCACGAGTTGATCTCCTCTCTTCCCGACGGGTACGACACGCCCGTCGGCGAGCGCGGCTACCGCTTCTCCGGCGGGGAGAAGCAGCGCATGGCGATCGCCCGCACGGTGCTGCGCAACCCACCCGTGCTGGTCCTGGACGAGGCGACCTCCTCGCTCGACAACGAGACCGAGCGCGCCGTCCAGCACGCGCTCGACGACCTCGCCCGCGGCCGCACCACGATCGCGATCGCCCACCGCCTGTCGACCATCCGCGACGCCGACCAGATTCTCGTACTCGACGGAGGGCGGATCGTCGAACGCGGCACCCACGACGAGCTCGTGCAGCTGGGCGGGCGCTATGCGGCGCTGCTCAGCGGAGCGAACGTGGGAGATGAGCCAATGTCGTCGACGACGACCGCCGTATAACCATCGCTACCGCTCGCCGCAAAAGGACAACCTCACCGGCGTCGAGCGTATAACCATCGCGCTACGACCATCGCGCTACGCGACGGCGTCGATGTTCAGGCGCACGTAGTCCACGACGACCGGCTCGCCGAGCTCCGCCAGCACGTCGTCCATGAAGCGCTCGCGCAACTCCGCCGGCAGCTGCTGCACGTGCGGACCGAGGACGATGGTGGCCAGGAACTCACGCGGGTCCTCGGGCTGGCGCGGCGCGGGCGTCAGCCAGCAGTCGGCAGAGGCGAAGCCGGCGGCGAGCAGGCGCGCGTGCGTCTCTCCTGCTGCGGCGTAGTTCCACGGCGCGCGCCAGTCGGCGAAGTGCTGGGCGTACGGTTCGTTGGCGAGCACCTCGTTGGCCGTCCCCCGCAGGACGTCGATGTTGCCCTCCCCCCCGCACTGGGCCACGAGGCGCCCGCCGGGGCGTAGCGCGGCGCGCAGGCCCCGGAACAGCCGGTCGTGGTCGGCTATCCAGTGAAAGGTGGCGGTCGAGAGGATCGCGTCCACGGGCTGCTCCAGCTCGAGCTCCAGCAGATCGGCCACGCGCAGGTCCACCCGATCGGCGCCTGCCGCGGCGCTGCCCTGCAGCCGCTGCCGGGCGGCGTCCACCATCGACGTGGACTCGTCGACGGCGATCACGCGCCCGCGCGGCAGCCGCTCGATCAGCGCCTGGGTGATCCGCCCCGACCCGCAGCCGGCGTCGAGCACGGTCTCATCGCCGTGCAGCTCCAGGCGTTCGAGCACTTCGAGCCCGAGCGCCTCCATGGTCCCGGAGATGCGGTCGTAGCTGGCCCCGTCCCATTCGCGTACTGGCATACGACTGTACGTTATCACGTACCCCAGTCTGCGCGGGCGGCGAGCTCGGCGAGCACCTTCGACAGCTGCCCGCCCTGCCAGGCGATCGGCGAGGGGATCGGATGCCCGCCCACCCCGGCCCCCTCGACCACCAGCCTCGCGCCGGGGATCGCCCTTGCGTAGCGTTCGGCCACGTCCAGCGGATGCCCGGGATCGAGCTCGTCGCGGCTGGCCACGACGACGGTCGGCAGCTGGATGCCGTCGAGCTGCGCGATGTCCTCGAACGGGCGCGAGCGCGGCACGACTTCGAGCGCGTCGGCCACGGCCTCGGGATGCTCGTGCGCCGACAGCCGCTGGCGCAGCACCGTCTCGACGGTCGCCCGCCAGGCGGGCGGCAGGCCGGTGAGGTCGTACGCGTCGACGAACCCCTGCACCCCCCCATCCCGCAGTCCTCTCGCCAGCGCGTCCCAGTGGGCGAGATCGCCGTGCGCGCGCAGGGTCGAGGGCTCGTATGCGGGGGTGATGATCGCCAGCGCGGCCACCCGCTCGGGGTGCTCCAGCGTGAAGCGCACGGCTGTGTGCGCGCCCATCGACGCGCCGGCGAGCAGCGCGCGCTCGATGCCGGCCATATCGAGTACCGCGCGCAGGTCGGCGGCGAGGTGCTCGTAGCCGTATGTCCGTGCGGGCGCGGGCTCCGAGCGGCCGTGCCCGCGCGCGTCGTAGGCGAGCACCAGGTGTTCCGAGCGCTCCAGCGCGCGCGAGCCCATGACGACGTAGCGGCGCGTGGAGGTGAGCCCGTGCAGCAGCACGATCGCGTGGCCCTCGCCGCTGCGCTCGCCGGACAGCGTCACGCCGTCCTCGCCGGCGATGCTCAGCGGGAGCGGATCAGGCATGCGTGGCGACGTGCGCCCGCAGCAGCTCGGCCGAGCGCGCCGGGCGCTCCCAGAAGAAGAGGTGGCCGACGTCCTCGAGCAGATCCAGGCGCGCGCCGGGGATCAGCTCGGCGATCATCCGGCCGTTGTTGACCGGCAGCACCTGGTCGACGGTGCCGTGGATGACCCGCGTCGGCAGCGTGATCTCGCCGAGGCGCGCAGAGGTGTCGTGCTGAGCGCACGCGCGCGTCTGCTTGACGATCACCTCGAACGCCACGCGGCGGCGCAGGCCGATCTCCAGGAAGCGCGCCCAGGCATCCTCGTCGGCGGCGAAGCCCGGTGACACGTTGGCCTCCCAGGAGGCGCGAATCGTGCGCTCGACGTCGCCCGAGGCGAGCGCGTCGGCCAGGCGCTGCTGGACCTGCTCGCCGGAGAGGGCGCTGCCGGGGCCGCCGCAGTAGGTGCAGCCGAGCGTGAGCGTACGCACGCGCTCGGGGCTCGCGAGCGCGAGCTCCTGGGCGACCATGCCCCCCATCGAGATGCCGAGCACGTGCGCGGAGTCGAGCTCCAGCGCCGTGAGCAGGCCGGCGGCGTCCTGCGCGAGCTGGGCGATCGTGATCGACCCCTCCAGGCGGCTGCTGGCGCCCACCCCGCGGTGGTCGTAGAGGATCAGCTCGAAGTCGCGCCGCAGCTCCGCGAGGAACGGCTCGCCCCAGTGCGCGTAGGTGCCGCTGCGGCCCATGATCAGCAGCAGCGGCGGCCCCGAGCCGGTGCGCTCGCAGTCGAGCTCGATCTCGCCCACGGTGACGACGGTCATCGCGCGATCGTATACCGGCGGGCCCTACACGGGCAGAGCAAGCTGATCCTGCGAGCGCTGTGTCGCGATCGCCCCGGGCAAGCCGCCCGGCCCCCCCGGACCGGCCTCTGCCTCACCGGCCGAGCCCAGGCCGGCGACGCGCACGCCGAGCAGGCGCACGGGCCGCGGCGGAGCGTACTCGCGCAGCAGCCGCAGCGCATGCGCGGTGACGAGCTCGACGTCGGACGTCGGCTCGACCACGGTGCGCGCGCGGGTGACGGTCGTGAAGTCGTCGAGCCGGACCTTGATGGCGATCGTGCGACCGCGCCGCCGCCGGGCGGCGAGGCTCGCGCACAGCTCGCCGGCCATCAGTGCGAGCGCCGCCTCCAGCTCCAGCGGATCGCTGACGTCGGCGTCGAAGGTTCGCTCGCGCGACTCGGAGATCACCTTGCGCTCCGCGCCGATCTCGCCGTCGTGCTCGAACCGCGCCCGCCGGCCCAGTTCGCGCCCGAGGTTGGGGCCGAAGCGCTCGGCGAGCAGCTGCTCGGGCGCGCCCGCGACGGCGGCCAGCGTCCTCAGCCCCAGCTCGGCGAGGCGCGCGGAGGTCTTGGGGCCGATGCCGGGCACGAGGCTCGGCGGCGCCGAGGCGAAGCGGGCGCATGCCTGCTCGCGGCTGAGCACGAGGAAGCCGGCGGGCTTCTCCGCGTCGGATGCGACCTTCGCGACGAGCTTGTTCGGACCGATGCCCACCGAGCACCTCAGCTGCATGCTGTCGCTGATGTCGGCCACCAGCCGGCGCATGGCCGCGCGCGGCGAGAACAGGCCCTCGAGGTCGAGGTAGGCCTCGTCCAGGCCGACCACCTCGACGCGCTCGACGTGTGCGCGCACGATCCCCATCATCCGCGCGGAGACCTCGCGATAGGTCGGGAAGTCCGGCGTCAGGAAGACCGCGTCCGGACACAGCCGCCGCGCCCTGGAGGCGGGCATCGCCGAGCCGACGCCGTAGCGGCGCGCCTCGTAGCTGGCGGTGGTGACGACCGCGCGCGGGCCGCTGCCGGCGACCACCACCGGCCTGCCGCGCAGCTGCGGATGGCGTCGCAGCTCGATGGACACGTAGAACGCGTCGGCATCCAGATGCGCGACGCGCAGGCTGGGCTCTGTGCTGGACACGACCGGTTGAATCTAGCGGCGCGTGCGGCGGGCGATCGCTTCAACGACCGCGCGATGGCGCATGCGGCGACGGCGCCAGCAGCTCGCGCCGGGAGCCGACACCGAGCTTGCTGTAGATGTGGCGAGCGTGCGTGCGCACGGTCTCGATGCTGATGTGCAGGTCGGCTGCGATCTGCGAGTTGGAGCGACGTCGTTGCAGCTGGGCCAGCACGTCTGTCTCCCGGGGCGTGAGCAGCCCGGGACCGGCGCCGGCGCCGTATGACTCCCGCGGTGTGAGCTGCAGCCCGCGCGAGGCGAGATGGATCGCGTTCAGCACATCGCGCACCTGCGTGGCCTTTGCCAGGCATGCGGCGGCGCCGAACGCGAGCAGTTGCGCGCACTCCACGCTCGAAGGTCGGTCAGCGAGCAGCAGCAGCCGGGTGGCGGGGTGGCGGACGGTGAGCTCGCGGACCTCGACCGGGCTGTACAACGAGCTGACGTCGAGGATCGCGACGTTCGGGCGCCGCGCCCGCAGCGCCGGCGCGAGCTGCGCGGGCGCGATGTCCGCGGCCACGAGCTCGAGGCTCGGATCGTCGTCGATGAGACCGCGCAGCCCGCGTGCGAGGAGGTCGTCGAAGCGGCCGACGGCGACGGTGATTGTGCTGGTCTCGGGCATGGAGTGCGCTCATCGTATCGACACATCCGTCCTTTCGGGTGAGTTTGCCCTACTCCGTTAGTAACCCGATGACTCACCCGAAGATCACCCCGTATGGGGGATCGCTTGTGGCGACATGCGCGGCCATCTCTGCCAGTGTTCAGTTGACACGTCTCTGACCGTGGAGGCTGGGGCGTGCCAACCACGGAGAGCGTCGCGGCCCACACGGGAGGCGACACCCACGGAACGGGAGAAACGATGCAGATTCGCCATAGCCGACAGACGCAGGCTCGGGAGTCTGTGCCGGGCGGATCGCTCGCGAGACGGCCGCCTCGCGAGCGGCGCCTCGCGTGGACGACGTTGAGCGCGGTCCTGCTGGCGCTGGCGCTGATGGCGGCCGCGCTGATGGCCCCGGCCACGCAGGCGCGACGCCCCAAGGCGGAACTGCCGAAAGAAGTCGAAGGCAAATGGGCGGACGGCATGGCGATGGTCACCTGCCGGCAGGTGCACTGGACGTTCGCCAACCTCCCGAACACGCCCACAGGCACGGTCACGGTCGTCGAGCAGCTCACGGTCGCCGGGGCGAAGCACCGCACGACGTTCAGCTTCGAAGGCTCGGCGGGCTCACATACGACACTCATCGACGCGCCTCAGGGCCCCGACGGCATCAGCGCGGTGGCGAGATGGAAGGTGGGCAAGCTGTCCGGGCACCTCTCCATCCACGCGAAACTCACCTGCGGGCCCGCGTCCGCGCTGTCGGTCGAAAAGGAGCAGGAGATCGCCGGCGGTGGCGGGCCGTTCACGACCGCGCCGCTGACCGGCCTGATCGGCCAGACCGTCGACTACGAGATCCTGGTGCAGAACACGGGCAACGTCCCGCTGACGCTCGGCAGCTTCAGCGACCCGCACTGCGACGGGGGGACGCTCGCCGGTGGACCGGGCGGCGCCGCGCTGGCCCCGGAAGCGCAGACGGCCTACACATGCGCGCACACGCTGGACGAAGCCGACCAATCCGCCGGCTCCTACGCGAACACGGCCGCGGTCACGGGCACCCCGCCGGAAGGCGAAGGCGCACCGGTCACCGGCACCTCGAACACGGTCGTCGTGAGGGTTCCGTGGCCCGCGTTCTCCGTCGAGAAGCTGCAGCAGATCGCCGGTGACGGCTCGTACACGACCGTGCCGCTGACCGGCCTGGTCGGCCAGACCGTCGACTACGAGATCCTGGTGCAGAACACAGGCGACGTTCCGCTGACGCTCGGCAGCTTCAGCGATCCGCACTGCGACGCGGGGACGCTCGCCGGCGGACCGGGCGGCGCCGCGCTGGCTCCGCAGGCCGCGACCACCTACACGTGCGCGCACATGCTGGATCAGGCCGACCTGTCGGCGGGCTCCTACTCGAGCATGGCCGCGGTCACCGGAACGCCGCCGTCGGGTGAAGGCTGGCCGGTGACGCACACCTCCAACGCTGTCCTCGTGAAAGTGGCGCCCGGCGGCGCGGCCGGTCAAAGACACCATGAAGGAAGCACAGGCACCGGCACCTCGAGCACCGCCACCTCCTCGGGCGGGTCCCCCGCGCCTGTGGCCGACTCGGGCGTGCTCGGGTTCACGGCGGCGGGCGTGCCCCCGTTGGACGCTCCCCAGAGCTGCGTGCGCAGCGGCTTCCGCGTGAGCATCAAGTCTGCTGGCGTGGCGAGCGTGACCTTCTACCTGGACGGACACAGGCTGAAGACGCTCACCTGGCGCAACGCGCGCAGGGGCCTGCTCACGATCGAGATCGACTCGTCCAAGCTGAAGGCCGGCGCGCACAGGCTGGCGGCGAGGATCACGATGGCGCGTGGCGCGTCGAAGAAGGCCACGGTGGCCTCGCGCACCGTGAGGATCGTGCGCTGCCGCGCGGCAGCGGTGACGCTCAAGTTCATGCATTAGCCATGTGCGCCACCTCGGTGGCGCCAGATGCATGCGCGACGCATGGTATCATGCGCACCGCATGGGAACCCTCCTCCAGATCCGCGACGTCCCCGACGACGTGCATCGCACGCTGAAGGCGCGGGCGGCAATGTCAGGTGTGTCCCTCTCCGAGTACGTGCGCGTAGTGCTTGGGCGTTCGGCGGCCCGCCCCACTCCGCAGGAGCTGGCGGCGCGGATCGAGGCTCGGGGCGCGGTCAGCCTGGACGAGGCGAGCGAGCTGGCGGTCCGTGACATTCGCGACAGCGGCGAGTGACCGTCATCGACACGTCGGGGGTCGTCGACTTCCTTCTAGGTGTTGGGGTGGCGCGAGACGTCGAGGCGCTGATGAGCACCGAGAGCGAGTTGGCCGCACCTGACCTGATCGTCTTCGAGGTCCTCGCGGTCCTGCGTCGGAAGGCGCATCGTGGAGAAGTCGCCGCGGAGCGCGCGGCGGCGGCGGTGCTCGACCTGGGCGACCTTCCGATCGAGCTTTTCCCCAGTCTGGCGCTCAGAGAGCGCGCGTGGTCGCTTCGAGGGAGCCTCACGGCAGCCGACGGCCTGTTCGTGGCCCTCGCCGAGCAGCTGGGCGAGCCGCTCGCCACGAAGGACGGCGCCCTGTGCGCCGAGGCGCCGAAGCACGCGACAGTGGAAGTGCTCGAGCTCGGTGTCGATCGACAGCAACTGACATGACTCCACGTGTCAAGCCCCCGTTGCAGTAGGCTTGCGGGCGAGGGCAATGGACCTGACGTTCAGCGACAGAGAGACGGCCTTCCGCGACGAGCTGCGCGCGTGGCTGGCGGAGAACCCGCCCGAGGGCGAACCGGCGCCGGACGCGGGCGACGACGCGCACTACGCGTGGCGGCGCGACTGGCAGCGCCGGCTGTACGACGCCGGCTGGGCGGCGCCCGCGTGGCCGACGGAGTACGGCGGTCGTGGCGCGACGCCCACGGAATCGGCGATCTACTTCGAAGAGATCGGGCGCGCGCGCGTGCCGTTCGCGGCGAACACGCTGGGCATCCTGCTGGGCGGGCCGACGCTGATGGTGTGGGGCACGGACGAGCAGAAGGAGCGCTATCTGCCCCCGATCCTGTCGGCCGAGGAGATCTGGTGTCAGGGCTTCTCCGAGCCGGACGCGGGCTCGGACCTGGCGGCGCTGAAGACGCGCGCGGTGAGAGATCCCGCCCACCCCGACGAATGGGTTGTGACCGGCCAGAAGGTGTGGACGAGCGGCGCGCAGTACTCGAAGTGGTGCATGCTGGTGGCGCGCACGGACTCGGAGGTGGCCAAGCACAAGGGCCTGACGTACTTCCTGATGGACGTGGAGCAGGACGCGGTGCAGATCCGCCCGCTGCGCCAGATAACGGGCGAGGCTGAGTTCAACGAGCTGTTCATCGAGGAGGCGAGGATCCCCGACGCGAACGTGGTGGGCGGCGTGGGCAACGGCTGGAAGGTCGCGCTGACGACGCTGATGAACGAGCGCGCGGGCCTCGGCTTCGCGCTTCAGATCCGCCTGCGCCAACTGCTCGACGACGTGATCGCGGTGGCGGCCGAGCGGGGCCTCTTGGAAGGGGTGGGTGGGAGTCTGATAGCGGACGAGCTGGCGGAGCTGCACGTGCGCTGCGAGTCGATCCGGCTGCTGGCGTGGAAGGGCCTGACCGACTCCGAACGCTACGGCCAGCCCGGACCGGAGGGCTCGCTGGTGAAGTGGCTGTGGTCGGACACCAACCAGCGGGTGACGCAGCTCGCGGCGGACGTGGTCGGCCCGGCGGCGCTGACGAGCGGCACGAGCTGGAGCTATGAGCTGCTGCGCGCGCGCGGCAACACGATCGAGGGAGGCACCACGGAGGTGCTCAAGAACATCGTCGCCGAGCGGGTTCTGGGGCTGCCGCGCCTGAAGGTCGCGGCGTGATGACTGCTTTTTATGGGCTTCGGCCTTCGGCCTCCGCAGGCGGGATGGCGTAGTCGCATGGACTTCGGCCTGACAGACGACCAGCGCGACATCCAGCGCACGGCGCGCGATCTGCTGGCCGAGCGCGCGAAGCCCGAGCGGGTGCGCGAGCACGCGGACGCGGGCACGACCGACGAGGCCCTGTGGAAGGAGATGTGCGAGCTCGGCTGGCCGGGGATCGCGATCTCCGAGACCCACGGCGGCCAGGGCCTTGGAACGATCGAGCTGTCGATCCTGTGCGAGGAGCTGGGACGGACGGTCGCGCCGGTGCCCTTCCTCCCGAGCGCGATGGCGGCGTGCGTGATCGAGCAGGCGGGCTCGCCGGAGCAGCGCGAGCGCTGGCTGCCGGGCCTCGCCTCGGGCGAGACGATCGGCGCGCTCGCGAGCGCCGTCGACGGCACGGCGGAGCTGGTGATCGGCGGAGCCGAGGCGGGCGTGATCGTGCTGATCGAAGACGACGGCTCGGGCAGGCTCGTGACGCCCGATGAAGCCGACGTGATCCCGATCAAGGCGATCGACCCGACGCGCTCTGCTGCGCGCGTGAGCGCCGCCGGTGATCTGGACCCCACCCACCCACAGGCGCTCGAGCACGGCTGCCCGGGCCTGGGGCGCGCCCTGGTGGCGGTCAGCTCAGAGCTCGTGGGCGTGTGCGATCGCGCGCTGGAGATGACCGTGTCCTACGTCAAGGAGCGCAAGCAGTTCGGCGTGCCCGTGGGCGCCTACCAGGCGGTCTCCCACCGCTGCGCGCAGATGCTGCTGGACACCGAGAAGGCCCGCGCGATGACCGCGTTCGCCGCGTGGACCGCCGACGCCGACCCCGAGCAGCTGGCGCAGGCCGCGGCGATGGCCAAGGCGGCCGCCTCGGACGCCGGGCGCGAGGTGACCGCGAGCGCGATCCAGGCGCACGGCGGCATCGGCTTCACGTGGGAGGCGGACGTGCACTGGCTGTTCAAGCGCGCGCAGCTGGACGCCGCGCTGCTCGGCGGCGCCAAGCGCCACCGCGCCCGCATCTCGGCGATCCTGGCCGACGGGGTCGCCGCCTCGACCACCGCCTGAAGGGAGTCTCGAGCATGTACGACTACGTGATCGTCGGAGCGGGCTCGGCGGGTTGCGTGCTGGCCTCGCGGTTGACGGAGGATCCGGACGTCAGCGTGCTGCTGATCGAGGCCGGTCCGCCGGACTCGGCCGAGAACATCCACGTCCCGCTGGCCTTCTCGCAGCTGCTTCACTCGCAGCTCGACTGGGACTACTCGACCCTGCCCGAGCCGTTCGCCGATCGCCGGCGCATCCACCTGCCGCGCGGCAGGACGCTCGGCGGGTCGTCGTCGATCAACTGGATGGTCTACATCCGCGGGCACCGCGCCGACTACGACGAATGGCGCGAGCGCGGCTGCGACGGCTGGGGCTACGACGAGTTGCTGCCCTACTTCAGGCGTTCTGAGGACAACGAGCGAGGCGCGTCGGAGTACCACGGCGCGGGTGGCCCGCTGAGGGTGTCCGACGGGCGCTCGCGCAACCCGATGACCGAGGCCTTCCTGGAGGCCTGCGATCAGTCCGGACAGCCGCGCAACGAGGACTTCAACGGGGCCGAGCAGGACGGGTTCGGGCGCTACCAGCTCACCCAGGGCGACGGGCGCCGCTGCTCCACCGCGGTGGGCTACCTGCATCCGGCGATGTCCCGCCCCAACCTGACGGTCGAGACCTACCTGCACGTCCATCGCGTGCTGTTCGAGGGCGAGCGCGCGGTCGGCGTGCAGGCCGAGCGGATGGGCGAGCTGCGCGAGCTGCGCGCCGAGCGCGAGGTGATCCTCTGCGGCGGCGCGTACAACTCGCCCCAGCTGCTGATGCTCTCGGGCGTCGGCTCGGCCGAGCTGCTGAGCATGCTTGAGATCCCGGTCGTGGCCGACCTGCCGGCGGTCGGGCAGAACCTGCAGGATCACGCCGGCAGCGGGTGGCTGTGGACCCACGACGAGCCCGTCTCGCTGCTGACCGCCATGAACGACGAGAACGTGGCGCTGTTCGAGCGCGACGGGTCGGGGCCGCTCACCTCCAATGGGGTCGAGACCGGCGGGTTCCTGCGCAGCCGCGAGGGGCTGCCCGCGCCGGACCTGCAGTTTCACGTGGCGGGGGCGATGCTCCTCGACGAACCGATCTACGAGCACGGCTTCACGCTGGCCGTCTACACGGCCAAGCCCGCCAGCCGCGGCATGGTCACGCTGCGCTCACCCGATCCCACGGTCGCGCCCTACATCCTGCACAACTACTACGCCGATGACGCCGACATGCAGACGATCATGCGCGGCCTGCGCTTCGCCTCCGAGATCGCCGCCCTGCCGGCGCTCGCTCCGTACACGGTCAGGCCGTACGACCAGCCGGACTCGGACTCCGAGCAGGATCTGCGCGCCTACCTGCGCCGGCACACCTACACCACGTTCCACCCCGTCGGCACCTGCCGGATGGGCTCGGACGCGGACGCCGTGCTGGACACCGAGCTGCGCGTGCGCGGCGTTGACGGGCTGCGCGTGATCGACGCGTCGGTCATGCCGAGCATCGTTCGCGGCAACACCAACGCCCCGACGATCGCGATCGCCGAGCGCGCCGCCGACCTGATCCGGGGCGTCGAGCCGCTGGCGGCGGCGGAGCCGAGGGCGGTCGCGGCGGGAGCGTGAGCGCGTCGGCGGACGACGTTCCGGGCCGTCGGGCCTGAGCCGGCAGACCGCCTCCCATTCGGCCATCGGCTTGCCGACTGGCCCTAACATCCCAAGGTGATGGAGGCGACCATCCACCATCTCGCTCCCGCCGACGTGGCGAGCCTTGGCTCGCGCGTTGCCAGCAGCGTCGCCGCCGCGGTCAAGCTGCCGCCGGCGGTCCTGCGCGAGGTGCTGGTGGCGCTCGTGGCCGGCGGGCACGTGCTGATCGAGGATCACCCGGGAGTGGGCAAGACGGCGCTCGCGAGGGCGCTGGCCCGCTCGATCGACGCCGACTACGCACGGATCCAGTGCACCTCCGATCTGCTGCCGTCCGACGTCGTGGGCGCGAACGTGTTCAACCAGCGCGACGCGCGCTTCGAGTACCGGCCCGGCCCGGTGTTCGCGCACGTGGTGCTCGTCGACGAGATCAACCGCGCGTCGCCCAAGACGCAATCGGGACTGCTCGAGTGCATGCAGGAGGGTCAGGTCACCGTCGACGGCGCCAGCCACGCGCTGGCGCGCCCGTTCATGGTGCTCGCCACGCAGAACCCGGTCGAATACGAGGGCACCTACCCCCTGCCCGAGGCCCAGCTCGACCGTTTCATGGTGAGGGTCTCGCTCGGCTATCCATCCGCCGGGCAGGAGGCGGAGATGCTCTCCACGCACGCCTCGGGTGACCGCGTACTGGACATCGCGCCGGTGACCTCGGTCGAGGAGATCCTGCTCGCGCAGCAGGCGGCGATCGCGGTGCACGCGAGTGGGCCGCTGCGCGACTACATCGTCGCCGTGCTCACCCACACGCGCAACGACCCCCGCGTCGAGCTCGGCGCCAGCCCGCGCGCCGGGCTGATGCTGCTGAAGGCGGCGAAGGCGAGCGCCGTGCTCGACGGCCGCGACCACGCGCTGCCCGACGACGTCAAGCAGCTCGCGCCGTCGGTGCTCGCCCACCGCCTGATGCTCGCCCCGACGGCCGTCGGGGCGAGGCGCTCGGAAGTGGTGCGCGACGCGCTGGCGGCAGTGCGAGCCCTGTGAGCAGGGCGCGGGATCTCGCGGTAGCCGGAGCTCTGCTGTGCGCGCTCGCGGCACTGTTCGCGATCCCCGCGCTGTACATACCCGGGCTCGCGGCGCTGCTCGCGGCGGCGGTGGCGCCGGCGTGGGTCTGGTTGGCCGCGACCCGGGCCCGAGTGACGCTGCGGGCGCCCGTCAGCGCCGTGCAGGAGGGCGAGCGGGTGCCGCTGAGTGTTGGCGTTCGTCGCGGGTTGATCCCGTTTCCCGGGGTCGCGCTGCGTCCCTGGCCCGGCGCCGGCGCGCTCGCGCCTCCCGCTCGCCGCCGCGGCGAGATCGCGGTGTCGGCGGTGCTCTCGCGCCGCGGACGCCAGACGCTCGGTCCCGCCAGCCTGCGCGTGGCCGACCCGCTCGGGCTGTGTGTCCGTGAGCTGCGCTCCGCCGCGCATGAGCTGCTCGTGCTCCCGCGCGTGTACCCGATCGCCGCCCCGGCGCTCGGCGGCCTCGACGAGCGCGGGCGCTCGCCGCTGGACGCGGCGCTGGAGCTCGACTCGCTGCGCCCGTACGGCGCCGGTGGCCCGGCGTCTCGCATCCACTGGCCGGCGGTGGCCAGAACCGGCAATCTGATGGAGCGCAGCTTCACCGCCGAGGCCGACCCGCGCGTGCTCGTGATGCTCGACGCGCGTCTGCCGGAGTCCGAGGAGACGCTCGACCAGGCGCTGCGCGTCACCGCATCGCTGTGCGTCCACCTCGCCCGGCGCGGTGGCTGCCTGCTGTTGCTGCCGGAGGACCGGCAGGCATCGGCGATCGGCCCCGACCTTCGCTCCTGGCCCGCCCTGCACGCGCGCCTCGCGCTCGTACAGGCGGGCGCCGGCGCTGCCCGCGCGCATCGCTCGCGCCAGCCGCGCACGGTGCTGTACGTGACCGCGTCCGCCGGCAGGCCGGCGCTCGCCGGGCGCTGCTACCGCGTGGGTCCCCACCCGCTCCCCGGTCTGGACGTCGCGTTCACGGTCGCGGGCTTCGCGGGCCAGGTCGTGGGCGGTGGCCGCGCGAGGGCGGCGTGAACGCCACCGCTGCGCTGCTGCGGCGTCCGCCGGCGACCGGAGCGTCCGCACGCGCCCGCGCCCCCGCGCAGTGGCGATCGGCGCCGCCGGTGATCGCGCTCTGCGCGCTCGCGCTGCTCGCCGGCGTGCGCTTCGCGTCGCTGCTCGCTCATCCGCCGCTGCTGCGCGTGGTGGGCGTCGTGGCGGCTGCGGGCGCGCTCGGCGCCGCGCTCTCGGGCACGCGCTCGCTGCCCCGAGGCCATGGTCTGGCCACGGCCGTGCGGGTGGCGATCCTCGCCCTCGGTGCCTACCTGGCGCTGCGCGCGTCGGGGGCGCCGGCACGGGCGCTGTGGCCGTGGCGGTGGGCGAGCCTCGCCCGCGACATCGATCGGGGCCTGGATGCCCTGGACGGGCTGTGGCCCTACGACGGCGGGCTCGCGCAGGCGCGCATGGCGATGATGCTCGCCCTCCCCGCCACGATCGTGCCCGCGGCCGCGCTCGCCTTCTGGCCCGGCGATCGGCGGGCGCCGGCGCGACGCGCGGTTGCGCTGGTGCTGCTGCTCGGCCTGTACGTGACCGCCGCGAGCAACGAGCCGCGGGTTGGCTGGCAGGTGCAGGGCGTCCTGTTGCTGGCGCTGCTGTGCCTGTGGGGGTGGGCGTGGCGGCCGCGGGCGCTCGACGCTGGGCGAGCGGCGGCCTGGATGCTCGTCGGCGCCGCGCTGGCGCTGGCCGGCGCCGGCGCTGTGCACTCGGCGGCGCCGCTGGTCGACTACCGCGACTGGAACCCGTTCGGCCCCGGCTCTGCGACGACGAGCTTCGACTGGAATCAGCACTACGGGCCGCTGCGGTGGTCGACGTCCACGCAGACGATGGTGTCCGTCGCCTCGCCCGCGCCGCGACTGTGGCGCGCCACGACGCTCGACCGCTTCGACGGGGTGGGCTTCCTGCGCTCCGGCGAACAGCCGCCTGACGCCGGCGCGCTCGCGGGCGCGGCGCTGCACCCGGGCTGGGTCACGCGCGCGAGCTTCACCGTCCGCGGCCTGAGCAGCGCACAGCTCCTCAGCCCCGGGCAGATCCTCAGCGCGAGCATCAGCGGCGTCGCGGTGCCGCGATTGGGCGCGTTCGCGCCGGACGGGACGTTGAGCGTATCCGGGGCATCCCCACGCAGCGGAGATCGCTACACGGTGACCGCCTACGCGCCACAGCCCAGCGCCGCCGAAATGCGCGCGGCACCGGCCACCTTGCCCGCCGCCTACCTGCCCTACACCGAGTTCGATCTGCCGGCCGGCGGCTCCGCGTCCGCGCCCGTGTCAGCGGACGATCCGGCGGGGGTGGCCCGCATCGAGCGCTCGCCGTACGCTCGCGTGTACACGCTCGCGCGCAGCCTCGACGCGGGCGCTCCGAGCGCCTACGACGTGGTGGCTCGCATGGAGGCGTTCCTGCGCCACGGCTTCACCTACGACCAGGACCCGCCGCGCCGCGTCTACCCGCTCGTCTCCTTCCTGCTGCGGGAACGCAGCGGCTACTGCCAGCAGTTCTCCGGCGCGATGACGCTGATGCTGCGGATGGACGACATCCCCGCGCGCGTCGCCGCGGGCTTCCTGGCGGGCTCGCGCAACCCGTCCACCGGGCTCTACGAAGTGAGCGCCCGGGAAGCCCACGCGTGGGTCGAAGTCTTCTTCGCGGGCATCGGCTGGGTGCCGTTCGACCCGACGCCCCCCAGCCCTCTGGCGAGCGGCTCAGGCGCGCTCACGGGCGGATCGGTCGGCGCGACCGCGGCACTCAGGCACCGAGCGCGGCCGTCACGGGCGCGGGCGCACGGGCGCGTGAGGGCGTCGTCCGTCGCGTCGGGCACGCGGCTTGGCGCGGGGCCGGCGCTCGCGATCGGGCTCGCGGGCGCGCTGGTCCTGCTGCTGGGCGCCGGCTGGTGGGCGGGCACGATCAGGATCGAGCGCGCCCTCGCCGGTGACGCGGAGGGGGCCGTGCGCGAGCTCTCTCGCGCGCTGCCACGGACGGGGGTCGCGCTCGCCGCCGGCACCACGCTCGCTGAGCTGGAGCGCCGCCTGCAGCGCTCGCACGGGCCCGGCGCGAGCCGCTACGTGCGACTGCTGCGCGAACGCCGTTACGCACCACAGGGCGATTCGCGGCTGCCCTCGGCCCGCGATCGCCGCCTGCTGCGCCGGGCGCTGTGCGCGCGTCGCGGTCCGCTCACGCGGCTGCGGGCGCTGCTCGCGCTGCCGCCCGGCACCCGGCGACCGCGCCGGCGCGCCGCGTGAAGCGCAGCTCTCAGGCGCTGCCGCCCGGCTCCCGGCGACCCCGCCGGCCCCCGCGTGAGGCGCAGGTCTCAGGCGCTGCCGCCCGGCACCCGGCGACCCCGCCGGCCCCGCGTGAAGCGCAGCTTTCAGATGACCGAGCTGATCTCGACTTCTTCGGAGTTTTCCTGGGTTATCGTGACCGACAGCCCGGCGGTTTCGTAGGGCGCGCCGCCGACGGACACTTCCAGGACGTCCTTCGGGCCTGCGACGAAGCTTTCCGGTTTCTGCACGCCTTTCGACGCCTTGGCCTTGAGCGAGGCCGTTCGCTCCATTTTGTTCGCCGGCACCGGCACGATCACCGAGCCGCGCACCGACACGCTCGTGCTGGCGCAGCTGAATTCCATGACCGGCCCGGTTTTCCCGGCGGGGTAGAGGTCGAGGCCGAGCTTGTCGCTCTTGGGCTTGCTCGCGAGTTTGTCGAAGCCCAGCGCGCCTTCGAGCGGTTGGGCGATGATCTTGCCCGCGAACTGGCCTGCGCTCTCGCACTTCGCTTTGGCGCTGGGCAGTTCGCAGCCCGTGAATTTGAACACCACCTCGCCGACGGTCTTCGGGTCGGTGTATTCGCCCACGAGACTCCCACCGGTGCACGCCACCTTCACGCCTTTGACCGTTTCCAGCGTGACCTTCGTGAACGGTGTGCTCGTGAAGTGGGTGCTCAGCACGCCCGATTCCCATTCGTAGGCGCCCGTGTGCGTCTCGCTCGCCGTCTCGCAGTTCGAGGAGGTGAACCCGCCTTCGGACGGGACTTTCACGCAGCGCCCGAATTCGGGCGCGCTCGCCCCTTCGACATCGGTCGTGCACGACTTGGTCGTTTCCAGACCGACGTTGGAGACGGCCGTGCGGGTGATCGTCTGGGGCCCGGGCCTGCTCGTGTTGATCGGGACGGTCCCGCTCGGGTCGCTGGCGAGCCCCGAATACGGGTCGGAGGCGGTGACCGTCGCCGTCACCCCCACGTCGCCGACCTTGGTGCTCGCCGGGCATTCGATTTCGAGGCTCGGGGGAGTCGCGTCGACCTGCACGGTCACACAGCCGGGCGCCGAGACGTTGCCGGCGTTGTCGGCGACCGTCGCGCAGACGTCGTGCGAGCCGCTTGTGTCGATGGTCTGGGTTGGGGGGATCGACGCCGGGTCGATGCCGCTCCCCGGGCTGCCGTCAGACAGGTTCGGGTCGGAGAATTTGCTGAACAGCACTTCGACGCTGTCCTTGTACCAGCCGCCGCCGCCAGCGTAGTCGGGAGCGCGCGAGACTTTCGCCGACGGCGGGTACGGCGGGGTCTCGTCGACCACGACATGGGCCGAGGTGGGCGAGTATTCGGTCGTCTGACCGTGGCTGGAATCGACTCCCTGGACGCGGAAGACCCAGGTGCCTTCTTCCTCACCGGCGCCCGAGAACTGGTAGCTCAGCGCTTCGATGCCGCTGGCCACGGTCGACCACGTTTCGGTGGCGGCGTTGTGCGCCTGCAGTGTGTAGCTGAGGCCGAGGTAGCTCAGCGGGTTATCCCCGCTCCAGCCGAGCGTGAACAGGCCGTTGTCGTTCGGGCTGGTGCCGGCGGTCAACGTCGGCGCGCCCGGAGTCGGGTACACGACGTCGGTCGTGCACGACCTGGTCGTTTCCAGACCGACGTTCGAGACCGCCACGCGGGTGATCGTCTGGGGCCCGGCGGTGCTCGTTTCGATCGGGACGGACCCGGTCGGGTTGCTGGCGAGCCCCGAGTAGGCGTCGGAGGCCGTCACCGTCGCCGTCACGTCCGCTTCGTCGACGAGCGCCTTGGCCGGGCAGGAGATTTCGAGGCCGGGGGGAGTCGCGTCGACCTGCACCGTCACACAGCCCGGTTTCGAGACGTTGCCGGCGTTGTCGGCGACCGTCCCGCACGCTTCGTGGGAACCGCTGGTTTCGAAGCTCTCCGGTTCGGTGAGGGTCGCCGGGTTGACGCCGCTGCCGGGGCTGCCGTCGGCCAGCACCGGGTCGCCGTTGGCGCTGAAGGACACGGTGACGCTGTTCTTGTACCAGCCGCCGCCGCCAGCGTAGTCCGGCTCGCGCGACGGGGTCGCGGTGGGCGCGTACGGCCCGGTGCGATCGACCTTGATCGGCTGTGATTCTTCGGAGTAGCCGCTTTCGCCGCTTTCGTTGCTCTCCTTCACGCGATAGGTCCAGGTGCCTTCTTCCTCCGGGTTGCCGGCCGCGAAGGTGTATTCGCGCTTTGACAGCCCGGTGGCCACCGTGCTCCATTCGCCTTTTTCCTTCTGCCGCGCGTTCTGGTGCTGCAGCGTGAACCTCGCGCGCAGGGTCGCCGAGGGCTTCCAGCGCAGCGTGAACTGCCCTTTGTTCGGGGTCACCCCCTGCGAGAGATGCGGCGGGTTGGGCGGTCCCGACGGAGGCGGGATCGCGACTGTGATCAGGCGCCCGAGCGCCTTCTGCAGGCCCGTCGCAAGGCCCTTTTCGGCGTCTTTGGTGCCGGGGCCGTACCACACGACCTTTCCGTCGTCCTGCAGGACTTCGACTCCATCGCCGTTGGCGATGTACGGTTCCGGCACCGAGGGAAGCACGCTCCACACCCCTTCGGCGATCATCGGGATCGACGCGTTCAGCAGCACCGGTTCGTCTTCGGGTTCCCCGTCCCACCCCCACAGCTGGAAGACCGTGTCCGACGAGTTCGCCGTGCTGGCGACTATCACGTATTCACCTTCCGCGTTCTTGCGGATCTGGCGGATGCTCAGGCCACCCAGGTTCCACTCCAGCGGAGTGCCGAAGGTCGCGTGCGTGCTCCCCGGGTTGCCGTCGGTGAACAGCGAGGAGAAGTTGGTGACGGGTATGACCAGCGCGAGGTTGCGGGTGCACGTATCTTCGGTTTCCTGTTCCGGCGTGCAGTCCGGCTCGAGCGGCGCGCGGAAGGTCAGGTACGCCTGCGTGGTCGACCCGGGCAGGAACTCCACGCCCTCGACCTTGAAGCCGTCGGCGCGCTCGCCGGCCTGACCGGGCGCGGCCGACGCGGCGAGCCCGAGCGGGGCGCCGTTCGCGTTGTCCCATTCGATCAGGTCTTCCTTCAGACCGGTGTAGCTGCCGAGGTACGTCAGTTCGGTGTTCGCACCCGAGCCAGTGATCGTGGCGGCGAAGATGGTGTCGTGCGACGGCACGACTTCCCCGCTGTTGGTGTTGTCGAGGCTGCCGACGAAATAGAGCGTGTTGCCCGCCCGCGCCATGGCGTGGATGTTAAGTTCTTTTTCGCCGTAGGGAAGCTCGCTGTCGAAGTCGTAGGACCTGACGGGCGGCCCCGAGGTCCGCTGGTGATAGAGGTACAGGATGTTCGATTCGTCCTCGGCGACGATCATGTACCCGCCTCCGATTTCGATCGCGCTGCCCGAATCTGCTGCGCCGGAGTAGTAGCGGTCGCTGGGGCTGCCCTCGTATTCCGAGACCCCGTAGCTGATCTGAGTGCTGGTGAACACCCCGTCGGGCGCTTCCACGCTGAGCGTGAGTTTGGAGATGCCGACAGCACCGGGGGTCACGGTCAGGGTCCGTTCGCTGCCGGTCCCCGTGATGGTGATCCCGCTCACGGGGGCCACGGATTCCTTGGAGGACGTGACGCTCACCGTCAGTTCGCTGGCCGCGTATGCGGAGTCCCCGACGGTGACCCCCATCGTCGGGTTCGTCGGATCGTCCTGCGCGGCCGGAAGCGCGGTTTCCGCCGCCGAGATGGTCGGCGCGGGCGGCGGCGTGCCGCCGGAGCCGATCGTGGTCCCGGGCGCGAAGGCGACGCCGCGGAAGGCCTCGTTGGCCGGAGCCTTGGCGATTTCCACGGGGATCCCACTGAGCGTGCCGTTCACGCCGCTCACGTCGGAGATCCTATAGAGGGTTCCGCCCTTCCCGTTCGAGCCGCTGCTCGTCGCGTAGATAGTGACCGCACCGCCCACGTCATTGGCAGTGACCCCTGTCAGTTCAGCGGGTATTTCGACCGCTCCGTGTTCAACCCATTTGCCTTCGGTCAGTCCGTACTTGACCACCTCGCTGCGTTTGTTGTCGGCGACATACAGTGTGTCGGGCGGGCCGGGCATCCCGAGCGTGAGCAGGCTGTAGGCGTAGGGCTCATCGGGGGCCGTGAGCGCTTCGAAGGGCAGGCTGGTGATCGTCTGCCCTTTGGTCGTCGGCAGTCCGCTGCCCATTTTGCCGATCGGTATTTTCGGGGCTTTTTCCGGGTCCCCGGAGGCGTAGAGCTGGCCGTCCACGACCTCAACCTGGCGGACGTTCGTGTCGTTTTCGTCGAGCTGGGTCCCCGTGGACGTCCCTTCTTTTTTGACTTCCGCCTCGACCACACCGCCGGTGGTTTTGCTGCCGGCGCCGCCAGCCCAGATCTTTGTGCATTCATTCGAGGTGGCGCTGCGCGCGTTGTTTTCGTTGGCGAAGTCCGTCAGCGCGGTCGTGGTGTTGATTTCCGCGCTGCCGTTTATGACGGCGACGGTGCGGGGGGTGGTTGTGTCCTTCGTTTCGGTGATCTTTTCGATGCCGAGGGGCGCGTCATATCCGACGGTCAGAAGGCATTCGGCGTTGCCCGAAAGCGTCAGCAGCCCGTCGGAGGTCGACGTGCCGCTGTCCAGCAATGGCTTCTCCGCTTCGCGGACTTTTTCGTGTTTCGAATTTTCGTAGACCCCCCCTTCGTAGGCGGCCGTCGGGAGCGCGAGCGCTGTGACGAGGCCGCCGGTCGGCTGGAACTCGTTGAGGTACACGGGGGTGGAGGCGTTCGTGAGCGCTTCCACCCCGCCGTTCCCGTCGCGCTCGACCACGACGTCGCCCGGCGTGAGGGCCTGCGCGCCCGCCTGCACCGCGCATCCAAGCGCCGCGGCGGCGGTCACGAGCAGAACCGCGAAACCGCGGGTGCGGCGACCACCGACTTGCGCGAACCTCCGTGTCACGGCTGAAAATCCCCCTCATGCTCCAGAATAAGACGCGCCCCATGCGATCCGGGCAAGCACTGCCGAGGCCGACCAGACGGTACCAGATCACGGCCCCTCAGGCGCAAGTGCGCCCCGGCCCGCTGCAAACCGCATGCCGAGCCGCTCGGGTCCCAATACTGCGATCGGGTCGAGCCATCTGCAAATCGCATGCGAAGCCGCTCGGGGGCCGATACGGCGATCGGGGCGAACCATCCGCGAACCGCATGCCGAGCGGCTCGCGGTGTCGGAGCCGCGATCGCGTCGGACCCGCCGGTGTCTTAGACTGGCCAGATGGCGCTTCCGCCCGGCCCTCGCACACCGGCGGCTGTCAACTCCGCCCGCTTCGCCCGCAGGCCCCTCGACGTGCTGGCGCGCTGGCATGCGCGCTACGGCGATGTGTTCACGGTGAGCCTGATCGGCTTCGGCACCGGCGTGTACGTCGTCGATCCCGACGCGATCCGAGAGCTGTTCACCGGAGATCAGTCCGATCTCCGCGCCGGCGAGGCCAACTCGTTCATGGAGCCCGTGCTCGGGCCCCACTCCGTGCTGATCCTCGACGGCCCCGAGCACCTGCGCCAGCGCAAGCTCCTGCTGCCCCCGTTCGGCGGCTCGCGCGTGGCCGCGTTTCGCGAGGTCATCCGCGAGGTGGCCGAGCGGGAGCTCGCGAGCTGGCGACCGGGCATGCAGCTCGTGCTGCGCGAGCGCATGCGCTCGTTGACCTTCGAGGTGATCTGCCGGGCGGTGTTCGGCGTGACAGAGCCCGAGCGCGTCGAGCGCCTGCGCAAGCGGCTGGTCGCGGTGATCGACAGCAGCCCGATCTTCATTCTCGCGGCCGCGCGTGCCGAGCTCGGACCGCTGAGCCCGGGCGGGCGCTTCGCGCGGCGTCTGCGCGCAGCCGACGCGTTGCTGTACGAGGAAATCGAGCGGCGCCGGCACGAGCCCGATCTGGAGTCGCGCTCGGACGTGCTCTCGCTGCTGCTGCGCGCGCGCGACGAGCAGGGCCGGGGGATGACCGACGCGGAGCTGCGCGACGAGCTGTTCACGATGCTCGGCGCCGGGCACGAGACGACCGCGACCGGTCTCGCGTTCGCGTTCGAGCTGCTCCTGCGCAACCCACGCGTGCTCGCCCGCCTGCGCGAGGAGCTCGATGGCGGGCACGACGACTCCTACCTGGACGCGGTGGTCAAGGAGACCCTGCGACTGCGCCCGGTGATCGACGCCGCCGAGCGCACGCTCACCGTGCCGCGCACGGTCGCGGGCTGGGAGCTCCCCGCCGGCGTGAAGGTGTACCCGGGGATCGCGCTCGTGCACTTACGCGAGGATCTGTACCCACACGCGCAGGAGTTCCGGCCGGAGCGCTTCGTGGAGGATCGCGCCGAGTCCTACACGTGGCTGCCGTTCGGTGGCGGCATCCGTCGCTGCATCGGCGCGGCGCTCGCGCACGCCGAGATGGCCGAGGTGCTGCGCGTCATGATTCCAGCCGTCGAGCTGCGACCGCTGCGCGAGCGGCCCGACCCGGTCGTCCTGCGCGGGATCACGCTGGCACCGAAGCACGGCGTGCAGGTGGCCGTCGATCGACTCTCCTCCGCGACCCCGCCGACGGTCGAAGCGGTGGGCGCCACCTCAGGGTCCCTCTGAGCCGACGGGCCCCTCCGAGCCGACACTGCACGGAGCGGGTAGGCTCCCCCGGACAGCGAGTGGAGAGAGGAATTTGAATGGTTCAGCCGTTGCCCCGGGGACGCAATCCGTTCGACGAGACGGGAGTCGCGCGCGACGCGAACGGCGTCGCGCGCTACACCGACCGGCCGCCGTCGGTGGTGGCGCTGCTGAGAGCGAGCGTCGAGCGCGACCCGGCGGCCACCGCGCTGGTGGAGGTGGGCGGTCGGTCGCTGAGCTACGGCGAGCTGTGGGAGCGCTCGGCTCGCGTCGCCGGCGGCCTGCGCGGCGCCGGCGTGGGCCGCGGCGATCGCGTGGCCATCCGCCTGGGCAACGGGATCGACTGGGCGCTCGCGTTCTTCGGCGCGCAGCTGCTGGGCGCGGGGGTGGTGCCGGTGAACACGCGCTTCACCGAGGAGGAGGTCGCCTACGTGGTCGAGGACTCGGGCGCGTCCTACACGTTCGCGCCCGACGCGCCGCTCCCGGACGGCGAGCCGGTGGCCGGCGAGGAGCTGGGACCGGATGACCTGGCGGCGATCTTCTACACCAGCGGCACGACCGGCTTTCCCAAGGGCGCGATGACCTCGCACGGCAACTTCGTGACCAACAGCGAGAACGCGTTTCGCTGCCTGTCGGTCGATCGCGAGGAGGGACCGTCGATCTCCACCCTGGTCTCGGTGCCGCTGTTCCACGTCACCGGCTGCAACAGCCAGCTGATCCCGATGCTCGAGTTCGGCGGCAGGATCGAGATCCTCTCCGGCCCGCTCGACCTCGACGGCTTCTTCCAGGCCGTCGGCGAGCACGGCGTCAACCAGCTGGTGTCGGTGCCGGCGATCTACCACGCGGTCATGCGCCACCCGAAGTTCGCGGAGGTTGACGTCAGCCGCGTGCGCTGGGTTTCATACGGAGGCGCTCCGATCGCCGAGAGCCTCGTGCAGCGCATCAAGGACGCGTTCCCCAACGCGCGCGTGGGCAACGGCTTCGGCCTGACCGAGACCTCCTCGCTGACGTCGTTCCTTCCCCACGAGGAGGCGGAGGAGCACGCCGACTCGGTGGGGTTCGCGATGCCCGTGGTCGACCTCGCGCTGGACGATGTGGACCCGCAGACCGGCGTCGGCGAGTTGCTCGTGCGCGGGCCGAACGTCGTGCAGGGCTACTGGAACAAGCCGGAGGCCACCGCGGAGACGTTCGTGGACGGCTGGCTGCACACGGGCGATCTGGCGCGAGTGGATCCCGACGGTCTGCTGTACATCGTCGATCGCAAGAAGGACATGATCAACCGCGGCGGGGAGAACGTGTACTCGATCGAGGTCGAAAACGTGCTCGCCGGCGCCCCCGGGGTGGGCGAGGTCGCGGTCGTGCCGGTGCCGGACGAGATGATGGGCGAGAAGGTCGGCGCGGTGATCGTGCCGGTCGCCGGTCACGAGCTCGACGTCGACGCCGTCCTCGAGCACAGCCGCGAGCACCTCGCGGACTTCAAGGTTCCCCAGTACATCGCCATCCGCGAGGACCCGCTGCCGCGCAACCCGGGCGGCAAGATCCTCAAGGGACAGCTCCGCGAGCAGACCACGTGGGGCAAGGCGCTTCGCTGAGAGAGCCCCGTGTGCCGGCGCCTGCGGCGGGCCGCCGGCTCACGAGGGCGGCCGTCACCGTCCCGCCCCGCGCCGACCGGCACCGCGCGACCCGACTATTAATAAGCATCCACACCACAGGAGGGACCGATGCCGACCGTAGAGACCGTTCAGGGGCCAGTGGACGCGCAGGAGCTGGGACTCACGCTGGCGCACGAGCACGTCCGCTTTCGCGACGAGGCGGTCGCGGCGCAGTGGCCTGAGCGCTACGACGAGCAGCTGGAGCTCGACGCGGCGCTGGTGGCCGTCAACGCCGCCAAGGACAGGGGCGTTCAGACGATCGTCGAGCCGACGGCGATGTTCGGCGGGCGCGACGTGCACTTCATGAAGCAGGTGGCCGATCAGACCGGGGTGCGGATCGTGGCGTGCACGGGGATCTACAGCTACGACTATCTCCCCCACTACTTCGAGAACCGCGACGTCGACGTGATGGCCGACCACTTCGTCGAGGACATCGAACGCGGAATCCAGGGCACGGAGATCAAGGCGGCGTTCCTGAAGTGCGCGGCCGACGCGGCTGGCGTGACCGAGCACGTCGAGAAGATCCACCGCGCGGTCGCGCGCGCGAGCATGCAGACGGGCGCGTCGATCATGGCGCACTCGATGCCCGCCGTCGCCACCGGACCCCGACAGGTGGAGATCTTCCGGGAGGAGGGCGTGGACATGTCGCGCGTGCAGATCGCCCACTGCGGCGACACCGACGACGTCGGCTACATCCAGGGGCTGATCGACAGCGGCGTGTACGTGGGCCTGGACCGCTACGGCCTGGAGATGTACCTGCCGATCGACAGGCGCAACGCGACCGCCGCCGAGCTGCTGCGCCGCGGGCACGCCGAGCGGCTGATGATCTCCCAGGATTTCTGCGCGTCGATCGACTGGTTCCCGGCGGAGGCGGCGGAGGTGTTCGAAAGCAGCGGCGCGATCCGCAACTGGTCGATGACGCTCGTGTTCGACGAGGTCGTGCCCGCGCTGCGCGAGCTGGGCGTGATGGACGACGAGGTCTTCGAGACGATCTTCACCGAGAACCCGCGGCGCTGGCTGACCGCGTAGGCCTCAGAGATCGCGCGACGGCACGTCCGCGGGACAGCCGCTCGGCGGGGTGTCGCAGTCCCTGGCCAGCGCGTGCGCGCGGATCGGTGGCTGCGAGGGCAGGCGCGTCGGCAGCTGGCAGCTCTGAAAACCCATCGCGCCGAAGGGACACAGCCAGCCGGCGTAGGTGAAGTAGGAGTCGGCTTCGCTCGTGCCTTCATGCGATTTGCCGTGCAGGTGCATGACCGCGTCCAGCACTTTCACGGCCGTCGCACAGGAGGCCGCGCCGTTCACGTACACGCGCCAGCGGTCCGCCTGCCCGTGGGTCGAGTAGGGCACGCTGGCGTGTATGTACCCGCAGGTCCTGGCGTCGGAAGCGTCGGCGCTGGCGACGACCGCCAACGACGCGCTCACCACCAGCAGGGCCACCAGCCGTCTCATCTACAGCCATCCTAGCCTCGCCGCAGGCGGCCGGCGCTCAGGACGGTGCGACCAGCAGCTCGGGCCCCTCGGCGTCGAGGTCTCCGGCCTTGTTGACCTTCGGGTTGGCGGGCCGAGCGGACAGGCGAGCGGCGGGCAGCGCCCCGCACAGCGCCAGCGCATCGTCAGCGCCGAGCCGCGGGTCGAGCCACGCCTGTTGCGCATCGCGGTCGGCGAGGATCACCGGCATGCGGCCGTGGATCGCGGACGCCACCCGGTTGGCGGCGGCGTCGCAGGTGAGCAGGGACACGCTCGCGATCCACTCTCCGTCGATCTTCGCGGGCGTCCACACGGAGGCGAACGCGAACGGGACGCCGCCGTCCACCTGGAAGAAGAACGGCTGGCGAGGCTCGCTGCGCTTCTCCGGTTTCAGCCACTCGAAGTAGCCGTCCGCGAGCTGGAGGGCGCGACGGGAGCCCTTGGGGATCAGGCTGCGATAGGCGGGCGTGGTGGCGACCGTCTCCATTCTCGCGTTGATCATCTTGGCGGCGCCCTTGAGGTCGTGGGCCCACGGTGGCACGAGCCCCCAGCGCAGCATGCGCGCTTCGGGCTCGCCCTTGGGCGCGACGATCGCGAGCACCTCTTCGGTGGGCGCGATGTTGAAGCGCCTGGTCCCCGCGTCGCTCGCGATCGGGACTTTGAAGCGGTCGTTCAGTTCTTCGAGACCGGCGGTGTTGGTGTAGCGCCCGCACACGCCTCGAGGATATGCACGCGCCCGGGCGCGTCGCTGGCGCCCGTGACGCGAACATGCGAACATGTGTTCGTATGTCCAGGCCCTACCGCCCTGTGCGCGAGCTCGAAGCCCACCTCGATCGCGGCGAGCTCGACTTCGCGATCGCGCTGGCGTGGGTGGTCGCGCGCGAGCGCGGGCGCCCGCTCGATCTCGAGCTGACGCTGCGCTTCCTGCCGCTGATCGCCGCCCAGCGCCCGGACGCGTTCGACCAGTGGACGCTGCGCTGGCTGGAGCGCTGGTGCGGCGAGCAGCGCGGCCGGGCGAGCATCGACGACGCGGTCGATCTCGCCGGCGGCCTGGCGGAGATCCCGGTCGATCCCGAGCACGCGCTGGAGACGATCGCCGCGATCACCGCCCGTCACGGCCGGGCTTGAGCGTCACGGCCGGGCTTGTACGTCACCGCCCGGCTCGGGCGCCGACGGCCGGGCTCGAGCGTCGATCCGGTAGAGCACGTGCAGGGCCAGCGGGTGCCCGGCGGGGAGGGCGGGGTGCTCGAAGTCCTCGGCGGGGTCGCGGCGCATCCCCAGCCGCTCCATCACCCGGCGCGAGCGCAGATTGCCGGCGGCGGTGAGCGCCACGATCTCCGCCAGGGCGAGCTCGTCGACGCCGAACGCGAGCGCCGCTTGGGCGCCCTCGCCGGCGAGCCCCCGCCCCCAGTAGCGTCCTGCCAGACGCCATCCGATCTCGATAGCGGGAGCGAACGGCATGTCATCGTCGGTCGCCAGGAGCCCGACGAAGCCGATGAAAGGCGCCTCGTCGGGGATCTCCACCGCCCACAGGCCATAGCCGAGCCGCTGAAGATCGCCGTCGATGCGGTCGGCCAGCGCGTCGCTCTGCGCCCTGGTGAGGGTCGCGGGAAAGTACTCCATGACCGCCGGGTCGGCGTTCATCGCGGCGAACGGCTCGCGGTCCTCGTCGCGCCAGGAACGCAGCAGCAGGCGATCGGTCTTCACGCGGCGTCCTCAGCCGGCAGTGCGCACGCGGTAGCGCCTGATGGCCAGCGGCACGACGACCAGCAGCGTGAGCACGCACCACGCCACGCCGCTGAGCACCGGGTGCTGCAGTGGCCACGGCGGATGCGACGGCAGCGCGGTGGGGTTTCCGAACAGCGTCCGCGTGGCGGCGGCGAGCGCGCTCATGGGGTTGTACTCGGCGAACTGGCGCAGCCCGTCCGGCAGCCCGCCGGCGGGCACGAACGTGTTGGCGATGAACGTCAGCGGGAAGATCACGATGAACGCGACCCCGGTGACGGCGTCGGCCGCGCGCGCGAGCAGCCCGAGCAGCATCCCCAGCCACAGCATGGTGAAGGCGAACAGCACGAGCAGCGCCAGGCCGGCGAGCGCGTGGGGAACGTTGGAGTGGATCCGCCACCCGACCAGCAGTCCGCTGGCGATCATGATCGTCAGCGCGAGCATCGAGGACGCGAGATCGGAGATCAGGTGGCCGAGCAGGAACGCCGAGCGGGCCATCGGCAGCGAGCGGAAGCGGTCGACGATGCCCTCGTTGAGGTCGGTGGCGATCGAGGTGGCCGGTCCGACGATGCCGAACGTGAGCGTCTGCACGAGGATCCCGCCGATCAGGTACTGGCGGTAGTCGCCGCCGGAGACGTGGATGGCGCTGCCGAACACGTACGCGAACAGCAGCACGAACATCAGCGGCTGGATGGTCACGTCGATCAGCTTCTCGGGGATCTGGCGGACGTGCGCGAGGTTGCGGCGCGCCATCACGAGGCTGTCCGACAGCTGCCAGCGCAGGCGCAGCGCCGCACTCGGCCCGGCACTCGGCCCGGCGGAGGCGGACGCCTGGGCGCTCGGCCCCGACGAGGCGGCTGCGTGGGCCATCAGCCGATCGCCTCGGCCGCCTCGGCCGCGTCGGCGGCCCCGGCCCCATCGGCGCTCGCGGGCGGGTGCTCGGCGTGCGCGCCGGTGAGCGTGAGGAACACGTCGTCGAGCGTAGCCTCGCGGCGGTGCACGTCGATGGCGTCCACGCCGGCGGCGTCCAGCGCGCGAACCACCTCGACCAGGCGCGTGCCGGCTCGCACGGGGATGGTCACGCGCGGCGGCTCGGAGTCGACGGCCGACTGGCCGTCTGCGAACTCCTCCAGCGCGCGCGCGGCGCCTGTCAGGCCGCCGGGGTCGGCGAGGGTCACCTCGATCCGCTCACCCCCCACCCGCGCCTTGAGCTCCTCCGGCGGGCCGCTGGCGACGATCCGGCCGCGGTCGAGCACGACGATCGCGTCGGCCAGGCGGTCGGCCTCCTCGAGGTACTGGGTGGTGAGCACGAGCGTGGTCCCCCCGTCGACGAGCTCCCTGAGCAGCGTCCACAGATCGTTGCGCCCCTGCGGGTCCAGGCCGGTGGTCGGCTCGTCGAGGAACAGCACGGGCGGCTCGCCGACGAGGCTGGCGGCGAGGTCCAGGCGGCGGCGCATTCCCCCGGAGAACGTCCGCACGAGCCTGTCGGCTGCGTCAGCGAGGCCGAGCTGCTCGAGCAGATCGTCCGCGCGCGCCCGCGCGCGAGCGCGGGGCAGGTGGTAGAGGCGTCCGACCATCTCGAGGTTGCGACGCGCCGAGAGCAGGCCGTCGACGGTCGCATACTGGCCGGCCAGGCCGATGCGCTGGCGCACGCGGGCGGCGTCTGCGACGACGTCCAGGCCGGCCACGCTCGCGCGCCCGGTGCTGGGCAGGGCGAGCGTGGTGAGGATGCGGATGGCGGTGGTCTTGCCGGCGCCGTTGTGCCCGAGCAGCCCGAGCACGGAACCGGTGGGGACGCTCAGGTCGACGTCGCTAAGTGCCCACAGCTCGCCGTAGCGCTTGCCCAGGCCCTCGGCCACCACGCCCGCCGCTGGCAGCGTGCGCGTCGGAGCTGCCGCGGACAGCGGGCGCGTTGGTGCTGCTGCGTGCGCGTCGAATGTCATCAGAGCAACTTAGCGTCCGCGGCGACGGCGTCCGGAGAGCGGGTGTCGGGAGGCCGGGGAGAGGGCCGTCCGGCCCGCGGCTAGGCCGCGAGCCGGACGGGGAGCGACTTGAGTTGGTTGATGAAAGGCGATTCGACGTACGCGGGGCTACCCGCGATCTCCATGTTGGGGTAGCGCGCGAGCGTCTCCTCGAGCATGACCTTCAGCTCCAGGCGAGCGAGCGCGGTCCCCAGGCAGAAGTGCCGTCCACCAGCCCCGAAGGCCTGGTGCTCGGGCTTGCGCCGCACGTCGAAGCGGTCGGGGTCCTGATAGCGCGTCTCGTCACGGTTCGATGAGACGTACCACATCACCACCTTCTCGCCCTCGCGGATCTTCTGCCCATGAAGCTCTGTGTCGCACGTGGCCGTGCGCCGGAAGTGCGCGAACGCGGGGAACATCCGCAGCGACTCCTCCACCGCATCGGGAACCAGGGACGGCTGGTCGACCAGCAGCGCCAGCTGCTCGCGATCTTCCATCAGCGCGCGCATGGCCGAGCAGAACGTCGCCTTGGTGCTGTCGTTGCCGGCGGCCATCAGCAGGAAGAAGCCCATCACGATCTCGTGTTCCTCGAGCTTCTCGCCGTCGACCTCCGCGTGCACGAGCACGCTCGTCAGATCGTCCGTCGGGTTCTCCTGGCGCTCGGCGATCAGACGGCCGCAGCGCGCGAAGATCTCAGGGATGTCTTTGTCCACGGCGCCGTCGACGCCGTCGGGATTCAGGTCCGGGTCGCTCGCCCCGAGGGTCGAGTTCATCAGCCGCGCCCACATCTCATCGTCCTCCTCGGCGATGCCCATGAAGCTGCCGATGACCCTCGCGACCGCCGGCTGGGCGACGTCGTTGACCAGGTCGCATGTGTCGCGTCCGTCGAGCCGGTCGAGCACGCGTCTGACGATCGCCCGGATCTCGTCCTCGTGATCGGCTATCCGCCGCGGCGTGAAGCCCGCCTGGAACAGCGCCTTCAGGCGGTCGTGCTTGGGCGGGTCCATGCCGATGAACATCGCGCGCGTGTACTCGATCGGAAACACGCCCGCCGCGGTGATCCCTCCGAGCTCCGACGAGTAGGTCTGCCAGTCGCGGCTGACCGTGTGGATGTCATCGGCGGTGGTGACCGACCAGAAGCCGGCCTCGTCGGGGAACTCCTCGAAGCTCTCGGTCCAGTGGATCGGGCAGCGGCCGCGCAGCTGCTTGAACATCTCATGCGGCGGGCCGTCCAGCCACAGCTCGTGATCCGTGAGTTCGACGCTCTCGAGATCGCTGCCAACCGCCGCCATCGGGACCTCCGTGATCGTATGTCGCAGGACGCCCGCCAATCATACTGGCTGGCCGGCCAGCATGCGTCCCATCGGGCTGGGTTGCCGCAGTTTGCGGACCCGGCGTTCAGCCCGAGCCGCGGCAGCTCAGCCGGCGCCGCGCGGATCGGCCTGGCTCAGCGCGAGCCCGGCGAACACGAGCATGTTCCCGAGGTGGGCTTCGATCGTCCGCAGGTCGTGTTCGCCCGGGTAGACCGCGCCGATGGCGTCCGCGCCGGCCTCCCGCAGGGCGGCGGCGAACGGCAGGTCCTCGTCGGGGTTGGCGATGCGGTCCTGTTCGCCGCCGTATATGAACGCGTGCAGGCCGAGGCGCGAGAAGATCGGCCTGTCGGCGCGCAGGTCGCGTTCGAGCCCGTTGAAGAAGCTGAGCCAGCTCTCGACGACGCCGAAGCGGTAGGGGTTGGCGAGCGCGACGTTCATGGCACCGTAGCCGCCCATCGAGTCGCCGACGATCGCGCGTGCGCCGCGCGTGGGCACGGTGGGCAGCGTGCGGTCGATCAGTTCCTGCACTTCGAGGATGTAAGCTTCGTATCGCTGGGTGCCCTCGTTGCGCCAGTTGTTGGACCCGGGGCCGCCCTGGATCATGACGGCGATCACCGGTGGGATGACGTGCTGGGCGATCAACCTGTCGAGCGCGCCCTGCACGCCGATCTGCAGGAACGCGGTGTCCGACTGGTCCTCGCCGGTGAGCATGTAGATCACCGGGTAGTGGGTGGTGGTGCTGGCGTAGCCGGCGGGCAGGTACACGAGGAACGACCCTTCCGCGTTCAGCGCCGCCGAGGGATAGCTCGCGCGCTCGATGTAGCTGCCGGCGGGGTCCTGGCTGACCAGGTCGAGCGTCGGCAGCGACTGCGCCGTCGCGGCCACGCCGATCGCCGGGGCTTCCTGTTCGGCGACCGCGCCGCCGCGCTCCCCGATCAGGCCGGCGAGCGTCAGCTGCCCGCCCTGGGCGAGCGCGACGCAGACGGCTGCCAGAGCGCTGAGCAGCGCGCCGGTGAGCAGCCTGCGCGCCCTCGCGCGCCGCGGCTGCCACGACGCGGGCGCGGGTGGCCCGACGGCGACGGGCATCCGGCGCGGCGGGAAGGCGGGGACCCACGGTGGCGGCATGACTTCCATCGCCGCCCTGGGTCCCCGGCCGGGCCAGCTCCAGTCGCCGAGGCTCTCGAGCCACACCTGCGTGCGCGACGCGTTCACTGCGACGGACATCCCAGAGATTGAATGAAGCGCGGAGCGCAAACCGAACCCCTGCACGCGCGCGCCCATGTTGCAGGAGAACGTGCAGACAGGAGAACGCGCGGATCAGCCCGTCGCGGCGATCAGCTCGTGCTCCACACCTCCCCCACGCCGCTGAACCCGAGCGCCTGCTTGGTCGCTTCGGTGAGGTCGAATTCACGGCCGGTGACGTACGGGCCGCGGTCGACCACGGGCACGCGCACGGTGCGACCGTCGTAGCGGAGCGTGACGATCGTGCCGCACGGCAGCGTCTTGTTGGCTACGCCCATGGTGGCGCTGGTGAGCGATCCCCCGCACGCCAGGCTGCCCCCGCCCCCGTACCAGGAGGCCTCGGCCAGGCGGTACACGTTCAGCCGGCCGAGCCGGCGGTGGGAGGCGAGCTCGTATTCGTTGCCGGCGAAGCGCAGGCGCACCCACCGGCTGCCAAGCCGGCGCGGCACGTAGCTCAGCCGGAAGCGCCCGCGAGCGCCGGTGCGAGCGCCGGCGAGCGTCCTCCAGCCGTTCGCGCCGAGCGCCTGGAGCGCCACCACCTGCCCGGGGAGCGCCGGCCGGCGATCCTCCAGCAGCACGCCGGTGACGCTGACGCGCTCGTTGGCGAGCACGTTGAGCCGGTAGCCACGGACCTTCAGCGCGGTGCGCACGGGCGTGACGATCGTCGGACCGGTCGACGCGATTTCGACCGGGACCAGTGGCGCCGCAGGCAGCGGCGTCGCGGGTGCGTGCATAGGGTTCCAAACCTCCTTGTTTGCGCCTACGGGGTTAGCTGTCGGGCTCACGGCCGACCGCGCACGCGAACAGACGCGTGACGGCCGGGCGTTACGGCCGCATCAGCGGCCGATTCGCCCCATCCGGTCCGCTTTTGCGCGGCCGGCAGTGGGTCCCCCGTTCGCCCCCATCCACGGAGACGACTCGGCGAGTCGAACGATCGTTCGCATGATATCCGGCTTGAGGTGGGCTTGTGTGATGAGGGACACATATATCCCTTGACAGGGGGTATATCGGGCCGTCAGATGCGGGATCCGCCGCTCAATCGGTAGGAAAGCCGCAGTTTGCGGCGCCCGTGATTTGCCAGGTCCGAGACGTTCTCGATCGGATAGTCGCTGGCAATGAAACGGCATGGCACACGAGGATTGCTCCGCGCGCTTGGCGTCGGGCTGCTTCTGCTAGCGCTGAGCGGGCTGCCGCCGGTCGTTCTGGGCGTAATGGGCGTGCTGCTTGTCGTCGTGTTGGAGCCTCCATAGGCGGTGCGCGATGAGCGCGCCGCTAGACCGGGAACAGCTCCCGGAACTCCAGGTCGATGATCTCCCAGCGGACCCATTTGCAGAACGTGTCGAGCAGATCCAGCAGCCGGATGGGCGTAGGTCGCGCCCCGAGCGCGAGGGCCTCGTTGACGCTTACCTCCAAGGCCAGGTGGGGATCGAAGCCCAGGGGCGGCTCCTGCTCCCAGGTGAACCACGCTACTGGCGAGCCCTCTTGGAGCGGACCGGTGGCGACTTTGATGTCGCGGGGAGTCGGCATGTTGGCGTGTCCGGCCCAGTACATCCGGTCGAAGTCGAGAACGCAGACGACGACCAGCAGCAGCCGGTGCTTGTCGATGATGTTGAGGTGGTGGAGTTGCCAGAGCGGACTGTTCCGGTAGGGGACGGTCTCGCCGTTGAATCCCTTGTATGGCTGGCATTTGTCGAGTGCCGCGAGGATCTTCGGGTCTTTGATCGGGGGCTTGATCTGCACCTCACGGGATTTCCCTTTCTTGCCCGTGGGCGGTTTGGTGAGCACGGGGAACTGCGTCTGCTGTCCGGGCGTGCCTCCGTCGAGAAGTACGAGCTGCCAGGCCAGGTGGTCGAGCGCGGATCGGAGCTGGTAGAGCAGCTCGCCGGCCAGGACGCTCCATTGGGGGTCTATCTCGGGGAGGTTGTGCGCCCGGAAGACCTGCTGTCCGGTTTGCGGATCGAACTCGACGGTGAAATGTTCGGGGCTGGCGTCGAGGGTCGTCTCGACGGACTCCTTCAGCTCGGCAAGGTGGGCGTCCGCTCGCTTTATCTTGAGCGCTACCCCGCTGAGATCCGTCGCCATCGCCTACCCTTGGAGGACCATGTCAGAGGACGAGAAGGACCGGGAGCAGACGGAGCAGACGCCCACGGGCTACACGGTACCGGTGCCGAAGCGTGATGAGTTCTTCGGCAACCTCAAGAAGGCCGCGAAAGCTGACGAGCTTCCCCGCGAACCGGATTCCCGAAGGGATCAAGACTCGGACGGCAACTGATGCGCCTGCGGACATGGCGTACGCCGTACACCGCGCCGCCCGAGACTATAAGGGCGAGGCTGACAAGCTTTGGGCCGCCAGCGAGCGTCACCCACGCGGCGCTAGCCACCAGCGCGTCTCCTGCTCGACGATTGAGCCAGCGTCGCGCCCTTCGCATGGTTTAGCTGTTCGGCTCGGCCGCCCGCAGGAGCAACGTCTTGAACATCGCCTGCCGAGAGTGGCGCTCGTTGTAGCGGAAGGTGAACTCGTTGAGGTAGCCCTGGAGCCAGCGGTGGGACACCTTGCGGTAGGTGCCACGGATCGACGGCTTGAGGTGCCCGAAGAATCCCTCGATGGTGTTCGTGTGTGCTGTCCCGACGACGTACTCGCCGGTGGAGTGTCGGACTCGACTATGGGCGGCGAAGTGCCCTCCGAGCTGGTTGTAGGCGGGCCACTCGTCGGTGTAGACGATCGAGGTTGGCTCGACCCACTCGATGACCTTGTTGTGGAGTCCCGGCCCGCGACGGGACGGAAGAACGGTTGCCTTGACGCGTCCGCCGCGTTCGACTGCGGCGAACACGGTTGCTCTACTACGTTCGCGGAGTTTCATGGCCTTGGAGCGGGCTTCGGGGTCGGTTCGCATGGAGTGTTTGATCCGAGGCTTGCCGTCCACGGAAGTCTCGTCGATCTCCACGTCGCCGGAAAGCATGTCCTCATCGGGGGCCATGAGCTTGTTGCGGATGAGGTTGAACATCCGCCACGCGGTCTTGTAGGTCACGCCAAGCTCTCGCTCCAGCTGCTTGGCGGACACTCCGCAGCGAGTGCTCGTCATCAGGTGGATGGCGAAGAACCACAGCTGGAGCGAGGTCGAGGACTTGTGGAAGATCGTCCCGGCGAGCGGGTGCAGGTGGTGCCCGCAGGAGTCGCAGTCCCACGCGGGCCGTTCGGCGACCTTGTGGAACTTGCGCGTGCGCTCGCACTTCGGGCACTCCGCGTGCGAGCCATCCTCGGAGTAGCGGTTGCGCCAAAGCCAGTCAAGACAGGCGGCGTCGTTCGGGAACTCGCGCATGAACTCCATGAGCGAGTAGGTCGACTCGGAGTAGTCGGCGCGGACTGGGTTGTCGCGGTTGACGGGAGCCATCTAACGGTCCTCTCCAACGGGGGCGTCAAACAGTTGAACGTGCCCGCATCTAGAACAGACGGCCGGGTAGACACGGTGGCCGGAGGCGTCTTCGGCCGAGAGGGTGTAGCGGTCGGGGACGGTCCACTCAGCGTTGGCGTCGCACGCCTTGCAGCGAGCAAGCATTCCAAGCGACTCTCCTGTGGGCTCCGAGTTCATGGATACATTATCCTACAGAATCTACCCCCTGTCAAGGGATATATGTGATGAGGGACACACATGGACAGCCACTGTAGAAGCGGCTCACGCAACTTCGATCGAATGCCGACGTTTTAGCTGTGATGCGGCGAGTCGGCGTGCTGGGGATGGTGGTGCTGGCCTTGCTCATGGAGCTCGCTTCGGCGACCGAAGCGCGGGTGCGTCACAAGGCTGGTCCGAAGTGCCCTCCAGCCGGTGCTCACACGATCACGGCCGACCCATGGGCACAGGTCTACCTGAGCAACCCGCCCATCAGCCTCACTGGGCCTTTCCTCGGATGGCCGCCGTTCAACGGTCCCTCGGGCGGTGGAGGCGTAGAACATGAGACGCTGGCCGGGGCGATGGTCGCCTACACGGAAGACCTCCGGAACGCGATCCTTGCGAGCGCGAGCGAACCCGTTTCGCGCTGCGGCACCTCAGTGTATGTGCGAGACCTTCGCACAGGACGGCTCGTTCACCACCTCAAATCGGGTGTGAAACTTCGGCCACACATCCCGTGGCAGTGCTAAGGCGTAGGCGAAGTGCTCGCGATCGTTCTGAAGAGCGACGGTGCGGTGACATGGACCGCCTACGACTTCGATCGTACGCTCGCGCCAGCCAACTTGTTCTATCCGCCCTACTACGACCTCTACGCCGCAGACAAGTCCGGCGAGCGCCTCGTTGCCTCTGGGACCGAAGTCAACCCGTACTCTCTCGCGCTGGCCGGCGGCACGCTCTACTGGACGCAGGGCAGCAAACCGATGTCGGCGCCGTTGGAATGAGATGGGTCTCGCGCTGCTCTGAACGTGTGGACGAGCTGAAACAGACGACGCCAGCGGGCCACCGCATCCCGGTCCCGACCCGGGAGGACTTCGACCGGATGGTCAGGATGGCTGTGCCGCCGCCAGCAGTTCGTAGACGCCCTGCCAAGACAGACGAGCCTCCCGAGCAATCCGAGCGATAGACACGCCCTCGGACTGAGCCTGCCGGCACCGCTCGCGCAGCTCGTCGGTCGCTTTGCGCCGTAGCCGCTCGGAGTGCTAGCGCTGTTTGGCAGCGCGGCGGATGCCGACGATTGCCTCGGACTCGCTCATATGACCGTCGTGTGCGTGTCGCCCTGCACGTAGTAGCCGGCGGAGTTGTTGATCCGACTATGCGAGATGAAGTGCCGGTCTAGCACGTACCCACCGGTAGCCATCACTGCCGAGTGCTTGTCTCGGTGGACGGCATAAGTGTGGACGCCATCTTTATGAACCCTGCGCCCTCGGGAAGGTTGGGACGCTTCGCGAGCTGCATTCCAGCACCGGGCTGGATCGACGGCTTCCCTTGCTGTCGATCCAGCCCGGCTTGCTCGACAGCCTTCTAGGACCGTTGGTGGCGGATCACGCTCCGCTTCCCGGCGGCGCCACGCAGTCTTCCTTGGCCACACCGGACGGAACGTGTGTACTGGCCACGTGATGTTGGCCGCCTGCCGAGTCCCATTCGATCTCTGTTGGCAGCGCGCTGCTTCGAGACACATCGGCGATGTAGGTGTTACCTTCCACCGAGAGCGGCACGGTAGCGCCGTTCGACAGGACCATAGCTACATTCCTGACTCCATCAGGCAGAATCCCCCCGATCTCGATTTCGTCGGTAGGCAAACTCACCGGCGCACAGAGCACGGCCTCGTTGGCTTCTCCATTTTCGACTTCGTTGGCAGTCGCACAGAGGTTCTCAGTACCCGTGGTGTTCAACATACAAACACCCGTCTGTGAAGGAATCAGATAGACCGCGTGTCCCTGCGGTGAGAGGCGCGAGCGTCGCGCGAGAGCGCCGTTGCCTCCGGATAGCCGCTCCGCCATCCACTGAGATTCTTCTACAACAGCTGGTAGCGTGTCCGCTGCCGTCTTAGACCGGCTCAAGATAGCGAGCTCTGCAGTTATCGCTGTGCTCGGCGCTTGCACTGCCGAGGTCGCTCCCGGAATGGGTACGGATATGGGTGGTGAGCCGGCGCTTGCTGAGATGGCAACGCCTGCAACCACGCTCAGGGTCGCGACTGTCGACGTTAGAGCGAAGACTAGGAGTCGGAGTCGGAGTCGGCGACGCTTCAGCAAAGATCTCATGATGTCTCTACTCCTTTCCTAGTTGTACCCGACGATGCCGTCGATAGTGTGCCGAATGCTAGAGTTATTGCCAGCATGCGCTGACAATTCTATGTTGTTTTCGTAGTAGTAAATGAGCTGGTTTCCCGATTCTGCGGTGGTATTTGCACAGGTATCACTTACAGTTTCGGTGTTTGAGCGCCGATAGGTGTGCTGACACACGTTCACCGTGCCTTCGCCCGGGTAATGCGCGAAGTTCACGAAGATGACGCCGTTCCACCAGTCCCCACTTTCACCTGGACTGATCGCACAGTCAGTGTCGGGCGGGACCAAGGTGAAGCAGTAGTGTCCTTCTGTGGTTGCCTCTGCTGCAGGCGGCGTCGCGAGCGCAACAGCCGCAGCCGCGGTCATGATCGACAGTGCCAACCAACTCCCTACAGCTCGCTGTCGTAGTCTTGATCTCATCAACAGTGTCCAATCTCCTCGTCGACTTCTGCGCTTTTCGCGCCCTGGTCAGTCGTCTGCAGATCCATCGAGCTCCGGCTAGCCACTGGGGCCCTGGCGGTGAGCTTATCGATCTATTCGACTATATCGCCTATTCCCAGAAAGTCAAGTATTTGGTCTAAGTCCGGGATCCAGACGCCTTCTGGACCGGCGGGCGCGTGGGCGGCGAGGCGCTGGCATCGCGTGTCTTGCGGCGAGGCCGCTGCGCTGCGGGCTGGTGCGTTCGCCTGCGGCCGGGCGCCCCCCACCGGCCACCGGAGACCGGGCTACTGTTCGACTGGCGATGCCGACGGTGCCCAATCCGCTCAGCGAGCTCGGCATCCTGCCACTCGCCGCCAAAGCCCTCAAAGAGTTCCGCGCGCGAGACGAAGTGCGAACCCTCCTCAGTCTCGTCGACTCCGATCTCCGGCGTTCCGACATGCTGCCGTTCGGAGCAGCCGACGAGGTTCTCGAGCGCCTCCATGGCTTGCTTGTGCAGCCGGAGATCGCCGGGGCGCTGACCCAGTGGATCGACACGGGCGAGAAGCGCGTTCGTGAGCCACTCGAGTTGAGACTCGCCCAGCTGCTCGTCTTCGACGGGATCGACTCGCATCAGCTGGCGGCCCTCGTCGTCCGATCAGTCGAGACGAACCTTCCCCGCGCGAAGCGCAGCGATCGTGAGGCTCTGCTGCTCGAGAGCCGCCGGATCTGCGGGCCGGCGTGGGAACCGCTGGGTTGCGAAGGGCATGAAATGGCAGGAAATGCCTGTCAAAGACGCCCTATCGCGGTCCCGCGCCTGCCCCGACTTTCCCGCCGTTTCCCGTCGAGTTGTGCGCCAAGTGTGCGCTAAGCTAGCCGGCTATGCCGCCAAACAACGGGTCGGCATAACGGACTCAGTTAGCCAAGGGAATTCGGGTCGTGCAAGCGCACGAACCCGCAGTTGGTGCAGGTGAGGGCGCGCACCGACGCAACGCGTCCGGCCGAGATGCGCCCGTTCTCGATGGGCGCGAGAGCAAAGGCCATCGGAGAGATGCCCCACTGTTCGTTGTCACAGACAGGGCATTGAGGGTTTGCGCCCACCCGGTTGAGTTCGTCGCCGAGGTCCTTGTTCGCGAGCACGCCTACAGTATACATACCTTGAGGATACAAGCGTGTCACACATATACGGCTGGCAGAAGGAAGATGAGCTGATCCAGGGCCGAGCGGCGGTTATGGACCATGTCTTGGCCCGTTCGAGCTTGATCCCAACATCATCGGGAGGAGCGCTCGGAGCCACGCTCGACCGCGACGAACAGATCGCCCCCGGCGGTACTTATCATCCTCGTCACTACACGGTGACTGCTGTATAAATAACAATTAGCACAAGTGCCCGGCGGGGTCGCCGGCTTGGCGCGGTGTGCCGCGCGGCCCTTCTGGTCGACGACCTAGAGTGCATGAGCGTGATCTTTGCCGGCAAGAAGAGATCTGCATGTTTTTGGCGAAAGGCATTTGCACCCTTTTATTTCATCGCACTAAGGAGAACGAGGTAGATGGCAACAGCCGATGGCGGTCCCTACGTACAGGTCGCGACGTTCTGCGAGAAAATCATCCGCGGCGCACAGAGCGGAGCGCTCAGCATCATCAACATCCTTGACACGGCGGGGGTTGGGGGCGAGGACCCCAACGAGATGCCTGCCTTCACTGTCGAGGGCGTGGTCGTGGTGATCAACCTCTGGGCTGGAGAAACACGGGGTCGATATACCCTCAAACTACGTCCCGAGACGCCGGGTGGTATACAGGGAGACCTGATCGAGCTCGGGTCGATCAACTTCTCGGGACCGTCAGCCGATGGCATCGACACGATCGTGCCGATGCCGCCCTATGAGGTCACAGAAGAAGGCGTGCACTGGTTCGACGTCATCTTCGGCAGCGCGGGCCAAGAGGATCGCATACTCACGCGACTCCGGCTGAATGTCACCTATCAACCGCAGATCGCACGCTAGGACCCACATCGTTCGCCTGAGGGCGTCATCGTCCCAGCGTCCCGCTCTTGCCGCGTCGGCGGCAGACGAGCGCTGCGATGTGCTCGCCCCGCCGGAGGCGTGCAAGCCGGATTGCTTGCCGGGAGGCCCGTGCGGCTGTCCGATAGCATGGTCAGCGTCACCGGGGCATAGGGCCAATCCCCTCCGGCCCGACAAGCAAGGCTGCTGCCCCGGTGACCTGCTTCGGCTTCGGCGTGTTGACGAGCCGCCGCCTTGGGTGGCCACACGACCTGGAACCTTCCCCACGTGCTCCACCGCGACGCATTGCTGACGAGCACAAGCTGCCCCGTGGATTGACGTCTGGAATAATTTCAGACGATGTCAAAGACGAGCTCCCACACGTTCACCGCCGGGATCGAGTCCCTGCTCGTCTTCTATGCGCCGGATGTCATCTGCTATCCCGCCCCCGGATGGGTCGACGCGACGGTTTGCCATGGTCATGACGGCTTTCGTCGGCTGAGCAGTGTCTGGAGTGAGCAGGTCGACGACCCCGGCCTGGAGGTTCACGAGGTTCGCGACATGCAAGATCGGCTCCTGGTCCTCGCGGAGTTCACCGGTCGGACCAAGGACTCAGGCGTAGCGCTCCGCCAGCCATTCGCCGTCATCAACTCGGACCTCCGCGACGACGGCAAGGTTGGCGAGGCACGCTTCTTCCTCAGCTGGCAGGAGGCCCGGCAGGCAGCAGGGCTGGAGGAGTAGGCGAGGCAACGTCGGTCGACGCGCCCGGCGATCACGCCCATGGCCTGTCCGACGGTGAGCAGCCCGGCCGGCTAGCAGTCAACGCCGGGTAGGCGGCGGTCGGCTACTCTCCGGCCGCCGGGCGCAAATGTCCACTGCTCCCGGCTTCTAGGAACGCAGAGGCGCCCCGCCCGGCGCAAAGTGCTGGGCGGGGCGCTCTGTGGGTCGCCAGACCAGCGGATCCGCACCCGCAGCTCGAGCGCCTCGAGCGCTACCAGGGCAGCGGTTCTTCGATGTCGCAGGGAAATGCACCCATACCTTCAGAAACGGCAGCTATGTCATTGCACTCCCGATACCGATCTTCGATTTGTCGCGGGTGGTGTTGCTTGCGTGAACCGTCAGGACGGCTGCCCGTGGGCTCGTACGTCAGTCCGCCGTTCTCGGAGACGCTCTGATCTTCGCCGCTCCCCACCTTCCTCGGCGCCAGCGCGTGGCCGTCGGGCTGCTCGCGCCGCGGTAGGCGCGGTTACATCCGAGGGCGGATGGCCGCGCCCACGTTCTCGCTTACCTTTCGGTGATGAGCTATTGGCTGTTTGCGCCTCGACTGCCGGCCTGGGGAATCGACGGGCTACTGGCGGTCGCGCTGGCGGTGATGCTCGTCGGCGTTCGGATGTTCGAGGTGCACCGCCACGCTAGCGCTCGCCGTGCTCGCGATCGCCGTCGCTTCTCCGACAGGGGCGATCTCGCTGCCGGTCGTCACCGCCGTCTACACGCTCGCCCAGACGACCAGCCGCTCGTGCGCGCGGAACTGCGCCTGCAGCTCGACGTCCCTACCAGACCGGGCTCGTGCTCGCAGGCTAGCCCTGAATGGCACGCGATGGGATCATCGCCGGCGTGAGCGCCCGTCTCCCCCACCCGCGTCGTGCTCGCGCGGCGCTGGTGTCCGGCGCCCTGGCGCTCTCGCTGGTGGCGATCTACCCGCCTGCCGCCCGTGCGGCCGCATACGCGCCCGACGAGGTTGTCGTCGGCTACGCGCCGGCCACCCCGTCCGCGGCCCGCGCCGCTCTCGCAAGGGCCGCCGACGCGGTCGATCTTCGCGCGCCCGCGCCCGAGACTCGGGTGCTGCGGCTCACGCGGGCAACGAGCGTCGCGCAGGCCCTCGCGCGGCTGCGCCGCCAGCCCGACGTGCGCTGGGCGGTGCCCGACTACATCGCGCGCGTCGCCGACGTCGGCACACCCGCGCCGTTCATCCCCGACAACCCGGGAAACGCCGGCGTGCCCGGCGGCTGGACCCAACTGCAGTGGAACTTCGTGGGCCAGTTCGGTGTGGGCGCACCGCAGGCGTGGGGCAACGCGATCAGCGCACGTGCCAACGGCGGGCACGGTGTGATCGTCGCCGTCCTCGACACCGGCATCGCCTACAGGAACGTCGGGCGCTATCGCCGCTCGCCCGGCTTCTACCCCTACCAGTTCGTCAAGGGCTACGACTTCGTGCACCCGGGCTCCTACCCGATCGACCACAACGGCCACGGCACGTTCGTCGCCGGCGAGATCGCCGAGGCGACCAACAACGGCATCGGGCTCACCGGCCTGGCCTACGGCGCCCGCCTGATGCCCGTGCGCGTGCTCGACAGCGCCGGCGAAGGCGAAGCTTCCACGATCGCCGAAGGCGTGCGCTACGCGGTCCGCCACCACGCGCAGGTGATCAACCTCAGCCTCGAGTTCTCCCCCGGCGTGACCGCCGCCGACATTCCCGAGCTGATCGGCGCGCTCGCCTACGCCCACCGCCACCGGGTGCTCGTGGTGGCGGCCGCCGGCAACGAGGGAAGCCGCGCGATCGCCTACCCCGCGCGCGCGCCCAACGTTGTCGCCGTCGGTGCCACCACCGAACACGGCTGCCTGGCCGACTACTCCAACGACGGACCCGGCCTCACGCTCGTCGCGCCCGGGGGCGGCGCCGACGCGAACCTCCCGGGCGACCCCAACTGCTTCCCCGAAAAGCCGCCCGGCCGGGACATCTACCAGGAGACGTTCACCGGACGCGTGCCCGGACCCTTCGGACTGCCCTCGGGCTATGAAGGCACCTCGATGGCCACCCCCGAGGTTGCGGCGACAGCCGCGCTGATCATCGCCAGCGGCGTGATCGGCCGCCACCCCACGCCCGCGCAGATCACCGCGCGCCTGAAGGCCACCGCCAGCAAGCTCGGCGGCGGCGACGACGAAGACCTGTACGGAGCCGGCCTGCTCGACGCGGCCGCCGCGACCGCGCAGGCTGTGCCGCCTGCCTGAGCACAGGTTTTTTGCGCTGGTCGTTGACGCGGGGCTCCACAACCGCGACAATCGAGGCCGTGGCCAACCCCGACCGCCTGACAGCGCTGGACACCACGTTCCTGCATCTCGAGGATCACTCGAGCGCCCACATGCACGTCGCGTCGGTGATGGTGTTCGAGGGTGTCGCGCCCACGCTGCAGGAACTGGTCGACCACGTGCTCGGGCGCCTGCACCTGGTCCCGCGCTACCGCCAGCGCCTGGCCTACGTCCCGCTCGACCAGGGCCGGCCGATCTGGACCGACGACCCGCACTTCAACCCCTACTACCATCTCCGCCACACCGCCCTGCCCAGGCCGGCCGACGATGCGGCGCTCAAGCGGCTCGCCGGACGGCTGTTCTCCCAGCGCCTGGATCGCTCCAAGCCGCTGTGGGAGATCTGGCTGGTGCAGAGCATGTCCGGCGGGCGCTTCGCGCTGATCGCCAAGACCCACCACGCCCTCGTCGACGGCATCTCCGGCGTGGACATCACGACCGTCCTGTTCGACACCGCCCGCGAGCCCGCCCCGACCGCGCCGGCCTCGCCGTGGAGCGCCAAGCCGCTGCCGGGACGGGCGAAGCTGCTCGGCGAGGCGCTGCTCGAGCGCTCGACCGTCCCCGCCGAGATGGCCCGCGGCGCCCGCGCCCTGCTGCGCGCGCCCAGGCGCGCCGTCTCGCAGGTCAAGGACGGCCTGGCCAGCGTCGGAGCCACGACCCTCGCCGGGATCAACGCCCCGGCGCCGCCCAGCCCGTTCAACGTCGACATCGGGCCGCACCGCCGCTACACCTTCGTGGACGCCGACCTGGCGAGGTTCAAGGCGATCAAGGACTCCATCGGGGGAACGCTCAACGACGCCGTCCTGGCCTCCGTCAGCCTGGCCCTCGGCCGCTACCTGCGCAGCCACGGTCACGACACCGACGGCCTCGTGCTGAAGGCGATGGTGCCGGTGTCGGTGCGCTCGAAGGCCCAGCGCGGCGCGCTCGGCAACCAGGTCGCCGCCATGTGGGCGCCGCTCCCCGTCGGTGTCGAGAACCCGGCGGAGTGCCTGCACAAGATCTCCACCGCCATGGAGGACCTGAAGAAGTCCGGCCAGGCGGTCGGCGCGCAGGTTCTCACCAACCTCGCCGGGTTCGCTCCGCCCACCATCCTCAGCCAGGCCGCGCGCCTGCAAGCTCGCCAGCCGTTCTTCAACCTCGTCGTCACCAACGTGCCCGGACCGCAGTTCCCGCTGTATCTGCTCGGCCGGCGCCTGCAGGTCCTGTACCCGGTCGTGCCGCTCGCGCAGCGCCAGGCGCTCGGTATCGCCGTCATGAGCTACGACGGCCATCTCGGCTTCGGGCTGCTCGGCGACTACGACGCGCTGCCCGATCTGGACAAGATCGCGCTCGACCTGCAGTGGGCGATCGCCGCGCTCGCGCGCGCCGCCGGCCTGCGCCCGCGCGCCAAACGCCCGGCCCGCAAGGCGCCCGCGCCACGCGCGAGCGCCACCCCCGCCACGTCGCAGGCGGACGCCGCCCCCGCCGCCGTCGAGGGACCCTAGCGCCCCACGCCCAGGACGCGACGCACGGGCTCGCGCAGCAGCAGGCGATACGCCACGTCGCCGGCCGCCAGCATCGTCAATATCAGCATGCCCGGACGGCGCAGCATCGATCTGGGAGTCAACACACTTATGGCATCGGCTCCGCGGCGCGGCGGACTTGAGGGGAGCTGTTCCTCTTTCAGCCCTGCCCTGCGCGTTTGCCACGGGCGATCGGGCGGCACCGTCGCCTCGACGAGTCCTTAGACGCCGGTCAAGTACGGCGACGCAGCGGGCTCGGCGCCCGGATCGGCGTCAAAGTAATTGCCGTGGGTCAGCATGACCGTCTCAATCGAGTCGGCACCCACCAGAACGATCTCCATCTGCCGGTCGTCGCGGTGCTTCTCCTCCATCGCCTCATACGCGTGCAGCGCCTCCGCCGGGTCGCTGTACGCCCGGTTGAAGACGAGCTGCTGCTCGCTGCGATCGTAAACGAGAAGGAAGTGGACTAGTGGCATCTCGTCATGACCTCCTGAAGTACGGTATCGCGCGGGTGCGGGCCGCGTCGAACGCCTGTACGAACGTAGCGTCGGGCTCTTGGCTCATGCGTTCCATGTACATACCCAGGCTGGCGAGACGGAAGTACTCCCTCAGATCGTCCGGACCTTCGCCCTCCTTGAGCCCAATCCCCAGTCTGGACCCCGTGCGCTCGACGGCGAGCGCCCATTCGTGCTCCTGTGGGTCGCGTAGCTGGATCTCGATCATTCGGCGCCTCACCGGTGGCCCGCGACGCCTGCTCCTCATCCGCCAGCCAGAACCGCCTTAGCTCTCTACCGGCACGGTTGATCGCCGAGCGGCTGTAACCGGGCAGCGGCGCGAACTTGCTCGTCGTCACGGCCATGTCCAAGCGATGCTATTCCACCGGCGTCGCCAGTCTCGCGCCCCGGCACCTGCGTACCCTGCACTTCATGACCGCGGCGCGACACCCCAAAAATTGGTGTCTTATTTGTGCCTTGACACCGGCTCAAATGCCCACAGAGCCCAGAAGCATGGGCGGGTAGACGAAGCATGCGCCTCGCCCTCTGCCAGCTGAATGCCACCGTAGGCGACATCGCCGGCAACGCGCAGCGCATCCGCACGGGCATGCGCGCTGCCGCCGAGGCCGGCGCGGAGCTCGTGCTGTTCCCCGAGCTCGCCCTGACCGGCTACCCGCCCGAGGACCTGCTGCTGAAGGAGCACTTCCTCGCGGACGCCGCCTCGGCCCTGCACGAGTTGGCCGGTGACGCGCACGGGGTGGTCGCGATCGTCGGCTTCCCGGAGCGCGCCGAGGACGTCTACAACGCCGCCGCCGTGCTCGCCGACGGCTCCGTGCACGCGATCTACCGCAAGGTCTACCTGCCCAACTACGGCGTCTTCGACGAGCAGCGCTACTTCCAGGCCGGCCCCGCCGGCGCCGTCATCGACATCGGCGCCGACCGCCTCGGCCTGACCGTGTGCGAGGACATCTGGGAGCCTGGTCCGCCGGCCAGCGAGGAGGCGCTCGCGGGCGCCACGCTGATCCTCAACATCTCCGCCTCCCCCTACCACGCCGGCAAGGGCTCCGAGCGCGAGCGCATGTTCGCCCAGCGCGCACGCGACAACCTCGCCTGCGTCGCCTTCTGCGGCCTCGTCGGCGGCCAGGACGAGCTGGTGTTCGACGGGCACTCATGCGTGATCGACCACACCGGCGCCACGATCGCGCGCGCCGCCCAGTTCCGGGAGGAGCTGCTGGTGTGCGACGTCGACCTGCGCGCAGCCGCCGCCGCGCGGCTGCGCTGGCCGAGCGGCTCCGCTCGGTCCAGCCAGCGCCCCGCCGCGCGGCGCACCGAGCGCCGTGCCGTGATCCTGCCCCCACTGCCGCCACCGGCTCCGCCCGCCGCGCCGGCCCCCACGCCGGCCCCTGCGCCGCTCGCCCCGCTCGCGCCGATGGAGGCTGAGGTGTACGCCGCGCTCACGCTCGGGCTGCGCGACTACGTTCACAAGAACGGCTTCCAGCACGTCGTGCTGGGCGTCTCCGGCGGGATCGACTCCGCGCTGGTCGCCTGCCTGGCCATCGACGCCCTCGGGCCCGAGCGCGTCAGCGCCGCGATCATGCCCTCGCCCTACTCCTCCTCCGCGACCCAGCACGACGCCCGCGCGCTGGCCGCCGCGCTGGGACTGCGCACGCACGAGCTGGCGATCGAGTCCATCATGGACGCCTACGAGCACGCCCTGCACGCCGAGCTCGCCGGACGCCAACCCGACCTCACAGAGGAGAACCTGCAGGCGCGCATCCGCGGCAACCTGCTGATGGCTCTCTCCAACAAGTTCGGCTGGCTCGTGCTGACCACCGGCAACAAGTCTGAGATGTCCGTCGGCTACACCACCCTGTACGGTGACCTGGCCGGTGGCTTCGCCGTCATCAAGGACGTGCCCAAGACGCTCGTCTACCGCCTGTGCACGTGGCGCAACTCCGCTGACGGCGCGACCGCCGCGGACGCGATCGCCAGCCAAGCCGGCGAGGCCCCTGCCGGCGCCGACGACACCGCGGCCGTCGCCGCTCGCGAGCCGATCCCCCTATCCATCGTCGAGCGCGCGCCCTCCGCCGAGCTGCGCCACGACCAGCGCGACGAGGACTCCCTGCCCCCCTACGAGCTGCTCGACCGGATCCTCGAGGGCTACGTCGAGCTCGATCGCAGCCGCGAGCAGCTGATCGCGCAGGGACTGCCCGAGCACGACGTCGACCGCACGATCCGCCTGGTCGACCTCGCCGAGTACAAGCGCCGCCAGGCGCCGCCAGGCATCAAGATCACCGCGCGCGCGTTCGGGCGCGATCGGCGCATGCCCATCACCAACCGCTACCGGGGGTAGGCGTGCGCGCAGCTGGCCGACTATTCGCCGCGCTGTGCGCGCTCGCCCTGTCCGCGCTCGCCCTGAGCGCCTGCGCCAGCACGCTCCAGGACCGGCCCATCCCCCACAACCTGCTCGAGGACATGATCGTGGCGCCGTTTCCCGTGTACTGGTTGGGGGGCTCCTTCCACGGCATGGCCGTCACCGAAGTAACGCACGATCCGAGCGACGCCTTCGACGTCCAGTACGGCGACTGCCTGGAGGGGGGCCAGGGAACGTGCGTGCCTCCCCTGCGCGTGGTTACCTCGCCCGACAACAGCTTCGTGCCCGGAGGCTCCACGCCGGCCCGCTCCACGCGCGTCAGGGGCGTCGCCGCCGTGCTCGCGCAGGGGGGCAGGACGATCATCATCCCCACCGCCGGAGTCGTGGTGGACATCTACGCCACGGACTCCGCCACGGCCGCGGCCGCCGCGCGCACGGCCGTGCCCATCAATGGGCTCGGGGCGCCCGAAGGCCCGCTGCCCGCGCCACTGGCGAACACCGGCTTCGGCCAGATGCCGCTGCCCTCCCAGGTGCCCGCGCCGCTGCGCCCGCTCGGTTAGGCGCCCCCGTCGGTCGCTCGAGCCGGCGACATCAGCGGCTCGTGACCGGCCGGCGCGGGGCGCACGGCGATCGTCATCCGCGTGACCGCGCACGTGCGATCGGCGTCGTCGCCGAAGCGCACGTCCCATACCCACGTCGTGCGGCCCCGGTGCACGCGCGTGGCGATCGCGTGGATCACCCCCTCGGTGATCGGGCGCAGGAAGCTCGTGCTGTTCGACTGGCCCATCGCCATCTCCCCCCGCTGGGAGACGACCACGCCGGTGCCGAACGAGGCGATCGACTCGGCGATCGCCGCGTACACGCCGCCGTGGACGAGCCCCGCCGGCTGCTTGAGCTCATCGCGCACCGCCACCTGCGCGCGGACCTCGTCCTCCGAGAACGACAGGAACTCCAGGCCATACAGGCGGTCGAAGCCCCGCAGCGCCGCGTTGATCTGCTCGGCGCTCGGTGTGGCCATCGGTGCGCCACGATAGCCTACGCTCCTGCGTCGCGGCCCCTACCGGCCTCCACCAGCGGTGGCGACGTTCACAGACCATGAGCCGATTGGACGAGCTCCCACCCGACCAGCGCGCTGCGCTATCGCTGCTGCTGCGCCAACACAAAAGCTACGCCGAGGTGTCCTCGCTGCTGGGCATCGCCGAGCGAGCCGTGCACGATCGCGCGCACGCCGCGCTCGCGGTGCTCGCGCCGCGCCAGGCGCGGGAGCTCACGCCCGAGCGGCGCCTGGAGATCGGCGACTACCTGCTCGGCCAGCAGCCAGGCGTGGCCGAGCGCCTGAAAACCCGCACCTACCTCAGCGGCTCCGACCCTGCGCGCGAATGGGCCAACGAGATCGCCGCCCAGCTCGCCCCGCTGGCCGGCGCCGATCTGCCCGAGGTCCCCGCCGCCCTCGGCGGCGCCACGCAGAGGCCAGCCACGCAGCGGCCAGAGCGCGTCGGCGACCTCTCCTCCTCCGCCCACGCCGGCGGCGCGAGCGCGGGCGGGGCGTCCCCGCTCACCGCGCCCGCGCGCTCGCCCAGCTCGCGCGTCGGCGGCGCCGTGCTGCTGGCGGTGATCGTCGCCGCGGTCGTCGTGGCCGTCGTGCTGATCACCGGGGGCAGCTCCGGCAAGAAAGCGAGCACCAGCGCGAGCACGACCGCCGGCACGACCAGCACCGCGGCCAAGGCCGGCCCCACGATCGACAACAAGATCGCGCTCAAGTCGCCCGACCGCAGGAGCGACAGCGTCGGCGTGGTCTACGTTCTCTCCGAAGGCTCCAAGCGGGCGTTCTTCATCCAAGCCCAGCACGTCGCCGCCTCCAAGGGCTTCTACTACGCCATCTGGCTGTACAACTCGCACACCAGCGCGCTGCCGCTCAGCAAGAGCCCGGCGGTCGGCTCGACGCACAGCTTCGCCGGCGGCTCCGCGCTTCCGAGCAACGCCGGCGACTTTCGCGAAATCCTGGTCAGCAAGGAGACCGGCGCGCACCCGACCCACCCGGGGCCTGTCGTGCTGCGCGGACCGTTCAGCCTGCACTGAGGTCCGGCGGCCTTTCCGCGATTCACCGTGTCCGCTGCGCATTCGCAGTGCGGGTAAGCGGGCGGCAGCAGCTCGCAGCATTCAGCCTACGAGCGAAGTGGTTTCGCTCGAAAGCCATGGGATTCACAGAGGTAATCGGGGCAGGCATTTACAAGTGCTCGCTGTGCGCGACTTGCGTTATGAGGTCTGCTCGATGCAGCTCGGCCTTCGCCGCTGTAGGTCGACGACACAGGACTTCCACCCCCCGTGCGGCGAGCACGGAAGCTGGCTAGCCAGCCAAGATCGGCAGGCTTGACTTGCACTTGACACGAGCGTGCCGTTGTGGCAGGCTCGCCCTGCGCCGCGGGGGCTGCGTTCGGTGCGGCGTGTCTGCCAGGACTGGACTGGCGCGGGGCGCAAAGCGCCCCGATGGGGGCTCGGAAGCCACTCAACTACCCGAGAGGGAAGGAGCAGTGGACAAGATGAAACGTACCAGCATCGTGGGGCTGTGCCTCGTCGCCGCCTTTGCGCTCAGCGCGATCGCAGCGGCTGCCGCTCAGGCCGAAACAAAGCCGCCCGTCTATCAGCAGTGCAGCAAGGCTGAAAAGGTAGGCAAACAGTATGTCGGGCACTACACCAACAAAGAATGCACGGCTGGGGTGGAAACCGGCGGGAAGTACGAACTCGAGGAACTCACAAAAGCATTACCCTTCAAGGATGAGAGCAAGGGCGCCAAGCTGGATGTCTATATTCCCAAAGGATACCCATTAGAACCGTTAGAAGGTGGTGAAGTCGTCGAGACGGTTGAATGCGAGAAATCCAAGTCCGAGGGTGACCTGGAACCCAAAGGCAAAGACAAAGTGACGATTACATTCGAGAAATGCGAAACCGAAGCAGAACCAAAAGTACAGTGCACCGGCACAAAAGCGGGCGAAAAAGCAGGGAATATCACAACGTTCGAACTCGACAGCAAGCTCGTCTGGATTACCCAGCCCCCAGCACCGAACAAGGTCGGGACGTTAATTTCCGGGTTAGGCCCCAAAGGTGCGCTGGCAGAATTCGTGTGTCCACCATATACGGTCACCGTGCTCGGTACCGTGATCGGCGAAAACGAACTGAACCTCAATGCAGCGCTGAAGAAGTTTGACGTAAACTTCACCGTGACCAACAATCCGGGACACGTAGGCGGACAGACAATCACGATGGGGTATGAACCCGAAACGATGGACTACCTTACAACCGAAATTGTCAAGGGCGTAGAAAAAGGCTCCCTCCCGGCAGGCTTGACCTTCAAAGACGAAATCAGCACTAAAGACCCGATCCGCATATTAGAAGAACTCTAAGCCTTTAGCGCCGGCCGTCGAGAGGCGGTAGAGCATTGTGTGTGTGTGTGTGTGGGCCAAGGAGGCCCCACACACACCTTCCTGTTGACCCCCAGGAGCAACTGCTCCGACACTGCCCACCCGGCAAGCCACGACCCCAGCAGACCGGGGATCTTGGAGTAAAGCCGTTTCCTACGCGGGCGGCAGCAGCTTGCCGGGGTTCATGATCCCGGCCGGGTCCAGCTCGGACTTCAGCGCCCGTAGCGCCGCCACTCCCTCCCGGCCCACCTCGCGCTCCATCCAGCGCGCGTGGTCGCGCCCGATCGCGTGGTGGTGGGTGATCGTCCCGCCGCCCGCCAGGATCGCCTCGCCCGCGGCCTGCTTGACCGCCCGCCACTGCCCGATCTCATCGCCCTCGCGCTGGCGGGCGATCAGCGTGAAGTACAGCGACGCGCCCGTCTCGTACACGTGGGAGACGTGGCACATAACCAGGCCCGGCGTGCCGCACGCGCCCAGCGCTCCCGCGATCGCCTGCCCGACGCCACGGTGCAGCGCGCGCACGTTCGACCACTGCGTGGCCGTCTCCAGCGTCTCGACCATCACCCCGAGCGTCAGCAGCTCGTCGCGCATGTACGGCGCCGCGAAGCGCCCCTTCAGCCACGCCTCGCCCGGCGAGCGCCCGACCGCCAGGCCCCCATGGCCGCACGCCAGCGCCAGCGCCCGCTTGCGCCTGAACGCCACCTCCTCGACGCCGCCCTCGAAGCCGAAGATCGCCAGGCAGCCCTCGCCGTATCCTCGCAGCCGCAGGTACGCGCGTCCCAGGCGGTCCTTCGCGCCGCCCGTGCCCGCCAGCGCCAGCGACATGCGCGTCTCCTGCTCGTCCGACAGGCGCGCCACGTCCGGCAGGACGTGCTCGCGCGCAAGCTCCCGCAGCGCCTGCTCGCCCGCCGCGAAGTCCTCGAAGAAGACGCCCTCGTAGATACGCTCGCGTGGCGCCCGGCGCACCCGCAGCGCCAGCTCGTCGATCACCCCCAGCGCCCCCTCCGAGCCGATCAGCAGCTGGCGCAATCCCGGTCCCGCCGCCGTCGCCGGCACCGCCGGCAGCTCGATGTCCGCCGCCGGCGCCGCCAGGCGCAGGCCCAGCACCATCTTCTCGATCGCGCCGTAGCCGGTCGACGCCTGCCCCGCCGAGCGCGTCGCCGCACAGCCGCCCAGCGACACGTACTCGAAGGACTGCGGGAAGTGCCCGAGCGTCAGCCCCCGCGCGCCCAGCTGGCGCTCCAGCGCCGGCGCGCGGATGCCCGCCTGCACGCGCACCGTCGCCGACTCCTCGTCCAGTCCCACCACCGCCGCCATCGCGCTCATGTCGAGCGCCAGCACGCCGCCGTGCTCCCCGCGCAGCGGCTCCACGCCGCCGACCACGCTCGTGCCGCCGCCGAACGGCACCACCGCCAGCGAGCTGCGCGCGCACAGCTCCAGCAGCGCGCGCAGCTGATCGTGGCCGGCCGGGTACACCACCGCGTCAGGGGCGCCCTCCGGCTCGCCCGCTCGCAGCCGCACGAGATCCGGATAGCCCTTGCCCGCCGCGTGCAGCACGCGCTCGGCGTGTCCGTCGCGCACGTTCTCCGCGCCCACGATCGCGCGCACAGCCGCCAGCGTCGCGTCCGTCAGCCCGCTCGGCGCCAGTCGCACCCGCCCGAGCGCCACCGGCGGGCGCGGACGCTCCGCCACGCCCACGCTCTCGCGCAGGAAGCCCAGCGCGTGCGCCGGCAGCACCGGCGGGTGGGCCGGGTCCCCCCAGCCCCACCAGCGCACCGCCGGCCGGCCGTCCTGCGCTGCCGGCCGGCCGTCCTGCGCTCGGTGGGAGCGCTCAGCGATGGAGCGCTGGGTGATCGAGCGCTCAGCCACTGATCCGCTCGAGGCCGTCGAGCGCCTCCTCCAGCGTGGCCGCCGCCGCGCGGCGCACCATCGGACCTCCAAAGCGCGGGGCAATGCTCAACAGCGAGCTGTAGCGGTGAGAGGAGCGGGCCATCTCCTGACGCAGCTCGATCGTCACCTCCGTCGCCGTCTCGGTGGGCGTGAACCGCAGTTCGGTCTCCGCTGAGCTCAGCACGGTCGCGAACGGCGTTCCCTCGATCCGCTGCGCCCAAGTGAGCGCGCGCTCGGTCTCATCGCAGGCGACCACGTTGAAGTCCGCGCGCACCAGTTTGCCCTTGCGCGTCTTCATGACCTCCGTGAACGCGCCGTCCTGGACGTCCTCCACGCGCGTCACGCGCGGCCACCAGCGCGGCAGGTGATGGGGATCGCGCACGAGATCCCACAGCTCCTGCACCGGTGCGGCGATCGTGCGGCTGCGACGCGCGGTGGGCACGGCCGCCAAGCTTAGTTACCGCGGGCCGCGCTCGGGCCGTCCTCGGGCTGCGCCGGCGGAGGCCCCCACGCGCCGGAGGAGGCTCCCCCGGAGGAGTTTCCGTGACGAACTCGGTATAGCCATCGTTATACCGAGTTCGTCGTCGTAGTAGGCGATCTCCGTGATAGTCAAGAGTCGTATGTCAGCAGTGCGTGCACATCGCGCCCGGCCAGCCGCTCGCGCCCGCTCAGGAACGCCAGCTCGATCAGGAACCCGCAGCCGACGACCTCGCCGCCGAGCTGCTCGACCAGCTCGCATAGCGTCGCCGCGGTCCCTCCGGTCGCCAGCAGGTCGTCGTGCACGAGCACCCGCCTGCCGCTGGCAACGGCGTCGGTGTGCAGCTCCAGCGCACCGCTGCCGTACTCCAGCACGTACTCCGCGCTGACCGTCTCGTACGGCAGCTTGCCGGGCTTGCGCGCGAGCGCGAAGCCCGCGCCCAGCTCCAGCGCCAGCGCTGGTCCCAGCAGGAAGCCGCGCGCCTCGGCCGCCACGACGCAGTCGACGCGCAGCGGCCGCGCGTACTCGGCCAGGCGCGCCACCGCGTCAGCCAGCGCGCCCGCGTCGGCCATCAGCGGCGTGATGTCCTTGAAGCCGATCCCTGGCTTGGGGAAGTCGGGTATGTCGCGGATGAGCGAGCGCAGGTCGACCGACTCGCCTGCCCGCCCTTCCGTCACCTGACGATCTTGCGCAGGTCGCGGATCAGCAGCAGGTGCTTGAGGTGGGTGGCGACCGCCGCCAGGTTCTCGAGCGCGTCGACGGCCTCCTTGCGCCGCTCCGGGTTGCGCGAGCGCAGGGCCGGCGCGAGGATCTGCTGGAGCAGGTTGGCCTCGCGGTCGGCCGAGGAGCGGAAGACGCGCAGGTTGCGACCGCCGACGCCGTAGCGGGCGAGCTCGGCGACCGCGGCGATGATCTCCCGCTCGGTCTCGTCGAAGTAGCGCACGCCTCCGCGCATCTCCCCTTTGACCACGCCGAACTCTTCGAGCTCGCGCACCAGCTTGGCCTCCGCCTTGGTCTCCTCGAGCACGTCGTCAAGCGAGTACAGCGCACCGGTCGCCTGGCGCACGCTCACGCTCGGCCGCCACGCACGCGCGCCCTCGCGCCCGACGCGGCCGGTGACCGGCGGCATGTCGGGTCCCGCCCCCCCCGTCCCCCCGGCCCACCCGGCCCCCTCTGCCCCCCCGCGCCCGGCGGCGAGCTCCTGGCGGATCACGCGCAACGGCAGGAACTCGTCGCGCTGCATGCGCAGGATCGTGCGCAGGCGCGCGACATCGCCCTGGGTGTACAGCCGGTAGCCGCCGGGCGTGCGGCGCGGCGTCAGCAGCTTCTGGTCCTCCAGGTAGCGGATCTTGGAGATCGAGATGTCGGGGAACTCCTGCGTGAGCGCCTTGCACACGGCGCCGATCGTCAGCGACTTCTGGCGCTTGCCGAGCTCCACGCGCTCGCCCTGATCCGGCTCGGCCAGCTCGAGGTCGATCGGAGCCGTTGGGGTCAGCTGGGCGGGCGTGCTCCCATCCTTGGCGTGCGTCGCCATCAGCGTGCGTGGAACGTCAGCTTGTACTTGCCGATCTGCACCTCGTCGCCGGTCTCCAGGCGGTGGGACTCGATCCGCGAGCGGTTCACGTAGGTGCCGTTCAGAGATCCGCAGTCGTCCAGGTACCAGTGCTCGCCGCGGCGGATCAGCAGGGCGTGGTCGCGCGAGACGGTGACGTCGTCCAGGAACACCTGGGAGTCGGGACGCCGGCCGATGCTCATCCGCTCTCCGTCGATCGCGAAGCTCTCCCCCACGCGCCCGCCACCGGCGCGAATGACCAGCGCCGGCCCGCGCGCGCCGAGGTCGCCCATGTCGATCGGCACGAGCTCGCCCGTCTCGTCGTCGATGCGGTAGGTGGCGGTGATGGGATCCCCGCCCGTCCCCCCGCCCGCCCCGCCGCCCACTCCCTCGCCTGTCCCGCCGCCTGCGGGCGCACCTGCCCCGCCGGCGCTCTCCGCGCGCGCGAGCAGCGCGCCGCAGCGCTGGCAGAAGTTGGCGGCCTCGTCGTTGACGAAGCCGCACTCGGTGCAGTGCAGAGCCACGGCCCGCCTACTGCTGGCGGTTGGTCAGGATGTCCGTGAGCTTCTGGACGTCCTCGCCGGTGATCATGACCTCGCCATCCTCGTGCTTGTGGCGCAGGCGATTGACGAGCTCCGCGCGGAGGATGTCGATCTTGCCGTGCAGGATGCGCCGCTTGTAGGAGATCTCGGTCTCCTCCTCGGTCAGCTGGCGGATGACGTCTTTCAGTTCCAGGTCGGTCAACGAGCCAAGGTCGGGGAACGTCTCGTCCATCTGGGCTCTTCTCCTCTCGCGGACTCGCTGGCCACGGACCGCTGGCAGACACGCCGGCAGGGCACCCCTGCGGGGCACAGGCCGGCCAAGGGCGCCAGTATAGCCCAAAAGGTAAGGCTGAGCTTGAGACTATGGGTCCGGTGGCCCACCCGCCCGCGCGCGCAGCTGGTGAAGGCCGGTGCGCACGTACAGCGCGCTCGCGACCAGCGCCAGCGCGAGGCCGACGTACAGCAGCGCTTCGCCCACGCCCGGCAGGCCGGCCATGGCGAAGAAGAACGACCCCATGACCGGCGCCACGGCGAGCCGGCCGGGCCAGTTGATGCGCAGCTCCGCGCCCCGGGCGACGCCGTAGCGCCCGATCGCCAGCATCGACAGCTCGCGCGCGGCCAGGAGCGCGAGCGCCCACCGCGGCAGCAGATCGAAGCGCCAGCTGACGACCACGCCGCAGATCACCAGCAGGCGGTCGGTGACGGGGTCCATGAGCGCGCCCAGGCGGCTGTACTGGCGGGTGACGCGCGCGGCGATGCCGTCCGCGTAGTCGCCCCAGCCGATCACCGCGAACAGCGTCGCCTCGGGCGCGCCGGTGCCGTCGCTGCTGGACAGCGCGAGGATCAGGAACGCCGGGATCAGCGCCAGCCGCGCGAAGCCGATCGCGTTGGGCAGCGTCCACGGCCGCAGCGGTTGTCCGGCCTGCGTCTGCGCGGGGGGCGGCCCGGAGCGGTCGAGCCCGAACAGGCGCCTGAGGGTGAGGCGCGGCGGCGGGGCGGGCGGGCACTCTACGGGAGGCTCTGCCACAGCTCGTCCACTGCCCGCACGAGCTGCTCGGGCTCGCCCTCCAGCGCCAGGCCGGGGGCGTCCGTGCGGCCGCGACGCACCTGAACCTCGGCCTCGCCGGACTCGAGCGAGCGGCGCCCGACGGTCAGCCGCAACGGGCAGCCGAGCAGCTCGGCGTCGGCGAACTTCTCGCCTGTACCGATGTCGCGGTCGTCGTAGAGGACCTCGACTCCGCCCTGCACGAGGGTAGCGTACAGGCTCTCGGCGGCGTCGTGCTCGGGCGTGCCGGGCTTGCCCAGGCCGACCAGGTGCACGGCGAACGGCGCCAGCGCCCGCGGCCAGGAGATGCCGTGCTCGTCGGCGAACTGCTCGACGGCCGCCGCCACGATCCGCGCGGGGCCGATCCCGTAGGAGGCCATCCACACCGGCAGCTCGGCGCCGGTCTCGTCGAGGTAGCGGGCTCCGAGCGCCTCGGAGTAGCGCGTGCCGAGCTTGAAGATGTTGCCCACCTCGATCGCCGGCTCGCGCGTGAGCTGCTCGCCGCCGCGGAAGTACTCCTCCCCCACCTTCTCCACGTCGGGACTGCTCAGCGCGACCTCGACGTTCGCCGCGTAGTCGCCCCCCATCACGACCTCGTCCTCGCCGGCTGCGCACGGCGCCATGTACTCGTGCGCGCCCACGCCGCCCATCATCCCGACGTCGCCCTCGACCCTGTAGAAGCGCAGGCCGGTGCGCTCCATGATGCGGTCGTAGGCGCCGACGTGCAGCGCGTAGCTCCGCTCCAGGCCCGCCTGGTCGCGGTCGAAGCTGTAGGAGTCCTTCATGATGAACTCGCGCGTGCGCAGCACGCCCGCGCGCGGGCGCGCCTCGTCGCGCTCCTTGACCTGGAAGTGGTAGACGATCAGCGGCAGGTCGCGGTAGGAGCGCACGATCTGCGCGATGTGGAAGGTGACGGCCTCCTCGTGGGTCATCGCCAGCACCAGCTCCGAGCCCTTGCGATCGGTGAGCTTGAACAGCGCGTCGATGTCCAGGCGCCCGGTCTTGCGCCACACCTCGGCCGGCTGCAGCACCGGCATCAGCATCTCCTGGGCGCCGATCGCGTCCATCTCCTCGCGGATGATCGCCTCCACGCGCTGGTGCACGCGCCAGCCGGCGGGCAGCCACGTCCACATGCCGGCGCCCATCTGGCGGATCAGCCCGGCCCTGACCATCAGCTTGTGCGAGATCGCCTCCGCGTCTGCCGGCGGCTGCTTCTCGGTTGGCAGGAGATATTCGGAGAGGCGGGGCATCGGTCTGTGAGGCTCTGGGGCGCAGCTCCGGCGCCGCGGAGGCACGAGCGTATACGGCGCCGCGACGGCGCGTCTTGAGAGCTGCCGGCGCCGGCCGTCAGTGCGGGGGTCGGCGCCGCCCGGCCCGACCGCCGTGCTGGCCGGTCGGGTCGGGCGTGGGACGCGCCGCCGGGCGCGGGAGCGCGCCGAGCTAGTTTTCGAACTCGTACGCGGCCGCCTGGATGGCGGTCGTCTTGACGAGGTTGCCGAGCGCGATGTTGACGTCATACAGGTGCAGTCCCCAGTCGGGCCCGAGCGATTCCTTGACGTATTCCGGCGGGTCGACCGGCGTGCCCACGGGGTTGACCTGCAGCCAGCTGGCGCCGTTTTCTTTGTGGCACTGCGCCGTGTACTCGCCGGGGGCGGCCACCCACGGCGTGGGCGCGGTCGGCGTTTCCTGGACGTACCCGAGCTGGCCCGGGAACGGCGTCGTGGACGCGTACGGCAGCAGCGGCCCGGTGTCGCCGTTCTGGGTGAGCAGCGTCGGGTTCACGCACACGACTTCTTTGCCGGTGTTTTCCACACCGCCACCCAGCAGCGGGCTGTTCTCACGCCCGAAGTACGAGCCTTCTGGCGGTTCTTTGAGGAACGTCGAGTAGGCGATCACGCAGTGCGTCTGATCGGCCGCCTGGCAGACGGGGACGTTCTGGAAGGTCCCACCCTCGAGCTGGCCTTCGGGCACGAGCACGTTGCCGCCCATCAGATCCGCCGAGACCAGCTGGTGGCGCAGGGCGGGGTTGGGGTCGATCTGTTCTTTGATCAGCTGCTCCAGCATCAGCGAGCCCTGCGAGTGCCCGATCAGGACGAAGCCGCGGCCCTTGTTGTCCTTCGCGAGGTATTCCTCGAACGCGTGGAGCACCCCGATGTAGGCCTTGATGTCGTCTTCCGGTGGAATCGGTCCGCCGTTGATCGCATCGAGCGTCAGCTGCGGGTACATCGGCGCGTACACCTTGCAGTCCTGGGAGAAGCGCGAGGCCTGGTCGATCGCGACCTGCTGCTCCTGCGCTTCGATTTCGAGGTTCGCGTTGTCGGTCGGCTGTTCGCTGACCGTGGGGTAGACGTAGAAGCAGTCGATCGGCGGCTTCTTGGCTCTCTTCGCTGCTTCGACGCTCGTTTCGCCGTTGGTCTGAACGACGGTCGTGGTCAGAGGTTCGGTGCACGGGTCAGGCTGCGGTTCGGAGAGCCCGACCACGGTGATGCTCTTCCCCGGCTTGCACAGCCAGGTGCTCTTCACGGGTTTCATCGCCAGCGCCGAGCCGGCGGTGAGCGCAATCACGACGAGTGCCGCCACGACGGCGGCGGCGAGCGGCCGTGTTCGCCGCGCGGCCGAGCGGGTCCAGCCAGATCTCCATGCGAGTCGCATCCCTCTCTCCTCCTGCTCGTGCGGCCCCGCCCAGCGGCGCGCCGCGGTTCCGGCGGATTTTAGCCATATTGGGCCAGAAGACGCAAATAGCTAGCGCTGGGGCACGCCCAGCAGAGCCGCCTCCACCTGGCGCAGGCGCTCGGTGTCGCCTCGTATCCCGACGATCGCGTCGTTGTACAGGAACGCCTCCCCCAGGCGCACGATCGCATAGGCGAGCACGTCCGGGGGGATCGGTGGGGCGAAGCTGCCCGCCTGCACCTCGGCGTCGATCAGGCGCTCGACGCACGCGACGACGCGCGGCTGCACGATCCCGCCGCTCGAGGTGAGTATCCGCAGCGCCCGCTCCTGCTCCTGGGCGAGCAGGGCACGCATCCCGCGGGTGGCGGCGACCTCGCGATTGAAGCGGTCGCAGGTCTCGAGCAACGCCGGCGCGCCGCTGCCGCCGATCTCGGCGCGGATCGCCGACAGGCGCTGTTCGCCGAGTGTGCCCAGCAGCTCGCCGAGCAGCAGCTCGCGCGTCTGAAACCAGCGGTGCATGGTGGCCCGCGCAAGGCCGAGCTCCCGCGCGATCGCCTGCACGTCGACGCGTTCGGCCGCGAGGAAGCGATCGGTCGCCAGGGCGAGCGCCGCCTGGCGGGTGGAGGCAGCCGGCCGGCCGGGACGGCGGGTGGCCAGGGGGGTCATCGTCAAAGCTTAGTCGCGGCCTGCTGGCCGCGGCCTGCGAAAGCCCGCTCGCGGCCTTTGATAGAACAGCGGTGACCGACCGACCTTCGACGCACACCCGACAAGGAGCCCCGACATGGCCTATTCCGTTCCGCCGCTGCCCTACGCGTACGACGCGCTGGAGCCGCACATCGACAAGCTGACGATGGAAGTCCACCACGACAAGCACCATCAGGCGTACGTGGACAAAGTCAACGCCGCGCTCGAGGGCACCGCGCTCGCCGACGTGGCCATCGAGGATGTGCTGAAGGACCTCGGCCAGGTGCCGGAGGGCAAGCTGGGCGCGGTCAAAAACAACGGCGGCGGCCACTACAACCACACGCTGTTCTGGGAGAGCATGAGGGCGGGTGGGGATCAATCGAGCGGCGAGCCCGGCGGCGCGCTGGCGGACGCGATCGGCTCGGCGTTCGGCTCGTTCGCGGACTTCCAGGCGAAGGTCAAGGAAACGGGCGTCAACCAGTTCGGCTCGGGCTGGTCGTGGCTCGTGCACGACGGCTCTGGCCTGGCGGTCGTGGGGAGCGCCAACCAGGACAACCCGATCTCCAGCGGCAGCACGCCGCTGCTGGGTGTGGACGTGTGGGAGCACGCGTACTACCTGAAGTACCAGAACCGCCGGCCCGACTACATCGACGCGTGGTGGAACGTGGTCGACTGGGCGAAGGTCGCCGAGCGCTTCGCCGCGGCGTCCTGATCGTGCGATCGTCGTTCCCCTCGCGCATGCGCGAGGGGCCGAGGGGCGCATGCGCCCCTCGGATGGCCCGCCGCATGCGGCGGGCCACGGCCGGCGCATGTGCCGGCCGAACAGCATCAGCTCCACCAAGCATGCGCCGCCTGGAGCTCCCTCGACTCAGGTGCGGCTGAAGCGCCGACCGGCGACCGGCGAGACCGTCTCGTCGAGCGCCGTCGCGGGTGCGAGCATCGACTCCAGCACCGCGCCGGCGGTGGCGTCCTCCTGTGCCGCGGCGGCTTCCATGGCGGCGATCCGCTCGGGGGTCATCGCGGTCGCATCCTCGTTGGCGGCCAGCCACGCGCGCGCCTCGGCGGCGGCGGTCTCGTCGCGCCGGACGGTCTTGCCGGCGGCGTAGTAGCGGTCGATCTCCTTGAACAGCTCGTCGACGAGCTGCTCGGTGGGCACCTTCTTCAGCGGCTCGCCCTTGGAGTAGATCATGCCCATGTCTTTGGCGCCGGTGATGCCGAAGTCGGCGTGGCGAGCCTCGCCGATGCCGTTGACCGCGCAGCCGAGCACGGAGACCTCGATCGCGTCCTCGTAGGCTTCCAGGCGCCGCTCGACCTCGGCCACGACGCTGTCCATGTCGAACTGCAGGCGTCCGCAGGTCGGGCAGGCGATCAGGTCGGGGCCGCGCTCGCGCAGCTTGAGCGCCTTGAGGATCTCCCACGCGACCTTGACCTCCTCCTCGGCGTGGAACGTGGACAGCGAGATCCTGATCGTGTCGCCGATCCCGTCGGCCAGCAGCGTGCCGAGGCCGACGGCGGACTTGAGCGAGCCCGACCACTTGGTGCCCGCCTCGGTGACCCCCAGGTGCAGCGGGTAGGGAACGCGCTCGGCCAGCATGCGGTTGGAGGCGATCGTGTTGGGCACGGAGGTGGACTTCATCGAGACCTTGAAGTTGTCGAACTCCAGGCGCTCCATCAGCTCGACGGTCTCGACGGCGGCCGTGACCAGGGCCTCGACGGGGTTGTCGTACTCGAGCTGGCGCAGGTGCTTGGGCAGCGAGCCGGAGTTGACGCCGACGCGCAGGGGCGTGCCGTGCAGCTTGGCCAGCGCGATCACCTCGGCGACCTTGTCCGGCCCGCCGATGTTGCCGGGGTTCAGGCGCACGCAGTGGGCGCCGGCCTCGATCGCCTTGAGCGCGAGCGTGTGGTTGAAGTGGATGTCGGCGATCACCGGGATCGGGGACTCGGCGACGATCGTCTTGAGCGCCTCGACGTCCTGCTCGCGGGGCACGGCCACGCGCACGATGTCCGCGCCGGCGTCGGCGACCGTGCGGATCTGCTCCATCGTGGCCGTCAGGTTGGCGGTCTCGGTCTTGGTCATCGTCTGCACGGCCACGGGGGCGCCGCCGCCGATGGGGACCGCGCCGACGTGGATCTGCCGCTTGGAGGCCATAGGCTGATTCTACGATGCCCGACGTCTACGCCACCGCGCACGGGCCGCTGGCGCGCCTGGCCGCTCCGCTGGCGGCGCGTGCACGCGCCCGCCGCCACGAGCGCTTCTTCGCGCTCACGCGCCTGTCGCCGGGGGCGCGCGTGCTGGACGTCGGCTGCGGGGAGATCGGCCTGCTCGCGCTGGAGCCCGGCCTGGAGGTGACGGGCGTGGACGTGCGCGAGCGCCCGCGCTATCCGGGAGCGTTCGTGCGCGCCGACGCGGCCGACGGGCTGCCGTTCGCGACCGACGAGTTCGATCTCGTGTACTGCTCGAGCGTGATCGAGCACGTCCCGCCGGCGCGCCGCGCGGCGTTCGCGGCGGAGGTGCGCCGTGTCGGGCGGGGCTGGTTCGTGCAGACCCCCGCGCGCTCGTTCCCGATCGAGCCGCACTCGCTGCTGCCGGGCGCCCATTGGATCCCCGAACACGTGCGCAGGCTCTACTGGCGGCTGGGCGCTGCCGGGCAGTGGGAAGATATCTCGCTGCTCAGCCGGGCCGAGCTGGAGGCGCTGTTCGGCCGGGCGCGCGCGGAGCGCGCCGGGGGGCTGGTCAAGAGCTGGGTGTGCGTGCACCCGCCCGACCGGTAGGGCCTGGCTCGTTCAGCCGCCCGGGCGGCATGGCCGGCCTGCAACTGCCCGGCTCGTCGGGCCTGGCTCGTTCAGCCGCCGAGGCGGCCGATGTCGTTGCTGATTCCGCTGATCACCAGGAACACGAGCAGGCAGATCCCGACCGAGCTGTAGCGGTACATCGCGATCAGCGACACCCGTCGCCCGCGCACCTTCTCGGCGAGCGACCACACGACGTGCCCGCCGTCGAGCGGCAGGAAGGGGAACAGGTTGATGACCGCGAGGATCAGCGAGAGGAAGCCGAGGAAGACCAGCGCGAAGCCCGCGCCCGCGACGACCGTTTCGTGCGCGTCCTGGGTGATGCCGACGATGCTCGAGATCTGCTTGCGCGCCTTGGAGCTGGTGAGGGCGTGCACGAAGCCGGTCAGCGTCCCGGTGGTCACGTGCCACATCTCGCTCACGGACGCGCCGGCGGCGGCGAGCACGCCGAACGGCTTGCTCACCACGCGGAAGTCGAAGCCGACCAGCATGCGCTTGGCTTCGCTGTTGTAGCGGGGGTAGACAGACAGCGTCAGATCGTGCCCCGCGCGGCGCACGGTCAGTCGCACGGGGGTGCTCGCACGGCAGCCGTTGACGGGCGTGCCGGCGCAGCGGTGGGCGGAGATGCGCGCCACGGCCGTGGCGACGCTCACCGGCTGTCCTTCGACCGACAGGATCCTGTCGCCGGGGCGCAGCACGCCGTGGGCGGGCTCCCCGGGCAGCACTTCCTGCACGGAGGTGGTGGCGACGAGCGTCTGCACCGAAGGGTCGAGGTTGCCGAGCGCGATGGCGCCGTTGAGGCTGCCGGTGAACAGCACCGCCCAGAACAGTGCGAACGCGATCATTATGTTCACGCCGGGACCGGCGAGGATCACCACGATCCGTTTCCACGGCGCCTGGTTGTAGTAGGCGCGCCTGACCACCTCCGGATCGAGCGCTCCGCTCGCCTCGGGGCCAGCCTCGGCGTTCCCCGCCGCGCCGGAGCCGGGCAGCGCGCTTGCGAGCACCGCGCGCGGGTCCCCCTTCAGTTCCTCCGGGCTCATGCCGGTGATCTTCACGTAGCCGCCGAACGGGATGGCGCCGATCGCGTACTCGGTCTCCCCGCGGCGCACACGAAACAGGGTCGGCGGGAAGAACAGCGAGAAGCGCTCCACGCGCATGCCGACGGCCTTGGCGACGAGAAAGTGGCCGAACTCGTGCAGCACGATCAGCACGACGATGCCGAGGATTGTCAGAAGCCAGCTGACGGTCTCGCTCACGGCCTCAGTGTCGCAGGCGCCGGCTCCGTCGCCGGGGCGTGTGGCCGACACGCGGCGAGCTGCCCGGCTCACCTTCAGGCGAGCCCGGCGACCGCCTCCCCCGCGACGGCTCGCGCCCGTCGATCCGCCTCGTACAGCGACTCGAACGAGTGCACCGGCTCGCCGCCCAGCTGCGACAGCGTGCGCTCGATCACCTCGGGGATCTCCAGAAAGCGCAGCCGGCCCTTCAGGAAGGCGTGGACGGCGATCTCGTTGGCGGCGTTGAGCACGCACGGCGCCGTGCCTCCCTCTCGCGCCGCCCGACCGGCCAGGCGCAGGCACGGGAAGGCGTCGAGGTCGACAGCCTCGAATGTCAGCGCGCCGACCGCGCCGAGGTCCAGCGGCGCGAGGTCCAACGGTACGCTTTCGCCGCCGTGCAGCGCGTAGGAGATCGCGATGCGCATGTCCGGCGGACCGAGATGGGCGAGCATCGCCCCGTCGGCGAGCTGCACGAGCCCGTGCACGAGCGACTGCGGATGCACGACCACGTCGATCCGGTCATAGGGCGTGCCGAACAGGTGGTGGGCCTCCATCAGCTCCAGCCCCTTGTTCATGAGCGTCGCCGAGTCGATCGTGATCTTGCCGCCCATCGCCCACGTCGGGTGCGCCAGCGCCTCGCTGACGCTCACGTCCTGAAGCTCCTCGCGCGTGCGCCCGCGGAACGGGCCGCCGCTGGCGGTGATCGTCAGGCGCTCCACCGCGCCCGGCGGCTGCCCGGCGAGCAGCTGGTGCAGCGCCGTGTGCTCGGAGTCGACGGGCACGATCCGCGCTCCGGTGGCCTCTGCCAGCGCGGTCACGAGCTCGCCGCCGACCACCAGCGACTCCTTGTTGGCCAGCGCCAGGTCGATCCCCTCGCCGAGCGTCGCCACGGTCGGCCCGAGCCCGACGGAGCCCACGAGCGCGTTCAGGACGAGCTCGGCGCCCGACTCGACCACGAGCCGCACGAGCCCCTCCGCCCCGGCGAGCACCTCCCCGTCGGTCCACGCCTCGGCGGCGCGCGCGGCGGCGTGCGCGTCGCCGAGCGCGATCCGGCTGACACCGTGGACGCGCGCCTGCTCGAGCAACGCCTCCCACGAGCGCTCGGCGGACAGGCCCACGAGCTCGAGCTCGTCGCTGTGCGCGCACACCTCCAGCGCCTGCGTGCCGATCGACCCCGTCGAGCCGAGGATCAGCAGGCGCTTACGCGTGGACATACGCGGCCCAGACGTAGTAGCTGACGACGGCGGTGAACAGCACAGCGTCCAGGCGATCCAGCGCGCCGCCATGGGGCCCGAACAGCCCGCCGGAGTCCTTGATGGCGGCCTCGCGCTTGACGAACGACTCGAACAGGTCACCCACGGGCGCCACCAGCGCGACCCCCACGCCGAGCACGAGCGCGTGCGTGCCGGGCAGCCATTCCTGGTAGCGCCCGGCGATCCACACCCCGAGAACCGCGCACAGCATGCCGATGACCAGACCCTCGACGGTCTTGTTCGGCGAGATCGCCGGCGCCAGCGGGCGCCGCCCGAACAGGCGCCCGCCGAGAAACGCGCCGGTGTCGCCCAGGAACGTCCCCACGAGCACGTCGATCACGATCCCCAGGCCGTGGGGCAGCCCCCGCAGCAGCACCGCGTGGGCGAGCGCGAAGCCGATCCAGTAGATCCCCAGCAGCGTCACCGCGATCCCCCCCACGGAGGGTCTGGGTGACAGCAGCGTCAGGGCGAACACCAGCGGGAGGGCCGCCGCGGCGACCAGCAGGATCTGGAACTGGTCGCCGTACAGGGCCGCCGCCAGCAGGCCGGCGAGCGCGATGAAGCCGGCCAGCCGCGCCGGGCGCGCGCGCTCGTACATCGCGTACAGCTCGTGCATGCACACGCCCCCGAGCACGAGCAGCCCGAGCGCGAACACGAGGCCGCCTTCGATCACCAGGAACAGCGCCACCGCGATCGCCGGAATCGCGGCCAGCGTGCGGGCGCCCAGCTCCGAGCGGGGCTCGTCCCTGCGCCGGCGTCGAGAGGCGCGCCCGCGCGCGGCGCGCCGTTCGGTTGGATCCTCGCGGGGCGGCCGAGGGGCGCGGGATCCGGATGGCGTGTGGGGTCCGCTGGCCATCAGCGGCACGTCATCGTCCACCGAACCGGCGCCGGCGCTCCGCGTACTCGGCCAGCGACTGCTCGAGCGCCTCGCGCGTGAAGTCCGGCCACAGCTCCTCGCGGAACACCAGCTCCGAGTACGCCGACTGCCACAGCAGGTAGTTGGACAGGCGGCGCTCGCCGCTGGTGCGGATGATCAGGTCGGGGTCGTGCATCTCAGGCGCGTACAGGCACGCGCGGAACTCCGCTTCGTCGGATTGAAGAGCGAGGGGCCCAGCTTGTCGGCCTTCGGCCGACTGCGCCACCCCCTTGGCCGCGAAGCGGCGCGCGGCGTCCAGGATCTCCGCGCGGCCGCCGTAGTTGAACGCCACGAACATGGTGATGCGGCCGTTGGCGCGCGTGAGGTCTTCCGCCCAGCGCATCTGCTCGGCCAGCCGCTCGGCGACGCCCTCGCGGCGGCCGATGAAGCGCATGCGCACCCCTTCCTCGTGCAACTCCGGCGTCTCCCCGGCGATCCGCTGGGAGAACATCTCCATCAGGCCCTCGACCTCCTCGGCCGGGCGTGACCAGTTCTCCGTCGAGAACGAGTACACCGTGAACTCCTCGATCCCGAGCTCGGCCGCGTCGCGCAGACGCGCCTTGACCGTGTCCGCGCCCGCGCTGTGACCGTCGTTGACCGGCCTGCCGCGCGCGCGCGCCCAGCGTCCGTTGCCGTCGGTGATGATCGCCAGGTATCGAACCCCTCCGCCCTGCAGGCCGGACGATCCTCGATCGTCGGCCACCGCCGTAGCGTCCGCCGGCGGGGGCGGGGGCGGGGGCGGGGGCGGGGGCGGGCGGGACGCCGATCCGGGATCGGTCGCCGACGCGGGTTCCCCGGCGGCGAGCATCAGACCGCGAGGATCTCCTCTTCCTTGACCTTGAGCACGCCGTCGAGCTCGCCGATCCTGCCGTCGGTCAGCTTCTGCAACTCCACCTCCGCGCGGTGCTCGTCATCGGAGGACGCTTCCCCCTCGGCCTTGAGCTCGCGCAGGTGCTGCATCGTGTCGCGGCGCACGTTGCGGACCGCCACGCGCCCCTCCTCGGCCAGGTTGCGCACGACCTTGACCAGCTCGCGGCGACGCTCTTCGGTCAGTTCGGGCACCACCAGGCGCACGATGTTGCCGTCGTTGGACGGTGTCAGCCCGATGTCGGACTCGTTGATCGCCTTCTCGATCGCCTTGATCGAGGACTTGTCGTACGGCTGGACGGTGAGCAGACGCGCTTCCGGCGCGGAGATCGTGGAGAGCTGGTTCAACGGGGTCATCGCGCCGTAGTAGTCCACGAGCACGCGGTCCAGCAGCGAGGGGCTCGCGCGCCCGGTGCGCACGGTGGAGAACTCGTGTGTGGCCGTCTCGACCGACTTGCTCATTCGCTCGCCCGCGTCCTGGAGCAGTTCGTCGATCAGGTTCTCAGCGGCCATCGCCATCTCCCGTAGCTGTCGATACAAGCGTGCCCACGCGCACGCCTGAGATTATCCGCGCAAGACTGCTGTCGTCGTCCATGTTGAACACGTTCAGCGGCATGCCGTTCTCCATGCACAGCGCGAGCGCGGTCGAGTCCATCACCCGCAGCCGCCGCTCGAGCGCCTCCATGTGCGTGATCTCGGGGATGAACTCCGCGTTCGGATCGAGCGCCGGGTCGGCGCTGAACACGCCCTCGACGCCGTTCTTGGCCATCAGGATGATCTCAGCGTGGATCTCCGCGGCACGCAGCGCCGCCGCGGTGTCGGTCGTGAAGAACGGGTTGCCGGTGCCTGCCGCGAAGATCACCACGCGGCCCTTCTCCAGGTGGCGCATCGCGCGCCTGCGGATGTACGGCTCGGCCACCTCGGAGATGCTCAGCGCCGACTGCACGCGCGTGTCCGTGCCGATCTTCTCCAGCGCGTCCTGCAACGGCAGCGCGTTCAGCACGGTCGCCAGCATGCCCATGTAGTCGGCGGTCGAGCGGTCCATGCCCGCGGCCGCGCCCTTCATGCCGCGGTAGATGTTCCCCGCGCCGACCACGATCGCCACCTCCACGCCCTGGTCGCGCACGTCGGCCACCTGCCGCGCGACCGCCGCCACGCGCTCCGGGTCGGTGCCGTACTCGAGCTCGCCCATCAGCGCCTCGCCCGAGAGCTTCAACAGGATGCGTTTGAACGCGGGGGCCATCGCCGGGCAGCCTATCCAGTAACGACGCCCGCCAGGGGGCCGTGGATCAAGCGGGACAAGGACGCAGTGAGCGAAGTGTGCTCTGCACACGAGCGATCGAGGACGCCGCCCCGCGCCGTGTCCACGATTCCCTGGCCTACTGGCCGATGGCGAAGCGGGCAAAGCGGCGAATCACGACGTTCTCGCCGGTGGTCGCCGTGAGCTCGTCGCGCAGCTGCTGGACGGTCTTGCCGTCGAACTTCGGGTTGTGCATCTCCTGCTCGAGCAGGACGATCGTCGCCAGCCACGAGTCCAGCTTGCCGGAGACGATTTTCTCGCGCACGTTCTCGGGCTTGTCCGCCGCCTCCTGCTCGTAGATGCGCGCCTCGGCGTCGCGCTGCTCGGCCGGCACGTCGTCCCGGCTGACGTATTTGACGGTCGGGGTCGCGGCGATCTGCATCGCGACCTCCCGTGCGAACGTCACAAAATCGTCGTTCTTGGCAACGAAGTCGGTGTTGCAGTCGACCTCGATCAGGACGCCGACCTTCGAGCCGGCGTGAACGTAGGCCTGCACGGTGCCCTCCGTGGCGGCGCGCTCGCCGAGGTCCTGGATCTTCTTGCCCTGCCTGACACGCAGGATCTCGATCGCCTTCTCGACATCGCCCTGCGCCTCCGTGAGCGCCTTCTTGCAGTCCATCATCCCCGCGCCCGTGCGCTCGCGCAGGGCCTTCACGTCCTTGGCTGCGATCTCAACGGTGCTCATGACGCGCTGGCCTCCGCCTTCGTCTCCTCCGTGTCCTCGGGAGCCGCCGGCGCGGGCTCCTCCGTGGACGGCTGCTCCGGCTGGACCTCAGCCTCCGCCGTTGGCTCGTCCGCCGCTGCGGGCTCCGCCTCCGCGGCTGACTCCGCCTCGGCCGCCGGCTCTGCCTCCGCCGCCGCCGGCTCTGCCTCCGCCGCCGCCGGCTCTGCCTCCGCCGCCGCGGCTGACTCGGCCGCCGGCTCTGCCTCCGCCGCCACCGGCTCTGCCTCCGCCGCCGCGGCTGACTCGGCCGCCGCCTCGGCCTCGGCCGCCGGCTCTGCCTGCGCCGCGGGCTCGGCGCCGGCCTGCGGCGCGGGCTCGCTCTGCTGCGCCTGGGGCTCTGCCGCCGGCGCTGGCGTCGGCTGCGGCGCCGCGGCAGCAGCGGCGCGGCTCGCGGCCTCGCGCTCGGCTGCCTCGCGTGCCGCCTGCTCCTCGGCCTCGCGCTTGGCCTGTTCCTCGGCTTCCCGCTTGGCGCGCGCTTCAGCCTCCAGGCGGGCGCGTTCCTCGGCTTCCTGACGCGCGCGTTCCTCCTGGGCGCGGAACACCGAGTGCCCCTCGGAGACGATCTGGCCGATCGCCTGGGTGATCAGCGCGCACGAGCGGATCGCGTCGTCGTTGCCCGGCACCACGAAGTCGATGCCGTCAGGGTCGCAGTTGGTGTCCACCAGGCCGATGATCGGGATACGCAGGCGCCGGGCCTCTTTGACGGCGATCTCCTCGGTTTTCAGATCGATCACGAACATCGCGTCGGGCACCCGCTGCATGTTCTTCACGCCGCCGAGGTTCGCCCGCAGCTTGACCAGGTCTGCCTGCGCGGACATCCGCTCGCGTGTCGGCAGCAGCTCCAGCTGGCCCTCGGCCTCGAAGCGTTCGAGGTCGTGCAGGCGGCGGATGCGCTGGTTGATGGTCTGGAAGTTGGTCAGCAGCCCGCCGAGCCAGCGATGGTTGACGTACGGCATGTCGGACGCCTCCGCGACCTCCTTGATCGTGTCGCGCGCCTGCTTCTTGGTGCCGACGAACAGGACCGTCCCACCGCGGTGGGCGAGCGTGCCCACGAACTCCTGCGCCTGCGCGAGCAGCACCTGCGTCTTGAGCAGATCGATGATGTAGATGCCGCCGCGCTCGCCGTAGATGAAGCGGCGCATCTTGGGGTTCCAGCGGCGCGTCTGATGGCCGAAGTGAACACCGGCCTCCAGCAGCTCCGCAATGCCTACTTCAGCCACGGGCTACTCCCTTGTTGTGTGCATTTGATTTCCGTGCGGAAGGAGCGGACCCGGAGCTCGTGACGCTGCGCCGTCGCTCCGGGCAGGGCCGCGATCCGTTGCCGCACGGGTCGACGTTTCAGATTTGAGTCTCAGGATACCCGTTCGGCGCGGTCCAGGGCGCTGCGGAGGTCGGCGGGCAGCGGCGATTCGATCTCGACGCGCTCGCCGCTGTGCGGATGGTCGAACGCCAGGCGCGTCGCGTGCAGGAACTGGCGCTCGAGCCCCAGCAGCCCGGGAGTGCCGTACTCGGGATCCCCGCACACCGAATGGCCGATCGCGCGCAGGTGCACGCGGATCTGATGGGTGCGCCCGGTCTCCAGACGCAGGCGCAGCAGCGAGGTGCTCGCGAGCGCACGCTCGAGCGTGAAGTGGGTGCGCGCCTCGCGCGGGCCGGTGCCGCCCACGGCCATGCGCGTGCGCACGCGCGGGTCGCGGCCGATCGGCGCCTCGATCGTTCCCGAGCGCGCCGGTGGGCGTCCCTCCACCAGCGCCAGGTACTCGCGCTCGATCAGCCTGCCCGCCAATGCCGCCTGCAGCGCTCGCAGGATCTCATCCGTGCGCGCGAGCACCAGCAGTCCTGAGGTGTCGCGGTCGAGGCGATGCACGATCCCCGCGCGCCCCGCCTCGCCGCCGGCGAGCAGTGGCGCCAGCAGCTGTGAGAGCGTCTGCTCGCGGTGCCCACGCGCGGGGTGCACGACCACGCCCGGGCCCTTGTCGACCACGATCAGGTGCTCGTCCTGGAAGGCGATCGTGAACGGGGCGGCGGCGGGCGGGCTGGCGCTGTGCGCGGTGGTGCTGGGCGGGCTGCCGGCGGGCGGGCCGCCTCCGGGCGGGCTCCCGTCGGGCGGGCTGGCGCTCATGGATCGGCGCGGCGCGGGCGGTCGATCAGCACGAACAGGATCAGGATGCCGAGCGTGATCGACGCGTCAGCCAGGTTGAACGGCGGCCAGCCGAGCGGCAGCTTGACGAAGTCGGTCACCGAGCCGTCGCGCACGCGGTCGAGGATGTTGCCCAGCGCGCCGCCCGCGATCATGCCCGTGGGCAACCACATGAACGAGCGCGTGACGTGCAGCGCGAAGTACGCGAGCAGGGTCAGCAGGGCGAGGCCGATGAGGATCGTCACGGCCACGTGGTTGCCCGGCAGGAAGCCGAACGCCACGCCGCGGTTGCGCGTGTCGACCAGCTGCACGCCCGGCAGGAAGCCGCGTTCTTCGCCCGGGACGATCGCGTGTTCGACAGCGCGCTTGCTCAGCTGGTCGACCGCGACCACGCCCGCGAGCACGAGCGCCGCCCGCAACCACGCCACCGCCCCGCGCGCTCCGCGTCCGGGGTGGGCGGGGTCTCCATCGGTTCCGCCGCCCGCGGCGAGGGTGGGCGGGGACCCGATCACATCGAGCGCTCAGCTGATGATGCCCTGGACGACGACCACATTGATGACGATCAGGGTGAGAATGGCCAGCGTCGGGCTGAGGTCGAATGCGCCAAAGCGCGGCGCGAAGCGCCGGAAGATGCGCAGGCACGGCTCGCACACGTCGTGCAGGAAGCCCAGCACCCTGTCGCTCGTGCGCGAGTACGGCGGACGCACACCCATCGAGAACAGCAGCTGGACCACGATGTAAAGGAAGATCAGCAGGATGTACACGTAGATCAGCGCCGACAGGTAGCCGGCGACCTGCGTGCGTGCGCTGGCGACGATCATCCGGCCACCCTGCCGGTCGTCGGTTCGAGGACCGCGTCCAGCGCGTCGCTGAACGCCCGTCGCAGGCCAGCGCGCTCGAGCGCGTCCACGCCGCGCGCGGTCAGGCCGCCGGGCGAGGAGACCTCGCGGCGGACGGCCATCGTGTCGTAGCCGCGCCGGCGCAGCAGCTCCGCCGTGCCCGCCAGCGTCTGCACCACCAGCTCAGCGCCCTGCGCAGCAGGGATGCCACGGCGCACGCCCGCGTCGATCTGTGCCTCGGCCACCAGCGCCACGTACGCCGGAGCGCACGACATCAGACCCATGGCCACGTCCACGAGCGCGTCGTCCAGAACCACCAGCGTGCCGAGCTCCGCGAACAGCTCCGCGACCGCCGCGTCGCTCGTCGCGCCCCCGCCGCTCACCGCGCTGTCGCTGCCGCCGCTCTCGCCGCCGGAGCCGCCCACGGCCGTGGCGCCAGGCCCGGCGGCCTGCACGATCGCGCCCTGGCGCACCTCCACCGGCAGCGACGGGATGAAGCGGTGGACCGGCCTGCCCGGGTATGCCTCGCGCAGGGCCGCCAGCGGCGTCACCGCGAGGATCGACGCCACCGGTGTGCTGCCCGGACCCACTTCCTCCGCCACCGCCGCCAGCTGCGCGGGCTTGTGACACAGGACCAGCAGATCCGCGCGCGCGGCCACCTCCGCGTTGCTCGCCAGCGCCTCGCCCCCGACCTCCGCCGCCAGCGCGCGCGCTCGCTCGGCGATCGGGTCAGCGCACAGCAGCGGCCGCCCCCAGCCGCGGGCCAGCGCGCGAGCCATGTTGCCGCAGCCGATCAGACCGATCTGCATCAGACGCTCAGGCTAGCGGGCGTCAGGACTGATTGAAGAAGCCCTTCTCGATCAACCTCGCCCGCTCCTCGGCCGAGATCTCGACGTTGCGGGGAGTCAGCATGAACACCTTGTCGGCGATCCGCTGCATGCCGCCGTCCAGCGCGTACGTCAGCCCTGAGGCGAAGTCGATCAGGCGCTTGGACAGGTCTGTCTCCGAGCTCTGGAGGTTGAGGATCACCGGGATCGAATCCTTGAACTTGTCCGCTATCTGCTGCGCGTCGTTGAACGACTTCGGCACCACCAGGTGCACGCGCACGTCGCCGTTGCCGCGGCTCGCCACCGGCTTGAGCACCGTCGTCGAGCGCCCCCGTCCCGCGCGCCCGCCACCGGCCCCCGCCTCGCGTGCCTCGTCGTCGGCGAAGATGTCGTCGAACTCGTCGCGGCGGCGGCGCAGACGGCGGACGTTAGGCCGCTCGCGGTAGCGATCCTCGATCTCCGCCTCCGGCGCGCCGTCCTCGTCTTCGTAGTCGTCGTGGTACTCCTCGGCGAGGCCGAAGTACACGAGCGCGCTGTGCCAGGAGTCGCGGAAAGCCATCGGTATAGATGCGTGTTCGCCCGGCGGACCGGTTTCCCTGCTGATGCTAGTGATTTGGAGGCCCACCCGCCCCGTCCGCCCTCGCGGCCGCCCGGCCAAGAGCGTCGGCGGACCTCAATCGTAGGGGGGATCGTAGAGCTTCATGCCTATTCGCACGATCGTCGCGCCCTCCTCGACCGCCACCGCATAGTCCTGCGAGGTGCCCATCGACAGGTGCTCCAGGCCGCGCTCGTCCGCCAGCTCGCGCAGCGCCGCGAACCAGCGGCGGCTGCCCTCCGGGTCCGCGGACAGCGGCGGCATCGTCATCAGCCCCGCCACCGGCACCGGCGAGCGCGCCATGAAGGCGTCGATGTCATCCGGGGCGATGCCCGCCTTGCCCGCCTCGCCCGCGACGTTCACCTCCAGCAGGATGCGCAGTCCTCGCCGGGCCAGCTCGAGATGGCGCTCCAGCTCGCGCAGCGCCGACTCCGACGCCACCGAGTGGATCAGGCGCACGTACGGCACGATCTCGCGCACGCGCCTGCTCTGCAGCTGGCCGATGAAGTCCCACTCGAACAGCTCCCCGTGCGCCGCCACCTTCGCTCGGAGATCCTGCGCGCGGTTCTCGCCCACCACGCGTATGCCCGCCTCCGCCAGCGCCGGCAGCTCCGCCGGCGCCACGTACTTCGTCGCCGCCAGGATCTCGACCTCCCGCCGCTCGCCCGCCCACCGGCGTCGCGGCGCGCGCGTGGCCGCCGCGGCGATCTCAGCGCCTACGCGCTCCAGGTTGGCGCGGATGACCTCCGCGCGCAGGCCCGTGATCAGCTCAACCATGCCACCCCCGCCTGGCGCCCCGCGTGTGCGCCTTCGCGCCGGTGCGAGAAGAAGCGCTCGTCGCAGATCGTGCACGCGTCCGCGTCGCGCACGCGGCCCACACCCGCGGCCGCCAGGCGCTCGTGCGCGATCGCCCGCAGGTCGATGTTCGCGCCCGCGCGATGAGCGCCGCCGAACGCGTCGTGCACCTCGGCTCCGACCTCATAGCAGCACACTCCCGCGCCCGGGCCGACCACCGCCATGATCTCGCCCTCGCCGCCGAGCTCGCGCAGCGCCAGCACCCCCTGCTCGAGCACCCCCGCCGCCAGGCCGCGCCAGCCCGCGTGAACCATCGCCACCGCGCCCTCGCAGCCGAGCGCCACCGGCAGGCAGTCGGCGCTCAGCACCGTCATGCCCACGCCCGCCAGCGCCGTCGCATGGCCGTCAGCGTCGATCGCCACCGGCGTTCCCCCGGCGCCCGTCACCCGCTCGACCACGTGCACCGCCGTCCCGTGCACCTGACGGCTCGAGCACAGCCAGCGCATGCCCAGCCGCTCGCACATCTGCTCCCGCCGGCGCACGCCCTGCTCGTGGCCGTCTCCGCTGCCCGTCGACAGGTTGCCCAGCGCGCGCGTCGTGAACAGCGCGTGACCGGCGCCCGGAAGGTCGAACACCAGCGCGTCCACAGCTCTCGAGCTGTCCTCGTCGACCTGCGCCATCAGCCCTTCACCGTCGCCTCGAGCGCCGCCCGCAGCTCCGCCTCGCGCCCGCCCTCCAGCTCGCCGTCCAGCTTGCGCGCGAGCGCCGCGCTCAGCGCGCTGCCGATCTCCGGTCCGGCGGGAACGCCCGCCGCGATCAGGTCCTCGCCGTTGATCTCCAGGCGCACGCCGCGCAAGCGCTCGAACCACTCCCTCGCCGCCTCCGCCGCGCCCTGCGAGTCCTCCCCGCCCAGCGCGCCCGCCAGCGCGATCGCCTCCGGCGTGTGCACATGCAGCGTCGCGCGCAGCTCCGACCGCCTCATCGGGTGCGCCATCGCGCTCACCAGCCGCGGGGCCGCCAGCGCGCTGCGCATCGTGCGCTCGCGATCGGCCGCCGTGAACTCCAGCTCGTCCAGGATGCCGAACAGCGCCGGCTCCGGGTCCTCCACCGGCATCATCGTCACGTGCAGCAGCAGCGAGGCCATCAACAGCAGATCAGCGCGGCCGTCTCGCGGCAGCAGCGCCATCGCGCGTCCCGCCACGTCCCCGTCGAAGCGAAAGCCCGTCGGCAGCGCCGCCAGCACACCCAACTCGCTCATCGAAGCCAGCGTCGCCGGCGCGTCCGCTTCGCCCAGCGCCAAGCGCAGCTCCGCGCCCAGACGGGCGCGCGACACCGTCATCAGCGCGCCTGACGCCAGCGCGCGCGCCGCAAGCGCCGCCGTGTCCGCCTCCAGCTCGAAGCCCAGCCGCGCGCGGTAGCGCGCCAGGCGAAGCAAGCGGGTGGGATCGTCGATGAAGCTGCGCTCGTGCAGGACGCGAAGGCGCCCCGCGTCGAGATCCTCCAGCGCGTGCTCGACGTAGCTCAGCTCCCCCCTGCGCTCGCCGCCCAGCGCCACCGCCATCGCATTCACCGTGAAGTCCCGGCGGGACAGATCCTCCTCGCTCGTGCCCTCACGCACCTCCGGCAGCGCCCCCGGCGCCGGATAGGACTCCGCGCGCCGCTCCGCGACGTCCACGCGACCGCCGTCCCACTCCAGCATCGCCGTGCCAAAGCGGTCGTGCAGCGTCGCCTGTGGCGGGCTGGCGGCGCCCGCGGGGCTGGCGGCGCCCGCGGGGCCGAGGCGCGAGGCCAGCTCCTCGACCAGGCCCGCCGCATCCCCCGCCACCACCACATCCAGCTCACGCGGACTCCGGCCGAGCAGCAGGTCGCGCACCGCGCCGCCCACCAGCGCGAGGTCCGCCCTCCCCTCCGCCAGCGCCAGCAGCTCGGGGCCGCCCGGATGGGCGCCCAACGCCTCCAACAGCTCGCCGCCGCGGGTCGCCGCCGTCGCCGGGCGCACGCCGCTCACGGTCCCGCGCTCCCGCTCATCCGAGCACGCGCACCGGGATCCCCGACGCCATCAGGTGGGCCTTCGCCTCCGCCACGGTGTGGCGGCCATAGTGGAAGATCGACGCGCACAGGACCGCGTCCGCGCCCGCCCGCAGCGCCTGCGCCAGGTGCTCCAGCTCGCCCGCGCCGCCCGACGCGATCACCGGAACGCCCACCGCCTCGCTCACCGCTTTCGTCAGGGGCAGGTCGTACCCGTGGCTCGTGCCGTCGCGGTCCATGCTCGTCAGCAGGATCTCCCCCGCTCCGCGCTCCACCGCCTCGCGCGCCCACGCCACCACGTCGCGGCCGGTCGGGGTGCGCCCACCCGCCAGGTACGCCTCCCATTGCCGCGTGTCGGTGGGGACACTGGTGGTGGTGGGGACACTGGGGGTGGGGACGCCGGCTGGGAGACTATGTCCACTTAAAAGTTCTGTATCACCATGGTTATACACACTTTCCGTGGGGGAACCATCCTCGAGCCCGCGCTGGAGACCGCGCTCCTGCCGCCCGGCCGGACGGCGCTCTGACTGCCCCCCCGGACGGCGCTCCGGCCGCTGCTCGGGCCCTCGGGCCTTCGCGTCGATCGCCAGCACGACACACTGAGCGCCGAACACGCGTGCGAGCTCGTCCACCAACTCGGGGCGCTGCAGCGCGGCGGAGTTGACCGACACCTTGTCGGCGCCCGCATCCAGCACCGCCTGGGCGTCTGCCACCGAGCGGATCCCGCCGCCGATGGTGAACGGGACGAACACATCGTCGGCGGTCCTGCGCGCGAGCGCGGCGATCGTGTCGCGTCTCTCGTGCGTTGCGGTGATGTCGAGGAACACCAGCTCGTCGGCGCCCTGGCGGTCGTAGTGCGAGGCCAGCTCCACCGGGTCGCCGGCGTCGCGGATGTCGACGAATTCGACGCCCTTGACCACGCGCCCGGCGTCCACGTCCAGGCAGGGGATGACGCGCTTGAAGTGCACCCGCCCACCGTAGCGATCAGCCTGCAGGGCCGATCGGTCATCGAGCGCCCATCACGTCGCCGCGCGCAGATCCCGTCGCCGAGGCCGATCAGTGGTCGAGGGCCGCCTGGGCCTGGGCGACGGTGAAGCGTTCCTCATACAGCGCCTTGCCGACGATCACGCCGCTGAGGCTGTCCAGCATGCGCTGCGCGCGCAACTCGGCCAGGTGCTCGAGGTCTGACAGCTCTCCGATACCGCCCGAGTAGATGAGATTGCCGTGCTCGGCCGCCTTCGCGACCCACACGAGGTCCTCGACGTTGAGCCCGTCGAGCATGCCGTCGCGGTCGACGTTCGTGTAGGCCAGCGTTCGCACCCCGCGTTCGATCAACCCCGCGAACACCTCCCTGACGTCGGCGTCGGCCGCCTTCGTCCAACCCTCGATCACCACGTCGTTGCCACGCACGTCCACCGAGACCATCACCTGCTCTGGACCATGCTGCGCCAGCGCCCGCTCGAGAATGTCCGGATTCGTGAACGCCGTCGTCCCCACGATCACCCGCTCGGCGCCGGCTTTCAGCGCGTCGTCGAGCGCCTCGAGCGAGCGCAGGCCGCCGCCGTACTGCACCGGCACGCCCAGCGCGGCGATCCGTCGCAGGTGCTCCAGGTTCACCGGCACGCCCGTCTTGGCTCCATCCAGGTCGACCACGTGCAGGCACTGCGCGCCTGCGGCGATCCAGCCGCGGGCGGCCGACAGCGGGTCCTCGTCGTAGACCTTCTTCGCGTCGAAGTCGCCCCTGACCAGACGCACGGCGTTGCCGCCGAGGATGTCGATGGCCGGATAGAGCCTCACGCGAGCGGCCGGGTCACACGGCCGGGAGGGCCGGGGCGGTCGGCGTGGCGGAGGCGATGCAGATGCGGGCGAAGTTGGCCAGCAGGCGCAGGCCGGCCGCGGAGGACTTCTCGGGGTGGAACTGCACACCGTAGAAGGAGCCCCGCTGCACGGCGCTCACGAACGGAGCCCCGTACTCGGCCGTGCCCAGGACGTCCCGCTCCTCGGCGGGAACCGGCGCGAACGAGTGCACGTGGTAGAAGGCGCAGCGCGCGGGCAGATCCTCGACCAGCGGCGAGTCGGGCCTGGCGAAGCTGACCTCGTTCCAGCCGATGTGGGGCAGCTTGAGCGCACTGCCGGATCGAACATCGCCCAGCAGCGCGTGCACCTCGCCGGGCACGATCCCCAGGCCGCTCGCTCCGCCCTGCTCGGTCGAGGCATCGAACGCCAGCTGCATGCCCAGGCAGATGCCCAGCACGGGCGTGCCGGCGCGCACGCGCTCGAGCAGCAGCTCGTCCAGGCCCAGCTCGCGCAGGCGCTCCATCGCCCGTGGGAACGCCCCCACGCCGGGCACGACCAGGCCGGCGGCGGCGCGCAGGCGCACGGGATCGCTGCTGACGCTCGCTCGCGCGCCGATGTGCTCCAGCGCCTTCTCGACCGAGCGGCGGTTGCCCATGCCGTAGTCGAGAACCGCGATGTCCACCGGCTCGTCGATCAGCGACGTCGTTCCGTCGTTCGTCCGGTCGGTCATCCGCTGAGCGTTCCCTTCGTGCTCGGCACTCCCGTCTCGGTGGGGTCGATCGCGACGGCCTGGCGCAGCGCCCGCGCGAACGCCTTGAAGCAGGCCTCGATCATGTGGTGCGCGTTGGCGCCGGCTTCCACGCGCAGGTGCAGCGTGAGCTTGGCCGCGTTGGCGAGCGCGCGGAAGAACTCCTCGGTCAGCTCGTGCTCGAAGCCGCCGGTGGAGCCGGCCGGCAGCTGCGCCTCGAACAGCGTGAACGGGCGCCCGGAGATGTCGATCGCGCAGCTGGCCCGCGCCTCGTCCATGGGCACGGTCGCCGACCCGTAGCGCACGATGCCCGAGCGGTCCCCCAAGGCGACGTCCAGCGCCTGGCCGAGCACGATCGCTGTGTCCTCGGCGGTGTGGTGGGCGCCCGTGTGCAGATCGCCGCTGACAGTCGCTTTGAGGTCCATGCGCCCGTGGCGGGCGAGCAGGTCGAGCATGTGGTCGAGAAAGCCAACGCCGGTGCTGCGGGTGCCGGCGCCGGTGCCTTCCAGGGTCAGCGTCAGGCGCACGTCGGTCTCGGCGGTCCTGCGCTCGATGGTGGCCGTGCGGCTCATGACTGCGGATTCTCCCGCACGCGCGCGCGCATCGACTCGGCGTGCACGTCGAAGCCCTCCGCGCGGGCGATCGGCGCGCCGGCGGCGGCGAGCTTTGCGGCCGCGCGACCGATGCGCACCTCGGCCATCGTGCGGCGAAAGTGGCGCGGCGAGAGCATCGAGGCGAAGCGCGCGGCGCCGCCGGTCGGCAGGACGTGGTTGGAGCCGGCGACGTAGTCGCCGAACGCGGTCGCGCTGTCGATGCCCACGAACAGGCAGCCGGCGCAGGCGATCGCCGGCGCGAGCGCCTCCATCTCGGACCCGATCAGCTGCAGGTGCTCGGGCGCGAACGCGTTGGCGAACGCGAGTGCGTCGCGCGCGGTGCCGACGTGGACGATCGCGAACGCCGCCTCGCCCACCGTCGGGCGCTCCAGGACGAGTTTTTCGAGTGTTGTGGCGAGCGCGTCGCACGCGCGTGCCGAGTGCGACACGGCGGCCACGAGGCTGCCCTCGCCGTGCTCGGCCTGCGCGAGCATGTCCAGCGCCGCCAGCTCGAGCTCGTGCGGGCTGGTCCCCGTGTCCAGCTCCGCGTCGAGCTCCGCGCCGAGCGCGACCAGCAGGTCGCTGGGGCCGGCGAACCCGTCGATGCCGACCGTGGCCGACAGCTGGTGCTTGGCCTCCTGCACGTACAGGTTGCCGGGGCCGACCACCACGTCGACGCGATCGACCGTGTCGGTGCCGTACGCGAGCGCGGCGATCGCCTGGGCGCCGCCCATGCGGTACACGCGCTCCACGCCGCACAGCCGGCAGGTGCCGAGGATGACCGGATCGATCTGCCCGTCGGCGCCCGGCGGGGCGCACACGGCCACGTCGACCACGCCGGCCGAGCGCGCGGTGACGACGCCCATGACGACCGTGCTCGGGTAGGCGGCACGCCCGCCGGGGACGTACACGGCGGCAGCGCGCACGGGCACCTCGCGCAGTGCCACGCGCTGCCCCTGGGGCAACTCGACGGTCGCATCCCGGCCGACGCCCGCGTCGGCGACGAGGGCGACGTTGGCGATCGCCACCTGCAGCCCGGCGATCAGCTCGAGCGGCAGCCGTTTGATCGCCTCGTCGAGCTCCTCCGCGGGGACGAGCAGCGGCCGAGGCGGGCTGCCGGCGGTGTCCAGGCGGCGCGTGTACTCGATGACCGCCGCGTCGCCCTCGGAGCGGACGGCGGCCAGGATCTCGCGCACCTCGTCCGCGACCGACGCGCTGTCGGCGACGAGCGAGCGCACGTGCGCGGCGGCGCCCGCGGGCCCGCCGAGCCGCTCCACGTCGTCGACGCTCAGGCGCTCGATCCGCATGTCAGGCGCTCGATCGCATGTCAGGGGCCGTCGGGAGCGCCGCGGCCGCGGGCCGCGGCCGGCAGTTCGCGCAGCTGCTCGAGCAGCTCGTCGATCGGCGCGGCCTTGAGCTTGTGCGCGACCGGGTTGGCGATCAGCCTGGCGGTGCACACGGTGATCTCCTCGCGCACGACGAGGTTGTTCTCGCGCAGCGTGGTGCCGGTGGCTGTGAGATCGACGATCGCCTCGACCATGCCGGTCAGCGGCGCCAGCTCGACCGACCCCTTCACCTCGACGATCTCGGCCTGCCTGCCGGTCTCCTCGAGGTGGCGGGCGGCGATGCGCGGGTACTTGGTGGCCACGCGCATCACGCCCAGGCGCCGCAGCGCCTCGAGCGCGGGGTCGGGGCCGGCCTTGCTGGCGAGCACCATCGTGCAGCGCCCGAAGCCGAGGTCGAGCAGCTCGTACACGTCGCGACCACCCTCGGCCGAGCGCTGCGTAGCCTGCTCGAGCAGCACGTCCTTGCCGGTGACGCCGAGGTCCGCGGCGCCGGCCTCGACGTACGTGGGCACGTCCGACGGTCGCATGGTGATGACGGCGATGTCCTCGAACAGCAGCTTGCGGTCGTTGGAGCGCAGCTCCTCGGTGTCGAGACCGAGCGCTGCGAGCAGATCGACGGTCCCGTCGAACAGCGCTCCGCGCGGCACCGCGATCGTGAGGCCGTTGATCGGACTCACGCGTCTGCCTCGTCTGCCACGCTCGCCAGCAGCGCGCCGGTGCCGCGCTCCTCCCCGGCGAGGGCTATGTGGAGGCGATCGACGCCGAGCGCGAAGCCGACCGCCGGGAGGCTGCGGCCGAAGCGGCCGATCAGCTCGTCGTAGCGCCCGCCGCCGCCGATCGGGGAGCCGAGCGCGGGGTCGTAGACGTCGAACACGGCGCCGGTGTAGTAGCCGATGTTGCGTACCAGGCCGAGGTCGAAGATGACGCGCCCGGCCACGGCCGGCTCGAGCAGCTCGTGCACGCGTCGCAGGCCGGTGACCGCCTCCTCGGCCTGCGCGGGCGTGTCGGTGAGCACGTCGGGGCCGCCGCGGCGCTGGGGCACCTCCAGGAGCAGCTCGGCGGCCTCGCCGGAGAGCCCGGACTCGGCGAGCGCCCGTTCGAGCCCGACGAAGTCGCGCAGCACGAGCGCCTCCAGCAGGCCGAGGCGGGCCGCTTCGGGGACGTCGAGGCTGGCCATCAGGGCGGGGAACAGCGAGGCGTCGCCGAGGCCGATGCGATAGTCCTTGAGGCCGGTGGCGTCGAGTGAGTGGCAGAGCACGGTCAGCGCCTCGGCGGTGCCCTGCGGGGCGGGCGCGCCGATCAGCTCGATGCCCGCCTGCAGCAGCTCGCGCGGTTGCCCGCGCTGTGGGCGCACGCCGCGGTAGCAGTGGGCGAAATAGCAGAAGCGCAGGGGCGGCTCGCTGGCGGCGTAGCGCGTGGCGACCACACGGGCGATCGGCACGGTCATGTCCGAGCGCAGCACGAGCACGGCGCCCGACTCGTCGAACACGCGGTAGGCGGGCCTCGCTTCGGCCATGTCCGCGCGCGCGAGCACGGACTCGTACTCGAGCGCGGGCGTGTACACCTCGCCGTAGCCGTGGCGCTCGAACACGCCGCGCAGGGTGTCGGTGATCGCGCGCACCTCGCGCGTCTCTTCTGGGAGCACGTCGCGCGTGCCGCTCGGAATCGGGTGGATCATGGGAACCCCCGAGATTATGCGTGGACGGGCTCGGTGGCCACGCGCTCGATGCGGGCGCCGAGGTCTCGCAGGCGCTCGTCGATGCGCTCGTATCCACGGTCGATCTGGCGGATGTTGCCGATCTCGCTGCGCCCCTGGGCGCACAGCGCCGCCAGCAGCATCGCCATTCCCGCGCGGATGTCGGGCGACTCGACGCGCTCGCCGCGCAGCCGCCGGGGGCCGGTGACGATCGCGCGGTGAGGGTCGCACATGACGATGTCGGCGCCCATCAGGATCAGCTTGTCGGTGAAGATCAGGCGGTTCTCGAACATCCACTCGTGCACGAGGATCGATCCCTCCGCCTGGGTGGCGAGGGCGACGGCGATCGACGTCAGATCGGCGGGGAACGCCGGCCAGGGACCATCCTGGATCTTGCTCTTGTACTCACCGACATCCGCCTGCACGACCAGCTTCTGGCCGCCGGGGACGACCACGTCATTGCCGTGGAGCTCCGAGCGCAGCCCCACGCGTTCGAACACCAGCCTGATCATGCGCAGGTCGCCAGGCACGGTGTCCTTGATGCGCAGCTCTCCGCCGGTGACGCCGGCGAGCGCCATGAAGCTGCCGATCTCGATGTGATCGGGTGCGACGTCGTGCTCGCAGCCGTGCAGGCAGTCGGCGCCGTTGACGGTGATCAGGTTGGAGCCGATGCCCTGGATGTCGGCGCCCATCTTCACGAGCATGCGCGCGAGATCCTGCACGTGCGGCTCGCAGGCGGCATTGCCGATGACGGTCGTGCCGGGCGTGAGCGCGGCCGCCATGAGCGCGTTCTCGGTCGCCATCACGGACGGCTCGTCCATGAACACGTCGGTCGGCCGCAGGCCGCGCGGGGCGCTGAGGACGATCTCGCGCCCGCATTCGGTGATCGCCCCCATGGCGCGAAAGGCGTCCAGGTGGGGATCCAGGCGCCGGCGGCCGATGACATCGCCCCCGGGAGGTGGCATGACAGCGCGGCGGAAGCGGGCGAGCAGCGGACCGGCGAGCAGGAACGACGCCCTGATCGACTCGGCGAGCTCGCGCTCGATCTCGACCTCGTGCACGCCGGCGGCACACAGGGCGAGCTCGTTGGGGCCACGCCAACTGACGTTGACGCCGATCGCCACCAAGATCTCGAGCATCGCCTCGACGTCGCGTATGCGCGGCACGTTGCGCACGAGCACCTCGTTCTCGGTGAGCACGCTGGCGGCGAGTATGGGCAGCGCCCCGTTCTTGTTCCCGGCCGGAACCATCGTGCCGGACAGCGGGACGCCGCCTTCGATGACGAACTTCTCCATGAGCTTTCGGCGCCGTCCGCCGGTCAACGAGGACCCACCTGCCCCGCCGGTCGAGCGCATGCCAAGCGTAACAGCCATCTCACGCCCTCAGTTCGCGCCGCCCGCCGTAGCCCCTGCATCGGCCGGTCGCGGGCGCCGCGAGCGGCTCGCCGGCGGGGCTGCGTGCAACTCCCGTTGCAGCGTCAGAGCGTCCAAACCCGCCGTGCAGAGCCATTTCTGCGCCGTGCGCGCGATACGTACACACGTTCGCAGCGGATCCGTCCGTACGCCTCCATATCTTGCGAACAGATGTTCCCACCACACTCCACATCGAAGCTTGCGCAGCGCGCGCTCGGTGCCCTACGCGTGGCCGGCTCGTTCCTGTTGCTCGAGGACGACTACGACGTCGACTGGGAGGTCGGCCAGGACGAGCCCGCCCGCGTATCGCATCCGCATCGGGCACCGCCGCGCCAGGGGTGCGCCGAGCGCCGCGCCGGCCAGCCGCCGGCGCGGTCGCAGGCGTGCCTGTCGCCCGTGGGACGTGCTGCGCAGGCGCGGCACCACGCACGTAAGCGACGCGCGGACGCCGACACGCTCGCCGGTGGCGAGCGCACGCCGTGCACCCGCAGGATCGGCTCGCTCGACAACCTATGATTGCTCTCTGACCTGCTGCCCTGGCGCGTCGTGGAGGCGATCTGATGCGTGAGCCACTCGTCGTCGCGGTTGCCCAGCCGCCATGCATGCCGTACGATGTCGCGATCAACGCGGCGTCACACGCGGCGGCGGTCGGCGGCTACGCCGAATCCGCCGGGTATTCGGGCATCTGGACCTCCGACGGCGCCGTGCTCGCGCAGGCGGGACCCGATACAGGCGAGATCGCGCGCGCGACGCTCAGCTGAGCTCGACAGCCGGACGCCGTCCCCGGGAAGCCCGTGGCCACCGCGCCCCGGAAGGCCTCCACCGCACACGCCGAGCGCTCCGCGCACGACCACGGGCCGCCCTTGGGCGGCCCGCATATCGAAAAAACCGGCGGCGTCCTACTCTCCCAGGCCCTTGCGAGCCAAGTACCATCGGCGCTGAGGGGCTTAACTGCTCTGTTCGGAATGGGAAGAGGTGTTTCCCCCTCGCCAAGGCCACCGGAAAAGGGCGAAAGACCACGCCCTCCAGGTCCCTCAAAACTGCACAGCGCCACAGCGGGTACCAACGTCACCCCATTCGGGGCACACAAAAAATCCGTCAAGCCCTCGACCGATTAGTACCGGTCTCCTTCAGACGTTACCGTCCTTCCAGATCCGGCCTATCAACCTGGTGGTCTACCAGGGGTCTTACTCCCTCTAGGGGATGGGAGAGTTCATCTTGAGGCCGGCTTCCCGCTTAGATGCTTTCAGCGGTTATCCGATCCACACGTAGCTAGCCTGCTATGCCCTTGGCAGGACAACAGATACACCAGAGGTGCGTTCATCCCGGTCCTCTCGTACTAGGGACAAATCCTCTCAACTCTCCAACGCCCACGGCAGATAGGGACCGAACTGTCTCACGACGTTCTGAACCCAGCTCGCGTACCGCTTTAATGGGCGAACAGCCCAACCCTTGGGAGCAACTCCACCCCCAGGATGCGACGAGCCGACATCGAGGTGCCAAACCGGGCCGTCGATGTGGACTCTTGGGCCCGATAAGCCTGTTATCCCCGGAGTACCTTTTATCCGTTGAGCGACGGCACTTCCACTTGCTACCGCCGGATCACTAAGACCTGCTTTCGCACCTGCTCGACTTGTCAGTCTCGCAGTCAAGCTCCCTTGCTACCTTTACGCTCTACACACGATTTCCAACCGTGATGAGGGAACCTTTGTGCGCCTCCGTTACATTTTGGGAGGCGACCGCCCCAGTCAAACTACCCGCCTGGAACTGTCCAGCACCCGGATTCACGGAATGCTGTTAGAACTCCAATACACCAAGGGTGGTATCTCAAGGTTGGCTCCACGCTAGCCGCAACCAGCGCTTCAAAGCCTCCCACCTATCCTGAGCGAAATGCACCGAAATCCAATACCAGGTTGTAGTAAAGGTTCACGGGGTCTTTCCGTCTAGCCGCGGGTACTCGGCATCTTCACCGAGACTGCAATTTCACCGAGCTCCTCGTTGAGACAGCGCTGAAGTCGTTACGCCATTCGTGCAGGTCGGAACTTACCCGACAAGGAATTTCGCTCTTAACCTTTCTCCGAGATTTTCTCGGATAGGACAGCACGTCCTATGCACGCGTGCCGTCCCTGCATGTCGCCATGCAGATGGGACCATCTCATGATCCAGTGTCCTGGATCTCTGGCGTATGGCCTCTGAGGATTCTGATCAACTCCTGCCTGGACGTCATCCGATTCATCGATTCCACCCGCTCCGCTATTTCGATGAGGCCGTCGACATCGAGATGTCGCCCGGCCTCGATCATGCGCATGCAAACTGCGAACGTCTCGAAATCGCGTTGCTTTGTGGTACGAAGCGGGTGAGCCTCGAAGAACGGAACGACACTCTTCAAGAGCTCTTCCCGTCGATTGACGATGAATTGGCCCAAGTGCTCGCGATGGTTGTCGTGACGCTTGGCGACATAGATCCGACCGACGCCAAAGAAGCTGCGAAGCTCCTCTAGCGCCTTGCGGCTGCCTATCCCCTGCGTCACCACAAACCGGTGCGACACCTGATACCCGGCTTTGTAGCCTCTGCGATCCGCGCGGTCTTGCTGCCGTACGAACCCGATGGAGAAGCATCCCTCTCCGTCTACAAAGCCAGTGACCCATCCGAGTCGAATCAGCCTTTCCTGCTGGTTTTCTGCACCCATGGCATTGTCACGGTACCGCCCACTTCGGACGGGACTCGTAGCCCGAGATACTCAGATCTTCCAGCATATAGCCAGATGCACACCGCATGGTTACCCATGCGGGGGGCAGCTTTCTACCTTAGGACCGTTATAGTTACGGCCGCCGTTTACCGGGGCTTAGCTTCGCTGCTTCGGACCGAAGTCCTAACAACTCCACGTAACCTTCCGGCACCGGGCAGGCGTCAGCCCCTATACGTCGTCTTTCGACTTAGCAGAGACCTGTGTTTTTGGTAAACAGTCGCTTCAGCCAATTCACTGCGGCCCTCTCGGGCTCCACTCGCGAGGAGCTTCACCCTACTGGGGCGCCCCTTATCCCGAAGTTACGGGGCGATTTTGCCGAGTTCCTTAACGAGGGTTATCTCGATCACCTTAGTATTCTCTACTTGCCCACCTGTGTCGGTTTTGGTACGGGCACGCGCGTCCTCTCTAGAGGATTTTCTTGGAGGCAGGGCGTCAGGGAGTCGCCGGCTTGACGCCAGCTCACATCGCACCTCAGGTTATGCGGCCCCGCATTTGACAAGGGCCACCCCTACATGCTTGTCCCAGGATTACCATCACCTGGGTTCCCCTAGCCTTCCTCGTCTCCCCATCGATCAAACGGAGCGACGTGGTACAGGAATATCAACCTGTTGGCCATCGACTACGCCTTTCGGCCTCGCCTTAGGTCCCGACTAACCCTGAGCAGACGAACTTTACTCAGGAATCCTTGGGCAATCGGTGGAGGGGATTCTCACCCCTCTTTCGTTACTTATGCCGGCATTCTCACTTCCCACGCCTCCACGGCTGGCTTCCGCCGCCGCTTTGCTGGCGTGGGAACGCTCTCCTACCGCGCGATCGACCCGAAGGTCTCACGCACCCGCAGCTTCGGTGACTAGCTTGAGCCCCGTTACATTGTCCGCGCTCGAACACTTGACCAGTGAGCTGTTACGCACTCTTTCAAGGATGGCTGCCTCTAAGCCAACCTCCTGGTTGTCTATGCACTCGAACATCGTTTCCCACTTAGCTAGCACTTAGGGACCTTAGCTGGCGGTCTGGGCTGTTTCCCTTTCGACGCTGAAGTTTATCCCCCAGCAACTGACTCCCGGAGTAAACGTGATTGGTCTTCGGAGTTTGCCTGAAGTCGGTAACCTGGTAGGGCCCCTAATCCAAACAGTGCTCTACGGCCAACACGCAATTTATCCGAGGCTATACCTAAATATATTTCGGAGAGAACCAGATATCACTGAGCTTGATTAGCCTTTCACTCCGACCCACAGGTCATCCGCCCAGTTTTCAACCTAGGTCGGTTCGGCCCTCCACGAGGTCTTACCCCCGCTTCAGCCTGCCCATGGGTAGCTCGCTCAGTTTCGGGTCTACCGCCTACGACTATGACGCCCTATTAGGACTCGCTTTCGCTACGGCTCCGCTCATCGCTTAACCTTGCCGCAGACGAGTAACTCGCCGGCTCGTTATGCAAAAAGCACGCGGTCACAGGACAAGCCTGCTCCCACCGCTTGTAGGCACGCGGTTTCAGGTACTATTTCACTCCCCTTCCGGGGTACTTTTCACCTTTCCCTCACGGTACTTGTCCGCTATCGGTCACCAAGGAGTACTTAGCCTTGGAGGGTGGTCCCCCCAGGTTCAGTCCGCGTTTCACGGGAGCGGACTTACTCAGGAACGCCTGACAGGAGATCGTGCAGTTTCGTCTACGGGACGGTTGCCCTCTATGGTGCGCGGTTCCACGCGCTTCGACTACCACACGATTTTGTAACTCCTGCCGAGTCGGACACGACTCGGAACAGGCGCCCTACAACCCCCGACAGACAACGCATGTCCGCTTACATCTGCCAGGTTTGGGCTGATCCCCTTTCGCTCGCCACTACTCAGGGAGTCTCTGTTGATTTACTTTCCTCGGGGTACTGAGATGTTTCACTTCCCCCGCTTGTCTTCGCCCGGTCTATGTGTTCAACCGGGGATAACGCCGCATTACCAGCGTTGGGTTTCCCCATTCGGGCATCCACGGGTCAAAGGCTATTCAGCGCCTAACCGTGGCTTATCGCAGCCGTTCACGCCCTTCATCGACTCTTGGTGCCAAGGCATCCACCGTGTGCCCTTACTATCTTGACGGTGATCTGGCCCAACACGACCCGATGCAGCGGTCATGCGGGGCCCGGTGATACCCGTTTTTCAGCCGCCGCTTATCGATGGCGGCTGATGTGGCTTCTGTGCAGTTTTCAAGGACCGTGGAGAGGCGTATAACGCCAGCCGGTCTCGCGTCTTGCGGTCACGTCATACGCGACGTGTCCACGCGAGCGCCGCCGGGCGCCGGTCTCTCAAAACTCAACAGCATGCTGGGGTCGTTTTGCGGCCAACGCTCGCCGAGCTCCCGAAGTAGTACAGGAGCGCGACCAACGTAGCCATCCAGCCAGGTTCGGTCGACATGCTAGGCCCGGCCTGCTCGGACACCGCCATGCCTCATGTCCCATGCGGGACGGTGGGCGTGGCGGCCGCGCGGGCCTGCCTTGCGATACCCCTTGCGGGGCACGGGCAGACCCAGGACCGGGGCACCGCTAGGTGCTCCCTAGAAAGGAGGTGATCCAGCCGCAGCTTCCGCTACGGCTACCTTGTTACGACTTCACCCCAGTCACGAGCCCCACCTTCGACGGCTCCCTCCCTTGCGGGTTAGGCCACCGGCTTCGGGTGTTGCTCACTCCCGTGGTGTGACGGGCGGTGTGTACAAGGCCCGGGAACGTATTCACCGCGGCAATGCTGATCCGCGATTACTAGCAACTCCGCCTTCATGCAGGCGAATTTCAGCCTGCAATCCGAACCGAGACGCACTTTAAGGGATTCGCTCCACCTCGCGGTATCGCAGCCCTCTGTATGCGCCAATGTAGCACGTGTGTAGCCCTGAACATAAGGGGCATGAGGACTTGACGTCATCCCCACCTTCCTCCGGTTTGTCACCGGCAGTCTCGCATGAGTCCCCAACTGAATGCTGGCAACATGCGACGGGGGTTGCGCTCGTTGCGGGACTTAACCCAACATCTCACGACACGAGCTGACGACAGCCATGCACCACCTGTGAAAGTGCCCCGAAGGGAGAGTGTGTTTCCACACCTGTCACTCACATGTCAAGCCCAGGTAAGGTTCTTCGCGTCGCGTCGAATTAAACCACATGCTCCGCTGCTTGTGCGGGCCCCCGTCAATTCCTTTGAGTTTTAGCCTTGCGGCCGTACTCCCCAGGCGGGCAACTTAATGCGTTAGCTTCGACACGGGGGGAGTCGACACCCCCCACATCTAGTTGCCATCGTTTACAGCGTGGACTACCAGGGTATCTAATCCTGTTTGCTCCCCACGCTTTCGCGTCTCAGCGTCAGTCACGTCCCAGCGAGCTGCCTTCGCCATTGGTGTTCCTCCTGATATCTGCGCATTTCACCGCTACACCAGGAATTCCACTCGCCCCTTCCGGACTCTAGCCCGACAGTATCCACCGGCATTCCAGGGTTGAGCCCTGGACTTTCACAGCGGACTAATCGGGCCGCCTACACGCTCTTTACGCCCAATAATTCCGGACAACGCTTGCACCCTACGTATTACCGCGGCTGCTGGCACGTAGTTAGCCGGTGCTTCTTGTGAAGGTACCGTCACCCCAGACGGCTGTTCACCGCCGGAGCTTCGTCCCAACTGAAAGGGGTTTACAACCCGAAAGCCTTCTTCCCCCACGCGGCGTTGCTGCGTCACGCTTTCGCGCATTGCGCAAGATTCCCCACTGCTGCCTCCCGTAGGAGTCTGGGCCGTGTCTCAGTCCCAGTGTGGCTGATCGTCCTCTCAGACCAGCTACCCATCGAAGCCTTGGTGAGCCGTTACCTCACCAACAAGCTAATGGGCCGCGGGCCCATCTCGATGCGGAGGCCGAAGCTTCCTTTCCCCTTGCGGGCACATCCGGTATTAGCCCGAGTTTCCTCGGGTTGTCCCGGTCATCGAGGCAGGTAACCCACGTGTTACTCACCCGTTCGCGGCTCTGCCCCAGGGCAAGCCCTGGTTCGTCGCTCCACTTGCATGTGTTAAGCACGCCGCCAGCGTTCGTCCTGAGCCAGGATCAAACTCTCCGTGAAGAACTTCACGAAAAGCTGTCATGGAGTTGCCCCGGCCAGCTTCACGACGATGGTCGTGGGCGGGTCGGGTTGGTAGGGACCTATACACCGTGGTCCCAAACCATGACGGGGTACTGCTCTACTTGACTCTTGTCCGCCACCGAGACTGGCCGATCTTCGATCGGTCGCTCCCGCCGGCGGGTCGAACCTGGACGCACACCACGATCACGAAATAGATCGCAGATGCGCATGCTGTTGAGTTTTCAAAGACCGCCGTGCCTCACCGAAAGGGGTTCCTTCTGGAGGAGACCGATCCGACCCAGCGCCCAGGGGCGCATGCGGGCCGACCAGCCAGTATAGCGCGATGCGCACCCCTTGGTCTAGTCGGCGCGCAGGCGGCGAAAGCGACGCCTGCCGACCTTCAGGACCTGCCCGTCGGCCTGATCGCACGGCACGTCGTGCTGGCCCGCGGCGAGCTGATCCTGGCCGAGCGTGACGCCCCCCTGGTCGATCAACCGGCGGGCGTCCGAGCGCGACATCGCGAACTCCCGCGCGATCACCCCCGGCACGTGGACCACGCCGTCGACGCACCGGTAGCGGGCCTCCTGGACCTCCTCGGGCACGTCGCGCTGCACGAACACCCGGTCGAAGTGCCGCTCCGCCGCCTGCGCGTCGGCCTCGGAGTGCAGCCACGCGACCAGCTCGCGCGCCAGCGCGCGCTTGGCGTCCCGCGGCAAGAGCTCGCCCGGTCCGTCGCCGATCGCCGGCTCGCGATCCAGCAGGAGCCGGTAGTACTCCGTCAGCGCGTCGTCCGGGATCGCCATCGTCCTGCCGTACATCTCCTGCGGCGGGTCGGTGACCCCGATCTGGTTGCCCAGGGACTTGGACATCTTCTGGCGCCCGTCGGTGCCGACGAGGATCGGCATCGTCAGGATCGCCTGCTCGGGCTGATCGTACGCGCGTTGGATGTCGCGCCCCAGCAGCAGGTTGAACTTCTGATCGGTCCCTCCCAGCTCGACATCCGCGCGGATCGCCACCGAGTCATAGCCCTGCAGCAGCGGATACAGCAGCTCGAGCATCGAGATCGGCTCGCTGGCCGACCAGCGTCTGGCGAAGTCGTCGCGCTCCAGCAGCTGTGCGGCGGTGGTCGTCCCGAGGAGCCTCAGCAGCTCGATCATCGGCATGTCCAGCCATTCGCTGTTGCGCCTGACCTCCAGGCGCTCGGGGTCGGGGTCGAGGATCTTCAGCGCCTGCTCCTGGAAGGTGGCCGCGTTGGCGTCGATCTCCTGCGCCGAGAGCATCGGGCGCAGGGTCGATCGCCCCGACGGATCCCCCACCCGGGCCGTGTAGTCGCCCACGATCAGCACCACTCGGTGGCCGGCGTCCTGGAACTCGCGCAGCTTGCGCAGCACGACCGCGTGCCCGAGATGGATGTCCGGCGCGGTCGGATCGATGCCCAGCTTGACGCGCAGCTGCCGCCCCTCCTGATGCGCGGTGCGGAGCCTGTCGGCGAGCGCCCCCGCGGGCAGGCTGTCGACGGCGTTGGCGGCCAGTTCGCCTGCCAGCCGAGCGGCGTCCGGGCGCCCGGCCCGGCGAGCTGGGTCGGCCGCGTCGATGGCATTTGGCATGGGGGCCAATGCTAGACTCTCGCCGTCTGGAGGGTCCCACCGTACCGCGTGCCACCAAGCCCCGGCTGAAGCGGCTGCGCTTCGCGGCGATCCTGTGCGCCGTGCTCGTGCTGGGCCTGATCTCGTTCGTGTTCGGCATGTTCGTGTCCGTCGCCTCGGACCTGCCGTCGCTGACCAGGTTCTCGCTGTACAAGGACGAGCAGAGCTCCATCCTGTATGACGACCTCGGCCACCCGATCGGCGTGCTCAGCCAGCAGAATCGGGTGATCGTCACGCCCGCACAGATCCCCCGGATCGTCATGAACGCGGTGATCTCGATCGAGGACAAGCGCTTCTGGACCAACAGCGGCGTCGACCTGCGCGGCATCGCGCGCGCGTTCGTCGATGACGTCGAGCACAAGGGCGCCGCGCAGGGCGCCTCGACGATCGAGGAGCAGTTCATCAAGAACGCCCTGCAGGCCCAGTCCCACCGCACGATCTTCGAGAAGCTGCGCGAGGCTGCGCTCGCGTATCAGCTCTCGCACAAGTGGTCCAAGGAAAAGATCATCACCGCCTACCTCAACACGATCTACTTCGGCAACGGCGCCTACGGGATCGAGGCGGCGGCGCAGACCTACTTCGGGCAGGAAGCCAACCACCTCGGCTGTGGCACGCCCGGCCAGAAGCTGTGCGTCGAACAGCTGCAGCCGTGGGAGGCCGCACTGCTGGCGGGCATCATCCAGTCACCGACCGAATACGACCCGATCGCCCATCTGGCCGCCGCCAGGGACAGGCGCGACGTTGTGCTGGAGCAGATGCTCGAACAGGGCTACATAACCAGGCCGATCTACGATGAGAGCATCAAGCAGGCCCTCCCCTCCCCGGCGGAGATCCAGGCTCCCGAGGAGCCGACGGTCGAAGGGGCCGACGCCGGCTACTTCACCAGCTGGGTGCAGCAGCAGGTGATCGAACGCTATGGCCAACGCGCGTTCTACGGCGGCCTGAAGATCACCACCACGCTCAACCTCGAACTGCAGCGAGCGGCCGAACAGGCGGTGAACGACTACCTCGCCTACCCCGAAGGACCGACCGCGGCGCTGGTGGCGATCGAAAACTCGACCGGCGAGGTGCGCGCGATGGTCGGCGGGCGCAACTACGACGAAAGCCCGTTCAACATCGCCACCGAGGGCGAGCGCCAGCCGGGCTCGTCGTTCAAGGCGTTCGACCTCGCCGCCGCGCTCGAGCACGGCATCTCGCCGTACTCGGAGTGGCCATCCAGGGAAAAGGAATTCATCGTCCCCAACAGCGGCGGCAAGGAAAAGTTCGTGGTGCACAACGACGAAGGCAACTACACGGGCGAGAACACGCTGATCGGCGCCACCGCCTACTCCGACAACTCGATCTACGCGGAAGTCGGCCTCGACGTCGGAACCGCGCACATCGCCGAGCTCGCCCACAAGATGGGCATCACCACACCGCTGTCCACCAACCCGGCGATGACCATCGGCGGCCTGACGATCGGCGTGACGCCGATCGACATGGCGCACGCGTACGAGACGATCGCCCACGGCGGCGAGCGGGTGAGCGGCACGCTGGCCGAAGCGGGAGCGCCGGTGGGCATCCAGGAAGTCGTGGCTCCCGACCGGCCGCTCCCAGATGGAGCGCACCGCGAACGAAACCGGGTGACCGTCAGGCGCGTGCTGCCCCCCGAAATCGCCTCGACCGAGACCTCGATGCTCGAAACGGTCCTCCAATACGGCACCGGCAAAGCGGCCGCCATCGGCCAGTTCGCGGCGGGCAAGACCGGCACCACCTCCAACTACGTCGACGCGTGGTTCGTCGGCTGGGACTCGAAGTTCACGGTCGCCGTGTGGGTCGGCTACCCGAACAAGTTCGTCCCGATGACCACCGACTTCGACGGCGGCCCGGTGCTCGGCGGCACCTTCCCGGCGCTGATCTGGCACGACTTCCAGATGTCGGCGCTGCAGATCGAACAGGAACGCGCGGAACACGCCGCCGCGGGCAAGACCGCCGCCGGCAAGAGCGGCGCCACCTCGAGCTCGGGCGCCGCGGAAGCGATCTCGCCGTCCACCACGGGCGCCACGTCTCGCCCGAGCACGACCCCGCCGGGCGCCGGAAAGACCAACGGTAAGCCGTCCACGCCAAGCGGCGCCAACCAAACGGGGGGCGGGGCGGGCAGCGCGACCCCGGAACACGCTGCCGCCACGCCGGCGCCTACGCCGGCGCCCGCTCACGAAGCACCCAGCGTGCCGCCGTCCTCGCCCTCCGCGCCCGCCACCTCGTCCTCGCCCGCGCAGACGGGCGGGGTCAGCGCGGGCGGCTAACCTCTCGCGCCGGTCGGCCGCGGCCGACCGGGCCGCGGCCGCGAGACGTGGCGGGAGTCCGCCACGCAGAAGCGCCAGCGCAGCTCGACCGCGCGCGTGATGCCCACACGCGTGCCCTCGACCACGACGGGATCGAGCCAACCGTCCGGACGCGGACAGATGCGGACCGGTCCGCTCGTCAGGTCGCCGCCGTTCTCGGCCAGCGAGATGCCCAGCGCCTGAGTCAGCTTGCCGGGCCCGGAGCACAGCTCGTGATCGGCCGACCCGCTCCCGCGGGCTGCATGACCGCGATCGCTACGGCTTCGCGCGATCTTTGCGCGGCGGGCGCGCATCTGCTCGAGCCCGGCGATCGGGTCCAGCGCCCTGATGAGCACGGCCGCGGCGACGCCCTCCGGCTCACACACGGCGTTCAGCAGCGCGTGGATGCCGTACGAGCGATACACGTACGCGCGGCCCGGCGCTCCGAACAGCGTGCGCGTGCGCGGCGTCAGCCCGGCGAACGCGTGGCAGGCGGGCTCGCTCTCGTGGTAGGCCTCGGTCTCGACGATCACCCCAGCGGCGCCGCCGTGCTCGACGGTGCAGCCGATCAGCTCGCGGGCGACGTCCAGCACCGGGCGGTCGTAGAAGTCAGTCGGAAGCGCCCTCATCGAGCACCGTCCGGGCGAGGGCGAGCTGCTCGCGCACGCGCGCCAGCGAAGTGCCGCCCTCGGAGACCTTGGACTCCAACCACGAGCCCTGGCGGAGCACCTCGTGGAGCTCGGCGGGGTGTGCAGCCAGGGTCTCACTGTGCGCGGCCAGGTCCTGCGCGCTCAGCTCAGACAGCGGCCTGCCGGCGTCGAGCGCCGTGCGCACCAGGCCGGCGACGACCCCGTGGGCCTCGCGGAAGGGCATGCCCAGGCGCACGAGCAGATCGGCTACGTCGGTCGCCGCGAGCAGCTCGTCGGCGGCGGCCTCGCGCAGGCGCTCGCGGTGAAAGCTCACGCCGGCGATCATGCCGGTCGCAGCCGCCAGCGTCAGCTCGAGCGTGTCGACGGCGTCGAACAGGTGCTCCTTGTCCTCCTGCAGGTCCTTGTTGTACGTGAGCGCCAGCGCGTGCATGACGCCGTGGAAGGCCGCCAGGTGGCCGACCACGCGGGGCGCCTTGGCGCGCAGCAGCTCGGCCGCGTCGGGGTTCTTCTTCTGGGGCATGATCGAGGAGCCCGAGCTCCACGAGTCGGGCAGCTCACAGAAGCCGAACTCGGCGCTGGACCACAGCACCAGCTCGGACCCCAACCGCGAGAGGTGGGTGGAGCAGGTGGCGGCGGCGCCGAGGTAGTCGAGGATGAAATCCCGTCCGGAAACCGCGTCGATGGAGTTCGGCGCCACGTCGGTGAATCCGAGCTCGCGGGCCACCTGGCGGCGATCTGTGTCGAAGTTGACGCCCGCGAGCGCACCCGCGCCCAGGGGCAGGCGCCCGCACTGGCGCTCGGCGAACTCGAAGCGCGAGCGGTCGCGCGCGAGCATCCAGAAGTACGCCAGCAGGTGATGGCCCAGGTACACGGGCTGGGCGCGCTGCAGATGCGTGTAGCCGGGCATCGGCCAGTCGACGTGCTCCTCCGCGCGCACGAGCAGCTCCCGCATCAGACCGGCGATCGCCGCTCGCGCGGCGGCGGCGCGCTCGCGCGTGTACATGACCAGGTCGGTCACCACCTGGTCGTTGCGCGAGCGGGCGGTGTGCAGCCGGCCGCCGACCGGACCGGCGATCTCGGTCAGGCGCCGCTCGATCGCCATGTGAATGTCCTCGTCCTGGGCGTCGAACGGGAAGCGCTGCTCGCGCAGCTCGAGCTCGACCGTGTCCAGGCCCGCCAGCAGCGCGTCGCGATCGGCGGCGGCGATGATCCCGCGGTCGGCCAGCATGCGCGCGTGCGCACGCGACTGGGCGATGTCCTGCGGCCACAGGCGCCGATCGAAGTCGATCGACGCGTTCAGTCGCCGGAAGTCGGGGTGCTGGGGCTCGTGCAAGCGCGACACGGGGCGCTCAGTCTACGGGCGCGCTCCCTCACCGCCCCGCGTCGCGCGACTCGCGCCGCATGGCCCTTTCGAGCTCCCTGCCCCGGAGCGTCAGCCGCCAGGCGTTCGCGGCGCCCCTGGCCTGGCCCTCTCCGGTGTTCTCGATCAGCCCCAGGCGAGTGAGGCGCACGAGCATCCTGGAGATCTGGCCCTGGTCTGAGACCCCAGCTCGCTCGCTGACGTCGCTGTTGCTGAGCCCCGCCTCGGCGCCGATCGCCGCCAGCACCCTCATCGTGCGATAGGTCACCCGCGTGTCGAGGCCCTCCAGCGGATTGAGGCCCGCGCTGCGCCTGGCCGGCGTGCGGGTGCCGTTGACAACCGGCCGGCACAGCTCTCTGCGCGCCGCGCCGCCGCCGAGGTAGGGATGCACGATGAGGCTCGTCAGGGGATTCAGGAGCTCGACGAGCGCTCCCGAATCCGGCTTGAGCACGCGCGCGTAGATCACCCCGAGCGCGCCGCCGACAACGCCTTCGGCGGTCAGCGGCGGCGGCTGGCGGCGTGCGCCGGAGCGCCCCTCGTCGACCGCTCGCGCGAGCTGGTCGAGCACCTGCCGGCGGCGGGCGAGCACGGCGGGACCGGCAGCCGCCGACTCAACCACGCACAGCCGTGCCAGCGTCGGCTCCTCGTCGAGGAACTGGAGCAACGCGAGCAGGCCCGCGCGCATCCGATCCGCCCATCGGTCGTGGGCCTCGTAGGCCGCGCTCGCCTGCTCGCCCGCGAGCGCAACCGCCTGGTCGATCGCCGCCAGAAGGCAGTCGCCGCGGTCCGCGAAGAGCTCGTAGAACGTCCTCCTCGAGACGCCCGCCAGCGCGACGATCTCCGACACGGTCGCGGATTCAGCCCCCCGATCACAGGCGACGTGGACGGTCGCCGAGAGGATCCGCATCCGCTGAGCCTCACGCACGTGCTCACGCGCAGCGCGATCTTGCCGCCTACGCCCCCGCGCCGCTGGCTTCAGCCCGTCTGTCATCTGCAGCTCCCGCTCGGCTCCCGCTCGATGCTTCGCGTCCTGCTTGGCGTCCTGTCGCGACATCCTCTCTCGATCTGAACGCCCACGGGATCTAAACACACGCGCTCCGCCATGTCAAGCTGGCGCGTGGTCAGCCATGCGCCGTCTTCGAGGTCAACCGCTCGGGCCGATAGGCGGCGCTGCCGCGCACGCCGACGCGAGCGCCCCGACCCCACCTGTCAGCAGCCGTCCGGTGTACGCCGACTGGGGCCAGCTGGTCCAATCGGTGAAACCGGATGGTCCGACTTGCCGCCGCGGGTGTATCCTTCGGACGCATCAAGCTATGCGACCATCCCGACCGCCAAGCCGAGGCCGCGCCGGCCTTGACCATGTGTGAAACGCAATGGTCCGACCTGGGCACCTGATGTATCCTCTGGCACAGTAGCGATGCCGCAACCGGGCCGAAAACTCGGGGCTTCGCGCCGCCAGCGCCCCTCGAAGCCGAGCAACGGCGCCTCAGCGGACGCGCCGAAGCGCTCCCAGCGCGAGCGGCTCGTGGACGCCATGATCGAGCTCTCGGCGCGCGCGGGCTACCAGCGGGTGAGCATCGCCCAGGTCAGCTCCCACGCCGGGGTCTCGAGCGCAACCTTCTACGAGCAGTTCGAGGACAAGGAAGACTGCCTGCTCGCCGCCTACCGCGTCGCCGCCGGGCGCGTGCTCGGGCAGATGCGGCTGACGGGGGGCCGCGACTGGTCGGCGGCGGCGCGCGGGGCGCTCGGCGAACTGCTCGGCGCGTTGCGCAGCAACCCGGATGCCGGGCGGCTGCTGTTCGTCGAGGCACGGGCGGCCGGTCCACGCGTGCGCAGGGAGCGTGGGCGCGCGCTCGAGGAGTTCGAGCTGCGCATGGAAGCCCGTATCCAGGCCGCTCCCAGCGATGGCGAGACGCTCGACATACCGGCCGGAGCTCTGGTCGGGGCGGTGCGCAGCATCGCCCTTGGGCACCTGCGCACCCACACCGAGGACGAACTGCCACTGCGCGTCGAGGACCTGCTCGCGTGGATCGGCTCGTATGCGGTACCCGGTGGGAGCGAGAGGTGGAGCGTCGAATCCTGTTCGCGCCTGCCCATCGCACCGGGCCTGGCGCCCTCGCCGCCTGCCGAGGCGCCGGCGCGGCTGCCGCGTGGGCGGCACGGCCTGCCGCCGAACGTGGTCGCCCGCAGCCAGCGCACGCGGATCATCTACGGGACTGCCGAGGTGATGATGGCCAAGGGCTACGCGAACTGCACCGTGGCCGACATAGTCGCCGCCGCCGGCGTCGCCCGAGACGTCTTCTATGCGCATTTCGACGACAAGCTGCACGCCTTCCTGGAAGCCCAGCGCTACTCCACGCAGGAAGTCCTCGACGCGTGCGCCGCCGCGTACTTCTCCGCGGAAGACTGGCCGGAGCGCATCTGGAACGGCCTGCACAGGCTGATCGCGCTGATCATCGCCTACCCAGCGCTCTCACACCTGCGTCTGGTCGAGTGCTACGCCGCCGGCCCCGACGCCCTCAGCCGCACTGAGGACATCACGCGATCTTTCACCGTGTTCCTCGAGGAGGGCTACCGCTTCAGACCGGAGTCCAGCGCGCTGCCGCGGATCTGCTCGCAGGCGATCGCGGGCGCCGTGTTCGAGACGATCTACCGCCACATCGCGCGCGGCGACGTTGCCGCGCTTGCGGGACAGCTGCCACTGCTCGCCTACATCGCGCTGGCGCCGTTCACAGGACCGACCGAGGCGATCGAGCTGGTGACACGAATGAGCACCCGGCCGGGGACGATCGCGGCGTAACGACGGGTACGGGCTACTTCTTCCGCGACTTCTTCTTGACGGTCTTGGCCCCGTACTTCTTGCGGGCCTGCTTTTCGCAGGCGAGGCGCCTGCTCTTCTTCTTGTATTTGTCGCAGGCCTCGAGCGCTTTCGCGAGCAGCTGCGCCCTCGTGAGCTTGACGACCTTCGAGTGCAGCACCCCGCTGCAGCCGCTGACGGCGATGTTGGTGTCCTGTTCGATCACGGCGCCGTTCTGACCCGTGATCACGGTCGGCATCGTGAGGGTTTCCCCGCAGAGGTCGTAGTTCTTGGCTTCGGCGACGTTGGCGGCGAACGCCGAATGCGGCCCGGTGGGCAGCACCGTTTCGAAGCTCGTGAAGGGGGCGTCGGGGGTGGATTCGAATTTCGAGTAGGTGATGCCGTCTTTGATGTCGGTCTTGCCGTCGAGGACGATCGTGACGCCTTCGCCCTGCAGCACGAACTCGACGTCGGGGAATTCCGCGTCGCCGTGGGAGACGAGGTAGCCGGGCCCGGAGAGGGGGTTGGTGAACAGCGGCGTGTGGACGGTCGCGGTCCCGATCAGCGAGCCTTCATCGCAGGAGCCCGGGTTTGCGTCGAAGAGCGCTTCCGGGCATGCTTTTTGGATCGTCGTTAGCCGCGAGGGCAGCTGCGGGGGTAGCTGCAGGTCGACTTTCGCGATGTTCGCCTGCCCCAGGCCGGCAGAGGTGACGTTCACGTCAAGGCTCGCCCCGTCGGCTTTGCTGGCCTGGCCCTGCGTGGAGGCCGTGAGCGTTGGTTTGAACGGCAGGCCCTGGCAGTTGGCTACCTGGAACGGCGAGGACTCTGCGGCGCTTGCGCCTTCCTTGGACACGAGCTCGGCGCCGATCGCCATCGGGGTGCAGTTCGTCGGGTTCAGCGTGAATTCGGGGCGGTCGACGCTCGCCTGCACGGCGCGGAGCCTCACCGGGATGCCCTGCACGATCGTGGGGAAGGGGTCGGATTCGATCGTCGCCTGCGCGGTGGCGGGGTTGATGCGGATCGCGCCGCGCACGACCACGTCACCGAGGTTGTAGGGGCCCGCCACCGCCGGCACGACGACAGACTCGCCGTACGGGGCGCCCTTGTAGGGGCCGGTGAGGTAGATCCTGCCGGGCAGCGAGATCGGGTTCGGCCCTGCCCCGGAGACGGCCAGCAGGGTGCCGATCTGCGAGGATTCGGGGCAGTCGCCGGCGTTGGCCTGGGCTTCGGGGCACAGCGGCACGCCCGCGAGCTTCGCCACCAGCCCGGGCGGCAGGGTCACGGTCAGCCCGGTCGGCTCCTGTTCGCTGTCGGCGCGCGAGAAGGAGAGCAAGAACGGCGAGAACGCACCCGCCTGCGTGCTCATCGACCCTGCCGAGAAGCTCGGCGCGAAGGCAGACACGCAGCCCGCGGATATCGGGAACGGGTTCGCGAGGTTCACCGGCGCGGCGCCGCTCCACGGCCCCCACGAGCTTGTCGAGACGAACGTGCCGCAGCCTTCAGGCGTCGCGAGCGCAGCGCGCGGCCCGCCGAACAGGTGCAGGCGCAGCTCGCTGAACGGCAGCTGGGGCAGGCTTTCGAAGCTCGTGGTCAGCTGGCCGGTTTCCGGGTTGGCTTCGATGTGGCCGGCGAGCTTCACGAGCGCGCCGTCGGCCTGCGCGACCAGGTAGATCGCGAGCAGCGAGCCGAAGGGGTTGTTGTCCTGTTCGGCGACGTACACCGAGCCCTCCACAGTCTGCGAGAGCAGCGGCGTTTCGATTTCGACCGTGCCGATCTTCGATGCTTCCGGGCAGGACGGCTCGCTTTCGTCGTCGAGGGCGATCTGCGCCGGCGAGCACGCCTGCAGGCCGGCGGCGGCCGACGGGTTGGCCGAGACGCCCGCGGGCAGCGCCACGCTGCTGCTCTCAAGATCGGACTCCCCCAGGCCTTCCACCGCCTGGTCCTGCGGCAGCTTCAAATCCACGCCGAGACCAGACGGCGAGTCGGCTTCGCTCGTGGACGGCGCGAGCGACAGCGAGGGCGTGAAGTCGAGCGATTCGCAGCCGGTGATCGCCGGTATCGTGGCCGTCCGCGACACGAACGCGCCGGGGTCCTGCCAGGAATCCACGCTCATGCTCGCACTCAGTTCGCCGCCGCAGGAGGTCGGCTCGCGCAGGAACGGCGCCGGCGCGATGCCCGCCGAGCACGGGCTTACCTGTTCATGGCGGGGCGCCGGGCAGTCGCGCTGCGCGTCGTGGCTTGCGGCGGCCGGCACGCCCCACAGTTCGACGGTGGCGCCGATGACCCCGGCCGCAGGCGAGGCGCTCGACACCCGCGCCGTCACGCCGTAATCGCCGCCCGTGCGCACGTTCGAGTCGATGTAGAGGTTGACGAACGAGTTGAAGCGCGTACCGAACTCCGCCGGCACGCCTTCCGGAGGCACCAGGTTGTAAAGCGCGTTGTCGACAAATGACCCGTGGCTCAGGTTCAGCGTGATCACGCCGACCTGCGCCGCGCCGGGACAATCGAATTCCGTGAGCTGTTCGCGCGTGCACCGCGCCACCGCCGTCGGGTTGCCGATCAGGCCGGGGGGTAGCCGCGTTTCGGTGTCCCTGACGGTCGCCTGCGCTTCACCGCCGTTGGTGTTGAGCGCGAAGCTCGTGAGCATCACATATGGAGTACCGCCCGCCTGGGTGTAGGGCCGCCCTTCGGAGTCGAGCGTTTCCAGCGTGAACGAGCGCAGCCCGAACGTCGCGAACGTCTCATCCGCGCCTGTCGTCGAGCCTTCCCTGTTGCTCGCCAAGAAGCGGTAGTGGTAGGTCGTGCCGATGCTCAGGCCGCCCACTTCCACGCTCGCGCTCTCGCCGGAGAAGCCCGCTTCGAGGGTCTGCGGGCAGGCCAGCGTGCGCGCGCCGGCGTACCCCGAGGCGGCGAATTCGGCTTCGTCGACGAGCTGGACCTCGCACGTCGTGACGAACCCAAACGGGTCGATCTGCGCTGTGAGCGTCGCATCCCCCGTCAGCGCCGTCGCCGACTCTGCCAGCACGCCGGGGGCGCCTGAGGTCGTCACCGTGGCTTCGGGTTTTTCTTCGCCTTCGCCGTCGTTGACTTCTGTCGGGAACTTTTCGTCGGCGGCGATCACCCGGTAGTGGTAGGTGGTGCTCGGCGACAGCGAGACAGTCGCGCTGACGTGTGTCGCCGCCGCGTAGGGCGGCGGCGCCTGGCACGGGGCGCTCGCGGCGCCTTCATACCCGTGCGCCTGGAACGCTTCCGCGGTCACGTACTGGAACGCGCACGAGGTCACGTCGCCGCCGTCGTGAGCGAGGTCGGGTTCCACGCGGCCCTGCAGCAGCGCCCCCGTCGATTCCACGCGCGCCGGCGCTTCCGTGGCGACGTTCGGCTCCACCACGTCCGGGGTGAGGACGTCGACGCCTCTGCCCTGCGGGTCACCGACGACCAGTTGCGCCGAGGCCGCGTAGATCGTGCCGGTCGCGGCATCGACGGCCAGGCCGGGGAAGAACAACGGGCCCGACAGCGCGGTGAAGCTGCGCGGGGCGCCCGACGGTTCGTACTCGCTGATGCCTTGCGGCTTCTGCTTTTCGTGTTCCAGCTTGGGCTCTTCGGCGATGTAGACCTCGTTGGGTGTGGTGGCGCTGTTGACCGCGACGCCGACCGCTCCGCCGCCGAGCTCCCGCTGGAACGCCCCCGCGCTGTTGAGCTCGACCACGCCGGCTTTGAACAGCGTGACGTACAGATCGCCGCTCGAGTCCAGCGCGATCGCCATCATTTCCTTGGACAGGTGGCCTTCGCCTTTGATCGCGCGCACCAGGTTCCCGCCCGGACCGAACTCGTCGAGCTCCCCCTTCGCGTCGTTGGCCACGTAGACGTCGCCGTCCGAGTCGACCGCGAGCCCGGCGGGGGTGAGCTTGCCGGCGAGCCCGCTGCCGGCACCGTCACACTCTTTGGCAGAGGGATCTTTTTCTTCGGTCTTGGCGCCCGCGACCTGGCACACGAATTCGCCGTCTTCCTCGAAGCGGTCGACCACGTCATGTTCGGTGTCGGAGACGTACACGTCGCCGGCGTTGACCGACAGCGAGCTGTCGACAGCGACGCCGTCGAACAACGAGCTGAACTCGAACGATTTGGCCGCCGTTTGCGAGCCCGTGATGCGCACGCCCGTGAACGCGCCGGCGGTGGTGAACTTGTCCACCGCGTAGCTGTCAGCGCCTCCCCCTTCTTCGGGTTTCGTTTCGAGCACGTACACGTCGCCCTGCGATGCACCGCCGGAGTCATCGACCGCCGCCGCGAGCAGGTCGCCGCCGAGCGTGCCCGCTCCTTCGCCGCTGAAGCTCGCTTGAATGTGGTGGATGACCTTCGCGTACGCCGGCGCGCCCGCGAGCAAGCTCGCCGCGGCCAGGAGCAGCGCGAGCAGCGCCAGCCGCGGGAGCCGACCGTGCGCAGCGCCGATCATCGTTTGCCCTCTCGCCGCGGCTTGGCGTCCTTCTTCGCCTTCACCACCGCGCCGTAGAGGCGGCGCGCCTGCGCTTCGCAGCTCGCGCGCTTGCGCTTGTCGCGTTTGGTCCGGCACGCCTTCAGCGCCTTCGCGAGCTTCTGCGCACGCGTCAGCGGCTTGGCGCTCGCTTTCGTCTCGCTGGCGAGCACACTCTGCTTGGCGAGGAGGTTGCCGGGGCCCGAGAACGTCGCGCTCGCCGGCGTGGAGAACGTCGGCGCTTCGGCGGGGGGCGCGCAGTCGCCTTCGTCGCACGGCGGCGGCGCGGGCGCTTCGGGAAAGCCGCCGTTCACGCGCGCGTCGAACACGCTCATGTCGCCATTCGTGTCGGTGAGCAGTTCGGAGGTGACCAGGAACACGTCTTCCCCGTTCGTGCTCGCTTCGACGAAGTAGGCGTTCGCGCTCGTGGAGCCGGGCGAGAGCAGGTGCAGCTGCCCGTCCTCGTACTCGTACACGTTCGAGAGGCCGTCCGTGTCGGCGGGCAGCAGGCGCGCGACCGTGTTGAAGAACACCTGGCCGCTGTCGGAGACGAAGCGCTGCAGATAGCCGACCGGGTCTTCGTTGAGCGTCCCGTCCGTCCGGATCGGAGGGCCGATGCGCGCGGGGCCGCCCGGCAGTTCGCCGCTGGGCGCACAGGAGGCGCAGCCGAGCGCGTTGTCTTCGGCGTCATACAGGAAGATCTCCTGGCACGCACCGACTCCCAACGGTTCGTTCGAGCCCACGCACGGGCCGCGGTTGTCATAGCCGGTCAGCTGGCCGAGCGAATCGAAGGCGATGAACTCGCCGTTCGGCGAAACCCGCGCCGTGATGTTTTCCGGCGGGGATGCCCAGTCGTCGAGGTCGCTGGAGCCGAGCGTCGCGATGAACGTCGTGTTGCCTTCCCGGCGCACGTACAGGTTCGCTTCTCCCGCCTGTGCGATCGCGCCCTGACTGTTGGCCTGCGCGCCCGTGAGCGCCGCGTCGGCGACGAAGTACACGCTCGAGCCGTCTTCGCTCGAGCCGCTCACGCCCAGCACGTCCGCCGCCCCCGCGCCGGCGGTGATGTCCCGCAGCCGTTCGCCTTCCCCCCGTTCGAAGTCGTATTCGTACAGGTCGGGTTCGCCGGGTTCGGCGCTGGAGCTCGCGGTCAGCCTGTTGGTGTCGATGAAGAACACCCTCGACCCGTCGCTGCTGGCCCACTCGAAGTGCCCGCCACCGGACCCCGTGCCGCCCTGCGACGCGTCGAGCTCCACCGTGCACGCACTCGCCGGACCGGTGCATTCTTCCTCGGGCGGCTGCTGCGGGTTCTCGCGCACGTACAGGTTGCCCTCCGCTTCGAAGGCCACGCGCCCGGCGTCGCTTGAGATCGCGTGCGTCCACGTCGCCGAGCCGAGCTCTCCACCGTGGGGCACGTTGCCGTTCGCGAGCGTGCCGGCGGCCGCCGACCCGTCGGGCAGCACCGTCACGAGGCGCACCACGCCCCCAGACCACACGTACAGGTCTTCGCTCCAGTCGTCGGTGGGGACGCCTTCTTCCCACGCCGGCGTGATCGCCGGCGCTTCGGGCGTGAGCTGCGCCGCCTCCGTGAACACCACACTGCTGAGATCTTCAGAGGCGCCCTGCGCCCAGGCGTCGTTGACCTTCGCGCCTTCCGGCGCTTGCGCCGGCGTATCGATCAGATGCCAGGCGCCGGCTTCGACACCCGCTCCCGGGTCGTGCAGGAACAGGTTCTGAAAGCCCCGCGGCTCGCCTTCGACGAGCTCCGGTTCATCGGTGGGGCAATAATCCTCCTGGACGCCTTCGCCGTTCAAGCCTTCCCTGCGGTAACCCTGCCCGTCCCCGTCGGCGAGCACCCAGTTCGTCAGTTCGCTCGTCACGAGCGGGAAATATGCGCTCGTGCACCCCGCCCCGTTGTTCGTCACAGACTGCGGCGGCACGGCATCTTCGGTCGACCACCCGTCCGCTTCGCGGCTTGCGAGGAAGAAGAAGCCGCCGCCGCCGCCGCCTCCCTGTTCCGGAAAGCCGTATGGGGAAAAGAACAACAGCCGTTCACCACCGGCCGACGCCTCGAGGCTGTCCGGCTCGCCCAGCGCCCTGTCGTACCCCTTCCCCGGCTCCACCGGTTCCAGGTTCCCGGGACTGGCCCGCGTCTGCAGGTAGGGTTCGAGCTGCGGCGGGGTGACCTCCTCGTAGGCGCGGCAGTCGGGCAGGCGCGCGGCGTACCCCGTGCGCGGGCTCGCATCGGCGCAGCCTTCCCCCGACGGCACGGCGGATTGGAACACGAACGTGTGGCCGGACCCGACCGTTTCGCCGCCTTCGTTCTTCGCGAGGACCCGGTAGTGGTAGACGGTGCCGGCCGTCAGCCCGGCGAGGTGCTGGCTCACGAGCACGTCGCCCGTCCCCGAGCCGACGCTCGCTTCGCCGGCGGGCACGCTCTCGCCGTACGCGGTGCTCGTGCCATATTCGAACCGGTATGTGGTTTCAGCCCCGTGCGGGTCGATTTCCGCGTTCAGCGTCGCCGCTTCCGCGCTCACGCCCGACATGTACGCCTCGTCCACACTCGGCGGCGACGCAGCGAGCGCCGATCCGGCCGTAGCCAGCCACACCGCGAGCGCGCATACCGCCGTAGCGCACCCCACGACCGCCGCCGCCGGCCAGCGCCTGGAGCGTCTCAAGCTCGTCGGCTCCCGGTGGGCGACGCGATCGCGATCTGTCTTGATGAGCAGTTGCATGGAGCGAGCCCCACTAGGAGCGGCGGGGCGTACCCTGAAACCAGGGTACGCCCCGCAATGCTGTCTGTGTTCGATTCTCAGGTATCCGTGCTGTACAGCCCTTGTGCGTGATTGAGGAGAACCGCGGCGAACGGGAATTTTGGTTTCTTTTCACAAGCTTTACTGCTGCCTTTCTCCAGCTTGGGAGCGACTTCGCCTTCTCCCACAGTAGCTTGTGAGCCGTTTGGATTGAACGGGACGCTGAACTTCGTGATCGAGTAGTTGCACGGACCAGGCAGCCCGAGGGTGATCGCTGACTTGAACGACATCGTGCCACTGGCCTTTAGCTCCGCGGACTTCACTTCGCCTGTGATCGAGTAACCTTCTTCTTCGCATTCTGTGAAGAAGGCTGTACTGAACGCTGCCTTATCGGTAGGCTTTTTGTTCGCAGTGAGCGTCCCTTCCGTTATCAGAGTGCATCCCATGACTAGAATCCCCGCACTTGCGGTTTCGCCGACCGGAGCCGGCGTCCCTGTTACGGCTAAAAGCGTGAGATCGGTGCTGGCCCACGCTCCGCTTGCGGTGAGTGCCGACAGCCCCAGCACCGCCACGAGAGCGATACCAAGCACACTGAGACGTTTCATCGATTTCGTCCTCCTTACATGTTTCACTTGTCTCATCCCTCCTTCTTGACTTGGGTCATGGTTGTGGATCGTCCGGTCTGGGCGCATCGGAGACGGGCATGGCAAGAGCGCTCCCTACGTCCACGAACGCCGATCGGATTGGCCGGCTGCGGACGCGTGCAGGGGGCGCGACTGCTCCACGTGCTCAGGCCCCTCAGCCTCTTTTGCATCCCTCCTCGTCGAACCTCCGTGTTATCAGGCCCTGCCACTCGGTGGACCCGTCGTGAATGACAGCGGTATTCTATACATGGGGGCGGCGACTTGTCAAGTGTGGACGGGGGACTTGTCAAGTGGGGACGGGCGAGGTGCAGCAAACGCAGAAGGGCCGGGGTTTCGCGGTATGCCTTAGATCTCCTCTCACGCGGGCGCGTCCAGCGCCACCCCCTACGACCAGTTGGCCGACAGGGAAGATCCGACATACGCTTCGGCCTCGTGGCCCCTGGAGGTGGCTCTTGATCGCGGCCGTGATGCCGCGGTACCGCAGGCGTTCGTGGCGACGCCCGAGACGCTGCCTGCCTGACATCGGCGGCTCGTAGACGTTTCGAGCCCTACTCGCTTCAGGTTGTCTTGTACTGCTTGCAGTCTTCCACGATGTAGCCGGCGCGGCAGCTCGTCCTTGCGACCCAGCGCTCTTCTGTCTCCACCGCCCATCTGCCATAGGCCTGCAGCTGTGCCTTCGTGGCGATGCCGCCGAACCTGCGCTTCTCTTTGCTGAATATCCGCGTGCTGATCATGTCGGTGCGTATGCGCAGCAGTTCGTCGCCAACGCTTTCGCCGGTGTCCGCCAGGTATCTCCGCTGTTCTCCCCGGTTGGGGAAATGCTTGCGGCTGTAGCGCGCGTATTCCTCGCGCACTTCCCCTTCACTGGGGTTCACCCCGTCGGCCTTTCCCTCCTGCATCTCCCGCTGGAAGCCGATCAGCACATTGAGCATACCCATCTCCACGCTGCGGTAGTGCTCCGCGCATTCGCGCTCGAGCTGGGCGGTGGCGGGTATGGGCGCTGGCTTGGCGGGCTTGGTGGCGCGCTTGACGAAGCTGAGCCTCCCCCTGGGATACTTGCTGTTCGGGGGGAGCCTCACGACGCGGAGCGTAAACCCGCTTGCGGCACTTTCGGCCGCCGCGAGGGCTCGCAGGCGGGCCATGCACGGGGCGTAGTCGGGGGGTTCGTATACGACGCCCGACGGCAGCGGCTTCCGCGGATTCGCTTCGTAGTCGATCGCGAGCTTGACGGCCGTCCAGTGGCGCAGCGCCGCCTTGGTGATCGGCGCGCCTGCGACGACCGCCACGGCATCACCGGCGGGATCACCGGCGACGCCGGCGCTGCCGCAGCCGGTGAGGGCCGCCGTCGCGGTCGCGATTGCACAGGCCAACAGAAGCTGTTTTGTGTTCGTCATAGCCAAACCGCTCTCGGTGCCGACCAGACCTCTCCGAGTGCTCGCCGTGTATCAGGGCTGTGCGGGACGCACGTGCGTCCCGCACAGCCACAACGCACTGAGAGCGCGCTAGACCCTCGGGGTCATGCGCGTCCTGGTCACGCTAGGCGTCCTCAGGTGATTTCGCCTGATGTTTTCTCAGTGATTTCCTCTTTCTGTTCCTGCCCGCCTTCTTTTGCTGCTTCGCTGCCTTTTTTGGATTTCAGCGTGCAGGATGCGCCTTCGAATTCGTCGGGTTCCTGTTTGCCGCTTTTGGCTTTTAGTGAAACTGTGAATTTTGTGGTGCTTGTTTCGGTCGGCGTGACTGGCCCTGCCGCGCACCCGGTGACTTCTATTTTGGTGCCGGCGCATTCAAATTTGGTCGGTTCGGGTTTGAACTCTATACCGGCTCCGGCTTCTTCTTTTTTGATTAACCCTAGCGTGAATGAGCCTGTGACTTTGATCACTCCCGATTTTTCACCTTCGCCGGTGCAGGTCTCAATGCCGGCCGCTTTGCATTTGTTGAAGGTCTCCGTGAATGTTCCTGTTGTTGCGGTTTTGATCGTGCTCGTACCTGTATTTTCTTTGCATGTGATGGAGAAGATTTCACCTTCTTCGGTGAAGGTCGCTGTTGTCGAAGTCGATTTACCTTCGTTAGTCGCTGGTTTGAATTCAGGCATTTTTGCTGCGGACGCGATCGCAACCGCGCCGAATGCGAACACGGCCGCGAGGGCCACGCCCAGTATCCTGATCCGTTTCATCTTGCCATCTCTCCTTCTTGAGGGTTGGTTGACCGGCGCCGCGCGTGCTCGTCGTTCAGGTCGGAGACGCCACTTAGCCGGTCCGTTTCGATGGGCCGGATTCCGGCCATCGACATGGTATTTCGTACATCGGCAGGGACCCTAGCGACAACCGCAAGCGAAAGCTAGTTGTGTTTCTAACTCCCGGGTATCATGTGCGGTGCCCTGCCGATCTCGGTCGGCGAGGGTTGGTAGGTCGACGCCGGGGCGCTCGTCATTCAGGTCGGAGATGCCTCGGCGCCGACCCGTTTGGCCGGGAAGCCGCGCGGCGGTCTATCACACGCCCGCCGTCCGGTCAAACGCGCCCGAGCGCCGCCCGGAGTTCACTGGCCACACGCCCCACCTGCGTGTTTCTCATTCCGGGGAAGAACGGCAGCGCCAGCGAGCGCGCGGCCACGTCCTCGCACACCGGGAACTCTCCCTCGCGGTGCCCGAAGCGCTCGCGGTAGAAGCTCATCAGGTGGATCGCCGGCAGATACGGCTTGCTCTGCACGCCCGCCGCGGCGAGCGTGCGGACGGTCTCGTCTCGGTCAACCCCCCGCGGAAGCTGCACGACGAAAACAAACCAGCCACGCTGGTCTCCATCCAGATCCGCGCACGGCAGCTGCAGACCCTCGATCCCGGCCAGCGCCTCGCGGTACCAGCCCGCAACCCTCGCCCGATCCGTGAGCATCTGCTCCAGGCGGCGCAGTTGGGCGATCCCGAGCGCGCACGCGATGTCCGACAGCCGGTAGTTGAACCCAAGCCGGTCGTGGTCGAGCCAGCCCATGTCCGGCGCGCGGCCCTGGTTGCGCTCGGAGTCGATCCGCTCCTTCAACAACGGGTCGCTCAGCGTGACCATCCCCCCCTCGCCGGTCGTCAGCTGCTTGTTGGCGTAGAAGCCGAACACGGCCGGATGCCCGCGCCCGCCGACGGGCGTCCCGTCGGCGTGGACTGCCCCGAGCGCCTCGCACGCATCCTCCACGATCGCCAGGCCGTGGCGCTCAGCCAGGCCCTCGAACGCCGGCATGTCGGCCGGGTAGCCGAAGATGTGCACCGGCAACAGCGCCCGCGTGCGCTCGGTGACGGCGGCGGCGGCCGCGGCCGGGTCGAGGTTGAGCGTCACCGGGTCGATGTCCGCGAACACCGGCCGCGCGCGCTCGTACAGCGCCGCGTTGGCCGACGCGACGAACGAGAACGGGCTCGTCACCACCTCATCCCCCTCCCCCACGCCGACCGCCCGCAGCGCCAGGTGCAGCCCCGCGGTGCCGCTGCTCACTGCGCTCGCCAGCGGCGCTCCCACGCGCGCCGCGAACGCCTGCTCGAACTCCACCACACGCGGCCCCAACGACAGCTGCCCGGAGCGCAGCACGTCGAGGACTGCGCGCTCCTCCTCCTCACCGAGCACCGGGCGCGCCAGCGGGATCGGCGCGTCCGTCCGTTCGCGCCCGGGGTGCGAGCCTGGCCGCCCGCCGCCGGAGTCCGCCACTAAACCCTGCCGGTGGAACCGAGCGGCGGCTGCGACGCCGACTCCTGCGACAGCCGGCGCTCGCCCTGCATCCCGTACTCCAGCGAATCCACCAGCGCGTCCCACGAGGCGGCGATCAGGTTCTCCGCAACGCCGATGCAGCCCCACACGTCACGGCCGTCGGAGGCGTCGATCAACACGCGCGTGACCGCCCCGGTGCCCTTCGTCTCATCGAGGATCCGCACCTTGAAGTTGACCAGGTCGATGTCCTTGAGGTGGGGATGGATCTCACCGATCGCGTCGCGCAGCGCGCGATCCAGCGCGTGCACCGGCCCGTTGCCCTCAGCCGTGCGCACGTAGCGCTCGCCCCCGACCCAGATCTTGATCGTCGCCTCGGTCGTCGCGCGGCCGTCGGCGTGCTTCTCGACGATCACGCGCCAGGACTCCAGGCGGAACAGCGGCTCGTACTCCCCGGCCTCCTTGCGCATCAACAGCTCGAATGAGCCGTCGGCGGCCTCGAACTGGAAGCCCTCGTGCTCGAGCTCCTTGACGCGCTCGACCACCCGCTGGGCGAACTCCTCGTCGGACGGGAGCCCCGCCTGCCGGGCCTTCTCCACGATCGTTCCCCGGCCGGAGAGCTCGGAGATCAGCACGTCGCGGCTGTTGCCCACCACGGCCGGGTCGATGTGCTCGAACGTCTGGGCGTCCGCGCGCACGCCCGCCGCGTGCAGGCCGGCCTTGTGCGTGAACGCGTGCTTGCCCACGTACGGCTGCGCCGGGTGGGGCGCGCGGTTGAGCAGCTCATCGACGAAGTGCGCGGTCTCGGTCAGGCGCGCCAGGCGCTCCGCCGGCAGCAGCTCGCAGCCCATCTTCAGCTGCAGATCGGCGATGATCGTGATCAGGTTGGCGTTGCCGGTGCGCTCGCCGATGCCGTTGATCGTCCCCTGCACCTGCGTCGCCCCCGCTTCCACCGCGGCCAGCGTGTTCGCCACCCCGCAGCCCGAGTCGTCGTGTGTGTGGATGCCCAGCGGAACGCCCGGCAGCGCTTCGCCGACCACCGCGAACGCGGTCCTGATCTGAGGCGGCAGCGAGCCCCCGTTGGTGTCGCATAGCACCAGCCGCTCCACCCCCGCGTCGGCCGCCACCCGCAGGCAGTCCAGCGCGTAGCCGGCGTCCAGCGCGAAGCCGTCGAAGAAGTGCTCCGCGTCGAGCAGCACGCGCTTGCCCGCATCGACGAGGAACGCGACGGAGTCGGCGATCATCGCCAGGTTCTCCTCGCGCGAGACGCGCACGACCTTCTCCACGTGCAGCACCGACGCCTTGCCCACGATCGTGCACGCGGGGGCGAAGCACTCCGCCAGCAGCCGCAGTCCCTCGTCGTCCGCCGCCGCTGTCTCGCGCCGGCGAGTCATCCCGAATGCGACGACCTCGGCGACGTTCAGCCGCTCGTCCGCGAGCAGCTCGAACAGCTCCTGCTCCTTGGGGTTGGACGCGGGAAAGCCCGCCTCGATCAGGTGCACGCCGAGCGCGTCCAGCGCGTGGACGACGCGCAGCTTCTCCTCGGCGGTGAGCGACAGGCCGCCGCCACCCATGCCGTCGCGGAGGGTGGCGTCGTATAGCTGTATGTCGGGCATCGGGCTCCTAGCCGGCTGACGTGGCGCTCGGCGAGGGCGCCTCGCCCGCGGGCGTCTCGAGGTCGACCGCGTGCACGACGTCCAGCCACTCGCGGTAGCGCTCGCTGCGCCCGTGCACGGCGTCGCCGAATTCCTTCTGGAGCACCCGTGTGATCTCGCCCGGCTCGCCCACGCCGAGTTTGTGACCGTCGATCTCGCAAACCGGCACGATCTCAGCGGCCGTGCCCGACATGAACATCTCCTCCGCGAGGTACATCTCCGCGCGGGCCACGTCGCGCTCCACGACCGCGTAGCCGAGGTCCTGGCAGATCTGCATGATCGAGCGGCGCGTGATGCCGTCGAGGATCGAGTTGTGCTGCCCCGGCGTGGCGATCTCGCCGTCGCGCACGATGTACACGTTCTCGCCGGTGCCCTCCGACACGTGGCCGTGGTCATCGAGCAGGATCGCCTCATCGAAGCCCGCCTTCACGGACTCGACCTTCGCGAGCACGTTGTTCAGGTACTGCCCGCCGGCCTTCGCGTGGGGTATCAGCGACTCGGGGCTGATGCGCCGCCACGAGGAGGTCATCGCACGAACGCCGTGCTTCTCCCCCTCGTCCCCGTGGTATTTACCCCACTCCCAGCACGCCAGGATCACGTCGAGCGGTTCGTGCCCGGACTCGTCCAGCGGGTTCAGGCCCATCGTGCCGTAGCCGCGCGTCACCAGCGGGCGGATGTAGCACTCGCGCAACCCGTTGCGCGCCACCAGCTCGAGTGTCGCCGCGCGCAGCTCCTCCACCGTGTAGGGAACCGACATGTAGTACAGCTCCGCCGACTTCAGCAGGCGGTCGAGGTGGTCGACGTTGCGGAAGACCGCCGGGCCGAGCTCTGTCTCGTAGCAGCGCATGCTGTCGAACACCGAGGTGCCGTAGTGCAAACCGTGCGTCAGGACGTGGACCTTGGCGTCCTCCCAGGCGACGAAATCTCCGTTCATCCAGATGAGGTCGGTGGGCTCCACTTTCATTGCGCTCCTATTCGATGTTTTCGAGCACTGCCCTGGTCGCCTGCGCGGTACCCGCCGCGCCACCCAGGTCGGGTGTACGCAGGCCCCCGGCGAGTGCACCTTCAACGCCCGATTCTACAGCCGCGGCCTCGCTTTCCAAGCCGAGCCCGTGCCTGAGCATCAGCGCGGCCGACAGGAACATGGCCAGCGGGTTGGCCACGCCCTGCCCGGCGATGTCCGGCGCGGAGCCGTGCACGGGCTCGAACAGGCCGGGGTCGGCGGCGATGGGCGGGCTGCCATGCTGCGCCGAGTCGGCAGGCGAGCGGGTGCCGCCGCCGAGCGAGGCGCTGGGGAGCATGCCGATCGAGCCGGTGAGCATGGCCGCCTCGTCGGAGAGGATGTCGCCGAACATGTTCTCGGTGAGGATCACGTCGAAGTGTCGCGGGGCTGACACGAGCTGCATGGCGGCGTTGTCCACGAGCACGTGCTCCAGCTCGATGTGGGCGAACTCGCGCGCATGCAGGGCGCTGACGACCTCGCGCCACAGCCGCGAGGTCTCCAGCACGTTGGCCTTGTCCACGCTGCTCACCTTCGCGCCGTCGGCCGCGCCGCTCGAGCTGCCGGCCGATCGCCGCTCGGCGGCCTGAAAGGCGACGCGGGCGATGCGCTCGATCTCCGCGGTGGTGTAGGAGCAGACGTCCGAGGCGGAGCTCTCCGTGCGCGTCTTCTCGCCGAAGTAGATGCCGCCGGTGAGCTCGCGCACGACCAGCAGGTCGGTCCCCTCGATGCGCTCCCGGCGCAGCGGCGAGGCGTCGTACAGCGCCGGCAGCGGCTTGACCGGTCGTAGGTTGGCGTACAGCCCGAGCCCCTTGCGCAGGCCGAGCAGTCCCTGCTCGGGCCGCGGGCGGCTCGGATCGGTGGTGTCCCACTTGAGTCCGCCGACCGCCGCCAGCAGCACCGCGTCCGCGCGCTTGCAGGCGTCGAGCACCTCGTCGGTCAACGCCACACCGTGCGCGTCGATCGACGCGCCGCCGAAGACATGCTCCTCGAACTCGAAGTCGCCGAGCGCGCGCAGCAGCTGCAGCGTCGGCGCCATGATCTCCGGGCCGATGCCGTCGCCGGGGAGGGTGACGATGTGGTGGCTCATTCTCTACAGCGCCGTGGTCATCGGCACCGCCGGCGTGCGCTGCTCGCGCGCACGCTCGTAGGCGTCGATCGCGTCGGTCTGCTGGAGGGTGATGCCGATGTCGTCCAGCCCCTCCAGCAGCCGCCTGCGGATCTCGGCGTCGATCTCGAAGGGGGCGCTGACGAGCTCGCCGTCCCCCTCCGGGGACGATGCGGGATCGTCGGGGTCGCCATAGCGGACCTCCAGGGCGCGCAGGTCGACCTGCCCTGCGCCCGCCCGCGCGAGCGCCTGGCAGTGCCGCTCGTCGAGGACCACCGGCAGCAAGCCGATCTTGGTGCAGTTGGAGTAGAAGATGTCGGCGAAGCTCGGCGCGACGATCGCCTGGAAGCCGTAGTCCTGCAGGCCCCACGGCGCGTGCTCGCGCGAGGAGCCGCAACCGAAGTTCTCGCCAGCGACGAGGATCGGGTTGGCGGGCAGATCCCAGCCCGGCTCCTTGGCCCAGTCGTAGAACAGGAACTGGCCGAAGCCGCTGCGCTCGACGCGCTTGAGGAACTGCTTGGGCATGATCTGGTCGGTGTCCACGTCGGAGCGGTCCAGATGGCTGACTTCTCCGGCGATCACCTCGATGGGTTTCATGTGTGCTCTCTCCTCCTACTGTGTATAGCTATGGTTAGACAGTGTTTTGAAAGGGACACTCACTCCCCGGCCTGTCACGAGTTCGTCACACATTCCGGCCGCGCGACGCCCTCACTCATGCCGCCGACCTGAGCCACCGGCCTCACGCCGCCGACCTCAGCCATCGGCCTCATGCCACCGGCCTCATGCCACCGGCCTCGGCCGCCGACCTCAGCCACCGGCCTCACGCCGCCGACCTCAGCCACCGGCCTCACGCCGCCGACCTCAGCCACCGGCCTCACGCCGCCGACCTCAGCCACCGGCCTCACGCCTGCCGGGCGCCGCTCAGCCGCCAGCCTCATGCCGCCGGCCTCATGCCGCCGTACACAGCCGCCTCGGCCCACTTGAAGTGCACTTCGACCTGCTCGAAGCCGGCGTCGCGCAGCCAGCGCAGCTGGTCCTCGACGGTGTCGGGCCGGTCGTCGTCGTCCTCGAGGTCGACCTCGTGCTCGTGGCGGGTGCCGCCGCTCTCGCGCTCCCCCTCTGGGGACGATGCGGCGCGCACGGCGTTGGCGAGCATCTCCTCGTCGAACAGCCCGCGCAGCGGACCGTCGACGGCGACGTAGTCCATGTTCACGAACATGCCGCCGGGCTCGAGCAGCGTGAGGATCTCGGCGAACAGCGTGCGCTTGCGCTCGGTCGGGAGGTGGTGGATGGCCAGCCCCGAGACGACGGCGTCGTAGCGCCCGGCGGGCAGCGCCTGCAGCCACGCGGGGTCGTTGAGGTCGCCGGTGACCGCCTGCCAGCGTCCGGCGTAGCCCGCGAGGTTGACGGCGGCGCGCGCGAGCATCGGCTCGGAGAAGTCGACGAGCACGCCTTCGGATCGAGCGCTCGCCCCATCGGCGCTCAGCATCAGCTCGCTCATGGCGCCGGCGCCGCAGCCGAGGTCCAGGAAGCGCGCGATCGGGCGCTCGTGCCTGGCGAGCAGGCTCCGGAGCACGTCCTCCTGCACGTCGAGCAGAGGGATCAGGATGCGACGGCGATCGGCGAAGCTCGCGACTAGATCCTCGCGCTGCCAGTGAGCGCCGGGCGTCGCGGCAGTCCCGGCGACGTCCGCGGGCGCGCTCATGACCACTCGCGGATGTCGACGAAGTGCCCCTCGATGGCGGCGGCGGCGGCCATCTGCGGCGAGACGAGGTGCGTGCGCCCGCCGCGCCCCTGGCGCCCCTCGAAGTTGCGGTTGGACGTCGACGCGCAGCGCTCGCCGGGCTGCAGGATGTCGGGGTTCATGCCCAGGCACATCGAGCAGCCGGCCACGCGCCAGTCGAAGCCGGCGTCGCGGAAGATGCGGTCCAGGCCCTCGGCCTCGGCCTGCGCCTTGACCTGCTGGGAACCGGGCACGACCATCGCGCTGACGCTGGCTGCGACCTTCCTGCCGGCGACGACCTCGGCGGCGGCGCGCAGGTCGCCGATGCGCGAGTTGGTGCACGAGCCGATGAACACACGGTCGATCGCGATCTGCTCGATCGGCGTGCCGGCCTCGAGCGCCATGTAGTGCAGCGCCCGTTCGGTGGCCTCACGGTCGGCGGGGCTGTCGAAGTCCTCGGGCGCGGGGACCTTGTCGGTGATGGCGCGGACCATGCCGGGGTTGGTGCCCCAGGTGACCTGCGGGGAGATGGCGGAGGCGTCGATCGCGACCTCGGTGTCGAACGCGGCGCCGTCGTCTGTGGTCAGCTCGCGCCAGCGCTCGACGGCGGCGTCCAGCTCGGCGCCCTGGGGCGCGCCCGGGCGCCCGCGCGGACCACCGGGGCACACAGCCGGGACGGCTGGGTCGGCGGCGGTGCTCCCGGCCTCGTGCGCGCGCTGGAACCACGCGAAGGTGGTCTCGTCGGGGGCGATCATGCCGGCGCGCCCGCCGCCCTCGATGGTCATGTTGCAGACGGTCATGCGCCCCTCCATCGAGAGCGCCTCGATCGCCGGCCCGGCGTACTCGACGGCGTGCCCTGTGAGCCCGCCGACGCCGAGCTGCCCGAGCGTGCCGAGGATCAGGTCCTTGGCGGTGACGCCGAAGCCGAGCTGGCCCTCGTAGCGGATGCGCATGGAGCGAGGCTTGTGCTGGACCATGCACTGGGTGGCGAGCACGTGCTCGACCTCTGAGGTGCCGATGCCGAACGCAAGCGCGCCGAAGGCGCCGTGCGTGGAGGTGTGTGAGTCGCCGCAGACGATCGTCATGCCCGGCTGGGTGACCCCCAGCTCGGGACCGATCACGTGCACGATGCCCTGGCGGTCGGAGCCCAGCGAGTACACGGGCACGCCGAACTCGTGGCAGTTGCGCTCGAGCGTTTGCACCTGCACGCGCGAGAGCTCGTCCTTGATGCGCGCGGCGACGGGCGTGCCGTCGGTGGGCGTGTTGTGGTCGGCGGTGGCGAGCGTGCGATCGGGGCGGCGCACCGTCCGCCCTGCCAGGCGCAGCCCGTCGAAGGCTTGCGGGCTGGTGACCTCGTGCACGAGGTGCAGGTCGATGTAGATGAGGCCGTCGGCGACCTCGTGCGCCTCCCAGATCTTCTCGAACAGCGTCTTTGCCATGGTCATCGGTCCTCGTGCTCGTGGGTGGTGAAATCGGTTTCGATGGGGACGTTTACGACGTCCCCATCCGCCCGGGATGGCGTTCGCGTGGAGTTCATCTAGCTGCGCCTCAATCCGGCGGAGACGACAGCGAGGAACTCGGCGTCGGCGTCGCGCTCCTTGGGATTCTCGAAGTGGTGGGGCAGGTCGGCGTCGAAGGTGACGCAGTCGCCGGCGTCCAGCACATACCGCTGCCCGTCGCAAACGAGCACGACGGAGCCGTGCTCGACGAGCGCGGTCTCACGGCTGCCGGGCTCGTGCATCGGCGGATCGTCGGCCGCGCCGGTTGCGCCGCCGGGCGCGAGCGTGTGCCTGGAGATCTCGGCGCGCTGTCCGGGTTGTGAGGACGTCAGCACCTCGAAGCCGTGGCCACGCTTCTTGCTGCCCCCGCGCGTGCGCTCGCCGGCGCGCACGATCGTGACCGCGCCGTCCTCGTCGAGGCGCAGCAGCTGCGAGAGCCGCAGCTCCAGGCCGGCGGCGATGCGCGCGGCGACGGTCAGCGTCGGGCTCGTCTCGCCGCGCTCTACCTGCGAGAGCATCGGCGCGCTGACACCGCTGCGCTCGGTGAGGTCGCGCAGCGACAGCCCGGCGGCCTCGCGCAGCGCCTTCACGCGCGCGCCGATGACCAGCGGGTCCAGCGGATCGCCGCCGGCGGAGGTGCGGGCGGGCGCGGGTGCGACACCCCGGCGGCCGGGCTCGGTGCGGGCGGACGTGGTCGCCTTGGCGACATCCCTGCGACCGCGCTCGGTGCGCGCCGCGCGCTTTGCTGATGTCCTCACGCTTGTCATACAAATGTACGCTATCACAGACGCTGCGCTCGATCGAGAGTTGCGTCCCAAGCGATCGTCACGCTGTTCGTGTGACTCCAGAAGCCACACCCAGATCGAGACACGGCGCGCCTCCGCCGCGTCACATGCCGCTACCCTTTTCCGCATGAGCACGCATGCCGTCCTCACGACCGCAGACGAGCTGTTCAAACTGCCCGGCGGCGAGGGCAAGCGCTACGAGCTCGTCGAAGGACGGCTGCGGGTGATGTGCGCCGCGGGCTTCGAGCACGGTCGCGTCGCGATGAGGGCGGGCTATCTGCTGAGCAGCCACGTGCACGCCACGGGCAGCGGCGTGACGCTCGGCGCTGAGACCGGCTTCGTCCTGGCCACCGATCCCGACACCGTGCGCGCGCCAGACGCCGCGTTCGTCTCCCAGGCTCGTGCGGACGCCGTCGGCAGGACGGAGCGCTTCTGGCCTGGCGGCGCGCCGGATCTGGCGATCGAGGTGGTCTCGCCGGACGACAGCCGCCCGTATGTGCGTTCCAAGGCGCTGAGCTGGCTGGACGCCGGCGCGGGCGCTGTGCTCGTGCTCGACCCCCGTTCGCGCTCCGCGACCGTGTATCGCGCCGGCGGCGACATCCGCTCCTTCACCGACGGCGAGCTCGACCTCAGCGACGCCGCGCCCGGCTGGCGGGTGGCGGTCGCCGACTTCTTCGCGTGACGCCCGCCTGACGCCGACGCGCCAACCCGCGGGACCCCGTCAGGGGTCCTCATCAAAACGACTCGGCGGCCCCAGCCCTCACAGACGCCCGATCTGCCACAGCCCGTCGTCGTGTCGCTGCTCGAGCCAGCGCTCGGCGTCGTGCCGGCCCCGCTTGATCAGCTCGTCGATGAACTCGCGCGCCAGGAACAGGTAGCTCAGCAGCTCGCCGTGGACGTCGCTGTGCTCGGCGTTGACGAACCGTCCGAGCAGCGCGAGGTCGCGGTCGCGCACGACGCCGCGGACACCGCTGTAGCGACGCTCGTACACCCTGCGCGCCAGGCTCCCGATCTCGAGACGATCGCACGGCGCCACGAAGATGTAGGGGATCGTTCGCCGGCGCCTGCGTCCGGTGCGCTTGGCGGCGGAGGACGACCGCGGCGGCGGGAGCGCCTCGTTGACGGTCGCGAGCGTCGCCACGTCTTCGGCCAGCTGATCGGCGAGCACGACCTGCAGCAGCTGCGCGACGCCGTCGAGCATGTCCGGGCGCGTCGACGCCGCCGACGGGGTCGCGGAGGAGTTCAGGCCGATCACGACCACGCGCTCGGCGCCCAGCGACAGCGCCGGCTTGAGCGGCGCGTTGAGGCGCACGCCGCCGTCGCCGTACCAGCCGGCCGCCGCGCGCGGGTGCTGGATCTCGACCGCCGGGAACGCGCCCGGGATCGCCGCCGAGGCGAGCACGTGCTCGGGTGCCAGCGCGGTGGCGAAGTAGTCGATCGAGCGCGTCATGTCGGACGCGAGCGCCGGGCCGCCATGGTGGAAGACCGCGCTGCGCGTGGTCGCGTAGGCCGTCGCGACGACGGCCGCGGCCGTCAGCTTCTTGCTCTCGACGTTCTCCTCGATCTGCTCGAAGGACACCAGCCGCTCGAGCGTGCCGCGCAGCGGCGAGGGGTCGAGCAGCCCGGAGACGTCCGCGCCGGGCAGATCGGCGAACATCGCCGCCGCGCCCAGCAGACGACCGAGCTCCGACGGCGAGACCAACGGGCGCAGCGCGTCGCCCCAGCGCAGCTCGCGCCACATCTCCAGCGCGGCCGCCGCCGCCACCTCCAGCGGCTCGTGCGCGCGAGCCGCCAGGAACGTCCCGTTGAGCGCGCCGATGCTCGTACCCACGAGGATGTTCGGCGCCTGCCCGTGCTCCGCCAGAGCGGGCGCGAGCGCGGCCAGCGCACCGACCTCGTACGCGCCACGCGCCCCGCCGCCGGCGAGCACGAGCGCGATCCGCTCACGCCCGGTGCCCGGTTTGCGGGCGCCCGGTTTGGCAGCGTCGGGCACGCTACGCGGTCGCCTCGGGCAGCCCGATCGCCGCATCCGCGCGCGAGCGCGCGACGGCGACCGACAGCGCGCGCACGTACGCGCGCGCGGCCGCGTCGATGATGTCCGTCGAAACGCCCTGGCCGGCGCCCGTGAAGCCGCCGATCTCGAGCACCACGGAGACCTCACCGAGCGCGTCCTGGCCCTCGGTGACCGCCCCGATCGTGAAGTCGCTCAGCGTCGGCGCCATGCCCGTCGCGGCGTTGATCGCCTGGAAGACCGCGTCGATCGGGCCGTCGCCCGTGAACGAGCCGGTCGCCGAGGAGCCATCCGGCAGCGTCACCGACACACGCGCGTGCGGTGGGCGCAGGGATGACGCGTCGACCTCGAAGGACTCCAGCGCGTAGCCCGGCACCTCCTCGCGCAGCTCGTCGGTGACCAGCGCCTCCAGGTCCATCGCAGTGACCTGCTTCTTGCGGTCGGCGATCTCCTTGAAGCGCTTGAACGCCGTGTTCAGCGCCTGACCGTCCAGCTCGAAGCCCATCTCCTCCAGCGCTTTGCTCAGCGCGTGGCGACCGGAGTGCTTGCCCAGCACGATCGAGTTGCTGCGCAGCCCCACGGTGGTCGCGTCCATGATCTCGTAGGTGGTGCGCTCCTTCAGCACGCCGTCCTGGTGGATGCCGGCCTCGTGCGCGAACGCGTTGCGCCCGACGATCGCCTTGTTCGGCTGCACCTGATAGCCAGTCAGGCGTGAGACCAGCCTGCTCGTGCGCGCGATCTCGGTCGTCTCCGCGCCCGTCCACAGCCCCAGGCTCGGCGCCCGCGTGCGCAGCAGCATCACGATCTCCTCCAGCGACGCGTTGCCCGCGCGCTCGCCGATGCCGTTGATCGCGCACTCCACCTGGCGGCAGCCCGCTTCCAGGCCCGCCAGCGAGTTGGCCACCGCCAGCCCCAGGTCGTCGTGGCAGTGCACCGACACGACCACCTCGCGCAGGCCGGGCACCAGCCGGTAGAGCTCTTCGAACATCGCCCGGTACTCGCCCGGCATCGTGTAGCCGACCGTGTCCGGCACGTTGATCGTGGTGGCGCCCTCCTCCAGCGCGATCTGGATCACCTCCGCCATGTACTGCACGTCCGAGCGCGAGCCGTCCTCCGGCGAGAACTCGACGTCCTCGGTGTACTCGCGCGCCTGCGCCACCGCCGCGCGCACCTGCCCCTTGACGTCCTCGCGCGTGGTTTGCAGCTTGCGCTCGATGTGGATGTCGCTGGTGGCGATGAACGTGTGAATGCGCGGGCGCTCGCAGTCCCTCACCGCGCTCCACGCCGCCTCGATATCCTGCGCGCTCGTCCGTGCCAGCCCGCAGATCACCGGGCCTTCCACCTCCCGCGCGATCGCCTGCACGGACTCGAAGTCCCCCGGCGAGGTGATCGGGAAGCCGGCCTCGATCACGTCCACGCCCAGGCGCGCCAGCTGGTGGGCGATCTCCAGCTTTTCCTGCTTGTTCAGGGATATCCCCGGCGACTGCTCGCCGTCGCGCAGGGTCGTGTCGAAGATCAGGACGCGGTCGGCGTCGTTGCGGCTCGGGACGCGGTCGGCGTCCTCGCGGCTCGCGCCGGGGGCGTCGCTGCCAGTGGATGCGTCGTGGCTGCTCATGTCGTTCGTGCTCCTTCTCTATCTCGCTTTTCGTTCCTCTCTGCTGGGTTTGCGGCTACGCGGCCGCCACGCGCTATTCCCCCCGAGGGGGGAGCAGGAGAAGCGAGAGAAGCGAGTACGGGAACGACATACGCGGAAAAGCCTAGCACCTGACAGGGCGCTGACGCGTGCGGCAGGGGGCGCCGACGCGTGCGGCACCCGCGCGCCGCTCACAGCTTCGAGGCCACCTTGGTCAGCAGATGCAGCGCGGACGCGTGGTCGGCTTCGGTGTTGCCCGGCGTGCCGATGATCGCGAAGTAGGCGATGAGGTTGTGCACCCGCACCGCGGCGATCGCGCTGTATTCCACCCCCATCGGGCTCGCATATGAGCTGGTCGACAGGATCGCTTCGTCGCCGATCCCTTCCAGTCGCTTGCCCGGGATCGCGGCGGTCGTGATCTTGTAGGCCATCGTCGCGCCCCTGATGGTGGTCGCTCGCACGACGGAGACGAACGGAGCGATCACGCCGCTGAACGTGCTTTCACCTTCGCTGTTGGTTATCTCCGAGCCCTTGTCCTGCAACGCGCAGGTGGATGCGGAGCTGCCTCCGGGGCTGTGCGCATGCGCGGTCAGCGGCCTTCCGGCGAGTTGTTCCAGGATCTGGGGGCCGGGCACGCTGAACCCGGGAAGCAGCCCTTCGCAGTGCACAGCAACCAGCAGCGTCTCGCACGACTTCATCCGCACGAGCCTGACCGATCCCCCGCTCGTGCCGCCCGCGACCGCGAGGTCGCCGCGTTGGAACTGAACATCGTGGCTCGTCGGGCATTTGCAGCCCGCGGGGTCGGAACACAGGAGCAGCCGGGTGGGGTTCAGCGCATCGACGTCGCCTGCGCCGGTCGAACGCAGGCGCACGTGGCCCCTGGCGACGGTGAGTTCGACGATCGATTCGGCCGGCGGCAGGCCTGTGATCGACAGCGAGTAGGCGCCGTCCGCATGTGCGGGGACCGCCAGCGTCACCGTGGGGCTCGCGTTCGTGATCTTGACCGCGGTCGGCTTGAAGCCCACCGCGCCGGCCGAGGGGACGTTCGGTCCCGGCTGATCCCACACCGACCCGAGGCCCGGTTCGCGGAAGAACGACGACGCCTCGGAGTCCAGGAAGTCCGCGCTGCCACCGACGGCGGCCGCGTACGCGGCTTCTGAGCTCGTCGTGGCGAAGATGCTCTTGAACCTCGTCCACGGAGAGATGCCCGAGGACGCCATGTGCCCGAAGAAGCCCACGGCGTCATAGAGGCGCTTGAACAGCGGGGTCCTGGGGGATCGGAGGTATTCCTTCCAGAACTGCCGGGCACCCGAGTCGTTTTTGACGAGGTCCGACTCGACCCAGGACGCCGCGCCCTCCTCCAGCCATCCCGGTTGAGCGTTGCTCGCGGACTCGCTGCTGGACATCCGCGCCTCGAACACGTGGAAGACCTCGTGCGCGACGGTCCCGCGGATAGCGCCTTCGGAGCGTGAGCGCGCGCCGCGGTAGATGGTGATCCTGGCGCCGATCGCTTCCGTTCCGGAGCTGTTCCAGGCGAGTTCGGTTGCCGCGCCAGCCTCGTAGGTTTCTCCGTAGGCGTGTACGGTCAGTGTGTATTTCGGCGAGTCCACCACTTCGATGAACTTTTCCGGGCCGCCGGGGAGCACCTCGCCCAGCTGCGCGCCCTCGACCGCGGCGTAGACGTCCACCAGTTCCCGATCCGGTGGCGTCTTGGCGCCTGCCGGCGGGGCGAGCAGCGCCAGCAGGCTCAGCAGGGCCAGCAGCAGGCCGAACGCCCCGCGGCGCAGCGGCGCCGGACCCGGCCTGAGAGGTGGACCCGGTCCAGCGGGGAGGCGCCCACGTGCCCCTCGCCTACGGCGTGAGGACGACCTTGCCGACATTGCGCCGCTCGGTGATCATGTTCTGGGCGGCGCCGGCGTCCGCGAAGCTGAAGGCGCCGGCGACGACCGGTTTGACCGTGCCGTCGAGCAGCATCTCCTGCATCGGCTCGATCCACGGCTCCAGCGTGCCGCGGTCCTTCCACAGGGTGAGCATGTTCAGCCCGATCACGGCCTTGGATTCGGACATCTGCTTGACGATGTTGAAGCGGGGCATGCGCGCGACGGCCCGCAGGGCCGCCACCACGTTGCGCCGCTCCCCGGAGACCACGGCGGAGGCGCCAAACGCCACCAGGCGCCCTCCGGGGCGCAGCATCGAGTAGCTGCGGCGGAAGCTCGCTCCGCCGACCGCGTCCATGATCACGTCGAAGCTCGGCAGCCCACGCTCCCAGCCGGGCGTGGTGTAGTCCAGCGCGTGATCGACCCCCAGCTCGGCGATGCGGGCGTGCTTGCCCGGGGAGGCGGTCCCGTAGACCTCGGCCCCCGCCCGCTTGGCGATCTGGGTGGCCGCGATGCCGACCCCTCCCCCGGCCGAGTGGATCAGGACGCGCTCGCCGCGCCGCAGGCTGCCGTAGCCGATCAGGCCCGCCCAGGCGGTGCCGTAGTTGACCGGGATCGCCGCCCCCTGCTCGAAGCTGAGCTCGTCCGGCAGCGCGACCACGTCGCCGGCCGCCGCCACCACCTCGGAGGCGTAGCCCCCGAACTGGGTGCCGGCGAACACGCGCTGGCCGACGCTCAGTTGGCGGGCGGGATTCGACGCCCCCTCCCCCAGCTCGAGGATCGTCCCGGCGACCTCATAGCCGACCACGCAGGGGGTCTTGGGCGCGTCGGGGTAGAGGCCCAGCCGCGCCATCACGTCGGCGAAGTTGATCCCCGCGGCCGCCACCGCGATCCGTACCTGGCCGGGCCCGAGCTGCGGGTCCGGGCGCTCCTGCACCTCGAGCACTCCCGGTCCCCCGTGCTTGGTGATCACCACCGCCCGCATCCCCGGCCAGCCTAGCCGATCGCCGAGCGGCACGAACGCCGCCAACGCCTGCGGCCTCGCGACGCAGACGGGGCCGCACCGAGAGGCGCCGCCTCCTCAGCCGAGGTCCACCGACCAGCCGTTGACGAACCCGTCCGAGGCGACGATCTCGCCCACGACCGCGTCGGGCACGGGCGCGTCGGTCGTGACGACCATCGCTGCCGAGCGCTGGCCGCCCTCCGATCCATCCGCGGAGTCCTGACGCCCCACATGCCCGCCGAACGGGGGGTCGGGGGTGTGACCGACGGCGGCCGAGGAGATGTTGATGCCGTGCGCGCCGAAGATCGTGCCCACGCGGCCGATCATCCCCGGCAGGTCCTCGTAGCGAAAGACCGTCACATACCGCTCCAGCTCGATCGTCAGCCGCCGACCCTGCACCTCGACCAGGTGCGGCACGCCGTTGGGGCCGATGCCCGTGCCCGCCACCGCGACGCGCTCGGAGCCCGCGGCGACCGTCACGCGGATCAGGTCGTTGAAGTCCTCTGCCTCCGAGACCGCCTTCTCCTCGAACACGATGCCCCGCTGCTGGGCCATCGTCGGGGCGTTCACCAGGTTTACCTGCTCCTCGGTGCGGCCCTGCAGCGCGCCGACGATCACCGCCAGCGCGAGCAGGCGCGTGTCGAACTCCGCGATCCGCCCGAGGAACGCCGCCTCGATGCGCTCCACCGAGCTGCCCTCGGCCAGCGCCATCGCCAGGCGCCCGAGCTGCGTGGCCAGCGGCAGGAACGGCCCCAGCATCTCCATGTCCTCGGCGCCGATCGCCGGGATGTTCACGGCCGTCGAGACGACGCCGTCGGTCAGCGCCGCGACGACCTGCTCGGCGCTCTGATAGCCCGCGCGGTCGGTCGCCTCCGCCGTGGAGGCGCCCAGGTGGGGCGTGACGACCACATTGGGATACGCGAACAGCGGGTGCTCGGTCATCGGCTCGCTCTTGAACACGTCGATCGCCGCGCCCGCGACCTTGCCCGAGTCCAGGGCCGCCTGCAGCGCCTGCTCGTCGATCAGCCCCCCGCGGGCGACGTTCAGGACGCGCACGCCGTCGCGCATCTTCGCGAACGCGTCAGCGTTCACGAAGCCTTCGGTCTCGGGCGTCTTGGGCAGGTGCACGGTGATGAAGTCCGCCTGCGCGTACAGCTCGTCCGGGCCGCCCGCCTTGTCCACCCCCAGCTCGCGATAGCGCTCGGCGCTGACGAACGGGTCGAACGCGAGCACGCGCATGCCGAAGCCGCGCGCGCGCTGCGCGACCAGCTGGCCGATGCGCCCGAAGCCGAGGATGCCCAGCGTCTTCTCATACAGCTCCACGCCCGAGAACTTCGAGCGCTCCCACTTGCCGCCGGTCAGCGACACATACGCCTGCGGGATGTTGCGCGCGAGCGCGAGCAGCAGCGCCATCGTGTGCTCGGCCGCGGTCACCACGTTGGACTCGGGCGCGTTAGCGACGACGATCCCGCGCCTGGTCGCCGCCTCGACGTCCACGTTGTCCACGCCAACCCCCGCGCGTCCGATCACCCGCAGGCTCGACGCGCGGTCGATCAGCTCTGCCGTGAGCTTGGTCGCCGAGCGGATCACGATCCCGTCGTAGGAGCCGATACGCTCGGCCAGCTGCTCATCGCTCCAGTCGATCCCCAGCTCGACGTCGAAGTGCTCGCGCAGCAGCGCCACGCCCGAGTCGCCGATCTTCTCCTTGACGAGCACCTTCGGGCGCTCGCTCATATCGACTCCTCCGCGTCATGCCGACCCTGCGCATGAGGACGTAGGGCAAGCTGGGCAAGGACGCAGGGAGCGTGGCGTGCTGTGCACGCGAGCGACCGAGGACGCCGCCCAGCGCCGCCATACGTCCTCATGCGAGTCGCTCGACGATCCAGTCGATACATGCGGTCAGCGCCTGCACGTCGGCCGTGTCCACCGCCGGGAACATCCCCACCCGCAGCTGGTTGCGACCGAGCTTGCGGTAGGGCTCGACGTCGACGATGCCGTTCGCCCGCAGCGTCGCCGCGACCGCCGCCGCGTCCACCGCCTCGTCGAAGTCGATCGTGCCGACGACCAGCGAGCGCTTGGCCGGATCGGCGACGAACGGCGTCGTGCAGGAGGTGCGCTCGGCCCAGCCGTAGAGGTGCTCGGAGGACGCCCGCGTGCGCGCGACGCACCAGTCGAGGCCGCCGCCGTCCAGCATCCAGCGGATCTGGTCGGCCAGCAGGAACAGCGTGGCGACCGCCGGCGTGTTGTACGTCTGGTCCTTGAGCGAGTTCTCCAGGGCGGTGTGCAGCGACAGGAACTCGGGAATCCAGCGCTCGGAGGCGTGCAGCGCCGCGATCCGCTCCTGCGCGGCCGGGCTGAGCAGCGCCACCCACAGCCCGCCGTCCGCCGCGAAGCTCTTCTGCGGCGCGAAGTAGTAGACGTCGGCCTGGGCGAGGTCGAGCGGCAGGCCGCCCGCGCCGGAGGTCGCGTCGATCGCCACCAGCGCGTCCCCCGCCCCCGCTGGCCGCAGCACCGGCACCATCACGCCGGTGGAGGTCTCGTTGTGCGCCCACGCCAGCAGGTCGGCGCCGCCGTCGGCCGCGGCCGCGCCAAGGGCGAGCGGGTCGGGGGCGTCTCCGGCGTCAGCGGCGACGACGATCGGGTCGGCCAAAAACGGCGCGCCGGCGGTCACCGTGGCGAACTTCTGGGAGAACTCGCCGAAGCTCAGGTGCGCGGCCCGATCCTGCACCAGCGCGAACGCCGCCGCGTCCCAGAACGCGGTCGTGCCACCGTTGCCGAGCGCCACCTCGTAGCCGTCGGGGGCCGCGAACAGCGCGCACAGGCCGTCGCGGATCTCGCCCACGAGCGCCTTCACCGGCTTCTGCCTGTGGGAGGTGCCCATCACCGCGCCGCCCTCGCCGGCCAAGCGCGCGAGCGCCTGCGGGCGCACCTTCGACGGGCCGCAGCCGAAGCGTCCGTCCGCGGGCCTCAGCTCGTCGGGGATCACCAGCGGCGTCTGTTCTGTCAGGGGACTCGTCGTCATTTGGGCTCCTCGCTCGGTCGGACCTCGAGACGGTGCTCGATGGGGTGAGGGTGCCCAGGCGCGCGGCGGTGGCAAGTCGTCACTCCCCGGTGGTGGACTCCACCCGAGCGCCAGTCGCGACGACGAACGCGAGTGTAGCGGACGCCGCGCGCGCCGAGGCGGCTCGACCACCGCGTGTCTCTGACCGCAGCGCGCCTATCGCCCGCGGCCATGCTTGTCTATCCCCGACCGATCGCCCCAGTCATAGCCCGGACCCACTGGGATGATGCGCTTCGGGTTGAGCTCGTCGTGGGTGGTGTAGTAGTGGCGCTTGATCTGGTCCATCGCGACCGTCCCCGCCACGCCCGGGCGCTGGTAGAGCTCGCGCGCGTAGCGCCACAGGTTGGGGTAGTCGACCAGGCGCCGGAAGTTGCAGCGGAAGTGCAGGTTGTAGACCTCGTCGAAGCGCACCAGCGTCGGGAACAGCCGCCAGTCGGCCTCTGTGACGGCCTCGCCGAGCAGGTAACGGCGCTTCGCGAGCAGGCCCTCCAGCCAGGCGAGGCTGTCGAACAGCTCCGCGAACGCGCGCTCGTAGGCGTCCTGGCGGCGGGCGAACCCCGCGCGGTAGACGCCGTTGTTGACCGTGTCGTACACGCGCGCGTTGATCGCGTCGATCTCCGCGCGCAGCGGCTGCGGATACAGATCCAGCTCAGCGCCGTGTGCGAGCCCGCCGAGCGAGTCGGCGCCGGCCATCATGCGGATGATGTCGCTCGACTCGTTGTTGACGATCCGCTCGTCGTGCGTGTCCCACAGCACCGGCACCGTGATCCGCCCCCGATAGCCCGGGTCGCTCGCGTCGTAGGCCTCGCTCATGAAGCTCCAGCCGTGCAGCGCGTCCGTGTACTCGCCCCCCGGGCCGTCGTCGAAGCGCTCGGCCGTGAACGCCCAGCCGCGCTCGTCGCGAAACGGCGCCACGTAGGAGATCGCGACGGCCTGCCGCAGGCCGGCCAGCTCGCGCACGATCGCCGTGCGATGGCACCAGGGGCACGCGAGCGAGACGTACAGGTGGTAGCGGCCCGGCTCCGGCGCGAGCTCGCCGGCGCGCTGCGAGGGCTCCTCCGACGCCTCGCGCCCGCCGCCGATCCACTCGCGAAAGCGACTGTCCTGGCGCCTGAACTCCCCGCCGGCCAGCTCGCGCTCGATCAGCACGTCAGCCATGCCAGAGGACCTCTCTCCTCACCACCGTCGCGCTCCAGCCTTCGGGCAGCCTCGTCGCGGCGACGCCCGCGGGCTGCTCGAACACCGACGCCTCGCGAGCCAGCAGGCAGAACTCCGACGCCGGACCCAGCACCAGCTGGCGACGCCACAGGCTCGCGTGCTGCGGGTCCATGCCGTCGCCCAGCAGCTCGCCGAGCTCGCGCCGCTGAGCGCCCGGCGGCCGGGCGACCCAGATCGCGACGTTGGCCTCGCCGAGCGGCGCCGCCAGCACGCCGCTGTCGGAGCGGCTGCCCTCGACCAGCGCGTACAGGCCTCCCGCCCCGCCGCCGAAGCGTCGCGCCGCCTCGTCGTGGGTGCTGCGGTGCCCGCGACCGACGGCGGCCTCGTTGAGAACGCCCAGCGCCGCGAAGTCGTCGATCAGGTACCAGTCCTCGTAGCCAGCGTGCGCGCTCTCGCTCGCGGCCGCGACCTCGGCGCCGCGCACCGCCCACGGGAGCTCGTCGATCCTGAACGTGGCCGAGCAGCGCATGCCCATCGGCCGGGAGCGGGCAAGCGAGCGGTGGAAGGCAAGCTGCGCCCGCTCGTAGGAGTCGACCGCGACGCCCTCGCGCGGACGATGCCAGAAGACGTAGGCGAGCACGGTGGGTGGGCCGGTCGATCGCTCAGAACGCCGGCTTGATCCAGTCCATGTGCGAGCGCAGCTCCGCGCCGACGTGCTCGACCTGCGTGTCGGCCTGTTCCGCGCGCATGCGCTTGAAGTTCTCCTGGCCGGCGCGGTTCTCGGCGATCCACTCGCGCGCGAAGTCCCCCGACTGGATCTCGGCGAGGATCTTGCGCATGTTCTCGCGCGTCTGATCGGTGATCACGCGCTTGCCGCGCGTGTAGTCGCCGTACTCAGCCGTGTTGGAGATCGAGAAGCGCATGCCGGCGAGACCCTTCTCGTGCATCAGGTCGACGATCAGCTTGAGCTCGTGCAGGCACTCGAAGTAGGCCATCTCGGGGTCGTACCCGGCTTCGACGAGCGTCTCGAAGCCGGCCTGCACCAGCTCGGACGCGCCGCCGCAGAGCACCGCCTGCTCGCCGAACAGGTCGGTCTCCGTCTCGTCCTTGAAGGTCGTCTCGATCACACCGCCGCGCGTGCAGCCGATGCCCTTGGCGTACGCGAGCGCCAGCGCACGCGCGTTGCCCGTCGCGTCCTGCGCGATCGCGATCAGCCCCGGCACACCGCTGCCTTCGGTGAACTGGCGGCGCACGAGGTGGCCGGGGCCCTTCGGCGCGACCATCGCCACGTCCACGCCCGACGGCGGGACCACCTCGCCGTAGTGGATCGAGAAGCCGTGACCGAACAGGATCATGTTGCCCTCGGCGATGCCGTCGCTGATCTCCTGCTCCCAGATGTCGTGGTGGCGCTCGTCCGGGAGCAGGATCATCACGAGATCGCCGCGGCTCGCCGCCTCCACCACCGGCAGCACCTCCAGGCCCTGCTCGCGCGCCTTGGCGACGGATGCGGAGTCTGGGCGCAGCCCGACCACTACCTTCACCCCCGAGTCCTTGAGGTTGAGCGCGTGCGCGTGGCCCTGAGAGCCGTAGCCGATGATTGCGACGGTCTTGCCGTCCAGGAGAGTGAGGTCCGCTTCGTCGTCGTAGATCATTGGCCGCAGGCTATCCCAACGGCGCCCGACTCAGGCGCTGGCGGACGCGAGCAGCGTGCGCCCGGGTATCTCCAGCGTCCCGTCGGCGGCGGTGTACGGCGCGAAGCGCTCGGCCAGCGACGCCTGGATCTCCAGCATCTCGGGCGCCGGGCGCGAGAGCACGGCGTCGTGGAAGCCGCGCGAGAGGTCGAGCGTCGTGTCCCATAGCTCCTCGAAGCTCGCGTGCCGGCGGGGCAGGTCGATGGCCTCGACCTCGACCTCCGCGAACCCGGCGTGTGCGAGCAGCTCCCTGACACGCGCGGCGTCACCCAGCGCGAACGGCCCCGGCGGCTGCTCGGACTGCGCGGTCGGGGCGGGCGCCAGCCCGCGCTCGATCAGCTCCTGCCCGGGAAGCAGCGCCCAGGGGTTGCTCGCGAGGGCGTCCCAGACCGCGAGCGCCACGCGCCCGCCGGATCGCAGCACGCGCCGCGTCTCCGCCAGCGCCGCGCCGGGGTCGGCCATCAGCATGTAGCCCCAGCGGCACAGCACCGCGTCGACGCTGGCGAGCGGCAGGTCGATCCATTCCGCGTTCAGGACCTGGAACTCGACATTGCTGAGGCCGAGCTCGAGCGCCCGCGCGCGGGCGCCCTCGAGCATCCCCTCGGCCTGGTCGGAGACGATCACGCCGCCCGTCGGAGCGACCAGCGCGGCCGCGAGCATCCCCGTCTCTCCGAGGCCGGCAGCCAGCTCGAGCACGCGCTGGCCGGGCTGCGGGTTGACTGCCCGGATCATCCAGTCGGACACCGGAGCCGCGAACTTGCGCAGCAGCTCGGCGCGACGCACCCACCCCGGGGCCGCCTCCTCCCAGCCTTCCAGGCTGCTCCGGCGGTACGCGTTCGCGTCGAAGCTCACCGCAGCTCCCTGCGCAGCAGCTTGCCCGAGCGCGTGCGCGGAAGCGGCTCCGCACCGAGCACGAAGCGCTTGGGGACCTTGTACGGGGCCAGGGCGCGCGCGCAGTGCTCGCGGAGCTGCCCCTCCTCCAGGGCCGCGCCCGTCCGCACGACCACGATCGCAGTCACGGCCTCGCCCCATTGGGGATCGGTGCGGCCGAGCACCGCCGCCTCGAGCACCTGCGGATGGGCCTCGAGCACGGCCTCCACCTCGGCGGGCGCGACGTTCTCGCCGCCGCTGACGATCGTGTCCGACTCGCGCCCGCTCACCAGCAGCCAGCCGCGCTCATCGAGCTCGCCGATGTCGCCCGTGTGCAGCCAGCCGTCGGGCGCGAGCGCCGCCGCAGCAACGGTCGGCCCGGCGAGCAGGATCTCCCCGGCCCCCGGCTGCGCCGGCGGCGCCCCCGCGATCCGCACCCGCGTGCAGAACAGCGGCGGCCCCGCGCTCGCCGGTACGCCACCGTCGCCCGCGATCGCGGCGACCGGCGTGGTCGTCGCCTGCGAGCAGCTCTCGGTCAGGCCGTAGGTCAGGCCGACCGGCACGCCGGCGTCGCGTGCGCGCGCCAGCAGGGCCGCGGGCACCGGGCCGCCGCCGGTCAGCGCGCAGCGCAGCGCCGGCGGACGCTCCAGGCCGGCGTCCAGCAGCCGTGCGAGCGTGGTGGCGACGAGGCTCACGAGCGTCGCCCGCTGCGCGCCGAGGGCGTGCGCGACGCGGTCGAGCTCGAAGCGCTCGTGGACGATGGCGGTGGTCGCATAGATGGATGAGCGCAGCAGGATCGACAGCCCGCCGACGTGCGCCAGCGGCAGCGCGCACAGCCAGCGATCCTCGGGGTCCAGGCCGAGGGCCACGGCCGAGCCGAGGGCGCTCCACAGGAGATTGCCATAGGTGAGCTCGATCGGTCGTGGCGAGGCGCTCGTGCCCGAGGTGTGGATCACCACCGCGGTGGCGTCGAGGTCGTGCACCCACGTGGTCGGGACAGCGGCCGGCGCCGGCGCCTCCCCGAGCGGCTCCTCCACCAGCACCGCCGCGCCGTCGGCGACGCGCGCGCGCTCGCCCGGGGACAGGCGCACATCGACGGGCACCGCCACCGCGCCGATCAGCAGGCAGGCGTGCAGCGCCTGCGCGAAGGCCAGGCCGCCCGGCAGCGCGATCGCCACGTGCGATCCGCGTACGGCGCCGCGCGCGGCCAGCTCGCCCGCGCCCGAGCGCGCGGCGGCGTGCAGCCGCGCGTAGGACCAGTCCCCCGCGGGCGTCCGCAGAGCCGTGTGCTCGGGGCGCTCTGCGGCGGCGCGGGACAGCCATCCCTCGACCTCCATGGCGCACAGGCTAGCCTTCGCGCGATGAGCACCACCTGGATACCCTCCCCGGCGCCCGCCGACGGCGCGTACACCGACATCCGCTACGAGAGGTCCGCCGCTCCAGACCAGGGGATCGCCAAGATCACGATCGCCCGGCCGCAGGTCAGAAACGCGTTTCGCCCGCGCACCGTGATCGAGATGTCCCGCGCCTTCGAGGAAGCGCGCGAGGACACCGAGATCGGCGTGATCGTGCTGACGGGCGAGGGCACCGACGCGTTCTGCTCCGGCGGGGACCAACGCGTGCGCGGCGACTCTGGCTACCTGAACGACGAGGAGCTCCTGGCGCCCACCCGCGCCGGCGTGGGGCGCTTCCACGTGACCGACCTGCACGTCCAGATCCGCCGGCTGCCCAAGCCGGTCGTGGCGATGGTCGCCGGCTACGCGATCGGCGGCGGGCACGTCCTGCATCTGGTGTGCGACCTGACGATCGCCGCCGAGAACGCGCGCTTCGGCCAGGTCGGACCGAAGGTGGGCTCCTTCGACGGCGGCTTCGGCGCGGGCCTGCTCGCGAACCTGGTGGGGCCGAAGAAGGCCAAGGAGATCTGGTTTTTGTGCCGGCAGTACTCGGCCGATGAGGCGCTTGAGATGGGGCTCGTGAACGCGGTCGTCCCGCTCGAGCGCCTGGAGGATGAGACCGTCACCTGGTGCAAGGAGATGCTCGCGCTCTCGCCGTTCGCGCTGCGGCTGCTGAAGGCGAGCTTCAACGCGGCCGAGGACGGGCTGTCGGGGATCCAGCAGCTGGCGCACGACGCGAACCTGCTGTTCTACGGCAGCGAGGAGGCGCAGGAGGGACGGGACGCGTACCGGGAGAAGCGCAAGCCGGACTTCTCGCGCTTCCCCAAGCGGGCCTGAGTGTGAGCGCAGTCCGCATCTGGGTGATGGCGGCCCGTGTGCGCACGCTGCCGGCCGCGGTGGCGCCGGTGCTCGTCGGCACCTCGCTGGCGCTCGGCGCCGGACGCTTCCGCGCGCTTGCCTTCGTGGCGGCGCTGCTCGGTGCGGTGTTCATCCAGGTGGGCACCAACCTGTCCAACGACTACTCCGACGCGCGGCGGGGAGCCGACACCGAGGATCGCCTCGGCCCGGTCAGGGTGACGGCCGGCGGCCTGGTGCCGCCCAGCCAGGTGCTGCTGGCGACGTACGTGACGTTCGGCCTGGCGGTTGCGTGCGGCGCCTATCTGGTGGCCGTGGCCGGACCGGAGCTGCTCGCCGTCGGCGCCGCGTCGATCCTCGCGGGGGTGCTCTACACCGGCGGCCCGCGCCCGTACGGCTACGAGGGCCTGGGCGAGGTGTTCGTGTTCCTGTTCTTCGGGGTGGTCGCGGTGGCCGGCTCGTACTTCGTGCAGGTGCAGCAGCTCCCGTGGCAGGCGTTCGTGTGCGCGGTGCCCGTCGGGCTCTTGGCGAGCGCGATCCTGGTCGTCAACAACGTGCGCGACCTCGAGACCGACCGGCGCGCGGGCAAGCGCACGCTCGCGGTGCGCCTTGGCCGCGCGCGCACGCGCCGGCTGTACGCGGGGATGGTCGCGGGCGCGTTCGTCACCGCTCCGCTGCCGTGGGCGTTCGGGTCGATGAGCGCGTGGCTGCTGCTGCCGTGGGCCGTGATCCCGCTGGCGGCGCGGGTCGTGCGGGTCGTGCGCACGCGCACCGACGGGCCGGCGCTCAACGGCGCGCTGGCGAGGACGGGCGCTCTGCAGCTCGTCTTCTGCCTGCTGTTCGCGGCCGGGATCCTCGCTAGCGGCGGGATCGGCACGTGAAGCTCGACGTCGAGCGCCGCACGCTCAGGCTGAGGACGCCGCTGCAGAGCGCGTACGGCGCCGTCGCCGAGCGCGAGCTGCTGGTCGTGGCCCTGAGCGACCGCGACGGCGTGGTGGGATACGGCGAAGCGGCGCCGCTGGAGTCCTACGACGGCGTGAGCGTCGAGCGTGCGCACGGCGCGCTCGAGCGCTACGTGCCCGTGCTGGCACGGTCCGAGGGCATGAACGGCGCGCAGCTGATCGAAGCGTGCCGCGAGGTGGATGACCTCCCGCAGGCGCTTGCTGCGATCGATCTGGCGCTGTGGGACCGCGCCGGGCGCCGCGCGGGCACGCCGGTCGCGGCGCTGCTGAGCGACGACGCCGCGACGCACGTGCCGGTCAACGCGACGCTGTCCGCGCTCGACCGGGCTGGCGCGGCCGAGCAGGCGGCGGCGGCCGTGCGCGCGGGCTACACGTGCCTGAAGCTGAAGGTGGGAGTCGGCGACGACGCCGGTCGCGTGGCCGCCACCCGCGCAGCCGCCGGGCCGGCGGTGGCGCTGCGCCTGGACGCCAACGGCGCGTGGGGCGTCGAGGAGGCGGTGCGCGCGATCGACAGCCTCTCCCCCGCCGGGCTCGAGCTCGTCGAGGAGCCGACCCACGGCCTGCATGCCGTGCGCGAGGTGCGCGAGCGCGTGGCGGTGCGGGTCGCGATCGACGAGACGGCGGGCGAGCATGGAGCATTGACGGCCGACGTGGCCGACGCGGTGTGTCTGAAGATCTCCCGCTGCGGCGGGATCACCGCGCTGCTGGCCGCCGCGGCGCTGGTGCGCAGCACGGGCGCCGAGGTGTACCTCTCCTCCACGCTCGACGGCCCACTGGGCATCGCCGCCGCCGTCCACGCAGCCGCCGCGCTGGCCTCGCGCGCGGCGGGTGGGGGTTCGATGCCCCACTGCGGCCTGGCCACGCTCGAGCTGTTCAGCGGGATCGAGAACCCATTGCCGGCGCGGGCGGGGGCGATCGCGGTGCCCGCTGATCCTGGCCTGGGGGTCGACCCGTTCTAGCTGACCATCAGCGTGCGCACCGGATACCGGACGAGCTGAGGGTCCGCCGTGAGAATCGGCACGTCGAGCAGCCCCGCCTGCGCCACGAGCAGACGGTCGAACGGGTCGCGGTGCAGATGTGGTAGCGCGGCCACAGCGAGCGCATGGGTGTGCTCGATCGCCAGCGCCTGCGCTCCGATGGCACGCAGTCGCTCGGGGACGTAGCGCTCCGGCGGTTCCGGGAGCGCAAGCCGGCCGAGTCCGTACTTGATCGCGATCTCCCACGAGCTGACTGCCGAGATGAGCAGCTGGCTGCGTCGATCTTCAACGACCGCCAGGTGCTCGCCGAGACGCTCAGGCTCGGTGTGCAGCCAGAGAAAGACGTGCGTGTCGAGGAGGACTCTCACCGCTCGAACGAGTCGAGCAGCTCATCCGGAAGCGCCTTGTCGAAGTCGTCGGGTACGACGAAGCGCCCACGGTCGATCCCCAGGCGCCGGGCCGATGACCGGCGCACGGGCACCAGGCTCGCGACCTCCTCGCCCCGCCGCGTGATGATGACCTCCTCGCCCGCCGCGACGTCCTCCAGCAGCCGCGAAAGGTGCGTCTTGGCCTCGTGCACACCAACAGACTTAGTCATGGACTTAGTCTATCATGCGCCGTCGGCATGGCCGCCGGCGGAACCCCCCGCCTCCTCGGAGTGGAGCCCTTCTAGCACGCCTGCCACCGCATTCGGGTTCTCCAGCGGCAGGCCGTGGCCGCCTGGGACGACCACGAGCTCGGCGTCGCCCAGCAGCCCGACCATGCGCCGGCCGAGCGCCAGGAACTTCGAGTCGCGATCCCCCACCACCACCGTGACCGGCATGCTCAGCTCGCCCAGCCTGTCCCACAGCGGCTCCATCTCGCCCGTGCCGACCCCCCGCAGGACGGCCGCGAGCGCGTCCGGGCGATTGCGGCGCTGATCCTCGCGCGCCAGCGCGCCCACCTCCGGCGGGTCCTCGGCGAACAGCGGCTGCGTGCGCCAGCGCTCGATGAACTCCTCGAACGGGACCTCCTCCAGCTGGCGCGCGAGCGCGCGGTCGGACTCGCGCCGCGCGGCTCGCGCCGCGGGGTCCTCGATGCCGGCCGTGCTCGCCACGAGCACCAGACGGGTCACGCGCGCGGGGGCGGCGAGCGCGACGTGCAGGGCGATACGCCCGCCCATCGAGTACCCGCACAGCGTGAAGCGCTCGGGCGCCGCGGCGAGCACGGCCGCCACGCAGCCGGCGAAGGTGATCGGCCGCTCGGCGTCGGCGCTCTCGCCATGCCCGGGCAGGTCGGGCGCCAGCGGCAGGTAGCGTTCACGGTCGAGCGCCGCGATCACGCCGTCCCAGGCGCGCCGCGTGCCGCTGAACCCGTGAAGCAGGACGACGTTCTCCGGCACGCGATCATCCTATGAGCCCCGCCACCGACAGCCCCGCAACCGATATGTACACGCTGCTGAGGGCGTTCGTGGACGAGCTGGCGCGCTGCGGCATGCGCGCGGCGTGCACCTCGCCGGGCTCGCGCTGCGCGCCGCTGGTGCTGTCGCTCGCGCGGGAGTCGCGCCTGCACTGCTACTCGCACGTGGACGAGCGCTGCGCGGGGTTCTTCGCGCTCGGCCTGGCCAAGGCGTCGGGGCTGCCGGTGGCCGTGGCCTGCACCTCCGGCACCGCCGCCGCCGAGCTGCTGCCGGCGGCGATCGAGGCCCACGAGGCGCGGGTGCCGCTGCTGCTGCTCACCGCAGACCGCCCGCCTGAGCTGCGCGAGAACGGCGCCGGCCAGGCGATCGACCAGCTCAAGCTGTTCGGCGGCGCGGCCAAGTGGTTCTTCGAGGTGGGCGTGCACGACGCGAGCCCCGAGCCGCTGCGCTGGATGCGCACGCTCGCGTGCCGCGCCTACTGGAGCGCGCTGGAGGGCCGCCCGGGCGTCGTGCACCTGAACTTCCCGCTGCGCGAGCCGCTGGTCCTCGACGCGGAGCTCCCGCAGGACGCGAGCGGGCGTGAAGACGGCCGTCCGTATGTGAGCCGTGTACCGGTGCGGGCGGCAGACGTTGGCGGGCCGCGAGCGGGCGCGGCGGAGGCGACGCTACGCGAGCTGGTGGCTGCCTCACATCGGGGCGTCGTGGTGGCCGGGCGCGATGAGCGTCAGCGCGGCTTGGCGCAGGCGGCGGCAACGTTCGCGGCCGCCGCCGGCTGGCCGCTGCTGGCCGATCCGCTGTCGGGTGCCCGTCGCGGCGGGGCGGCGATCGCCCACTACGACGCGCTGCTGCGCGACGAGGCGTTCGCGGCGTCGCTGGCGCCCGATCTCGTCCTGCGCGTCGGCGACCTGCCGGTGTCCAAGCCGCTACGGACATGGCTGGCCGGCCTGGACGGCGCGCGCCAGCTGGCGCTCGATCCGGAGGGTGCGTGGCAGGACCCCGCGTCGGTGCTGTCGGACTCGCTCGCGCTCGACCCCGCCGCGGCGCTCATGGACCTGGCCGCCCAGGCGGCGCAGTCGCCCGCCGCAGCGACGGGCTCGGTCGCGCGAGAGGAGCTAGGGCGCGACTGGCTCGCGAGCTGGCGCAGTGCCGACGAGAGCGCGGCCGAGGCGATTCTGGGGGTGCTCGTCGACGGTGAGCTGTCTGAGCCGGCGGTCGCGGCCGAGCTGGGGGTGCTGCTGCCGGAGCAGGCGACGCTGTTCGTCGCCTCCTCGATGCCGGTGCGCGACATCGAGACGTTCTGGCCGCTGCGCCCGGACCCCCCGCGCGTGCTGTGCAACCGCGGCGCCAACGGCATCGACGGCACCGTCTCCTCCGCCTTCGGCGCGGCCGCCCACGAGCCCGGCCCGGTGGTGCTGCTGATCGGCGATGTCGCGCTTGCCTACGACATCGGCGGGCTGCTCGCTCACAAGCGGCTTGGCGTGAAGCTCATGATCGTGCTGCTCGACAACGGCGGCGGCGGCATCTTCGACTTCCTGCCGGTATCGGACGCGAGCATGGCGCGCGCCCCCGCCGGTGACACCAACGACCCCGGCGAGCCGCAGAGGGCCATTGCGCCCGGCGAGGCGAGCGGTCGAGCGCGCGACGACGAGGACATCTACACGCGCCACATCGCCACCCCCACCGATCTCGACTTCGCCGCGGCGGCCACGCTCTATGGGTTGGGGTATGAACGTGTCGCGACGACGTCCGAGCTGCGGGCGGCGCTCGAGCGCGCACTCGCGCCCGAGGTGGGCTCGACGATCGTGCACGTGTGCAGCGAGCGCGCGCGCAACGTCGAGCTGCACCGCCGCGTGTGGGGCGCCGTGTCCGCGGCTATCTCGCCAAGCGCCTGAGCAGCTGCGCGGCTTACCCGGCGCTCAGCGTCAGCGTCCCCACCGTGATGTGCGGCCAGAGAACTTCGTTGAAGACCAGGATCACCGACTGCGAGTACTGCAGCTGCAGATACGTCGGCTCGCCAAGATACGGCTCGATCTGGTGGGCCGGGTCCGGGGCGTTGCCGGCCGCGGGCCGTCCGCCCTTCCCATCGCCAAAGCGCACCCACTCGATCCAGAAGGTCGCCCTCGCCGACTGGACGAACGCGTTGTTCGCCGGCTTGGGCTCCTGCTGTTGCTTCGGAGTCCCCAGGAAAGGGATGTTCGCGATCGAGTCTTCCACTTCTTCGCTGTTGAGCTCGATCGCGATCGTGCCGAGGATGTCCTGACCGGCGATCGCATCTTCCAACACCTTGTTCGGGTTGTCGACGTATTCCTGGAACTCCGGCGGAAACGGACCGTTGGTCTTCCCGGGTTTGTCGTTTTCGATGACGACCTCTTTGACTTCATGCTGCTCGCTTTTAACGCCTTTCAGCGGCGGCGGGGGCTGCTTCGGGGGCGTCGGGACGTCGACCGGCATGATGCCCAGGCCCTCGATCGGGGGGTTTGCGTTGGGCACCCCCGGCTGGGGTTTTTGGGGAGTGAATTCCGGCAGCTGCTCGAGCGGAAAGATCGCGGGTATTTTCGGTGGCCCGTCAACCGGCACGATGCTGGGGGTCGGCCCCTGCATCAGCACGCTGACCCCGTGCGGGATGGCGCCCATGCGCACGATCGTGGGAGTCTCGTGGTTTTCGCTCGCGGGCACGTTCATGAACAGGCCCGGCTCGATGTGCAGCGCTTCGCCAGCGGTTTTGACCGGCGGCACGTCGGCGTCGCTGACCCGCTGGAGATAGTGCAGGCCGTACAGGCTGAGGTCTTCCTGTTCCCCGGCGCCACGGTTCGGCACCACCCCGGGGATCACGCGGAAGTCGAACGAGTCGGTCGTCAGGTTGAGCTCGAGGAAGCGGTGGATTTCGTCGAACGTGGGGCTCTTGGTGTTGTCCGGCCGCCACATCACGTTGAAGCCGGGCCCCCGCCAGCTACCGGGCAACGACGCAAGCGGCCCGAGATTCAGCTTCGTCGTGATCGCTCCCTGGCCAAAGCGTGGCGGAGTCGGCGTGGGCACGGCCGGATTCATGGCAAACCCCCTTATGCGGTTGTGGTGAGGACTGAGAGCTCGCGCGCTCCAGCCGGCCACGGCCAGCGCGACTGAACGCGTCCAACTGTTGGCTCGATCATAGGCTCCCGTCCGCTGCGCGTGTGAAAAATCAGATATCTATATCCAAGATGTTTCTGACTATTCGCCACGCATCATCGGCGTCATGGGGTTGCACGCGCTGACTCCGCTGCGCGCGCTCAGGCCGGCACAAGCGTGAGACCACGCTGAGCGAAGTGGCGGTCGAAGGCGAAAGCGTCAGCGCCAGTGGTGGCTGGACCCCCCCGCGTCAGGAGCCGGTGAGCTCCGTCACAGCCGCGGGCTCCGCCGGATCCAGGCGGCGCAGGCCGGGCAGGCCGTCGAAGTCGCTGTCGGCCGACAGGATCGTGTCCAGGCCGTGACGGATCGCGACGGCGGCGAACACCGCGTCGCGTGCCGACAGGCGGGTGGAGTCCGCGAACAACCGCGCGGCCTCGCTCGCGTCCTGAGGCTCGACGGCGTGCAGGCGGCATAGAGTCGCGGCCGCGGCCGCGTCGGCGGCGGCTTGGCGGCGATCGCCGAGCCGGCGGGCCCGATGGTGCAGGATCTCCCGGACGAGGTCCACCGGAGCCTCCATGTCCACGCGTCCCTCGCCCGCCAGCGCCACGATGCGCCGGCACGGCTCGGCATGGGGATGCGGCCCACCGATGGCGTACAGGATCACGTCGGTATCGACCAGGACCCGCGTCACGACATGTCCGGCGCGACCCGGGAGTCGAGCAGCTCCCGCTCGACCTCGGCCCAGTCCGGCTCCGGACCGGCCGGCCGCGGCGCGTCCAGCAGCGCGGTCGCGGCCCGGCGGCGGCCGGCCGTCTGCTCCGCAAGCTGATACCGCGCGTCGATCGCCTCCCGCACGAGCGAGGCGATCGACCTCCCCGTACGGCGAGCCTCCTCCTCGAGACGTCGATGACGCTCGTCGTCAAGGAGCAGCTGCGTGCGATGCGACAGGGTGGACATGCACATACAGAGCATGTGCATGCCAACTTATTTTCACGCCATGCGCGACTGAGCGGCGCTCAGCCCGCCAGCAGCGGCAACAGCGCCTGGAGCTTGATCTCGGTCTCGGCGAGCTCGGCGCGCGGGTCGGAGTCGCGCACGATGCCGTTGCCGGCGTAGCAGCGAGCGACGTTGCCGCGCAGCAGGGCGCAGCGCAGGGCGACGCAGAATTCTCCGTCTCCGGTGGCGTCGGTCCAGCCGACCGGGCCGCTGTACCAGCCGCGGTCCAGGCCCTCCAGCGCGGGGATCAGCGGCGCGGCGCGGGCCAGCGGCTCGCCGCCGACCGCCGGTGTGGGGTGCATCAGCCCAGCCAGCTCGAGCGCCTCCATCGGCGCGGCCAGCTGCGCCCGGATCGGCGTGGCCAGGTGCTGGATGTTGGCGATCCTGACCAGCTCGGGCTCGGGCGCTGCCGTCACCCAGATCGCGTGGGGGCGCAGCATGCGCTCGATCCGGCGGGCGACGATCGCGTGCTCCTCGCGGTAGCCCTCGTCGCGCAGCAGTTGCTCGCCGAGGTGGTCGTCGACGGCGGGGTCGGCGCTGCGTCGCGTGGAGCCGGCGAGCGCGAGCGTGCTCACGCGATGGCCCTCGCGCCGCACGAGCAGCTCGGGGCTTGCCGCGATCAGGGTCGCCTCGCCACGCCCGACGCAGAACACCGAGCACGACGGGAACTCCTCGCGCAGCACGCCGAACACGGCCGCCGGGTCGTACTCGCGCGGCGCGTGGACCTGCACCTCGCGAGCGAGCACGATCTTCTGCAGCTGCCCGGCGCCGATCAGCTCGACCGCGCGCGCAACCGCGCCTTCGTAATGCTCGGGCGGCATCGCGCTCGCGACCTGGAAGCGCCCGGTCGGGGCCGGGTCCAGCAGCGCCAGCGGCTCGCAGCGCAGCTCCGCCACGCGGCGCTCCAGGCGCGCGAGCAGCTCCTCGGGCACGTCATCGGGCGAGGCCAGCGCCGCCAGGGTCATGCGCACGGTCGGCTCGCCGGCGCTCTCTCTGCGGGTGAGGGCAACCTCGGGAACCGTCAGCGAGGCGGGCGCGAATCCCTGCCAGTGCGGCGCGGCGCCACCGTCGGGGGCGAACGCGAAGCCCCCCACGGCGATCGGATCCCCACCCACCCCGCCGCCCGCCGGCTCCTCCACGGGATCCACCTTCGATGACGACGCGGCCACGGCGGTTGCCGACAGCGCCCGCCAGCGCTCGGCCACGGTGGCGAAGCGCGCCGCGCCTGCCGCCTGCAGGCCGATCGCCTCCCCGAGCCCCGCCAGCGCCGCGCGGCCCCGGTCGGGCTGCTCGAACACGAACCAGCGCTCGCCTGGGCGGCGCGAGGCGCACACGACAGCCGACGGGTCCACCTCGCGGGCAAGCGGCAGCGAGATCGTCGCCAGCACCTCCTCGCCGCGGCGTCGCGCGCGCCTGACCGCCCGACGCAGCCGTCCGACCAGGCGCTCGCGGTCATCCGCGCTCAACGTGAAAGTGTGGTGGCCGGCGCCGGCTGGGCTGTCTGGGGGACCAGCGAACGTGCCTCCCAGAAGATCGTGGTGCGCGCGCACGCTCGCTCTAGGTCTCGCTGCGACCCCGCGAGATCGCGATCTCGCCCGTGCGCATCATCTCGATCAGCCCGAACGGGCGGACCATGCCCTCGAACGCCTCGATCTTCTCCGTGGTGCCGGTCACCTCGATGATGACCGCCCGTTTGGTCACGTCGACGACCTTGCCGCGAAAGATCTCGGCGATCTGCATCAGCTCGCCGCGCTGCCCGCCGTCGGCGGTCACCTTGAACAGCGCCAGCTCGCGCGCGACCGTGTCGGCCGGCTCCAGGTCGCGGATCTTCAGCACGTTGACGAGCTTGTGCAGCTGCTTGGTGACCTGGTCGATCGGGTGCAGCGCGCCGTCGACCGTCAGCGTCACGCGCGAGATCTGGACATCCTCGGTCGGCCCGACGGTCAGCGTCGAGATGTTGAAGCCCCGCCTGGCGAACAGGCCAGCGATCCTCGTGAGCACGCCGGACTTGTTTTCCACGAGGATCGACAGCACGTGCTTGCGCCCTGTGCGCATGTTCGTGGACGCTTCCAGCTCCTCGAGGCTGAGTGGCTCCTTCGTTCCGGGTTCTCCCATGACGGCGCTCACCCCACCATCTCGCGAGCGGCCTGCCCGGCGGGGATCATCGGGTAGGTGTTCTCCTCGCGCGTGACGCGCACGTCGACCAGCACCGGGCCCTCGACGGCGATCGCGCGCTTCATGTCCTCCACGAGCGTGCTCTTGTCGGAGAAGCGCATGCCGGTGACGCCGTAGGCCTCGGCGAGCTTGACGAAGTCGGGGAACTCGCCCATGTCCACGTGGCTGTATTTGCGATCCCAGAAAAGCTCCTGCCACTGACGGACCATGCCGAGATAGCCGTTGTTCATGATGAACACCTTGATCGGGATGTTGTTCTGCGCGCACGTCGCGAGCTCCTGCGCGTTCATCTGCACCGAGCCGTCGCCCGCCACGCAGCACACCAGCCGCTCCGGGGCGCCGACCGCCGCGCCCATCGCCGCCGGCAGCCCGAAGCCCATCGTGCCGAGGCCACCCGAGTTGATCCACCGCCGCGGCTCCGGGAAGTCGTAGTACTGCGCCGCCCACATCTGGTGCTGGCCGACATCGCTCGTGACGATCGCCTCGCCGCCCGTCGCCTCGTACAGCGCCTGGATCATGTACTGCGGCTTGATCTCCGCGTCCGCGCTGTCCTCGTAGCCCAGCGGGTACTTGGCTTTCCAGCCGTCGATCCTGTTCCACCACGCCTCCAGGCGCGCCGGGTCGGCGCCGATCGCGCGGTACTCGATCACCAGCTTCCCCAGCACGTTCTTGGCGTCGCCGACGATCGGGATGTGCGCCGGCACGTTCTTGGAGATCTCCGCCGGGTCGACGTCGATGTGGATGAACTTCGCCCGCGGCGCGAACTCGGACAGCTTGCCCGTGATGCGGTCATCGAAGCGAGCGCCGACCGCGCAGATCAGATCCGCCTCGTCCATCGCGTAGTTCGCCGAGCGCGTGCCGTGCATCCCCAGCATGCCCAGCCACTGCGGATCGGGCGTACCGCCCACCCCAGCGGGAAACGCACCGAGCCCCATCAGCGTGCACGTCACGGGGAAGCGATCGCTGCGGGCGAACTCGCGCAGCTCCTCGGACGCGTTCGCGTTGACCACGCCACCCCCGGCATAGATCACCGGGCGCTGGGCCGCCGCCAGCGCCTTGGCCGCCTGGCGGATCTGCTTCTGGTTGCCATCGATCTTCGGCTGATAGCCGGGCAGGCTCACGTCGGTGACCGGCTCGTAGTCGATTTCCGCCCTCGACAGGTCCGTCGGTATGTCCACGAGCACCGGGCCAGGACGGCCGCTGCGCGCGATATAGAAGGCCTCGTGGATCGCCCGCGGGATCTCCTGCGGGTGCTGGATCATGAACGAGTGCTTGACCACGGGCATCGTGATGCCGATCGTGTCGGCCTCCTGGAAGCCATCTGTGCCAAGCAGGTCGGTGCGCACCTGGCCGGTGATGAACACACAGGGCACCGAGTCCATCATCGCGTCACAGATCGGCGTGATCAGGTTGGTCGCGCCCGGTCCGCTGGTCGCAAACGCCACGCCGACCTTGCCGGTCGCCTTCGCGTAGCCCTCGGCAGCGTGCCCGCCGCCCGCCTCGTGCCTGACCAGGATGTGACGGATGCCGCCACCGACGATGGCGTCGTAGGTCGGGAGGTTGGCGCCGCCGGGCAGGCCGAAGACGACGTCCACGCCCTCCGCCTTCAGACATTCCATCAACGCATCAACCGCGCGCATCGCCTACCTCCCTTCGTTTATTTAGGGGAAAAACGCCAGTGTACCAGCGGGTTTAGGGCCGCCCCAGCGAGTTCGCGGCCGTCAGGAGACGCCGATCGCGATGCCGATCGCCAACACGATCACTCCGCCGACGGTCACGACCAGCAGCGAGGAGCGCAGCGAGACCTCCAGGAAGCGCTGCCTGACCCAGGCGATGGCGAACAGCTCGAACGCGACCACGCAGCCTGCGACGATCAGCGCTTTGTGGACGTTGGAGATCAGGAACGGAAGCGTGTGGAAGATGCCGCCGAGCGTGGTCATGCCGCCGGTGATGGCGCCGCGCACGATGGCCGAGCCGCGACCGGTCTGCTCGCCGGTGTCCGACAGCGCCTCCGACCAGCCCATGCTTACGCCGGCCCCGAGGGCGACCGCGAAGCCGACGCGCAACGCCGTTGCGGAGCTCGAGTAGATCGCGGCGGCGAAGATCGGCGCCAGCGAGGAGACCGTGCCGTCGATCATGCCGACGAGCGCCGGCTGCACGACGCGCAGCACGAAATCGCGCTCGTCGGCGAAGCCCGCGCGGTGGATCCACCGGGCCAGGGGCGAGTCCCCCGGCGGGGGCGCGGTCTTCACCTGCGTGCTCATCACGGGAGACAGCGTATGACAGGGATCGGCTTAGGGCAGCCGAATCTGGCTTAGGGCAGCCGAACCCGACTCGCGGCGCCGGTGCCGCGCGCAGCCCCGCTCACGATGAGGGGGTGCTCGGCACGCGCTCCCATGACTCGGGCGCGATCGCCACCTCGGGGAAGTCGAGCTCGGTCCCGCAGCGCGTGCACAGCGCGTCGTAGATCTTGGTCACGCGCCCGCACGTGGGGCACTCGCGGCGCAGCTCGTCGCGCTCGAAGCGGTAGGCGATCGCGGCCATCAGGCCGAGGATCGGGATGCCTCCGCTGATGAGGAACCACAGCAGGAACGAGCTGCCCTTGATCTTGCCGACGATCCCGCCGGAGATGCCGAAGCAGACGGCGATGATGACGTATGCCATCGCCGCGCGCCGCTCCTACAGCAGCATCCGCAGAGCCCAAACGACGGCCACGACCGCGATGACGAGAACCGCGATGCTGAACAGGAAGGAGACGATGTGGATGATGACGCCCAGCAGCAGCCACGCGGCCACCAGGAACACGAGCGCCGCCACGACCGTCCGGCCGAAGGACCTGCCGATGGAACCGGATGAGGACTGGTCGTTCATATCGATCGACTCAATGGTAGCGCGGCCGGACAGGAAGTTCCTACCCCTGCCCGGCCGCACCCCGATTGCACCGGCTGAGGGAAGCCGGTACGTGGTCGACCTGGGTGAAATCGCTACGTGCGACCCAGCCGACCGAGCTCGCGGGCGATCCTCGCCGTTGCGATATCGGAGCTGCTGAGGCCGGCCCGTCCGCGTCCCGCACCCTGCCCCACACTCGTGAGCTGGAAGCGGCGAACGCGCGGTCCATGATGCGGAGCATCTGCCGGCTCCTCGGGCAGCAGGATGAACCGCCGAGGAGATGAAGCGCTCGAGTTGGCTGCTGACCGGTTCATGATCAGCATATTGGCGCCCAGGAGCCCCGTTGCCTTTGGCCGGCGGTCCAAAATGTGGCGTGCGCCCGTCTCGAAAGTGATGGCGCCCGGGGAGCGTGTGGTTGCACTTCGGGCGCAGTTGAGGCGCAGTTAGGGCGCGCTCCCGGCGCAGTCAGGGCACACCTGGGGCGCGCCTGGTGGAGTATCGCTCCGACGGAGTCTGTAAGACCATTGCAGTACAGAAGGCGTCGGCGGCGACGACGACGGGCGCGCCGCGACCATCAACACCGTCGTGCGCCCGAGCGCTCACACGCCGAGCTGCTCGTGAACGAGCCGCGCCACCTCTGTCCCGTCGGCGCGACCCTTGGTCTCGCGCATGACCTGCCCGACGATCGGGCCGATCGCCTTGGCGTTGCCTTCGCGCACGCGCTCGGCGGCGTCTGCGTTGGCCGCGAGCGCTGCGGCGACGATGCCGGCGAGCTCGTCGCCTGCGTCGATGGCTCCCAATCCCCGCGCCTCGACGATCGCCTCTGGTTCTCCACCCTCGGCGACCAGGACGTCTAGCACCTGGCGACCAGCGCCCACGCTGACCCGCTTGGAGGAAACGAGCTCGACAAGCTGCGCGAGCGCTCGGGGGGTGACGCGGGCCTCGGTCGCATCGAGGCCGTCGTCGAGTCGGCTGGCCAACTCGACCGCGACCCAGTTGGCGAGCGTTTGCACGGGGACGTCCGCCTGGACGCCTAGCGCCCCCTCGAAGAATTCAGCGAGCCAGCCTCGAACCGCGAGCAGCTGCGCGCTCTCGGCGCTCAACCCGAGCTCGCGCTCGTAGCGCTCGGCGCGCTCGGCGGGCAGCTCGGACATCGCGGCGCGGGCGTCGGCGAGCATCTGCTCGTCGATGGCCACGGGCACGAGGTCGGGCTCGGGGAAGTATCGGTAGTCGTGCGCCTCCTCCTTGGAGCGCAGCGAGGTGATGGCGCCGGAGGCGGGGTCGAAGTGCAGCGTCTCCTGCTCGACCTGCCCGCCACCCCTAAGGATCTTCTCCTGGCGGGCGATCTCGGCCCTGATGCCGCGCTCGATGAAGCGGAAGGAGTTCATGTTCTTGAGCTCGGTCTTGACCCCGAGCTGGCTGGTGCCGGTGCGACGCAGCGAGATGTTGGCGTCGCAGCGCAGCGAGCCCTCCTCCATGTTGACGTCTGAGACGCCGAGCTGGCGCAGCGTGGCGCGCAGCAGCTTCAGCCAGACGCTTGCCTGCTCGGGCGAGCGCACGTCGGGCTCGGTGACGATCTCGGCGAGCGGCGTGCCGCCGCGGTTGAAGTCGACGATGCTCGCGTCCGAGCCGTGGATGCGACCGCTGGCGCCCACGTGGATCAGCTTGGCGGCGTCCTCCTCGAGGTGCACGCGGTGGATGCGCACGTTCTCGAGCCGGCCGCCGCGGCAAAGCGGCTCGTCGTACTGGGAGATCTGATAGCCCTTGGGCAGGTCGGGATAGAAGTAGTTCTTGCGGTGGAAGATCGAGCGCGGGGCGAGCTCGGAGCCGAGCGCGAGGCCGATCATCAGCCCGAAGTGCACAGCGCGGGCGTTGACGACGGGCAGGCTGCCGGGCAGGCCGAGGCAGACGGGGCAGGTGCGGGTGTTGGGCGGCTCGCCGAAGGACAGCGCGCAGCCGCAGAACATCTTCGTCGCCGTGGCGAGCTGCACGTGTATCTCCAGCCCGATCACGGGCTCGTAGAGATCGTCTTTAGAGCCGCCTGCCGGCGGCTGCGGCGTTCGTAGCTCCTCAGACACGGGCGAGCGCTCCATCGAAGCCGAGGCTCCGCTCGAGCGCGTACGCGACGTCGAGCACGCGGTTCTCGCTGAACGCGGGGCCGGCGATCTGCAGGCCGACGGGCAGCCCGTCGCTGAGCCCGCAGGGGATCGAGATCGCGGGGATGCCGGCGAGCGACATCGGCACTGTGCAGAAGTCGTTCAGGTACATCGCGAGCGGGTCGGCGGTCTTCTCGCCGAGCTTGAACGCGACGGAGGGCGCGGTGGGCGTGACGATCAGCTCGACGTGCTCGAAGGCGCTGCGGAAGTCCTCTGCGATCTTCGTGCGCACGCGCTGGGCGCGCCCGTAGTAGGCGTCGTAGTAGCCGGAGGAAAGCGCGTAGGTGCCGAGCATGATGCGGCGCTTGACCTCCGTTCCGAAGCCGTCGTGGCGCGTGCGCGTGTACATGTCGAGCAGGTCGGCGGCGTGCCCCACCTTCGACGACGACGCGGCGCGCAGGCCGTAGCGCACGCCGTCGAAGCGCGCGAGGTTGGAGGAGGCCTCGGCGGGCGCGATCACGTAGTAGGCGGACAGCGCGTGCGGCGCGTGCGGCAGGCGCACCTCGCTGATCTGCGCGCCGAGCTCCTCTGCGCGCGCGAGCGCCGCGCGGAAGGCGTCGAGCACGCCGGCTTCGATGCCCTCGCCGCTGAGCTCCTCGGGCACGCCCAGGCGCACGCCGTCCAGTCGCTCGGCGGTGGGCAGCTCGATCGCGTGCGGAAAGCTCAGCGAGGTGGCGTCGCAGGGGTCGTGGCCGACCATGTGGCCGAGCAGCAGCGCGGCGTCGCGCACGTCGCGCGTCAGCGGCCCGGCCTGGTCGAGCGAGGAGGCGAACGCGATCATGCCGTAGCGCGAGACGGCCCCGTAGGTGGGTTTCATGCCGACGATCCCGCACAGCGCGGCTGGCTGGCGGATCGAGCCGCCGGTGTCGGTGCCGAGCGCCCACGGCGCGAGGCCGGCGGCGACGGCGGCGGCGCTCCCGCCGGAGGACCCGCCGGGCACGCGCTCGCGATCCCACGGGTTGCGCACCGCCCCGTAGGCGGAGTTCTCGTTGGAGGAGCCCATCGCGAACTCGTCCTGGTTGGTCTTCGCCAGCAGGCTCGCGCCGGCGTCGTGCAGCCGGCGCACGACGCTGGCCGTGTACGGCGGCAGATAGCCCTCGAGGATGCGCGACCCCGACTGGCTGGGCACGCCCTCGGTGCAGAACAGGTCCTTGACCGCCAGCGGCACGCCGGCGAGTGGCGCGCCCGTGCGCGCGCGCGACGTGGCACTGGCCCCGCGCGGCGCGGCACTCGCCACCTCTGGCGCGCCGTCACCCCGTTCGGGGCACTCCGCGGCGACCCACGTGAAGCAGTTGAGCCCGTCCTCGCCGGCGGCGCGATCGGCGGCTGCGCGGGAGCGGTAGGCGGTGAACAGCTCGCCCGCGTCGAGCTCACCCGCGTCGATCGCGCCCGCCGCCTGCGCGGCCGACAGCTCCAGCATGTCGGCGGCGCTCATGCCTGCGGGCTGGGGACTAGAAACCCGCCTTCGCTGACCGCCGGCGCCTGCGCGAGCACGACCTCGCGCGGCAGGCACGGGCGAGGCTCGTCCGGGCGCAGCGCGGGGTGGGTGGGCATCGCGTCACCGACCACGTGCGAGGTGGGCGCGACGCCGTCGAGATCCAGCTCGCCGATCCTCGCGACGTGGTCGAGCACAGCCGAGAGCTCGCGCGCCATCGGCTCGATCTCCTCCTCGCTGAGCGCAAGACGCGCCAGCCGGGCCACGTGCAGAACCTCATCGCGTCCGATCACAGTCCGTGCATTCTACGGGTAGCCGCCGGCCCGCCAGCGGCGGCGGCGACGTTCAGCGGTCGCCGCGCCCGGACGGGCGCTGCGCCCAGGCCGACGTGCCGTACCGCGACCCGGTGGCGTCCCGCTCAGGCCGGCGTGGGGTCGGGCGGCTCGGGAGCGGCCGGCGGCGGGGTCGGCGGCGGTATCGGAGGCGCGGCCGCCTCGGCCGATCCGCCACCCGACGTCGTTGACCCCGTGCTGGTCGCGGCGGAGAGGTTTCCGAGCGCGCCGCTGGCCTGCTCGCGCACGTCCGCCAGCGACGTGCCTTCGTCACGCATGCCGAGATAGCCGCCGTAGGTGAGCGCCGCGGCCGCGATCAGGCCGAGCCAGATCCCGATCTTGATGCCGTAGGAGTAGGAGACGTGCACAGCGCCGAACGTGCTGCTCGCGCCGCCGCTGGGGTGATCGATGATGCGGTAGAGGATCAGGACCGTGGAGAGGGCGCCGAGTCCGGCTACGAGCACGCCCGGCTGCACCGGGCTCTTGAGCTCGAGCAGGCCGGCGGAGATCGCGACCGCGCCGAGCGCGACGACGATCGTGATGATCCAGATCCAGCGGCTGTTGGTGAAGGTGTGCCAGCCGTTGGCGCTGGCGCTGAAGCTCACGCCGCCGACCGGCGAGCTGGAGCTCCCGCCATACCACTTGAAGAAGAACAGGAAGATGAAGAACAGGACGGCGCTGACGCCGATGATGCGATCGGAGCGACGCAGACGGCTGATGTCGAAGTTCATTGCGATGACCCCCGTGAGTCGGTGGTGAATGCCTCTGGTCCGCCCCAGCCGCAGACGGCCGGGGCTTGCACCCTTTCACTGCGGGATTCCTCACTTCTCCCCTCGATCCTGCACGATATCCGGCCAGGCGGACGGTGAAGCGGTCGAACGCCGAACGGCCACCGCTGGGGCCTGGGGCGGGGCTCGGGCGTGGCTGGCGTGTGCCGAACGGCGGCCGGCTATGGCCCGGGGCGGGGCTCGGGCGTGGCTGGCGTGTACAGCGACGGGCGTTCGTCACGCAGCGCCAGCCAGGCACCGGCGAGGATCGCGACGGCACCCGCCAGCGCGAGCCACACGCCGAAGCAGACCATGTAGGCGTGATCGGGTCGCGCGAGCGCCCGGACGAGCGCGGCGATCACCGCTGCGAACCCGAGCGGCACGCACCACACCGCCGTGGACACCGGCAGCGCGGGGCTGCGCTCGGTGAGCGCGCTGACGACCATCGCCAGCGCGGCGACGATCGCCGCCAGCTCCAGCACGACGCCCGGGCCGAACGTGCGCCACGCGTCGAGCGTGCCCGCGGGGGCCTCGTAGGAGCGCACGAACAGCGACACGATCAAGCAGATCGCGCCCGCGAGCGCCAGCAGCTCCCCGACGCGCAGTCGCCTGAGGCTCATCCGCGTCGCACCAGAGCCCGTGTCATGCGAGCTCCCCGTCGAGCTCGCCGAGCAGCGTCTCGAGCTCGGCGTGATAGCGGGCCGCCTGCAGGGTGTTGCGCAGCAGCAGCGCGATCGTCATCGGGCCGACGCCGCCGGGCACAGGGGTGATGGCGGAGGCGACCTCGACGACGGCCGCGAAGTCGACGTCGCCGACCAGACCGCTCTTGTTGCCGGCCTGCTCGGGGGTGAGCCGGTTCATGCCGACGTCGATCACCACCGCTCCCTCTCTCACGAACTCCCGCTCGATCAGGCGCGCGCGGCCGACCGCGACGATCAGGACCTCCGCGCGCGAGCACACCTCGCGCAGGTCGCGCGTGCGCGAGTGGCACACGGTCACCGTGGCGTTCTGCGCCAGCAGGAGCTGCGCCATCGGCTTGCCGAACAGGTTGGAGCGCCCGACGACGACAGCCTCGGCGCCCTCCAGCGCCACGCCGGTGTCGGCCAGCAACTCCATCACGCCCGACGGGGTGCACGGTCGCAGTCCGGGGCGCCCCAGCGCCAGCAGCCCGGCGTTGACCGGGGTCAGGCCGTCGACGTCCTTGTCCGGGCTGATCATCCCGGTGAGCGCCGACCCGTCGAGATGCTCGGGCACCGGCAGTTGCAGCAGCACACCGCTGACCGCCCTGTCGGCGTTCAGGCGCTCGAGCTCCTCGGCCACCTCCTCGAAGGACGCCTGCGCGCCGAGCCGTCGATCGAACGGCACCATCCCGACCTCCACGCACGCGCGCTGCTTGCCGCCCACGTACACCGCGGACGCGGGATCCCCGCCGACGAGCACGGTCGCCAGCCCCGGCGTGCGACCGACGTTGCGCTTGAACGCCTCGACCTCGCGCGCCACGTCGGCGCGCACACGCGCAGCGATCGCCTTACCGTCGATGATCGTTGCGCTCATATGCAGATGCTATGCGTTGGAGTGGGCAGAGAACGCGCGCGTCAGCGCCTGCTGACCGGAGCGTACTCGGCCATGAGCTTGCGCTCGGAGCCGTCGCCGGCGAAACGCACGACGATCACCCCGTCCGGCTCCACACCGGTCACCACCCCGTCGCCGAAGGCCGCGTGCACCACGTCCTCGCCCAGACGGAAGGGGCTCGACACCGGGACAGGCTCGCGCCGGGCGCCGAGCGCCGCGCGATCTCCACCAGATGTCCCGCCCCAGCGCTCACGCGCGGAGCCACGACGGGCGATCGCCGCCGCACCCGACCAGCTCGCCGCTGCCCGAAACGCCGTCTCCTCGTGCTCGTCGAGCAGGTCGGAGGGGATCTCGTCGAGAAAGCGGCTGCGCATGCCGTACGTCTGCGCTCCGAACACGGCACGCCGGCGCGCGTACGTGAGGTACAGCTGGCGCATGGCGCGCGTGATCCCCACGTAGAACAGGCGGCGCTCCTCCTCCAGCCCGCCCTCCTCGATCGCGCGCGAGTGCGGAAACACCCCCTCCTCACAGCCGGCGATGAACACGATCGGGTACTCCAGCCCCTTGGCGTTGTGCAGCGTCATCAGCGTCACCAGGCCCTCGTCGTCGCTGCGCGTGTCGGCATCCGCGACGAGCGCGATCTCCTGTAGGAACACGTCCAGCGTGTCCGCGGGTGGGTGGGGATCTCGATCGGCGCGGGCGTCGAACTCGCGTCCCACCTCGATCAGCTGCTCGAGGTTCTCGATCCGTCCCTGCGCCTCGATCGTCCGCTCCGCCTCCAGCGCCTCGACGTAGCCGGTCTGCGAGATCATCGCCTCGAGCAGATCCCCGATCGGGACCCGACGCTCGGCCGTGGCGCGCAGCTCCTCCATCGTGTCCATGAACCGCGCCAGCGCCTTCACCGCCGCCGCACCGAGCCCGGGGACCTGCTCCGGCTGGGATGCGGCCTCCCACACGGACACGTCGATCGAGGACGAGTGCGCGACGACGCGTGACAGCGAGGTCTGGCCGATGCCGCGCCTGGGCGAGTTGACCACCCGGCTGAAGCTCACCACGTCGAAGGGATTCGCGAGCACCGACAGGTAGGCGATCGCGTCCTTGATCTCCGCGCGCTCGTAGAACTTCGTCCCGCCGATCACCTGGTAGGCGATCTCGCGGCGCACGAGCGTGTCCTCGATCACCCGCGACATCGCGTTGGTGCGGTACAGGACCGCGATCTCCGTGCGCGAGGCGCCCTCGTCGACCAGCCGCTCGATCTCGCCCACCACGAACCGCGCCTCCGCGTGCTCGTCATCCAGCGCGCGCAGCTGGATCCGATCCCCCTGTCCCAGCTCGCTCCACAGCCGCTTGGCGATCCCGCCGCGGTTGTTCGCGATCACCGCGTTGGCCGCCCCGAGGATCGTCTCGGTCGAGCGGTAGTTCTGCTCGAGCTTGACCACGCGCGCGTCCGGGAAGTCATCCTGAAAGTCGAGGATGTTGCGAATGTCGGCTTGCCTGAAGCTGTAGATCGACTGCGCGTCATCCCCCACCACCGCCAGGTTCCGGTGCCCGACCGGACCGCTGTAGGTGGGGCGATCCCCCGGCTCGGAGCCGCCGCGCTCGACGGCATCCCCGCCCGCCCGTCCGCCGCCGACGAGCAATTGCAAGAGGCGATACTGGGCGTGATTGGTGTCCTGGTACTCGTCGACCAGCACGTGGCGGAAGGTCTCGCCGTAGCGCACGCGCACCTCGTCGAACAGCTCCAGCAGGTTGACCGTCCGGAACAGCAGGTCGTCGAAGTCCATCGCGTTCATGCGGTGCAGGTCGCGCTCGTAGATGTCGTACACGTCGGCGATCATCTCCTCGAACTGCGAGCCCACCGCCTGGCGGTAGGAGGCGGCGTCGATCAGGCGGTTCTTGGCCGCCGAGATCTGGTTGTTGATCGCCGCCGGCGTGAAGCGCTTGGGATCGACGCCCACCGCGTCGGCCGAGCGCCTGGTCAGCCGCCGCGCGTCCGCCTGGTCGTAGATCGTGAACTGGCGCGTGTAGCCCAGGCGCTCGGCCTCGGCGCGCAGGATGCGCGCGCACGCGGCGTGGAAGGTCATCAGCCACATCCCGCGCGTGCCGTGGCCCAGGAGTCGCTCGACGCGCTCGCGCATCTCGTTGGCCGCCTTGTTGGTGAACGTGATCGCCAGGATCTCCCCCGCCTGCGCCTGGTCGGTGTAGATCAGGAACGCGATCCGGTGCGCGAGCACGCGCGTCTTGCCGCTGCCCGCCCCCGCCAGGATCAGCAGCGGCCCCTCGCCGTGCGTGACCGCCTCGCGCTGGGGCTCGTTCAGGTCCTCCAACAGCTCCTGGAGGTGCTCGGCGTGGGGGTTCTCGGGCATCCGTTCCCCAGCATAGATGCGCGCTCGGAGAGCCTGCCCGGCCGGCGCGCGCCCTCTGCGCAGGTGTCTATCCCCCAGCCGGGTTCGGCCCCTTGACCGTGCGCAGCGGCCTGACCTCGGCCACCGGCGGCGGCTCGGCGTCCGACAGCTCGCCCACCAGGCGTTCCAGCGTGGCGATGCGGCTGGACAGCGCCTGAATCGCCTCCGCGATCGGGTCGGGCAGGTGGATCCAGTCGGCGTCCGGACCCTCCGGGCGCCGCCCGTCCACGCGCACCGGGTGGCCGGGATTGCCGACGACCGTCGAGTTCGCGGGCACGTCGGTGATCACCACGCTGTTGGCGCCGATCTTGGCTCCGTGGCCGATCGTGATCGGCCCCAGCAGCTTCGCTCCCGAGCCGATCGTCACGTTGTCCTGCACCGTCGGATGGCGCTTGCCGGTCGCGAAGCCCGTGCCCCCGAGCGTCACTCCCTGGTAGAGGGTCACGTCGTTGCCGATGTCCGCCGTCTCGCCGATCACCACGCCGGCGCCGTGATCGATGAACAGGCCCTCGCCGATCCGCGCCGCCGGGTGGATCTCGATGCCGGTGAGCGCGCGCGTGAGCATCGCGATCAGCCGCGGCAGCACCGGCACGCCCGCCAGCTGCAACGCGTGCGCGACGCGGTGGGCCAGCAGCGCGTGGATGCCCGGCCACGTCGCCAGGATCTCCGCCGGGGCGACCCCCCGCGCGGCCGGATCGCGGTCGCGTGCGGCGAGCACGTCGCGGCGAACCTCTTTCGCCACCCGTGCGAACGCGTCGAAACCGGGCATGGCAACAGGGTAGCGGTCATCGTTGACCACGCAACCGAATCATCGGGCCATGCAACCGACTCATCGCCGACACGCCATCCCGCGAGCGCCCCGGCAGGGGCGCCCCTAAAACGATCTACGGCGCGAAGAACGCCTGGGAGATGTAGCGCTCGCCGGAGTCCGGCATGATCACGACGATCCGCTGACCCCTGGACTGCGGGCGCGCGGCGACCTGCAGGCCGGCCCACAGCGCCGCGCCGCAGGAGATCCCCGCCAGCAGCCCCATGCGTTTGGCGCAGCTCCACGCCGTCTGGATCGCGTCGTCGTCGCTCACCGGGATGATCTCGTCGAGCAGCTCCCGGTTGAGCACCGGCGGCACGAAGCCCGCGCCGATGCCCTGGATGCGATGCGGCCCCGGCGGGCCGCCCGACAGGACCGCCGAGCCGCGCGGCTCGACCGCCACCACGCGCAGGCTCGGATTGGCGTGCTCGCGCAGGTACTCGCCCACCCCCGTGATCGTGCCCCCCGTCCCCACGCCCGCCACCAGCACGTCCACGCGGCCCTCCAGCGCCCGCTCGATCTCCGGCCCCGTGGTGCGCCGGTGGACGGCCGGGTTGGCAGGGTTGGAGAACTGGTCGGGCAGGAACACGTTCTCCTCGCGCGCCATCGCGCGGGCGGCCGCCACCGCCTCGCCCATGCCCCCCAGCGACTCCGTGATGTCCACCCGCGCCCCGTACAGCCGCAGCAGGCTCTCGCGCTCGCGGCTCATCCCCTGCGGCAGCGTCAGCACCAGCTCATAGCCCTTCGCAGCGCACACGAACGCCAGCGCGATCCCCGTGTTGCCGCTCGTCGCCTCCACGATCGTCGTGCGTCCCGGCTCGATCCTGCCTTCCGCCTCGGCCGCCTCGATCATCGCCACGCCGATGCGGTCCTTCACGCTGCCCCCCGGGTTGAACGACTCCAGCTTGGCGAACAGCTCCACGTCGTTGTCCGCCGCCGGCGTCCCCTCGAGCATGCGCGGGAGCGCCACCAGCGGGGTCGCGCCCACCAGTTCGTCAATGTTGATCGGGATTGAGGACATACCCACGACAATAGTGGCCGTCGGTCGCTTGCGCCGCCCGCTTTTCCCGAGAACCGGCGCTCGCGCCCGCGAACCGCGCGCTTTTGGCTTCAGCACGGCGATCGTATGGACGATCGCCCGGGCCGATCACGCGCGCTTGCGACATACTGAGCCCGATGAGCCGTCGATCAGCCACAGCGGCGAGAGCGGTGACGCCGTGAGCCAGAGAATGGTGCGTATCAAAGCGCTCGTGCCCGAGCGGGCCAAGCAGGCTCTCCCGCCCCGGGTCAAAGACGCGCTCTTCAACGGCGTGCACCGGATGATCGTCGCCTGGGACCTGATCCGTCGCCGCGACTCGAGGTTCGTCACCAGCTATCTCGGGGGCCTGAAGGGCATCGAGATCGGGGCCGGCGGGCACAATCCGTACTACCTCGACGCGATCAACGTCGATCGCTACTCCCACGATCGGACCGTCTGGAAGGACATCGAGCGCAGGGTCGCCGGCAAAACCGCCGGCGTGGACGTCGTGGCCTACGGAGACGACCTGCCGTTCGCCGACGACTCCTATGACTTCGTCTTCTCCTCACACGTCATCGAGCACTTCGCCGATCCCGTCAAGGCCCTGTACGAGTGGGTGCGCGTCGCCCGTCGCTACGTCGTCGCCGTCGCTCCCGACCAGGAGCGGAACACCGAGCGCGGGGAGCTCACCACCGTCGACGAGCTCATTCAGCGCCACCGCAGCGGCTTCACCTCCGACGAGGACAAGCACTGGAGCGTGTGGACGTGCGAGAGCTTCGTCGAGATGTGCCACGCGATCGGCCTGACGGTCGCCGATCAACAAGATCCCGACGACAAGGTCGGAAACGGCTTCACCGTCGTGATCGACGCGAGCGCCGGCGTGAGCCACCCGGTGAGCGGCGCGTCATCCGGCCGCTCGGTCGGGGTCAGCGACCGCGAGTAGACGAGCGCCGCGTTCAGATGTGATACATGCTGGCGCCGGCGTTGCGCAGCTCGCGCTCGACGACCTCCGCGATGGTCGTCTGTCCCAGTACCTTGCGCGCGGCGCCGGCCGCGTCCGCGAACACGCCGCTGGCGTCGCGTCCGAGCGGGCCGTCGAGCATCTCGACGACCTCGAGCACGGTGATCGTGGAGGGATCGCGCGCGAAGCGGTAGCCGCCCTTTACCCCGCGCTGCGAGTTGACGATCCCGCCGCGACGGAGCACCGCGAACAGCTGCTCGAGAAACTGCACCGGCACATCGCGCTTACGCGCCAGCTCGCCGATCGGCACGGGGTCCGGGCCGGCGCTGCGCGCGAGCTCGGCCAGGGCGAGCACCGCATACGGGGACTTGCTGGTGATCGAGATCATGTTCGCGCCGAGGTCGCAGCGGTGTGTATCGCAGCAGTATCTACGTTTCGCCGGTGATGTCTCGCTCGACGTACTCTGTATAACTTTGGTTATACAGACCTTGTCGGAGCGAATCCACGTGCGGACCCTAGCTTAGAGCCGGCGCCGGCCCTGCCACGGCGGCCGCCGCTCCCGTCGTCACAGCCAGCCGCGCTCGGTGGCGATCAGCACCGCCTGCGCGCGATCGACAGCGCCGAGCTTGCCGTAGATGTTGTGCAGGTGCGTGCGCACGGTGCTCGTCGACAGCGTCAGCTCGTGGGCGATCTGCTTGTAGACCTTGCCCTCCGCCAGTCGCTGCAGAACGCCGAGCTCCCGACCGGACAGCGGGCACGGGTCGACGTGGCGCTGGCGCTGGCTGGTGGGGATCGGCAGTTCGTACATCACCCGCCGCAGCTCTTCCGGTCCGAGCCCGATGCTGCGCGCGGTGTGGAGCATCTCCGCCGGGGACACGCGTGCGCCCTGCTCGTAGTGCGCGAGCATGTCGGCAAGGCGGATGAACGCGGCCTCGCCTTCGACGTCGGGGTTGTGGTGGCGCTCGATCGGGGTGGCCAGCGTGGTCGGCAGCCCCCAGCGGCGGATCAGCACGCCGCCCACGAGCGCGTGGTCGACGCCCAGCTCGCGGCGCTCCTGGTGGATGCGCTCCTCAGGCGTCCTGGCACCGCGATGGACCTGTGAGGGGTAGCCGGGGTAGGCGTGGAGCAGCACCAGCTTGCCGATGTCGTGCAGCAGGCTCGTGACGGTCAGGCGGTCGCGATTCTCATAGCCCACCTCCGAGGCGACGCGGTCGGCGGCGTGCTGGGTGGCGAGCGCATGCAGGCGGAAGCGCTCGGGCGCCGCGTCCCACACGCTGGCGCGCTCGAAGAAGTCGAACGTGCGCACGCGGTTGGCCACAGCCTGCACCGTGTGGGCGCTGAGGATCTCCACGGCCGACACCGCCGTGTCCACGCGTGTGCGGCCCTCGCGGGCACGGTTGGCGAGGCGCAGGACGGCGATGATCAGGGCCACGTCGGACTCGACCGCGGACACCACGTCGGCGGTCGCCACGTGGTCCTTGGAGACCACCGAGAGCAGGCGGTCGCGCGACTCGGCGAGCGCGGGGAAGGCCTCGAGCGCTTCGAAGGCCATCGTCAGGCGCCGGCCGTGGCCCTCGTTCTGGTGGCGCTCTCCGGACGGGGCGCCGGGCGCGTTCGGACGCCGTTGCACATCCGACGCTCGGCGCGCGTTCACGTTGGTCAACTTCTTGGCAGCCGCCAGCCTCGTGACTGGCGTCTGCTTCCTCGCTGCTGTCAGATGCTTTGCTGCTGTGGGCTTCTTTGCTGCGCTCAGCTTCTTTGCTGCGGCGGTTGCCTGCATGCCGTCCTTGACCCCTTCCTTGGGTTCGCCGGCCATCCGGGCCAGTGATTCAAGCGTTGGGGTCCTATCGGCATCCCAGGGCAAAAATTAAGCGGTGAATCACGAGCGCCCAGGCGCGAGCGCGAGCGCGATGCGTCGCAGCGTCTCCTCGCGGCCGAGCAGCGCGACGCTCTCGAAGATCCCAGGCGAGACCGTCGTCCCCGAGATCGCCACGCGCAGCGGCTGGTAGACATCACGCGGCTTGACAGCCCGGCGCTCGACCAGCGCCGCGAGCGCGTCCCCCACGCTCGCCTCGTCGAAGCGCTCGACGCCGGCGAGCGCCGTGCGCACGTCTGCCAGCGCCGCGCGGCCGTCATCGTCGAGCCAGCGCTCGCGCGCCTTGGGATCGTCGGCGGGACCGTCGAGCAGCGACCCCGCCAGCGGCCAGAAGTCGGCGAGCGTGTGGATCTTCTCCTGGCTGATCCGCGCGGCGTCGTCGAGACCGTCGCGCCCGGTGAACGCTTCCAGGCGGCGGGCGAGCTCGGCGACCGGCAGCCTGCGGATGTACACCCCGTTCAGCCACTTGAGCTTGACCTCGTCGAAGCGCGCCGGGTTGCGGCTGACCCGCTCCAGCGTGAAGCGCTCGATCAGCTCGTCGGTCGAAAGCACCGTCTCGTCGTCGCCGGCGCCCCAACCCAGCAGCGCCAGGTAGTTGCGCACAGCCTCGGGCAGGTAGCCCGCGTCTCGCAGCTCCTGCACCGAGGCCGCGCCGTGGCGCTTGGATAGCTTCTTGCCATCCGGCCCGTGCAGCAGCGGCAGGTGCGCGTACACGGGCGGCGGGGTGTCCGGACCGAAGCCGGCGGCTCTCGCGGCCTCCAGCACCAGCAGCTGCTTGGGGGTGTTCGAGAGGTGATCCTCACCCCGGACCACATGCGTGATCGCCGCGTCCAGGTCGTCGATCGCGACGGCGAAGTTGTACAGCACCGACCCGTCGGCACGGGCGATCACCGGATCGTCGAGATGGACGTGCTCGAAGCGCGTGTCGCCGCGGATGACGTCGTGCACGACCGTCGCGCCGTCGGCGGGCACACGCAGGCGCACCGCGCCGTCGCGCTCGCCCTCGCCCCGGAAGCCGCGCTCGGCGCCATGGCGCTGCTTGTATGCCTTGACGTCCTCGGCGGTGGCGTTCGAGCGGTAGGCGTGGCCGGCGTCCAGCAGCGCCTGAAGCGCCTCCTGGTGGCGCTCGGAGCGCTCGGTCTGGAGGATCGGCCCCTCGTCCCAGTCGAGCTCCAGCCAGTTCAGCGCGTCGAGGATCTGCTCGATGTTCTCCGGCGTCGAGCGCTCGCGGTCGGTGTCCTCGATGCGCAGCACCAGCTGCCCGCCCTCGTGGCGGGCGAGCAGCCAGTTGAACAGCGCCGTGCGCGCGCCGCCGATGTGCAGCGCGCCGGTGGGAGATGGTGCGAAGCGAGCCCTCATAATCCGCCAGCATGCTAATTGGAGCGCACGTCTCGCCCGCGGGCGGCCTGCCGAAGGCGATCGAACGCGGCGTCGAGCGTGGCTGCCGGGCGATCCAGATCTTCAACCAGTCGCCGCGGATGTGGAGAGCGACCGTCTACCGCGACGAGGACGTGGCCGCGTTCAGGGAGGCGATGGGCTCCAGCCCGATCGACGCGGTCCTGATCCACGCCGTGTACCTGCTCAACTGCGCCAGCGACGATCCCGACATCCGGGCGAAATCGCTGGCGTCGCTCGTCCACTCGCTGCGCGTCGGCGCCGCCATCGGCGCCACCGGCGTGGTCCTGCATCCGGGCTCGGCGAAGACCGGGGATCCGCGCAGCGCGGTCGCACGCGCGGGCGAGACTATCCGCGAGGCCCTGGCGGAGACCGAGGACTGTCCCCTGCATCTCGAGGACACCGCCGGGGCGGGCGGGACGCTCGGCCGCTCGATCGACGAGCTCGCCGCGCTGCTGGAGGCCGCCGGCGCGTCCGAGCGCCTCGGGCTGTGCCTGGACTCCTGCCACATGTTCGCCTCGGGCTATGACATCCGCACGACCGCGGGCATGGACGCGGCGATGCGGGAGATCTCCGCCAAGATCGGCCTCGAGCGGCTGGGCTCGCTGCACCTCAACGACTCCCAGACGCCGCTCGGATCCAACCGCGACCGCCACGCCAACATCGGCCAGGGGGAGCTCGGCGAGGGCGGGTGCGCGGCGTTCCTGTCGGCGCCGGCGCTGGCGGGGCTTGCGTGCGTGCTGGAGACCCCCGGGGAGAACCGCGGCGGGGCCTCGGCCGAGGAAGTGGCGCAGGCCGTGGAGCTGCGCGAGCGCGGACTGGCCGCGCGGGCCTGATCGCGACGGCCGCTCAGCCGGCCGCGGCCGCGGCCGCGGCGGAGACGGAGGGGAGCGGGTCGGCGGGCACGACACCCGCACGTGGCAGCGCGTTCTGGAGCTCGGAGCGCAGCGTGGGAGTGTGGCGCACCCGGTAGCTCTCGCCCAGGCGCACGCGGTGGGTGGTGCCATCGCTGCGATCGATCTCGACCAAGACCTCGGCCGTCCCCTGGCAATCCTCGATCATCTGCTTGAGATCCTCGATCGTGTTCGCCGACAGGTCGGTGGCGCGTATGCGCAGCTTCAGCGGCTGGGCGAGCGCCGTGGCGGTGCGGGCGGCCGCTCGAGCCTGCGCGCCAGCCCGCTCGATCTCCTCCTGCGACGGTGCGAAGGATTCCACCGACTGCACCACCAGGCAGGTCTTGCCGGCTTCCTTGTGGTCGACGCGACCCTTCACGACCACCACCTCGTCGACCGCCAGCGCCGCCTCGTGCTCGGTCAGCGCCTTGCCGAACACGAGCATCTCCACCGCGCCGGCGAGATCGTCGAGGGTCGCGAACATCATGTGATCGCCGTTGCGGGTGCGGATGCGCTTGGTCTCGGTGATGATCCCGCCGACCGTCACCAGGTCCTTGTCGCGGCGGTCCTCCAGCGCGGAGAGCGGGCAGTCCACACGCGCGCGCAGCGCCTCGCGCAGCGGCTTCAGCGGGTGCGCCGAGACGAACAGACCGATCGCTTCCTTCTCCGCCGCCAGCAGCTCGGGCTGCTCGAACTCCTCGGTCGGTATCGGCGGGTGGACCGGGCGGACGAGCCCCGCACCGGCGAGAGCCCCGCCCGCGGACCCCGACGTGCCGGCCGATGCGCCGCCGTCCAGGCCCGTGAGACCGTCCTGGATGTCGAAGATCGAGCCCTGTCCGATGAGCGCATCCTGCTGCATCTTCTGACCGTTGGCCTGCGCCTGCTCGAGCACCGACAGCATGCCCTTGCGGCTGGCGCCGGTCGAACCGAGGGCGCCGCACTTGACGAGCGCCTCGATCGCCTTCTTGTTGACCGTGCGGCTGTCCACGCGCTCGCAGAAGTCCCACAGCGAGGTGAACGGACGCCCGGGGTGGGCGGGATCCGATCCGGGCTCGGAATCTCCGCGCGCGCGCTTGATCGCCTCGACCGCCTGGTAGCCGACGCCCTTGACCGCGTCCAGGCCGAAGCGGATGTTGCCGTCGACGACCGTGAACTCGTGGTCTGAGAGGTTGACGTCCGGAGGCAGGATCTCGATGCCCATCTCCTCGCAGCGGGCGACGAAGAACGGGACCTTGTCCTTCGTCGACATCACCGAGGAGATCAGCGCGGCCATGTACTCGGCGGTGTAGTTGGCCTTCAGCCACGCGGTGCGGTAGGCGATCAGGCCGTAGCAGGCGGCGTGCGACTTGTTGAACGAGTAGTCGGCCGACTTCTCGTTTGTCTGCCACAGGAACTCGATCACCTCGGGCCTGGTGCCCGACGCGCGGCAGCCCTCGACGAAATCTGGCTTCAGCTTCGCCATCGCCTCGCGGTTCTTCTTGCCGATCGCCTTGCGCAGGTCGTCGGCCTTCGCGCCCGAGAAGCCGGCGAGCTCCTTGGAGATCTGCATCGCCTGCTCCTGGTAGAGGATCACGCCGTTGGAGGACTCGAGGATCGCGCGCAGGCGCTCGTCGGCATAGGAGATCGACTGCGGGTTGTGCTTGCCCCTGGCATACACCGGGATCTGATCCATGGCGCCTGGGCGGTAGAGCGCGTTGAGGGCGACGAGGTCGTTGAACTCGTCCGGGCGCACCTTCTTGAGCGCCTCGCGCATGCCCTCGGACTCGAACTGGAAGACCCCCGTGGAGTCCCCGCTCGCGAGCATCTCATAGGTGCGCTGATCGTCGAGCGGGACCTCGGCCCAGTCGGGGCGCTCGCCGGTCGAGCGCTCGATGATGTCCAGCGCGTCCTCGATCACGTCGAGGTTGCGCAGCCCCAGGAAGTCCATCTTCAGGATGCCGATTTCCTCGATTGGCTTCATCGAGAACTGCGTGACCGTGCGAAACGCCCGCTCCCCGCTCTCGTCGGTGCCGGCGTCGGCGAGCTGCAGGGGCACGATGTCCGTCAGCGGGCGATCGGCGATCACCACCGCGGCGGCGTGGATCGAGGAGTTGCGCACGATCCCCTCCAGGCCCTGCGCGACGTCGATGATCTGCTTTGCCGTCGGGTCCTCGTCGCAGGCCTTGCGCAGCGGCTGGCCGTCCTTGAGGCACTCCTCGAAGGACGGCGCGCGGCCCATGATCGGGTCGGGGATCAGCTTCGCCAGGCGGTCGCCGGTGCCGTAGTCGAAGCCCAGCACGCGCGCCGCGTCGCGGGTGGCCGCGCGCGGGAACATCTTGCCGAAGGTGACGATCTGCGCGACCGACTCGCGCCCGTACTTGTCGGTCACATATCGCATGACGCGCTCGCGTCCGCGCACCGAGAAGTCGATGTCGATGTCGGGCATGGACACGCGCTCGGGGTTCAGGAAGCGCTCGAACAGCAGGTCGTAGTGGAGCGGGTCGATGTCGGTGATGGCCAGGCAGTAGGAGACGATCGAGCCCGCCGCCGAGCCGCGGCCCGGCCCGACCGCGATGCCGTTGGCCTTGGCGAAGGCGACGAAGTCCCAGACGATCAGGAAGTAGGCGTTGAAGCCCATGCGGTCGATCACGTCGAGCTCCATCTCCATGCGCTCGACCGCCGCGGCCGGCGGCGGATCGCCGTAGCGCCCGCGCAGTCCCTCCTGCACCCGCGCGCGCAGGTACTCGCGCTCGCCGCTGCCGTCGGGCGTCGGATAGCGCGGGATCAGCTGCTTGCCGAGCTCGAGCTCCACCGAGCAGCGCTCGGCGATCTCCAGGGTGCTGGCGATCGCCTCGGGCCACCGGGCGAACTTGCCTGCCATCTCCTCGCTGTCGCGCAGGTAGAACTCGTTGGTTTCGAACGTCAGCTTCGGTTCGGCGATCGTGCTCTTGGTCTGCACGCACAGCAGCGCCGTGTGGTGCGCGTAGTCCTCGCGGCCGAGATAGTGCACGTCGCCGGTGCCCACCAGGCTGCCGCCGACTTCCCCGGCGATCCGCACGATGCCCTCGTTGCACTTGTGCTGCGCCGCGAGGCCGTTCTCCTGGACCTCGAAGTAGACGTTCTGAGGGCCGAACACGCGCAGCAGGTCGTCGGCGTGGGCGCGGGCCTCGTGCTCGCGATCCTCGAGCAGACGCTGGCAGAAGCGCGAGGCCAGGCAGCCCGTGAGCGCGATCACCCCCTCCGAGTGACGCTCTACCTGGGCGAGGTCGACGGTCGGCTTGCCCCTGTGCAGGCCCTCCAGGAAGCCGGCCGAGGACAGCTTGACGAGGTTGCGGTAGCCCGCGTCGTCGGCGGCCAGCAGCGTCAGGTGGTTGCGCTCAGTCCGTGCGTGCCCGCTCGCCGTGTGGTCGTCGACCAGATAGATCTCACAGCCGACGATCGGCTTGATGCCGTTCTTCCTGCACGCCTTGTACAGCTCCACCGCGCCGTTCATCACGCCGTGGTCGGTGAGGCCGAGCGCCGGCTGACCGAAGCGCGCGGCTCGCTCGGCAAGCGCGTCGATCTTGCAGGCGCCGTCGAGCAGCGAGTACTCGGAGTGGACGTGGAGATGGGCGCAGGATGTGCTGCTCACTGTGACTGCATGCTAGGCGGCACGGAGGCGGAGCTTCGGCGTTCCCGCCGCTGTTTGCGCTTGATCCGCCGGCGCGCGATCCAAGACAGGCTGTGCTTGTTGGCGGGAAGCTGCGCAACCGGTGCGGCGGGCTCGACCGAGACTCCCGCGACGGCCTCATCGCCGGACGCCCGAGTCGACTCCTCGCCTCCCAGCGAGGCCGCCAGCTCGGGAGCCGGGCCCGCGGACTCCGCGTCGGGGATCGGTGGAGCGCACTCGGCGCGTGCGCGCAGGCGCTCGACCGCCGCCGCCAGGGCATCGGCCATCTCGGCGCCTCGCGCCTCGCCGGGAACGGACGGCGCGGGCGGATGCTGGCCGGCCTCCGGCTGGCCGATGGCCGATCGCTCGACGGTCGGCCGCTCGGCGCCAGCCCGCTCGGCGGCGAGCGCGGCGGTCACCCGGGCGACGATGCCCTTCATGTCCCCGAGCAGGGACTCCATGCGGCGGTTGCCCTGGCGCATGCTCTCCAGCAGCCGCTCGGAGCGCTCGCGGGCCGCCCGCTCGGCGTCCAGTCCGCGCTGGATCTCCAGGGCGCGGCGCTCGAGGTCGCTCAGCCGCGCCTGCAGGTCCTGCTCGGCCTCCGAGCGAAGCTCGGCCAGCGCCCCGGCGCGCTCGGCTGCCGCCTGCTGCTCGGCTTCGGCGAGCTGGCGCTGAACACCGTCCAAGCGCAGCGCGAGCTCGCGCGCCCCCGCCTCGCTGGCGCTCAGGCGCGTGCTCAGCGCCTCCAGCTCGACGCGGCTGTCGCGGTCGAGCATCAGCAGCCGATCCTCGGCCTCGACCCGCAGCTGCTGCTCGGCGTACTCGCGCTGCTTCACGCGCCGCAGCTCGTTTTCGCGCTCGAGCACCGCCGCGCGTTCGGCCTCGAGGAGCTCGTCCATCCGCAGGCGCTCGTCCTCGGCCTCGCGCAGCCGTTGCTGCAGGCTGGCCACATGGCGTTCGAGCGTCTGCACGGTGGCTTCCGCGGCCTCGGCGCGCCGGGTGAGCGCGATCTCGCCGCTCTCGGCCGCGCGGCGCGCACGGCGTTCGGCCAGCAGATCGCCCTCGCTGCGGCGCGGGCGACCCTCGGGCCCGGGGCCCTGCTCCCCGTTGGGCGTCTCGCTTCCCTCTGCCATCACGTTGACCGGGAACTTAGAGGGAGGGCCGGACGGGGTTCCTCCAATTCGGATGTCCTGCGGTCCCGTCGGGGGCTCGCCCGACGGGACCCTGGCGTTCTCGGTTCTACAGGCCGCTGCGGCTGCGTCGCCTGTAGCCGAATCCGCCGGTCATCAGCAGAACTACGACGATGATGAGGAGAATCAGGAGCATGGTCACCTCCCAGATCTCGGTTGAGTTGGCTCGCGCATGTCTAGGTCTACCTCTCTCGCGGCTGATTGGAACGGGCGACGGGCGCCCGAGTGGTCCTCAGCTGTAGGTGCGCCCGAGCAGCCGCGCGATCAGTCCGCCGACGCAGAGGTAGACGATCGCGGCGATGCCCCAGTTGACAGCGATAGCGAGGTTGGCGCTGTGGAAGCTGAACATGCCGTCGAACGGGCCGGCGAGCGAGCGCGCCCAGCTGTGGACTTCCGAGACGATGCTGTTGGTCGGATTCGCCTTGAGCACCGCCAGCAGAATCCCGGCGACGACGATCAACACGACGATGCTCACGACGAGCTGAACGACGCGCGCCAACAAGCCCACGCCTTGCCCGAACACTCCGACACCGGTGCCATCACGCTGACTCTGCCGGCGTGACACTTCGACCGGCCGACCATCCCGATCGACTTCGGAAGCAGGCCCTGCGGGCCTCGCTGAAAACATGAGAGGAACCTCCTGTTGGTCTCCAATCCCTCCGGGCTGAAGCCCAGCGGGGTGGTGCAGAGGACCTATTCACGAAGGCGGTCCTGCGCCGACGGAGCATTCCCAATCTGATACCGCGGAAGCACGCGCAACCTAGTTTTCGCAACCGGTTTCCGGCGTACTCTCCTCGATGTTATCGCACTTGGAGGCACGGTCGAACATTTGTTCGATACGACAGCGGGCGGCACAAGCTCCTCCTCTCGCGACATGCCCCCTACCCGTTGCGCAACCGCCAGGCCATGCGCGACTGCAGCGACCACAGCTCGATGAACCCGGGCGAGGCGCTCTGTGAGAACAGCCCCCCGGACTCCGAGAACGACGCCAGCCGCGCGTCGTACACCGCGTTCTCGGACGAGCGCGTGACCACGCGCGCGTGGCCCTTGTAGAGCTTGAGGCCGATCGTCCCGGTGACGCGCTCGTTGACGCGCTCCATGTACGCGTCCAGGTCGCCGCGCAGCGGCTCCCACCACAGTCCCGCGTATACGAGATACGCCCACTGCCGGTCGAGCTCGGGCTTGAACTGGTTCTGGTGGATCGTGCACACCAGGTGCTCGAGCTCCTGGTGGGCGGGCAGGATCACCGCCGCGGCGGGGACCTCGTAGATGTCGCGCACCTTCAGCCCGACGATGCGATCCTCGATGTGATCGACGATGCCGACGCCGTGGCGCGCGCCGATCGCGGCGGTGCGTTCGATCAGCTCGACGAGCTCCAGGCGCTCGCCGTTCAGCGCGACCGGCACGCCGCGCTCGAAGCCCAGCTCGACGTGCTCGGGCTCGTCGGGCGCATCCTCGGGCCGGGTGATGAGCTGGAAGACGTCGTCCTCGGGCGCGTGCTCGAGATCCTCGATCCAGCGGCCCTCCGAGGAGCGCCCCCAGAGGTTGTCGTCGATCGAATACGGCGGTCCGGTCTCGGTGCCCTGGGTTGGGTGGGTCTTGATCGGGATGCCGTGCTCGCGCGCGTAGGCGATCTCCTCCTCGCGGCCCATCTGCCAGGAACGCACCGGCGCGATCACCTTCAGCTCGGGCGCGAGCGTGGCCACCGTCGCCTCGATCCGCACCTGGTCGTTGCCCTTGCCCGTGCAACCGTGGGCGATCGTGTCGCAGCCGCTCCCACGCGCGTGCTCGACCGCCAGCTTGGCGATCAGCGGGCGCCCGAGCGCCGTGAACAGCGGATAGCCGCCGCCGTAGAGCGCGTTGGCCTTGATCGCCGGGGTCAGGTAGTCGCGCGCGAACTCCTCGCGCGCATCGACGACATGGCACTCCAGCGCACCGAGCTTCAGCGCCTTGCCCTCGATCACCTCGTAGTCCTCCCCCGGCTGCCCGAGGTTGACCGTCAGGCACACGACCTCCGCGTCGTAGGAGTCCTGGATCCACTTGAGCATCACGCTCGTGTCCAGGCCGCCCGAGTACAGCAGCAGCACGCGGTGGACCTGCTCGGGGTCGGCCTCGTAGGAGGCCGTTCGCACCGACGGGATCTCGCTCCGGGGGCTCACCGGCTGGAATCGTAGCCGCGCCCGCGTTCCATCAACGGGTAGGCGGGCTTGTCCTCCGCGAAGCCGAGCCTGGCGTACAGCCCCTGGGCGTCGGCGGTGTGCAGCAGCCAGCGCAGGTCCGGGCCCACCCCGGTGTCGACGGTCTCGCGCACAAGCTCCAGCCCGAGCCCGCGTCCGCGATGGGCGGACAGCACGTACACGTCGGCCAGGTAGGCGATGGTGGCGCCATCGGAGACAGCCCGCGCGAAGCCGATCTGCTCGTCGCCGCGGTACAGCCCGACCACGCGCGCCGAGCCGCGGATCGCGCGCTCGACGCGCTCGCGCGGGCGCCCCCGGCCCCAGTAGGACTCCTCGCTGATGAACGCGTGGACGGCGTCCACGTCGATGCGAGCGGGATCGTCGTCCAGCTCGAAGCCCCCATCCAGCTCCCGGCGCATCCGCTCAACCCTCCAGGGCGCCCGCCAGCCGCACCAGCGCCTCCTCCACGTCAGCGTCGGAGACGATCAGCGGCGGCAGCAGTCGCAGCGTGGTCGCTCCCGTGGCGTTGAGCACCAGCCGCTGGTCCAGCAGGGCGCGGCGGACGACCGCGGGCGCCTGCACGTCCAGCTCGCACGCGAGCATCAGCCCCCGCCCGCGCACCGCGCGGACGTGCGGCAGGCGCTCGAGGCCCGCGACGAGCCGCTGCCCGAGCTCCGCCACGCGCTCGAGCAGCGCCGGATCGTCGGTCAGCTCGAGCGCCGCCAGGGCGCCCGCCGCGATCGCCGGGCCGCCGGCGAACGTCGAGGCGTGGTCGCCCGGCGCGAGGACGTCGGCCATGCGCTCGCCTGTGACGAGGGCGCCGATCGGAAGGCCGCCGCCGAGAGCCTTGGCGAGCGTGATCGCGTCGGGCACCACGCCGGTCTGCTCGTACGCCCAGAGGGTGCCCGTACGGCCCATGCCGCACTGGATCTCGTCGAATATGAGCGCCGCGCCGTGCTCGTCGCAGGCCGCGCGCGCCGCCGCCAGCAGCTCCTCGGAGAGCACGTGCACCCCGCTCTCGCCCTGGATCGGCTCGAGCAGGACCGCGGCCGTGCGCGCGTCGACGGCGCCCGCCAGCGCGCGCGGCTCGGGCGCGACCGCGCGAAAGCCCGGCACCAGCGGCGCGAACGGCGCCTGCTTGGCCTCCTGCGGGGTGGCCGACAGGGCCCCGTAGGTGCGCCCGTGGAAGGCGTTGTGGACGACCACCACGTCGCCTGCGTGGCGGGCCTTGCGCGCGAGCTTGATCGCCGCCTCGTTGGCCTCCGCGCCGGAGTTGCAGAAGAACACCTTCCCGCCGAGGCTGCAACTGGACAGGCGCTCGGCCAGGCGCATGGCGGGCTCGGTGTAGAACAGGTTGCTGACGTGCATCAGCCGCCCGACCTGCTCGCGCACCGCCTCCACCACGCGCGGATGGCAGTGCCCGAGGCTCGTCACCCCGATCCCGCACAGGAAGTCCAGGTACTCGTTGCCCTCGTCGTCCCACAGGCGGGCGCCCTCGCCGCGCACGAACTCCACCGGCAGGCGCGCGTAGGAGTTCACGACGCTCGCGCGCTCGATCTCCCGCAGCTCGGCGAGGCTCATACCCCGGGCCTCATGGCTCGATCTTGGTGCCGATGCCGGCGTCTGTGAACAGCTCCAAGAGCAGCGAGTGCGCGATCCGCCCGTCGAGTATGTGCGCGGCGCTGACGCCGTCCTTGATCGCCTCCACGCAGGCCTCCAGCTTGGGGAGCATGCCCCCCTCCAGGCGCGGCAGCGCCTGCTGCACCTGCTCGGCGCTCGCCTGCGCGATCAGGCTCGCGGGATCGGAGGGATCGCCCAGCCAGCCGGGGACGTCGGTGAGGAAGATGACCTTGTACGCGCCCAGCGCGCCCGCCACCGCGCCGGCGGCCTCGTCGGCGTTGACGTTGTAGGAGCTCCCGTCGCGGTCGGCGCCGACCGACGCGATCACGGGGATGTAGTCGCGGGCGATGTGCTGGATGACGCCGATGTTGACCCGCTCGATGCGCCCGACGAACCCGATGTCCTCGCCTCCGGGCGCGGCCCGGCGCGCGACGCGGAAGAGTGAGCCGTCGTCCCCGCACAGGCCGACCGCCGGCTGGCCGTGGCGGCTCAGGCGCAGGACGATCTCCTTGTTGACCTTCCCGACGAGCACCATCTTGGCAACCTCGACGGTGCTCTCGTCCGAGACGCGCAGGCCGCCCACGAACTCCACCGGCAGACCCAGCCGTTCCATGTAGCCGGTGATCTCCGGACCGCCCCCGTGCACCACGATCGGGTTCAGCCCGACGTACTTGAGCAGCACGACGTCGCGCGCGAACTCCTCGCGCAGGTCGGGGTCCTCCATGGCGGCGCCCCCGTACTTGATGACGACCGTCCTGCCGTGAAACTCCCTGATGTAGGGAAGCGCCTCCAGCAGTGTGCCTACGTCGCGCATGCTCGCTCCCTCCTGCTCGCCTGGGCTCATGTCGTGTACTCCGCGTTCACCGTCACGTACTCGTGTGAGAGGTCCGAGAAGAACACCTCGGTCTCGGCGTGGATCGAGTCCCGCCCACCCAGCACGACCTCGTATTCGACCTCGTCGGCCTGCACGGCGCGCGCGAGCGCCGGCTCGTCGTAGGGGATGGCCGTGCCGGCCGAGCAGACCTGGATCCCCTCGATCGCGACGTCCACGGCCAGCGGCGCGGGGAAGGCGTCCCCGGGCGGGCAGCGCATGGACCCGCCGATCGCCTGGACGATCCGCCCCCAGTTGGGGTCGCCGCCGTGCAGGGCGGCCTTGACCAGCGGGGAGTTGGCCACCCCGCGGGCCGCCGCCTCGGCGTCTTCGAGCTCGCCGCCGCGCACCACCACGCGGGCGATCCGCCCCGCGCCCTCGCCGTCGGCGACCATCATGATCGCCAGCGCCCGCAGCAGCGCGTCGAGCGCCTCGCCGAAGCGCAGCTCGTCCTCGCTCTCCGGGGCGATGCTCACGCCGCTGGAGCCGGAGCACATCAGGATGGCGGTGTCGTTGGTCGACAGCTGTCCGTCGACGGACGCGCGGTCGAAGGAGCGCTTCACGCACACGCCCAGCAGCAGGTCGGCCGTCTCGGGCGCGAGCGCGGCATCCGTCTGGATGAAGCACAGCATCGTGGCGAAGCGGGGCGAGATCATGCCGGCGCCCTTGCACTGGGCGTTCAGCCGCACGCTCCCCGACGGCAGCGCCACCTCGAGGTTGGCGCGCTTCTCGAACGCGTCGGTGGTCTGGATCGCCTGCTGGAACTCGGCGTCGCCGGCAGCGTCCAGGCGCTCGCGCGCGCCCAGGATGCCCTTGAGCACGGCGTCCACCGAGAGCAGCTGGCTGATGCCGCCGGTCGAGGCGAGCGCGACCTCGGCGGGATCGACGCCCACCGCGAGCGCGGCCGCCCCCTGCGTCTTGGCGGCGTCGTCGAGCCCGCGACGGCCGGTGGCGGCGTTCGCGCAGCCGGAGTTCGCGAGCACGGCGCGCAGCCCATCCAGCCGGCAGCGCTCGCGGCTGATCAGCACCGGCGCGGCCGGCGTGGCGGTGGCGGTGAAGCGCGCCGCGCTGACCGGAGCCTGCGCGTCGCACACGAGCAGGCCGACGTCGGGCCTGCCGCTGGGCTTCAGGCCCGCGGCCACGCCGGCGGCGCGGAACCCGCCGGGCAGCCCGCTGTCGAGCGCGAGCTCGCGCACGTGCGCGGGAGGGGGCACCCAGCGCGAGCGGAAGAACGGCCGCGGCGACATCTTCTCGGCGTCCACCGCGCTCACAGCAACCCCCTGGTCTCGGGCAGGCCGAACATCAGGTTCAGGTTCTGGACGGCCTGCGAGGAGGTCCCCTTCCAGAGGTTGTCGATCGCGGAGAACACGAGCACCTTGCCGGTGTGCGCGTCGGCGGCCGCGAACATCCGGCAGTAGTTGGTCTGGCGCACCTCCAGCACGCCCGGCGGGCCGTCGACGACCTCCACGAACGGCTCCCGGTCATAGGCCTCGGCGAACAGCTCGCGCAGCTCACCGGCCGTGACCGTGCGCGTCGGGGTCACGTAGCAGCTGGCCATCTCACCCTGATCGAGTGGAACGAGATGCGCCTGGAACTGCACCTTCAGCTCGCTCGGCGCGCCGGCGGAGGGTGCGCCAGCGGAGGCGCCCGCCGAGCCGATCAGCAGCGCGAGCTGCTCCTCGATCTCGGGCGTGTGGCGATGGCCTGCGACGTTGTAGGGGACGATGTTCTCGCCGGCCATCGACAGGTGGGTGGTCTCGTCGAACACCCGCCCGGCGCCGGAGATGCCCTGCTTGGCGTCGATCACCACGTCCGCGATCAGCCCGGCGCGGGCGAGCGGGGCGAGCGCGAGCAGCGACGCCGTCGGATAGCAGCCCGGGTTGGCGACGATCGCGGCGCCGGCGATCCGCTCGCGGTGCAGCTCGGTCAATCCGTAGACGGCGTCGGAGAGCAGGTCCGGCCGCGGATGCTCGCCGTACCAGCGCTCGTAGGTGGCAAGCGAGCGCAGCCGGAAGTCGGCGCTCAGATCGACCACGCGCACGCCCCGCTCGCGCAGCCCCGCCACCGTCGGGGCGGCGGCGGCGTGGGGATAGGCGACGACGGCCGCGTCCACCCCCTCCAGCCGCTCGAGCTCGAGCGGCTCGATCGCCAGCGGCACGCGGTAGCGCGGGTAGACCTCCTGCAAGGGCCTGCCGAGCTCCGAGCGCCCGCTGACGCCGACCAGCTCGAAGTCCGGATGACGCCAGAGCAGGTGGGCGGCGAGCGCGCCGGTGAAGCCGGTCGCCCCCGCGACGATCACGCGCGCTCCGCCGCTCGCGTGCGTCTGCGGCGACGCCCGGTCAGCCACGCGCGAGAGCCCGTCAGCCACGCAGCTCACCTCCGACCTGTTCGAGCGCCGCGACGATCCTTCCGCGCACGGGCGCGACGTCCTCGTCGGTGAGCGTCCGCTCGAGCGCCCGGAAGGTGAGCGCGAGCGCGAGCGAGCGCCGGCCCTCCCCCACCTGCTCGCCGGCGTACACGTCGAACACGCTCACCTCCTCCAGCAGCTCGCCTGCGGCGGCGCGCACGCGCGCCAGCGCGTCGGCCGCCGCGACGGACTCGGGCAGCGTCACCGCCAGGTCCTGGCGCAACGGCGGGAATGGCCCGAACGCGGTGAACGCAACCACCGGCGGGGCGAGGGCGGCCAGCTTGCCGAGGTCGATCGCGAACACGGCCGTGCGCTGCAGGTCCCATGCGCCCGCCACCAGCGGATGCAGCTCACCGAGCAAGCCCAGCCGCACCGCCTGCCCGCCCTCGGCTCCGGCCAGCACCGCGGCGCTGCGGCCGGGGTGCAGGAACGGCCACGCGCCGGTCTGCACCGACCAGTCGAGGTGGAAGCGGTCGAGCAGCGCGCCGAGCAGCGCCTTGGCGGCGAACAGGTCCGCCTCGCGGCGCTCTCCGCGCCAGGAGCGGACCGCGAGGCCGCCGGTGAGCAGCACGCCGAGGCCGTGGTGCTCGTCGGCCGGCGTCTGGTGGGCGGAGCTCGCATCGCCGGAGCTCGCCTCAGCGGAGCCCGCGTCGCCGGAGCCTGCGTGGCGGGCGCGATACACGGTGCCGGACTCGAAGATCGCGACGTCGGGTCCGTTGCGAGAGACGTTGTCGCGCGCGGCGTCCAGCAGCGAGCCGAGCAGCGTCGGGCGCATGATCGACTGGCTCTCCGACAGCGGGTTCTCCAGCGTGATCACGCGCCGCATCTCGTGATCGGGCCCCAGCCGCAGCCGGTCGAGCAGCTCGGGGTCGGTGAAGCTCCAGCCGACGATCTCGTACAGGCCGCGGCCGACCAGCGCGTCCTCGGCGGCGCGGCGCACGCGCTGGGCGTGGGTGAGCCTGCCGGCGGCCCCGCGGCGCGCGGGCAGCGTCGCCGGCAGGCGCTCCAGGCCGTCGATGCGCGCGACCTCCTCGATCAGGTCGACCTCGCGCGTGACGTCGTCGCGGCGCAGCGCCGGCACGGTCACCTCGAGGCCGTCCTCGCACGCCTCGGTCGCGAAGTCGAGCGCGTTCAGGATCTGCGCCTGGCGCGCACGCGCCACGGGCACGCCGAGGATCGCCTGCACGCGTGCCTCGCGCAGCATGATCCCGGGGCGCGAGGCAACCCAGCCGGCCGAGCGCGGGCCTACGTCGATCGTGCCGGGCGCGACACGCGCGCCGCACAGCTCGACCATCAGCTGGGTGGCGATCGCCTGCGCGTGCATGCACTGCTCGGGCTGCAGCCCCTTCTCGAAGCGCCCGGACGCCTCGCTGCGCAGGCCGAGCACCCACGAGCTGCGGTGGATGTTGGGGCCGTTCCAGGTGGCGACCTCCATCAGCACGCGCGTCGTGCCGGGCTCGACCTCCGAGCGCGCGCCGCCCATCAGCCCGGCGATCGAGGTGGGGCCGTCGCCGTCCTCGATCACGACCATCTCCGCGTCGAGCGTGCGCGTCTGCCCGTCAAGCGTCTGCACCTGCTCGCCGTCGTGGGCGCGGCGCACGATCAGCCGCGCCCCGGCGACGCGGTCGAGGTCGAACGCGTGCAGCGGCTGCCCGGTGAGCAGCATCGCGTAGTTGGTGATGTCGACGACGTTGTTGATCGTCCGCTGCCCGGCGGCGGTCAGCCGCGCCTTCAGCCACGGCGGCGAGGGCGCGATCGTGACGTCCTCGAACACGCGCGCGGTGAAGCGCGGGCACAGCTCGGGGGCCTCGAGGATCACCTCGGCGCCGTGCACCGGACCGGCCGAGCCGGGGTCCTCGCCCCAGGGCGCGTCGCCGAGCGGCGCGCCGGTGGCCGCGTGCAGCTCGCGCGCCACCCCGTAGACGCCCAGGCAGTCGGGGCGGTTGGTCGTGATCTCGAGCTCGAGCACGTCCATCGAGATCGGCAGCACTTCCGCGAGCGGCGTGCCCGGCGCGAGCTCCCCCTCCGGGGACGATGCCGCGTCCAGCATCTGGCCATCCAGCACCAGAATCCCCTCTGAGCCCGAGCCGATCTGAAGCTCCGACTCGGACAGGATCATGCCTTCGGAGACGACGCCGCGCAGCTTCGCCTGCTTCAGCTTGCTCCCGTCGGGCATGACCGCGCCCGGCCGCGCCACCGCCACTGTCTGCCCGGCGGCGACGTTCGGGGCGCCGCAGACGATCGTCGCGGTCGCTGCCTCGCCCTCACCGCCACCGTCGCTGTCCCCCAGCTCGACCGTGCACACCTTCAGCCGGTCGGCGTCCGGGTGGGGCTCGGCGCTGAGCACGCGCCCCACCACGAAGCCCTCGACGGAGGGCACGCCGTGGTGGTGGATCGCCTCGACCTTCGTCCCGGTCATCGTCAGGCGCTCCTCGACCCCGTGCACGTCGAGCGGCGGGTCGCAGTATTCGCGCAGCCACGGCAGCGGGACCCTCATCCGAACTGCTCCAGAAATCTCAGGTCGTTCTCGTAGGACAGGCGCAGGTCGGGGAGGCCGTGCTTGAGCATCGCGATCCGCTCGACCCCCATGCCCCACGCGAAGCCCTGGACCTTCTCGGGGTCGTAGCCGGGGGCGTTGGCCTCGGTGGTGGGGATGTGGGAGTAGACGTTGGGATCGACCTCGCCGGCGCCGAGCACCTCCAGCCAGCCCTCGCCCTTGCACAGGCGGCAACGGGAGCCGTCTCGGAGGAAGCCGGTGCCGGCGCACTCGAAGCAGGACACGTCGACCTCGACGCTCGGCTCGGTGAACGGGAAGAAGTGGGGGCGCAGCCTGACGTCGCGCTCGTCGCCGAACACCGCGCGCGCGAACTCCAGCAGCGTTCCCTTGAGGTCGGCCAGCGTGATGTCCTGGTCGACCGCCAGCCCCTCGATCTGGTGGAACTGCGGCGTGTGCGTGGCGTCGGAGTCCGGCCTGTACACGCGGCCGGGGATCACCACGTACAGTGGCGGCGGGTGCGCCTCCATCGCGCGCACCTGCATCGGCGAGGTGTGCGTGCGCAGGACGAGCTCCTCCCGCGGGCTGTGCCCTCCGCCGGGGCTGGCGCCGAGGCCGCCGCTGCCGCTGCCGGGCGCGCTGTGCGCCACGTAGAACGTGTCCGTGCGCGCCCGCGCGGGATGCGTGGGGCTGTGGTTGAGCGCGTCGAAGTTGTAGTGGACGGTCTCGACCTCGGGCCCCTCCATGACGGTGAAGCCGAGGCCGAGGAAGATGTCTTCGAGCTCCCTGCGCGTGGCGCTGAGCACGTGCAGGCGCCCGACCGGCGCCGGCGGAGCGCCGGGCAGCGTGACGTCGACACGGTCGGCGAGCAGCCGCTGCTCGAGCTCGGCGACGGCCAGCTCCTCGGTGCGCGCCGCGATCAGCGCGTCGAGCGCCTGGCGCGCTTCGTTGGCCGCCTTGCCCACGGCGCCCCGCTGCTCGGGCTCGAGCTCGGCGACCCCGCGCAGCATCTGCGGCAGCTCGGCCCTGCGGCCGAGGTAGCGCACGCGCAGCCGCTCGAGCGCCTCGCTGGAGTCGGCGGCGGCGATCGCGCTCTCGGCCTCGCTGCGCAGCGCTTGGATGCGATCGTTCATGACGCCCGGACCGTATCGATGTCCCGCCCGGGCGGGTGGGACCTCATCGTCATCTCGTACAGCGCCACCGTGGCGGCCATGGCCGCGTTGAGCGAGTGCGAGGCGATGGGGATGCGCGCGGCGCGCTCACACGCGCCCACGACGTCCTGCGGCAGCCCTTCGCGCTCGGCGCCGATCAGCAGGGTCACCGCCCGCGCGCCCGCGCCAACGCGCGCCTCGGCGCCGCCCACGCCGGCGCCGCCGTCGCCGGGCCCCCGCAGGGGCTCGTCGGCGTCGGCCACCAGCGCGACCCGTTCGCCGGGGAGCTCGGCCACGTCGCCGACACGCGCGAGCGCGACGGTGAAGACCGCGCCCATGCTCGCGCGCACTGCCTTGGGCCCATGCGGGTCCGCGCAACCGGGGCCGAGGGCGACGCACGAAGCGCCGAACGCCTCGGCCGAGCGGAGCACCGTGCCGACGTTGCCGGGATCGCCGACGCCGTGCAGGTACACGCACAGCGGTCCCACGGCGGGACCCCAGCGCTGCTCGTACACCCCGATCACGCGTGTGCCCGAGCCGAGCGTGGACACGCTCGCAAGCGCGGCTCGCTCGACGTCGTGGAAGTCCTCGCCGCCGAGGCCCGAGCCGGCCAGCCGATAGCCCTCGAGGGCAGGGCGCCCGGCGCGCCCGGCGGCGGCGATCAGGTCCTCGCCCTCGGCCACGAACGCGCCGCTGCGGGCGCGCCCGCGCCTGGTGTGCAGATGGCGCACGGCCTTCAGGCGGGGATTGTGTGGGGATGCGATCTGGGTCATGTCGGTGTTCGGGTTCTGTGTCGCTGCCTGGTGTTCCTTGCTGATCGTGCAAACAAAAAGGGCGCCGTCCTTTTCAGGAGCGACGCCCGGGAGGCTGTCTGTCGGTGTGCCGGGTCCCCGGCGAGTCCGGGGTCAGGCGGCCGACGCCTCGCGGGCGACCTCGGCAAAACGTCGAAACGCGTCGGCATCGCGCACGGCGATGTCGGCGAGCACCTTGCGGTCGAGCTCGACGCCGGCCAGCGAAAGCCCGTGCATGAACTGGGAGTAGCTCATGCCGTTGACGCGCGCGGCGGCGTTGATGCGGGTGATCCACAGCCTGCGGAAATCGCGCTTGCGGTTGCGCCTGTCGCGGTAGGCGTACGCGTCGGCCTTCAGCAGCGCCTCCTTGGCGCGCCGGTAGTTGGAGTGCGCCTCGCCGCGGAAGCCCTTGGCCCGCTCGAGCGTCGCCCGGCGCTTCTTGCGCGCGCCCACCGAGCGCTTGACGCGCGTCATCTGCCCGCCCTCCGGGCGCCTTTCCCGGCCCCCAACATCCGCTTGACGCGCGGAACGTCGTGATCGGAGAGGATCGCCGGCTCGCCCAGCTGGCGCTTGTGCTTGGGCGACTTCTTCTCGAGGATGTGGCTGGTGAAGGCATGCCGTGCGCGCACCTTGCCGCTGGCGGTGACCTTGAAGCGCTTCTTGGCGCCGGAGTGTGTCTTCATCTTGGGCATGAGATCGAGGATCGAGGGGCCCGGCTCGCCGACCTACGGTCGTCTACGCCGCCCTCGAGGCCGCTGATTATGACACGGTGCTGCCCGCGGCAGCGGTTCCGCCGTCGGCGACGGGAGACTCCTGCGGCTCGGATGGCTCCTCCGCGGCGGCCTCATCGGCGCTCGCGGGCGCCTCGCCGGCGGGCTCGGCGAGCGCACTGTTGCCATCCTCGAGCGGGGACTCGGGCGCCTCCGCGGCAACGGTTGCGCTGTCCTCGAGCGGGGACTCGGGCGCCTGCGCGGCGACGGCTGCGCTGTCCTCGAGCGGGGATTCGAGCGCCTCCGAGGCGACGTCGCCGACGTGGGCGCCGCCATCGGGGAAGACCTCGTCGGCGGCCGGCGCGGCATCGACCTTGCCGGCGAGGACGGCCTTGGACGGGGCCATCATCATGGTCATGTTGCGCCCTTCCTGCATCGGGCGCTGCTCGACGACGCCGAGCTCGGAGAGCTCCTCGGCGAGCCGGTCGAGGATGGCGGTGCCGCGCTCGGGGTGGGTGACCTCGCGTCCGCGGAACATGATCGTGACCTTGACCTTGTCCTTGTGGCGCAGGAAGCGCTCGACGTGGTGCTTCTTGGTGTCGTAGTCGTGCTCGGCGATCTTCGGGCGGAACTTGATCTCGCGCACGGTGATCTGCTGCTGGTGCTTGCGCGCCTGCTTGACCTTCTGCGCCTGCTCGTACTTGTACTTGGAGTAGTCGAGCACGCGGCACACCGGTGGGCGCGCCTCGGGGGCGACCTCCACGAGGTCGAGTTCGCGTTCCTGGGCGAAGGCGAGCGCGTCGGCGGTCTTGAGCACCCCGATCTGCGCACCCTGGTCGTCGATCAGGCGCACCTCGGGCACGCGAATGCGCTCGTTGATCCTCGTCGTGTCCCGCTCGGGCGGGCGCCGGTCGAAACGGCGGGGAACCGGCACTAGCTGTCGGACCTGCGCGTCAAGCGAATGCTACGCGCGGCGCTCGTGGCGCTGTGAGGATTGGCGGGGCTTCAATGCGGCGAGTATAGCTCGCCTGCGAGGCGTGTTGTGAACTCTTTGAGCGGCACGCTCCCCGTGTCGCCGCCCTGGCCCTCGCCCGACTGCCCCCCGGAATCGGCGGTGCCGGCAGCGATGCGGGTGCGCACCGAGACGCTCCCCTCGCCCTGCTCGCGCTCGCCGACGACCAGCATGTAAGGGATCTTGCGCAGCTCCGCCTCCCGGATCTTGCGCCCGATCGACTCGTTGCGCTGGTCGAGCTCCACACGGACCTCCTGCTCGCGCAGGCTGTCTCTGACCGTCGCGCCGTAGTCGTTGAAGCGGTCGGAGACGGGCAGCACGATCGCCTGCACGGGCGCCAGCCACAGCGGCAGCTGGCCGGCGTAGTGCTCGAGCATGATCCCGATGAAGCGCTCGTAGGAGCCGAACAGCGCGCGGTGGATCATCACGGGGCGGTGCTCGGCGTTGTCGGCGCCGGTGTAGCTCAGCTCGAAGCGCTCGGGCATCGAGTAGTCGATCTGGACGGTCCCCAGCTGCCAGGAGCGCCCCAGCGAATCGGTCATGTGCATGTCGATCTTCGGTCCGTAGAACGCGCCGTCGCCGGGATTGAGCTCATACTCCAGCCCCGCCGCGTCCAGCGCGCGCTCCAGCTGCAGCTCGGCGTGGTCCCACATCTCATCGCTGCCGCTGCGGAGGGCGGGGCGCGTGGAGAGCTCGAGGCTGACGTCGAAGTCGAACAGCGCGTAGGTGGCGAACGCCATCTCCAGGCAGCCGGCCAGCTCCTGCTGGACCTGCTCCTCGGTGCAGAAGATGTGGGCGTCGTCCTGGGCGAAATGGCGCACGCGCAGCAGCCCGTGCAGCACGCCGGAGGCCTCATTGCGGTGCAGCAGCCCGGGCTCGGAGTAGCGCACGGGCAGGTCGCGATAGGAGTGGCGCTGGGTGCCGAACAGGTGCAGGTGCGCGGGGCAGTTCATCGGCTTGACGCCCATCTCGCGTCCCTCGACCTCCAGCGTGAACATGTGCTCGCGGAACTTGCCCCAGTGCCCGGAGGTCTTCCACAGCTCGGCGTCGAAGATCTGCGGCGTCTTGACCTCGGTGTAGCCGCGCTGCGCGCCCATCCTGCGCGAGACGGCCACGAGCGTGTTCCAGACGGTGGTCCCCGCGGGCAGCCAGAAGGCGGCGCCGGGTGAGAGCTCGGAGAAGGTGAACAGCCCGAGCTCGCGCCCGAGCTTGCGGTGGTCGCGCGCCCTGGCCTGCTCGATGCGCTCCAGGTGCTCCTCCAGCTCGGCCTTGGAGAAGAACGCGGTGCCGTAGATGCGCGTGAGCATCGTCCTGGTGGAGTCCCCGCGCCAGTAGGCGCCGGCGAGCGAGCTCAGCCTGAACGCGCCGACGGTCTTGGTGGTGGGCGCGTGCGGGCCGCGGCAGAGGTCGGTGAAGGGGCCGTTGGTGTACAGCGAGACGGTCTCCAGCGGCTCGCGGTGCAGGCTCTCGCGGGCGGCGGTGACGAGGTCGTCGATCAGCTCGACCTTGTAGTCCTGGCGCTCGACCAGGAAGCGCTCGCGCGCGTGCGCGACGGGCACGTCCTGGCGCTCGAAGCGCTCGGCCGCCTTGATGTGCGCGCGCATGCGCTCTTCGATCGCGGGGAAGTCCGCCTCCGAGATGGCAACCCCGTCGGGGAACTCGAAGTCGTAGTAGAAGCCGTCCTCGATCGGCGGTCCGATCGAGATCTTGACGCCGTCGTAGAGCTCCATGACCGCCGCGGCGAGCACGTGCGCGGCGTCGTGGCGAATCAGCTGCAGGGCCTTCGGCCCACTCTTTTGAGTGAGGATGGCGAGGTGCGCGCCGTCGGGCAGTGGGCGCGCGAGGTCGCGCACCTCGGCGCCATCGCCGTCGTCCTGGCTGCCGACGGCAACCTCGACCGCCAGCGCGGCGCGCGCGAGGCCCGGCCCGATGGCGGCGGCGGCGTCGGCGCCGGTGGCGCCGTCGGGCAGCTCGAGCGCGGTTCCGTCGGGGAGTGTGACCGTCACAGACATCTCAGCCGCTGGAGGCTACCCGCCCGCGGCGAGACTTTCCTCGGGCGCGATCACCCGTGTGCGACGGCGGCCTCGAGTGAAGCGCGGGGAGTTTGCGCCTGCACTCGGGCGAGCGACCACAGCGCGTCGTCGGCGAGCGCCTCGCGGCGCACGACGCCGGCGCCGGTCAGCTCGATCAGCGCGCGCTCGGCAGCGGCGCGGTCGGGCAGCTGGTTGTTCTGGGCGCTGATCGCCGCCACCTCCTGGGTCACGAGGCCGTCGGGGAAGCGTCGCAGCGCGTCGATCGGATCGTCCGGGGGCGCCTGGCGCTCGAGCGTCGGGTCGAGGTTGGCGATCAGCACGTCGTATGCCTCGATCGGCTGGAAGCCGCCGGCCTCCAGGCGCTGCCCGCCGGCGTGGTGGAAGACGAGCGAGGGCGCGGAGTAGCGCACCGGCCCGTCGGTCTGTCGCGCCTTGCCCTGGAAGTCCGTCGGCCCGCCCTCGGCGCTGCGGGTCTGCTCCTTGTCGTCCTCGTAGGCGGCGATCGTGGCCTGATCGTCGATCGCGCCGACCACCGCGTCGACGTCGAGCCCGTCGACGCGCGCGAGCGCGCGGGCGATGTCCTCGTCCTCGTCGAGCAGCAGCGTGGTCGTGAACCAGCCGAGCTGCAGCGCGCGCAGCACCTCGTCCTCGCGCCCCGGGAACAGCAGGCGCGTGGCGACGATCGCGCGGCAGGCGCGCGCGGTGGCGGTGACGCGCGCGCGGGGCTCCATCAGCAGCGGCATCCCGTGGCGCCTGAACGCGCTCTGGTTGCCGATCGTCATGCGCGTGGGCGTGTAGCCGGCGTCGAGGTAGCGTTGGGGGTCCTCGGACAGTCCGATCGTCACCAGGCGCCAGTCGAGCTGTGAGCCGTAGCGCCAGCGCAGCACGGCCAGCGCGGGACTGGCCGAGTAGGCGAACGGGCAGGCCGGGTCCGTGAAGTGCGTGACCGTGATCTTGCCCACACGGCAATGATTGCACACGCAAGCAATCGATCCGGCCCTGTGGACGATCGAACCCGACTCAGAAACACGGGGTTGCAGACAGTAGTCTGCATATGCGAATATCGCACAATGACAAACTTCCAGCAGTCGCCCACCGCCGTCTCCATCACCCTCTCCGCCGCCCAGATCGACGAGGTGGTGCGCGCCGCCTCGCAGAGCCGATCGCCGAGCGTCTCGGCGCTCGTCGCCGGCTACATGCCGAACGCAACCGCCGACCCGCGCCTGTCGCGATCGCTGCTGCGCGGCCTGTCGATCCTCAGCGGCTTCGGCCCCGACGGCCAGGCCCGCGGCATCGTCGAACTCGCGGGCGACCTCGGCATGAGCCCGAGCACCGCCCACCGCTACGCCTCCACGCTGGTGGAGATGGGGCTGCTCGAGCGCTGCCCCAAGACGCGCAAGTACCGCCTGCCGGGCACATAGCGGAGAACCACCGCCGGGCGCGTCACCGGCACGATCGCCGGGCGTTCGACGGGTGCGTGGCAGGCACCACCGCCCGGAGACACCATCGCCGGAAAGCACCCTTCGCCGGGCGTTCGGCGCGTCAAGCAAGCACACGGCCGGCGCCGGAGCACGGGGGGCGCCGGCGCCGACCTGGCCAACGCCGTCTGTGGGGATGGCGCGACAGCAGCAGGATACCAGCAGTTGGCACTCTGGATCTTGCTACTGACGACATGCAATGTTTCTATTGTGTCGGCCCCCACGCAGACAGACCTGGCGCTCGCGACGACGCTGCGGCGCATGCGTGTCGAGCGGGGCGACACGCAGGAGGACCTCGCGCACAGGGCCGGCCTGACGGTCGCGGCGTTCGCGCGCATCGAGCGCGGCCACGCCAACCCCACGTGGACGACCGTCAGGCGCATCGCGGTGGCGTTGGAGGTCAGCCTGCCGACCCTGGCGGAGGCCGTCGAACGCAGCAAGCCGCGCTCCTGAGGCGCGACCCGGCAGCGACCGCGCCTGCGAGAGGCACGCCCCGCGACGGCCGTGGCTAGGGCGCGGGCACGTCGATCGCGGGGACGTTCCAGCCGGACACGCTGACCACGGGCTGGGCTCCGTCCAGCACGGCGGCGCTGTAGGCGGCGCTCAGCGTCTCGGATTCGCCCGGCCACAGGGTCGTGTCGTTGTCGCTCCAGAAGGTCGGCAGCACCTCGTCGTCGCCGCCGTCGGGGGTTCCTGCGGCGTCCACCTCCGATGACGACGCGCCCCTGCGCACGTCCGCACGCAGGAAGAAGGCGACCGTGGGGGTCGTCGAGGTGTTCGTGATGGTCACCGACGTGAGCGTGTCCGAGCCGGCGGGCCCGGGCTGGGGTTCGGTGTGCGCGCTCACCGACAGCGTGGCGTCGGGCAGCGCGTGCAGTTCCCGCAGATCGGCGTACTGGGACATGGTCGCCTGCGGTTCGGGTTCGCCTTCCTGCACCATCGCGCGCCAGTCGACGATGTCGCGCTGGGTGGACAGCCAGTAGACGTTGCGGTCGAGCACCGCTCCTCCCCGCTCGAGCAGGAGCTCGACGAAGTACGTGCGCGCCGGCGCCGGCGGGATCGTTTCGGGCGGCAGCCTGGGCGCGATCACCGCGTTGTCCACCGCCTGCGCGCCCAGCGTGATGGGACTGACGCTCTGATCGTCGAGCAGCTGACCGTCCATGGCATACACCTTCGACTGCAGCGACAGTCCCGATTGGGTGGCGTTCGTGAGGTTGTCGAGGGTGACGGTGTTGTTGTACAGCGCGTGCACCGGCTCGTTGGCCTGCTTGGCTCCGAAGTAGCTGCCGGCCTGGTCGAATTCGTGGTTGTACAGGTCCCACAGCAGCGTCGGTGAGCCCTTGTTGAGCTGCCAGTAGACGATGCCCGTGGACGGCGTGGGCGTGGCGTCGGCGTGATCGATGTAGGCCTCGAACTCGGCGCGCTGGGTTTCGTAGTTCTGCACCTGCGCGTCCTCCACATATTCATCCAGGCTCGACCAGGCGCCGTAGCGGGCGGCGATCGCCCTGTCGAGCTCGTACAGCGTGCCGAACGAGTAGCCACCGTTCGCGGGTCCCGGCAGTTCCGGCTCGTAGTTGGTGTGGTACTGGTTGTACGCCGGTTCCCGCCACAGCTGTTCCTGTTCGAACGGCGACATGAACCGTTCGATCGAGTCCAGCGTCGGCACCGTGTCACCCGCGCTGGCCTCGCTGTCGAAGCCCCACGCCCCGCCGACGTTGGTGCGGGTCCGGTCGTGCTTGTCGTAGTGCGTGTTGTCATACCAGTAGCTCGGCGGGACCCAGTCATACGGCCCCTCCTTCTCGCCGGATGGGCCCAGCTTGGGGGTGCTCTTGTACTCCGCCGAGGCGATCAGCGGATCCTGGAAGTCGGCCTGCGCGAACCCCTGCAGCGAGACCTTCTGCTGCTCGCCGGTCGGCGCGTCATCACTCCAGCTGAAGTCGAGGACGCTCGGGTGGTTGCGCAGCTGCTCGCCGATCGCCAGCGCCGAGGAGCGAATGACTTCGTAGTCCTGCTTGGAGAGCTTCCGGTGTTCCGGCTGCCACGCGTCGCAGCACTGGAAGCCGGCGTCGATCAGGATCCCGGCGCGGTCCATCTGCTCGTAGAAGTCTTCGGGCATCTGCTTGCCCTCGGTGCGAATCGCGTTCAGGCCGAGGTTCTCGATCAGCGCGATCTGCTCGGCCGTGTTGGCGGCGGAGTAGCGCAGGAACTCGTCCTCCGCCCAGCCACCCGCGCGCAGCACGAACGGCTGGCCGTTGATCGCGAACTGGCGCACGCCGTGTGGCGCGATCGGCGAGGCGCCGGTCAGGTAGGAGGTGATCGTGCGAATGCCGAACGTCTCGGACTGCGAGTCCGCCTGTGTCCCGGGTTGGGCTACCTGCATCGACAGCCCGTACAGCGGCTGCGCGCCCATCTGGTAGGGCCACCAGACCTGTGGATGCTCGATCGCCAGCGACGGGTCTTCGGTTGGGGTGAACGTGACCACGGCCGTCGAGTCCGCCTTAACCGTCACAGTCTTTGACAGGGTGATCGCTTCGCCGCCGCCTGCCGGCGGCGTCACGGTGGCCGACACCGTGCCGGTCTGGGTCGCGGCGGTGTTGTTCGTGACTTCGCCCTTCAGCGTCAACTGCGAGCTGGAAAGATCGGAGGCGTTGTCCTCGAGCGCGTGCACGTCCGAGATCGCCAGCGCATCCGAGGTGTGCAGCTGAATCGGGAACTGGATGCCGGTGTTGTTGTCCGGGGGGATCTGGTTCCAGTCGACGTCGTCGAGCGTGAACATGCGCGCCGGATCGTTCGGGTAGACCTCGAGCGCGAGCGAGTTGGCGCCCGCGCGGATCAGGCTGGTGATGTCGAACGTGTCTCTCGTGTAGTCGCCCTGCAGCGTGGCCTGTGTCGCGACCTGGCGACCGTTCACCCACAGGTCGGCCTGGCCGACGATGCCGTTGACCACCAGCTGCGCGTGCTCACCGGCCTGCAGGTCGGGGTCGAATTCGGTGCGAAACCACCACGGCACCGCGAACTGCGGGACGGTGACCGGACCGATCGCTTCCATGTAGCCGAAGCAGTTCTTCATTTCTTCGGAGAAGAACACGTTCGGGCACGCGCCGTTCGCCAGCAGCGCGCCGATCTCGGTGCCGACCGCTCCGGCGTCGTCCGGTTTGACCGCCAGCCACGACCCCGTCGGAAACCCCGGTTCGGAGATCTGGCTGCCCGGCGCAGGCGCCAGCGCGCTGCTCTGGACCTGCCAGCCGCCGAGGCCGAGCGTCACGGTTTCAGCCCTGGCGGCCGATGCGAGGGCGGCGGAGCCGAGCGCGAGCGTCGCCAAGAGCGCCCGCAGCCCGAGCCAGCGCGAGGCTCGCCGCGCCACGACCCCGGATCGTCGCCTCACCATCTCCCGACCCCCGTCCATGAGGACACGTCCGCATTATGCGCCAACGCGCCGGCCGCAGCGCCTCACGCCGGCTCCACGTCACACCGGCCGCGGCGCCTCACGCAGGCTCGGGGGTCTCCAGCGCGCGCAGGTGCTCGTCCACGCGCGCCACCCATTCCTCGGAGACCTCGTCCGCCTGCACGGACAGACGCGGCGCCTCGATCGCCGGGCCCTGCGGCGCGGGGATTCCCAGGTGCTCGAGTACGCGCCCGACCACCGCGTCGGTGCTCTGCGCCAACTCCTCATAGGTGAGCTTCAACGGCTCGTATCCGAGCCCGAGGAAGTACGCGTCCCACGAGGCGTCGTGCGCGGTCAGCAGGCGCACGAGGTAGTTGATCGCGCGGAAGGAGAACACGAGCTCCACGGAGCGCTCCACCTCGCCGGCCTCGCGCTTCCAGGACTGCGTCTGCACCGCCTTCCACAGCGACACCGCCTGGCGGATCTTGTTCTGGCGGGTGATCTGGATGTAGCGCAGGCCGGGGAACGCACGCCCGAGCAGCTCGGGCAGCGGGCGCCCGGCCATCCCTTCGATCCCGCGCAGCAGCTCGGCGAAGTCGCCCAGGTATCCCCACATCAGCTTCGCCCCGAACACGCCGTTGGGGGTGGTTCCCTGCTCCAACGCCCACGCCAGGTACTCGTCGTAGGTGTCCGGGTGCCACAGCGGGCTCGGCCTGGCCGCGCCGTCGGGCATCTCCCGGAAGGCGAGGCGCTCGACGATGTTGGCGTGGCGCTCCGGATCGAAGTACTCGTGCGGGCGGCGCGGCAGCCCTGACCAGCGCAGCGCCTCGAAGTACTCCTCCGGGTGACCGGCCACTCCGGTCTGGTCGAGCGCGTGGCACAGTAGAGTGCTGCCGCTTCGCGGCGTCGCGCAGACGAGGTAGGAGAGCATCGGCGTCATCGTCGGAGATATCCGCTCAAACACACTTCTTTGGTGAACAATACTGTGGCCGACAGACCGAACATCCTGTACATGCACTCGCACGACACCGGGCGCTACGTGCAGCCCTACGGCGAGCCCGTGCCGATGCCCAACGTGCAGGCGCTCGCCGACCAGGGCGTGCTGTTCCGCGAGGCCTACTGCGCGGCTCCCACCTGCTCGGCCAGCCGCGCGTGCCTGCTGACCGGCCAGTACGGGCAGAGCAACGGGATGCTCGGGCTCGCCCATCGCGGCTTCTCGCTGCGCGACTACCGCCATCACATCGTCAACGTGCTGCGCGGCGCCGGCTACAGCTCGACGCTGATCGGCGAGCAGCACATCTCCAAGGAGCCGGACGTGATCGGCTACGACGAGGTGCTGAAGATCCCGACCACGCACGTCGACACGGTCGCGCCGCTGGCCATGGAGGTGCTGCGACGCGAGCGCGAGCGCCCGCTGTTCGTGTCGGTGGGCTTCTTCGAGACCCACCGCGAATTCCTCGGCCCGGGCTCGCTGCGGGACGTCCACTACTCCAAGCCGCCCAACAACCTGCCCGACACCCCCGAGGTGCGCGCGGACGTCGCCGCGTTCAAGGCCAGCGCGCGCTCGCTGGACCACGGCGTGGGCATGGTGCTCAACCAGCTCGACGCCTCCGGCCTGGCCGAGAACACGCTGATCATCTTCACCACCGATCACGGAATGCCGTTCCCGGGAGCCAAGGCGACGCTGTATGACCGCGGCCTGGGCGTGACGCTGATCCTGCGCGGGCCCGAGCCGTTTCACGGTGGCCGCGTGATCGACGCGCTCGTCTCGCACATCGACATCTACCCCACCGTCTGCGAGCACCTGGGCATCGAGCGCCCGCCGTTCCTGGAAGGCGTCTCGCTGCTGCCGCTGCTGTGGGGACACACGACGAGCGTGCGCGAGGAGATCTTCGCCGGCTCCACCTGGCACGCCGCGTACGAGCCCCAGCGCGCCATCCGCACCGAGCGCCACAAGTACATCCGCCGCTGGGGCGAGCGCCTGACGCCGGTGCTGGCGAACACCGACGACGGACCCAGCAAGGACCTGCTGCTGGCGGGCGGCTGGGCCGAGCGGGAGATCCCCAAAGAGCAGCTGTACGACCTCCTGTTCGACCCCAACGAGGCGAACAACCTGCTCGCCGACCCCGCGTACGGGCCGGTGCTCGCGGACCTGCGCGCGCGCCTGGATCAGTGGATGCGCGACACCGACGATCCGCTGCTGGCCGGCCACGTCGACCCCCCGCCGGGCGTCGAGATCAATCTCCCCGACCAGCTCTCCTCGAGCGAACCGACGATCCGGATCGAGTGATCCAGCCGCGAGCGGGCGGCGGGCGTCTCCCGCTCAGGGCCGTGCGCGCCGCGCGCGCTCAGCCGGCGCGCCGGCGCAGGAAGTCCACCAGCGCGTGCGTGGCGCGCTCGGGCTCGTCGTCCCACACGAAGTGCCCCGCGCCCTCGAACACCGCCAGCTCGGAGCCCGTCAGCTCCTCGTGGAAGCGGTGCGCCATCCGCACCCCCGCGAAGCGGTCGTCCTGCCCCCACACGATCAGAGCCGGCACGTCCAGCGCGGCCACGCGGCCCTCGTACGGGAGCAGCTTGTCGAAGTCGCCCGAGCGGTAGAGCTCGAGCTGTCCGAGACGGCGGGTGTCGTCGGCGAACGCCTTCCAGTACTCCGCGATCGCCTGCTCGCTCATGCCGCTGGAGACCGCGCGCATCGCCGCGGTGAAGCCCTCCGGCGTGTACGCGCCGATCAGCTTCTCGCCCTCCCCCGGCGTGCGCATCACGTTGGCCAGGTCGTGCCAGCGACGGTCGGCGAAGAAGCCGCCGTCGGAGATCACCAGCGCGCTGGCCGCGCCGGGATGGTCGCACGCCCAACGCAGCCCGATCGCCACGCCCCAGTCGTGCGTCACCAGCGCCACCGGGCCGAGCTCCAGCGCGCCCACGAAGCGCTCGAGCGCCTCGACGTGGCGCTCCCATGTCCCGAACCCCACCCCACCAGGATCCGAGTCGCCGTATCCGGGCAGGTCGGGCGCGAGCGCCCGCCAGCCGGCAGCGGCCAGCGCGGGCAGCGCGTGCTGCCACATGTACGAGGACTCCGGGTAGCCGTGCACGAGCAGCACGACGCGCTCGCTCGGCGCTCCGGTCTCCCGGTAGGCCAGTCCTCCTGCACGCGCGAGGCCGCTCACGGTGACGCAGTGTAGGGCGCTCGACGGCCGCCAAGCCCCGCCGTGGATCGGGTTTAGACGTTGGGAGCCGCGGGCAGTAATGGACCGCACACCTCGAGCCCGACCATGGGAGGAGATCGGGATTCCACAAGAGCACGTGTCGCTCTCCGCGTTTCGCGGCGCCGTCGGGCTTGGCGGCGCCGCGAGAGCGCTGCTCGCGGTCGCGACGATCGCGATGGCCACGCCCGCGCTGGCTCCCTCGGGCGCGCTCGCGATCAGCAGGGGACGTCAGGTCGCGGACAGCGTTCCCGGCATTCCCGGCCTGCCCACGGGCGTCCCCGCCGCCGCGAGCGCGCCCGAACCGACCCTCCCCGAGCCGTCGAGCTCGGAATGGCCGTTTCCGAGCGATTTCTCACACACCTCCGGGACCGGGCTGCTGTCGGGCGGAGCGAGCCTGTGGACGGACTTCCTCTACGACGATCACGGGCCGCTGGGCAGTCCGGTCGGCATCGCCGCCAACGCCGAGGTCACCTCCCTCGCTCCGGTGCACGGGGGCTTCACCTACCCTGAAGGCCCCGCCGACAAAGACGGCGCGGACATCTTCCGCGCCGCCGTCGGCTACACGCCGGAAGCCACCTACTGGCGTGTCGACTGGAACACGCTGGCGAACGCCGACGTGCCGATCGCCGAGTGGACGTTCGCCACCGGGTCGGCGACGCCCGCGAGCGGCGAAGAATGGCCGGCGAACGCGAAGGTCCGCTCGGCGGGCATCCAGTACGCGCTCGTGGTCTCCGCCCAGCACGCCGAGCTGCTGGAAGCGGCCACCGGCAAGCCGGTCCCCGGCGCGGAACTGGACACCGAAGTGAACATGGCCGCCCGCTCGTTCATCGTGCGCATCCCCACGAGCTTGCTGCCGGTCAGCGGCAGCTGGCAGGTGCGCCTGGCGGCGGGCCTGGCCAACCCCGAAGGGACGGAATTCGCCACGGTGGGGCCGGAAGACGGCGGCATAGCGGAGGGGACGAACGTGTACAACGTCACCTTCCGCACCTACCAGCAGGAGAGCCCGCTGGTCTGCCCGAGCGAAGCCCTCCCCGACTCCTCCTCGCTGACCGCGGCGATGGAAGGCGAACTGGGGGCGGAAGGCGAACGCGACCACGTGCCGGTGGTCGAGTGCGGGAACTTCTGGATGGAAAGCGACCAGGCCAACACGCTCGCCACTCAGAACGTGTCGAAGTACTCACTCACGGTCGACTGGTCGCAGCTGGCCGCCAGGCAGTCCACCTCCGAACCGAAACCCACCGGCTACAGCGACCGCTGGTACGTGACGCCGCTGGCGCTGGGCGAAGGCGTGGTGGACGCGGAAGGCGCGAACACGTACACCGGGCCCACCTACCTCGGCCGCGTGCAGCCCTACGCGGTGTACGTGCCCACCACCTACAACCCCAAGAAGCCCACGCCGCTGACCTGGATCCTGCACTCGCTGGGTGTGAACTACAACCAGTACGGCGCCCTCGCGCCCACGCAGCTCGAAGAAGAGTGCCAGGACCGGGACAGCATCTGCGCGACCACCGAGGGCTTCAGCGACGGGCAGTGGTACTACGAAGCCGGCCAGGTGGACTTCTGGGACGTGTGGCACCAGCTGGCCAGCGACTACGACCTCAGTCCTGACGCGACCGTCATGTCGGGCTACTCGATGGGCGGCTTCGCGTCCTACAAGCTCGTGCTGGAATACCCGGACCTGTTCGCGCAGGCGATGCCACTGGAGGGGCCGGTGGTGTGCGGTACGCGGATCGTCGAAGGGGTGGAAACGGCAGCCGGCAGCGGCGGGCAGTGCGAAGCCGACGGGAACACAACGCCGTTGATCGTCAACGGCAAGTGGATCCCCTACGTCATGACCTACGGCGCCCTCGACGAGCTCGTGCCGTTCACCGGCGGCCTGGAGCAGATCGAAGCATTCAACAAGCTCGGCTACCGCTACTACGCGGTGCTCTACCCGGCCGAGGATCACCTCGTGTTCGCAACGCAGAACGACTTCGCGCCGGCGAGCACCCAGCTCGGGGAGCTCGAACGGGTGCAGGACCCCGGCTCGTTCACGTTCAGCTGGTATCCGGACCTGGACTCCAGCTCGCTCGGGATCGGCCCCACGGGCGACTACTGGATCAGTGGCCTGCTGGCTCGCAGCAGCACGCCCGGCGAGCTCGCCACGGTGAGCGCGTCCTCGGCCGCGATCCGCGAACCGGAGGAGACCGTCGAACACCACACCGGCACGGCGGACGGTCCGACGCCGGCGATCACCGACTCGCTCACCTGGACGCCGGGGGCACGGCCGCCCGCCCGGCAGGCGCTGACGCTCAACCTGACGAACGTCGCGGCGCTGGCGCTCGACACGGTGAGCGCGAAGCTGAAGTGCGCGACGGCCACGGCAACCACCGACGGGCCCAGCGCCCTCACCCTGCTGGCGCTGCGTCCGCAGAGCACCGTCAGCGAGAACGGGACGACGCTACAGACCGTTCCCGCGAGCGGGAGCGTGACGGTCAACCTGGCGGCCGGCACGAGCACCGTGCAGTTCTGCTCGGCACACGCGCGCGCGTAGAGCGCTCACCCCGCGGGGCAGATCAGTCGAGGTTCTCGAGGATCTCGCTCGCGCGAGAGAACTGGCCGGGCGCCACGACCAGATAGACGTCCCCGCGCCCGCGCGCGTCCAGCGGGTGGTCGGCGACGCACGCCGCGTCGACCCCCAGCGCCCGCAGCTGGTCGCGCCACGCCACAGCGGTGCTCTGATCCTCGAAGGTGCTGACCGTCTCCCACTCCTCGAAGCGAGGGTCGCCGATCGCCACCGGCGGCTCCCTGGCCGTACCGCCGAACAGGCGAAAGACACGCATTGACATGAGCGTACCCGCCGCGTGTACCTGGCTCGCCGCGTATAACATGAGGTGCGACGCGGAAGAGCGACGCGATCGGAGGGGGCTCCGCCGAATGTTCGGGAAGCTCAGGGACACCAGCGCCAAGACGAAGGCTCCACTGAACGGTCAGCTGCCGGGCCCGCAGGCGTCGCGGAACCCTGCGGATGAGCCCCCGGCAGCTGAGTCTCCGGGAGGGGGGCCAAGCGCCCCCGAGGAGGCGACCGAGCCGCAGGAGGCGCTCACCCTGAGCACGATGTGCGTGTGCGGGCACACTCGCCGCGAACACCACGGTCTGCGGATGGAGATCACCGGGCGGTGCCTGGAGTGCGACTGCGCGGAGTTCGGACGGGCAGTGCCCACGCCGGAATCACGCGAGCAGATGGTCGAGAAGATCCGAGCGGGACTCGCCCAGGTGGAACGTCTGCAGGAGATCGTGGCCGGATTGCCGGTGAGGGTGGGCGGACAGGTGCTCGACAGGCAGCAGTGGCTCGCCCTGCGACGCGATTTCTGCGGCGAGGAGCTGGTGCACTCCGTGGACGTCCAGGTCGGAGGGAGCGCCGGTGCCGAGCTGGATCTCACCGGGGCCGAGCTCGCGCCGAGCTCCGCGCAGCTGCGCATCCGTCACTGCCGAGACGCGACCATCGTCTCGATTCAGCGGGTGGAGCTGTATGTCGGGGTGAAGGAGGCGATGCTCGTCGTCGCTCTCGAGGATGACCCGATCGAACGCTGGGAAGTGCTGTGGAGGGGCAAGCTCGACCTGCCGGCTCGCGCGTAGCGGCAGGGACACGCTCATGGTTTCGGAGCGACACGCTCATGGTTCGGTGGTGAACTCCCAGCCGTGGCGGGTGGCGGATTCGATCGCGGCGGCGAGGTCCGGCTCGCCGGCGGATGTGGGCGCGCCGGCCTCCAGGAAGAAGCGCTCCATCCCGGCGGGGCTGAACAGCACCACACGCTGACCGGGTTGCCGGCCGACGTTGGCGGTGGAGTGGATCACGCCTCGGGGAACGTGGATGGTCTCTCCGGCGGACAGACGCGACCGCTGCCCGTCGAGCTCGATCTCGAAGTCGCCGTCGAGCACATGAATCGTCTCGGCCTCGTTGCGGTGGCGGTGGCGCGGCAGGGACCAGCCGACCGGGAGGTGGTCGACGAGCAGGCAAAACGCCCCGCCGGTGTCCTCGGCGGTCAGGTGGATCTCGGTGCGAACGCCGCCCGGCATCCACACGACGCGAGCAGCGGCTGTCATGCGCTGACGATAGCCGTAGAGCGGCGGGCCACGCCGCGCTGAGCACGTCCGACGCGCTGTGTTCGCATGCGATACAACTGATCGCGCTTGTGTCGGCTTCCCACTGGGAAGCGAGCAGACCAGACAGGGAGAGGGCGTCCAGATGGACCAGGCACAGACACTGACCGAGCTTCGCTTCGAGCCCCCGGCCCCAGGGTCGTGGGCGATCGACGCGGTTCACTTCCCGCGACCGGTGACGCGCTACTGGGCGCAGACGCACCCGCAGGCATTCAAGCGCGGCGTCAGCGACTTCACCGCCTTCTACGGGATGCTGCTCGGCACGCTCGAGGTGGCGTACGTCAACGGGTTCGCGTACATGACGCAGCGGCCGGTCGGCGAGCAGGAGATCCCCGCGCGCATCCAGCGTGCGCAGGAGCTGTTCGAGGGAAAGCTGTGGCGTGAGCAGCGTCGCGATTGGGACGAGACGGTCAAGCCGGCCGCGATCTCAGCACATCGCGAGCTGCAGGCGATCGATCCCGACTCACTCTCAGACGCGGAGCTGGCGGCGTACCTGGAGCGCTGCCGCGATCACCACGCGGCGATGATGTCCCAGCACATGCGCTTAACGGCCGCGGCGATGATCCCGACGGGAGACTTCCTCGCGCACGTCGGCGAGTGGACCGGCCTTCCGACGTCCGATCTGCTCGGGCTGCTGCGGGGCGCGGCGCCCGTGTCGGCGGGGGCGTCCGACGAGCTCGAGCGGTTGGTCGCCACGATCGCCCAGGACGCTCACGCGCGCGAGCTGCTGGAGTCCGAGGGCGACCCCGCCAGCACGCTCGCGGAGCTGCGCTCGCTGGAGGGCGATGCCGGTCAGGCCGTCAACGCGTACCTCGACCTGGTCGGCTGGAGGCTGCTCGACGGCTTCGACATCTCCGAGCCGTGCGCGCTCGAGCTGCCCGACGTGCTGCTGCGCGCCGTACGTATCGCCGCCGCGGGCAGGGACGCCGAGGCCTCGGACGTGGATGAGCTGATCGCGGGCGTGCGCGAGAAGGTGCCCGACGAGCACCGGTCCGAGTTCGACGAGCTGCTCGGGGAGGCCCGCGCCAACTACCGGCTCCGCGACGAACGCGGCGTCTACAGCGACATCTGGGCCTCGGGGCTGATGCGGCGGGCTGCGCTCGCCGCCGGGCGCCGGCTGGCGGCCACGGGGCGGATCGCCGAGGCCGAGCATCTCATCGACGCGAGCGTCGATGAGATGCTCTCGCTGCTGTCGGGCGCGGACGGACCCGCGGCGGACGAGCTGACGGCACGCGCCGAGTACCGCGCCTCGCACAGCGCCAGGGAAGCCCCGCCGATCCTGGGCGACCCGCCGTCCCCTCCGCCGGACCCATCCGGGCTGCCGCCGGCCGCCGCGCGAGTCATGCACGCGATGGGCATCACGATGGGCGAAATGTTCGCCGGCTCCGAGGTCGAGCACGAGGAGCACGTCCTGCACGGGCTGGCAGCGAGCCGGGGTGTGTACGAGGGGCCGGCGCGCCGCGTCTCCGGTCCGTCGGAGTTCGACCGGATCGTGCGGGGAGACGTGCTCGTGACCGAGTCGACCAGCGAGGCGTTCAACATCCTGCTGCCGCTACTGGGTGCGCTCGTGACCGACAGCGGCGGTCTGCTGTCGCACTCGGCGATCGTCGCGCGGGAGTACGGCATCCCGGGCGTGGTCGGCACCCGCGAGGCGACCCAGCTGATCGCCGACGGCACGCGCGTGCGCGTCGACGGAGATGCGGGCGAAGTGACGGTGCTCGCGTGAAGGAGGTCGTGCCGCTGGCGAAGGCCGAGGACACCTCGATCTTCGGCTCCAAGGCGGTCGGGTTGGGACAGGCGATGCGCGACGGGCTGCCGGTTCCGCCGGGCGTGGCCCTGTCCGGCCCGATCGTCGAGGCTGTCGCCGGCGGCGACGAGCGCGCGATCAAGAAGGTCGCCAAGGCGGTCCGGCCGCTGGGCGGCCCGCTCGCGGTCCGCTCCTCAGCCGCGGACGAGGACGGCGCCCAGGCGAGCTTCGCCGGGCAGCACCTGACGCTGCTGAACGTCCCCTCGGTCGTGGAGCTGACGGCGGCGCTGAGCGAGATCTGGTGGTCGGCGAACTCCGACTCGGCGATCACCTACCGCCAGCGCGTCGGGCTGTTCACCCGGCCGAGCGTCGGCGTGGTCGTGCAGGCGCTCCTCGATCCCGACACCGCCGGGGTCATGTTCACGCAGAACCCGATCACGGGGGCGGAGGAGCAGGTGATCGAGGCGAGCTGGGGGCTCGGAGAGGCGGTGGTCGCGGGCCGCGTGATCCCCGATCACTACCGCGTCGAGCGCTCGGGCAAGGTGCTCGAGCGCACCCCGGGACGCAAGAGCATCGCCTTCCGCACGCTTGCGCAGGGCGGCACGGTGGAGGAGGAGGTCGCACCGGAGCTCGTCGAACGGCTGTGCCTCGACGACGACCAGCTCGGGGACCTGACGCGCCTGGCCGATCGCTGCCAGCACGTCTACGGCCCCGCTCGCGACATCGAGTGGGCGATCGCCGACGGGACGCTGTACCTGCTGCAGTGCAGAGCGGTGACGCGGGCAGGACCATGAGCGGCGCACCCGTGGAGGCCCTCCAGCGCGTGCCGCTGTTCTCCGACCTGAACAAGCACGAGCTCAAGCGGATCGCGGGCGTGTTCAAGCAGCGGCGCTTCGCCGCCGGCGAAACGGTCATTCAGCAGGGGTCCGGCGGTGCAGCCTTCTTCGTGATCGACTCCGGCGAGGCGACGGTGCTCGTCGACGGCAGGAAGCAGAGGGTGTTGAAGGCAGGCGACCACTTCGGGGAGCTTGCCCTGATCGACGAGGGCACGCGCACGGCGACCGTCACGGCCTCCAGCGAGCTCGTCTGCTCCGGCGTCACCTTCTGGGACTTCCGCCCGCTGGTGGAGGAGAACGGCGTGATCGGCTGGAAGCTGCTGCAGTCGATGGTCAAGATCTATCGCGCCGCTCAAGCCCAACGCGAGGACTAGCTTAGAACGAGAACGGCCGCGATTTGCGGTCGACGCCCACCTCGGTGATCCCGCCGGATGTGATCTTGATCCGGGTGGGGACATTGCCGCGCTCGAGCAGCTTGCGCAGCACCGACTCGCCCTTGGATTCGATGCCGGACCGGAGCGGCTCGTCAACCGCCTCGGGTCTCAGCGAGTCGGCGATCTGGACGTAGACGTGCTGTTCGGCGCTGCCATTCTGCACCTTCCAGCGATAGATGTTCCCGGGCGCGCGCAAAACCGGGATCGGGGTGGGCCCTCCGATGATCTCGAGATTGCCGGCCATGCTCGCATGATGCCAGCCAGGCCCGGTGACGGAAGGGCCGGCTGGCCAGCATCTTTTCGTCGCCTTTGGACATGTGCTCAGCGGCGACGCGCCTCGTTGCGCGGGCTGCGGCTTGGTCGGGAGCTTAAAGGTACGACAGCAGTTGCCCGATGCGGGCAGCGCTCTGGGACGCCTGGCCGACGCGTGTGTGGAGCGCTCGGGGCAACGTCTAAGCCGTTTGTCCGGCACACCTGGCGAGGACCTTGGATCGCGTGCATAGTTGCGCGATAGGTGCTGTGAGTGGAACTTGACTCACCAAAGCAGAGGCGCCTGGAAAGCGCACTCGGCTAAGTGTGAATCAGCCAACGCACACCCAACACCAGTGACCACTAGTCGGGAGACTGAACACATGCGACTGCTTCAAGCGCCCATACACTCACTGCGACGCGTCTCGTCGGACCGCATCACACACTCGCGGGCCGTCGCACTGTCCGCACAGATCGGGCCGGACGACACCCTGACCCGCCACGAACCGCAGGTGCTCGCAGAGCACACCGTACCCGTCGACCCATACACCGCATGGCTCCAGCAGCGCGAAGCGGAAAGCGAACGGGACGAACGTCAACCCGTGCGATGGATCTGCCGGCAGCAGCGGACGGCCGCTCCAGCGATTCGTGCGCGCTCCGGGCGAGACCAGCAGGCTCGGGGGGGTCGTGACTCCAGCGAGCGGCCATACTCCGCCCGTGTCACCGTCGCCTGACCGGGTGTGAACAGCCGGAGGTTGGCCGTCGCCGCGGTCGACGCGGGATTGCCCTAGTGGGCGTCGACGCTGCCGTGGCCCTCCTCGGACCGGTCGTCCATGAGAACGAACATGAAGGTGAGCGTCCCGGCCGCGACAGCCAGCATCGCCAGAACGGCGAGCACCAGGACGATCACGCTCCCCGCGACGGCTGCCAAGGCCAGCAGCCCGACGGGAATCGAGATTCCGACCAATCCGACGAGCAACGGAACGATCTCCGGCGAACTGCTCGGGAGGCTGCGGCTGTTGTAGAGGCGGAACAATGTGACCTCCGTCGGCGGGATGGGTTGGCGAGATAGGGGTTAGCGAGATGAGATGGGCCTGCGCGATCGGCACGCTAGCGTAGGGCCGCAGGGCGACCGTATCTCCGAATGTCCAAGATCGCGCCCAGCCGAACTGGCCCTCTGTCGGGCTGGGCCGGGCAGCGCGCGTCCTGACAATCGACGGCGTGCGTGTACGGGTCTGACGCGCTCGAGCCCCGCGCGAGCGTGACCCCGCCCGAGGTGGGCCGACGCCGCCGACTCCGCCGCTGGCCACGGGTCGCTGATATTCTCCGCCAGGCTTGACATCAAGGCAAGCGTGATGGCACGTCGCCCCACCGGCGCTGACGCGCTTTCGCATCGGACATTACGCGAGGAGGACATGGAGATGAGAGGCTCATTGGTGCCGGCTCTGGCAATCGCGGCGGTGGCGCTCGCGGCGACACCCGCCGTCGCGCAGAAAGCAGAAATGCCCAACCCGCACAAGTTCGTCGGCAGCGAGAACGTAGAACCCCACTTCACCGGGGAAACGCAGGAATTCGCGCTGAAGCCGTTTACGGTCACGTGCGAAAAGGCGAAGTCCACGGCCTCGGGTGTGACGCCGACGTTTCCGTCGAAAACGCTGACCGCCGTGGTCAAGTACTCCGGCTGCGAAGCGGAAGCGACTCTGAACAAGGCCGAATACGAACTGACGGCGAAGTTCCTCGGCCCGGTGACCTTCAACTACCACGCCAACGGAGTCGTCGAAGTGGGCGCGGGCGGCACCGTCAAAGAAGGCAAGCTCGAAGGCGCCGGCGAGATCGAAATCGCCGTCAAGGGCCCCTTCAAGTGCGTCATCGACATCCCCGCCGGCACGTATCCTCCGAAAGCGCTGAAGAAGCCTGAAGGCGAATATGAAGCGGCGAAGTTCGCCGACGAAGAAGAAACGATCGTAAAGGGCAAGGGCTCGGTGGTCGTGAAGAAGCTTGCCATCAGCACGGCGCTGACGAAGGTGCCGTACGAACTCGAAGGCGAATTCTGCGAAGCGCTGCCGAAGACCGAATACACCGCCGGCAGCCTCACCGGTTCGCTCGTCGCGGAAATCAAGAAGGGCGACATCGGATGGGAATAGCCGCGTAGCTGGAGCTCGCGACGCGTGGGGGCGGTCCGAGGCCGCCCCCACTTCCCGCGAAGCTACAGCGGTGGAACCTGGTTATCGACCTGGGTCCCGTGGTAGAGGTGATCCTGATCCCCGCATGCAGAGGGGAAGAAGAACTGCACGCTGTCGCTACGGACGCCGTTGTAACTCGCGAACATGGTCGCGTGCCCGAAGGTTCCGACTTCGCACCCCGGATCGTCGCTGGCCCCCACGCGGACGATGATCTTCATCATGTTCCCGGGGTACCCCCACATCGTCGCGTAGTGAGAGTGGTAGACAAGATGATGCTCGACAGTCATCGTGATCGCCCGTGTGGGCTGGTCGCGGAAGTGCTGTTCCTGGCAGATGACCCCGGAGGCGGTGCTCGCTTCCAGGTCGATGTCGCCGTGGCCACGAGCGTAGCTGCCCGTGGCGCCGATCGGAGGACCGCTGTGAAAGCCCCAGGGCGGAATCCCGTAGACGATTGGGATCTGGCCGCAGCCGGGCGTGTACCCCGCGGCCTCGCGCGTCATCCCGGCAAGCGCCAGCATGATCGTCAGCGCCAAGAGCGCCACGCTGCTCCTAGTTCTGCTCCAGGTCATCGGGACGGGGACTATAACCGCCTGGTTCGCCGTGCAGCGGGGTTTTGGACACATAGCGCTGTGCAACGCTCCAGGACCCCAACCGGCGCGACGGGCAGCAGGACTCAGCCTGGCCGACCGTCGACGCTATGACGTGCGATATTCGGCGAGTCTCAGCCCGTGGGCTGTGCCACGCTGTCCGATGATTCCGTCTTACACGCCTGCCAGCCACCTCGTTCGAATGTCGCAGTCGAGCAGTAGACAGTGCTCGGGTAATAGCTACCCATCGTCCCGGGCACCGACTGCGTCGGGGATGTGATGCTCTCAGCCGCGTATGGGAAGGACGCCGAAGGCAGCATGTTGCGGTACACGATCTGGGCCGCGGGCTGCGCGCCCCAGGGCAGCCACGTCACGCCGTCGGCGGAGGTCGCGTTGGCTGGACGATCGGCGGGGGTCGAGACCACGAAGGTGATCTCGCGGCCACGGATGGCGGACTTGTAGTCGGGTACGCAGCCGATGAGCGCTTCGCCTTCGGAATCGTAGGTGCAGAACGACCAGTAGCGCAGCTGTCTGGGCTTGTAGACGGGCACCCCCGCGCTCGTGTTCGGGAAGCTCGGCGCGCGCGTGTGGATCACGACGATCTGACCGTAGGAGGTGGAGATGTCCGTCGTGAGATATGCGTTCTGCTGGTTGCCCAGCCTGCTGCCGAACGCGCGCGACCATTGCGGCGGCGAGCTCGCGCCGGTCGGGACGTAGCTCGGCAGCCCGTCGGGGTAGTTGCCTTCTGCGAAGGCCTGCCACAGGGCCGGGCCCAACGGCTCCGAGGGCGGCGTGACCGCGCAAGCACCCTCTTGCGAGATCGGCGTCCCTTCTGCGGTCGCGAGGGTTATCTGCGGGTATGGCACGCCTCCGGTCGGCTCGCTCGCGTCGGTAGGCACATAGACGCGGTACACGAGCAGCGCGAGCGCGCCTTCGCTCGATTCGCCGGCGTAGAGCGTGTTGGGCGCGGGGTCGGCGGGCTTGGCTGTGAAGCGGATGGTCACGTGATAGTCATCGGCCTCGCCCTTGCGTGGTTTCGCCTGAAAGGGATTGGCGCTGCCCGCATCCGGTGCGATCTCCTGGTCATAGATCGAATCGAGTGCTTCGCCGCTCTCGTTGTAGACGTGAAAGGAAAAGTAGCGAGCGGCCGGATATTCGCCAGAGATCACGACCGCGGTCGCCGAGTTGGGCGTCAGCGGTGCGAGCCAGTCGTACTCGTCGCTGTCCGGGGCACCGATGTTGACTTCGCTCTGGTCGTTCTCGCCGGCCCACGAGCACACGGGCGATTCGAGCGCGTGCGCGGCCGGCGCGCCCAATGCAAGGACCGTCAGCGCGAGCGCCAGCAGGGTGACGAACAGGAAGGGCGGAAACGAGATCGATTTCGCTTTGATCATCGCCGTGCCCTCCTACCGTCCCGCCCCGGCGCAGGCCTTCCAGCCGCCGGCTTCGAAGGTCGCGGCAGTGCAGTACACGGTGCTTGGGAAGTAGGGCCCCATCACCGCTTCGGGTGAGTCTCCTTCGCCGACGTTCTGGACCGCCTGCGTGAAGCTGGTCGCGGGCAGCATGTTGCGGTAGATGACCGTGCCGCTGGGAAAGATGCCGCCCCACGCGAGCCACGTGACTCCGTTTACCGCTGTGGCGTTCGCTGGTCGCTCATCGGGGTCGGAGATCACGTAGGTGTAGTAGCCATCGTGGACCGCTGCCGCATAGTCGGCCGCGCATGAGATCACGCGCGTCGTTTCGCTGTTCTCGCAGATGGACCAGTAGCGGACCTGGCGCTTGAGATAAGGCGGCTCTCCGGCTCGCGTGTTCGGGAACGTCGGCGCCTTGCCGTGGATGACGACGAGGTCTCCGTACTGCCGGGAGATCGTCGCCTTGAGGTAGGCATTCTGCGGGTTGGCGTACACGCCGACGAGCGTGCTTCCAAACGCCCGGCTCCAGGCGGGCGGGTCGGTAGCTCCGGGAATCGACGGAGTGGGCGCACCCGACGGATAGTTGGAGTTCGCGATTTCTTCGTTGAGCTGACCGCCGATTTCAATGGAGCTCGACGCGCACGCACCGTAGCTTTCGAGCGTCGTGCCTTCCGCCGTCTGAAGCGTGATCTGCGGCATCGGCACGTTCCCGGCCGGTTCGGCCGGGTTCTGCGGAACATAGACGCGATACATGAGCGTCGCGACCGGCGTGGGCGTGGCCTGCGGAGTGTCGCCCACATACAGCGTGTTCGGCTCTGGGTCACCTGGCGGCGCCGTGAAGTCGACGTACTCGGTGTAGCTGTTTCCCGAGCCTCGCTTGGGCTTGGCGGTAAATGGGTTCGAGCTGCCCTCCTCCGGCGCGATCTCCGCGTCGTATACGGAGTCGAGGGGCACCAGCTTTTCGTCATAGACGGTGAAGGAGAAGTAGCGCGCGGACGGGTACTGACCTGTGATGACGAATCTCTCTCCGGGGGCCGGGACGAAGTCATGCGCCCAATAGCCGGCGTCGAGGTCTGGGTAAGCGATGTTGACGGTGTTGGGGTTCGAGCCGAGGTTCCAGGAGCACAGCGCGGTTTCGCCCAGCGGTGCGGCGGCGAGCGCGCTCGTGGCCGTGAGGAGCTCCACCGAGGCCAGACTGAGCACGGCCATCACCGCGGATGGAACAAGGAATCGCCTTTGCACCGCCTTCTCCGTTTCCCGGCTTGCCAGTAGCAAACCGCAGTTTTTCGATCGACAATGTTTGTTGACGCGGCTCGTTACCCGCGATCTCGGGGCTTCAAACATTCACCCGGGGGGCGGGAGCAACGCGCCGAGAAGACCTACGACGCGCCGCCGAGACCTCACAGAACCTCGTGCCTCGAGGCGCTATCTGACTCGGTTTGCGGCGCCGATGACACTGGCGACGAAGTCGGCGGTGTCATCGGCCATGGGCGATACTGGGCTCGAAGTCGCCTCCGGACCTTAGCTCAGGTGATATGAGGCTTGTGAGCTGCTCTCAGGTGCTCTCAGATCAGCTCAGATTCGCTTACTGAAGTACCACGGGAAGTACCACGGCGCGCGGGCGGGCACCGATCACTTCCGGGCTTCAAGGAACTCGCGGGGCGTGAGTACAGGCGGGCTCGGGTCGGTGAGCTGCGTGAGGTGGGCATCGCCCGAGACGATGTATTGCGCGTCGGCCTTCTGAGCGAGCGCGACGAGGTAGTCGTCGCCAGGGTCGGGAGTCACGCCGGGCTGCGGTACGGGATCATCGACCAGCACGGCGTCCTCGACCAAGCCCGTCAGAAGCGCGTCGATATGGACTCTGTCGACTGAGGCGTGAAACTTGGGTCGGCTCAGCACCTTCTCCAACTCGGCGAGCAGCAGAGGACTGACGACCAGATCGAAGTCGCCGTCGGCCCACTGATCGAGGATCTGCGCCGGACTGCCCTGCGGCGAGAGCAGCGCCGACACAAAGACGTTGCAGTCGAGGACGATCCGTGGCACTCAGCGACGGGAGGCGTGCTGCTCTTGGATTGCCACCCGCATCGCCTCGTCCTCGCTCATGCCGGCGCCTGCCGCTCGGCGATCAGCAAGGATCGCCTTTACCCGCTCGCGACCGCTCAGCATTGCGAGATAGCGCTCGTAGGAGAGCACGACGGCCTCGGGACGACGGTGTGCGCCGATCACCACCGGATCAGCGTCAGCGCCGCGCGCGCGGAAGCCAGCGAGGAGCGAGGGCAACTTTGCTCGTGCCTCTCTCGTCGGAAGCACCTCATCGACACGTGGACTCATGACCTGATCATAGCAGAAGGTGTACACCTATGGATACACCTCCGGCTCTTACTCAGCGTCCGAGCAGCCTCGGCGGATGGCGGGAAGCTGGAAGTGCGCGAGGCAGCGCCAGTCGGAGGGATCGCACATGTTCTCAAGTTGCATCGCCGGGAAATCAGCCATACCCGGAACCGTACCGCCAACGGCAGACATGCTCTGAGAGCGTCTTATCGGCACGCTGCGCGGTGAGCGACGTGACTTGCTCTTGGCACGCTCGGTGCGGCCTTGACGCCGGTTCGACCCGTTCTACGCTGTGCTGCGCAGGGCTTCGCGCTGCTCGATGACGTTTGCCGCGTCATGGTCAGCCTTCCGAACGACCATGTCGAAGAATGCACGCGTTGGAGCCAGCGCCTCGACTGGCACTCCCTCCAAGACGAGACACGAGCCGTGGATACTCGTCCGCTCATAGACCTGAGCGCGCACCTCGTGGCATCTGGCCGCGTAGGCCGCGTCGAAGGCGTCTGACCAAACGAGGTCCGGAGGCGGATAGATCGGAACGTTGATCCCACCGGCGGCGTCCCTGGCGACTTTGTCCCACTTGAGCACCCGATGCCACATGTACTTGAAGGTAGACCCCACGCCGGATGGATAGAACCGCCGAACACTGGCCTACACTGTGTGTTGAATGCTGGTAGCGAACGATCTTCGACCACGGCTCCGGTGCCGGGTGTGCCGATCGAGACGCAAGCCGACTCGATGACCCTGCTGCGCCGGATGGCCGCTGCGCCCGCCATCCCCACGAGTTGCCTGACCAGCTTGTAGCGTGGGCGAGTTCAACAGCCTCAGCCGTGAGGACATGGCAGTCGCGACTGGCTTTTCGCTCAGCGAGATCAACGACCTTATCCGCGAGACTGCCGAACGCGACCAGCGCATCACGGGCCAAGCCCTACGCGAGCAAGCAAATCGTCACATGCCCCACTGGTAGGCGTAGCCGATGAGAGGCTTGTGTAGCGATGGCCCAGCTCACCGGAGTACCACGAGCGCTTCCGAAACCAGAAATACCCTGCAAATCAGCACTTTCCGGCAGTGGGCGATACTGGGCTCGAACCAGTGACCTCCGCCTTGTCGAGGCGGCGCTCTCCCAGCTGAGCTAATCGCCCTGGGATCGGCTGCCAAGGGTATCAACGAGCGATGGCTGAGCCACATGCCCAGGCAACTGGGACTCGGGACCGCCCTGGATGGCGCGCGAAACCCGGACGCCTGCCGGTCCTCTCACCAGAGCCCGGATCTCACGCCCGATCAAGGCACGATTACAACTCGGCCTTCGTTGCTTCCCGCGCCGCCCGATTCGTAGCCGTAGGGCCCCACCGCTTCGGTCCCTGCTCCGTGGCCCTGCCCCGAGGCTTCGGCTTCGCCGTAGGGGCTCGGTGAGCCATACGGTGATGCGCTGTAGGGCGACCGCTCGACGCGTCCGCTTTCGGATTGACCGGAGCTTTGCGTAGCCGAGCTGTAGCTCACGCCCTGGCCGGACTCGATCGTCTTGATCGCGTGAGCGACCGTGTTCGAGGAGATCGCAAAGCCCACCCCGGTACTGCCCGGCTGCGAGCCATCCGCGGTCGACGCGTCGCTCGCGATCTGGGAGTTCACGCCGATCACCTCGCCTTCTTCGTCGAGCAGCGGACCCCCGGAGTTGCCTGGGTTGAGGGCCGCGTCGGTCTGGATCGCTCCGGTGATCTTGGAGCCGTCGGGCGCCTCTATTTCGCGGCCGAGCGCCGAGACGATACCCCGCGTCAGGGTCTCTTCCAGGCCGTACGGGTTGCCGATCGCATATACGGCGTCGCCGACCTGGACGGTGCTCGAGCTCGCGAGCGTCAGCGGCTTCAATCCGAGGCCGGTCGGATCAACGCTGATCAGCGCCAGATCCTGGTTGGCTTCTTCGCCGACGAGCTTCGCGCTGCGCGTGATCTTTGAGGACCCGCTGGCATCGACGGTGATGCTCGTCGCGTCCTTGACGACGTGGTCGTTGGTGAGGATCAGGCCTTTTTCGTTCAGCACGATGCCCGTGCCCTCGTCCTCGCCTTCTGGGGTGACCACCTTGATCGCCACGACTCCCGTGGAATCGCGCCGGTAGATCTGGGTGGCGGACAGCGATGTCGAGGAGACCTCGCGGCGAGTCCCCGTCGAGGCCGACGCCGCCGGAGCGGTCGCGGTGCTCGACGACGGCCTCCGCCCGCGCGTGCCGATGAGGGAGACGGCCGCGCCCGCGACGAGTCCTCCAACGAGCGCCGCCAGCAACATGGGTGCAAGTACACGTTTCAACAGGATCACCTCTGACTCTTCGGGAGAAGCCATGTTGCAAACGCCGGCTGTGCAGGCGCTAACGATGTCCCAAAGCCCCGCTAAGAGGCCGAGAAGAAGTTCATAACGACGAGACGTTCGCAAGCATGTCAGGCGCCCCATGCCACTCCCCTACACCAGCCGCGCTCGCGTCCCTCGCGGAACGGCGCGAAGGGCGCCACCCGGGCTGCCGATGCCGGCTCGATACGCTGTTAGGGCCTTCCCGGCGACGTGGCGGAGTGGCTACGCAGCGGCCTGCAAAGCCGTCTACACCGGTTCGATTCCGGTCGTCGCCTCTCTATGCTCGCACGGTCGCGACTGCAGTGCTCCATTTCTGGCTGAGAGCCTTGGCTAGGCCCACGATGGGGCGCCGGGCTGCTGTTCGCGCTGGCCTCGGCGTACAGAGCCGCCATCTCTGCCCAGAAGCGCAGTCGGTGTCCGGCCGGCGGTGCGTCTGTGGCTAGTGTCCGCCGATCGAGAAGGCGTAGAGCTTGTCGTTGCCGGTGTAGCCAAGCCCGGCGAGCTCGGAGTACCCAGATCCCCAGTACACGGTGCCATCGACGATGGCCGGCCCCGAGTTGACGCTGCCGCCGCTCGGATAGCGCCAGAGGATCTTGCCGGTCGCGGCGCTCATGGCGAACATGTTGTCCCCGCTCGGCGCTGTCGAGCCGGCGTACATGACGCCATTGGCCACCGTCGTCGGTCCCATCGCCGCCCTGCTGAGTGGCGTGGCGGTCTGCCATTCCCATTGTCCGGTGTCCGGATTGAGCGCTCCCCAGGAGCCTCCGGTGACCACTTCGCCGTCGGCGAGCGTGTATTCCTGCCCGAAGGGGTCGGCCTCGTGCACGTAGATCCGCGTACCGTCATAGGCCGTCCCCCAGATCACCCCGCCGAAGCCGCTGCCCGGGCCGACCTGCTGGCTCCAGAGCTCCTGACCGGTGGCCGCGTTGAACTCCCAGAAGATCCCGCTCTTCTGCCCCGCGCCGACGACCGTCTCGGCGCCACCGTCAGGGGCCGCAGTCGACATGAGGTTGGGGCCCGACCCGAAGTCCCAGTCGTTGCCCTCGGGTTCCGGGCACCAGTTGGTGCCGGCGGTGTGACCGACGCACGCGAGCGTGTAGGCATCCCAACCCTCGGCCTTGTAGGCCCACCGCACGGTTCCGGTCTGAAGGTTCAGCGCCAGCACGGAGTCGAAGTAGTCGTTGGGAGCGGTACATTCGGCATCTGAGGTGTGGGTTTCGAGGGCCTTTAGCGCGCACGCCGCCGCGGCGTCGGGTGCGGTGTAGTTGTTGCCCGTGCCGATGTAGACCGTGTTGGTGGCGATATCGACCGCCGGACTGTCCCAGACGGCCCCACCGCTGTATCCACAACCGGCCGGCGGGTTCTCCGAAGTGCAGGGCAGGTCGCCGTTGGAGGGCACCGTGTACGTCTGCCAATCGATCTGCCCGTTGGCCGTATTGAGCGCCACCACGCTGCCGCGAAATGTGCAGCACGGATAGCTGGGGCTGGACGCGTCCCCCTCTTCACCGGACGAGACACCGACCAGGACCTTGCCACCGGCCACAACCGGGCTGCCGGTGATGATCGCGGCAGGTTCGCTGTCGACCTGCGTGCTCCACAGTAGCGACCCCGTGCTGGCGTTCACCGCGATCACATGCGCCCCGGCCGGGTGTAGGCCCGAAACGACGTCGCCGAAGATCAGCTCGTTGCCGTCGATCACCGGCGAGTCGCGTGAGTACGAGCCCGGGACACCGTCGTACGCGGAAACCTGCTGCTGCCAGATCAAGGCCCCCGTCGAAGCGTTCACCGCGTTGATGTAGCCACCGAAGTCCGGGAAGTAGACGACGCCGTTGTAAACCACCGGCGTGGCCGACTCGGAACCGTGCGTCGTGAACACCCACTTCGGCCTGAGCCTGGCCACGTTCTTCGGGCTGATCCGGGATTCGAACAGCTGAAAACGATTGTCGGCAATGCCACCACCGGCGGAGGTCCAGTTCGCCGCAGACGCGTGCGCGGCCACATAGCCAAATGTCGCGCCCAGGAACGGAGCGCATACGAGCACCCAGAGCACGATCGCACGCGCGAGCAGATCTCCCACCAACCGACGCATAGTCCGCAACCTCCCTGTCCGCATGTCGATGAACCAAACCCCGACTCGGCCGCTCACTGTCGGACGGATTCCCTCGTCGCTCCAGCAGCGAGTCGGTAATCCTTTTCCGATCGCTCACGTTCGGCGCTGGGTGAAAGCGCGCCCTTTGGGAAAGGTATCACGCGTCGGCATCGTCTGCCGACCGCGCTAGGGCCACCGCGCGTCGCACCGTGCGGCTGGTGCTCACCGGGAGGTAGGCCCAGCCGACCGCGGCCAATCGCTGCGCTGGATCGAGCCGCTGCCGGGGGTCGCCGTCATCGACCCTCCGCGCCCGGGCTCGAAATGCCCGAAGTCGAGCACGTGCAGGCGCCCGTCGGGCCCGAACTTCACGTCCAGCGGGCGATGCAGACCGGGCGTAGGGACGAACGTCGCCTCCCAGGTGAGCGGGTCGACGATCGCCACGTTGCGTCCCACGCGCGGGCCGGAGGGTGCGGTGATCGGCACCTCGTCGCCGAACATCGCGATCGCGATGCGCCCGTCGGGAGCCTCGTCGAGCTTCGTCGCTGCGACGTGCGTGGTGAACTCCGCCAGCGGCCGCTGCGGCGCTGGCAGCTCGTCGTGGTTGGCCAGGATGAAACGCGGCGCCTCACCTCCCTCGGGCGCGAAGCGGGCATCGCAGATGGGAACACCGCCGACGAAGTCCGGCCATCCGTACCAGCCCCCCTCCCGCACCTCGTACAGCAGCTCCGGGACCCCTCCCACCGGTCGGCTGCCGCGGTCGTCCGCGCCCTGGTCGGTCGCCAGCAGGCGGCCGTCGCGCAGGAACAGCAGCCCGAACGCGTTGCGCAGACCCCACGCGACCAGCTCGAGGCTCTGACCGTCGGGGTCGCAGCGCATCACCGCCGAGCTGCACGGCAGCCGCGCGGGGAGGCGGGTGCCCTGCGGATGGACCGTGCCGAAGTCCGCGAACGGGCCGGTCACCGCGTGGCCGGTGCCACCCTCGCGAGGGTCGTCGGTCGCGAACTCGCCGTCAGCGAGCGCGATCTCCAGCCCCGGGACGTCGTGCTCGTGCGGAAGCAGCTGCAACCAGCCGAGGTCGTAGGAGTCCAGGCCGATGACGCCCGTGTTGGTCATCGCGCCCTGGCTGAAGTACAGCTTCCCGTCTGGGCCGAACGCGACCATGTTCGTCTGGTAGTTGCCGGGACCCGGAAGCCCCTCCAGCACCGTCTCGTTCCGGCCGCTCTCCAGATCCAGGCGCAGGATGCGGCTGGGGTGTCCCGCCTCGGTGATGTACAGCGCGCCCTCGTGGTGGGTGACGCCGTTGACAGGCGGGCGCAGGTCGCCGATCAGCAGATCCCGGCGGCCGTTCTCGATCCGCCACACGCGCCCGCCACGCCGCGCACCCCCGAACGGCAGGCCGGACTCCGCCACGTACAGAGCGCCGTCCTCGCCGAACGTCATGCCGGTTGGAAAGCTCAGGTCGGCGACCAGCACCTCGAACGACAGGTCCAAAACGGAGAGCTCGGCCATCGTTAGGGTACGATACCCGGCGCTATGAGCGCTACGTCAGGCCCAGGTGCAGGCGCCTCGATCGAGGAGCTGATCGGCAGATACCAGGCCAAGCAGATGCCACGCAGGAGCCTGCTCGCCGCGCTGACGGCCGCGGGTGCGTCCGCGGCGGCCGCCGCGTTGCTCGTCAACGCCGCCGAGAACGCCACGCCCGCCAGCCCGCCGCTGACGCCGGCCGGCTCCCACCACCGGACGGCCGGCGCCGTGAGCACCGACCTCGCCCAGGCGCACGCCGAGCACCTGGCCAAACAGGTCGCCGGCACCGCCGCGCCGACCCCCGCGGCGCGCGCGGCCGCGGTCGGCAGGATGCTCGACGACTACAGCCCGGGCGCCGTCGTCAACGATCCCCTGTTCGGCGCTCCCCTGGTGGGCACGGCGGCGATCGCCGTTCACAAGACCGCCGAGATGGCCGCCATCAGCAACGTCTCGCTCAACGTCCTGTCGCGCTCGATCGTCGGCGATCAGCTGGTCTCCACCTGGGAGATGACCGGCACGCACGACGGCCCGTACTACACCTACGCGCCCACCGGCGCCCAGATCAAGCTCAGCGGGACCACCGTGCAGACGCGCGGCCAGGACGGCAGGATCACCACCGAGACGTTGTACTACGACGCCGCCGACATGCGCAGACAGCTGTCTGGCGGGTAGCCGACCCGCGAACCCCCATCGCAGCCGCAGCCGTCTGATCAGCCAGGGCACCCTCATCGCACGGCCCCCGGCTCGGCGCCCGCGCGATCGCGGCGCCGGCGTCGCACTCGTCGGGATCACGATCCTCGTCGCGGGCGCGATCGCCGTGCGGGTCTGGCTGATGGTGAGCTACGGGCCGGCGTTCGTCGGATTCGGGGACTCTCACGAGTACGTGTCCGCGGCCGCGCTGGGCGTCTTTCGCGATGTCCAGAAACCTGCCGGGTACCCGATCTTCCTGGGGCTCGTTCACTTTTTCAGCGACAGCCTGAGCTTCACCATATTCGTGCAGCACGCCCTCGGCGTGGCCACCGGCCTGCTGCTGTACAAGTCCGTGCGGCGCACCGGTGCGCCTCCCTGGCTGGGTCTCGTCCCGGCGGCGGTCGTGTTCTTCGGCGGGACGGGACTGCTGCTAGAGCATTCGCTGCTGGGCGACTCGCTGTTCGCCTTCGTGCAGGCCCTCGGCGTCTACGCGGCGGTCCGCGCCCTGTGCGAGCCCGGCCTGCGCTGGCCACTGCTGGCGGGCCTCGCGATCGGCATCTCGTTCTGGGTGAAGACCGTGGCGCTCTCGAGCCTCGTGCTGGTTGCGCCCATGCTGGCGCTGGGCGCCCCGGGCAGCGTCCGCCGCCGTCTGCGCAGCGCGGCAGCCGCCGGCGGCGTCGCGATGCTGGTGATTCTCGGCTATGCCGCGGTGCAGGCCCAGGTCACCGGATACTGGGGATATGAGCGGCAGGCCGCGTGGAACCTCTACGGACGAGTCGCCACCTTCGTCGACTGCTCACACTTCACACCACCCGCGGGCACACGGTTTCTATGTCCCACCGAAGCGCTCGGCCACCGCCTGCCCCCCGCCTTCTACCAGTACGCCCGCTCGACGCCGGCCGTCCAGCGCTTCGGTGGCCCCGCCCGCGCTCCCGGCTATGCCAACGCCCTGCTGCAACGGTTCAGCGTTGCCGCCATCGAGCACGAGCCGATCGCCTACGCCGGCGCGATCGTGCACGGGCTGGGCTTATTCATCTCCCCGCGCCCAGGTGAAGGGTATACGCCGGAATCGATCCGCGAAGCACTGCTCGAACCGGCCGGAGTGAAATCCGTTCAGCCGGCGCTCGCAGCCTACTATCCCCACAGCCGGGGCTACACCGGTCGATCGGCCGCCGTTCACCCGCTCGCCTTCTACGAGAGTCACACTCGCATCCAGGGAGCGCTGCTGATCCTGCTGGCGCTCGCCGCGCTGATCGGCGCACCGCTGCTGCCCGGTCGCGTGCGCGCGGCAGCGATCCTGTTCACGCTCACGGCCATCGTCTCGGTCACCTTTGCCGTGGCGGGCAACAGCTATGACGCGCGTTACGCATACCCGGCCTTCGGGCCGCTCGCCGCAGGCGCGGCGCTGGGCGCGTGGGGCATAGCCACCAGGCTGCGAGGCGCTGCTCGAAATCTGGCCGAATAAGTCTTGACCCGTCTGGTATAAACGGCGCTTATCGCATGGCCTTCAGGCGCGGACAGCTGCGCTACTTCGTGACCGTCGCCGAAGAAGGCCAGATAACCCGCGCCGCCGCCAAGCTCCACATCGCTCAGTCCGCGCTCTCGCAGGCGATCGCGCAGCTGGAGGCCGAGCTCGGCATCGAGCTGCTGGAGCGCCATCCCCGCGGCGTCACGCTCACGCCGGCGGGCAGGAGCTTCCTCGAGAAGGCGCAGGCGGCCGTCGCCGCGGAGGAGGACGCCGCTCGCACCGCCGAGTCGCTGGCGCGTGCGGCTCAGGGAACGATCGAGTTCGGGTTCGTCGGCTCACCACCCGGGCTCGACAGTCCGGGCGCGCTGGCGTCCTTCGCGCGAGCCCATCCCTCGATCGACGTCCGCTATCGGGAACTTCCGTTCCCGTCGCCTGCGACCGCGGGCTGGCTGTCCGAGGTCGACGTCGCGGTCTGCCACCGGCCCCCCGCCGATCCGAACGTCTGGACCCAGGCGCTGCGCCTCGAGCCGCGTGTGGTGCTGGCGCCGAGGGGTCATCCTCTGGCCGAGCGCAGCGAGCTGTCCGTCGCCGAGGCGATCGACGAGACGTTCATCGGCCTGCATCCGTCGGTCGAGCCGGTATGGGCGGGGTTCTGGAGCCTCGATGACCATCGCGGCGGCCCGCCCGCTCGCGTGACCGCCGATCGCGCCGCCAACGCGCACGAGGTCCTCGCGTCGCTGGCGGTGCGCACCGCCATCACCACCGTACCCGCCTCCGTCGCCCACGTGATCCTGAACCTCCTGACAGGGGTGGTGGCGATCCCCCTGCGCGACGCCCGGCCCGCGGCGATCGAACTGGTCGGGCACGAGGATCGGCGCAACCCGCTCGTCGCCGCCCTCGCGAGCTTCGCCCGCACCCGACCATGAGCTTCAGGCGGGGACAGCTTCGCTACTTCGTCACCGTCGCGGAGGAGGGACAGATCACGAGCGCCGCCGCCAAGCTCCACATCGCGCAGCCTGCGCTCTCGCGTGCCATCTCACAGCTCGAGTCCGAGCTGGGCGTCGAGTTGCTCGAGCGCCATCCCCGCGGCGTCACGCTGACGGCCGCCGGCGAGGTGTTCGTCGCGAAGGCGCGCGAGGTCCTGGCGAAGGAACAGGACGCGGCGCTGATGGCCCAGTCGCTGGCGCGAGCCGCCAGGGGCGTCGTCGAGGTCGGGTTCGTCGGTCCTCCGCCGACGCTCAGCAATCCAGAGCTGTTCGCCGCGTTCGCGCGCACCGCTCCCGAGGCCCAGGTCTCGCTTCGAGACCTCCCGTTCCCCTGTGGCTCGACCGTCTCCTGGCTCGAGCAGGTGGATGTCGCGTTCTGCCACCCGCCCAGCATCGAACCGCGCGTTCGCGTGCAGGCCGTCCGCGTGGAGCCGCGCGCGCTGATGGCGCACAGGAGCCACCCGCTCGCCCAGAGGCCAAGGCTGACGGTCGCGGACGTGCTCGACGAGACCTTCGTCAGCTACCACCCCGACGTCCAACCGGGCTGGGCCGGCTTCCACAGCCTCGACGACCACCGCGGCGGGCCGCCCCGGCACACGACCGTCGACCACGCGGCCAGCACGATGCAGATGGTCGGGATCATGACCTCCAGCCGGGCGGTCGCGATCGCGCCGCTGTGCGACGCGAACGTCGGCCGGCAGATCCTGCCCGACGTCGTCGCGATCCCCCTGCACGACGCCCAGCCGATGGTGCTCTCACTGGTCTGGGACGAGGACAAGCAGCACCCGCTCACACACGCGCTCGCCCAGGTCGCGATGACCCTCGCCGGCCCGGCCGGGGCGACCGGGGCGGCGCCTGCGGCGGCACCCGGCTCACCCACGCGCTGAACACCTCCCTGCCCCAGGGGTCGCTGAAGCGCACGCGCGCCGCGAGCGTCATGTGCGGATGCGCCCGCGTGCCGTCGGTCAGGTACACCGTCCATTGCACGGGGCGCTCGTAGCGCTCGTAGTAGGAGCCGAGCCGCGGAAACGAGCCGTTCGCCAGCGGGCGGTCGCCGTGGCGGACGAGGAAGAAGCGGATCGCGGGCTCCATCGGCTGCGTGCCGGTGTCCAGCGCCCCGAGGTCGTAGGCGATCGTCTGGCGCGGTGCGATCAGGCGCTCGATGCCCGCCGCGACCGCGCGGATCGGCCGGTACTCGTACTGGTGGGAGTCCGGCTTGGCGGTCGCGGCGACCGCGCCGCCCACCGCGACCACCGCGCCGAGGCTCGCCAGCGACGCGAGCGCGATCGCGGCGAGCCGCACGCGCACCGGCAGCGCGATCCGACGCGCGCGCGCGCGGCGCAGCAGCGGCCCCAGCGCCACGCGCGCCAGCCCCACCAGCCCCAGCCACAGCGCCCACGCGAGCATCAGCCACACCCACAACCCGAGCTCCGAACCCCACCACATCGTGTAGCCGAGCGTTTCCGCCAGCAGCGTCGCCGACGGGTTGGACGCCGCCTCGCTGCCGATCGCCGCACACAGCCCCAGCCCGATCGCAGCCGCCGCCGCAAGGTCCCAGCGTCGCCTGAAGGCGCCGATCAGCCCCGCCAGCGCCAGCGCCGCGAGCAGCGCAATCGTCGAGTCGACGCGGCCGCTGCTCGGCGTCTGGCGAACGTCCGCCTTGCGCTCCCACTCCGACGCCGGCACGTACAGCCACCACGGGCGCACACCCACCGAGCGCACGACCGCGTTCCAGCCGACGCTCGCCCCGAGCGTCGCGCCCCGGTGCTCCACCGTGCGCACGATCATCGCGAGGTTCCCCGGCGTGTTCTCGATCTGGTCGATCGCCGGCTCGGTCCAGCACGCCGCCGCCACGAGCAGCGCCGCGAGCGCCCACGGCCAGACCCGCGCCGGCCGTGGCGCGGGCGGCTGCGGATGCGGCTGCGGATGCGGCTGCGTCGATGGCTGCGCCTGCGCCTGCGGCTCCGGCCGCGGCTGCGACTGGGTCAGCGGCTGCGACGCCTGCGGCTGCGACGGCGGCCTCCGACGGGGCAGCCGTATCCAGCCACGCCCGAGCGATCGGATGAATAGCCCGACGCACCCGACCGCGAGCAGCACGGCGGTCGGCGCGGCGTACATCAGGTGCGTCTGCACGACGAAGCTCGCGACGAAGACCGCGATCGGCAGCAGGCGACGGTCGCCGCAGGCGAGCGACCAGCTGAGGAAGATCAGCAGCAGGAACGGGAACAGGCCGGCGGCGGGGTTCCAGATGTCGTGCATGGCCTCGGTCGGCAGCGACTGGCACATCAGCGCGATGCCGAGCGCGGTGGCGAACATCAGGATCAGCCCGCCGCGCCGGCGCGCGAGCGCGACGCATCCGACGATCGCGAGCGTGTTGAGCGCGCCCATCGTCACCGCGATGCTGGTGACGCTGCCGAAGCGCGCGGGCAGCGCGAGCAGCCAGTACAGCATCGGGCCGGGACTGTGCATGACCTGGCCGTGGACGACGAGGCCAGCCTCGGAGTACTGGCCGACGAGCGGCGTGTGCGAGGTCAGGACGTCCCAGCCGCGCGTGGCGATGATCCCGTCGTCGCCCGCGGGCACCCATCCCGCGCGCACGGCCTTGATCGTCGAGTTGATCACCGGGATCGCCGCCGCGAGCCCCGCGGCGATCGCAGTCAGACCGGTGGCGCCGGCCTTCCCCCACCGCTTGATCTTGTTCAATCCAGACACGCCGACCAGTTCACCCGCCAGCGCGCGACCGACCGGCCGACCGGGGCTAACGAGTGGGGTAGAGCGTAACGAGTGCCGCGCTACCCGGCGGCATGTCCAGCTCGAGCGAGCCGGGCCGGCCGGACACGCGCGGCAGCGGTGTGGCCGGACCCCACGTACCGGCGGCGCTGACGCTGCGAGCGCCCAGCGCGACACCGGTCGTCGCGCTCAGCCCCGGCGCCGTCAGGCGCAGGATCGGGCCGGGGCCGAAGCGCCGCGGCAGGCTCAGGCGCACGAGCTGCCGCGGCGTGCCGTGCGGGGCGAAGTTCACCAGCACGATGTGCAGGTTCCCGCTCGCGCTCACGAACGCGCCCGCGGTGAGCGTGCGATTGCCGGCGCTCACGCGTGCCTGGACGGGGGTCTGGCCGATCAGCGAGCGGGTGAGCAGCAGCGCGTAGAACTCCGGATTGGCGTGCAGCGCGCCGCCGGCGAGTTCCTGCGCGTCGTAGGCCGCCAGCGGGCTGTAGGTGAGCGGTTCGGCGATCAGGTCGTGGAAGTTCAGCCCGACGACGCCGCTGGCCATCGCGCGCACCACGTAGTCCACCGCCCACAGCGCGGAGGCGAACACGTTGCTCACGCCCGGCTGTCCGCGGCAGGAGACGTTGTTGGTCTCGTCCAGGCGCAGCGGGATCCCGTACGAGCGCGCGATCGTCGCCAGCTGCGCCAGCGTAGCCGTCTCGTTGGCGCGCATCACCGGGCTGAGCAGCTGGCCGAGCGTGGGCGCGTAGCGCTGGCATTTCGTCAGCGGGTAGTAGTGCTCGGTGAGCAGCGCCGGGCGCTCTTCCGCGGCCGCTTCGGCGAACCACGGCAGGTCCAGCTCACCGCTCGAGGACGAGTCTGGGCCCACGATCTGGACGCCCGGAGCCGCGGCGGCGATCGCCCCCCGGTAGGCATCGATTTCGGTCAGGTAGCCGGGAAACGCCCACGGCGCCGCGCGCAACCCGTCCGCGACGTAGCGGTCGGGCTCGTTGCCGATCGCGATCCCGACCAGGGAGGGGCCGAGCAGCGCCTGCGCGACCTGGGCCTCCTGCGCGGCCGCGGCCGGTTCGTAGTGGCCGAGGTTGACCGTCAGCAGCACGCGCCAGCCGCTCGCCGCCGCGAGGCTGGCGACGCCGGCGAGGTCCTGCTGGTCGATCGTCGCCTGCGCCCACGGCGGCGCCGGGCCTTCCTGCGACCAGACCGTCTGCTCGTCCGCGCTGATGCCGCCGAAGCGCATGACCCCGTGCCCGAGCGAGCGCAGCAGGCTGACGAGATCGCCGCTGCTGGCGTAGCCGGCGATCGACGGCAGGTTGATCGCTTCGAAGGACAGCCCGAGGAAGTCTTCCGGGACGACCGATCCGATCGGGATCGCCGGGTTCACAGACACGCTCAGCGGGCGCGCCATCCGGTGCCGGTGCGACGGCGGCGAGCGCTTGGGCTGGTGCCCGGTGCGCGCGCTGACAGCGCCGCGCGCGGAGGCGGAGTCGCCCGCCGTGGAGAGGCCGCGCGCGGAGGAGGCCACGGCCGGCGCGAGCGCGATCGCCACGACGGCCGCGACCGCGACGCCAACGGCAGCCCGTGCCCATCCGCTCATTCGATCGCGTGCCCGTGTCATCGTCGCGGGCTCAGCCGTGTTCCACGCCGGCGAGCGCCGTCCGCAGCGAACGTTCGCTCTGCGGACCGGGCAGCACCGCACGGATGCGGCCGTGCGCGTCGAGCACGAACGTCGTCGGCAGGCCGGTCAGGCGGTAGGCGCTGCCGACCGTCCCTTCCGCGTCGCGCAGGTTGGGGAAGGTCCACGCGTAACGCCGGATGAACGCCCTGGCGTCCGACAGCCCGTCGCTCCAGTCCACGCCCACGATCCGTCCGCGGCCGACCGGACTCCGCGAGAAGCGCTCGAGCGCCGGCGCCTCGCGCGCGCACGGCCCGCACCAGCTCGCCCAGAACACCACCAGCGCCGGTCGACCCGCCGCGCCCGACAGCAGGCTCGCGAGCGTCACCGCCGGCCCGGACAGGCGTTCGCGTGGGAGCGCCGGCGCGAGCCGGCCGTTGCTGGAGTGCGATGCCAGCCCGAACACCGCCAGCGCCGCCAGCGCCGCGGCCGCAACGAGCGTGACACCGAGCAGTCGCAGCCGCCGAGCCATCGCGGGGCCGCTCAGAGCTTCGCCAGCAGCGGTACGTCGTGGGCTATTTCCGATGGCGCGAAGCTCGCCGAGTAGAGCGTCAGCCGTTTGCCCGACGCGGTGATCCCGTACACGATCCCCGTGTGGTTGACGAACTGGGGCTGTTCGGCGTCCTGTTCGGAGCCCACGCCCCACGCCTTCCACACGCGCCCCAGTTCCTTGGCCGAGCCGATCAGGTACTTCATCCGGCCGGTCATCTCGTGGCGCGCCAGAAACGCGGCGACCGCCTTGCGCGTGTCTACGCGCGGATCCACCGACACGGCGATGATCTGCACCTTGGAGGCCACCTTCGGCCCCATCAGGTTCAGCGCGACGCGCAGGTCGGAGGTGATCAGCGGGCAGATGTCCGGGCAGGTCGTGTACAGGAACGTCACCAGCACCGCCTTGCCCCTGTAGGAGTCGATGTTCACGGGTTCGCCCAGGTAGTTGCGCAGCGCCAGCGGCGGCGCGGGCTCGGCCGGCGTGAGCACTCCCTGGGCGTCGAACTGGTCCTGGGAATAGCGCGGGTGCGTGTTCGTGGCAGGGCCCGAGCCACCGATCGCGACCAGCGCCACGCCGCCGGCGGCCAGCACGAGCACCAGCAGCGATAGGAACAGACGGAAGTCGAGCCCCTGCTTGCGCATCAGGCAGCGAAGGTATCAGCGCGGCGGCTCGCGCGTGACCGCCTCCGTCGGCAACAAAGCGTGCAGTCCTCCCTCTGGAATGCATCTTGCAGCGAGATCTGTTAGTTTGCCGCGCGTTCGTGCCGAATCCTGCACCCCAAGGGGCTCAGGAGCGGGGGACCCAATGCAGTCGAGAGGCTGCTGGGGCGAATCGCCACCACCGTGTGGCGTAGCGTAGACGTTTACGCGAGCCCGTCAGCTAACCCCGTAGGCGCCATGCAAAGGAATGAGAAAGGACGCCCAGCATGCCGGGTTCCCCGCGTGATCTTGCTGTTCTCGACCACTGGAACAATTCGTTCGAGCGCTCGCGCGCGCGCCGCGCCCGGGCCACCCGCGGACGCGTGCGCCGTAGCCCCCATGCCACCCACTCGCTGTCCGCGCTGCTCGACGCCCGCGGCGCTCTGCGCGGACCACGCGACCTCGCCGACGCGGAGCCGTGGCAGCTCTCGCTGGGGCGCTCTCGCGCGCGCAGGCGCGCCGCCGAGCTGCGCTTCGTGCCGAGCGGCTCGCGCGCCAAGCGGCTGTCGCTGGGAACGCTCGTAGCGCTCACCGTCGGGCCCACCGCCAGCCTCGCGACCGGGCAGGCGAGCGTCAGCGCGACAGCCGACCCCGGACCGGCGACCACCACCGAACACACCATCCTGCTCAGCTACGGAAGCGAAGGCAGGCAGGTGCGGCTGCTCCAACAGGCGCTGGGCGCGGTCAAGGTGGACGGGATCTTCGGACCGGAAACCGAAGCCGCCGTGCGCAGCTTCCAGGCGAGCAGGGGCCTGAGCGTCGACGGCGTCGTCGGGCCGCTCACCAGCGCGGCGCTGCGCACCCAGATCGACGGGAAGGCCTTCATCGCGGACGTCAGCAGCGTCATCCCCGAAGCGGCGTCGTTGCCCGTCGGCAGCGGCGGCACCGCGGCGCCGGCGCCGGCGCAGAGCCCTGCCGAATACGCCACGCTCGGCGTCGCGCAGGAAGCCACCACCCCCGAAACCGGCACCGCCACGAGCGCACAGGAACCGCAGGCGTCCAGCGGTGGGACCGCCGACGCGAGCGCCGAAAAAGCCGCCGTGGACGCCGTCCAGCAGCTGCAGAGCGCGCTGCATCTCCCCGTCGACGGCGACTTCGGTCCCGAAACCGAGGCCGCCGTGCGCACCCTCCAGGCCCGCAACGGCCTGACCGTCGACGGCATCGTCGGCCCGCAGACATGGGCCGCCATCGGCGTGCACGGCCAGGTCACGCTCACCCCCCCGCCCTCGGCGACAGCGTCGCCGGGCGGATCGAGCGAAGGCGCTCCCTCGGGCGCCGTCAAGCAGCTGCAGATCGCGCTGCACCTCCCCCCCAGCGGTGAATTCAGCCCCGAAACCGAGGCCGCCGTGCGCACGCTGCAGGCCCGCAACGGCCTGGGCGTCGACGGCATCGTCGGCCCCGACACGTGGGGCGTAATCGGCGTGCACGGGCAGGAAACGCTCACCCCCCCGCCCTCCGCCCTGCCCCAGCCGGGCCCGCAGACCGCCGTCGCGGACGCCACCACGGCCGACACGGGACTCACACCCGGTCCCGGGGGAACGTCCGGCAGCCAGGAAGTGCCGGCCCCCGGCGGCGCCGACGCCGTGCAGCGGCTGCAGGCCGCGCTGCACCTGCCGGTGGACGGTGAATTCGGCCCCGAAACCGAGGCCGCCGTCCGCCGCCTGCAGGCCCGCCACGGCCTCACCGTCGACGGCATCGTCGGCCCGGCCACGTGGGCGGTCATCGGCGTCACCGACGAGGCGACGCTCACGCCGCCGCCCTCCGCGCTCGTGTCCCAGGGCACAGGCGGCGCGTCCACGGGCACCGCCGGCGCCGCCGGCGCCGGCGAAGGCGAAGCCGCGAACATCGTCGCGCGCGTGATCGCCGCCGCCGATGAAATCGCCACGCGCCCGTACGTCTACGGCGGCGGGCACGGCTCGTTCGAGTCCTACGGCTACGACTGCTCGGGGTCGGTGTCCTACGCGCTGCACGGCGGCGGGCTGCTGAGCTCGCCCGAGGACTCATCCGGACTGGAGTCTTACGGCGAACCCGGACCCGGCCGCTACATCACCATCTACGCCAACGCCGAACACGCCTACATGACCATCGACGGCCGCCGCTTCGACACGGTCGCGCTGGCGGAAACCGGCTCTCGCTGGTCGAGCTCGGCCGGCGATGACGGCGGAGGCTTCGTCGAGCGCCACCCGGCCGGGTTGTAGCGACGACGGGGCGGCGCCACGCGGGGCGGGTCGCGCCGTGCGAGCGCTCAACCTGGCGATGACCACCCACCGCACGCGGCGCCGGCGGATGTCGGCGCTGGCCCCACCCCACGCCGCGCCGGTGGACATCGCGCGAACGAAGTCTGTCAGGAGCGCTCTCGGGCCGATCGTCCCGTCCCAAGCCCGGCCTAGCCTGACCCGCCAGCTTGCAAAACGGCGAGGAAAGGAGCCGCGGCGATGTTCGCGCGGGCACACACGTTCACGATCGAGGGTCTGCACACGCGGCACGTGACCGTCGAGGTGGACGTCCGCCCGGGACTGCCCGGCTTCGCGATCGTCGGCCTCGCCGACGCGGCCGTGCGCGAGGCGCGCGAGCGCATCCAGGCGGCGATCCTCAACTCCGGATTCCAGTTCCCCGCCAGGCGCATAACCGCGAATCTCGCCCCCGGAGACGTGCGCAAGGCGGGTCCCGGCCTGGACCTGGCGCTCGCGTGCGCGGTGCTCGCCGCCAGCGGGCAGCTGCCGCCGCAGGGGCTCGAGCGCGTCGCCCTGTTCGGGGAGCTGGCGCTCGACGGCGCCGTCCGGCCCTCCCGGGGCACGCTGGCCGTGGCGCAGGCCACACGGCGGGCGGGCGTGAGCACGCTGGCCCTCGCCGGTGCGCGCGCCCGCGAGGCGACGCTCGTCGACGGCTTGCAGGTGGCCGTCGTCGAGCATCTGCGCAGCGCCGTGCGCGTGCTGAGCGGAGGGCGCGGGGACGCGCTGCCGGAGCTCGACGGCACACACGCCGGCGCGCGATCGCAGACCGGAGGGCAGGCGCCCTCCGCGGCCGCGCCGGGGCCGGACCTGAGCGAGGTCAGGGGCCAGCACCACGCCGTACGGGCGCTCGTGATCGCCGCCGCGGGCGCCCACAACGCCCTGCTGAGCGGCCCGCCGGGAACAGGCAAGACGATGCTCGCGCAGCGGATCCCGTCGATCCTGCCGCCGCTGAGCAGGGCCGAGGCGATCGAGGTGGCGCGCATCCACAGCCTGACGGGCGCCGGCGCGCAGACGCTGAGGATGAGCCGTCCGTTTCGGGCGCCACACCACTCGATCACCGCCGCGGGCCTGGTCGGCGGGGCGAGCCGCGGATGGGTGGGGGAGGTCGTGCTGGCCCACCACGGCGTGCTGTTCCTGGACGAGCTGTCGGAGTTCTCGCGCCCGACGCTCGAGGCGCTGCGCCAGCCGCTGGAGGACGGCCGGGTGGCGATCGCAAGGGCGCGACACTCAGCCGTCTACCCGGCGAGGTTCATGCTCGTGGCCGCCACCAACCCCTGTCCGTGCGGCTACGCCGGGGAGGGAGACCGCTGCCGCTGCAGCGAAGCGGACATGGCGCGCCACCGCCGCCGCCTCAGCGGCCCGCTGCTGGATCGCATCGACCTGCTGGCGGATCTCCCGCGCGAGCTCGCACACGATCTGCGCGAGCCGGCGCTGATGAGCTCCGAGCAGGCTCGCCAGCGGGTCGCCGGCGCGCGCGAGCGCCAGGCGGCGCGACTGGTGGCGGAGGGCGTGGCGGTGAACGCGCACATGGATGCGCGCATGCTGCGTTTGCACGTCAGGCTCGACGAGCGCGGCGAGGAGATGCTGCGCGCGGCCAGCCGCGGAGGTCTGCTGAGCGCGCGTGGCGAGCATCGCGTGCTGCGCGTCGCGCGCACGATCGCCGACCTGGACGCCAGCAGGCGCGTGCGAGCGCGGGATCTCGGCGCCGCCCTGGCACTGCGTCCGGACGTCACCCTCACGGGCAGCCGGGCGATATGAGCTCGCGCCAGCGCGCAGCCGGGCAGCCGGGCGATATGAGCCCGCGTGCCCGCGAGCGGCCGGCAGCGGCCGGGGCGTGCGTGAGCTGCCTGCGTCGCCGCTGGCTGCTGTCGGCTCTCGCCGGGCCGCTCGAGTACTGCGCCCGCGACCGCACACGGTTGTTCGAGCTGCTTGCGCTCGCCGACCGCGAGCTGCTGGCGGCCGTGGCGGGCAGGCGCACGGCTGAGCTGAGAGCTCGATACGAGCGCTTCCCCGCGGGCGAGCTCGCGCGCGGCCAGGGGGTGGGGACGATCTGCCGCCACCGTCGCGGCTACCCGCGCGCCCTCAGCGGCCCGGCGGCGCCACCCATGCTCGACGTCGCCGGCGGGGGCGGCCGGCTGGCGAAGCTGACGGCGGCGCCCGTGGTCGCGATCCTGGGCAGCAGGGCGGCCAGCGACTACGGCATGGAGATCGCCAGAAGCCTCGCGCGGGGACTGGCCGCCAGCGGGGTGACGGTGGCGGCGAGCCTGACCGACGGGATCGCGATCGCGGCGCACGCGGGCGCGCTCGACGCGGGCGGCGCGAGCATCGCCGTGATGGGTGGCGGGCTCGACGTTTCGTGCCCGGCGCGCAGACGCTCGCTGCACGAGCGCGTCACGCGCCGCGGCTGCGCCGTCTCGGAGCTGCCGCGAGATTGCAACGGACGGCGCTGGGGGCAGCTGGCGAGCGAGCGCATCGTCGTCGAACTGGCGACACTGACGCTGCTCGTCGAGGCCGAGCAGACGACCGGCGACCTCGCCGCCGCGCGCATCGCGCAGGCGCTCGGACGACCCCTCGCGGCGATCCCCGGCCGCGTCACCTCTCCCCTCTCGTGCGGTACGCACGCGCTGCTGATGGACGGAGCCAGCCTCGTTCGAGGTCCGCGGGACGTGCTGGAGCTCCTGTATCGGGTCGGAGCCTCCCGGACGGACGGGCGGGCCGCGCCCGCCGCACAGGCCGCTGTCGAGCCGCACGCCGGCCTGGGGCGTCACGCCGGTCTGGAGCCTCACGCCGGCCTGGAGCCTCACGCCGGCCTGGAGCCGAGGTTGAAGGCCACGCTCGCGCGGGTGGGGGCCGGATGCGACACCCCCGACAAGCTCACACGCGCCGGGGCCGACTCAGCGGAGGTGCTGATGGCGCTCAGCGAGCTCGAGCTGCTGGGGCTGCTCGCCCGCGGCGACGGCGGACGCTATCTACCGCGTGTTTGAGACAGTGAAGGTCAGTTGGTTGATTCAGGGTGGGCCATTCTCAAGAACGAGGCGATTATCGCCGACGCTTTGGGCTGAGATGACCGATCAGCGCACGACCCCGAGCGGTGATGCAAGTGGCGGCTGAGCAGAGCCCCACGTCCGGACAGCCCGACGACGAGGTGCGCCGTCTCGGCGAGGCGCTGCTCGCACGGGTAGAGGATGTGCTCGGTCGAACGACCGCACGCCGGACGCAGGCCGCCGGTGGGTCGAGCCCGGCTCTGGACGCGGTGGTTCGCGAGAGCTTCGAGCGCATCGGCAGGAGCTCGACGATCGCGGTCGCCCAGTGGTTGGCAGGCGGAGATCCCGAGGATGGGCTCGACGCCGGGCGCGAAGCCTGGCAGACGTACGGCCAGCTGGCCGCGAAGAGCGCCGCGCCCCTGAACGAGGTCACCAGGCGCTGCCTGCACTGGCGCGACGCCGTCGCCGAGGTGCTGAGTGACAGCGCCGCCGAGATGGGCATCTCCCCAGCGGCCGTGGCACAGGCGCTGTCGATGCTGCAGCGGACGCTCGACGTGACGCTCGTGCACACGTGCGAGGCGTTCGACCAGGAGCGGGCGCGCACCGCGGAGGAGCTAGCGCGCCGCCAGGACGAGCTCGCGTTCATGGCCACGCACGACCAACTGACGGGGCTGCCCAACCGGACGCTGATCGTGGACCGCGGAGAGCAGATGCTGGGACGGGCACGGCGACTGCAGACGTCGGTGGCGGTGCTTGTGATCGATGTCGACAACCTCACCGCAATCAACGACACGCTCGGGCACGCCGCCGGCGATGAGCTCCTGCAGGCGATCGCCGCGCGGCTCGACGGCGTCGTGCGCGGCTCCGACGCGCTTGGTCGCATCGGCGGCGACGAGTTCGTCGTGCTCGCCGAGGAGGTCTCGCACGACGGGGGCGCGGAGCTCATAGCCGAGCGCCTGCAGGAAGCCCTGAAGGCGCCATTCGTGATCTCCGGCAGCGAGCACGCGGCGCTGACGGTGACCGCGAGCATCGGCGTGGCGACCGGGGAGCACGCCTCGGTGGAGGATTTCCTGCGCGACGCCGACATCGCCATGCACCGCGCCAAGTGGGACGGCAAGAACCGTCACGTCGTGTTCGAGGGCGCCATGCAGGACGTGGTCCAGACCCGCATGGAACTCGAGATGGACCTGCGTGGCGCACTTGCGCGCGACGAGTTCTTCCTGCTCTACCAGCCGACGTTCGACCTGAACGCGATGGCCCCCACCGGAGTCGAGACGTTGATCCGCTGGAGGCGCCCGTCGCTGGGAGTCGTCCAGCCCAACGACTTCATCCCTCTGCTCGAGGAGACCGGGCTGATCGTGGAGGTCGGCAAGTGGGTGCTCGAGGAGGCCTGCCGCCAGTGCGCGCGATGGCGCGAGGACGGACATCCCATCGGCGTGGCGGTCAACGTGTCAGGGCGCCAGCTCGACACCGACCAGTTCATCAGCGACGTGCGCGACGCGATCTCCCAGAGCGAGCTGGACGCGGCAGCGCTGACGCTCGAGATCACAGAGACGACGCTCATGCACAACCCCGAGGAGACCGCCCGGCGTCTGCGCGCGATCAAGGACCTGGGCGTGCGCATCGCCATCGACGACTTCGGCACCGGATACTCCTCGTTCGCCCATCTCCAAAGGTTCCCCGTCGACACGCTTAAGATCGACCGCTCGTTCATCTGCCAGCTCGCCGAGCACCCCGAAGGCGAGACGCTCCTGCGCACGCTCGTGCAACTCGGCAAGGCGCTGTCCATGGAGACGGTCGCCGAGGGCATCGAGCTCCAGCACCAGCTGGCGCTGTTGCGAGAGGAGCAGTGCGACGGCGGCCAGGGCTTCCTGTTCGCGCGCCCGCTGTCGGTGGACGCCACCGAGGCGTTCCTGCGCAACTGGCCGGCGGGCGGAGACGGAGAGGCCGGGTCCGAGGCCGGGTCCGAGTCCGGGGCCGGGGCCGGGGCCGGGGCCGGGGCCGCCCCCAGCCTGCCCGCGCTCGCGGACGCGCCCGCCACGGCTTGACGCGGCGCGCGCTGACACGGCTGTCGCTCGGTTGGCACGCCAAGCGGTAGTCCGGCTCAGCCCGGAGCGGGCGATGACACGGCCGCGGTGATCTCCTCAGCGTCGAGGAGATCTGTCGGCGCGAGGATGAAGACCTCGCACATCATGTCCGGATGCTGCTGGTTGCCGCTCATGAACCCGATGACCCTCCGGCCGGTCGCGTGTTCGATCACCGTCTCGAAGCGGTCGCGCATCAGCTCCTGAAACGCCATCCGCTGCTCGATCACGGCGGGGCCGCGACCGCCTTCCAACAGCGTCTCCTCCACCCGCGAGAAACCGCCGCGCAGGACGCATACGACCAGGTCATCCGCGTAGTAGGACTTCGTGCGCGTCGGGCCGCGCCCGTAGAACTCCTTCAGCAGCGCCACCATGCCGTCCGAGATCGCCGTCAGCACGTCACCGTGCGTCCTTGTCTCGCCGGTGACGCCCTGCGGAGTCAGACCGGACACCGTCGATCGAAGCGCAAGCACGCCATGGGCATGATCGGTAAATACTAACGCTGCAGCGACCCCTCCAGTCTGCTCGAGCTGTTCATGCTCCCGCCGGCGCGGATGAATCCCGAGGCGCGCTCGTCCGACGTCCGCGCTTGACATGGCCGCTACAGCCGGCAGTGGAGGGCATACATCGTGAGGTCGGCCCGCAGCGGGCCGGCGGCACTGCCTGACTTCCGAGAGTCCACCAACTCCGGGAGTCATCGTGTCCCACCCATTCGCTCTCATCCATTCGCCCCGCCTTCGCGCAGGTGCCGCGACGCTGCTCACGGTCCCCTGCTCGTGGACGGACGGCGGGCTCAACCCTGCCCGGTGGCGCGTGGCCGACGAGTACGAGAGCCGCCGGCGCCGCGTACGGATACCACCGTGCCTGTCAGCGAGTGCGCGACGCGCGCGGTGCGCGATCGGCAGGAAACCCGGGTCATCCCCATGACCGAGCCTCCAGCGCTCCAACCGTCAGCCGCCCCGAGGACCGCACCGTAGTCGCAGATCCGCGAAGCGCGCCCCGATCGCGATGGCGTGTGCGTGTTGCCGACCGTGTCCGCGAATCGCAGACGACCCTGTCGGAATACCGCCTACGATGAGCTAGGCGGGTCGCGACGCCCGTGACCTCCCTGCGATGAGAACTCTCACTCGGCGTCCCCGTATCGCCCTGCTGATCTCGGCGCTGATCGCCGGGGGCACGGTGGCGGCGATCGCGGCCTCCGATCGGCCGCGTGCGCTGTGGCACACGCTCGGGCAGATGCAACCCGTATGGCTGCTCGCCGCGCTCGCCGCCGAGCTCGCGGCCTACGTCGGCTATGTGCTCGCCTACCGCGCGACGATCCTCCCCCCGGGGCGCCCGCGCCTTTCGTTGATGCTCACCGTCCGGCTCGTGGTGGCCGGCTTCGGGCCGTTCGTGCCGATGGGGGGATTCGCCTTCGATCGTCTCGCACTGAGAGCCGTCAACTACAGCCGCCGCCGCGCGAGGATCCAGGTTCTGGGGCTCGGCGTCGTCGAGTACCTGCTGCTGGCCCCCGCCGCCTGCGTGTGCGCGCTGATCCTGCTGCTGGAGTCTGGGCGGGCCTCCCCCTGGCTCACGTTGCCTTGGGTCTTCGCGGTGCCACCGGGGTTCCTGCTCGGGTGGTGGGCGACGCGACCGCGGATCCTCAGCTACTTCCAGCGCTCGGACGGCCGTATCCGACGCTGGTTCGGGGATCTGCTCGCCGGCGTCGGGATTCTGCGGAGCGTCGTGCTGCGCCCACTCGAGCGTCCGTGGGCACTGCTCGGGATGGCGATCTACTGGGCGGCCGAGATCGCCTGCCTCGGCTTCGCTCTGCGCTGCTTCGGGGTCGAGATCTCGGTCCCCGCGCTCGTGGTCGCCTATGCCACCGGCTACGCCGCCAGCCGGCGCTCGCTGCCGCTCGGCGGCGCGGGGATCACCGAGGCGCTGCTCACGGTCTCGCTGATCGCGATCCACGTGCACGCCGCGCACGCCCTGTTCGCGGTCATCGCCTATCGGCTGGTCAACTTCCTCGCGCCGATGCTCCCGGGGCTGCTCGCGCACTCCTCGCTGGAGTCGCTGCTCGAGGGCCAGGCTGGGGAAGACGTCGCGGAGACGCACCGCCCCGACGAGCCGCTCGCCGGTCCTCAGCGCCCGGCGAAGTGGGTCGAGCCAGGGCTCGGCTGAACGCGGCAAGTGCGGTATGATCACATTGAGCACGCCAGAAACCGGTTGTCAAGGCAGGTTGCGCGTGCTTCCGTCGCATCAGATTGGGAATGCTCGGTCGGCGTAGCCGCCTTCGCGAATAGGTCCTCTGCACCGTTGCCTGACCCGCCGGGCTCTTGCCCGGTACGGAGCGAAGACCAACAGGAGGTTCCTTTCATGTCCAGCGCGAGGCCCGCGGAAGCTGCTCCCGCCGTCGATCCAGATGGTCGACCCATCACACCGTCGCGCCAGCAGGGTCGACGCGATGCGACCAGTGTCCGAGCGCCCCTGCTGGAGGCGGGCTTGCCGACGCGCGTCGTTCAACTCGCTGTCAGCATCGTCGTGTCGATCATCGTCGCCGGGATTCTCCTGGTGGTGCTCAAGGCCAATCCGGCGAACAGCATCGTCTCGGAAGTCCACAGCTGGGCTCGCTCGCTCGCCGGTCCGTTCGACGGCATGTTCAGCTTCCACAGCTCCACCGACGCCATCGCTGTCAACTGGGGCATCGCGGCGGTCGTCTACCTCTTCGTCGGCGTACTGATCACGCGGCTGATCGGCCGCACCTATCGCTAACGGGCGCGAAACGTGCCCAAGGAGATCCTCATGTCACGCAATTCTGTACTCCTCGCGTTGGCGTTCGCTGTCACCTTCGCGCTCCCCGTCTCAACAGGGCAGGCAGCCTCGTCCACCGCGCCCAGCGTCAGCACCGGACGCGTCTCGAACGTGACCTTCTCCTCCGCGACCCTCGCTGGCTCGATCGACCCCCGCGGGCAGGAAACCAACTATGTCTTCCAGTACGGACCCACCCACAGCTACGGGTCCCAGACGCCGCTCTCACCGGCGGGCAGCGGGACGAAATCGATCAGCGTGAGCCAGTCGGTGAGCGGATTGCAGCCACTGACCACCTACCACTACCGGATCGTGGCGAGTAGCGCGGCGGGGACCACAAAGGGCGCTGAGCGCACCTTCACCACGCCGGAGATCCCTCTTTCGCTGGCGATCACAGGCGTCCCCAACCCGGTCGTCTTCGGGAGCTCCCTGCTGGTCGAGGGCACGCTGTCCGGGACGGCCGGCGGCAACCACGAGGTCGCCCTGCAGGCCAATCCCTACCCCTACTCGGGCGGCTTCAAGATCGTCGGCAACCCGGAGGTCACGAATCCCGCCGGGGACTTCTCGTTCCCGTACCTCGGCCTGCTGGAAAACGCGCAGCTGCGTGTGGTGACGGTCGGCAAGCCGGAAGTGTCCAGCCCCGTGGTGCTCGAGAACGTGGCGGTTCGCGTCTCCTTCCACGCGCATTCAGTCCGCCGCCCCGGCTTCGTGCGCCTGTACGGGACGGTCGCCCCAGCGGAGGTCGGAGCGCTCGTCGGCTTCCAGCTGCTCGTGCCCGGTCACAGATCCGTGAACGAGGGCGGCACGGCCCTGAAAGCCGGGACCCCGGCCGTCTCGAGCTTCAGCCGCATCGTACGCATCCACAGGCGCGGTCTCTACCGCGCGCTCATCCAGGTCCCCGCCGGGTCACACGTATCGAACTACAGCACCCCGATCCTCGTGCGCTGAGGCACCTCCCCATGTCTGCATCGCTCAGACCAACAGCTGGATCACGATCGACGCGACGGCCGGCTGCGCACCTCCGGCGAGTGGTGTGATCGTGAGCGCCGGGGTGTTCCCCGCCGGGTTGCGGAGCTCGATCGTCGAGTCCGCCGCGGTGGTCGTGACGAGCGCATCGCCGGCAATCTGACTGGTCCCGGTCGCCCGCCCGTACACCGTATAGGGCAGTTCGACCGTCACACCCCCGGAGTCCAGAGCGACCACCAGCTGACCCGGCTCGGTGACGGACACCGAGAAGCTCACACTGTACGTGCCGACGTCAGGCAGCAGGAATTCGGCGGTGTCGAGTCTGACGATGCCACCCGAGGCTGGGCCGCTGTGAGGGAATTGGACCGGAGCTCCGGCCGCGACCGTCACGGCGTTGTCAGGCGGCATTACGGCGTAGAACTCCGCGTAGGCCGGTGATCCGGATGACCCTTCCGGACCAGGCGGACCGGCAGACCCCGTCGCACCGGTGAGTCCGATCGGTCCCGTGATCCCCGCTGTGCCTTTTTCGCCTCTGGGTCCGGCTGCTCCTTCAGACCCGGCGGGGCCTGTCAGCCCGGTTGGCCCCACCGATCCCGTAACACCGGCGGGTCCCATTGGTCCAGTGGGGCCGCTGGAGCCGTTCACTCCGGCAGCCCCAGCGGCACCGGTGGAGCCCGTGGATCCAGTCGCACCCGCGACACCGTTCACTCCGGCAGCCCCAGCGGCCCCGGTGGAGCCCGTGGATCCAGTCGCACCCGCGGAGCCGTTCACTCCGGCAGCCCCAGCGGCCCCGGTGGAGCCCGTGGATCCAGTCGCACCCGCGGGACCGTTCACTCCGGCAGCCCCAGCGGCCCCGGTGGAGCCCGTGGATCCAGTCGCACCCGCGGGACCGTTCACTCCGGCAGCCCCAGCGGCACCACTGGAGCCCGTGGATCCAGTCGCGCCCGCGGCTCCCGGTTGTCCTGTGGATCCGGCCGGTCCCGTAGCGCCGTTCACTCCCGCCACCCCCGCTGATCCTGTTGACCCGGTAGCACCTGTCGTGCCCGCGGGTCCTGTCAGCCCCGCAGACCCCGTAGCGCCAAGCAGACCATGCAGGCCTTCTGCGCCGCCCGGCCCGGGTAGGCCGGCGAAACCCATCGGACCGCGGACGCCAGCGTGTCCCCGCGGTCCGCGCTGTCCCGAAGCTCCTCGCGCTCGCGTTTGACAGAGAGCTGGGTGCGGTCCAACTCGCCCTGTGAAAGCGGCGGGCCTGCAGGGTTGAGTAGAAGTCGACTGGCCATTCGCGATGAGGGGACTCATGGCCATCGCTCCCACGAGGCACAGCACGCAGGCCGCCACCGGCCTTACGCGGAGGAAGGGCGGGCGGGCCATGGGAAATGGGTTGGTTCTCTGGAAAATCGCCATTTCCCTGGACTCTAGACTGAGCGACAGGGTAAGCGACGGGCGCAAACTACGGAGGCGACGGGGGTCGAGCCCTCTCTGGACACGACATCGCGATACTACTGTCGTCATCTCTCCTAGAACCTTGATAAAGAGCGTCCCCGCCCCCGAGAGCCATCATCAACGGCGCCGTCAGGTGCGATACGGTGACTCGGAGCGTGCCGGAAGCCGGATGGCGAGGATGGGTGATGAATGGCAGCTTGCGCATCGCGCCCCCCATATCGTTTGTGGGCAGAGGCGCTATCCGGCGAATGCGGACTGCCAGCAGGTCATTGCCGGTGAACTCGCTCAGGAGCGCCGTCAACGCCTGGTACCCGAACGGTGAACCAGAACACGCTGCCGCCGCTCGAGCGAGTCTCGACGCCGATCTCACCACCCATTCGATCTGCCAGCAGCCGCGAGATCGCGAGCCCCAGACCCGTGCCGCCGTACTGGCGCGTCATGGACTGGTCGGCCTGAGTGAATGCCTCGAACAGCGTCGACGCGTGAGCTCTGTCGATGCCGATGCCGGTATCCGATACCGCAAACCGCAGCCGGTCGGCCTCGTGCCTGGTGACGCGCAGCTCGATGTCGCCCGTCGCCGTGAACTTGACCGCGTTTGCAAGCAGGTTCAGCAGGATTTGGCGCAGTCGCACCCGATCACCATTGACGGTCGTGGGCACGTCGGCGTCGACCCAATGGTCGAGCTCGAGCCCCTTCGCGCGTGCGCCGTCAGAGAGCATGTGACACGCCTCCTCGACGATGGGTCGCAACTCGAAGTCGGTGAGGTCGAGATCCAGACGGCCGGCCTCGATCTTTGAGAAATCCAGGATGTCGTTGACTACCGCGAGCAGCGCCTCGCTCGATACGGACAGCGCGTCGACGTACTCGCGCTGGACGACGTCCAGGTCCGTGTCGCGCACGAGATTGGCCATTCCGATCACTCCGTTGAGGGGAGTGCGTATCTCGTGGCTCATGTTCGTCACAAACTCGCTCTTCATCCGAGATGCCTCGATCACCTGCGCAAGCGCCTGCTTGTGCGCCGTGATGTCGCGGATGCAGCCGACGATGACCGCTCCCTCGCCTATCCGCATGTGGCTGATGGCCAGTTCCATGGGAAAGCGCGAGCCGTCCTTGCGGCAGCCCACCATCTCGGTTGGCTCCGCGGGAGTATCGGGAGCAGCCAGCAGCGTGCGCCAGGTCCTCGTGACATCCGCAGCGGGGTCGTGATCGTCAGGCGCGATGATGAGCTGGAGCGGCCGCCCGATCACCTCCTCCTCGCGGTAGCCGAACATCACCCGCGCGGAACGGTTGAACGATTCGATGAGACCTCCCTCGCCGGCCGTCACGATCCCGTCCGCCACGTTCTGCACCACCGCTTGGGTACGCGCCTCGCTGTCGCGCAACGCCGCGTTCAGGGTGGTGATCGACTCGAGCGAGCTCTGCAGCTGCTGAGACTGCTCGAACAGGGCGACGAACGCTGAGACCTTCGCGCGCAGCACATCGGAGAGGATCGGCGTGAAGATGAAGTCGACCGCGCCGCTGGCGTACGCGGAGGCCGTCGCGGTCTGATCACCTCCGAACGCGGTGATGAAGATGATCGGCGTGAGCTCCGACTGGCGCTGACGAATGAGCTTGGCCGTCTCGTACCCATCGAGGGTGGGCATGTGGACGTCCATGAGAATCATCGCGAACCTCTTACCTGAGACGGCACTCAGCGCGGCGGATGCTGAGTCGGCCTCGACCACCGCGTGGCCCAGTGGCGCGAGCATCGCGCGAAGCGCGAGGCGCTTGGCGGCGTCGTCGTCGACAATGAGGATCGCCGGGGACGACGGGGGGGTGTTCGGAGCTTGGATGACCCCCTCTTTGATCATCGGCTGGGCGTGTCGACTGGCATCATCGGCTGGGCGCGTCGACTGGCGGCCCCGCGGGCGTGGCGAGGGCAAGCCACTCGCCGAGGACGTAGAGGAGCACCGCCGTGTCGACGGGCTTGGGAACATACGCGGACGCGCCTGCTTCGATGCAGCGCATCCGCTCCCCCTCACCCACCTTCGCCGTGAAAGCGATGATCGGCATCTCCCCGCCCGCGGGCAGCTCGCGCATGGCTCGCATCGTCGCGTAGCCATCCATGCCCGGCATCATGATGTCCACGAGCGCGAGATCGACATCCGCAGTCTGCTCGAGGTATGCGATGGCCTCTTCGCCGCTTCTGGCGGAGACCGCGTCCGCGCCGACGCGTTTGAGGAGCGCGGTGAGGGCGAAGATGTTGCGGAAGTCGTCGTCCACCACCATGACCTTCATGCCCGCCAGACCGGTGCCCACCGGGTGCTCGTGCGGAGCCGGCTTCAGTGCGGGAACCTCGGATGTCGCGGGAGCTGCCGCGGCGTCAGCGCTGGCCGGCGGGACAACGGGCTCCGGCCGCCGCGAGGACGGCGGCCCGAGAACCTCGGGTGCATGAGGAATGGTTGCGGCGGCCGGCAGCCACTCACCGAGAAGGCCAAGGAGCTGCACGGCGTCGACGGGCTTGGTGACGTACGCCGAGGCGCCTGCGTCGATGCAGCGCTGCCGCTCGCTGTCGTCCACCTTCGCCGTGTACGCGACGAGCGGTATCTCACCGCCCGAGGGCAGCTCGCGCATGGCTCGCATCGTCGCGTAGCCATCCATACCGGGCATCATGATGTCCACGAGCACGAGGTCGACATCGGGGGTCTGCTCGAGGAGCTCGACGGCCTGCTCACCCCGCTCCGCCGAGACCACATCGAGTCCAACCCGCTCGAGCAGCGCCGAGAGGGCGAAGATGCTGCGGAGGTCGTCGTCGACCATCATGATCTTCATGCCCGCCAGGGCGGTCCCCGCCGGGGACTCGAGCGGACGCAAGGGCGTCAGTGTGGGCATCTCAGGCGTTGAGAGCCCGACCACGCCCGCGCGATCGTTGGTTGGCGATACCACGAGCTCGGTCCGAGACGAGGGCTTCGGTGCGGACACCTCCGCTGCAGGCGCTTTCACCGCGCCCAGGTCACCACCGCGAGCCCGTGGGAGATACAGCGTGAAGGTGCTGCCCTCGTCGATCGTGCTGCCGAGCGTGATTTCGCCACCAAGCAGTTGCACCAGCTCGCGGCTGATCGAAAGGCCGAGACCGGTGCCGCCGTAGCGGCGCGCGGTCGAGCCGTCCGCCTGGGCGAACGCCTCGAAGATAAGCTGCTGCTGTTCGGGTGCGATGCCGATGCCGGTGTCGCTGATGCTGAAGGCGATCACCGTGTCCGCTCGACCGAGCTTGTCATTCCGCTCGCTCCAGCCACTGCTCGCCAGGCTCACACACATGCGCACGCCGCCCTGCTCGGTGAACTTGAACGCGTTCGAGACAAGGTTCTTCAGCACTTGGCGCAACCGGCTGGAATCGGTGGCGATGGCATGCGGAAGGTCGGAAGCGAGCTCAACGGAGAAGGACAGACCCTGCTGTTTGGCTACGTGGGCAAAGTCGCGCTCGATGGCGTCCTGAAGCTCGACGAGCGGCAGCTCGCCGATCTCGAGGGTGACCGTGCCGGACTCGACCTTCGCGAGATCGAGAATGTCGTCGAGCAACCGCAGCAGATCGTTGCCCGAAGAGCGGATCACGCTGGCGTACTCAATCTGTGCGGCGGACATCGTCCCCTCGTGGTTGTCCTCCAGCTCGCCGGCGAGGATCAGCAGGCTGTTCAGTGGCGTGCGCAGCTCGTGTGACATGTTCGAGAAGAACTCCGACTTGTACTTCGAGGAGACCGCCAGCTGCTCGGCCTTCTCCTCGACGAGTCGCTTGGCGAGCACGACCTCCTGGTTCTTGCGCTCCACTTCGCTGTACTGCTCGGCGAGGCGACTCGCCTGGCTGGCGAGATCCTCGTTTGACGTGCTCAGCTGTTCTTGGCGGGCCTGCAGCTCCTGGGCCTGGGACTGGGATTGCTTGAGCAGGTTCTCGGTGAGGGTATTCGCCTCGATCGTGTTGAGCACCAGCCCTATGCTCTCGGTGAGCTGGTCGAGGAACGCCTGATGGGTCGGGCTGAAAGGGCTGAAGGACGCCAGCTCCACGACAGCCCGAACCTCGCCTTCGAACAGGATCGGCAGGACGATGATGTTCAGCGGCGCGGACTCGCCCAGACCCGAGTTGATCCTCACGTAGTCGCCGGGGACGTCGGTCAGCAGGATGCGCGTCTTCTCCCTTGCGCACTGACCGATGAGACCCTCACCGAGACGGAAGTGGTTTGCGAGGTGCTTGCGCTCGGTGTATCCGTACCCGGCCTGGTAGACCAGCACTGGATCGCCGCCATCCTCCAGGCTCGCGACCGTGTAGAAGACGCCGTGCTGCGCCGAGAGGAGCGGCGCCAGCTCCGAGAGGATCGTTCCGGAGACGGTGACCAGGTCGCGCTGCCCTTGAAGCATGCGTGTGAAGCGCTCGAGGTTGGTCTTCAGCCAATCCTGCTCGGTGTTCTGACGCGTCGTCTCCCGCAGATTGCGGATCATCTCGTTGAGCTTGTCCTTGAGCACCGCGACCTCGCCGCTGGCTTCCACGCCGACCTGTTGCGTCAGGTCGCCCTCGGTCACCGCCGTAGCCACGTCGGCGATCGCCCGCACCTGGTTGGTGAGGTTGGCGGCGAGCTGGTTGACATTGTCAGTGAGGTCCTTCCACACGCCGGCGACCTCCGCTGACTGGGCCTGGCCACCGAGCTTGCCCTCGACGCCGACCTCGCGCGCCACGCGCGTGACCTCGGAGGCAAACCTGTTCAGCTGGTCGACCATCGCGTTGACCGTGTTCTTCAGCTGAAGAAACTCGCCCTTGACGTCGGCGGTGATCTTCTTGCTCAGATCGCCGTTCGCCACCGCCGTGGTCACCTCCGCGATGTCGCGAACCTTCCTGGTGAGGTTGTCAGCCATGAGGTTCACGTTGTCGGTGAGGTCCTTCCAGACACCGCCGATCTCGAACGTCACGGCCGCCGCCTGGCCCAGCTTGCCCTCGGTCCCAACCTCGCGCGCCACGCGCGTGACCTCGGAGGCAAACTGGTTGAGCTGGTCCACCATCGCGTTGATGGTGTTCTTGAGCTCGAGCACCTCACCATGGACGTCGGCCGTGATCTTCTTGCTCAGATCGCCATCGGCCACCGCGCCGATGACGCGCTGCATCTCGCTGGTGGGGCGCACCAGATCCTCGATCAGGCCATTGACCGATTCGATCGTGTCGCTCCAGACCCGGTCCGAACCACGCATCGCCACCCGCTGGGAGAGCTTGCCCTCCTTGCCGACGACGCGGCTGACCCGCGCCAGCTCGTCCCCCAGAGTCTGGTTGGCCGCGATGACGTCGTTGAGCGTGTCTGCGATCTTGCCCGCCACCCCTGTCCAGTCGAGCGGCATGCGAACGTCGAAGATGCCGTCCCGGACGTCGGATAGGACCGACAGCAGCACCGCCTCGTCGAGGTCCTCCGGCAGCTGCTGCAGAGCCCCGACCGGAGCCTCAGCGTGGGTGGGCTCTACCATGGCGCGGCGTTCGCAGCCAGCCTTGGAGCAAAGTCAGGCCAGAAGGTCGCCGCGGAATGAGCATCACTGGCAGCGAACGGCTGGCCTGAGTTGTCGATCATCATGTTGGAACCGGTGTAAGTATCGGCATTTGCGGCCCGCTAGTTGAGCGGAGCTCCACCCTCGAGCGTGATGCCTGACCTACGGCTCGGAGAACGCCCGCCCCTCCCCCGCGCCGGTGGACGGGTGGCGATGAACGGTGACGCAGGCGGCGATCGTGGCCAACGCCCCGATCGCCAGCGCAACGTCGGGGAACTCGCTGTAGGGCGCGGGCTGCCCCGGCTTGCACAGCTCGACGAACGGGACGATCGGCGTCAGAGCCCCTGCGAGCGGGATGGCGAGGTGCCTGAGCGCTGAGAATGCCTGGCGGTGGCGCCGCCACATGAAGACCGGGAGCGACAGTGTCGTCAGCAGGTACACGAACAGGATCACGATCGTGCCCATCGTCGAGCACTCCGCGTACAGGCCGACGGGGTTCGTCGGGCCACCGTCCACGCCGATCAGGTGGGCTGTCCACCAGACCGCGATGATCGCCAGCCCACCGCCGGCCATCACGAGCACGGCGTTCACGGGTGTCTCACCCGGCGTGCGCAGGCGCCCGAGCGGCGCCGGGAGCAGACCACATCGCCCGCCGTCGAACAGCATCCTCGCCTGGGAGTTGACACCGGCGATCAGGGTGGCGAGCACGGAGACGGTTCCGCCGATCCATGCCAGGACGGCCGCCGCACCGAGATAGTGGTCAGCCACCGCCAGGAAGGGGATCGACGAGCGACCGACGGAGGAGACGTCGTAGCTGAAGCCCGTGACGGTGACGTAGGCGAAGAAGACGAACAGGGCGGTGCCGATCGCGACCGACATGTACAGCGCCCTCGGGACCGAGCGTTTCGGGTCGCGCGTCTCCTCGGCCAGTGCGGGACCATTTTCCCACCCGATGAGCATGTACAGGGCGAGTGGGAAGCCAGCCGACAGACCGGCGAGGCCGTGGGTGAGGTGCGCCCACGAGAACGGGATCCCCGAGAGATGACCGCGCTGGTCGACGAGGACGATGACGCAGAAGGTGATCATGATCGTGACCTGCACGAGCACAGCCAGGCCCACCGCCTTGGTCGAGAGCTTGACGCCGCGTGTGGTCAGCCCGATGGCGCCGGCGGTCAGCACGAGCGCCACCGGCTCCCAGGGAAGATGCCACGAGGCGTAGTGGGCGAGGGTCAGCGTCACCATGCCACCGGACATGGTGAAGATCCCCGCGATCGCAACCGTGTAACCGACCGTGACCAGCAGGGCCGTGACCACCCCGGCCCTCGATCCCAACGAGGTCTCGACGTAGGTGATGAAGCTTCCAGCCGACGGCTCCGCCTTCGTGAACTCGGCCACCGTGGAGGCCAGCAGGACGACGGCCACCCCGGCAGCGAGAATCGTCAAGGGCGCCGCGACGCCGGCGGTCACGGCGATCACCCCGAAGGCGAAGTAGAAGTTTTCCCCCAGCCCGATGTTCGCGACGGTCGAGGCCGTCAGGTCAGCCGTGCCAAGCTGGCCGGCCCTGAGGCGTGCCGGCGATTCGCTGCGATTCACACGCTGGAGCGTACGGGCGGGATCAGTCGTACCGACCGCGAGCTGCCGGGTGGCGCGAGGTCAACGGGCACGGGAGCACGCCCGAGACGAGCTGCCCCTATGCGACAACCGTGAAGCTAAGCGACTGCGCCGCGGAGGTTCCAGTTGGATTGCTGGCCGTCAGGATCAGCGTGTAGCGACCGGGCTTGAGCCTTGTCCTGCGCGACACACGACCCTGGAAGCTCACCCTGTCGGTGCCAGTTTCGGCGGCAAGGGAGAGTCCCCCCGCTGCAACGCTGAGGTTGCAGGCCTTGCGCCGAGCGTTCTTCTGGGTCTTGGCGACGCACCTGTGCGCCACCGACCGGCCGCGCGCCTGTCGCGAGAACGAGAAGCTCACGGTGGCCGGCGTGTTGAGCGTGAACGAGAACGAGGTGCCAATGGGCGGCTGCTTGGCTCTCCGGCTGATGCTGGCCAGCTTGCTGCCGTCACGCCAACGCGAGGCCGACTGGCGGACCGCCGTCAGCGTCGGCGCGGGAACCACCACCGTCACCGAAGCGCCCGTAGCCGAGGTCGTGACGTCGAGCAACGGGTAGCTGACGGTCACCTGGCATTCAAGCGTCTGACCGATGTTCGCCGTGGCGGGCGTGAAGGTCTGGCCAGTGGCGACCTGCGTACCGCCAATCAGCCACCTGTATCCGTCGAAGCTGAAGAGGCTGGTCGACGGCTGAAGCCCGGCCCAACTCGTCCAGGTCGCCGCGACACAAGTGGCCTGTGTGCCCGCGGGGCCGCCTTGCACGACGGGTGCCGAGGCGAGCGCCGGAGGTGTGCCGGTGCTCACCTGTCCCACCGCCGCGGGTTCGCCCTCGTCGCCGAACCACATGTTGCCGTCGGGTCCGGGCGCTATCGAGACGGGAAAGCTGTGGAGACCGAGGCCGGCGGAGAACTCGGTGACGGCGCCAGCGGGAGTGATCTGCCCGATCACAGGAATCTTGCCCGTGGTTGCGAACCACATGTTGCCGTCGGGTCCCGGTGCGATCGCGTCCGGGTTGGCACCATTCAGGCCTTCCGCAAACTCGGTGATGGCGCCCGCGGTCGTGATCTCGCCGATGGCCGGCACGCCGATGTCGGCAAACCAGAGATTCCCGCTGGGGCCGGGCGCGATGCCGTACGGCTTGCCTTTCGCGGGCAGCCCAGCCGAGAACTCCGTGATCGCACCGGAGGGGGTGACGCGTCCAATCGCCGGCACTGTGCCTGTGTCGGTGAACCACAGGTTGCCGTCCGGTCCAGCGCTGATCTCGTTTGGTTCGCTGCCAGCGTTGAGGCCCGCCGAGAACTCCGTGATCGTGCCGGAGGGCGTGATTCGCCCGATGGCGGGCGCGGTGCCGTCGTCGGTGAACCAAAGGTTGCCGTCAGGCCCGAGCACGATCGATATCGGCTTGCTGCCGGGGTTCAGACCTGCAGTGAACTCGGTGATGGCGCCGGCGGGCGTGATCTCGCCGATCGCGCGCGTTGTGCCGTCGTCTGTGAACCACAGGTTTCCTTCCGGGCCAAGAGCGATCCCGCGCGGATGGCTCCCCGGGTTGAGGCCGGCCGTGAACTCGGCGATGGTGCCGGAGGGGGTGATTCGCCCGATACCGCGGGTTGAGCCTTCGGCGTTGAACCAGAGGTTCCCATCCGGGCCGGCCACGATGGCTGCTGGAGCGCTGCCGGCCGGCAAACCGGCCGAGAACTCCGTGATCGTGCCCAGCGAGGCCGCGCGCGCGACGCTCGCGCAGGCCAGGACACAACCCAAAAGGACCGCAGGCAGAACCCCCGCATCGAGTCTCCGCATGGGCGCCGGAGTCTACGGAGTCTGACGCCCGCGAACATCGCCTCGAGCGAGGATCTCCTCGATCACCGGTGCCTTGGCGTCGGCGTACTCGTTCATGTCGGCCCACTCCCGCGCCGCCAGCTCACGCTTGAACCGCTCATACGCATCACGATCGGCAGGCGATCGACGAAGCCGGTCACGGAACATCAGATGCCGTCTCACCTCAGGATCGGAATGCCCCCAGACGTGCACGTGGACATCCCGTGTGGGCGTGCGGACCATCAGATGCCCCGGCTCCCTGACCCGCAGCTCATAGCCGGCCGCCTCAAGCGCGGTCACAGTTCCGCTCTCATCGTCGGGGTCAGCCACGGCCACGAGCAGGTCGACGATCGGCTTCGCCGCCAAGCCCGGAACTGAAGTCGAGCCTATGTGCTCGATGCGAAGCGCCGAAACGCCGAGCGCACGGCGCACGCGCTTCCGCTCGAGCTGATACCGCGCAGGCCAGCTCGAGTCGTAGTCGACGATCACGATCTCGCGTTTCTCGCGCCCACCGATCAGAACCCGGTCAAGGGAAGCGTCCCGGTCCTGAGAGGCGTCCCGATCCTGCGCACCCATCCGGCGATTCTCGCAGCGGGCGCCGCGACCCGCCTCGCGACCACGGAGCCAGATCACGCCGCCACACCTCGCCCCGTACACATACGACGAAACCACCGAGAACAGCAAAGCCCCGGCCGCATAACCCACCAGGGGTCCTAGGCGGTACCGGGGCGTCCCGTGCAGCTTAACTCAGCCAGATTATGGACGAGCTGCAAGCGGCTTGGAGTGCGAGGTCGAGGGTCCAGTCAACGAGAACATCGATTGAAGGGACGTGCTAATGATCGTGGTTGAGGCGGATGTCCACAAGAGCGCCCACGCAACCGAGGGAGGACCGTGATGCGGAAGCTGATCTACTCGATGACTGTGTCGCTGGACGGCTACATCGCCGGACCCGATGGCGCGATCGACTGGTCGGTGCCCGACGAGGACCTGTTTCGGTTCCACCACCAGCAGGTGCAGGAAATCGGTGTGCACCTCTGCGGACGGCGGCTCTATGAAACGATGGTCTACTGGGAGACCGCTGAGGAGAGTCCGCTGGCCGCGGGGCACGTCGAGTTCGCCCAGACCTGGAAGGCCCTGCCGAAGGTCGTGTTCTCAACGACGCTGGCGAGCGTCGTGGGCAACATCAGGCTGGCCAGGGACGGCGTCGGTGAGGAGGTCTCGAGGCTCAAGGAACAGCCAGGAAAGGACATCGGCGTCGGCGGCGCCACCCTCGCCCGTGCGTGTATGAAGCTGGAGCTGGTCGACGAGTGGCGGCTGTTCGTCACCCCGGTCCTGCTTGGCGGCGGCACGCCCTACTTCCCGACCCTGGACGAAAGGATCGACCTGGAGTTGGTCGAGACGAAGACGTTTGGCTCTCGCGTCGTTTACCTTCGCTACAAGCGCGTACCAGACGTCCTGTAGGTGATCGTCCCCACTCGCGCACCCTGGCGGGACCGGCGACAAGAGTCGGGGCGCTCTGGTGGTCACCCTATCGCAGACAATGATGAGCAGGGTTTTGTCTGAAGCGGATGAAGGGATTCGAACCCTCGACCTTCGCCATGGCAAGCCGCGAAAGGCGCCCCGAGACGCGCAAACTAGCGCGATTTACGATGCTCAACATGGCTTATACAGGCGACTTTTGGTTCGTTTGGTACCCAAAGCGGTACCCACGACTGCGCGTGGTACCCACGTGGTACCCATCTGATACGCTGCGCCGGAGTCCGAGAGCAGCAGCCTGTGTGGCAGTGGCCGCCAGACGCAACAACACCCGATGTCAGCAGCGATACCCAACGCCAACATCATCATCCGCGAGCACGGCGGCCAGTCCTTCTACGAGGCGAAGTTCCGGCACGCCGGGCGCCAGGTCAAGAGGCGCATCGGCCCGGCATGGCTCGACCGCGATCCCAAGACCGGCGCTTGGGTCCGGCGCCGGGGCCGAGTACCCGACGGCACCTACGACGAGCGCGGCGCGATCGTGGCTGCCGCCGAGCTGGTGGCCGTGCATGTTGCCGAAGCGACGAACGCGGAGCGCATCGAGCACGAGCGGCGCACGCGCGGCGTGACGTTCCGCGAGGTCGCCCACGCCTACATGCGCTGGCTGGCAGATGTGGCGGGCGCCAAGCCCTCCACGCTGCGTGACCGAGAAACGGTGTTGGGCGAGCCGGGAGTGCCGCGCAAGCGCGGCGAAGGCAAGACGCTCGGCCACGTCATGGCCGCGCTTGGCGACCGTCCGGCCGCGAAGATCACCACGCGGGAGATAGACGAGCTGCTGGCGACGATCAGCGCAACGGGCGCATCGGCGAGCACCGTCAACAAGTACCGCTCGGCCGTCTCAGCCGTCTTCAACCACGGCTGCAAGCCGTCCACGTTCGCGCTGCCGGCGAATCCCCGTCAACGGCGCTGACAAGCGCCGCGAGCCGCCGCGAGCTCCGCTCGTCTTCTATACGCCGGACGAGATCGAGGCCATCGCTCGTGCACTCGCTGAGGGACGACACCGCGATCCGGCATATCCGGCCGTCAACGACGGCGAGCGAATGGCACGGGAGGCCGAGGACCGGCAGGACGCCGAGATCGTCCGCGTCGCCGCTTACGCCGGCCTGCGACAAGGCGAGCTGCTGGCGTTGCGCTGGCGCGATGTTGATTTCGCCGGGTCTGCCTTGACGATTGCCCGCGCGATGAGCGCGGGCGTGGAGTCGTCCACGAAGTCCGGGCGTGTTCGTCGTGTGCCCCTCGCTGACCAGGCCGCCGGCGCGTTGGACCGGATGAGCCGGCGCAAGCACTTCACTTCGCCCGACGAGCTCGTGTTCTGCAGCATGTTCGCGCGCCCGCTCGATGGCTCGGCGCTGCGTCGGCGCTACAAGCGTGCCCAAGTTGCTGCCGAAGTCCGGCCGCTACGGTTCCACGACCTGCGACACACCTTCGGGTCACTTCTCGCCGCGCGCGGAGTCGATGTCGTCACGATTCAAAAGGCGATGGGCCACAGCGCGCTCAGCACGACGAGCCGCTACCTGCATGCCCGTCCGGCGTCCGAGCAGGCCCAGGTCTTCACGAGCGCGTTTACGCCGAGCGTGCCAGAGCCAATAACAATGTCGATCACGCCGTGAGGGGTTCTTCGGTGGCTTCCTGATCGAGCACGCTGCTGCCGTCATCCGGGATTGTGCCGTCAACGGCACGCCGCTCGACCTGGGCAAGCATGGGCAACAACCCTGTCTCCCCAAGCTGGCGACCAGCGGCACCGCGGACAAGCTTCACGATCTGATCGTGTACGGGACGGTCAAACGTATCGTCAGTACCGGCACCCGAAAGCACCGCAAGATGCTCCGGCTCCCATGACAAGCGGACCCTGACGAGCTTGGTTAGACCAAGGGTCCGGTCAGTGACCTTACGGACCCTCACCTCGATGTCACGCAGGTGCGCCGACGACGCGATACGAGAACACGCCTCCGGATGCTCGTGAAGCTGGGTCCCGAGAAGTCTCACCGCCTGCAGATTCGGTACACGCCGATCACCCTCATCGTTATCTGGCTCACCCTGAGGGGTGAGAAAGTTCGCCATTAGAGTGTCGTCGAGCTTCAGTTCAGGTGCCTGCAGATCGCGCCGAAGGAAGTCAAGAACCCAGAGGGTCCTCGGGTCCCACGTCGAGTACGGCTCCACGGGGTAGGCGTCGGGCGCGGTCAGCGCGCTCGCGGGCTCTATCTCCCCTGTCCGGCGGAGCACGGTTCGCAGCACATGCAGGTCGCTGGCGCGGCGCGCGTCAATCTCCGCCCATCTCTCCCCTTGGCGTAGGACAACGGTGATGTCCTGCGTGGATGGTTTTGCGTAGATCTGTGCGGTTCCCGCCGCCTCCGTCGGGTTGACCGTGAACGACATGAGCTTGCCAGTTGCGCGAAGGATGCCGGCGTTCCGGTTGACAGCGCCGAAGATGAAGAACACAGCAAGCCTCGGCTCGAAGTATCGGTTTTGTAGTGCTCGGAACGCGCGCTCGGCAGCGTCTAGGTCCGGGGGTTCGCGCAACGGCATCAGCCGGGTCACAAGTCCGAAGGACGGGTCGCCTTCCGCTTGGCGAATCACCATCCGAGCGACATGGTCTAGGTCTTGTCCGTGCCGGTCGGCGAGCGCATTCGCGATCGCCTGCTTGCTCGGCAGCCCATCGATAGTGCCATCGTCCTCTTCTGCTGCGAGCTCAGCAAGCTCGGCAGCGGTGAGACGAAGGAATGCGGCCTTCGAGATCGACCGCCGCTGCACGGGGTCCGGGATCCCGCCGTCCTCCGACTCGGGGATCAAAGACTCGTACGCGAGTGCAGCATCGTCGATGAGAGCCCGAGCAACGCTTGTCGAGTCCTGAAGGTCAGGAAGCGTAATGGCAATCTCACCTGCCACAACGTCCGTCTGGGCCATCTGCGAGCCATGTTCTCTCATCTGCTCGAATATCCCGTCGAGTGCGTCAAGAAGCGCCGTCGCTGTACCGAGGCGGGGTTCGCCGGGGATGTCGCGATGATGGGCGTCAAGGTACTGCTCTGCTATCAGCATCCCGGCCAGCGTGAGCAGCTCGTCGAGGACCTCGGGTTCCCGGAGCGCTGCAACATTGCGGCGATGCAAAACCCCGAGCGCCTTAGGATCCTCGCGCAGGATGACGCGAGCTAGGGCGCCGAGCGTGCGGCCATCGTAGGGATTGGCAGCACCGAGAGAGCGCATAGTCTGGACCGCCCCGTCGAGCGCCGCAAAGAAGTGCGACTCCCTGAACCTGCGATACCTGAACGATTTCAAGTAAATCGTCGCACCGATGCTGTTCGCTCGATGCCGTTCGATCGCGTTGAGGATGGTTGCGTTTGCGTGGAGTCCCATTAGTGTGCGTCTGACGAAGCCGGGGCCTGTGCGTTGATCACCGCTGCGAACAGCGGTTGGCCGACAATGCCGACGGCAAGACCGCCAGCCTCTATCCAGCCAACCATGTGATCAGGCCAGGACGGGTGGTAGATCTGCCACCAGGCGGCGCCGGCAGCAGCGGCGACCGCACCAATCGCGGTGACGACAAGCCACCCAAACCAACCCCGCGCGAAGAACGGATGCCGGCCACCTTCGGTTGGCTGAGCGAGGGTATAGCTGAATGAGAACGCGACGAAGATAAGGCTCTCAAGGACGAGCGCGTTCGCCAGCACATCCTTCGCTTCAAAGGTGCTGGCGGTGGCCGTGATCACGGGCTCGCCGAGACGCTAACGATCGCTCGCATTGTGGCGAATGCTACGGACCCTACCTGACGGACTGCCCAACCAACCGGACTATCTGACTATTCAACACCGCTGACACCCTTAAGAGTCAACTGTATGGTCAGTCGAGGCCCGAGCCGCGCTCATCATCCAAGTTGTGCGCCTCCCGTCTGGTCGGCCAGCGCCGCTTCGATGTTGTGCCGGATATACAACCTGCGCCTCCCGATCTTGACGCTCGGGAGGATGCCTCGGCGTGCCCAATCTTCGACGGTGGAGACAGGCGCGTGGAGCAGCCAAGCGACATCGCGGGCGGTCATGACGTCATCCGCTGTGAGCCGCAATGACCTCCCAGACCCTGGCTGCCAAGCATCCCTTGTGGCGCGGTCCGTCCGGGCGAGGCTCATCGTGTCCGCTCCGGTGCTGGTGGCTTGGCGGCGCGGTGGAGGGTACGGATGATGCCGGGGACGCGTGGGACGTAGCGCTGAGGGCCACGGCTTGCGATCGTACGGTCGAAGCCTGGCCAGCGTTCGTAGTCGGGTAGCTCGGGGCGTGCGAGTGATGGTGTTTGTGTGCGGCTGCGGCCCATGTCCCGTGCGAGCCGTTTGATGCGGTCGCTGTCGTGCCCGTGGTCGCCGAGGTCTTGGCGGTTGACGTACCAGTCGGTGCCTTCGCGGGCGCGGGATGCCTCGACGTAGGCGGGCTCCTTGCTGGTCTGCCAGCCGCCGGTCACGACGAGCGTGCGGCTGACAGTCGCACCTTGCGCACGGTGGATGTGGCTGGCGTACCCGAGCCGAAGACGCGCGAGCTCATCGCCAGCGAGTGTCCGCCATTGGCTGGTAACGTCGAACTGGACCAAGATGTCGCCCGCGTGGCTCACATCGATGACTTCGCCGCGAGCGCCGTTCTCGACGCGCTCGGCGCCGGGCTGGTGGTGTTGGTCGATCATCGCCACGCGATCACCGGCGCGGATGCCGTAGTGCACGCCGAGGACCTGGGCTTCGATGTCACCGAGTTCGCCGCGCTCGGCGCGATAGTGCTGAGCGCGGGCGTTCAACCGGTCGATCTCCAGGTTGGACGCGTCGGAGATCATCGCGACCTCGCTGATCGGAATCGTCTCGGTCAGCCTGGCCCAGTCTTGGACGGCGTGCTCGACGGCCTGGTCGCGCGTGTCGGTCATGTGCAGCCGGCCTTGGCGTTGGTAGTAGGCCATCGCCCTGTCCGAGCGGCCCGCACGAAGGTCCGCCCACGCTCTCTGCTCGCCGGGGTCGAGAGTGCGCCGCACGTTCGATAGCTGCGCGCTGGGCGCGATCTCGGTGAGCCGGTCGAACATGCCGCCAGCGCCGATCGAGGGGAGTTGCGCGCCGTCGCCGACCACCACGAGCTTCGCCCCGGTCCGCTCGATGACATCGGTCAGCCGGGCGAGCCGACTTGTGTCAGCCATCCCCGCCTCATCGAACAAGATCGTCGTTCCGGCATCGAGATCGAGCCGGCCGTGCTGCACCCTGGCGACGAGCGCGTCGAGCGTGAGCGTCCTCCCGGCAAGCGCGGGACTGTCCTGGCCAAGGCGCTGTGCGGTCGAGCCGGACACTGCGATCCCGAACGTGGCGTGGCCGGTCAACTGCTCGGCGCGAGCGGCTGCCTCGATCACGACACCCTTGCCTGTACCCGCCGGGCCAACGAGAACCGCAGCGCGCTCGGGGCCAGTGATGACCTCAAGCGCGTGGACCTGCTCGTCGCTGAGGCGCGAGCCGATCCGCTCGGCAAGCTGGTCGCCTGCGACTGTGCGCGCCCGGTCCCCGACATCCCTGCCGGCGGGCTGGGCCAGCTGCATAACCCGGCGCTCGATTGCCTGCTCTTTCGCGCGTACGGCGAGCGTCGTCATCCGCCCGCCCTCCAACGGGAGCACGCGACGCTCAGCGATCATCCCCCGTGAGCGCGCGAGCGCGTCGGCTGGGGCGAGTTCGCCGGCGGACTGCTCAAGCAGCACGGCGCGCAGCTCGCCCGGCTCGAACGTCGCGGCGTGCGCGGTCAATCGTTCTTCGACACGATCCTCGAGCGCACCCTCACGACGCGAGCGACCGTGTTCCTGAGAGTCGTGTCGCTCGTGCGGGAAGCTGTGGCGTGTTGCCTTCTCATTCCACACTCGACGCAGATCCGCGCGGGTCACGGAGAGCTTGGCTTTGCGGTTCTCCAGCTTCAGCCGTCGTAGCTCGCCTCGCTCGGGTGCCCTCCCCCACTTCGCCCGGAACCGCTCAGCCGCCGCCGCAACCTCACGGCTGCGCGCAGAGAACGCGTCAAGCAAACCCTGCGGCACCCCTGCAATCTCGAAATACCGGCCCTCCTTGCCCGTGCCCGCGTCGATCTCATAACCACGCTGGTACAGCTCGTGTGAGAGCGCAGAGCGGTAGAACGCGCCCACCTCGCGAGCGGAGCGGAAGATTGGCCGGGAGGCGACGGCGACGATCCGTCCGTCCTCCCTGACGGCGCTCGTGACGACCACGTGGCTGTGCAGTTGCGGGTCCGGGGCATCGCCATCCGTTACGCCGCGTGCGGTGGTGTGCAGGTACTCCGCGGCGATCAGCTCGCTCGCGGGCTCCTCCACCACGCCCGCGCCGTAGCGGCGGCGGATGCTCGGCACCGTCTCCGTCATGTGCTCGATCGCCTGTTCGACGGCGGTTCGGTGCGCCTGCTCGATCACGCCGCGCTCGTGCGCATCGCCAAGCGCCCACGTCACCGACACCGACTTGGGGGCGCTGAACGTGACGTCGATCCCACCGCCGCGGCTGCCATCCGCGCCGGCCTGCCGCAGCCAGCCGCCATCCCTCGGGTGCCTCCCCTCCATCAGGGCGATGAAATCCGGGCCGTCGATGACGCTGCCCTGGATTCCGAGCTGCGCGAGCGTGTCCGCCGAGGCGAGCCAACGGCCGGGCGCCTGCACAGGCTCGCCACCCGGCGCCAGGTAGTAGTCGCCGCGCTCAGGCTGGACGGTCTTGCCCTCCAGATAGCGGGCGTAGCCGCCGCCTTTCGCGGCACCAATGCTGGAAGCGGTCACCACTACCGTTAATGACCGCGAGGCCACGGAAACGGCCACCGAGTTGCGGGTATGCGTGTCTGCATACCGGGTACTGACCCCAACTGCCCACGACCGGCCAAAGACTTTGGCGCCGGGCCAGTCAGCGAGGACAAGGAGGCGAAGCCGACGCCTCCGACGCATCTAACGGCGGCCACCGGCCGCAACGACTCCAGGCGCGTGCAGCACCCTACGGCCCCGCGCCCTACAGCAGCAACACGCGCGGCGTCTCAGCGGTATCGACGGCTCGGCTGCCCAAGCCCAGGTCATACCGTCGCCGCCAGGACACAGCGCTCGCACAGCACCCGCAGGGCCGTGCATATGGTCTGTACGGGCTTGGCGGTGCGCCGCCGGCCGCATGAGCTTGTGAGGGTCAGCGAACGGCGAGCGGGCAGCCCGTCGGGGCCGCACGGTCGGCAGACGCAGCCCGCGACCGGCAGGAGAGCCGACAAAGGCGGCTCGGTCACAGCGAGAGTGGACCCGCGCCGGCTAGCGTCTGCCGTTCGCGGATCGGGGTGGACTGCGACCGCCAGCTGTTTGGTCGACCGGCTACTCGAGCATGCTGGTTAGCAGTGGAGCGTCGTGGGTTCCCGCTCGCTCAATCTCGAGCTGCGCGCGGGCAGCGATCTCAAGAGGCTCCCGTTGGGTCGTCAGAGCGGCGTGGGCCACTCGATCAAGGCCGGCGCCGACTAGCGGCGCTGCCGTCCTCAGTGCGCTCACCAAGCCGAACCCCGCCGTCATGCCACCGTGGACGACGAGATTGCGCTGCCGGTACAGTCGGCGCAGCGCATCGCTCGCCTGGTCTCGGACCGCCAAGAGCTCACGGCGCGGAGCCGCCACAAGCTTCTTCATGCGCGTGAGCGCGAGCCGCTCCGCGGGGCTTGAGAGGCCGAGTGGTTCGTCGCTGACTATCGCCGCGAGTACCCTCTCGGCCCGCTCGCGATTGGTTCCGAAACCCGCTAGCTCCGACACGATCGAACTGGCCGGCTCAGTGGTCTGCTTGATGCGGGCCCACGCGATCGATGTGAGCTCAGCTCGAGGCCAGGAGCAGGCGACGAGGTTGGCAAGACGCTCGGCCGTGATCACCTTGTCATCGTCTCCAGGTCCCGATAGCAGGGACTCGACAGCAGACCACCCTGCGGCGGCCGCGACCGGGGCCGGTGCCGTGTTGAGGTTCGACAGCAGCTCGAGCGCTTGATCGATGCTGTCGCTGGCCTCGAGGTCGAGCAGTCGCCCTTGGCGCTCGAGCGCACGTACTTCCGCGCGCCGTGAGCGTCGAGTCGTGATCGCCCTCGAGTGCCCGGCAACGTAGATCATGTCGTGGAAGCGCAGATCATGGCGCGTTCCAACCGAGGCACGAGCTTGCAGACGATCAACGATGTCTGCCCCCAACTGCGCGGCGGTGTAACGGTCGCGAGCGCTGATCTTCAGTAGCAATCCGCCGTGTTGGCGGATTCGCCCGAACCCGTGTGTCGTCAGCCAGCCTGCGACCGCCGGGGCGTCGATGGCCTGCCGCGGCCGGCTGACACTACGAGGCAGTGGCTGCTCGAACGTCAGCAGTACCTCATGGTCTTCTGGTCCGGGTGCGATGAGAGCCTGGGTGCTACTGATCAGATCCTGCTCGGTGATCACTTCCGTGCCAGTGCGCATCCGGGTGATCCACGGCTGCAGACGCTGGGCGGAGAAGCCCTCCCGGAAGAGCTCGCATGCGATTGCGCGGGCAAACTGCTCTCGACTCGGCTTGTCAGGCTGAGCAACTGCCACAGCCCAGCGGCTCAGGCCGTGTTCTTCGACGTCCTGAAGCCAGAGCTGGAGCTCCTGGTAGTTGACGCCGCCTGCCGAAAGGTCCCGGGCCAGGAGGACCAGGAGCTCGCGGCGCGCATTGGCCTCGCCCGCCGCGGGGTTGTCGCTGAGCATGCGACCGACAGACTCGGCGTGCCGCTTGAGAGCCTTCGCGCTGAGCGCGCCGTTCTGAACGCCGTCGGCACTCTCGATGAGCTCGCGCAGAGCAAAAGCAGGGCCTACGCTCCAGAGCGTGCGCTGCCAGGGTGCTCCAAGAGAGAAATACTCCTGTAGCCGTGCCAGAACGTCCTCGGTATATCCGTTGGCAGCGGCCATTTGCGTGCTAGGCTACTCGCAAGGTCGCTTTGCGGCCATGATCTAAAAGGGTCCTGACGCAACATAGTTGCCTCTTGACCCTTCCACTTAGAGGCCCGGCGCGAGCGTCGGGCCTCGGTTGTTAACGCCTAGCTCGTCTGACCTTCCTCGTCGTCGGGGATCAACGCGGACAGTCCAACACCCAGGCCGTGGGACAAGGCGACCAACACGTCGAATCTCGGGTCAGTCAGGCCGGCCTCGAGCTTGGCTACTCGCGTTGGGCTGATGTTGCTTCTGCCAGCCAGATCAACGACGGTAAGCCGCTGTTGCTCGCGCACCCGTCTTAGCTGTTCGCCGAAGCGGATCAGCTCTGTTCGGTTTTCCATTTGTCCCTCCCGTTGGTAGTTGTGCTCGGGGTGCCAGGCAGTAGCCGACGCCCCAGATCGAGGACACCCATCCGGTCGCGCCCGCCTCTGCGAGCTTGCGGCGCAGCCGCGAGGTGTGGGACTCGACCGTGCGCGTCGTGTCCTGCGACGGGTAGCCCCACACGTGGCGCAGTAGCTCGCGCTTGGGAAAGACGCGCGTCGGTTCGCACGCCAGGTAGAGCAGAAGCGCGTACTCACGTCTGCGCAGCTCCACAGGCGTCGATCCATAGATCACCGTCCGCGTCGCCGTGTGGATCGTCAGCGCTGCGTGGCGGATCACCGGCGGCGTCTCGCCGGTCGGACGCCGCAGAAGCGCCCTCACTCTCGCAAGCAGCTCCGCGTACACGAATGGCGCGCGGATCACGTCGTCGGCCCCGGCCTCGAACGCTCGAAGCGTGTCCGTGGTAGCGCTGCTGGTGCTCATCCAAAGGGCGCGAGCTCCGGAGCCCGCGAGCTGGCCCTGGCGCAGGGCTCGTAGAGCGCCGAGACTTGCGCCTCTCTGCGACGTGCGACCGAACACGATCAGGTCGACCTCGCCGAGCATCGCGGGATCGCTGACCAGTCGTACGTCGTAGCCGTCAAGTGCCAGCTCATCGGCCAGCACTTCGTTTTCGCTCTCCTGGCCGTAGATCGCCACGACCGGGGGCGCAACTCGCGGGATATCCTCCGGCTGCATGGGAAGGTCTGTCCTTTCCGTGCCACGCCCCCGGCCGTTGACGCGGCGCGGGGGCACTTTTGTTTGGTTGCTCGCCGCCCAGCTTACCGCTTTGGTCATGGCCTGTTTGGTTCTGTGCGTCGAAGATGCGGATATGGACGACGCGATCCAGCAGTTCGGCGAGAACGTCCGCCGCGCACGCCACGAGCGCGGATGGACCCAAGAGGACCTATCCGGCCGAACCGGGCTCGCCGTCGTGCAGATATCCAGGATCGAGCGCGGCAAGCGCGAGATCAGGCTCAGCACCCTTATCCGGCTGCTCAACGCGTTCGATGAGCCGCCCCAAGTGCTGCTCGACGGCCTGCTCGCTCCGGACTAGCGTCACGCCCGCTCGTGCGTCGCCGAGCGCCTTAGCGACCGCGGCCGTGCGGATCGCGTGCTCGTGTTGCGCAACGACCGCGAACTCATGTTGCTCGCTCGAGGCGCAGGCGAACTTACCCCGATGAGCACGACGAGAACAGCAAAGCCCCGGCCGCATAACCCAAGGAGGGTCCTAGGCGGTACCGGGGCGTCTTGCGTACCTTAGCCGCCTGCGGAGCTGCAGCCAAGTGGCTGTCCCACCAGAGGTTTCAGCCCTTCATCGATGAGACTCAAGGCGACAAGTCGCAGGCGCTGTCGGCAGCGTGTTTTGGCGACGATCAGCGGCCTTGAGGTCTGCTACGCAATGCAAGCGAGCTCGGAACGAACTGACGGGCTGCGGGAATCTCACTACGATCAGTCGCCAAGCCAGTGGCACTCCAGGCAGCGCTCCGCGTGGTCTCGTCCGGCGATGCTGCCACAGCGCCCGCAGGCTTCATCTCCCGTGTGTTCGATCGGTCTGGTCTTGGCCCCGGTCGCGAGCGCGGGCCCACTCCTTAGATGCGCGATCACGTCGGGGATCGTCCAGCGCAGCTGCGGCTCGTAGGCAGCCGCGCCGTCGATGAGCGCCCGCCACCAGCGCACCCACGGATCATCGCCGCCCGTAGAACCGCCCTGCTCCATGCCGGTGCCCCAGGCCGCGATGCGTCCGATCGAGAACACATCGACACTCGGCGTCACCTTCCGCGGATCGAACACAAGCTCGGGAGCGATGAAGTCCGGGGTGCCGAAGCGCTCCAGGGGCTGGGTCATGCGGGGACCAGCCTTCGGTTTCTCATAGACGAACCCCCAATCGGCCACCACCCAGCGGTCGGCAAAGATCAGGATGTTGGCTGGGCTCAGGTCGCGGTGCACGTAGCCGCAGCTGTGTGCATGGGCGACTGCCTGCGCGACCGCCAGCAGGCCGACCCGCAGTCGTGTCCATTCGCCGCGCACGAACGGGCCGAGATCCTCGAGACTCGACGAGGCGCGCCGGGTCGCATACCATCCGCGCTCGGCATCCTGGTCGATGATCGGCAGGATGTTCGGGTGGTCAAGCCTGCTCTGGATCGCGATCTCGCGGCGCATGCGGCGCCGCGACCAGTCCGAGGGCCGGGCCACCTTGAGGGCGAGGTCGCTGCCGTCCGAGCTGAAATAGACGAACGCCTGCCCGCCCTCCTTACGGGACCGCTCCTCTACTTGATACCGGCCGACTCTCACGCGTCAATTGTTGCGCGTTCGCGTTCGTTCGCAGGCAATATCCTGCGTTCGTGACGATGGAGATCAGGGAGGTCGGTACCAGCGGCCAGCGACTAGCCGAAGTGCTCGCCACTCACAAGTCGAACCGCCGTGTCCTGGGCTTCCTGCCGGACGAGGGCTTCCGCGATCGCGCTCGGCAGGGAACCCTGCTCGCGGCAGTTGATGGGGGAGCGGTTGCCGGCTATGTCCTCTACGACCTGCCAGGCGACACGGTCAAGATCGTACATCTGTGCGTCGCCGGCACACGCCGCAGATCGGGAGTGGCGCGGGCGCTGATCGAGCATCTCGATGTACTGCACCCCGACCGCCGTTGCCTGCAGCTCGCCTGCCGGAGAGACTTCCCGGCAGACGCTCTATGGCCGAAGCTCGGCTTCAGCCCAGTCTCGGAGCGCACTGGACGCAGCCACGCAAAGCATCCGCTGACCATCTGGCAGCGCTCCCACGACCACGTCGACCTGTTCACACTGATCGACGAACGCCGTGCGATCGCCGCGATCGACTGCAATGTGTTCAAGGACCTGACAACCACGCGCTCTCAGGGCAGGACAAGCCGCCACTTGCGCGACGACTGGGTCTCGGAGATGATCGAGCTGCGTGTCACCGAGGAGCTATTCCACGAGATCAACCGCTGCGAGAATCGCGAGCTCAGGGAGCGCATGCAGCGTGATGCGTCCGCCTTCGGCAGACTGCCCTCGGCCAAAGGGGACTGGCGGGCACTCGCGCCGCGTGTCGCCGAACTAGCGTCGCGTGCGGGTGAGGCCGATCATCGCCAGGTCGCACGTGCGATCGCTGCCAACGCGCGCTACTTCGTGACCCGCGACGGCGAGCTGCTGGAGGCGGCGCAGTCCGTGCAGGAGAGGCTTGGAATCATCGTCACGAGACCCGAGGATTTGATACTTCACCTCGACCGATTGCGCCACTCAGGGGGCTACGAGCCGCAGGCGCTGCAAGCCACGAGCGTCAGCAGAATCGACATCGATCGACTCAAGCAGAGTGATCTCGTAGCCGCATTCCTGAACTACGGCGCTGGGGAGCGGGCCAACAGGCTTCAGGACCTCATCCGCCCCGCCCTCGCAGCACCCCGGAACCACGGCTTCCATGTCTTTCGCGACGCTGACGGAAGGCTGCTAGGGGCGCTGATCGTCGCCCCTCGCCGCGAGCATCTAGAGGTGAAGCTGATGCGGGTGAGCACTGGAGGCAAGCTCGCTGGCGCCGTCGCCCGCCAACTCGCCTTCCTGCCGCGACGCGAGGCCGCCGAGCAGGGCCTGGGCCGTGTGGTCGTGACCGATCCGACGCCCACAGAAGCAGTGAGCGAGGCGTTGCGGGACGAGTTCTACATCCAGGATGGGAAGGCATGGTCTTGCGAGGTTCGCCGTGGCATGGTCGATCTGGCGCGAAGCACTGACGACGAGGCCGATGGCGTTGCCCAGGTGGCAGACGCGGAGCGCCGGCACTGGCCACAGAAGCTGATCGGCGGTGCGCTGCCGACGTTCATGATCTCGATCCACCCTACCTACGCGGCCCAACTGTTCGAGTCGAATCTCGCCGAGGGAACGCTGTTCGGGCGCGACCTCACGCTCGGACTCAGCCGCGAACACGTCTACTACCGGGGCTGCGGGTGGGACGGTGGGCTCCGCGCGCCCGCACGACTGCTCTGGTACGTCAAGGGGAGCAAGCAGACCGGCGACGGCTACCTCGCCGCTGCATCAACCCTGCTCGAGGTCACGACGGGGCGTCCACGTTCGCTGCACCAGCGCTTCGCCAGGTTTGGGGTGTGGAGCAGGCAGGATGTCGAGCGGGCGGCAGGAAAGAAAGCCCACGTGATGGCTCTGCGGTTCGCCGACACTGAGTTGCTTGAACGCCGCGTAGATCTCCGCGAGCTGCGCGAGATCTACGCCGACGCCGAACTGCAGTTCGAAGCGCCGCAATCGCCTCGGCGCGTACCCGAACATATGTTCTGTCTGCTCTACCGGCGAGCATCGGCGTATGCAACCTGAGGAACGTGCACTCCTGCTTTCGCTGCGGCCACGCTTTGCCGAGCTCCTGCTCACAGGCGCGAAGACCGTCGAGCTTCGTCGCGTGCGCCCAAATGTGCCGTCGGGAGCGGTGGCCCTGATCTACGCCTCGGCACCGACATGCGCGCTGCTCGGCGTCGCAGCGGTCGTGGAGGTCCACGTGGCCGACCGTGAGAGGATCTGGCGGCGACACGGTGGGCACACCGGGATCACGCGCGCGGAGTACGACGCTTACTTCGAGGGGACAGCTGACGCCGTCGCGATCGCCCTCACTGCGGTTCGCCGTCTTCCCCGGCCCGTGCCGCTTCCGGAGCTTCGACGGGGACACGAGTGGTTTCGCCCTCCGCAGAGCTTTCGGTACCTGAGCGCGGAGCAGACAGCCTCGCTCGGCGTCCTGTAGCAGTCCGAGGCCAACGAGCGTTGTGGGCACCCTGACGCCGTTGGTCGAGCCACGGATCTGTTGGGATCACACCGGGTTCCGAGAGCGACTGTCCTCGCAGACGTGCGTGCTGCGCATGCTATTTTGGTACCCACGCGTGGTACCCACGACCACACAAGCATCACCCCGGCCCACCTTAGATACAACAAAACCCCCGGAAATCCGGGGGTTTTGCGTGAAGCGGATGAAGGGATTCGAACCCTCGACCTTCGCCATGGCAAGGCGACGCTCTAGCCAACTGAGCTACATCCGCGCGATTCAGCCATTCTAGCCTCCGGCGCCACGCCGCGTCCACGGCAGCGCCCAGCCGGGCTGGCAACCCGGGTGGGACGGGCCGGTGGGCACCGATCACGCGGGCCGGCGCGCCCGTACCTGGTAGACGGCCGTGAGACCGGATTCGAAGCCCTGCCCGGCGGCGCGCAGATACAACCGCCAGACACGTGTGCGCTCGACGCCTGCGAGCGCCTCCCCCTCATCGAGGTGCTCGTCGAGCCGCTGCGCCCAGTGGCGCAGGGTGACGGCGTAGTCCTCGCGAAAGCCCTCCACGTGCCCCGTGCGAAAGCCCGCGCGCTCGAGCGCCAGCTGCACGCGCGACAGCGGCAGCGGCTCGCCGTCGGGGAACACGTAGCGCGTGGAGAACAGGTCCTCGAGCGGCTCAGCGTCGGGGTCGAGCGCGGCGATCGCGTGGTTCAACAGCACCCCGCCCGGCCGCAGCAGGCCGAACAGCGACTGCGCGTACAGGTCGATCTGGGCATCGCCCACGTGCTCGGACATGCCGATGCTCGCGATCGCGTCGAACGACGCCCGCGGCAGCTGCCGGTAGTCCTGCACGCGGATCTCGATCTTCTCACTGAGGCCCGCCTCCGCGACACGTTCGCGCGCGAGCTGCGCCTGCGGCTCGGACAGGGTGATGCCCACCACCTCCACACCGTGCTCGCGCGCAGCGTGCATCGCGAAGCTGCCCCAGCCGCAGCCGACGTCCAGCACGCGCATGCCCGGCTGCAGGTCGAGCTTGCCGGCCACCAGCTCGAGTTTCGCGCGCTGGGCCTCCTCCAGCGTCTGCGCGCCCTTCGAGAAGATCGCGCAGCTGTAGGTCATCGACTCGTCCAGGAACAGCTTGAAGAACTCGTTGCCGACGTCGTAGTGGTAGCGAACAGCCGCCGCGTCGCGCTCGGCGCTGTGCAGGCGCCCGCTGAGCGTCAACTCGAGGCTTGGGCGCTTCGGCAGCCCGCCCGGCACGGCGGCCGCGGCCGCCGCCAGGCCCAGACGCACGCGATCTGCCAGGCTCAGCTCGGGCGGCTCGAATTCGTCGACCACCAGCAGCGCGCGGTCGAGATCGTCCACCGCCAGCGAGCCGTCCACGTAGGCACGACCGAGACCCAGCGTCCCGGGCGCGGACAGGAAGTGGGCGAGGGCCACCGGTCGTCGCACGAAGAAGGTCGGCGCCTCCTCGACCGTCGCAGCGACCGTGCCGCCATCCCAGAAGCGCACGTTGAACGGCCGCGATGGAAACACGCGCTGGAGCTCGCGGCCAAGCGGTCTGCTCACACGGATGATCGCCACGCCCGTACGATCGCATATGTGCGCTAACCCTTGAAGCTCGAGCGCCCCACGTCGCCGAACGGCTCGTCACGCTCGCGTACCGCCTCGCGGAATCCAGCTTCCGCCGCCCGCCGCTGGAAGGCGTAGCCCTCGGCCGTGTGGCGGGTGATCCCGTCGAAAACCGTCCCGAGCACCTGGGCGTCGTGCAGGCCCTGGGCATACACGGTCTGGTTGACAAGCAGCTTCATCATCATCAGCTGGTTGACCGGCACGCGGGCGATCCGCGCCAGCAGGATCTCCGTGCGCTGCTCCAGCTGATCCGCAGCCGGGGCCTCGATCGCCAGGCCCCACTCGACCGCCTCCCTGCCCGACAGCGAGTCGCCGGTGAACAGCAGGCGCTTGGCGCGCTGCGCGCCCACGCGGTGCGCCCACAGGGCGGTCGTCGGCGAGCCCCACACCCGCGCCGGCGGGTAGCCGATCTTGGCGTCCTCGGCGATCACCAGCAGATCCGAGCACAGGGCCATGTCGGTGCCGCCCGCGACACAGAAGCCGTGGACCCGGCAGACCACCGGCTTGCCGCAGTGAAACAGGCTCATGAAGCCCTGGACGTTGCGGCTCATCATCGCGTAGTCCACCATCGGGTCCCACGTCCCGCCGGGGTCGTGGTTTGCGGCGATCACCGCCGGATCGAGCGGCGAGCCGCTCGCCCCGCTCACCGCACCGACCGTCCGTGCACCCGCTGCCTCCGCGCCCGACACCCCTGCCGGCGCCCGCGCGCCCATACCCTCGGCGCTCTCCACCAGGTCATACCCGCCGCAGAAGCCCGACCCGGCGCCCGCGAGCAACAGCACGTGCACCGCCGGATCCAGATCGGCGCGCTCGACGCAGCCAGCGAGCTCCCTGACCACGCGGGGCGTTATCCCGTTGCCACGCTCGGGACGATCGAGCGTGATCCGCGCGATCCGGTCGGTGACCTCGTAGCGAACCACCGGCGGCTCGCTCATGCAGGCGCCTCCGATCCCGGGACATAGCCGGCCGACGGCCTGCGGGCACGCCTCGCGCTCATCGTCGCGCACTCTACAACCGTGACCACACCCAACCGCCGCAGGCGCCGGTGGCATACTCCGTCGGTGCCCAGCGATCACGCCTACTCGAGGCTCTCGATCCTGCTGCCCGCCGGAGCCCTGCGCGCGATGGGCAAGCTGAACGTCCCGATCTACCGCCTCACGCGCGGTCGCCTGATGAACAAGATCGGCCGCGCCCCCGTCATGCTTCTCACCTCGATCGGGCAGCGCTCGGGGCGCCCGCGAACGGCGCCGGTGCTATATCTCGCCGACGGCGAGCGCCTGATCGTGATCAGCTCCAACGGCGGCAACGACCGCGCACCGGCCTGGTCGTACAACCTCAAAGCGAACGCGGACGCCGAGGTGGAGATCCGCGGCGAGCGCCGGCAGGTGCGCGCGCGGGTGGTCGACGGCGAGGAGCGCGCCGAGCTGTGGCGGAAGATGAACCAGCAGTACTCCGGCTTCGAGGACTACGACCAGACCACCTCGCGCGAGATCGCCGTGTTCGTGCTCGAGCCGCGCTAGCCTCAGCTCATGGGCCTCTTCGGACGAGACAGGATCGCGATGGTGGAGCCCGCCTCAGCGTTGCCCGGACGCGCGCAGGAGATGCCCGTGCCCGACCGCCACGAGGTGCTCGGAACGCCGCTGAAGGGACCGTTTCCCGATGGGGTGGACAGCGCCGTCTTCGGCATGGGCTGCTTCTGGGGGGCCGAGCGGATCTTCTGGGAAGCCGACGGCGTTTACACCACCGCGGTCGGCTACGCCGGCGGGCTCACGCCCAACCCCACCTACGAGGAGGTGTGCAGCGGGCGGACCGGCCACGCGGAGGTCGTGCTCGTCGCCTTCGAGGTCGCCAAGACCAGCTACCAGGAGATGCTGAGGCTGTTCTGGGAGGGGCACGATCCCACCCAGGGAATGCGCCAGGGCAACGACGTCGGCAGCCAGTACCGCTCGCTGATCATGTGGCATGGCGACTCCCAGCGAGCCGCCGCCGAGACCTCCATGAGCACCTACCAGCAGATGCTCTCCTCAGCCGGCCACGCGACCATCACCACGGAGCTCACCGAGATCGACCCGGCCCACCCCTTCTACTATGCCGAGGCCTACCACCAGCAGTACCTGGCCAAGAACCCCGGCGGCTACTGTGGACTCGGCGGCACCGGAGTCGCCTGTCCCGTCGGCATCAACATCTCCGCGTCGACCGGGAGCGACTGAGCGACCAGCGGCCTCGAAGTCCCAGTGTCGGTCGTCCTATCCTGCACCCGGGGCCGGGGGTCGCGGACCCAGGCACGACGTCATACCGAGCGCTTTGTTGGCGTCGTAAATCTGTAGCTGGAGGCGACGGAATCGAGCGTTCTGGGCCTTCGTTTCGTGGCCGACCAGGCGGTGCGGGTTGTTGGCACTAGGGCGGAAGATTTCGGCCTCCAAAGCTCGCCGCTCGGCCTCCGCTTCGAGGATCGCCCGGCCCGCCGGGAGATATGCGGCCGCCTGCTTGAGCGCCTTGCCGATGGTCGCCATCCGCGCTTGCCCATGTTCCTGTTCACGCGCTGGCTGATGCATCCGAAAATCGCCCGACCGGCAGAGTGCGTTCGCCTCTGCGACGAGCCGCGCCACCCTCACCGGGTCGGGCTTCGGCGACGATGAGCCGCACCCGGTGAGCAACAGCACCGCAACGAGCGCGGCAAGGCGCTGCCGTCCGTGTGAGCGTGCCGCGTCCATCTGACGCCAACGCTAGCCGGTCTTTCCCGACTCGTGAACCAGCACGAGGCCCGGATGATCGCCGCTCCCGCGGGCGCGTCGGTGCCCTTTCCTCCACGCCTCAGGCCTCGATCGGAATCGGCCCGAAAAAGGCACCCCGCATTATTGACCCGGAGAGAAACCCCGGCGGCTACTGTGGACTCGGCGGCACCGGAGTCGCCTGTCCCGTCGGCATCGCCGGCTGAACGACCGCCGCCGAGCACGCCACCGACAGGCTTCCGCCGGCGGCGTCGAGCGCCGGGCTGAGCGCACCCGATACGACAAGCGGCCCCGCCGAAGCGGGGCCGCTTACCGTCCTCAACCCCGAGGCGGGCGCGTCCGTGGGGAGGACGCGCCCGCGCCGGGAGAGAGCTTGCTTGCGGCCTACGCCCCCGCCCCAGCCGGCTCCGGCTGCCACGGCGGCGCGTGGGGGCCGCCCAGCGTCGGCACGTCGGAGGGGTAGACCTCCTGGCCGTGGATCGCGTGATCGCCGATCTCGAGTTCTTCGTCGGACATGCGCAATGGCACGAAGATCGAGATGACCTTGAGGATGATGAACGTCCACGTACCGTCCCACACGATGATCGTCAGCGCGGCCAGCGCCTGCCACTTCATCAGCGCCCAGTTGCCGTGAATCGCACCGGCCTCCGGCGTGATGCCGATGTACTCCGTCATGTGGGGATCGGCCAGCAGGCCCACCAGCAGGCCTCCGCACAGCCCCGCCACGCCGTGGGTATAGATCACCCCGAGCGTGTCGTCGACCGAGCGGAATATCGGGGCGCGGCTGAGGTAGCGGATCGACATCCACACGATCGTCGAGGCCACCACGCCGACGATGATCGCGCCGTAGCCGTTGACGTAGCCCGCGCACGGCGTGATGCCGACCAGACCCGTGATCATCCCGTTGACCGAGCCGATGATCGACGGCTTGTCTTTGAAGGCGTAGTCCCAGAAGATCCACACCAGCATCGCGACCGCGGTGCACAGGTTCGTGTTCAGCACCGCCGCCGCGGCGTCAGCGCCGGCGAAGTACGGATCGCCGCCGTTGAAGCCGTTCCAGCCCAGCCACAGCAGCCCGGCCCCCGCGGCCACCATCAGCAGGTTGTTGGGCGCGTCGACCTCGCGATCTCGTTGCAGACGCGGTCCGATCACCGCCGCCGCCACGAACCCGGAGATCCCGGCCGCGAGGTGGATCACGTAGCCGCCGGAGAAGTCCAGGGCGCCGTGCTGCGCGAAGAAGCCGCCGCCCCACAGCAGGAACGCGTTGACCGTGTAGCACACGGTGATCCACAGCAGGACGAATGGGATCCAGGCCTTCAGGTTGATCCGCCCGAGTACCGATCCGAGCGCCAGGATCGGGGTGATCGCGGCGAACACGAACTGGAAGTAAGCGAGCGAGCTGGTGGGGAATTTGATCGCCGGCGAGTCTTCCTTCAGCAGGGGTATGACCCCCTGCCCCTCCTCGCCGACATGGCCGAGGATGCTGCCGGGTATTCCGAGCCCGGCGCCGAACAGTCCTTTGCCGCTGCCGATCGGCGTGCCGAAGCCCATCTTGTACGCCCACAGCACCCACGCCACCAGCACTAGCGCGAACGCCACGAACGTGAGCATCATGCTGTTGACCGACCAGCGCTTCTGCATCACGCCGCCGTAGAGGATCACCAGGCCGGGGACGCTCATCAGTCCGACCAGCGTGGCCGCCGTCAGCTGCCAGGCGTTGTCCCCGGGACTCAACCAGCTCGGGTACGGGAGAAGACCAGCGAGAAGGTGCATATGCCTCCGTTGTCAGATGACAGGACTGATGGCACCTTCCGCATGCACGGGGCGCCCCATTTGCGTCGAGCCATGAAACCGGGGCGCGGGCGAGGCCGGTAGGGACACTCAGGCCAACACTTGGCGAAGGCGTTTCGACAGGTGTCGAAACGCCCAGCGGCCGCGCGGCCCGATCTGCATCGACGGGCGATCAGGCCCGTAGACTCGGGTGCGCGATGATCATGGTGGGACAGTCCAAGCGCCTGCGCGAGCCCCTTTCCGAGGGCCAGCGACGCGCGCTGTACGCGACGCTCGGCGGCCTGCTTGCGGTGGTGGTGGCGCTCGCGGCCTACGGCGCCGTCGCCCACGACGCGGCCACGACCTCGGGCCACGGCTGCGTCAGCGTGACGGTCGCGAGCACCACCGGGGGGGCGATCCTGCACGAGTGCGGCCGTGCTGCCAAGCGCTGGTGCAGGATGGAGTCCCTACTCCACAGCCCCCTGGCGACCCTCGCAGGCCCGCAATGCCGCCTGGCCGGCTATCCGTTCGGCTCGGCCGGTTCGTCCGAGGGGACGAAGTCGAGCGCCGCCGAGTTGATGCAGTAGCGCTGGCCGTTCGGTCCCGGTCCATCGTCGAACACGTGGCCCAGATGCCCGCCGCACGTGCGGCAGAGGACCTCTGTGCGGCGCATGAACAGGCTGTTGTCCGGGCGCAGCTCGACGGCCTCCGCGACCGCCGGCTCGGTGAAGCTGGGCCAGCCGGTGCCGGAGTCGAACTTCGTGTCCGCGCCGAACAGCACCGCCGAGCAGGCCGCGCAGCGATACTCGCCGGACTCCTTGTTGTAGACGTAGTCACCCGTGAACGGAGGCTCGGTGCCGGCCTTGCGCAGCACCTCGTACTGCGCCGGCGTCAACTCCTCGCGCCACTGCTCGTCGGACTTCACCACCTTCGGCTCGCTCGCGGACATGCCCACGTTCTAGCAGCAGCCCGCAGCCCGCCGAACCCCTGCTATCCTGATCTTTACGTTCACGTCAGATTCACCGACCGGAGGGCTTCGAGCCAGCTCCCCTTGACCGCCACCGCCTCCACGCAGATCGCCTCGGACCCCAAGCCCGGCTCGCGCTTCGGCGTCGCCGCCGGGCACGCCAACTACAAGTGGTGGGCCCTGTCCTGCACGAGCCTCGGGATGCTGCTCGCGGCCACCAACTCCGGGACGCTGATCATCGCCCTGCCCGATCTCGAGCGCTCGCTGCACACGAGCCTGCTCGCGCTCGTGTGGGTGATCCTCGCCTACCTGATAGCCGCGACCGTGCTGGTGCTCACAGCGGGCCGGCTGAGCGATCTGTTCGGGCGCAAGCGGGCCTATGTGGGCGGCTTCGTCGTGTTCGCGCTCGCCTCCCTCGGCGCCGGCTTCTCCCCCGATGCGACCGTGCTGATCCTGTGGCGCATCCTGCAGGGCATCGGCTCGGCGTTCCTGTTCGCCAACGCCTCCGCGCTCGTCACCGACGCCTTCCCGAAGGAGGAACTCGGCCTGGCGATGGGCGCGAACACGATGGTCGCCGCCATCGGGCTCGTGCTCGGCCCGGTGCTCGGCGGCGCGCTGGTGGCGATCTCCTGGCACTGGGTGTTCTGGTTCAACGTGCCGTTCGCGCTCGCCGGCGCGACCTGGGGCGGGCTGGTCCTGCGCGAGCTCGCCAAACCGGACTCCGTGCGCGGCTTCGACGTGCTCGGCACCTCAACTTTCGTGGTCGGGCTTACCGGCCTCGTGCTCGGCGTCTCGCGCGGCGGGCTGTCCGGCTGGGATAACTCGATCGTCATCGCCGGGCTCGCCGCCGCCGCGGTCCTGCTGCCCCTGTGGGTGCTCATCGAGCGCCGCTCCAAGGCTCCCATGCTCGACCTGAACATCTTCCGCAGCCGCCTGTTCGCCGCCGCCAGCGCCGCCGCCTTCATCAACGGACTCGCGCGCTTCGCGCTGATGTTCTTGTTCGTCTTCTACTTCCAGGGCCCCGAGGGCGACTCGCCGATCACAGCCGGCATCAAGCTGATCCCGCTCGCCCTCGGCATGCTCGTCGCCTCGCCGATCGCCGGCGTCTACGCCGATCGCCACGGCTCGCGCGCGCTCGCCGCCATCGGCATGCTCGTCACCGCGGCGGGCCTCGCCGCCATGACCACCTTGCAGGTCCACACCCCCTACTGGCAGGCCGGCGTGTGGCTGGCGATCGTGGGCGTCGGCTCGGGCATGTTCAACAGCCCCAACACCGCCGCCATGATGGGCGTCGTGCCCGCCCACCGTCGCGGCGTGGCCGCCGGCGCGCGCACGCTGCTGCAGAACACCGGCGCAGTGCTGTCGATCGCCTTCGTGCTCGCCATCGTCACCTCCGCCGTGCCCAAAGCCACCCTGTTCGCGATCTTCTCCGGTCTGGCCAAAGGCCTCTCCGCGCAGAAGCTCGCGCCGTTCATCGGCAACATGCACACCGCTCTGTGGGTGCTCACCGCCACCTCGCTGCTCGGCGCGGTCGTGTGCATGCTGCGCCCGAGCCACGTGCAGGTCGCACACGCGGCCGACGAGCGCGAGCTCGCGCCGCCCTCGGCGGAGGAGCTGCCCATCGGAGGGCTGGCGGCGTGAGCCTGCGTATCGGCGACGTCGCCCGCCTGGTCGGGACCACCCCCAGGACGATCCGCTACTACGAGGAGATCGGACTGCTGGCGGAGGCGCCCGCACGACCCTCCGGCCAGCATCGCCTGTACACGCAGGCGGAGGTCGAGCGCCTGCGCGAGGTGATGCGCCTGAAGGACCTGCTGGGCGTGTCGCTGGAGGAGCTCAAGACGCTGCTCACGGCCGAGGAGGCGCGCGCGGAGGTGCGCGCGCAGCTGCAGCGCGACGACGTCGACCCCGAGCGCCGTCGCGAGCTGCTGGACGAGGCGCTCGGCCACATCGACCGCCAGCTGGAGCTGGTCCGCCACCGGGCCGCGGAGCTGTCCAAGCTCGAGCACGAGCTGTGCGAGACGCGCAAGCGCGTCAAACGCAAGATCCGCGAGCTGGACGCGGATGCGATGCTCCTGGCTGGCACCCCGGCGTGAGCGCAGGCGAGCGGACCGGAAGGGATGCTCGCCGTTCATATAGTGCGTTGCGGTAACGGACGCGCGCGGAAGCGAGGAGGCGGTCTTGGAGCGCAAGTGGTGGACGCTGATCGCGGTCTGTCTGGCGATCTTCATGCTGCTGCTCGACATCACCGTCGTGAACGTCGCGCTGCCCTCGATCCAGCGCTCGCTGCACGCCTCCTTCTCCGATCTGCAATGGGTGGTCAACGCCTACGCGCTGACGCTGGCCGCGTTCCTGCTCACCTCCGGCGCCGTCGCGGACCTGATCGGACGCAAGCGCGTGTTCGTCATGGGCCTGTTCGTGTTCACGGCCTCCTCTGCCGTCTGCGGCCTGTCGACCACGCCGCTGATGCTCAACCTCGCGCGCGCGGTGCAGGGCACCGGCGGCGCGATGATGTTCGCCACCTCGCTCGCGCTGATCGCCCAGGCCTTCCGCGGGAAGGATCGCGGGACCGCGTTCGGCGTCTTCGGCGCGGTCACCGGCGCGGCGGTCGCCGTCGGCCCGGTGCTCGGTGGGATCATCACCTCGGGCATCGGCTGGCAGTGGATCTTCTTCGTCAACGTGCCGATCGGCGCGATCGCCGTGTTCGTCACGGTGACCCAGGTGGAGGACTCGCGCGACCCGAACGCCACCGGTGTCGACTGGGCGGGCCTGGTGACCTTCTCCGGGTCGCTGTTCCTGCTCGTCTACGCGCTCGTGCAGGGCAACGAAAAGGGATGGGGCTCCACCGAGATCGTCTCCCTGCTGATCCTCGCCGGGGCGCTGCTGGCGGTGTTCGTGCTGGTCGAGCACCTCCAGACCCGGCCGATGCTCGACCTGTCGCTGTTCCGCTGCCCCGCGTTCGCGGGGGCGAGCATCGTCGCGTTCACGCTGTCGAGCTCGTTCTTCGCGATGTTCCTGTACTTGACGCTGTACATCCAGGACGTGCTCGGCTACAGCCCCCTGCAGGCGGGCTTGCGCTTCCTGCCGACCACGGTGATGACGTTCGTCGTGGCGCCGTTCGCGGGCAAGCTCAGCGTTCGCATCCCCATCCGCCTGCTGCTGGGTTGCGGCCTGACGTTGATCGGGATCGGCCTGGTGGTGATGACCGGCGTGGACTCCGCGTCGACCTGGACGGTGCTGATTCCGGGCTTCCTGCTCGCCGGGTCTGGCGTCGGCCTGGTCAACCCGCCGCTCGCCTCGACCGCGATCGGGGTGGTGCCCCCCGAGCGCAGCGGAATGGCCTCGGGGATCAACTCGACCTTCCGCCAGGTGGGCATCGCCACGGGGATCGCCGGGCTGGGTGCGGTCTTCGAGCACAGCGTCACGCGCACGACCACAGCTGCCCTCCGCGCCAGCGGGCACGCGCAGGCCGTTCTGAGCGCCGCCCACGGCCAGCTTGGCACGCTGCTGGAGTCCGGCGAAGTCAGCCATATCGCCCGCTCCCTCTCCCCCGCCGCGCGCACGGCGCTGGATCACTCCTACCGCGTCGGCTTCACCGGAGCGTTCACGACGATCGCCGCGATCGCCGCCGCGATCGCCCTGACGGGCGCCGTGCTGGCCTTCGCGCTCGTGCGTGGGCGCGACTTCGTGTCCTCCACGCGCGTCCCCGAGCCCCCCGAGGCCGAGCCCGCGGGCGCGCTCGCGGGTTGACCGGCGTGCGTCTGTCAGCCCTCTCCGAGGATCGTCGGCACGCTCTCCCGATAGCCCGGACATGAGAGCACCGGAACGCGCGGGTAGCGCGGATAGGCCGGATCCTCGCGGGAGCGCCTGCACAGCGAGAACGTCGAGCCGCGCGTGTTGCGCACGAGCTGCTGGTGCTGGCAGCTGTCGCACAGTCCCGCGCGCGCGGGCGTGGGCTGGTCGGCCGGCCCGTGGGCGGGCGGGCGGGCTCCCGTTCCGTCACTCGGTGTGGACATGACCGGAGCTTAGGAGTAGCGCCCGGCGGGGGCGCGCCGCGCTGGCCTCGCCGGGCGCCTGCGATAATCGTTGCCCATACAACTATGAGCACCTTCTACCGACTACTGGGATTCCTCAGCCCCTACAGGCGCGGGCTTGGCATCTCGTGGGCGCTGGCGAGCCTCGCGATGGTGATGACCGTCGCCCTGCCCGAGCTGACCGGGCGGGCGGTCGAGGCGATCAAGAACGGGGCCGTGCACGTCCACGGACACGCCACCAGCACCGGCCCCCACGACCGCCACACGCTGCTGGTGCTCTCGCTCGTGATCCTCGGCGCCGTGCTCGCGCGCTGGGGCTTCATGTACTGGCGTCGCATGATCGCCGGGCGCGTCTCGCTGGCGGTCGAATACGACCTGCGCGAGCTCATGTACGGGCAGCTGCAGCGTCTCGAGCTCGGCTTCTTCGACCACCAGCAGACAGGGCAGCTGATGTCGCGCGCCACCGTCGACCTGCAGGCGGTGCGCTTCTTCCTCGGATACGGGCTCGTGTTCATCCTGCAGTCGATCCTCACGATCGCGCTAGCCGGCGTCGTGATGATCGCGATCAACCCCGGGCTCGGCCTGATCGCGCTCGTGCCGGTGCCGTTCGTGGTCGCGATCTCATATCGCTACGGCAGGCGCGCCCGCCCCGCGATCCAGGAGACCCAGCAGCGCATCGCCGAGCTGACCGCGGACGCCGAGGAGAACATCTCCGGGGTGCGCGTCGTCAAGGCGTTCGCCCGAGAGAGCCGGCAGCTGACGCGCTTCCGCGCCACCGTCGGGCGCGTGTTCGACCAGGCGATGGTCGCCACGCGCCTGGAAGCCACGTACAACCCGGTGATCGGCTTCCTGCCCCAGCTCGGCCTCGCCGCCGTGCTGCTGCTGGGCGGCGAGTCGGTGATCCACGCGCACCTGACCCTCGGACAGTTCACCGCGTTCTACCTGTACGTGAACATGCTGATCACGCCGATGCGCTCGCTCGGCGTCACCCTCAACCTCGCGCAGCGGGCCACCGCCTCGGGCGCTCGCATCTTCCAGCTGCTCGACCGTGAGCCGCATCTCACCGACGCTCCCGGAGCGCCCCCGCTGCCCGCCGGAAACGGACACGTCCAGCTGCGCGACGTCACGCTGCGCTACGAGGATCCCCGCGACGAGCTCGGCGCGAGCGCGCTCGTCGAGGCGGTCCACATCGCGCCGCAGAGCGGGCGGGCGGTGCTGCGCGACATCGACCTGGACGTCCCCGCCGGACGCACCGTCGCGCTCGTCGGGGCCACGGGCTCGGGCAAGACGAGCCTCGTGGCGCTGATCTCCAGGCTGTATGACCCGGTCGCCGGAGAGGTGCTGCTCGACGGCGCCGACGTGCGCGAGGTCACCGTGCGCTCCGTCCGCGCCGCCGTGGCGGTCGTCAGCGACGACCCGTTCCTGTTCTCCGCGAGCGTCGCCGAGAACATCGCCTACGCCCGGGCGGGCGGGCCTCCAGTCCCGCGGTCGCAGATCGAACAGGCAGCGCGCGACGCGCAGGCGCACGAGTTCATCTCGCATCTGCCGCAGGGATACGACACGCAGGTCGGCGAGCGGGGCGTCACCCTCTCCGGCGGACAGCGCCAGCGCCTGGCGATCGCGCGCGCGCTCGTCGCCAATCCGCGCGTGCTGGTCCTCGACGACGCCACCTCCTCCGTCGACGCCTCCACCGAGCAGAGCATCAAGCTGGCGCTCGCCGGCGCCATGGCCGGTCGCACCACCTTCGTGATCGCCCACCGCCTCTCGACGATCGAACTGGCCGACCAGATCGTCGTGCTCGACCACGGCCGCATCGTCGCCCAGGGAGGCCATGACGAGCTGCTGGGCCAGTCCGAGCTCTACCGCGAGATCGTCGCCGGCACCTCATCGGCCGCGGGCGCCGGCGCGCTCGCTCCCGAGCCGATGCTCGCGGGCAACACGAGCGCCGAAGCCAACCCCGGGGGTCGGCTGTGAGTCCTCCATCGGCGCTGGGCGGCATGGGCGGCGGCGGAGGCCGTGGCGGCTCACGCGCGGGCTTCGGTCCGGGCGCCGCCCGCGGCGGTCAGCACTGGGCCGGCGAGCGTCCCAGCCGCGGCAGTCGCGGGCGCAACCTGCGCGGGCTGCTCGAGCTGCTGCGTCCCTACCGGTTGCGCACCGCCGCGATGCTCGTCGCGCTCGTGCTCGGCACCGCCGCCTCGCTCGCGCCGCCGCTGCTGGCCAAGCTCGCGATCGACTCGGGCATCGAAAAGCGCGACATCCACACGCTCGTGCTCGTCGTGCTCGCGTACCTGCTCTCGGCGCTGCTCGTGTGGGTGGCCACCTACGCGCAGACCTATCTCGTCGGCTGGGTCGGCCAGCGCGCGCTGGCCGACCTGCGCATCCGTATCTTCACCCACCTGCAGAGCCAGCCGATCGGCTTCTACGAGAGCCGCCCCGCAGGGGTGCTGATCTCACGCATGACCAACGACGTCGAGGCGCTGGAAAGCCTCGTGACCGACTCGGTGGTCACGCTGTTCCAGTCGGGCCTCACGCTGATCGGCGCGATCGGCGTGCTGCTCTACCTCGACGTGAAGCTCGCGCTCTTGACGTTCTGCATCGTGCCGTTCGTGGCCGGCGGCAGCATCTGGTTCCGGCTGGTCTCCGCGGGCGCCTTCCGGCGCACGCGCGAGACGATCGGCGCGATCACCGGCTACCTGCAGGAGACGCTCTCGGGCATCCGGGTCGTGCGCAGCTTCGGGCAGGAGCCCGCCCACGAGGCGCGCTTCGCGGAGCTCAACGAGGACAACGTCGAGGCCAACATGACGACCGTGCGCCTGAACGCCGCGTACTTCCCCGCGGTGGAAATGCTCTCCGGGATCGCGCTCGCGCTGATCGTGCTCTACGGCGGCTACCAGGCCATCGACGGGCACATCACGGTCGGCACGATCGTCGCGTTCGTCGCCACGCTGTCGTTCCTGTTCGAACCGATCCAGCAGCTCTCGCAGCTGTACACCACATATCAGTCCGGCATGGCCGCCCTGGAGAAGATCTTCCAGCTGCTCGACGTCCGCCCCACCCTCCAAGACGCCCCGGGCGCGCCCGCGATCGGGCGGATTCGCGGCGAGATCCGCTTCGAGGACGTCTCCTTCGCGTATCGGCCGCGCTCCAAACGGCGCGAGGACGGGACCGCGCAGGCCGCGCAGAACGGCGACGGCGCTGGGGCCAGGCCGGCGGCAGAGCAGGAGCCCGAGGAGGTGCTGGCCCTGGAGCACATCGACCTCAGCGTGCCGGCCGGTCAGACGATCGCGCTGGTCGGGGCCACCGGCGCGGGCAAGTCGACCATGGCCAAGCTCGCCGCGCGCTTCTACGACCCCACCCGCGGCCGCGTGCTCGTCGACGAGCACGACCTGAAAGACGTCTCCAGCCACTCGCTGCGCTCGCAGATGGGGATCGTGCCGCAGGAGGCGTTCCTGTTCTCTGGCACCGTCGGCGAGAACATCGCCTTCGGACGCCCCGAAGCCGACGACGCCCAGATCCGCGCCGCCGCCGCCGCGGTCGGCGCCGAGGAGTTCATCTCCGAGCTACCCCACGGTTACGACACCGAAGTCGGCGAGCGTGGCGCCCAGCTCTCAGCCGGCCAGCGCCAGCTGATCGCGTTCGCACGCGCGCTGATCGCCGACCCGAGGATCCTGATACTCGACGAGGCCACCTCCAACGTGGACCTCCACACCGAGGGTCGCATCGAAGCGGCCATGCGCCGGCTGCTCGCCGGGCGCACCTCGATCGTGATCGCCCACCGGCTCTCAACGATCCGTCAGGCCGGGCGCATCGTCGTGCTCGAGCACGGACGCATCGCCGAGCAGGGCACCCACGACGAGCTCATCGCCGCCGAGGGGCGCTACTTCGAGCTGTACCGAGACTGGGCGTCACAGGCCGCGGCGTGATGGCGGCTGGCGCGCGCCGCGGCTCGCGCTCGAGCGCGTGACCCGATCATCGCGCGAGTCGGCTCAGCCCGCCGACCATCCCTCTTCACAGTCTTTGACGTTTTCGGGGCCCACGACCGCCGCCGCGCCGATGCTGTCGCAGGTCGCTTCCTCGGACTTGCCTGACTTCGCCGCGGTGAAGCCTTCGCCGCACGCTTCGACCGACCCCGACACGCTGCCTTCCCCGATCAGTTCGCAGGCGGCTGTCGCTTCGGGGCTGGGGGTGGTGGCGGTACCCTTGCCGGCGGCGTCGGCGGCGGACCACCCCGCCTGGCAGTCTTTGACGTTTTCAGGGCCCACGACGGCCGCCGCGCCGATGCTGTCGCAACTCGCCGCCTCGAACTTGCCGGCCTTCGCCGCGCTATAGCCTTCGGCGCACGCTTCGACCGACCCCGACACGCTGCCTTCTCCGATCAGTTCGCAGGCGGTCGTCGCTTCGGAGATAGGGGTGGTGGCGGTGCCCTTGCCGGCAACGTCGGCGGTGAACCATCCGGCCTGGCAGTCGTTGACGTTTTCTGGACCGACGACCGCCCCCGAGCCGATCGTGTCGCAGCTCGCTTCCACCGACTTGCCGGCTTTCGCGTCGTTGAAGCCCTGAACGCACGCTTCGACCGACCCCGACACGCTGCCTTCTCCGATCAGAGCGCACGCGGATTCAGCCGTGGGAGCGGGTTCTTCGGCGGCCGCGGCGTTACCCGCGATCGACAGGGTCAGAACGGCTACGGCTACCGCAAGCAGTGATCTACGCATTCGCGCTCCCAGTATCGGTGGACGTTGTCGATGCCCCGGCCATAGACCCTGGCGGCGCGTCGGCATGCTAACAAGCCGCCGAGAATCTCCGGTATGGACTCCTGGATAGTCTGGGGAGGGTCGGTATCAACGCTTGGCCTACAGGCCGCCGCGTGATCGGCCCCGCACGCGAGCGCTTGACTTTCCGACCGGATCCGCCGGACGGGTGGGCATATTGACCGCCGAAATACACAGTCGCGCGACTCGGCGAGTGGGTCCCTGCGATCATCCCGCTGTGCGCCGGATCGCCATGGTGTCGCTGGCTTTGATCGCGATCGCTGCCGGTGGCGCAACGATCGCGCTCGCCAGCTCCGTCCCCGCGGGCAAGCCGATCACACGGGCACAGGCGGACGCCTTCGCCCAGGCCGTCGAGCTGCAGGCTGGCGACCTTCCCGGAGCCACACCCCTCAAGGGGGCGATCTTCGGATCGGACGCTGTCCAATACGAAGCCCTGAGGTGTGGTCTGCAGGGCAGACGGGGCGTCGTGCCGGTCGGGGCCGGGGAATCCTGGCTGGTCAACGACCGCGCGGATGTCGGCTCCATCGTGGTGGTTGCACCCAGCGACTACTACGCCGAGGCCGAGATCGCCGGGCTTGAATCGCGGGGCGGCTTCACGTGCCTCGCGCGCGCCCTCGGCCGCGCCCTCGCCTTCGAACGGCACCAAAAAACTGAGTCGTCGCACACCGTGAAGGTCACCGTGGTCCCCATTGGCGCGCATGTCGGTGGCGTGCATCTCGCAATCCATGTGCTCGCGCAGCTGCCTCCGATCGAAGGGTTGAAGTCGAAGGCGAGATACATCAACGTGGACGCGGCGTTCTTTCGTGTGGGTCCTGCCGACGTCGCCTTTTTCGCGATCGGTGCTACCCGGTTCCCGGCGGCGAGGGAAATCCAGCTGCTTGCTCTGTTGCACAGCCGCGCCGAGGCAAACAAGCTCTAGCGGATCCCCGTGCCCGGCTTGGGGTCGACTGGGCCCCCGTATGGGCAGGGATGTCGGGGGCGGGCCGTCTTCGTGCTGCCGTCATACTCCGGCCATGCGTCGGCCGTGGCGAAGGAGGCGGTTCGTCGGCCTGTGGGTCGTGTTGCTGGCCGCGACGGGTGGCGGTTCGTTGGCCCGTGCCGGGCAGGTGGTGCCGGGCGTTTGGGATGGGCCGCAGGTGTTGGCGACCACGAGCGAACCGGCGCGGTCCCCGGTGCTGGCGGTGACGGCTGGTGGGCAGGCGATCGCCGGCTGGCTTGGCGGACCCGCTCCCCCCGCCGTGTCGGTACCTCCGGCGGCTCCGGCGCGCTCTACAGAGTCGAGCAGCTCGAGCTGGGCTGGTCAAACCGTGTTTGTGGATCGGGGCACGCTGGCTGGCGGGTTTCGGGCGCCGATCGCGATCGCGGGCCCGCTGCGCGAACATCTCCAGCTGAGCGTGGCGGTGTCCGGCGCGGGCACGGTATACGCGGTCTGGCACGTGTTTGCTGGGTCCGGGATGGTGTCGGCTGCGCCTCCCGGCGACCCGTTCTCTGCGCCGAGGGAGTTGTCGCCGGCAGGCGACGAGCTGGTTGCGGTGGTGCAGAGTCCGGGTGGGCCTGTGGCGGCGGTATGGGCGATCCCGGAACGGGGCTCGCGGGCTCCGTTGCTTAGCTACGACGCTGTTGGGCGCGGACGGCAGTCTGGGGCCGGCGGTGAGCGTGGGGAGGGTTCTGGTGCCCCCGTTCGGCGTGCATTTCGCGCTGAACGACCGCGGCGAGCTCGCGGTTGTCGGAGTAACGAACAACGGCGCTCCCGGCCACGGACCGACCAGCACGGTTGTTGTGACTTGCAGCAGTGCCGCAAGACGCTGCAGCCGGCCACACCCGATCCAGGTCGGGGCGATCGGCCACACCGAGCAACAGATCGAAGACAGCCTCGCGCTCTCCGAAGACGGCACGCTCACGGTGCTCGCCGTTGCTGACTCCGAAGCATGCCGGCCGAAAGCGAGGCCGTGCGGCGGCTTCTGGGCGGCGACGCGGCGACGCAATGGCGGCTGGCTGCGCGCGCGAAAGCTCGCTCGCAAAGCCGAGTGGGGCGAACTGGACGCCGTGTCCGACGGTCAAGGGGATGCCTTGGCATTGCATCGCGGCGCGAGCGAATCAGCACAGCTCTGGTCGGGGTTGGAAGGCGATGGAGCCCGGATCATGGCCCCTGCGCGCCCGGCTCAGCCCGCCGGTTACGCCCAAGCCGGTAACCCGGTCACGCTGGCGGCCAACTCCCAGCTTCTCCTGCTCGGTGGTGTCGTACACAACACGTCGGAGTCGTAGTTCCGTTTGTGTGCACATGGGTTTCGGGTCGAACCCGATGGCGTAGCCGGTTTGCGCATATTCACACCATTGGCTGGGCTTGTCGCCCTCAATGCAGAAGCAGGCGACGTAGACTTGAAACCAGTCTCTAGCGGGATTGAGCAGCTGTTCGGCCGCGGCGTCGAGAAATGCCCTTGACCAGCCTGTGCGGTACCGCCGACAAAGCCCCGCGACTACCTTGCGAATGACTTCGTCGATGTAAACAAGCTCCCCCTTGTCGTCGAGATCACGGGCGTCAGTCGCCCATACATTATGGCCGCACAAGATGCCCCGGAGGCCATCACACGTTGTGTAGTGATAAAGGCACGGTGGCAGATGTTCGTGCTGAAGTCTCCAAGCCTTCAGCCAGGACTCCTCAAAGTCCTCTCCACCGCCACCCAAAAGAGTCGCAACTGGGCGGACCCTAGACCGGGTTTTAAGATTGTTGCGCTCTTCGCCCGATTGCACGGCTCGCACAAGAGTTGAAGGTTCCGCTCGGTGTTGGAGCCACCCCGTGACACCGGAATAATGTGGTCGTACTCGAGTTTCTCCTGGCTGCCGCACTGCACGCACCGCCCTTCGTCGCGACGCCACACGGCGTGGCGCACCTCCTCTGGGATCGCCGCCCGGCCAGGTCGCCCAGCGCGAGAGTCGAGCTTTGCGCGTAGACCTTGGCTATCTTCATAGTCGGGGTCGTCCGCATAGAGCTTGGCCAACTCTCGTCTGGCGCGCTGCCGGTCCCCTTGATCAAGCAGGATCGTGGCCTTCCTGTATCGCGCAAAGTTCGCCCACCCTTGGCTATCGGGATCGCGCAAGTAGTCGTCGAGCACGACTAGGGCAGCGTCGGGCAGGCCCTTAGACACGAGCGCGTTGACCCGGTGCATCTCAGAGCCCTGCCATCGTGGATATCTCTTGACGTACCGGATAACCGCGTCGAAATCGTTCAGCTCCGCATAGAGCCAGCACACCGTGTCGTCAAAGCCAACCAGGGCGCCGGACGGACCCCGCGGCAATCCTCGGTCGCGTTGAAGCACAGCACGAACCGCTTCGCGGAGCGCCTCAGCGTCCTCGGAATCTGCCAGGTCGCGCCATATCGCCTCGGGCCAGTTGTCGGTCAAGGCGCGTTCAAGCGACTCGCGGATCGCAGGTCCGGACGGTAGACGCTTACCGGCCTCGACTTCGTCGGCGATCCGACCTACCTGAATCTTCCATGCAGTATGCCGGGCTTCCCAAGCGGTCACCCCATCCACGAGTGCATTGACCGCGTCGGCCGGCCGGCCTAGCGCGAGAAAGCAGCCGGCGAGCGCGACCTGCGCCGTAATAGCGGACTGATCTATGCACTCGCGGACGATTATGTCGGCATCCCCTGAGTCGGTCCGGCCGTAGAAGTCGACCCCTGACTTTTCGATGGCGCGTTGCGCGAACGCGTCGGGCTGGGCGTTGGTGAGACAGGAGTCGAGAAGGGCCCTGAGAGAGGCAACGTCCCCGACCTCGGCCGACAGCAGGAGCGCGAGCAGTCGCGCGGTTGAGTAGGTCCCGTCGGGGTCCTGAGCGACAACCGAGCGGAAATGCTCAAGGGCGGCGAGCGCTTCGTCTTTGCTCAGCGCCGCCAGCCCAGCTGTATAGACCTGCTCAATTGAGTCGGCCGACTCAGGTGCAGGGTCAACGAGATGGACTCGGAGCCTCACGCCTGGCTTGCCCGGCCACCCATCGGATATCGACAGCGGCGGAAGCGCGCGCGAAGCGGGACTCGCTCCCGCATTCGGGGTAACGATCGGCCGATCTACATCCTCGGCTCGGCTCGTGGGCGTCTTCATGCCACTGGCGCGTTGTCGGTCTCAGGCGCTGCCGTCGAAACCCAGGTGAGCTTGATCTTCTTGAGAATATCTCCGAGCTCTTTATCGTCGTCTTTGCTTGGATGGGCGATCAGGTCCACGAGGTTGCCGAAGACGGAGGCGGCCCTGAAGATACGCACGTTGTCCTGCGAGTCGGTTTCCTCAAGGCTTGGAAAGCAGCGCAGCGCCTCTCGCTCCAGCATCACCTGCGCGAGGTCGCGTGCGACGACGCTCTTGATGCGGGTCGTCGGCTCGCCGCTTACGTCCCGCAGTATGTCCAGGATTTCCCGTCGAGAGACAGTCTTGAACGCCTGCCTACCTTCATCGAGCTTCGTTCTCAACTCTTTGGCGACGCGGGCGTAGTGGTTTCGATTGGGCATGGCTGACCTCATAAGATAGTTAGATAGTAAAAGACTATCTAAATATTTTAGCAGCTAACAAGCTAACGTGTCAACTTGTCGGACGCGAGCGGCCTTTGAGCACGGCATCGGCCAAGCTCTAACCGGCTCCTGCCGCCTTCCAAGGTGGTGGCAGATCCGTGCCGCCGGCCGTGGGCTCGCCAGCCAGTGGACGGGTAGTCCTTCTGCATCCGTTCAGATCCCTCGACGCCCTCTGAACGCCCCCTGGAGAAATCCTTGCCTTCCGCCGAACGCGCTGTTGCCGCGCCTTTTCCCCATCAGAGGGGAAATCGAGCCGAGTGGACGGGCACCCGGGTTATTATGCCGCGTGAACCACGACCGGCGGGGTGCTGTCCGCCTCGGCCGCCGGAATCAGGTGGTACTGCACGACGAAGCCAAGGCTCTCCGCGTAGCGATCGACGGTCGAGATCTTCGCATCGGCCGCTGTGCTCTCCAAGCGCGCGACGAAGGACTGCGAGGTCTCCATCGCCGCGGCGATCACGGTCTGCGAGCGCTTCTGCTCCTCACGCTGCCCGGCCAGAGCACGCAGCAACTCCCGCCGCCGGCGAGCCGCGTCCAGCAGTCGCGGAAACTCGGGGTTGCGCGCGGTGCGCTTGTCAATCATCTTGTCTAGGAAGTCACGCTCGGGCATGGCATTGCCTACTCTCTGAATGGCCTTTGATACCTACGGCGGTATCTCTTTCTGGAGATAAGCATAGCACTCCTCGCTAGTGCAGCGAGCGTTTACCGCGCGCAATGCGCTTCTGATCCCCTCGCCGGCGCCAGTCAGCCAGACGTCTCTTCGCGAGCTCGATCGCAGCCCGGGGCGTCTTCTGCGTCTTCTTGTTGAACCCGTCCAATGCCAGCAGGATCTGTCCGCGGCCGCCTTCCTCCGCAAGCAGGATGCGGTAGATGACCCGATCGCCGTCCACCCTGACCTCCCAGATATCCCCGTCAAGATGGCGGGCGGCCCGCAGACCTCGATCGCGAACCTCCTCCATGCCGGCGAGCACAGCCGCCGCGTCGGAGTCGGAGAGCTCCTCGATGAACTTCTCGACAGGGCTGCGACCCGCTGCGGTCTTGTAGTCGCGCCAGCGCCGCCGAATCGGCGGAGGCTCACCGGCAGCGGAGTCGGTCTTCTCCCTGGATCGCTTCGCTGGAGCCATCGAACGAGCTTATGCAGCGCCTCGGACCGAGTGCTCTTGTTCAGCAGGACTGGCCCAAATTCTGGCCCGAGCGGCCCCCAGAAACGCGAAACGCCCCGTTTTCGCGGGGCGCAAGCGGACTCCGGGACAGGGACTCGAACCCCAAATTCGTGCTCCAGAGGCACGCGTGTTGCCAATTACACCATCCCGGATCGAGCGTCCAAGGATAGTCAACGGGTGATCGTCGGCCGGGTCCGCCCGGATGCGCTGCCCGGGCTGGCCTCGCGCGACCGCGCAAACGCCCCGGCCCCGCTCAGAACGTCACGTGCTGCCCGTTGGGCGCGAAGTACGCGGTGATCGCGTCCTCCAGGCCCGGGTCGAGCACGAGCAGCACCTCGTCGCCGGCCTCGATCGTCGTCTCCGCCTTGGGCACGAATCCGGATCCGTCGCGCAGCACGGAGATGATCAGGCTGCCTTCCGGCAGGGCGATGTCCGCCACCCTCTCGCCGACCGTGGGCGCGTCGGCGGTGACCTCCAGCTCGATGATCTCCAGGCGCTCCTCTTCGAGCGCCAGCAGGTGCACGAGGCCGTAGCGGGGCACCTCGTGCTCGATCAGCCGCAGGATCAGGTCGGTGGCCGACACCGCCGGCTGGATGCCCAGCAGCTTGAAGTGGTCGTGGTTGCGCGGGTTGTTGACCCGCGCGATGATGCGGTCGCACAGGTACTTCTCCTTGGCGACCTGGCAGACGAGGATGTTGTCCTCGTCGTCGCCGGTCACGGCGATCACCAGGTCGGCGCGCTGGATGCCCGCGCGCTCGAGCACCCACACCTCGGTCGCGTCGCCGTACTGGACGGCGTGCTCGAACTCCTCCTCGTTGGCCAGGTAGCACGAGCGCGAGGACTCGATCAGGGTGACTTCGTGATCCTTGCTGATCAGCTCCCGTGCGAGGTTGCGCCCGACCTTGCCGGCGCCGGCGATGATCGCGTACACGGTCGCTACGCCGCCTCGGGCGCGAGCGCGCGCTCGAACATCTCGATCGCGTGCTTGGTCGGGGATATGGTCTGCAGCCCCTGCTCGCCGTACCAGTCGGCGCGCGCGGGGTCCATCACGCGCACGATCGCCTTCTCGACGCCGAAGCGCTTCTGGGCGATCTGGGCGATCACGAGGTTCGTGTTGTCGCCGGCGGTGGAGGCGATGAACACCTCCGCGCGCTCGATCCCGGCCTGGACGAGGGCGTCGGTCTCGAGCGCCGTGCCCACCGTGAACTGGCCGCCCGAGTCCTCCCAGCTCTTGCTCTGGCCGGCGTCCAGGCGCTCGTGCGAGAGCGGGTCCTCGTCGAGCACGGACACTTCGTGGCCGGCGGCGAGCGCCGACTTGGCGACCGCCGAGCCCACGCGCCCGGCGCCGACGATCAGGACGAACATGAAGCTGCGCAAGGGGACATAGGCTCGCAGGTTAGACCATTGGGGCGTTCGCCCGGTGTGCCCGCCGGGCCTGCTCGACACGCGAGTCGCGGGCGCCCGGCGCGGTGACGATCACGCGGCAGTCCGCCTTGCGCACCACGTACTTGGTCACATCTCCGACGTACGCCTCCAGCGGGCCGCCCCGGCCACCCAGGCGCGCGCCGCCGCGGATCAGCGACGGTTCCTCGGCGCCGAGCACGATCGCCTCGACGCCGCGCCGGCGCGCCTCGTCGACGATCGCGAAGCCCGCGCGGCGCGTGCGCACGGTCGCCGTGGCCACGTGCACGCCGCCGTACTCCTCCCCCACCGCCTTGGCCCGCGCGAGCACCTGGCGCGCGTGCTTGATCTGCGCCTCGGGGAGGCTCGCCTCCAGCGGCAGGGACATCGGTATGACGAACATCCACAGCGCCTCGATCGTCGCCGTGTCGATCGCCGCCTCGTCGGTCTGCTCGCCGGAGACCAGCAGGGCGGCGGTCTGGACGACGTCGTCGTCGAGCTCGGTGCCGAACAGCGGCACCAGCACCGAGCCGTAGTCGCGCTCGCGCGGCTGCTCGGCGCGCAGCACCTGCGGCGCGACCGTCACGCGCCGCAGCAGCGAGGTCTCATCCGCGCGGCGGTAGACGACATACAGGGCGATCCCCGCCGCCATCCATCCGAGGCCCACGTAGCGCGCGCGTTCGTGCAGGACCATCACGGCCACCCAGCCCGCCGCGGAGGCAAGCGCGCCGAAGACCGCCGGCAGCGGCAGCTCGCCGCCGCGCAGCCTGATCGACAGGGGCACCCGGTAGGGACGGTCGCGGTCGGGCTCGCTGTAGCGCAGGCGGCAGATCGACAGGTGGGCGATCGTGAACGCGAGCAGCGCGCCGAAGGCGTAGATGCCGACCAGCAGGTCGAGGTTCTCGGGCACCACCAGCCCGGCCGCGATCAGGCCGGCGAGGATGATCAGCACATACGGCGTCGAGCGCTGCGGATGCAGGCGCCCGAGGCCGCTGGGAATCTGGCGGTTGGTGGACAGCGAGTACGCCAGCCGCGAGAGGCCGAGCATCGCGGAGTTCGCCGCGGCCACGAGCGTGACCGCCGCCATCGCCGCCACCAGGTACGTCAGCGCTTCGCGCAGCCAGTGCGGGTGCACCTGCCCGACGACACCGATCATCGGCGCGTTCAGATAGCGCTTCGCCAGTTCGGTGTGCCCCGCGCGCACCGGCAGCGCCGTCACCGCCACCAGCGCGATGCCCACGTACAGGAAGGCCACCGTCGCGGTCGTGCTCGCGACCAGCCGCTTCAGGCCGCCGCGGCCGATCCTCACCTCTCCGGCGAGCCCGGAGGCGGACTCGAGGCTCGTGAACGCGATCACGGCGACCGTCAACGCGTATATGAGGTCCGACCACTTGGGCGTGCTGCCCAGATGGATGGGGTTCAGGAGCGTGTGCGGGCTGAAGAACAGCGCCAGCCCGAGCACGACGATGAAGCCCTGCAGCGCGAGGTCGCCCGCCAGCAGGATGCCCACGCGCCGCGCGCGGCGTCCGCTGAAGCCGCGGATGTTGCTGAGCACCACGAGCGCGATGAACGCCAGCGCCAGCCCCAGCGCCTCCCCGCGGTTGCCGAGCGGGCTCCAGAACGTCTTCAGGTACTGGGTCGCCGAGTAGGCCGTGACCGCGATCAGGATCACGTAGTCCAGGAGGATCGCCCAGCCGGCGATGAAGCTGACGAGCTCGTTGAACGCGTAGCGGGCGAAGACCGTCGAGCCGCCCCTGTCCTGGTGCAGCGACGCCCCCTCCACGTATGTCATCGCCGTCAGCGTGTACAGCACGGCGGCGATCAGGAACACCAGCGGGGTCAGGCCGAGGGCGTGGCCCGCGATCACGCCGAGCGAGAAGTAGATCGCGCTCGCAAGCGAGGAGTAGACGACGGTGAACAGGATCGGCGAGCCGAGGCTGCGCCGGACGATCACGCGCACCCCAGGGGGCACAGGCGAGCGTGCCGCGAGCTCGGAGGTGGCGCGCTCGCCCGCCTGCCTGCGCCCTTCAGGGTGGCTCCCGTCAGCGGGGGTTCCGGGATGGGTGCCCCCGCCCTCGCCCGAGCTCATGCCCGCCGACCCCGCCGAAGCTCCACGTAGACCCGTCCGACCCCGGCCGCGATGAACAGCACGCCCAGCAGCAGGCGCGGCGAGATCGGGCTGCCGTGTCCGCCCACGGCCTGGACGATCAGCGCCAGGCCGATCGCCACCATCGCCAGCGAGAGCACGAACGTGCCCATGCGGTGCGCCTGTCGGCCGTTCATCTCATCTGAGGTTATTGCGGTGCCGCGTTGCTGGCCCAGCCGGCGCATGCGCCGGCTGCCGGGCCGCACATGTGCGGCCCGAGACACGCCGCATGCGGCGTGTCTTACGGACGGCGCATGCGCCGTCCGGGCAGGGTCGCATGCGGCCCTGCCACGACCCCGCACACGTGCGGGGTCGCCGATCAGGTTATGAGCGGGATGATCAGGATGGCGACGATGTTGGCGACCTTGATCATCGGGTTGATGGCGGGCCCGGCGGTGTCCTTGAAGGGATCGCCGACCGTGTCCCCGGTGACCGACGCGGCGTGCGCGTCCGAGCCCTTGCCGCCGAAGGAGCCGTCCTCGATCAGCTTCTTCGCGTTGTCCCAGGCGCCGCCGCCGGCGGTCATCAGCACGGCGAAGAAGAAGCCGACGACGATCACCCCGATCAAGAGGCCGCCGAGCGCCTGCTGGTCGATCAGCCCGACGATCAGCGTCAGGCCGATCGGCAGCAGCGAGGGCAGGATCATCTCGCGCTGGGCGGTCTTCGTGACGATGTCCACGCACGTCGCGTAGTCGGGCTCTTCGGTGTAGTCCATGATCCCCGGGTGCTCGCGGAACTGGCGGCGCACCTCCTCGACGACCGCGCCGCCGGCGCGCCCGACGGCCTCGATCGACAGCGAGGCGAACAGGCACACCATCAGCCCGCCCAGCAGCAGGCCGATCAGCACGGGCGGTTCGTTGATGCCGAAGTTGATCACGTGGCCGAGCTTGTTTTCGAGTTCTTTCTGGAAGCCGGCGAACAGCACGACCGCGGCGAGCACGGCCGAGCCGATCGCGTAGCCCTTGGTGACGGCCTTGGTGGTGTTCCCGACGGCGTCGAGTCGATCGGTGACCTTGCGCACGTCCTCGGGCAGGTCGGCCATCTCGGCGATGCCACCCGCGTTGTCGGTGATCGGGCCGAAGGCGTCGAGCGCGACGATCAATCCGGTCAGCGACAGCAGGCCCATGACGGCGACGCCGATTCCGTAGATGCCGGTGACGCCTCCGCCGGCGAGCTTCCACGCGCCGAGGATGCCCAGCACGATCACGAGCGCCGGCAGCGCGGTCGCCTGCAGCCCCGAGGCGAACCCCTGGATGATGTTCGTCGCGTGGCCGGTGATCGACGCTTTCGCGGTCTTCTTGACGGGCGAGAAGCGGGTCGAGGTGTAGAATTCGGTGATCCCGAACAGCAGCGCGGTGACCGCTATGCCGATCAGCGAGCACAGGTAGAACTTGCCCCATGCGGGCGTGTTGACCGGACCGGAAGCCGAGCTGAACGTGAGCCCTCGCATCAGCCAGTAGGTGATCGGCGCGAACGCCGCCGCGGCGATCACGGCGGACACGACCAGCCCCTGCAGCAGCGCACGCTCCACGTTGCCGGATCTCGAGCGCACCGCGAACGTGCCGACGATCGAGGCGATGATCGCCGCGCCGCCGATGACCAGCGGATACAGCGCGACGCGCGTGGCCTCGTGGAAGGTGAGCACGCCGAGCAGGATCACCGCGACGGCGGTCACGGCGTAGGTCTCGAACAGGTCGGCGGCCATGCCGGCGCAGTCGCCGACGTTGTCGCCGACGTTGTCGGCGATCGTCGCCGGGTTGCGCGGGTCGTCCTCGGGGATGCCGGCCTCGACCTTGCCCACGAGGTCCGCGCCGACGTCGGCGGCCTTCGTGAAGATGCCGCCGCCGAGGCGGGCGAACACGGAGATCAGCGAGCCGCCGAAGCCGAGGCCGACGAGCGCGTCGACCGCCGTCTTGGGGCTGTCGTTGAAGAACGACGTCAGCGCCCCGTAGTAGCCGGAGACGCCGAGCAGCGCCAGGCCGACGACGAGCAGCCCGGTGATCGCCCCGCCGCGGAAGGCGACCTGCAGAGCCTGGGACACACCGGATCGGGCTGCCTCGGCGACCCGCGCGTTGGCGCGAACCGAGACGTTCATGCCGATGTAGCCGGTCGAGCCCGACAGCAGGCCACCGATCGCGAAGCCGCCGGCGACCGCGATGTTCTGGACGAAGATCAGCGCGACGAACAGCACGACACCCACGCACGCGATCGTCGTGTACTGACGGTTCAGGTACGCGCGCGCGCCCTGCTGGACGGCCAGCGAGATGCCCTGCATCTTCTCGTTGCCCGGCGAGAGCGCGAGCAGGGATCGCGTCGTCACCAGGCCGTAGACGACCGCACAGGCGGCGCAAACGAGGGCGACGACGACCCCGTGGTTCGTCAGAAAGCTGCTCAACAGAAATCCTCCGCGGTCCGATTTGCGTGCCGCGCGAGGATGTATCGCGCGCACATTTGACGGCCGGATCGCTCAGCGCGAGCGTGTATCCGGTGCAAACGCGGGCGGAGTGTATCGTGCCGGCCGACGGGGTGCCGGCCGGCCGGGCGCCGGCGTGCGTCCGCCGGGAGTGGCGCTCACCTTCCGGGCACCCACAGGCGGCCGCTCGCCTCGGCCGGCCCCGGACCACCCGGCTGCGCTCCCGGCTCAGCCGCATCCGGCGCCTGCCGCGCGCCGGAGGGCTGCGCTGGCTCCCCCGCCGCGGCGCTGCCCTGCGCCTGCCCAGCCGGCGCCGCGCCGGGCTGGATCTCGCGCGCGTAGGCCATCTGCAGGCGTGAGAGCGCGTCGCGCAGAGGCCCCAGCTCCTGGGGGATCCGACGCTCGAGGATGTCCAGCAGGGCTTTCACGCCGTCGATCGCGTCGCGAGCCTGCTCGAGGTCGCGCTGAGGAGCGCCCGCGGCCGCGCTCCCGCCGCCTGCGGCCGCCCCGCCTGCGGACGCGGCACCCCCAGCCGCGGCGTCCCCGCCGGCGCCCGCGCCGGGGGCCTCGCCGCCGGGCGGCGGCGCGAGCCGCCGGGCGCCCAGGTTCAGCAGCGACACGGCCGTCTGGGCGATCATGTCGGTCGTGGTGATGCGACTCAGTTCCGCCTCGTAGGCGGCGCGGAGCTCCTCCTCGGTCGGGGCACCCTCTGCGCTCAAACCGTCACCTCCTCCGGGTAGCTTGCACTCGTCTCGTTCACGCTGGCCGCGAACACCTCCTCGCGCGCGGCGCCCGTCTCGATCAGCCGGCGCTGGCGCTGCGCGCCGTTGCGCTCCGGGAACGCCGGATCGATCGCCAGCTCCGCGCGCATCGGCCCCGTCCACGCGAGCAGCCGCTCGATCGCCTCGCGCGCCGGGTACTCCTCCCCGCGGGCGAGGTCGATCAGGCGCCCGTCGAGCCCGAAGCGGATCGCGCGCCACATGTTCTCCTCGATCAGCCGCGGCGCGGGGTCCTCGAAGGGCACGCCCTCGTCGGCGTCGCGCACCGCCTGGGCGATGCACGCGACCATCAGGCCGGCCAGCGCATCGGACTCGTGCGCGGTCGCCTGCACGTCGCAGATGCGCACCTCCACCGTGCCGAAGCTGAAGTGCGGGCGGACCGACCACCACACCTGGGTGAACTCGACGATCGAGCCGGTGCGCACCAGGAACTCGACGTACTCGCGGTAGGCCGGCCAGCCGCCGAACGCGTCGGGGACGCCGCAGCGGGGAAAGCTCTTGGTGAAGCTCTGCGTGCGCGCGGAGTGCAGCCCGCTGTCGCGGCCGTCCAGGAACGGGGAGTTGGCGGAGATCGCGAGCAGCAGCGGCAGCACCGGGCGCAGGCGATCGCACGCGCGCACCGCGCGGTCGATGTCGCGCACCCCCACGTGCACGTGCAGGCTGAACGTGTTGTTGCGCCAGGCGACGTATTTGAGCCCCTCCTCGACACGGCGGTAGTGCTCGGTGTCGATGATCGGCTGCTCGCGGTAGTCGGCCCACGGATGGGTGCCGGTCGCGCCGAGCGCGACCCCGTGCGTGGCGGCGAGCGCGAACAGGAGCCGGCGACGCTCGCGCTGGCGGGCCAGCGCGTCGTGCAGATCGCACCCGATGCCGGAGATGATCTCGATCTCCGAGGAGATCAGCTCGCCGGCGATGCTCTCGTGCAGCAGCCGATCGCCCTGCGCGGCGGCGCGCAGCTGCTCGAAGCGGGGGGCCAGTTCGAGCGTCCGCGGGTCGAGGATCGAGAACTCCTCCTCCACTCCGACGGTGAGCTCCGCGGCGGCCGCGAACGTCTCTTCGGCTCGGTCTAGATCGAGGCTGTTCATCGCTGGGCGGTCTGCGTGGGTGTCGCTCGGAGCGCTCGGGTGTCCAGTGTGACGCACAATCACCTCTGCCCCACCGGGCGGGCAGCGGCTCAGGTCAGATAGAAGTACAGCGCGTAGAGCAGATCGACCGCCGGGCTGGAGGTGTGGACGGTCACCTCCGGCGGCACGTCCAGCAGTGACTCGGAGTAGTTGAAGATGATCTTCACGCCGGCGTCGACCAGCTCGTCGGCGAGCCCTTGGGCGGCCTCCTGAGGCACGGCCAGAACGCCCACGACGATGTCCTCCTCCTCCACCACGTGGCGCAGCTCGGCGACGTCGCGCACCACCTGGCTGCCGAGCTGGCTGCCGACCTTGGCGTCGTCTCTGTCGAAGATGGCGACGACGCGAAAGCCGTGGTCGGCGAAGATTTCCGAGGACGCGATCGCGTTGCCGAGGTGGCCGGCGCCGATCAGCGCGATGTTGTGCTGCCCGGCCGTGCGCAGGATCTTGCGGATCTGGGAGACGAGCGCCTCCACGTTGTAGCCGACCCCACGCTTGCCGAACTTCCCGAAGCCTGAAAGGTCGCGGCGGATCTGCGTGGAGTTGACGTGGGTGTAGTCGGAGAGCTCCTGCGAGGAGATCGTCTCCTTGCCCATCTTCTTGGCCTGTGTGAGCACCTGCAGGTAGCGCGACAGGCGAGCGGCCACGCCGAGTGAGAGCCGCTCGACCGACGCGTCGGCGCCATCCCCCGCGCCCGCCAGGGCGGTCGTCCGTTCTCCATAGCTCATCGTCGTGACTCTAGACGCTCGCGCACGAGCGCCTCCTCGACGAAGTACTCGCACAGCTCCTCCCCGTCGAGCGCCACCACGGGGATGCGCTCGAAATAGGCGCTGTGGAGCACGTCATCGCCGGTGATGTCGAGCTCGTGCAGGGCGAACCCGAGCTCCTGCTGCAGGCGGCGCAGCGTGACCATCGCATCCGCGCACAGGTGGCAGTCCGGCTTGGAGTAGACGGTGATCCGAGCCGGCTCGCCCGAGGCCCCATCCGTGGGCGATGCCATCGGGAGCTCCCGCCGGGTCAACCTCTGCGCAGCGCGCGGAGGATGACGCCCGGATGACGGCCGATCTTCGGCCCGAGCTTGAGCGCGAAGAAGGTGACGGCGAGCCAGGGGCGCAGGTACGGCCTGATGCGCCGGATCTGCCCGCCGTCGTCCAGCTCGCAGACCATCGCGTCGGCGAGCGTGAACGGCCCGACGGTGCAGTCGCCCATGACGACGCGAGTCGACCCGTCGCCGACTTCCTCCCGCCAGCGGAGCCCCTTCAAGCCCCCGTACACGGCCCCCAGAAGCACGCGCAGATCGTCCCGCCCCCGGAACACGAGGCGTCCGGACAGGGGCGAGACGAGCTCGACGTCGGGCGCGAGCGCGGCGATCAGCGCGTCGATGTCGTTGGCTTCCGAGGCGCTCCGGTAGCGGGCTACGGCGTCGTCCACACCGGGAATCCTCTCACACGGACGCGGCCCGTCGGGCGCGCTCGCCCGCTCGCGCGGGCGTCGAGATCCGCCGCGCGACCGTGGATATCGGCTCGGCTATTCCGGGTCTTCTTCGCAGTAGAAGCGCGCGTGGCCCCTGCTGCCCCGGTAGAAGCCTTCTTCCGGTTTCTCGATCGTCCAGCCCTGGACCGTCCAGCCCCCTTTGCCGTTGCGGTGGCCGCCCTGCCCGGTCTGCTCGTAGCGGAAGTAGGCACGCATGACCTCGAGCACCGTACGGCAGGTCGCCCCCTTCACGGCGAAGTCGCCGTAGCCAAGACTGTTCTTTACCATCAGATGGGCCGGCCCGCACGGGCGGTATTTGGCGGCCTGCGCGGCGGGCGCCGCGCACAGCGCGAGCGCTGCCGTGGCAGCGAGGAGGGCGGCGCCGCGGATGGTCGGCTTGCGATGCGCTGTTGTCATCTCGATCGACTCCAGACTGTAGACGACGCTTGACATCTGGGTAGCGAGCACGTCAGCGCGGACGTTCGCCGCTCGCGTACGCGTCCAGCGCGAGGTAGCGCGGATACGCCAGCCGCTCGCAGAAGCGCGCGGCGCTGGCGATCATGGCGGCGTTGTCGGTGCACAGCGCGCGCGCGGGCACGTGGAGCGTCGCGTCCAGCTCGCCCAGACGCCGGCGCAGCTCGCCGTTGGCGGCGACGCCGCCGCCCACGGCCAGGCGATCGACGCCGCTGCGCTCCAGCGCGCGGGCGGCGCGCGCGATCAGACGCTCGACGATCGCCGCCTGGTAGGAGGCGGCCAGATCGGCCGCCCGCTCCCGCGCCTGCTCCTCGCCGAGCTCGCGCACGGTGTACAGCAGCGCGGTCTTGACGCCGGCGAAGGAGAAGTCGAGACCGTCCGCGAAGTCCCTGCCGCGGACGCCTCCGCGGGCGCGGACGCGCTCGCCGGGCGATCCGGGGAAGGAGAACGCCTCGGGATCGCCATCGCTCGCCAGCCGCTCGAGCGCGGCGCCGCCGGGGTAGCCGAGCCCCAGCATCCTGGCGCCCTTGTCGAAGGCCTCGCCGGCGGCGTCGTCGAGCGTGCGGCCGAGGACGTGGAAGCCGTCGTGCTCGCTGACGAGCGCGAGCAGCGTGTGCCCGCCGCTTGCGATCAGACACACGAACGGCGGCTCGAACGGACCGTCGCCGGCGGCGAGGAAGTTCGCGGCGACGTGCCCCTGCAGGTGGTCGACGGGCGCGAACGGCAGCTCCCTGGCGGCGGCGAGCGCCTTGGCGGTGGAGAGACCGACCAGCAGCGCGCCGACGAGCCCCGGACCCTGCGTGGCGGCCACGAGCTCGACGTCCGCGAGCGTCACGCCGGCCCGCTCGAGAGCCTGCTCGACGATCAGGTTCACCAGCTCCAGGTGATGGCGCGAGGCGATCTCAGGGACGACGCCGCCGAAGCGCCCGTGCGCCTCCTGGGAGGAGATGACGTTCGAGCGCATGTGCCCGTCGGCGTCGACGAGCGCCGCGCACGTGTCGTCGCAGCTGGTCTCCAGCGCGAGGATGGTCACACCGATCAGGTCCCGCCCACCCCGGGCACGTCGCCGAGCGAGCCCTCGAGCGTGGCGGGGGTGCGCCACATCACCAGGGCGTCCTCGCCGTTGTCCTGGTAGTAGCGACGGCGCATGCCGGCCGCGCGGAAGCCCTCTCGCTCATATAGATGGATGGCGACGCTGTTGGACTGGCGCACCTCCAGGGTGAAGCGCGCACGCGGGTCTCCGACGCGCCGGTACAGCTCGGCGAGCATGGCCGAGGCAAGCCCCTTGCGCTGGTGCTCGCTGTCGACGGCCACGTTCATGACGTGCCAGACGGTGTCGTAGCGCGAGCAGATCAGGTATCCGACGAGCCGCCGCTCGCCGGCGCCGGCGGCGACGGTCGCGGCCAGGCATATGCCCGAGCGCTTGGACAGCTCGAGCACGAACATCGCGAGCGACCACGGGGTCGGGAACACGCGCCGCTCGATGGCGATCACGTGCGGCAGATCGGGATAGCTCAGGCGCCGGATCTCCACGGGCGACGCCTGCTCGACCGGATGCCGGGCGGCGCTTGGCTCGGTCATGTCAAGGGTCCTGTCGCTGTCCCGGCACGCTCCAAGGCTAGCTCCGCGTCCGGGCGGCGGCGATAGTCGGGCACCATCTCCTGGAGGCTCGCCGCCGCGGCGGCGTGCGCGCCCAGCTCGCAGACGGCCTCGGCGCTCACCAGGTGCAGCGGCGAGGAGTCCGGGGGAGTGCGAACGCCGGCCGCCTCCAGCCGATCGCGGAAGCGCAGGGCTCCGTCGCCGACCGCCAGCCAGCGCCATGGCGGGTCGCCAGCCGCCCCCCCGGCCTCGACCTCTGCCTCTGCCTCTGCCGCCGCCTCGGCCGCTGCCTCTGCCTCGGCGACGACGCTCGCGAGCTCCTGCGGCGGGAGCGCCCGGGGACCGGCCAGCTCGCTCGGCTCGCCGCGATCGCCCAGCTCGTAGGCGGCGGCGAACGCCTCGCCGCGACGGGCGTCGATCACGGCCAGCACCGCGCCGTGCCCGCCCCCCTCCAGGCGCTGGGACGCGAGCGCCGCTACGGCGAGCGCCCGCGGGCTCGATACCCCGACCAACTCGATCGACAGCGACTGCGCGAGGCCGCGCGCGGTGGCCACGCCGACGCGCAGGCCGGTGAACGTGCCCGGCCCGACGCCGACGGCGATCCGGTCGATCTCGCCCCAGGCGACGCCGGCACCGCCCAGCAGCTCGTGGGCCATGTCCAGCAGCCGCGTCGCGTGTCCCGGGTGCGCACCGGCGGGGGGATCGTCGCGCGCGTGCGTCGTGCGCCCGTCCGCCAGGCGCAGGGCGACGGCGGTCGCGGGCGTGGAGGTGTCGAAGCCGAGCACGATCATCGCGGGGCGCCCCCCTCCGCGGCGGGCGGCAGCTCGTCCAGCTCCGCGGCGGGCGAGACCTCATCCACCTGCGCGGCGGGCGGCAGCTCGTCCACGTCGATCCGCCGGCGGTCGCCGCCACCGTGGCTGAGGGTCACGCGCACGCGCGCCCCCGCGAGCTCGGCGTGCGCGTCCTGCGGCCACTCCACGAACGCGATCCGCCCCGGCCCGAGGTAGTCGGCCAGCAGCGCCGGGTCCTCGTGCTCGAGCCCGGCCAGCCGGTAGAGGTCCAGGTGCGAGACGGTCACGCGGCCGGCGGCGTAGCGGTGGCCGATGCTGAACGTGGGGCTGGTCACGGGATCGCTGACGCCGAGCGCGCGGGCGGCGCCGCGCACGAGCGTGGTCTTGCCCGAGCCGAGCTCGCCCCGCACGAGCACCACGTCGCCGTCGCCGAGCACCCCGGCCAGCTCCGCGCCCAGCGATTCGGTCTCGGCGGGCCCCGTGGTTTCGACGCTTCGTGCGGCCACCCCGAGACTCTAGAGCCTGTGCGACGCGTCTGAGCCTCGGCGGCGCGTGCAGAGCCTGTGCGGCGCGTGCCCTCGCCGGGCCGGGCCGGGCCGGGCCAAAAAAAGACCGACCCGCGGGAGAATGTTTCGCGGGCCGGTCGTTACTCCTGGAGGGATGGAGACAGGACCTTCATCGGCAGCCTTGCCGTGTGACTTTAGGACCTGGACAAGAATGTTCGACACCCCCGCGGAAATCCCTTCCTTGCAGGGAAAACGTTTCTGGACGGCGTCTAGAACAGCCCGAGCTGGTCCGCCTCGGAGCGGCGCTGGCCTGCTGCTTCCCGCGCCGCCTGCCCCGGGGACGGCTCCGGCGAGGGCGGCTCGGCGAACCCCGGCGATGGGGGCTCGGCGGGCTCCGGCACGGCCTCGAGCAGCGGCTGCTCGGGCGCCCCGAGGGCAAGCAGCGCGGGCAGCCGCGTGAAGTCCTCGCGCAGCGTCTCGAGCATCCGCGGCGTGTACAGCGCGGCCGCGGGGTGGTAGATCGGATACAGGCGCACGGCCCGGGCGCCGAGCACGATCACCTCGGGCTGCCCGTGCAGGCGCGTGATCCCGGTCGGGTCCCCGCGCAGGAGCTTGGTCGAGAAGTTGCCGAGCGTGCAGATGACCGTCGGTTGGATCAGCTCGACCTTGCGCAGCAGGTAGTCCTGGCAGTTCGAGATCTCCACCGGCAGCGGGTCGCGGTTGCCGGGTGGCCTGCACATGAGCGTGTTCGCGATGAACACCTGCGAGCGCGCCATCCCGATCTCCCCGAGCAGCTGCTCGAGCAGTTTCCCCGCCCGCCCGACGAACGGCACTCCCTGCTCGTCCTCGCTCGCGCCGGGGGCCTCGCCGACGAACATCAGATCGGCGTCCGCGTTGCCGGCGCCGAAGACGACCGTTTTTCGCGTCGCGGCGAGCTCGGGGCAGCGGACGCATCCGCGCGCCTGCGCGAGCACCTCCTTGAGGGCCTCCCGCCTCTCGGAGGCGGTTAGCTCACGCTCGTCAGAGGACACCGCCCGGATGGTAATCGCTGACGACAGATGCACGCGCGGTCCCACTGCGGCACCCATGGCACCGGTGGAGGGCGGACCGACGCCAGGAAGCACGAACGGTCCGCGGCGTCACCCCTGCGCCAGGCGCGAGCCGACCCACGCCAGGAAGCACGAACGGTCCGCGGCGGCACCCCTGCGCCAGGCGCGAGCCGACCGAGACGACGCTCCTGAGCGATGATCTGGCGATGGCCCCGCCCTCAGAGCTTGCTGTGACGGCCCCGTTCGCGGGCGTCGTGGTCGCGATCCCGCACGCGCGCGAGGAGCAGGTCGGCGCGGGCGCGGCGCTGGTTGTGCTGGAGGCGATGAAGATGGAGCACGAGGTCCTGGCGGAGACCGACGGCGTGGTGCGCGGCCTGGCGGTGGCGGTCGGCGACGCGGTGGAGGAGGGCCAGCTGCTGGTGACGCTGGAGCCTGGCGGCGGCGCCGGCGACGGCGCGGACTCCGCCGGCTCGCAGGAGCGGCGGTCGGGCGGCGAGCGCGCGGACCTGCGCGCGGTGCGCGAGCGCCACGAGATCGGGCTGGACGCGGCGCGGCCGGAGGCGGTCGCGCGGCGCCGCGAGCGCGGGCGGCGCACGGCGCGCGAGAACCTGGCGGATCTGCTCGACGCGGACACGTTCGTCGAGTACGGGCCGCTGCTGTTCGCCGCCCAGGAGCGCAGGCGCCCGCGGGAGGAGCTGATCGCGCGCACGCCGGCGGACGGGCTGGTGGGCGGTGTCGGTGAGATCGAGGGCCGCTCGTGCGTGGCGATGTCCTATGACTACACGGTCCTGGCCGGCACGCAGGGCATGCGCAACCACGCCAAGAAGGACCGCCTGTTCGAGCTGGCCGAGCGCCGGCGCCTGCCGCTGGTGCTGTTCGCGGAGGGCGGCGGCGGGCGCCCGGGCGACGTGGACATGCCGATCGTCGCCGGCCTGGACTGCCGGGCGTTCGCGCTGTTCGCCCAGTTGAGCGGCCTGGTGCCGCTCGTGGGGATCGCCTCGGGCTACTGCTTCGCGGGCAACGCCGCGCTGCTGGGATGCTGCGACGTGGTGATCGCCACCGAGGACTCGAGCATCGGGATGGGCGGTCCGGCGATGATCGAGGGCGGTGGGCTCGGCGTCCACGACCCGGCAGACGTCGGCCCGATCGACGTGCAGCACGCGAACGGCGTGGTCGACCTGCGCGCGGCCGACGACGCAGAGGCGGTAGCGCTGGCCAAGCGCTATCTGTCCTACTTCGGCGGCCCGGCGCCGGCGGGCGGGGTGGGCGGGCTCCCATCGGTGCCCGACCAGGAGCTCCTGCGCGAGCTGATCCCCGAGCGGCGCAAGCGCGTCTATGAGGTGCGCCGCGTCGTGGAGACGCTGTTCGACGAGGGCTCGGTGCTCGAGCTGCGCGACGGGTTCGGGCCGGGGATGCTGACGGCCCTGGCCCGCGTCGACGGTCGCCCGCTGGGGGTGGTGGCCAACGATCCCACCCACCTCGGAGGCGCGATCGACGCGGACGGCGCGGACAAGGCGGCGCGCTTCGTGGCGCTGTGCGACGCGTTCGAGCTGCCCGTGCTGTTCCTGTGCGATACGCCCGGCTTCATGGTCGGCCCGACGGCCGAGCGGACGGCGACCGTGCGCCACTTCGCGCGCATGTTCCTCGGCGGCGCCAACGTGAGCGTGCCGATCGGAACGATCGTGCTGCGCAAGGGCTACGGGCTGGGCGCCCAGGCGATGGCCGGCGGTGGCTTCAAGGCGCCGCTGTTCACCGTCGCGTGGCCCACGTCGGAGTTCGGCGCGATGGGCCTGGAGGGCGCGGTGCGCCTGGGCATGCGCCGTGAGCTGGACGCGGTCGCGGACGGCGAGGAGCGCGAGCGCCTGTTCCAGGAGACGGTCGCGGCGGCCTACGAGCGGGGCCAGGGGATGAACATGGCCGCCTACGGCGAGATCGACGACGTGATCGACCCGGCGGACTCCAGGCGCTGGATCGCGACGCTGTTCGACGAGCACAGCGGGCAGTGGTGGCGGCGCCCGGGCAAGAAGCGCCCGTACGTCGACGCGTGGTGAGCGGCGCGTGCGCGTGCCGGACCAGCCTGCGCTCGCCTGCGCCCGCTCGCGCGAGCCTGCGCCTGCCCGCACGCGGCGCCCGCTGGCGCGTGTGATACTGCGGGGCCGGGTGAGTGACGTGCGAAAAGGGCTCCGTCCCCGCGGCCGCAACGTGGCGCGACCAGCGCTGCCGCTCCTCTGGGCGCTGGCTCTAGGCCTGCTCGTCTCGCTCGCCATCGCCTCCGCGGCCTCGGCCTCGGTCTTCAGCTGGTCGGCGCCGCAGCTGATCGACACGGCCGCCGGTGCGCCGCTCACCGCCGTCTCGTGTCCGTCGGCGAGCCTGTGCGTCGCGGTCGACGAAGCCGGCGCGGTCGTGACCTCGACCGACCCGGCCGCTTCCGAACCGACCTGGACGGCTGTCAGCGCCGGTGCCGGCGACGAGCTCGAGCACGTGTCCTGTCCTTCGACCGAACTGTGCGTGGCCGTCGGCTTCGGAGATGAGGTCGTGAGCTCGACCGACCCGACGGGCGGCCAGGCCGCGTGGCACGAAACCACGATCCCCGACAGCTTGTTCCTCGACGACGTGTCGTGCGCGTCGAAGGCGCTGTGCGTCGCCAGCGACGACGGCACGCTCCTGGTCTCGACCGACCCGGCGAGCGCAACGCCGACTTGGACGCTTTCGTCTGACGTCCTGCCAAGCGTCTACGAGGTGTCCTGTCCCACGACGACACTGTGCGTCGCCGTGGGTGAAAAAGACGATGTGGTCAGCTCGGTCGATCCGACCGCCGCAACCCCCACCTGGACGGTGAGCGCCGAAGAAATCGAAAACCCCGCCGAGAACTACGTCGAGGACATCTCGTGTGCGTCCGTGGCGCTGTGTGTGGTGAGCACCGAGAGAGGAAGCGCGCTCGTCACGACCGAACCGACCAGGGAAAAATCGGCCTGGAAAAAGGCCGAAATCGACCCCGGACACTTCCTCGAGGGCGTCTCCTGCGCGGCGGATGAAGTGTGCGCCATCCTGGGCGAAACCGGCGAAGTCTTCGTGTCGAAGGAACCGACCGGGGGCGCATCCAAGTGGCTCAAAACCGCGATCGACGCCTCCGCGGAGTACCTCGACGGCGTGTCGTGCGTTGCCAAAGAACAGTGCACGGCGGTCGACTATGCCGGTCACGCGCTGACGTCGAGCGACGCCGCCAGCTCCACACCGCACTGGAGCACCACACGCGCCGACGCCGACACCCTGATCGGCTCCGTCTCGTGCACGTCAAGCAGCCTGTGCGTCGCCGCCGACTACGCCGGCAACGTGCTGAGCTCGACCGATCCGGCGGGCACGCCGTCGAGCTGGGCGACCGCCGCTGTCGACCCCGACCTCGAGACCCCGCTGTTCGGGTATGAGATCTACGGGATCTCCTGCGCCTCGAGCACGCTGTGCGCGGCGGTCGACCAGAACGGCAACGTCGTGACCTCGACCGACCCGAGCGCCGGCGCAGGGGCGTGGACCGTGACCACGGGAATCGGCAACGGTGACGACATCGACGCGGTGTCGTGCGCACCGGGACTGTGCGTGGCCACGAACGACAGCGGCGAAGCGCTGACCTCCACCGACCCCGCCGGCGGCGCGGGCGCGTGGAGCGTCGCCGACGTCGACGGCTCCTATGCCATCGACAAGGTGTCGTGCCAGTCGAGCGCGTTCTGCGCGGCCGTCGACGACGCGGGCGACGTGCTCACCTCCACCGACCCGACCGGCGGCAAGGGCGCGTGGACCGTCACGCCCGTCGACGGCTCGAACTACCTCGACGGCATCTCGTGCCCCTCGAGCAGCCTGTGCGTCGCGGTCGATGACGCCGGCGACCTGCTCACCTCCACCAACCCGACCGGCGGCGCGGGCGCGTGGAGCGTTGCCGACGTCGACGCCGGCAACGCGCTGTCCGGCGTCTCGTGCGTGTCGAGCTTCCTGTGCGTTGCCGTCGACTACGCGGGCAACGCGCTCGTCTCCAGCGACCCGGGCGGCGGCGCCGCCACGTGGAGCGTCGCGCAGGTCGACGCGATCACGCGGCTGCCGCTGTCAGCGATCTCGTGCGCCGCCAGTGGGCTGTGCGTCGCGGTCGGCCTGGACGGCGAAGAGATCGCCGGGGTCGTGGCGGCGCCGGCGGTGTCCACGGGGACCGCCAGTGGCATCTCGACGAGCGCCGCCACGCTCGCCGGGACCGTCAACCCCAACGCCGCCGAAGTGAGCGCCTGCAAGTTCGAATACGGCACCACCAGCTCCTACGGCTCGAGCATCCCGTGCGCGGCCACGCCCGCGGCCGGTCTGAGCGCGGTCGCGGTCGGCGCGACGCTCACGGGCCTGGTCGCGGGCACCACCTACCACTACCGCCTGAGCGCCGCCAACGCGGGCGGCACGGGCGCGGGCGCGGACGCGACGTTCACGACGACCGCCGCGCCGGTCCCGGTCATCTCCCGCCTGAAGCTCTCGCCGTCGCGCTTCCTGGCCGCCGGCCGCGGCGCCCGCATCGCCGCCGTGCTCCCGAATGCCGCGACCAGCAGGCACACCAAGACGAAGCCCGGCACGACGATCAGCTACAGCGACACGCTGGCGGCGACCACCAGCTTCACGGTGCTCGTCCCCAAGGCCGGGGTCAGGCGCGGGCAGAGCTGCGTCAAGCCCCCCGCCAAGAGCAAGGGCAGGCACAAGCGCAAGCTCAAGCGCTGCACCCGCTGGGTCGCCGTGGGCTCGTTCAGCCACGTGGACAGGGTCGGCGCGAACAGCCTGCGCTTCGACGGACGCATCCACGGCCACCGCCTCGCTCCGGGCGAGTTCCGCCTGGAGGCGCTGCCGGCGCTCGACGGCCGCAAGGGCAGGGCCGTTACGGTCACGTTCCGCATCCTGCGCTAGCCGCGCGGACGCCCGGCACCAGCCGCCGCCCGCCTCGGCATGCACAGTCGTGTGAGGTTGCGCACATATTGCCGCCACCTCGTCACAGGACCGCCAGCGTCTGTATCATTCGCCACAGGCCGTCATCGAGCTCGCTCGAGGTGGACCTGACGCAGTGCCCGTTGCACATCTGAAGTCGCGCCGGTATCCGCAGGGAACTGGACCGAAACCGATGAGCCCCCACCACCGAACCTCGCTTCGCGCATGAGAACCGTGCGCACGGTGGCAGAGCTGCGCTCGGTGCTGGCGCCCGCGCGCCGGGACGGGCTGACGATCGGGCTGGTCCCGACGATGGGCGCGCTGCATGAGGGCCACCTGTCGCTGCTCGCCCGCGCACGCGAGCAGTGCGAGCTGGTGGTCGTCTCGCTGTTCGTCAACCCCGCCCAGTTCGACGAGCGCGCCGACCTCGAGCGCTACCCCCGCGACGAGCGGCGCGACGCCGAGCTCGCCGCAGCGTCCGGCGCGGACGTGCTGTTCGCACCGATCGTGCAGGAGGTCTATCCGCCCGGATTCGCCACGAGCGTCGAGGTGCTCGGCATCACCGAGCGCCTGGAGGGGGCCGCGCGGGGCGCGGAGCACTTCCGCGGCGTGTCCACGGTCGTGACCAAGCTGCTGTGCATGACCATGCCCGACGTCGCCTACTTCGGCCAGAAGGACGCCCAGCAGGTTCTCGTCATCCGCCGCCTGGCCCGGGACCTGAACCTGCCGGTGCGGATCGAGGCGCTGCCGACCGTGCGCGAGCCGGACGGCCTGGCGCTGTCCAGCCGCAACGCGCTGCTCACTTCCGAGCAGCGCGCCCGCGCGCTGGCCCTGCCCGCCGCGCTGCACGCCGCGCGCGCACACGCCGCCGCGGGCGAGCGCTCGGCCGCGGCGCTGCTGCGGGCGGCGCGCGAGGCGATGCGGCCGTTCGGCGTGGAGCCAGAGTACGTCGCGCTCGTCGAGCCCGAGACGTTCGAGCCAGTCGACACACTCGCCGGCGAGGCGCTGCTGGCGCTGGCCGCGCGCATCGGCGAGGTCCGCCTGATCGACAACGCGATCCTCTCGCCCGCCACGACGCAGATCCCTGCCGCGAGGCCTGAGACGACCCCAACCCAATCCTCCGGCCAACCGCTAGAAGGAGAGGCGATCGCCACATGCAGCGCGTGATGCTCAAGTCCAAGATCCACCGCGCGACGGTCACCGACTGCGACCTGCACTACGTCGGCTCGATCACCATCGACCCCGACCTGCTGGAGGCGGCGGACATGCTCGAGTACGAGCAGGTGCACGTCGTGGACGTCGACAACGGTGCGCGCTTCGAGACCTACACGATCCCCGGCGAGCGGGGGTCGGGAGGCATGTGCGTCAACGGCGCCGCCGCGCGCCTGGTACACCGCGGCGACACGATCATCGTCATCTCCTACGGCTCCTACGACGAGGCCGATCTCGAACGCTACGTGCCCCGCGTGGTCCACGTCGAGGCCCACACCAACCGCATCATCACGATCGACGAGCAGGTGGCGACCCTGCTCACCTGAGCGGGCGTCAACCGGCCGTCAGAGAGGAAGCAGCCATGTCCAGCCGCCCCACCATCCAAGCCCCGGCCGATCCCGGCCGGCTGCCGATGACCCTGCCCCTGTTGATGGAGAAGAAGCGGCTGGGCGAACCGATCGTGATGGTCACCGCGTATGACTACCCGAGCGCCCGCGCCGCCGAGGCGGCCGGCGTCGACCTGGTGCTCGTGGGCGACTCCGCGGCCACGACCGTGCTCGGCTACAGCGCCACCACACCGGTCGTGCTGGAGGACATGCTCGTGCTGGCGCGCGCCGTGCGCCGCGGCCTGCGCAACCCGCTGCTGATCGGCGACCTGCCGTTCGGCTCATACGAGGTCTCCGACGAGCAGGCGATCACGACCGCGATGCGCATGGTCAAGGAGGCCGGCTGCGACGTGGTCAAGCTGGAGGGCGGCGGCGAAGCCTCTGTCAGGCGCGCCCGTGCGATCGTCGGTGCGGGCATCCCGGTGATGGGCCACGTCGGCCTCACCCCCCAGACCTCGACCGCGCTCGGCGGCTGGAAGGCGCAGGGACGCACCGCCGCCGCCGCCGCACGCATCGCCGCCGAGGCGCTCGCGCTGCAGGAGGTCGGCTGCTTCGCGCTCGTGTTCGAGGCGATCCCCAGCGCGGTCACCGAGGAGCTGATGCGGCTCCTGGAGATCCCTGTGATCGGCATCGGCGCGGGACCCGCCACCGACGGGCAGGTGCTCGTGTTCCACGACCTGCTGGGCATCCGCGACGGGCTGGGCGCGCGCTTCGTCAAGCGCTACGCCAACCTCCAGCAGGAGATGAACGACGGCGTCAGCGCGTACGCCGAGGACGTGCGCTCGCGCCGCTATCCCGGACCCGAGCACGGCTACTCGATCGATCCGGCGGAGCTGGCCGAGCTGCACGCTCAGCTGCGCTCATAGCTCGCCGGCGACCGTCTCCAGCAGCGCCTGCGCGGACGCTCCGCACGCTTCTTCATCGCCCACGAGCCCGAACGTGGCGATGACGTTGTGCACCCGCACCACCCCCTCGCTTGCGCATCCGGTTTCGCCCCGCGAGTTGGTTTCTTCGCCAAAGTTGGCGAGCAGCCCCTCTTCGCCCGCACCAGGCACGGGTTCGTAGGGGACTGGGCCCGAGGGACCGGGGAACGTCGTGTAGCCCTTCATCTGCGTGGTCGCGTCGACTTCGGCCGGGAGCCTCGACACCGACACGCTGACCGCCACCACCCCGTGGAAATATTCTTCGGTTTCCGGCCCCTCGAGTTCGCCCTTCTCCTGGAGCAGACAGAGGTAGGTGTATTCCCCGATCGCGTGATCGCCGCCTTCGATCGCGAAATGCACTCCGGCCGCCGCGCCGGCCACCTTTTCGGCTTCGTTCGAGAACCCCGGAAGCAGATGTTCGCACGAGGTCGGGCCCAACAGCGTCTCGCAGCGCGGCAGCGCGATCAGTCGCACCTGCCCTCCGGTCGGGCCAGCGGTGACCGCGAGATCGCCCTTTTGCATCGGCGGGTAGTCGCTCGCCGGCTGGCTCGGGCAGTTGCACCCGTGGGTGCTCGTGCACACGCGCAGGCTCCCGGTGATCGTCTCGTTGACCTCGCCGCCGTCGGTCGAGTGCACGCGCGCATTGCCCTTGGACATCAGCAGTTCGAGCACCGGCTTGCTCGCGGGCAGGCTCTTGGCCGACACGTCATAAACCCCATCGGCGAAAGGAGCGGCGACGAGCACGGCCCCTTTCGCCGTGACTTTCACCTTGGTGGGGGTCGCTCTCGACACAGCTCGGGAGGGCACGTTGCTGTCGGCCGCGGCGCTTTCCTGTCCGTCCTGTTCCCAGGCCCCACCGAAGCTCGGTTCGCGGAAGAACACCGAGGACTCCGAGCTCAGGAAGTCCTGATCCACGCCGGCGGCCGTGTATGACGCCGCGTCGCCTTCGGCTTCGAACATCGCTTTGAAGTGCGCCCACGGAGAGATGCCACTCGACGACATGTGCCCGAAGAAGCCGATCGCACTGTACACGCGTTGGATCAGGGGCTTGCGCGGGGACTCGAGATATTCCTCCCAGTCCTCGCGCACGCCTTGATCGTTGCTGACGACGTCGGACTCGACCCACGCCGCGGCGCCCTCCTCGAGCCATCCCGCGTGAGCCTCGCTTCTGGCCTCGGTGCCTGACATCCGCGCCTCGAAGACGTGGAAGACCTCGTGCGCGATGGTTCCGCGGATGAGGCTTCCGTGCGCTCCGTGGGAGGCCGCGTAGATCGTGATCCTGGCGCCGATCGCTTCCGAGCCAGAGCTGTTCCAGGCGATGTTCGTGTCCGCACCGGCTTGGTAGGTTTTGCCGTAGACGTGCACCGTCAGCGAGTATTTCGGCGAGTCGACCACTTCGATGAACTGTTCAGGGCCTCCCGGGAGCACCACGCCGAGTTTCGCGCCCTCCACCGCCGCGTAGACGTCAACCAGGTCGCGGTCTTCTTTCAGCTGTTTCGCGGCCGGCGCTTTGCTCGGCGGTTTGGCCAGCGCCGATGGCGCACACCCTGCGCCCAGCGCCAGCGCGATCAGCATGCCCACCAGGCAGCGCATCGGCTAGGCGAGCGGCTCGCCGTAGCGCTCCGAGAACGCGAACTCCGCGACTGGCCGGCGCGCGAGCAGCCTGGGCCACTCCTCGGCGCGGTAGCCGACACCGATGTGCGCCGCCAGCGCGAGCTCCTCGGGGATCTCCAGCAGACGCTTGACCTCCGCCTCGGCCGGCACGAGCAGCGTCGTCAGGGCCGCGCCAAGCCCTTCCGCGCGCAGCCCCAGCAGCAGGTTCTGCACGAACGGGTACACCGACGCCCCGCCCACGATGCTCTGGCGCGGGAGCTGCGCATCGGTGACAGCCAGATCCTCCAGGCGCACACCGACCACGAGGTGCAGCGGCACCTCATCGAGTCGGCTGGCGTACTCGTCGGCGCGTTGGACGTTGCGCACCGTCCTGGAGTCGAACCGCTCCGGCTCCGCCAGCACGAGCGCTCCGCCGGTCTGCTGCATGTAGGCGTGCCACGGAGGCAGATAGAGGTCGCGCAGAGCCCGCCGTGTGTCGGCGTCCCGCACCACGACAACGCGCCAGCCCTGGCGGTTGCCGCCGCTCGGCGCGAAGCGGGCGTGGTCGAGCACCCGCGCGAGCACGTCGTCCGGCACGGGGTCGGCCTTGAAGCGGCGTGTCGTCGGCGCGCAGCGCATCGCCTCGAACAGCTCCATCGCCCAAGCCTAGCCGCCTGCTCGCCTGAGTTGCCTAGCCGCCTGCTCGCCTGAGCCGCTTTTCGCCTGCTCATTCGATCCCCGTGTCCCACCCGCCTTCGGTGGAGTCTGCCCGCGAGAGTTGGTAGAAGACGATCTCGATGGCACCGCCTTCGCGTGCGCTTTCCTCGCGCTTGAGATCGTCGGCGATCTGGTGGGGGTCGGACGCCTGCACGCCGTCCTCGCTGACAAGCAGCGGGATGGGGTAGATGATGCTGGCGAACTGGCTGATCTGGTTGGGCAGTCCGTAGGGATGGATCGCGATCCCTTCGCTCGGCAGTTTGTCGACGTTTTCCAGCCATTCGATTATGTGGTTTCCGGAGAGCTCGCCGGCGATGACCTGAGCGCTGGGGTCGACCGCCTTGACCGCGTTGTGGCCGACCATGTACATCTGGTCGTAGATGGACAGTTTTTCTGCCAGCGTGGCCGTGGGCGCCAGGAATTTCCCCTCGTTGGGCTCGTTGCCGATCGAGAAGCGCTCCACCTCGCCGGCGTAGCGAGTGGCGATTTCCCGCACGAATGAGGCCATCAGACCCATATTCAGGTTCTTGGCGCTCAGTTCGCTGGGCAAGGAGCCTTCCGCGTAGGTCGGGGTCGGCATGATCGTCATTTGAACCGTCCAGCAACGTTCGCGCGCCATCTGAACGGCCAGGTCGTACGGGGTCCAGCCGTACTGGCGAACTTCGCCCCACATCAAGTTCAAGCGCAGCAGCTGGGCGCTGAACACGCTGCTCGCCAATTCGAAGCCCCGGGTAGCACTCATCGCCGGCTGCAGGCCGAGGAACACCGGGTCATCCTCCACGCCCACTTCAAACCCAGAGCGCGGTGCGCATCCGGGTCTCGCGCTCGCGGCAGCGGCGGCAGCGGCAGCGTTCGCGAGCTTCGCCCGCAAGGCCGCCGCCTGCGCGAGGCCGGGCATGGCGACTGCCACGGCAGCCAGACCCCAGCGCCGCAGCCGGGCCCTGTCGGCGACGCGGGCGATCCTCGACGAGGTGGGTGTCGTCACCTGGACCCATCCTCCGGCGTGGGTCAGTCGATCCAAGGACTGGTAGATGAGATGCCGGCCCAGCGACGGCGTGATCGGCTCGGTCTCCCCTTCGCTGCGCCCGACCGCCCACAGCAACGATCCCGCCGCGGGCTCGAGCTGTATCGCCGGGGTCGACGCGCGACCCTGACCGCTTGCGTGGGCCTGAACGTAGGGCGATGGGCCGCTGAATGCCACCACGGTGATGCTCGCCGGGTACGCCGCGTAGCGCACGTGGGCGAGAATCGGCCCCTCGATGCGGCTCGTGGCGTGCGCCTCCCAGACCTCCGCCGCACCGCCGGCGCCGTCGCTGCGCACGACGGGCGACCAGTGCAGCCGGTCGCCAAAGACGCGGGTGACTCGCTCGCCCATCGTCGATCCGGAGGCGGTGACGAAGGCGAGCACCAGAGCATGGGCGCTGTAGGTGTGCAGCCTTGGGCTCGTGAGTGTGAACGTGCGCCGCTTGGCCCCGGCGCTGAGCACCGCGTCGATCGGCGCCGACGGAGGGCGGGACGCAGCCAGCGCCCGAGCGCCAGCAGACAGCAGCGCCAGGGTGACACAGATGACGGTGGCGAGTCTGATGCGCTTCACCTGCCTGGCACCTCCGTCGGGCTGGGGCGCGTCCGAGTCTTCGATGGGCGGATGCTTCGAGGTCTTGAGGTGGGGACGTCTTTGCGATGGTGGGCCGCGTCGACCGTTGCTTGCCCGGCGGCACCTGTGACTGAACCAGCGGGTCGCGTTGCCCAAGATTGCATAGCCGCGCGCCTCGGTCAAGGTCGAACCGTCGAAATAACCGAACGCGCCAGCATGTCGGGCAGCTCCGGCGCTCCGCTTTTCGCCCTCGGCACCTCCGTGGGCGGCAGTCCGGAAGCTGGAGCGTTCATCTCGCAGCAGCCGGCGCCCTGAGCAGCGCCCTGCTCAGTCGATCCGCCGGAGCACCTTCGCGGGCGCTCCGGCGGCGATCGAGAACGGCTCGATGTCGCGGGTGACGACGCTGTTCGCGCCGATCACACAGCGCTCCCCGATGGTGACGCCGCTGGTCACCACCACGTTGGCGCCCAGCCAGCTGTTGTCGCCGATGCGCGTGGGGCCCTTGCTCTCGAACCCCTGCCACGTGATCGGCTTGTGCAGATCGTCGAAGCGGTGGCTCGCGTCCGAGACGAAGCAGCCGTTGGCGAGCATGCAGTGCTCGCCAATCTCCACCAGCTCCTGGGCGGCGAGCATCACGCCCATGTTCAGGAACGTGCCCGCGCCGATGCGCACCCGCGCCGCACCCGGCGCGGTGATCCACACGCCCGGCTCCAGCAGCGCGCCCGGCCCGATCCGCAGCCGCCCCTCGCGCAGCGCCTCCAGCACGTTGCCGTGCACAGGCCAGCGCACGAACGCCTCGCGGCGCATCAGCTCCCAGTGGATGCGCGCGCGGTTCCACGGCAGCGCATTGCGCTCGTACCAGCGCCACTTCTGCGCCCACAGGCGCGCCCGGCGGGCGAGCTCGCTCGCGGTGGCGGGGAGCTCGCCGCCGGCCACCGGATCGGCCCGACCGGCCGGCTCGTCCACCGCGCTCAGGCCGCGACCCTCGCCCGCCGCGCCCGCGACTGAGGCTTGCCCGGCTTCGCGCCGTTGCGCGAGACCGTCGGTGTGAGCAGCCCGGCCAGGAAGCTGCCCGTGTGCGAGGCCGGCTCAGCGGCGACCTCCTCGGGGGTGCCAACCGCGATCGCCATGCCCCCCTCCTCCCCGCCCTCCGGGCCCATGTCGATCAGGCGATCCGCGCTCTTGATCACGTCGAGGTTGTGCTCGATCACCACCACGCTGTTGCCCGCGTCCACCAGGCGCTGCAGCACCTCCAGCAGCCGCTGAACGTCCGCGAAGTGCAGCCCCGTCGTCGGCTCGTCGAGGATGTACAGCGTCCTGCCCGTGGCCACCTTCGACAGCTCCGTCGCCAGCTTCACGCGCTGGGCCTCGCCACCGGAGAGCGTCGTCGCCGGCTGGCCCAGGCGCACGTAGCCGAGGCCCACCGCGTCCAGCGTCTCCAGGCGCCGGCGGATCTTGGGGATGTGCTCGAAGAACCTCAGCGCGTCCTCCACCGGCATGTCGAGCACGTCCGCGATCGACTTGCCCTTGAAGCGCACCTCCAGCGTCTCGCGGTTGTAGCGCTTGCCGTGGCACTGCTCGCACGGCACGTACACGTCCGGCAGGAAGTGCATCTCGATCTTGATCTGACCGTCGCCGCGGCACACCTCGCAGCGCCCGCCCTTCACGTTGAACGAGAAGCGCCCCGGCTTGTAGCCGCGCGCGCGCGCCTCCTGGGTCTTGGCGAACAGGTCGCGGATCACGTCGAACAGCCCCGTGTACGTCGCCGGGTTCGAGCGCGGGGTGCGCCCGATCGGCGACTGGTCGACCGCGATGATCTTGTCCAGCTGATCCAGGCCGTGGATCGCACGGTGAGCTCCCGGCCGCCGGCGCGCGCGGTGCAGGCGGTTGGCGACCGCCTTGTACAGCACGTCGTTGACCAGCGTCGACTTGCCCGAGCCGGACACGCCCGTCACGCACGTCAGCACGCCGAGCGGAACGTGCACGTCGATGTCGCGCAGGTTGTGCTCGGTCGCTCCCACGATCTCCAGGTAGCCGCTCGGCGTCCGCCGCCGCTTCGGCAGCTCGATCGTGCGCGCGCCCGACAGGAACTGGCCGGTCAGCGACTCCGCCACCCGTTCGACCTCCGCGGCCGTCCCCTGCGCGACGATGCGCCCTCCGTGCTCGCCCGCTCCCGGCCCCAGGTCCACCAGGTGGTCGGCGGCGCGCATCGTCTGCTCGTCGTGCTCGACCACGATCACCGTGTTGCCCAGGTCGCGCAAGCGCTCCAGCGTGCCGATCAGCTTGGCGTTGTCGCGCTGGTGCAGGCCGATCGACGGCTCGTCCAGGATGTACAGCACGCCCACCAGCGACGAGCCGATCTGCGTCGCCAGGCGGATGCGCTGCGCCTCCCCGCCCGACAGCGTCGCCGCCGCCCTGTCCATCGACAGGTAGCCGATCCCGACGTTCTCCAGAAACCGCAGCCGCTCCGAGATCTCGCGCAGGATCAGCCGCGCCACGTGCCTGTCGGTCTCAGACAGCTCCACCTGCTCCAGCCACTCCAGCGCCCTGTGCGCCGACAGCGCGCAGAAGTCCTCGATCCGCGTCCCCCCCACCAGCACCGCACGCGACTCCGCGCGCAGCCGCGCCCCGCCGCACACCGGGCACGCGCGCAGCGACATGTACTCCTCGATCTTCTCCCGCGTCCACTCCGAATCCGTCTCGCGATAGCGACGCTGGAGGTTCCTGACAATCCCCTCGAACCTGGTCGCGTACGAGCGCCTGCGCCCGAAGCGGTTCTTGTATGTGACCTGCACCGGCTCGCCGCCCGTCCCGTACAGGAACACGTCGCGCTGGCGCTCCGGCAGCTCGTCCCACGGGGCATCCAGATCGACGTCGTACAGCTCGGCGATCGCCTCGGTCATCTGCTCGTAGTAGTTCGACGCGCTGCCCGCCCACGGCGCCAGCGCACCCTCGTTGATCGACAGCGACGGGTCGGGCACCACCAGCTCGGGGTCGATCTCCATCTGCGAGCCCAGCCCCGTGCAGCGCTCGCACGCGCCGTGCGGCGAGTTGAACGAGAAGATCCGCGGCTCCAGCTCCACCAGCGACGGTCCGTGCTCCGGGCACGCGAAGCGCTCCGAGAACGTGAACAGCGTGCCCGGCTCCGGCGCCACGCCCGGGACGATCTGCGCCGCCGCCGCGCGCGCGCCCTTCGCGCCCGTCGCGTGGGCGGGGGCGCCTTCCTGGTCCCCATCGCCCCGCGCGCGGCCGTTTCGCGATCCGCCCGCCGCGCTGGCCGATCTTCGATCGGTCGCTCCGCCCGCGGACGCCTCGCCCGACCCGCCGGCGGAGGCCGAACGGCCGGAGCCCACTATCTCGACCTCGACCAGCCCGTCCGCCAGCGCGACCGCCGTCTCGACCGAATCGGCCAGACGCTTGCGCACGTCATGGCGCATCGACAGGCGGTCGACCACCACCGAGATGTCGTGCTTGTAGCGCTTGTCGAGCACGATCGACTCCTCCAGCATGCGCACGCGGTCGTCGATCCTCACGCGCGCGAAGCCGTCCGCGCGCAGCTCGTCCAGCAGCTTGCCGTACTCGCCCTTGCGGCCCCGCACCACCGGCGCGAGGATCATGAAGCGGGTGCCCTCCGCCAGCTCCATCACCTGGTCGATGATCTGCTCGGCCGACTGGCCCACGATCGGGCGCCCGCAGATCGGGCAGTGGGGCTTGCCCACCCGCGCCCACAGCAGCCGCAGGTAGTCGTAGATCTCCGTCACCGTCCCCACCGTCGAGCGGGGGTTGCGCGAGGTCGTCTTCTGGTCGATCGAGATCGCCGGCGACAGGCCCTCGATCGAGTCCACGTCCGGCTTGTCCATCTGCCCGAGGAACTGTCGCGCGTACGCCGACAGCGACTCCACGTAGCGGCGCTGGCCCTCCGCGTAGATCGTGTCGAACGCCAGGCTCGACTTGCCCGAGCCCGACAGGCCCGTTATGACAACCAGCGCATCGCGCGGCAATGCCAACGAGATGTCCTTCAGGTTGTGCTCCCGGGCTCCCGAGACGACTATCTGGTTGCTCTGCGCCATCCACCCTTCATGATACGCGGGCGAACAGATGTTCGCGTTGCCGGGCTGCCGTAATTTGCGGGGTTCCGCGCGTGGCGCGCCCGCCACACGGCGGTGGCCGGCGTTCCGGAGCATCTGCTTTTTGTTGGAGCGTATAACGATCGTTATACGCCGCTCAGCGTCGTCCTACCCCTCGATCGCCGAGTAGACCTCGTCGATCAGCTTCAGCCGGTCGGGCAGCTGGAAGTTCTCGGCCAGGTAGCGCTCGGTGTCCGCGCGGGACTCGCCGTTAAGCGCCATGTTCAGCGCGATCAGGCGCGCGCCGTCGAGGTCGCTGCTGCCGGCGGCCGCCTCCCCTTCCGCCTGGGCCGGGGCCGCCACCGACACCGGCGGCGCCTCCAGCGCGCTGTCGAGCTCCGCCTCGAACGCCCCCGATGGCTCGGGCTCGAAACGCTGAGGCTCAGGCTCGAACGACCGCGGAGGCTCGGGCTCGGCGGGCGCGATGTTGCGTCCCGAGGCCGCGTCATACAGCTCGCCCATGCCCGTCTCCACCGCCGACAGGTCGGCCGCCAGGCGCCCGGCTCCGGCGCGCAGGCTCTCGATCAGGGCGCTCACCTCCCCGTCCATCGACCCGACGTGCTCCAGCAGGTGCGCCGCGACCTGCGCGACCGCCGCCACGTGTGCGCGCGCGCGCTCGACCGCTTCTTCGCGGGTGCGATCCGCGTCGCGGTCGGCGTCCGCGCGCACCTGCCGCGCGTTCTCGAGCGCGTGGCGCTCGATTTCCGCCGCCGCCGTCTCCGCCGCCTGGAGAATGCTGTGCACCTGCGTTCCGGCGGTCGATGCGACCGATACGTCCGCGCCGCCGGTGATGGCCGTGCGCTGGAGCTCGTCGAACTCCTCAGCGAGCGCCCGCAGGTGGGCATCCACCGCGGAGGGATCGTATCCGCGCCGGCCGATCGGGAAGTCCCGACGTTCGATTGCCTGCCGGTCGAAGTCCACGGCGGGCATCCTAAGCCATGTCGCCCGTCGGAGTCTCGCTAGGCAAGATCTCGCCCTCCGGAGCTTCCACCGACTGGATCTCCTGCAGGTCGCGACGCAGCTCGCGCAGCTCGTCGCGCAGCTGCGCGGCGTACTCGAAGCGCAGCTCGTCGGCCGCCGCGATCATCTCCTCCTCCAGCTCCACGATCATCCGCTCGAGCTCGTGAGTTGGAAGCCCGCCCACCCCGTTCTCGCTCGCGCCGCGCTTGGCGGTGCGGCGTTTGCGCCCGCGCGGCACCTTGGACTCGGCCTGCAGGAACTCGGCGATGTCGGAGATGCCCTTGACGATCGTCGCCGCCGTGATCCCGTGCTCCACGTTGTACGCCAGCTGGATCTCGCGGCGGCGATCGGTCTCGGAGATCGCCGCGCGCATCGCCCGCGTCTCCTTGTCCGCGTACATCAGCACCGTGCCCTCGATGTTGCGCGCGGCGCGGCCGATCGTCTGGATCAGCGAGGTCTCCCCACGCAGGAAGCCCTCCTTGTCGGCGTCCAGGATCGCCACCAGCGAAACCTCCGGCAGGTCCAGCCCCTCGCGCAGCAGGTTCACGCCCACCAGCACGTCGTACTCGCCCAGGCGCAGGTCGCGGATGATCTGGATGCGTTCGAGCGTGTCGATCTCCGAGTGCAGGTAGCGCGTCTTGAAGCCCATCTCCAGCAGGTACTGCGACAGGTCCTCGCTCATCTTCTTGGTCAGCGTCGTCACCAGCACGCGCTCGTTGCGATCCACGCGCTTGCGCACCTCGTTCATCAGGTCGTCGATCTGATTCTTGGTCTCGCGCACCTCCACCGCCGGGTCGACGATTCCCGTCGGGCGCACGATCTGCTCGACCACGCGCGTGGAGCGGGTGCGCTCGTACTCGCCCGGGGTGGCCGACACGAACAGCAGCTGCGGCGTGATCGACAGGAACTCGTTGAACGTCTGCGGGCGGTTGTCCATCGCGCTGGGAAGCCGGAAGCCGTAGTCGACGAGCGTCTGCTTGCGCGAGCGGTCGCCCTCGTACATGCCCCCGATCTGCGGCACCGTCTGATGGGACTCGTCGATCAGGCAGATGAAGTCCTTGGGGAAGTAGTCGATCAGGCAGTAAGGCCGATCGCCCGGGTTGCGCCCGTCGAGGATGCGCGAGTAGTTCTCGATCCCCGAGCAGAACCCCACCTCGCGCAGCATCTCCATGTCGTACTGCGTGCGCTGGCGCAGGCGGTGGGACTCCAGCTGCTTGCCTTCGGACTCCAGCTGCTCGCAGCGCTCGCTCAGCTCCCGGCCGATCTCCGCCACGCCCGCCTCGATCGTGCCCTCCTTGACGTTGTAGTGCGTCGCCGGCCAGATCGCCACGTGCTCCAAGTCGTCGTCCATCAGCTCGCCCGTCAGCGGGTCGAACTGCTGCAGGCGTTCGACCTCGTCGCCGAACATCGTCGCCCGGAACGCCGTCTCGGCGTACGCCGGGAACACCTCCAGCGTCTCGCCGCGCACGCGAAAGCTGCCGCGCGAGAGCACGCTGTCGTTGCGCGTGTACTGGATCGAGACCAGTTTGCGCAGCAGCCCGTCGCGGTCGATCATCTCGCCGCGCTTGAGGATCTGCATGTTCATCTCGTACGTCTCCGGAGAGCCCAGGCCGTAGATGCACGACACCGACGCCACCACGATCACGTCCCTGCGCGCGAACACCGCCGCCGTCGCCGCGTGGCGCAGGCGGTCGACCTCCTGGTTGATCGCCGAGTCCTTCTCGATGTACAGGTCGCGGCTCGGGACGTAAGCCTCGGGCTGGTAGTAGTCGTAGTAGGACACGAAGTACTCGACCGCGTTCTCCGGGAAGAACGTGCGGAACTCGTTGCACAGCTGCGCCGCCAGCGTCTTGTTGTGCGCGATCACAAGCGTCGGGCGCTGCACCGCCTCGATCACGCCCGCCATCGTCATCGTCTTGCCCGTGCCCGTCGCGCCCAGAAGCGTCTGGAAGCGCTCGCCCTGCTCGACGCCCTCCGCCAGGGCAGCTATCGCCTGCGGCTGGTCGGCCGTGGGCGTGAAGACTGAGTCGAGCTTGAAGTCGGGCATGCGCGGGTGGGATCTCTACGGTAGCCGCCCCGTCAACGGATGGCGGCTCAGCCCAATACCGCGGGCAGCGGCAGGCTGAAGGTGGCGAACCCGTGGCGCGTCGCGTGGGGGTTGACGGCGACCTTGCTCGTCAACCGGTACAGGGCGGCCTTGGCTGCGACGGGGACGGTGACGGTGATGTGGAAGCGACCGCTTGCCGGCGGGGTGAAGCGCTTGACGACCGCCGTGCTCCCGCACTCGAGCGACTGTTCGACCGCGACCGACGCGACCGGCTTGGTCAGAGGCGGCTGCACGCGGCCGCTGAGCGTCACCGTGGTCCCCCGCGCGGTCGGCGGTTCGAGCTCGAGCCTGCGCGCGAGCTTCAGCCGCAGCGATCGTTCCCTCCCGATCTCCGCCTGGTAGCGGGTGGCGTTGGACTCGCGCTCCGCCGCCGGCGGCAGCGGTGCGCTCGTCGCGTACTGGCCGTCCGCTTTGACCACGGCGGTGGCGACCTGCTTGTCCTTGGCGCCGAACACGATCTTCACCTTCTTGCCGATCAGGCTCCTGGCGGCGCTTCCGCCGATCGCGACACGGTTGCCGTGCACGTACACGTCGTTCAGCACGAGCCGCTCGCGGGTACAGCCGAGGAGCAGTTCTTCGATCTGCTGGGGAGTGGAGGCGATCCCGGGCGTGCTCGCAACGCCCGCGGGCGGCGGGGCGCTCGACGCAGGCGGCGCATCGACCGACAGCGACGCGGTCGCCGGCTTGCCGGTCCCGTCGCCGTCGGTCGCCGTGAACGTGAAGCTGTCTGGCCCGCTGTAGCCGGGGTCGGGGGTGTATGTGACCTGCCCCGCTCCGTTGACCGCTCCGAGCGTCCCGTGGGCTGGGCCGGAGGCGACTGCGATCGACACCGCTTCCCCGTCGGTGTCGCCACACGGTAGCGTCACAGTGATCGGCGTCTGATAGGCCGTCGCCGCCTGGACATCGGAGCACGCCGGCGGCGAGCCGAGGCCGAACTCGTTGACCACTTCCGCGAGCTGGTCTCCGCTGTAGAGGCTCGTCCCGTCTGGACTGACGGCAATCGAGATCGGAAACTCGATCGCTTCGGATGGTTTCGTCGGCGTGCACAGTTTTTCGCGTTCACCGACGCACCCGACGAAGGTGAGCGCTCCGCCCGGCACCGTGCGAGCGAACTCGCTGATCTCGAACTCGGAGACGGCGTACAGATCCGCGCCGCCGGGGCTGATCGCGATCGTCACGGACCCTTCCGGATCGGGTTCGGGCGTGAGCGTGCAGTCTTTCGGTTCTTCGCCGTACCTGCCGTTGCAGCCCGTCAGCGTGATGGCGCCCGTGGTTGTGTTGCGCGTGAACACGTCGATCACCGAGGTGTTGAAGTTCCCCGCGTACAGGTTCTGTCCGTCGGGGCTCACCGCCAGCGACAGGGGCTCGCTGACGAGGTCGCGGGGGTTCGGTTCGGTGCAGTGGAAGTTCCTCCCGATGCACGCTTCGTATTTCAGATCGCCCGTCGCCGCGACCCGTGAGAACGTGTCGAGCGTGCCGCCCTCGGCACCGACATACACGCTCGACCCGTCGGGGCTGATCGCCACCCCGTCGGCCGCGTAGAGGATTTCGCCCCCCATCCCCGTGCACTCGGCGGTTTCGCCGATGCACGTGTTGAACGTCAGCGCCCCGCTTTCGGTGTTCCGCTGGAGGTCGACCACGGCTCCTTCGTTGTCGACCACGTACACGCTCGTCCCGTCGGGACTGACGGCAATCGAGATCGGGCTGGCGATCGCCGTGGTTTTGGGCGAGCATTCCGTCAGCTGGCCCGCACAACCCGTGTACGTCAGCGCCCCGGTGACCGGTTCCCGCGAGAACTCATCCACGGTGTTCGATTTGACCGAGACCGCGTACACGTCGTGCCCGTCGGGGCTGATCGCGAGCGCGAATGGCTGGTCGACCGCCGTAGTCGGTGTCGTGGGAGTGCAGCCGGGGTTGTCGCCGACGCAGCTCGCCCACGTGAGCGCACCCGTGAGCGGGTTGCGATTGAACACGTCGATCGCGTTGGCCCCTTCATCGGCTGTGTACACCTCGGCCCCGTCCGGACTGACGACGATCCCCCGCGGTTGCCCGATCACGCCGGCAGGGCTCCCGGGACACCCCGCCAGGACTCCGGTGCATCCCAGAAACGTCAGTTCCCCGAGCGAGGCGCTCGCCGGCTGCGCCGCGACGCACACCCACACCCATGCGAGCACGAGCGCAAGCGTCACGAACAGCCGCCGATTCGCGGTCAGTCTCACGGTCCGCGGGATCATAGGTCGAGCGTTCGCGCCGTGGGGTTGACGTCGCCCACCGCTCAGCTGATCCCCAGCTGCCGCGCGTAAGTTGCCCGGTACGCGCGCTCGGCGTTCAGCACGCGCTGCACGTATTCCCGTGTCTGCGGGAACGGGATTTCACCGACGCTCAACCGCCGACCGGCCGCCTGTGCCCGTGCGACCCATTTGTCGACGTTTCCCAGGCCGCCGTTGTACGCCGCCACCGCCAGCATCTCGTTGCCGCGATAGTGGTCGAGCAGGTAGCGCAGGTAGTAGCTGCCGTAGGCCACGTTGACGCTCGGATCGGCCAGGTCGCTGGCCGTGAAGCCGCTGCCCCCGGACAGCTCGGCGAGGTAGTAAGCGGTCGCGGGGAGGATCTGCATCAGCCCCTGCGCCCCCGCCGGTGAGGGGCGCGGGTCGAATTTCGTCTCGGCGTAGATCACCGCCGCGATCAACGCCGGATCGAGCCGCTTCTGGGCGGCCTGTTCGCGGATGATGCTCGCGTCGCTCAGCGGCAGCGCGAAATTGCGTGCCGCCTGCCGCAGCACTGTCACGACGACGCCCACGAACAGCACCGTGACGGCGATCGCCGCGATCGTGCCGAGGATTCGCCGGCTCATCCTCCAAGCTTGCCAAGAACCGCCGACAGCACCCGCTCGAGATCCTCCACGGAGCCGTCGTTGTGCACCACGAACGTCGCCCGCCGCGCCTTCTCCTGCTGGGACAGCTGGCGCGCCGCCCGCTCGTCCGCCAGCGCGTGCCCCCGCTCAGCGGCCCTCTGCCGGCGCACCGCCTCCTCGGAGACGACCGCGATGGTCGCGTCGTAGAGCTGATCCAGACCCGCCTCGAACAGCAGCGGCACCTCGACCACAGCGGCCCGCGGCGCCTGCGTCGCGGCACGCACCTGCTGGAGCCATCCCGCCACCCGCGCGGCGACCAGCGGCCAAACCTGGCCCTCGAGCCACGCCCGGTCCTCCGCGGACGCGAACGCCCTGCGGGCGACCGCCGCCCGATCCACCACGCCCCCGGGAGCCACCTCGGCTCCGAAGCGCTCGACCACGGCGTCGCGCAGCTGCCCGCCTTCATACAGCTCGTGCACGACCGCGTCGCTCGAGAGCACCTCGGCGCCAAGCCGCCGCAGCGCCTCCAGCGCGGTCGACTTGCCCGACCCCATGCCGCCGGTCAGCCCGACGAACGGTACCGCCGATCGCACCTTCTCGGAGCCGCTCAGGCCGCGTCAGTCCTGCTGCGCGGACTCGGCCGTGAGCGCACTGTCGCCCGCCTCGCCATCCGCCGCGGCCGCCTGCTCGGCGGGTGCGTCCTCGTCCGGCTGCGGCGCCTCGGCGGCCTCGGTGGCCTCGAGAACCTCCTCGACAGCCTCGGCCTCCACGGCCTCCTCGACAGCCTCTGCCACCTCGAGAACCTCCTCGACAGCCTCGGCCTCCACGGCCTCCTCGACAGCCTCGGCCACCTCGAGAACCTCCTCGACAGCCTCGGCCTCCACGGCCCCCTCGACAGCCTCTGCCACCTCGAGAACCTCCTCGACAGCCTCGGCCTCCACGGCCTCCTCGACGGCCTCGGCGACCTCGATGGCCTCGGCAAGCTCCGTGACAGCCTCGGCCTCGGCGGCCTCGACAACCTCGGCGCCTGCCTCCCCTTCGGTGGGGGCGCTCTCATCCTCCGTCTCGGAGCCGGGCTCACGCGCGGGCTCGCCGGGTCGCGACACGGGGAGAATCTGGTCCTCGACCCGCTTGGCCGACAGCGACAGGCGCCGGCGCTCGGAGTCGATCTCGAGGATCTTCACGCGGATCTCATCGCCCGGATGGACGATCTCACGCGGGCTCTCGACGTGGTGCGGGGCGAGCTCGGAGATGTGCACGAGACCCTCGACGCCGTCCAAGATCTCGACGAACGCGCCGAAGGTGACGACCTTGGTGACCTTGCCGGCCAGCTCGTCACCGACGTTGTAGGTGTCGACGATCCGCTGCCACGGGTCCTCCTGGGTCTGCTTGAGGCCCAGCGAGATGCGCTGGCGGTCGCGGTCGATGTCGAGCACCTTGACCTTGACGGTGTCGCCGATCGTGAGGATCTCGCTGGGGTGGTTGACATGCGACCAGGACAGCTCGGAGATGTGGATCAGGCCGTCGATCCCGTCGAGGTCGACGAACGCCCCGAAGTCGACGATGTTGGAGATCTGCCCTTCCACGACCAGCCCCGGCTGCAGGCGATCGAGGATCTGCTGGCGGACCTCCTTGCGCTCCTCCTCGAGCACAGCGCGGCGGGAGAGGACGACGTTGTTGCGCGAGCGGTTGAGCTCGATCACCTTGGTCTCGATCTTGGTGCCCATGTACTCGTCGAGGTTGGGCACGCGGCGGATGTCCACGAGCGAGGCCGGAAGGAAGCCGCGCACGCCGAGGTCGATGATCAGCCCGCCCTTGACGACCTCGATGACCGTGCCCTCGACGGGCTCGCCGGACTCGGCCGCGGTTTCGATGCGCCGCCAGGCCTTCTCGAAGCGCGCGCGCTTCTTGGACATGATCAGGCGACCGTCCTGATCCTCCTTGGTGAGGACGATCGCGTCGACCTCCTCGCCGAGGTGGACCTCGTCGTGAGGATCGACGGCCTTGCGGATCGACAGCTCGTTGGCCGGGATGACGCCCTCGGACTTGTAGCCGATGTCCACGAGGACCTCGTCCTTGTCGATTCGCACGACGTGACCGGTGACCACCTCGCCCTCCTCGATCGGCCGGAACGTGGCGTCGTAGTTCGGAACGATCTGGCCGTCCACCTCGAGCAAGAGCCCGTTCGACCCGTCGACCACGCGGGCCTGAGGATTCTCGATCACTGTTTGCACCGGTCGAAAGCGTAGCGCAGCCGTATCATTGCTGGACATATGCCTGTCCGAGCGACGAAGCGGGGAGCGGAGCGTTCCCGCTTGGAGCGCGACTGCGACGTGCTCGTCTGCGGCGCCAGCTTCGCCGGGCTGGCCGTCGCGCGCGAGCTGGCCGGCTCGGGCGCGAGGGTGCTCGTGATCGACCGCTACGAGCTCGGGGAGCGCCAGACCTCGGCGTGCGCGATGCCCACGGAGTGGCTGCGGGCGCTCGAGTTGATGGACTCGTGGCGCCAGAGCTTCGAGGAGATGGTCGTCCACACCCCGTATCGCACCGCGCGCTGGTCGCTGCCGTGGTCGTTCTCGACGTTCGACTACCGCGAGCTGTGCGCGCTGCTGTGGAGCCAGGCCGCCTGCCCCGGGCTCGAGCTCGAGACTGCCACCGTCACGGGCCGCGACGGGACGACCGTCCACACCGACCGGGGCGAGCTGAACGCGCCGCTGATCGTCGACGCGCTCGGCTGGCGGCGTGTGCTGTCGAACGCGACCGCGATCCAGCCGCCCGAGGCGCGGCTCTCGCGCGGGCTGGAGGTGCACCCCGAGGGCGCCGGCGAGGAGATGGAGCTGTGGATCGACCACCGCTACATCCGCGCCGGCTACGGCTGGAGCTTTCCCGCGCGCGACGAGCTGCGTGTCGGCATCGGCTCCTTCTGGCCCTCCCACCACGTCAAGGAGCCGACCGTGAGGCTCGCGCACGATCTGGATCTTCCTCCCGACGGATACCAGGGCAACTGGATCCCCCACCAGCTGCGCAGCGCCGTCGAGGACGGGGTGTTCTTCGCCGGGGACTCCGCCGGGCACTGTCTCCCGCTGACCGCCGAGGGCATCCGCACGGCGCTGTACTTCGGGCTGGCGTGCGGGCGCGAGCTGCGGGCAGTGCTCGAGGGTCGCAGCACGCGCGAGCAGGCGCTGGCACGCTACGGCGCGTTCTCGGACTCGCACGAGCGCAAATACCGCTGGATGCTGAACGTCCAGCGAGCGATCGGGCAGATGACTCCCAGCCGGGCCGTCACCGCGATCGCCCGCGCGTTCGAGAGCCCCCGCCTGGCCGCGTGGGTCTTCAGCCATTACCTGGATATTGCCCCGCCGTCGTTCGTCGGCGAAGGCACGGGAGCTTCCTCCCGGTCTACGCGCCTGGCCGTCGCCTCCTGATCGAGAGCGGTATCGCCCCTTTCACACGGCCAGCACGCTGAGTCCGGGCACGCGCTCGAACTCACGCGCATTGGATGTTGCGACACCCATGCCGTGAGCGAGCGCCGTGGCGGCGATCCACAGGTCGTGGACGCCGATCGCCGCACCCGAGACTTCGAGCCGTGCCCAGATCTCCGAGTGGATCCGGGCGATCTCGACGGTTGCGGGGAGCACCTCCAATTCGGCCAGCACGTGCTCGACGAAGGCTTGCCGCCGTGTTCGCCGAGCGGCGTCGACAGCGCGATGAACGCCGTGCAGCAGCTCGCTCACCGTGATGATGCTGATCGAGTGCTCGTCGTCCTCGGGGACTCGCCCGAGCGCTCCTCCGCCGCGCTCGGAGTCGACGAGAACGGACGTGTCGATCAGCCAGCCGGCCACTTGCTCACGGGAGGCCCGACGCTCCTGCGGGCCTCGTCGACGTCGCGCGCGAAGTCCTCGTCGACGACGGGCAGGCTCACTATGAACCTCCGCCATTCCTCACCCTTGAGCCTCCGTGGACGCGACGGCCGCCGCAGCTCAGCAACCGGCGCGCCGTTGCGAACTATCTCGATCTCCTCACCGGCGCCGACGCGGTTGATGATGGCTGAGAAGTTCCTGGCGACCTCTGTAGCGCTCATGCGTACCACAACGCCTAGCGTATCAGATAAATCAGACTCACTGGATCTCCTCCACGGCCTCGGCCAGCCGCCGGATGCCCTCCTCGATGGCCGGCTCGGCGAGGTTGGCGTAGCCGAGCACGAGGCCGTCGTGGACGGCCTTCACCTCCATGTAGCCGTAGCCGAGCGGGTACACGCCCACCGAGTGGCGCGCGGCGGCCCGCACGAGCGCGATCCCGTCCACCTCGCGCTCGAGGCGCACGATCGCGTGCAGCCCCGCCGCCAGCCCGGTCACCCGAGCGCCGGGCAGGTGGCGCGCCACCGCCTGCACGAGGGCGTCGCGCCGCGACCTGTAGCGGCGGCGCGCCTGACGCAGGTGACGGTTGTAGGCGCCGCTGTCGATCAGACGCGCAAGCGCCAGCTGCTCGATCGTGGGGCAGCCATGATCGAGCAGCGCTTTGCGCTCGAGGAGCCGATCGAGCAGCCGCGGCGGAAGCACCAGCCAGCCGAGGCGCAGCGCGGGAGCGAGCGTCTTGCTGACCGTGCCCATGTACGCGACGTGGTCGGGGGCCAGGCCCTGCATCGCGCCGAGCGGTGGGCGATCGTAGCGGTACTCCGCGTCGTAGTCGTCCTCGATCACCAGCCCCCCCGTCTCGGCGGCCCACGCCAGCAGCGCCGCGCGGCGTGGCGGCGAGAGGCCCGCGCCCGTCGGCGACTGGTGCGCGGGGGTGACGAGCACCGCGTCGATCGCGCCCGCATCTCCCGCGAGCTCGGCGAGCTCATGCACACGAGCGCCCTGCGCGTCGACCGCTAGCGCGACCAGCGACGCACCGTTGGCGGAGAGGATCGCGCGATGCGGCGGCAGTCCCGGATCCTCGACCGCGATGCGCCCGCCTGCAAGCGCCTGAGCCAGCAGCGCGAAGCCCTGCGCGGCGCCCGCGCAGACGACGATCGAGCGGGGGTCGGCGACCACGCCGCGCACGCGCCGCAGGTGCTCGGACAGTGCCTGTCGCAGCTCTCCCGCACCGCGCGCGTCGGGGTAGCCGAACGCCCGATCCGGCGCCTCGCGCAGAGTCTCTCGCAGCGCCCGCAGCCAGGCGCCGCGCGGGAAGCTCGCGAGGTCGGGGTTGCCGGGGAAGAAGTCAAACGCGGGCGCCCCGCCCTCGGGCTCGACGGCGGGGGCGGAGACCGCGCCGGCGGCGTCGGCCACGAACGTTCCCGATCCGCGCCTGGCCACGAGGTAGCCCTCGGCAAGCAGCTGCGTATAGGCGTCCACCGCCAGACGCCGCGATATCCCCAGATCCGACGCCAGCGCACGCGTGGCCGGCAGGCGCGCGTGCGCTGGCAGACGGCCCGTGCGCACCGCTTCGCGCAGGCCGTCCTCGAGCTGGGCCCGCAGCGGCCTGCGAGCCGCGCGGTCGAGCTCGACCAGCAGCTCAGGGCCCGAGCCGATCCGTGCCAGTGAATTGGTTCCCTCTTTTGGCGACAAAATGGTCCTTTACAGGGCTCCATTTCCAGTCTATCGTGAACACACCCCCGGAAGGAGCTCTGAAATGACCCGCATCGAAGGCGTACCCCGCAGCAAGGCCGGACCGCTCGTGCGTCTCGTCTACCGGATGGCGCGGCGCAAGAGCAGGCAGATCGCCGGCGCCGACAGGGAGCTGAGAATCGAGCCGATCGAGATCTATGCCCACGCCCCGCGGCTGCTGCTCGGCTACGGGATGCTCGAGCAGAGCGTGGCCTCCAAGCCACGCGTGGATGAGCACCTGCGCGCGCTGGTCGTCCTCAAGTCGGCGGTGATGCAGGGCTGTGAGTTCTGCCAGGACATCAGCTCGCACGAGGCGCGCAGGGCGAGCGTCTCCGACGAGCAGCTGCTCGACCTGTATCGCTACCGCGACAGCGAGCACTTCGACGAGGTCGAGCGCCTCGTGCTCGACCTGGCCGCGGGCATGACCGCGACACCGGTGCAGGTCGGCGACGAGCTGTTCGCGGCGTTGCGCGCTCGCTTCGACGAGCGCCAACTCGTGGAGCTGGTCAACCTGATCGCACTCGAGAACCTGCGCTCGCGCTTCAATGCCGCCTTCGGCATCGGTTCCGCGGGCTTCAGCGAAGGACAGGTCTGCGCACGCATCGAGACGCCGTCGGTGGAGCCTGACAGCGTCGCCGCATGAGGGTCTTCCTGGCCGGCGCGACCGGCGCGATCGGCCGGCGGCTCGTGCCGATGCTGCTGGCCGACGGCCACCAGGTCACGGGCATGACCAGATCGCCGGACAAGCTCGGGCAGCTGCGCGCGAGCGGAGCAGAGCCGGTCCTCGCGGACGCGCTCGACGCGACAGCCGTCCGCGCGGCGGTGGGCGAGGCCCGACCCGACGCCGTCGTCCATCAGCTGACCGCGCTTCCGTCGCGCATCGATCCACGCAGGATCGAGCGGGACTTCGAGCTCAACGACCGCCTGCGCGGCGAGGGCACGCGCATCTTGGTGGACGCCGCCCAGGCCGCGGGCGCCACGCGCATCCTCGCCCAGAGCATCGCCTTCCTCTACGCCCCCGGGCCGCCCGGCACCGTTCACCGTGAGCAGGACCCGCTGCTGAGCGAACCGCCGAAGTCCTTCAGGCGCTCCGCCGAGGCGATGCAGGCGCTGGAGCGCACCGTCCTGGGCGCCGGCGGCGTGGTGCTGCGCTACGGCTACTTCTACGGCACCGGCAGCGCCATCTCGCGCGACGGCTCGATGGGGCAGGACGTCTCGCGCCGGCGGCTGCCGGTCGTCGGCGGCGGGAAGGGCGTGTGGTCGCTGATCCACATCGACGACGCCGCCAGGGCGACCGTCGCGGCGCTCACGCGCGGCCACGGGGGCAGCGCCTACAACGTCGTAGACGACGACCCCGCACCGGTCTCGCAGTGGCTGCCGGCGTTTGCCGAGACGCTCGGCGCCCCTCGCCCGCTGCGGGTGCCTGCGTTGATCGCCCTTCCCCTGGCCGGTGCGTATGGCGTCGCGAGCATGACCAGGGCACAGGGCGCCAGCAACGAGCTGGCCAAGCGCGAGCTCGGCTGGCAGCCCGAGTTCTCCAGCTGGCGCGAGGGCTTCCGCACGGCGCTCGGCTGACGTGGCACCCGGCTGAGCTCAGGCTCCCGAACCAACCGATGGACTCGCGGAACGGGTTCTCAACACGCACCGAGCCGATGAGCTGGTCGTCGTTCAGATCCCCGCTCAGCAACCGTTCACACCCTCAACGCTCATGCAGCTCGTCGCGAGTCCACGCGCCTCCCTCAGTGCCACCGCGCGAGCAGCTTTGCTGTGCAAGTTCGAGGAGAGCTGTGATGGCGTCCCCAGCCTTGTGTTGACCGGCGAGCTCCTCGAGGTACTCGAGCACGAGTGCTTCGACCGACATGCCGCGTGCGAGCGCACTGATTCGAGCACGCTTCAGCAGATCGGCATCGACCGTGAGGGTCAGGCTCGCCATGTGTGCTCCACATATTTAGTGTCGCAGCCGATCCAGCCGGCGCGATGGGTTTCGCACGCGCCCACCTCCGCGCCGCCAAGCCTGCTTACCGCCGCACGACCAGCACCGCCCCGACCACCAGCAGCACGAGCCCGACGATGCGCGAGGCGCCGATGTGCTCCCTGGCGATGCCGAACAGCCCGAAGCGGTCGATCGCCACCGAGATCGCCAGCTGGCCCGTGATGACAACCGCAGTGAGCCCGCTGGCACCCAACGTGCGCACGGCGATAAGCGCCACGGTCACGTACACAGCGCCCAGCAGGCCGCCGACGAGCGCCCACCAGGGGACCTTCCCGATCTTCCCGAGATCGCCAAAGCCACCGTGCACGAAGCCGACGATCAGCAGCAACACGGTGGTGCCGATCAGAAACGAGAACGTAGCCGCCTGCACGCTGCCGACGCTCTTGCCCAGGCGCGAGTTGATAGGCGCCTGCATCCCGACCAGGCAGCCAGCGCCGACACCCACCGCGACGGCCAGCCCGCGGCTCACGCCAGCCCCAGCAAGCCGCCGCTCACAGCAGCTCCGTGCAAAGCCCGGGACGCCAGTGCACGCAACCAACCCCCCAGCCCAGCGGGGGGTCGTGTCCGAAGGCGTGCCCGCCGCGAAGCGGCCGCACGCCTTCGGACATCGACCCCCCGCGTCACTTGGCCTCCAGCCAGGTGTCGCCCACGCCGACGTCCACCGCCATCGCCGGCTCGCGCCGCTCCCACACGCCGACCATCTCCCGCTCGATCAGCTCGCGCGCGTCACCAGCCTCGGCGGGCGGCCCTTCGAACAGCAGCTCGTCGTGGATCGTCAGCAGCAGGCGCGTGCGCAGCTCGGACTGCGCCAGCGCGCGGTGGCAGCGGACCATCGCGAGCTTGATGATGTCCGCGGCGGTGCCCTGGATGACCGTGTTGACGGCCAGGCGCTCGCCGAGCGTGCGCACCTGGTAGTTGCGCGCGCGCAGCTCGGGTATCTGCCGCCGCCGGCCCCACAGCGTGGTGACGTGGCCGTCCTGCTTGGCCTGCTCGATCGTCGCGGCCATGAACTCGGCGACGCGCGGGAAGCGCTCGAGATAGGCGTCGATGAACTCCCTGGCCTCCGCGCGAGGGATGTTCAGGCGGTCGGCCAGGCCGTAGTCGGAGAGGCCGTAGACGATGCCGTAGTTGATCATCTTCGCCTTCGAGCGCATCCCCGGGTCGATCTGGAGCGGCTGCACGCCGAACACGCGGGAGGCGGTGGCGGTGTGCACGTCCTCGCCCCGCGCGAAGATCTCCATCAGCGCGGGCTCGCCGGCGGCGTGGGCGAGCACCCGCAGCTCGATCTGGGAGTAGTCGGCGGAGATCAGCACGCTGCCCTGCTCGGCCTCGAAGCAGCCCCTGATCTCCCGCCCGAGCGGTGTGCGGATGGGGACGTTCTGCATGTTCGGGTTGGTGCTCGACAGGCGCCCGGTCTGGGCGACCGCCTGCAGGAACGTGGTGTGGATGCGCGAGCGCTCGTCGACCTGCTCGGGCAGGACGTCGAGGTAGGTCTTGATCAGCGTCGAGAGCTCGCGCCAGCGCTCGATCCTGGGGATGATCTCGTGCTCCTCGCGGATCGCCTGCAGCACGCGCGCGTCGGTCGAGTAGCCGGTCTTGCCGCGGCGCTTGCGCGAGAGCCCGAGCTTCTCGAACAGGATCTCCCCCAGCTGCTGCGGCGAGGCGATCAGGAACTCCTCGCCCGCCAGCGCGAATATCTCGCGTTCGAGCGCACCGATCTCCCCGCGCACGCGCTCGGTGATCTCCGCCAGCCGCTCGAGGTTGAGCCTCACGCCGAGCAGCTCCATCTCCCGCAGCACGGCCACCAGCGGCAGCTCGATGTCGCGCATCAGCGCCTCCAGGCCCCGCTCGGCGATCTGCTGGCGCTGCCAGTCGGCCAGCGCGCCCAGCAGCAGCGCGTCGGAGGCGACGGGGTCCTCGAGCGCGCTCGCCAGGCCGCGCTCCTCGCACAGCTCGGCGAACGGGTAGCCGCGGCGGGCGGGCTCCAGCAGGTAGGCGCCCAGCAGCGTGTCGTGGACGAGCCCCGCCGGCACGAGGCCGAGCGCCTTGGCGTCGTGGGCGAGCACCGGTCGCTCGCCGCAGGCCGCCACGACCTCCTCGGGGCCCGAGCAGTCGCCGGCCAGGATCTCCCCGTCGGCGGCCACCGCGAAGCGCCACGGAGGGCCGTCGGCGAACAGCGCGCCCTCGGGCGCCTCGCTCGCGCGCACGGCAACGCACAGCTCGGAGTCGGCGCGGCCCACGCGCGCGATGTCCGCCGGAGCGCCCGCGCGCACGCGCGCGGTCAGGCGGACCTCGGCGGCGGCGGCCGGCGCGGCCACCTCGGGGTCGCCGAGCGCCTCCTCCAGACGCCGCAGCGGGTCGCGCAGCTCGTACTCGCGGAAGACCTCGCGCACGCGCGAGCGGTCGGGCTCGCGCGCCGCCTCGGCGGCGATGTCGAAGTCGACCTCCAGATCGCGCTGGACGGTGGCCAGGCGCTTGGACACGCGCGCGTCCTCGGCGTGCTCGAGCAGGTTCTGTTTGCGCTTGGTCCCTTTGACGTCGTCGATGTGCGCGAGCACGTCCTCGAGCGAGCCGAAGCTCTGGAGCAGCTCGCTGGCGGTCTTGTCGCCGATGCCGGGAACGCCGGGGATGTTGTCCGAGGTGTCCCCCTTCAGGCCGTAGAAGTCGGGGATCAGCTCAGGGGGGATGCCGTAGCGGTCGATCACCGCCTGGCGGTCGTAGATCTTGGTCTCGGTGATCCCGCGCGCGGTCGCCATCACCCGCACCAGGCCATGCTCGTCGATCAGCTGGAAGACGTCGCGGTCGCCGGTCACGATCGTCACCGGCACCGGCGGGCTGGCCCGCATGGCGCGCTCGGCCAGCGAGGCGATCACGTCGTCGGCCTCGAAGCCCTCGACGCGCACGTTGCGGTAGCCGAACGCCTCGACCAGCGGCTCCATCGCCGGCCACTGCTGCTTGAGCAGGTCCGGGCGCGAGCGGCGCTGCGCCTTGTAGTCGGCGAACAGCTCGGTGCGCCCGGAGACGCCCGCGTCCCAGGCGACGACCGTCGGGCACACGCCGTACTCGGTGAGGATCTTGACGAGCATCGAGGCGAAGCCGAAGATCGCGTTGGTGGGCACGCCGGTCGACGTCGCGATCGACTCCGGCAGCGCGTAGAAGGCGCGGTAGACCAGGCTCGGGCCGTCGATCAGGAACAGTCGCGGCGTGGCGTTCACGACCGAGCACTCTACGAGCCGAGCCACGCGGCCGCATACCTCCTAAGATCCCGTGCCGCCAACCACCGAGGGGGCCCATCCAGTGAGCGCAACGCCAAGCGCGCAGTACCGTCTGACGATCCGCGTCAAGCTCGAGGACTCCCCGGGCATCCTCGGTGCGGTCACGAGCACGATCGGCGAGGCCGGGGGGATCGTGGGCGCGGTTGACCTCGTGGAGGTCGACGGCGGCCACAGCCTGCGCGACATCGTCGTGGACGCCTCCGGGCGTGAGCACTGGGAGCGCATCCTCGCGGCGATCGACGCGGTCGACGGCGCCGAGGTGATCGACACGACCGACCGCACGTTCCTGCTGCACGTCGGGGGGAAGATCGAACAGAGCAACAAGCACCCGCTGAAGACCCGCGACGACCTCTCGATGGTCTACACCCCCGGCGTGGCGCGCGTGTGCCGGGCGATCGCCGACGACCGGGACAAGGCGTTCCAGTACACGATCAAGCGCAACACCGTCGCGGTCGTCTCAGACGGCACGGCGGTGCTCGGCCTGGGCGACATCGGGCCGCGCGCGGCGATGCCGGTGATGGAGGGCAAGTGCTGCCTGTTCAAGGAGTTCGCCGGGGTGGACGCGTTCCCGATCTGCCTGGACACGGCCGACCCCGACGAGATCGTGCGCGCGGTCAAGCTGATCGCGCCCGGGTTCGGCGGGATCAACCTGGAGGACATCTCCGCGCCCCGCTGCTTTCAGATCGAGGAGCAGCTCAAGGAGCAGCTGGACATCCCCGTCTTCCACGACGACCAGCACGGCACGGCGGTGGTCGTGATGGCGGCGCTGCTGAACGCCGCCAAGCTGACCGGCCGGAGCCTGGAGGAGTTGAACGTGCTGATCATCGGGCTGGGCGCGGCCGGGATCGCCGTCGCGAAGATCCTGCTCGCGGCCGGCGTGCACCGGATCCTCGGCGCCGACTCCCGCGGGGTCGTGCACGTGCAGCGCGAGGATTACCTGGACGGATCGATGAACAGCGTCAAGCGCTGGTTCGCGCAGGTCACCAATCCGGACTGCCGCGCGGGCACGCCGGCGGACGTGATCGACGGCGCCGACCTGCTGATCGGGGTCTCGGGCGCCCGCGCGCTGCCGGCGCAGGCGCTGGCGCGGATGAACAGCGACGCGATGGTGTTCGCGATGGCCAACCCGAACCCGGAGGTCATCCCCGAGGAGGCCGCGCCGCACGTGCGGATCATGGCCACCGGGCGCTCTGACTACCCCAACCAGATCAACAACGTGCTGTGCTTCCCCGGCATCTTCCGCGGCGCGCTGGACGTGCGCGCGCCGGTGATCACCGAGGAGATGAAGATGGCCGCGGCGCGCGCGATCGCGGCGATCGTCGACGAGCGCGAGCTGCGCGAGGACTACATCATCCCGTCGGTGTTCAACCGCGAAGTCGCCCCGGCGGTGGCCGCCGCGGTGGCAGAGCAGGCGCGCGAGGCCGGCACCGCGCTGGCCGGTCAGGAGGTCGGCTTCGCCCAGGGCGACGCCGTCACGGAGGCTCACCAGGCGCACAGGTGATCGACGGGCGCGTGTGAGAGGCTGAGGTCATGTGCGCCATGCGCGTGACGGTCACCGGGGCGACGGGCCTGATCGGGCCGTCGCTGGTGGAGGCCCTGCGCGAGCGCGACGCGCAGGTGACGGTGCTCACGCGCGATCCCGACCGGGCGCGGGCCAGGCTGGGAGATGTGCAGGCCGTGGGCTGGGAGCTGATGAGCGAGGCGGCGCCGGCGGACGCGCTGGCCGGACGCGACGCGGTCGTGCACCTGGCGGGCGAGCCGGTCGCGCAGCGCTGGAGCGCGAAGGTCAAGCGCGCGATCCGCGAGAGTCGCGCGATCGGGACCCGCAACCTGCTCGAGGGCCTGACGCAGGCGCAGCCGCGGCCGCGAACGCTGATCAGCTCCTCGGCGACCGGCTACTACGGGGCGCACGGCGAGGAGCCGCTCGACGAGGACGCCGCGCCGGGCGCGGACTTCCTGGCGCAGGTGTGCGTCGAGTGGGAGGCCGCGGCCGCGGCGGCGTCCGGCCTGGACATGCGCGCGGTGCAGGTCCGCACCGGCGTGGTGCTCGACCGTGGGGGCGGGGCGCTCGGCAAGATGCTGCCCGCGTTCCGACTCGGCGTGGGCGGCCCCGTGGCGGGGGGCTATCAGTACATGTCCTGGATCCACGGGCAGGACGTCGTCGGGATGATGCTGGCGGCACTCGAGGACGATCGCTGGAGCGGGCCGGTCAACGCGACGGCGCCCGAGCCCGTCTCCAACCGCCAGTTCTCGAAGGTCCTCGGCAGGGTTCTGGGACGCCCGTCGCTGCTGCCCGTGCCGGCGCTGGGGCTGCGCGCGCTGTACGGCGAGATGGCCGGGATCGTCACGACGGGCGCGCGCGTGCTGCCCGCCAAGGCGCTGGTGCTCGGCTTCGAGTTCGCGCACCCGCAGCTGGAGGAGGCGCTCAGACAGGTGCTGTCATGAGCGCCGGGCGGTTGTCGGTCTCGATGATCACCCGGCAGGGTCGCTTGGCGAGCAGGTAGGCGGCGGTCGGGCCGATGCGCTGCTCGCCGGCGGGCGCGTGGATGGCCGACCAGTAGATCACGTCCGAGCCGACGCGTTCGGCTTCCTCCACGAGCGCCGACCCGGGGTTGCGCGTGCGGATCAGGCCGGTGTGGATCTTGATGCCCGCGCGCCTGGCCTGGATGCGCGCGCTCTCGAGCACCGAGCGCCCGCGCGCCTCCTCCTCCTCCAGGCCCGCCTCCAGCGACAGCTGGCTGGGCACTGGCAGGACGTAGATCGCGTAGACGACGCCGTCCTCGCCGATCAGCTTGGCGGCGCTGCTGAGGGCGGACGCGCTGACGTCGTCGCCGAAGATCGGCACGAGCGCCGTCCTGTAGTCGAGCTGCTCGAAGTCCGCGGGGCGCTGCGGGCGCTCGATGCGGTAGCCCTTGCGCGGGTCGAGGCCCTGACGTTTTCGGTAGTAGAAATAGCCGGCCATGCCGACGATCATCCAGGGGATTCCGACGACGCGAGCCTCGGTGTGCAGAACCGTGACCGCCACCCAGGCGGCGAACGTGCCGATACCCCCGATCACGGCGGTCATCGGGATCAGGTAGCCGCGGATCCGCAATCCCCCCGGTGCTTTGTAGGGCCGTTCGCGGTCGGGGTCTTTGACCCTCAGCGCCACGACCGCGGCGTGGGCGGTCGTGAACGAGAGCATCGCGCCGAACGAGTAAAGGTTGCCGAGGACTTCGGTGTTGCCGTAGATGATCAGCGTGGATGCGAGCATCGAGAAGAACACGAGCGTGAACCACGGCGTGCGGTAACGGGAGTGCAGCTGCGAGAACAGCTGCGGCAACTGGCGGTGCTCGGACAGCGACCACGACAGGCGCGAGATCCCGATCATCCCGGCGTTCGTCGCGATGAACAGGATCGTCGCGGCGAGGATGCCGACGTAGTAGCGGGCGAGTTTGAGAACGGTCCCGTGCAGGCCCAGCCGCGACACGATTCCGAGCACGGGGTCGTTCTCGAAGAACTTGCCGAGCTCGGTCCCATAGCCCGCTTCCCTGTATGTCGCGTGCAGGGCAGGGCTGTAGCCGACTCCGTGATGCAGGATCGGCAGTGCCGAGAGCGCGACGACGGAGATGCCCGCATAGACGCCGAGCACGGCGAGCACGACGAGGTTCACGGCCTTCGGCACCTGCCTGCCGGGATCGGTGGCCTCCTCGGCCATGTTCGCGACCGTCTCGATGCCCGTGTAGGCGAGCATCGCCAGCGAGAGCGCGAAGATCAGTTCCTTCCAGGTGGGCACGGCGCCCAGGTGCACCTGGTGGATCAGCAGTGACGGGTTCAGCACCAGCACCGCGCCCAGGCACACGAGCAGCGTCTGGGTGCTCAGGTCGAGGATCGCGAGGACGAAGTTGAGCTTGGCCGACTCGCCGAGCCCGCGGATGTTCAGCCAGGCCAGCAGGCCGACGACGATCAGACCGCCGAAGATGTCGTCGGGGTTGTGGTTGAGCGCCCCCAGGCCGGGGAACGCGCTGAGGTAGTGCGGCACGAAGAACGCGGAGATGGCGATCGTGAGGATGTAGTCGAGGCTGAGCGCCCAGCCGGCGAAGAACGAGACGACGTCGTCGAAGGCGTGGCGCGCGAACGAGGAGGAGCCGCCGGCTTCGGGGAACATCGAGGCGCCCTCGGCGTAGGTTTTGGCGGTCAGCGCGAACAGGCCCCCGGCGAACAGGAAGACGAGCGGCGTGAGCCCGAGGGCGTGGGCGGCGACGAGGCCGAGCGCGTAGTAGATCGAGGAGCCGACGTTGCCGTAGGCCGTCGCGAACATCCCCGAAACCCCGACCGACTTGCGCAGCCCGCGCTCGGTTAGACGTGCCATCGGTCCGGGAGAGTACAGATGCCCGGCGGGCGGGCGGGCAACTCGTCACGTGCAAAATCCCGTGCACCGCAGCCGCAAAAGCAGGAACGAGACGTATGATCCCGACGAGCCGGCGAATCGACCGGGCTGGGGTTGCGGATCAGGCTATGGAAACGGCGCGACGCGAAAACTACGACTCGGGTGAGGACTTCGTCCTCGAATACGGCGAGCTTCGCTTCACCTTCAACGAGGCGGACTTCTCCGAGCGCTGCGAGCAGGCGGCGCTGAAGCTCGGGTTCGTCGGCGGGCGCCTGGGCGAGGAGGAGCTCGAAGACCTGGTCAACCTGGCGGTCAACGGCGAGATCCTCGATCCGGCGTCAGGGCTGGGCGAACACGTCAACGACTGCTGGCCGGAGCTGGTCGGGCCGGCCGAGCGTTCGCTGGTGCACTGGTTGCGCCGCCTCGTCTTCCGGGGAGCGTGGCTGGATCAGCGCGTGAAGGAGGGCGAGCTGGGCGTCAGCTTCGACGAACGGACCGGCAGCTTCGGCTACGTGCAGTCCGTCGATCCGAGATCGGCGGGCGGCGGCGAGCCGATCGAGCTGGCACCCGAGCCCTCGTGGGGCCGGGTCGCGTACCGCCGCTAGACGGATGCCTCCAGGGCGGCTGCGCGCGCCCTGGTGATCGCCTCGGCCCCGTCCTCTCCCACCAGCAGCTCCGGTCTGAGCGTGCCGCTGTTGATCAGATCGAGAATCGGTTGGCGCCCGGTTGACGTGAGCGCGACGTCGAGCGCTATCACGGTCGTCTCTCCCCCGAGCGGCTGGGCGGCGGTCGCGATCACGGTCAGCGAGCCGCCGTCACGGAGGTTGCGGGCCGCCGCGAGCGCCCTGCGGGCCGCCGGCGGATGCAGCCCGTCGAGGCTGTCGATCAGCACGAGCGCGTCGGCGCCGCGCGCGGCGACCCGCTTGGCCGCGTCGATCGCGCGTTCGAGGGCCTGGTCCTGCGAGTCGGCGGACGCGGCGAAGCTCAGTGCCGCGACAGGCGCCGACGAGCCCTCGCCCGCCTGCGCGATCTCCTCGGGCCTGACGCCGACGAGCACGAGCGTGACCTCGAGATCCTCCCGTCCGTGGACCGCCTGCGCCAGACGGCGCAGTGTCTCGGTCTTGCCCGCGTGCCTGGCTCCGACGATGACCGCGCGTGAGCCCCGCCCGAGCGGGGTGAGCCACTCGATCGCCTCGAGCGTGGGGTCCTGGGAGCCGAGCGCGAGGCGCTCGCGCGGCCAGTCGACGGGTAGCTCGTCGTAGCGGGTCCCGTCCGAGACGGCGTCCGCGGAGGCGCCGTTGATCGTGTCGATGCGCACCAGGGACGGATAGCGCTCGGAGCGACGGGGCGTGCGCACGGGCCCGGTGACGCGGTCGCCGGAGACGAGCTCGCAGCGGCGAACCTGGGCGGCGGAGATGTAGACGTCCTCGTCGGAGGGCTCCGGCGGGTCGACGCGCAGGAAGGCCGAGCCGTTGCCCAGCACCTCGACCACGCCCGCGGCGATGCGCCCGGCAGTCTCCTCGGGCTCTCTGGCGCCGTCCGTGCGTGCACCCTCCGTGCGCGAGCTCTCCGTGCGCGAGCCCGCGGTGCGCGCGCCCGCCCTGCGCGAGCCCGCGGTGCGGGCGCCAGCCTGAGCGGACGCGTCATCGCCGGCGGGGGGGTCGCCGGCGTCGGTGTCCACGTCGGCCCGCGAGCGGCGCGAGCGCAGCGGGCGACGCCTGCGCGGGCGCTGAGCGGTGTCCGATCGCTCGCGCTCGGGCTCGTCGGCGTCCAATCGGTCACGCTCCGGCGCGCTGGCCTCCGATCGGTCGCGCTCCTCGGAGTCCGGCGTGCCGCCGTTACCCTCCACGGCCGGGCTCGCCTCGCCGAGGATCGCGTCGATCAGCGCGGCCTTGCGCAGTCGCCGGAAGCCCTCGAGACCGACCTGGTCGGCGATCGCATGCAGGTCGGCCAGCGGGCTGGCCTCCAGTTCGGGGCGCTCGAGTACTGCCATCGGATGTTCCCTCTTTCGTTGTGGATGGGCGGTCGGCGTCCCGCCGCGTTGGACAGCGGCGGGCACCCGTGGATGGTCTTCAGCGTAGCGGCTCGCGCGGACCGCTCGAGCCCGAGCGGCCCGGCTGTCCGGCGCCTACTGCGACGCGAGCCGGTCGTAGCGGATTTCATCGGGCAGGGCGAGATCCCTGCTCGGCTCGATCTCGCCGGCGAGCGCCGCGCGCACGGCGAGGAAGTCGGCGGCCGCCGCGACGTCGTGCACGCGGAAGACGTGCGCACCCCGCTCCACGCCGTGCGCGAGCGCGGCCAGCGTGCCGGCCAGGCGCGCGCGCGGCGGGCGCGCGGTGAGCGCGCCGATGAAGTCCTTGCGCGAGGTCGCCAGCAGCAGCGGCCGCCCGAGCTCGTGCAGGCGCCCCACCTGCGCCAGCAGCTGGATCGTCTGCGCGGGCGTCTCGGCGAAGTCGGGACCGGGATCGAGCAGCAGCTGCTCGCGCGCCACCCCGTGCGCGATCGCCAGCGCGACGCGTTCGCGCAGGAGCTCCACGACCTCGCCGGCGATGTCCTCGCCGTAGAGATCCGGGTCGCGCAGTCGTTCGCGGGGCGCGGCGCGCGTGTGCGTGAGCACGAGCGCGGCGCCGGTGTGCGCGCACACCTCGGCGAGCGCCGGGTAACGCAGGCCGCTGACGTCGTTGACGATCCTGGCGCCGGCGTCGATCGCCGCGCGCGCGACGGCCGGCTTGCAGGTGTCGACCGACACGAGCGCCGACAGCTCCCCCGCGAGGATCCGCACGAGCGGAACGACTCGCTCGATCTCCTGCTCGGCGGCGAGCGGCGGGCGGCCGGTGGAGGCCGACTCGCCGCCGACGTCGAGAATGTCGGCTCCCGCGGCCAGCAGCTCGCGAGCAAGATCAACCTGCGCCTCCAGGCTGGTGTGGCGCCCGCCGTCGCCCAAGGAGTCCGGCGAGGCGTTGACGATCCCCATCAGCCACGGACGCTCGCCCAGCTGGAGCGTCAGCTCGACGGCGCGCAGACTGTGCGCGGGCGCTCGCAGTCGGTGCGCGGACGTGCGCAGGCCGTGCGCGGGCGCGTTCACGGCATGACGACCGGCGGCGGCGCGCCGGCCGCGTCAACGCCATGCACCCGCTCGAGCCCCGCGACGATTCCCTCGGCGCGGGCCTCCTCGGCGAAGCGGGTCAGCTCGAGGCTCAGCCGGTCGGGGCTCCAGCCGAGCTCGCGCGCCATCACGTCGCCCACGCGCCGCACCGGCGCCGGTACGTCGCCGATGCTCTCCTCCGGCCGCCCGCGCTCCGCCTGCGCGCTCTCGCCCGGCAGTCCGCGCTCCGCCTGCGCGCCGGTCAGCTCGCGCGCGGCCAGCAGCCCGAGGCGGGTGCGCCGCAGCAGCACGTCGCCGATGCTGCGCGCCTGCTCGCGGCGAGCCGCCAGCGCCACCTCGGCGAGCAGGTCGGGCAGGCCGGCGACGATCGGCTGGGCGAGCTCGGGGTGGGCGGGACTTCCTTCTCTCGCGAGCGCGAGCACGTCATGCGCGGCGTGGCCGTAGCGTGAGGCGAGCGCCTGGTAGGGATCCGGTCCCACCCGCCCCACCCCCTCCACGCGCGGCAGCTCCTCCACGGCGATCGCCTGGCCGAGCGGGATCTCGTGCGTGCGGCAGGGCGCGTCGCGGGCGTCGCGCTCGACGAGGCGATCGACGGTCATCTTGGCCATGCGGCGCCAGGTCGTGAGCTTGCCGCCGGTGATGGTGATCATCCCGGAGGAGGTCTCGTACAGCTCGGCCTTGCGCGAGATGTCCACCGACTTCTTCGGGTCGCCGGTGGAGATCAGCGGCCGCACGCCGGCGAACGCGCCGGTCAGCTCGCCCGGACCGAGCGCCGTGCCGAAGAACGTGTTGACCGCCTCCAGCAGGTAGTCGACGTCCTCGTCTGACGGTTTGATGTGCTCGAGCGGACCCTCGTAGTCGTTGTCGGTGGTGCCCACGAGCGTGTGTCCGAGCCACGGCAACGCGAAGATCGAGCGCCCACCGCCGGCTGGCACGATCGCGCCGCCGACGAGCGGCAGATCCTCGTGCCTGATCGTCACGTGCGTGCCGCGGCTGGGCCGGATGCGCGGCAGCTCGGCCTCCTCGTGCAGCTCCTGCGGGCGCAGCTCGTCGGCCCACACACCCGTCGCGTTGACCACGTTGGCGGCGCGCACGTCGAAGCGCTCGCCGCTCTCGGCGTCGAGCACGTGCACGCCATGCGCGCGACCGTCACGCTCGAGCAGTCCGGTGACGTCCAGGCGGTTGGCGCACACCGCGCCGAAGCGCTCGGCCTCGCCCAGCACCGTCAGCACCAGGCGCACGTCGTCGGTCTGGCAGTCGTAGAACAGGTAGCCACTGGTCGGCTCGCGGGCGGCGAGCGCGGGCAGCAACTCGAGCACTTCCTCGCCGGAGATCACGCGGTGGCGCTCCGGGCTCCACGACTCGCCCTTGCTCTTGCGGCGGCGGTCGCGCTCGCGCGACATGACGTCATAGAGGTTCAGGCCGACCCCCACCATGCGGTCGGGGTGCGCGCCCTCGAACGCGGGCACGACCAGCGGCAGCGGGTGGACGAGGTGCGGCGCGAGCGTCACCATCAGCTGGCGCTCCAGCAGCGCCTCGCGCACGAGCCCCAGGTCGAAGTTCTGCAGATAGCGCAGGCCGCCGTGGACGAGCTTGCTCGAGCGGCTTGAGGTCCCAGAGGCGTAGTCGGCGCGCTCGAGCAGGGCGACGCTGTAGCCGCGCGTGGCCGCGTCCAGCGCGACGCCCGCGCCCGTGATGCCGCCGCCCACGACCACGACGTCGAACTCGTCCTGCGCTAGGGCCGACAGGGCCTGGCTGCGCTCGATCACGACCGCAGTCTCGCAGACGACCGACGCGTCTCATGCTGTGCAGGCAGGCGCATGCGCCTGCCTGTGAAGGGCCGCATGCGGCCCGTCATCGGGCGGCACATGTGCCGCCCCGCCGGAGGGTGCATGCACCCTCCGGTCCAGCTGAAGAACAAGCACACGTGCACCCCGGCCGGGTGCAATGCACCCTCCGGTCCAGCTGAAGAACGAGCACACGTGCACCCCGGCCGGGTGCATGCACCCTCCGGATCCTAGATATGCGCGAGCTCGGCGGTGATCTCGCTGACCGCCGCCTTGGCGTCGCCGAACAGCATGGTCGTCTCCGGCTCGTAGTACAGCTCGTTCTCGATGCCGGCGAAGCCGGGGTTCATCGAGCGCTTGATGACGATCACCGAGTGGCTGTTGGCGACTTCGAGGATCGGCATGCCGTAGATCGGAGAGGACGGCGTGTTCTTGGCGGCGGGGTTGGTCACGTCGTTGGCGCCGATCACCAGCGATACGTCCGTGCGCCCGAACTCCTGGTTGGCCTCGTCCATCTCCTCGAGCTGGTCGTACGGGACGTCCGCCTCGGCCAGCAGCACGTTCATGTGCCCGGGCATGCGCCCGGCGACCGGGTGGATCGCGTAGCTGATCTCCACCCCGCGCGCTTCGAGCGCCTTGGCGAGCTCGCGCACGGCGTGCTGGGCCTGGGCGACCGCCATGCCGTAGCCGGGCACGACCACCACGCGGTTGGCGTACGCGAGCTGGATCGCGGCGTCGGCGGCGGTCGTCGAGCGCACGGTGCCCGCGTGCTCGCCGGCGCCGCTGGCGCCCTCCACGGCCCCGCCGCCGCCGAACCCGCCGGCGACGATCGCCGGGATCGAGCGGTTCATGGCGGTGGCCATCAGGTTCGTGAGGATCGAGCCGGATGCGCCGACGATCATCCCGGCGACGATCAGCGCGGGGTTGTTCAGCGCGATCCCGGTCGCCGCCGCCGACAGGCCGGTGAACGCGTTGAGCATCGAGATCACGACCGGCATGTCCGCCCCTCCGATCGGCAGCACGACCGCGTTGCCGAGCAGCGCGGCGCACACGAGCATGCCGACGAACACCAGTTCGGAGTGAGCGCCCTGGACCAGGTCCACGCCGGCCGCGACGGCGAGGAGGAGCAGCACGAGATTGACGAACTGCTGAGCGGAGCCGAGCGAGATCGGCCGGCCGGGCAGGATTTCCTGAAGCTTGCCGAACGCGATGTTCGAGCCCCAGAACGAGACCGAGCCGACGATCGCGGCGAACACGGAGAAGATCGCCACGTACGTCGGGACCCCTCCGACGTTGAAGTTGACCGCGGAGAACGCGCTGTTGACCTGCACGTGGTGCGAGCCGTAGGTCGAGCCATAGCGGCGAAACTCCGACCAGGAGATCAGGAACACCGCGCCGCCGCCCACGCCGTTGAACAGCGCCACCATCTGCGGCATCGCGGTCATCTTCACCCGGCGCGCGGCCGGCACGCCGACGGCCGTGCCGAGCGCGATGCCCAGCACGATCAGAGCCCAGTTGCCCTCGTTGCGATTGAGCAGCGTGGCGAGGACGGCGATCGCCATGCCGACCGCCGCGGTGCGGTTGCCGCGGACCGCGCTCGTGGGACCTGACAGGCCCCTCAGACCCTGGATGAACAGCGCGAACGCGACGATGTACAGGACGTCGAGGAAGCTCTGGCTCTGCACGAAGGAGGTCGCGAGCGGGAGCGCCATCACGGGGCCTTCCCCTTGCCGCCGCTGTCGTCCTTGGCGGCGGGGGCCTTCGGCTTCGGCTTGGACTTGAACATCTCGAGCATCCGATCGGTGACCAGGAAGCCGCCGACGACGTTGATCGTGCCGAACGCGATCGCGATCACCAGGATCACCTTGTTGAACGTGCCGTTGCCGGACAGGCCGACGATCAGCAGGCCGCCGAGCAGCACGATCCCGTGGATCGCATTCGTCCCGGACATCAGCGGCGTGTGCAGGGTGTTGGGCACCTTTGAGATCACGACGAAGCCGATGAAGCCCGCCAGCACCAGGATCGACAGGTTGGTGGTGAGCGTGCTCGCGAGGATCATCGGGCGCCACCCGCGGCCTGGGAGCCACCCGCCGCCTCGGGGCCACCCGCGGACCCGGAGTCACCCGCACCCGGCGTCGCGCCCGCCGCCTCCACGGCGGCCTTCGCCCCCGCGTTGACCATCTCGCCGGCGCGCACGATGCACGCGCCCGCGACGATCTCATCGTCGAAGTCCAGCTCCAGCTGGCCGTCCTCGCCGACGAACAGCTCGAGCAGCGCGAGCACGTTGCGCGCGAACAGCTGCGAGGCGTGCTCGGCCATGCTCGCCGGCAGGTTCAGCGGCGAGACGATCTTGACGTCGTGGCGCACGACCGTCCGGCCGGGCTCGGTCAGCTCGCAGTTGCCGCCCGCCTCGCCCGCCAGGTCGACGATCACCGATCCCGGCTTCATGCCTTCCACCGCCTCCGCCGTCACCAGCCTCGGCGCCGGACGGCCCGGCACGAGCGCCGTCGTGATCACCACGTCGAAGCCCTTGATCGCGTCCGTCAGCGCCTGCTGCTGGCGCGCTCGCTCCTCGTCCGTGAGCTCGCGCGCGTAGCCGCCCTCGCCGCTGGCCTCGACGCCGAGATCCAGCCACTGCGCCCCGAGCGATTCCACCTGCTCGGCGACCTCCGGGCGAACGTCGTAACCGGTCGTCCGAGCTCCCAGGCGCCTGGCGGTCGCCAGCGCCTGCAGCCCCGCCACGCCGACGCCGAGCACCAGCACCTTGGCCGGCGGGATCGTGCCCGCGGCGGTCATCAGCATCGGGTAGAAGCGGCCCATCTCCTCCGCGCCCAGCAGCGCCGCGCGGTAGCCCGCGACGTTGCTCTGCGAGGACAGCGCATCCATCGCCTGCGCCCGCGAGATGCGGGGAATCGCCTCCATCGCGAACGCCGTCGCCTTCGCGTCCGCGAGCGCGCGCGTCGTCCGCGGGCTGGTCAGCGGCGCCAGGAAGCCGATCAGGATCGAGCCCGAGCCGAGGCCGCGGATCGCCTCCGGATCGGGCGGCGCGATCGTGACGACCACGTCGCAGCCCCACACCTCGGCCGCGTCGCCCGCGATCTGCGCGCCAGCCTCCGTGAACGCCGCGTCCGTCAGCATCGCGTCCGCGCCCGCGTCTCGCTGCACGATCACATCCAGGCCCCTGGCCTTCAGCTTGCTCACGACCTCCGGCACCAGCGCCACCCGGTGCTCGCCCGCCGCGGTCTCCTTCGGAACCCCGATCCGCATAAGAGGTGCGTGAACGTATCCGATCCCACGGATGGGGGCGGCGCGGTGTGCGAGACTCGACGGCGGATCTGGCCATGACAGTGAACCTGACGCGCATCTACACCAAGCTCGGCGACGGCGGCGAGACCCACCTCGGGGACATGAGCAGGGTGTCCAAGCTGCACCCGCGCGTGGAGGCCTACGGCACGGTCGACGAGCTGAACGCGACGATCGGCGTGGCCCTGCTGCAACCGGGCCTGTCCGAGCGGTTCGCCGAGTGGCTGCGCCGCGTGCAGAACGACCTGCTCGACGTGGGGGCCGACCTGTCGGTGCCCGAGGCCGCACCCGAGGCCGCAGGCGAGGCCGGAGACGCAGCAGGCGACGCGAGCGCCGAGCCATCCGCGCGTGCCGAGCGCGAGCGGCTGCGCGTCGGGGCCGACTACACGCGATGGCTGGAGCAGGCCTGCGACGAGGTCAACGCCACGCTCGAGCCGCTGCGCTCGTTCGTCATCCCCGGCGGAAGCCCGGCGGCAGCGCACCTGCACGTCTGCCGCACCGTCTGCCGCCGCGCCGAGCGCCGCACGATCGCCGTCGGCGCGGAGGTCAACCCCGAGGTCGTGCGCTACCTCAACAGGCTCTCGGACCTGCTGTTCATCCTCGGCCGCGCCGCCAACGTCCAGCCGGGCGACGGCGAGAGCGCCGAGCCGCTGTGGAACCCGGGCGCGCACGCGGCGGGCGCGGAGCCGTCGCCGTCGTGAGCTACGGACGCGCGCCGGGCGGCCAGCGCCGATCGGCTGCGCGCAGGGCGGCAACGGCGATCGCCGTCCAGAACGTGGCCACCAGGTAGCCGCCGAGGACGTCGCTCGGCATGTGCCACGCGAGCATCAGCAGCGCGCAGCCGACGGCCACGGCGAACACCGCGCCGGTGCCCGCCACGAGCGCCCGCAGGCGCGGCGGCGCGACGAGCACGGCGGACAGGACCAGCGCGAGCGCCGCGGTCGCGTGGCCGCTCGGCCAGGACGCGGGGCCGATGTAGACCAGCCCGATCTGCAGGTGGGGATGCGCGACCAGCGGCTTGAGCACCTCGGATGTCAGCGGAGCGAGCCCCATCACCGCCGCCACCGCCACCGCCACCCGCGGGCGATCGCGGGCGACCGCAACGGCCATCAGCGCGACGCCCCACAGGATGAACTGCAGCGGGTCGAGCAGGTGCAGCAGGAAGCGCGCGGGCCCGTCCACGACAGGTCCGCTGAGCAGCGTGAAGTCGTGCAGCGCCACCGCGTCCTTCAGCCGAACCGCCGGCACCAGCTCGGCGAGCACCCACAGCAGCGCGAGCGCCGCCACGCACAGGCCGGCCACACCGAGAGGACCGGCGGCCGACGAGCGCGCGCCGCGCCGGCCGAGCGACCTCGGTGGCACCGCCGCGGCTGTGTACGCGTGTCCGGGCATGTTCCTGACAAGGGTAGGAGATTCGCTCAAGCGTGACTGAACGCTCATCCGCCGGGCAGCGGCAGCGCGACCGCGCCGGTCGGTCCGAGCGCGACCGCGAAGCGATCCTGCAGCGTGGCCTGGTTGAACGCGCGCGCGGCCAGGTCCACGCCCGCGCCGTCGGTTCCCGTGACCACCCACACGGGCGCTTCCTTGGTGCCGCGCGTGGCGGCGACGAGGCCCGCGTCGCCGAGCAGCCTCCGCACCGGCTGACCGCGCTGGTCGAGCAGCGTGAGCGCCTGCCCGTTGGCCGAGAAGCGCGCGTACACGCCGCTTGCGCGTGGCCCGCGCGCGATGCTCTCGGCCTCGAGGTCGCCCTCCAGATGCGCCCACGGGCCGACCATCACGCGCAGCGTTTCCGGGGCCCCGCCGCTGCCGATCGCCGCGATCGCCGCCGGCACCCCGAGCCCGCGCAGGCTCGCTGTGACCGTGCGACAGGCGTAGGAGACCGACGCGCATTCGATGCGCACCGGCAGGCGCTCGCCTTCGATGCCGTTCAGGAACGGCTCGGGGAACGACCCCACGACCGCTGGGATGTCCTTCGTCTGGCTGGCGTCGTGCAGGTCCCACCAGATGTGGTCGCCGGGATGCACGCTCGTCGCGGTCGGCGCCCTGGACACCTGGACGCCGTTGACGTAGTAGGACCATTCGGCCGCCTGCCCGGCCGCCCCCGCTTCGAGGCCGCCCGAGAGCCCGTCGATGCCCTGCACGAGGCCTGCGCCCGAGCTCGCGCTCACCGTGTAGTAGCGCCTCAGCAGGCTCATCACCGTCTCCTGCCCGCCCGCCCGCAGCGCGCCGCTGCGGTGCAGCACGCGGCTGCCGAAGTCGCTGGTGACGAGCAGCCGCACGGCTGTCGGCGCCGGCCCCGCGACCAGCCCGCAACCCGCCAGCGCCAGCGCCAGAGCGAGCGCGAGCACGAGCGCGGCCAGCTTGGCGCCGGGGGCGCCCGGAGCCCCCGGGGCACCGCCGGCGCCTGCGCGCAGGCGACTCACCGCGACTGGCCGCTCTCGACGGCGTCCTTGAGGCGCACGAGCCGCTCTTCCCAGGCGGCCTCCGCGCCAGCCAGCCACGCCGAGGCCGGCGTGAGCGCGCCGGCGCGCAGCCGGTAGCGAACCTCGCGCCCCGCCGTGGGAGCGCGCTCGAGGAGCCCGGCGTGGTCGAGCGTCGAGAGATGCTTGGCGACGGCCTGGCGCGTTATCGGCAGCACGGCGCTCAGCGCGGGCACGCTCGTGGTCCCGTCGCGCAGCAGCGCCTCGACCATCAGTCGCCTGGTGGGGTCGGCGAGGGCCGCGAACACCGGGCCCACGGTGTCGCTCAAGCGAGCACCAGCTCGAAGCTCGCGGCCAGCATCGCGATCGGGAACGACGGCACGCTCTCGGTCACGATCACGCGCGTGTGCGGGTCGCGCCCGCTGCCGGCGACGAGCAGGAACTCGACGCGCGTGGCCGGCTCATCCGCTCCCGCCCACCACCACACCAGCCGGTGCGGGGCGTCGAGCACCTCGACGTGGATCTCGCGCTCGGGCTCGGCCAGCCAGCGCTCGCGGCCCTCCTCCGTGGCGAGCGCCTCGAACACCTCCTCGGCGGACGCGTCTACCTCGATCTCCCTTCGTACCGACATGATCACCTCCGTTGACAACCATATGGTTGCTATCGTGTGTGACAACCAACCAGTTGTCGAAAGGATAGCCCATGACACTGATCCCGATGGTCGTCGAGCAGAGCGCCCGCGGCGAGCGCTCGTTCGACATCTACTCGCGGCTGCTCAACGAGCGCATCGTATTCATCGGCACCCCCGTCGACGACCAGGTGGCCAACCTGGTGGTCGCGCAGCTGCTGCACCTCGAGAGCGAGGACGCGGACAAGGACGTCTCGCTGTACATCAACTCGCCCGGCGGCGGCGTGTACGCCGGCCTGGCGATCTACGACACGATGCAGTTCGTCAAGCCCGACGTGCAGACGATCTGCTTCGGGGTGGCGATGAGCATGGGCTCGCTGCTGCTTGCGGGCGGGTCGCCGGGCAAGCGCATGGCACTGCCCAACAGCCGCATCCTCATCCACCAGCCCTCCGGCGGCTTCGAGGGCCAGGCGGCGGACATCGAGATCCACGCGCGCGAGACGCTCGCACTGCGCGGCCACGTCGACGAGATCTACGCCCACCACACCGGCCAGCCGCTGCAGCGCGTGCACGACGACATGGACCGCGACCGCTACTTCACAGCCGAGCAGGCGCGCGAGTACGGCCTGATCGACCGCGTGATCTCCTCGCACGAGCTCACGCGCGTGGCCACCGGCTTCGCGGCGTCGCGCGGCGAGGCGGCCTAGATCCAGCCGAGCAGCGGCCCGAACACGAGTCCTGCGATCAGGTCGAGCGCGGCCAACCCGCCCACCACCTGCACCTGGCGTGCCCGCCTGGGCATGTCATGGACGGTGAACGCGACCACGTAGAAGGTCAGGTAGCCGAACACGACGATCACCGGGAAGCTGGCCACGTTCCACCACCAGTAGTACCAGTGGAAGACCCCGTCCGCGTGCAGCAGGATCTCGACCCCCACCGACACCAGCGAGAGCCCGATCGCCATCGCCCAGCGGTTGGGCAGGCCGAGGATGCGCGCGGAGCGCTCGGGCGGCAGCAGCTTGGCGAAGACCACGCCGTTGATCGCGAAGAACAGCGATATCTCGACCGTGAGGCCGATCAGGATCACGAAGCTGCTGCGGCCGGTGACCGTCCACAGCGCGGCGTTGCCGTCGAAGTGCAGCACCAGGGCGTTGGCGATCTCGTTGGCCCAGTCCATCAGCCAGAAGGCGAGGCCGGCGAGCACGACGCTCCAGTTGGCGCGCTCGACCTCGACCGCGTAGACGTACACGGCCAGCGCGAGCAGCGTGACCGTCGACCAGTCGAACAGGCCGGGCGCGCGCAGCAGGTGCTGGGCTTCGCGCGTGAACTCGGGGACGCTCGCCACGATCAAGGGAACGCCCCCACGATCTCTCCGACCCGCTCGGGCCTATGACCCGACCGCGGCGAGATCCGAGCCGAGGTCGCCCAGCGCGCCCCGCTGGCGCTCGTCCAGAGCGGTCCCGTCCACGATCAGCCGCCGCGCGGCGTCGAGATCGTCGGGGCGTCCGAACGTGAGCGCGGCCTTGAGGACGCCGCCCTCGAGATACCAGTTGGTGAAGGACCCGTCCTCGAACGATCCGCGCAGGATCTCCTGGTCCCACGTGAGCGCCGGCCCGACGTATTCCAGTTCGCCCCACGTCCCCAGCACGGAGTAGAAGTACGGGACCACAGCGTGCGGTATGTCGCGGCCGAGCATGTTCAGGGCGGCGGTCTTGCCGTGGTTGAACGCCACGTCCCAGTGCTCGATGCGCAGCGGGGCGCCGCCGTGCACGACCGAGTCGTACTCGCAGATGTCTCCCGCCGCGTACACGCCCGGCGCGGAGCTCTCCAGGCGCGAGGAGCTGCGCACCCCTCCCCGCTCGCCGATCTGGAGCCCTGCCTTCTGCGCGAGCTGTACGTCGGGCGTCACCCCGGCGCCCACAACGACCGCGTCGGCCGCCAGCTCCAGGCCGCCGCGGGTGATCACCTTCGCGACCCGGCCATCGCCCTCGAAGCGCTCCAGCTCGTCGTTCGCGTGGAAGACCACGCCGTGCGATTCCAGCAGCTCCTGGAAGAAGCGCCCGGCGCGCGTGCCGAAGTTCCGTTCGAACGTCGCGTGCTCCTGCATCACGACCGTGCAGCTCTTGCCCATCAGCGTCAGCGACGCCGCCACCTCGCAGCCGATGAACGAGCCGCCGATCAGCACCACCCGCTCGGCGTCGGCCACTCCCTCGCGGATCGCGTCGGCGTTGGAGAGCGTGCGCAGGTAGTGGATCTGCTCGAGCTCGCAGCCGCCGACGTTCAGCCGGCGCACGTTGGCGCCGGTGGCGATCAGGGCCTTGTCGAAGACGATCTCCTCCTTGCTCGACAGCGTCGCCGTGCGCGCCTGGAGATCCAGGCCGGTGACGCTGGTGCGCGTCAGCAGCTCGACGTCCTGCTCCGACCACCACTCGTTCGGGCGGCACAGCGGCTCCTCGCGGGTCTCCTCGCCGCGCAGGTAGCCCTTGGAGCACTCCGGGCGGTTGTACGGCGGGTCGGGCTCGCGGCCCACCAGCAGCACCTCGCCGTGCGCGCCTTCCTCGCGCAGCCAGCGTGCGCAGTTGGCGCAGGCGAGGCCCCCGCCGATCAGCAGGTAGTCGACCTTGCGGGCTGACATGCCCGGCACCTTACAACCCCGGCGGATGGCGCACCGACCAATCGGCCCACGTCGGGACGTGGTCGAGGATCCGCCAGCGGGGGCCGTTTTCATAGCGGTTGGGTCCCACGTCGGTGCCGTCGTGCGACGTGTCCAGACGGAGGCCCGCGATGGTCATGAAAACGTGCGGAGTGGGGCTCGCGCTTGCGTAGATCGTCACCCAGCGCCCCGGGCCGGGCGCCCCCCAGTCGACGTAGTCCTGGGCCAGCGGGTTGTCCTTGACGATTTCGGTGAGCGGGCGTACGCCCGAGCGGTAGAGCACGTAGTTGACGGTGCTCGAGCAGTCCTCTTCCAGCGCTCCCCGCGGGTCGGGATGCCCGCCCGGGCCATACGGCAGATCCTGCAGCTCATTGCCTGCCACGACCATCGCCTGCACGGTCCACGGCACCCCGGCCGGGACCAGCGCGAGATGGCCGTCACCCGGCGCCAGCTCCGCGCGTTCCCCGGCGATGAAGCGGACCGGCGTCGGGCTCTCGCCCACCAGGCGCGTGTCCGCGCCTTCCAGGCCTTCCGCGCCTTCCAGGCCTTCCGCGCCTTCCAGGCCTTCCGCGCGTTCCCCGACCTGCTCGCCGGCCAGCGACGCCTGCTCATTCGAGGAGGATGGCGGGCTGGCGTACCTCGCCGCCCAGCTCTCCACCGCGGTCACGTACCAGTCCGCGTGGTTGTATGCGTAGATCGCCTGCCGGTAGTCGCCGGGGGCGCCGGACGCGCGCAGATAGTTGGCGGCCGAGAAGATCGCGTCCGCGGGGCTCCAGCGGTCGGGCGGGTCGTCGCCGTCAGCGTCCACCCCATACTTCGCCCACGTCGAGGCGATGAACTGCATCGGCCCGCCGGCGCCCGCCGAGTTGACCACGCCCTCCCGCGTGCACGACGGGGCGGGATCGCGTCCGTGGTCGCACTCGACCTTGCCGATGCCGGCGAGGATCGCCCAATCCAAGCCGTACCGTTGCGCGGCTTCCTCGTACAGGCGCAGATACAGGGGTGGAATTTCCCTCTGAGCCAGCGCCGAGACACCATCGCTCTGAGCACCGCCCGCGGACGCGCCATCGGCGCCCAACGACGCGCCGCCGAGCGCCGCGAGCGCTGCCACGAGCACGAACGCGATCGCCCCGACCCCGACCGCGCCGAGCGCGATCAACCGCGCTCCCGCATCCTGCCCGCGGGGCCTGGCCGCGGCCGACTCCGCCGTCAAGGTCGATCGCCGCCCAGCTGACGTTTGCGCCGCTCCGCCACCTCGCGCGCGTCGCGCATCACGCTCGAGCGATCGGAGCTCGGCTCGCGCCCGCTCGCTTCGTGCCCGGCGCGCCCGGCCTCCCGCCAGGCATCGAAAGCCGTGCTCCGTCTGCGCGAGGCGGGCATGCCGCGTCCACCGTCTCGCATGCGCTCGTGCAGAGCACCGTCGAACTTCCTGTCCGCTTCGCGCCGCTCGCGACGCCGCAACCGCGGCGCCTGGGTGCCTGAGAAGCTCCTGGCGGTCTCCGACAGCTCCTTGCGCAGGGCCAGCTCGCGGTCGATCTCCAGGCGCGCCGCCCGGCGGGCGGGCGAGTCGAGCCGCTCGTACGCCGCGCGCCCGTAGCCGGCCAGGCCGGACAGGGCCGCGTAGTCACGACCTTCGCCCGCCCGCTGCGCCTGCGCGCCCGCCGGAAGCGCCGCCTGGGCGTCCAGAAAGCGATCCTGGCGCTCCCGACGCTCGCGTGTGTACACCTCGCCCGTCCGTCGCTGCGCCTGCGCTCCCTCGCGCACGACCTTCTGCGCTGCACTCAGCTCATCCTGCTCGTGCTCGATCTCGCCCTTGACGCGATCCCGGCGATGCCCGAGTTCGGCCGCCCGCCGTGTGTCACCGCTCGTCAGGGCCTTCCCGCGCTCGCGTTCCAGTCGCTCCAGCCGTGCGCGCTTGGCCGCCAGTCGCCCCTGGATCTCGGGCGCGGCTTCAGCCCGCGCGCTCGCGGCGCGGTGCTCGCCTTCCAGCGTCCTCCTCACCTGCTCGTCCGCCCCGGCACGCGCCAGCGCGTGCCCTGCGTGTGCCAGCTTCCGGTGCTGCTCGACGCTCGGCGCCGGCCTCGAGCGCCTGGCGTTCACCCAGCGCGCCGCGGCCATCCCTTTGCGACTCTCGAGCACGTCGCCCATCCGCCGCATGACCGAGCGCCGCTGCACGCGCTCGCTGGAGAGTCTCCGATCGCCGAGCGTGCCCTCGGCGACACCGAGGGCTTGGTGGCGGTGCGCGTACGCGCCCCACCAGAACGCCGACATCAGCAGCCACTGCGTCCACCACCCAAGCGCCTCCAGATCGGACAGGATCGCGATGACCGCCAGGATGGCCCCCAGCAGGAACGAGAACACCAGCTTGGAGACGACCGCCCCCAACAGCCGCGCGGCCCATTTGCGAAACAGCGCTCGGCCTCCTTCGCCGAACGCCGGCGCCAGCACCACCGCGGGAGCCAGCAGGAGATAGAGCAGGCTGAAGATGGCCGCCCTCAGCAGCCCCACGCCGACGAATCCCAGCAGCAGAAGCATGCCGAGCAAACCCCCGGCGATCAGCAGCACGCCTCCAACCCGCCACAGGGTCCCGCTGGCGGTCCGGAACTCCGCCTGCGCTGCTGTCGGGCCACGGCAGTTCGTCGCTTCGCTGCTCTGGCAGAGAGCTCGCAGCAGCGAGCCCTGCTCGTTGATCGAGTTGCGCGCCGCCCCGTTCGCGGGAAGGGCGAGGAAGATCGCACCGTTGCTCTGTGCGTCGCGCAACAGCTCGGCGCTGTGCTCGAGCGCCGCTGCCTGCGCGCTCGTAGCCGCGGTGCACGGCGCCAGCGGAACCGAGCTCGGCTGGCAGGCCACCTGGATGATCTCGTCGGCGGCGACCCGCAACCCGGCCGCGCGCAGGCTGGGATCCAGCCGGGACGGCTCACGGCACCAGTCGACGTCTCCGAACTCCAGGTAGCACCACGGAGCTTCGATCGCCTCGGTGAAGACCGTATCGAGGCTGGTCCCGAGTGCCTGCCCCGGGCCGGTCGGCGTACCGTGGGCGGCCACCGCGAGCGTGCCGAGGCTCGCCTGGTTGGCCCACTCGCCGAGCGCTCCCACGGTCCCTGTGGGATCTGTGATCACCCAGATGCCCCCGAGCATCATTGCCGCCATCAGCAACGCCTCGCCCAGCGTCTCGGCCACGCGGCGGCGGATGAGGCCGTGGTAGAGCGCCAGCACCGACGCCGCCGACAGCGCGATCGGCAGCCAGGGTTCGGTGAACGTGGCCAGCATCTGGCGCAGGCCACTGCCGACGCCGTCCGCGGCGGCGCTGTCGAGCAGGTCGATCGTGAAGCACCACTCGAGCATCACGACCAGCGCGTGCACCGCCCACACCAGCGCCATCCACAGGGGGGTCACGATCAGGTCCTGCATGACGCTCGGCACCCACGAGTCGATACTGAGCGCGCTGGTGTTCAGGTGCGCGTCGATCCCGTAGTCCGCCGTTGGTGCCGGCGCCGCCGCGAACCCCGATGTCTCGCAGTTGCGTCTGTCCGCCGACGACAGTTCGCCTGCGAGCGCTCCCTTGCACGTGGGGCTGCCAAGGCCATTGCTCACGAGGGGATCCACTTCCGTCTGCGGCGTCGCGCCCGCGTCTTCTTCGCCGCCGCCCGCGCCGCCCGAGCCCGCTTGGCCGGAGGTCAGGGGAGGGCTGCTCGGCGCCCTGCTCACGACAGCCTGCGCCGGCGCGAGCGAGCCCGGCGGGTCGGCCGCGCCCGTGGGCTGGACCGTGGCCGCGCGTGCGAATGCTGCCGCGCCCGCCGCCCCGCATCCGGCGCCCGCGCCCATCGCGGCCGCGACGAGCGCCACCAGCACGATCGTGTGGGTCTTCACTCAGCTCGTCGGTGTGGTCGAGAACGCCCGCAGCAGCGACGGCACGACGACGTCGACCTGTATCGCCTCCACCCGGCCGCTGTGGTCGCGGAACAGACACCGGCCGGCTTCGAGCTCGAGCAGGCTCCGGCACATCCGCCTGTCCTCCGGATCGAGCCCGAGCAGGGTCAGCGCGCGTGCCGCCTCCACCGGCGAGCGCACGCCGAAGACGAACGTCGCGCCGATCAGGTTCTCGAGCGACTCTCGCTCCCCGATCAGCGTGTCGGTGACCAGCTGTGTGCTGATGATCGGCACCGCCAGCTCCGAACGGCCCATACGCTGGAGGGAGCCCAACAGCGTCCGGCCAACCGGATCCCCGAGCAGCCGCCAACCCTCGTCGAAGGAGAACAGCTTCAGCCGCTCCCGCTCGGCGCCCATCAGGTGCATCGCGAACATCGCGATCAGGCGCACGATCTGCTCGCCCACCCGCTCGGCCTGCGAGTACTCCGAGCGCGGCATCCCCGGCGGCGGAGCCGGCAGATCGCGAATGGGCAGATAGGTGACCTGGCGGTGCCCTACGGGTGGCAGCTTCACCGCGGAGTCGGCGAACCCGAGCTGCGTGAGTCCGGAGCGAGCGTAGACATCGAGCGCCTTTCCCACCTTCGCCTCGATCTCGTCCCCCTCCTCCAGCGCTCGCACGACCTCGCGACAGGTGGGGGCGTGCGAGCGGGTCAGAACGCGGTCGACCGCACCGACCACCGCGGTCTCCCACGCCGGGTCCGCCCTTCCCGGCAGCAGATCCCGTAGAAACGACACCGCGGCGTCCTGACGCAGATGCGCGGGCGCGACCCTCAGCGGGTCCAGCATCCCGCGCAGCGCCGGGTCTGGCCGCAGCGTGACGCACTCGACGTGCGGCCTCACGTCGGGCAGCAGATGAAAGCGGTGATCGCCCTTGGGGTCGCAGTCGATCACCCTCGCGCCCTGCAGGAACGCCTCGTACTGGAGCTTCTGCGCCAGCGTGGTCTTGCCCGAGCCGAGCGCGCCAACGCTGAGGATCGTCGCGTTGCCGTCGCTGTCAGAGCCCTCTCGCAGATTGAAGGTGATCGGCTGCCTGGACCCTGACAGGGTGTGCCCGAGGTAGAAGCCCTTGCTCGATCCCGCCTCGTGCGCGGCGGTCGGCATCATCGCCGCGACCTGCTCCGCCGTGAGCGTGTCGTCGTATCCCGCCAACCTGGTCCGCTGCCCCGGCAGATGCTGGAGGAACAGCTGCAGCTGATCGCCGAGCGGCCGATGCAGGCGTATCTCACCAAAGGCTCGCCTGCACATCTCGACGCGCTCCTCCAGCTCCTCCTCGTCCTCCGCCGCGACCGCGATTGCGAGCGTCGCGCGCAACAGCGGCGGTTTGCTCGATGCCTGCAGATGGGCGAGCAGGTCCCTCGCCTCCTGCGTGCGCTCGTATCCCAGATCGGAGACCCCCTGTTCGCCACCTGACTCCGCTCGCACGATCTGATCGGCGTCCTGGATCCGTCGCCGCGCGATCCTCAGCGCCAGCTCGTTGGGCAGGAAGCGCGCGTTCAGAGACAGGTCTATGCCGAAATGCAGGCTTTCCGCCGGCGCGAACATCAGCTCTGCGCGGGCGCCTGGGAACTGCGTGCGCTCGGGCAGCGCCCCCATCACCAGCTGCGCCTGCCAGCTCGTGCCGAGCTCGGACTCGATCTTGAGCGCTCTGCCCCGATGCTCGACATAACCGTCGGCCCAGCGCATGATGTCGCCCTCCAGCGGAGCTAGCACGGCCTCCCCGTTGCGCTCGAACACGAGCGCGCGTGGCTCGTGCAGACCGTCGATCACCGGTTCCCCCAGGCCCCTGCAGAACGCTCTGCGCACCAGCCATTGCAACTCGACGCCGCGTGCCTGGCGCACCGGCAGGAAGTCCGCCAGCCGCGCATGGACCTGGTCGGCACGCACCCGTGCCCGCTCTAGCTCCGACGCCTTCAGAACGCGCCGCTCGCGCATCGCCAGCGCCCGCCTGAGCCCCTCCCACCACTCTCTCGGATGCTGTCCCGCCGCCCGCGAGACGTAGGAGGCGACGTCGCGCTCCGGGTCGCGCAGGCTCACCAGCAGGAACACCGCGGGCTGGGCCACCCCGATGTCGCCCAGCCGCCGAACGTGCTCCTCGATGTAGCGCTCGCGAGCCTGCACGTGGCCCCGGGTGCAGACCCGCCCGAAGTCGCTCTCCTCGCGCAGCCCGCCGGCGTAGCGCTCCAGTCCCCAGCGTCGGCAGACCCGCAGTATCTGGATGTCGGCCTCGATCGCCTCGAGCGCCCCGATCAACGCCAGGAAGCGAGCGCGCTTGCCTTCCTCGCTCAGCCACGCGTACGAGGAGGCGGGCAGCGCGAACGCCGCCCAGCCGTCGTCGAGCCTCTGGGCGAACACGCAGTTGCCGTACACGAACGCGATCGGCGCGCCCACCGCGTCACCTGCGCCCGGCGGCGTTCGCTATCACGAGCAGTCGTGCTCCGGACCCAAGCGAGATCACCTGGCCCTCCTCCAGCGCACGAGCGTCCGCCGTCTGGCTCAGGCTGAGCACGGGGCGCCGTCCCGGTCGCGCCATGCCGCTGGGCCCGAGCTCCGTCGCCCGTCCCTTGCGCTCGTACTCGACCGAGACGAGCACGGCGCCCGGCCCCGTGTAGCGGAGGCGACGCATGCGGCTGTCGGAGCCATCCGGGAGCATCACGATCTCCTGCGGACACCAGAGCTCCCCCACGGCCCGACAGCGGCAACCGCGCGTCAGCCGGCGGGGCCCGGTCCAATAGCGCATGAGCGCCTGCGCCGCCAGATGGAACGTCCGACCCTCTACGCGGATCGCGCTCAGAACCGTGGCGCCAGCGCCCGGCAGCGCGATGTCCCGCAGATACCAGGGCAGCGCCCCGGCGAGGGCTCCCAGGAGCGGCAGACCGGCCACGATCAGACCCGCTGCAAGCAGCGCGAGGAAGTAGAGGACTCCCCGTACAGGCACCCCACCCGGGTTGAGCCTCAGACGATCGACGCTGTAGATGCGCCGCTCCAGGTCGAAGACCCGCCGGTAAGAGCGGATCTCGATCACTGGGACCCGAACAGCGACGTGACGGTGTCGCGCAGCAGGCTCACACCCGCGGGAGTGGCCAGCAGCACGGAGACGATCCCCACGGCAAACACGCCGGCCGCCTCCTTGAAGTCCCGGCGGAACGCCAGCACCGTGGCCGCCACCGCGAACGCCAGGCCGATCAAGCTCATCGCGACCGCACGTCCCGTGCTCCCCGCCTTGGCGGCGGCCGATTCAAGCGAGCTGCCTCCGCTTTCGGACGACGCCGCGGGGGGCGGCGCGCCTGTCGAGGTCGTGCTTGTGACTGCGCCACGAGCCGCCGCGGGCGCCAGCATCAGGCACACACACGCCAGCAGCGTGACGAGCGGCCAACAGGAACAGCGTGTCTTCATCGGGCCTCCTCGGGTCGGGATCTACGCATCGGGGTCGGTCTGCACGGCCGAGACCTCCCAGCGGCCCTGCTCGCGCTCGACGTCCAGTTCGTAGGCGAGCGTGTACTGAACGCCACGCCCGTCCTGCGCCTGGACCGTCGCCAGCACCGCGCTGCCCTCACGCGCCCAGTCCAGACGCTGCATCGACTGCACGGTCAAAGGGAGGCTCGGGAGCGAGACGCGGGCGCCACTGGCCAGATCCGCTTCCAGCTCACCGGAGGAGGCGGCCAGGTAGTTGCGCAGCACTCGCTGCACAACCGTCGCGAGCGCCGGATCATCCACTTCGCGCAGGTGTCCCACGATCTGCGCCGGACCGGCGGCCGGGGCGCCCACGAACGCGGGATAGCCGGCCAACGCCAGGCTGCCGTCGCCAGCGCGCGTGACCGCCACCGTCAGATACACCAGACCCGCCGTGTCCGTCTGCGCGGCGACCGTGTAGACGTGCTCGGCGGGCGCCGGTTCGCGCGCCTGGACCACTTCCACCCATTCCACCCGCTGCTCGCCGCTCGCCGGAAGCTCCAGCCCCCCATCCGGTTCCATGCCCGGCCCGAGAAACGGTTCGAGCGCGTGGGCGCTCGCCTGCGGTTCAGCGGCGTTCCACGTCAGGTAGCGGCGTGCGAACAGCGCCGCGTACGCTTCGGCCGCAGGATCCGTCGGCGCGGGCTCGCGCACGGCCGCCGCCGGCAGGACAGGCTGCGGTGGAGCGATCGCGAACCTGGCGCTCGCCACCAGCCCCACGGCCGACAGCGCGCACACCAGATACCGGGGCAGCTCGCGCAGCAGGCGGATCCGCCACAGCGCGCGTGTGGCGATCGTCACGGTCGGTCGCATCTGCTCGCGGGCCACGTCGCGCTCCTCAACGCTCGAATCCGAACTCTGACTGGCCCGACTGGCGCGGCTGCGAGGAGGAGCTGGCCGTTAGGCGCGCAACGCTCGACGGTGGCGCTTGGATCGGCACAGGCGCAGCGGCTTCGCTCGGTCCCGATGCCGCGGCTTGGGTCGGTCCCGGCTCCACGGTTTGGATCGGCGCGCTCGGATGACGCACCGCGACGGCAACCGTCCGGGGACGCGCGGCGACGCTGCGCACGCCGCGAGCTCGATCCGCCTGCCGGTCGAGCACGCCTTGGCGGTGAGGCCTGTCCGAGCCTGGCCCCTCCCGCCAGATGTGGGCACGAGCGGCGCGCGAAGAGACAAGCGAGCGGGTGGCCGCGAGCAGGTTCGCACGGACCCGGCGTCCATCGCCCGCAACCGACGACAGGCTGGTGATCGCGACCAACCCGCCCACCGCCCCCGTGGCCGCCAGCAGCATCGTCGTGCCGGCAACCCTCTGCAGTCGCCGCGGCCCGATCTCGGAGACCGCCGCCTCGCGGCGCACGTCCTGCCACGCGTCCGCGAGGAACTCCCGCTCCCCGTAGACGCGGTAGACCTCCCGGGGCGCTCGTCGCAGCAGGGTCATCGCGCCGTCGCCCCGCTGAGCACGCGGGCGGCCGGAAGCCGGAGCGGGGAGCTCTCCGGATCCCGACCGCTTGCGCGCGGATGGGGATCGCCGTGCTGCCGTCCGTTCAACCGACCGCCGGCGTCCCAGGGAACAGACCTATGAGTGGGGGGAGATTGGTTCATAGGGCGTCCCTGCTTCCTCTTCCGACAGCGGGACGCGGGCGGGACATCCACCGCAAAAGGCGGTATCTGATGCGACGCACCACCACCGTTCGCCGAGCCCTACACCAGCTCGTCAGCCATCAGGCGCCGCAGGCGCGCACGCGCGCGCTGCGCCACCTTGCGGTACTTCTCCGGCGACCAGCCGTACAGGCGGCAGAAGTCGTGCCGGCTCATTTGTCCGACCTGACAGGCGAGCACCAACCGCTGGTCGGATGTGAGCTCCCGTGCGAGCGACTGCACGCGACGCAGGTCCTGGCGGAGGATCACGAGCGTGTCGAGCTCGGCCCGCACGTCGACGATCTCGATCTGGCTCTCCTCGACGCAGTCGAGGGGCATGGCCGCCTCGAGCGCTGCCTGCATCGGGCTGCGCCCGGAAAGCGCTCGACGGCGGTCGTGAATCCGCGACAGAAAACGCTCCTCGAGCGTGTTGGCCAGGTGCACACGGCTCGAGAACATCGCTCCGCTACGCGCGTGCGACACCAGCTCGAGCGTCGCCTGGCTGTAGCAGTCCTCGAGATCCTCCGGTCGCAGCCGGTAGCGATGGGCACGCAGCAGCAGCTCGCGCTTGGCGCGCGCGACCAGCGCCACCTCCTCGGCCGGATCGAACTCACGTCGAGCGCCCCAACCGACCGGCGACCAGGGAGCACCCGGCGCTCGTGCTTGCCGCTCGCATGGACTGGCCATACGGGGATGTCGAGCGCCGAGGCCCCGAGACCCCCCTCCCAAAGTCGCGAGCGCCACTGCGGCGCGCCGAGGCCGCGCGGGCCGGCGCCCACGTGACGCTCGCATCGGGTAGACACTCGGGGTGTCGATGCCCCGCGCCCACCGAACCCGCAGCGTCCGACCCTGCCGCCGATGAGCATCACCGACCGCCTCCACGCTCTCGACCTCCGCCAGCAGCGGAGCCCACGGCTGCGCTTCCTCGCCGCCGTCATCAAGAAGTTCAGCGAAGACCAGGGCGGGCAGATCGCCGCGCTGATCGCCTACTACGGCTTCGTCTCGCTGTTCCCGCTTCTGCTCGTGCTCGTGACCGTGCTCGGCTTCGTGCTCCAGGGTGACCCCGGCGAGCGCCAGCGGATCCTCGACAGCGCGCTCGGGCAGTTCCCGATCATCAGCGACCAACTCAAACTGCAGTCGCTCACCGGCAGCAGCGTCGGGCTGGTCATCGGCGTGCTCGCTTCGCTGCTCGCCGGCATGGGCATCACCGGCGCCACCCAGAACGCGTTCAACCGCATCTGGAGCGTGCCGTTCAAGCACCGGCCCAACTTCCTGCGCTCACGCCTGCGCGGCCTGGGCATGCTCGCGATCCTGGGGACGTTCTTCATCGTCTCCACCACCGCCGCCGGCTTCGTCGGCTCCGCCAGCCACGCCGCGCCCGCCGTGGCCGCCGGGGTCGTCGTCGCGTTCGTCTTCAACATCGCCCTGTTCATGACAGCCTTCAAACTCCTCACCGCCGTCGATGTCTCCTGGCGCGAGCTGCTACCCGGCGTCATCGTCGCCGCCGTCTTCTGGCAGCTGCTGCAGCATCTCGGCGGCTTCTACGTCGATCACGAGCTCAAGCGCACCGGGCCGCTCTATGGCGTGTTCGCGCTCGTGCTCGGCCTGCTCGCCTGGCTGTATCTCGGCGCCCAGCTGACCCTCTTTGCCGCCGAGATCAACGTCGTGCGCGTGCGTCGACTGTGGCCGCGCAGCTTCTTCTCCGACCCGCTGCTCGAGGCCGACCGGCGCGCGCTCACCTCCTCCGCCGAGGTCGAGGAGCGCGTGCATGAGCAGAACGTCGAGGTCAGCTTCAAGCGCCCGCCGTCAGCGCCGTCTGGTCATTCCTCCGGAGAGCAGTCGTAAAGCTCACGACGCGGGCGTTGCCAGCCGACCGGCGCGCCCAATCCACCGAGAGTATGATGCGCCCGCCCAGCCTGCACGCCGGATGGCGGTAAATAGCAGGAACGGCAAGACAGACGCTCAGGGGGGCCGCGACACCACCAAGGCGAGCGCGGTCACAGGCTCAAACCCACTGCGCTTCAAAGTATGTGGAGTCTCCGAAGGCGCCGGATGCGAATTCGTGTGGGATTTCTACGTGCAGAGCAAAACGTGGGTCTCCGAAGAGGACTCCGAAGTGGGTGGGAGCTTCGAAAAGGTCGGCAAACTCGCCTACGTCGTCCGCTACGAAGACGGCTACGCCGACGGATGTGAAATTCAGGCGCAGAAGGCACGGCTGTTCGCACCGATCACCGGCGGGTTTTACTGCGAAGGCGAACTCCTCGAGGAACTGGCGGAAGTGAAGCTGCAGCTCTGAGCTTGGCCCGCGCGGGCCGGCTCGGCGTTCTCATCGGCGGGCTCCCGTACAGCGGCTTGGTCTAGCGAGAGCGTCGATAGCGCACGTGGGGCGGGCGTCATGCCCGCCCCACGCGTGCAGGGCTGCCGACACCCAGTCTCTCCAGCCAGAGCGCCGATCAGCGCTCCCCATCCCGAGGCGCCCGGCACCCGCCCCGAGCGCGCTATACTAACTACACTTTCGTAAGCTCATATGGAGCGAATACCTATGACCCCCTCCTCGCAGAAGCCCACCGTCCCGCCCTCCGAGCCCAAGCCGCGCCTGCGGCTGATCCCGCTCGACGACACCGTCGTGTTCCCCAACATGGGCATCACGCTGACCATCGACGTCGGCGACGACGAGCGCGTCGTGCTCGTGCCGCGCCACGAGAACGAGTTCCTGGAGGTCGGCACCATCGCGGAGGTCTCCGAGCAGATCCGCCTGCCCGGCGGCGGCCGCGCTGTGGCCATCTCCGGCGAGCACCGCGCGCTGATCGGCGCCGCCGAAACGGGACCCGGCGGCGAGCTGCGCGTCGAGGTCGACGAGCGCCCCGACCAGATGCCCACCGACAAACGCACGCGCGAGCTCGAGCGCGAGTACCGCGCCACCGTCGAGGAGATCCTCGAGCTGCGCGGCGACGACGGGCGCATCTCCGCCTTCCTGCGCGCCATCGCCGAGCCCGGCGCGCTCGCCGACTCCGCCGGTTACTCCCCCAACATCTCCTACGAGCAGAAGGTCGAGCTGCTGCGCACGCTCGACGTCACCGACCGCCTGGAGCTCGCCGTCAAGCTGCAGCGCGAGAGCCTCGCCGAGCTGCAGGTGCGCAAGCGCATCCGCGAGGACGTCCAGGAGGGCGCCGAGAAGCAGCAGCGCGAGTACTTCCTGCGCAAGCAGATGGAGTCCATCCGCAAGGAGCTCGGCGACGACGAGGCGTCCGTCGCCGACGAGTACCGCACCAAGATCGAGGACGCCGACATGCCCGAGCCCGTCAAGGAGCAGGCGCTCAAGGAGCTCGCGCGCCTGGAGCGCATGGGCGAGCAGACCGGCGAGTCCAGCATGATCCGCACCTACCTCGACTGGCTGATCGCCGTGCCCTGGGGCAAGCGCTCCGAGGAGCACCTCGACCCGGTCGCCGCGCGGGCCGTGCTGGACGCCGACCACGCAGGCCTCGAGGACGTCAAGGATCGCGTCACCGAGTACCTCGCCGTGCGCAAGCTGCGCTCCGAGCGCGGGATCGAGGCCAGCGGGCGGGCGGGCGACCGATCCGGCGCCATCCTCACGCTGATCGGACCCCCCGGAACCGGCAAGACCTCCATCGGCGAGTCCATCGCCCGCGCGACCGGACGCGAGTTCGTGCGCATGTCGCTGGGCGGCGTGCGTGACGAGGCCGAGATCCGCGGGCACCGGCGCACCTACATCGGAGCGCTCCCCGGCCGGCTGGTCAGGGCGCTGCGCGACGCCGGCACGATGAACCCCGTGATCCTGCTCGACGAGGTCGACAAGGTCGGCGCGGACTGGCGCGGGGACCCCTCCTCGGCGCTGCTCGAGGTGCTCGACCCCGCCCAGAACCACTCCTTCCGCGACCACTACCTGGACGTCGAGCTCGACCTCAGCCAGGTCATGTTCCTGGCCACAGCCAACGTCGCCGACACGATCCCCGGACCGCTGCTCGACCGCATGGAGGTCATCCGCTTCGACGGCTACACCTCCGAGGAGAAGCTCGCCATCGCCAAGGGCTACCTGTGGCCGCGCCAGCGCGACCGCAACGGCCTGCGCGAGAACGAGGTCCAGATCTCAGACGAGGTGCTGCGCACGGTCATCTCCGAGTACACGCGCGAGGCCGGCGTGCGCAACCTCGAGCGCGAGCTCGGCACCGTGCTGCGCAAGACCGCCACCAAGATCGCCTCCAGCCAGGAGGATGCCCCGGAGCCGAAGAAGGACGCCGCCGAGGTCACCGTCGAGGCCGGTTCTCAGAATGGCGCCAAGCCTGCCTCCGAAGATGTGCAGGAGCCTGTCAAGAAGGCCAGGAAGGCGGCCAAGTCCAAGGCCACATCCGTGAAGATCGACCTGGAGATCGTGCGTGACGCGCTCGGACGCCAGAAGTTCTTCCAGGAGTCGGCCGCGCGGACCGCCACCCCCGGCGTGGCCACCGGCCTGGCCGTCACAGGCGCCGGCGGCGACGTGCTGTTCGTCGAGGCCAGCTCCATGAAGAGCGGCGGCTCGGGCGGCAACAGCCTCGTGCTGACCGGCCAGCTCGGCGACGTGATGAAGGAGTCGGCCAAGATCGCCCTCTCCTACGTCCGCGCACACGCCGAGGAGCTCGGCATCGACGAGAGCGCGTTCGAGAACCGCGAGTTCCACGTGCACGTGCCCGCCGGCGCGATCCCCAAGGACGGGCCGAGCGCGGGCGTCACGATGGTCACCGCGCTCGCCTCGCTGCTGTCCGGGCGCCCGGTCAAGCACACGGTCGGCATGACCGGCGAGGTCACGCTGCAGGGCCGCGTGCTGCCGATCGGCGGGCTCAAGCAGAAGGCGCTCGCCGCCCACGCCGCCGGCCTCACCGACGTGATCCTGCCCGAGCGCAACCGCGGCGATCTGGACGAGATTCCCGAGGAGGTGCGCGAGCAGATGACCTTCCATCCGGTCATGACCGTCCGCGAGGTCCTCAGTCGCGCGCTGGAGCCCGCCCGCGATGTCGCGCACGCGTAGATGTGAGCCCGTCCCCGTGGAGGTCCGCGAGACCGCGGACCTCCTCGAGCGGCGCTGGCAGCTGTCGATCATCTACGCCGCGCTCACCGGAGCGCTGCGCTTCAACGAGTTCGCCGCCGCCGTCGCCGGCATCTCCCCGCGGATGCTCTCCGAGCGCCTGCGCGACCTCGAGCGCGCCGGTCTCGTGCAGCGCACCGTCATCCCCTCCAGCCCGCCCACCGTCGAGTACCGGCTGACCGAGCGCGGGCGCAGGCTCGGCCCGATCATCGAGGCGATGCGCGAGTACTCGCGCGAGCCCGTGTGAGATCATCGCTGGCGCAGTGGCGCCGGTTTGGGGACACATCGGAGTGAGGCTCGAGCGGTTGCTTGGCCCGGGTGCCCGGCGCGCCGTGGCCGCGGTGGCAGTGAGCGCGCTCGCGCTCGCCCTCGCCCTCGCCGCCGGCGCGGCTGCCGCCGGCGCATTGGCAGCTCCCGCGCCCGCTGCCGGCACCGGCGCCGCCCGCTCTGCCTCGCGCCGCCCCGTGGTCTGCCAGCGCCGCCGCGGCCACACGATCCTGCACCGCGGCGTGGTGCGCGTGTTCAAGGCCGCGGGCCCGATCTACCCCGCCGTGTACGGCTGCGTGCAGGGGAGCTCGCGCGTGGTGCTTCTGTGGGAAGAGCCCCGGGCCCCCGCGGCCCGGTTGAACCAGAGACGACGGGCTCGGTGAAGCACGTGGCCGGGCCCTTCGTCGCCGTCGAAACAAGCACGAGCAACCAGTACGAATACAACGAGGGACTCGAAGTGTTCGACCTGCGCAGCGGCGCGAGCTACGGGATCAGCGGGGTGCAGGAACCAATCGACCAACCCGCCTCGCCGGAGCCGTCGCACCTGGAAACCTACGTGCTCGCGGCCAACGGCCGCACGGTGGCGCTGTACGCCACCTTCGCCGCGGGCGCGAGCTCCGGCTCGACCCCGACCGGCCAGCTCCTCGAAGTGCTCGGCTTCCACGACTTCCACCAGGTGCTCGCCACCACCGGCCCGAACACGATCGCGCCAGCCTCGCTCGCCTTCAACGGCCAGACCGCGAGCTGGACGCAGAACGGCGAACAGCGCTCGGCGAGCGGCTGAGCGCTGGGCCCGTGTGCCGGCGCATCCTGCTCACACCGTCGAGGAGGCCGGCTCCGGGTTGATCCCCACCAGCTGCCCGCTCGCGCAGTCCTCCGCGTGCACGTCCACCTGGCGGTTGCGAATGCCCGCGACGCCAACCAGCCCGCCGAGGGCCACGAGCGCCGCGGCGATGGCCAGGCCCATGTGGAAGCTGTGCAGCGAAGCCTGTTCGGCCGCGTTGCTGAGCGCGTGCGCCTGGGCCGACGGCAGGGCGCGCACGTCGGGACGGCCGAGCGGCAGGCGCTTGGCCGCCTTGACCGCAGCGCGCGCCGCCGGTCCGAGCTTCGCGCCCGCCAGCCGGCTATCGAGGGTCGAGCCGAACGACCCCGCGACCGCCGCGCCGACGGCAGCCGTGCCGAGCAGCCCGGCAACGCGCGCGACGGCGTTGTTCACGCCCGAGGCGATGCCCGCCTGGTGCTCGGCGCCGGCGAGCACCGCCGCGGTCAGCGGCGCCACGGTCATCGACAGTCCCAGCGCGAACACGAGCAGCCCCGGCAGCACGTCCGAGACGTAGTGGACGTGGGCGCCGATGCGCTGGAACAGCAGCAGCCCGCACGCTGCCACCAGCGGCCCGACGCCCATGAACAGGCGCGGGCCGAAACGGTCTGCGAGCGCGCCGAAGCGGCGCGAGAGCGCGAACATGATCAGCGTCACCGGCAACGTCGCCAGGCCGCTGCGCAGCGGTGAGTAGCCGCCGATCTGCTGCAGGAACAGCACCAGGAAGAAGAACAGGATCGCCAGGCCGGCGTACATCGAGAACGTCTCGATGTTGCCCGCCGCGAAGTTGCGCCGGCGGAACAGGCCGAGCGGGAGCATCGGGTCGCGCGTGCGCGACTCGCGCCACGTGAACGCCCCCAGCAGCGCCACCCCGGCAACCAGCGGCGCGATCACCGCCGGGCTCGGCCATCCCAGCCGGGGCTGCTCGATCAGCGCGAACACCGGTCCGCCGAGGCCGGCCGCGCACAGCAGCGCACCGGGGACGTCGACGCGTCGGGCCTCGCCGCGACGTGGCTCGGCGCGAGGGATCGCCAGCAGGATCAGGGACACGCACGCGATCACGAACGGGACGTTCACCAGGAATATCCAGCGCCAGGAGGCGATCGCCAGCAGCTCGCCGCCGACCAGCGGGCCGAGCACCGCCGCGATCGCGCCCCACGCCGTCCAGCTCCCGATCGCGGCCCCCCGCTCGGACTCCGGGAAGGTGTTGACGATCACCGCCAGCGAGCTCGGCACGAGCAGGGCGCCCGCCACCCCCTGCACCGCGCGCGCGGCCACCAGCGCGCCGATCGACGGCGCCAGCGCACACGCCAGCGACGCGGCCCCGAAGCCGGACACGCCGAGCGCGAAGATCCGCCGCTCGCCGTACACGTCGCCAAGCGATCCTCCTATGAGGATCAGCGAGCCGAGCGTCAGCAGGTAGCCGTTGACGATCCACTGCTGCGCCGCCAGCCCGCCGCCGAGCGCCCGCTGGATCGTCGGCAGCGCCACGTTCACCACCGTGCCGTCGAGCGTCACGATGCCCGAGCCGACGATGCACGCGATCAGCGTCAGGCGCTTGACCGACGCCTCGCCGCGTGCGGGCATGGCGGGCCCGCTCAGTCCGCTCGCCGCAGCGCCGAGCGGTCCACCTGCGCGATCTCCGTGCAGCCGCTGAGCGCGAGCGTGAGATCGAGCTCGCCCAGCAGGCAGCGCAGCACGTGTTCGACGCCCGCCTGGCCGTCGAGTGCGAGACCCCACACGAACGGGCGCCCCAGGCACACCGCGTCGGCTCCCAGCGCAAGCGCCTTGAACACGTCCGCGCCGGTGCGGATGCCGCTGTCGAACAGCACCGGGAGCTTCTCGCCGACCGCATCGCGCACGCCCGGCAGCGCGTCGAGCGCGCCGATCGAACCGTCCACCTGGCGCCCGCCGTGGTTGGACACGATCACCCCATCCACGCCCGCATCCACGGCGTGGCGCGCATCGTCTGGGTGGAGGATGCCCTTGAGCACGATCGGCAGCGAGGTCTGCTCGCGCAGCCACGCCAGATCCGCCCATGTCACGCGCGGGTTGGCGAACTGGTGGGCCCAGTGGCCGATCGCCGGCACGGGGTCCTCCTCGGGGGGTCGCTCGAGCGCCGCGCGGAACACCGGGTCGCTGAAGTAGTTGGCCACGCCCTCGCCTTTCAGGAACGGCAGATACGCGTTGGCGAGATCGCGCGGGCGCCAACCGAGCAGCCAGGTGTCGAGCGTGACCACCAGCGCTTCGTAGCCGGCGTCCGCGGCGCGCGCCACGAAGCTCGCCGCGAGATCCCGATCCGTGGGCCAGTAGAGCTGATACCAGCGGCTCGCCGACCCCACCGCGTCGGCGACCTGCTCGATTGTGTGCGAGGCGGCCGTGCTGAGGATCGCCGGCAGACCGTGCGCGGCGGCCGCGCGCCCGACCGCCAGCTCGGCCTCGGGGTGGACGATCGACTGCACGCCCACCGGAGCGAGCAGCACCGGCGCGGGCATCGCGGTGCCGAGCACCGACACGCTGAGGTCGCGCTCGGAGACATCGCACAGCATCCGCGGCACGATCTCCCAGCGCTCGAACGCGCGCACGTTCGCGCTCATCGTCAGCTCGCTGCCGGCGCCGCCGGCGACGTAGCCGAACGCCTCGGGGCTGAGGCGCTCGCGGGCACGCTCCTCCAGCTCGCGCGCGGTGATCGGCAGCTTCGGCCTTTGGCCACCGAGGGCGCCCTGGGCGTAGATCTCGAACTGGAAGTTCGCGTACGCCTGCTCCTGCTGTGCGGACTGGGTGTCGGCCATGGCTAACCTAGACCCTAGACCCTATGGAGTGTCGGCTTTCCGGCGTTTGGTGAAGGATCGGCCGGCACCCCGCGCATAGATGTGCGGGGACTGGGCGTCAGGGTAGTCCTGGCGCCGACACCCCAGCTATGGGAGGTGCCGACCATGTCAGAGAGTATGGCCCTTGTCGGGCTTGATGTTCACCAGGCCCAGACGGTCGCCGCTGTGCTCGACCCGTCGACCGGCGAGCTGTCGCTGCAGCGGCTGCGCGGCGAGCCGGCGAGCGTCGTGCCCGTGTTTCTCGAGGAGCTCGACCGGCCGGTGGCCGCGGTGTATGAGGCGGGCCCGACGGGGTTCGCGCTGGCGCGTGTCGCCGAGCAGCGTGGGCTGGATGTGCGGGTGGTGGCGCCGGGGTCGATCCCGAGAGCGCCTGGTGACCGGGTGAAGACTGACCGGCGTGACGCCAAGCGGCTGGTGCGGCTGTTCGCTGCAGGCGAACTCTCCTACGCGTTCGTGCCGAGCGAGACCGATGAGCGCTTTCGTGACCTGGTGCGCTGCATCGAGGACGCGCGCAAGGACCTGATGCGCTGCCGTCACCGCCTCTCGAAGTTTCTGCTGCGCAGGGGCCACCGGTTCCCTCACAAGGCGTGGACGCAGCCGCACGAGCAGTGGCTCGGGAAGCTGAGCTTCGAGGACGCCACCTCCCAGGCGACGCTCGTCGACTACCTTTGCGCGGTCCAGGGTCTCGTGCAGCGACGCCGCGTGCTGATCGACGCTCTCGAAGCCGCGGTTCCCGAGAGCAGCCACGCGCAGACGGTCGCGAGGTTGCGCTGCTTCCGCGGGATCGACACGCTCACCGCTGCCGGGTTGTGCGCGGAAGTCGGCGACTTTCACCGCTTCGCCAAGCCCGCGCTGCTGTCCGGATTCCTCGGTGTCGTGCCCTGCGAGTACAGCTCTGATGAGAAGCGCACCCAGGGGCAGATCACCAAGGCCGGACCACCGCACGCCCGGCGGCTGTTGGTCGAGGCCGCCCACCACTACCGTCACCAGCCGGCCGTGCGCCTGGGCCTGCAGGCACGTCAGGCCGGCCAGGACCCTCGTGTCGTGCAGATCGCGTGGCGCTGCCAGCGTCGCCTGCACGAGCGCTGGAAGCATCTCGCGGGCACGCGTGGCAAGCGCACCGGGACCGTCGCGATCGCGTGCGCACGCGAGCTCGCCGCGTTCTGCTGGGAGGCCGCGACCCTGGACTGAACACGAGGCGACATCCACCGCCCCGGGCGGCTGCCGGGGCGTCACGAGCAACCACGAAGGCCGCACGTCGCCGCTCAACGGGCCCGCGGACACGGGCTATGGGCAACCCGAAGGTTCACCCAACGGGTGGCGCCCGCTCCTAGATTGCGAGCCCGGCGACGAACAAGGGTCTTGAGGTAACCAGCCCTCGCATATGAGCCTGACCACGACCTGGTCGACCAAGCCGGCACTCAGCCCGTGGCGCCCCGGGAACCGCCCCCGCCCACACGCCAACACCCCGCGCCGACACCCGCCGGCCGATCACCCCTACCACTTGACAGACACCCCTCCATATGAGCCTCGATCCGTCCGTCGAGGCGTTCGCGCACGCACGACAGCCGTTCTTGCACACTTCTTCAGTGCGCTTGACCTGGACCTGAGAGCCTGCTCAGGGCGCGTTTCACCTCGTATGCATTCCTAGGAGCAGGATGGCAAGGACCGGCCCGACGATCACCCGCAGGCAACTCCTCCGCTCGGCGGGAGCCGGCGCGGCCGGCATCGCGCTGACGGGTGTCCTGGGCGAGCTGCTCGCCGGCTCGGGCGCGGGTTCACAGGCGTTGAACGCCGCCTCGGCGTCCGCGGCGAGCGGCCCGCCACCGCTGCCGCCGAGCTGGCACACGCGCCCGGACCTGCGCATCCCCGCCCTGACCGTCACCCGCGGCGAACGCGGCGCCTGCACCGACCCCATCTTCATCGCGCCGTACAACGCCCCGAACGGCGCCCAGGCAGGCGCGGTGATCGCGGACGGGAGCGATGGCCAGCCGATCTGGGAGAACCCGCTGGCGGACAAGGTGACGACCAACTTCCGCGTGCAGGGCTACCGCGGCAGCCCTGTGCTCACGTGGTGGGAGGGAGCGATCGAACTCGGGCACGGCGTCGGCGAATACGTGATCGCGGACGCGAGCTATCGCACCATCCGGCGGGTGCAGGCCGCCGGGCGGATGCGCGGCGACCTGCACGAGTTCGTGCTCACCCCGCGCGACACCGCTCTGCTGACCAGCTATGTGGTCAGGAAGCACGACCTGTCCAGCGTCGGCGGTCCGAGACACGGCACGATCCAGGACGCGATCTTCCAGGAGATCGATCTGGCGAGCGGGCGGCTGCTGCTGGAGTGGCACAGCCTCGATCACATCCTGCTGGAAGAGTCCTACTCGCCGGTGGAAGCCAACTGGGACTTCTTCCACATCAACTCCGTGGACCTCGACACGGACGGCAACCTGCTGGTGTCCGGGCGAAGCACGCACACCGTCTACAAGATCGCCCGCGACGGGACGATCATCTGGCGCCTGGGCGGCAAGCGCAGCGACTTCGCCATGGGCCCCGGCAGCACATTTGCCTGGCAGCACGATGCCCGCCGCCAACGCGATGGCACGCTGACGTTGTTCGACAACGGCGCCACGCCGGCGGTCGAGCCCCTGTCACGCGGTCTGATCCTCGACGTCGACGAGCGGGGGAGAACGGCGTCGCTGGTGCGTCAGTACTCGCACCCGGGGGTCCTGTCCGGCAGCCAGGGCAGCGTGCAGCTGCTGCCCAACGGCAACGTGTTCGTCGGCTGGGGGGAAACGCCGCGCGTGTCCGAGTTCGACCGCTCGGGACGACTGCTGTTCGACGCTGTGCTGGGCAGGCAGTACGAGTGCTACAGGGCCTTTCGCCTGCCCTGGAGCGGCCATCCCGCGGAGGCGCCCGCGTTGGCCCTCACCGGCGAGGGCGCCGGGCGCGTCGCGTACGCGAGCTGGAACGGCGCGACCGAGGTGCGCAGCTGGCAGCTGCTCGCGGGTGCGAGCGGCGACGAGCTCCAGCCGCTCGTGCGCGTGCGCGCGCGCGGCTTCGAGACCGCGCTGCAGGCCCCCTCGACCGGACCGTGCTTCTCGGTGCTGGCCCTCGACGCCGCCGGCGCGCGGCTCGGGCGCTCGCGCACGGTCACAGTCGCCGCCTGAGCCAGCCGCGAGGACGACGGCCGCGGCCGTCGTCCGCCAGGCCGGGCTCAGCCCAGGACGATCTCGGCGGCGAGCCGCAGCGTGGCGGCGTCGCCGGAGACGAGCAGCGTGGTGACGATCGACTCGCGCCACTTGGCGAGGTCGTCGCGGATCTTCTCGCGCGGCCCGATCAGCGACAGCTCTTCGATCAGCGCCGTGGGGATCCTGGCCCCCGCCTCGTCCTTGTTGCCGCTCAGGTACAGCTCCTGGATCTCGGCGACCTCGCGCTCGTAGCCCATGCGGATGGGGACGTTGGCGTGGAAGTTGGCGCCTTTGGCGCCCATGCCGCCGAAGTACAGCGCGTAGAAGGGCCGCAGCGCGTCGGCCGCCGCCTCGACGTCGTCGGTGACGATCAGCGGCACGGTGGCGCACACCTCGAAGTCCTCGGCGCTGCGACGAGCCCCCGGGCGCGCGAAGCCCTCCTCCAGCGCCGGCCGGTAGATCTCGTCGTAGACGGCCGGTGAGAACAGCATCGCCAGCCAGCCGTCGCACAGCTCCGCGCACAGGGCGATGTTCTTGGGCCCCTCGGCGCCGAGGTAGATGGGGATGTCCTCGCGCAGCGGGTGGATGGAGGACTTCAGCGGCTTGGCCAGGCCGGTGCCGTCGGGCAGCGGCAGCGGGTAGTGCGGACCGGGCGCCGTCAGCGGCCCCTTGCGCGCCCAGATGTCGCGCAGGATGGCGATGTACTCGCGCGTGCGCGCGAGCGGCTTGGCGAACGGCATCCCGTACCAGCCCTCGACGACCTGCGGTCCGGACACGCCCAGGCCGAGGATGAAGCGCCCGCCCGACAGATGGTCCATGGTCATCGCGGCCATCGCCGCCGCGGCCGGCTGGCGGGCGGACATCTGCACGATCGCCGTCCCCAGCTTGATGCGCTCGGTCGACGCGCCCCACCAGGCGAGCGGCGTCAGGCAGTCCGAGCCGTAGGCCTCGGCCGTCCAGATCGAGTCGAACCCCAGCCGCTCGGCCTCGGCCACCGCCTCGATCACGCCCGGCGGCGGCCCACCGGCCCAGTAACCGGTGTTCAACCCCAGCTTCAGCTCCCCGCTCATATGCGCGAGCCTATCGCTTGACGTCCGCCGCCGCCGTGCGTCTAACCATGGCTATACAGACTTTTTTCGCGACAGTGCGTCACCGGACGCCCGGCCTGGTCACTGACTCACTGCCCGCCCAGAACGCGCAGGTGCGCCTAACGCTCGACGAGCACGAGCGTGAAGCCGTCGTAGCCCTTGCTGCCGACCGTCTGGATGGTCGTGGCAGTGAATCGGTGCCCACCCACCCCGGCGGCGAGCAGCTCGTGAAAGCGGCGCATGCCGAGGACGCGCGGGTCCTCGCTGTGAGCGTCGATCAGCGCGCCGTCGCGCACGACGTTGTCGGTGACGATCACGCTGCCCGGCCGCGAGAGCTCGAGCGCGTGCTCGAAGTACTCGGGGGTGCCCTGCTTGTCGGCGTCGATGAAGATCAGGTCGAACGGGCCGCCGTGCTCGGCGACGAGCGCGCGCAGGCTGTCGATGGCGGGGCCGACCCTTATGTCTATGAGGCCGGCGAGGCCGGCCCGCTCGACGTTCGCGGCGGCCACCGTGGCGTAGCCCGGGTCGAGCTCCAGCGTGATCAGGCGGCCGTCGTCTGGCAGCGCGCGCGCCAGCCAGATGGTGCTGTAGCCGCCGAGCGTGCCCATCTCCAGGATGCTGCGCACGCCGTGGATGCGCGCCAGCAGATGCAGCATCTTGGCCTGGGCGGGCGAGAGCGCGATCGGCGGCAGGCCCGCGTCGGCGCTCGCCCGCAGCGCGGCATCGAGCGCAGGGTCCTCGCCGATGAGCAGCTCGTTGATGTAGCCGTCGACGGCGCTCCACAGCTCCTGGCTGGACAGCTCCTGGTTCACGGCGCCCCCGCCCTCGGCCCGTCCGCGCCCCGCTCCCCCGCCCCCCGCTCGTCGGCGCTCATCAGCGCGAGCGGCACCGACAGGCCGGCCGAGCGGCGCACGGTGGCGATCCGCCGGCCCGGCTGCACCGCCGGGCGCGCGGGGCTGGCGTTGCCGGCGAGCAGCTCGACGGTGCTGTCCAGGTCGGCGACGAGCAGGGCCATGCCCCAGAAGCGGGCCGGGTGCTCGCGCCCGCCCGCGCGCTCGATCACCTGCTCGGGCTCCTGGATCAGCTCGAGGATCTCGCTGCCCAGCCGGAAGAACGCCTGGCGCGGCGCCCCGGCCGGGGTCGGCTCCTCGCGCACGCGGCGCAGGTCCAGGCCGGCGGCCTGCATGGCGGCGACGCTGCGATCGAGGTCGGGCGAGGCCGCGACGACGTGGTCTATCGAGACGACGCCGTTGGGATGGGGCGACGCCGGCGGGGAGACGGGAGCGTCGGAGAGCGTCGTGGGCAGGCCGTCCAGCTCGGCGCTGGCGGCGTCGCGCAGCGACCAGCCCACGATGCCTTGCGGCTGTGACGTCGCCGCGGGGTCGCTGAAGCGCAGTCGCACGGTGCCGATCTGGCAGCTGTCGTCGGCGACGTCGAAGCCCAGCGCGGCCCAGCGGGCGGGCTCGTCGGCGAGCGTGAGCTGATCGATGGTGGGTGCGGGCATGGCTTGCATCGCGGCGGTGCTCCGGCCGGGCCCCCGGGGCCGTTTCCGGGAGCGCGGGCGCGGGGACGCTAAAACGATCGAGCGTGAACGGTACACATGGATCGAGCAACGGTCGGCCTGGAACAGCCGACGGTCGGCCCGGAGCGGGCGACGGCCGGCCCGAGCTGAGCGACCGCCGCCGGCTGACGATCCTGGCGATCTGCTGCATGAGCCTGCTGATCGTGGCGATGGACAACACGATCGTCAACGTCGCGCTGCCGTCCATCCGGCGCGATCTGCACGCGTCGCTGTCGGGGCTGCAGTGGACGGTCGACGCGTACGTGATCGTGCTCGCCAGCCTGCTGCTGCTGTCCGGGTCGACGGCCGACCGCCTGGGGCGCCGGCGCACGTTCCAGGCGGGCCTGCTGCTGTTCGTGGCCGGCTCGCTGCTGTGCAGCCTCGCCCCCACGCTGGGCTGGCTGATCGCCGCGCGGGCCCTGCAGGGCGTCGGCGGCTCGATGCTCAACCCGGTGGCGATGTCGATCATCACCAACGTGTTCACCGATCCGCGCGAACGCGCCCGCGCGATCGGGGCGTGGGGCGCGGTGGTCGGCATCAGCCTGGCCCTCGGTCCGATCGTCGGCGGGGCGCTCACGCAGACGGTCGGCTGGCGCGCGATCTTCTGGATCAACGTGCCGATCGGGCTGGCGGCGGTGGTCCTGACGGCTCTGTTCGTGCCCGAGTCGCGCGCGCCGCGCGCGCGCCGTGTGGATCCGGTCGGCCAGATCCTGGTGATCGTGACGCTGGCGTCGTTGACGTACGCGATCATCGAGGGTCCACGCGCCGGCTGGTCCTCGGCGCAGACCGTTGGCACGTTCGCGCTGGCGGCGCTCGCGCTGGTGGGGCTGGTGATGTACGAGCCGCGCCGGCGCGATCCGCTGATCGAGCTGCGCTTCTTCCGCAGCGCGCCCTTCTCGGGCGCGACGCTGATCGCGATCAGCGCGTTCGCGGCGTTCAGCGGCTTCCTGTTCGTGAACACCCTGTACCTGCAGGACGTGCGCGGCTACTCGGCGCTGCAGGCGGGGCTGTGCACGCTGCCGATGGCGCTGGCGGCGCTCGCGTGCAGTCCGCTGTCGGGTCGCGTGGTGGGCACCCGCGGCCCGCGCCTGCCGCTGTTCGTGGCGGGGTTCTGCATGATGGCCAGCGCGGTGGTGCTGACGCGGCTCACCCCGTCCACTCCGCTGGCGCTGCTGCTGGGTGTGTATGCGATCTTCGGGGTGGGCTTCGGCAGCGTCAACCCGCCGATCACGTACACGGCCGTCTCGGGAATGCCCAACAACCAGGCGGGGGTGGCCGCCGCGGTCGCCTCCACCAGCCGGCAGATCGGACAGGCGCTGGGCGTGGCCGTGGCGGGCTCGATCCTCGGCGCGGCGGCGGCAAGCGGCATCAGCGTGCATCTGGCCTCGGCCAGCCACCCGGCCTGGTGGGTGATCGCAGGCTGTGGCGCGATCGTGCTGGCGCTGGGCGCGGCCACCACGGGGAGCTGGGCCCAGCGCACGGCTCGCGACTGCGCGCAGAAGCTCGAGGAGGACAGCGTGGCCGAGCCGCTCGTGCCGGTGCGCCTGTGACGGGTGAGCACCCCGCACGATCGCGGTTTGTCCATCCGTCGAAGGCAAAAATCCGCGAAAAGCGGGAGAATTCCGTGGTGAGCTCGGGGGTGCAGGCACCGACGATCGACGGATATCGCCCGCAGGCGCCGTTTCTGGACGAGCTGTTCGAGCACGACGGAACGCCGCGGCCGACCGCACGCGCGCTGGTGGAGGAGCTCAGGCGACTGGGACCGGAGGGACTGGTGGAGGCGGGTCGCCGGCGCGACGCGATCTTCATGCAGCAGGGGATCACGTTCGAGACCAGCGGCGGCAGCGGCGCGAGCCACGAAAGGCCGTTCCCGCTGGATCTGGTGCCGCGCGTGCTCAGCGGGGAGGAATGGCGGGACATCAAGCGCGGCCTGGCCCAGCGCATCCGCGCGCTCAACCACTTCGTCGACGACGTCTACCACGCGCGTGAGATCGTGCGCGAGGGTCTGGTGCCGTGGCGGCTGGTGGCCTCGTGCCCGCACTTCGCGCGCGCCGTTCACGGCATCCGCCCGCCGGGGGGCGTTTACACGCACGTCGCCGGCTGCGACCTGGTGCGCCACAGCGACGGGACGTGGAAGGTGATCGAGGACAACGTGCGCATTCCGTCGGGCATCTCCTACGTGCTGGAGAACCGCGCGGCGATGGCCCGCCTGGTTCCCGAGCTGTTCGCCTCCTACCGCGTGCGCCCGGTGGAGCACTACCCGCAGCTGCTGCTGCACGCGCTGCGCTCGGTGGCGCCGTCGGCGGAGAGCGAGGCGACGGTGGTCGTGTGGACGCCCGGACCGGCCAACCCCGCCTACTTCGAGCATGCGTTCCTGGCTCGCCAGATGGGGGTGGAGCTGGTCGAGGCCTCGGACCTGGTCGTCCGCGACGACGTCCTGTACATGCGCACCACCAGGGGGCTCGAGCGCGCGCACGCGGTCTACCGCAGGCTCGACGACGACTTCGTCGACCCGCTCGAGTTCCGCGCGGACTCGCTGCTCGGCGTCCCGGGGCTGGTGCGCGCATACCGCGCGGGCAGCGTGGCGATCGCCAACGCGTTCGGGACGGGGGTCGCGGACGACAAGGCGATCTACTGCTTCGTGCCGGAGATGATCCGCTTCTACCTGGGCGAGGAGCCGATCCTCGAAAACGTGAAGACCTATCTGCTGTCGGATCCGGAGGTGCTCGAGCACGTGCTCGATCGTCTCGACCAGCTGGTGCTCAAGCCGACCGGCGAGTCGGGCGGGCGCGGCGTGATGATCGGCCCGCACGCCGATGAGGCTGAAATCGAGCGGATGCGCCAGGTGATCGGCGAGCACCCCGAACGCTGGATCGCTCAGGACGTCGTGCGCCTGTCGACGGTGCCGACGGTCGGTCCGGAGGGCGTGCTGGCGCCCCGCCACGTCGACCTGCGCCCGTTCGCGGTGTTCGGCGAGCGCATCGACATCGTCCCGGGAGGACTCACCCGCGTGGCCCTGCAGGAGGGCTCGCTGATCGTCAACTCCTCGCGCGGCGGGGGCTCCAAGGACACGTGGGTGCTCGAGGACGGGGACAACGCCGACCGCGCGGGGCCGCCGATCGCCGACACGCAGCCCCCGGCGCTGCCCGACCTGCGCTACGGGGCGTGGACCGGCCAGCAGCAGCAACAGCAGCAGGAGCGCTGATGCTTGCGCGCATCGCGCACGAGCTGTACTGGCTGGGGCGCAACCTGGCGCGAGCGGAGTTCACGGCTCGCGCGGTCGAGGCGGTCTTCCAGGCCGAGCTGCAGGGGACCTCCGAGACCACGCCGGGCGTCAGCTTCGGCTCGGGCGGGCTGCTGGCGATGTTCGGCGACGTCGATGAGAGTCCGACCGATCCCTCCCACCCCACCCACCCGGGCAGCGGCCAGGCGCTGGGTCAGCTGACGCTGGACGCGGAGCGCCCGGGGTCGATGCTCGCCAGCGTGGAGCGGGCCCGCGAGGGCGCGCGCACGGTGCGCGACGTGATCAGCGCGGAGATGTGGGAGGCGATCAACACGACCGCGCTGGGGCTGCGCGGCGGCGGCCAGGGGTGGGCGGGATTCAATTCCTCGGCGCCGGCGGGCCCGTATCTGGCCTCCCAGTACGTCAAGGAGCGCACGGCGCTGATCTGGGGCGTGGCCAACCGCTCGATGCTGCGCGACGAGGCCAAGTGCTTCCTCGACGCGGGCGGGCTGATCGAGATCTCGGACATGGTGCTGCGCATGCTGCGCATCGCGATGCCCCCCGGGGACACCGCGCCGGCGGACGGCACCGCCCTGATACTGCTGCAGGCGGTGGGCGGCTTCCACGCGTACCTGCGGGCGGTCACCGCTCCCCCCAACGCCCACCCGGTCGCCCGCTTCCTGCTGTTCGAGCGCGCCTACCCGGACAGCGTGGCAGCATGCGTGGACTCCCTGCATGAGGTTTTCATGACCGCCGACGCGGGGCCGCGCAACTCCAAGCCGGTGCTGCGCGTCAGCCGACTGGCGGCGGACCTAGACTTTCAGCGTCGCGCCCTTCCAGACGGAGCCGAGCTGACGGATATATGCAAACAGACGCAGCAGGAGCTGAGCCGCATCGACCAAGACGTCGCCGAGCGCTACTTCGCGGGCGCGGCGGCAGCCGGGTTGAGGAGGTGAGCAGGCTGTGCATTTCGCGATCCGCTTCCTGACCGAGTACCACTACGACGTGCCGGTGACGGACAACCTGAACGCCCTGCGCGTGCGTCCGGCCACGACGTCCACCCAACGCTGCGACGAGTTCCACACGCGGATCGAGCCCGAGGCCCGCGTCAGCCGCCACCTGGACTACTTCGGCACGGAGGTGATCGAGTTCGGCATACCGACGAGCCATGAGCAGCTCACGATCGACGTGCGTGCGCGGGTGGTCACCTCCCCCGCACCCGACCCTCCGGACGGATCGTGGCATGAGCTGCACAGCCCTTCCTACGTCGACGCGGCGGGCGAGTTCGCGCTGCCGTGGCAGGATCAGCCGACGATCCGGGGACTCGAGGACCTGGACCGGGCGCTGGAGGCGGCCAGCCCACTGGAGACGCTGGAGCAGCTGTGCGAGCTGATCCCGGACCGCTTCGAATACCGGCCGGGAGCGACATACGTGGGGTCGAACGTGAGCGACCTGCTGGAGATGGGCGCGGGCGTCTGTCAGGACTTCGTGCACATATCGCTCGTGTTGCTCCGCCGCCGCGGGATCGCCGCCCGCTACGTATCCGGCTACCTGTGGGCCGCTCCCGATGATCACGGGACGGACTCGGTCGAGGTGGACACTCACGCCTGGCTGGAGGCGCTGCTGCCGGGCACCGACGGACACGGCGAGCCGGTGTGGGTGAGCGCCGACCCCACCAACCGCCGCCTGACCGGCGAGACGCACGTGAAGATCGGCCACGGCCGCTTCTACGCGGACGTCCCGCCGGTCAAGGGGCTCTACATGGGCGGGGCCAGCTCGGAGCTGAGCTCGGCGGTGACGATGTCGCGGCTGGACCCGCAGACGAGCGCGCGCGCCTGACGCGCGCTCACCGCGACGGGTGCGACTGGCGCGGCGGCGAGGTCGTGAGCGCTCGCCTCGGCGTTGCGTGACCAACGCCACAGACCCTGCGTGACCAACACCACAGACACGCGCGGCGGCGCACGGCAGTCTGTGCTCACCGGCGAAGAGATACCGGGGCGGTGCGCCTCCAAGGGGGGCGGGGCGTGCCGCACACAGAAATAGTTGGGACCGCCCCGACGGACATGCGCCCCAAGCGAGCAGAGGGCGCAACACGGGGCGGTCCCATCTCTATCAGGCCCTCGCCAGGGGGGCGGGCGAGGACCCGCATCCCACTGTAGAAACAACTGGCGATTCGTGGCGCCCGCCTCCCGGCTAGGCTCGCCAGCGCGACCTCGCCCCAAGACGAGAGGCGTCCCGTGCTCGGACGCCTCTCGCTCCTGGAGGGGTGAGACACATCCTTGTGCCTGGAACCTAGCGGGCGGCGCGGTCAGAAACGCGCGATCACGTCGGTGAACGCGTACGGCAGCTGGCCGATCCCGCTGCAGTCTTCGCCGTCGTTCTCTCCGCCTTCGCATGGCCGGTCGCGGTTGACCGCCCAGAAGGTGAACCGCGCGAGGTGGTTCTGCTGGGCGAAGGAGAGGATCGTTTCGAAGTTTTCGAGGCTGACGGTCTCGTCCTTTTCGTCGGTGTCGCCGTCCATGGAGGAGACGCCCTCGTGTTCGTAGGCGAGCGCGGAGGAGATCGCGTAGGCGCTGACGAGGTCGCGCTGCAACCCTTCGAGCGCCCTGATCGAGGCGTGCCCCATGTCGGTGCGCGGGGCGCCGAAGTCGAACGGCATGATCGTCCAGGCCGTCGGCTGGAAGCCGATCGCGGCGGCGTCATCGATCAGGCTGGCGCCGTCGGGTTCGGGTCCGTCTTCTTCGGTGCCGAAGGTCACGGAGATCTCCAGCGCGGGGTCCTCGCCGTGCACGATTGCGAGCGCTTCGATCACGCGTTTACGCGTCTTCTTGTTGGTGAACTCGCCGTGCTCGATGTCGATGTCGATGGCGTTCAGCGAGTAGGCGTCGATCACCTTCTGGTAGGCGGCGGCGAGCGCGGTGGCGCTCTTGCAACTGGTGCCCAGCTTCTTGCCGCTCCAGCCGCCGAAGGACACGTCGACTTCGCCGCCGGCGGCGCGGATGCTTTCGATCGCCGCCTGGTCGGAGCCGCCGAGCAGCGGGCGTTCGCCGTCCCACTCGGGGTCGCACTTGCCGTGGGAGAGGATGAACGCGAGCGTGAGGTCGCGGATGCCGGTGGCGGCGATCACTTCGCTCGGCGGCTGCGGGTTGCCCCAGCCGAGATACTCGTACGGCGCGGCCTTCTCGATCGGCTGCGCGGACGCGCCTGCCGCCGAAGGCGAGATCGCGAGGACGGCGCACGAGATCGCGACGATCCACGCCGCGAGCCGGGGGGCTGACCTTCGACTCCTCACCTCGCCACCATGACATCACGATACACCGGGTACCCGTGGTGCCTGAGCGGGTCGGTCCGCGGCGGCGGGCTAACGCGGACTCGTGGGGCGCTCTCGTCTCCGGTCGAGATAAGACTGCATCCACCACGGGTTTCGACCAGCGAGTACGAATCCGATCTCCATCAAGAGAACTGCTGCGAGGATTGCCCAGAAGACTGGCCAGGAAGCGGCGACCGCAAAGGCTACACACGCAGTCGCCGAGATGATCAGAGAGGGCAGCTTCCAACGGCTGTTCGGAGGCTCGGGCTCATGACGCCGTACAAAGTTCTGGCCGAGCAGAATGACGCCGAATGTCCCGCCGATGATGATGCCGGTCAGCATATTCGGATTTTAGCCAAGTCACAAAACGTCGTGCTGGCACTCGCAGAGACTCAGGACTTGGCCGCAGCTTGCCGTTGCTACTCAGAAGTCAGCGCGAACGGCGTTGCCTCGGAGTCCCTGCAGATCGCCCACCGCTCTCCTGGGTGGATGACCGTCCCTCCGAGGGCCTCGACCCGCTCGAGCGCGTCGGCGAGGTCGCTGACGGTGAAGTACGGCAGCGAGAACGTGTCGCCCGGGCCGCGCCCGCGCGCATGCACGCCCACCGCCGGGCCGTCGGCGTGCGTCTGCCAGCCCTCTCCCTCGGAGTCTCGCCGGAGCTCCAGCTCGACGCCGAGCAACTCGCCCCAGAAGCGCCGTGCTCGCGCGGGGTCATCGGCGGGGAACTCGATCAGGGACAGCGGGGGGCTTGACATGACCCCCACGATAACCAAGTCGGGATACTGCTTGGATGGCTCCAGCAGACCGGAGCGGCGCCGGCTGGCGCGCGGCGGGGCGGCGTGCCCGAGTGGTCGTGCTGGGCGGTGGCTTCGGCGGCGTGTACACGGCGCTGGCGCTCGAGCGCCTGGCGGCGCGGGGGGCGCCGGTGGACGTGTCGCTGGTCAACCGCGAGAACTACCTGGTCTTCCAACCGATGCTGGCGGAGGTGATCGCGGGGGACGTCGGCATCCTCGACACGGTCAGCCCGCTGCGCCAGCTGCTGGCGCGCACGGACGTGTTCGTGCGGGAGATCGAAGGCGTCGACGTGGAGCGCCGGGTGGTGACGCTGGGCGCTGGCCTGACGCCGCAGACGCAGGAGCTGACGTACGACCATCTGGTGCTGGCGCTGGGGAATGTGACCGACTTCCGCGGAGTGCCGGGCCTGCCCGAGCATGCGCTGCCGTTCAAGACGCTGGCGGACGCGGTGCGCATCCGCAACCACGTCATCCACGTGCTCGAGCAGTGCTCGATCGTGAGCGACCCGGACGTGCGCCGCACGATGCTGACGTTCGTGGTCGCCGGCGGCGGCTTCTCGGGAACGGAGGTGGCGGCGGCGTTGAACGACTTCGTGCGGGAGGCCGTCGGCCACTACCGCTCGATCCCGCGCGAGGAGGTGAGGGTCATCCTGGTGCACAGCGGCACGAGCGTGCTCGAGCGCGAGCTGACGCCGCGACTGGCGAGATACGCGACGGCGACGCTGCGAGAGCACGGAATCGAGCTGATGCTGGGCGAGCGCCTGGTGGCGGCGAGCCCGCAGAGCGCGGTGCTCTCGAATGGCACGCGGATCTCCACGCGCACGCTCATCTCCACGGTGCCGTCCTCGCCGAACCCGATCGTGGAGCAGCTCGGTCTGCCCCTGTCCGGGGGGCGCCTGCAATGCGACGCAACGACAGCTGTCGAGGATTGGGATGGCGTGTGGGCGGTGGGGGATTGCGGGCTCGTTCCGATGCCGAACGGCGACCCGAGCCCCCCGACGGCGCAGCACGCGATCCGCCAGGCGAAGGTGCTCGCGGCGAACATCGTCGCCTCGCACACGGGCGCAGGACGTCGCTCGTTCGCGTTCACCGGCCTGGGCAAGCTGGGCGTCCTCGGCCACCGCCGGGCGGTCGCCGAACTGCCGGGCGGGATCACCGTGGAGGGCGTGCCCGCGTGGCTGATGTGGCGCGGCATCTACTGGTCCAAGCTCCCGGGCGCCGCTCGCAAGACCCGCGTGGCGGTCTCGTGGCTAACCGACCTGGTGCTCCCGCCCCACCCGGTCCAGCTCAACCTCGGCGGCGGGCGCGGCGCGACGCAGGCCCACTACGAGCCGGGAGAGATGGTGTTCGACGAGGGGGACACCGGCGACAGCCTGTACATGATCCTGTCGGGCCAGGTGGAGGTGCTCAAGCGCTTGGCGGCTGGGCCGCAGGTGGTGAGGACGCTCGGGCCGGGCGAGTACTTCGGCGAGATGGCGCTGCTCGGGCGCCATCCCCGCAGCGCGGGCACCCGCGCGCTGACGGCGCTCGACCTGCTGGTGCTGCCCGGGTCTGACTTCTCGGCGCTGGCGGACTCCCTGACGGAGTTCCGCAGCGAGTTCGAGGAGATCGCGCGCGTGCGCGCCGAGTCCGACGCGGCGCGCGCGGCCGCGGACCCGCCGGCCTCGGACCCGCCAGTCTCGGAGCCACCGATGTCGGGCCGGCCGACCCGATCGAGCGACGGCTGACGGGAGCGGCGCCAGCGGCGCCGCTGCGCGGCGGCCTCCCGGCGGAGCGCCTGTTACCCCGGCTCCACCGCCTGCACGTCGAGGATGCCGTAACCGCTCGAGCACGTTTCGAACGGGTAGGGGACGACCTTGGACTTGGCCTGGCCCGGTGGGTAGACGCGCAGCCCGGCGGCGACCACGGGATGGCAGCCGGGAGCCAGCCCGGCGACGACGATCCGCAACATGGCGATCGCGACGGTCCCGCCGTCGCGCGTCCCGCCGACACCGGTCCCGCTGGCGAGCGTGACCAGGCGCGGCTTGCGGAATGGTTCGCGGGCGGCCGAGCGGCCAACCTGGTGGCCGGCGAGGTTGACGGCGGAGACCCCCGGATAGCCCGACAGGGTGCACGTGTGCCCCGACAGGTTGGTGAGCTCGAGCTTGTAGTAGACGCTGCCCAACGTGCCATCTTCTTCGGTGTTCAGCCAGATGGCGAGCCCGGATGTGGCGCAGCTCGGGATGCCGGCCGCCCGCGCTCGTGCGGGCGCGGGGGAGGCTGTGGCGCCGAGCGCGGCCACCGATGCGAGCGCCGCGGCGCCCGCCATGACGGTGGTGACGATCGGTCGTCTGGAGGAGAACGTGGGTAGGTGCATGGCGCGTGACGAGCGTCGTCGCCCGCCACCGTACGCTCGTTCGCGGTCGAGGTCAAGGTCGCCAGGCGCGACAGAGGGCGGGGCGGGGCGACAGGATCTGAGATACTGGCGCGGTGAGACACGGGCGTCTCCTGGGGGCGAAGCTGATGAGGGCGTCGATTGGGCCTGCCCTGCGCGGCTCTGCGTTTGCGGCGGTCGGTTTCTGCCTGCTGTTCATCGGCAGCGCCTCCGCTGCGGTCTACCGCTGGGGCACCGAGGGCGACGGCTCGATCCAGACGACCCCGCTTGCGATCGCGAGCCTTGAATCCCCGACTGCGATCGACGCCGGCAACCGCAGCGGCTATGCCCTGGAGCCGAACGGAAGCGTGTGGGCGTGGGGCGCCAACGCGAACGGCGAGCTTGGCGACGGCGGCACCGGCGCGGGGTCCTTCGATACGGCGGTCAAGGTCGACTTTCCGCCTGGCGTGAGGATCAAGGCGATCGGCGAGGCGCGACGCAGCGGCTTCGCGATCGACTCGACGGGCCAGGGATGGGCGTGGGGCGAAGGCGGCGACGGCATGTTCTGCAATGGCCACGAAGAAGCGGACACGCCCGAAAAGGTGCCGGGCATCACCGATGCCTTGGCCGTGCGGGGCGGCGAACAGCACGTCCTGTGGCTGCTGGCCAACGGGACGGTGCTGGCGTGCGGGACCAACATCGCCGGCGGGCTGGGGGTGGGCAGCTCCGTGAGGGAAACCTCGACGCTGCTGCAGGTGGCGGGACTGAAGAACGTGGTGGAAATCTCGGCGGGGCAGCGCCAGTCGCTCGCGCGCACCGCCGCCGGCAAGGTGTACGCGTTCGGCAGCAACGCGGAAGGGCAGATCTGCATGAGCCAGTCCGTGCGGAAGGAGTGGACGCCGGTCGAAGTTCCGCTGCCGGGGGCGGCGAACGCGATCTCCGCGGGCGGCAACCTCGTCTCCGACGGGCACTCCCTGATGCTGGTGGAAGGCGTCCCGTATGGCTGCGGCGACGATGAATTCGGCCAGATCGGCGACGGGCAGACCGCGAACAAATACGGGCCGACCGTCGCAAGCGAGCTGCTCCCGCTCGGTCTGACGCAGGTCGTGGCAGCCGGCGAGGCGTCCCTCGGAGTGTCGAGCTCGGGCGAGGTCTACGCGTGGGGATCGGACGAAGACGGGGACCTGGGCAACGGCAGCGAATCGGGCTTCCTGCTCGCGCCGCGCGCGGTCGCCGGCGGCGCGGTGGAAGTCTCGGGCACCGCGTGGAACATGCTTGCCCGCAGCGCCGCTCCGTGACGAGCGCTGGCCGCAGCCGCGTGTAGCTCGTGACGCTCTGGTCGCGCTCCCGCGAGGCGAGCGGCCAGGGCCCTAACCTGGAGGGCAGCAGCGGCATTCCGCCGCGGCCGCCAAGCCACAGGAGGAACAGATGTCAAGCCAGACCACCGTGCGGATCGACCGCGACCGGGTCCGCAGCCTGATCGAACGCGAATCTGCGCGGCTGGACGAGCACACGAAGGGCAGCGCCGCCATGTACCAGCGCGCCCGGGGCTCACTCAGCGGCGGCGTGGCCTCCTCCTATCAGGCTCGCGACCCGTGGCCGATCTACCTGACCACCGGCGAGGGCCCGGTGGTCCACGACGTCGACGGCAACCGCATGTGGGACTTCCACAACGGCTTCGGCTCGATGGTGCAGGGCCACGCCCACCCCGCGATCGTCCGCGCGGTCCGCGAGCGCGTCGCGCAGGGCACCCACTTCGCCGCCACCACCGAGGACGGCATCCTTGTCGCCGAGGAGCTGCAGCGCCGCTGGGGGCTGGAGCGCTGGCGCTTCCTGAATTCCGGCTCGGAGGCCACGATGGACGCCATCCGCATTGCCCGCGGCTTCACGGGCCGCGACACGATCGTCAAGATATTCGGCTCCTACCACGGCCACCACGACGCCGTCATGGTCTCCATCGGAGTCGACTACGACCGCATCGGCGACCGCGAGAACTACGCATCCCTGCCCTACGGCGCCGGCATCCCGAAGGTCGTCTCGGACCTGACCGTGCCGGTGCCCTTCAACGACGCCGGTGCGATGGAGCGGCGCATAGAACGTCTGGACGCCGAAGGGCGCAAGCCCGCGTGCGTGATCATGGAGGCGGCCATGATGAACCTGGGCGTCGTCCTGCCCGAGGACGGCTACCTGCGGGAGGTTCGGGAGCTCACCCGTCGTCACGGCATCGTGCTGATCTTCGACGAGGTCAAGACGGGCCTGGCGATCGCTGCGGGCGGCGCGACGGAGCGCTTCGGCGTGCTGCCCGACATGGTCACCCTCGCCAAGACGCTCGGCGGCGGACTGCCCTCGGCGGCCATCGGCGGTAGCGAGGAGATCATGCGGGTGGTCGAGGACGGCACCGTCTACCAGGTCGGCACGTACAACGGCAACCCCCTCGGCATGGCCGCCGCCCGGGCCAGCCTGGAGGAGGTCCTCACTCCAGAGGCCTACCGACACATGGACGCGCTCAACGACCGCATCGTGGCCGGCTGCCAGGGCGTCATCGAACGCTACGGCCTGCCCGGCTACGCGCTCGGCATCGGCGCGAAGGGCTGCGTCACCTTCTCCACCACCAAGATCGTCGACTACGAGAGCTTCAAGGCCAACCAGGACGTCGACGTGACCGAGCTGGCGTGGCTGTTCAACATGAACCGCGGCATCTTCATGACGCCGGGCCGCGAGGAGGAGTGGACCCTCTCGGTGACACACACCGAGGAGGCCATCGACGCGTACGTGGCGGTGTTCGACGAGATGGCTGCCGAGCTGACCGCATAGCCGCGCCTCGGCCGGCTGTCGGCCCGGGCGCCTCGGCCGTCTGTTGGCCCCGGGGCGCCTGGACCCCCGTCCGGCGTGTGCCGCCCGCTGCTCCTCAACCGCTCCCGTGCAGAGCCTGTCTGACCGCCGCAGCGGTTGGCGCCAGGTCCTCCGACAGGCGATCGAGCAGCGTCAGCCACGATCCCTTGGCAGCGATCGCCCGGCGCACCAGCTCGACGCCTGCCGGCAGGTCCTTCGCGGCCACGCCCAGGCCCGCCCAGAAGATCAGCTCGTCGGCCTCGGGAGCCGTCTCGGCCGCCCGCTCGTACAGCTCCGCCGCGCGCTCGTGCTCGCCGTGCGCGGAGAGCTCGTCCGCCTCGCCGGCCATCTCGTAGGCCCGCGCCAGCCGCAGCAGGCGGGCCAGCTCGCCCAGCGGGTCGGCGTGGTCCTCCACGCGAACGTCGAAGCGCCTCCGCCACGGCTCGCCGGCCGCCGGCACGAGCAGCAGCGCCGCGGACTGGCGACCGCGCACGTCCCCGCCGGCCTGCTCGGCGGCCAGCAGCGCCGCCAGCAGCCGCGCCGCCAGGTCGCCCTCATGCGCCGTGTAGGCGCTTGCCATCGCCGCCGGGACGGTCTCCCCGGCCATCATGTTCGCCTGGCAGGCAAAGCCCTCCCCGGCCAGGTGGCGGGCGTGGGGGATGCAGTCCGCGCCGGTGTGGGCCGCCGCCCGCCCCCGCGCGTCCACGGCCCCCAGCTGGCGGTAGGCGGCCTGCTCGTCCGCCGCCAGCACTGCCGCGATCGCCCCGGCCGCGTCCAGTCCCTCCTGCAGTCGGTCCAGCATGTGCGGGCCGTGGGCCACCTCCGCGACCGACTGCGTCGCCACGGCCCCCACGCCGGGACGCGCCCAGGCGACGACCGAGCCGACCGAGAACCAGTGCGACTGCACCGCCACCCCCAGCTCCCCGGTGGCCTCGTCGCGGGCGACGATCGAGTACGTGCCCCTGCGCATGGCGCCATCATGGCAGCGCCCACCGCGGCGGAGCCTCCCCACAGGGTCGCAGCACGACTAGGCCTGCACGAGACGCCGCGACTGCCGCGCGCAGCTAACGGCCCGAGCTGCCCCCGCCGCGTGTCTCGCCAACCATCGGGCTCATATGGAGGGGTGTCTGTCAAGTGGTAGGGGTGATCGGCCGGCGGGTGTCGGCGCGGGGTGTTGGCGTGTGGGCGGGGGCGGTTCCCGGGGCGCCACGGGCTGAGTGCCGGCTTGGTCGACCAGGTCGTGGTCAGGCTCATATGCGAGGGCTGGTTACCTCAAGACCCTTGTTCGTCGCCGGGCTCGCAATCTAGGAGCGGGCGCCACCCGTTGGGTGAACCTTCGGGTTGCCCATAGCCCGTGTCCGCGGGCCCGTTGAGCGGCGACGTGCGGCCTTCGTGGTTGCTCGTGACGCCCCGGCAGCCGCCCGGGGCGGTGGATGTCGCCTCGTGTTCAGTCCAGGGTCGCGGCCTCCCAGCAGAACGCGGCGAGCTCGCGTGCGCACGCGATCGCGACGGTCCCGGTGCGCTTGCCACGCGTGCCCGCGAGATGCTTCCAGCGCTCGTGCAGGCGACGCTGGCAGCGCCACGCGATCTGCACGACACGAGGGTCCTGGCCGGCCTGACGTGCCTGCAGGCCCAGGCGCACGGCCGGCTGGTGACGGTAGTGGTGGGCGGCCTCGACCAACAGCCGCCGGGCGTGCGGTGGTCCGGCCTTGGTGATCTGCCCCTGGGTGCGCTTCTCATCAGAGCTGTACTCGCAGGGCACGACACCGAGGAATCCGGACAGCAGCGCGGGCTTGGCGAAGCGGTGAAAGTCGCCGACTTCCGCGCACAACCCGGCAGCGGTGAGCGTGTCGATCCCGCGGAAGCAGCGCAACCTCGCGACCGTCTGCGCGTGGCTGCTCTCGGGAACCGCGGCTTCGAGAGCGTCGATCAGCACGCGGCGTCGCTGCACGAGACCCTGGACCGCGCAAAGGTAGTCGACGAGCGTCGCCTGGGAGGTGGCGTCCTCGAAGCTCAGCTTCCCGAGCCACTGCTCGTGCGGCTGCGTCCACGCCTTGTGAGGGAACCGGTGGCCCCTGCGCAGCAGAAACTTCGAGAGGCGGTGACGGCAGCGCATCAGGTCCTTGCGCGCGTCCTCGATGCAGCGCACCAGGTCACGAAAGCGCTCATCGGTCTCGCTCGGCACGAACGCGTAGGAGAGTTCGCCTGCAGCGAACAGCCGCACCAGCCGCTTGGCGTCACGCCGGTCAGTCTTCACCCGGTCACCAGGCGCTCTCGGGATCGACCCCGGCGCCACCACCCGCACATCCAGCCCACGCTGCTCGGCGACACGCGCCAGCGCGAACCCCGTCGGGCCCGCCTCATACACCGCGGCCACCGGCCGGTCGAGCTCCTCGAGAAACACGGGCACGACGCTCGCCGGCTCGCCGCGCAGCCGCTGCAGCGACAGCTCGCCGGTCGACGGGTCGAGCACAGCGGCGACCGTCTGGGCCTGGTGAACATCAAGCCCGACAAGGGCCATACTCTCTGACATGGTCGGCACCTCCCATAGCTGGGGTGTCGGCGCCAGGACTACCCTGACGCCCAGTCCCCGCACATCTATGCGCGGGGTGCCGGCCGATCCTTCACCAAACGCCGGAAAGCCGACACTCCATAGGGTCTAGGGCGTACTGGCTCGGGGCGCGGGGGCACGGGTGATGGCTGCAGAGTCGGCTTGCCGGGCATGTCTCCAGTCTACCGCTGGGTGACGAGTGGAGTGACGCGGCTTGACGGACAGCTGTCCGCGAAAGCGCGTCCACTCCAGGCTGGCGGGAGCTGCATGCTAGCGATTACCGCTACGTGCTTAGAGGTCCATACTCATACGTGCGCGGTGTGGCCTTTCCCTTAGCCACGCGCACAGCGTGCGGCTCGGGTGGCTCGTAGGCGTGATGTTGCTCCTCAATAAGGCGCTTGGCTTGTCGACTGACCTCGGGCAATGCCGACAAACGCACTGCCATCAACCCTAGCGACAGCGCTGCTCCTACCCAGATGTACCAAGACCCGACGGCGAGCATGGCGATCGATGCCGTACTGGCCAACTTGGCCTCGGGTGACCAGTTCTTGCGCCAGACACCCTCGTCGATAACGTAGAAGTGGTCGGGCGACCACAGACCGAAGCGCAGAAATTGATTCGTGATTAGGAGGTCGACGATGCCGTACTGCAACCAGACGATGCTTGACGCGATGACTGTCGCCAGCCCGTTATGCGTCACGACCGTTCCTACGACCACGAACAGTGCAGCGAGCCGATCGGCATATCCGTCGAGCTGCGCGCCAATCACGGTTTCGTTACGACGGGCCCTCGCCACCAAGCCGTCGAGGAAGTCAAGCAGCATGCTAAGACCGAAGGCCAGCATCAAGAGCCAGTGCAGACGCAACACGATCGAAATCACAAACCCAGCACTCGTGATCAGTGCCCGGAAGACCGTTAGAGCCGTCGCCAAGGTCCAGATCGCGTCTCGACGTTTGTCTTCCGCGTGTCGCTTTCGTCGCTTAAACGTGGCCTTGAGTTGTGCGCCCACCGTACGCCTCATGCCTTACGCCTCCCCGAGAGCATCGGGACCGGACCGCGGTCGCGCAGCACATGGTTCACACGCTTGTTCTGTCGTCCGAGCCTCCGCACGAGATGATCTACCTCGGACGATACGCTCTTTCCGAGAGCACCTCCGAGCCCCACGTATGTTGGCGCCGTTTCGGCCGAGTCGAAGAACAGGGCGGGCGGAACCTTGTACTCGCGCCGGATGCGCCCAGGCTGGCCCAGCAGTTGGCGGCGCGTGGCGCGCGAAAGGCCGTCGGCTCGTTCGAGCATCTCATCGCGGACGGTCGCTGCAGATACAGGTCGCTCGTCCATCAAGGCCTCTTGATACGCCGCGCGGCTTTGTCTCCCTTCCCCCGCGGATGCAGAGCGCCCGTTTTCCGTGTCGCGCTTGACCTCACGGGCACGCTGCTCACGAGGATGCAGCACATAGTGACGCGTCACGAGCATCGTCAAGATCACGAGCATCGCAACGCCATCGAGGACCCAGAGGGCTAGGTGCGCCCCGTGCTGCTTCTTGCCGACGAGTACAACCGCCCCGGCAGCAAGGGTCAGCAGGGCGGGCAGCAGAGCGACGATCCTCAGCCCATAAAGAACCGCGAACGTCACGCGACTAGAAATCGCTTGCGAGAAGAAAGCGACCAACGCCGTAGGCGCACCCAGCAGGAGCACGAGCAGCGCCGAACTGTCCTTCGGTCCATGCTTAAACCCCGTGTTCGTCTTCCACGCGACGGCGACGAAGAGGCAGGGAGGCAAACGCAACCAAGGCCGTCAAGAGCGCAGGCCGAACCAAGGTCTCGATGCGCGGCCTAACGTTGAATGACGCATAACCTGTCGCTGGAATGGAATGCTGAGGTCCGGCATACAAGTGAGCTCGTTGGACGGTTCCGCTAACCAGATCAATGCGCTGATGACCGCCAGGTGTCGTGGCCGGCGCGTTTGTGAAAAGTCGAGCTCTCGTGATGTGCAAACCTTCGGGCGCTTCAAACTCGCAGTGGTAGCTACCGCCATCGCCGAGACGCACGCGAATGATGAGTGTCTTCGAGTGCCACCCCAAGCCTCTCGAAATGGTTCGAACAAGCGCCGGCGGCTGAGCGAGCAACGAAACTCCCAGTGTCGCTCCGGCAGCGGGGCTTTCTTGCTCCGCACTAACGGCTATCCGCTTGGTGGTGCCTACAGCCAATTTAAATTCCACCACGTGGGGGCCATCGACCTGAAACCCGCTGACCGCAAAGATCCGAACCACGTAGCGACCCGCTGGAACACGCTCAAACGCGACAGCGCTATTGGGCCGCAGCCGCATCGTTCTCCGACCACCGCCTGGGCTCTCGACTTCCGCAAGCGCACATGCTACGTTCAGACCTTTGGTCCGTATTCGTTCCGCCACTTTGTCGCAGATCGTCGAAAGCACGATGCGACCCGTGTCCTTCGGGCCCGATCGCTTTCGTGCCCCCCAAGCGACCGAGTCGGTTGTGTCGCGCACCCCTTGAAATAGGAAGCGAAACAGGTGCCCTATTCGTGCCGGTACACGATCGTACGTGGCAGGCACAACATACGAGCTATACGAGAACTTTACGATCCGTTGCTCCGCCGTCACCGGGGGTGAAAGCAATGCAAATATCAGCGACCCACGGGCGAACTCGTATAGCAGGCTCATAAACAGCTCGCTACCAGCAAGCACTTCGCGCCAACGCCGCTCAGATCCTCCACACGCGCTAGCACGAGCGTCACCGAACCTCGCACAGAGCTGGAGCGCGTGATTCCGCTCACTCGTGACTATTTCTGTCAAACACGCACGCAACTCCTTCGGAATAAAGTCCTGCTGGACCGGGAGCATCGCGCCTGTGGTGATCCGATTGCCCAGACAGATGAGCATCCCGGTCGAGATTGGCCCAGCATTACTTCGGGCAAGCAGAGCCATCGCCTTCCCGGACTCGTCCCTGAGGCTGAACTGCGGCAGCCTTCCCTTGTTCATGAACGTGATCGGTACGGGTATCCCGCCCAAGGGCTCGGTGAGCAACCTAACCCGGTGAAGCCGCTCATGTACTTTGAAGTCGACGCTCTGCTGACGCGTGAGAACACGCTCATCGTCACCTTGAAAGCGGAAGATGTCTACGCGACGTGACACCCATGTGTTCCACTCCGATATTAGCGCTAGCATCGTTGCGCCAAGAAGTACGTGGGTAGATGTCGGTTCTGATTCAGTCATTCTTAGTAGCTCACGGCGTAAGCGGGATGCCGTCTTCGCAATCCGAGACCTGTAGTAAGGCGCAAGCTCATCGCTACCATGTAGTTACAGTTGCCGTGTTTGTCCTACAAGTACCGCTGACGTGACTGCTGGCTTTGTCGCCCGATCACGGCAGTTGCAGGCCGCCGCCTCAATCCGTTCATGACGTCGCCCCCGTCCTCCTCGGCGGCCGAGGCTCTCTCCGAAGGGTTAGCGCGAGCGCGCCGAATGCGAGCACGGAAGCCAGCCCAGACCACCAGAGCGGAGCGAGATGAGAATTCCATTGGCCGCACGTAATAACAAGAGTGGAGATGCTAGGCGCTGCAAAGATGAGCAGACGTGGTAGGACGCCAATGGCAGCATAGGCTGAGACCGTGCGACTCCCGTTGAGTCGGTACGCGCTAATAAAGTGCTCCCATGAGACGAACTCCGCTTTCGTGGGTGTCGGCAATCTTGACCACAAATGGTCGCGAAGGTAAACTCCGATCCGGATCGTTTGGTCTGCGCCTCTGATCTGCAACAAGCCGAGACCACTCAGCACGAGCGGTAGCACGAGGAGCGTTTCGATCCGCCCGTCTTTCTTGGCGAGCGCGAACCCCCCGACTGCAGCGAGTATCGTTAGCGCCGCCGCGACGACGGTGGCTTCCGTCTGTTTGATCGCGAGAATCTCCGCCCTGAGTGCTGTGAACTCCGCGAGGTCTATTTCAGTTCTTGTGAGCATTGCCTGTAACGCATGGCGCTGGTCGAATGGGCCGCGGCTTCAATAGTGCGGGTAATCAGCTGTTGATCCGGAAACGCGAAAGGTCGCTGCAATCGGGATGGCATGTGAGCGATCGGTATCGTAGCCGAGTTTCCTCACTGCTGCCGTCGAGTTGCCGGATAGGCGTGCCCGAAGCCGATCACGATGGATCGCCTCCCGCTGTCGCGGAGACTGAGGGTCGGAGCGTCCTTTTCTCCTGGCGACGTATGGCTAGTCAACGAGCCTTGCCGAACATCTAGCCGTCTCGGACCGCTGGATCGAGCTACAGCAGCATGTTGGACTGTCTTATCTGCGTATGGGCGGAATCATTCGATGCCACGCCTCGGAGGTCGAGGCATGGATACCCGAAGCGCTGCAGCTCATCGACCAAGAGCAGCTGAGCAACGTCCCCCGGGCTACGGCGCACCCGATATATCGCAAACGAGCGAACTTTCGCCCCCGAACTTTCGCCCCTGTTCGCCTCTACGCACCTCCCCTTCGCCTCTTTTCGGGGATTTGAACCTGATCGGGGCGGCCGGATTCGAACCGGCGGGCCTCTCGGCCCCAAACCGAGCGCTCTAACCAGGCTGAGCTACGCCCCGGAGACGTCCAAGTCTACTGCCACCCCGCGCGCAAGCGGTCGATCCAGCCGACTGCTGCTAGCCTCGCCACCGCCATGGCCGATGTCCAACCACTGCGCGCGCTGCACTACGACCCGGCTGTCGTCGGCCCTTTGGCGGACGTGGTGGCGCCGCCGTACGACGTCATCGACGCCGGCCAGCGCGCAGCGTTGATCGCGCGCTCGCCGTTCAACGTCGTGGCCGTCGATCTGCCCCACAGCGATCCGGACGGGCCCGACGGACATGCCGGGTCGGCCGCACGGGACCCGTACACGTCGGCGGGCGAGCTGTTCGACAGCTGGCAGCTGCAGGGGGCGCTCGTCCGCGACGCGGAGCCCGCGCTGTGGGTCCACACGCAGGACTACACCGGCCCGGACGGGCGCTCGCGCACGCGCCGCGGGTTCTTCTGCCGCGTGCGCATCGAGGACTACGGTCCCGGGCGCGTGCGCCCGCACGAGCGCACCCACCCCGGCCCCAAGGAGGACCGGCTGCGGCTTACCAGGGCCACGCGCGCCAACGTCTCCCCCATCTTCTCGCTCTACTCCGACCCCGCCGACGCCGCCTGGCAAGCGCTCTCGCCCGCCATCGAGGAGCCGCCATGGGCGGACATCACCGACTCGGACGGCACCGTCCACCGCCTGTGGCGCGCGTCCGACCCCGCTGCGATCGCCGCCGTGCAGGACGCCGCGCGCGAGGCCGAGTTGCTGATCGCCGACGGCCACCACCGCTACGAGACCATGCAGGCCTACGCCGATGAGATCGGCGGTGCGACCGGGTCGGCGCCGCAGGGCGAGCACCGCTACATCCTCATGTGCCTGGTCGCGCTCGAGGACCCCGGCCTGACGGTCTTCCCCACCCATCGCCTGGTCAGAGGGCTGGACGACGAGCGCCGCGAGGCGCTCGAGCGGGCGCTCGAGCGCGACTTCGACATCGCCGAGATTCCCACCGAGCAGATCGCGCCCGCGCCCGGGGAAGGGCTGCTGCAGCTCGGCTACATCGACGGGCGCGACGGGCGTGCGCTGCGGCTGACGCTCAAGGACCAGGCGATCGCCGACGCCGCGCTGGCCGGACACTCCGACGCCTACCGGCACCTGGACACGGGCGTGCTGGAGACGCTCCTGTTGAAGAACGCGCTCGGGCTCAGCGACGACGACATCGCCCACTTCAACGGCATGTTCTACGCACGCGACACCGCCGAGGCGCTCGCGATGGTCCGCTCGGGCGAGTACGACGCCGCGTTCCTGATGCGCCCGACCCCCATAGGGCAGGTGCGCGACGTGGCCGCCGCCGGGGAGAACATGCCCCCGAAGTCGACCTACTTCTTTCCCAAGCTGCTCACCGGGCTGCTGTTCAACCCGCTGTCATAGCGCCTCGCCCTGTGGCCCGAGCGGCCCGCAGTATGATGGTCGACAAGGACTAAAGCAGCGCCGATTCGAGGGGATCGAGATGACTCAGACGCCAGGGCTCACAAGGATGAAGGCCACCGCGCGACGTGACGGCGATACGTTGAGGCACACCGTGCAGGTGCGCGAGCATCAGCTGACCGTCGACGAGCCCGTGGATGCCGGCGGCGAGGACACCGGACCCGATCCGCAGGAGCTGCTCGCCGCGAGCCTCGCCTCGTGCACGGCCATCACCATGGAGATGTACGCCGCCCGCAAGGGCTGGGACATCGGCCACGTCGAGGTCGACGTCGAGTACAGCCCCGCCGAGCGCGGCTGCCCGACAAAGTTCCAGCTGATCGTGCGGCTGCCCGAGAGCCTCCCCGAGGATCAGGTGCAGCGCCTGCGCGTGATCGCCGCCAAGTGCCCCGTGCACCGCGCACTCGACGGCGAGGTCATGTTCCAGGAGCGCATTGAGCGCGTTCACCTGGCCGCCTGACTCCTCCGCCTCCGCCAGCTTCGATCGCTCCGGCGATCGCCCCGGCGCCGGCGAGCAGGTCCCCGCGGCCGTGCTCGTGCCCCTGTTCCTCGCCGGCGTCCAGCCGGAGCCCCACGTCGTCCTCACCAGGCGCCGCGCCGACCTTCGCCGCCACGCCGGCGAGATCTCCTTCCCGGGCGGGCGCAGGGACGCCGCCGATGCCGACCTGACCGACACCGCGCTGCGCGAGGCCGAAGAGGAGATCGGCCTGACGCGCTCCCAGGTCAGCCTGCTCGGCGAGCTGCCGCCGACCTCCACGTTCGCCACCAACTACGTCATCCACCCGTTCGTCGGCACCATCCCCGCCGGCATCGCCTGGCGACCGTCCGCCAGGGAGGTCGACGCGGTGCTCGAGCTACCTCTGAACGCCGTGCGCGCGGGCAGGACCCGCACACGCATCGAACGCCGCGGCATCACCTTCGAAACCGACGCCTACGCCGTCGATGAGCACATCATCTGGGGGGCCACCGCACGCATCCTCGAGCACCTCCTGGAGCGTCTCACGCCACCCGACGCCCAAGGCCGCCTCGTCCTAACGCACTCGGCCTGAACCGCTCGCGCTTGCGCAGCAGCCCCTTCCGGTCCAGCTTCCCCCGCACAGCTGGACCCGGCCGCCTACCCAGCGATGCCGACCGGGAGAGCAGTCACGGCCGGCGAGAGCCGGGCGGGGCTGCTCGCACGGTCCCGCGCACTCAGCTGGGCTGCGGCACGATCCTGATGTAAGGCCGCGGCTCCTTCCACCCGTCCGGGTAGATCTCCTTGGCCTGGTCGTTGGAGACCGAGCCGGCGATGATCACCTCGTCGCCCTGATGCCAGTTGACCGGCGTGGCGACCTTGTGCTTGGCGGTCAGCTGGAGCGAGTCGATCACGCGCAGCACCTCGTCGAAGTTGCGCCCGGTCGTCATCGGGTAGACGAGGATCAGCTTGACCTTCTTGTCCGGCCCGATCACGAACACGTTGCGAACCGTCTGGTTGTCCGCCGGCGTGCGCCCGGCGGCGTCGCCGGAGGTGTCCGCGGGCAGCATGCCGTACAGCTTCGACACGTTGAAGTCGCTGTCGCTGATGATCGGGTAGTTGGGGGCCGTTCCCTGGGTCTCCTCGATGTCCTTCGCCCACGCCTCGTGGTTGTCGAGCGCGTCGACCGACAGGCCGATGATCTTCACGCCCCGCGCGTCGAAGTCGGGCTTCGCGTTGGCCATGTAGCCGAGCTCGGTCGTGCACACCGGCGTGAAGTCCTTGGGGTGCGAGAACAGCACCGCCCAGGAGTCGCCGATCCAGTCGTGGAATTTGATGCGGCCCTCGGTCGTGTCCGCCTCGAAGTCTGGTGCTACGTCGCCAAGTTGCAACGTCATTGAAAGAAACCGCCCTTCTGGAATCCTGATCGGCTTTACGGGGATTGGATCCCTCAGGATAGCGTGCCGCGGCGCTCGCGTCGGGCGTACCGCGGCGCCTGCCTCGGGCGGGTTCGCGACGGCTTGCCCGGCGTCAGGGCCGCTTCCGCTCAGCCTTCGGGCGTCCAGCCAGACAGGCCGGCAAAGGCGTCGCTCACGCGCGCGTCCGGCGCTGTGGCAGCGCTGGCGTTGCGCGGCCACACGCCGCCGAGCGCCATCGCCAGCGAGCCCAGCAGCGCCAGCCATGCGCCCTCTCGCAGCGACAGCGCGAGCAGGCCGCCGGGGGGCGTCGGCGGATCGACCATCCGGTAGATCACCAGCGCGGCCGCCACCGCGCCCAGCAGCACGACCGAGCCGCCGGCGCCGCCCGGCAGTGGTCCGCCGGTGCGGGCGAGCGGGATCAGCGCGTCGAGCAGCGCCAGGCCGGCCAGCACCAGCAGGATCACGTTCAGGTCCTTCAGCGCCTGGTGTGCGCTCAGGGCCGTGAACTGCTGACCTACGAGGGCGCCCAGGCTGGCGTGCACGCCGCTCATGTAGCTCTGCAGGGTGGCGTTGCCGTACTGCGCAACCAGCTGATCGCCAAACCGCTGGGCGAACGCGACCCCGCTCGCGGTGAAGCTCACCCCGTACCACGGCAGGAACACCGATATCGCCAGCGCGACCGCGCCAAGAGCTGACACCAACAGGCCGTATCGAGAGCGATCGCCAGCCATCTCGCATGCAGCATCGGTCACGATCTCCGCAGGCTTGACCCGGGTGAACGGTCATGCACGGACGAGCAGCGACCGCACCGCCTCGCGTGCGTCGGCCAGCCAGCGCTGTGCATCGTCCGGGTCGGCCGTCACGAACGCCGTCGGGATCGCGTTGCGCTCGGCCAGCGCGCGCACGATGCGCCCGCCGTCGCGCAGCAGCTCCGCCGAGGCCGCCGCTCCCCGCCCCTCGTACACGAAGCCCCGCACGGTCGTGTCGATCGCCTGCGTCAGGAAGAACTCCAGGCGCGTGCCGTGGAGCGCGCGCAGCTCCTGCGCGGGACCCGCGGCGCAGCCGAGCAGCCAGCACGCGATCGTGACGTTCTCCAGCGCCCCGCGCATCGTCGCCAGGCGGTCGGGCGTGCCGATCCAGCACTCCGCGCCGGTCGCCTCGATCGCCGCGCGCCCGGCCTCCGTGCGGGTGCTCACGCGCGCGGCGTGCCCCTCCTCGACCATCTCCGCCGCCAGGCGCCTGCCCCTGCAGCCGCCGCCGACGATCAGGATGCGCGCCACCGCGAGGCATCCTATGCGGGGCAACCCGGCAGACGGCGCCTCGACACCCGGAACGCTCGACTACCATCCGCTGCCCGCCATGACCGAGCCAGCGCCAACAGACTCAGACGTCGTCACCATGGAGAAGATCGTCGCGCTGTGCAAGCGCCGCGGCTTCGTGTTCCCCTCATCGGAGATCTACGGCGGGGTGGGCTCGACGTACGACTTCGGCCACTACGGCGTGCTGCTGAAGAGCAACGTCAAGAACGAGTGGTGGCGGGCGATGTTGCAGGAGCGCGACGACATCGTCGCGATCGACTCCGCGATCCTCCAGCACCCGCGCGTGTGGGAGGCCTCCGGCCATCTCGCCGGCTTCACCGACCCGCTGGTCGACTGCCGCACGTGCAAGCAGCGCTTCCGCGCCGACCACCTGGGCGAGCTCGCGTGCGGGCGCAAACCGTCCAAGCACCCCGGGGAGACCGACGAGTGCGACCTGACCGACGCGCGCGACTTCAACCTCATGTTCGAGACCACCATCGGCCCCGTCAAGGAGTCCGGCGCGACCGCCTACCTGCGCCCGGAGACCGCGCAGGGCATCTTCGTCAACTTCAAGAACGTGCTGCAGTTCTCGCGCAAGAAACCGCCGTTCGGGATCGCCCAGGTCGGCAAGTCCTTCCGCAACGAGATCACCCCCGGCAACTTCATCTTCCGAACGCGCGAGTTCGAGCAGATGGAGATGGAGTTCTTCGTGCCGCCCGAACAGGCACAGCAATGGTTCGAGCACTGGCTGGCCGAGCGCGAGCGCTGGTACGTCGAGCTGGGCATCCGCCCCGACCACCTGCGCCTGCGCGCCCACGACCCCGACGAGCTCTCGCACTACTCGTCCGGAACCAGCGACGTCGAATACCTGTTTCCCATCGGCTGGTCGGAGCTCGAGGGGATCGCCAACCGCGGCGACTTCGACCTGACCCAGCACGCGAAGTTCTCCGGCGAGAAGCTCGAGTACTTCGACCAGGCCAGCGGCGAGCGCTACGTGCCCCACGTGATCGAGCCCGCCGCCGGCGCCGACCGCGCGACGCTCGCCTTCCTCGTGGACGCCTACGACGAGGAACTGGTCGAGCGCGAGGGAACCGGCGCAGGCGAGATGCGCACCGTGCTGCGCCTGCACCCGCGCCTGGCGCCCGTCAAGGCCGCCGTGCTGCCGCTCGTCGGCAAGGACGGCCAGCCCGAGCTCGGGCACGAGGTCCATCGCGCGCTGCGCGGGCGCGTGCAGGCCGAGTACGACGAGGGCGGCGCGATCGGCAAGCGCTACCGCCGTCAGGACGAGATCGGTACGCCGCTGTGCCTTACCATCGACCATCAGAGCATCGAGGACGACACCCTGACGTTGCGCGATCGCGACTCGCTGGCACAGGAGCGACTGCCGATCGACGGCATCGCCGAGGAGATCGAACGGCGTGTGCACGCGCCCTGGAGCACTCCGAAGTTGACTCCGTCGACAAAGAGTGTATAGCGATGGTTATACAGAGTTCGACGACGGACATACGCCACCCCCGCGTTCACAATCCGGGCGCAGACCGATAGGAGCACGCCGACAATGGACTTCGACCTGACCGACGAGCAGCGCCTGATCAAGCAGACCGCGCGCGAGTTCACCGACAACGAGATCGTGGTGCAGTCGCGCGAAAACGCGCGCAACCACCACTTCGACCTGGAGATGGTCAAGAAGGTGGCCGACCAGGGCTACCTCGGCGCGATCGTCCCCCAGGAGTACGGCGGGGCGGGCCTGGACTACTTCACGTACGGCCTGGTGGTGGAGGAGATCGGACGCGGCGACTCGGCGGTGCGGACGGTGATCTCGGTGCAGACGTCGCTGGTGTGCTCGGGGATCGTGAAGTTCGGCACGGAGGAGCAGAAGCGCAAGTACCTGCCGAAGCTGTGCTCGGGCGAGTGGCTGGGCTGCTTCGGGCTGACCGAGCCGGACACGGGCTCGGACGCGGCCAACCAGAAGACGCGCGCGAAGAAGACCGACTCGGGCTGGGTGATAAACGGCTCGAAGATGTGGATCTCGATGGCGAACTACGCGAAGCTGGCGCTGATCTTCGCCCAGACCGACCCCGCGCTCGGCCACAAGGGCGTGGCGTGCTTCCTGGTGGACACCGATCAGCCGGGCTACAGCGCGCAGACGATCGAGCACAAGATGGGGCTGCACGCCTCCGACACGGGCTCGATCTCGCTGGAAGACGTGGAGGTCGCGGACGAGGACATGCTCGGCGGGGTCGGCGACGGCTTCAAAATCGCGATGTCCAACCTGGACTCGGGGCGCTACTCGGTGGCGTCGGGCTGCGTCGGCATCTGCCAGGGATGCGTGGAGGAGTCGGTCAAGTACGCGAAGGAGCGCGAGCAGTTCGGCAAACCGATCGCGAGCTTCCAGCTGGTGCAGGCGATGATCGCGGACATGGTGCTCAAGACGGACGCCTCGCGGATGCTGGTGTGGCGGGCGGGGTTCCTGAAGGACAAGGGCCGGCCGAACACGATCGAGACCTCGATCGCGAAGCTGCACGCGACGGAGGCGTCGCTGGAGTGCGCGAACCTCGCGATCCAGATCCACGGCGGCGCGGGCTACGTGGACGACCACCCGGTCGAGCGCTACTTCCGCGACGCGCGCGTGACGACGATCTACGAGGGCACCTCGCAGATCCAGAAACTGATCATCGGACGCGCGATGACCGGGATCAACGCGCTGGTGCCCGCCTGAGGCGGGGCACGCGAGCGAGCGATGTCCGAGCACGAGCGCGTGAAGGAGGATGAGAGGGCCGGCTCCGCCGGCCCCGCGGATGGCGCGGCGGCGATCATCGGCGTGCTGGGCGCCGGCACGATGGGTGCGGGAATCGCCCAGCTGGCCTGCCGCTCGGGAGCCCAGGCGCTGCTGTTCGACCCGATCCCGGAGGCTCTGGCGCGAGGGATCGAGAGCGCGCACGCGGGCCTGCGCAAAGAAGCCGCGCGCGGTCGGCTGAGCGCGGCGGAGGCACAGGCGGCCGCCGAGCGCCTGGAGCCGGTGGACGACCTTGGCGCGCTTGCCGAGTGCGAGCTGGTGATCGAGGCGGCGCCCGAGCGCCTGGAGCTCAAGCACGAGATGTACGCGAAGCTGTCGGAGGTCGTGGGCGAGCGCTGCGTGCTGGCGACGAACACCTCCTCGCTGCTGGTCACGGCGATCGCGACGGGGGCGAGCCACCCCGAGCGGGTGGTGGGGATGCACTTCTTCAACCCCGCGCCGGTGATGCGCCTGCTGGAGGTGATCGCCGGCGAGGAGTCCTCGCCGCGGGCGCTCGCGCTCGCCCACGCGACGGGCGTGGCGATGGGCAAGACGGTCATCCGCGCGAAGGACGGGCCGGGCTTCATCGTCAACCGCTGCAACCGCCCGTTCGGGCTGGAGGCGCTGCGCCTGCTGCAGGAGCGGATCGCGGACGTCGAGACGATCGACCGCATCTGCCGCATGCAGGGCGGCTTTCGCATGGGCCCGTTCGAGCTGATGGACCTCGTGGGCGTGGACGTCGGCTTCGAGATATCCCAGAGCTTCTACGCGCAGAGCTTCGGCGAGCCCCGCTGGCGGCCGTCGATGATCGCCGCGCGCTATGTGGCGGCTGGGCGCTTCGGCCGCAAGAGCGGGCGCGGCTACTACGAGTACGGCGACGGCGCCGGCGGGCACCGGCCCGAGGACCCCGCTCCACTGCAGGCCGGCACGCCCGGTCACGACCGGGTCGGCGCCGCCGGCGAGGGCGTGGTGGTGATCGCGGGAGCGGGCGTGCTCGCGGAGGAGCTGCGCGCTGCCGCGAGCGCAGCCGGATACGAGGTGCGCTCGCCGCACGCGCCCACCGGCGGCGTGCTGCCGGCGCTGATCGTCGACTGCGACCGCGCTCCCGCGCCGCCGGAGTCGCGATCGGGCTCCGCGGCGAGCAGGCCGGACCGCCGGGGGACGCCTCCGCCTCAGGGAAGGGCGCGCGTGCTGCTGTGCGCGAAGGGATCGCTGGGCGCCCTGGACCCCGACGGCAGCGCCGTCGGCTTCCATTACCTGCCGCCGCTGCAAAAGGCCGGGCTGGTGGAGCTGACGCGCGGCGAGGCGTCCTCTCCGGTGGCGGCCGCGCGCGCGGAGCGCTTCTTCCGGGCGCTGGGCAAGCACGTCGAGTGGGTGGGCGACGCGCCTGGGCTGGTGCTCGGCAGGATCGTCTGCCAGGTGATCAACGAGTCCGCGTTCGCGCTCGACGAGGGGGTGGGCAGCGCGCGGGACATCGACACCGGCATGGTGCTCGGCCTGAGCCACCCGCGCGGTCCGCTGGAGTGGGCGGACACGATCGGGCTGGATCACGTGCTGACGGTCCTGGAGGCGCTGTGCGAGGAGTACGGCGAGGAGCGCTACCGTCCGGCCCCGACGCTGCGCCGCCTCGTGCGCGCGGGGCGGCTGGGACGGGCGAGCGGCGCGGGGTTCTTCGAGCACGGGGGTCGAGCCGATCTCGAGCACGGCAGCTGAGCCGACCTCACGTTTGCGCGGCGGCCGGCGTTTGACCATCGTGAGCGACGGGCTGCCCCCCTTTCAACGCTTCCTGGACACCCACCGCGACGCGGTGTGGCGCTTCCTGGTGTCCTCGGTCGGTCCGGTGGACGCGGAGGACTGCTTCCAGGAGACGTTCATCGCGGCGCTGCGCGCGTACCCGCGCCTGCGCGCGGACTCGAACCTGCGCGCGTGGGTGCTGACGATCGCCCACCGCAAGTCGCTGGACGCGCACCGCGCGCGTACGCGACGGGCGGTGCCGATGGAGGACATCGCCGCGCTGGACGGCCGCCGCAGCGCGACCCCGCCCGCGCCCGACGAGACGCTGTGGGACGCCGTGGAAGGGCTGCCGGCGCGCCAGCGCTCGGCGGTGGTCCTGCGCTACGTGGCCGATCTCCCCCACCGCGAGATCGCGGATGCGATCGGCTGCTCGGAGGAGGCGGCACGCCGCTCGCTGCACGAGGGACTGACCAAGCTGAGAAAGGTGGTGAGCGCATGACCGGACGCGCGAAGGGCCGCACGGGCGGTGTGGAGGGCAGCACGAGCAGCACGGGCACGGGCACGACGCTCGAGGACGCGCTGCGCCGCCGAGCCGCGGGCGGGGCCGCGGCGGCCGCACGGCGCCTCAGCGACCGCGTCGCCGCGGACGGCCTCGCGGACATCAGCTACGCGCCGGTGGATTCGCCGTTCGGCACGCTGCTGCTCGCGGCGACCGGGCGGGGCCTCGTGCGCCTGGCGTTCCCCGAGGAAGACGTCGACTCGGTGCTCGAACGGCTCGCCCGGCGGCTCTCGCCGCGGATCGTCGAGTCCTCGGCGCCGCTGGAGCCGGTGCGGCGCGAGCTGGACGAGTACTTCAGCGGAGCGAGGAGCAGCTTCGAGCTGCCGCTGGACTGGGCGCTGATCGGGCCGTTCGGGCGCCGCGTGCTGCGGGTGACCTCGGAAATCCCATACGGCGGCGTGCTCAGCTACGCCGAGGTCGCCGCCGACGCGGGCAGCCCGCGCGGCTCGCGCGCGGCCGGCAACGCCCTTGGCTCCAACCCGATCCCGATCGTGATCCCCTGCCACCGCGTGCTGCGCAGCGGCGGAGCGCTCGGGGGCTACGGCGGCGGGCTGGACCGCAAGCGCTGGCTGCTGGAGCTGGAGGGCGCGCTGCCCCAGTAGACGGGCCGATCCGGCCGGACGTGGCCTGGGACCCGTGGGATGACCGATGCAAGTTGACACCTCGGCGGCTTATGCCTAGACTACCTAGGTATGGCGTCGGGCGAGGTTCAAGGGCATGTCGATGGGATGCTGCTGGCGGTCCTGAGCGGCGGCCCGCTGCACGGCTACGGGGTCACAGAGGAGCTCAGGCGTCGCAGCGGTGGCGAGTTCGATCTGGCGGAGGGCACGATCTACCCGGCGCTGCACCGCCTGGAGTCCTCTGGTCTGCTGGTCAGCCGCTGGGAGGTGGTCGGCGGTCGCCGGCGGCGCGTGTACGCGCTCTCGGGCTCCGGTCGACGTGCGGTCGTGGACCGCCGGGCCAGCTGGCGGGCGTTCAGATGCGCCGTGGACGCGGTGTTCGGCAGCGAGGCGCTCGAGGCCGGCTGATGGACGCACCGGATCGATCGATACCTGCCGCTAGAGAGCTGGTGTGATGACCGACACGAAGGCGGGTGAGCGGGCCGGCGCCAGGCCCGGCGCGAAGCGATCGAAATCGACCGCGAGCTCGATCGTGGAGCTGGTGGTGATCGTCGCTGTGGCACTGGGACTCGCGCTCGCCATCCAGGCGTTCCTCATCAAGCCCTACCGCATTCCAAGTGGCTCGATGGAGCCGACGCTGATGGAAGGACAGCGCGTGCTGGTCAACCGCATCGCCATGGACTTCAGCGAACCCCATGTCGGCGGGATATACGTGTTCCACCCGCCCGAAGGCGCCGAACAGGAGCAGTGCGGGCCGACAGCGCGCACTGTCACCCCCGGCGGCGCCGCATGCTCGGCTCCCGCGCCCCAAAAGGCGAGCGTCAACTTCATCAAGCGGATCGTCGCCGGACCCGAAGACGAAATCTACATAAAGGAAGGCCACGTCTTTCGCAAGGCCGCCGGCACAAGCCGGTTCGTCGCGGAGAAGGACTCCTACATCAAAGCGTGCGAACCCTCGAGCGCGGAGTGCAACTTCCCCAAGCCGATCAAGATTCCTCGCGGTCACTGGTTCATGATGGGCGACAACCGCGGCGACTCCGACGACAGCAGGTACTGGGGACCCGTCCCCACCGCATGGATCATCGGGCAGGCCATCGCCACCTACTGGCCCCCCGACCGCATCGGGATCTTCTGAGCCTACGCGGACTCGGCCACCGGCGCCCACTGCGCGGTGGTGGGGTCGCCCGCGGGCATCCCCTCCGGCGCGGGCACGCCGGGTGTGTCGCGCAGGTACCACTCGGCGTCGAGCGCCGCCTGGCAGCCGGTGCCGGCGGCGGTGATCGCCTGACGGTAGGTGTGGTCGACGAGATCGCCCGCGGCGAACACGCCCGGGCGGTTGGTGCGCGTGGAGGAGCCGTCTGTGATCACGTAGCCGTTCTCGTCGACGTCGATCTGGCCGCGCACCAGCTCCGACTGCGGCTCGTGGCCGACCGCAACGAACGTGCCCGACACCGGTATCTCGCGCTTCTCCCCCGTCTCCGCGTTGACCAGCGCGGCATGACCGAGCGCGCCGTTCTCGCCGACGACGAACTCCTCCACCGTGTACGGCGTCAGGAACTCGATGTTCGCCTGCGCGCGCGCGCGCTCGAGCATGATCTTCGAGGCTCGGAACTCATCGCGGCGATGCACGACGGTCACCTTGGTGGCGAACTTGGAAAGGAAGATGGCCTCCTCCATGGCCGAGTCCCCACCGCCGACGATGATCGTCTGCGCGTCGCGGAAGAAGGCCGCGTCGCAGGTGGCGCAGTAGCTGACGCCACGGCCGGCCAGCTCCTCCTCGCCGGCGACCCCGAGCTTCTTGTGCTCGGCGCCCATCGCCAGCACGACCGTGCGCGCGCGGTGCTCGGTGTCGCCGACCCACACGCTGTGCACGACGGGGTGGGCGGGATCCGATCCACTGGCCAGCTCGACGCGATCGGCCTGATCGGTGATCAGCCGCGCACCGAAGCGCTCGGCCTGGTCGCGGAACTTCTGCATCATCTCCGGGCCCATCACGCCGTCGGGGAAGCCGGGATAGTTCTCCACGTCGGTCGTCTGCTGCAGCAGGCCGCCCCAGGCGAAGCCCTCGATGACCAGCGGCCGGAGGTTCGCGCGCGCGGTGTACAGCGCCGCCGTGTACCCGGCGGGGCCGCTGCCGACGATGATCACGTTCTCGACGTCGCTCATGTCATCTCCTGGTCGATGCCGACTCTCTTTGGGGTCGCTTTACTTTGTATAGTATAGCAAGACGAGGGGTGTTGCGCGTAGGTCACGAGCGTTGCAGCGCCCCCGCGGGCTCGGACGATCCCGCCAGTGCCGCTCCCGCGGGCAGAGCCGGCTGCGCCTCCCGCCAGCGTGCCACCGTGCGGCGCAGCTGGAAGTAGGCGACGACGCCGGGGAACGTGGGCAGCCAGAAGGAGATCGCGCGGTAGGACAGCACCGCGACCACCGACAGGTTGAAGTCGACGCCGAACGCGGCGAACGCGCCGATCATGCCACCCTCGACTCCCCCGAGGCCGCCGGGGAGGGGCAGCAGGTTGCCGAGCATCCCGACGAAGTAGGCCATCCAGATCACTGTGAACGGCGGCGCGGACCCGAACGCGTGGAACATCGCCCACAGGACCGCGATGTCAAAGCCCCACCACGCGGGCGCGCCGAGCAGTCCGGGATCGCGCGTGCGGACCAGTTCGATCGCGGTGCGCACGCCGCTGGCGGCGAGCGCCGGCACGGTGGCCGCGCGGGCCACCCAGTGCGTGAAGCGCCCCGCGCCGGACGCCCATCCGCCCAGCCGGCGCTCGAGGTCGCCCGGCAGCAGGGCCATCGCGCCGGCCGCCGCGAACAGCACGGCGGCCACGATCGCCGGGACGATCGTGATGGCGAACGAGCCGCCGCCGGGGAACAGGCCGATCCCCAGTCCGACACCGTCCAGCAGCAGCGAGCCCGCGTAGATCACATACAGCAGCACCATGAACGCGACCATGCGGCAGGCCACGAGCCTGGGCACCATGCCGGAGCGGCGCAGCGCCCAGGCGGTCAGCGCAACGCCGCCGGCTCCGGCGGCCGCGAACAGCCGCGTGGCGACGAGCCCGGCCATCGTGATCTCATAGCTCTCGCGCCAGCCGATCCCCTTCTGCCCGCGCACGAGAACGGCGCGGACCAGCACCACATATCCGGCGAACGACAGCAGCTCCAGCAGCACCCCGACCGCGATCCACCACTTGTCCCCGCCCTCGATGTGGTGCAGCGTCGTGCCCACCCCGGCGAGGTTCGGCAGCACGAAGTACAGGAATCCGATGCCGAGCAGGATGAACAGCGTGAACCCGACGATCTGCCGGCGCGTGAGCAGCACGCGCGGCATCTCCTCCTCGGCCATGGGCGCTGCCGGCCGGGAGACGAGCGCCTCCTCCCCCTCGGCCTCCTCCCCCACCGCTTCGCGTCGCTCGCCGGACTCCATCTAGTTCGCGCTCACCCCCTCTTTCAGGCCGCCTGCTGGGCCATCTCCCCCAGTGTCGCAACGGCACGCCCCAAGCGCATGACGGCCGGTCCCGCGCGCGGCTCCAGCCGGCGTACCGCGAGCGTGAGCGCCGCTCCCGCGAGCAGATCCACCGCGTAGTGCTCGCCCAGGTACACCAGGGCGAACCCGAGCGTCGCCGCGTAGCCGAAGCCGAGCGCGCCCGCCACCGGCCCCACCTCGACGAGCAGGAGCGCGGCCATCACGGATGTGGCGAAGTGCAGAGAGGGCATCGCGGCAAGGGGATTGCCTCCGAACACACTGTAGAGCGAGCCCCAGCCGTCCCTCCAGAAGAACTCCCCGTACTCGACCATCATCCGCCGCACCGCCGGCGCCCGGTGCCCGCGCTCGGCGGCCAGCTCGGCCGCGTACCAGGGTGGCGCCGTGGGCAGGATCCAGTAGGCGCTCGCGCCGATGTCGAACACCGCGTAGGTGAGCACGGCCGCGCGCGCGAACCGCCCGCGGTGACGCACGAGGATGTACGCCAGCGAGCCGTGCGGCACCATGAACCAGCTCCAGTGAGCCCACACGAGCACGCGATCGAGGGTGCTCCATTCCGCGCCCGCAGCGCCGTGGCGGGCGAGCGCGCGCTGCAGGCGCACGGTCGGCAGCTCGCCCAGGCCGAGCACGCGGTCGGCCACCATCGGGTAGTCGATGCGCACCCGCCTCTGCTGGGCCGCGGGGTCGTCGTGCGGCGACTTGTAGGCGTACAGGTACGCCCACATCTGCAGCGCGCACACGGCGACGTCACGCCCACGCGAGCGGCGCACCGCCACGCACAGGCCGAGCGGCGCCCCGAACGCGACCGTCTGCACGAGCAGCGGCGAGGCGCTCACCCGCCTGCGCACGAGCGGCGCGGCGATCCCCGCCACCACCATCCCCCAGGCGGTTGCTCTGATCGCCTTCGACAGCCGCACTGCGCGGTGAGTATATGGAGCGCGTATGGAGCGCGCCGCCGCCGCCCACGCTCGGCGCGAAAGCGAGCAGCCGAGCGGCCGATCGCCTACTCGCGTGCCAGCGCCGTGGCCGTGCATGCGGCCGCCTGCACCAGCGCGTCGATCACCGAACTGCCCCGGTCGGCCTCCGGGTGCCATTGCACCCCGAGCACGAAGCGACGATCTGATGGCCCGCCCCCCCACTCGATCGCCTCGGGCAGATCGTCCAGCGAGGAGACGCCGCTCACGATCAGGCCCTCCCCCAGGCAGTCGACCCCCTGGTGGTGATGGGACCTGGTCTCGTGCGAGGTCTCGCCCGCGGCGCGCTCGGCCAGCGAGCCCTCGGCGAGCGTGACGTCGTGCTCGGCGCCGTCGAAGGAGCCGGGCACGCGTCGATGCTCCTCGTGGCCGAGGCGGTCGGGGAGGTGCTGCAGCAGCGTGCCGCCCATCGCCACGTTGATCAGCTGCATGCCGCGGCAGATCCCCAGCAGCGGCATGTCACGCTCGATCGCAGCGCGCGCGAGCGCTATTTCGAAGGCGTCGCGCGCGGGAACCGTGTCGATCGTATGCGGGTCGTGCTCGGCGCCGTAGCTGGAGGGGTCGATGTCGGCGCCGCCCGCGAGCACGAGCCCGTCGATCAGCGCGATCAGCTGCTCGGGCTCCTCGCTCGCGCGCTCGTCCGGGGGGAGCATGACCACCAGCCCTCCGGCGCGTTGGACCGCATCTATGTAGGAGAGCGGCAGCAGCGCGGCCGGCTGGTCCCAGACGCTCCATCGCGCCTGCTCCAGCGCTGAGCATATGCCGATCACGGGCCGCTTCACTCCATACACCATAGGATCAACGGGACCCGGTCGGCGTCCATGCGCCGGCGGGTGTCGTGGTGTCTGTGTCCCCCCGCGACTTCTGTATAGCGATGGCTATACGGTCGCTTCTTCTTCTTCCCTCTCTCGCAGAGCAATATCGAATCGAGCCAAGGAGACCCATGAGCGAGCCGAACATCCAGCTTGAGAGCGTCAACGTGCGCGTGGCCGACGGCGCCGCGACGATCGAGCTGAACCGACCGCAGGCGCTGAACGCGTGGAACGCGCAACTCGGGACCGACCTGCTCGCCGCGCTGCGCATGACCGCCGAGGACGACGCCGTGCGCGCCGTGGTCATCACGGGCGCCGGTCGCGCCTTCTCATCGGGCGCTGATCTCAAGGACATCAGCGGCGGCTGGACCACGCCGGAGGGACGCCCGGACGTCTACAGGACGCTGACCGAGCGCTACCACCCGATCATGCAGGCGATCCGCGAGGTGCCCAAGCCGGTCCTCGCGGCGGTCAACGGCCCGGCCGTGGGCATCGGCTGCTCGCTGGCGCTCTGCTGCGATCTGATCGTGGCGGCCGAGAGCGCGTACTTCCTGCTGGCGTTCGTCAACATCGGCCTGGTGCCCGACGGCGGCTCCTCGCTGTTCGTGCCCACGCGGGTGGGCATGGCCCGCGCGAGCGAGCTGTCGATGCTGGGCGAAAAGCTGGGAGCGGCGCAGGCGCTCGAGTGGGGCCTGATCAACCGCGTCTTTCCCGACGAGCGCCTGTACGAGGAGACGGCCGCGCTCGCCGCCCGCCTGGCCGGCGGGCCCACGCGCTCCTATGCGGGCACCAAGCGCCAGCTGAACAACTGGCTGTATGCGCGCATGGATGAGCAGCTCGAGCTCGAGGCCCAGATCCAGCGCGAGATGGCCGGCAGCGACGACTTCCTGGAGGGCGCGATGGCGTTCGTGCAGAAGCGCGCGACGCGTTTCTCCGGCCGCTAGGGAGACTCGTGGCAAACGTCATCAAGCGCGTCCCGCCCGAGCCTGAATAGAATCCCCGCCGCCTTGGGCCACCTGCTCCCCTCAACGCTCGCCTTCTTCACTCCCGCGCACGGTGCCTCGCCCAACGCCCAGGAGATCGACAGCCTCTACAGGATCACGCTGTACATAGCTTTGGTCATCTTCGTTGCGGTCGAGGGCGGCCTGGCGTACGCGCTGATCAAGTTCCGCAAGCGCAAGGGCGCCGTGGCGGCGCAGATCCGCGGCAACACCCGGCTGGAGGTCGGCTGGACGGTCGCCGCGGCGGTGATCCTGGTGGCGCTGGCGGCGCTCACCTTCGCCAAGCTCTCCTCCATCCAGAACCCGCCCAACTCGGGGCCGGGCGGCGTGGAGCTGGGCGAACAGAACAACCTCATCTACGCCAGCAACCAGCGCAGACTGCCCCCCGACGGCAAAGCGCTGGAAATCTCGGTGATCGGGCGCCAGTACATCTGGCAGTTCGTCTATCCCGGCGCCGACGAACCGGACGGGCTCGGCGCGCCCTACTCCTATGAGGAACTGGTCGTCCCGACCGAAACCACGGTCGAGCTGAACATCGTCTCCGAGGACGTGGTGCACTCGTGGTGGGTGCCGGAACTGGGCGGCAAGTTCCAGGCCGTGCCCGGCTACCACAACTACACGTGGTTCAAGGTCAGCAAGCCGGGCATCTTCCGCGGGCAGTGCGCTTTCCTGTGCGGGCGCGGCCACGCGCGCATGATCGCCACCGTCAAGGCGATCCCGCCGGCCCAGTTCGAAGCGTGGCTGGCGCGTCAGAAGCAGCTGATCTCCGAAGCGAACGCCGAAGCGGCGAAGGCGCGAACCAAACTCAACGCGCAGACCGGCGCAGCATCCATCGAGAACCCCTAGGACATCGAGGAGAGCAGCGGACGACATGGCCACCTACGCAGCCCCGATCCCACAGGTGAGCGCCCATCGCGCGGAGCGCGAGGGAAGCGGTTGGACGAGCTGGATCACGACGACCGATCACAAGCGGATCGGGATCATGTACATGGTCCTCACGTTCATCTTCTTCATCCTCGGCGGCACCGAGGCGCTGATGATCCGCCTGCAGCTGGGAGCGCCGAACAACACGCTGGTGACGCCCGAAATCTACAACCAGCTGTTCACGATGCACGGGACGACGATGATCTTCCTGTTCGTCGTGCCGATGATGGCCGGCCTGGCCAACTACTTCCTGCCGCTGATGATCGGCGCGCGCGACATGGCCTTTCCGCGCCTGAACGCCCTGTCCTTCTGGCTGCTGCTGGCGGGTGGCATCGTCTTCTACGCGTCGGTCTTCTGGCACCCCCCTGAAGCGGGCTGGACGAGCTACCCACCGCTGTCCGAGGCCCTGTACTCGCCCTCCGGCGGCCAGGACGCGTGGATCTACCTGATCCATCTGACCGGGCTGTCCTCGCTCCTGGGAGCGGTGAACTTCTACGCGACGGTCGCCAACATGCGCGCGCGCGGCATGAGCTGGGGCCGCCTGCCCCTGTTCGTGTGGGCGATGCTCACCTACTCGGTGCTGCTGATCTTCGCGCTGCCGGTGATCGCGGCGGCGGTCACGATGCTCCTGACCGACCGGCACTTCGGCACCCACTTCTTCGACCCCGCGGAGGGCGGCTCGCCGCTTCTGTGGCAGAACCTGTTCTGGTTCTTCGGGCATCCGGAGGTCTACATCATGGTGCTCCCGGGCTTCGGCATCGTCTCGGAGATCCTGCCGGTGTTCGCCCGCAAGCCGATCTTCGGCTACAAGGCGATCGCCGCCTCGACCGTGGCGATCGCGTTCCTCGGCTTCCTCACCTGGGCGCACCACATGTTCACCGCTCCGATACCCGAGGCGATCCTCGTGTTCGTGATGTTCAGCTCGTTCCTGATCGCGATCCCGACCGGCGTGAAGATGCTCAACTGGATCGCCACGCTGTGGCGGGGCACGATCGAATTCACGACGCCGCTGCTGTTCTGCGCGGGCTTCCTCGCGCTGTTCCTGATCGGGGGAATCTCAGGCGTGTTCCTGGCTATCTTCCCCGTCGACTGGCAGCTCAACGAAACGTACTTCGTCGTCGCGCACATCCACTTCGTGCTGGTGGGCGGCGCCGTGTTCCCGATCTTCGCGGCGATCTACTACTGGTTCCCGAAGATCACCGGGCGCATGCTCGGCGAAGGCCTGGGCAAGCTGAGCTTCGGGCTGATGTTCGTCGGGGTCCTGGCGACGTTCCTGATCCAGCACGTGATGGGCCTCGACGGGATGCCGCGGCGCATCTACGAGTACGACAACGTCGGCCACCTCGCGCTCTACAATTTGATCTCGACGATCGGCTCGTTCATACTCGCCGCCGGGGTGCTCGTCACGATAGTCAACGTCGCTCGCAGCCTGAAGGTGGGGGTGATCGCCGGACCGGATCCGTGGAAGGCGAACACGCTCGAGTGGTTCACGAGCTCGCCCCCGCCCGAGAACAACTTCGACGTGGTCCCGCTGGTGCGCTCGGCCGAACCGATGAAGGACATCCGCCGCGAGCTCGAACGGCACAGCAGCGGCAGCGCAGGCGCGCCGGGCACGGCGACCGTTCCGGCAGGGGCCACCCAGATCGGTGTGTAGATGAGCCTCGCGTCACCCACAGGGGCGGCCGGCGCGATCGACGCGCCCAACCTCGGGCTCGCCCCCAGGACCCTGCAGCTGCTGAGCGACTACCTGGAGCTGACCAAGCCGAAGGTCCAGTCGCTGCTGCTGCTGAGCACGGTCGCCACGATGTACGTGGCGGGCGACCCGTCGCTGCTTCTGGTCGCCCTGACGTGCCTCGGCGGCTACCTGTCGGCCGGCGGCGCCGGCGCGGTCAACCACTGGTTCGACCGCGACATCGACGTTCGCATGAAGCGCACCGCCAGCAGGCCGATCCCCGCGGGGCGGGTCTCCCCACGTGCGGCGCTCACGTTCGGCTGCACGCTCGCGTGCCTGTCGCTGCTGGAGCTGTCGCTCACCGTCAACCCGCTCGCCGCGGGCCTGTCGTTCGCGGGCTTCCTCGGCTACGTGTTCGTGTACACCGTCTGGCTGAAGCGGCGCACGCCGCAGAACATCGTGATCGGCGGCGCCGCCGGCGCGGTGCCCCCGCTGGTCGGTTGGGCGGCGGTCACCGGCTCGGTCAGCGGCACCGCGGTGATCCTGTTCTTCATCGTCTTCTTCTGGACGCCGCCGCACTTCTGGGCGCTGTCGCTGCTGATGAAGGGCGAGTACGAGAAGGTGGGGGTGCCGATGCTGCCGGTGGTGCGCGGCGAGGCGGAGACCCGCAGGCAGATCCTGCTGTACTCGGTGCTCCTTTACGCGGTCACCCAGCTGCCGTTCTGCGCCGGCGGCTTCGGCGTCATCTATCTCGTCGCCTCGCTGCTGCTCGGTTTCGGCTTCATCGCCGGGGCGGTGAACCTGTACCGGCGGGCGGACCGGCGCTCGGCGCTGCGCCTGTACCTGTACTCGCTCGCCTATCTGGCGCTGCTGTTCTGCGCGATGGTCGCCGATCGGCATCTATAGAATGCGTTCCCGCTGATGATGACCCGACGCCTCGCGCGCAAGAACATCCGTACCGGGCTGATCGTGCTGGCGATCTGCATGTTCATGTTCGGGATCACGTTCGTCGTGGCCGCCGCGTACGTATCGTGAGCCCGCTCGAGCCCGAGGTCCCGCCCGTCGGCGAGGAGATCCACCTCCCCGGACCGACGATCCTCCCGCTGCTCACCGCCATCGGCATAACACTGGCGCTCGTGGGGGTGACGACGTTCATCGAGTTCACCGTCGTCGGCGTGATCCTGACGGTCTGCTGCGTCGTGCGCTGGGTCAAAGACACCCGCCGCGAAATCGACGAGCTCCCGCTCGACGCGTCCGCCGAGCACTGACCGGCGGCGAAGCCGACCGACGCGCTCGACCCACTCAACCGACCAGCGGGTCGTGGACCAAGCGGACCAAGGACGCAGGGAGCGTGGCGTGCTTAGGCACGCGAGCGACCGAGGACGCCGGTCCGCGCCGCGTCCACGATCCGCTGGCCGTGGCGGTGGCAGGCCTGCTCCCCAAGGCAGGCGCATGCCACCTCCCCTTCAGGCCACGGCCACCCTGGCCGGCACCGGACAGATCGCTCCGTCCCCGGTCCAGCAACGCACGATGTCGCGAACCGACAGGATGCCGACCGTCTCCCCCCGATCGAGAACGATCAGATGACGAAAGCCGCCGCGCACCATCGCCGCGGCGGCCTCCTCCAGCGACCAGTCGGGCGCGGCGAAGACGACGTCGCGGGTCAGATGGTCGGCGACGGACTCGCGGTCCGGGTCCTCTCCGGCTCCGACCGAGACGAGGATGTCCCGCTCGGTGATGATCCCCGGGCCATGGCCGTCCGGATCCATGACCACCGCCGCACCGACCCGCCGCTCGGACATCAGCCGCGCGACCGCGTGCAGCGTGTGATCGGGTCCCACCGACAGCACCATCTGGCTCATGCCTTCGTGAACCTGCATCCTGGTCGTATCTCCTTGTCGCTCGGCCTGCCCGGAAACCGTCGCCCAGGCATTTGCAACGATTGCCTCAATCTAGCGGTTGAGAACGGCCGCGTCAAGGTCCGAGCGGTCCGTGGACGCAGGCATTAGGATCACGCTCCGGATGGAGAGGATCGCCGCCCAGAACTTCCCCGCACGCACCCGAGCAGGCGCCCATGTCTAGGCAGCGCTCGCTGGCGGTGGCCGGTGTCCTGGCGCTGATAGCGCTGGCGATCGGCATCTACCTCGGCTACGCGATCCCCTGGTTCCCGGTCCAGGCCTCGGCCCAGGCACACAACACCGATCGGCTCTACCACGTCCTGGTGGACGCCTCGGTCCCGATCTTCGTGCTCGTCGTCGCCGTGATCCTGTACTGCGTCTGGCAGTTCCACATGAAACCCGGCGAGGAGCTCAAGGACGGACCGCCGCTACACGGAAACACGCGCCTGGAGGTCTTCTGGACGGCCATCCCGGCGATCCTGATGCTCGGGATGGTGGGCTACTCGTTCGTGATCCTGCACGACAACGAAAAGAAACCCGCCCACGAGATCCAGGTCGGCGTGACCGGCCAGCAGTTCTTCTGGTCCTTCCAGTACCCGCCGTCGGTGACCGGAGGACCTCCGATCGACAGCTACCAGCTCTACCTGCCGGACAACGAGCCGGTCTATTTCAACATGAAATCCAAGGACGTCATCCACGCCTTCTACATCCCCGCGTTCCGTCTGCAGGAGGACGTCGTGCCGGGCATAACCACGCACTACCTGGCGACCCCGGACCGGCTCGGCAACTATCCCGCCGTCTGCAACCTGCTGTGCGGAGTGGGCCACTCGCTGATGCGCACGACCGTCCACGTCGTCACGCCGACGCAGTTCCGCGCGTGGATCAAGAGCCAGCTGAGCGAGAGCTCGAGCAGCACGAACACAGGCTCAACAGGCGGGGGGACGAGCGGATAATGTTCGCCGGCAAGGCAACCACTTCATCGGATATCGCTTCATGGGAGATGGCTTGATGGGAGATGGGATCGAGCTGATGGGTTCGCGGGAGGCGCGCTGATGGCCGCGAAACTCCGAGCCCCCGGCTTCTACCGCGCCGGCTGGATGATGGTCGGCGGCGTCGCGTTCGCGACCTTCCTGACGTGGCTGGTGCGCATGGCCACCGGGCATTCGACCTTCCACCACTACATCTCCGGCGAAGCGATCCTGACCGTCTCGCTGCTCGCCGTGCCGCTCGCCTTCTTCGTCGGAATCGGCGGCTTCGACTACTGGTTCTACTGGGCCTCGGGACGCCCGACGCGTCCGGAGGACCACTCCGGGCACGGCGCGTACACGTGGAAGGACTACTTCCGCATCAACACCGATCACAAGGTGATCGGCATCCAGTACCTCGTCAACTCGTTCTTCTTCCTGCTCGTGGGCGGGCTGCTGGCGATGTTGATGCGCGCCCAGCTGGCCCAGCCCGGGTCCCACTTCGTCAGCGCGAACACCTACAACGGCCTGTTCTCCGTCCACGCCACGCTGCTGATCTTCCTGTTCATGGTCCCCGTGTTCGCGGGCTTCGGCAACTTCGTGATCCCGCTGATGATCGGCGCGCCCGACATGGCCTTCCCGCGCCTGAACGCCCTCTCCTTCTGGCTGCTGCCGGTGGCGGGAGCGATCATGCTGCTCAGCTTCCTCGCCCCGGGCGGGGCGTTCGCCGACGGCTGGACGGCGTACGCGCCGCTGTCCACCGACGCGCCCGTCGGGCAGACGTTCTTCTCGATCGGCGTGCAGTTCGCGGGCGCCTCCTCGATCATGACCGCGCTCAACTTCCTGGTGACGATCATCACGATGAGGGCGCCCGGGATGAGCTTCTTCAGGCTGCCGCTGCTGGTGTGGGCGAACTTCGCGACATCGCTGCTGGTCGTGATCGCGACCCCGTTCATCGCCGCATCGCAGTTCTTCGTGCTGCTCGACCGCTCACTGGGCTTCAACTTCTTCAACGCGGCCAAGGGCGGGGACGTGCTGATGTACCAGCACGTCTTCTGGTTCTACTCGCATCCGGCGGTCTACATCATGATCCTGCCCGGGTTCGGGATCATCAGCGAAATCATCGCCGTGAAGGCGCGCAAGCCGATCTTCGGCTACCGCATGATGGCCTTCTCGCTGCTGGCGATCGTCGGGCTCGGATTCACCGTGTGGGCCCACCACATGTTCACGTCCGGGATGGCGGGCTGGATCCGCATTCCGATGTCGATCACCACGGCGATCATCGCCGTGCCGACGGGCATCAAGGTCTTCTCGTGGCTGGCGACGCTGTGGCGCGGGGTGCTGCATCTGGACACCCCGATGCTGTTCGCGCTCGGCTTCATCACGACGTTCACGCTGGGCGGCATCAGCGGCATCATGCTCGCGATGGTGCCGTTCGACATCGACGTCAGCTCCACGTACTTCATCGTCGCGCACATCCACTACGTGCTGTTCGGGGGCTCGCTGATGACGATCTTCGCGGGCGTCTACTACTGGTTCCCGAAGATGACCGGCCGCATGTACGACGAGCGCCTGGGCAAGTGGCACTTCTGGACCACGTTCGTGTTCATGAACCTGACGTTCGGCCCGATGCACCTCCTCGGCCTGGAAGGCATGCCTCGGCGCGTGGCCACCTACGCCGCGCAGTTCGCGGACCTCAACCTGCTGATCTCGATCGCGAGCTTCGCCCTGGGTGGGGCGACGCTGATCTTTCTCTACAACATGATCACCAGCTGGCGCGGCGGGCCGAAGGCCCCAGCCAACCCCTGGCGCGGCATGACGCTCGAGTGGCAGGTGTCCTCACCGCCTCCGATCTTCAACTTCGACCGCGTCCCGACGGTCGTGGGCGGTCCGTATGAGTACGGCGTCCCCGGCGCGGTCCACGGCATCCTCGCGCCTGCACCCGCCACCGTCGGAGCCGGTTCGGGCGTAGCGCCGGTGCCAAGCCGATGAGCACCAAGTCAACCAGGAGGAGGCAGATCCGGTGAAGGAAGTCCTTGTGATCGCCAACCGCACGCTCGGTGGGGCGAAGCTGCTCGATGCGGTTCGCGAACGCGCGGCCTCGGGCGACATGCGCTTCCGTCTGGTCGTGCCCCAGACCAAGCCCTCGTCGGGGCTGGTCATCTACGACGAGGCCGTGCGCGAATCGGCGCAGGTACGAGTCGACCTCGCGCTCTCGGCGGTCGCCGCGGAAGGCATCGAGGCCAGCGGCGAGGTGGGCGACCCGGACCCGTTCATGGCGACGATGGACGCGGTCGCCGTGCACAGGCCCGACGAGATCTTCCTGTCCACGCATCCGGCCCAGCACTCGGGCTGGCTGCGGCGGGATCTGATCGAGCGCATCCAGAACGCCACCGGACTGCCGGTGCGCCACATCGTCGTCGACCTCGAGCAGGAGGGCCTGTCGTTCAAGGTGACGCTGGTGATCGCCAACAAGACCTCCAGCGGCGAGGAGCTGCTCGCGCACCTGAAGGAGAAGGCCGCGCAGGAGGGCCGGCACGTGTTCATCGCCGTCGTCCCCCAGCTGGACGGGAGCGGCAGCGCTCCACGCGAGGCGCGGGCACGGCTGGCGAGCATGCTCGACCGGCTGCACTCAGCCGGGCTGCTCAGCTCGGGCATGATCGGGGAACCCGACCCGTACACGGCGGCGATGAACGCGCTCGAGCTCTTCCACGTCGACGAGGTGGTCATCTCGACCCTGCCAGGAGAGCGCTCCGGCTGGCTGCGCTCGAACCTGATCGAGCGTGTCCGCGGGGCCACCTCCGCGCGGGTCGAGCACGTGGTAGTCGATCCGCAGGCCACCACGATCGCGGCGCCGGCCGCGTAGCGGGGAGCAAGGTGGAGGCAGCGGGCATCGCACACCCGGCCGGACACGGCGCCCACGCCCATGGCGGAGCACAGGCGGGCGAGCATCACGGCCCGCCGCCGGCTCACCACAGCTCGCGCGTGGAGGCCCCCCTGCTGGGGATGCTGCTTTTCATCATCTCCGAGGTGATGATCTTCGGGGCGTTCTTCACGGCCTACTTCTTCGTCCGCATCGCCGAAGGCGAGCCGTGGCCGGCGCCCGGGACGCATCTGCCCGTTCCGGTCGCGTTCGTCAACACGCTGATCCTGATCTCCTCGTCGTTCACGCTGCACTGGGCCGAGCAGTCGATCAAGCGGGGCAACCGCTTCGGGCTGAAGGCGGGGATGCTCACGACGTTCCTGCTCGGGTGCACGTTCCTGTTCATCCAGATAAACGAGTACGCCAACATCGGCTTCGCCCCCCAGGACCACGCGCAGCAGACGATCTTCTACTCGCTGACCGGCCTGCACGGCTGCCACGTGTTCATCGGGCTGCTGCTGCTGGCGTTCGTGACGATCCGCTCCTTCCGCGGGCACTACAGCCCCGAGGAGCACCGTGGGGTCGAGGTGCCCGGTATCTACTGGCACTTCGTCGACATCATGTGGATAGTGGTCTTCACCACCGTCTACGTCCTCTGACGGCCGTGGACGCTGCGCGGACCGGCGTCCTCACTCGCTCGCGTGCCAAGCACGCCACGCTCGCTGCGTCCTTGGTCCGCTTGGTCCACGACCGTCACCCGCTCACCCCGTCGTGCTGAACCCGCTGCGCTCCGAGGACGACGCGTTCCGCGTCCTGCTGTACGCGATCGCCGTGTTCGCCGTGATCGTCGTGATCATCCTGGTCCTGCGCGCGGTGCTCTGACGCACAGGCGCTCGGCGGCAAGCCGCTTTACTTGACGGTGAGCGTGCCGTACATCCCGGCGGCCCGGTGGCCCGGCGCCTGGCAGAAGAAGGTGTACTTGCCGGGCTTCAGGGTGACGGTCACCGACGTGCTGCCCTTGGAGATGAAGCTGCTGGCGCCGATCGGCGCGGTCTTGGCGGTGGCTCCGTTTTCGCCTTGTTCGACGGCGATGTTGTGCATGACGCCCGACATGTTGCCCATGACGATCGTGACCGCGCCCGGTTTGGCTTCGGCCTTGTCGGCCGTGTAGGCCAGCTGGCCGGCCGGGTTGGCATCGATTTCCAGCTTGCCCGCCTTCTCCACCGCCGGCTTGCCGGCGCCCGGAGCCGCCACCGCGCTCGCCAGCAGGCCGGTGTCGGGCCCGCGCGCGTCGACCGACTGGGCGACGTAGGTGGCGATGTCGGCGAGCGTCGCCCCGCTGGCCAGGCCTTTCGGCATGATCCCGAGCGAGTTGGGGTTTTCCACCTGGCCTTCCACGACGGTGCGGACGGCGTTGCGCTGCAAGCCTTCGGCGAGGCTCGAGCGGAAGACTTCGTCGAGGTTGGGTCCGACGATGCCTTTGGTGTCGGCGCGCGCCAGCGTGTGGCATGCGCCGCACTTGGCCACGAACTCCTGCTTGCCCAGGATCACGTTGGCGTTGTCGGCACCCTTGACCGCGCAGCCCGACGTGGCCAGCGCCAGCGCGATCACCAGGCCGCCCCCGATAGCGCGCGGGGCGAGGCTCGGCAGGCCCCCGCCGCGGGGGCGGCGCGAGCGCCAATCGGGGTGCGCGAAGCTCATGAGAGGGCGGAACACTATCCGAAGCGGCGGGCGGCTGGACCGCAGCTCGGACGGTGCGCCGCACGGGTTCTCACGGCTCCGCGAGGCTGTCCAGATCGCCCCGCGCGGCCGCGATCACGCCGCGTGCCACGCCCTCCCAGGACCAGCGCTCGCGCGCTGTCGCGACGAGTCCCGCGCGCGTGCGTGCGTGCAGCGCCGGGTCGGCTCCCAGCCAGCCGGTCAGGCCCGCCGCCAGGGCGCGCACGGCGTGATCGTCGATCGCGAAGGACAGCCAGCCGGCGGCGTGCTCGGGGACCGCGTGCGCCAGCACAGCGCTCACCTCCGCGAGGCCCGAATGAGCCGCGCTGATGGGCAGGGCGCCGCACGCTGCCGCCTCCGCGGCGACCATGCCGAACGCCTCGGGGAAGGTGCTCGGCACCACCACCGCCTGGCACGCGGGGAGCAGGTCGGCCAGCTCGTCGTGATCCAGGCGTCCCGCGAAGACGACCTGCCGGTCGAGCGTGCGCGCGCTCGCGAGGTAGCGCTCGCGCTCCTGGCCCTCCAGGCCGTCGAGGAACGCCAGCAGATGGCGCAGCGGCTGCAAGCGCGCGGGCTCCCCCTCCAGCGCCCTGCCGGCGAGCGCGATCTCCCGCGCCCGCTCGAGGTCGCCCGCCTCCAGCGCGACGAGCAGGCGCTGAAGCCCGTCGCGGTAGGCGCCGAAGCCCACGACCACGAGGCGCGCGCGCGGCTCGTGGTCGAGCACGAGCGGCCACGCGGCGAGCAGCAGATCCACGCCCTTGCTCACGATCAGCTTGCCCACGTAGGCGACCAGCACGTCCCGATCGGGATCGAGCCGCGCCAGCGCGGCGGCCGCGGCGACCCTGTCGCGCGCGAACGCGCCGCCCTCGACGTCCTGCCCGGGCTCCGCGGCGGCGGCCCGCATGCGCGTGGCCAGCGCGCGCACCCCGGCTGCCGCCGGCGCCGGCTCACGCGGGGCGAAGCGCGCCACGTCGACGCCCGGCGGACCCAGGCGCGTGCGCCGCGCCAGCTGTCCGTCGCCGAGCGCCTCCCACAGGCTGGCGGCCGTGTGGCGCGAGCCGACGAGCACCGCGGCGGCGCCCGCGAGCCCCTCGCGCGCCGGGGCGAGGAAGCGCTCGGGATGTGGCTTGACGGTGTACTCCAGCGCGCTGCCGTGGACCTTCACCGCGTAGGGGACCTCGCCCCTGAGAGCGCGAGCGAGGATCGCCGGTCCCATCACCAGGTGGTTGGCGAGCGCCACCTGGGGGCCCACGAGCTCGAGCAGCTCGCCGACGGCGGCGACGTTCGCGTCGAGGTAGCGGCCGACCTCACGTTCGCTGCACTGCGCGAACGTGCGGGCCTCGATCCCCTCATAGCGGTCGGCCACGTACACCGGCAGCAACCCGCCGATGTCCGGCCGGTAGACCGTGCAGCGGCCCGATCCCGCCGCCCCCGCCGTCCCCGCGCGCCCGGCCACCGGCCTGTCCAGCTCGCGCACCCGCAGCTCACCACCATCCCAGTCGCCGACCGCGTCCACGAACGGCTGGCGCTCGGGATGACGGTCCTGGCTGAGCAGGTGCACGTCGTGGCCGAGCTCCGCGAGCGCGGACGCAAGTCGCGCGTTGTAGACGTTGGACCCCGTCCCGTCCAGCAGATAGCCGTGAAAGATCAACACGCGCACGGACGGGCAGCCTATCCGCGCCGCCGTCGGCAGCCGGTCGGTCCGCCAGCCGCTGAGCTAGAGTTGCGGCCGTGAGCACGAGACAGCGCTACCGCCTGCGCAACCCCTCCACGGGACGGCAGGTCCTGATCGAGGCCGAGCCCGACCAGATCTACCTGGACCGTGAATCCGGCGAGCCGCTGGAGATCGTCGGCAAGGTGCTGCCGCTGGCGCCGTCGGACTCGCGCCTGCCGTGGGCGGTCGAGAATCTGCGCTTCTGCCCGTGGTGCGACCAGCACGCCCAGAAGGACCTCAACGACTGCCCCACGTGCGGCAGGCGCATGGGGCCGCTGTGAGAGCGCGCGTCGCGCTCGCGGCGTGCGCGCTGCTGCTGGCTGGGCTGACGCTGAGCGCGTGCGGCTCCAGCAGCGTCTCAGACGCGGTCCCGAAGAGCACCCCCGAAATCACGCCGCCGACCGACACCAGCGCCGAAGCGGCGGCCGTGCAGACAACCTCCACCTCCACGACGTCGACCAAAACGACGAGCAAGGCCAGCGAAAGCTCCTCCTCGAGCACGGAAGCCCCCGCGAGCGAAAGCAGCGAAACCCCCTCGAGCGCAGGCGCCCCGAGCACGGCCGGCGCCTCCGGCGGCGCGGCGGCGGAAAAAGAAAAATCCGCGTCCAGCGAAAGCGCCGCGAAAGAATCCGCCCCCGCGAGCCCGACCGGCGGCGCCAGCGCGCCGTAGACGCCGCATTGCGCCGCCCGGCGGACGCGCTAGGGCGTTGAGATGAGCGTCGCGCTGTAGGTCAGGCGCGCGGTCTGGTACAGGCAGTAGTACTGCACGGCCGAACCGATGGCGGTCTGGGTGGTTTGGGCGCTGGTGCTCGAGCAGCCGGTCTTTGGCCGGCTGGCCCGCCAGGAGGTGGTGTTGGCGAAACCGAGCGCAAGCGCCGGCGCCCATGAGGGCACAGTCAGCGCAACCACGTAGCCCTTCTTGACGGGGATCGTCGTTTCGAGCGGGAACTGGGCGGTCTTGCCGAAGTACGGCTGGAGTTTGACGAGCGGGCTCTGGGCCATGAGCTTGTAGGTGAGGTTGGGCTTGCGCTGCGGAGCGAGGATCGCGATGCCCGCTTCGGAGACGCCGCCCTCGTTTTCGTCGAAGAACTTGATCTGGCTGGGGTTGGGATTGCCGAGCGTGATCGTCCACGCGACGATCGTCCCGGCGCGCGGAGCGCTGAGGATGTTGCGTTCCGAGCCGACCTTCACCTGGAAGCCGGTCGTGCGGCTGACGGCCAGGCACTGGCTCGCGGGGCAGCTGGGGGCGGTGGCGGGTGTGGTGGGGCCGATGACGCCGACTTCGGTGAGCGTCGCGGGCGCGACGGCGGGCAGGATCAGCGCGAGCGCCGCGACGCTCGCCAGCACGGCCGTTGATGTACGTCTCATGTCTGCCATTGAACACGCCCGAGCGCCGTAGGTAGCGGTCTGATCATTTCGCTACCGCCCCGACAGTTCCTGCGCGGCGGCGGCGATCCGCGCGTGATCGCCCTCGGCGGGCACCCACGGCAGCCGCAGCGGATCGTCGTGGTAGCGGGGGATGACGTGGATGTGGAAGTGGAAGACCGTCTGCCAGGCGGCGCGCCCGCAGGAGTTCAGGAGGTTGACGCCGTCGGCGCCCAGCCGCTCCTTGGCGTGCGCGGCGAGGCGCTGGCAGGCGAGCGCGACCGCGTCCAGGTCCTCGCGATCGACGCTCAGCAGGTCGGCGGCGTGCGCGCGCGGGATCACGAGCGCGTGCCCCCGGGTGGCTGGAGCGATGTCCATGAAGGCGATCGTGCGCTCGTCTTCGTCGACGATCTGGGCGGGCAGATCGCCGGCGACGATCTTGCAGAAGATGCAGTCCGGGTCGGCCATCCGCCGCAGATCCTATGTCAAGCTGGGCCCGGAGATCTTGATGGCGGACCGGAAAGTGTCAGACCTAACGCTCGCCGGTCGCGGCCCGCGGCCGTGACCAGATGTCGGCGCACTCGGCGCACACCTCGCTCGGCACCAGGCCGGCGCGCATCAGCAGCCCGAAGATCTGACAGCCCACGCACAGCGCGAAGATCGACTCCAGTCCGGCGGCGAGGATCAGCGCGGCGAGCAGCACGTCGGCGAGGCCGTTGGCGGAGAAGCCGAGCGCGGAGATCGCGGCGGCGGTGGCGATGGCCGCGCCCATGCCCTGCGCGAAACGCTTGGGCGGGCCGGGAACCGGCTTCTCGGGACCGAGGCGGGGCGCGATCACGGAGCTGGCCAGCCGCCCGAGCGGGCTGAGGGTCGGGCCGGTCAGGACGCGGGCGATGAAGCCGTACGCCAGCGGGATCAGCAGCCAGTACCAGGAGGTGGCGAGCGTGACAGCGGCGAGCAGCATGACGACGAGGGCGACGACGCGTGCGGCCTTCTCGTTGACGGGGTTGGGGAACGTGAACATCCGCGCGAGCATGGGTGCGCCTCTCAGCGTAGCGTCGGGGCGTCGAGCAGCCCGCGCGCGTGGGCGATCGCGCGATCGCGCGTGCCCAGCTCGCCGGCGTACTGGGCGGCGGCGAGCTCCTCCAGCAGCTCTCCCACGCGCGGCCCGGTGGGGATGCCGAGTGCGCTGGCCAGCTCGTCGCCGCGCAGCAGCGGCGTGGGCGGCCCGTGGGCGCGCCAGCGCAGCGCATCCGCGAGCAGCTCCCGCGCGAGACGCAGATGCGCCTCGATCGACTCGCGCGCGCGATCCCCGCGCGTGGCCAGGCGGTCGGCGATCGACAGCAGGGTCACGTCGACCTCGACCGGCTCGCACGCGCGCATGTAGGCGAACACCGTGCGCCGGTCCAGCGGTTGAGGCTGGTGGACGAGGAACCCCGGCCGCAGGTGGTTGCGCACCAGCGCCGCCACGTGCGCGCGCAGCCGCCCGCTCGCGCGCAGACGCTCGAGCACGGCGCGCGCGAGCTCCGCCCCGCGAGCGTCGTGGCCGAGGAACGTCACGCGGCCGTCGCCCGGGCGAACCTCGCGGGTGAGGGGCTTGGCGGCGTCGTGCAGCAGCGCCCCCCACCGCAGCGCGTCCCCGCGCGTCATCTCGTCGGCCAGCGGCTCGGCGAGCAGCGCGTCGAGCGCCGCGCGGTGGGGCTCGACGGCCGCCCGCAGATCCCCGGCGGGCGGCCCCGCGCCGGTCAGCTCGACCACGCGGTCGAGCACCTCGAGCGTGTGGCCGTACACGTCCAGGTGGTGGAAGCGGTTCTGCTCGATCCCGCGCAGCGCCTCCAGCTCCGGCAGGACCACCGCGGTGGCGCCCAGCGCGCCCATCATCTCCAGGCCCCGGCGCGCGCGCGGCGTGGCGATCGTCCGCCGCAGCTCCGTGAACACCCTCTCGGCCGACACCTCGCTGAGCGCGTGCGCGTGCTCGGCGGCCGAACGCAGGGTGTCGTCGTCCGCCTCCAGGTCCAGCTCGACCGCGACCCGCACCAAGCGCAGGACCCGCAGCGCGTCCTGCGCGAACGCGGCCGGTCCGGCCATCCGCAGGCGCCCGGCACGCAGGTCGGCGAGGCCGCCGAGCGGGTCGATCGGCGCTCCTCCGGCGATCGGCTCGGCGATGGCGTTGACGGTGAAGTCTCGCAGCGCGAGGTCGGCCTCGATGCTCGGGCCGCGCAGCGGCTCGACGTCCACCTGCCAGGCGTGATCGCCCGCCACCACCCGCCAGGATCCGAAGTCCTCGGACAGCGCGAAGCAGACCGCACGACGCGACGCGCGCGCGACCGCGCGCGCGGCCGCCGCGGGATCGCCGTCGACGACGACGTCCACGTCAGCGGTCTGCCCGCCCAGCAGGCGGTCGCGGACAGCTCCGCCCACCAGCCAGGCGCGTGTGCCCGCAAGCGCCGTGCGGGCCACGTCCAGGCCGGCGCTCGTGCCGGGCTCGCCACGCACGCCGGGCTCGCCACTCACGCCACTCACGCCGGGCTCGCCACCATGCCGGGCCGGCCACTCGTGCCGGGCCGGCCGCTCATGCCGGGCCGGCGTCCGCAGTGCGGGCGGGCGCGACCCGGGCGCCGGCGTCGATCGTGATGCCGTCGCGGTGGTACACACGTGGCACCCGCGGCGTCAGCGCACAGCTGATCTCGTAGTTGATCGTCTCCAGGCGGCGGGCCACCTCCTCGGCGGTGATCCGCTCGCTGCCCTGGATGCCGATCAGGATCGCGCGCTCGCCGCGCAACTGCTCCGGGTCGTGCTCCAGACCGAGATCGACGGTGACGCTGTCCATGCTGACGGTGCCGACCAGCGGGTAGCGGCGTCCGCCGATCAGGACGTCGGCGTTGTTGGACAGCCCGCGCCGCCAGCCGTCGCCGTAGCCGATCGGCAGCACGCCTATGTAGGTGTCGGTGTCGGCCACGAACTGGCGTCCGTAGCCCGCGCTCTCGCCCGCTCGACACATCTTGACCTCGGCCACGTAGGAGCTCAGCTCGAGCGCCGGCTCCAGTGCCCGGGCGGCGGGGTCCTTGCCGAAGGGGTCCATGCCGTAGATCGCGATCCCGCAGCGCACCATGTCGAACTGCGCCTCGGAGTCGCGCATGGTGGCGGCGCTGTTGGCCGCGTGCACGAGCACATCCGGCGCTTGCGCCTTGACCGTCCGCGCCCAACGCGTGAAGGCGAGCAGCTGGCCTGCGAAGAACCCGTCGTCGTTGAGGTCGTCGGCGGTCGCGAAGTGGGTCATCACGCCGGCCAGCTGCACGCCGGGCGTCTGGCGCGCCGCGGCGGCCACGCGCGAGGCCTCCTCCGGGTCGCGGGTGCCAAGCCGGCCCATGCCCGAGTCGAACTTGACGTGCACGCGACCTCCGCCCGCGGCGGCCACCGCCGCCAGGTAGTCCTCGTTCCACACGACCACATCCGCGTCGGCCGCCAGCGCCCCCGCGAGCTCGACCGGGCTGAGCGCGCCCATGATCAGCACGCGCGTGTCGCGCAGACCGGCTTCGCGCAGCTCGCGCGCCTCGCGGTCGTCGGCCACCGCCAGCCAGCTCGCTCCGCCGGCGAGCGCCGCGCGGGCGCTCTGCGCCGCGCCGTGGCCGTACCCGTCGGCCTTGACGACCGCGCACAGGGCGGTTTCGAGGCGCAGCTGCGTGCGCAGCCGCTCGCAGTTGCGCTCGATCGCCGCGATGTTCACCCTCGCCTGCGCCCTGCGCGCGGACGTCTGGTCGGTCCCCCGCGAGCCGGCCCGCCCGCCAGCCTGCCCGCCTGCCTGTGCTCCCACAGGGGGTGCGCCCCCAACGGGGGTGTGCCCTTCAGGGTGCGCCGGCGCGGGTGCGTCCTGCGGGCTGTGCCCCTCCTGGCGCGCTCCGTCAGCCATCGACCCGAGCCTCGCCTCCGCGCATCCCAGCGCCCGCCCGGCGGCGCGCGGCGGGCAGCGCGGCGATCACGTCCGATGCGATCACGCCCTCGGGCGCCCCCAGCCGCCGCGCGGCCTCCCTGCCGGCCTCTGCGTGCAGCCACACGCCCGCGCAGGCCGCGGCGAAAGCGTCGAGCCCCTGTGCGAGCAGGGCGACGATCACGCCCGTGAGCACGTCGCCGGTGCCCGCGGTGGCCAGCGCAGGGCTGGCGCCCGGGCTCACCGCCACGCTCCCGGCCGGCTCGGCGATCAGCGTGTCGTCGCCCTTCAGCACGACCACCGCGGCGGCCTGCTCGGCGGCCGCGCGGACGTGGCGCAGGCGCTCGCGCTCGACCTCCGAGCTGTCCAGCGCCAGCAGCCGGCCGAGCTCGCCGGCGTGCGGCGTGAGCACCGTCGGGGCGTGCCTGGCCGCGAGCTCCGCCAGCCGTCCGGCGTGCGCGTTCAGCCCGTCGGCATCCAGCACCATCGCCACGTCGGCTTCGCCGGCGAGCGCGCGCGCGAACGCGAACGCGCCGGCGCGACGCCCCAGCCCCGGCCCCAAGGCCAGCGCCCCGGCGCGGACGCTCGCCTCCAGCACGCCGGCAGCCCCCGCGGCCGTCAGCGCGCCGTCGTCGTCGGGCAACCCGCGGGTCATCATCTCCGGGGTCGCGCCGGCGGCAATGACGCCCTGGAGGGAGGCGGGGACGCACGCGGTCACGTACCCGGCCCCCGCGCGCATGCTCGCCTCGGCGGCCATCCTCGGCGCGCCGGTCAGCCCGCGCGAGCCCCCAGCCACGAGCACGTGGCCGGAGGTGAACTTGGTCGAGGATGGGTCCCTGCGCGGCAGGAGGTCGAGCACGCTCGGGGCGATCAGTCCGACCGACGCCGCCCCGGGAGCGCCCCGCGGGATGCCGATGTCGATCGTCTGCAGCTCGCCCGCGTGAGCCTTGCCCGGGCGGATCCACAGACCGGGCTTGGCCGCGTGGAAGGTGACCGTCAGCGACGCGCGCACGGCCGCCCCGGAGACGACCCCTGTGGACGCGTCGACCCCGCTCGGCACATCCACGCTCACCACCGGCGCGCCCGCCGCGTTGACCGCGTCGATCGCCTCCGCCACCGCGCCGTGGGGCTCACCGCGAAAGCCCGTCCCGAGCACGGCGTCGACGACGAGCGCGTCCGCCGCGAACAGCTCGGCGAGGGCCGCGGGCGCGGGCTCGCCCGCCTCGTCGACGCCCTCCGACCACGCCACCCCGCTCAGCCGCACCGGAGCCTCGCCGGGCAGGCGGTCGAGGTTCGCGCGGGCGTCCCCGGACAGCTCTGCCGGCGGCGCCACGCACACGACCGTCACCCTGCGCCCGGAGTCGCGCAGCAGGCGCGCGACCACTAGCCCATCGCCGCCGTTGTTGCCCTTGCCGCACACCACCGTCACCGGGCCGTCCGGCGCCAGGCGCTCGGCGGCCCGCGTGACACCCGCGCCCGCACGCTCCATCAGATCGAGGCCGGCCACGCCCTGCTCCTCGATCGCCCAGCGGTCAACCTCGCGCATTGTCTCGGCGTCGGGCAGCGGGGCGAGCCAGGGCGGTAGCGGGTTCACGCACGCGATCCTAGATGGTCAAACCACGGCCACGCTCGGCGGGCACGGGCGGGCGGCGCCCGCGGGCGGCGCAGGTGGGCAGCGCGGCGCGCGGCGCGCGGCAGACGGGCAGCGCGGCCGGACTACTCGACGGTGACCGTCTTGGCCAGGTTGCGCGGCTGGTCGACGTTCAGGCCGCGACGGCGCGCGATCCGATAGGCGAGCAGCTGCAGCGGGATCACCGCGAGGATCGGCTGCAGCATCCAGTCGACCGCCGGTAGCGTGATCACGGCGTCGGCGCTGTGACCGATCCGCTCGTCTCCCTCGGTCGCCACGGCGATCACTTTCGCGCCGCGCGCGCGCACCTCCTGCATGTTCGACGTGACCTTCTCCAGCACCGGGGAGTCGGTCGCGACGCACACCACCGGGGTGGAGTCGTCGAGCAGCGCGATCGGGCCGTGCTTCATCTCTCCCGCGGCGTACGCGTCCGTGGCGATGTAGGAGATCTCCTTCAACTTGAGCGCGCCCTCGAGCGCCACGGGCAGGCCGACGTGGCGGCCGATGTACAGGAAGAACTCGCTCTGCCAGTAGGCCTCGGCGACGGGCGCGACCTGCTCCTCCACGCCGGCGAGCACCTCGTCGATGCCATGCGGCAGGCGCTTGACCTCGCCGACGAGCTCGCTCAGGCGCTCGGGCGCCAGCGTGCCCCGCAGCTCTGCCAGGCGCAGGCCCAGCAGGTACATCACAGCGACCTGACACAGGAACGTCTTCGTCGCCGCGACGCCGATCTCCATGCCGGCGCGCGTGTACAGCACGCCATCGGCGTCGCGAGTGGCCTGCGAGCCCATGACGTTCGTAACAGCCAGCACCCGCGCCCCGCCCTCGCGCGCCAGGCGCATCGCCGCCAGCGTGTCGGCGGTTTCGCCGGACTGCGTGATCCCGAGCACGAGATCCCCGGGGCCGACCACCGGATTGCGGTAGCGGTACTCGGACGCGATGTCCATCTCGACCGGCACGCGCGCCCACTCTTCGATCGCGTAGCGCCCGATCAGGCCCGCGTGGTAGGAGGTGCCGCAGGCGACGATCACGATCCGGCTGACATCGGCGAGCAGCCGCTCGTCGAGGACGTCCTCCTCGGCGAGGTCGACGCCACTTCCGCGGGCGGTGCGGTCGGCGATCGCATCGGCCACCGCGTCGGCCTGTTCGTTGATCTCCTTCAGCATGAACGTCTCGAAGCCGCCCTTCTCAGCGGTCTCCTCATCCCAGTCGACCGTCTGCTCGGCCCGCTCCACCGGCTCACCGGCGGCGGTGGTGATCGTCACACCCTCGGGGCGGAGCACCGCCACCTCCCCGCTCTCCAGGTACTGCACGCGCCTGGTCTGCGAGAGGACCCCGGGCACCGCCGAGGCGATGAACTGCTCGCCCTCGCCACGGCCGACGATCAGCGGGCACTCCTTGCGCGCGCCCACCAGCACTTCGGGCTCATCGAGGCTCATCGCCACGAACGCGTAGTGGCCGTCCAGTTCGGCGTAGGCGGCGCGAACGGCGTCGGGCAGGTCGCCCGCGTATCTTTCGGCGATCAGATGGGCGATGACCTCGGCGTCGGTCTCGGAGCTGAAGACGCTGCCGCCGGCCAGCAGGCGCTCCTTCAGCGCGACGTAGTTCTCGACGATGCCGTTGACGACGACGTGGACGCGATCGTCGCTGTCGCCGTGGGGATGGGCGTTCTGCTCGCTCACGCGCCCGTGGGTCGCCCAGCGCGTGTGTCCGATGCCGGTGCTCGCCGGACGCTCGGCGACAGCGACGGCCCCGCCGACGCTCGCCGTGGCGCGCTCGTCGAGCTTCGCGCGAAGCGCGCTGAGGTTCCCGACCGCCCGCACGGCATCGATTCGGCCGTCGGCGATCATCGAGATCCCGGCGGAGTCGTAGCCGCGGTATTCGAGCCTGCTCAGACCCTCGAGCAGAAGCTCTTGAAGCTGATGCCCGCCCTCCCGCCTGCCGACGTAGCCAACGATGCCGCACACCGGATCGAAGATACCAGCGCCGGCCATCGGCCCTGGGCGCGCGCGGGCATCCGGAACCTGGGCGCGGCGGGCATGCGGAGCCCGGGCGCCTCGGGCATGCGGAGCCTGGCGCTACCCCAGCTCTCGCTCGACCAGCGCTACCAGGCGGGCGCACACCTCCTCGGCCTCCTCAGCGGTGGGCGCCTCGACCATCACCCGCACGAGCGGCTCGGTGCCGCTCGGTCGCACCAGCACGCGTCCGCGCCCGGCGAGCTCGCGCTCGGCTGCGCGCACGGCCTGATCCAGCTCCTGCGCATGCTCGAGCGCTCCGCGGTCGCGCACGGGCACGTTGACCAGCCGCTGTGGCAGCTTGGCCATGGCGTCGCGCTCGCTGAGATCCCCGCCGCCGAGCGCCTCCAGCGTCAGCAGCGCACTGGCGATGCCGTCGCCGGTGCGATTGAAGCCCATCTCGATGATGTGCCCCGACTGCTCGCCGCCGAGCGTCCAGCCGCGGGCGCGCAGCTCCTCCAGCACGTAGCGGTCCCCGACGCTGGTGGTGCCCACCGCCACCCCCTCGCGCTCCATCGCGACGTGGAAGCCGTAGTTGGTCATCACCGTGACCGCGACGCCGTTGCCGCTGAGGCGCCCGCCGGCGCGCAGGTGCAGCGTCGCCAGGGCCATCAGCTCGTCGCCGTCGACGACCTCGCCCAGGCGGTCCACCGCCAGCACGCGGTCGCCGTCGCCGTCGAACGCGAAGCCCACCGCGTGGGCGCCCGCGAGCACCCGCTCGGCCAGCCCGTGCACGTGCGTGGAGCCGCAGCCGGCGTTGATGTTGCGCCCGTCCGGCGCATCCGCGATCACCGACACGCTCGCGCCCAGGCGCCTGAAGATCTCCGGGGCGACCTGGTAGGTGGCGCCGTTGGCGCAGTCCAGCAGCACGTCCAGGCCCTTCAGGTCCAGCTCGCAAAAGCGCGCGTGCAGCTCGCGCAGGTAGTCCTCGGGGGCGCCGCGCAGCTCGCGGATGCGCCCGATCGCCGAGCCGGCGGCGGGCCCGTCGTCGGCGAGCTCCCGCTCGATCGCCAGCTCGGACTCGTCGGAGAGCTTGTAGCCGTCCGCGGCGAAGAACTTGATCCCGTTGTCCTGGTAGGGGTTGTGGGAAGCCGAGAGCACGACCGCGAGGTCGAAGCCGTAGCGGCCGATCAGCAGCGGCGCGGCCGGCGTCGGCAGCACGCCGCCCAGCAGCGCGTCGCCACCGGCCGCGCTGACCCCGGCGGCGAGCGCCGCCTGGAGCATCTCGCCGGACTCGCGCGTGTCGCGGACGATCAGCACCTGCGGGCGCTGTGCTCCCGTGCTGCCCGTCGCGGCGCGTCCGAGCGCGAGCGCCAGCTCAGCGGTCAGGAACTCGCCGGCGACGCCGCGAACGCCGTCGGTCCCGAACAGCTTGCGGGTCATGCGAGTGGGCGGAGCGCCTATCGCTTGGAGAACTGCGGACGCTTGCGCGCCTTCTTCAGGCCTGCCTTCTTGCGCTCCTTCGCCCGCGAGTCGCGCGTGAGGAAGCCTCTGCGCTTGAGCTCGCCGCGCAGGTTGGGGTCGGCCTCCAGCAGCGCGCGCGAGACGCCGTGGCGCAGCGCGCCCGCCTGCGCGGAGATGCCGCCGCCATGCAGCCGCGCCACCACGTCCATGCGGTCCTGGTAGCCGACCGTCTCCAGCGGCTGGCGGATGTTGCGCTGCAGCGTCAGCCGCGGGAAGTGGTTCTCCAGCGTTCGCCCGTTGACGAGATAGCTGCCCGTGCCCGGTCGCAGCGTCACGCGGGCGATCGCCGACTTGCGCTTGCCCGTCGCGCGGTAGCGCGCGCCGGAGGCGAGGTCGATGGCGGCCGTGGAGATCGGCTCGGCGAGCTCCTGCACCCGCTCCTCCTCGTCGAGCTCCTGCGCCTCCTCGACCTCGTCGTCGATCGCATACGGGTCCACCGCGTAGGCGTCCTCGTAGGTCTCGCTGCGTCCCAGCGGGTCGACGCCCTCGGGGACGATGTCGACTTCGAGATGCGCGCCAGGCACCGACGGCTTCTCGCGCGGCGCAGGCTCCTCTTCCTCCTCCTCGTCCTCCGCCTCGACGCCCGCCTGCCTGTGCCCTTCAGGGTGCGCCACCTCCGCCTCGACACCCGCCTGCGCCACCTCCTGCTCGGCGACCGGCTCCTGCGGCAGCGGGGGCACCTCGATCGTGGCCTCCTCGGCCTCTTGCAGCGCCTCGAGCGCCGCGTCCTCGGCGACGCCCGCGATCTCCATCGACTCCTCGGTCGGCGCCGCGTGACCCTCCCCGCCCGGCTCGGCCGCGAGCTCCGGCGGGGTGTGCCCGGCCGGGTCCTCCTGAGCCTCCTGGGCCGCCTCCAGCGCCGCGTCCTCGGCCGTGCCCGCGATCTCCATCGCGTCCTCGGTCGGGACGGCGTGCTGGTCGGCCTCGGCCTCGGGCGTCTCGGGGTTCTGCTCGTCTGCCATCACGCCTCGATCTCCAGAGGTTGCGGTTTCTGGGCCACGTGCGGGTGCTCCGGCCCAGCGTAGATCTTGAGCTTCGTTATCTGCTTGCGCGCCAGGCGGTTGCGCGGCATCATGCCCTTGACCGCCAGCCTGATGATCTCCTCCGGACGCCTGGCCAGCATCTCCTCGAACGTGCGCGAGCGCAGCCCGCCCGGGTAGCCGGAGTGGCGGTAGTAGCGCTTGTCCTGGCGCTTGTTGCCGGTGACGTGGATCTTCTCGGCGTTCACCACGACCACGAAGTCGCCCGTGTCGATGTGGGGGGTGTACTCGGGCTTGCGCTTGCCCCGCAGCACGTCCGCGATCTGCGTCGCCAGGCGGCCGAGCGTCTTGCCGTTGGCGTCCACCAGCAGCCAGTTGCGCTCGCGGTCGGTCGGCTTCGCTACGTAGGTCTTTACAGAGGGGGCCATGGCGTGAAAAAGGCCACGCGTAACCGCGCGGCGTTCTCGACATCATAGGCGAAGTCGATCGCAATCGCGGCGACGGTGGGTGTGGCGACCGGCGCCGCTACGGCTGTTCGGGGAACGGGCGAACGCGTCTCCCGAAAAAACGGGGTAGGGACGCGCCCAGGTGGGCGGATCGTGGTTCGTGGCAAGGATTGAAGCCCACCCACCCGCGAAGTGTGCTCGGCACACGAGCGACCGCGAAGTGCCCCGAACGGGGTAAGGACGCAGCCACGGGCCGCGAGGCGTCCGCCTGGGTCACTCCCACTCGATGGTTCCGGGAGGCTTCGACGTGATGTCGAGAACCACGCGGTTGACCTCGCGCAGCTCGTTGATCATCCGCGAGGCGATCGTCTCGAGCAGGTCGTAGGGCAGCCTCGCCCAGTCGGCGGTCATGGCGTCGTCGCTGGTGACCGCGCGGATGACCACCACGTAGCCGTACGTGCGCTCATCGCCCTGCACGCCGACCGTGCGCACGTCCGGGAGCACGCAGAAGGACTGCCACAGCTCGCGGTACAGGCCCGCGTCGCGGATCTCCTCCTGCAGGATGTGGTCGGCCTCGCGCAGCACGTCCAGGCGCTCCTTCGTCGCTTCGCCGCCGACGATCCGGATCGCAAGGCCCGGACCGGGGAACGGCTGGCGCCAGACCAGGCGCTCGGGTAGGCCCAGCTCGGCGCCCACCGCGCGCACCTCGTCCTTGAACAGCGCCCGCAGCGGCTCGACCAGCTCGAACTGCAGGTCGTCCGGCAGCCCACCGACGTTGTGATGGGACTTGATCGTCGCCGCGCCCGTCCCTCCGCCGGACTCGATCACGTCCGAGTAGAGCGTCCCCTGCACGAGGAAGCGCGCGGGGCGGGCGGGCTCGACTCCCTGCGCCAGCTTCGCGGCCTCCTCCTCGAACACCCTGATGAACTCCGCCCCGATCGCCTTGCGCTTGGCCTCCGGCTCGGTGACGCCCCTGAGCTTGTCCAGGAAGCGCGTCTCCGCGTCGACGGCCACCAGCGGGACCTTGAAGGTGTCGCGGAAGGTCCTCACCACCTGCTCGCCCTCCTGCTTGCGCATGAGCCCGTGATCGACGAACACGCACGTCAGCTGCTCCCCCACCGCGCGGTGCACCAGCAGCGCCGCCACCGATGAGTCCACTCCCCCGGACAGGCCGCAGATCACGCTGCCGTCGCCCACCTGCTCGCGGATGCGCCGCACCTGTTCCTCGACGATCGAAGCCGCCGACCAGGTCGGCTCGCAGCCGCACACCTCAGTCAGGAAGCGCGTGAGGATCTCCTCGCCGTAGGGCGTGTGCACGACCTCCGGGTGGAACTGGATCCCGTAGATGCCGCGCTCGGGGTCCTCGACCGCCGCCACCGGCGAGCCGCTCGAGGAGGCCAGCGCCGTGAAGCCCGGCGGCGGCTCGAACACCGTGTCGCGGTGGGACATCCAGCACGTCTGCTCGCGCGGCATACCCCTCAGCAGGACTCCCGGCTCGCGGACCTGCAGATCGGAGCGGCCGAACTCGCCCACCTCCGCCTGCTCCACGCGCCCGCCGAGCGCGTGCACCAGCAGCTGCATCCCGTAGCAGATGCCCATCACCGGCACGCCCAGCTCCAGCAGGCCGCGGTCGAGCGCCGGGGCGCCGTCGGCGTACACCGACGCCGGCCCCCCCGAGAGGATGATCCCGCGCGGCCTGCGCGCGGCGATCTCCTCCAACGGCACGTGATGGGGCAGCAGCTCGCTGAACACGCCGCAGTCACGCACCCTGCGCGCGATCAGCTGCGAGTACTGCCCGCCGTAGTCGAGCACCACGATCTCCTCGACGGCCGGGTGAGAGGCGGATGAGGCCGGGCGGGAGGCGGACGACGTCGCCTGTGGTGTTCGCGGCGTATGGCCATCGCCATACGTGCTCGCGGGGGCAGGAGCCGGCTGAAGCGACGTCGCCGCCCCGTCAGTCATTTACGAGCGCGGCTGCCTTCCCGTTGGTGGCGCCCATGCCCACGCCCTGGTCGCGCTGCAGCGCCTTGCCCTCGGTCTGCAGCGACGGCGCGACCACGACCTCAGCGCGGTTGAACTCCGCAAGGTCCTTGTGACCGCACGTGGCCATCGACGTGCGCAGGCCGCCGAACAGGTTGAACGTGCCGTCGTTCTCGCGCGCGGGGCCCACGAGGATCTCCTCGAGCGTCCCGTTCTGCGTCGTCGCCACGCGCGCGCCGCGCGGAAGCGTCGGGTGGAAGGTCGCCATCCCCCAGTGGAAGCCGCGCCCCGGCGCCTCGTACGCCCGCGCGAGCGGGGAGCCGATCATCACCGCGTCCGCGCCCAGCGCGATCGCCTTGGCCACGTCTCCCCCGTTGCGCATGCCGCCGTCGGCGATCACCTGGCAGTACTCGCCCGTCTCGAGCATGTGCGTGGAGCGCGCGTGGGCCACGTCCGCGATCGCCGTCGCCTGCGGCACGCCGATGCCGAGCACGCCCCGCGTCGTGCACGCGGCGCCGGGCCCGACGCCCACGAGCACGCCCGCCGCGCCCGTGCGCATCAGGTGCAGGCCCGTGTGGTAGGAGGCGCAGCCGCCGACGACCACCGGCACATCGAGCGTGGGGATGAACTCCTTGAGGTTCAGCGGCTCGGACACCGTCGAGACGTGCTCGCCGGAGACGACCGTGCCCTGGATCACCAGCACGTCCAGGCCCGCCTCCATCGCGAGCTCGTAGTAGTCGAGCACCCGCTGCGGGGTCAGCGACGCGGCCACCACGACCTTCTGTTCCTTGATCTCACGGATCCGCTGCGCGATCAGCTCCGGCTTGACGGGCTCGCGATAGATCTCCTGCATCTCGCGCGTGGCCAGCTCCTTGGGCAGCGACGCGATCCGCTCGAGCTGCTCCTCGGCGTCCTCGTAGCGAGTGAAGATCCCCTCGAGGTTCAGCACCGCCAGACCGCCCAGCCGGCCGACGATGGCGGCGGTCTCGGGCGAGACGACGCCATCCATCGCAGACGCCAGCATCGGCAGCTCGAACTGGTAGGGACCGAGCTTCCACGATATGTCGATGTCGTCGGGATCGCGCGTGCGCCTGGAGGGCACGATCGCGATGTCATCGAAGCCGTACGCCCGGCGTCCCTTCTTGCCGCGTCCGATCTCTATCTCCATCGCGGCATCTTTGCAGTGGTCGCGGACATTCTCACCAAGGGAGGCTGAGCATAGCAACGGTCACACCGCCGCCGATGCCCCCGGCCCGATGCCCTTGGCTATGCTCGATCGACATGAGCGACGCGACCCACACCCGCTACGAGCCCCACGCGGTCGAGGCCCGTCGCCAGGCGGCCTGGCGCGAGCGCGACGCGTTCAGGACGCCGGCCGCGCTCGAGGACCAGCCGCACCTGTACATCAAGCCCTCCGCCCCGTTCACCTCGGGCAACATCCACATCGGCCACGTCCGCAGTTACTCGATCGGCGACGCGTACGCGCGCTTCCGGCGCGCTCGCGGCGACGCCGTGCTGTTCTCGTTCGGCTTCGACGCGTTCGGCCTGCCCGCCGAGCTCGGCGCGATCGCCGGCGGGGAGCCGCCGAGCGACTGGGTCAACCGCTGCGCGGAGCACATGACCGGGCAGCTGCAGCGGCTCGGCTTCTCCTTCGACTGGGAGCGCTCGTTCATGAGCTCCGACCCCGTCATGTACCGCTGGTCGCAGTGGCTGTTCCTGGTCCTGCTGGACGCCGGCCTGATCTACCGCGGCAGCGGCAACGTCGACTGGTGTGAGAACTGCCAGACGACGCTCGCCTCGATCCAGGTCGAGGATGGCCTGTGCTGGCGCTGCCACAACCCCGTGCGCCTGATCGAGCAGCCGCAGTGGTACCTGCGCATCAGCGCGTACGTCGAGGAGAACGACCGGCGCACGGACGAGCTGGCGGCGAGCGGGCGCTGGGACGAGGTGGCGCTCGCGAGCCAGCGCTTCGTGCTCGGCCGCGTCGACGGAGTCGACGTCGATCTGAGGGGCCCCGGCGGCAGCGAGCTGACCGTCTTCACCCCGCACACCGACGCGTTGGCGGACGCCCGCTTCGTGCTGATCTCGCCCAAGCACCCCGAGATCGATGCCTGGACCGCCGATCCCGACCTGCGCGAGCGCCTGGAGGAGCTGCGCTCGGGCGGCCTGGAGCGCAGCTCGCGCGATGCCGGGGCGATCGCCCTGATCGACACCGGACGGCGGCTGCCCGCGCCCGCCGGTGGGGGCTCGCTGCCGGTGCTCGTCTCGCCGGCCGTCGACGGGCGCTTCGGCGCGACCGCCGTGTTCGGGATGCCCGAGCACGACCGCACCGACGCGGTGATCGCCGAGCGACTGACCGACCTCGTCGGCGCCGGGCTCGCGGATGGAGCCCAGGGGTCGGGCGGATCGCCGGGCGAGGCCTCCGCGCCGCGCCCGGCCGTCCGCTACAAGGCCGATGACTTCACCATCTCCCGCCAGCGCTCGTGGGGCACGCCGATCCCGATCGTCTACTGCGAGGCGTGCGGGGTCGTGCCCGTCCCGCGCGAGCGGCTGCCCGTGCTGCTCCCCCTCGACATCCGCCCCACGGGCACGGGCAACCCGCTGGCGGAGCTCGAGGAGTTCGTGCACACCACCTGCCCCGCCTGCGGCGGGCCCGCGCGCCGCGAGACGGACACGCTCGACTGCCACTTCGACGCGCTGTGGCTGTGGGTCCCCGCGTGCGTGCCGGCGGAGGCGCGCGAGGACTCGCTGGAGGAGATCCTGTCGCTGGCGGACCTGCGCCACTGGCTCCCGTCCGAGCGCGTGGTCGCGGGCTCGGACAGCGGCAACTTCGTGTTCGACCAGCGGATCGTCACCAAGGCGCTGCGCGACGTCGGCCCGCTGGCGTTCCTCGCCGACGGCGAGCCGTTCGCCGGATGCCTGTTTCACGAGATGGTCGTCAGCGGCGGGCGCAAGATGAGCAAGCACCTAGGCAACGTGGTCGATCCCGACGAGCTGGTCGAGCGCTACGGCGCGGACACCGTGCGCCTCGCCGTCCTGTACGCGGCGCGCCCGCAGAAGTCGCTGAACTGGAGCGACTCGGCCGTGCTGCACTGCCACCGGTTCCTGACGCAGGTGTGGGAGTACTCGCACGCGAAGCTCGCCCAGGCGCGGGCCGATCGCGAGCGGGGGGAGGCGGGGCCGGCACTCGACGCCGGCGGGGAGGATGCGCACGCCGGCGAGGATGAGCTCATGAGAGACAAGACCGAGCACCTGCGCGCGAAACTGGCGGAGTGGTGCGAGAACGGCGTCAGGCGGACGACCGAGGACATGGAGAGCCTGGAGACGCACAGCGCGGTGCGCGACGTCATGCGCCTGTTCGAGCGGATCAAGGGCTTCGAGAAACGTGTGCTCGAGCGCCAGGGAGAGCTCGGCCCTGCCAACAGCGACGCCCTGATCGAGGCGCTCACGACGCTCGCCCAGGTGCTCGGCCCGTTCGCCCCGCACCTCGCCGAGGAGCTGTGGATCGCGTTCGGCAATGACGAGCACAGCGCACAGACGCCGTGGCCGGGCGTATCTTTCAAGGTAATCGCATGAGCACACACACCGCAGAGAGCCCGGCGCGTGGCTCCAGGCAGCGGACGCGCTCGTGCGCGACCGGCCTGGTCTGTCACCGCTGCGACAACCACTACCCGCTCGAGCAGGCGGTGTTCGCCTGCCCGGACTGCGGCAAGGGGCTCGACGTCGTCTACGACTACGAGCTGGCCGCCCGTCACTTCAGGGAGGTCCCCAGCTCCGAGCGCCCGCAGAACATCTGGCACTTCGAGGAGCTGCTGCCGATCGTCGACGCCTCCGCGCAGGCGCGCGTGGGGCGCCACTCCGGGTACACGCCGCTGATCCGCGCCGACCGGCTCGGCGCTGAGCTGGGACTCAGCAACCTGTATCTCAAGGACGACTCCAGCAATCGGCCGAGCCTCTCCTACAAGGACCGCGTGGTCGCGATGTCCGTGGCCAGGCTGCTCGAGCGCGGCGGCACCGAGATCGGCTGCGTGTCCACGGGCAACGTCGGCACGGCCGTCGCCTCGCTGGCGGCCAAGGCGGGAGTGGACGCCTACGTGTTCTACCCCAACCGGCTGGAGGACATGAAGGCCCGCGCGTGCATGGCGCTGGGCGCGAAGGTCTGCCAGGTGGAGGGCAACTACGACGAAGCCAACCGCCGCTGCCGCGAGGTGGCCGAAAGCACGGGCATGGACTTCGCCAACATCACCCTGCGGCCGTTCTACGCGGAGGGCGCCAAGACGGCCGCGTTCGAGATCGTGGAGCAGCTCGACTGGCAGGCGCCCGATCACATCATCACGGCCGCCGCCGGCGGCACGCTGTCCTCGCGGCTGCACAAGGGCCTGGTCGAGCTGCAGCTGCTGGGACTGTCGGACACCGACGCCACGCGCATCCACATCGCCCAGCCGAGCGGCTGCAACCCGATCGCCACGGCGATCATCGCCGAGGAGGCCGAGATCCACGCCGTGACGCCGGAGACGGCGGCGCACTCGCTGGCGATCGGCAACCCCGGCGACGGCTACCTCGTGATCGACGCGGTGCTCAAACGCGGCGGCACCGGCGGCTTTGCCAGCGATCCGGAGATCTTCGCGGGCATCGATCTGCTCGCGGCGACCGAGGGCCTGCTGACGGAGCCGGCGGGCGGCACGACGGTGGCGGTGCTCGAGAAACTAGCCGCCAGCGGGCGGCTCGCGCCCGACGACACGGTCGTGGCGATCATCACCGGCAACGGACTGAAGACGCTCGACGATCACCCCGCGAAGCCGTGGCCGGACAAGGTCGACTGCGAGCTCGACGCGATGCTGGCCGCGCTGAGCGAGCTCAAGGGCGGCGGCACGCTCGTGGAGAGCGCACGCGAGCAACTGCACGTCTAGCGCTGACCCCAGGAGGGTAGTCTTGAGGGTATGGATGACTCCTCCGATCCAATCGACGAGCTCGAGCTGCGTCGACGCGAGGAGCGCAGGGCGGTCGACGAGGCTGGCGGGGGCGCCTCCGAGGGCTTCGAGCTGGCCGAGCAGGAGCTGATCGAACACACCTCCCACGGCGACGAGCACACGCCCGCGCGCATCATGCGCGACGCGTCCGCCGAGGAGGAGGCGTCCGACCTCGTCTACGGCGAGGCAGACGAGGAGCACAAACCCGACTGACCCTCGCCTTGCGCTCACACGCGCGTGTCCGGCGGGAGGGCCGGTGGAAGAGGCACGCATGGCAAGTCCATTCGCATCGCCACAGGAATTCCGCCAGGTGATGGACCAGGTCTTCCGGATCATGAGCGAGGATCCGCAGATGGGGCCGAGGCTGCGCGACGCCGACGTGCCGCAGCGGTTCGAGTTCGAGGACGTCGATCTGGTGTTGAACCTCAGGGCGGGCCGGCCCGGCGAGCAGGCGAACCTCGCCTGGGAGTGGACCGACGAGGTCGACTGGTCGCCGCAGGTGCGGATGACGATGTCCTCGCGGACGGCCAACCGCTACTTCCAGGGACGGGAAAACATCGCCTACGCGATCGCAAGACGGCGCATCAAGACCGGCGTGGACATCAGGGCGGCGCTCGAGCTGATCTCGATCACCAAACCGATCTACGAGCGCTACAGGGCTCTCGTCACCGAGGAGTACCCGCACCTGAGGGTGTAGAAAAGCCCCGCCGGAGCGGGGCTTTTCCTTAGCGGGTCGATAAGCCGGATTCTGTCGTTGAGCAGCCATCCATCTGAGCGGCCTACCTGGACCTCGGCGGGCGACCTGCAAACGGTCCCGTTTGGCCTTGCATCGAGTGGGGTTTGCCCAGCCGCCGCGTCACCGCGACGCTGGTGCGCTCTTACCGCACCATTTCACCCTTGCCGGCCCGCCGTTCACGTGGGACGGCGGACGTTGGCGGTTTGTTTCTGTGGCACTTTCCCGCGGGTTTCCCCGGGTCGATATCTCGACCACCCTGCCCTTTGATGTCCGGACTTTCCTCGAAGGCGATTCGCCTCCGCGGCTGCCTGACCTGCACGTCCAACCTAGCGCCTGGAGCCCGCTCTGTGAAGGGCTGGCCCGGCGATCACGACCACTCGACTCGCAGCGACGCGCCGATCACACCCTCCTGAGCAGACCCACCACGCGGCCGAGCACCTTGACCTCCTTGCTGCGAATCGGCTCCATCGCATCGTTCTCGGGCTGCAGACGGACGTGGTCGGCCTCGCGGAAGAAGCGCTTGACGGTCGCCTCCTCGCCGAGGAGCGCCACCACCACCTCGCCGTCTCGCGCGGTGTCCTGAGGATGCACGACGACGTAGTCGCCTTCGAGGATGCCTGCTTCCTTCATCGAATCGCCACGAATCCGCAGCAGGTACTCGCCGTCATCGCCGCCCGCGATCTCCGGGACGGGCACGTAGTCCTCGATGTTCTCCTCCGCGAGCATCGGCTGTCCGGCGGCGACGGAGCCCAGCAGCGGGAGACCTTCGGCGCGCACAATCCCGCGCACGCTGTCCACCGCGCTGCCCACCGCCCGGTCGAGCAGCTCGATCGCGCGCGGCTTGGAGGGATCGCGACGCAGCAGGCCGATCTTCTCCAGGTTGGCCAGATGCGCGTGCACCGTCGAGGAAGAGGCCAAGCCGACCGCTTTGCCGATGTCGCGCACCGTCGGCGGATAGCCGTACCTCGCCGAGTACTTGCGGATGAAGTCGAATATCTCCTGCTGGCGCTTGGTCAGATCCATGTCTGAGGGCCTCTCTGTCCGGGTGGATTGCGACCTACGACGAACATGTGTTCGTACTGTAGCGGCGGTCGTGGACGGATGCAAGTCCCCCGGGATCGGGGCGTCCGCCGTGGGCGAGACCCGGGGCTATACTCGCAGCCCTGCGCCCGTGGCGGAATTGGTAGACGCGCAAGGTTGAGGGCCTTGTGGGGAGATTTCCCCGTGGTGGTTCGAGTCCACTCGGGCGCATGCAAAAAGCCCGCTGAGCGGGGCTTTTTGGATGTCTGCATGCCTCCGTCCCCCGCCCGCACTACTGTACGGAAACGTTGCCAATGGCAACATCGTACATTTTTCGTACACTCCGTACATCACTGGCTCGCAAGGGTGTGAGCAAGGAGGATGCTCTGATGAGCTACAGGTTTGCGAAGGGAGGCTGGGAAGTCCGCTGGCGCGACACCACGGGACGCCATCGCTCCCGCAGGTTCCACAGCGAGGAGACGGCCAAGGAGTTCGACGAGTCGATCCACGACTACGAGCGCTCCGAGCGCCGCCGGGAGCCACGCCGCGGGCAGAGTGGGGGCATCTACCCGTACGAGACGGCGTCTGGGACCAAGTGGCGCTACGTGGCCAGGCGCTCGGATGGCTCGCAGACGAGCAAGCGCGGCTTCTCCAGCGAGAAGGCCGCGCGGGACGCACGACGCCGGCTGGTCGAGAAGCACGAGCGCGGCGAGCTGCGCCACACCAAGCACACGTTCGAGAGCTGGTGGCAGGAGTGGCTGCAGCGGCGCAAGTCCCATATCGAGCCGGGATCATGGGCGGACTACGAGGTCCACGGTCGCAAGCGCCTGCTCCCTGTCCTGGGGTCCATACCGCTCGGACGTCTGGACGAGTCGGCGATCCAAGAGCTCGTGGACGTCATGGCCGATGAGATTGAGGCCGGAAAGCTCGCACCGAAGACCGCGAACAACACCCTGGCGACGCTGGTCGTGTGCCTCAACGGCGCCGTCAAGGAGCGGGAGATCGCGCGCAACGCCGCACTGCAGATCGATCGCTTCCGCGACGACGAAATCGAGCGAGACTACCTGCGCCTGCACGAGATCCCTGTCTACCTTGACTCGTGCTGTGATCTGTACCGGCCGGTCGCGGAAGTGCTCGCCGGCGCCGGCCTGCGCGTCTCGGAGGCGACCGGGCTGCAGATCCAGGATCTTGAGCTCACCAACACCGGCGGCGCGATCGTCGTCTACCGCTCGCGCAAGCGCTCCGGCACGAAACAGACGAGGAACGGCTCGACCAAGTCGGACAAGTTCCGTCGCGTGGAGATCGGCCCCAAGCTGTCGCGTGCGCTGTCCGACCAGGTGGCCCGGCGCGCGGAGATGGCCGCAGGCGACCAACCCAAGGCCCCGCTGTTCGTGATGCCGGTACGGTCGCTCAAGCGCGCAAATGGGCGCTGGGACGGCCACGGGGCGGGCGAGCCGATGGACCGCAACACGATCAGCCGAGATTGGCACAAGGCGGCCCTACAGGACGCCGGCCTGCGCGACATGCCGCTGCACGCCCTGCGCCACACGGCAGCCGCCGCGTGGCTGGCAGGCGGAAACTCGCTGATGTACGTACAGCGCCAGCTGGGCCACGCGAGCATCACCACGACCGAGCGCTACTACGGCCATCTGGAGCGCCACGTGCTGGCCGCCGGCGCGAGCGCCACCGAGGAAGCGATCGCCCGTGCCGCCAAGCGCGCGGCGTAGCCGCCCACACTGGCTCGTACCCGCCTCTCGCTCAGAAGCCGCTCCCACTTGTCCTACGCCAGATGTACGCTAGTACACGCAATATGTGTATATATGAACAACAGCTTGTAAAGATCAGACGGACGATGTACGATACTACATATAAAAGATGTACTAGAGGACTATCTCATGCGCCAAGACATCCTTCGACTGCTGGACGACCTCGCCGCCGACGAGCGCGGCGGGATCACGACCGCGGAGGTCCGCGAGCGGTTCGGGATGTCCGAGCAGTCGGCATCCAATCTCATGAGCAGGCTCGTCAGGGACGGGTTCCTCGACCGTGTCGCCCGTGGAGTCTTCGCGCCAAGACCGCTGGGGCGGCTGGGAACGCGGGCGGCCTCCGATGACATCGCTCTGGCCGTCGGCGCCGCCTTCTCGGGCGAGCCTCACCGGATCGCGTTCCGCTCAGCCCTTGACCACCACGGCCTCCTCATCCACCCCGCGCGCACCGTGCAGGTCGCGATGCCGCGACGCGTCAAACTGCATAGCATCAGCGGCCGCCGGCTGCAGCCAGTGCACGAGGCGAGAGACACGATCGCCATCGGCAGCGAAGACGCCGGGCACGGCGCCATCGTCTCGAGCATCGAGCGGGCGCTCCTGGAGAGCGCCGGACGTCCCGGCCTCGCAGGCGGCTGGACGACGATCGCCAGCGCGCTCACCGGTGCGTCGATCGACCCCCAAAAGCTCACAGAGCTGGCCGAGCAGCTGAACGCCGATGTCGCGCTGCGGCGCATCGGCTCGCTGGCCGAAGCCCAACGGCTTGACGAGCTCGCCGAAAGCCTGCTCTCGCCATCCCCGAACGCGCGCGTGATCCCCCTGGATCCGGGGGCGCCGCCCGAGGAACCGTCGACGGACGCCCGCTGGCGAGTGCGCTGGCCGATCTCTCCACGCCACGTCATGGAGCTCGTCTCGGCGTGATCTCAAACTCGATGTCGTGACCGACGAGCTCATCGAGGAGACCCCGCTGGCGCCCGGGACGGATCTGATTGACCTCGCCGCGCGGAGCGTCACGTACGCCGGTCCTCAAGGATGGCGCCGAAGCCACACGGCTCGCCGCCATCCCCTACACGTGCGCCAGGTCGCCTTTCTTACGCGCAACTACCCCGACCCGGGCGCCCAGCGGCGCCAGTAGTGCGGCGAGAGTGCTGGCGGTCGGGTTGGTCTGGCCACGCTCGATCCGCGAGATCTCGGCCTGGTTGATGCCGGAGGCGGCGGCGAGCTGCTTCTGCGTGAGATGGCGCTCCTTGCGCAGCTCGCGCACCTCACGAGCCATCGCGTAGTGAGCGTTGAAGGCATCCCAGCGCGCGAGCGCCTCTGGGCCGCCAGCCTTCGCCCTCTCCTCAACCTCGCTGATGTAGTCGTCGAACTTCGTGGCCATCACGGAACTCCAGTAGTCGGGTCGTCCAGCAGTATTTATGCAGGATACCGCATATTTTGTCAAGACCTCCGCTTGCCGCGAGACCGGCCCCGACCGCCCGCCTGCTTGGCGCTGACCCTCTGCTGAGCCTTCCAGCGCGTCAGACGCTGCTTGGCCCGCTTGATCTCCGCGTTCTGGCGCTTGGCACTCGACTCCTTGCCCTTGTCATACCCGGCCAGCAGCAGCACGACTTTCTCGCCGTGGGCATGGCAGAACACGCGCAGCAGGATGTCGGTGCGGGTCTCCTTCAAGTGCTCGGGGACCGGCAAGCCGCGCTCGCGCAGGATGCTCGCCGCGTCATGGCGCACCCGGAACTCGAAGATGCCGGCAGCACCCTGCACCCACTTGCCCCACGAAGAGCCGCACCCCGACGCCCTCGTAGGCCAGCACGTTGCGCAACGCAGCGGTCAACGACTGCTCCTTGAGCTCATCCAGCCCGCGCAGGAAGTCGAGCACCGGCTCCCGGCCACCCTCCTCGTAGAATTCGAGCGTCCACGCCGGGTCGCTCATGAGAGCTCGACGCTCATCGACACGGCTCTTCCGGCCTCAGCGCCGTTGCCAGCAGCCACCGCGGTGGCGACACTGGCTCCCCCAGGCCGCCAGGCCGCCCGAGCCTCGTCCAGCCACCGTTCGACATCCTCAGCGACGAACCGCAGCGGCCCGTCCTCTCCCCCGATCCGGATCGAGGGAATCCGCCCCCGATTCGCCGCGTCATACACCCAGGCACGCGAGACACAAAGATCGCGAGCGAGATCGCCGGGCCTGAGCAGCGTGTGCATCACTCCCGCTCCATCTCCTCCAGCCACCCGAGCACAGCCGAGCGCCGGTAGCGAACGTAGCGTCCGAGCGAGACGTGCGGGATTCGGCGTGCCCGTGTCTGTGTGTAGACCCAGGCCTTCGTGACCCGCAGGAGCAGGGCGACCTCGCCGGCGGTCATCAGCGGATCGTCGGGGTCCCAGCGGGAGACGGCGCCCGCCGGCTCCCCGGCGCCCGCGCCAGCCGACGGCGCGAAGCCCGGCCTACCCATCGTCCTCACCCCGGCGCAGTGCCTCCCACCCCTCGATCACGTGCCACCCGTCGACGCGGCGCTCGAACACGCTGCCCTCGTTGCGGCCGAGGTGCGCGTGTGCGTTGGCTGCGGGGATCTCGAGTGCGGCGGCGATCTCCGCGGGCATCGCTCCGGGGTGCTGGGCGACGTATTCGGCGATCTGCTCCCAGCGAACCCGCTTCTTTGTGCCAGTGCCGCCGTCGAGTGCGGCGAGTGCGCGGGTGAGGCGCTCGCGGCGCTCGACGAGCTCGTCGTAGGGAGCGAGCTCCTTTTCGACGTCGGCGAGTTCCCGCGTGATCCCGCGGCGCGCCGCGTTGAACCTGCCCGGCACATCCCGTTTAGGAGCCACCGCACGACCTCCCCTGGTCAACATTGGCAATCAACATTAGCTCGCTACTATAGATTATCAACGTAAGTCTAGGAAAGGATGGCCGGGATGTCAAGGGCAATCGAAGATCGCCGTCAGGGCCGGGACTGGGGCCCCTCCCACCAGCACATCAGAGCGCCGTGGGAGCGGGAGCGCTCCCCCGTGTGGAGGCTGATCGGCTGGTTCCTGGCGCCAACCCGACCAGCCGGCCGAGCTCGAACCGGCCGGCAGCGACACCGCCAACACCCACGCGACAGACGCCGACCGCGATCCCTACATCGACCAGGTAATCCAGGAAGCGCAAGACCGCCAGCAAGCATGGGAGCAAGGCACCGAGCAAGACCGCGACAACGACCGCGGGTTCGAGATCGAATAGCCCAACCCTGCCTTGCAGCACCCTCGGAGCGGTGCCGCCGTTGACGCGGACGCGCTCGCAACCGGGGACGAAGCAGTAGCCAGCGGAGTGCCGCCGAGCGCTGCTGCTGGTCGTCCAACTCGACAGTCTTGTGCCGGGCGAACTCGCGCTCGCATTGCTCCGCTAAGTCGGACGCGAGCATGGCGGCTCGGCACGGCCGCGGGTGCGTGATCGGCGCTTGACGCGGAGAGCCGCGACGCTTACGATGGCGGCGAGTTCGCGGACGGGCTCGGCGGGGGAGCCGGCCGAGCCGGACGCCGGCGAGGCAGACAGATGCTCGTGCTGGAACGGAAGGGCGGAGGTGGCAAGGTGAGCACGTTCAGCGCCCCATTGGGCATGACGGCAGGAAGCGCGCGCAGCGCCGAGGTCGCCCGCGCCACTTCGGCGTCGGCGTGCGAGCCGCGCGCTCGCAGCCACGTATCACGCAGGCGCGCGCTGATTGTCGCTGTGCTGCTCGCGCTGGCGCTCGGCGCGATCGTCGATCTCGGTCGCGCGAGCGTGCACCGCTCCGCGCCCGCGGCGCGCGTGCAAGATGCTCGCGCATTTTCCCGCGAGAGCCTGCTGAGCCTGCCGCTGTCGGCACGAGGACCGGTTTCCGCGAGCATCGGCGAGGACAGCGCAGCCTTCGCCGTCGGCGGCTCAGCCGGCAGCTTCCAGGCCAGCAACCCCGCCCAGCGCCTGCGCGCCACGTTCGACCGGGCCGGCGTGCTCGTCCGCTCCGACGGCGCGCGGGTCGGGCTCGCTCTCGACGCGATCGGATACGGCGGTGGGCTGCGTCCGCTCGCGCTGGGCGCACCGAGCGCCGCGGGCAACCGCGTGAGCTACCGCCACCCCGGCCTCAGCGAGTGGTATGTGAACGGGCCGCTCGGCCTCGAGCAGGGCTTCACGCTCTCCCGCGCCCCCACCCACGGGGCGAGCGGCCCGCTGACGCTTGCGGTCGCGCTCTCGGGCAATGTGCGCGCATCGCTGGCCGCGGGCGGGCAGAGCGTCGCGATGAGCCGCGCAGGCCGGACCGTGCTGCGCTACACCGGCCTGTCCGTCACGGACGCGACGGGGCGCTCGCTGCGCAGCTCGCTCGCGCTCGCCGCCGGGCGGATCCTGATCCACGTCGACGCCGATGGCGCCCGCTACCCGCTTCGCATCGACCCGTTCGTGCAGCAGGGGGGAAAGCTCACCGGCAAAGAAGAGTTGAAAGAAGGCTTACTCGGTTACAGCGTGGCGTTGTCCGCTAACGGGGACACGGCGCTGATTGGCGCCGCCTACGACGAAAAACAAGCCGGCGCGGCATATGTGTTCACGCGATCGGGCGAAAGCTGGAGCCAGCAGGCGAGGCTCGTCGCCACCGGCGAGAGCGGCGAAGGCCACTTCGGCGACAGCGTGGCGCTGTCGGCGAACGGGAACACCGCGCTGATCGGCGCGCCCAACGACAACAGCTCGGTCGGCGCCGCTTGGATCTTCACGCGCACCGGCGAAAAATGGAAACAGGCGCAGGAACTCACCGGCCACGCCGAGAGCGGCGAGGGCGTCTTTGGCCGCGGCGTCGCGCTCTCGGCAGAAGGCACCACCGCAATGGTCGGCGGACCGCTCAACGGCAGCACCGGCGGAGCGTGGGTATTCACGCGCGAAGGTGAAAAATGGACGCAGCAGGGCGAAGCGCTCACCGTCGGCGGCGTGGACGGCTTGGGCGAAAGCGTGTCGCTGTCCGCCAACGGCAATACCGCGCTGGTCGGCGCCCCGCTCGCAAACGCCGTTGACGGGGGCGCCTACGTGTTCACCCGCTCGGACGGAAACTGGAGCGAGCAGAGCCAGCTCACAGGGAGCGGCGAGGCGGGGGGAGGCGAATTCGGCGTCAGCGTCGCCCTCTCAGGCGACGGGAACACCGCGCTCGTGGGCGCGTACTTCGACGGCGCGGCGTGGGTCTTCACGCGCTCGGGCGCAAATTGGAGCCAGCAGGAAAAGCTCACCACCGGCGAAGGCGGGTCGGAAGGGTTCTACTTCGGCAAGAGCGTCGCGCTGGCCGCGGACGGCGACGCGGCGCTGGTCGGCGGCTACGACTACGAAAGCAAGGGCGCTGCGTGGGCGTTCACGCGCTCGGGCTCGACCTGGAGTCACCTGGGCGGCAAGATGACCGGAGAAGGCGAGAGCGCTGATGGTGGGTTCGGCTTCAGCGTAGCCCTGTCCGAAGGCGGGTACACGGCACTCGTGGGCAGCCCCTTCGGCAACGAAAAGCTGGGGGCTGCGTGGGTGTTCACGAATCAGAGTGCACCCACCGTCACCTCAGAAGCCGCCTCGGGCGTGACGACCCAAGCAGTCACGCTGCACGCCACGGTGAATGCCAACGGCAACGCCACGGAATGCGTGTTTGAATACGGCACGAGCACGGACTACGGACACACCGTCGAATGCTCACCGAAACCGACGGGCGAAGTCCCTGTTGCGGTGTCGGCCGCGCTGAGCCCGCTCAGCTCGAACGCGACATATCATTTTCGCGTCGTCGCAATGAACGACGTCGGTGTGAGCGACGGCGCCGATGAGAGCTTCACGACGTTGGCGACGAGCGCGTCCGCCGAAACGAAAGAAGAAAGCAAACCGGCTGAAGCGAAAGACAATGAACTGACGGCGAAGGCCAGCGAAGGCACCGGGACCGTCACGGCGGGCACCTACGGCTCGGACATCGGTGGCCCGGCACTGGCGAAAAGCACGGGCAAGTACATCGACGTCTACCACACGGGCACGAGCACGTTCAAGCAGGTCGAGATCAAGGATTGCGAACTCGGCGGCGGGAAGTCGCTCTGGTGGGACAACCCGGCGGCCACGTGGGAACCGATCCTGGAACCACCGGCCCTCTACAGCGAAGGACCGCCTGCGTGCGTCACCGTGACGCTCACGGAATCGACCAAACCGAGCGTTGCGCAGCTCATCGGCACGCGCTTCGGCACACGCTTTGGCGAGGCGCCGGGCTCGCTGGAGTACGGCAAATGCGAGGCTGCCAAGGACGGCCTCTACGAAGAAGGCAAATGCCAGAAAGAGAAGCTCAAGAAAGGCCTGCCGAAGGGCAAGTACGAATGGTATGCGAACCCCGTGGGGTGCTTCCCGAAGAAGAACGGCTACTACTCGGAATCCCAGTGCCTGACCGAAGACACGAAGAAAGGAAAGCCGAAGGGCAAATACGAAAAGGGCAGCAACGAGGTCAGCGGCAGCGGCGACGAAGCGAAGCTCGAAATCGAAGGAATCGGCGACCTCACATGCACCTCGAGTAGCGCGACTGGTGAGCTGCCTGGGCAGAAAGAGGGCATCGAGACGATCACCTACTCCGGCTGCAAGCTCGAAACGAAAACTGAAAAAACCGAATGCGCGAGCAAGGGCGCGGCCGCCGGCACAATCGTGACCAGCCCGCTGGAAACGTTCGTCGAAGACGAAGGCAAAGCCGTCGACACCGAAATCTTCCAGGATCCGGTCGCCATCTTCACGTGCAACAAAACCGAATACACGCTGCACGGAGGCGTCCGCGGCGAAACGACCGGCGACGCCGACACCATGAGCCTCACGAGCGAAACAGTCTACAAGCAGAGCGTCGGGGAACAGGAACTCTACGTCTCGGCGAGCGGAGCCGAACACAAGACGGTCATGACCGCCACCTACAAGACCACGGGCACACAGGAAATGGAGATCAACACGAATCCCCCACAAAGCGGCGGGTGAGTGCTCCCTCGACGAGAGGGAGGCGTCGTGCCGGGACCTCGTCGCGCTACTGCTTTCGCGGGAAGGCAGGCGCAGTTCGGCTCCCATGCGGGTGCTCAGCCAGGCCCAGGGGGTAAATGGAGGGGCCATTTCGGAGTCGACGCTTAGTAGTGCTCCGTTAGGTTGGTGGTGGTCGTAGTTGGTGATGGGGCGGCAGTTCTCTGTGGCAGGTGGGGTAGGTTCCGTGCCAGCAGGCCAGGAGCGCTTGTAGCTCCCGGGCGATTGCGAAGAGGGTTAGGCTGCCGCCCTGGCTGGAGGGCGCCGGGTTCGCTCCAGGGTGAGGAACGCGTGCGCGATGGAAACCCTTGGAGGTCGATGACGCGGATCTGCTGGTCGGCGATGAGGAGCTTAATTGTGCGGCCTTTGTGGGATCTTCCGAGGCCGGAGCCTGAGCCGCCGGCGAATTTACAGCAGCTCTGGGACGCGACCAAATCCGGTCGGCGTGATCGCTTCGCCACGATTGCGCTCGTCCGGGAACCGCCCTCCTTTGATGTCCAGACGAGCCTGTTGTCGCTCGGTCCGAAGGCCCCCTCTGCGCGGAAAGCAGGCGCGCCCCGTGTAGCAATCGAGACGCCTGGGTTGGACGGTGGGTGTCGCACAAAGGGTCGCGGCCACGGTGGTGGTGAGGCTTGTTCGGCGATCGCCCAGCCCATGGTGTGTGCCTCGGGCCGCAGGTGCTGCCTGTTGGCCCGCTGGTCGCCAGGGCCGTCTTTCAGGCCGCTGCGAGGGCTATCTGGTGTTTGTGGAGCTTCAGTAGGTTGTGGGTGACGCAACCACGACGGTGGCGTGGAAGGGCCGACCCGAGGGCGCGAAACGCAGAGGATGGGTCACTCATGTCGGCAGCGGAGCTGCCGACTCAGACCATGATGGGGCTGCCGGCGGGCTCAGCGTCGCCGGCGTCAAGGCCCTCCGGGGCGGCCCTACGGGCCGGCCTTGACCCCAGCTCAACAGTCACCTTCAACGCCTTTGAGGGAACGTCACGGCGGCTGCGCCGCAGAATCGCGCGCCGGTCGCTTCGCGACTCCCCCCGGCGCGCTCTACGAACGCTCACTGCGCGGCCGTGGCTGCACAATCTCCGGCTCGAACGGTCGTCGATGGCGACCAGGCGGCTGCCGGGCCTGATAGCTGTAAGCCTTCGGTTTCGCGGCGTCCCCTACGCTGCGGAAACCAGATCCGTGGCAACGGTTTGGCAACATCCATACCGTCTGATGCGTCCAGTGCGTCCAGGAAACCTCGCAATTTTGACGATCTGGACGCCTCGGAACGCATCTACACGGAGCGGGCAAAATTGAGGGCCTTGTCCTGTGTAAACGGGGTGGTGGTTCGAGTCCACTCGGGCGCATAGAAGAAACCAGAAAGCGATCACAAGGTGCGCGGCTACGCGAGCGGGACGGTCCGCGGAGCTTCATCGTGCAACCCGCCCCGCGCAACCTCCGTGGTAGGCGAGGACGAAGGCGACGTCCGGCAGTTCTGCGCGCTCGCGGTCCGCTTGTGATCGCGTACTGATGCCGCCTGGCAAAACCGGATATGCCCTCCGGGACCCCGCGTAGGCTTGGGTTCTTCATGGCGGGGCAGCTCTCGAGTTTCCTCAGTGAGGCGATCGTGGAACGTCTGGCCTCGCCGCGCTCATTTGCGCGAGGGACGGCCTACCTCGACGAGGGTCGGGTCGGCCCGTTGCGGACGGGCGCCGGGCGTGTCAACGCGACGGTTCAGGGCAGCGAGAGCTACGCGGTCGAGCTGCGTGTCAGCGACGGTCGGCTGCGATTCGCCTGCTCGTGCCCGGTCGGCGTCGAGGGGGAGTTCTGCAAGCACTGCGTCGCGGTCGCGCTGCGCTCGCTAGCGGACGGCGACTCATCGGCGCCGACGCTCGACGATGCGCGCGCCTACCTGGAGGGCCTTCCACCGAGATCGCTCGTGGAGCTGCTGGTCGACCACGCACACGACGACGAACGACTCGCGCGGAGGCTGCTGTTGCTGACGGCGCGCTCGCGGGAGCGATCGCCGGGAGACGTGGACTCGCTGCGCGTGCTCATCGACCAGGCGTTTGCGTTTCACGAGTTCGTCCCCTACCGCGAGGTATGGGGGTATGTGCAAGGGATCGAAGAGACAATCGGTGCGCTCGACGAGATGCTCACGGAGGGACATGCGGGCGAGGTCATCGAGCTCACGGAGTACGCGCTGACGGCCGTCGAGCACTCGCTGGAACACGTCGACGACTCCGACGGCCAGATGGGAGATCTGGCAGCGCGTCTGCAGGAGCTGCATCTGGAAGCCTGTCGACGGGGAGCTCCCGACCCGGTGGAGCTCGCGGAGCGCCTCTTCGCGCGCGAGCTCGAGGGGGGCTGGGACATCTTCTACCGCGCAGCAATGACCTATGCGGACATCCTCGGGGAGGTCGGCTTGGCGCGCTACCGCGAGCTCGCGCACGCGCGCTGGGCGACCGTGCCAGAGCTCGCGCCGGGTGAGGGCTCGCGAGAACGCTATGGCTCGCGCTTCCGCATCACTCAGATAATGGAGACTCTCGCTGAGCAATCCAGTCACCTCAACGACCAGATTGCCGTGCGCGAACGTGACCTTGGGAGCCCCTACAACTTCCTGCAGATCGCAGAGCTCTGCCGCTCCCACAACGAGCACGACATGGCGCTCAGGTGGGCACAGACGGGCATGGCCGAGTTTCCCGACTCGCCCGATCATCGCCTGCGCGACTTCCTCGTCGAGGAGTATCGGCGACGAGGCAGCGCCGCCGAGGCGATCGAGCACACCTGGGAGGCGTTCAACTCGCGACCGGCGCTCGAGACCTACCGGGAGCTCGCGATCGACGCGAAGGCGCTCGGCGAATGGGACGAGCGACGCACAGCCGCGCTCACGCTGCTGCGCACCCCTCCGACCAACCCAGCCGCAGGCGCTGGCCGTCCACCGCTGCATAGCCGCCGCGACGCCACCGAGCTCGTGCGCATACTGCTCTGGGAGGACGATCCGGACGCGGCATGGCAAGCAGCGACCGAGGGCGGCTGCAAGAACAGCCTGTGGTTGCAGCTCGCCGACCAGCGACGCGCCGAGCACCCCAACGACACGCTCACCGTCTACCGCCTTCACGTTGAGCAGACGATCGCCGGCAAAGACAAGCGGTCATACACGGAGGCCGTCCGGCTGATCGACGAGACGATCCGCCCTCTATTCACCGAGTGCGGCAAACAGGACGACTACGAGGGCTACCTCGAAGAGATCCGCAGCAGCCACCGACCCAAGCGCAACCTGATGAAGCTCATGGACCACCTCCGGACACGCCCGCGAGCACGCGCCTGACGCGGCTGGCCGCAGCTACGCGGGGACCAAACCGAGCTCTAGGCACTTATAGGAGCTTATAGCCTCTATGTGCATAAGTCTATATAACTTGTCATAACATGGATCCGATCAAGAACCCCTACACCCCAAACGCCGGGTCAAGGCCACCCGCGCTCACCGGTCGTCACGCGGAGCTTGAGCAGTTTCGCGTCCTGATCGGGCGCTTGGCGCGCGGCGCGACCGAGCAGAGCATGATCGTCCGCGGCCTGCGGGGCGTTGGCAAGACCGCGCTGCTGAACATATTCGAGGACCAGGCCGAGAACGCCGGCTTCCTGACCTTCTACCACGAGCTGACTCCACAAACCGGGCTCGCCGGCGAGCTGGCTCGCGACACACAGATCGCGCTCTCGCGCCTGAAGCTCACCACGAAGATGCTCGCGACGATCCGAGGCGCACTCGGACAGCTGCAGTCGATCAAGCTCTCCGGCCCAGAAGGGATCGGCCTCTCGATCGACTTGCGCCGCGCCGATGAAGCAACGCTTGCCAGCGATCTAACCCAGCTCTTTCTCCAGCTCGGGCAGGCGGCGCGTGAGACCAAGAGCGGCGTTGTGTTTCTGCTCGACGAGGTCCAGTTCGCCGAGCCAGCCCAGTTTCGCGCGATGATCAGCGCGCTGCATCGAGCAACCCAGCGCAGCCTGCCGATAACGCTCGCTGCCGCCGGCCTGCCTCAGATCCCGAAGCTCACAGGCGAGGCCCGCAGCTACGCCGAGCGACTCTTTACGTTCCCCGTGATCGGCAATCTCTCACAGAAGGACGCTGAAGCCGCACTGGTAGAGCCCGCCGAGGCACACGGGGTGGCCTTCGAGGCGGACGCTATCGCAGCGGCGCTCGATTGGACCGCCGGCTACCCCTTCTACATCCAGCAGCTCGGCAAGCATGCATGGAACCTCGCCTCCGCCTCGCCGATCTCACTCACGGTGATCAAAAGTGCCGAGCCGGCCGCCCAGGCGGCGCTCGACCAGACGATGTACGAGGTCAGAATGCAACGCGCCACCAACACCGAGCGGCGCTACATGCGCGCAATGGCCGAGCTCGGACCCGGCCCCTACCGCTCCGGCGACGTAGCCCGCGCAGCCGGAAAGCCGACGACCGCCCTCTCCCCCGTCCGTCAGAGCCTGCTTGAGAAGGGCCTGATCTACGCCACCGAGGACTACGGCCACATCGACTTCACCGTGCCGCGCTTCGACGAATACCTCAGACGCCAGATCACATACCGCCCGCCACGCCCACGAGGAAGGACACGCAACACGCCAACATGATCCCCTCCGCCGTGACAAATCTCTGACAAATGTCGTTCCGTCCGATGTGTCCGATGCGTCCGCAAACCCGGACAAAACGGACGATCTGGACGCTGGCGGACGCATATGGCATGGCCGAATAAGGTTGAGGGCCTTGTGGACCTCACGGTCCGTGGTGGTTCGAGTCCACTCGGGCGCACTCGAAAAGCCCTACAAATCGGGGCTTTTCGTGGTTAAGGGTGCCTCGGCTAGAGCGCGGGGCGATTGTTCGTTTTTGGGCCAGTGGCCCAACCGAACAATTTGCCGAACATTTCGCGTGCCGGATGTTCGGCGTCAGGGTCAATGGAGGTATGCAGCTAAGGGCCTTTCCGACCTCACCGTGCCGAACAAGATGGGTCAGATGTGCCGTGGGCAGCGCGGTCCCGGCCGCTGCGTCGATCCTCAGAGCGAGCGGCCCGGAGGCGTGAGATGAGCTACAGCCTCGTCAGGGGGAAGTGGGAGGTGCGCTGGCGCGATAGCGATGGCCGGCAGCGTTCGCGCGGCTTCGATGACGAGGCGCCCGCGCGGGCGTTCGATGAAGCGATCCACGACCAGAAGGGCAAGGAACGCAAGCAGACGAGCTACGGCGAGGGCGGCGGCGTCTACCCCTACCAGACAGCGGACGGCACGCGATGGCGGTGCAAAGTCAAGCGCTCGGATGGGACGTGGACGTACAAGCGCGGGTTCAAGAGCCCGAGCGCAGCTGTGAACTGGCGGCGGCGTCAGCTCGAGCGAGTCGAGCGGCGCGAGGTCGTCCACACGCGGGAGACCTTCGGCGAGTTCTTCCCGCGCTGGCTGACTCGGCGCAAGCCCTATCTCGAGGATGGCAGCTGGAGCTGTTACGAGCGCGACGGACGCATCCGGCTCTTGCCGGCGCTCGAGTCGGTCGCGCTCGGGGTGATGGAAGTCGAGCACGTCCGTGACCTGATGGACGTGATGACCGAGGGAATGGAAGCCGGGGAGATCGCGCCGAAGACGGTCAACAACACACTCACCACGCTCGTCGTGTGCCTGAACGAAGCGGTCAAAGACAAGCTGATGGTGACGAACCCGGCGCTTGAGATCCCGAAGCTGCCGCTGGGGCACGTGGAGCGCGAGTACCTGCGGCTGCACGAGATCCCGCTCTACCTCGACTCGTGCTCACTGGTTTACCGTCCGCTTGCTGAGCTGCTGATCGGCAGCGGCCTGCGTATCTCCGAGGCGATCGCTTTGCAGCTCGGCGACCTGGAACTGGAAGACTCGGGCGGCGTGATAGTGGTCTACCGCTCGCGCAAGAAGGGCAAGGTCGGCTCCACGAAGTCGGATCGTTTCCGCGCGGTGGAGATCGGGCCTGGTCTCTCGGCGGCGGTGCGTGAGCAGGTCGAGAAGCGCGCCGCGATGGCCGGCGGCGACAAGCTGGACGCACTGCTCTACACGATGCCGGTGCGGGTCCGCAAGACGGACCAGGGGCGATGGGAGGGCGATGGCGATGGCAAGTCGTTCGACCGCACGACCGTCTCGCGCGACTGGCACAAGGCGGCGCTGCGGGACGCGGACCTGCGCGACATGCCGCTGCACGCGCTGCGGCACACCGCGGCGGCAGCGTGGCTGGCGGGCGGCAACTCCTTGAAGTACGTGCAGGACCAGCTCGGGCACGGCGACATTCGCACGACCGAGCGCTACTACGGGCACCTGGAGCGGCAGGTGAAGAAGGAGGGCGCGAAGGCGACCGAGGCGGCTATCGCCCGCGCGGTGCGCGAGCACGAGGGCCGCCGGCGAAGCGGCTACGCTGCCCGCCGCGAACGCGCGGCGAGTCGCTGAGCGGCTCGAACGGAAGATGTGGGTTGCGCTGAGCGGCCGGGGCTCCATGCGGCCCTTGCGTCATTGACCCAGCGTTCTACGTCCTCGGGGTGGAAGCGCAGTGGCCCCTGCTCCCCACCGATCCTGATCGACGGGATGCGGCCTTGCTTTGCGGCGTCGTAGAGCCAGGTCCGGGAGACGCGCAGGCGTGTGGCGACCTCTGAGGGCTTGAGCAGATCGATCCCGGAGGGTTCGTTGCTGTTCATGTAGGTACTGACCCTCAAGACGCTGATGCGGCCAACGAGTTTGATGCCGACCTGGCAGCCGATGCAAACCACGCTGGCTGTACGCTCGAGCCATGCGCAAGTGCCGATCGGGGCGTCGCTTGGCTGACTTGCCGTGGCTCATCGCGCGATGACGGGCAACTCCGGGCCAGACATGAGCGAGGTGCGCGTCACTCTCACAGGGAGCGCCGTAGGCGAGCTCGTGAGACTCGCGGGCGAGCTGTATGGGGAAGCGCAGCGATGTGCGGCAGCCGGGTGCTGGCGCGCAGCGTTGATCCTCGTTGGCAGCGCCCTGGAGGCCGGGATCACGGCGACGGCGTGTTGCCGTGAGCCCGAGCTGCGCGAGCAGGGTCTGTGGCCTCGCGGAGAGCCGTCCATGTGGTCGCTCGGGCAGGTGATGAAGTTGGCGGTCAGCGCTGGATGGTTGCCCACCGGGGACACTGGCGAGGGGTTGACCGGCAAGCTCGCGGGCGAGGTCGGCGACGCAATCGAGTTTCTCGCAGCTGTACGCAACATGGCGACCCATCCGGCAGCTGTTACGCGGCACGAGCTGGCCCCGGACTTCGCTGACCTGAGTCACATGCAGGTGACCTATGAGGTGGTCGAGGGAGTGATGGCGGCGGTTTTTGAGCGGCTGAACGGGGTGATCCGCTCCGTGCCACCGGCTCGGAATGTTGTTCGCTAGGGAAGCTTGTGAGGGAGCTGGGCGCCGAGCCCGTCGAGCTGCTGCGGCGGTCAGCTGGCGGTCTTAGCTTTGCTGGCGAACTCCCCCAGCATTTCTTTGTCGGTGATGCGAATCGGCAGATGTTTTTGGCGGGCGCCGGACTCCTCGGGTGGAGCGATGTCGATCAGCGTGAAGTAGACGCGGTAACCCTCGGCCTGTACCCACTCCGGTAGCTCATAGCGCGGTCCTTTGCGCCTGAACACGACGCAGAACGCCTCGTGGATGGGGTAGGCGTCGCTCTGCAGGCGCCCGATGGTGTCGAGGATCTGGCCGAAGGCTTTGCGGATCGTCGAGCGGGCGCTGCCAGCGTACTGCTTGGCCTCGACGTAGAAGGCGGGGAGCACTGACGGGTCGAGCAGGTCGGGCTCTAGTCCGCCGACGAGGGGCTTCGTGAGCGGGTTCAGGCCCTGGTCGAACAGGAACCGAGCGAACTCTGCGGTGAGCCTGTCCTCGATGCCGCCGCGACCTGTCGCGTTGTCCGCGACTTCACGTAGTCGCGTGGCGTCGTGCCACTCGCAGCGCTGCTTGAAGCGCACGATGAGCGCTCGGCGCGATCTCGTTACTCCGATACGCCGGTGCAGCTCGACTGAGAGTCGCGTCAAGCCGGCTCGCAGCTCGGCGACCTGCTTTTCGGCAAGATCGGCCTGCGCATCGTTGCGCACGTCGGTGTGGACGGCGTTGAAGAACAGGCCGTTGACTGAGAACCGTCGCTGCAGCGCGGCATTCAGCTGATCTGTTCGCTTTTCTCCGACCTTGCGGATCGTGGGCTTCGGGTTCAGCGATGGCGGGACGCTCTCGAGGCGTAGCAGCGCGAGCCCGGCCGAGACGCGCATCGAGAGCGCGAGCCAGCGCGTGGCCTGCGCCCAGACTTCGGAGAGGTTGTGTAGGTCGACGACCCAGGCTTCGATCTCGCCGGCGTGTGGACGCGGGAGACGTTCGCGCTTGGCGCGCAGAATCTCAAGCAGCCGTTGCGAGCGAGCGCCTTCGGCCTTGTAGTTGAGTGGCTCCGGCTCAGCTGCTGCGATCACGTCGAACTGCGCGAGCGAATCGATCCAGTCGCGATCGTCACCCTCTGACGGCGGTGCGGCATTACTGTCGTCCAGGTCTGGGCCGAGCTCGACGAGGCGGGCACGCAGTTCGATCAGCTCGGGGACGAGCGCACTGTCCTCTTTCTCGATGACGCGCACGCGATCCAACGTTTCATCGCGGAGATCCTCGAGGTGAATCGCGATGCGCGGCTCGGCCTCGAGGGCGCGAAGGAATGGCTCTACCGAGATCAGGAACTCGGGCATCGTGGGTTGATCGGCGAGCGCGTCGACCTGCCGGTCGAGCAGGGACAGCACGGGATCGAGTAGGTCCACGTGCACAGACTGACGCAAAGCGACGCCGTGGGGGGTGATTCGGCGATAGCGGGGGTCGGCGACAAGCCCCCGTCGTTCCAGGCTCGCGGCTTGATCGCGCGCGCCTGGTGTCCACGTCGGCGGCGCCCCGAGCTGAGCACCGGACGGCGCCGTCAGGCGGGTCGGCCGGCGGCGCGTAGACTCGGGCGCGTGCAGATTTGGGAGCTAGATCGGCTGCGGGTTGCGGCGCATCATCCGCAGGTGTTGCGCTCGGATGACGATGCGAATCGCGTGATCGCGCTGTTGCTGCCCCAAGGCGAGGTGTTGCAGGAGCATCAGGTTCACGAGCACGCGCTGGTGTTCGTCGTCCGAGGTGAGCTGTTGGTGAGCGCCGGCGCTAACGAGCGGACATTGTCGGCGCCGAGCTTGATTCATTTTGACCCAACTGAGCGCCACGAGGTGCGGGCGATCAGCGAGTGCCAGCTAGTTCTCTGTCTCGCACCGTGGCCGGGTCCTGGCCATCCAAGCAACCCCCGCGAGCGGGTATATCCGTGACCGCGACGCGGTTCTCGAGCAGTAGGGTGGAGCGATGGGAAAGCAGGCAGGCATCGTGCTCTACGTGCTCGTGCTGGTCGCCGTTGTGGTCGGCGTGGACGTCTTGTTCTTCAGGCATCGGTTCTGGGAGCGTCTGATGGTGAACGTCGGGATTGTCCTGGTGTTCGGGGCGTTCTACTTGAGGTTCCTGAAGCGAGCATGAGCGGGACGCCCCGATGACCGCGGCCAACGACGACGCCGCGCGGAGAAGTCTTCGCGGGTGGTGGGCATCCCCTCCGCGATCCGGCTTGCAACGCCTGATCATTCCGTGGGAGTACCGCCACCTTCGCGCCTTTGGGGTCACGCGTGTTGCCGGCGGCTTCGTTGCGGCCACCGCGGGCGCTGTGTGCCTCTCCTACGCCGTTTACGGATGGGCAGCCTTCTTCCTGGTTGTTGGGGCGCTGAACCTCGCGGGTGGCTACTGGTACATCACCGTCGCTCGCTGCACACCTCCCCGAGTCTGACCCCGCCCGGCGACATCGCCGCGATTGATCCTCCCTACTGTCTTGATGTGAATCCCACGTCAACCTCGACCGTGGGATTTCCACGGCTGTCGAGAATCTGCCGTGCATGCACTGACGCGATCGCGCTCATGCGAGCGTTACAGGCCGATGCAGGGGACGCGGTAGCTGCCATCCTGCTGGATCACGATGCCGTGTATCTCGGTCTCGAAGCTCGGGAAGCGCTGGGCAAGGCATTCGCTTGTGGCGAGGTAGCGAATGAGTGCGCTGTCAGCGTCGGGGAAGCGCTCGCCGGGCATGATCACGGGGATCCCGGGTGGGTAGGGCACGACCATCGCGGTGCTGACGCGCCCCGGCAGGTCGGCGGGCGCCACCATCTCCGTTGTGCCTGCGACCAGCTGCTCGTACGCGGACGCCGGCGTGGTCACGGGCTCGGGTAGGTCGTCGTACATCTCATCGATGAGCACGTTGATCGTGTTCTCGTGCATCGCGGAGTGCAGCTCGTCGCCGAGTGCCCGTAGGGTCGTCTGGCCGTAGCGGTCGGGGTGCTCGCCGACGAGTCGTGGTAGCGCCTCGCTGAGCGGGGCGTCGCGGTCGTAAAGGCGCTTGAACTCGAACAGCTCTGAGAGCAGCGTGCCGGCCTTGCCGCGGGTGATCCCGAGTGAGAACAGGACGAGGAAGGAGTAAGAGCCGGTCTTCTCGACCACGATCCCGCGCTCGTCCAGAAAGCGGGACACGAGCGCCGCGGGGATGCCGTGTTCGCCGAGCTTGCCAGACCCGTCGATGCCGGGTGTGAGGATCGTGACCTTGATCGGGTCGAGCATCGCGTGCCCGTCGGTGACGTGCCCGTAGCCGTGCCAGCTCTCGCCGTCGCGCAGCTTCCAGCGCTCGGGGTCACGCTGCTCCTGCTCGGAGCCGGACACAGCATCCTCGGGCTGCCATACGTCAAAGCACCAGTCACCCGGCGCGCACGCCGCTGCGGCTGTTGAGAGCTCGCGGCGAAAGGCGAGGGCTTCGGCGATCGCGTTGTCGATCAGCGCGGTCCCCTGCGGCCCCTCCATCGTTCGTGCGGCGACGTCGAGTGAGGCGATGATCCCGTACTGCGGCGAGGTCGAGGTGTGCATCATGAAAGCCTCCTCGAGTGCTGCGGGATCGATGACGCCGCCGGCGTCTTGGAGGTGAATCATCGAGGCTTGCGAGAACGCGGTAAGTAGCTTGTGCGTGGACTGCGTAGCAAGCGTCGCCGGCGTTCCCGGACGGCGCGCCACGCCGGTGGCGTGGCGCGAGCTGTAAAGCGGGTGAAAGTGCGCGTAAGCGAACCATGCCTCGTCGAACAGCACGCGCTCGGTGCTGTCGGCAAGCGCGGCGAGCACACCGTCGGCGTCGTAGCAGAGCCCGTCGTAGGTGGAGTTGGTGACGACTGCCAGTCGTGCGCTGGTGGTGCCCTCGGGTACCAGCGGGTTGGCGGCCATGATCGCGAGCACCGTCTCTGCACTCAGCTCGGCCGGCTGGATAGGTCCGATGATTCCTTGGGCGTTGCGCGTCGGGCGCAGGTACACGGGGATCGCGCCGGTCATCACGATCGCGTGCATGATCGACTTGTGGCAGTTGCGGTCCACCAGCACCACGTCTCCCCTACGCACGCAGGCGTGAAAGACGATCTTGTTGGCGGTAGAGGTGCCGTTGGTGACGAACAGCGTGCGGTCGGCGCCGAAGATGCGCGCCGCCTGCGTCTCGGCCTCCCCCACCGGGCCGGTGTGCTCGAGCAGTGAGCCGAGCTCCGCGACTGATACCGACAGGTCGCTGCGCAGCGTGTGTTCACCGAAGAACTCGTGGAACGCGGAGCCGACTGGGGTCTTCAGGAACGCGGTCCCGCCGCTGTGCCCAGGCGTGTGCCATGAATAGCGAGCCTCCTGGGTGAAGTGCACGAGCGCGTCGAAGAACGGCGGCAGCATCGGCGCCAGGTACTCGCGCCGCGCCTCCTCCACCCGACCGGCGACGAACGCCGGGGTGTCCTCGAGCTTCCACACATACCCGTTGATCTCCCGCACGACCGCGGGCGGCAACTCCTCCATCGAGGAGCGGTCGGCGAGGATGAAGATCGGCAGGCTTCCGATGCGCTCGCGCGCAGCTTCGACCAATCCCTGGCGCCCGATACCTGAGCCGCCGGTCAGACCGTTCTCGGCGTGCCCGTTGGTGGCCGCGTCGTCCACACCCACACCGTTGCCGTTGGCGGCGTGGTGAACATCCCAGTCGATCAGCAGTCCGCTAACGGTGGCGTTGCTCGCCAAGATCTGCCCGGCGTCCTCGAGGTCGGCGGCGACGATCACCTGCGTGCCGTCGGCACGCAGGTGATCCACCAGGGCGCGTGTCGCGCGCCCCGCGGCCGTGTCGTCCTGGAGCTCGTCGTCGAGCAGCAGCACCGGGAAGCTCTGAAGGAGGTCCATGTCAGCTCACCTGTGCTGTCTCGTCGGTCTGGACGCTGGCGCCGGCAAGGACGACTCCGCTCGCAGCGGCGCGGCCCGCGGCTTCCTCGCTTGCTATCTGAGCTTGGGTCTTGTCCTCGTCGAGGTCGAGTAGCACCTCGTCTGGGTGCTCCTCTATCCAGCTCGGTTTCTTGATCTTCTCGGCGATGAACGGCGGCGCCGAGCAGATCACGATCGCGGCGAACATCGCCGCCACATAGATCGGGGTCGGCCAGTGCTTCACACCCGTGGGCGGGATGAAGCCCATGATCAGCGAGAACACCGAGCCGACGATCCCCATCCCGGCGACGATCCACATCCCGTAGTTCCCGCCAGGGATCTTGTAGGCACGGGGGGTGTTGGGCTGGGTGTAGCGGAGTTTGATCGCGGAGGCGAAGATCATGATGTACATCAGCACCAGGATCTGAGTGGTGAGAGCGGTAAGCATCCAGTAGCTCGTGTTGATGCTCGGCACGAACAGGAACAGCAGCGCGAACATCGTGCCGAGGATCCCCTGACAGACGAGCAGCGCGACCGGGACGTGACGCTTGTTGACGTAGTGAAGCTCGGGCGGCAGGTCACCTGTCCGCTCGGCTGCATAGAGGCCCTTGGACGGTCCGAGCAGCCAGGTGCTGATCAGCGCCAGGGTGCCGAGACCGACCAAGGCAGCCATCACTTGTGTCGCCCAGGTGCCGAGACCGAGCGCACCGAAGAAGTATTGGAAGGCTTCAAGGATTCCCGCGACCAGGCTGAGTTTCGCCTGCGGCACGACGAAGGCGATCGCGAGCGTCGCGAGGATCGAGATCCCCACGATCAACAGCGCCGCGAGGATGATCGCGCGTGGGTAGTCACGCTTGGGGTTGCGTGTCTCCTTGGCGTGGAAGCCGGCCATCTCGATGCCGGCGTAGCCGAGGATCACCCCGACGAAGAAGACCATGTTGTTGACGTGGCTCAGGTTCGGTGCGAGCTTGCTCGCGTGAAACGGGATCGCGAGGTGTTTGCCTGCGGCGAGCCAGTAGATACCAAGTCCGATCAGGATCGCGGCCGGGATCAGCGTGCCTATGATCACCGCCGGGTTGTTCAGCCGCAGCGTCCACTTCATGCCGAAGAAGTTCGCGAGCGTCAGGCCCCAGAACACGGTGAGCATGACGAGCACCAAATACAGTTTCTCGTTCGCCAAGCTCGGTTCGATCACATACGCGATCGCGGCCGCCACGAACGACAGCACCGTCGGGAACCACACCACGTTCTCGATCCACTCGAACCAGATCGCAAGGAAACCCGAGCGGTCGCTGAACGCCTCCCTCACCCATGCGTACAGCCCGCCGGCGCGCGGCCATCCGGTGGCGAGCTCCGCCGCGACGAGCGCGAGCGGGATGAAGAAGAAGATGGCGCCCATCAGGTAGTAGGCGATGCTCGACCAGCCGTACTCGGCGACGCTCGGCAGACTCCGCAGCGTCAGCACAGCCGCCAAGCTGATCAGCGCGATCGCGGACGCACCGAGGACTTTTGGGCCCTGGGTCTGCTCGCGGGACGCCGAGCCGTCCGTCGAGTCGGCACGGCGTACCGCCGGGTGAAGGCTGCGACGAAGGTGAAATGCGGGCATGGTCTCGAGCTCCTGATGTCAGTGGGCAAGATGTTGAGACCAAGCTACGTTTCGGCGCGTGAGCACAAATCGGCCCTTACCGCCCTACCGCACGCGGGTTTCTACTGAGCCGCGGGTAGGGCTCCACCCTGGTCTGCTGGCTTGCTCAGCCGCACATTTGGCCGCCAAACTGTGCTGCTTTCAATCGGCTGGTTTGAGTCAGCGATGGACGGGGCGCGAGAAACAGCGTGGTGAAAGGCGCTGTCTCGGAACGCGGCGGATCGCTGGCCGGGGTGCATGGTGGGCGTGCGCGTAGTTTCCCGCGGTGTGGTCGCGGCTGAGGCCGGATGAAGAGCTTTTGCCTTCTCGGCATCCTTGTTGATCGTGAAGCCACAGGCTCGCTCGCGGAGGATGAAAGGATGCTGATCGTCGCTGCTCTCGGCGGGAACGCGTTGCTGCGTCGCGGCGAGCCCGCTGACGCGGGCACCCAGCGTCGCAATGTCGAGGTGGCGGTTGAGCAGCTTGCGCTGCTCGCAGAGCACCATCGCGTCGTGGTAACGCACGGCAACGGCCCGCAGGTCGGGCTGCTGGCCCTCCAGGCCGAGTCCTACGCTCAGGTGCCGCCGTATCCGTTGGACGTGCTCGGCGCAGAGTCCGAGGGAATGATCGGCTACCTGCTCGAGCAGGGCCTGACGAATCGCATGTCTGGTGCGCCGGCCGCGACCTTGCTCACACAGGTCGTCGTGGATGCTCAGGACCCTGCATTCGAGCATCCGAGCAAGCCGATCGGCCCGATCTATGACCGCGGCGCGGCCGAGCGTTTGGCCGCAACGCGGCACTGGAGCGTCGCGGCAGACGGCGAGCACTGGCGGCGGGTGGTGCCGTCCCCGGAGCCGCAGCGGATCGTCGAGCTGCAGACGATCCGCACGCTCGTCGACGCTGGGGTGCTCGTCGTGTGTGTCGGCGGCGGTGGCATCCCGGTGACGGTGGACGAGCACGGTGCGCTGCGCGGCGTCGAGGCCGTGATCGACAAGGATCACTCGGCCGCACTGCTTGCGCGTGAGCTGGGCGCGGACGCGCTGCTGCTGCTGACCGATGTCCCCTATGTCGAACGTAATCACGGGACCAGGCTCGCGGAGCCGATCCACGAAGCGTCCGTGAGGGAGCTCGACCTGGCCGAGTTCGCCGACGGCTCCATGCGCCCGAAGGTCGAGGCCGCGTGCAGGTTCGCGACAGAGACCGGCAAGTTCGCCGCAATCGGCGCGCTCGCTGATGCGGTCGCGATCCTCGACGGGCGGGCTGGCACACGGATCTTCAGCGAGAGCAACGAATCGCCGATCGGCGCAACCGAACACGCTTTCGAGCGCCTGCAGGAGCGTGAGCAGGAGATCGGTCGAGACATCGCCCGTTCTCGCGCGAGCGGCCCACGGTGAGCAGCGTGCGTCAAACGCACCGGCGGCCGGGGCTCTATTTCAGCCACCCGGCGTGCCTCGAGCACGACCCGCGCTGGTATATGCCGGAGCATCCCGACACGCCGGAGCGTCTCGTGGCGATCGAGCGGTGCCTGGCCGAGCGTGGCTGGCTGGGCTGGGAGCGCCGCGAAGCGCCACCGGCGGCAGAGGATCAGCTGGCACTCGTTCACGACGGAGCCCTGATCGAGCACCTCAAGGAGATGGCTATCGCGGGCGGCGGTGAGATCGACTCGGACACGTTCGTCGGCGAGCCCTCGTACCGGGCGGCGCTGCACGCCGCCGGCGGGGCGTGCGCGATGACACGGTCACTCTTGGAGGACAAGGCGGATGTCGCGTTCTGCGGGGTCCGTCCGTCGGGGCACCACGCCGAACCAGGCCGTGCGATGGGCTTCTGCCTTTTCAACAATGTCGCGGTCGCCGCCGAGTATGCGATCTGCGAGCTGGGTCTAGCACGCGTGTTCATCCTCGACTGGGATGTGCACCACGGCAACGGGACAGCCGAGACGTTCCGCCGGCGCCCCGAGGTCCTGTTCGCCAGCATCCACCAAGGCGGGATCTATCCAGGCACCGGCGCGCTCGGGGACTCGGGCTCCGGTCCCGGCGAGGGTTACACGATCAATCTGCCTGTCCCGGCCGGCTCGGATGAGGACCTGTGGCTGTCGCTGCTCGAGCATGTGGTGCTTCCCGCCGCGGTTTCCTTCAAGCCGCAGCTAGTGCTCGTCTCTGCGGGGTTCGACGCTCACCGCGCGGACCCGCTGGCGAACTGTCGCCTGGAGGCGAGCTCCTTCGCAGAGATGGCCCGACACGTGCGCGACTTCGCCGAACGGGCGGGTGCGCCGCTCGGCGCGGTGCTCGAGGGAGGCTATGAACCGGCAGCGCTCGCAGAGTCCGTCTGTGAGACGCTCAAAGCGCTGGGCAGCGATGAGCCTCCGCGATCCTCCGCGCCAGAGGCGCTCTTGACCTCTCGTGCTGCCGCTCACGTCGCGCACTACTGGCCGTTGTGAGCGAGCCGCGTAGTTTTCCGTGGCAGGCAGACGGGCTATCTCGGATGCCGCACGTCGCTCGGTCCGCGAGTGTGGAGACATCGTGAGCAGCCCAGCTCCAACCCTTTGTGAGCCGCACCCGGCGGCCTGTGTCGAGGGCGAGCGACCGGAGCTCGTCCAGCTGCGGGACGGCTCGCTGGTCACGGTCCGAGCGCTACGGGCCGGTGATGAGACGGCGTTGCGGGTCTTCCTGCACGGATTGTGCGCGGAGGCGCGGCGTCTGCGGTTCTTCGGTGGTGGCGTCGACACCGACTGGGCTGCGCACTGGGCGGCGGACATGAGCGGTGGGCGCTTCGGGCTGGTAGCTCACGACGAGACGGGGGCGATCGTCGGGCACGCCGTGTTCATCGTCTTGGACGCGACGCATGCCGAAGTCGCCGTCGAGATCGCTGACCATCTTCACGGCCGTGGGCTTGGGACCTTGTTGATCGAGCGTCTGGCGATGATCGCCGAGCAGCGTGGGATCACGCATTTCGTCGCTGAGGTTTTGTGTGAAAACCGGGCGATGCTAGATGTCTTCCGAGAGGGCTTTGACGCGCGGGTGGTACATCGTGAGGGACCGGAGGAGCGGGTTGAGTTCCTCACCTCGGGCTGGCGTCTGGCACGCGAGCGGTTCGCTCTCAACGGTAGAGAGGCGGGTTAGCCTCCGATGTTCAACAGGGTGGTTGTGGCGTTTGATGGCAGCGAGCACGCGTTGGACGCGCTGTTCTTGGCGGAGGCACTCACGGCCACAGACGGCGAGCTGATCGTCTGCTCTGTTCACCACTTCGAGGCTTTGTCCGCTCGCATCGACGCGACCGAACCCAGCATCGACCGAGAGACGGCACAGGCGAGCGTAGAGAGAGCGATCAGCCTGTTGCGGCGAGGTCTCACCGTCACACCGATGTGTCTCGCGGGAGCGAGCACCGCGGTCACCTTGCAGAAACTAGCGGTCCGTAGGCACGCCGACCTGCTCGTGCTCGGCTCGTCTCATCGCGGCTTGCTCGGACGGGTGTTCGTGGGCAGCGTCAGCCAGGAAGCCCTGCACGGTGCGCCGTGCCCGGTAGCGATCGCACCGGTCGGCTTCCATCGCGAGCAAGCAGACACTGGCTTGGCGCGCATCGCCGTCGGATATGACCTCGTCACGCCTCCGCTGAGGGCGCTGGAGGTGGCCGTGACGCTCGCCTTGGAGGCGGGCGCTGAGCTCGAGCTGGTCGCGGTCGCGGATACCGCCGCGGCGCGCGCGGGTGGAGCAAGCGCTGCGCTGTCCTATCCGGCGATCGTCAAGGCCCGCCTGGATGCCGCCATGGCGGGCGTCTCACGAGCGGTGGGCGCGTTGCCCGCCGGCATCACGGCTTGCGGTGTCGTGCGCGACGGTCGGGTCAGCGAGGAGTTGTTGGGGGTTTCGCATGGCGTTGATCTGCTGGTGCTTGGCTCGCGCGGCCGTGGCCCGCTGCGCACGCTGCTTCTCGGCAGCGTGTGTGAGGCGGTCGTGCGTGGCGCCGCGTGCCCGGTGCTCGTCGTTCCGACCTCCTCGTGGTCCGAGGATCCAGCGGAGCAGAGCAGCGAGACGCTCGCGAATGTGTGAGCCGGCGGTTAGAGGTCGACCGTGTCGATGATCGAAGTGGAGGCGCTCAGCAAGCGGTTCGGGTCGACGCAGGCGCTGGCTGACTTCGACCTCGTCGTCGAGGAGGGACAGGTGCTTGCCCTGCTCGGTCCCAATGGTGCGGGCAAGACGACGCTCGTGCGGATCTTGGCGACGCTTTTGCGGGCGGACAGCGGACGCGCGAGCGTGGCCGGCTGCGACGTGGTCGCGGATGCCGCGAGGTTGCGCTCGCTGATCGGTCTCACGGGGCAGTTCGCGGCGGTCGACGAGCTGCTCACGGGCCGGGAGAACCTTGAACTCGTGGGGCTCTTCTACCAGTTGAGTCGGGCTGAGCGCCGGCGTCGAGCTGCGGATGTGCTCGACCGTTTCGCGCTCACTGACGCCGCGGAGAAGCTCGTCAAGACCTACTCAGGCGGGATGCGCCGCCGGCTTGATGTCGGCGCCAGCTTGATCGGTCGCCCGCGGGTTCTGTTCTTGGACGAGCCGACCACCGGTCTGGATCCGCGGACCCGCAACGGCGTGTGGAGCTTCGTTGAGGATCTCGTCGCCGCCGGTACGACCGTGTTGCTTACGACTCAGTACATGGAGGAGGCGGAGCACCTCGCCCAGCAGATCGTCGTCATGGACACCGGCAGGGTCGTCGCACAGGGCACCGCGGGTGAGCTGAAGGAGCGGCTCGGTGGTGATGTGCTCGAGGCCCGGGTATCGAGCGCACGCGACCTCGAGCGGGCGGCAGCGTTGATCGCGCAGCTCGGTGAGAGTGTGCCCCGTATCGATCCTGATGAGCGCAGCGTCACGATGCCGACGACGGGCGCGACACGGGTGCTGATCGCCGCTGGTGAGCGCCTGCAGGCGGAGGGCATCGCGCTTGAGGATCTTGGTATTCGCCATCCGTCACTGGACGATGTGTTCTTGTCGCTCACCGGCGCCGCGGCCCATGCTCAAGAGAACGGTGGGCGGAGCGAGCTCGCCGTCGTGGCCCCGACCGCCGCCGCGCCGGGGCTCCGCCCGACGAACGAGCAGACGCCATCACATGTGCGGCGACCAACCGCATCCGGCGCTCGCGACACCGGCGGTGTGGCGAAGCGCAACCTTCTGCGTATCTTGCGCAATCCTCGGCTGCTGGTGATCTCCGCGATCCAGCCGGCGATGCTGCTCGTGCTGTTTCGCTATGTGCTGGGCGGCGCGATTCACATACCGGGCGGGAGTTACGTCGACTACATCGTCCCGGCGGTGTTCATCGAGGCGGTGATGATCGGCGGGATGGCGACGGCGATCGGGCTGGCGGACGATCTTGGTAGCGGCATCATCGATCGTTTTCGCAGTCTGCCGATGGCCCGCTCGGCGGTGCTCGCGGGACGCACGCTCGCTGATCTCGCGCGTAGCGTGTTTTCGCTCGCGCTGATGGTTGGCTTGGGGCTGCTCGTGGGTTTCAGTTTCCACGCCGGTGTCGGTGCGATCGTCGCCGGCTTGGCGCTCGTGATCTTCTTCGGCTACTGCTTCTCGTGGATCTACGCGACGATCGGCCTGCTGACGAAGGATCCGGAAACGGCGCAGGTGGCCGGCATCCTGCCGTTCTTCATCCTCGTGTTCGCGAGCTCGGCGATCGTGCCTGTCGCGACCATGCCGAGCTGGCTGCAGCCGTTCGCTCGCCACCAGCCGGTCAGCATCACGATCAACGCTGTGCGCGCCTTGATGCAGGGCGAACCGACGCACCATTGGGTGTGGCAGTCACTGGCGTGGTCGACGGGGATTCTCGTCGTTTTCTTCACGATTGCGGTGCGTCTGTATCGCAACGTCACTGCCTGAGCAGCGAGTGGCCGGTCATGGCTGTGGGCTGCTCGAGGCCGAGCAGCGCAAGCACGGTCGGGGCGACGTCGGACAGGGTGCCCTCGCCGGCGAGCGCCCGGTCGCTGCTCGTCAGGATCAGCGGTACGGGGTTGGTTGAGTGGGCCGTGTTCGGGGCGCCGTCGGCGGTGAGCATGCTCTCGGCGTTGCCGTGGTCGGCGGTGATCACACAAACGCCACCCCGATGATCGACCTCCGCGATGATCTTGCCGAGACACTCGTCGATCGTCTGCACTGCGAGGACCGTCGCGGGTATCACGCCGGTGTGCCCGACCATGTCGGCGTTTGCGAAGTTGATCACCGAGAACGCGGGCCGGTCGGAATGAAAGGCCGCGAGGAATGCGTCGGTGATCTCTCGGGCGCTCATCTGCGGCTTGCGGTCGTAGGTCGCCACGTCGCGTTGGGAGGCGACGAGCTCACGCCGTTCGCCGGGTAGCGGCTGCTCGACACCGCCGTTGAAGAAGTAGGTGACGTGCGCGTACTTCTCGGTCTCGGCGACGTGCAGCTGGGTCTTTCCCGCGCGCGAGACTGCGGCCGCCAGCGTGTCCTGTGGCTGGGCCGCGGTGAACGCGCTGGGGTAAGGCCAGTCCTGCTGGTATGGAGTCATCGTGGCGAGTTTGGCGAGCGGCGGCGTGCCGTCGCGGCCTCGCCAACCCCGCAGCTCCTCTCCCCCAGCATCCCGTTCGCCGAAGCCCGGCTCGGCGAGTGCACGCACGATCTGTCGCATGCGGTCGGGTCTAAAGTTCAGGCACAGCGTGCTGTCGCCGGCGCGGATTCGTCCCTCTGCGCCAACGAGCGTGGCGGTGATGAACTCGTCGGTCTCGCCGCGGGCGTATGCCTCGCGGGCGGCTGCGGGCGCATCGTCCCAGTGGTGCTCGGCGCGGCCGTGCACCAGCAGGTCATAGGCGGATTGGGTGCGTTCCCAGCGGCGGTCGCGATCCATCGCGAAGTAGCGGCCCACCACGCTGGCGATCCGCCCGACGCCCGCCTGCTCACACCAGCGTTCGACGGTCTGGAGGTAACGGTTGCCGGAGGTGGGCGAGGTGTCGCGTCCGTCGGTGATGCAGTGCAGGATCAGCTCCTCGGTGCCGAGCTGGGCTGCCAGGTCGATCACCGCATGTGCGTGGTCGAGCTGGGAGTGCACACCGCCGTCGGAGGTCAGTCCGAGCAGGTGCACACGCGGAGCCGCCGTCAGCGCGGAGCACAGCACGTGATTGTCGGCGAGTGCACCGTTGGCGATGGTGTCGTTGATCCTCGTGATCGGCTGCGCCACCACAGCCCCGGCTCCTAGCGTGAGGTGCCCGACCTCGGAGTTGCCCATCTGTCCGGCGGGCAGGCCGACGCTTGGCCCGGAGGCGCTCAACTCACTGTGAGGGCAGCTGGCCTGGAGCTCGTCGAACACTGGCGTATGTGCCAGCGAGATCGCGTTGCCCGCACCGGCCGGGGCGATGCCCCAGCCGTCCAGCACGATCAGACAAACGCATGCGTCGGGCTCGGAGCTGGCCATGGACCCGCTTGCCTCAGCGCAGCAGCATGCCGCCGTCCGCCACGATCTGTGACCCGGTGAGGTAGCTGGAGAGCCCGGAAGCAAGGAACAGCGCGACGCGTCCCATGTCGTCGGGAAGCCCCATCCTGTGCATCGGGATGCGCGCCTCGGTTTCGTGCAGTATCTCGGGACCGACCGTGCCGCTGCCGGCGCCGGGTGTCGCGATCGCGCCTGGCGCGAGCGCGTTGACGGTGATCTCGTGCTCGGCGAGCTCGAGTGCGACGTTCTTGGTCAGGCCCCAGACACCGTGCTTGGAGGCGTCGTAGTGGGCCAGGCCAACCATCGACGGGTGCAGTGCGTCGATCGAGCTGACGTTGATGATCTTGCCGCCGCGTCCCTGGGCGATCATCTGTTTCGCGGCGGCCTGCATGGCGGCGAACACGCTGAACAGGTTGACGCGCAGCACACGCTCGAACAGCTCGGGGTCCATCTCCAGGAACGGCGCGAACGGGTAGATGCCGGCGTTGTTGACGAGGATGTCCAAGCCGCCGAAGCGCTCGACCGCGGCGGCGATCATCGCGTCGATGTCAGCTCGCCGGCTTACGTCTGTCTGGACGGCGAAGGCGCTACCCGTGCGCATGGCGTTGAGTCGCTCGGCGAGCGCGATGCCGGTGTCGAGGTCGATGTCTGCGATGAGGACTTGCGCGCCGGCTTCGTGCAGGCGCTCGACGATGCCGCAGCCGATGCCCATCGACCCGCCGGTCACGATCGCTGTCTTGCCGGTGAGGTCAACGAGCTCCGCGATCGTTGGCTTGGTGAGAGTGGCTGGTGTGCTCATAGACGTAGGCTGCCAGGTGGTTCCGCCAGCGACGTCCGGGCAAACCCACACGAGCGCTCGGTACATCTCACCTGCGTGATCAAGCTGCGCAGCGGCCCAGGACTGAGCCGCCCAGGACCTCAGCCGAAGAACAGCTCGGCCGTCTCGTAGAGAGCGGGGTCGAGCAGCTTCGGCTCGCGCAGAGCCTCCCCGAGGTCCACCTCGACGATTTGGGTGGCGTGCAGCGCGACCATCGTGCCGAAGCGTGCCCCCGCGACGGCGTCCATCGCGGCGACACCGAAGCGGGTGGCGAGCACCCGGTCGAACGCCACGGGTGTGCCGCCGCGCTGCACGTGGCCGAGGATCGTCACCCGTGTCTCAAAGCCGGTACGTGTCTCGATCTCGTGCTCCAGCAGCACGCCGATGCCGCCGAGACGGGCGTGCCCGAAGGCGTCCGTGGGAGCGTCTTGTCGAGTTTGCAGCGTTCCTTCTCGCGGCATGGCGCCCTCAGCGACCACGACTATCGAGAAGCTGCGACCGCGTTCGTGGCGACGGCGCAGGTGCGCGCAGACCTCCTCGATGTCAAACGGGCGCTCGGGAACGAGGATCGCGTCCGCGCCGCCGGCGATCCCAGCGTGGGTGGCGATCCAGCCCGCGTGACGGCCCATTACCTCCACGACCATCACGCGGTTGTGAGACTCCGCGGTGGTGTGCAGGCGGTCGATCGCGTCGGTGACGATCTGCACTGCCGTCTGGAAGCCGAATGTCACATCGGTGCCGCCGAGGTCGTTGTCGATCGTCTTGGGCACGCCGACGATCGGGACTCCCTCACGCTGAAGGCGCAGGGCCGCCCCCAGCGTGTCCTCGCCGCCGATCGGGATCAGAGCGTCGACGCGGCGCTGCTGGAGGGTGCGGCGGATCTCCTCAAGACCGTCCCTGCCCTCGGCGAATGGGTTGGTACGCGAAGTGCCGAGGATCGTGCCGCCGCGCGGCAGGATTCCCGCGGTGCTGTCGAGCCCCAGCTCGAGCGCGTCGTTCTCGAGCACACCAGCCCACCCGTAGCGAAAGCCCACGAAGCTGTGCTGGTCGTCCACGAGACCGCGCCGAACGACGGCCCTGATGACCGCGTTCAGGCCGGGGCAGTCACCACCTCCGGTGAGCAGTCCGATGCGGCTCATCTGGCTTCAGCGCCCGACGCCGACGCTGGCCCCGAGGGACTCGTGCAGCTCGTCGCGGGCGTCGGGATGAGCAGCTTGGTCGATGATCAGACGTGCCTGGGCGCGTTGGCTTCGTCCGAAGACTTGCGCGCAGCCATGCTCGGTGATCACCGCAGAGTGCTGGAAGGAGGTGACGGGGTCGGTGAGCCGTGGAACGATGGTGGAGCTGTCGCTGGGCTCATGCCAGGAGCGCAGGGCGATGATCGCGTGCCCGCCCGGTGAGTGCAGGGCACCGGCGACGAAGTCGGGTTGGCCGCCGAAGCCGGAGTACAGGCGACCGTTGATGTGGCTGGCGCCGGCCTGGTCTGCGATGTCCAGCTGGAGAGCCGTGTTGATCGAGACCATTCTCGGCTTCGCCGCGATCCGTGACGGGTCGTTCGTCGTCTCGGTGCGTGTCATTCGCAGCCTGGGGTTCTGGTCAACCCACGCATAGAGCTCGGGGGAGCCGAAAAGGAATGAGCACACGATCGGGCGTGTCGACCCGAGCGCCCAACGGCGCTCGAGCTCCATCACGCCATCGCTGATCATCTCTGACCAGATCGCGAGCTCGCGTCTGCTCCCGAGCGCTCGCAGCGTTGCGTCGGGGACCTGGCCGATGCCCAGCTGGAGTGTCGAGCCGTCCTCGACGAGGTCCGCGACGAGCTCGGCGATTTGGTCGGCGTGCTCGTGTGAGGGACCTGGGACCGGCGCGGCGAGCTCGTCCTCGACCTCGACGGCCAGGTCGATCAGGTCCTCTGAGAGCTCGCTGTCGCCGAAGGTGTACGGCATACACGGGTTCATCTGCGCGATGATGAGGCCGCCGCGTGCGCGTACCGCTTCGACCGCGGCGGGCAGGATGTTCACCTCGATTCCGAGCGAGACCTTCCCCTGCCGCGGAGTGGAGGTGTGCAGCAGCACGACGTCGGGGGGACGCAGCGTGGCGAACAGTCGCGGGACGAGCGACAGACGCATCGGCAGGTAGTCGAGCTGCCCTTCGGCGTCTCGCATGCCGGGCCCGACGAACGGCGTCTCGAAGATCACGCCCTCGCGCAACCCCAGCGGGGACTGTGCGGCGAGCATGAACAGCCGGTAGCGCTCCACGGTTCGTTCGAGCACGCTGAGTAGAACCCTGGGCGTGGCGAGGTTGCCGCTCGCGACGACGCGTGGCTCGGGTGCTGCGAGCGCACCGAGGGTGTCCTCGAGTTGCTGTTCTGAGATGACTCGCATCTGGCTAGATCGCAGCCGGCACGGGTGCCATGACCCTGGCCGCGAGGTCGACCAGCCGGCTGGAGTAGCCCCACTCGTTGTCGTACCAGGCCACCACCTTCACCTGGGTCGAGTCCATCACGCTCGTCAGCTGCGAGTCGACGATCGAGGAGAACGGCGAGCCGACGATGTCACTGGAGACGAGCGGTTCCTCGCTGTAGGAGAGGATGCCTGAGAGCGGGCCATGCTCGGCCGCGACGCGAAATGCGTCGTTGACCTCGTGGACGGTGGTTGACCGGTCTGCCTCGATCGTGAGGTCCACGATCGAGCCCGTGGGGGTTGGGACACGCACGGCGATCCCACCGAGCCGGCCGTCGAGCTCGGGGATGACGAGGCCGAGCGCCTTCGCCGCGCCGGTGGACGTGGGGACGAGGTTCAGGGCCGCGGCGCGCGCCCGGCGCAGGTCGTTGTGAGGTCCGTCGAGGAGGTTCTGATCGGCGGTGTAGGCATGGATCGTGCTCATCTGTCCGTGGCGGATGCCGACCGTCTCGTGCAGAACCTTCGCGACCGGCGCGAGGCAGTTGGTGGTGCACGACGCGTTGCTGATGATGTGGTGGCGCTCGGGGTCGTAGACCTCCTCGAAGTTCACGCCGATCACGACTGTCGCGTCCAGTGGCTCGGAGCCCTTGCCGGGCGCGGAGACGATCACCTTGCGAGCGCCGGCCGTGAGATGCTCGGCGGCGGCTGGGCGGGTGCGGTAGCGGCCGGTGGACTCGATCACCACGTCGATGTCCAACTCGCGCCATGGCAGGCTGGAGAGCGAGGGCTCCGCGAGCGCGCGGATCGGGCCGCCGGCGACGATCAACTCTCCGGCCCTGGATTCGACGGTGGCGGGGAACGCTCCGTAGACGGAGTCGTGGCGCAGCAGATGGGCGAGCGTGCCGGCGTCGACGAGGTCGTTGATCGCGACGATCTCCACGTCCGAACCCTGCTCGTGGGCGATACGCAAGGCGGCGCGTCCTACGCGGCCGAAGCCGTTGATGGCAACTCGGGTGGGCATGTTCGTCTCCTGGCTCGATGTTCGCGGCTGCCGCGTTGGGTGTTTGGGCTCGACGGTCAAGCTACGCGCGATCGGGAGCTACGTCATGAGTGCTGAGTCCTCTGCCGGCTGGGGATAACTACTGATCGCGTTGAGTGGACAGCCCGGTGGTAGCTGACGCTCCCGGCCAGTTGACTGGTCTTCACGACCCGCAGCAGAACCGAGGAGCGATGAGCAGATGAGCGCCACCCAGGCAGAGGCGTCCCGATCGACCGAAGACGCGGTACGTCCGTTTGCCGAGCTGCGCCGCGAGGACGTCGACTACGCGGGCGGTAAGGGGGCGAACCTCGGCGAGCTCACCTCCGCGGGACTGCCTGTGCCCGACGGCTTCGTCGTCGGCGCTCCGGCATATGCGGGGTTTCTCGTGCAGACCGGGCTGCGCGAGCGCTTGGCGCAGCTGCTAGATGCCGTCGACGTCGAGGACACCACCGCGCTGCAGGCGGCCAGCGCCACGGCGCAGGAGATGGTCTACGAAACCCCGTTGCCCGAGGCGCTCGTGCACGAGATCACGGTCGCCTACGAGCAGCTGGCCGATGAGGATCCCCACACGCCGGTCGCTGTGCGCTCCTCTGCCACCGCCGAGGACACCGCCGGCACATCCTTCGCGGGTATGAACGAGACGTTCCTGAACATCCGTGGCGCCGATGCCGTCATCGACGCGGTACGCCGCTGCTGGCGCTCGCTGTTCGGCGCGCGCACCATCTACTACCGCGGCGTCAACGGCTTCGCACAGGCCGACATGGACATCGCGGTGGTGGTGCAGCGCCAGGTCAACTCGACGCGCGCCGGGGTGATGTTCACGGTGAACCCCGCCACCGGCGAACGCGACGAGCTCGTGATCGAGGCGTCGTTCGGCCTCGGCGAGGCTGTCGTCTCAGGCTCGGTGTCACCCGACCGTTATCTGATTAGGAAGGATCCGCTTCGGTTGTGGCGTCGCGACGTCCACTGCAAGGAGCTTGCGATCGAATATGGCCCGCAGGGCGGCACCTGCGAGCGGACCCTTTCGCGCGAGGAGGGCGGGCGCCCGACGCTGGATGAACGAGAGGTCTTGGCGGTGGCTGCGTTGGGACTGCGCATCGAGGAGCACTATGGCTCCCCGCAGGACACCGAGTGGGCGTTTGACCCAGCGGGGGAGCTGTGGATGCTGCAGAGCCGTCCGATCACCACGCTCCGCGAGGAGCAGCAGCCGACGCCCAGCGTCGCCGGGGCACCCTCTGAGCAGCGGCAGGCCGTGCTTTTGCACGGCCTGGGTGGGGCGCCGGGCAGCGCCAGCGGCGCGGCGCGGGTACTCACCTCGCTCGCGGACGCCGCGGCACTCGGCGATGGCGATGTGTTGGTGACGCACATGACCTCCCCGGATTGGCTGCCGTTGCTGCGCCGCGCCGCGGCTGTCGTTACCGACTCCGGCGGCATGACCTGCCATGCCGCGATCGTCTCACGCGAGCTGGGTATCCCCTGCGTGGTCGGGACCGGAGAAGCCACAAGCAAGCTACGGAATGGCGAGATCGTAACCGTCGATGCCACGCGCGGTGTCGTCTTGGAGGGTGCCCGTCGAGACGCTGGCGTCGGCGAGCGCGCGCCCAGTGCCTCCGGCGGGCGGTCCGCGAGCGCAAGCCCTGGCGCCGCCTCGGAAGCGGCTGCGGTGACGGCCACGCAGATCCTCGTAAACCTCTCGGAGCCCTCGCAGGTGGCGCGGGTCAAGGATCTAGAGGTCGATGGGGTCGGTCTGCTGCGAGCGGAGCTGATGGTGCTCGAGGCGCTGGCGGGCGATCATCCCCGCACCCTGCTCGAGGAGGGACGCGGCGATGAGTTCGTTGCGCGAATGGTCGAGGGGCTGAGCACGTTCGCGGCGGGCTTCGCGCCGCGACCGGTGACCTACCGCACGATTGACTTCCGCACGAACGAGTTCTCCGGTCTGCGCGGTGGCGAGCGCTTCGAGCCGCACGAGTCCAACCCGATGATCGGCTACCGCGGGGCGCTGCGCTACACGCGCGAGCCCGACGTGTTCGCGCTCGAGCTCGCGGCGCTGCGCCAGGTCTGGGATACGGGCCTGCACAACCTGCATGTGATGCTGCCGTTCGTGCGCTCCACGCGCGAGCTGCGCCGTTGCCGCGAGCTGATCGCGGAGTCCGGTCTGCTCGAGCGCCCAGGCTTCGAGCTTTGGGTGATGGCCGAGGTGCCTTCGGTGTTGTTCAACCTCGCCGACTACGCCACGCTGGGTGTGACCGGCATCTCGGTCGGCTCCAACGACCTCACGCAGCTGCTGCTGGGCGCAGACCGTGATAACGAGGTGCTGGCCGAGACCTTTGACGAGCGCGACCCGGCGGTCACGGCATACCTGCGCGAGCTGATTCCTCGTGCGCGCCAGCTCGGGCTGCGCACCTCGATCTGTGGCCAGGCTCCGTCGGTGCACCCCGAGTACGCCGAGCTGCTCGTGCGCGCTGGTATCGACGCGATCTCGGTCAGCGTCGATGCCGTCGAGCGCACCCGCCGGCTCGTGGCTGCCGCCGAGCAGCGACTGCTGCTGGATGCCGCGCGCGCCGAGGGATAGGGGGATGTTCGAGGTGCGCATCCATGGTCGCGGCGGCCAGGGCGTCGTTACGGCAGCCGAGATGCTCTCGCTCGCGGCGTTCGACGAGGGCCGCTACGCACAGGCGTTCCCTAGCTTCGGTTCCGAGCGGATGGGCGCGCCGGTCGTCGCGTTCTGCCGCATCGACGATCACGAGATCCGCACGCGCGAGCCCGTGATGGAGCCCGACGCGCTGATCGTGCAGGACCCGACGCTGCTGCACCAGGTGGATGTGTTCGGCGGCTGCAAGCCTGACGGCTTCATCCTGATCAATACTGCCAAGAGCTTCGATGAGCTTGGTCTCGGCGAGTTCGTCGCGGGCTTTCACCACGAACGGCTGTTGACCGTGGCGGCGTCGGAGCTTGCGCGCGAGCACACTGGGCGCGCTGTCGCAAACGCAGCGCTGCTTGGTGGCTTCGCGGCGCTCAGCGGGTTGATCTCGCTCGACGCGCTCGCGCGCGCCATCCGCGAGCGTTTCGCGGGCGTGATCGCGGAGGGCAATGTCGCTGCCGCGAAGGCCGCGCACGCCTGGGTCACGGACGAGCTGCGGGAGTTGAGCGGTGCCACGCCAGGTTGAGGGATCCCGTGCTGTCGCGGAGGCGGTCGCGTTGTGCCGGCCGGAGGTGATCTGCGCGTACCCGATCTCACCGCAGACGCACATCGTTGAGAACCTCTCGCAGCTGGTCAAGAGCGGCGAGCTCTCGCCGTGTGAGTTCGTCAACGTAGAGTCGGAGTTCGCCGCGATGTCGGCGTCGATCGGGGCGTCAGCGACGGGCGCGCGCGCATACACAGCCACCGCCAGCCAGGGCCTGTTGTACATGACCGAGGCGCTGTACAACGCCTCGGGCCTGGGGTTGCCGATCGTGATGACTGTCGCCAACCGTGCGATCGGCGCGCCGATCAACATCTGGAACGACCACAGCGACTCGATGTCTCAGCGTGATAGCGGCTGGATCCAGCTGTATGCGGAGACCAACCAGGAGGCGCTCGACCTGCACATCCAGGCGTTCCGCCTCGCCGAGGAGCTGTCCACACCGGTGATGGTCTGCATGGACGGCTTCATCCTCACCCACGCCGTCGAGCGCGTCGAGATGCCCACGCAGATGCTCGTCGACGTCTTCCTGCCGCCGTTCGAGCCCAGGCAGGCGCTCACTCCTGACGAGCCGATCACGATAGGCGCGATGGTCGGCCCGGAGGCGTTCATGGAGGTCAAGTACCTCCAGCACGCCAAGCAGATGCAGGCGCTGCAGATGATCCCGGAGATCGCCGCGGACTTCCACGACGCGTTCGGACGCGACTCCGGCGGGCTGATCCGCTCCTATCGAGCTGAGGACGCTGAGACGATCGTCGTCGCGCTCGGATCGGTGCTCGGCACGATCAAGGACACGGTTGATGAGTTGCGCGAGGAGGGTGTCAAGATCGGGGTCGTCGGGATCACGTCCTTTCGCCCGTTCCCTCTCGACGCGGTGCGCGAGGCGCTGGCAAGCGCCAAGCGTGTGGTCGTGCTCGAGAAGGCGCTTGCCGTCGGCATCGGCGGGATCGTCTCCACCGATGTCCACGCCGCGCTCGCCGGTATCCAGCACGCCGGAGGGGTCCAGCCGCACGCCCACACGGTGATCGCTGGGCTCGGCGGGCGGCCCATCACCAGAGCGTCGCTGCGGGCGCTGCTCACCGACGCCGCCGCCGATTGCCTCGAGCCGCTGAGGTTCCTCGACCTCGATCACGAGTTGGTGGACCGCGAGCTCGCGCGGATGTCTGCCTCGCGCGTATCGGGCCCGCACGCTGAGAACATGTTGCGCGACCTCGGTGCCGTGGCCGCAGGGCCGGTGTGATGAACGCGCCGGCGATCCGCTTCTACCAGACGGGCAGCTTCGCGGTCGGCAACCGGCTGCTCGACGCGGAGCAGCGCGCGGTGCAGGCGGGCGAGGAGCGCACGAACTCGATCACGTGCGGGCACCGCGCCTGCCAGGGCTGCGGCGAGGCGCTCGGCGCGCGCTACGCCCTGGATGCCGCGATGCGCGCCACGAACGGCCAGATGATCGCGGCGAACGCGACGGGCTGCCTGGAGGTGTTCTCGACCCCTTACCCGGAGAGCTCATGGCGGATCCCGTGGATCCACTCGCTGTTCGCCAATGCACCGTCGGTATCCACCGGCATCGCTGCGGCGCTGCGCGCGAAAGGCCGCCAGGACATCCGTGTGGTCGGGCAGGGCGGCGACGGCGGCACCGTGGACATCGGCATGGCGTGCCTGTCAGGGATGTTCGAGCGCAACGACGACGTGCTCTACATCTGTTACGACAACGAGGCATACATGAACACCGGCGTGCAGCGCTCCGGCTCCACGCCGCCCGCGGCTCGGACGGCCACGACTCAGGCTGTCGGGCCGGAACCGGGGAATGTGTTCGGTCAGGGCAAGAGCGCGCCGCTGATCGCGATGGCGCACGAGATCCCGTACGTCGCGACCGCGACCGTCGCCGAGCTGCGCGACCTCGAGGCGAAGGTGCAGACGGCGATGGAGATCCGCGGCGCGCGCTATCTGCACGTGTTCGTCCCGTGTCCGCTCGGCTGGGGCAGCGCCTCCAAGGACACGATCCGTATCGCGCGGCTGGCGAAGGAGTCGGGCATCTTCCCCGTGTTCGAGGCACGCGACGGCGAGGTCACCGCGGTCTCGAAGATCCGTCGCCAGGTGCCCGTCGAGGAGTACCTGCGCCCGCAGGCGCGGTTCGCGCACCTGTTCAAGCCCGAGCCGCGAGCAGAGGTGATCGCTCGCATCCAGGCGGGCGCGGATCGCAACGTCCGCCGTTTCGGGCTGCTCGGCGATGCCGGCCCCGCGCCGATCTTGTCCGTCGCCGCGTCGGAGAACGGGCGGGCGTGATGGACACGCCTTTCGCGATCACCTTGGACGTTGGCTCGAGCTTGGCGAACAAGACCGGCTCTTGGCGGCAGGAGCGCCCCGTCTACGTGCACCGCATGCCGCCATGCAACCACGGCTGCCCCGCCGGGGAGAACATCCAGCAGTGGCTCTATCACGCGGAGTCCGGCGACTACGAGGCGGCTTGGCGCGAGCTCGTCAAGGACAACCCGCTGCCCGCCGTAATGGGACGTGTCTGCTGCCACGCGTGCGAGACGGCGTGCAACCGCGCGCAAGTAGATGACGCGGTGGGAATCCACGGCGTGGAGCGTTTCCTCGGTGATGAGGCGATCAAGCACGGCTGGGAGCTGACCGTCGAGGCGGAGCCGACCGGAAAGCGGGTGCTGATCGTTGGCGCGGGCCCGTCGGGCCTCTCCGGCGCCTATCAGCTCGCGCGTCGCGGCCATGACGTGACGATCCGCGAGGCGGGGCCGATGAGCGGCGGCATGATGCGCTTCGGCATCCCGAAGTACCGTCTTCCCCGCGACGTCCTGGACGCCGAGGTGCAGCGGATTCTCGATCTTGGTGTGACGCTCGAGCTGGACGCGAAGGTCACGAACATCCTCGACGCGATGCACGAAGGAGAGTTTGACGCGGCGTTCCTCGCGGTCGGTGCGCACATCGGCAAACGCGCGTACATCCCAGCGGGGGAGGCGGCACACATTCTCGACGCCGTCACGCTGCTACGCAGCATGGAGGGCGAGGAGCGTCCGCTGCTGGGCCGTCGCGTCGTCGTCTACGGCGGCGGCAACACGGCGATGGACGCCGCACGGACCGCGAAGCGCCTCGGCGCTAACGAGGCGATCGTCGTCTACCGCCGCACGCGCGAGCGGATGCCGGCACACGACTTCGAGGTCGAGGAGGCGCTCGAGGAGGGCGTGATGATGAAGTGGCTCTCCACAATCAAGCACGCCGACGATGGCAAGCTCCTGTTGGAGAAGATGGAGCTCGACGAGGACGGCTTCCCGCAGCCCACCGGCGAGACAGAGGAGCTGGCGGCTGACTCGCTCGTGCTCGCACTCGGCCAGGAAGCTGACCTGTCACTGCTCGACGGGGTGCCGGGGCTGGAAATCGAGGACGGCGTGGTGAAGGTCGACGAGCGCATGATGACCGGCCACGAGGGCATCTTCGCCGGGGGCGACATGGTGCCCGCCGAGCGCACCGTCACCGTCGGTGTCGGCCACGGCAAGCAGGCCGCACGCAACATCGACGCATGGCTGCGCCAGGCCGAGTTCGTCCATCCCCCCGAGGCAGAGCTCGCGAGCTTGGAGAAGCTCAACGTCTGGTACTACGCCGACGCGCCGAAGACCGTCGCGCCGCACCTGGACGCCGTCCGCCGGCAGTCGAGCTTCGAGGAGGTCACGCAGGGCCTGGATGAGAGCAACGCGCTGTTCGAGGCGCGCCGCTGCCTGTCCTGCGGCAACTGCTTCGGTTGCGACAACTGCTACGGCGTGTGCCCCGACAACGCGGTGCTGAAGGTCCCGGAGGGTGACGGCTACGCGTTCGACCTCGACTACTGCAAGGGCTGCGGCATCTGTGTCGAGGAGTGCCCGTGCGGGGCGATCGAAATGATCCCCGAGTCTCTCTGAGAGCAATGACGCGCCTGCGCACTCTCGAGGATCTCGATGTCACCGGTGAGCGGGTGCTGCTGCGCGTGGACCTCAACGTGCCGCTGCGAGACGAGCCGGACGGCACACGCGAGGTCGCCGATGACACGCGAATCAGGGCGGCACTAGGAACGATCGAGGAGCTGCGCGGACGGGGCGCGAAGCTGATCCTCGTCTCCCACCTTGGACGCCCCCACGGCCGCGAGGAGCGCTTCTCACTGTGCCCGGTCGCAGTCAGGCTGTCGCAGCTGACCAGGGCTCCCGTGACGCTCGCTCCGATGGTCGTCGGCCCCGACGTGGAACCTCTAGCGCGGGCGTTGGCGCCAGGCGAGATGCTGATGCTAGAGAACGTGCGCTTCGAGCCCGGCGAGACCGCGAACGATCCGCGACTCTGCGCTGAGCTGGCGGCGTTGGCCGACTGCTACGTCAACGACGCATTCGGGACCGCGCACCGCGCGCACGCCAGCACCGAGGGGGTCGCGCACCTGCTGCCGTGCGCCGCAGGACGACTCATGCAGCGCGAGATCGACACCCTTGAGGCGCTCCTGTACTCACCGGCAAGGCCGCTGGTGGCGGTGCTTGGCGGCGCCAAGGTGACCGAGAAGATCGGTGTCGTGGAGCATTTCCTCGAGCACGCCGACTCGGTGCTGGTCGGCGGCGCGATGAGCCTCCCTTTCCTGGCCGCACAGGGACACACGCTCGGCGATGGCACTCTGGGCGAGCAGGACCTGTCGGCGGCGCGGCGGCTGCTGGAGACGGCCGCGGGAGCCCGCGGCACGCTCGAGCTACCCGAGGATCTCGTGATCGCACGCGAACGCGCGGCGGACGCAGAGTGGCGCACCCTGGAGGATCTGGATGTCCCCGATGGATGGATCGCACTCGACATCGGAGCACGCACCGCGGCACGCTTTGCCGTCGCGATCTGTGAGGCGGGGAGTGTGTTCTGGAACGGCCCGATGGGGGTCTTTGAGCTGGAGCGCTTCGCGCACGGGACACGTACCGTCGCTGAGGCTCTCGCCGGCGCCGCTGGGGTGACAGTCGCGGGTGGTGGCGAGACCGTTCAAGCCCTCTGCGATTACGGCCTGCAGCGGCGTATCTCCCATGTTTCGACGGGCGGCGGCGCGACGCTCGAGCTTCTGCAGGGACGCTCCTTGCCGGGCGTCCTGGCCCTGCAAGGGTGAGCCGATCGTCAGCTTTCGGTGTCAGTGCCGGTGCTGATCAGCCCGCGCTCCAGCGCGTAGCCGACGAGCTCGGCGCGAGTGGAGAGCCCGAGCTTTTGTTGGATGTGGGAGCGGTGGGTCTCGACGGTGCGCACCGACAGGTACAGCTGCTCTGCGATCTCGGCGTTGGTGTGCCCGAGCGCGATCAGGCGCAGCACGTCGACCTCTCGGTTTGAGAGGTCATCCGGTGGGCCGGGTGGCGGCTCGGAGGCGATGCGCGCGCCTAGCCTGGGGTTGAGGTAGCTCTCCCCCACGGCGGCGCGTCGCACTGCTTCGACGAGCTCATCGTCAGCGGCCTCCTTGAGCACGTAGCCGAGCGCGCCTGCACCGAGCGCCTCGCGCGCGAACGCTGGCTCCTGCTGCATTGTCAGCACGACGATCTGGGTGCCGGGCGACTCCTCGCGGATGAGCGGGATCGCCTGCAGGCTCGAGCCGCCGGGCATGTTCAGGTCGAGCACGAGCACGCCCGGGTGATGCCCGCGTACGTAGCGCCGGGCGCTTTCGACATCGCTGGCCTCGGCGACTACCTCGAAGTCCTCTTCGTTGTCGAGCAGCATCCGCAGCCCGCTGCGCACGACGGCGTGGTCGTCGGCGAGGACGATGCGGATCGTCTCCCCGGAGGCGTTCTCCTCGCTGCCGGCATCCTCGGTGGGCGTTGCGTCTTGGTCACTCATCGCCATGAAGGTATCGCCTGCGCCGCCGGACTAGGCGTGGGTGGCGCTCTGCTCCGAGCTTGGGCTTGCGGCGTCAAAGAGCACAGGGGTGTCTGTGCGGGGCAGCACGAGCAGCGAGCAGCGCGCGTGGCGCTCCAGATAGTTGGAGGTGCTGCCGCTGACGAGCCGTCGTAGCGGGCCGTAGCCGCGCGAGCCGAGCACGAGGAGGTCCAGTTCGTCACCGAACCTGGCGAGCTCCTCGCCGGCGAGTCCGTACACGGCGCGTCCGTCGACATCCGTGAGCTCTTTCATGCGATCGGCTGCTTCGGCGACCATGCCGCTGATGAGCTCCCCCATCGGGGGCGACATGATGCCGCCGTAGGAGACTGGCGGCAGGGAGACGACTTCCAGCGCGTGCACCGTTGCGCTGGTGGGCGTCGCGAGCTCTCGGGCTACCGCGAGGGCAGTCTTGCTCTCAGGTGATTGGTTGTAGGCGACACCGATGCTGGAGATCGCTGTGTGGTGCTCAGCGCTGCCGTGTGAGGCTACGGCGACCGCACAGGGGGCGCCGTTGAGCGCGGCAAGTGTGTCGTCGCCGAGCATTACGCGTCCGAAGGTGCCGTGGCTGCAGGAGCCGACGACGAGTAGGTCTGCGCCCTGTCGCTCGGCCTGTTCGTGAAGGCCCCGGCCGGGGGAAATCGCGATCACTCTGAGGAGCTCTGCCTCAACGTCGAATGAGGCGCGTTCGCGCTCGAGCAGCTGCTCGGAGTCCGCGAGGTCCTCGGCCGTGTCGGTGGCGAGCACGAAAGCTAAGGTCAGCTTGGCGGCGGGGTCGCTGAGAAGGCGCGCGAGCGCGATCGCGTCGCGCCCTCCTTGCCTGCCATCAACTCCCACGAGAACGTTCTTGAACATCGTCGGTCTCCTTTGAGGATCGAGCAACAGACTAGGTCGCGAAGCCTGCGGTCGACATCCGTGAACGTCACTGCACGAGTTGCGGCTTTTTACTGAGCGGCCTTTGTACGGCGTCGCGCTGCCGCGCGGCCCGGCCAGGTCAGTGGCCGGGTGGGATGACGAGCACCGAGCAGTCTGCATCGTGCACTACGCGGCGGCTGACGCTTCCGAACGTGTGCAGCCCGGTCAGCCGGCGGCTGCCGATCACCACCAAGGCGGCGTTGGTGCGCTTCGCGGCGTCGAGGATCACGTCCCACGGCTTGCCGGGTTCGATGCACGGCTCGCCGGCGTTTGGCAGAGCGAGGCGCAGGGCACGCGCTTGCGCTTGGATTGCCCTGGGGTTCATCTTCGACTCCTCGCCGGTGGCGTTCACGAGGGTGACGTGTGCGCCTTGGCTCTGTCCGAGTCCTCCCGCGAGCTCCACGATGTGATCTGAGCCCTCCTCACCGTCGCTGGCGACCAGGATCTGGCGGCCTTTGAGCGAGCCACCGAAGGACCGGCGAGCGAAGAGCATCGGGGTCGTGATCTGGCTCAGCGCGTTTGTGGCCACGCCTCCCGTGAGCACACCGCCCAGCCATGAGGTGGCGGGTGCGCCGAGCGCGAGCAGGTCGTAATCGGACGCTCGCTCGAGCATGACGTCGACCGGCGGGCCGTCCGGGTCAACGACGGTGCTCGACGGGACGCCGGCATCGTCGGCGATGCGCTTGGCGTCGCTGAGCACTTGGTCTACCCGGCCGGGACTGATCGCGGCCGTGGCGTAGGCGCCAGAGCCCGATACGGCGGTCACAGCCAGCAATGTCAGGTGGCCGTTGGGGCCCGCCAGCGAGGCGGCCGTCTCGACGGCCGACATGCTTGTCAGTGTGCCGTCGACTGCGCAGAGGATGTTCGTGAAGACCCTCGTGGCGCCTGGCGTGGAGTCCTCAGTTGACGTTTGGCTCTGGTGTGTGGGGGTCTTGGTATCGGTCATGGGTGCAAGCTAGAGCCCTGTTCGGGCCGGGTCATCCGCAGCTTGCCGTCAAGAGGCATCGGGAAATCCCGCAGTGCTCGCGAGCCGACTCCAACCGCTTAGGGGCATCGTCAGCCGGCGCTCCACGGGTGGGCCGAATGCCGCACTTGTGGACTAGCCAGCCGTCAGCGTTCGAGTGCCTGCTGCTCCGCGAGCGTGCGCTCAGCCGTCGGCAGCGCTTCAAGGCGCGTATCCGGGATCGGCTCTCCACTGTCGACGGATAGGCCGTAGCTGCCGGCGGCGAGGCGGGCCTCGGCGCGCTCGAGCGCGGCGAGCTGCTCGGAGAGGTCCTCCGCGAGACAGGTGTCGAACTCTTTTTCATAGAGCTCCTCGGACCCGAACTCGCCGGGTTCGCCTTGCTCGCTCGCCGCCTGGCCGCTCGTTTCGCTAAGCGCAGCGATAGCCTTCTCGATCCGATCACGCTCGCGTCCGAGCAGCTGGCGTGCACGCTCTGGATCCATCGCTGCAGCCTAGCGGAGCCCGGTAGCTCGGTTGACGATCGGGGCGGGAGCGTAGGTAGTTCTCCCCAGGTACTTGGCGGAGATCCTACGTTGGCGGTTTTCGCGCGCGAAAGTAGGGTGCTGGTATGAGCGCTTCACTGGACGGCCACGCAGACGCGTCTCACGTCCCGGGGGCTGGCGACTGGATCGATGTTGGCGCGGCAGGTGATGGTTCCCCGCGACGCGGCATGATCTTGGAGGTCCTCGGCGAGGGTCGGCATATGCATTTTCGCGTTAGATGGGATGAGGAGCATGTGTCACTTTTTTACCCTGCTGAGCGTCACTTCGTCGTCCATCCTGCGAGCGCTCGACCTGACAGCACGGCATGATTTCTGGCACCGACGAGCTGCTACGACGTAGCTGACTGCCGGGTCGAGGTGGCCGTGTCGCGCGAGCGGCGCTCTCGTGGATGGACGCCGGCGGGCCGGCGGGTCGCCGGGCGGCTCGCGGCGCTTGGAGAAGGTCGAGAGGACTTTGATGATCGAGGGCTGTTTCGCACTGGCGGTCGGGTTTGCAGCTCGCGCACCTGTTCGAGCATCCTGCGGTTTTTGACGCGAAGCTCCGCTGTCTGCCGACGGATATTCGCGAGGTCGTCGGCGTACGCGGTGAGGATGCCTCTGGCGCCCACGAGATGCTCGAGAAGCCGTGCGTGCTCGACCTCAGTGTCGGGTGTCTGTGGCTCGTCCTCGCGAGCGGGAGCGGCACCGCGGGCGCAAGCGCGGGTGATCATGCCGCGACGCTCGTGTGCTCGATGAGCCGGGAGGCACGTAGTGCTCGCTGTACGTCGGTGATCGAGACGATGCCCAAGGGCCGTGAGTGCTCGTCGATGACCACGGCACGTCCGACCCTGGCGAAGGCGGGCCGCTCGAGGAGTCTGGCGACGTCCTCGCCTGCGGTGACGATTAGCTGAGGGTCGCGCTCGGCGAGCTCTGCGACGTGATGTGCGGCGCGCTGTTGAGGGGCGAGCGCCTCGATCGTGGCGAGGCTGAGCAGTCCCACCGCCCGGCCCTGCGCGTCGATGACCGGGAACGCCGTGTAGCGGTAGCGAGCGAAGTAGTCAGACTCGGCTCGTTCGAGTGAGGTGCGCTCGGGGATGCTCACGGCCGGGGAGGACATCAACGCGGATGCGTGCACCCCGGAAAGAGCTGCCTGCACCTGGGCGCCGGCTGCTTGCTGACCGGCGGCCACCACCACGAAGAAGCCGATCAGCGCGAGCCACAGCCCCTCGGGCGCGCCGCCAATGAACTCGAGTGCGCCGAGGAAGATCATCAGGTAGCCGAAGCCGCGGCCAACGCTCGCCGCGGTTTGCGTGGATCGTCCGATCTCTCCGCTGTGCCGCCACAACAGCGAGCGAAGGACTCGCCCGCCGTCGAGCGGAAACGCGGGCAGCAGATTGAACACGAGAATCAGGCTGTTGACGAGCACCTGGTATTCGACGAGCGCACGGATGACTGCGGGGGTCGAGGATGGCAGCAGCGCCAATGCGACGCCGAAGACGGCGGCGATCACGGCTGTGACGGCGGGCCCGGCGAGGGCGTAGCGCAGCTCGTCGCGGGGATCGTGTGCCTCCCCGCGCATGCGTGAGACGCCGCCGAGCAGCCACAGGTCAATCTCTTCGACTTCGATGCCGTGTTTGCGCGCGACGAGAGCGTGGCCGAACTCGTGCGCGAGAATGCTCGCGAACAACAGCAAGGCGCTGGCGAGACCGAGTGCGTAGGAGGCGCCGGGGCTGATGCCGTGTACCACTTCAGGGAAGTAAGAGCCACCGAGCGACCAGGTGATCAGCGCGACGATCGCCAGCCACCAGGGGCTCACCCCTACGGGGATCCCTGCGATGCGCGTTATGCGAATGCTGCGGCCGGGCATCTCATCGCACCGTGAGCACCGGGGCGGGTGTGCCGGCACGCCGTCGTGGTGAGTCGCGGTGGCTATCGAGGCCGGCGTGGCTCATCGGGGTGCCGTGGCGCTGCAGCTCACGCACCTGCTCGGCAAGGCCGGCGTTTTCGAGCTTTAGTCGAGCGGCTTGGCGGCGGGCGCTCGCGAGCTCTTGGGCAAAGGCAGGCAAGATCGCGCGTAGGTGCTGGAGGCGATCAAGTAGATAGTCGCGCTCGCTCGCTTGGTCTGCCGCGGATTGCATTTGCCCTCCCCTCCCCTCTCGCGCATCTCGGTGTCGAGCAAGCATCCTCGTGGTGACGGCCGGGAATCGCATCCGCAGACTCACCTGACCGCGCTGCGGTTTTCCCACACTCAGCTAGACGATCGGAACCGAACGCCGCGGCATCCGTAGCGCCCCGGTTGAGGATGCGGCGTTCCACGGAGGACCGTGTATCGCCTGTCGAGCAGTATCTGTGGAGTAGGTGTCCTGCATAGGAGGTAAGCGATGCCCGGCTCTCCCACGGCTCAGATCGACCTCTCCCGGTGCCAGTGCGGTGATCCCGCCCTGCTGCAGGCGCTCGCCACGCCCGCGATGTATCGAGGAGCTCCGCGGGTCGTCGTACACGAGACCCACGCGTCGTGGGTGTTCGTGGCCGGTGAGCGCGCCTACAAGGTCAAGAAGCCGGTCGCGCTCGGGTTCCTGGACTACAGCACGCTGGAGCTGCGCCACGGTGCCTGTCGTGAGGAGGTGCGGGTAAACCAGGATCTCGCGCCTGGCGTGTACCTGGGAGTGCGCGCGATCGTGCCCGACCGGGACGGTTTCAGGATCGTCGCGGACGGCACGTCCGGCGCGGTTGAGTATGTCGTTGAAATGCGCGCCTTCTGCGAGCGCGACACACTCGCCGGGCTGATCGAGGCTGGCGCGTTGACACGGGGGCACGTCGTGGCGGTCGCGCGGCTGCTCGCGAGGTTCCACCGCTCGGCCGCCGTGGTCGATGATTGGGACGCGCAGCGGGTGCTCGGGATGTGGCGACGCAACCTCCAGGAGCTCGAGCGCGCAGGGCGATCGGCCGGATGGTGTTTGGAGGCTGCCGAACGGTTCGGCGAGACGTTTATAGCCGAGCACGCGGCTGATATTGATCGTCGCGGCCGGCTGGGGTTTGCCCGCGACGGTCACGGAGACCTGCGCTGTGAGCATGTGCTCGTCGCGCCGACGGTGCGGGTCGTTGACCGGATCGAGTTCGACGTCGGCCTGCGCAGTGGCGATGTCGGCTGGGACCTCGCGTTCCTGGCGATGGATCTCGAGGCGAGCGGTCACCGCTGGGCCGCCCGGGAGCTGAGCGGCGCCTATCGGGCCGCGGGAATGGACCCGGGGAGTGAGAGCTTGCGCTCGTTCTACGGCGCGTACTGGGCGCTTGTCCGCGCGAAGGTCGCGTTGATCGCCGCAGAGGAGCACCAGGGTCTCGCTCGCTCGGAGCAGCTACGTAGCGCGCAGCAGCTGTGGTCGCTCGGCGAGCGGCTGTGCTGGCGCGCGCGATCGCCACTCGCGATCGTGATCTGTGGGCCCGCCGCGAGCGGCAAGTCGGTGTTGGCCGGGGAGCTCGCGCGACGCTCAGGGATGCCAGTTGTCTGCTCTGATGCGGTGCGCAAGCGCCTTGCGCACCTGCAGCCGTCCCAGCGCGCGGGCGAGGAGATCTATACGGCGAGCTTCAACCGTGCGACCTACACGCAGCTGAGCGCCGACGCGGTCCGTGAGCTCGAACGCGACGAGGGCGTGATCGTCGATGCGACCTGCCGCTTGCGTGCCGATCGCGCCGTGCTGCTGGACGGGCTCGCAGCCACCGGCGCGCGGGTGCTGATCGTGCGCTGCGATGCGCCTTTGGAGTTGTTGCGCCAGCGCGCCGCACGCCGGCTGGGCGACCCGCGTCGAGTGTCGGACGCGACGCCCCAGGTCGCGGAGGAGCACTTCCGCGACTTCGAGGATTTCGAGGTGCACTCTGAGGGGGCGGTTTTGCGGCTCGACACTGCGCAGGCTCTCGACACGCAGTTGGCGGAGCTGACGCGGACGCTGGACGGCGCGCCGGCGCGACTGTGACGGCAGGTCACGTGCTCTGAGGCGCCGGGACCTGTTGGGTGATGCAGTGGATGTTGCCGCCGCCGAGCAGGATCTCGCGGGCGGGCACCCCCACGACCTCGCGGTCCGGGAAGCAGCCGCGCAGCACCTCGGCGGCTTGCTCGTCGTAGCGGTCGTCGAGCAGAGGGAAGACGATCCGCTTGGTGGCGAGATAGAAGTTCGCGTAGGACGCTGCGAGGCGGTCGCCGGCGCGACGCGGCAGGCTGCCCGCGACTGCATCGACGCCTTGGGACTCCTCGGCGGTGATCGCGATCGGCCCGGGCGAGGGCAGGCGGATCACCTCGATCGAGTGCCCATGAGCGTCTGTCGCGGCTTGCAGTCGCTGCTCGGCGTCGCGGGAGATCGCGTGCTGCGGGTCGGACTCGTCGTCGGTGTAGGTCAGCAGCACGACACCGGGACGGGCGAAGCAGGCGAGGTTGTCGACGTGCCCGTCGGTCTCGTCGTTGTAGACCCCCTGGCCGAGCCAGATCATCTTCGTAGCGCCGAGGTGGTCGAACAGGACCTGCTCGATCTGCTCGCGTGAGAGTTCGGGGTTGCGGTTCGGGTTCAGCAGGCACTCTTCGGTGGCCATGACGGTGCCCTGTCCGTCGACGTGGATCGAGCCGCCCTCGAGCACGATCGGTGCGCGGTAGCGATCGGCGTGTTCGATCTCCAGCACCTTCGCGGCGACACGGTCGTCGCGGTCCCACGGGAAGTAAAGGCCGCCCTTGAGGCCACCCCAAGCGTTGAAGTGCCAGTCGACCCCGCGTCGTCCGCCTGCGTCGTTGACTACGAAGGTCGGGCCCATGTCGCGGATCCAGGCGTCGTCGGTGGAGATCTCGACCACACGGATCGACGGTGAGAGCACGGACCGGCAGTGCTCGAACTGGCCGTCTGACACCGCCACGGTGACCGGCTCGGAGGCGTTGATCGCCTCGGCCACGGCGGCGTAGGCGGCCTGGGCGGGCTTAGCGCCGAGCCGCCAGTTGTCCGGGCGCTCCGGCCAGGCGATCCAGCAGCCGGAGTGCGCCTCGAACTCGCCGGGCATGCGGTAGCCGTCGGCGGCGGGGGTTGAGGTCAGGGTTGCGCTCATGGCCGCTGCCCTTCCACGCTCGGCTGTGCGGGTGGCTGGGTCGCTGCGGCTGTGAGTCGTGGCTTGCGGGGGTGGCTCATGCGCCAGAGCATGACCTCGCCCGCGACGAGCGTCGCTACGACGATGCCCAGCAGCGGCCCGGTGTATGACCATTCGCTCGGGGCCTTCGGGATCTCGGGCCACAGGAACAGCACCACTCCGGCGACGATGAAGATGCAGGTGATGACTGCAAGCGCCACGACGACACGGTTACCGCCGGGGATCTTGAATGGCCTGGGCCGATCGGGATCCTTGTAGCGCAGGATCGCCACCGCCGGGTACATCAGCAGGTAGGGCAGCAGGAAGATCACCGACGATGCGGCGAAGATCCCGAAGAACAGTGAGTCCTCGGTGTTGATGAACAGCGCCGTCACGACAAGCACGAGGGTGGAGATGATGCCGGTGCCGATCAGCGCGCCGACGGGCGTGTGGCGGGTCGGGTGTTCACGGCCGAGCACCTTCGGCAGCTCGCCTTCGGCGGCCGCCTCGACAGCCGAGCGGTTGGCGCCCATCGTCCACGTCGTCATGTTCGTGAAGTAGGTGTAGAGGGCGGCGATGCCAAGCGCGTACACGGCGACGTCGCCCAGCCCGCTGGTGCCGAAGATCGCCTTGAAGGTTTCGACCAAGCCTTCTACGAGGTGCAGCTTGGTGAGCGACAGCGCGAGCAGGATGCCGATCGTGGCGAACATGTACAGGAACGCGATCAGCGCACCCGAGGTGAAGATCGCGCGGGGTATTCGCTTGGCGGGCTCCTGGACCTCTCCCGCCATGCTCGACACGAGCTCGAAGCCGAGCAGCAGGAACACGATCACGGGCAGGAAGGTCTTTGCCACGCCGAAGGACGGTACGAAGCTCGAGCCGTGGATCGTGTTGGCGGCGCCGTGGCGGATCGCGAACACGATGCCGCCCACGCCCAGCGCGAAGATGATGATCACCTTCAGGATCGCGCCGAGGTTGTTGACCCACTTGCCGACCTCCAGGCGCATCACGCCGACCCACACGACCAGCCAGACCATCGCGATCGCCATCAGTACCTGCCACCACTTGCCGGCGGGCCATTCGGCGAGGTGGTGGTCGAACAGCTGGAAGAAGACGCCGGCGAACAGCACGAACACGGAGGGCATCCACAGCGCGACGTTGACCCAGTACCAGTAGGTGGTGCGCGCGGCCCAGCGGCTGCCGAGCGCCTGCTTGACCCACACGTAGATGCCGCCCTGCGTGGGGTAAGCGGTGGCGAGCTCAGCGGTGATCAGCCCGTAGGGGATCAGGAAGAAGATGATCGCGATCAGCCACCAGGCGATCGTGTCGGTGCCGATCGACGCCGACGCCGTGAGGGTTTCCACTACCAGCATCGCCGAGACGGTGAACAGCGTCACGTCGAAGATGCCCATCACCCTGCGTCGCTTTACCCGCTCCCCGCTGGGCGCGGCGCCCTGCGCCTGGATGCTCTGCGTGGCCATCGCCGTGCTCCTTATCTGTGAGTCGGGGTCGGGGACGAGTCTGTCGCGGCTGGTGCGCCGTCCCAGCCGACGTCGCTGAGGTAGGAGCGCACCCGCGTGTCGTGGAAGAGCAGCTGCTCCTCGCTCGGGCGCTTGACGGTCGGGTAGGTGAGCCACACGAGGATTCCCTTCTCGGTGTGCAGCCGGTTCTCGGCCTGGTCGAAGACGACGGACTGTGGACCGTCGATCACCTCGTCGGTGACCTCGACACCGCGTGAGGCTGGTAGGCAGTGCATGAACTTGGCGTGCGCGGGCGCGCGCGCGATCAGCTCGCGGTTGACTTGGTAGCGCGGCATGAACGCGGCTCTGCGCTGGGGGATCTGGTCTTCCTGGTCGACCCACCACCAGAGATCGGTGTAGATGAAGTCAGCGCCGGCGACGGCGTCCTCGACCTCCGTTGTGACCGACAACGACCCGCCCGACGCCGCGGCGTTCGCTTCGGCGATCGCGACCCACTCCGCAGGTGCCTGATACTCGGCGGGGGCGGCGTGGATGAAGCGCATCCCGAACTGGGTGGCGATGAACATCAGCGAGCTGCACACGTTCGTGCGGTCGCCGACGAACACGACGGTGCAGTCCTCCAGCCGGCGGCCCTGCGGCAGGTGCTCGCTCATCGTCAGCAGGTCACACACCACCTGGGTCGGATGGTTGTAGTCGGTCAGGCCGTTGATCACCGGCACGTCGGCGCCTTGCGCGAGTGCGAGCACCGTCTCGTGCTTGAGGGTCCGAGCCTCGATCACGTCGCACATACGGGAGAGCACCTTGGCGGTGTCATGGACGGACTCGCGTCCCCCGAGGTGGATCTCGCCGGGCTTCAGGTAGAGGGCGTGGCCGCCGAGCTTGGCCATCGCTACCTCGAAGGAGACACGGGTGCGGGTGGAGGGCTCCTCGAAGATCATCCCGAGCGAGCGATGGGTGAGCAGCTGGGGTACTGCGGCGTCGCGGTCGGCGTCCTTGAGCAGCCGGATCAAGTCGAGTAGCTCCTCGAGCTCTGCCCGTGAGAAGTCCTGCGTGTCGATGAAGTTCGTCATGGGTCTCATCCTGCTGTTCCTTGACGCGCCCGCCATCCGTCACGGTCCGCATATCTCCCTCCGCGCAAACTACGTAGCGCGCGCGGTTTGCCGAGCGGCTGTGCGCACCAGCGCCTAGAGTGCTTGTGATGGGGGAGATCCGCCTGATCGTCGCGCCGGCGATTCACGCCTCGCCGGCCCGCAAGCGGCCACCGAGCCGGGAGCCGTTGCGGGTAGCCGCCGTGCAGCAGCGCTGGCATCCGGATCCGCTCGAGCACGAGGCCGCCTTGGAAGCCGGGGTCAGGCTCGCCGCCGGCGAGGGCGCGCGGCTGGTGTGCCTTCAAGAGCTAACGCTTAGTCGCTATTTCGGGGCCGATCCTGGCGGTCCGCAGGCGGCCGGAGTCGAACCGGAGGACGTTCCCGGCGGTCCCACCTATCGCTTCGCGGCGCGCATGGCGCGCGAGGCAGGCATCCATGTGCACGCATCTGTGTACGAGCGTGCGGACGACAGCGATGGGCTCGGCTACAACACGGCGATCCTGGTGACGCCGGGCGGCGAGCTGGCGGGCCGGACCCGCAAGCTGCACATTCCGATGACGGCCGGATACCACGAGGACCGCTACTTTCGCCCCGGCCCCAGCGGCCCGGATGCGTTTCCGCTGGTCACGCTCGAGGGGGCGCGCCTCGGCCTGCCGACGTGCTGGGACCAGTGGTTCCCAGAGGTCGCACGCGCGTACAGCCTGCAGGATGCCGACGCGCTCGTGTATCCCACTGCGATCGGCTCCGAGCCTGATCACCCGGACTTCGACACCCAGCCACTGTGGGAGAGCGTGATCCTCGGCAACGCGATCGCGAACGGCGTGTTCATGATCGTCGTCAACCGCATCGGTGAGGAGGGGCGGCTGCGCTTCTACGGTTCCTCGTTCATCTGTGACCCCTACGGGAGGAAGCTCGTGCAGGCTCCTCGCGATGAGGCGGCGGTGCTGGTCGCGGACCTCGACCTCGACCAGCGCCACGACTGGCTTGAGCTGTTCCCGCTGCTGGCCACACGTCGCCCGGACGCATACGCGCGGCTACTCGACGATTCGCCGTGAGCGCCGAGGTCGAGCGCACCGGATCCCGAGCCGGTTCCCAGGGGGCTCATGCGGATAGCGGTTGCGCAGCGATGCGATCGTGCTGTTGGTCGATGTCGCTCGCGGAGGCGCGGGGAAGGATGAGCAGCGAGCAGTGCGCGTGGCGCTCGAGATAGCCAGAGGTGCTGCCGGCCACGAGGCGCTTGAGCGGTCCGTAGCTGCGCGAGCCGACGACGAGCAGGTCTAGGTCGTCACCGAAGACGGCGAGCTCCTCCCCCGGCACCACGCCGTAGATCGTTTGGGCTTGCAAGTCTGCGAGCCCCTCGAGGGGTTGGTTTGCTTCTTTGAGTCGCTGGTCGGTCGTGTCGGCGATCGGGATCGCGAAGAGACCTACTCCGTAGAGCGGGAGCGTGAGTACCTGCAGCGCTTGGACGGGGGTCTCGCGCTCGGCGGCGAGGGTGCGTGCCACGGCGAGCGCGGTCTCGCTCTCGGGCGAGCGGTTGTAGGCCACGCCGATCCTGGCGATCGTCGGGTTCTCGGCGAGCCCGTGCGCGGCGATCGCAACCGCGCATGGCGCCCCGTTGAGGGCAGCTCGCGTGTCGTCGCCGAGCATCACACGTCCGATGGTCCCGCGGCTGCAGGAGCCGACGACGATGAGGTCGGCGTGCTGGCTCTCGGCCTGCTCGTGTAGTGCTCGACCTGCGCTCAGGCCGGTGAGGCTGAGGAGTTCGGCCTCGACGCCGCCGTGTGAGCGTTCGCGTTCGAGTAGCCCCTGAGAGGCTGTGTGCTCCTCGCTGAGGAGTTTCGGCGTCACTGCGTGGATGGGATTCAGCTCTCCTTGGCGTACGTGGGCGAGGGTGAGCCGGCCGTCGTGCGCGAGGAGTGCTGCTGCGAGGGTTACGGCGTCTCGGCCGCCCTGTCTGCCGTCTACTCCGACCAGCACGTTGTTGAACATCGCGATCGTTCCTTTGATTGTCTGGGGGGCTTCGCCCATCGTGGAGGCGGGCGATGCCTGTGTCAGATGCTTGTCCCTACGGGGGTGGCGGTTTGGGCCTGCGTGGGGCTGGCCTTGCTCGTGGCGAGACGTGGAAGGGCCAGCAGCGAGCAGCGGGCGTGGCGCGCGAGATGCTGCGAGGTGCTCCCCAGCATCAGGCGCTTCATCGGCCCGTAGCCGCGTGAGCCGACGACGAGCAGGTCGACCTGCTGGCTGAAGGTTGCGAGCTCCTCTCCGGGGAGGCCGTAGATCGCTTTGCCCTCCACGTCGGGGAGCGCGCTCATCCGGGTCGTGGCCCTTGAGAGCATCACGTCGATGCTCTCGCCGATCGCCGGCGGCATGATCCCGGTGTAGGCCACGCTCGGTATCGAGACGACTTCCAGGGCCTTGACGGTCGCTCCCTTGGACCGTGCCAGCGCCTTGGCGAACTCCAGGGCGGCGTCGCTCTCAGGCGAGTCGTTGTAGGCGACGCCTATGACCTGGATCGGCTGGGGCTTCTCGGCGTACCCGCGGGCGGCTACCGCCGCCGCGCAGGGCGCCCCGTTGAGCGCGTCGCGTGTGTGGTCTCCGAGCATCGCGCGGCCGAAGGCGCCGCGGCTGCAGGACCCGACGACGAGCAAATCGGCGAGTTGACGCTCGGCCTGGTGGTGGAGCCCAGCTCCCGCGTGCAGCGCCGCGACGCTTTGCAGCTGGGCGGTTACGCCTGTCGCTGCGCGCTCCTGCTCGAGCAGCTCTACGGACTTCTCGCGGTCCTCGCGCAGCAGCTCGCGCTGTACCGCGTTCAGCGGGTTCAGCTCGCCGCTGTGCACGTGGACGAGCGTGAGCTGCGCGTCGGCTGTCGAGAGCTCTCGCGCCAGTGCTATGGCGTCGCGGCCATTGGGCTTGCCGTCCACTCCCACCAGCACGTTCTCGAACATCGCTTCGTCTCCTTGGTCGTCGTGTTGACGAGGCTAGGCCGCGGAGTGGCGCGGGTCCTCCGGGGGTGTCACCCGAGATGCTGCGGTCTTCTACTTAGTGCCAGCGTGGAGCAACCCTGCAGGCTCGTGGCCGGCTGTCAGCGATGATGGTCGGCATCACCATTCCGCCCCTACGGCTTGGAGATCTCGATGCCTGACAGCAGCGACCTAATCTCGAGGACACCCCTGTCCGATCTCGAGCTGCAGCGGATTCATGCCTACTGGCGGGCGGCGAACTACCTGTCGGTGGGCCAGATCTACCTGCGCGAGAACCCGCTGTTGCGGGAGCCGCTCGCGATCGAGCACACCAAGCCGCGGCTGCTCGGGCATTGGGGCACGACACCCGGCCTGAACTTCATCTACGCGCACCTGAACCGGGTGATCCGCGCACGTGATCTCAGCGTCCTCTACGTGACCGGTCCCGGCCACGGCGGCCCCGGCATCGTGGCCAACGTGTATCTCGAGGGCACCTACACGGAGGTCTACCCGCACATCGGCCATGACGTGGAGGGCATCCGCAGGCTGTTTCATCAGTTCTCTTTTCCCGGTGGCATCCCGAGCCATGTGGCGCCTGAGACGCCCGGGTCGATCCACGAGGGCGGCGAGCTCGGCTACTCCCTGGCGCACGCCTACGGCGCGGCGTTCGATAACCCCGAGCTGCTGGTGTGCTGCGTTGTCGGCGATGGAGAGGCGGAGACGGGGGCGCTGGCGACGAGCTGGCACTCCAACAAGTTCTTGAACCCCGCGCGTGATGGCGCGGTGCTCCCGGTGCTCCACCTAAACGGCTACAAGATCGCCAATCCGACGGTCCTGGCACGCATCCCCCAGGCGGAGCTGCGGGCGCTGTTGGAGGGCTACGGCTATGTACCCAGGTTCGTCGAGGGCGACGAGCCGGCGGCGATGCACCAGCTGATGGCCGCGACGCTGGACGAGGTCACCACCGAGATCGCGGAGATCCAAAGGCGTGCCCGCGAGGATGGCGAGACGGAGAGGCCGCGCTGGCCGATGATCGTCCTGCGCACTCCGAAGGGCTGGACGGGCCCGAAGACGGTCGACGGTCTGCCGGCGGAGGGGTCGTTTCGCTCCCATCAGGTGCCGCTCGCGGATCTCGCCGGTAACCCGGAGCATCTGCGCCAGCTGGAGGAGTGGATGCGCTCCTACCGTCCCGAGGAGCTGTTCGAGGAGAGCGGCGCGCTGCGCGCGGAGCTGGCCGCGCTTGCACCCGAGGGTGAGCGGCGGATGGGCGCCAACCCGCACGCCAACGGAGGTCTGCTGCTGCGAGACCTGGAGCTGCCGGACTTCCGGGAGTACGCGGTCGATGTGCCCTCCCCCACCGGGAGCGTCAGCGAACCAACACGGGTGCTCGGTGAGTTCCTGCGCGACATCATTCGCCTGAACTCCGACCGTTTCCGCCTGATGGGGCCGGACGAGACGAACTCGAACCGGCTTGGCGCCGTGTTCGAGGCAACCGACCGTGCCTGGGATGCGCAGACGCTCTCAAGCGATGATCACCTTGCGCCCGATGGTCGGGTGATGGAGGTGCTCTCCGAGCACCTGTGCGAGGGCTGGCTGGAGGGGTATCTGCTGACGGGCCGCCACGGCCTGTTCAACTGCTACGAGGCGTTCATCCACATCATCGACTCGATGTTCAACCAGCACGCCAAGTGGCTGAAGGTGACACGCCAGATCCCCTGGCGGCGGCCGATCGGCTCGCTGAACTATCTGCTCTCCTCGCACGTCTGGCGCCAGGACCACAACGGGTTCTCCCACCAGGACCCGGGGTTCATCGACCACGTGGTCAACAAGAAGGCCGAGATCGTGCGTGTGTACCTGCCGCCGGATGCCAACTGTCTTTTGTCGGTCGCCGATCACTGTCTGCGCAGCCGTAACTACGTCAACGTGATCGTCGCCGGCAAGCAGCCGTCGCTCAACTACCTGGCGATGGACGACGCGATCGCGCACTGCACCCGCGGGATCGGCATCTGGGACTCGTTCTCGAGCGCCGGAGACGAGGAGCCCGACGTGGTGCTCGCCTGCGCCGGTGATGTGCCGACGCTCGAGAGTGTGGCGGCCGCCGCGATCCTGCGCGAGCGGCTTCCCGAGTTGAAGGTCAGGGTCGTGAACGTCGTGGACCTGATGCGCTTGGAGCCCGACAGCGAGCATCCGCATGGGCTCTCAGAGCCGGAGTTCGACGCGCTGTTCACGACCGACCGGCCCGTGATCTTCGCCTACCACGGCTACCCCTACCTGATCCACCGTCTCACCTACCGCCGCACCAACCACGACAACATTCACGTTCGTGGATACAAGGAGGAGGGCACCACGACGACGCCGTTCGACATGGTGATGCTCAACGACCTGGACCGCTTCCATCTCGTGATCGACGTGATCGACCGTGTGCCCGGGCTGGCCGAGCGCGCCGGCCATGTGCGCCAGGATATGGTCGACGAGCGGCTGCGACACCGGACCTACACTCGCGAGCATGGCGAGGATCCGCCTGATGTCAGCGACTGGTGCTGGCCGGGCGCGAGGACGGCCCCCGAGCCGTCGGGCTAGGCGCGATCTTGCGGGTACTGGTCGTCAACGCCGGCTCGAGCAGCCTCAAGCTGACGCTGCTCGACGAGCGTGACGCGATTGTGGAGACACGCGAGCTCGACGCGCCCCGCGCCCGCGTCGATCCCGAGCAGCTACGTGACGCGCTGGGCTCCTCGCTCGGCGAGGCCGACGCGATCGGCCACCGCATCGTGCATGGCGGCCCGCACTTGCGCGAGGCGGTGCGGATCGACACGGACGTTGAGCGGGAGCTGCGCGAGCTCGTCGATCTCGCGCCGCTTCACCAGCCCAAGTCGCTGGCCGCGCTCGACGCCGTCACCGAGCGGCTGCCCGCGCTGCCGGCCGTCGCCTGTTTCGACACCGCCTTTCACGCGACGCTCCCGGCGGCCACGTTCACCTATGCCCTGCCGGGCGAGTGGCGCGAACGCTGGGGCCTGCGCCGCTACGGCTTCCATGGGCTCTCGCACGCCTGGGTCGCACGACGCACACCCGAGCTGCTGGGATGCGATCCCGCGAGGTTGCGGATCGTGAGCTGCCATCTCGGTGCCGGCGCCTCGTTGTGTGCGATCGGCGAGGGCCGCTCGCTGGATACGACGATGGGCTTCACGCCGCTCGAGGGCCTCGTGATGGCTACACGCCCCGGCGATCTGGACCCCGGGATGCTGTTGTGGCTACTCGAGCGTGAGGCGCTCTCGGTGCAAGAGCTCTCCGTGGCGCTGGAGCACGACTCGGGCCTCACGGGCCTGGCCGGCACGCCGGACATGCGCGAGGTGCTGCACCGTGCCGCCGCGGGCGATGAGCGGGCTGTACTCGCGAGAGATGTCTACCTGCACAGGCTGCGCGCTGGGATCGCCGCAATGGCGGCGAGCATGTCGGGCCTGGACGCGCTCGTGTTCACCGGTGGGGTCGGCGAGCACGCACCCGAGGTCAGGGCACGCGCCGCCGCCGGACTCGCGTTCCTGGGTGTGGGACTCGACGCACAGCTCAACGCGCACGTCGACGGGGACATGCTCATCGCGGCCGAGGGGGCGCCGGTCAAGACGCTCGTCCTCGCGGCACGCGAGGACCTCGAGATCGCATGCCAGGTGAGGGCTGTGCTCAATGCCGCGTGAACGTGCCGCCACGGTAGGCCCTCCGTTGAGTAGTTAGCCGCACCGGTAGGTCGGGTGGGTGCGGATGACCGGATCGTTGGTGTCAGCGAGCATCGGGGTGTCACCTGCAAACAAACGAGGAGGGCCGGAATGTCTGCCACAACCATCCAAGCTCAACCGCGGACGAGCAGCCGTCCGGCGCTCGCCGACATCGCGAAGGTCGCAACGTACGCGACGACGCTGGCAGGCATCTACCTGTCCGTGGGCTTTCTCTTCTATTACGCGGCGCACGAGAAGCTGATCAGTGACAGCGGCACGATGCCCGCACCGCTGCAGAAGCTGTTCGCGGGCTCGTTCTTCGCGAGCGTGCCTGGCGACAACGCCGCCTGGGTGCTGCTCGGGCTGCTGGAGGCATCGATCGTCGTACTACTTGCCGTCAGCCTTCTGCGTGGGGAGTTCCTGCCGCAGCGGCGCAAGCCGATCCTGCTGGCGGGCCTCGGGGTCTCGCTGCTGGCGTTCGGCGTGATGGGTCTCGCCAATGACATGATCGGCAACACCGCGACGGTGATCGAGCTGTTCACCTACTTCGGCGTCACTGTCGTTGTGATGTTCCTCGTCAGGCAGATGGCGCCTTACCGCCCGATGAGCTGGCTGGCAGGCACCACCGACGAGTAGGCCGAAGACATGCGAGGTGCGGGTCGCTCGAAGCTCGGAGCGCGCTTCGAGCGACCCCGTCGGGGTTTCAAGCCGCGATGTCCCAAGTGAGCGACGCGGGCGCCACGAGGCCCTCGATCCCAAGGGTGCAGATCACGAGGCTCACCAGCGCCGCGGCGATGATCGCGGTCGCGACGGGTCTCGACAGCACATGCTCGGCCAGTCCGAGCGTCGTGATCGCAGCAGGTACTCCCAGCTGCGCGGTCGCGGCCAGCCCGCCGGCCAGCGGCCGCCGCACGATGGCTGAGGCCAGCACGTGGATGATGAGGTTGAGCGCGGCCAGCACGAAGGCAAGGGCGAGCAGCGAGGGGTGGTTCACCAGCCCGGCGAGGTCGAGCTGAGCGCCGAGCACAACGAAGTACAAGGGAATGAAGAACCCCTCGGCCACGCCTCGCATCTGCGTGGAGAGGCGTTTCGGGCCGCCGATCAACGCCACCATCAGACCGGCGCCGAAGCCGGCTATCAGGATGCTCGTGCCACCCCTCTGCGCGATCCAGGCGAGCAGGAACAGCACGAGCAGCGACAGACGCAGGTCAAGCGCCCAGCGGCGCTGCTTGGAGAGGGCGCGCAGGCGCTGAACCCAGCCGCGTGCCGCGAGCGTGCGCGCGATTCCGAAGATGACGATCACCGTGGCGGCGACGAGCACGCCTCCGAGTGCAGCGTGAGCGACGCGGCCGGGTTGCAGCACGATCGGGACGGAGAGGATCGTGATCAGGTCGGCGATCGTGACCTGTGCCATCACGCTCATCACCTCGGGAGCGTCGATGCGTGTCTCTTGTAGAGCTGGGAGCAGCACGGCGGCCGATCCGGAGGCGAGCAGCACGACGTAGATCGCGGCGTGGCCGGTGCCCGCGATGCGCGCCGCGAGCAGACCCGCGGGGATGGCGAGGACGCAGACGATGCCTGCGAGCAGCCCGCCGCTGCGGAGCGCGGCGGTCAGTCGTTGCTCGCGCAGCGGCAGGTGCATGCCGACGGTCAGCATCAGCATCGCGAAGCCAATTTCTGCCAGGAACGAGATCGAGCCGTTCGCCGGATTCACGGCATCTAGCACCGTCGGCCCAACGAGGATGCCGGCGAGGATCTCGCCGATGACGACGGGCACGAAGCGGTGTCCTGCGATCCCGAGCAACGGGCCACCGAGCCCCGCGAGCACGATCACTACGAGTGTCCCGAAGCTCACGGACACACCCTTCCAGGTACGTGGCCTGGGTGCTCAGGCAGCAGCGCGGACCGATGTGTGCTCGACACTGCTGGAGAGGGCCCCGCCGTGCAAGCGCAGCACGCGGTCGAAGCCGTCGAGCGCGGTGGTGTCGTGGGTGATCACCAGCACCCCACGACCTTCGCAACTGTGCAGCAGCCTGCTCATCACGCGGCGCGCGAGGGCCGGGTCGAGGTGCGCTGTGGGCTCGTCCAGGATCAGGAAGCGGGCGTTGGAGAGCAGGGCGCGGGCGAGCGCAATGCGTCTGCGCTGCCCGCCGGATGCAAGCTCGCCGTTCTGGCCCATCATTGTGTCCAGGCCGCCCGGCTGGCCGATGGCCCAGTCGTCCAGCTCGACTACGGCGAGCGCTTGCAGGAGCTCTTGGTCGGTGGCGTCGCGGCGGGCGATGAGGAGGTTCTCGCGGATGGTGGTGTTGAACACGTGGCAGTCCTGGGCGCAGAGCACGACGGCAGCCCGGAGCTGGCGCTGGGTGAGCTCGCGCAAGTCGATCCCGTCGAGCGTGAGCCGCCCGCGTGTCGGGTCGTTGAAGCGGACGAGCAGCTCTGCCAGCGTGCTCTTGCCGATGCCGCTAGGGCCGATGAGGGCAATGTGCTCGCCGGGCGCGATGCGCAGCTCGAGATCGTCGAGCACCAATGGCTCCTCGCCGCCGTAGCGGAAGCTGATGTGCTCGGCGTGCAGCTCCCCGGCGCCTGTGAGCTCGCCGGGACAGATCGGGTCGCTGACGGCCGGAGGCTGCTCTTCGACCTGCTGTAGGCGTCCAGCCGCGGTCGCGCACAGACGGAGGTTGCGGGCGACGGCGGAGAGCGGCAGGATGCTGTCGTAGGCGGCGAGCAGCAGGAACACGAGTGCTGCGAGCAGCACGCCGCTGAGGACACCCGAATGCACAGCGGGGATAGCGACGATGAGCAGCGCGAGGACGCCCGCGCCGGCGAGGACACCACCGGCGGTGGCTGCTGCGGATGAGGCGAGCGCGTCACTGCGCGCGATCCGCGCGAGGTGATCGTCGCTCTCAGCGAGACGCTCGGAGTGAATGTGTGACTGGCCGGCGAGGGCGAGCTCGCTTGCTCCGTCGATGCCCTCGATCAGCTCGCTGGTCAGCCTGGCGCGTGCGGGAGCCTGACGGCGCGCCGAGCGTGAGGCGACGGTCGCGCTCAACCACGGCAGCAGAAGGATCGCGAGGGCCAGTGAGAGGAAGACGGTGAGACCGGCGGAGGGCAGCATCAGCCAGGCGGCGAGGGTCGCCGCAATCAGCACGAGCAGCGAGACGAGTCCTGGGATCACAACGCGCAGGTAGAGGTCCTTGAGCGTGTCGACGTCGGCGACGAAGCGGCTGAGCAGGTCGCCGCTGCGGTTCGCCAGGCCACCCGGGACGAGCGGTACGAGGTTGCGGTAGAAGCGTTGGCGTAGCCGTCCGAGCTGGCGCAGGGCGAGGTCGTGGGAGGCGAGGCGTTCGCTGTAGCGCATGACCGCGCGGGTGAGCCCGAAGGCGCGCACGGCGACGATCGCGACCATCAGCATCAGGATCGGTGGGCGCTCGGCGGCACGCGAGATGAGATAGCCCGAGGTCGCGAGCAGGCCGATCGCCGCGAGCGCTGCGCCGGTCGCGAGCGCGACCGACAGCCACAGCCGGCGCAGCTCGCCCGGCCCTGGCCGGGCGACGTTCAGCAGCGCTGTGCTGTGCTGTTGGCTCATGCTGCCACGAGGCCCGTCGCGACTCGTGTGTCGGGGAGAGGCTCATCGATGTGGCCGTCGTGGATCACGTGGATATGGTCGGCAAGCTCGGTGAGGAGCGGGTGGTGGACGATCAGCAGCGTGGTTCGCTGTTCGGAGAGCAGGCGGATCGTCTCGCTGATCGTCTGCGCGCTTTCGTCGTCGAGGTGAGCGGTCGGCTCGTCCAGCAGCAGCAGTGGCCGGTCAGCGAGGAAGGCCCGCGCGAGCGCGATCCGCTGGGCCTGTCCGGCCGAGAGTCGTCTGGCGCCCTCCCCCACCTCGGTCTCGAAGTCCTTCGCCAGGCGATGGACGAACTCGGCGACCCCGGCTGCATACGCGGCATGGCGTATCTCCACCGGGGTGGCGGCTGGCCGGCAAAGCGCGATGTTCTGCGCGATCGTCCCGGTGAAGATGGTCGGGCGCTGTGGCACCCATGCGATCTGCGCTCGCCAACGTTCGGGGTCGAGGTCGCGCAGGTCGACGCCGGCACAGGTGATGCCCCCCTCGGTCGGGTCGGCAAGGCGCATCAGCAGTCGTGCGATCGTGCTCTTGCCTGCGCCGCTTTCTCCGAGCAGCGCGGTGATGCTGCCGGGCTCGAGCTCGAGCTCGACGTTGCTCAACACGTTTGCGTCGCGCTGCGGGTATTGGTAGCTGACGCCGTGGAAGCAGATCGCGGAGCCTGCTGGGTCCGGTGGCGGGCACGCGACGCTTCGGCGCGCGATCGCGGGCGACTCCTCGAGTGCGTGGAAGATCCGCTCGTAGGCGGTCGTGGCGTCTGTGCTGGCGTGGAACTGCTGGCCGACCTGGCGCAGTGGCCCGTACATCTCGGGTGCGAGCAGCAGCACCGTCAGACCGGCCTGCAGGCCGAGCGTGCCGGAGACGAGCTGCACCCCGATCGTGGCGGCGACGAGCGCGGTGCCGATCATCGCGCACAGCTCGAGCACGAACGCGGAGAGGAACGCGGTGCGCAGCGTCGCCATCGTCTCTGAGCGGTAGCGCTCGCCGACGTCGGCGAGCGTCTGCTCCTGTGCGTCCTCGCGCCCGTATGCGCGCAGCGTGGCAAGGCCCTGCACCACGTCGAGAAAGTGCGCACCGAGCAGCGCCAGCGCGCGCCAGCGCCGCTGCGCCTGGGCCCGGGCGCCCTTGCCGATCAGCACCATGAACAGGATCAGCAGCGGCACTGTGACGGCGAGGATGGCGGCGGTGATCGGGTCGAGCGTGATCACCCAGGCGATCACCGCGATGGGCACGACGGTGGCGAGCACGAGCTGCGGCAGGTAGCCCGCGAAGTACGCCTCGAGAGCGTCGACGCCCTGCACGGCGGTGCTGGCGAGCTCGCCGGTCCGGCTTGCCTGTGGTCGCTGCTCTGGGCTTTCGAGCAGCAGCTGGCGCACGAGGCGCCCGCGCAGCTCTGACATGACCCGCGCGGCACCCCAGCGGCCTGACAGCTCGAAGCCGCCGCCCAGGAGCGCCCGTATGAGCAGCACCGTGGCGAGCGCGACCAGCTCGCTTTTCAGCGATGCGAGCGTGGCGTGGTGCATGGCGGCCCGGTCGATGATGTAGGCCAGCAGGGCGGCCTGGGCGACGATCACCGCTGCAGAGACCGCGCCGAGTGCCGCGGCGATCAGGAGGTAGGCTCGCGCGATCCGGCTCTCTCGGATCAGCCGCCGGTCGATTGGCGCGGCCATGCTCAGGCGGTGGGGCGCGCCGGGTCTGGGGCGCCCAACGAGGTGGGCGGTGGCTCCTCGTTGACGCTGGTGCCTTTCCCGTTGAGGCTCGCGAGCACGTTGATCGGTGTGGGGTTGCCCTCGAAGTCGTCGCGTCCGAGGCGGTGACGGAAGACCCAGTAGGTCCAGCCCTGGTAGGCGAGGACGATCGGCACGAAGACCGCGGCCACGACGGTCATCACGGTCTGGCTGTAGTGGCTGGCGGAGGCCGCGGCGAGCGTCAGGTCGTACGCGTGTGCCGTGCTGGAGGGCAGCGCATCGGGGTAGAGCCCGACGAACAAGCTGGTGAACAGCAGCGCGATCGCGCCGGCGCTGAGCGTGAAGGCCCAGCCGTCGCGCTGGCGACGAACCAGCACGGGAACGGCTGCCACGAGGCCGAACGCGCCGGCGGCGATGACCTCGGCCGCGACCTTGACTCCACCGGCGTCCTGGTTGAGCGCTGTCCAGAGCAGGAAAGCGCCCATCAGCACAACGGTCGCAAGCGAGGCGCGCGAGGCGACGTTGCGCGCACGGGCGACCATCTCACCGCGGGTCCGAATTGACAGGAAGATCGCACCGTGGCTCAGGAACAGCGCGAGGGTGACGAGCCCGCCGAGCAGCGCGTAGGGGTGCAGCAGATCGAACAGCGAGGCGGTGACGTTGTGCTTGGCGTTCATGGGTACGCCCTGCACGATGTTTGCCCAGCCGACGCCCCACAAGAGCGCGGCCAGGAAGCTGCCGATCACGGCTGTCCACTCCCAGGTGGCGCGCCAGCGCGGCGAGTCCTCCTTGCCCCAGAACTCGAATGAGACGCCACGGATGATCAGCGACGCGAGGATCAGGAACAGCGCCAGGTAGAAGCCGGCGAACATGCTCGCGTACCAGCCGGGGAACGCCGCGAAGGTAGCGCCGCCGGCGGTCAGCAGCCACACCTCGTTGCCGTCCCATACCGGGCCGATGGTGTGGATGATCATCCGCTTGTCGGTCTCGTCGCGCCCGAGCGCGCGGATCAGCATCCCGACACCGAAGTCAAAGCCCTCGAGCACGAAGTAGCCGATCCACAGGACGCCGATCAGGCCGAACCAGAGCGTCTGCAGGAAGTTTGGATCGCGCACGGTCAGGCCCCCTTCAGTAGGCGAGGATCAGATCGGGGCGGCCCGGCGCGCCGGGGGTATCCTCGGGGCTGTCGCTCGGGTCGGCTTCGGGGCCGTGGGCGATCTCGCGCAGGAACAGTTTCCCGCCGACGATCAGCAGCACGCCGTAGAGCAGCGTGTAGCCGACGATCGTGATGATGATCGAGCCCGAGCCGACCAGCGGCGAGCGCGCGTCGCTGGTCTTCAAGAGGCCGTAGACAACCCATGGCTGGCGGCCCATCTCGGTGAAGATCCAGCCCGTGAGGTTCGCTATCACCGGCAGCGCGGCGCCGCCGACGCACACCCACAGGAAGCGGCGTGAGCGCTCCAGGGCTTTGCGGCGGATCAGCAGCAGCCCGAGCAGCGGGATCAGAAGAAGCAGCATCCCGATGCCGGCCATGAGACGGAAGGTCCAGTAGGTGACGCCGAGGATCGGCACGTAGTCGCCGGGCCCGTATTTCTTGACGTCTTCGGCCTGGAGCTGGTTGACGCCCTTGACTTCGCCGTTCCATGAGAAGGTGCCGATGATCGACAGCAGGTGTGGGATGCGGATGTCGGTGTTCAGCCGCTTGGGGAAGTGTTCAAATGGGCCGACGGCGAAGATCGACAGGCTTGCTCCTCTCGTGGTCTTGTAGAGCGCCTCGGCGGCGGCCATCTTCATCGGCTGCTGTTTCTCCATCAGCATTCCCTGGGTGTGTCCGAACGCGCCCGTCAGGATGGCGGCGGCGAGCGCGAGCGGCAGCACCTTGCGGATGGAGCGTGAGTAGACCTCGGTGTTGCGCTTGCGCAGCAGACCGTAGGCGGAGATGCTCAGCACCAGGAACCCGCCGGTGCACAGTGCCGCGAAGATCGTGTGCGGGAACGCGAGCAGCAGCGTGGAGTTGGTGAGCACCGCGAAGATGTTCTTCAGTTCGGCCTTGTGGGTGGTGTGGTTGATCGCGTAGCCGACGGGGTGTTGCATCCAGGAGTTGGCGGCGAGGATGAAGTAGGCCGAGAGGATCGTGCCGAACGCGAGCAGCCAGGCGGTGGCGAGGTGCACGCGGGGTGAGAGCTTGCCCCAGCCGAAGATCCACAGCCCGAGGAACGTCGACTCCAGGAAGAACGCCATCAGACCCTCCATCGCCAGCGGCGCGCCGAAGATGTCACCGACGTAGCGCGAGTATTCGGACCAGTTCATCCCGAACTGGAACTCCTGCACGATCCCGGTGACCACCCCGATCGCGATCGAGATCAGCATGAACTTCCCCCAGAAGCGCGTCATCCTCAGATAGACCTCGTCTTTGGAGCGATGCCAGCGCGTCTGGCAATAGGCGACCCACACCGCGAGGCCGATCGACATCGGTACGAAGATGAAATGAAAGACGGTGGTGATCCCGAACTGCAGCCGGGCGAGTTCAAGCGTGTTCACAGACGCAAAGCTAAGCGCGGTGTCTTGCTCGGTTATCCGTGCGTTGCACTCCTACTTCGGCGGGAAACTACCGAGGGTGACGCAAACGCTGTCAGGCAGGGGTGAGGACCGGGGCGCGGCGACGCACCAGCCAGCGACGCAGCTCATCCGCGCCCCAGACGATGAACGGGTAGGGCAGCAGCAGGACTAGGTCTCGCAGCGGCAGGTCGGCTGTCCCGAGCAGCGATTGCAGCGGCGGCGCGTACACGAACAGGGCGGCGAGCGCCAGCTCCCCGGCGATGCCGCCAAGCAGGTAGGGGTTGCTGAAGACGCCGATCGAGCGCAGCGAGGCCCTTCTCGTGCGGACCGCGAACGCGGTGCCGATCTGTCCGGCGATCATTCCTGCGAAGGTCATCGTCGTCGCCTGCAGGTAGGCGTGGTGGAGTGGGTGCCCAGCGCCAACCGGGTCGCCTGGGTGCCAGCCGGCGCGGTGTAGTACGTAGAAGAAGCCAGCGAGCGAGAGCGCGGAGACCATCACGCCGAGGAACAGCCAGGCACGCACCAGCATCGGGCCTTGGATCACGCCCTCAGTGCGGGGGCGTGGCGGGCGCTGCATGCTGCCGGGCTCGATTGGGTCGCGCCCGAGCGCGAGCGATGGCAGCGTCTCGGTGCCGACGTCGAAGGCAAGCAGCAACAGCACGGGCAACGGCAATGGGATCCTGCCGCCGGCGAGCGCGAACAAGAGGAAGGGAATGACCTCCGGGGTGGCGTGGGCGAAGATGTACTGGATGAACTTGCGGACGTTGTCGTAGACCTGCCGGCCGGCCTCGATAGCGACGACGATCGTCGCGAAGTTGTCGTCGGTCAGGACCATCGTCGATGCCTCTCTGGCGACGTCGGTCCCGGAGCGGCCCATCGCCACGCCAATGTCGGCGGTGCGCAGTGCGGGGGCATCGTTGACGCCGTCGCCGGTCATCGCGACGACGTGTCCTTCGCTGCGTAGCGCCTCAGCGATCTGGAGCTTCGTCTCCGGCGAGGCGCGGGCGAAGATCACCTCACGGCCGGTCGCGAGGATGTCGCGGACCTCCTGCTCGTGGCGATGATCGAAGGGCTGTGCGTTGACGACCAGCGGGTCCTTCCCACCGATGCCGACCTGCCCGGCGATCGCCGCTGCCGTGAGCGGATGGTCGCCGGTTATCACGAGGATGCGAATGCCCGCGGCGTGGCAGCGAGCGACGGCGTCGACGACCGCAGCGCGGGGCGGGTCCTGCATCGTCACCAGCCCGAGAAGGCAGAGCCCTGACTCGGCCTCGTCGCGCTCGGGAGGCTGGGCGGCGGTGGGTGTCGCCTTGCGCGCGAGCGCGAGCACGCGCAGACCCTGCCTGGCGAACCCCTCGACCGCCGTGCTCACGCGCTCGCGGTCTGTCTGCGCCAACTTGCCTTCCTCGCCGTTTGCCAGCACTGCCGTGCTGCAGCGAGGCAGGACCGCCTCGGGTGCGCCCTTTGTGGCCAGCCAGTCGTGGCCTTCGCGGGAGTCGAGTGTCGACATCAGCTTGCGTTGCGGGTCGAAGTTGTATTGATGGCGGCGCGCGTGCTCGCGAGCTGCGGCGTCGAAGGGGACGCCGAGGGCCTGGGCCGTCTGCAGAAGTGCCACCTCCGTCGGGTCGCCGGTGTTCTGCCCGTCGGCTTGCAGGTGCGCGTTGTTGCAGGCACACGCGACCTGTGCGAGAGACGCAAGCGCGTCGTCGTCGGCCCTCGAGTGCTCGGCGTCGAGAGGGACTTCGCCTTTGAGCGTCCACACGGCGATCGGGCTCATGCGGTTTTCAGTAAGCGTGCCGGTCTTGTCGGTGCAGATCACGTCCGTCGAGCCGAGCGTCTCGACCGCACTGAGGCGCTTGACCAGTGCGCCACGTCGTGCGAGCAGGCGCACGGCGACCGCGAGCGCGAGGGTGATCACGGGGAGCAGGCCCTCGGGCACGTTGCCAGCGAGCAGGCCGACCGCGAAGACGATGCTGTTCTTCAGCGACAGTCCGGCGCCGAAGATCGCGACCGGGACGAACATGACGGCCATACCGGTCGCGATCGCGGCGATCAGCCAAGCGACTTTGCGCACCTGTGTTTCGAGCGGGCTGGGCTCCTCCTTGACGCGCTCGGACAGTGCGGCGATGCGACCCAGCTCGGTGCGCATCCCGGTCGCGAACACGACCCCGCGTCCCTCTCCGCCGGTGGCGCTGGTGCCACTGAACAGGAGGTCCTGCGCGGCGATCCGCGCGACGCTCGGGTCGATCAGGTCGGCTGAGCGCAGCGCCGGCGCGGACTCACCGTTGAGCGTTGACAGATCGACCTCGACGGCGCCGGAGATCATCCGCATGTCGGCGGCGATGCGGTCGCCCTCCTCGACGAGCGCGACATCTCCGGGGACGAGCTCGACCGCGACGATCTCCTGTGAGGTGCCGTCGCGTAGCACTCTCACCTTCTGGGGCAGGAACTGCGCCAGGGCCTCGACTGCCCGCTCGGCCTGCATCTCCTGGATCAGGGCGAACACCGCGTTCAGCGCGATCACCAGCAGCACCGCGATCGCCACGGTCTCGCTGCCAACGGCGAACGACAGGGCCGCGGCAAGCCACAGCAGCAGCGCGAGCGGATGCGTCAGTTGGCGTGCCAGCTCGGCGGGCCATTTCATCCCGCCGCGCCGGTGCAGCTCATTGGGTCCGTATTGCAGCAGCCGTCGTTTCGCCTCGGGGCTGGAGAGCCCTCGCGGCGAGCTGCGCAGATCGCGCATCAGCAGTTCGATGTGCTCGGTCGGCTCGATCGCTGAAGCGTCGTCGGGGATCGCGCGCGCGCGGGTTTGCTCAACGATCGATGCCATCACAGGCACGCTAAGCCGGCGTGGGCGCGGCGTCATCGGGCGTGAGCCACAATCCGATGGGTAGAAAACCCTGACCTGGTCCGGCTCCGTGGTGACTACTGACCCGAGCGCGCTGCTATTGCGGATGGCGAGCCGTCTCGGGCGTGGGATGTTGGACTCCCCTACCAGAGGAGCCACTGATGAAGGCCGCGATCGTCCACAACTTCGACCAGCCGCTCGCCCTGGAGGACGTGCCGATCCCTACGGCAGGTGCCGAGCAGGTGCTCGTGCGCATCGAGGCGTGCGGGCTCTGTCACACAGATATTCACGCTGCGCGCGGCGAGTGGCCGGTGAAACCGGTCCCGCCGTTCATCCCCGGTCATGAGGGTGTCGGCATCGTCGAGCGCGTCGGCCCCGGCAACTCGCATGGCCTGGAGGAGGGCATGCGCGTCGCGCTGCCGTGGCTGGGCTACGCGTGCGGCGACTGCCGCTACTGCAACTCGGGTACAGAGACGCTCTGCGAATCGCAGATCAACACGGGCTATGGGATGAACGGCGGCTTTGCGGAGTACGCGATCGGCTACGCCCGTCACGTCGTGCGTGTTCCGGACGACGTGGATCCGCTCGACGCTGCCCCACTGACTTGCGCGGGCGTCACGACGTACAAGGCGGTCAAGGTGTCAGGCGCCTCCTCAGCCGGACTTGTCGCGGTATTCGGTGCCGGCGGCCTCGGGCACCTCGCGATCCAGTACGCCCGCGTGACGGGCGCCGCGGTGGTCGCCGTGGACATCAACGAGGAGCGGTTGAACACGGCCCGCGAGCTTGGTGCCGAGCATGTAGTGCACGTCGGTGAACAGGATCCGATTGCCGCGATCCAGGCGCTCGGCGGCGCAGACCAGGCGATCTCGACCGCCGTGAGTCCCTCCGCCTTCGAGCAGGCGCTCGGATCACTCGCTCGCGGCGGCACGCTGGTCTGTGTCGGCTTGCCCGCCGAGAACGAGATGCGCCTGCCGATCTTCCAGACCGTGCTTGGCGGCCTGACGGTCAAGGGCTCGATCGTGGGCACCCACCACGACCTCGAGGAGGTCTTCGAGCTTCACCGCCGTGGTCGCACGCAGGTTGAGCGCGTCGAGCGCGAGCTCGACGACGTCAACGAGGCGATCGCACAGGTGCTCGACGGCAGCGCGCCCGCGCCGCGGATGGTCTTCCGCATGCCCGAGGTGCCGAGCACCGGCGCCTCGCGCCCCAGCGTCGCGGCGAGCGCGTGACGCGCGAAGCCGTCTGACCGATCCAGATCCCCCACTCACCACCGAGAAGGAGCAATCACATGGCAGTCGCAGTCGACATTCCCACGGTCTTCGCAGCACCCGGCCAGCCCGGCAGCGTCGTCGAGCTCAAGGAGCGCTATGAGAACTTCATCGGCGGCGAGTGGGTGCCACCGAGCGCCGGCGCCTACCGCGAGAACCTCTCCCCCGCGACGGCCGAGACGTTCTGCGAAGTCGCCGACTCGACCCCGGCGGATGTGGAGCTGGCGCTCGACGCCGCACATGCCGCCAAGGATGAGTGGGGCCGGCGCTCGCCCGCGGAACGCGCGGCGGTGCTCGATGCGATCGCAGATGCGATGCAGGAGAACCTGGAGATGCTCGCGATCGCCGAGAGCTGGGAGAACGGCAAGCCGGTGCGGGAGACGCTCGCCGCGGACCTGCCGCTGGCGATCGATCACTTCCGCTACTTCGCCGGGGCCGTGCGTGCCGAGGAGGGCTCGATCTCTGAGATCGATGAGAAGACCTACGCCTACCATTTCCGTGAGCCGCTCGGTGTGGTCGGGCAGATCATCCCGTTCAACTTCCCGCTGCTGATGGCGGCGTGGAAGCTTGCGCCGGCGCTCGCGGGCGGCAATTGCACGGTGATCAAGCCGGCCAGCCCGACCCCTTGGTCGCTGCTGAAGCTCGCCGAGGTGATTCAGGACGTCGTCCCTGCTGGTGTGATCAACGTCGTCAACGGCTCCGGTGCGGAGGTCGGCCGGGCGCTCGGCTCGAGCAAGCGGATCGCGAAGATCGCGTTCACCGGCGAGACCGTCACCGGCCGATTGATCATGGGCTATGCCGCGCAGAACCTGATCCCCTCGACGACTGAGCTGGGCGGCAAGTCGCCGAACATCTTCTTCGCCGACATCCTCGACGCTGACGATGCGCTGCTGGACAAGGCGATCGAGGGGCTAGTGCTCTACGCCTTCAACAAGGGCGAGGTCTGCACCTGCCCGTCGCGGGCGCTGATCGAGGAGTCGATCTACGAGCCGTTCATGGCGCGTTGCCTGGAGCGCATCCGCGCGATCCGCCAGGGAAACCCGCTGGACCCCGCGACGCAGATCGGCCCGCAGGTCTCAAAGGCGCAGCTGGAGAAGATCGAAAGCTACGTGCAGATCGGTCTGGACGAGGGTGCAGAGCTGTTGATCGGCGGGCAGCGCGCGGCGATGGAGGGTGAGCTGGAGGGCGGCTACTTCTTCGAGCCGACGGTCTTCAAGGGCACCAACGACATGCGGATCTTCCAGGAGGAGATCTTCGGCCCGGTGCTCGCGGTGACCACCTTCAAGGACGAGGCGGAGGCGCTTGAGATCGCCAACGACACGATGTATGGCCTCGGCGCGGGCGTCTGGACCCGTGACGGCAGCCGCGCGTTCCGGATGGGCCGCGCGATCCAGGCGGGACGGGTGTGGACGAACTGCTACCACCTCTACCCTGCCGGCGCTGCGTTCGGTGGCTACAAGTCCTCGGGCGTCGGGCGCGAGAATCACCGGATGATGCTCGATCACTACACGCAGACGAAGTGCCTGCTGGTCAGCTACGACCCGGACGCGCTTGGGTTCTTTTAGGAGATGGGAGCTGACGGTGAGGGCCGGGTCAGCGCGACGCCGCCGGTGCTCGATGTGCTCGAGCGTCTGGCGGCGCGCTACGGCCCGCTGGTGATCCACCAGTCCGGCGGCTGCTGTGACGGCAGCTCGCCGATCTGTCTGCCGGCGGGCGAGTTGCCTCCCGCGCCGAGCGATGTCCTGCTCGGCACCGTGGGCGAGACTCCTGTCTTTATCGACGGTGATCAGGATCGCCGCTGGGGAGAGCCCGCATTGGTGATCGACGTCGCCGCCGGTCCAGCGATGGGTTTTTCGCTTGAGGGCACGCTGGGCATGCACCTCGTCGCGATGTCAGGCGAGTGTCGATAGGAGCTTGAGCTCGTCCATCAGCAGTCGCGGCAGCAGGAAGTGCTCGCGCACATGCTCGCGGCCACTGTGCCCTAGCTGCTGGGCCGCGGAGGCATCCTGCAGAAGGTCGAGCAGGGCGGTGGCGCATTCCTCTACGGAGTCGACCATCGCACCGCCGACGCCGGGCGGCATCTGTAGCGGGATGCCACCGGCGCGGCCGGCCACGACGGGGGTGCCCTTCCACAGCGCCTCTGAGACGACGAGCCCGAAGCCCTCACGGATCGACTTCTGCACGATCACGTCGGAGAGCCGTTGGAAGGCGTTGACCTCGACATTGCCGACACCGGTGAGGTTGGTGTAGAGGTGGATCAGCGGGTCATCGGCGGCGTGCTCGGCGACCTGGCCGTAAACCTCCCAGCCCTCGGGGTCATCGAGTGCCATCGAGCCGACGAGTGCGAGCTGCAGCTCGGGAATCTCCTCACGCACGAGGCGATACGCGGCGAGCACGCCGAGCGGATCCTTCCAGGCGTCAAAGCGCGAGACCTGGGTGACGAGGCGTCCGGGCAGCTCTACTCCGATCCAGTCGAGGATCTGGCGTGCGGTGTCGAGGTCGAGCTCGAGGTTCTTAGGGCTCAGCGGGTCGATCGCAGGGGGGATCACCTCGACGCGCCGCACTGGAAAATCGGGCGGCACGAACTGCGGCATCGTGAACACCGCGGCGTCGAAGTCTGCGAGAAAGGGGTGCAGGAACGCCCAGGTATCGGGGTTGGGCTCGGAGGTGTCGATGTGACAGCGCCACACCCAGCGGGCGTTTCCCTTGCCATGGATGGCGAGCAGCGCGGCGGGCTGCGGGTCGTGCACGATCACAAAGTCGTATCCGTCGTCGAGTGCGGCGGCGTTCTCGCGTGCGCAGTCCAGGTAGGCCGCTCGGTCAGCGGCACTCAGGGGCTTGTTCGCGCCCTGCAGCCCGTTGTGCAGCGCCTTGGTGGCACCGAAGAACTCTGGGCTGCCGGAGATCACCTCCCAGTCGACGTGGAGGCCGAGGTCGTGCAGCAGCGGCACTGCTGAGCGCAGCAGCTCTGAGACGCCGCCGCCGTAGGCGGTTGCGTTGACTTGGAGTATCCGTGCGCCGTGTAGCGCACGGGCGTGCGCGTGGAGCGCTTCGAGGATGTGCTCGGGCACGATCCCGCTGTAGGAGTCGAGCGACCAGCGCCCGACTGTCACCTTCTGCAACACGGGCTCGCGTTCCTCACTGTCCGATCAGGTCGCGCCGTTGGAAGGCCCATGTCGCCGCGAGGGCGCTGCTCACCGCGACTGCCAGCATGACGAGCGCGTCGCCGACGCGAAAGGGCTGGGTCGGCACGAGCCCTATGTGCGCGAACGGTGTCGCGTCCACGAGCCATTTCGGCACGCTCAGCAGTGAGCCGAACAGCTCCCACAGGAACGCGATCGTGACGAGACCGTAGGAGAGCCCGGCGCTCGCGCGAGGGATGATCGCGTAGGCGAGTGCGGCGATGCCGAGGAACATCAGCGCGACGGGAAGGCAGTTTGCGCCCGCTTCGAGCATCCCCACGAGGGAGATGCTGACGCCGCCGGACTCGGCGCCTGCCCAGGTGAGCAGGCCGGCGGTCAGCGAGATCGCGGTGGCGGCGACGGCTGCGAGCAGGAGCCTTCCGCCGAGCCATCTGCGGCGGCTGACGGGGAGCGAGAGGAGCGTCTCGAGTCGCTCGTCGGCTTCCTCGTGGCGTGCGGCGCCGATCTGCGCGCACATGAACAGGCTGACGGCCAGGACGAAGAAGATGAACACGAACGCGAGGTATCCGGTGGGTGTAGCGATCGAGCCGGTGCCGAGCTTTGCGACCTCGTGGCGCAGGCTGCCCGAGATTCCCGCCGTGGATGTGCTCTTCGCGATCACACCGGTGATGTACGCGAACGCGCCGATGCTCGCGAGCCATACGGTCAGGCTCGCGCGCTCTGAGCGCAGTGTCTGAGCGAGTGGTGAGGAGAGCAGACCTAGACGTGGCTGGTTGCTGTCACGGGCTGGGAGCACACCGGTGCCGATGTCCCGGCGGGCGGCGATCCGTGCGGCGAGCGCGAGCAGCGCCACCGTTGCCACGGCGGGGAGCAACAGGACGATCGGCCGGGCGCCGGTGAACGGGCGGACTTCCTCGGCCCATCCGAGCGGCGTCGTCCACCGTAGCCAGCTGGCGCTCGCTGAGGTGTCGGCGATGACTCGCAGCGCCAGGAACAGTCCGACGGCGGCGCCGCCGAGCTCGAGGGCCATTCTGCGTGTCGAGGCGAGCTGGCTGGTGAGCGCGCCCACACCCACGAAGACGGGCACGATCGATACGGTCGCGAGCGCGAGCTCGGCTGACCCGCCGACTGGCAGGCCGGATAGGACGAGGCCGGCGAACTCCGCCAGCCCGAGGATGAGGACGCCTGTCGCGATCGCCGCGATCGCGGCGAGATACGTGGTCGGTCGTCCGACTGGACCGGCGAGCAGGAGCTCCATCCGGCCGGTGTCCTCCTCGGTTCGTAGCGCACGGACCGCGGCGAGCAGCCCGAAGATCGAGGCGAAGATCGCGAGCGTCCCGCCGACGCGCCAGGCCGTGTAGCCGGAGACGGTGAGCAGGTCGTGAGGGACACCGTAGAAGAGGCGGATCGCCTTGTTGTCGGCGAAGCTGCGGGCGAACGCGAGCCGGGCCGATAGCGTCGGGTAGGCGTCGCGGTAGCCGACCGGCTGGATGTAGGCGATGATGGCGAACAGGTACGCGAAGGAGATCGTGCGGACTCGCGCGTCACGGAACGCCCGCTTGGCCAGCGCTCGCGCTGCGGTCAGACCCGCGCCGGTCCTCACGGCCGGGGCGCTGGGCGCTACGGCCGTCCGGCTAGTGGCCGCCATGGCCGTCGGAGCCGTCGTAGTGGTGTAGGAATATCTCCTCGAGTGAGGGCTCGCGGCTGGTCAGTGTCTCGATCGTGCTCCCACCGGCGCCGGCGAGCGCCGCGATCAGCGGGCCGACGCCCCCTGAGACCTCGAATCGCAGCGCGTTCGGGCCGGCGGCCTGTACGTGGACTCCGGCCAGCGGCGGCAGCTCTGGCGCGTGGCCGGTGAACGTGACGTCGACGGTCTGCGCCGCGAGGTGGCGTAGCTCTGTGAGTGTTCCCTCGTCGACGAGCTTTCCGTCTCTGAGGATCCCGACGCGGTCGCATAGCGCCTCGACCTCGCTGAGGATGTGGGAGGAGAGAAAGATGGCTTGGCCGCGCTGCTTGGCTTCCATCACCGTCTCGCGGAAGGCGACCTCCATCAGCGGGTCGAGTCCCGCGGTGGGCTCGTCCAGGAGTAGTAGGTCGGCGCGGCATGCGAACGCGGCGATCAGCTGCACCTTCTGGCGGTTGCCCTTCGAGAGGGCCCTGATCTTCTTGTCGACATCCAGCTGGAAGCGCTCGATCAGCACGTCGCGGTAGGCGACATCGGTCCCGTCGCGCAGACGTGCGAGGAACTCGAAGGTCTCCGCGCTCGTCAACGAGGGCCACAGAAACGGCTCGCCGGGTACGTAGGCCACGCGTCTGTGGGCGGTGACGGGTTCCCTCCAGGCGTCGAGGCCGAACAGCTCGGCATGGCCGGCGCTCGGCCGGTGCAAGCCGAGCAGCAGCCGGATGGTGGTGGTCTTGCCGGCGCCGTTGGGTCCGAGATACCCGTAGACCTCGCCGTCGTTGACCGTGAGGTTCAGGTCGTCCAGCGCGACTGTGTCGCCGTAGCTCTTGCACAGCCCAGCGGTGTGGATCGCCCGCTGTCCCTGACTGTCCTCGGAGTGAGACCGTGAAGGACGGCGTAGCTGTGGCTGTGTCATAGGAGAAGCATCTGAGAATCGCACGTCTGGGGCATCAGGGTTTTTCCCGCAGGCCGCAGTGGAATGACCGCGAACCAGGATGTCGGCGAAGGCCCCGGGCGGGTGGCGAAGATCCGTGCTTTGCCGCGGGCGATCGGAGTGTTTACCCGGTGGTTGAAGCCTGCCCTTCACAGCTAGCTTGTCGATATGGCCTCACATCTTCACCTGGCTCGCAGCCCCGAGGATCTGGATGCGGCGCCGACCAATGCGGATATCCGCGTGTTGCTGGCCGACGACCATGCGCTGATGCGCCGCAGCCTGCGGCTGCTTCTCAACGGCGAGGACGGCATGGAGGTGATCGCCGAAGCAGACGACCTGGCGGCTGTCACTCGCCATGTCCAGGGCCACGAGCCGCATGTGCTGGTCCTTGACCTGAGCATGCCGGATGGGTCGAGCATCGATGCGATCGGCCGCTTGCGTGAGCAGGCGCCTGACACGCAGATCGTCGTGATGACGATGGACGATAACCCGGTGTTCGCACAGCGCGCATTCGCGGCAGGGGCAGTGGGTTTCGTAGCCAAGGATCTGGCCGACGGCGAGCTCCCGCAAGCCATTCGCGCCGCCGCGCGCGGCGAGGAGTTCGTCAGCCCGCGAACCGCTGCACGGCTGGATGCCTTGCAACGCTCGATCACCGGTGATGCTCTCTCGCCACGCGAGGTGGAAGTCCTGCGACTGATCGCGCTCGGGCACACGAGCGTCGAGATAGCCCGCAAGCTGCATCTGTCGCCTCGCACCGTCGAGACGCACCGCGCGAACGTCCATCGCAAGCTGGGGCTCGCCACGCGAGCCGAACTTGTCCGCTATGCGCTACGACGCGGCCTGGTGGGCCCCTGAAAGCCCCGCCTGCGTTCCTGGGAGCGTGGGCAGGCACGCCCTCAGCAGCGTGCCGTGCTCGCCGGAGTCGATGCTCAGCGTCCCGCCTGCAAGACCGACGCGCTCGCGCATCCCTGCGAGGCCATAGCCCTCGTGCGCGGAGTCGGTGTCAAAGCCCGCGCCGTCGTCCTGCACCTCTATGAGCAGCTTCCCGTCGGCTTCCTTGACCGCCACATGCACCCGCTCGGCGCGTGCGTGCTTGGCGATGTTGGTGAGCGCCTCCTGCACGAGCCGGTAGGCGGTGGTCTCGAGATCGTCGCTGAGTCGTCGGTCGGGTTTGGAGGAGGCCGAGAGCGCGAGCTCGCCGTCGATCTCGAATCCGCTCTGTTCGCGATGGCGGTCCAGTAGCGCCTCGATCGCGGTGCGTAGCCCCAGTTCGTCCAGGGCGGCGGGCCGCAGCTCGGTGATGATGGCGCGCAGGTTCGCGATCTCTCGCTCGATGTGCTCGACGGCCTCGTCCATCGCTGTCTGAGCCCGTGCGAGGTCGTCGCCTCGTCGTGCGGAGGAGAGCAGCACGCGCAGGCCGCCGAGACCCTGCAGGGTCTCGTCGTGGAGCTCGCGTGCCCAGCGCCGGCGCTCGGCGTCCGCGGCAGCCAGTGAGCTGCGCAGCCGGTCGCTCTGTACGCTTTGCGCGAGCGCAACGGCGGTCGCGGCGCTCGCCGCGAACGTGCGCAGGATCTGCTCGTCCTCCTCGCTGAACATGCTGCCGTCCTCGCCGCGGTCGAAGGCCGCCAGCACGCCGAGTCCCTCGCCGCGGTAGAGCATCGGCACCAACAAGGCGGTTTGCGGGTCGGCCACCCCGAACTGGGTCGGCGCTATGCGTAGCCTTGCGGCGACGTCGGTGATCCGCTCAGGGAGCCGACGTTCGAGTACCTGCCCGGAGGTCGACTCGGCGATCGGCAGGCGCGTGCCGGACATCGCCTGGACGTGACCCGCGCTGGCCTGCACCACGAGCTCGTGGCCGTCGCGGAGCATGATCACCAGGCTGCGAGCGCCCACGAGGGCGCGGCCGCGCTTGACGATCAGCTCCAGCACGTGCTCGAGCGCGATCTCCCCGCCGATCGCGACAGCCACATCACGCGTCGCCTCCAGGCCCCGGATCGCTCGCTCCGCCTCTCGGCGGCGGCGCTCGCTGGTCTCGTACAGGCGCGCGTTGTCGATCGCGACCGCGGCCCAATCCGCGAGGATCACCACTGCTTCCTCGTCGCGCTCAGAGAACTCGCCGTCCTGCTTCTCGGTGAGATAGAGGTTGCCCCATGCCTGCCCGCGCACGCGGACCGGCACGCCGAGGAAGCTGCGCATCACCGGGTGCCCCGTCGGGAAGCCGTAGCTGGAGGGGTGTCCTCCGACTTCTGCTAGGCGTAGCGGCTGTTGATGCTCGATCAGCGCACCGAGCACCCCGCGCCCGCGTGGCAGGTCGCCGATTGCGCGCTTCGTGTCCTCGTCGACCCCAGAGGTCAGAAACTGCTCGAGCTCGGTGCGCTGCTCGTTCAAGATCCCGAGCGCCGCGTAGCGCGCGCCGGTGATCTCCCGTGCTGTCTGCAGCACGCGAGCGAGGACGGCGTCGAGGTCCAGCTCGGTCACGAGCTCGCGTCCAACGTCGAGGAGGCGGCGCATCCATAGTTCCCCAGAGGCGGCGCTGTTCATTTCTACGTGAGCTTAGTCTTGTCGAGGCGGCTCATGTGGCGCGTGGCTGGGTAGAAATCCCGGAAAAGCGTCGTGGGAGTCGGGTTCCCCAGCTCGGTGGGAGTCCATCCGTAGTTTGCCCCACTGATCTCGCGGCTGATCCCGGTGTTCGCTGCGCCGCACGCGATCTAAGTTCTCGGCAGTGTCCGACTTGAGCACCGAGCGTACGTCGAGTCGTGAGCGAGTTGTTGCGCTGTAAGCACTGCGGTGAGGTGATCGGCGTCTATGAGCCGCTAGTCCGACTCCTCGACGGGCGCGTCTACGAGACCTCTCGAGCGCTCGAGCCCTCTCATCAGGGGGGCGAGCATTACCACCGCGCCTGCTTTGAGCGCCTGGAGGAGGATGAGCTTCTCACCGGCTGAGCGGGTCCGCGGTCGCCGGCCGATCGGCTCCGTAGTTTTCCGTCCACGACGGCGGATTTCTGCGGCTGGCGCCGGTGAGGCCGAGAGTTAGCTTGGAGGCCATGACAACACATGGCTCTCATCCCAAGCTTCGCGTAGTGATCGTGGGCGGAGGGGTCGCCGCCCTGGAGACGGCGCTGTCCCTGCGGGAGCTCGCGCCTGAGCAGACCGCGATAACGGTGATAGCACCCAACGAGGAGTTCGTATATCGCCCGATGACGGTCCGCGAGCCGTTCGCCTACACGGCGGCGCGTCGTTACCCGCTCGCTCAGATCGTCCACGACGCGGGCGCCGAGCTGCGCGTCGGCGAGCTGGACTACGCAGACCCCGAGCGGCGCACTGTTCACACCAAGGCCGGTGAGGCGATCGAGTATGACGCGCTCGTGTTGGCGCTGGGCGCCCGCGCGGTTCCGCGCTACAAGCACGCGATCACGATCGACGACCGTCGCATGGATGAGACGCTGCACGGGCTGATCCAGGACATCGAGGGTGGCTACGTGGACAGCCTCGCGTTCGTGGCGCCGGGCCGCATGGCTTGGCAGCTGCCGCTGTATGAGCTGGCGCTGATGACTGCCGGCCGTGCGTATGACATGCAAATCGATCTCTCCACGACGATCATCACCCCCGAGGACAGTCCATTGGCGATCTTCGGCTCCACCGCGAGCAATGCGATTGCACAGCGGCTCGAGCGAGCGCGCGTCAAGACGATCAACTCCGCCTACGTCGAGGTGCCGAGCGCCGGGGAGGTCGTGATCAACCCCGGCGACCGTCATCTGCACGTCAAGCGCGTGATCGCGCTGCCCGAGCTCTACGGGCCATCGATACACGGCATCCCCCTCGGCGAACACGGCTTCATCCGCGTCGACCCGTACGGCCGAGTGCGGGACTTGGAGGGCGTCTACGCCGCGGGCGACGCGATCGACTTCCCGATCAAGCACGGCGGGGTTGGATCCCAGCAGGCCGACGTGGCAGCGCAGTCGATCGCGGCGCTGACCGGCGCATCCGTCACACCCGAGGCGTTCAACCCCGTCATCCACGGCATGCTGCTGACCGACGGCAAGCCCATGTACCTGACGGCGAAGATCACCGGCGGTCACGGGTTCAGCTCGGAGATCACGGACACCCCCACTTGGTCGCCACCGAGCAAGATCGCCGCGAAGTACTTGGCGCCGTATCTCGAGAGCCTCGACCGCGGACAGGTTCCCGCATGAGCCTCCCCGCCGGTCAAGCTACGTCTCCCGCCAGCAACGGAGTCGACAACGTGCCTGACGGGCCGTGCCTCGTGGTGGGCTATGACGGCAGCGAGAGCGCCCGCGCCGCCGCAAGCTGGGCCGCCAGCTCGCTGCCTGCGGACGGGCGACTCGTGCTGGTGTACGCCTGCCGGCCACTGCACGCCCCCGCTTCGCCTCTCGCCTCTACGGACGAGCGCCACAACCTCGGCCGAGCCTTTCTCGACGAGCTGGCACTCGACGCCGAAGATACGCTCCTAGAAGTAGCGGCACATGCGGAGGTTTCAGACGAGGATCCCGTGACCGCGTTGACCGAGGCCGCTCGCCGCCACCGTGCGAGCGCGATCGTCGTGGGTTGCCAACAGCACTCGCGACTGCACAAGGCGATCGGGACTGTCACCAGCGAGCTGCTGACACGCTCGCCGATTCCGGTAACAGCGGTGCCCAGCACGAGAGCGGAGTCTGACTAGGCCACGATCGTTCGGACCGACACAAGTGGTGAGCAACATTCCCCCGAGACACAGGGAATCTGGCGAACCAGCAACCGAGGAAGACATTCAATGCCCGCAACTGAGACATATAAGAGACTCACCGTTGGCTCGGTGATGCACATGGGAATCATCGAGTGCGGACCGCAGACCCCGCTCGAGGACCTCGCGCGGCTGATGGCCGAGGAGGACACCCATAGTGTCGCCGTCCACGGACTACCCGCCGGAGAGCCTGGTGAGGAGCAGCGCGGGTGGGCCTCGTATCTGACGTCGACTTGATGCGCGCGCTCGCCGCGAATGGGCTGAACAGTGAAGCGTCGCGAGCGGCGACGGGCGAGATCGTGACGATCGGTCTCCACGAGAGCCTCGAGCATGCCGCGCAGTTGATGGGCGAGCACGAATGCTCGCACCTGGTCGTGACTGCGACAGACACGCAGTTGCCGATCGGCGTCATTTCGAGCCTCGATGTGATTCGGGGTCTCGTGTGGGGCTGGCGCCCCACCGCCCACTCGGTCGACTGAGCGAAATCAAACGGCCACGACCCGGCGGCGACCTGCAGGTTGAGGCCGTGGAGCACGCGTCGCGCGCCACCAAGAGATCCTCTATTTCCCTCGCTACGGGCGCCGTGTAGCGCGAAGACCGTTGTCGCGGCCGCCCCGCCGCTCGATCCGGGATGAGGCGTATTGTCTGCGGCACTTTACGCATGTGCCCCCGCGCTGCGTCAACAGCCGGGGGCGTGGCGACGGAGCCGAGACTCCGCCACGCTCGGGACCATAACGGAGCCTCCTGCGCGGCTGGAGACGACGCCACCGGCGCCTCCAACCGAGATAAGGAGGACCGAACGATGGGCATCATCACCATCCCTGCGAGGGTGGTCCCGCACATACGTGGCGGGGCGCAGCTGCAGATTTCGGGAGCGGCGGAGCAGTTGGCGACCGTGATCGGCGAAGCGATGTACCGAGGCGTCGCGCCGTCGGGCGAGCGGCGGCGGCTGCTGCAGGCGTGGGCACTGGTTGACCTGTTGGGATGGGCGGATGAGATGGCCGGCCCGGTCGAGCTGGACGTGCACGAGCACCGCGAGGGGCTGCTCGGCGCATTGAAGGGAAACGTCGATCGGCTCGTGACGCTGATCGCCGACGAGCCGGAGGATCCGCAGCGCGCGAGCCGCGAGGCCGACCTGCAAGCGCTGCGAGAGTTCGAGGGTGCCGCGCTGCGCGCTGTCGCGTGTGACCAGCCGACGACGGTCACGGCGACGATGCCCGGCGATGTAGTCGAGCTGCTGCGTGGCGCGCTGTATGCGGACCTCGAACGGGCATGCGAGGACATGCCGTCTACGGAGCCAAAGATTCGCGCGAGCTGGGCGGGCGTTCTGCGACGCATTGAGCAGGCGCGCCGCGCACTTGACGTGATCGGCTGGGCATCGGCCGCCGAGCAGCAGCCGCTGACGCTCGCTATCGACACGACGATGATCGAGGCGTTGGAGAGAGACGCGGAGGGGTGGGAATGGGCCTCCGAACAAGAGAAGCTCGAATCTGCCGAGGGTCGCGCACGGGCAGCGGCGCTCGCGGCGACGATCGAGTGCTTCCTGGCGAGCCTTGCCGAACGTCCCGCGCCGACGACACTGCTGATCCCCGTCTCCGCGTTCGCACTTGTGCGGGAGGGCATCTTCGACTGCGTAGAGGACGTGTCCAGCGCGATCGACAGCACGCACGACTGGCGCCGCTGCAGTCGGGACCTGAGCGACTTGTGCGACTTGCTCGACCTGATCCGATGGGAAAGTGACGGTGAGCCGGAGAGCGACGTAGACGCAGCCGGGCAGGCCGGCGCGTTGGCGAAGGCCACCGAGGCGATGCTGCCAGTGCTGGCGCGGGCTGCTGGCGACCTGGCAGATGGCGACGCGGAGAAGGCAACGATCGAAGACCAGCTGAAGCTGATGCGCGAGCTTCACGCAGCAGCAAGTCGGGCGGCGGCTGGGCAGGCATGGTGAGGTGACGAGCCCGGCCGAGCTACCCGGTGTTCACAGCGGCCATACGTGTGCTGGTGGGCTGCCGGGTAGCCTGAATCGCACTGTCTGCATGTATCGCATCGCTCCCCCATTCAGCTCGCCCACGACATCCGCGCAAGCGGAGGCGCAGCCTGGAGTGCTAGCCGCGGTCGAGTGGGTCGCCATCGGCCTGTCGGGGCCGAGCCCGCAAGCACGCGACCTCATCGCCGCGGTCAACGCGGGACTCGTACGGCTCGGCGATCCGTGGTCGGTGACGCCGCAGGGCCGGGCGGCCCTGCAACGCCATCGCAGGCGAGCAGGATGATGCGCCGGCGCCGTGGAGCCAGGCGCATACTCGAGGGCCTGCCTTTCGACTATGCGCATCGTCGCCGTCGCCGGCATGGTGGGCCAACCGGCCCACGATCGGTCGGCTGCTCCGGCTGAGCGCCGGCCGTGCACGACGCCGGCACACGGTGCTTTCAGGTTCAGGTCAGTCGGTAGCCGACGCCCCACTCGTTGATGACCCAGCGTTCGCCGACGGCGCTGAGCTTGCCGCGCAGACGGCTGGCGTGGCTATCAACTGTGCGAGTGGTGCCCTCGGCCCGATATCCCCACACGGCAGCCAGCAACTCGCTGCGACGAAACGTTCGGCGCGGGTCGCGGGCGAGGAACAGGAGCAGGTCGTATTCCATGCGTCGAAGCTGAACCTGATTGTCATGAAAGAAAACCTCGCGGCTCGCCGTGTCGATCCTGAGCGGCCCGATCTGCAATACCTGCGACCTGCGTGTGCCCTTGGAGCGGCGCAGCACCGCTCGAAGGCGTGCGCGCAGCTCTAGATACTGGACCGGGCGTGCGAGGAAGTCGTCGGCGCCCGCGTCAAACGCGCGCAGCAGGTCGGTCTGTTTGGCTGCTGAGCTGAGCACGATCACCGGAACACCTGGTGGCCACGGCCCCTGCTCGCCCGCGGGCTGGCGGTGGCGTATGGCTTCCAACAGGTCGAGCGCGCCTCGTGGAGGGTCAAGCTCTCCGAGCACGACCAGGTGAGGCGTATGCGCGGCAGCCAGCAGGGCCGCGTGACCGGCGGTGTGCGCGAGCGTCACGTTGTAGCCGTCGGCGAGCAACTGGTCGCCGAGCTGCTGACCGATGTCCGTGTCGGTCTCAACGACGAGAATCCAGTCACGTTCGCGCCGCACCCGCTGAGGGTGGGATGTATCCCGGCCCTGGATCAGGCTGGGGGAGGCAGCCTGACCCAAGGCCAAGTTGTTGACGTGCACGGTTGACCCCCGCGTCAGAGCGTCATCAGTTCGTCGAAGCGCAGCGCGGGCTCGGAGACCTTCACGTGGCCGCCGCGGCGTTCGACCAGACCGTCACCGTCGAGACGGGCGACGGCGTTGAGCATGTCCAGGCGTTTGTCCTCGCTGAACTGCTCGTAGAACTCAGCGTCGCTCAGCGCCCCTCCGCCCTGCTGGTAGTGGGCGAGCAGAGCTTCGAGTGCCGTCCTGTCGTCGCGGCGCTCGTGCGCGGAGCCCGGGTCGACGCCATGCGTGATGTCGTGGAAGCGCACAGCGGGCCGTGATGCGGTGGCGAGATCGTTCCAGCGGTGGATCAGCCCTGACTGGCGCAGTCGCCTGAGCCCGTCATTTACGTCGCCGGGGAGGCTGGCTGTGCGGGCCAGCTCGCTTTCGGCCCACGGGCGCTGGTTTTCGGGACCGAGCATCTGCTGCAGGAGGACTCGATCGAGGGCCTCGTGCGCCTCGTGCCCGTGTGGGGTACGGTGTTTGTGCATGGGGAGCTATCACTCCTTGTGTCACGGCGTCGGGGCAGTTACCGCTGCCGCCGGCGCCACTATTTTCAGTTGTGAGCCGACCGTACAACCT